>NZ_FLKM01000001.1 GCF_900086585.1 Emergencia timonensis
GAAAATCCGCCTTCATGGAAAGCGGGCTTTCTCCGGCGGCCATATTGAGCTCCACATCCATCGGATTGAGATGGTGCGGGCTGTCCGGGGCAATCTCGATCACCTGGCCGCCCAGCCTTCGCACCAGCGGCGCATATTCGCCCATCGGGTCAACCACGATGATCCGATCCTGCGGGATGGTAAGAAATACATTCAAAAGCTCACGCTTTGCGGCAAAACTCTTGCCGGAACCCGTAGAGCCCAAATACATCCCGTTTGCCGATTTCAGCTTTTTGCGGTCAGCCATGATGACATTGTGGGAAAGTGCGTTCATGCCATAGTAGAGGGCCTGCCCAGCCATGCGGAGCTCCCTTGTCATAAAGGGGATAAAAATGGCTGTGGAGCTGGTTGTCATACCGCGCTGGATTTCTACCTCGTTGTAGCCAAGGGCCAGCGAAGAAACAAAGCCCTGTTCCTGTTGCCAGTCCAGACGGCGCAGAGCGCAGTTGTATTTCTGCGCGATGCCGCCCACGGTAAACACATCGTTTTCCAGCCGCTGGCGAGTAGGGGCAAGGTTTACCACCGTAAAGGTCAGCAGAAACATTCGCTCATTGCGGGATTGCAAATCAGCCAGAAGCTCCGCCGCGTCCTTGCTGAATGTAATCAGGTCAGGGGGAAGAATGTCCGGGTCATAGCCGGAGCGCACAGCCTTTCTCTGTTCCTCCACTTTCATTTTCCCAATGTCCGAGATTTTCCCCTTGATGGTCTTGATTGCCTTGAGCTGATCCACGGTCTGAATGTGCATGGTCACGGTCATTTCCGCATCCAGCTCCAAGATTTCCGCCAGCAGCTTATCCGAAAGCTCCGATGCCATAATCTGCAAGTAGGACACCGCGC
>NZ_FLKM01000002.1 GCF_900086585.1 Emergencia timonensis
GAAAATCCGCCTTCATGGAAAGCGGGCTTTCTCCGGCGGCCATATTGAGCTCCACATCCATCGGATTGAGATGGTGCGGGCTGTCCGGGGCAATCTCGATCACCTGGCCGCCCAGCCTTCGCACCAGTGGAGCGTATTCGCCCATCGGGTCAACCACGATGATCCGATCCTGCGGAATGGTGAGAAACACATTCAAGAGCTCGCGCTTTGCGGCAAAGCTCTTGCCGGAGCCCGTAGAGCCCAAATACATCCCGTTTGCCGATTTCAGCTTTTTGCGGTCAGCCATGATGACATTGTGAGAAAGTGCGTTCATGCCATAGTAGAGGGCCTGCCCAGCCATGCGGAGCTCCCTTGTCATAAAAGGAATAAAGATGGCTGTGGAGCTGGTGGTCATACCGCGCTGGATTTCTACCTCGTTGTAACCAAGGGCCAACGAGGAAACAAAGCCCTGTTCCTGTTGCCAGTCCAGACGGCGCAGAGCGCAGTTGTATTTCTGCGCGATACCGCCCACGGTAAACACATCGTTTTCCAGCCGCTGGCGGTTAGGAGCAAGGTTTACCACCGTAAAGGTCAGCAGAAACATTCGCTCATTGCGGGATTGCAAATCAGCCAGAAGTTCCGCTGCGTCCTTGCTGAATGTAATCAGGTCAGGGGGAAGAATATCCGGGTCATAGCCGGAGCGCACAGCCTTTCTCTGTTCCTCCACTTTCATTTTTCCGATGTCCGAGATTTTCCCCTTGATGGTCTTAATTGCCTTGAGCTGATCCACGGTCTGAATGTGCATGGTCACGGTCATTTCCGCATCCAGCTCCAAGATTTCCGCCAGCAGCTTATCCGAAAGCTCCGATGCCATAATCTGCAAGTAGGACACCGCGC
>NZ_FLKM01000003.1 GCF_900086585.1 Emergencia timonensis
TGGAGGATCGTTTCACCTATGGCCTGAACCCGGAAAAGCTGGGAGCCGTATCTTCCTATCTCTGCGATCCGAACACGGCTCCCGCCGAGTTTCTTCTGGTAAAAAGTCAATACCTTGCAGAGACAGGACGGGCCGTATCTCGCGGGGCACTGTTCTTTCAGATCCGGCAGGCGTTTCTGCCCGGGGAGGTTACGGCGGAAGAAGCAAACCGTATCGGTTATGAAACGGCGATGCGCTGGACAAAGGGAAAGCATCAATTCTTTGTCTGTACGCATACCGATAAGGCCCATATCCACAATCATATTTATTTCAATGCAACGGCCTTTGACCGCTCCCGGAAATTTCATAATTTTATTGGTTCGTCCTTTGCCCTGCGGCGGCTCTCTGACCGCGTGTGCATCGAACATGAATTGTCTGTCATTCAAAATCCGCGCCAGCACAGCAAGGGTCGTTTTCTCCACTATGGCCAGTGGATCGGAGAAAAGCCGCCCTCTGCCAAGCAGCGGGTACGGTTGGCTATTCTCGCCGCTTTGGAGAAAAAGCCCACGGACTTTGCCGACTTTCTTCGTCTCATGGAGGAGTCCGGCTTTGCTGTAAAACAGGGGCGCGGCGGTGTCATCTCATTCCTCGCGCCCGGACAGGAAAAACCGACCCGGCTCCGGGCTTCTACACTGGGAGCTGTATTTGACCCGGAGGACATCAAGGCGGTAATTGCCGGGGAACGTCCGCTCCCCGAGCTACCCGAGGAGCCCACGGTTCCGCCACGGCGAGTTAATCTCATCATCGACATTCAAGAGCGTATGGCCCAGGGCAAGGGCCCGGCCTATGAACGATGGGCAAAGGTCTACAACCTAAAACAGATGGCTGCCGCGCTCCAGTATTTGCAGGAGCATCATCTGACCGACTATGCGGCGCTGACGGCCCGTACCGAGGCTGCGGTGGATCACTTTCACAAGCTGTCTGACGAACTCCGCACAACGGAGGAGGCTCTTTCCAAAACCTCGGAGCTGATGGCTGCCACGGTGGACTATGCCAAGACCCGCCCGGTGTTCGATGGGTACAAGGCTGCGCGGTACAGTAAAAAGTATCTGGCCCAGCATGAAGCGGAGCTTGCCACTTACCGGGCGGCAAAGGATACCATGAACACTATACTGAACGGCGCAAAGCTCCCCAAGATTGAAGCACTAAAAAAATCCCGCCGTAAGCTGGCGGGACAAAAGAAAGAGCTTTATGCAGAATACCGGGAGGCCCAGCGGCAAATGCGGGAGGCCGTAGCAATAAAAGCGAACATTGATCATCTGCTCGGCATAACAGACGAGCGTGAAAATAAGGCCCAGGAACGATAGTGACGGGCCGCAGACTACGGTGCAGCGCACCGGGACTTTGGGACAATTTGTCCCGAAGTACAGCGGGTTTGGGGAGCTCCCCAACAAGCATTTTTGCGGGCCCTGCGCCCTGCAAAAATTTCGGAGTGTGGCCACACCCGAATTGCTTGCCAAAACGCGCAACCCGCAACATGGCGCAAAAAAACGGAGGTTACGCTTTCTTTTACGTTTCCTCCGTTTCTTTCGATGCTTTC
>NZ_FLKM01000004.1 GCF_900086585.1 Emergencia timonensis
GCCCTCGGGACAAAGTGTCTCGAAGTTGTTACTTGTCAAGTTCCTGCTTTTTCGGGGCTTTTGCCAGCTCCGGCGGCTGTTTTTCTTTCCAGTCATCCAGCAGGGACATAATCTGTTCTTTCATTTTAGCGGGAGTGACCTCCTTGCCAAAATACTTTTCCAGTTCCGCAGTAGAAATAATCACGCCTCGATCCTCCTTTTTCTGTTCTGATAAGATGCCGTCAATGACATCGCCGTTGAGCTTGCCTTCCTTATCCAGCTCCCGGAGCCGTTTAGCTTGGGCCAGCGAGGGCGAAGCCTGCTCCCCGTCAATGGAAACGGCAATAAGCCTCTGATTTTTCGGTTTGATGTAGGACAGTTCCACGGCAGGCATAAAGCCCATATTTTTATCGTCTACCTTATCCAGAAGCTCCGGCACAAGAGAGTTGAGCCGCAAGTAGCGCATGACCTTTTTATAGTTCATCTCATGCGCCTCGCCCACAATCTCAACCGAGCGTTTTCCAACATCGCCTTCCGCAACGCCTTTCAGCCGCCCGCCCTGATGCTTAATGTCCTCAACCTCAAGTTCCAGCAGCGCGGCCAATTCACTGGGGAGCATCCCGTCACGCTGCTTGTTGCTGTCCTTCATGGCCTGCACCGCTTCGTGGTCGGTCATTTCACGGACAATAAAGGGCATTTCCTCCAGCCCCGCCAGTTCACTGCCGTGGGTACGGCGATGGCCCGCTACAATTTCATAGCCGTTTCCGTCTTTCTCCGGGCGGGCAAGACCGGGAACCATTACACCGTTTACGCGGATAGAAGCAACGATTTCCTGCATCTTCGCATCGTCCCGTACCTTAAAGGGGTGCGGACGGAATGTGTGAAACGGATGAACCTCGGAAAGTTTCAGATAAACCAGCTTGCCTTCCTCAACCGGGCGGGGCGGTGTAGTCGGCTCGGGAGCTGTCTGTTCCGCAACAGTCTCCTTCGGTGCCGTATCTTGTGCGGGCTTAATGGGCTCCTTGGCATCCGGAGCCTTTCCATCACTTCGGGACACTTTGTCTCGTTTAGACGGTTTGAGCTTGTCAAGGGCCGCCTTATCCGCCTTGGGTGGGCGGCCCTTGCGGGCCCCAGCCGATTTCTCCGCTTTCTGATTTTCAGTCGCGGCCTTTTCCGCTTTCGGCGGACGGCCACGGCGCGGCTTTTTCGGCTCCTCTGTATTGGCGGGCTGCGGTGTTTCTCCGGGGGCTGCCGCCTCCGGCGTTTCGGGTGTTTCCGCCTTTTCGACTTCGGCGCGGGCGTTCTGTCTCTTTTCTGCCATAAGCTCATTGATTTTGTCAAAGGACACAACCACATCGCCGGGCTCAGGTATGGCAGGCCCGGTCTGTTCCTGCTGGGGCTCAGACGCTGTGGCCTGTTCGGGTGTGGTGATAGGCTCGGCAGCCTCCGGGGAAGTATTCTCCGCAGGGCCCGTATTCAATTTTTCATCGGCCATTTACGATCCTCCTTTTCGTTAAAGTTGCACAAATTTGAACGCTAAAATTTTGTAGTTATTTTTGTGCCTCCTTTCCGTCTATCCACGCAAAAAAACCGCCCGTTTTTCATGCCGGACGGCTTTTTGCGTAATGTGATAGATCAAATATTATTTTTTCTGGTTTGTAGGCTCCGAAAAGCCTTGTATTTACAGTGTTCCTAATAGGAAGTAATCATAGTACTTTGGTCTTAAAAGCTTAAATTCGTGTTGCCATCATTTTTCTGAATATTATAATAGCTATTACAACCCATGCAATATTTCAATTTATTAAACCTATTTCATTTTTGGGAGGTAGCTCAATGGATAAGCAAAAAAGTAATGACAAGGGCCAATTTAAAAGTAATTTTGGTTTCTTGATGGCTGCTGTAGGATCGGCTGTCGGTCTGGGCAACTTGTGGGGTTTTCCATATAAGATGGGAAATGGCGGAGGTTTCGCCTTCTTAATCTTATATCTGTTAATGGCTATATTTATCGGCTATCCTTGTATGCTGGGAGAGTTCTCCATCGGCAGAAAAGGACAGAAGGCGGCCATTGGTTCTTACGAAAAGTTAGATAAACGATTCACCTTTAATGGTTGGATTGCGACAATCGTACCATTTTTCCTGCTGACATTCTACTGTGTCCTTGGCGGATACGTACTGAAGTACTTGTTAGCAAATATCGGTGACATCTTCGGCGCAGGCTGGGGTGTCAATGGAGCTGACAGTGGAACGTACTTCGGCGCTTTCGTCGGCAGCGGCGCTCCTGCGTTGATCTTTACAGCCATCTACATCATCGTTACAGTCCTCATCGTAATGGGAGGTGTATCAGGCGGCATCGAAAAATTCTGTACAATCGCCATGCCTGGCCTGGCCATACTGTTAATTATTACTGTAATCAGAAGCTGTACCCTTCCTGGCGCAGCAGAAGGATTGGAATTCATCTTCAAGCCGAATTTTGAAGTATTTAAAGGAACCGGCTGGATCACAGTGCTGGCTTCCGCCGGAGGACAGATTTTCTTCTCCTTATCCCTCGCATCTGCCTGTATGATCGTTTACGGATCGTACTTAGACAAGAAAGAAAACCTGGAAAAGAACGCGATTTTAGTTCCAATTATGGACACTACCGTTGCATTGCTGGCAGCACTGGCTACCATTCCTGCAACCTTTGCCGCTGGCATGGAACCTGCCGCCGGACCTGGAATGCTCTTTGTAACACTGCAGACGGTGTTTAACTCCATGGGTTCAGCTGGTCCAATCTTCGGCACGATTTTCTACCTGCTGGTACTCTTTGCAGCACTGACTTCTTCTATCGGTATGTTAGAAGGTGCGGTTTCCGCCTTCATGGATCGAGCCATCGACAAAGGAAAGAAACCAAGCAGGGCAAAGATCAGCTGGTCCATTATCGCAATTACAACGATCGGCTCTATCATCGTTGCAATTGACGCCCTGGGCGCAGGACCTCTGCCAAAACCTTTCGGTCTCGGTACTTGGTTAGATGCTTTTGATCTATTTGCAGAAGGCTTCATGATGCCAGGCGGCTGTCTGATTATGACCATCATCTTGGGGTGGATTCATCCGAACTACATAGATGATGAAGTCAGACTCAGCAGCGGTTACAAGTCAAAAGCATTCGTCAACTTCTGTCTGAAATGGATTGCACCAATATTCCTGGTATTTATCCTAGTTGGCCAGATGAACAGTTTCTTTGCTTTTGGCTGGTTCTAAACCTTAAATCTTACCTAATAAGATTAAATAAATGCAATCAAGGACGATGACCTCGCGGATGCGAGGTTGTTGTCCTTTTTGATAGATAAATAACAAACTCGGCATAAATTGTGAAGAGACAACAAATAACCGTGCACTTTTTGTAATTATCTGATAATTTTGTATTTTAAATGTATACATGTTGACACTTATCTCTAAGAAGGATTATAATACAGTAAGAAATAAATTATTATTTTTGATGCATTTATTTAATCTTATTAGGAGGTAGTTCAATGGAACAGAACAAAGGCAAATTTAACAGTACCTTTGGATTCCTGATGGCATCCATCGGTTCAGCTGTTGGCCTAGGCAACTTATGGGGTTTCCCATACAAAATGGGCGCAAGCGGCGGCTTCGCATTTTTACTTATTTATCTCATTTTAGCAGTCTTTGTCGGTTATCCACTCATTCTGGGTGAGATTACCTTAGGTCGTAAGACTGGCAAAGCGGCAATCGAAGCATACAGAGATTGCGACAAACGCTTTACAATCAACGGATGGTTTGAGACACTCGTACCATTCTTCTTGATTTGTTTCTACTGCACAATGGGCGGCTATGTAATCAAATACATGATCGCGAATTTAGGCGACATCTTCGGCGCAAGCTGGGGTACCGGACGCGTTGATGCAAACGCATTCTTTGGCGGATTTATCAGCAGCGGTATGCCGGCAATCTTATTCGGCGTATTCTTCCTGGTTCTGACCGTACTCATCGTCATCGGCGGTGTATCCGGCGGTATCGAGAAGTTCTCCAAGATCGCTATGCCGGCACTGTTCATCATGCTGGTCATCGTCGTTATTAGAAGCTGCACCCTTCCGGGCGCAGGCGCTGGATTAGAATTTATGTTCAAACCGAACTTCGAGGTATTCAAAGGACTAGGCTGGCTGAAAGTTCTAGGTGCAGCAGGAAGCCAGATGTTCTTCTCACTTTCCCTCGCATCAGGCTGTCTCATCGCTTATGGTTCTTACCTGGGCAAAGACTCCAACATGGAGCAGAATGCAGTCATCATCCCTGTTGCAGATACAGTAGTAGCAGTATTAGCAGGTATGGCAGTAATGCCGGCAGTATTCGCTTACGGCATCGAGCCAGGCGGCGGCCCTGGACTGCTCTTCGTATCCTTACAGGCAGTATTTGACAACATGGGAAGCACTGGTCCGATTTTCGGCTTCATCTTCTATGCACTAGTATTCTTCGCAGCACTGTCTTCCTCCATCGGCATGATGGAAGGCGGCATCTCCGCTATGATGGATGCGCAGCAGAAGAAGGGCAAGAAGGTCAACAGAACCATGCTGACTCTGATCATGGGCTTTGTCGCATTAGTCGGATCAACCATCGTATCTGCAGACGGACTGGGTTCAACGGGTATGTGGAATCCACTGCTTGCAACACTGGGAGCTGACTCAGGCAAGGTTTGGCTGGACGTATTTGACCTCTTCGCAGAAGGCTTGCTGATGCCTCTGGGCGGACTGCTGATGGCAATCATGTTCGGTTGGACCAGACGTAATTATCTGGCAGACGAAATCGAGCTCAGCGGTAAGTTCAAGAGTAAAGGATTTGTTGATGTCTGCTTCAGATATATCGGTCCTGTTTTCATGATCTTCATCTTCTTTGTACAGCTCAACTCCTTCTTCGCATTCACTGACAAGTTCTAAAATACATAGGAAAAGCTCTCAAAACGGGATTCCCAGAATCCCGCTTTTGTTTTGCCTCCACAGTCTCATAACAATAATTATGCATTTTTTGTTTTTGAAAACAAAATCAAATCGCAAATTTATGTATACATTGACAATTTTTTTCATTGTATGTATAATGATACTTACGAAATTATAATTGATTTGGTATTTGATTTTAGGAGGTAGTTCAATGGAACACAATAAGAAAGGCCAATGGGGCAGCAGCTTCGGCTTTCTGATGGCCGCAGTCGGCTCGGCTGTTGGCCTTGGTAACTTGTGGGGATTCCCATATAAGATGGGAATCAACGGTGGATTTGCATTCTTGCTGATCTACATCATCTTGGTAGTGCTTGTCGGTGTCATCATCTGTTTGGCAGAATTATCATTGGGACGTAAATCCGGCAAAGGCGTCGTCGGCGCTTACGAATCCATCGACAAGAAATTCGGTTTTGTCGGCTGGTTCGGCTGGATTTCACCGCTGCTCATTTTAGGATTCTATACAATGCTGGGCGGCTATTGTATCAAATACGCTATCGCCAACCTGGGCGATCTGTTCCATGCCGGCTGGGGCGTGGGAGATGCGGATAGCGGCGAATTTTTCTCAGCCTTCTACGGCGACCAATTACAGACAGCTATCTTTACTGTAATTTTTGTCCTGCTCACTGTATTAATCGTAAGGGGCGGCGTGTCAGAAGGCATTGAACGATTTTCTACTATCGCCATGCCCGCTTTATTCGTGTTGCTGGTTATCGTAATTGTGAGAAGCGTTACCCTAGAGGGTGCTTCTGAAGGCCTTTCCTTCATGTTCAAACCAAACTTCGAGGTATTCAAAGGAAGCGGTTGGATCAACGTTCTGGCATCAGCCGGCGGACAGATGTTCTTCTCTTTATCCCTCGGTATGGGCATCACCGTTACTTACGGTTCCTATATGAAGAAAAGTGAAAACTTGGAGCAGAACGCACTTCTGATTCCAATCGCAGATACGATTATCGCAATTATGGCAGGTTTGGCCATCATGCCGGCAGTTTTCGCTTCCGGTCTTGATCCTGGACAGGGGCCTGGATTGCTTTTCGTAACATTGCAGACTGTATTCCAGGCTATGGGTTCAGCTGGTCCAATCTTCGGATTCCTGCTCTACTTCCTGGTATTTATCGCAGCCATTACATCGTCCATCGCCCTGCTGGAGGCAGTCGGCTCAGTGGTCATGGACAAGCAGATTGAAAAAGGCAAAAGACCTAACAGAAATCTGGTCACCCTTGGCATGGGCGCAATTGTCGCAGTCGAAGCGATTTTGATTTCCCTTGACGGATTGGGTTCCAACGGATTCCCACAGTTTTTCAAACAGGATACTTGGCTGGACGCCTTCGATCTGGTGTCAGAAGGGATTTTGATGCCGCTGGGTGCACTGCTCATGGCAATCATCTTCGGCTGGTTACGTCCAGGATATACCGATGATGAAATTGCAATGGACAGACACGGCTTTAAAATGAAGAACTACTTCCGTTTCTGTATCAAATGGATTGTACCGCCAATCATGCTGTTGGTATTGGCAGGACAGATTGATTCCTTCTTCAAACTAGAATGGTTCTCATAAACGCTGCATCATTCACTTGAATCGAAAGTACAACAAAGGGCGCAAGCCGCGACTGATTTCTCAGTCACGGCTTGCGCCCTCGTTATTTGAATTCAAGCATCTGTCTTCGGGAGTCAATAGCTCACCTGCTGGACAGAATAGTATGATAAGTCTTTTACTTCTCTGCCAGCTTTCGGTACCCTTCGTATTTTTCCTTCGCATCCTCTTCTGTCATGTCAAATAGTTTATCGGCGATTTGCGGGAATTCCTTGGCCAAGGAGGCATATCTGTTCTGCCCCATGATAAACTCTCGGAATGACTTTGTCGGCGCCTTAGAATCAAGTATAAACGGATTCTCCCCTCGCTTCTTCAGCTCAGGATGAAACCTGTACAAGTGCCAGTATCCAGCTTCCACTGCGTCTTTGATATTTTTCTGCGATTTGCCCATCCCTTCTTTGATACCGTGGTTGATGCAAGGCGCATAAGCGATAATCAGCGACGGTCCCTCATAGCTTTCGGCTTCTGCAATGGCTTTCATAAACTGGTTCTTGTCAGCGCCCATGCCTACCTGGGCGACGTAGACGTAACCGTAAGACATGGCCATCATGCCCAGATCTTTTTTCTTAATCTTCTTACCAGAAGCGGCAAACTTGGCAATCGCAGCGGCCGGCGTCGCCTTCGAAGCCTGACCGCCGGTGTTAGAGTAAACCTCCGTATCGAATACCAGGACGTTGATATTTTCCCCAGATGCCAGAACGTGGTCCAGTCCGCCATAACCGATGTCATAAGCCCAGCCGTCGCCGCCTACTGCCCAGATGGATTTTTTAACTAGATAGTCTTGATCCTGCACGATTCTGTCACAAAGCTGCACGATGACAGGGTCCTTGCTCTGAAGATGCTCTACTGCTTCAATCACTTTGTCGCTGACTCTTCTGGACTCTTCACCGTTGTCCTTATATTCCAGCCAGTCGTTTAAGGCCTTCCTCAACGTATCGTCGATATCCAGCTCCAGCAAGCGCTTCATATTCTGTTCAATTTTCTCCCTCATCTGCTTTGTTGCGAGAACCATGCCGTAGCCGAATTCCGCATTATCCTCAAAGAGAGAATTTGCCCAAGCCGGTCCTCTGCCCTTTTCATCCTTGCAATACGGCATCGACGGCGCAGATGCACCCCAGATGGAAGAACATCCTGTGGCATTGGCGATCATCATGCGGTCTCCGAAGAGCTGCGTGATGACCTTGAGATACGGCGTTTCACCACAGCCTGCACAGGCGCCGGAAAACTCAAAGTATGGCATGGAGAATTGACTGCCTTTGACCGACTTCTGCTCAATGGACAGCTGTTTTTTACGCACAGTCGTAGCATATTCCCAGTTAGAGGCTTCCTTGACTTCCTCGTCAAAAGTCACCATCTTCAGCGCCTTATCTTTTGCCGGACAGATATCCGCACAGTTTCCACAACCCATGCAGTCGAGAGCAGAAAGCTGCATTCTGTAATGCAGACCTGCAAGACCGGCCCCTTTCGCTTCAATCGTCTCAAAAGCTGTCGGTGCGGCGTCTTTCTCCTTATCGCTGAGCAGTACCGGACGGATTGCCGCGTGAGGGCATACGAAAGAACACTGGTTGCACTGTATACATTTTGTCCGATCCCACCGCGGCAGATACGCGGCGACACCGCGCTTTTCGTATCTGCTGGTTCCCAGAGGAAACGCGCCGTCGGCTCTGTCCACAAATTTGCTTACAGGCAGACTGTCGCCCTCCTGACGACTCATGGGCACTAAAATTTCCTCGATAAATTTCGGCAGCTTCTGGTTCTCTCCTGCCGCATCTTTCGCATCAAGCCATGAGGCTGGAACTGCTACCTTCTGAATGGCGTTGATGCCCCGATCTACAGCCTTACAGTTCATCTCGATGACCCGCTGTCCCTTCTTACTGTAAGTCTTCTCGATACCTTCTTTTAGATACCGTATCGCGTCCTCCACGGGAATGACTTCTGTCAGCTTGAAAAAAGCGGCCTGCATAACCATATTGATTCTGCTGCCCAGACCGATTTCCTGCGCAATTTTTCCCGCATCTATGGTATAGAAGCTGATTTCCTTCTCAGCGAGATCCCTTTTCACCTTGGCCGGCAGTTTTTCTTCCATTTCCTCTGGCCCATGCAGGCTGTTGAGCAAAAATGTTCCGCCCTTTTTTAAATCCTTCAGCATATCGTACTGCCCCAGATAAGCCTGATTATGACAGGCCACAAAATCCGCCTGGTTAATAGAGTAAGCTGACTGTATCGGGCTGGTTCCAAATCTCAAGTGCGAAATCGTCACCCCGCCCGATTTCTTAGAATCGTAGGCAAAATATCCCTGGGCGTACAGGTCAGTCTGATCGCCGATAATTTTGATTGCCGTCTTGTTAGCGCCTACAGTGCCGTCAGATCCCAGTCCCCAGAACTTGCACTTGATGGTGCCCGCAGGTTCTCTGGAAAGATCAGCGTCGTAAGGAAGGGAAAGTCCGGTCACATCGTCTTCAATTCCTATTGTGAAGTGGTCCTTCGGACATGGCTGACAGAGATTAGCGTAGACGGCTTCTACCATGCCAGGTGTCACATCTTTTGAGCCGAGTCCATATCTGCCGCCATAAACTTCTATTCGATCCTTTTCATCGTACAGCATCGTTTTGACATCTTGGTAGAGAGGTTCACCCATGGCACCAGGCTCTTTCGTCCTGTCCAGAACAGCAATTTTCTTTACCGTCTCAGGCAGTACCTCCATAAAATAGTTCTTTACAAAAGGTCTGTACAATCTGACTTTGATCAGGCCGATCTTTCTGCCTTCTGCTGCCAGCTGATTCACCGACTCCTCGATGGTATCACAGGCTGAACCCATGGCCACAATGATATGTTCTGCATCGGCCGCGCCCACATAGTCAAAAGGTTTGTAAGACCTGCCTGTCAGCTGGCCGATCTTGTCCATGTATTCTACTACAATTTCCGGCAATGCATCGTAGTATTTGTTAGCGCTCTCTCTGGCCTGGAAAAAGATATCCGGGTTCTGCGCGGTGCCTCTGATGACAGGATGTGCAGGGTTGAGGGCTCTCTCCCTGAACTTTGTCACAGCGTCCTGGTCGATCAATTCTTTCAGGTCATCATATGCCAGGGCTTCGATTTTCTGTACTTCATGCGAGGTCCTGAAGCCGTCAAAAAAATGCAGGAAAGGAAGACTGCTTTTGATTGCAGCCAGATGCGCCACCGCACCTAAATCCATGGCTTCCTGCACGGAGCTTGAGGCCAGCATAGCAAAGCCTGTCTGCCGGGCTGCCATAACGTCCGAGTGATCTCCAAAGATACAGAGGGCATGGCTGGATACGGTCCTGGCCGCAACATGAAAAACGGCCGGAAGCATTTCTCCAGCAATCTTGTACATGTTGGGAATCATCAGCAGCAGCCCTTGGGATGCTGTATATGTAGTCGTCAGCGCGCCTGAAGATAGGGAGCCGTGCACCGTACCGGCAGCGCCGGCCTCAGATTGCATTTCAGCGACCCTGACGGTCTGTCCAAATATGTTCTTCTTTCCATATGCCGCCATTTCGTCAACGACTTCAGCCATCGTCGAGGACGGTGTAATCGGATAGATTGCCGCCACATCGGTAAAGGCATAGGATACCTCCGCTGCAGCCGTATTTCCATCCATTGTTCTCATTCTTTTTTTAGTCACAGTGTTTCCTCCAATTTTCTCTATATGTACAAAAAAGCAAACAATGGAAACACTTTAATACAATATCGCATCAATGTCAATATTGTATTTCAAATAATACAATATACATTTTTATACACAGCTTATACATCAATTGCACAAAAGCAAAAGCATGATGACACCCGGCACCCCTAAAATACCTACGGTCAGTGAATTCACCACGTTAATCGGTATCATGACCCCGATATTCATGCCAATGAAATTTATTACAATGATTAAAACTGCACCTAATACACTGTTGAGCAGAAGGCGCAGGATGACTTTCAGGGGCACCAGCAAAGCTTTTCCCAATAAAAATATCAAAATCAGTGCACCGCCAAAGGTCAAAAAAACTCCCATTTCCGTTCCCATATTACATCTCCTCCTGTGAAAACAGCCGACGCTGCTTCTAAAATAATTGGTACCTTGTATAAAATATGCCAAAGTGGAATAAAATAGAATTAAATAACTTTGAAGGATGTGATAATTTGAAACCTGATGAAGAATTAATCGTTACCTCAATAAAAAATGCCCGCTCTGAGCTGGAGCAGGCTGTTAATCTTTTCAATGAGATGACCGACTTCACCGCCATAGACTACGCTTCATACAATCTATTGGCAGTAAAGGCCAAATATTCATATTTGATGCAAATTGCAAAAGAAAAAGGATTATCGGTCGGATAAAAAGCGTGCACAACGAAACGATACAAACTTTGGAGGGCTGTACGCTACAGCTCTCTTCTTCCTTCCATAGCCTTGAGCAAGGTGACTTCGTCGGCGTATTCCAGATCGCCGCCCACAGGAATCCCGTTGGCAATTCGACTGACTTTGATGCCAGAAGGTTTTATCAGCCTGGCGATATACATGGCCGTGGCCTCGCCTTCAATATTAGGATTTGTCGCTAATATGATTTCTTTCACATCACTATCCTGCAGTCTGACGATAAGCTGCTTCAGATTGATATCTTCCGGGCCCACTCCGTCCATAGGTGAAATCGCCCCGTGAAGGACGTGATAAAGGCCGTCGAATTCCTTAATCCGCTCCATAGCCATGACATCTCTTGGGCTTTCCACCACGCAGATCACATCCTGCCTGCGTGTTTTATCCTCACAGATACTGCACGGGTCCTGATCCGTCAAATTTCCACAGACAGAACAGTACCGCATCGTCTGTTTTGCTTCTAAGATGGAGTGGGCCAAGGCCTCCGCTTCCTTATCTTCCATAGAGAGAATATGAAAAGCCAGCCTCTGGGCCGTCTTTCCGCCGACACCTGGAAGCTTGGACAGTTCATTGATCAATTTTCCTAAAGGTCTCGGATACTGTCTCATTATACTAGTCCTGGAATATTCAGTCCTCCCGTGATTTTGCCCATCTCTTCATTTGAAAGCTCTTCCATCTGTCTCATGCCTTCATTCACGGCAGCAACAATTAAGTCCTGCAGCATCTCTACATCATCAGGATCTACCACTTCTTTATCGATAGTCAGATCAGTAATCTCTTTTTTACCATTTACAGTTACGCTGACAGCGCCGCCGCCGGAAGTCGTGGTAATTTCTTTTTCTTCAATCTCAGCCTGCGCCGCTTCCATCTGACGCTGCATCGCCTGCATCTGCTGCAGCTGCTTCTGCATATTTCCTGCGCCGCCTCCGCCTGTCTTTGGCTTCTTGCCAGCTCTCATACCTTTTCCCATAATTATTTCCTCCTATTTATAATATATCAGTATTTTCATTCAACCTTTACATCGAGGCCCAATTTTGCACTGACCTCTTGCGCCAGATTCAGCACATCCTGATCCGGAGACGAATCTTCTCTCTGATTCTCCGTCCTGCAGACCAGCTTCAGTCTTCTGCCTACGATCTTCTCCATCAAATCACAGATATGCATCTGATTCGCTTCTACATATTGCTTCGTAAACTCGTTCTGCGCGATGATTTTGAACTCCTCACCGTTGATAGCCGCAAGAGTGGTTCCCGTCCTAATCAGGTTGAAGCTGCCCTTGAGCCCTTCTCCTTCTGCAAAGATTCTTGCCCAAACTTCCTCAAGATCATACTCGTTTCCATCAAAGTCCTTCGCCTCTGACTGCTGTGGGGCTCTCTCCGCTCCTGCCGGTCCTGTCTGTCCTGTGGGCTCCGCCGCTGGTTTTGCAGCCGTCGCCTTTTTGGGTCTGGCCGTCACCTGTGGTCTCCCCTGCGTCTGTGTCATCCTCGGTGCCGCCTGCGCTTCGGCCGAAATCCCCGAAGCGATGGTCACGATGGCCAGCTCTAGCAAAATTCTCGGCTGAGTCGAATACCTGGCGTCGTTGATGGTTCTTGAAAGGGTAACAATGCCGTGATTGATCTCATCCAGGGATACCTGATTACTCTGATTCCGCAGTTTTTCTATGTTTTCGCTAGACATGTTCAGCATGTCCTCAGCGTTTTTGATATACTTGGTGATGAGCAGACTTCTATAATGGCTCATCCAGTCCTTCATCAGCTGCTTGACGTCTTTGCCTTCCTGCAGCGCTTCGTCCAGAAGAACCAAAGCACCGGCTACATCGTGAAGAGAAACTCTATCCGTCAAATCCAGAAAAAATTCTTCAGATACTGTACCTAGAAACTCCAAGACTGTATCTCGGTCAAGTTCTTTCTCTCCGCCGGCCAGGCACTGATCCAAAATACTCAGTCCATCTCTGACAGAGCCGTCGGCATTGGCGGCCAGCAAACGCAGTGCGCTGTCAGTAACCTGCACTCCTTTTTCGCTGCAAATGCGGCTCATATGGTCGATCAGGACTTTCTCCGGCACGCGTTTAAAGTCGAGGCGCATACATCTTGACAGAATCGTCTGCGGCAGCTTCTGAGGGTCGGTTGTCGCCAAAATGAACATGACATTCTCCGGCGGTTCCTCCAAGGTCTTCAGCAGCGCATTGAACGCACCTGTAGACAGCATATGGACTTCATCTATGATATATACTTTCTTTCTGCCCACAGCAGGGGGGTATTTGACACTTTCCCTCAGTTCCCTGATATTGTCCACGCCGTTGTTGGATGCCGCGTCGATCTCCACCACGTCCATGAAGGTACCTTCTTTGATAGCGATACAGTTTGCACAGTGTCCGCAAGGCCTGTCCTCATCATCCAGACAGTTGACTGCCTTCGCCAGAATTCTCGCTGTCGTCGTCTTGCCCGTTCCTCTAGTCCCGCAGAACAGATAAGCGTGACTGACTGAATCCGTAGCTATTTGATTCTTTAAGATTCTTACGATATGGTCCTGCCCGATAACTTCGGAAAAAATCTCCGGCCTCTGGGCTCTATATAACGCAGTGTACACTGGCATTCCTCCCTTAAAAAGCTGTTCCTTTATGATGCGTCTATGTTCAGAGACGATTTGCAATTGGTCCGAGTTCGGACTAAGTGCGAATGTCTCAAGGTGCACATATCTTTCTAATAAGACTCAAGACGCCTATTTTCCTATGTAATACAAAATTGCCCTTTAATAGCTCCGCAGGTGTTGGAGAAGGCTGATCTGCGGCACATAAGAACTTCCGCTTATTGCTGCTTCCTTCCGGACCTGACAAGGTTCACGGCATCTCATTGCGCAGGACCCAAACCATACCAGGCGAAGCTATTAAAGGGCAATATTTAATTTGTCATACATATTATTATATTGTTTTTGCGAGGCTATGTCAAGAAATGTTTCATGAGAATTATTTTCGTCTGCTTCAAAAATGATACTGTCTCAAGTTAGTGAAAAAAAAATTGTTCTGGGTGACATCTGGTTATAATAGTTACAATAACCTTACGCTTTTTTGGTATATCCGCGCATCCCTGCGTAACCGGACTGCCGTCAGAAGAATTCACCAGGGGGTATATCAGGATTCGGTTACTTTTCGTACTAATTTCTCTATTTCAAAGGCCGTCCCCAGTCCGTAAAAATAACCAGAAGCAGTGCATTTATAGATTTTGTAAGCAATTCCGGCCGTTTCCCGGCAGAATGGCCTTCCACGCGCTGTTGCGTTACGCGAAACATTTGGCAAAGCATCAAAAAACCTAACTGTAATGTAAAGACAGCCTGGTGCATACCCCTCTCCCGTATATAGCAGGGCAAGCCAATGAGCAAATCCGCTTTCATTTTCGTTATTTTTCGTTTTACTTGCACATTTTTGGATTATTGTAAACCAATCCGCCTTCATTTTTAAATTTCGACTTCTTGCTTGCGCGCAGGAGGATAGAGTCTGTATAATGGTGTAAATTAAAAAAATAGAGCACATATCTATTAAATCGGTTAAAATGTTAATAACGACAAAAACAAAACCGGAGGTAATAGATATGGCTCAGATTAATTTTACACTAGAATACGATTTTTTGGTAGGGCTTTTTAAAGATTCGAAGGAAGAGGCCTTTGCAAAAATCATGGAGGAAATCCTGAACCAGACCCTGCTGGCCGAATCAAGGCAGCAGCTGGGCGCTGAGCGCTATGAACGCAGCGACGGACGCAGTGATTACAGGAACGGGAGCCGTATACGAAGCCTTACGACAAGGATCGGGAAGATCCAGCTGGAAGTGCCCAGGCACAGGGACCTCCCCTTCAAAACGGTCCTTTTTGACCAGTACAAGCGGAATGAGCAGGGCCTGATCCTTTCCATGATGGAGATGGTGGTCCAGGGTGTCTCGACGCGCAACGTGCAGAAGATAACCCAGCAGCTGTGCGGCGAATCCTTCTCAAAATCAGCCGTCTCGGAAATGTGCCGGGAGCTTGACGGGCCAGTGAAGAAATTCCGTGACAGGCCCCTTGGCACCAGCTGCCCGTTCGTCATGGCGGATGCAATCTACATAAAGGTGCGGGAGGAACAGCGCATCGTTTCCAAGGCGGTGCTCATCGCAGTGGGGATCAATCCGGGCGGCCGCAAGGAGGTCCTGGGATTTGACGTATGCGGGGCGGAGACGGAAGGGACATGGAGGGACTTCTTCACAGGGCTGAAGGACAGGGGCCTGTCGGGGGTGGACATGGTGGTCTCCGATGCGCACAAGGGGCTGCGGAAGGCTGCCGGGGAAAGCTTCGAGGGGAGCACGTGGCAGAGGTGCCAGGTCCATTTCCTACGCAGCCTGATGGACGCCACGCCAAAGAAATACCAGCAGGGCCTGTCAAGCGAGCTGCGCGAGATGTTCACCGCACCCAGCATAAAGATGGCACGCGGGAAGAGGGACTCGATCATTGCAGATTATGCGGATGTGGCAGGAAAGGCAGTGGAGCTGCTGAGCGAGGGCTTCGAGGACGCGATGGCGGTGATGAACCTCCCCAGCAAATACAGGGTTTCACTGAGGACGGGCAACATCATCGAGAGGGAGAACCGGGAGATACGCAGGAGGGAGAAGGTCATCGGGATCTTCCCGAATCGTGAGTCTGCCCTCAGGCTGATAGGCGCCGTCCTGCTTGACGACCACAATGACTGGTCATCATCGCAGAAGCTCTTTGATATGACGGAGTATTATGAAATGAAGAAGCTTACAGCCCGATAAGCTGTAGTGTTGTTAACTTCGCAGGCGGCAAATGCCGCCTGCATATACCGATATTAATTTACACACAAATTTGGACTTGACTCGCAGGAGCAGAATTCGCATAGTTTCGAAGCGGTTTGCCCTTTTTGAGGGCCGATTTCGAAAAAAAAATTGTAATTTACTGTACTGTATAGAAGATTTTGGATCAGAAACCAGGAATCTGCAAAGGGAGTGGTGCCGGTAAATCCGTAAAAATCAAAAATGAAGGCGGAAACATGGGTGCGGGCGCCGTTTTGTGCCATCAGCGGCCGCTTTTTGAAATATGAAGGCGCGCTGATTTATTTCCTTAGATATTTCAATTTGTATAGGCGCTAATGTCTTTTTTTGAGGTCATAATACGCATCCAGAGGACTTGCTATTTTTCCGAAATCATAAGGCTTCGGTGTGATCGTGTTTTTTGCTTTTCAAATGTTACCCCATTCCTATGCCACGCTACGTAAAATCGACTAATTTATATTTTATAAAAATCAGTCGCAAATTATTGTAAATTTCAGTTTCTGCGCCACCTGATGCGCATCTCCTCTTCAGCAATGATAATCCTGCCCTCCTCGTGGAGCTTTGCCAGCATAGTTTTGATGGTGCAGCCGTTGAGACAGTATTGGCCCAGGTTAAAGGCCAAATCATATTTCTCGAAGAGCGCCGCCATCAGATCGTCAAAGGCCAGACCGTCCCCGCCGCAGAGTGCCTCTACGTCATTCATGGTGTCCAATGTATTTTTGATATTAGCCTCTGCCAGAGGAACGATATCCTCACATGGAGCGGCGTGAGAAGGGATGAACAGAGCAGCCGACAATCCCTTTACCATCTCCAAGGTCGCAAGATAGCTTCCTACGTCAAAGATGTGGGAGATTCGATACTTGTCCAGAGTCTCCTGCCCCATCAGGCAGTCTGCCAGAAAGACAACGTCGTCGTCAGTGCGGATGCCGAACTGTCCGTCAGAATGGCCTGGCAGGCTTATGACCGATAGACCCTGTGGCAGCACCTCCTCCGTCAGCTCCAGCGCCTGACATTCCTTTGCCATCAAAAATTTATTCTGCAGTTCCTTTGGCGGATAAGCGCCGAAGAGAAATGCCGGTTCCAGCAGCGGTCTTTTGATAAAGGCGAGGTCGCTGCCTGCACCGTAAATCTTGCAGCCCGTCCTCTGCTGCAGCAACTGGTTTCCGCCGATGTGATCCGCATGAAAGTGCGTATTGATGATCATGGACAATTTCCAGCCCTGCCCCTCGATCGCTTTCAGCGCTTTCTTTCCCGCATCCTTGTCGTTGCCGCTGTCGATGAGACAGACCTCCGACTCGTTGATCCTGTAAAGTCCCATCTTCGCAGGACATTCTATGTAATAGGTCTTTTCTCCAACCTGAACCAATTCGTACATGTTATTTCACCACCTTATATAGCTCATCCGCTTCCGGCGGGGCAATCTCAATCTGCCGATCTCCATCGACCAGGTACAGTCCCTTCTCTTTCTCGCAGACCTGTCCGATACAGCTCACTTCGATACCGCCCTTCTGAATTGCCGCCATCAGCCGTTCTGTTTTTGCCTCTGGCGCAACGATGAGCATGCAGCCGCTGGAAATCAATCTCAGCCAGTTGATGTCAAAGTGCTCTGCGATTTTGATCGTTACGGGATCTGCCGCCACCTGCTCTTTCCACACCTGGCAGCCCAGCCCTGCAATGTGGCACATCTCCCAGACCGCGCCCAGGATACCGCCTTCTGTTACATCGTGCATGCCGGAAGTGCCGATCTCGCCGGCAATGAGGCCTTCCTTCACAACACTGACCTGATCGAGCAATGCTTTGGCGCTCACCAGTTCTTCATCGGTCAGCACTCCCGAAAGCTCCTCTTCAAAATCAGAGGCGATGATCCCTGTCCCCTCCAAGCCCGCCGTCTTGGTCATTAGGATGTAATCCCCTGGCTTCATGTTATGGGCGCTCTGAGAGTCCCCTGCCAGACCTCTGCCGATGGCCGTGGAGACGATGACGGGCTGATTCACCGCCGCTGTTATTTCGGTATGGCCGCCGATAATCTCGACGCCAACTTTTTCTGCAGCCGCTCCCGCCTGCGCCATAATCATAGAAATGTCCTCTTCTGTCGTCCCCTCTGGAAGCATCACCGTCAAAGTGATGCCAAGAGGTTCTATGCCATTGCTGGCAATATCGTTGCAGGAAATGTGGATTGCCAGTCTGCCGATATCATTGATCGCCGCCGTAATCGGGTCGGTGGAGACCACACACTCATATTTGCCGTAGTCGATGACCGCACAGTCTTCACCGATACCGGCCCTCGTTTTGACTTCCGGCCTCTTGTATTTGATTTTGTCGATGACAATCTTCTGCAGCATGTTACTGTCGAGTTTTCCTACTTTAAGCATTTTCTATCTCTCCCGTTTCCAGCCATCTCTTTATGGTTTCTTCATCTATAATTGGAATGTTCAATTCTTTTGCTTTTTTGTTCTTTCCCGTACCGGACTGCAGATCGTTGTTGATCAGATATCCTGTCTTTGTGCTGACGGAGCCGGACACTTTTCCTCCAGCCTTTTCAATTTCTGCTTTGAGCGCATCCCTGTTCTCATAATGATTGAGGGAACCCGTAATGACAAAGGTGATGCCGTCTAGGAAGTCCGCAGTCTCTTCCTCCGTCTCGTCCAGACGGACTACTTTGACGATGTCGTCTACGATCTTCTTTTTCGACGGATTGCCAAAGTAGGCGACAAAGGCGCTTGCCATGATATCACCGATGCCGTCGATGTCAACCAGTTCTTCCTGGGTTAAGGTGACAATCTTCTCCCACTTTCTGTGGCAGGCTCTTGCAATCAGACGAGCGTTTGCCACGCCGATTCCTGGAATACCCAGCGCGTATAACAGCCGTTCCGGCGTAGTGTCCTTCGCTTTCTCCACAGAAGCTTTCAAATTCTCGAAGGACTTTTCACCAAATCCTTCCATCTCCGTTATCTCTTCCTGGAAGCGTTCTACATGAAAGACGTCGGCCAGTTCCTTAATCAGCCCTTTGGCAATCAGTTTCTCGATGGTGGCCTCAGAAAGGCCGTCGATGTTCATCGCGTCTCTCGACACGAACAGGGTAAAGCTCTTGATCTGCTTCGCCAGACATTCCGGATTGGTGCAGAAAAGTGTCTCCACACCGTTATCATTTCTAATCTCCGCCTTGTGCTGACAGACTGGACAACTGTCCGGCACATGGATGCTGTTACTTGCAGTCAGGTTTTCTGCAATCTGCGGAATGATCATATTGGCTTTGTAGACTGTGATGCGATCCCCCAGGCCCAGCTTCAGATCCCGCATGACGCTGATATTGTGCACCGAAGCGCGGCTGACCGTCGTCCCTTCCAGCTCCACCGGATCAAAGATGGCCACAGGATTGATCAGACCTGTTCTGGAAGCGCTCCACTCCATCTCTTTCAGAATCGTCTCCGCCAATTGATCCCGCCATTTGAAGGCGATGGAATCCCGTGGGAATTTTGCCGTACTTCCCAGACTCTGACTGTACAGAATATCGTCAAAGGTCAGCACCAGCCCGTCAGACGGCACATCGTTATTTTCGATGGCTTTTTCGAAGTATTCCACCGCCTCGATAACGTTATCAGCGGTGACGGTTCTGAACTCTACGATATCAAACCCCTGGCTCTGCAGCCATAGCATCTGCTTCTCTCTGCTGTTTTCAAAGTCGATGTTTCCCGCTTCTACCAAACTGAACGCGAAGAAATTGACGTTTCTCTTGGCAGTAATCTCATTGTTCAGCTGCCTGACGGAGCCGCTGCAGAGGTTCCTCGGATTTTTGTATTTCGCCTCCGCATCTGGAATGGACGCGTTGATTCTCTCAAACTGGCTGTATGTGATGACTGCCTCGCCCCGCAGGACCAGCCGTCCGTCAAAGGGAATCTCCACCGGTACGTTAGCAAAGACCTTGGCATTGTTGGTGATGACCTCGCCAACTTCACCGTTGCCTCTGGTCAACGCCTTGACGAGGGTGCCGCCCTCATAAGTCAGAACAATGGTCAGCCCGTCCAGCTTCCAGGAAAGAAGACCTTTTTGATTTCCCAGCCAATCGCGCAGCGCCTCCCGATCCTTGGTCTTATCCAGGGACAGCATGCGGCTTGCATGCTGTTCCTTTGGCAGATCAGATAGCACTTCATAGCCCACGTTCTGGGTAGGACTGCCTGCCATGATGATGCCCGTCTCCCGCTCAAGCTCTGCAAGCTCGTCATAGAGCTTGTCATATTCAAAGTTAGACATGATCTCTTCTGCGTTGTGGTAATAGGCCTTGGCCGCCTGATTCAAAAGTTCTATTTTTTCCTTAATTAAAGACTTCTTGTCTTCCATATGCACTACCTTCCAAATTTGTATATTCAATATTATTGTCGCCATACAGAGCCGCTTTATACCATGACTATTCCTCTAAAAATAGAATCGCAAGACATGATTCAATGATTTCTGCCTTGCGGCAACGCCGTAAAATCGTGAAATCATTATACCATGACTATTCCTTTAAAAATGGAATCGAAAGTCATGATGCAATGATGATTCCGCTAAAGCTTTTTTAATGGCGCGATGCCTTTCGCCATCTTCTTCTGACCTGCCGCATCGAAAATAACAGTCAAAGTCTTGCCGTCCTGGTCGATAATCAGTCCCTCGCCGAATTTTGCGTGGCGCACTTTGTCACCGACAGCAAATTCCTCATCGCCGGCAGACGCGTTGGCTTTTGTCGCCGCCTTAGCATATCGCAGAGAGTCGTAAGGCTTCGGACTCTCTTTTGCTGCAAATCCATCGAAAGAACCTGTGGAGACGCCCAGGCCGGAGTCTCTGGTCTTTCTCACATAAACTGCATCGCCATCGAGCAGACGCTTATCCAATTCTCGCAGGAACTGAGATTCTCTAGTGTATTCAGTACGGCCATACAGCGTCCGCACAGATGCGCTGCAGAGGATCAGCGTCTCCTTGGCGCGGGTCATGCCCACATAACAGAGCCTGCGCTCCTCCTCCATCTTGTCACTGCTGTCAAAGGCCTTGTGTCCCGGAAAGAGGCCGTCCTCCAGTCCCGGCAGGAATACCACAGGAAATTCCAGTCCTTTGGCGCTGTGCATGGTCATCAAAACCACGGCATCCTGGTTGGCATCGTGATTATCGACTTCCGCCATCAGCGTGATCTTTTCCATGAACTCTTCAATATTGGGCTTGTCAGCCTGTTCTTCATAATCGTAAATAACCGATTTAAATTCCATCAAGTTCTCAATACGCCCTTCCGCTTCCACCGTATTGGCATCTTCAAGGGCTTTCATATAACCAGTCTTCACCAGTAAATTATCGTAGATATCCGAAACTCTCAAATTGTCTCTCTCATCGCGGCAGAGATTGATGCACTCCACCATGTTTTTGACACCGCTGTAGGCTTTGCCCGGCAAAGTGTCCAGCACCTCTTCATCAGAAAGGGCCTGCAGCAGACTTTCCCCGCGTACATTGGCATAAGCCTGGATTTTTTCTACCGACTTATCACCCATGCCTCTCTTTGGTTCATTGATAACACGTCTCAGGGAAAGATCGTCATAAGGGTTGACCACCAGTCTCATGTAGGCCATCATGTCCTTGATTTCTTTTCTGTCATAATAGCGCAGGCCGGAAAGTACCCTGTAGGGGATGTCCCGCTGCGTCAAGGCCTCTTCAAAATGCCTGGATTGGGCGTTGGTTCTGTAGAGAATGGCAAAGTCGCTGTACTTCTTGTCGCGTCCTTTCAGCAGGTCAATTTCCTGTGCCACGTACCTGGCTTCGTCTTTCTCCGTATCGGCTCTATAATACTTGATTTTGTCCCCGTCTTCTCTGTCCGTCCACAGCTTCTTGCCTTTTCTGCCGCGGTTGTTTTCGATGACGGAATGGGCTGCCGCCAAAATATTGCCGACAGACCTGTAGTTCTGTTCCAGCTTAATAACCTTGGCCTCCGGGAAATCCTTCTCAAAGTCCAGGATATTCCTGATATCGGCACCCCTCCACTGATAAATGCACTGGTCATCGTCACCCACAACACACAGATTATGGTGACCTTCCGCCAGCATCTTAATCAGCTTGTACTGGATATGGTTGGTGTCCTGATATTCGTCCACCATGATGTATTGGAATTTTCTCTGATATCTAAGTAAAATCGCTTCGTCCTGCTCAAAGAGTCTGACCGTGTTCAGCAGCAGGTCGTCAAAGTCCATGGCGTTGTTCTTCTTCAGTTCGTCTTCGTAGGCTTTGAAGACGCTGTAGATCACCTTAGTCTTATAATTATCCTCTACCGCATCGCGATATTCGTCAGCCGACACCGCTTTTTCCTTATAATCGCTGATAATGCTGAGAAGGTACGGCGCGCTGAACTCCTTGTCGTTAATCCCCTGCTCTTTGAGGATGTTCTTGACGATGGTCTTCTGATCTGTCCCGTCGTAGATGACAAAATTGTGGTCGTAGCCGATGACCTCGCAGTTGTAGCGAAGCATGCGAAGGCACATGGCGTGGAACGTCATGATCCACATGTCGTCACATCTGCCTACCAATTCTTCCACTCTGCTTCTCATCTCTCCGGCAGCCTTGTTGGTAAAAGTCACCGCCAAAATATGATAGGAAGGAATTCCCTGTTCTATCATATACGCAATACGTTCCGTCATGGTGCTGGTCTTGCCAGATCCTGCCCCAGCCAGGATCAGAAGCGGCCCCTCCACCTGCATTGCGGCTCTTCTCTGTTTCTCATTCAATCTCTCTAAGCTCATCTATATTCATTTCTCCTTCGTCTTTTTCCGCATTCTATTTTAACACAAAATGTGATGGGGTGCTATGACATTCTGCCTTTTGAGGGGAAACCGGCAAATCTGCCATAAAAGCTTGGTTTTTGATTATTTCAGGCACTTCTTTGAAAAATCAAGCCTATATTTCAACAAATTTACCAAAAAAAGTAAATAAACGCAATAGTATAGAAAGATATATCATAATTATATTTTGTAAAAAATGAGAGATTTGAGCAGAATTGAGTTCAGTGATTGCCTTTTTGCTGCCTGGGGAGTCTGAAAAAAACTGAAATCTGCCATAAAAACCTCTAAATTACGAATTTCGGGCACTTTTGGATGATAGCAAGATGCCAAGATACAGCATGGCCAGTTGTATCTCCTTAAAATACAACGATTCTAAGATAAAAAAAGAGCCGCCAATCTAACGGCAGGCAGCCCCTTTTCGCTTATTGATGTATTACTTCTTAGCCCTTCCCAAGAGACGCAGCAGATACAGGAACAGGTTGATGAAGTCCAGGTATAGCTGCAGGGCAGAGAATATGGACGCCCGTGCCAGCATTGCCTGATCACCCTGATAGCAGTTGTAATAGGTGCGAATCTTCTGGGTGTCATAGGCCGTGAAACCTAAGAATACTGCAATACCGACCAGACACACAATCCTGTCAAAATCTCCCAAATCCAGGAACAAGGATAGAAGTCCGCAGGCGATCAGGAAAAGCAAACCGCTTATCAAAATAGGACGCATACGAGAGAGGTCCTTCTTGGTGACATGTCCGTACACCGCCATGATGCCAAAGTACGCCGCCGTCATCGCAAAGATCAGAATCAGGCGCATCATCTCGTACATCAGGAAATAGGCGGAGAACACCACGCCGTTCAGCACCGCATAAACGAAGAAGAGCACCCGTGCCGTACTCACCTGCAGCTTCTGAATGCGGGCCGAAAGAATCAAAACGACTGCAAGTTCCGCCACCAGCAGCACAATCTGCACATAAGGAATCGCGAAGATAAAGATGATGGCTCCTGTATAATAGCCAAAGAATGCCACGGCAAAGGTGGTCAGAAGGCCCAGAAACATCCACTGAAAGGTCTTGGTGGTATAAGCTCCCACACTGTCTCCCATATTTTCTTCATATCGCTTGTCATAATCAAATTCATTTTCACGCATAGTTATTATACCTCCATTTTGGTCAGTATATCATATTTTGTCCACACTGTCCATTGCCAGCTGGCTGCAGATCGTATCAAGTTGCTATGCCCCTATTTGTTGATAAAGTTCCGCTGAAGTTTTCCCTAATCATACCATACGTTTAACCTCTTTCCCTAAGTAAGTGTAATGAAAGTACTTCAGATTAACAGAATGAGAATGGCAAACTACAAGAACAAATTCAGAGAACAATGAAAAGCCGTGAAGTGCCCTTTACTCTTAAATCTTTCTAGCAAGAGGCGGAGGGAAACCGATTTTTAACGCTCTCCCTCCGCCAATAGTATGTCGGAGTTTTATTTATACTGCGGCATTTTGCTCATCCTCTGCCAGCATTCTATCCATCTCGTCCACAATACTTTCTTTCCCGAGAGCTTTCCACAGAATACCGCCTGCAATGCCGCCTACAATGGCTGGAACAAGCCACGGAAATCCGGACTCAGCCAGAGGGATTGCCGCAACGAGGTTATCAATGGCGCTGATGCGCAAAGAGATCAGGCCATTTGTAACAGCTACGGAATACGCACGATAGAGTCCAAAAACCAAAGCCATCAGAATGGACCCCTTCCATACTCCGTCATTTGGAATTAATTTCTTACAAACACCGAGAACGGTCAGCGTCATATACATTGGGAATAAGAAGTTAAACAGCGGCCCTGAAAGCCGGATGATAAAGCTTACTCCAGTCGATGCAACCAGCATAATCGCAATAGAAAGGGCCAGGGCAGCGATTCGATATGGAATCTTATCTTTTGACAGCATGTTAATCCAATCTGCTGCTGTAGCAATCATGCCTGCGGCGGTTGTAAAGCAAGCAAAAATGATTGCCAGAGAAAGAACCACAATGCCTCCATATCCAGCCAGTCTTCTGACTAATCCGACAAGCAGAACGGTATTTTCCGTGTCAGGGGCAAAGTATTTTGTGCCTGTAGCGCCGAGATAACAGAGGCCGGCATAGATGACGAACAGGAGGACAAAAGCGACCGCGATTACCCGAAATAGAATCTTTTTCTGCTCTCTGCCCGGTTTATAGCCTTTTGCATTCAGGGTGGTAATAAAGATGCCTGCGCAGACAATACCCGTTCCAACATCTCCTGTATTAATTGCAGTCAAAAACGCGTTGGTAAAAGGACTGTCTGTCACGCCTCCCGAAGGTCTTCCCAGGGGGTTGATGATTGTCAGAACCACAATAATCAGCAAGCAGATTAAAAGGGCCGGCGTGATAAATTTACCAATATTGTCCATGACGCTGGATTTACTGCTGGCAATCAAAAACGCGATGCCGAAGAAAATCAGAAGAAAAATCCACTTTGAAATAGGAGGTAATTCGGGCAGAATACCCATAAGTCCGATTTCGTATGCTACACCGCCGCACCTTGGAATAGTTCCAAAGGTTACGGCCATAACGCCCACTACCATGCAGAGTATGTGAAGCTTAGCATGTACGTGAGAAGTAATGTCCTGAATCTTTGTGCCCGTGTTGCCCACTGCGGCTACAGCCAGCATCGGAAATAAAATGCCGGAAAGGGCAAGCCCTATAGCCGCAGGGATTACTTTTGCACCGGACACGAGACCGATCTGCGGCGGGAACACCAGATTTCCAGCTCCAAAAAATACGGCAAACATGGCGAAGCCAACTACCAGACTGTCTTTTAAAACTTTCTTATCGTTCATCGTTATCATTCCTTTCTTGATTTATATGACTCTCAAATAAGTGCGTTTCTCAATAAAAACGCAAAAGTTATGCCAAAGCTAAAAGTGTCGGCGCAAAAACACTTTCAGGATATTTTTCATATATTTTCAAAAATTCAAATAATAAAATTTTTATAATATAAAATTAATTTTATATTATAAAGAAATTCTCGAGATGCAAAAAGCCGTCCTAATGGATTCAAACCATCAGGACGGCATCTCGCCGTATATTCGTTTAAAAAGTGCTTGTCATCCACTCTGCGCTGGATGCACAGGTGCGACTCTCTATGGTCATGGTTACATCTGGTCTGCAATAGGTTTTGATGCTTGAGAGAACGGCCCGCATATCCATCGTCCCAACGTCCAATGGACCATGAAGATCCTCTTTGCCATTGTTGTTGTGAAGGTGCAGATGGCCGATCATCGGCCCCAGAATGCGAATCCAGTCGTGGATATCGAAGTCCTCGCACGTAACCGCATTGGCATGTCCCACATCCAGACAGAGCTGAATCCGGGGATCGTCTAAGTCTTCGATGATTTCTTTTATCATCAGCGGCTCCTCCTCAAACACGTTCTCTATATAAATGATAAAATCCGCAGGCTTGTCTTTCATAAATTCTTTCCAGAAGTAATGGGATTTTTCCTTGTGCCATTCCTTGAAGTATAGCAAAGGCATGTGTCCCGAGTGAACGACCATTTTCTTGATCCCCAGTTTCTCAGCCACAGCGTGGGCTTCGTTCAGCCTGGTCAGCCCCAGCTCCACAGCTCTGTGGTCAATGGAGGCAGGAATGATCTCGGTAAAAGGTCCGTGGATGATAGCCTTGTCAGCTCCAGAGGCTGTAATCTCTCGCTTCATCTCTTCCATGGTGTCTCTGACTTTCTCTGGGTCCAGGTTTTCTGAAATACATAAATCGTTGAGCTCAATATTAAAGCCATTCTCACGAATCACATCTATCGCATTCTCTGAAAAGGTGGCCACATATATCTGATCTTTCATATGCTTCCTTTCTGTGCCGCGGAAGAAATAATTTCCCTCTGACAAAAAATGATTTGAGGCAGGGTGACGAATCCTGCCTCAATTATGAAAAAAGAATGAAAAGCTCGGTTATCCGTCCACCTATAAAAAACGTAGAAATGGCGGAATCAAAGATTCCTATTTCCACATGTCGCCTGCAAGGGACAACTCTTCGCAAGGTACGTTCTTTGAAACATACGGAAATCCGTCCTTCGGACGATATTTCCTATGTTATAAAAAAGGACTGTGGATAACCCACAGCCCGTATTTGCTGTTCTTGCAACTCTCTAGTCCAGTTCACCGCCGGAATAGAAATAATTTTATGCAGGTCTCCTGGCTCTGGGATCGTCGCTTCATCTGCCTTCCCAGATAATCCAGTGGCATATGAGATGAAACTCCTCCATTACAGTGGCGGGACCGCACAGGCATCTAACCTGTTTCCCTCTTAGCCTTTTATCCATACAGATAAAAGGAACATAAAATTGTATTGATTTACTATTTCATTATATTGCAGATTGTCCCCAAAGTCAAACCTTTTCGCGCAGAGTTTTATGGAATTCCATCAGTTTTTCCATCATGTGATCGTAGTTCTCTCTCTTATGCGGGACCATGCAGCCGCTGCAGTCTTTGACGCCGTTATCCAGATAGAGGAAGTTGCCGCCGCAGTCCCTGCCCATGGCATAAAGCGGGCAATAGCAGAAAATACAGTTATAATTTTCTTCATCTACTGTTCTGTGACAGGGAAAGTACTCGCAGCTTTTGTGACTAAAAAATTTGTATTCCGACGCGTCTTCACAGAACCCCTTATCATTGATTCCGTATAAGCAGTAGCACTCGTAGCTCTCCCCCATATAGATCCAAACATTTTCCCCCATTTCGATGTGTTCATCAAAGACCAAATCCGGAATAAAGAGCTTGATTGACGTTCTTTTCTTCCCCTTTAGAACGAGTCCTTCTTTCGTGGGATATGCGTCAAACTCTTCAATTTTCTGTCTCAGATTTTCGATTCCAGTCTCTTTGGAGAAGTTGTCAACAAATTCGTCGACATTTGCATAGATCACATTGTTGGGATTCTTAAACCAACTCAGATTCATAATATGTAATCTCCTTTCAAAAAAAAGACTGCAGCCAAGGCCACAGTCCGTATTATACTGATCATCGATTTTCCTAATCGGTTCTCCGCCGCAAGGAAACATTCTATGCAGGTCTCCTGGCTCTGGAATCTGCGTCTCATCCGCCTTCCCAGTGATAACCAGTGGCATATACGATGAAACTCCTCCATTACAGTGGCGGGACCGCGCAGGATTTACACCTGCTTCCCTCTTAGCTTCTCCAAGGCGGAGAAGAACATAGAACGCAACTATTCAGTTCTTACAGAGATTAGTATATCAGTATCAAAAATTCTTGTCAATATGCTCCGATAAAAGATTCGTCATGCTGTGCGCGCATCTCCATGTGTTTATCGTTTGTTCTGTTCAATCCTCCAGGGAAATAATGAAATACGCACAATGTGTGGTAATTATCGAATTTCTATGACCGATCTGCTGCCAAAGTCCATTATCTCTCCCAAATCAAACTCTAGCTTCTGCTTAAATACCGGACCGTCTACAGCAATCGTATGATACTCCCCATTTTCACCGCATAAGTCGATTCCATGTGCAGCCATGACTTCCGCAGTTTCATCACTTAAGGCTTTACCCAAAAGTTCTTTGGGCAGCAATTGATTATTCACAGACTTGATGATGCAGCAGAATCCCTTATCAATAATTTCTTTGACGACTGCGCTGCGGCCTTGCTGCCAAAGGGGAAATTCCGCTTTGATTCCTGCATTTTCACAGCGCGCCTCACACCACTGCCGGTTATTCTCGATGTCGATATCTCCGAACCCTGCGATTTCTGCGCCTCGTTTTTTGGCCTCTGCCAATCCTTTTTCAAAGGCTATGTGATATTCCTCTCCCTTTGATGGACACAATATCAAGGGAATGTCCAAGGCTTTTGAAAACTTGTCCAAAAGCTTGTAGTCGGCACCGTGGAACCAGGATCGATCCAGTTCCTCGTTGACCATGACCAAAAGGCCCACAGGTTCGTTGCCCGCCTCTATTAACTTGTACAAAGCAAGGGTGCTGTCCTTGCCGCAGCTGTATGACATTACAAATTTCATCTTCCAAATCTCTCCGTTCCTGACTGCTTTTCTTTCAAGTATATCAGCAGCAAAAAAACTGGTCAAGGGATTTCATTTTTTTAAATTCTAATATCACCGTTGAGGTATCTTATGTTATAAAAATGAGAGACAGTCCGATAGTCTGTCTCTCGTTTTAAACAATTGCTATTTTGCCGTTCTGTAAACTGCATTCGACCACTTGGTATAGACCTTTTTCCCATCAATGGTCCGATAGCCTCTCACTTTATAGTAATATCTAGTTCCCTTCTTTAAGTTCTTCGTATTCTTATATGAATGCTTTTTCGTCGTCATGTATTTTTTGAAGCCGGTCGTCTTTTTCATCGAACGGTATACCTGGTAGCCGTCCACCTTGTAACCTGCAGACTTTTTCCAGCTTACCCTGATATAACCCTTCCCGCTTACAGCGGAGGCTTTGACCGTCGTCTTCTTTACACCAACATCTACAGAATTAGCTTTTGCCGTTCTGATTCCCAGGTTGGACCACTTGGTATAATAGGTCTTACCTTCAATCTTGCGGTATCCTCTCACCTTGTAGTAGTACCTTGTACCTTTCTTCAAATTAGCTTCATTCCTATATGACGTCTTCTTGGTCGTGTCGTACTTCTTGAACCCTGTCGTTTTTTTGGTCGACCTGTAAATCTGATAGCCGTCCACCTTGTAACCCTTGGATTTGGTCCAGGTCAGCGTAATGTAGCGCTTTGCCGCCGTGGTCTTCAGTTTTAGGGTAGTATCTTGAACACCTTTCTTAATGCGTTCTGTCTTCTCTTCGTCTGTTTCTTCGCCCTGCGCTTTAATTGCTGCATCAATTACCGATTCTTCCGCGACCACAAACGCTGACAGATGATTCGTCTCAAATTGGTAGTAGGATTTAGTATCTACGGTAACAACCTTACCCTCTATCTTTGAGAGTTTCCCCTCATCGCTCATGTAAGCTGCTGCCAGGTTTTTACCCTTCAGTTTCTCCGGTATTGGCAGGCTAAGTTTCAGTTTATTTTCTCCAAAGCGCTTAATCTGCTTATCGCCAGACAAGATAGTCACTTCCGTAATTGCTGCATCTTCGCCCAACAACGCCTTCTGTTCATCAGTAGCTTTTTTCTTTTCGAGAACAATCTTTATTGTCGTGCCTTCCCCTGCGGTTGCCACTGCTTTCATGGTCTTTCTATCCAAACTTACGTTACCAGCAGGTGTTACCACGTTAAGATCTGCATCGGTCTTGTCTGCAATCTCTGCCAAGGACGCCTTTGGAAGCTCCAAAGAAATCTTGTCAGCGTTTTCTGCTCCTACAACATGAAGCTTGATGCTCGTCGCCTCATTTTTTGTCGCAGACTCGATCAACTTGTCGATAGCAGAGGATGTAATTGTAGAAGAAGCCTCACCGTCTTTAACCGTGGATGTTATATCCTGGGATACCGTCGGTTTGTCCGCTTCCTGCCACTTATCAGAACCTTCTTCTTTCGTGTAGTCGTCTGTGTAGTGGAAGACGATGTGATCGTTGTTACTCAAATATTGTTCAGCAACGCCTAATTCTGAATGGTGTCCATTTAACGTATACATCCAGCCGGAATTTTTTCCATTAGTAAGTTCCGATAATTTTACATTATTTTTTGTAACGCTACTGATATAAACCGTACCCGAGTTTGTATTGTATTCATAAGTCATATTGTTTTCTGACAGGGCTTTTTTGAATACGTCCCACACTGTCGTGTTCTGGTCGACGGTATACGTTGTATCAGGAATCCACGTCGTCAAACCTCCTCCAGATAAAGTATGGGTCTGTCCGTTATCACCATGCGCAGTATCACCTTTGAGTGTAAATGTAACTTGGACTTGTTTCGGTTCCTTATATAGCACTGTAATATGATATGTCGTCTGTGCTGCACCATATTTTACAGTTATTTCCTTTGACCCTATTGTTTTACTGTCAAATCCGGAGAACCGGACCTTTGAAACGTCTAATGCTTCGGTTTTTCCAGAAAGATAGGTTGCCATTACCATTATACCATCTGAAGTGAAGCTGTCCCCAACATAATAGCTGTCTTTATATCCCTCAACTGCAATGTCTGTAACAAAATCTTCTCCAGAAAATGCTGGATACAAATCACCTTGTTTCCAGTTTCCAAAGCTATATTTTCCTTCATTTAGTTTTTTTAGAACCGTACCGTCCCCAAACTCCTTGGTTGTGGCTTTGGTGCATACATTTTCTGCCTTGAATTCATAGTCAATACCATATTTAATGCCGTCCTCAGTGCCATCGTTAAAAATTATCTTTTCAATTTCGCCGATGCCCTTGCTGACACCGCACAAGTCCAGGTAATAATTGTTATCGACATTTTGATATCTATTATAGCTTTTCAGAAAACCGATAATCCCACCAACGTGTTCCATATTGCCATCTGTAATCGTGATAGTTCCATAGAAGTGGTTATTCGCAATTGAGCCACTACCATTACTCCAACACTGTTCACAACCTGGTTCTGTTCCTAGTATACCGCCCACGGCTCCTTTACCCACAATGTCAGCTTCAACATAGCAATTCTGCACTGAAACAACGGGTGTATTTGGCGCAGATGGAGCATAATAACCTGATCCAATAATTCCGCCTGCATATTTAACGCTATCTGGAGCAGTAAGACTGCCCAGAAATGCAGAATTCTTTATGACGCAATCTCCCATGGACTGTCCTTTTGATCCGACTAATCCGCCTGTGCCATGCACATCAGCAGAACTTGTACAGTTAAGGACCTGACCATTTAAGTCTCCGACAAAAGAAGCGCCGGAACACGAAACGCCTTCCTCAATTGTTGAGTTTTTAATTGTAACACGATTTGCTCCAGATCCACTGCCTCTTAAAAAGCCATAGCTGCTAGTCTTCGTTCCTTTTAAAAGTGTTACATTATCAACAATAACGGTCCAAGGGGTAACCCCTATTTTAGAGTCCCCATCCTCTCCATAATCACCGAAGAATTTATTTATTAACCCGCAGCCCTTTATGTTTGCCCCTTTTATTTTTAAATTCTTTATCGTTGCCTTGCGAACATATCCAAAGACCGTTTCTCCGCCGTCTGGAACGGTGATGGTGTGACCATCTCCATCGAAGGTTGCCATAAACGGATTTACGTTTTTGCCCCCCTGTGTAGGATCCTCTCCTGCTACATCTGCGCCTTTCAAATCACCCATTGGTTTCCAATCATCAGGTAAAATTATGTCATTAGTAAGCTTAATGTACTTTCCTTCCAACCCATATCCTGATTCAACTATATCTTTCACATTTAACAAATCAGCAACATTGGTGATTCTAAAAGGGTCCTGGCTCGTCCCCGTCCCTGTAAGCTTCTCTATGCCAGGAATCGCTGTAACATCAACTCTAGCTGTATTACTTATAAGGTCCGCAGTGTCATCACCCAAAGTACTTGATACAGCGCAATAATAATAGAAAGTTCCTACTGTTGATGTAGGTATAGTATAAGTAGACTGATTTGCACCATCAGCTTTAATGCCCCCTGAATTGCTGTTCTCAGTATTTATATACCACTGATAACTTAGTTTTGCCCCCCTATCTGGTGATGCCGCCTCTATGGACAAGGTATGTTCTGTACCCTCAACAATGCTCGCAGGTTCCGGCTGGGTTTTAATCTGTGGAGGTGAGGCATAAGTTGGGTTTACAGTGACTTTAAAAGTGTCGCTATTTGTATCATACTTTACACCATTTACGGTGTTGGTAACTTTGCAAAAATAAAAAGTCGTTCCAGCATACTCTGCGGGAGGAATATAGGTGCTTTCTGTAGCACCGGTTATGATAATTCCAGACTTGTTATTATCCATATTTGATGAATACCACTGATAAGTTAAATTTGATAGTTTTGGAGCAGATGCAGTCACCTCGAGCGTTGTCTGTTTTCCCTTATCTACAGAATGCTCGCGCTGATTAATTATAACTTTCGGGGCATAATCGGTATTATCGACAATAAACGTGTATTCCGAGGAAACTACATTCGTATTTTCTTCCGTATAAGCAACTTGAAGTTTCAGAACTTTATCTCCGTTCTCGTTTTTTTCAAATTTTGTCTCTAGTGTTTCGCCGCTGTTCTTACACTTGTCGCCAACTTGATACGTAGTTTTCTGAGATGTATATAAGGTAGGTGTGACTGAAACACTTTCTAAAATATCCGTTGCCATTACAGAATAAGTATATTGCCCCTCTGAAATAGCTGGCGCTATAGCCACAGCGCTGCCTTTTTCATCTTTTATTTCGATAGATTTCAAAGTTACCTGTCGCTTTATCGTAACGCTATAGGTAACAGTCTGATTGTCAACAAAGGCACCATCTTCGTTTTGTTTCCCGACCTTTAATGTAAGGTTAACCTCGGAACCCAGTTTATTCATTATTTGCGTCATAAGATTCACAGAAGATTTCTTCGAAGCCGTTACGCTGCCTTTTGAAGCAGGTACTTTCTTGGAAAAGTCCTCTCCGTTGACATATACTTGATACTTCAAGTCATCCGCAACACTTCCTGCGAAAGTGATGTCCATCCACAGAGTATTCGCTTTATCCGGTAAAGCGATCTTATAATCTTTACTGCTAGAATCAAATTGATAATTTAAATACTGCAGGTCCCCGGCCTTTGATCTTCTGAACTCTATATTTGCGATACTGCCTTCTGCAATATTTTGTGTATTATCAAATCCAAAGACCCAAGTAGGGAACATTCCTACTATCAGTATTAATATTAACATAATCGGCAGAAACGGAGTCCTTACTTTTTCTCTATAATATCTACTCATTTTTTACTCCAAACTTAAGAATTAATAAAATGCAACCAGTGGGAGTCCTCTGTATAAGAGAATTCCCACTAGCAATTATTTTTTTCTAGTTAAATTAATCTACTTTGCTGGTGCAGGTTCAGCATTTGGGATCGGTGACGTAACGGAGAAGTTGTCCGTACGAGTTGTGTTGTAATCAAATACAACCTGGGATGTATCTGCTAAAGAATAGCTGTTAGCATATGAAGCAGCAGGGGTATTGGAACCATTGATATACAAATTCCAAGAATCTCCTTGCCAGTAATACTCATAATATGTTACTGTATTACCGTCTTTATCTGTGCCTTCATAGCTTCTTACAAAGTAATATTTTCCCGCATCTCCACTCATTCCGTCATAAGTAGTAAAATACAAGCCTTCGTGGCCTGCCCATGATGTATCCCAACCATAAGCAACTTGTGATGCATCAAAGGATCCATAGAAATTCGTGTACGCCTGCATTAAAGCATCTGCTGCAGTGTAGCCTGCTGGCTGCGTGATTCCAGCAGGAACTGTATAAAGATGACCTGACGCACCTACATTTGCTGCAATCTGTGCATCTGTTACAGTTTCATCAATATATGTTTCACCATACATTTGAATTTTTACGTTTACACTTCCATCTGTTGCAAACGATGTCGTCGTCATAGCAAACATCATTGCCATTGTCATTACCATTGCCATCATAATGGCAATGACTCTTCTTGAACGTTTTTTAGTCATTTTTGACCTCCTTTGTCTTCCAGAGCAAAATGCTCTTTCTACGTTATCAAAGAACCTCAACGAAATTGCTGCGGTTCTGCTAAAGAGTGGCCACTCTTTTTATATGTAAGCAATCCCCCTTACGTGGACTGTTACACAAACCCAATAAATTTTTTGCTGATGCAGATTCTGTTCACATCAGTTTTTCTTTTCTGCATTATCTGAATCGAGAGTAATGGCAGTGAGTCTGCCATTTTTCACAATAATTCTAACCCCCCCCCCCCGGAGATTTTTCTGATGGTCTCTATCAATTCTTTTTCTTCTGGCGTTACTGTTACCATTTCTTTTCTTTCCATAGTACTACCTTCCTTTTCACCTTGCCAAAACAAAAAGGACTATGACAAAATAGTCACAGCCCGTATTAACTGACAGTCTCATTCCCTCCTCATTGGTTCTCCGCCAACTAGGAATCGTATTATGCAGGTCTCCTGACTTACGAATCATCGTCTCTTACCGCCCTTCCCAAAACTGACTTGTCCTCCGGACATTCAATTTTCAGTGGGTGGCTTTGCCGTGGAAAGAGACTCCTCGTTTACAGTGGCGGGACCGTGCAGGACTCTCACCTGCTTCCCTCTTAGCTCCTCCTTAAGAGGAGAACATAAAACGCTATATTTAATTATTTTGCGTCAAATTGTGCGAAAAAGTACACTTTTTAAGACTACATAATTAGCGAAAGATATCATGAACTTTTTCATCTATGTCCTCATTCTATCATCATATACACATAAAATCAACACCATTTTTCGTCGAATCATCTCCTGTCGAATAGGTACTAAAAAGTGTACTTTTTCGGACAAATTATGCGTACTCTTTCAAGCGACTGTAAAATGTTGATTTACTCATACCGCTGAGCTGTAATGCCTCACTCAGGGGTATCTTTTTTTGCTTAAAGAGGAACGCAAGTTCATCAAAGCCGTCCATTAATTTTCGTGGTCGGCCAAACTGCACGCCTCTGGCAAGAGCTGCGTCAATGCCCTCTCGCTGTCGCTGCCGGATATTCTGCCTTTCATTTTCCGATACAAAAGACAACACCTGAAGAACCAAATCTGATATAAAGGTACCTAACAAATCCTTGCATTGTGTCGTATCTAAGAGCGGCATGTCTATAATCTTGATGTCCGCTTTTTTCTCCCTGGTGATAATTCTCCATTGATCCATGATTTCCTCATAGTCTCTTCCTAATCGGTCAATGCTTTTGATAATAATTAAATCGTTCTCCTTAATTGTATTCATCAGATGCAAATAAGCCGGTCTGTTAAAATCTTTTCCCGATTGTTTATCGATAAAAATATGTCCTTTAGGGATTTCAAAGTTTTCCAGCGCAATCAACTGTCGATCCTCATTTTGATCTCTTGCCGATACTCTCACATACCCATACAAATCACCTGACGTATATTCATTCATATGATCACACCTCCTTGGTGCTATTATTTTTAACAATTATATACGAAAGATTCATTTTTTATATGTATGGTATTCCTGTAGAATCACTTTATTTTAACATTTAAAAGGCGAAAAACATGTCGAAAAATGTCGCAGAAGCTTAAAACTTTAATAATTCAGATAAAATTATATGGTAGAGCATGTACAAACAGGAAGCAAATACGGACTGCAATAAAAATTCGCAGTCCGTATTTGCTGTGATAACACCTGTTGGCCAGATTAATCGGTATATCAGCTATTTAATTCATATCGTATAATGGACTTTCGCCCTTTACAAACCGATCATAGGCTGTCATAGCGTAATATGCCTGCTCCGTTGCCATACAGTTTATCTCGTCCTCTCCATCTGTATGGTAGAAGCCTCCATTGCCATCGTAGTAAGACAACAACGCGTCCAGTACAGTATGTCCCTCTTTTATAAATCGCTTATCCGTTTTTAGATCTATCCTTAAAGAGGAGAGAGCAACAATGATCTGACAACAACTTTCTGATGATCTGCCTCCCATGCTGGAAAAGCCTCCGTCTCCTTCTTGAATCGATGAAATTAGTGTTAAGCCCTTGTCAACAGCACTTTTCACCCGATCAAGCACGGCCTGATCGACTTCATCAATCTTATCTGCCGTCTTGAGGTAATATGGCGCTAACGCCTGTAATGCCATACCGGTCATATCCGCATCGCCAGAAGACGATGCAATATCCCAGCCACCGTCGGACAGCTGACCATCTAAAATTGCTTCAATGAGACGCTGCCTGGTGGTTTGTGTTTCATCATTCCTTTTTACAGGAATTTGATAACTTCCACTATCATAAGCGATCAATGCCCAAATCGGACCATTGATTCCCTGCCTGCAGACATCTTTCATGTCAGTTAGTTTTTCTAAAAGATTATATCCACTGACGTTTTTCACATCCGCTTTCACCGCGGTCAGTCCCAAAATAATTCTGGAATACTCCGTATACTTGTATCCTGTTCTAGTATGTAATACGCCGCCGCATTTTTTCACATAACTTCCGACATTCTTAACATAAGAATCAAAATATCCGTCTTCCGCGGTAAAATCTCCCCTGGCCAGCCCGATTACCGCCCATTCGCCGCCAATGGACCCCGGAACAGGGTCTGTGACTATGCTGTAGAGGTTTTTCCCCGTCTCCGCCAGAGGCTTTTCATAGTCTGCGGAGATTTCCTGACAGCCGCATAAAAGCAGCAGGCACAAAATGAGGCAAATCGTTGTAATTCTTTTGTCCATCTCTCTTTTCATAGAATACTATTTCACTTTCGCCAGTTTGACGGCAGACCATTTACCATAATACTTAACGCCATTGATGGTCTTATAAGCTCTTACTTTATAATAATAGGTCTTCTTTGAAGTCAGCGAAGTGTTTATATATTTTGCGGAAGAAGTCGTTTTTTTGATAGTATAGGTACCGCCTTTGCTCGTAGCTCTGCTGACCTGATAACCTGTTGCCCCAGAAACTTTCTTCCAGCTTACAGTGACTTTTTTCTTTCCTGCTGTCGTTTTTACGCTGCTGACCTTGCTTGCTTTAATGGACTTCTTTGCAGCGTTGTTTTTTGCTGAGACTGCTTTACTGTTCACTTTGATGTCCACTGTCGTGAAGATTGGTTCCGCGTCTCCCTCATCGTTGTACATAGAATACGGATAGTAGATGGTCAGATCATTCTGCCCTTCAATAATTGCCTCCGTAGAACAGGTTACATAGTCAGAAATATCTCTCGTCAATCCGTTTGCTAAATTGACGGTGACTTTAATACCGCTCAGGTTCCCTTTGTCTCCAATGTCATAGGTAGTCTGGCTCGGTTTCTTAGTCACTTTGATGCTTTCAATCTTACTGCCCAAAGCCATGATATGAGCAGAGTCATTCTTGAAGTATATAGTTCCATATTCATCTACAATCGGACTGCAGATCGCATACTGTGCCTGGGCACCTTTTGGTGTGAAGAGAATGTCCGCACAAGACTCGTCCTCGCCTTCAATATAGTCCGTTGAAATGCGTTCCACCTTTTTCTGTCCAGGTTTGTCTTTAATAATCCTCAGCTTACCAGGGGTATAGTTATCAAAGAAATATACATAGACAGAGCCATCTGCAGATTCATATCCTGTTGATACTAATCCGCTAGTCTGTGGATAACCCATAGTCATGGCCTGATAAGCAATCTCCCATTTGTTCAGGTCAATAACCGTTATATTATGTCCGGAATATTTGGAGAACTGCCCCGTTCCTGCAACACCTACATAAGCGCGTCCATTATATACCGATGGCGTAGACGTACTCATCCCGCCCAGTTCTACAGATTTTAAATCACTGATTTTGCCGGCAGCAGAGACTTTTACAGAGTAAAAAGTTCCGCCCTTAGATGCAAAATAATACCGATCTGTAGCTTTATCATAGGCCACATTACTTCTGATATCACCATTGAGCCCGGATTCTTTGTCCAGCAGTTTTCCGGTTTTTGGATTGAAGCAGAGCAAGTTAGAAGTCTGTGAATCATAACCGCTTTCGCCGTCGTCAGTGCCTACCAGTACAAAGTTCTTAGAAGCATAGCAGCCAGCCCAATAGAAACCGCCTTTTACGGTATAGGTCCATTTAGCTTTTTTTGCTTCAGTAGTTTTCTTGCTGTCAGGGTCTGTCGTCGTCAGGCATACAAAGTTGGCATCTCTGGTTTCTGCTCCCCAAAAGCCGGCATAGACGCAGCCGTCGTAATAAGTAATTGTGGTGTTAGGCTGTCCTCCCAATTCGTCTTTGTAAACCCAAATTGACTTCAAAGTCTTAGCATTAAATGCTTGAATGGTTCCATTGGACAGAGCCACATAAATCCTCCCGTTGGCATAGGTCGGCGGGCAGATGCTAAAGGATGATGCAGCTACTAGATCTCCCTTGTTTGCAACTTTTCCGCTAATGGCATCCATCTTCACTAATTCTTTGCCTGCATTAAAATATAGGTAGCCGTCGACCAGAATCGGAACGCCTGGCGCCGCAGATCCCCATCCAGATCCTTTTTTCGTCGCCCAATACAGCATAGCTTTAGAGGCCTCCTTGGGTACCTTCGCATTTGTCACTGCATTATTTTCTGCATTTCCTCTAAAATTGGTCCAGTCGGATTTGATTACCTTTCCTGGATCTGCTGCCGCTGATACATTCACAGTAAATGAAAAAATCAACGCTACGCACAGCACTAGAACCGACAGTTTCCTAACTGTCTTTTTTCTTTCTTTCATGCTTTTCTCCTCTCTTATACAATCTAATTTTTTTATTTATACATAGAGCGAGTTGTGTTACACAGTCTCGTTGCTCTTTTGTAACAGTTCTTCTGCTGTAAACTGCCTCTTCATAAATCTTTGCCACATCTGCAAACTGTGCAGCAATTTCCTCCCCGGCAACAGAAATTACTTCAGTCTCATATGATGGCAATGGCATGTTTTTTCGTGTCAGCCCTTCCTTTGACAAACGTTTGAGAATGTAGCGAGTCATAGTCTGTACAGCTTTTTTGTTATTCTTTATATGGATCCCTTTCCGCAAACGAAATTTCTTTCTCAGCATCACCACGATGATTAAAATGAAAAGTAATAACATGCATAATAATCCGATGACAATGAAAAGGGCATGCTCAGAAAGTTCCACTTCAGGAACAATTGTCTTTTTTTCCTCGTGTTTTCGTTGCTTTTCCTTCTGATTTTTATGGTCGTCTCCGTCAGATCCCGTATAGGCAAGATTGTCGTCACTGCCCATAACGCCAATGTACGGTCCCGTCGTCTCAAAGGGGATAAAGCCTAAACCGTCCTCATAGTATTCCATCCATGCATGGGCATGAGACTGATCAATTTTTAAAGGCTGTCCTGCTTTCACATCTTTGATATCATCTGGCGTAATCAGATAACCTTCAACATATCTGGCAGGAATGCCGTAGTATCTAAACATCAAGGCTGCTGCAGTGGCAAAATGAATAGAGTAACCGCACTTTTCTGCCATAAACACTTCAAAGAAATCGCCTTCAGACTGGCGGTATGTCGTATTTTCATCATATTCAAAGGAACCTAGTACCTTCAAAACAACCGCTTTAACCTGTGCTGCCGATAATTTCTTTTTTTTACCCAACACCTCTTCTAAGCGTTTTTCCGTATTGTAATTTAACTCTGTAAAACAGTCGTATGTAAAATCTCTATAACTGCTCTCACTGAGCAAATATTCTCTCAGCCTTTTTGAATTTTCGCTTTCATGTATTCTCTGTTTATAAGAATTCGCATTCTTTACTTTGTTTTTCGTCACAGACAGACTGTACTGCTTGACCTTTCCATTGTCGGACTGAAACCGGTTGTCTCCTATTACCGGTAAAAGCTCGGCAGGTTTATTTTCTGTCTCATAAGGCAGCAGCAGGTATCTGGATTTTCCTGGAGAGAAATCAATGGTCATCTTGCATCTCTCCTGTTTTTCTAATGCACCTGTTGCTGCGGTAATTTGTCCGTACCCGTAAAAGGCTTTTTCGTGTAACCAGTAAAAGATATCGTTATAGTCACTCAGCTTTCTGTTGTCTATTAAAGTCCAGCCTGTTCCTGTATAGACTTCCCCCGAGTAGCCCTTAAGGTAATACGACTCAGGCTCTGACATGGTGATTGTAAATGCCGTATCTTTTGATAACTTAAATTCCTGTAAGTTACTAAAATCACCTTGTGGCAGGGCCGTGACCGCATGTTCATTCTGCCGGAGCCTGTCCCAGGGACTGGTCAGCGCCGTCCCCTTTGTCAAGTAAGAACCGCCCGCTGCCAATACGAGAATGACGCAGACTGACACTGCCAGCCGCATAAGCTTTCCCGTTTTCTGCGATAGGAGCCAGAAGACGGTGACTACCCAGATCAGATAGAAGGTTGCCGCAAGATACCATGGATTATCATAAAAAACAGTCTGCAATGCCGTTATTGCCAGTAACAATGCGATAAAAACAGGCCACAATCGAAATCTGACCGCCGCCCAAATCGCTGTCATAAAACCGAATAACGCCATAATCGTAATTAGAACAAATACAAGGCTGCTTCCTTCTGGTTCTGTAAAGTAATCGTGTACGAGAGGATAAACCGTTGTAATATGGTGCAAAACCAGATTTAAGAATTCCCCAAAGCTGCTCGGCAGGCTCCAGGTGCCCATCAGCATGCGCAAAGAGGTAATGAGAAAAACCAGGCCTAATAAAAAACCCATTGCTATATCTTTTCTCTTTCTGGCCCGTCCTGCCTCATATTTAATTGCTAAATCGATATTTTTATATTCTGTCATGATTGATAATCACCAATCCAGGAATCTCCTGGCATCCTGTTTCTTCATAAAATTTGTCGTTCACACTGTGCCTGCCCGACACTGCTGTCGTACCTAAAAGTTCCCCTAATATTTCTATCAAGTTATCTGCACTATTGATTTCATAGTTGCGAAAGACGTTCTCCTTGTAATCCATCCAACCTAGCTGGTGTTTTGTACCAGCGTCGACTAACAACTCCGAGAGGGAGATTGTAAAAGCACAAACTGCATCGGCCATTTGCTTCCGTTCCTCATCCCCTGCATCAAAGCAGGTCTCCATTAAAATCTGTGTCGAATTTTTAATAGGCAGCCCCGGGTCTCTGACCATGATTCGATCCAGCTTGTAAGATAATTTCCAGTGAATGCTTTTCATACGATCACCTTCTTTATAATCCCTGATAGAAAAAGTTTCACTGGGATCAAATCCCGCCTTCTCCTCGGAGTAATCGATTCCCTCCATATCTGGTATATTGATTACTTCCTCTGTCAAATCTATATCGACAGCCTGCGGCACCATCAACACAGCTTTCTTTTCTTCACATTTCTTTCGAAAACCAATTAATCCCAAACTATCCCATATCATACACTCTTTGAGTTTAATTTCTATCTTGCCACAATACTTACTCTTCATTTGTATGGAGACATGTCCGTCACAGCCTTTCGCACAAGCTGCCAGACATTTGATTTCTTCTACATCAGCTGTTAGCTTATTTTCACAGAGTACATGCCCGCGGCACATGATAAAAGGCAAGATGCCGTTATAGCGGAAACGTATTCTGCATTCTCCAGAATTGCCTCCGTCTGTCGAACTCTCAGCTTCCAGCAAAATAGTTATGTTACTGGCTAGAAAACGAGAGGCTGCGGCTGACAGGGGAATCAACAGCAACGTAAGCCCTAATAATATCAAAAGAAAAGGATCCGTACGAAAAAAGCAAACTCCACCTAAAAGAAGCGCCCACATCCCATAAATCAATTTATTCCTAATCATTTATGCTCCCATAGTCCAGGTTCAATTACTTCATTTTCCAGTACTTCCTGCAAGATATCTTTTTCCTGTTTGTCCGAAATTCTCGCCTTTGACCCTAGCAGAATCCTATGTCCACATACGTCAAAGAAAACGTCGCACACATCCTGTGGAACTACGTAGTCTCGTCCTAATACAAAAGCTCTTGCTTTTGCCATTCTCAATACGGCCAGAGCTCCTCTTGGGCTGACGCCAAGAGATACCATAGAATGCTCTCTGGTTGCTGCCGCTAATCGGGTGATATAATTGAGTATTTTTTCATCTACATAGGTATTCCGCACATCTTGCTGCATGGCTAAAATTTCTTCTGTGGTTACAACCTCCCTAACGCCATCTATCGGATTGGCCTTCTGTCTGCCTCGTAAAATCTCAATCTGACTTTCAAAATCAGGGTATCCCATCTCCATTCTGACTAAAAAACGATCCAACTGCGCATTGGGCAACAGCTGTGTTCCCGCCGCACCAGCCGGGTTTTGGGTGGCGATAACCATAAATGGCGAGGGCAGCAAGTGACTGATTCCATCTACTGTCATTTGTCCTTCTTCCATAACCTCCAGTAATGCCGACTGCGTCTTACTGGAAGTCCTGTTAATTTCGTCTGCCAAAAATAGGTTGCAGGATACCGCTCCTTCTTTATATTCAAATTGACCGTTTTCTTTGTTATACATAGAAAAGCCGACAATGTCGGATGGCACGACGTCAGGAGTAAACTGCGTTCTGTTATAAGACAGACCCAGTGCCTTGCTGAAAGCCAACGCCAGGGTCGTTTTCCCCACCCCCGGCACATCTTCGATTAAAATATGCCCTTCTGCCAGAAGCGCCATTAACACTCTGGCAATCTTATCGTCTTTACCTATGATTACTTTCTTAATTTCATTTAAAATTTCGTTGATTTTATTGTTCATTTTTCACCACTCTCTTCCATAATTCTGTAACAATCCATCGGTAGTTTGTGAGGCACTGGCGCCGCCAATATCTTTTCCATAAGCCAAGGTAAACCTGATTCTCACAACATCTCCATTTTCTACATAACTTCTGCCAAAACCGATTGTCGGATAAATATTGTTGATGGAATACATCCAGCCTGCCCCTTGACAAAAGTCAAACTCACCAAGACAATTCAGCGATTCATAATTATGAATGTTATAGGTCAAGCCGTCTTCATCTAGTTTTTTAATCAGCGAACCTGGAATCTTATAGCCTTTGATCATATTTTTTTTCTGTATCTTCGCCAGGTAAAAGTCTTTATCTATGCTGCCGGTAAATTGGTAAGTATAGCCGTTTGCAGTTAAAAACTCATCTATAACGGCGGACAATGGTTTTCCTGACTCCACTTCCATTTTCATTGGCGAAATCAGATACTTTAAGCCGATTGTTCCGGCTTCCAGACTTATGGTAATCCTCGCCTTACCAGATTTATAGTAAATGGTATAGACCTTTGTTACCGTGTACTGATAGGAATCCTTTACTTTAATTCTGACAGTATTTGCGCCTACTTTCAGCTGCACTGAATATGTCTGACGCCCCATCTCTCCTATATAATCAGCATGCTTGCCGTTGACCGTCACTTCCATATTGCTGTAAGACAGCGGTTTTCCTCTGTAATTTGTCACCCAAACATCAAAATTTACAGTCTTGTTGGAATAAGAAGCTTCGTTTTTTAGAGTCGTATTAATGATAGGTCTTTTCTTTTTCGGAGTCGAACCCTCCGGTCTCTTATAGGTAATTTTCTTATTATATGTATGAACTTCTCCCGAGTCGTCTTTATATTTAATTTGAATGATTGTCGTACCCTGGGTACTCAGATATACGGAATAAACACCGTTTATCAGCTTCAGCCAGCTCTCCTTTCCTGCGCCGGTGATAGCTTTGGCATAGATGATCTGATTGGGGTCGTCTATACCGATTTCTTTCATCAAATCTTCTACCGAGAGGCTTTCTTCTACATATGCATCCTCTGGTAAATCTGTATATTCATCGGGGCTTTCCGGTTTATTCGGCTTGCCCCCGTTATTCTCATCGTTATTGTCTTTATCTGGATCGTTATGATCTTTATCATTCTTATCTTTGTCTGTATCTTCCTTCGCGTCACCCTGTTGTGCTTTATTTTCCTCTTGCCCCTTTTGAATTTTTTCTTCCTTTTTTTTCTGTCCCTGCGTTATTTTATTTTCTAAGTTATTATTCTTGCTTTTTTGCTCCAGGTGAATCGTTTCAGAAAGGGAAGATTCAGGGCTGACATCCGCAGCCTGTTCAGCGAGAGCTGGTCGCGGAGCAGTCCTGCCGTGTGTAGTTATTGCAATTACCATCACACCTGAGAAGATGACGATTGCCAATATAATTAAAATATTTCTCAGCATAGACTTCTTCATTCCTCATCTTCCTTTCCTAAAACATCTTTGATTACTGTATTCGTCTTCTTCGCAAAGCACCTAATCCAATGACGCCTGCAACACCAGCTAATATTACAATTGTAACAACTGGATTCGCTTTTACTACATCGGCGATAATTTTGAAAATAGTTACATCTTTCTCATCGTCTTTACCGTCTTTTTGATTAGGAGCGTTGGTAGATTCCAGACTTTCGCCTTGCTCTGGCGTGTCAGTCTTCTGCACGCTAGCTTTACTGTCGTTTGGATTCAGCTGCGCTGTCAGTGATCCGCCAGAAGGGGTTGTATTGCTCCCAGTGCCTGATCCGCTGCCGCCGTGACCGGGGTTCACAGTTCCACCACCCGGTGTATCACCACCGCCTGGCCCATCGCCACCGCCTGGTCCATCGCCACCGCCTGGTCCATCGCCGCCGCCTGGTTCATCGCCACCGCCTGGTTCGTCGCCGCCGCCTGGTTCGATGACAGGGTCCTTTATTTCTGTCTTCTCACATTGAAAGGCAACTGTTACATCTGTTTGATCAGTAGTAAAAGCAAAGCTTTCGCCAGCCTTTACTGCTGGATCTCCGCTGCCTGAAATATTTACCTTTGCCGAGTACACATACTTGTACTTGACACCATTTTCAACTTTGACTTCGTCGTCTTTGGCCACAGCGTGTACCGTCACCGTCGTGTCAAGAGGTACGAACAATTCGTTAGCTGAAGTTGATTTCTTCTGTACGCCTTTTGCAGTAGCTGCAAGAGACGCTGATCCGTATTCTGGATTTTCTATTGAGAGGGAAAGCATGTAATACAGAGGCAGACCTAACTCAGGATACTTTTCCTTTTCATTTTGCGTCCAGTTTTTTTCTGCATCCGCTTTCATCTCGTAGGCTACCTTGCCGCTCTCAAAATCCTCACTTTGCATTTTTTTCGCACCGTTGTCTGCAAATCCATCAGGCGCGCTTAGAGCGTCGTTTTTAAATCCATAATAGGAATTTTTTGCTGCATTGGCCGTTCCCAGCGTACCGCCGCTCAACGCACCTATATTTGTTGCGGTGCTAGGAACACTGATATCGCCATAAGAATAACAATCGGTCAGGCTCCATGCCTGTCCCGCCAGGCCGCCAATGTACTTCGCTCCAATTCCTGTGACTTTAATCGATCCTGTGTTATAGCAATTTTCTAAGGTAACAGCATACGCCTGACTATAAGAATACGGTGCGCCATAAAGGCCGCCGATTCCGCTTGCTTTGTCGCCAGATGACATCACATGAATATCTCCAGTGTTTACACAATCGATGAAGAAAGCTTTTTGTGTAGATACAGAATTTCCTGATCCTAACAATCCGCCTACGGCACAGCCACCGGGTATGCTTTTTATCGTAATGTCCGCATGGTTTTCACAGCCTACAAATTTGCCGTTACCGTAAGCGACAATACCGCCTACGCCGAGGGCGGTCGCACTGCTTCCCTGTCCTGGCGCACCATAAGATATAATTTCTGCGCCTTCCTCAATGATACAATTTAGGGCCGTGACCTCAGCAGGCGTCCCACCGCTTCTTGCTAAAGCCAGCATGCCGCCAACTAATTCATTTCCGCTAATAATACTTCCACTTTCAATTCTGCAATTTACTAATTCAAGATTTGTGAAGCCTCCGTATAGAAAAGCAGAAAAAGTATCGTACATTTTACCCTGAAAACTTACATTCTCAACTCTTACAACACCTTTGCTTCCAGCATACATTGCCAGAGCACAATTTAAATTGTTGCTGCTTTCTACCTGAATCTTCAAGTTTTTTACCGTTGCAACGGTGTCATTTGAACCAGCATTTATAGATCCGAACAATGGCTCTGTCTGATTGTTATTCAGCGTAATCTTGTGTCCATTTCCATCAAAGCTGCCTGCAAAATAGGTAGTTCCCGCATCTCTCCAAGAGTAGGTGCCGATTGGAGTCCAGCCCTGAGGAAGACGGATGTCGTTTGTCAGCTTAAAAAATTTACCGCTGCAATGGTTATTGGTATTCGCGTTGACATAGTCTCTGATTCTCTCCAAAGTTCCCAAGTCAGGAATTTCAATGGCATCTTCCTCCGAATCGCCGTGATTCGTAATCAGTTCTTCAAAGGTATCAGTCTCGTTCCAATTTGCAGTAACTGTCAGGTCAGAGTCTATGTCTGCATTGTCCCAAGGTAAGCCGTTAGATATCCATCCTGCAAATTCATATACGACAGAACCCGCATCATCCTTCTGCGGCAACGGAACATCAGCTACAGCGTCTCCACCTTTTACAATCCTCTGCAGCCTTGTAATTTTCTGCTCATTTACGTTAAAATAGCCGCCATTGGCATCAAAAGTCACAACGTACTCAGGAGGCACATAATCGGGAGTTCCCGGTACACCTGCCCCTTCAGAGAGCCATCCAGCGTATACCCTTACATTGGACGTAAGAGGCTGGGAAAAATCATACAGAATGGTACATTCTTTATCCTGGAACCATCCTCGGAAACTGTAGTTTGGCCGCAATAAATCAGAGCCCGGCAAAGGCAATACAGGATTTCCAGCCCTAATCGTCTGACTTTTCTCACTTAAATCAGCCAGGAATTTTCCGCCGTTTCCATCAAAGATAATGGTAGCATAAGCATCCTCGTCAGTCAGCCAACCTGCATACAGTGTTTTAGACTCCTTTACTAGCGATGTGAAATCATAAGGAATGGTGCACTCCTGATCCTCATACCAACCAGTAAATTCATAATAGCCATTTTGCGGCGCAGCCGGTTTTGTAACTCTTTCGCCTGCTTTTACTGTCTTTGTCACCGATGGCAATCCATCAGCTCCCTCTATTTTAAATAAGCCGCCGCCTGCATCAAAGGTTATTACGCAATCCTGATCAGGATTCTCCGGTAATAGTGTAAAACCAACGTTAACTGTCAAGTCCGCCCCACTATCCGGTGTAGTAAATGCTAAGTTTGAGTCTGCCCCATCACCATGCGTGATGGTTACATCAACGCCGCCGCCATTGCTATTCTTTACGGAATAGGTGTCCAGAGTGTATCCGTCAGCAGGGCTTACAGTGAGAACTAGGTTTGTCCCTTTCGCAATATATAGTTCTCCAGCATCTGCGCCATTGTATGTAATAGCATTCAGCAGACCTTCTGGCATATCCGTATTATCTGCCGCGGCCGTTACTTTATATACCGGTCGATGGGCCTCATCAGCAAAGACTGGATATCCGTTACCCTGTGCCCAAACGCCTTTACGTTCCCCGGAAAGACCACCATCCAATAGATACGCCGCTTTTCCGCTTTCAAAGTCAAGTTTGGCAATTGACTGTGTGTTTGCACCGTCGGCTACACTTGCCGCAGCCTCCATTGTTTCCATTTCCGTTTTAATCGTAGCTGCGCTTACTGATGCTGTTGCAATTTTATAAGTGCCCGTTTCAGACAAATAATAGCTGTCTTCGTTATAACTAAAATTTGCTCCGGAAATTGCGGCAATTTTTTCTTCGGAGGCTCCGATTATCGTTCCCGCACTATAACAACTGATACAGTGCCCATATAACCCGGTTCCACCCGTGCTGTTTCTGCCGGAGATGCCGCCTACGTAGGTATTCGCATTGCCGCTGGCTACGATACCTGCATTATAGCAGTAGCTTACATAAGTGTATTTGGTGCCTGACGCATATTGAAACGATCCATCTACGTAACCTGCCACCCCACCGAGGTAAGTACCTTCGCTGACTACAATTCCTTCATTCCAGCAATACTTTACAGCATAGTTTTTGCTGACGGCTCCTGTCGTCTGACCAAGTACGCCTCCAGTGTAAGTTCCGCTGCCGGTAACAGCGCCTGCGTTATAACAACGTTCAACCCGAAGCGCATCTGCACCCAGCGTACCGATTACACCGCCGGTCGGTGTTTTTCCAGCAGTCTGTGAGACGCTTCCCAAGTTTGCACAGTCAACGATGGTTGCACAAGTTCCGGCGTTACCAATTATTCCGGCAGTATTTGTACCGGAACCCGTAACTGAACCGTCCTCCTCGTTATAACAACTCTGCAAAGTAACGTAACCGGAGTTTGCCTGTCCAACAATGCCAGCCGTAAAATTCTTATTGCTTCCTGTGTTCTCAACAATGCCGCTGTTCTTACAGTTAGACAATTCTGCCGGCGCGGCGGCACTGGAAGATACCATCCCCACAATACCAGCTACATGAGTGCCTGCGCCTTTGACAGTTCCTCGATTCTGGCAATCGTTAAACAACGACTGTGAAGTGACTCTTCCAGCAATGCCTCCAGTGTAGTTATTGCCACCCGTAACAGAGGCTTCATTGTAACATACATTGAACTGTACGCCTGTCGTTGTAGATCCGTCAACAAATCCGACAATTCCACCAGCGTCTGTCCCTGTAGAAGTAACGTCCGCCTGATTTGTTACATACTCAAATACCGCATCGCCTGTAGCGTATCCGCTAATTCCCCCTACATACTGTCTTGCTGACACGCTCCCTGCTACAGTCAGATTTTTTATCACGCCACTGACACCACCAAAGAACCCTTGACATGTTGCAGTTGGATCATTGATGGACAGACCTGTAATTTCCTGTCCATCCCCCTCAAAAGTTCCTGCGAACAAATGATCTTTGTTTCCTATCGGTGTCCATGGCTGGCTTTCCAGATCCAGGGAATTTTTAAGCCGTACCGTTTTGCCTGAAAAATCATTTCCTTTGTTTACAAGCGAAGCCAATGCTTTTAGATCGTCGCTGTTTACTACATCAAAAATGTCTTCGTCTGCATAGACGGTCCCTGCGTTGTCTATGTCCGCTTGTAGATCGCTCACTGTCGTGTTGGCCGACTCTGTCGGCCCACCATTTTCAGGGATTGCGCCATCAGGATCTCCTGATGTATCGTCAGGTGTTTTTCCTTCTGAAGTCTCCCTTCCTGGGAGCAGATTATCATCGTTAGAGCCTTCCTTCAGACCATCTCCACCGCTGATACTATCGTCTGACACAATTTCTTTGTCCCCACCAGCTTTTCCAATCCCATTCTCGCCGCTGTCATCTGCAAATGCAACGAATGAAAACTGTGTCATGACCACCATCATGCATAAGACGATGGCAAGAAGTCTTCGTTTCTTTCTCAAAAATATTCCTCCTTTAAAATATTATTTATATTAATATCCTTAGAAGTTAATTAGATATAATATACATCTCCCCAGTCTCCGGATCCTCGTAAACGGTTCCTTTTGACTTATATTGATCTGTCATTGCTTTCTCCTGTACCGATTCCTTTAGATTGTCTACCTTCTGTAAATCTTCCTTGTCCACTTGCTGAATATTACTGATATCTACTTTCCAGAATGTAATGATAGCAATCATTAACGCGCAGGCAAATACTAGCATCACATCGACCAGATTGGCTACGTTCTCCATCGGATTAATATCCTCTCTGTTGTAGCGGTTTTCTCTCCCGCCGCGCAATCCTTTTCTATTTCCTAACATCAGGCGCAACCTCCTCTAATATACACTCCATAATGGATTCAAGGCTGACCATATAACCGTTGTACCAACGCTTTCTAATGGAGGAAATAACCAAAGCGATACTGGCGCCTAACATTCCAGCAATGGTCGTATCAAAGGCAATTCCAATGGAAGAGGCCAAAGTTGCTGTATCACCCTTTCCTAGGGCAACGATTCCCGGACCTAAAGGAATCAAAGTTCCAAGCAGACCAAACATTGGACCCAATTTTGCTACTAAGTCGGTGATTGAGATTGTTTTTTCATACTTCTCTTGTTCTGTCGCCAGCAATCGTTCTGCTAATGCCTCAAGAGAGGGTCTCGCCATGTCTTTAGAATCAATTAGCTCAAATAGAGCCTGTTTTTGCCGGTTTAATAACATACTGCCTTCTATCGTCTCCCTAATATGTTCTTTGCCGCCATGGTGGATCTTGCGTAAGAGTTTTGGCACATCCTCTTTCATTTTTTTTCGTTCCTTAAATGTTTCCACCAGAATGTCACCGACCTGCCACAGTGCTACAATAATCAATGCAATCAATACGATAAGACACGGCATTAGAATCGTCTGTCCTATCACATGTAACGTTGAACTTAAATATGCTTTCATGTTTCCTCCTCGTCTTTTTCACATCAAAAAAGGTTCCTTATTTAAGACCTCGTTAAAAGTTTTAAATAAGGAACCTCCAGTTTTCTGGTCAGTTCCAGCCTGATATGAAATGGTTTAATCGTGATTTATAGTTTTATACTTTTTTTTACCTCTTCTACCCGTATCGGTTTTCCGTCCGTTATAATCACTCTCACCTCACCGAATTGTAAGTTTCTTACAATCTCGATTAATGCTTTCTCCTGTGAGGAAAGCTTGATTGTCTCCATCTCTGCCATGGAATCTGACCTCCTTTCAAATAGCTAATCATAAATAAAAACAATAAAAAATCGAACTACAAAAATAGCTCGACCGTATTTAGGCTATATAGTCACTTCCTCTGATCCTCCGCCAGAACAAGTATATATTTTATGCATGTCTCCTGACTAATGATTCAGCACCTCTATTTTCCTTCCCGATACTTCAGTGGATAGCGTTTGCTTTAAATAAAGGTTCATCAATTACAGTGGCGGGACCGTGCAGGACTTGCACCTGCTTCCATCTTAGCTCCTTACAAGTAAGAAGAACATAAAATTCATATAAAATTTACATTTTCATTATATTATCGACAAATAAAAATGTCAATACTGAATCAGTAATCACCTTCCGAGTAAAACCTTTTTTCTATGTTTTACCCGGAAGGGAGTATACTGTTATATCATTATTTCGACAGGCTGTTATCGCCTACGTCTTTGCCCAGATCGCAAGTATAAACCCAGACGATCTTATCTCCGTCTTTCAGCGTGTATTCAGAACTTCCATAATTAGGGAAACTTCCATTGACCTTGTACATCCAGCCGCTTAACTTGCCGCCGTCAAACTCGTAGAGATAATTGATGCCCTCTACGTAATAGGAACCGTAAGTCGGCGTATACGACGACTCTACTTGAATATTTTTATTTCTGCATACCCTATTCAGTACATCATAGACTGTGCTGTCTTTTTTAACAGTAACCTTCGTGGTTGGCAGAATGGTTCCGTCTGATGGTACGTAAGCCTCCAGCGCCGGGTCCTCTAACTTTGATAAATCGTTGGCCAACGTGTCACATCTAATTTCTATGGAAACGGAGATTTTTTTCTCTTCCGGAATCGTTGCCGGTGAAGAACCGCCGCCGTTTCCCGTGTTGTTATTCTGATCGGAATCTTTTGAAGGGCCTCTTTCTTTCATTTCTTCAACGTCTTTTTCCGCTTTTTTAATATCCACCGTCTTCTTAGCGTCTTTGTGGATTTTTTTCGTCAGAACGACATAGTCTCCGCCTTCCTCAACAGAAAATGCCGCCTGCTGTGCCTTTAGGTCGATCTTCGCCTTGGATATGAACTCCAATTTGCCCTGCTTTAAATCGACTTTATATGCCCATCCTGTCGTTTTCTTCTCGCTGTAGATAGGAATAGAAACCTTAAGCGTGCATCCAAAGGAGCCTTGCTGGTAGAAAGAGAGCATCTGTCCCTGCAATGACAATTTGCGAAGAATATCATTAATCTGCTCGTAATACGGCCCCTTTTCCTTTGCTGTCAAATTAATTGTCACAGGCTTTTTTACATTTGCACCATCAAGGGTATAGGTCATCTCCTTCTTATCCTTGATCTCAGTCGTATACTCTTTTACTTCTTTTGATGCAGCTAGTTTCTCAACTACAGACTGTTCAACGACATCTCCGTTTTCCGCATTTTTAAATTCTTTTGTCTGGTCTTTCAAAGCTTCATAAGCCTCTTTTTTGTCGTTATACTCGCTGTCCTCAGATTTTGAAATCTGTTCGGCCGACTTAATCTGCTTTTCAAAAGCAAGCAGTGTGTACTGGGCGTACTGGCCTTTTTCATTTCCTGCGTTGTTCCGTTGAGCAGAGAGCAGTTCCTGAGCTGTTTTGATTTGATCCTGCAAAGAATCCGAGTAATCTGCCTTTTCAACGTTCATATCAAGAATCAGGTACACAGCCAGTGCGACGACAATCAGAATTACGGCAATGACGCGCAGCCGTTTGCGCTTCACTTTCTTTTCAAAATCCTTATCCATACTTATTTCACTTTAACCCTTTGCACCGTGCTGTAGCTACCATAAATTTTGTTGCCCTTGACATCTGTTTTGTAAGCTCTTACTTTTACGTAATATGTTTTACCTTTTTTCAAAGATTTTATCGTTTTTACCGTCGACGACTTGGAGGCAGCTATAGTCTTACTGCCGGTGAACTTGCTATTGGCCGCATATCTGATTTGGTACCCCTTTGCCCCGCTAATCTTTTTCCATTTAACCGTTACGGTCTTTGTTTTCGTCGATTTCAGCGAGATAATGACTGCTTTCTTTGGTTTAGAGATGGTCTTTCCGTCCGTCATGTCATATAACGAACGCTTTCCGTCGAGCAATCTGTCATAGGCCACTAACGTGTAATAGCCCTGTTCCGTAGCCATGGAATTGACCTCTGGCTTATATCCTGCTGTACTAGTATTTACATGGCGAAATCCGCCGCTGTTTTCATCGTAATAAGTCAGCAAAGCGTCGAGCACTGATTTTCCATTCCTAATAAAGCGATTGTCTTTGGTTGGATCAATCCCCAGAGCTGTCAGCCCTACGATCACCTGACAATTACTTTCTGCATTTTTCGTTCCCCATGAATCAAAACCGCCGTCAGCTTTCTGCATATCAGAGAGTACGGTCAGCGCTCTGCCTACGGCAGTTTTTACATCGCTTCGGTTCATATAGCCCGCTAAAGCCTGGATGGCCATACCGGTTATATCGCTGTCAGGCTTTTTTCCATCGAGAGAAAATCCGCCGCCTTCAATTTCCTGATCCAAAATTTCTTTGATCAGTAAATCTCTTGTCGTCTGTACTTCCACACTTTTTACGGTTGGAATTTCATACATATCACTGTCTAGCGCAATCAAAGCCCAGATCGGTCCGTTGATACCCTGCCATTTTACATTCTCAAAGTCTGCCAGTTTTTTCAGCAGATTGTAGCCGCCCACATTTCTTGGGTCTTTACCAATCGCGGTTACGGCTAAACACACTCTGGAATACTCTGTATATTTTCTCTTGTCCAGTATGCCCTTACACTTTTTTACTTCTTTGACTAAATTATTGTAATAAGTTTCATATGTAGAATCTTTAACGGCAGCGCCGCCTCTGGCCAGTCCGATGATATACCATTCATCACCATATCCAGGCTGTGACAGCTTTTTTATCATATAGTTCTCCGTTTTACGCATAGCTGTCTTATAAGACGTTCCTGTGCCGCCTGCGCCCCATGAAAAGCATGTCATAGACGACATGACCAAACAGAGGACAACGAGAAGCGATAAAATTTTTCTCTTCATTCTTTCCTACCTCATCTTTCTATTTTGCTTTCGCACTAACGATTTGAGACCATTTCGTATAAACAATTTTCTTGTCCATCATTCTATAGCCTCTCACTTTGTAGTAGTAACGGGTTCCCTTTTTTAAGCTGCTACTGTTCGTATATTTTTTAGCAGTGGTTTTACCAATGCTTCTATATACGCCGTCTTTTTTGACAGATCTATAAATCTGATATCCATCTGCCTTGTAACCTTTTGTCTTCTTCCAGGTCAGCGTTACCTTTCCTTTAGATGCCTTTGACTTTAAATGGGTTATCCTTGTTGCTTTCACACCGGCAGCCACCATGCTGTCCACAGTTATTTTGCAAATGGGCGCAATCAGCGGGGCATCCACATTGACGGCGGGGTTGCCTGCTGTATTCCAATCCGTTGCAGTTGTCGGTACGGTTCCTCTTGCAGAAAGATAATACGTTTTTCCTGCCTGAAAGGTATCTTTATCTAGTTGGATAATCACTTTACCGTCTTGGTCCGTTACTATGCCGTCCAATTTCTGAAATCCGTCTTCTGACACAATTCCCAGTTCTGCATTCGGAATGACCTGGGGATCTGCGTTTTGTGTCATCCCCATAAACCCTTGTAAGCACAGTGTAACAAAGCCTCCTGTGATCCCCGTAATTGCTGTCTTGCCAAAATAGGAAAAGTAGTCGGAGTAATATTTGTCATCTGCATTGACCGAGGCAATGATTCTGTCGCCGTTCTTCACAGGTTCAGATTTCACACCGCTTGTGATGGATAGGTTGTTGATAAAAAACAAAGTGTTGCTGGTTTCGATTCCCCATAGTTTGGAAACAAACTGGTCGCAGAGATATCCGTCCGGTTTATACTCCTCATGAAAAGCTTCCATGACAGCATCGATGGTCGTCATTCCATCAGCTGTCTTTACCTTCACTGGGACCTCAGCCATGACCTTACCGTCAGCCACTGCAATGTCTCCTTTTACGCTCATGGTAACGTAAATCGTTGCCGTTTTTTCGGCAGCCCCGTACGAGTCCTCTCTATTGAGGCCTACAAGGCTCATACAAGTAAACAGCATAAAGCCGATTAATACTACTGATGTAATGTGTTTGATCAGTTGGTTTGTTTTCATTCTCTTCCTCCTTAAGCAGCTCAAAAATAATAAAAAGAGCTGTGGTATTCCACAGCCCGTATTTACTGACATTAAAAAAGCTCCCACCGGTTTCCGCGCCGATAGAAGTTCTGTTCTATGCAGGTCTCCTGGCTTACGGGTCAGCGTTCGTTGTTATCCTTCCCGATATGATATCAGTGGATGGCACAGCCTTAACAAGAACTCTCCGTTTACAGTGGCGGGACCGCGCAGGACTTAAACCTGCTTCCCTCTTAGCTTCCCTCTTTGCGGGAAGAACATAGAACACGAAGTATTCAATTTATTCTATTATATTTCAAAAAATACCGCCTGTCAATCTAACGATATTTAGATTTTCTAGTACTCTTTACAAATCTCCGCTCATCTTTCTTTGACTATAAAAACTTAGGTCAAATAGAGAAAAGCTCCTTTGATAACACAAACCTATTGCAGAAGTTCTTTTACTGCTGTTATGCCTCCCGATTAACCAAAATACAAGAACCCGGGACTTGCCCGGGTTCCATATTCTTATCTGCTATTTTGCTGTTCTGATTGCTTTACTTGACCATTTGGTGTAGACTTTATCTCCTGCAATGGTCCTGTAGCCCCTCACCTTATAGTAATATCTGATTCCTTTTTTCAGGCCTTTGGTATTCTTGTAAGCAGTTTTCTTGGTCTTGAAGAAAGCCTTGGTGCCGTATCCGCTGTTTTTCTTAGTGGACCTGAACACTTCGTAGCCGTCCACCTTATACCCCTTAGACTTGGTCCAGGTCACGGTGATGTAGCCCCTGCCTGCCTTTGACTTCGCCTTCAGGGTGGTCTTCTTCACCCCTGCCTTTAGTCTGGCCTTCTTCTCTGCATCGGTCTCCTCGCTTCCCTGTGCCTTGATAGCTGCATCAATCTTGGATTCCTCTGCGATGACGAACTGGGACAGGTGTACTGTCTCGAACTGGTAATATGGCTTGCCATCGATGGTCACGACCTTACCACTCACCTTCTCCAGTTTATCATCATCAATGACAGCTGACGCCACATTCCTGTCTTTCAGCTGAGTCGGTACTGGCAGAAGCAGCTTCAGCTTATTTCCGCCAAAGCTTCTGATTTCTTTGCCGTTCGAAAGAAGGGTTACTTCTGTGACGGCTGTCGACTCGCCTAGAAGGACTTTTTGTTCATCCGTTGTCATCATCTTTTCAAAGACGATGACAACAGTCAATCCAGTTGCTGCCTTTGCAATCTCCGCCATAGTCTTTCTGTCCAGGGTCATCTCTCCTGCCGGTGTGATAATATTTAAAGATGCGTCTGTCTTTTCTGCGATCTCTGAAAGAGATGCTTTCGGCAGTTCCAGAGAAATCTTATCTGCTTTGTCTGCTCCAGTCACGCTTAGTTTTATGGCATCCGCTTCGTTCTTCACTGCTTCTTCAATCAGCTTGTTCATCTCCGTGCTATTGACAGCAGCAGAAGCTTCACCGTCTTTCACGATTGGTATCACATCCTGTGCGATTTCCGTCTCTTTGTCGCCCCAATTTCCGGCATCTGGATCCTGGGTATAGTCTCCCGTATAATACAGCTCAATTTTATCGCCGTCCTTCAGGTAACAGCTTCCCATATAAACATCAGGCAATTTGCCGTTGACCTTATAAAGCCAGCCGCTGTTAACAGAATCCGTATCGGAGAGTGTTGCTCCGGAAGGATCCGTAATAGAAGCCACATAGCTGCCTACTCCAGTATAGGTATAATGATTCTCAGACATAGCAGTCTTTACTACATCCCAGACGGTCGTCGTATCAGCATCAAGACCACCTACGGTATAGGACGGCATATTTTTAAAGCCCTTTACGCCTTTACCATCTATGGAGACGGAGGCTTTAATCTCTGACGGTGGGTTTGGATTGTCTGTTCCTGTGCTGCCTTTAACAGAAACCGTTGTAGAAACCGGCTGTTTGTAGAATTGCTGGAACTGCTGGTACTGAGAAGCTTTTGGAGTATCTTTATACTTTTCCCAATACTTTCCGAATTCACTGTGTGTCAGCACGCTGTCAATCTTCACCTGCGTGTTGTATTCCGGCTGTGATACTTCTAAGGTTTCATATTCAATTACCTTTGGCTTGCTAGTGCGGAATTCTCTCCATGTCTCGTTGAGGAACGGATCGTATCCCGGCAGATCATCTACTTCGATGCCGCCAAAAGTCAGGTTGATCACTCCTCTGACAAAATTCAGGGTACCGTCTTCCTTTTGGAGAATCTCTACAAACGGGTTCAAGTTTTCCGTTATCTCGTCCTTTGCAGTATTCTCGCCTTTGATGCCTTCCCAATAAGCACTTTCTTCCAACGCTGCCTTCATGAACGTTGCCCCGTCTTCTAATTCCTTTTCTGTCAAAGGTTTTACGGTCAGATAAAATGTTTTCTTTGCATATACGTCTTTATCATTTTTATATTTATGTATTGTAATCGTATATGCGACTTTCACTTCTTTCTGACCTGGCAGCGGACGATAGATCTCAGCGTGATAGCCGTTAAACTCCAGCACGTCTGTGTTTCCACTCTCCATCTTGACCTGGTAGTCCCAGCGATCCATAACGCCTTCATCCGTCAAAGTCTGTGGTGTCGGCATCTGAACGTCGCTAGTGACTGCATTGGTATCAATTGGCGCTTTCTTATCGACAAAGTCGCGCAGCAAGCCTTCGTATTTTTCCTCTAAGGTCTTCTGCATTTGTTCACTTGGATCTTCTGTCAGTGGTGCGATGTTAATTACGAAGTTTCTCGTCCCTGTCATCCACAAGGTATCTTCGCCTTTGTTCTTAAATTCATCCTCCGTATATTCGTCAAAGAGGTTGAAGGTGGTCAACGCAGTTAGCCTAAAGGTCACTGGTTCGCTTCCCTTTCTCGGTCTGTTCAATTTTGCTGAGTAGCTTCCGTCCGCATTCTCTGACACCAAAATTGCATCGGTATCAGGGGAAGACCATTTTACACTTACCGGCTGTCCCGCAACGCTAGTCGGCAGGATTAAGTCTTCCGAAACTTCTCCGTCTACGGTTACTGTATCCCACCAATCGGCTGGATTTTCTTTGTCAGTCGTTGCCGTATTTTCGTTGACACCTTTAATGGTATCCCAGGTTATCGTATTTACAGCATCGTCCAGTTTCTGCTCGACAACCTTTTCGTCCCAGCCGATATGTACGCTGACCTTAACGTCCACAGACTGGGTTCCCAGCTTCAGTTTAAAAGTAACGTCGTTGTACTGCGCATACTTCCAGGAGTTGGAACTTTCTACCCCAGTGAAATATTTGATTGTTCCGTCATCGTTGAGATTTACTTCATCGTTATTTGGCAGAGATTTGGTCCCTGCACCGACAAACTCTACGCTGATTTTTCCTTCGCCGTCATCATAATCATAGTCTTCCGTGTCCACCTCATAGCCGGCGCGAGACAGGTACTGCTCCATCGCCTGGCGAATATTTGTATGATTGTACGCCTGTAATGGCTGAATGAAAGTGCTTGACTGTTCCAGTTTATCTTTAATTCCCTTTAGATTCTCTAAGTCCTGTGAGTTGTCAGACCACAGCACTAAGTTGAAGGTCTTTGTTACACTTTCTCTGTTCTTAGTAATCGTTGCCGTCAAAGTCACTTCTTCTTTTGCAGTTTCCGGTAAGGTAATTGCACCTGTATTGCTTACTAATGTCTGATTGCTGCTGCTCCAGACTACACTGCACCCATTTACACTGCTGTCCAAAGTTAAGTTTTGCGGCTCCTTAAACTGATATTTTTCTTCTGCATCAGATGCCAGGACAAGTCCTGCTCTGTCCTTGATACGCAACGCTGCTTTAGCTGCCATGGCAGTCTTGTAATCATCACTGAGCTCAGGTTCTTTACCACCTTGCCATGAGAGAACAGGATACCCGCTGTTCAAGTTATCATCCTGGCGAAATGCGTTTCCGGTTCCGTTAAGTTCCAGAACAAATTTCCCAGCTTTCATGTCCTCCGCAGTTTTCTCTACGGCTACGGCCGTTCCTTCTGCAAACGCCTTCTCAGCTGTACCACGAAGATGGTATGTATTCTTAACAGTTCCTTCTACAGAACCCGCAACTGCGCCGATGCCAGCCTCCGGTCCAGTTATTTTTCCCGTGTTGTAAGAGTTCTGCAGAATTCCGCTTGCATACAGCGTACCTACTATGCCTCCGATGGCTCTGTTTGTAGTTCTACTTTTGTCTGCAGTCACGCTGCCAGTATTGTAACAATTCTCTATTACCCCATAAGCATAACCAGCAATACCGCCAATATGCAAAGGTGTCGCATAAATTGTATTTGTGTTAACAATATTACCTTTGTTCGCACAGTTTCTGATGGAACTGCCCATTGGAGAACGCCCGGCAATACCACCTGATGCTGTTCCAGCATTTGTAACACTGCCGTCAAAGATGCAATTTACAATAGTGCCCTTATTGGTACCTGCAATGCCTCCAACGTTGGTTCCTCCACTAACCGTTCCAATCACAGACAGATTTTTTACTGTTCCACTATTATATCCAAAGAAACCTTCTGCTGCATTCAGTCCGCTTATGACTTTGCCATCGCCATCAAAGGTTCCCTCGAATTCACAGTCAGAATGTCCTATTCTTGTCCATTCATTGTTATTCAAGTTGATATTCGCAGTCAGTTTTCCGTTGATTGATGACTGCTCTTGGTTATTGATCTGTTTTGCAAACCATGCCAGTTCCTCAGCACTGGAAATTTGATATACATCGCTTTTTATCTGCGGTTCTGATGTAGTTGTACCATCCCAGGCATCGCCTGCAAATTCCAAAGTAACCGAAAGGGTCATATCCTTGTTCAAAGTGAAGCTTTCCGTCTTTGTCACATAGTTTTCTGCTGAAATCGTATAATTATATGTTTCATCTGTAGGCAGCCTATACGTTCCATCCTCTTTCTTAAAATCTTCCATCGTATCCCCATAGGAGTTTGTGACGTTTATGACATACGAGTTAATCTCAAAAGGCAACACTTCAAAATTTACCGTAGCCTGTTCCATTGCCTCCATGGATACGGTTTCCTTTTTACTTTCCTCATCACCAACATTCAGCGACCTGTCTGTGATATCTTTATAACCAAATGCCTCAACAGAATATGTGTAGTTCCCCTTTTCCAGAAGATATTTCTCACCTGTTGGATTTATGATATCACCATCTTGTTTGACAGTAATCGTCGCTTGTTCTGGTGCGCCTTCAAACGTTACAGCCGTCAACGCTTTTGCTTCAAGTCCCTTCAGTCGAATCCAATTCTCATCTCCTGGATTCATATCAGAACTGTTGACATAGCACTTGTAGTTAAGTGTTATGATATCCCCTTTATCTGCAGAAATTGTATAGCTGTTCCAATCCTGACTGACTTCCTCAAATCGATCTACTTGCTGATCGTTTTTCTTTATAATCAAGCCATAATCGCTGCTGGTAAAAGAACTTCCCAGCTCAGAAATCATATAGTCGAAAGTCAGTTCTGTTGGCTTGTCAAAAGTTAGTGTGATAGCACTTGTGGTATTCGTTTTACTATTGCTAGACTGTAAATAGCTTATATCATGATCTTTTGTTGCAATAAACAGATATGTATTATCGTCCTTTGCAGTTACGCGGTCCGCAACATCTGCAAAAAAGTCTACAAAAGTCAGTTTCTTGATCATATCGACAGTAATCGTTTCCGATTTACCGCTTACTGTAAATAATCCCTTTTCAGGCTCACAGCCTTCACAAGTGATGGTATAGGTGTAGGCACCTGCAGGAAGACTGTCTCCATTAGTAAAGTCTACAATTTGATTACCGCTTTCTATTTCAATTGCCGGCTCTGCATCAATGCCATCTGGTTTATTGATGTTAAAGTTCACGGCGTAGGAGTCGGCTTTCTTCATATCAACGATGACGTTCAAATCCGCTCCGTCTACAGTCAATGCTTGATCTGAGACTGGCACATAACCAAAAGCTGTCGCAGAATAGGTATATTCACCGTTTTCCAGATAATATTTACCTCCATCAGGCTCAATTACAGTGTTACCTTTTTTCACTATAATGACAGTTCCATCAGGTTGCCCTGAAAAAGATGTCTCGTAGACTGCATCTGCCTGAAACCCTTTGAGCCTGACATAGTCACTACTAGAATAATAGTTTTTATAAGAGATTTTAATAATATCTCCTTTTTTTGCATTTACGCTATACGTTTTCCATGCTGAACTCGTCCCATTAAAGGTGTTTCGCAACTCACCATTGCAATAAATATTCAGTCCAGAAGTACCATAAGTAGAAGATACAGAAGTCCAATAATCGAAAGTCAACTTTACATTCCTCTTAATCTCCAAGGTAATATAGCTTTCAGTAGAGTTATACTGTTTATTGCCTGACTCTAGATATTTGACACCCTCATCTGACGTTACCGCTTTAAACGGATAAGTTTCATCATTTTCGGCCGAGAACTTACTTTCAAAGGAATCAAAGAAGTCGCTGAATACTAGTCTGCGTGACAGTGTTTTCTTTATTTCCTGGTCTGAAGATTCAACAATAAAAGAATCTGTTACTGTCTCACATTTATCATGTATGATGGTATAGCTATAGGTTCCGCTCGGCAGTTTGTAAGTCACACCATCCTCTTCGGCCTGCATTACAATATTGCCAGATTTTACTTCAATGGTCGGCTTTCCTTCAACATCTTCTGGAAGGCTGATCACAAAGCTCACCTTCTGCGCGTCCTGTTTCTCAAGAGTTACCGTGTTTTCAACGTTTCCATTGTTCACGGTAATCTTATCTGTCTTTGTATTATAACCGAATTTTGATGCGGTGTAACTGTAAGTTCCGTTTGCCAGAGAATAAACATAGCTATCCTCTGATTTGGAGTCTGGCTCAATCACTGTTGTTTTTCCATCTTCTGTCAGCTTAAAATCCGCATCTTTAGGAGTTACTGCAAAAGATGCGGTGTGCAGTTCTTCCAGCTGGAAGTTTTTCAGCCATGCGCAGTCTGGATCTTTTTTGCCGCTGTAATCTTTTACATAAGCTATAGTAATGGTGTCGCCGCCTTTAACTTTCTGCGTATAAGTCGTCCAGTCTATCTCCCCACCTATCTTTGATCCGTCATTGATTTTCAGCCCATCGTCTATCGAGTACGTCTTTTCCGAAATAACTTTATAGTCAAATCTAAAGATCGATGACTTAATGTCTTTGTTAAAGGTAATTGTTATTTTAACTTCTGATTTATTTTGATCGTAACTGTTAGATTTTAGGGCATTTTCTTCTTCATCGTCAATGAACTCCTTGCCCGATTCTCCTTTCCAGCTGTCATTGTGAGAGTATTCAACCTTCGCTTTGCCAGCCAGTCCATTAAACACTGTACTCGGAAAAGGCTTTTCTTTAATTGTTATATCATATGTTGTAGTTTTACCTTTATACGTAACCGTCAGTGTCTGCGATACTGACGCCGCAGAGGAATCAAAGTCCTCAATCGTGAATCCATCTGTGATTGCTTTAGTAGAGTTGTCCTTATAGGTTACCGTTAAAGTCAGTTCTTTCTTTAACTTGTCTCCCACATAATATTCTGTTTTAGCGGTTCCTTCCTTTACGCTGATTGATTCTATTGGATTTAATGTTACACTTTTTGTTGCAACCCCATCTGTAAGCGTAACCAGACCTGTTACATCCTCACAGCCATCGGCAGAAACGATATAAGTATACTCCTTATTTTTCAGCAATTCATACACCTTTGCTTCTGCAGAAGAGGTTATCACCTTGTTCCCATCTTTTACGACAATCGTATAGGCATCAGATCCCGTAACGTCAAAGGTTAAATTTCCCCATAAAGAATTGTCTTTATCAAGAGATACGGATATATTCGCTAATGTCGCCCCACTATTGGCCTGGTCAGCTGTAACGTTTAAACTTCCCGTCTTTTCCGTATAGCCCTCTTTTGTCACGTTATAACTATATTCACCCTCTGGCAAAGCAACTGTTCTCTGCGTACCCTTGTTTGATGTATATATAACATTGTCTCCTGAAGTGACGGTCAATACAGCCTCTTCTGGTGTGATGTCAAATATAGCTGTCGCAGTAGGCGTTTGCCACGAAAGAACAGGATAGTCTCCCGTCTTTGTCATGAATCCGCTGCCCAAGTCTTGAAGAAAATCAGACGATTTCATATAGTCATCCGTTTTCACAATCATCTTACTTAAATCCGCATCTGCAAGGCCTTTTGCTCCAATGCTAAAGCTCGTGTCTAAATAGTAGCAAGGGGACTCTACTCCGTATGAACCCTCTGGTATATAGCCCCAGCCAAGAATTGAGCCGAAATTGGAACTTTTCTCTACATCAACTATAATTTGACCCGTGTTATAACAATTTCCAATTTTTGTTGAATCTAAATGTCCTATAATTCCACCAATATTTGCTCCTGAGCGATTTCGTGTAGTTGTAATGCTACCCGTATTATAGCAGCTTACCACATTTGCCTTGGTTTTTCCTACAATCCCAGCGACATAACGCGAAGTAGTAGAAATATTTGCCGTGTTTCCACAGAACTGTATACTACCGCCAGTTGCTTCTCCAACTATACCTCCAAGATAATCATCATTATTAGTAACTGTGGCAGTATTTAAGCAACGTAAGATGTTTCCTGAACTTTTCCCTGCAATTGCGCCTGTCCATTTATCGCCAATAATAGAACCTTCTACAATTACATTTTCCACTGAACCACCAAGTGTTCCTATTAAACCAGCAGTCGTATTACGAAATGTAATTTTATGCATATCCCCATCAAAGGTTCCATTAAATGTCACCTCGTTACCAATAGGCACCCAATCTGAAGATACTTCAATATCGGCTTTCAAAATCGCATTTACTGCAACATCGCCAGAGTTTACACGTGTTGCAAAATCCTTGAGATCCTGCTCACTGCTTATTTCAATAACATCGCCATCTTCCCCATATGCAATCATACTCATTCCCGGCATATAGGTAACAACCGTTACCATCACCAGGAGTATGACGGCAATCTGTTTTAACTTACTTCTTAATTTCCAATTCAATCGTTCTTTCCTCCTTCTTGTTCGCGCTGTAAAGCAAAAAGGGGATTTTGCCTGAAAAGGAGAGCAAACTCATAGATCTATGAATTTGAAAACAGCAAAACCTACCTTTATTACCTTACTTGGTGCGTGTTGCTCACAGCCTGACACCCGTAAATGTGCTCAGGATCTTCGGAGTCTGGCTTATATATGTCACCAAAATGGTTACACCCTTTGTTTCAACTTATTTTCTTTCTTCTTTTTCTAAAGCGCTTTCGAGACTGTCGCAAAGGCCTCGTATCAGCTTATATGGCAAGACAAGGGTGGCAACTTCCCGTCCTGCTTGATTGTCAAACTTACCTGTGCTTGTGTCATAACAAGGTTGGTTCTGTGTAAAGGTAAGGACTGCCTCACCACCATCTTTACTTAAAAGAAAAGAAAATCCATTAGCATACTGTGATATTTTGTTTTCCATGTGTTTCCCTCCGTAACATAAATTATAAATTTGAAAAATAAAAAACTGCAGCAAAAATGCTGCAGCCCGTATTAACTGTTCGTTGTTTTTCTTTCACTGGTGCTCCGCCAGCAGAAATGCCATTCTATGCAGGTCTCCTGGCTTATGGGTCGTCATTGCAAATCTCCTTCCCGGTTTCCCAGTGGATGGCCTGTGCCTTTGATTGCATCTCTCCAATTACAGTGGCGGGACCGCGCAGGACTCTGACCTGCTTCCCTCTTAGCTCTTTTGTATCAACGGATACGCAGAGAACATAAAACGCATATATTTAGTTCTACCAGTCTCAGTATAGCAGTGCACAAAATCTCTGTCAACACCACAGCAAAGTATTTTCACTTATATATCCCATACTTAATTTTAATTCTCTCCAGCTTCCGGATAATACTGTTCCCAAAGAGGAAAATGCAGAGAGCCGCCGATCCCGCGTGAAAAGCGTCATAGGGTGCGCCTGATATATATAAGACCCGCATACTTTCCAAGCTGAGGCTGTTTCCTCCCGGCACCCCCGCCGACGTCACCAAGGCGCAGATGTTCATGATACCGCCATAGATGATAAAAGTCGTAAAAAAGGTAAACAAAGCCAAAGTTATTCCGTCCACCGGAAGCCGCTTTCGCTGTAACAGCATGCCGGCCAGTAAGCCAAGCAAGCCAAAGGCATAAAGCCTCCATCCAATCAGAGATTTGTCTCTTCCCGGCCAAAGCTGATAGCTGACGTAAGCAATAATCAGACCGAACAGAATACAGATGACTGGTCCCATGATCAATTTAAAGTTTCTTGACTTTAATTGATCCAAATCCACCTTGTTAAAGGCCATGCCGGCCAGAAACCCCAGAATGCCCCAGCAGAACATCTGCCAAGGGGTCCACGGCCCTTGCCCCATGTAAAAATTACATACAAAACGGGAAATCGCCCCTATCAAAACCCCCGCCTCAGGCCCTAGAGAGATGCCGGAAATAATAATCATGGCGGTTCCAATCTGAAGAGGGAGCGTAATATGAAAGAAAATGTGCACGCACACCGTAAGCGCCGACATCATGGCAATCAGTACAATTTCCCGCGCTTTCGGTTTACGATTTTCAAAAACCATAAAGAAAGGAAGCATGGTATATATGAGAAGCAGTACACTGATTATCATATATTTATTCTGATCAAACTGAATGCCGATAAAAATGGTAACTGGCATTGCCAAAAAAATCAGCAGTGCAGACAGCAGGGTCCTTTTGCGGTGAGCAGCTTCGTACTGGGTTAAATCATAGCTTTTAGCCATGCTGACACCTCCTCACAGGTAATGGCATCTCTTTGCCATTCTCTTACAAGCTTATTGGCAGTCGTCGTATAAAAACTGTTGCCAGAAAAAAACTCTTTTGGCCTTCCTACAGAAACAATGTCGCCGTCAAAAAACATTGCACATTGATCGGCATACTCTGCGCAAAATTCGATGTCGTGGGAAACCATAAAAATAGTAACGTCATTCTCCACCAACTTTCGTAAAATTCCCGCCAAAGTGCGCTTGAAAAAAGGGTCCAACCCCTTGGTCGGCTCGTCCAGCAGCAAAATTTTTGGCTTCAGCAGCAAAATTTTTCCCAGAGCCAGCCGTTGTTGTTCGCCTCCACTTAAGTCATATGGATTTGCCTTCCTTAAATGCTCAATTTCCATCAGCGCCAACATGCTTTTCACTTGATCTATCTTTGCAGAATCAGGTATCTTGATATAATAGAGAGCTTCCAGCAGTTCCTCTTCTACTGTAATTTCCGTAAATAAAGCCTGCGGATTCTGTGGCAGCATAGAAAGTTTTGTGCGGTCCACTTTGATTGAGCCCCTTTGGGGTTTTAGAATTCCTGAAATGACTTTTAACGTGGTGCTCTTGCCGACGCCGTTCCCCCCTAACAAACAGTACCACTGGTTCCGCTCCACATTTAAATTAAGTCCTCGCAGCACCTCACCACTCTCCTTGCTGTATTGAAACCATACATCCTTTAAAGCGATGACTGGATTTTGAACTGCATCGTTATTAGGCAATTCATATACACGATCTGCAGCAGCCTGTGCTGCGGGTTTCTCTGTCAGCATCTCTTCCAACCTAAGACGGCCTTCTCTGATTGTCAGAGGGCTCTTAACTGCAGGGCAGACATCGGAGAAGATGCGCATCACCGACGGCAGTCCGTAAAACATCGGATGCCTGTTTTGATCACCCGTTCCTGCGAGGAACTCGCCAATTTCTGAAGGACTTTCAAAAGCGATGACCTGACCTTGGTCCATGACCATCACCTTGTCAGCCATGGGGAATATCTCTTCTAATCTGTGTTCGGAAATAATAACTGTCGTACCTAAATCCCTGTTAATCTTGTAGACGGTTCTCAAAAACTCTGAAGCGGCAATGGGATCCAGCTGCGAAGTCGGCTCGTCTAAAATCAGAAGCTTCGGCTGCATCGCCATAATAGACGCTAAATTTAGAAGCTGTTTCTGCCCGCCGGATAATTCGTTCACATTTTTTCGAAACCAGCCCTGAATGTCGAAATAACTGGCCATCTCTGCTACTCTTCTTTTGATTGCCGCATTCGAAAGCCCCAGGCTTTCTAAACCAAAAGCCAGTTCATGCCACACTTTATCTGTTACAATTTGGTTGTCCGGATTTTGCTGTACAAAACCGATTTCACTGACACTGCGTCGATCCTCTAAGTCAGCTACCGATTCGCCGCAGTACAAAACGTTCCCTGCAAGTTGTCCGTAAGGAATTAAATTCTTTTTCATCTGTTTCAGCAAGGTGCTTTTTCCGCAGCCAGATTTACCGCATAGAACAATAAATTGACTGGAATCTATTGAAAAGCTCACGTCCTTCAAGGCATTTCTGTCAGCCAATGGATAGGCGAAGGTTACATTTTCAAGTCTAATTGTCTCCATCTAATCTCTCCTGCTATATCTATTACAATTGGCGTGGCTACAAGTACAGTGTAGCACATTAAAATCAAGGCAGTCCAAAGGTCCAGTTCCGGTCTGACGATCTTTGGGTAAAAGTACATGTTCGTCATTCCTTTAAACGCTGCAGCCACGACAGGAAGTCCAGCCGCCAGCATCAAACAAAGGGCGGCGATGTCTCTCTTAGAAAATTTGAACAGATGAAAACTGCTCCTTCCTTTCAGTCCATATCCTCTGGCTTCCATGGAGTCAGCGCTTTCAATGGACGCCTCCAGGGACCAGGCGATTAAAATAGAAACTTTCTTCACCAATTGTCTCGCCTTCATGAGGAAGCCGCCCTTTCCTCTGCCTCTGTCCATGCATTTCTGCCCTAAGGAGATCTCTGCAAATCTGCTCTTCAGAAGCGGCACGAACCTGAATATCATAGAGAGGGTTAAACCGAGCACCGGCGCTGCTTTGCCAAAGAGATAAATCAGTTTATCCGCCGTCATAATCACGTTAAAACAGGTAAACCAGACGATAATCGAAATCAACATCACCCCGCTGGCAATGCCAAAGCAGATGGATTCAAGGGTAATTCGATTCGTGTTGATATAGAGAAGCACAGTCGCTCCGTTGTTATTAAAAAACAGATTGAGAGCTACCATGATAATCAACATAAAAATGCTTATGACAGCGTTGAGCTTCATTCCGCTCCTGCCCTTCAGCAAAATAGAGTAAATCCAGGAAAAGAGAAAAGTCACTGCTAAAAAATAGGGTGATATAGAATACATAGTAATCCCGATAGTCAGGGCAAAATACAGCGTATTCACCAAAGGGTGGTACGAACAGAACGTAGAGCTTTCTCCCAAACCTTTATTTTTCATTTGTCTTCCCGCCTTTGATCGTTCTGTGGTACTCTTTTGGATCGATACCGATTTGATAGAGAACATTTGCCCAAGAACCGCAAGTTTCCTGCAGCCGCAGACGCAGCTCCTTTGATACGTCTTTTTTTGTCGGAATGACCCTGGTCTGCTGGTAAATAGCCCTCACTTCTTCTAAATCCCGCTTGTCCTCTTCTGAAAGATTCAGCACTCTGTAATAGCAATTATAGAGGCTGTTCGTATGACCGTCGCGGTTATTTTCTTTTCTATAGTCGATGTATATGCCATGGAAGGGTCTGATTCTGACTACCGGTTCCAAGCCCACCTGATATAGTGCATTCCTCCATGAACCGCACCTTCTAATCAAAGCGCGCTTTACCTCCGCGTCAATTTCTCCATGAATGGGACTGCGCCCCAACTCGTATGCAAATGCTTTAACATTGTCGAGCATTTGCACATACTGCGGTTCCAGACCTTCTATTTTGTAAACGACCTCTTCATTTAAGGTGTGTGGATCTATATCCGCGGCTTCTATGACTCTTCCCCAATCGTTATAATACTTTTTAATCTCTGCACAAACGTCAGGTATATCTTTTGGATGCGGTATCTTACCCAGCTCCAAAGCCTTTTCCCTGATCTTCGCCAGTAACAATTCTAAATGTTTGTTATCCTCTTCAATCTGCTCCAGCGTTTTGCCGCCCTTTCCTGCAGATGCCGTCAGGCCAGCCGCCTTCATAGCATAGGGCCACCTCTTAAATCGCCTCTTAATATAATCTCTCATGACCCAAAATAGTTCCTTTTGGGCTGGCGCATGATTGAGCCGCTTTGCTTCAGCGCGTATGTAGTCTAGCAGTTCCTCGTCAGTGAAACTCTCAAAAACACTGTGGCCCCTCGCATTAGATGCGGCATAGTTCTTCCAGATCGTAGAATTGTGGTTATCTTTTTGGAAGTTTTTATCCGTGTTTTCAGCCACATTATAAATTAATAGTTCTTTTAACCGCAAAATGTCTTTTTCGTCTAATTTCTCGTCTTTCATTCTTTTCCTCTTTAAATCATAAATATGCCAACAAATTAGGATAGCGAGGGGATGCTCCTCTGCACACCCCGCTTTTTTCGTTCATAGGAATTTATCATAGCGAATTTCCTGTGCATTAAAAAAGACTGCAGCACAAAAATGCTACAGTCCGTATTCCTGTAAAACTTTATGATATCGATTCGCCGATAACCGTCGGCAGCATCAATTATTTCAAGCAGGTCTTCTGGCTCGGGTATCGTAACGTCATCTTCCTTCCCGGCATCATTAAAATCCCAGTGGTATAATAGATAACGCTCCTCCCATACAGCGGCGGCAACCGCGCAGGACTTACACCTGCTTCCCTCTTAGCCAATATGGAAATTGGAACATGAAATATGTTTTCTGTTGTTAATAACAAAGATATTGTACCACGACTAAATGCCAAATGCAAGCCAGTTGGCGCCGCGATATTTTTGTGCTGCTTCGGCCATTTTACAAGAGTTGCCATAAACGCCATAAAAAACGTGGAAATGACGTGATCAAAGATGCCTATCTCCACATGTCGTCTCAAAGGGGCGATCCTTTGCAATGTGCGTTCTTCGATATTGACTACATAATAAAAAACAGAGCACACTTTTCTCTGTATGCTCTGTAATACTTGTTTAATCTTAAGATATCATATTGATTGAACTTACCAGCCCGATCCCGTCTCCGTAGGCTTCGTAACCGCTGCGCATAGGATATACAATTCTGCGCCACAAAGCGATTTGTGCGTCGATGGTCGGATCGCCGTCTTCATCAAAGCAGTCTTTGATGATGTTCCCCTCTCGATCAACCAACTCAAACATCACATCGATGTATTCAACGCTATTCTGTTCCGCAATCTCTTTTATCTGACCGTTGATCGCCTTCACCCGTTCTGAATCGCCTAAAACCGATAAGAGATAGATCTTACATTTGACCTGGTCAGCTTTCACCTCTTCAATCAAAGCTGCATATTCCTCTTTAAAGGAATCGCCGTCCTCTTCCCCCAGTCCGAGAAAAAGATTACGCGGTGCAAGATCTTTGACACAAGAGCGATAGACCTCGGCCGCCTTTTCTAAAGTCAGATGCGCAAAGCTGCGGTTATAAATCTTATAGATGCAGTTAAATCTTTGAGCGAATTCGCCGAAGTTCATTGCTGCAAGAAAGGTGGAACCAAAAAAGACGGTTTCTCCCTTCTGCGCCATGCTATTAAGCTGCAAGTACTTTTTTAGCTGCTTTTCCATCATTCTCTAACTCTTCTTTCCGATCTAACTTTCTATTTCTAAAGTATAGAACCATATCGACAGATACCATGATGAGGTTGATGACATAAAGTGCTAATACGTAGTTGATATTTCCTCCTGTAATCTTGCTCATAATGCCGCAAATGTATCCGACGATAATCGCGTAAGTGAAGACTACACTCTTACCCTTTGCCGTTCTCGCACGGTAGGATTTCACGACGGAAATCGGCCAAGAACAGCCAAAACAAATCAGCATTAACGTTTCGAAAATTTGTGACATTTCACTTGCCTCCTGTTTACACTACATCTAATTTTATTTTTTACTTTATAATATCACTATTTTATGCTAATGTATAATATATATATTTTATGATTCTGATAACATGGAAATTATGAATGGGGTGATTAGAAATGGAACTATTACAGTTAAAATACTTTCTCGTAACTGCACAGTATCAACATATGACAAAGGCTGCCGACTTTCTTCATATTGCGCAGCCCGCATTGAGCCAAGCCATCAAAAGGCTGGAAAAGGAATTAGGCGTCACTCTCTTTGTCAGGTCTGGACGAAATATCAGGCTCAGTGACGAAGGAATCCTCCTGGCCGAAAAATTAGAGCCAGTAATGAAAACCCTAGATGAAATACCAGGAGAATTGACCCATGCCGCTGAGATGGCGGAAAGAACGATTAAGCTAAACATCCTTTCCGCCTCCGAAATGATCACTGACATAGTTATATTATACAAGGAACGGTGCCCAGAAGTAAACTTCCAACTTTCCCAAAAAATCGACAATAAAGATTGGGATATTCGTGTCTCTACTGTAATCCAGGATGACAATACGAAAACCACCCACACCGTGCTCAAAGAAGAGATTTATTTAGCAGTGCCCATCGACTCTCCTTTTGCAGAAAGAGACAACATTAACTTAGAAGAAGTTCACAACGCTTCTTTTATCTGTCATGACAGAACAAAGCCCTTTTCCATTTTGACGACAGGCTGGTGTATGAGCTGCGGCTTTGAACCGAAAATCGTCTTCGAAAGCGACAGTCCCTCTACCGTACGAGATTTAATCGGCGCCGGCATGGGTGTAGCCTTTTGGCCCGCCTATTCCTGGGGCACACAGCGCAGCAGCAAAGTAAAGCTGCTTCATATCACACATCCCAATTGTACCCGCCAGATTTACGTCGCTCGAAAAAACGAGAAATCATCTTCGCCATTAAAGAATGACTTCTACAACTTTATGACTGCTTATCTCAACGACCTGCAATAGCTGTAATCGTCTTCAAAATCAACTGAAAACGCTGTTCAATCGACGAGAGGACCAGGTACTCCTTGTTGCTGTGATAACCGCCTCCCACAGGACCACAGCCGTCCATGACAGACACAGGCAGCCCTCCCAAGTTGTTAGCGTCTGAGCCTCCCCCTGTGCTGGCAAATGTCGGCGGCACTTGCCCCAGTGCTGCCGCGGCCTCTTTCATCAGTTCTATCATTCCTTCCGTTCTGCTGCTCGGCATCATCGGCGGAAAGCCTTCTTTCCGTTCCCAGGAGACCTTTACACCCGTCACGCGTGGATAGGCAACCATCTCGTCAAAAGCGCGCTCAATCCGCTTCAGCTCGCTATCTTGCGTATACCTGAGGTCGATGAGCATTTCTGCGTGTTCCGCCACTACGTTTGAAGCGCTGCCGCCTTTAACGATACCTGGGTTCAGAGTAGTTCCCTGCAATGGAGCATCAAGATTGGTCAGCGCCCATACCCACCTGGCCATTTCGATGACTGCACTGGCTCCTTTTTCTGGTGCTACGCCTGCATGGGCAGGGATTCCCTGAAAAGTCACATGGTAATCGTATACCCCTTTTCGTTCCTTGACAAAAGCGCCGGTGTCTCTTCCCGGTTCGAAATTAAAGCAGTATTTTGCTTTTGCCCCCAGCTCCTTCAACCAGTCAACTGAGTCTGCTGAACCAATTTCCTCGTCGCTGTTGAAAGCAATGCACAGGTTGAGGGGAAGGGCTTTTTCTTTGATTTCTTTTGCCAAATAAAATGCCAGCAAAACGCCGCTTTTCATATCAGCGGCTCCAGGACCGCGAGCCTTTCCATTCTCTATACAAAATGGCCGTTGCTGAACGGTCCCTTTGGGAAAGACTGTGTCCATATGCCCCATGAACAAAATATCTATCTCGTCGCTTTTCCTCGTAAACGACCTAGCCTCCACATGCGGATGTTTGCCCGGTTCCCGACTAATTCTTACATCAAATCCAGCTTCTTCAAACCTGTTTGCAAAGTATGCAGCCATTTGCAGGCAGCCTGTCAGGTCTTCACTGCCACTGTCTATATTGACGATTTCCTCTAAATCTTTTAGATATTGTCCTAAATTCATTGTGCGCTCCTTTATACTGGCATCATGCCCTTTTTCCCTAAGTTTCCAAAATTGCGTCTTGGCTTCGGTTCGTCGTGAATTACCTCTGTCCTGGCCTTTTCCTTTTCTACCGCTTCGGACAGGTCTTCCGCTTTCTCACCGCCGCTATCGTCAGGCGGATCCTTTCGTTCTCCCTCAAATTGAAAGAACTTCTTGCCATCCTCTACCAAATGGTTGAGCCTGGTATATTCGTCCTGAAGAATATCGCTCCCCTTTTCTGTTATCTTATAAATCTTCCGCCTGCTTTCCTCTGCCACCTGTGTAATAATTTTCTCTCTCTCAAAACGGCTCAGCAAAGAGTAGAGAGTGCCCGCTCCGATAACAACCCTGCCTTCGGTCAGTTCGTCTACCATCTGCATGATTCCATAACCGTGATTTTCTTTCAGTAACGATAATAATATATAATACATCGGCTCTGTAAGTGTCTTCAATTGTTCCCGTGCCATAAACCTTCCTCCTTAGTTTAAATTTGTATCTCATGGTCTCATCCTCTTGAAACGCCAATTACAAAGATGTATATACCATAAAGCCACATTACAGCACTGATTGCAAATAAAATCTTATCATAATTTTGACCGTCTCTTTGAAATGTTGAAGCAAGAAATCCAATGAATGCAAGAATCGGACAGCAAATTATTATTGCTGGTTTCCATATAGCGGCATTGCTTTCCATTAAAGTTATGATGTCCCAAAAAAAGATGATTGTAATCAGCGCGATCTTGTAATAACGGTCTATTCTCGTCGCTGCCCGAATCCATGATGCTTTACGCAATATTTTACCGTCACTGGCTGCTCTTCTGCATCTATGAAGATACAAGTTGTTAATCAAAGTTATACTCGCAGAAAGAAAACTGAGTAAACAAATGCTTAAGATTGATAAAGTTGTCGCAAATCCCGAATCTTCATATAACACAGTGTTGTACAAAACATATATCATCAATACAAAAAGAAGGAGATCCCAAATGGCATTCAAAGTACTCTTTCCACTCTTATTAACTACATTTACCGTATTCTGATATTTGGTCAGTGAATCGGTATAGATAGGCACGGTCCCTTTTGGCGCAGTGAAAACGACTGATTCCATATTACAGCGCCCCACCTGTTTCCATCCTGCGTCTACACATATAGAAAGAAAAGATTCCCCTTCCTCTCCCTTGGGCACAAGCTCCACTGCATACTTTTTATCATTCAAGCCAGTTTCTTTTTTATACAAAGCTAAATAGCTGCCTGCTTTCACTAACGCAAAGCCCCGTTCTGCCATCTCGTTGAGGTGAGCAGCTGTCTCCTCATAGTCAAAGATATCAAATTTCCATAGTTCCAGTTTATATTTCATATTCTCACACTCCATCAACTAAAAGAAAAACAAATCCCGGTGAAATGATGCTGATATACATCAGAAGTACGCCAGTTACGTCAAAATGTTTTGCTGCACGTATAAAACTGCCGAAGAGAAATACAAACGGTGTTGCAGCCGTAAGTATGGTTCCTAAAATGCTGGGATAAATAGTAATATAGTAATGAGTCAAATACAGCAGCAGCCCTATCCAGATTATTGCCGCGGCACCAAATGAAACAATATTGAACTTCAGATAAAAACTTGACTTCTCTAAAATAATTCCTTCCTCCGCATATTCCGCCGCCTTTTTATGAAATAGATACTCCTTGATTCCTACAACATTGGCAACTAAGCCCATCAAACATATTCCTGCTAAAACATAATATCCAGGACTTCCCCAGCCAGTTTTAAAATCTTGAAAGAAGATAAAGAGCAGAAGAATCAATGTCAGAATAAAGCTGCTAACAGGATTATTAGTTTCCATAACTTCAATTAAATTTTGATATTTCGTCATTTCGTCTGAAAAAAGAGGCTTTGCAAAATCGCCTTGTGCCTCAAAGATGCATAATCCGCCTCTGATTGTTCTCACCTTGTGCCATCCGGCGTCTTCACAGGCCACATAAAAATCGTGATCGTCCTCCTCTACTGGAACAATAGAGTAACGTTTCTTTTTATTTTGCAGCCTTCTTTGATAAACTCCGATGGGCAGCCACTCTAATGTGATCCCCACAATATCCCAACCTCTCTCACTCATATCATTCAGATGCCTTTCTGCTTCTTCATAAGCAAAGAAGTCGTAATTCCAAAGCTCAAACTTGTACTTCATATTGAACACCTCTTTTGCAATTAGATGATTGTCAAAATGTGATTTCCATTTCATCTTCTCCTGGCCTATGTTAAACCAATTAGTTAGTGCATCCATATTATTTGTATCAATAATCGATATATCTAACATCAATATACCACTGCTCGACACAGCTGTCAATATTGATTTTAGAATATTTAAAAAACAAACTAATATGGTTTAGATCCAAACAAAAAAAGACTCTAAAAAGAGTCTCTTCTTGTTTGACATACGCGCGCTGTCAAAGCATACCTCAATCCATAATGAAACAAAGCAAATTGAATGCAATTCATTAATTATCTCTATAATTTATAATGCTCTAATTTCACCATAGATTAAAATATCTATATACATGATATAAGTTTTTTCAAATTTTGTCAACTATAGACTTAGAAATAACACATGTAATTATTTTAAATTAAAAGTCCATGTCTCCAACCTGGCGCCTTCGCCGCCTGCGTTGTCCAAATTAGTTACATGCTTATACTAAAACACTTCCTGCAATCGTTCCTCCGCTCACGGTGGTCGCTGCGCTGCGGCCATTCCGCACGAAAAAAGCAAGCCACGAATGTAGCTTGCTTCTTTAAGAAAACCGGCAACGTCCTGCTTTCCCAGGCGGCTGCCCGCCAAGTATCATCAGCGCTGGGGAGCTTAACTGCTGTGTTCGAGATGGGAACAGGTGTGCCCTCCCCGCTGTTGTCACCGGATTTCTCTCTGCCGGTTATCTGCCCGC
>NZ_FLKM01000005.1 GCF_900086585.1 Emergencia timonensis
AACAGCGGGACGGGACTTCACCTGTATTATGTTCTGGAAGAGCCGATCCCTATGTACCCACATAACCAGAAATGCTTGAAGGAATTGAAGTATGCCCTTACCCGGCAGATATGGAACAGGTACACCTCTACCATCAAGGAGCCGCAGATGCAGGGCATTTTGCAGGGGTTCCGGGTGGTCGGCTCCGGCTCCAAATTGGGCCGGGAGTATCCTGTGACGGCGTACCGGCTCGGCGGGAGGGTGACGCTGGAGAGGCTGCTGGACTTTATCCCAGACAGCAACGGGGAGCAGCAGTACCTTGTGGGCCTCATGCGGAAGGGGCGGCTCTCGCTGGCCGAGGCGAAGGAGAAGTACCCGGACTGGTACGAGCGGCGGATCGTCAAGAAGGAGCGGCGGGGCCGCTGGACGGTCAAGCGTGACCTTTACGACTGGTGGCTGCACCGGATCGGGGACGAGATCAGGGTGGGCCATCGGTTCTACGGTATTATGACGCTGGCGATCTATGCAAAGAAGTGCGGGATCAGCGAGGACGAGCTGCGCCGGGACGCTTTCTCGTTGCTGAAACCTTATGACGATATGAGTGTGGAGGACATCAACCGTTTTACGAAAGATGATGTGGTGTGCGCCCTGGAGATGTATAACGAGGACTATGTGACATTCCCCAGGGATGATATAGCGAAGATCTCTGGTCTGACTATGCCCGTCAATAAGCGCAACTGGCGTAAGCAGGCAGAGCATTTAGGCAGAGCGCGGGCAGTACAAGCGTTTGATGATCCGAATGGTGATTGGAGGAATAAAAGTGGCCGTCCATCGGCTCAGGATCGGGTATATGAGTGGCGGCAGCAGCACCCAGAGGGCCGCAAGGCTGACTGCCACCGGGATACGGGCCTTGATCCCAAAACGATCCGCAAGTGGTGGGATGATGCGCCCCCGGCTGTGCGTGTCCAGGATGGACATAGCTCCATAGAGTTCACCTCCTTCCCGCGTGGAGTAGAGGACGGGAGTTAAGGGCTTGTCCTCTCTGCCCCTTTCGCTCCGTACCCGTTCGGGAGATGGCTCTTGAGTGCGCTTTTCAGAAAAAAGTTGAAAAAAGCAAAATGCGCCCGTCCGCAAGACGCGGACGGGCGCAAAGGAAATGTAAGCAGTAGCTAAATGTATTGACAGTTCACATTCATAGCCGGAATATCCCGCTTGCGGAGCATAGCTTTTTTTGACCGCAAAGCATTAGGCGGGTTACAGTAAATAAAAATGGACACGGCGATACCTCCCCGATACCGCCGTATCCTTAAAAAAGGGCGACTTTAATACACTACCCGCAATCCATTCTATAATAGGGAACAGCGGCTTTTGCGCAATATTAAATAAAAAAGCCGATAACACATAGGTTTTTTGACCTAATGCGTTATCGGCTCTGCGTCTATGCGTCTGGCACTTTTAATCATTTTTTTTTGAATTTATTATATGTGTTAGCTAACTGTCCACAAGCCGCGTTAATCTCTCTGCCATGAGAAACTCTCATAGTAACTTCAAGTCCTGCTTGCTCTAATTGATGTTTGAATGCAACTATTTCCCGTTTCTGTGGTGCTTTAATTCTTGAATTGCTTGTTGGGTTGTATTGTAACACGTTAATCATAACTTTTTTGCCCCGAAACCATTTTGCAAGTTGTCTTACATCTGAGGGCCGGTCATTTATACCCGGTAAAAGCAAATACGCAAAGACAATTTTGCGATTATGCCTTTCAGAATAGGATAAGGCTTGCTTAACAACATCTTCAATAGCATATATGCGCATGTGAGGAATAATACGATTTCTTGCAGATTGTGTTGCTGCGTGTAAAGATATTGTCAACTGAATTTTAAGATGTTCCTCGCGCAATTTTTTTAATTGATCGACCGGACCAACTGTTGATATGGTAATGCCGTCGGTTGGAAAGTTGAGCCCATATCTATCTCGGAGAATATGGATTGCTTTTATCAAGTTGTCATAATTGAATAAAGGCTCTCCCATACCCATAAAAACGATACGGTTTACTTTTCGACGCAACAATATAATCTGTTGTACGATTTCTGACGATGTTAGATTACGAACAAAGCCATTTCGCCCGGACTCACAAAAAATACAACCAACAGGACAACCGACTTGTGTGCTCACGCAAACAGTTCCACCATCTCGCCGCTTGATAAAAACCGTTTCAATGTATTTGTTGTCTTTCAGTTCGTAAACATACTTTTCAGTATCACTGCTTTTGCAAATATTTTTTACCAACATTGATAGATTTTTTTTGCGTGGTAATTGCTTATATAATTCTTCATATAAGGCTTTTGCTTCATTCTCGCCAATAACTTCCGACATTTCTTTGTAAGTAAATCCGTATGGATCATTCCGTACTTCCGCAGGCGTATATTTAGGTAAACGTTTCATTTTTATATCCTTTCTTCTAAATAATAAAAGTTTGTTTTTCTGTATTTTTGATTACAATCTCTAATTTTTCTACATCAATGATATGCGTCAATTTGCATTTAGGGCAGAAAAGAGGAAAATCTTTTAATACAGTATTATGAAATACTTGAACTCTCGTCTTTCCGTTACAAATCGGACATTTTATCCAATATTTTTTAAGCATTATATTTCACTCGTCCTTTTTACACAAAAAAATGCAGGTCAATCCTCAACATGAGCATTGACCTGCATTTATAATGCACAGAGCAGTACAACAAAACTAAGGCATAGCTTGCACTATGTCTATACTATATCTATACGTCGTTAGTTTTTTGTATAGCATCCGCAAAATAAGCATGACAAAAAAGCCCATGTTGAAAATGGGAAAATCCTTTTTTTCAATGCTTATCTAATACGCATGCTATGCAACATAAACGCCGCCTCCTTTTACATAAATTTTATTTTATCAGAAAATCAGTCTACTGTCAATACACAACAGGAAGTATTTAACCTAATGATAT
>NZ_FLKM01000006.1 GCF_900086585.1 Emergencia timonensis
AGGTGTACCTGTTCCATATCTGCCGGGTAAGGGCATACTTCAATTCCTTCAAGCATTTCTGGTTATGTGGGTACATAGGGATCGGCTCTTCCAGAACATAATACAGGTGAAGTCCCGTCCCGCTGTTTACGACAAAGGTTGCCTGGGGAAGAATATCCTTGTTCATCTGGTGCAGCGTGTCCCGGAGCTGGGGCATACCCACCCCATCCAGGTCAAAGACCAGGGCATAGAGATACCGGGCGTTCTTGCCGCAGCGCCGCCGCCCAAAGTAAGACAGAGGGGACATGATAGTAAAGTCCATATCAAAGACCTCCGACAGCTCCGACAGCTCGTCCGTAATGGTATAGCGTTTAGCCTTGCCGTCACCTTCGATCTCCAGAGCAATCCCCGCAGCCTTCGGCACCGTCACTGCGATCCCGTTGCCCTTCGCGTCCTCAAAATGACCCTTCCGCTCAAAGCTGCCCACGGGGAAGATCTCCCGGTAAAACTCAAAGGGAGTAACCGGCTCCAAGAACTTCGCCAAATGCTCATTCTTTTCCAGGTACAATTCGCGTAGCCGCTCCATAGCGTCCTGCTGATCCATAGCCATACGCTCACCTCCAAAAGAAAAAGTAACAAAAAGAAAATCCGCTACGGCGGGAATCGCCTTCGGGCGAGAAGGGGGGAAAGGGGGAGCCAAAGAGCGGCCCCTTCGGGGCCTTAAAGAGAAAGTCACCTCCCCCTTTCCCCCCTCGCTCTGGGGCATGGAAATGATGGAAAACCCTACGGGTTTACCACATTCCCACACCCCGCCGCTCACCCCCCCTTTTCCCCTCCGACTTTCTCCCTATCCGAGAGAGAAATTCAAGAAATTTTTTTGAGGGCCTAAAGGCCCTTAGGGGGGCATATATTATCAATACAGTATTTCCCTATTTTTCGACAGCCACAATTCGGACCCTTTTTTCTATCCCTCCCAGGCCCTTCTACACGGCATATATTATCAATACAGTATTTCCCTATTTTCAGTTGTTATTATAGCCTGTCCAAGCGGCGCTTTCAAGCCCCCGGGACAGGCTATATATTATCAATAGAATTTTTCCCTATCAAAGCTCCATGCCACCCCAGGTGTGGCCCCGTTCCTGCTCCTGTTCCGGCTGCTGCAGCTCCGGCACAGGCAGCAGCTCCCGCGCCCTTTCGACCAGGGGCCGGAACTGCTCCGGCAGATGCCGATCCAGGAAGTCCAGCACCGCCCCGACCCCCTCCAAGAGCCGGGACGAAAAGTTGCGCTCACTGTCCAAGCTATCCTCCAGGTACGCCACCTGCTGCCGCAGGTCACGGTTTTCGCTGATAAGCTCCTGCCGCTCCTGGGCCTCCTTCAGCTCTTCTTTCATGGACGGCAACCGGCTCTGGAGCTGCTTGTTCTCTGCCTTCAGCTCCCGCACTTCATGCTCCGCTGCCACCCCACGGATCGCCGCTGCCTTCAGCTCTTTTATCTGCTCCACGGTAACGCCCTTGACGGCCCCTGTCAGCGTTTTCTCCGGCTGGATCGCATCCAGGTCAACCCGCACCTTCTCCGCCGCCTGGAGCCGCCGTACAGTCTTTCCGAGGGCCTTTTTCTGCTGCTCCAGCACAGCCATGTCCTGCTCCGCTGCCGTCACCTGTTCCTGGACGGCCTCCAGCCTCTGCGCTGCGGCCCGGTACTCCGGCAGCTCCATGTGGGGACGGCCACCACCCAAGCTGACAATCTCGAACTCGTGCGCCTGGGCGATCTCCGCAAGGGACGCTTTCTCCCTCTCCATCCAGGCTTTCCATTCCGTCTGCTTGCGTCCCAGGCTTTCAAAGCCCTGCTGCTTTAATGCCTGTTTCATGGAAACCCTGGTAGACAGGCCCCGGCTCTGCTCCGTGGCCACCGGCACGAAGTCTACATGGAGGTGGGGCGTGGCCTCGTCCATGTGCAGCACCATATTGAACACCCGCAGATGGGGATTGCGTTCCTGGAAGGACTCCGCAAATTCTTTGAGAGCCGCCGCCGCCCGTTCCCCTCCAGGGGAGCCGCATCCGCAGTCGTTCAAGTTGCCGATCTGGAAGATTGCCTCGTGAAATAACTTCTCCTGCTTGCTCTGCCGGATATGCTCATAGTAGTCCGGTATCTTGTCCCTGGTCTTTTTCTTTTTGGCATTGTAGGCGGCCAGGGCCTCGTCAAAGACTTCGTGATAGACCTGTTTCAGATCCTCGTTGCAAAAGGTCACATTCTGCCCCGTCCGGCTCCGGTCTACATTCGCCGCTGTAAAGCTCCGGTTGTTATGCCGGATACTGCCCCGGCCAGTCATGCCGGATATGGTTGTCCCTATAAAATCACCCGTCCTTTCTATCGTCCGTATCCCTTACTACTCCCATCTTACCATAGTCCACGCGAGGGGGCAACACCTCTTTGTTACTTTCTCGGTGAGAAAGTAACGCAAAAGCACTTTCACACCGCCGCCCCGTTGGGGCGTCAGTATGAAAGTGCTTTTGCGCGCTCCCGCGGGGGATCGCCGGAGCTGCCGGCCGCTGCGTTTTCCCGCTGCCCCCGCCGTCTGCGGGCAGCTCCCAAGGCAACGATATTACACCTCAAATAGTTACCTATTTTTCATCTGTTTTATGTTTTTTCATCTGTTTTATGTTTTTTCATCTGTTTTATGTGCTTAATCCAGCCTCTAATAAGCCATACATAAACACAGACAGCAATAATAACAGAGTAAAGCAGAACTGAAATTCCTTTGCTTATTTCTCCTTGAAGGAGCAGATCTCCCCCTATAAAAAGGCTCATTCCCACCAACAGGAGATAGCCCACAATGAGGATTGCCAAAAACGCCTGGCACAAGGTCCTCAATACCCTTTTCGTTTTTGTAGAGCCTACCGCTTGAAAAGCTCCCATCATTACAAACTCTACAACAAGAAAAAATACGAAAAAGCCCAAAATGATAAATATCTTATCGCCCATTTGAAATCTCCTTTAGCCGCGAAAGAGCTTACTAAACCAGCCTCGCTTTTGCTCCGGCTCCTGCTGATCCGCTCCGGTCTCCTCGGTAATAAGCTGCTGCTGGATTGTCCCCGCGTGAAGGGCCTGTGCCGCTGCCGCCGTCTGCTGGGCAGCAGCCAAAGCCTCCGTTAGCTTTTCAATCTGCCGATCTTTCACTTCAAGCTGCCCCTGCAGCGTGTCGATGGTGGCCTGTAAAACTGCTACCACTCCGGCCTCTTGCGACTGCTCCAACACTGCTCCAATGGAGCGCTCCGTATGCGCTCCATTGGAGCAGTCATTTTGTAAAAAGTCTTGTTTTATCAGCGTTTCCGCCTGCTCCGATAGATACAAGACCCCCTGTACCGTATGCGCATACGGAGCGCAAACCGTATGCAGCTTGCCTTTGTATCGCTTATAGACCGCCTGTTTTGATACCCCTATCTCGTCGGCTATCTGCCGGATCGTTTTCATACCTTCACACTCCCCGCGCTATCATTGGCGGGTCTGCCTGACTGCTCTGCTATGTACTTTTTCATATCTTCATCAAGCTCAAAAGGTAATCTTCCAAGGCGGACGGTTTCTTCAAAAAATAAAACCGTCGCCTCCTCCAAAGTCAGGCCATTTTCCAAGCAGACCTTTTCTGCCTGTTCTTTCAGCTCTGCATCAATCTCCAGCGTAACTTCAACTAATTTCCCCATTTCCATCACTCCAACAACCGGCCATAATCCCGTTTCGCATAGACCACGCGAGCGACTGTCACCAGCTTTTTTTCTTCGTCCACCCAGTAAAACATCAGATAATTTTGCACCAGGATCTTTCGGTACTCATGTTTCAATGGACGGATCGGCTGGTAGGCCGGAGTTGCATACGGGAAGGTAAGCACACTCTCCGCTGCATCAACCAGCTCCACCGCCAAACGATCCGCCGCATCCGGGTTTTGCAGCTCCCCTCTGATATACCGCACGATCTCAAGCATATCTTTTCGGGCAACAGGCAAATACTCTAATTTATACAACCTGTTCCCCTCCAATAGCGGCCTTCATCGCTTTCAGCACCTCTTTGGAGGAATAGCGCTGATCCGTCAGCTCGGCCTCTCTCTCTGCCTCCTGCAACTTGAAATATACCTCGCTCTCGAATTGCAGGTTTTCAAATGCCTCCATGCTCAGAACAACCATATCACCATAGCCATTCTTTGTCAAAAAAACAGGTTGAGCGGTTTCATGCACAGTCTTTGAAATGTCAGCAAAATTATTTCTCAAATCAGAAACAGGTCTAATCATATTCATAACATCAGCCTCCTTGACGATATTTTATCATAATTACGCTAAAATATCAAGGCGCTATGTCTTAATAATTTTTCTGCTTATGTGGACATTTAGAATGCGAAAAAGCCTTGATTTATGCGGCTTTTCGGGCGCAGTAGAGAGGGGGGTGGTATCTTTTACCCTCAGAGAGCCGGAAAAGTCTTCCTGGGCCGCTCCAGGGCCGAAAACAGCCCCTAATCCTTACCCGGCCCCAAAGCCTCCACCAGCAGATCACTCACCGCCTGGGAGGGAGTGACGCGCACCGTAATATCGCTCATACCGTCCAGCAGCGCGTCAAGCTGCCGCCGCCCGGTGGATTTCTCCGCATTGCTGTTCGGGAAGAAAAATTGATCTACCGAAATATGATACCGGGTTACAAGGTCATAGAATACCTGTAAACTCGGCTGTTGTCCCTTGTTCTCGATATTCGCAAGGTAGCGCGGGGAAATATATAACTCGTCGCTTACCTTTTTGCGGCTCTCGCCGTATTCATTTCTCGCGGCTTTTATAGCTGCCCCGAAAGCCTTAAAGTCGTACAATGGTACGGGTCTTTTTGCCATTTTCATTCACCCTGTTACATTTTACAGTTCACCTTTCTTTTTGGATATGTCCACACAATTCATATCATTAGGTTAAATACTTCCTGTTGTGTATTGACAGTAGACTGATTTTCTGATAAAATAAAATTTATGTAAAAGGAGGCGGCGTTTATGTTGCATAGCATGCGTATTAGATAAGCATTGAAAAA
>NZ_FLKM01000007.1 GCF_900086585.1 Emergencia timonensis
GGCAGCCCCTGTGAGGCTGCTGCCGCTGTCCGTGATGTCCGTCATCAGCTTGCCTTCCGTAAGACAGCTTGATTATTATATCACCTTGGATCCGCTCTGTCAAGCACTTTTTTCTGCAGCTTCCTGCATGTGCCTGCCGCCTCTCTCTGACAGCTTGATTATTCTACCATCTTTTCCTTACTCTGTCAAGTGCCTTTTTAATATCCTTTTTCACCGCTTTCCGGTGTGGATATTTGCACTGACCGTCTCTCTCAGACAGCTTGACTAGTTTACCATCTAACACACCCTTTGTCAATAGAACAATTCAATAAAAAATAGAAAAATATTATTTGCATGTTTCCTACATTATATATGAATTTCTTATTTTTTTTATTTTTTGCTGTCAGTCAGTCATGTCCGAAAAATAAGATTCCTTATTTTTCAACGATTTTACCCCTTTTGCATTTTCACGTTTTATTGTATGAAAGTCCTGTGATTATGAGGTGACAGAAAATTCACATAACCTTGACAAATTTGAATTTAGCAAATATAATTAAGATGTGCTTGGGAAAGCACGGATTTTATTTTATTTTACTTAATTTTATTAAGGAGGACTTATTATGGGTAGAAAGATTCCTTTATGGCAATGTTTCGTTGTCATCTTAGCAATGGTTGGATTACTAATGTGGTCCATTTTAGTTGACAGAGGCGGAGAACCTCATATTGCACTTATCTTAGCTGCTTGCGTTGCAGGTATTATTGCAGTTTTAAATGGTTGGAAATGGGCCTATCTTGAAAAAGGTATTCTGGCAGCGATCAACAGATCTATGCAGGCCTGCCTGATTCTGGCAATCGTAGGGTGTATGATTTGTTCATGGATGGCTGCAGGTACCATTCCTTCCATGATGTACTATGGCATCAAGGTTATCAGCCCTGCTGTTTTCTTGGTTACAGCTTGCATCTTGTGCTCCATCGTATCTCTGGCGACAGGTTCATCCTGGTCCACAGCAGGCTCTATGGGTGTTGCCCTCATTGGCGTAGGTACCGCTTTAGGATTCCCTACGGCTATGACCGCAGGAGCTGTCGTATCTGGCGCATACTTCGGAGACAAGATGTCTCCATTATCAGATACAACAAATCTGGCACCTGCTATGGCAGGTTCCAACCTGTTCGACCACATCAAGCACATGATCTACACCACTGGTACATCACTGATTATTGCGCTAGTCGCATACACAGTAATGGGATTCATGTATTCGTCTGACAAAGAGGTTGACATGAGTACCCTGACAGAAATTACACAGTTTATCGAACGTTCTTCTAACATCAGTGTTTTGACTCTGATTCCGCCGGTATTCGTAATTGCAGCAGTTGCTCTGAAACTACCAGCACTGCCAGCACTGCTCGGCGGGGTGTTCATCGGTGTACCGTTCATGTTTTGGAACAGACCGTATATCGAGACTGCTTTGGATGGTGATAGTTTAGTTAATAACGTTTTCAATATCATGAACAACGGTATCCACATGGGTAATGTACCTGAAGGTGCTTCCGCAATCATCGAAGAATTATCAGGACTTCTCGGTCACGATGGTATGCAGAAAATGTTCTGGACCATCTCCATCATTCTCTGTGCTATGTGCTTTGGCGGTATCGTAGACTGCACTGGTATCATGGGATCCTTCGCAAATCTTCTCTTGAAGGTTGCTAAAGGCAGAGGCGGACTCGTACTGGCAACAGAATTCAGCTGCATCTTTGTAAACGCTATCTGCTGCGACCAGTACTTAGCACTCGTACTGCCTGGCAGAATGTTCAAAGAAGCATTCGAAGATATGAGATTGGCTCCAAAGAACCTGTCCAGATGTCTGGAAGACTCCGGAACCATCACATCCAACTTCTTCCCTTGGAACACCTGCGGAGCTACCATGAGAGATTTCCTTGGTGTAGGAAGCGGATACATACCGTATGCCATTTTGAACTGGTTGAATCCAGTTGTTTCTGTCATCTTCGGTTTCACAGGAATTACCATGACCAAGATGAGCGAAGAAGAATATGAAAAGATTCTGGAAGAAAGAGAAAAAGAAAAAGAAGAAGCTCTTGCAGCTTTGGAAGCTTAGCACTAAAAATCATTGAGAATAGAATAAAATCTATAAAAACAGGATGCATTTTTTATGCATCCTGTTTCTTACTCTTTATTGCAGAAATTCCCGATAAGTGATTATTTACGGAATCCGGCATCCAGTCTTCTATTAACCGCTCCATGCAAACTATGCCGATTCTATTTGCAGTAGGTTCTTTGGTTGGCACCTGGATATCAGACGCCGTCATACCAGCCATGATTTATTATGATTTGATAAGCCTAAACCTCCCATTCTTCTGATGGCCAGCTGCATCCTTTGCAGTATCATCTCCCTGTCTACATGTTCTTTTTGGATTACTGCAGAGAAAGCTTACGAAGATAGAAGACCGGCTCCGAAGAATCTGTTCTGATGCCTAGAGGACTCCGGAACGCTCATACCCAATCTGGAGCCATGAAGCACCTGCGGTGTTACCATGAGCACCTTTCTCAGCGTATCTCAGTGGGGTGCAGGCAGATATTGACCCTATGCTATCCTATGTCGGCTAAATTCGCTCATATTCATCTTCTATAGATTCACAGGAATCTCAATGGAGAAGACGAGCGACGAAGAATATGAAAAAATTCTGGAGTGAAGACAAAAAGACAATACGGATGCTTTGCAAAATATGGATGCTTAACAAATAGATGATAAATGAATAAAAATAGAGTGGCAGAATTCTGTCACTCTATTTTTATTTAATAGGGATTTCACTTATTCATTTTTTCCAAAGTACAATTGTCGTTAGGTTTCTAATTCTGATAAATAAAGATAAAGTCTATCAATTGTCTTTCGGAACAATTCAATTGGGGCAGCTAGGGATATCCTTAGCCAGTAATCATTTTCATTTGCCTTTTTTAGTGCAAATCCCGATTCAGTGAATACTGCGATCCCGGTTTTCTGAAGAAGATCTTTGCAAAACTCCAGTTCGCTAATGTGACAGCATGGCTTTAGCTTCACTAAGTAGTTAAAACCACCGTCCATCTGGGTGGATTCATATAAAAAAGGGAATAATTTTCTTTCTACATACTCCTTATTAGAAGCAAAAATTTTTCCCTGTGCAAGCATTTCTTCTTTGTATTTCTCATATTCATTCAAAAGGTGCTGATCCATTAATTCTAATACATAGTCTCTGATGACTTGAGAACATAACACTGTGGTGGAGAAAAAAATTCGCTTAAAGCAGCAAATGAGTCTTTTACACTCCTTCTCTGTCCGCCCATATTGTTCACTCAAATACAAGCAGCGAAAGAGCAATGTAAGCCATACAGCAATTGTTGGCGTATTGGGAGGATTCATGATACTGACTTGCTTCAATCTAACAAACTGCATCAGATCGTAGCAGCCCGCGATATAACCGATTCTGAAACCGGGAACACTTTCAGTTTTAGAAAAAGATGTTACAATAATGCTCTTTTCCAGCATTCTGTTTTTTAGAATGGACGGTTCTGGCGCAGTCACCTCTTTTTCGGACATGATAATATTACAAACGCAATCAAAGATACAGTATATTCCTTTTTGATGTAATATTTGCATAATCTCATCAAGTTCTCCATCTGTGTATTTTTCACCAGATGGATTACACGGATAGGAAAATACGAGAACATCGGGTTTAAATTGTTCAATATCCTCCTTCAATTCACTTACTGTAGGCATATCTCTATCAGACAGAGCAGACCGACTTTCTTGAAGCTGATAACCATATTGCGTCCCAAGAGTCATATAAAGAGGGTAAGTCATCCCAACCAGAAGCAGCTTTTCCTTACTGATCGAATGAAGGTAGGCAAGGGCAAGGTCTGCTGCCTGGCTTGCACCAATTGTCATACTGACGTCAAGGTCTGCTTTGAGAAATATATCTCCTCTTGAATACAGGAACCGCTCATAGAGAATGGCCGCATACTTCACCGTCTGAAATCCATCCAAAGAGGTATACTGTTGATACAAAAAATTCTCTTCAATTTCCTTCTGCATGGTCTCCTTCCATATTGTCGGTATGGGAAGATGATTGACGCCTGAAGAAAGCATCATATATTCATTTCTCACCGGGAGGTAAAACACTTCTTCATGGATTCTGAATTGACTGGATAAAAATAGATTTGGATTCCAAGGTTCCTCACTTTGTTTCCTTTTACTCATCTTTCCCTCCTCAAAAATTAAACTAGCTGAATATTCTGGTCAATAATTTGGTACATGTAATCCCCAATTCCCATCAGACTTTTTCTATGAGTGATGACAAGAATAGTTTTATTCTTCAGCTCTCTGATGGTATCAAAGATAATTCGTTCCGTTTCTTCATCTAGAGCAGAAGTCGGTTCATCAAAGATGATAATCGGTGCGTCTTTCAGCAATGCTCTAGCAATAGCCAATCGCTGCCGTTGTCCGCCAGAAAGCGTGTAACCTCTATCCCCCAGTTCGGTGTCCAGTTTACAAGGCATTTCCATGACTTCTTCTAACATTCCAGCTTTTTTCAGTGCTGAAAAAAGTTCTTCGTCAGTATATTGGTTCTGTTCCTCAGCCAAATTATCCCTAATGGTTTCATTGAAAAACAGGTTATCCTGAGATACTAAGGAAATATGTTTCCTCAAATAATCTAGATTGATATCTTCGAGAATATGTCCTCCGATCGAGAGCGATCCTTCCGTGGTATCCCAAAGACCAGTGATCAGATGAATCATCGTTGTTTTACCTTGACCGCTTGCGCCGACAATAACATGTGTTTTACCCGATTTCATCTTAACCTGCACCCTATCAAATATTTTCTTACCTGTTGGGTAAGAAAACCCCATATTATGAAACTCAATATCAAATTGCTCAAATACAGGCGTCTTCTGTCTATCCTGTATATCCACAGCACAATAAATCTTATCAATTCGACGGAGTGACGGCATCAGTTTATTTCCCTGAACTCGTAACGCTGCAACAATTCTACCAGGCTCAATCAAAAAATCCGAATACTGAATAAAGGCCACCAATACGCCAATGGTTGCCATTCCCTTAAATATTTTATATCCTTCATATGCCATAGCCGCTGCGATGGAAAGAATAATGAATCCTTCCAGTACACCATAACTGACATGGGATAAGGTCACAATCTTCTTATACGTCATTGACAAATTCTTTAACATCTGTCCATATTTTGTCCTGCACTTTTCCTTGATGCCGTGAGAAGCAATTAGCGCCGCATTGGAAACGAATTCTTCTGTCAATGAATTCTCTCGTGCCATTTCTTCCCGTAGCTTAGTATAATGATCATCTAATTTCCATTCCAAGTTATTTTGAACAAGAAGAATAAAGGGAATGAATATCAACAGAATCAACACTAAATCCCACTGTAGATAAGTCAGAATAGCAAGAATCGCCACTGATGTCGTTAAGTCCGCAACTGTTCTGTACACCTGATAAGTAAAAGAGGCTACTTCCATATTATCCTCCATAATCACTTCCATCATATCGCCGGTTTTGTTTTTAATATAGAATTCTCCCTTTTTCTCAAAAAAGAGATCCATTGTAATCTTTTCTAATTTTTTTGCGTATTGAAACTCCCTCTTTGATGTATAAATATTGATGATTGCACGCAGGACTGCTTTGGTTATGTTAATAACAAAAAACAACAAAGCGAGCTTAAAGAACCGGGACAAATCACCCGCATCCACCAAAGCATCAATCACATGTACTGTAATTAAGGGTAACAAAAACGTAACTCCGGCATAAATAATGAGTAAAACTAAATACCCACTCATAGTTTCATCATATTCTTTGGCAATCTGATGTGTACGTTTCAGCGCTTGCATAAATGTTCCACTACCACGTAATTTCATAATGTCATACTCTCTATTTATTAAGCATGAATCGGTGTATAAATTTGATATAGTTCATACACTGACCCACTTTCATATTACAACTCTACTGTACTTTGCAAAGGCCTATAGCTAGGCGGTGCACGCTCTAAACAAAAGGCCATTATCTCGTTGATTACTACTTTTCTATGGTCATCTTTATTATATCTTCATCAACTTTTAAAAGCAAAGGGCAGCGTATGAATTATAAGTGAGTCTATACACTGCCCCGCCTTCATGTTACAACTTTAATACACTGTGCACTTATGTCTACAAGGCGATGGATCACGCTTTAAACAAACAGCCATTTTTCCATCAATTACAGCTGGCTCTACGATCATCTTCATTGTGTGTTCCTCCTTTCTTCAAAACTTATAATACAATTTGTACTATCGTTACCCAAAAGCATCGCACTTCAGCTTGATGTATTCCTCTATCTCATATTTCCAGCTTTCACAAATTGGTTCACCCGCTTCTCGTCCGTTATATTGGCAGCCACCCATGCAAATCGGCAGAATATTGCATTCTCTACATTTTTTGAAGTCAAAAGGAGACCAAGTCATGTATTTGGTATAGTTTCGATTTGGATTTTGTGTTAACTGACTAAAATCCTCCAAGTCTTCTATATTTCCGATACTGTTTTTCTTGATACCGATATCATTCAGGCATTTATACATGTCTCCACCCGCATCTATGACAAAAGAGTAAAGATAGTCGGCACCGCAATTTATGCGAGTTGGCGCAGGATAGTCCGTTTGCATCTTCTTTGAAAACAGCAATTTTTCATAATTTACATAAGTACGGGCAAATTCTTCTGCACTCAGGCAGTTTTCAGAACACTCTTTGCTGCAATCTGTATTTGCCTCCACATGACCTAAGTAAAGGTTCTCCCCGAGTTTTTTTTCCATCATCAGTTCCAAAAGCTGTTCCAGTTCACCTTCCGTTTCCTTATCTACATTTATTCGAATCGATGTACAAATTCCTTGACTCTTTACAAGAAGTATATTTTCTACAATGCGGTCAAAGGTTGGTTCACCGCTGTTATTTATCAACTTCCGCTTCTGGTTATGTGTCTTCGGGAGTCCATCCAAAGTAATCTGTATAAAGGTTACTTTATATTCTCTTAACTTCTGAACAGTTTCTTCATCCAAGAGATAACCATTTGTAACCATCCCGGCTTCATAATCTACGTTTTCCTTTAGACAGATTTCTATCAACTGCTCTGACATACTGTAAATAGTTTTCTTTGCTAAAAGTGGTTCACCACCAAACCAAGTGATATTTATGTTTTGACCGTTCTTTGCAAAATTTGACGCCATAGAAATGATTTTTTTTTGAAGTTCCTTTGACATAATGCCCTTCTGTGTGCCTTCAAAACAATATGGACATGCAAAGTTGCAAGCCATAGTTGGCGCTATAACCAATCCCAACCCACTTTTTTCGTATTTCCCCAAGTTATAATTCATTTCAAGCTGCTGTAATTCATCGGTAGCGTCATCCACTAAAAAGCCTACTCTTTTCATTTCCTTCACCAGATCAGTCTCTTTCACCTCATTTCCTTGCCGAACTGTATCCAATATGTCTAATGCTGGTCTATCCAAGGCAGCAGTGGCTATCGTTCGGCTGTTAAACATCAAGTGTTCACCGTTATATATCACACTGATATTGTATCTTGATTCTTTCATGACGTACTCCTTCAACTAATATGAATGCTCCCAATGTCATAGTAAATAGCAACATATAAGAACTTCGTTTTTTTGCATGGGTGGCAAAATATATATTCAGAATTATTTACCAATTATACTATTGTCCGACTTGCATGGTTACTTTTTTGTCTAAATTTCAACATTTATCTAAATATTACGACATTTATCTTTAAATTAACATAGTTTACTGATGTGTTTTTTTTATGTTGTTAATGCTAAAATACTTGTCAATTTTTATAGGTAAAAGCTACTTTGTACATGAAAAAAGAGCAGGATTTCATACTGATGAAATTCTACTCTTATATAATTTAGTTTATATTATCTAAAGCTATAAAGACATTGAATAGATTCAAATCTGGATAATCAACTCACTCAGTGACCGCAGCTTTTCATTGCTCATTGGCTCCAGCCCCTTCAGTCTATAGTCGAGTCCCAGCTTCTCATACTTGTTTTCAGCCATGTTATGATATCCAAGCAATTCTACTTTCTTAACCGTCTTCATGTTGCTCAGAAAGCCATTTAAATCTTCGATATACGCTTTCGTATCATTCAGTCCCGGCACGATGACCTGTCTCACCCAGATCGGTTTTTCCAAACGGTTAATGACTTCAATCAATTTAAATAGAGGTTCTTGTCCGCGCCCGGTCAGCTCTCTGAAAACCGCAGCATCGGTATGCTTGATATCGAGAAGAAGCAAATCCGCCTCTGCAATAGCCGCCTCTGAATCTTCATCAAAGTAAGTTCCGCTGGTATCGATTGCACTCCCAATCCCCTCTGCCTTCAGCGCTATGAGCGCTTCTCTCAGAAATTTTCCCTGCAGCAGCGGTTCACCGCCAGAAAAGGTTACACCACCGTCCTCACCATAATAGGGTTTGCCTCGCTTTGCCCGGCTGACAATCTCGTCAATATTGACCTCTCTGCCTCCGCCGGTATTCCACGTATCTGGATTATGACAATAAGAACATCTGGCTGGACAACCCTGGAGAAAAAACACGGTGCGAATACCTGGTCCGTCCACTGCACCAAAGGTTTCTATCGAATGTAATCTGCCTTTATCCATTTTACGCGATGCTCCTATAATGCTTCATGGAAGGTTCTCTCGATGACTTCCTTCTGGTGTGCTCTGGACAGTGCGTTAAACCGCACTGCATATCCGGAAACACGAATCGTCAGGCTCGGATATTTGTCAGGATGATCATAGGCATCGAGCAGAAGCTCCCGGTTGAGCACATTCACGTTCAAATGGTGCGCGCCCTGTCCAAAATAGCCGGCAAGCAGCTTGACCAGCGTCTCCTTCCTGCTCTCCATATCCTTACCCAGCGAATCCGGTGTAATGCTGAAGGTATTGGAGATGCCGTCCTGACAAGTGTTCCAATCCAGTTTTGCCACAGAGTTAAGAGACGCGACTGCGCCCATTTCATCTCTGCAGTGCATCGGATTTGCACCTGGGGCAAATGGCGTTCCTGCCCTTCTGCCATCAGGGGTATTACCAGTTTTTTTACCATACATCACGTTAGAAGTAATCGTCAGCACAGAGAGAGTCGTCACTGCGTTACGATAAGCTGGCTGTTTTCTCAGTTCTGTGATAGCTTTTTCCGTAATCGCCACGGCGATGTTGTCAACTCTGTCATCGTCATTTCCGTATTTTGGGAATTCACCTTCCGTCTTGAAGTCGACAATAATACCGTTCTCGTCTCTGATTGGCATCACCTTCGCATGTCTGATTGCTGACAACGAGTCCGCCGCTACCGATAGCCCTGCAACGCCAAAAGCCATCAGTCTCTTTACTTCCGAATCCAGAAATGCCATCTGCGATTTCTCATAGTCGTATTTGTCGTGCATAAAGTTGATGATATTCATAATTCTGGCGTAAATACTTAACAGCCACTCAAGGTATATGTTGTATCTTCTCCATACCTCTTCATATTCCAGAGGGCCGTCGCCCAGGGGTTCCATCTGCGGCCCAACGTGTTCGCCAGTCCTTTCATCTATACCTCCGTTAATTGCGAGGAGTAAGCATTTAGCCAAGTTACATCTGGCGCCGAAAAACTGCATTTGCTGGCCCATCTGAATGGCTGATACACAGCAGGCGATAGAATAATCGTCGCCATAATGCGGTCTCATCTTGTCGTCATTTTCATATTGAATAGAGTCGGTGTCGATAGATACCTGCGCACAGAATTTTTTAAATGCGGCCGGCAGCCCTTTCGCCCACAGGACAGTTAAATTCGGTTCTGGTGCGGAACCTAAGTTGTAAAGGGTATGTAAAACTCTATAAGTATTCTTCGTTACACGGTGTCTGCCGTCAGAGCCCATTCCTGCCAGACCTTCCGTAATCCACATCGGATCACCGCCGAAGAGTTCGTTATATTCACTAGTCCTAAGATGTCTGGCGACTCTCAGCTTCAGGATAAAGTCGTCTATGAATTCCTGAATCTGTTCTTCTGTATATCTTCCTTCCGCCAGATCTCGCTCCGCATAGATGTCCAGGAAGGTGGAAATTCTGCCGATGGACATGGCGGCTCCATTTTCCTCTTTGATGCCTGCCAGATATGCAAAGTAGGTCCACTGAATCGCCTCTCTGACGTCAGTTGCAGGCTTGGAAATGTCGTATCCATATCCCTCGGCCATTTTCTTTATTTCTTTCAGCGCCACTATTTGATTGGAGACCTCTTCCGCAAGCCTGATGTTTTCTTCACTCATAATCGGCCGGGAAGAGATTCCGTCGTGGTCCTGCTGCTTTTGTTCGATTAATCGATCAATACCATAGAGGGCACATCTGCGATAATCGCCGATAATTCTTCCTCTGCCGTAAGCATCAGGAAGACCTGTGATATAGCCTAAATGGCGGGCTTGTCTCATTTCTGAAGAGTAAGCTTTAAAAACACCGTCGTTATGGGTAGTAATATAATCAAACATGTGGTCGATTTCCTCTGGTAGTTTTTGACCAAATTCTGCCAGTTCTTCTCTCACCATCTTGATTCCGCCAAAAGGACAAATACCTCTCTTTAACGGTTCATCGGTCTGTAAGCCTACGATCAAATCTTTGCCCTCGATAATATATCCCGGGCCAAAGGCATTGACTCTCATAATTCTGCTCGAATCGACCTTTAAAGTTCCGCCCGCTTTTCGTTCCTCTACAAGGAGTTCTTTGACCTTTTCGTTGCATTCCACAGTTCTTGCTGTTGGTCCTGCAAGAAAACTTTCATCTCCGTCATAAGGTGTATAATTCAGATTGATAAAATCATCCACGTTGACCGTATCCACCCATACGCCCTGTCTAAAACCTTCCCATGCTTTCTCCATTTTACTTCTATTCTCCTTTTCAATTCCAGCGCTTTATTTAATTAACGTATTAATGTATTCTGCCAAAAAATTACGGCTACTACAGCGGATCGTATTCCCTTACCGACGGTAACCGTTATTTCTATTTCATACTACCGTAGAAGAAGGCCTTTCGTCAACACCCTCTCCCAAAATTTTTATATTTTTTCCACATTATCTAATTATCGTTCGATACGTTACTAACAATATATCCTTATTATCATTTTTCCTTCGGATATTTTGTCTTTTATCTTCTTTATCTTCAAATTCTCGCTTTCCGGAATCAAGGTTACCTGGCTGCTGAAATCTCTTCTCACGATTTTGATCCGTTCTTTTTTCCGGTCAATCAAACGTGAACCCTGCAGCTCGTGTTCCGTAATCATCAGAGGAAATGCGCCCAGTCCGTCATCGAGAATCTCCAGGCTGTCCATGCAATGCCTCAGTCCCAGAGAGCAGTAAAGTCCCCGTGAAAAAGCGTTACAGATGTTCAATCCGTAATCCCCATAAACCGGCACCCCTGCCGCCAAAAACGCCTGCAGCCAACTGAGATTCCCGATATAGATTCCCCGGTCCCTATAATGCTCACAGATCGCATCAAAATGCGCCTCGATAAACTGGTCTTCTTCGCCCTTAGAAATGTTGGTAATGTACGGCAGCACCATCTTCTCCCGAGGAATTTCAGCGTAATGCTTCTCGTAGTCGACCAGCGGAATCAGTGCTACCTTGTCCACATCCAGAGCATTGAGATCGTCAGGCATTACGTAATTGCAAAAGGACTCCCAGTCATAAAAGTAAAATTCAAGGGTATTGCCGTGACTTTCTTCACTTATAAAATATGCCGAAAAGTTCCCTCCGCTGCGCCGCAGTACCAAGGCTTGTTCCATCTGTTCCAAGGCTCTCCTCCGCATATCGTTTATCGCCGATATTTGTATAATTCTGTCGATACCTTCCTCAAGGCGAATAGTTCTCGCCTCAAAAGGCGTGTTGCCGGTTTTTCGCAAAGCCTTCTCGATCCGCCCGCTATCCATCGCGCGATCTCGGCTTTCTTCAAAAGTCCCTTCCTTCACCGTAATTTCTTTGTCCGTCAGGGCGCTGTGCAGCGTCAGCTGTGCAAACCCTTCTTCGTCACAACAAAACTCCATGTCCACCGGCGTTCTGCGAAGATATTTTCCTTCTCTGAAGGTTTTGTTCTCAAAGGTCTTCCTAGCTGCTGCAAGCTGCTCCTTGGACGAAATCCTGTAAAGAGGATCGCCGTGCTCTACGTGACCTTTGATATCACCGATGCGGGTGAGACCGCTTTTTAGTTCTTTATAATAGGTGACCACATTGCCGGTCACGTTCTTCCCCTGTATTTCAACTCCATCGCCTATCGACAATTTATGATATAATTTGACATCGAAGAGGCTGCTCCCCTGCACTTTCTTCACGACCTTGCCAATCTTTATGCCGCGATGTTTAGGAATCTCTCCTGCCATCAACTCCTTGCCTGGATTTTCATAAAAGTAGCCTTCTGTAAAACCGCCTCGATTGAAAATCTGTTCCAATGCCTCTCGATCTTCCGCCGTGACGGTATAACTGCCCTTCACATAAAACTGATCCAAATACTTCCTGTAGATGGAGGTGACAATGGCTACATACTCCGGTGATTTCATGCGCCCTTCAATTTTCAGCGAAGCCACGCCTGCCTCAGCCAGTTCGCCGATATGATCGATCAAGCATAGGTCTTTGGGGCTGAGAGGGTGTTGAAAGATCTTGACCAATCTGCTGTCTTCATCAAAGCTCTTATACGGCAGCCGGCAGGGTTGGGCACACTCTCCTCTGTTTCCGCTCCTGCCTCCAAAATAACGGCTCATCTGACACTGTCCCGAATAGCAGATACAGAGCGCTCCGTGAACAAAAACTTCTATCTCTACTTCCGTATTCTGGCATATCTCTTTTATTTCCCCAAAAGACAGTTCTCTGGCCAAAACAACTCTCTCGTAGCCCAAACGTCCTGCCATTTGGACGCCGCGAAGATCGTAGACGGAACCCTGGGTTGATAAGTGCAGAGGAAAATCAGGCAGGTTTTCTCTGATCACGGCTCCCAGCCCTACGTCCTGTACGATTAAGGCATCCACGCCGATTTCGTAGAGAAACAAGACATACTCTAACGCCTTTTTCATCTCATCATCGGCAATTAGGGTATTCATGGTCACATAAACTTTTACACCTCTTTTATGGGCAAAGTCCACAGCATCTGTCAATTCTTTATCATCAAAATTTCCCGCGTTAATACGAGCGTTAAACAATTTTCCGCCCACATAGACGGCGTCCGCTCCGTTTTCTACCGCAGCAATAAATTGTCTCTCTCCGCCTGCCGGAACCAATAGTTCACATTTTTTCATCAAATTCGTTCCTATTCTTTCAATAATTTTTCACTATTTATATCATACTATTTCCAGGAGGTTCTGGCAACTATGTTAAAAATTCTGATTATCTTAGTTTTACTACTGGTCATCTTTTTATTGCGACATGCATTAGTACCGCTCTGTGTAGGCATTACCATTGCATATATCTTAAATCCTTTTGTTGACTATCTGGAGAAAAAATTTGGAGGGAAGAGATTCCTCTGCGTCATCGTCTCTTATCTGGCCGTAATTACGGCCGTCGCTTTTTTGATCTGGGGATTTGCCGATATTATTGCTGGCAAGATGGCAACAGGCTCTCTGCAGGAAGCCATCTCTTCACTGCAAGTCTATTATAATGAGTACAAAGGTGTGCTCAACGAACTCTTCGGTTTTTCCATCGAAGGCCCTAACATCAGCCATCTTCTCCAAAGCTTTGGCGGCGGGGCAGTAAAATTCCTCATCGGTATGATTGCCGGAATCTATCTGCTGAAGGACAAGGAGTTTTTCTTACGTCTGATGAATAAAGCCATGCACTTGCTTCTGGGGCAGAAAGTACATGGGGTGGTCAGAGAGATTCTCTTTGAAATAAACGATGTCATATCAGCGTTCCTGCGGGGCGTCTTTGTCGATTCTGTCATTGTCGCCTTCTTATCTTCCCTGGCTCTGGCCTCCATCGGCATCGATTTTGCGGTGTTTATCGGCTGCTTTGCCGGAATCGCCAACGTGATCCCCTATTTTGGGCCCATCATCGGCATCATTCCCGCAGTGTTGGCCGGCATGGCGGACGGCGGTATTTCGAAGGCCATACTGGCAGCCATTGCTTTGTTTGCCGTGCAGCAAGTGGAATGCAACTTCATCTATCCGCGTATCATCGGCAAATCAACTGGATTGCATCCGCTCTTTGTTCTAATTGCTGTTTCCATAGCGGGATACTTTGGCGGCCTGCTGTGGATGGTGCTGGCAGTACCCATAGCGGGCGTGGCGCGCGTCTTAATTTGTAAGTGGGCAGAAGAACAATAGCCAAAACAAAAGCTGTCCGTTGCCGGGCAGCTTTCTTTGTTCGGAAATATTATCTCTTGTTGCTCTTGCGCCAGATATTCTGTTCTTCTGCGGCTTTAATCAGCTCGTCGCTGAAATCAGGATGGGCAATGTTGATGAGCGCTTCTGCTCTCTCCCATGCGGTCAGTCCGGACAAGCAGGCTACACCATACTCCGTTACCATGTATGGCGCCTGGGTTCTCGGCGTCGTGATGACATCTCCGCCCGTAAACTTTCCGATGATGTTGGACGACATGCTGCCGTCTTTGTTTTTGTGCACAGAAGGCATTGCCAGGAAGGCCTTGCCCTGTTCGGACATATATGCGCCCGTAACAAAGTCTAGCTGTCCGCCCGTGCCGCTGATGTGGCGGGTTCCTGCGGTCTCTGAGCACACCTGTCCATAGAGGTCCATTGCGATGCAGCTGTTGATCGAAATGAATTTCTTAAACTGTCTGATGGTACATGGATCGTTGACATAGTGCATCGGCGCTGATAAGATATTCTGGTTGTGATCCAGGAACTCATAGAGTTCTGTGGAACCGTTACAGATGGAGAAGATTCCCTTGCCAGTGTTCAGTTCTTTTTTCCTGTCAGTCATCTTGCCGGATTGATACAGCTTCAGATATCCATCGGACATCAACTCGGTGTGCATACCCAGGTCCTTCAGGTCGGAATCTGCAATCAATGTGCCCAGAGCGTTAGGCATGCCGCCGATTCCGAGCTGCAGCGTGATACCGTCTTCCAGGTACGGAAAGATGTATTCCGAAATCTTCTTGTCAATATCGCTGGCAGGCGCAGCCGGTGCGATGCCAATCGGGCAGTTGTTTTCTACTACGTGGTCCACTTGTGAAATATGGATATGGTCAGCCTGTGTTCCAAAGATCGTCGGCATATTCTCATTGACTTCCAAAATGATGTGCTCTGCGCTTTCCAGCATCTCCTGCATGCAGCAGTTGGTCAGTCCGTAGTTAAAGTTACCCTGGCGGTCCATCGGTGAAACAGTGATCATCGCCACGTTGACCTTTGCAAAGCCTCTGGTGTAATAGGAACCGCAGTTTCTGAACAGCATCGGCTCGTAGTAAGTGTTACCCATAGCAGCGTATTTGCGGTCCAACCCCGAAAAATGCCATAGATTATATGTAAATGCTTCCCCTTCAGGATCCTGTTCTACGACTTGAACAGGCTTCATAGAAATCGCATGTCTCACCTTGACGTCTCTCAGTTCATCTTTCCTGGCGGCTAAGGCTGCATCCAGCGCTGCCGGGAAGGAACAAGTCTGACTGTAATCTACCCAATCCCCATCTTTCACAAGCTTGACAGCTTCCTCCGCTGTGCACAGCTTGGCCTTGTACTCATCATAAATACCCATAATAGTGGTTTCCTTTCTTATTGGTTAAATTGTTAACGGCGATTAGTTATAATTATAACAAATCGTGCATAAAAGTCAATGTAAATTCCATGTATACATTGAAATTTAGGCTTCTAAGCGCATTTCTTGGGATATCCGTCTGGTGCCCGCACAGTACACATTCCCAAATTTTCCAGATACGGTTCCTCTTTTTAGGCAATCATTGCGATGAGCATTCTTCCATCCAGGCTCTTCCATTCTGCCCTGTTTGCAAATCAGAGCCTGCTGGCATGCGAAGATATTCTCTGCCACGACGTAAGCCTTTGGAGTGCCTCCGTACCCTCGCCTTGTTAAATTGTTAACATTGTACGATACTAATTATAGCAAACTGACTCTATAAGTCAATAGACAGGTTTGTATACTTTGAAAATTTTCTGAACAATGCGCGATTTCTTCTGTGGCTGAAGCATCTGATTGGTCGGATATGGCAGCCCGCCATGTTAGGGGATTATATTCCAAAGCGACTTGCGCACCAAGCAGATTTTGAAAGCTTTTCCACCATGTTCAGGCGGAATAAGGCAGAGATACTTGCGCGACTCCCTTTGCAAAACCGGGCAAAATCCGATAATTTTACAAAAACTTCCAAATGTTGCGCATGTAAATTTCTGAAAATCGAAGAAACATGGCACTTTTGCACTCAGATTTGATAATCTGCGCAGGTGGCGGGTTGTAAACCAGGAAAACATGGCACAGAGGAAGTCAAGTCCAAATTTGTGTGTAAATTAATATCGGTATATGCAGGCGGCATTTGCCGCCTGCGAAGTTAACAACACTACAGCTTATCGGGCTGTAAGCTTCTTCATTTCATAATACTCCGTCATATCAAAGAGCTTCTGCGATGATGACCAGTCATTGTGGTCGTCAAGCAGGACGGCGCCTATCAGCCTGAGGGCAGACTCACGATTCGGGAAGATCCCGATGACCTTCTCCCTCCTGCGTATCTCCCGGTTCTCCCTCTCGATGATGTTGCTCGTCCTCAGTGAAACCCTGTATTTGCTGGGGAGGTTCATCACCGCCATCGCGTCCTCGAAGCCCTCGCTCAGCAGCTCCACTGCCTTTCCTGCCACATCCGCATAATCTGCAATGATCGAGTCCCTCTTCCCGCGTGCCATCTTTATGCTGGGTGCGGTGAACATCTCGCGCAGCTCGCTTGACAGGCCCTGCTGGTATTTCTTTGGCGTGGCGTCCATCAGGCTGCGTAGGAAATGGACCTGGCACCTCTGCCACGTGCTCCCCTCGAAGCTTTCCCCGGCAGCCTTCCGCAGCCCCTTGTGCGCATCGGAGACCACCATGTCCACCCCCGACAGGCCCCTGTCCTTCAGCCCTGTGAAGAAGTCCCTCCATGTCCCTTCCGTCTCCGCCCCGCATACGTCAAATCCCAGGACCTCCTTGCGGCCGCCCGGATTGATCCCCACTGCGATGAGCACCGCCTTGGAAACGATGCGCTGTTCCTCCCGCACCTTTATGTAGATTGCATCCGCCATGACGAACGGGCAGCTGGTGCCAAGGGGCCTGTCACGGAATTTCTTCACTGGCCCGTCAAGCTCCCGGCACATTTCCGAGACGGCTGATTTTGAGAAGGATTCGCCGCACAGCTGCTGGGTTATCTTCTGCACGTTGCGCGTCGAGACACCCTGGACCACCATCTCCATCATGGAAAGGATCAGGCCCTGCTCATTCCGCTTGTACTGGTCAAAAAGGACCGTTTTGAAGGGGAGGTCCCTGTGCCTGGGCACTTCCAGCTGGATCTTCCCGATCCTTGTCGTAAGGCTTCGTATACGGCTCCCGTTCCTGTAATCACTGCGTCCGTCGCTGCGTTCATAGCGCTCAGCGCCCAGCTGCTGCCTTGATTCGGCCAGCAGGGTCTGGTTCAGGATTTCCTCCATGATTTTTGCAAAGGCCTCTTCCTTCGAATCTTTAAAAAGCCCTACCAAAAAATCGTATTCTAGTGTAAAATTAATCTGAGCCATATCTATTACCTCCGGTTTTGTTTTTGTCGTTATTAACATTTTAACCGATTTAATAGATATGTGCTCTATTTTTTTAATTTACACCATTATACAGACTCTATCCACAGAGGACCTTTCACACATCCAGATAGTCCGCATTCTCTTCTCTCAGAAAAAATGTCGCAAACATTTTTTCAATACTGGCTGGTTGCGGACTGCGAAAACTGACAACTCAGCTCTTTGCCGAGAGGCTGCCAGCAACACATCTGTTTCTTTTTGCTCAGCGAGAATTCTGAGATATTTTTATGGTATAATAGTTCCACAATCTGTGCGGCGTTGCCTTTTTGCCCCGCAAGCGTAGCGAGTGGCCAGGCAAAACGGACAGCGCAGCGAACAACGTGAGCGGAGGAGTATGCGAAGCATACGTTGCCGTAAGGTAGGAACCATTGAATCATGACGTTCGATTCTATTTTCAGAGGTATCGTCATGGTATAATAGTTCCACAATCTTACGACGTTGTCGCAGAGAAGCGTTCATTGAATCATGTGCTGCGATTCTATTTCCAATGGAATGCACATGGTATACTATCCCCAAAGGAGACTTTGCCATGAAAAAAATCTTAGTGGTCGAAGACGACCTGATTTTAAATAAAACACTATGCTACAACTTGAGGAATTCGGGTTACCAGGTCCACTCTGCCAATACCGCAGGAGCGGCGGTCAAAGAAGCCGGCGCCGCCCATTTTGATCTGGTCGTATTGGACGTCAATCTGCCCGATGGCAGCGGCTTTGACCTCTGCCGCAGAATCAAGGCGGCAAATCCTGCGCCTGCCGTCATCTTTCTGACAGCCCGGGACATGGAAGAGGACATGCTGAGCGGCTTTGAACTGGGCGCTGACGATTATGTGACAAAACCTTTTCCGATCAGCGTCTTACAGAAAAAAATCGAAATCCTGTTGCGCAAAAATCCGCATCGCGCCACTGATGAAATCTATGACGATGGCGTTTTGTACATCAACTTTTCCGAAACGAGTGCCACATTGTCAGGCATCCCCATTACTTTTACCGCTACAGAATATCGCATACTCAGACTCATGACTGCCAATTCGGGCATCGTACTGACCCGGCAGGTTTTGCTGGAAAAGCTCTGGGACGTCAATGAAAACTTTGTTGATGAGCATGCACTGACTTCTGCCATCAGCCGAATCCGCAGCAAGCTTGAGAAGAGCGGCGGACAATATATCAAGACGGTGTACGGGATGGGATACATGTGGATCGGAGGTCTCAAAAAATGAGTTATTTATTTGCTGCAATCGCCTATTTCCTGACCAGCGGGCTGACGATCATCCTGCTCCGCAGACATTTTGTTCAATTTGCAGACGATATCATCAGGCAGCTGGACGAACTTCTCGCTGGCCGCCTGGAAGCAGATGCACTCAAATATCAAGACACGTTATCTGACAAAGTCCATCATCGAATGGTAAAACTGCATAAAATCATCACCAGCAGTCAGGCCCGCATGGCCGAGGAGCGAACACAGCTGCAAGAACTGGTATCCGACATTTCTCATCAAGTCAAAACGCCGATTGCAAACTTGAAGATGATCAACTCCACTCTTCTCGACAACGAAATGTCCTGCGAACAGCAACGAGAATTTCTCAAAACCGCTGACGGCCAGTTGGACAAGCTGGACTTTCTGATGCAGTCTATGATCAAAACTTCGCGGCTGGAAACCGGCGTCATCGCTTTGAAAAAGACGATGCAGCCGCTCTACGACACCCTGGCTTCTGCCCTAGGCGGCATTCTTTTCTCTGCAGAAAACAAGCGCATCCGCGTAACCGTGGACTGCCCAGAAAACCTGGCCGTCTCTCATGATCGGAAATGGACTGGTGAAGCCCTCTTTAACATTTTGGACAACGCCGTCAAATATACAGAAGAAGGCGGGTGCATCACGGTAAAAGTCCTCGATCAGGAGATGTACGTCAAAATAGAAATCTCCGATACAGGCAAGGGCATTGCCGAATGTCATCAGGCTGATATCTGGAAGCGATTTTACCGCGAAGAAGATGTCCACGACGTGGACGGCATCGGCATCGGTCTTTACGTGGCAAGAAAAATCATCACGCTACAGTCCGGTTATATCGTCGTCAGCTCCCAGCCTGGCGAAGGCGCCGCCTTTTCCGTCTATCTGCCAAAAAATTTTTAATTTCTTAAGGATTGCGTGATAATTCTGCGAGATTTTCCTTTTATAATGAGGCCATCAAAAGAAAGGTGGTATTGTTTATGAATATCCTACAGACAAAAAATCTAAAAAAGTATTACGGCATGGAGCCGAACATCACCAGGGCCCTGGACGGTGTGGATTTTTCCGTAGCAGAGGGAGAGTTCACAGCCGTCGTCGGCACGTCAGGTTCTGGCAAATCCACTCTGCTCCACATGTGCGGCGGCCTGGACGTGCCCACAGCAGGTGACGTGATTGTCAGCGGGCAGAATTTATCCCAGATGAATGACGAGGAATTGACTATATTCAGGAGACGCAATATCGGATTTGTATTCCAAAACTACAATCTAATTCCCATCCTCAATGTCTACGAAAACATTGTCGTGCCCGTCGATTTAGACGGCGATGAAGTCGATAAAGCCTACTGCGACGAAGTCATCTCCCTGTTGGGACTGACCGAAAAGCTGTCCGAAATGCCCAGCAATCTGTCAGGGGGCCAGCAGCAGCGCGTAGCCATCGCCAGAGCTTTGATCACAAAACCTTCTCTGATTTTGGCAGACGAGCCGACTGGCAACCTGGACAGCAAGACCAGCGCTGATGTACTCGGTCTTCTGCAAAGCACCAGCAGGCGGTTCAACCAAACCATCGTCATGATCACCCACAACAACGAAATCGCCCAGCTTGCCGACCGCATCGTCCGCATTGAAGACGGCACAATCGTGCAGTAAGGAGGCGGACAGGATGAAAGACATATTAAACAAAAACAATAACAACGGCCTGATCAAAAAATTAGCGGCACGGAGCTTGAAAAGCGCCAAGATGCGCAATACCTTTACCTTATTGACCATCATCCTCTCAGTCGCATTGATCAGCGGACTCGCTCTCTTCGTCTTCGGCGTCAGGCAGGCAGACAAGAACCAGTTGGACACGATGCAGCACGTCCTCTATCAAAATTTGAGTAACAGACAGGCTGAACATCTGCAGTCCGATGAACGAATTGCAGATTCTTTGATTTTAAAATCTGGCACCCGTGTCGGAGTGGATGATTACACCATTCAGCCTCTTTATATACAGCAAGCCGAAAGCACGATCGCTTCCCAAAAGGTGATAGAGGGAAGCTACCCCGAAAAGCTGAACGAAATCGCAGTCGATCAGACGTATATGAAGCAAATCGGCAAGGCGGCGAAACTCGGAACTGTCTTGGAACTGCAGAACTTTGACGGCGATACAGAGAATTTCCGCGTCAGTGGATTTTGTGACAGCGGTTCGTCATCCCGTATATATCCTATCCTGTTTTCTAAAGCTTACGCCGAAAAGGGACCTTGGCTGAAAGATCTGCCCTATACTTTAGGTGCAAAAATCGACGGCGCCAAGATGATGAGTGAAGATGATTTCTTGGAAACCATCACGGATATCGGCGCAGACTACGGCGTTGACAGAGCCAATATCAATGAAAATGCCAAGTTCACCACTTCACTGGTGATGAATACCCAGGAAATTATGACTGTCGTTATCATAGCCCTCTTCATTCTCTTTGTCAGCATCGTGGTCATCTACAGCATCTTCTATATCTCGGTCATGAGCCGCATCCGTCAGTTCGGCCAGCTGCGCACCCTTGGCGCTACGCCGAGACAGCTCAAGAAACTCGTCAAAAGAGAGGGCATGACCATGTTCCTCATCGGCGCGCCCATCGGCCTGCTTCTGGGAACTTTGTTCGGCTGGTTCATGGCGCCGGAGGGCTGGCTCTGGATCAATACCATCAGCGTAGCCGCCGTCACGCTGGCAGCAGACTTTTTTACCATTATGATCTCTGTCAGAAAGCCGGCTAAGATTGCTGCCTCCATCTCACCCATTGAAGCAGCAAAAGCCAGCGGATACACAAAGATCAAAGGGCAGTCCGCAGTCCTTCACCGGAAAATCACGCCATTCAACCTGGCAAGAATGGGAATCAAAAGAGATCGCAGGAAGTTCATCGTCACGGTATTCTCTCTCTGTATCAGCGGCATCGTCTTTATGGCGGGTGCAACCTTCCTTTCCTCCTTTGACAAGCTGGACTTTTCGAAACAGGGCTTCAACAGGTACAGCGAATATCAGATCTGGATTTCAGAAAATACGATCAATGCCAATGCCGAAGGTCTGACCGGGGTGCAGAAAAACAACCCTCTGGACGATGCTCTGGTCAAAAAGATCGAAGCCATCGATGGCGTAAAGAAAGTGATCAGTCAGAAGAAAATCCACGTCGATTACAGATATGAGAATAACCAACGCAGCGACGGCTTCGTACCCTTTACCAGAGAAGAGACGAAATCCATCAACAAGTATCTTGCAGATGGACAAAAGGCAGATTATGATCTGGCGGTAAAGGAAAAGAAAATCTATGTTCTCTCAAATGACACCGCCGAGAAGGTGCTGGGAAAGCCCTTTAAAATAGGCGCACCCATCGACATCACCTGGTTTGATGGAAAGGAAAAGCGCACGGACACCTTCACCATCGCAGGAGAACTTGACAAAGGTATCTATAATGACGACGATGCCTATCGAATCGTCAGTCTGGCCGGGTTCTTTGTCGTTCCCGAAGACACCATAAAGCACATGGTGAAGGAAGGCTTCAATTATAATCGCGTACTGCTGGTGGATACCGACTGGCCCGCTGCAGAAAAGCAAGTCACCGCTCAGCTTACCCGCCTGGTTGATGCAAACGACAAACTGTCCCTCGATACCCTGCGCCAGCAGATTAAAGAGGATGAGCAGATTACAGGCAGGCTGACCACCTTATTTCTAGGGCTCAGCGCCTTTATCATCCTCTTCAGCGTCATCAACCTGATCAATACCATCGTCACCAGCGTCATGTCCAGGCGGCAGGAGTTCGCCATGCTGCAGTCCATCGGCATGGGCAAAGGTCAACTGATCAAGATGATCCAGGGAGAAGGGCTGATTTTAGCGCTATATAACATTCTCTTTTCTCTGACTCTGGGAGGCGCATTGGGCTGGCTGATCATCTGGGCTCTGAGAGAGACCGGCGTAGGATATCTGTACTGGAACTACCCTCTGCTCTACGGTGCGGGCTACTCCCTGTTTGTCATCCTTCTGCCGCTCATCGTCTCTGCCATAGCCATCAAAATGGCGCAGAGCAAATCCATCGTCGAGCGGCTTCACGAGGCAGAGTAACGCAAAAGAGCAGTGCGGGCCCATAGGACATCAAAACGCTCCTCTGCTCCTCACAAATCGTTCCAGCCGGTTCATGCCTTCTTCCAGCACCTCCTGTGCGTAGCAGCAGGAAATCCTAACATGGCCTTCTCCGCCGAAGCAGCTGCCCGGAGTCAGCGCCAGTCCTGCCTCTGCAATCAGCCTCCGGCAGAAGGCATCCGACGTCATACCAAGCCCTGCGATGGAGGGAAAGACATAGAATCCTCCATCTGGCGGTGTCACCGCCAGCCCCATCTCAGAAAGCCGCCTGCAGACATAGTCGGTACGACGCTGATATGATTCCCGCATGGTCGAATAGTCAAAGGCCAGAGCTGCTTCACAGGCGGCCTGCACAAAAGAGGGAATGGAAACTACATTATATTGGTGCACCTTTTCAAGTATCGCTACAACCGGTCGGTCTGCCAACAGATAACCGGCGCGGAAGCCGGTCATGGCATAGGGTTTGGAAAAGCTCTGCACCACGATGAGCTGTGCTTTCAAATCCTCACAGGAAGCCAGAGACCGGTGAGTACCAAAAGCCAGTTGGCTGTATACCTCATCGCAGATGATAAACACCGGTTTGTCTTTGAAAAATTCATGGAGACAGGTAAGGGTCTCCTCCGTATAGACTGTGCCCGTCGGGTTGTTGGGTGAATTGAGGATGACCGCTTTTGTGCGGGTCGAATAGGCGGTCCGCAGCTGTTCCTCTTCAATCTGAAATCCGCTTTCCCTGGTATCCAGACGCACCGTTTTTCCGCCGCACATGGTTATGATGGACTCGTACAGACTGAAAGCAGGTACCGGCACGATAACCTCATCTCCCGGCTCAATAACTGCAAAGAGCGCATCAAAGAGTGCTTCCGTCGCTCCGATTGTGACAATGACTTCATTTGATTTATAAAAAACCCCTTTTTGATGTTCGTAATCGGCGATGGCTTTTCGCAGGCTGTCGTAGCCGGCATTGGGCGCATAATGGGTCAGATTGCTGTCTAAGGCGCGCTTCAGCGCTCCTTTGATGTCATCAGGTGTGTTGAAGTCCGGTTCCCCCAAGGTCAGACTGATACAGCCCTCTCTTTTCTGCGCCAACTGCGCAAATTCCCTGATACCGCTGCCGCTTAAGCGCTGCAGCGGTTCTTTGATTAAAGTCGTCATGTTCATGAGGTCTACAGCTTTCTCAGAGCATCCACAATCTCTGTCTTCCCTACAGTACCCTCATCCTTCATCTTCAGCACCCTTGCCGGTACCCCTGCAACCACTGCGCCGGCGGGAACGTCGCAGGTGACCACCGACCCGGCTGCGACGACGCTGCCCTTTGCCACTCGCACGCCTTCAATGACCACGGAATTGGCTCCGATCATCACATCATCTTCAATAACGACAGGCACTGCACTGGCCGGCTCTATGACCCCGGCCAAAACGCTGCCGGCGCCGATGTGGCAGTTCTTGCCGACAGTAGCTCTGCCACCCAGAATGGCGCCCATATCGATCATTGTATTTTCACCGATAGACGCCCCGATGTTGATCAGCGCCCCCATCATGATGACCGCATTTTTTCCAATCTCTACCTGCTCTCTGATCACAGCGCCCGGTTCGATACGGGCCGGTATCTCCTTCATATCCAGCAGCGGAATGGCGCTGTTGCGGCAGTCGTTTTCCACGACCACATCGTCAATCTTATCCTTTGCTGCCGAAAGCACCGGCGCTACGTCCTTCCAGTCCCCAAAGATGATTTCATCACCTGCGCCAAAGCGCCTGCATCCCTGAAATGCTTCCTTTGCAGCCCCTTCTTTCCATTTCAGGTACACCCTGACTGGCGTCTTCTTTTCTGATTCACTGATATATCTTATAATTTCACTTGCGTTCATGTGTTCCTCCTTCATATGAGTTGGTCAAAGGTGTAAAAGCCTTTGACCTGTCTAACCAATTTTTCCGCTCCCAAGAGAGCGCCCCTGGCAAAGATCTCCCGACTGGCTGCACAATGGGCGATTTGGATTTGTTCGTCCTGTCCAAAAAAAATCACCTCGTGACGGCCGGCCTCTGTTCCTCCCCGCAGAGAATGGACACCGATTTCCTGCCTTCCTCTGGCACCCTGCTCACCCCTGCCAATCACCCTGGTAAACCGCCCGTTTGGATCAATTTCCGATAGCAGGGTCTGGGTGGTGCCGCTGGGGACGTCTTTTTTCTGATTGTGGTGTGCTTCTATCAGTTCTGCTTCATAGCCGCTATCTAATAGATATGCAGAAAACTGCCTTAAAATCCGTCTTATTATGACAATTCCAGTAGAAAAGTTCGTACTGTAGAGCACCGGTGCATAGGCGGCCAGGGCACGAAGCTGTCTCTGCGCGTCCTCATCGAAGCCCGTCGTACCAGAGACCAGCGGCACAGCCATTCTTTCAACGTAAGCTGCGATGGCGGGCAGTGCCTGTGGCGAAGAAAAGTCGATCAAAACATCCACTGGCTGATTGAGTTTTTTTAGGTTTTCTATATTATCGGTGGAAAACACTGCTGCTACCTCCAATCCCTGGGCCAGCGCAAGTTCCCCTACCATGGTTCCCATCTGTCCATGACCAATTAAGAGAATTTTCATAACAGTTGCGCCTTTCTCATCGAAATCGCTAGTGTTTTTCTGGCAGATTCACTCATATCATATAGAGGCAGACGCATATGAGATTCACATTTTCCCATTAATGCGAGAGCTGTTTTTACAGGAATCGGGTTGACCTCAGAAAAGAGGCAGTGTATCAGCTCCAGGTATCTGAGCTGCATCTCCGCGGCCCCTTCCGTATCACCGTTTAGATAATCCCAGACCATGCGATGGGTTTCCGCCGGCAGTATATTGGCCAGCACGGAGATGACACCTGTCGCTCCAATGGAAAGCAGAGGCACTGTGATGTCGTCATTTCCGCTGTACATGACAAAGTCCTCCGATAAAAGCGCCGCGATCTCCATGGCATAACCCATATCCCCGGAGGCCTCTTTGATGCCTGCGATGCGCGGGTGTGCAGCGAGGCGCTTTACAACACTGACTGGGATGCTGCAGCCCGTCCTGCCCGGCACGTTGTACAGGATACACGGGATTTCCACCTGGTCGGCGATGGCCAGGAAATGGCGGACCATGCCCTCTTCGTTAGCCTTGTTATAGTAAGGCGCGATGAGGAGCAGGCCGTTTGCGCCAAGCTCCTGAAATTTCAGGCTCCGCTCCAGCATAGACTGCGTACAGTTGGAGCCGCTGCCTGCGATGACCGGAATCCTGCCCGAAACACGCTCCACGGTAAACTTGCAGACTGCATCGTCCTCTTCTTGTGTCATAGTAGAACTCTCTCCTGTAGTTCCAAGAATTACAATACCATCTGTTCCGGCAGCAAGATGCCAGTCGATCAGATAACCCAGACGTTCAAAATCCGGGTTTCCCTCCTGATCAAAGGGTGTGACGAGAGCGACAAGGGACCCTCTCAAATGATTTAGATTCATCTTTCTTTCCTACCTTTTCTGTGATTAGATAGGGAGTGCAAGATTCGCCGGCAAAAGAAAAAGCAGACCCGAAGGCCTGCTATGGATCACTCGATCATTTCTGTACACATAAAGAGCGCTCTAAAACAGCGTACAGACAATCAAATTTTCCGACAGCACTCCTGCAAGGGCTGTGATTGATAAACACCTTGCAGACAGTGTCATGGATATTCTCCATAACCCCACCCTGCGAGACATACCTGCCTGCAGAGTTCGGCGAGATTGCTGCTCTCTGTGATCGTCGCCCGTCGGCTCCCACAGAGGCGTCGTTCCCGCGACCTCTATCTTGAAAACTAGGTTAACATGAGTTTCTCCCCCTGTCAACCACTTTTTTGTTTGACATAAACAAATATTTGTTTTTTTGTTTGTGATAGTTTATAATTTTCTACAAATATCTGAAAGGAGCACCACCATGCTTGACTTGCTGAGACAATACAGGCGCGACCTGCACCAAATTCCCGAGCTGGATTTCGACCTGCCGGAAACTACCCGCTATATCAGAGACGCCCTCTCCAAATACGACTGCCGGATCCTGACGCCGTCCCCTTCCGCAATCTGCGCCTGGTTTGATTTTGGAAAGAAAGAGACGATCGCCTTCCGGGCGGATATGGACGGCCTGCCCATCGCGGAACGCACGTCAAAGCCTTATGCCTCCCGCCATACCGGCAAAATGCACGCCTGCGGCCACGATGGCCACATGTCCATGATCCTGGCCCTGGCAGAGCGCATAGAATCTCACAGAGAAGCACTGTCCCGCAACGTCATGCTGATTTTTCAGCCCGCCGAGGAGACAGAAGGCGGAGCGGAGTCCATCGTGGAAAGCGGCATCCTCACAGCCTGCCATGTGGTCCGCATCTTTGGCTGCCACCTATGGCCGGAATTGCCCGCAGGAACCGTCGGGGCGCGCCGCGGGGCGATGATGGCGAGAAGCAGCGAGGTGGAGGTTGCGGTCAAAGGCCGATCCGCCCATATCGCCAAGGCCCGCCAGGGCAGCGACGCCCTCTACGCAGCCGCTGCCTTCCTCACAGCTGCCTACAAAATGGAGCGGGAAGAAATCCCCGCAGGTGTTTACAGGCTGCTCAAGTTTGGTATTTTGCACAGCGGCACGGTATGCAACGCCATTAGCGCCGAGGCGTTCCTCAAAGGCAGCCTGCGGGTCTTTGAGCAGGAAACCTATGATCATATTCAAAGGCGCATGGAAGAAATCGCTGGACACATTGAAAGATCAACGGGCTGCACTTTTGAGATAAACCTTTCACAAGGCCATCCTCCTCTCTGCAATACGCCGGAACTCTTTGACCTGGTCGTGAGTCGCTGCCCGGATCAGATACAGCTTCTTGCGGAGCCTTCCATGACCAGTGAAGATTTTTCCTATTATGCCCGCCACTGCCCTGTATTTTTCTTTTTTCTGGGCTTAGGTGTCGACACGGCTCTTCACACAGACAACTTTGACTTTGATGAAGAAGTTCTGCTGTCCGGTCTGCAGTTTTTCGAAAAACTATTGCTAATCCCATAGAGCAAAAGCGGGCGTTTCCTGGAAAACACGCCCGCTTTTTTGTCACTATATATTAAGATTTCTAAGCTTCTTTTTTTCTTTTGCCTTCTACATCGTGTTTTTTCGCGAGCAGATCGGCATATTTCTCTTTTACAATATCAGTCCAAAGGTCCGCATTTTTGATGCCGCAGTCTGCTGGCTCAAATACAGGATCTAACCCCAGGTGTTTCTGTCTCTCGTAGTCCTTCAGCAGTTTCACCGCCTTTGTTGAAAGAATAATCAGTGCGGTAAAATTGATCCAGCACATGATGCCGATTCCGATATCGGCAGTATTCCAGGCAGCGTCAGAAGAGCGGGTCGCCCCAATCAGTACAATGACGACAATGACAGACCTGAATACATTGGTCATCACCTTTCTGATGCCTTCGCCTTTGTTCTTCAATATGTAAGAGATGTTCACATCTGTGTACAGTACGAAGGACAGCAAGGTCGTAAAGGCGAAGAAGAATACTGCAATGGCGATGAAAACAGATCCAACGCCCGGAAATACGGAGTCAATGGCTTTCTGTGTGAATCCGACACCTGCTGCCATACCCGGAACGCCTTCCGTAATAACGGTTTCTGTCTTCTCGTTTATGACGTTATACATGCCTGTTGATAAAATCATAATTGCTGTCGCCGTGCAGACGAAAAGAGTATCTACATATACAGAGAAGGACTGCGCCAGTCCCTGTTTTGCCGGGTGAGAAACCTCCGCTGATGCCGCCGCGTGAGCGCCTGATCCATAACCGGCCTCATTGGAATAAATACCTCGCTTAACACCCCACATCACAGTGCTGCCCCAGATTGCTCCGTAAACAGAATTCATCTTGAAGGCACTGCTGAAAATCAGTCCGAACATGGAAGGAATCTGTTTGAAATTAATGCCTAGGATGACTAACGCTAATACGATATAGATGATAGCCATGACTGGCACAACCAGTTCAGATACTCTGCCCAGCCTCTTGGCGCCGCCAAAAGCTACTACTGCCACACAGGCTGCCATCAGAGCGCCGCCAATCCATGGATTCAAGTTAAATGCGTTGTGTGCTGCATCGGCAAAGTTGAAGGCCTGGATGGTCGGCCCTGTGATACCGTTTGCCAAAATGGCCGCCAAAGCAAATACGACGGCAAAAACCTTGGCAACTTTGTTTCCGCCCATTCCTCGTTCTATGTAATAGGCCGGTCCGCCTTTGTACTCTCCGTCAATTCTCGTCTTGTAGACCTGTGCCAGGGCTGATTCAGAGAATGCTGTTCCTGCGCCGATAAAGGCGATAACCCACATCCAGAAAACAGCGCCTGGGCCTCCAAAACAGATGGCTGTCGCTACGCCGGCGATGTTGCCGACACCGACACGGCCGCCAAGGGCAAGGGCAAAAGCCTGGAAAGAGGACATGCCCTCTTTACTTGTTCTGTCCTCTCTTTTTCTGTCTCTGCCCAGCAGATAATGTACCATGTCTTTGAAAAGTCTGATTTGAGGGAATTTCATGCGAAGTGAAAAATAAAGTCCGGTTCCCAGCGCAAGGATGGTCAGTGGCAACGCCCAGATGATATTATACATCTGCGTTGTGAGGTCGTCTAAAAATGCTCCCATTTAGTTCTCCTTTCATAATTAAAATCCAAAATAATAACATATCGAGTAAAACTATCTTGTTATTAGATTAACAAAGCTTTTCAAAAAAACTCAAAAAGATTCAAAAAGAAACGGAGAAATATTCTGAATATTCCTCCGTAGTTACTTTTCGGTTACTATTTCGTTATAAAAGGGACTTTCGGTAGAGCAGAAGCCCCTCGATGAACTTGGAAATATTGACCCTGCCGCCTCCGCTGCTGCTGCCTTTGATGAAGTCCATCTCGTCTTTGATGTTCTTGAAGTCAAAGACGTAGTTGGCGTAAACCTGGAACACCTCGTTGCTGTAATCGTCAATCCCCAGATTGGCAACATTGGTCAGCCCTTTTTTGATGGCGCGGCGCATCCGCTGTTCCAGGTTTTTGGACGTCTCCAGTTTCTCCGCCGCGACACGGGTCAGCACCTCTTTGCTGTACTCCTCGTCATGTTCGATCAAATACTGGCAGACACTGAGGATATCCGAAGTCCCCTTCTCGCCCAGCATGCCCAGAAGTCCTAGAAAGACGTTGATTTCGCGCAGGACGTCCTCCCTTCGCGCAGGCTGGCGCGAGAGTTCCTCTGTTTCGGCGAACATGCCCCTGATGCCCGCCACCAGGCTGTTCATTTTGATCTTCTCCGACACGTTGCCCAGCACCTTCTCCACCTCGATGATGTTGACAGGCTTATTGATAAAAAATTCTACTCCGGCGTTATAGGCCTGTTCGATCATGTCTTTGTCTGCCACCTGGGAGATCATGACGAAGCTGGCCTTGGGGCGGACTTTTTTGATCTGTCCCACCAGCGCGATACCGTCCATTTTGCTCATCAAAAGATCGACCAGGATAATATCCGGCTGCAGCGCCAAAATCTCTCCGATAGCTTTCTCAGGATCTGTGGCGTAGCCAATGACCTCACCCAGGTCGCGGCTTTCTACGATATTCTCCAGGGTCTTTACCGTGCCGATCTCATCGTCAACTATGTAATACTTCATCTGATTCCTCCTCAAAAACAGTCTTTGGCATGGTGATCACAAAGTCGGTGTATTTGCCCTTTTCGCTCTGCACCTCGATGGTCCCGCAGAAGATGTTTTCCACGTAATCCTTGACCAGGGTCAGCCCCAGCCCCCGCTGCACATCTCCTGTCTCTGCATTGAACTTGGTGGAATAACCGTCAAAAAATACCGTCTCCAGTTCGTCCGCGTCGATGCCCGGCCCGTTATCTCTCACCTCCAGGACATAGTCATCTCCGTTTTCCCGCAGGGACAGGGTGACCTTCCCACCGCTTGAGCCGATGGCTTCCGCCGAATTGAGCGCAAGGTTTCGGATGACAGACATCATCTTGAAATACTGCCGCACATGAAAGTTCGCCCTGACTTTTGTCGTCAGTTCTACATTGTAGCCCCGGTTCTTGATGGTGCTCTGCAAATTGGCTTTCTCTATGGAAATGATGTCCTTCATGGCGAGACGCCCCTCGTCGATATCGTCGAGGAAGGTATCTTTGAGTACGTTGATGATGTTCAGGTAATCGCCTTTGATCTCGTGGGCGTTTTTGGAGATATCCAGCGAACACTCCTTCAGTTCCCGGGGCGCATTGATCGCCTCCATGGATTTGTAGAGGGAAAACGCCTGGCGCATGATATCCTCGATCTCGGCCGCGTTCTTCTCCATGACGTGGAGTTCGCTCTCAAAGATAGACGCCTGCACGATCAACTTCCGGTATTCCTTGTCATGCTCTTCTTTGATCAGCAGATTGGAATAGGTCTCCAACGCCAGCAAAATCACCTGGATCAGCACCGTCCTGCAGAAGGCGACGATGACGAGGGCAATCACCGTGTGAGCCGCCATGACCAGATGTCCCTGGATCAGGCTCCTGGTACTGAGCTCCGCGATGTTGGACAAAATGTCGCAGACAAATATGACGTAGGGGAAGTTGCGGATATCCTTTGGCGCCCTGATGATATATTTATAAATCAAAGGATAAAGAATCCCGTAGGTGAAAAAAAATGCCATGTCCGGGATGACCAGTATGGCTGTCAGGCCAGGCTGTCCACCCTCCAGCACCATGAAAAGCAGTCTGATCAGCGGCGAGAAAATGGCTGAGCAGAACGCCACATACCTGGGAGACAGGTCCTCGTAGCAGTAGATGAATATAGCCATCACTGCGACCGACATGGCGATGATGAATCCATCAGTGATGAAGTTGAATCGGATCTGCGACGCCAGGGATACGAAAATAGCGATGTATATCGTTTTCTTGATTTTTACCATGATTCTCTCTCCTTCTAACTATGATGATACCACAAGTAGGAAAAGAATTCCACGGCAGTACGATTGTAAATAAATTCTTTAAATGTTATAAAATGTATGTTATCATGTAATTACTGCTGAACCTTCAGCTAGTTTGCGGGAAGGAGGTGGTGCTAATTGCTAGATTTTATTTTGACGCTAGTAGTCTCTGTCATAGGCGGTGTAGCAGCCAGTTACATAGTTCGTTGGCTGGACAGAGAAAGATAGCCAGCAGTCAGCCAAAAGAAAAACCAGGTCGTACACGGCGACCTGGTTTTTTGGTGATGCTAATTCTTTGCTAGATTTTTATTAGCTATGTCTATATATTATCTCACTTCTATGGGGAAGTCAATTACTAAAATAAATTTATGAAACGCTAATCATGTATTTTGACAGTCAATCTGCTCGATACACGACTTTTCCGCCGACCATGGTCAGCACAGGGTTTGTCCCCAAAATCGCTTCGGGCTCGCAGGTAAAGATATCCCTGTCCAGCACGACCAGGTCTGCATAGTATCCCGCTTTGAGTCTGCCTTTGACGTCTTCGCGGAATTCGTGATAGGCGCTTTCCATCGTGTATGCGTCAATCGCAGTCTCTACGTCTACGCACTCTGCAGGATAAAAACCGCCTGCAGGCTGTCCTTTCAAATCTTTGCGAGTCACTGCGCAGTAGATGCAGGCAAAGGGATCCAGATCTTCCACAGGGCTGTCCGTTCCGTAAGAGGCATGGATTCCTGTCTCTGCAGCTGTTCCAAAAGCATAAGAGGTCTTCATGATTTCATCGCCGCAGCGGGTCGGCACCACGTGCATGTCGCTCTGCAGGAAAATTGGCTGATAGGCAACCAGCAGGCCGGAGGCTTTGATGTGCGAGAGCAGAGCCTCGTCGGTGATCTGGCAGTGAATCAGACTGTGGCGCAGCGGATTTTCTCCGCTGCTGCCGTTTGCCTCATCGTACATAGCGGCAACCCGCCTGATCGCTTCGTCACCGATGGCGTGAACCACCACCTGCATCCCGTGATCATGTGCACAGTGGATCATCTCCTGCATATACGCATCCGAATTGACCTCCACTCCGCGATTGCCCGGATCGTCAGCATAGTCAAAACCCAGCAGGGCTGTTCTGGCCCCGAGGGAGCCGTCCTTCAGCAACTTGAGCGGTCCTCGCCGAAACCAGTCGTCCGCGTAGCTTTCGCCAAATTGCGGACTTTCACAGTAGGCTCTGAGGCTTTCTGCATCGTCATAAAACATCTGCCCCGTATAGCGCAGCAGGCCCCTCCCCTCATCGTAGACCTCTTTCATGAGGGCGCAGCAGGCCTCCTGATCTTTGATCACATAGCCGATGTCGTTGGACTGCACCGTCGTGAGCCCCCTGGACACAGCATATTCCATGGCTCCTGCCAGCGCCTGTTTCAGTTCTTCCCTGGTCAGGTTCGGCACCAGATCCAGCGCCGCGTGAAAGGCCTTTTCCGTCAAAATACCTGTAGGCTCGCCGTTTTCGTCCACTTCGACGCCGGCACCCTCAAAACCCGTGTGCGCTCTGTCAATGCCCAGCTTTTTCAGGACATAGCTGTTGACACAGCAGGCGTGGGCGCAAACCCTCGTCAGGACGATGGGAATCTCCACAGATACCTGGTCCAGATCTGCCCGATTCGGCTTTCTCCTATGTCTCGGTTCCCAGGTTTCTTCATTCCAGCCCGCCGCAGTGAACCCCTTGCTATGAGGATTTTTCTCCAGGTATGTCCTGCACAGTTCCGTCAGATCTTCGGCGCGCCTCGCCTTTGTCAGATCGGGAAAGAACATGGCTCTGCCCATATAGAACAGGTGCATGTGGCTGTCGTTGAAGCCGGGAACTACCGTCTTCCCCCGGCAGTCGATCTTCTCCGCACCTGCCGCCGATGCCAGGACTTCTTCATCGCTGCCCACCATGCGGATGAAACCGTCCTCCTGGAGAAGCGCCTGGGCATAGCGGCCCCTCTCCACATATATTTTTCCATTGTACAATACTGTCTTTGCCATTTTTGCCCCGCCTTCTCTATTTGTCGGTGTCATACGCGCCCGTGACGATGTAATCGTCGGGATACTTTTTTCTCGGCCCATCCACGTGGGGATCCCAGGCGTAGACATCAAAGCCCAGATCATCGCTTGTGGCAAACCAGCGGCCTCTTTCGTCAATGCGCGGGAAATAGGCGGACATATGCTCTTCTACGCCCTTTTCTTCTGCCACCTCGTAAAAATGTGGCTTGGTCCGCATGATCACATGGTGGATAAAAGGCCTGCCGATGGCCTGTAAGTCCTGATAAAACGACGATTCCGGATCCCTCGGCTCAAAGAGCTCAATAGTGATTTCCCCGTAGTCGCACATGCAGATGCGGGCCTCGATTCCCTCTGCCGCTTTTCCGGCTTTCACCACCTGCTGTACATTTTCTGCATCCGTATAAAACTCTCTCCACGGGCCGATAATGCCATAAGATTTAAAGGTTTCCAGGGATTTTTCCATATCCGGCGTCAAAATGACGAAGCCCCCTACTCTTTCAAAAGACTGTTCCATCTTATTTTCCTCCTTTTTTCTCAGCGATGTCCTTCAGATAATATTTCCCCGGCGTGTTGAAGAACTCTTTGATCAGCTGCACCACATCGCCGTGAAGCATAAAGACGCCGATCATGTTGCTGATGATCAATAGAGCGAAGAAGAAGTCCAGGAAGCGGTATACAAATTCCAGTCCGCCGATGATGCCGAGGAACATGCCCACAAAGTAAACGTAACGGAAGATCTGTCCGAATTTGTAGCCGAAACAGTATTCTGCCGACTTGGTGCCCACCTGTACCAAAACGATCAAGGTAGAGATCACGAAGATCAGAATCAGCACCGTCAGGAAAATCGGTCCGGCAGAGCCGAATACGGAAGAGAACGCAATACCAGGCATGGTTGCCGCATTGCTTCCGTCGATCTTCATCCACGCGCCGCTGACGACACAGATCAAACCGGTAAAGGTGCAGACGATCATGGTGTCCACGAATACCTCAAAGACGCCGAAGAATCCCTGTCTGACAGGATGATCGACGGTAGCGGCCGAGTGGATAAACGGTGCAGCGCCGTCGCCTGCCTCATTGGAGTAGGCACCGCGGGCAGCACCCCACTGAATAGCTGCGGCGATGGTGGAACCGGCAAAACCGCCTACCGGCGCCATCGGCGTAAAAGCGCTCTTTACGATGACCGCCAAAGCATGAGGAAGCGCCGTCACGTTTGCACACAGGACAATCAAGCCGCCCACCACGTAAGCGATGACCATGATCGGCACCATCTTATCAGTAACCGCAGTGATTCTCTTGATGCCGCCAAGTGCGACCAGTGCGACAACAACGATAATGGCGATACCGGTGCCCATGGCAGGAAGGCCGATGGAAGTCGCATTCTGAATGGCAGAGACCATCTGTGCCGCTGCAGACGGAACGTTCTCAAACATCATGACCAAGGCAAAGATGAATGCCAGGGCAGCGCCCAGTTTCTTGTTTTTGATGCCCTTCTTCATATAGTACATCGGGCCGCCGACCCATTCGCCGACCTCGTTTTTTTCTCTGTATTTGATGCCCAGGGCAATCTCACAGAATTTGGTGGCGCAGCCCATAAAGGCGAGGATCCACATCCAGACCAGAGCGCCGGGACCGCCAAAGGCGATGGCGACAGGAACGCCGGCGATGTTGGAAGCGCCCACGCAAGCCGCCAGAGAAGCGGTACAGGCCTGGAATGGCGAGATACCGTCTTCTGTTTTCTTAAACATCTTGCCAAAGGTCTGTGAAAAAATATATCCGATATATCTGAACTGCAGGAATCCGAACCGTATGGTCAGGAACAATCCCCCGCATCCCAAAAGAATCAATAGGGGCGGCCCCCAGAGCCAGTTGGACATGGCGACAATGGCATCGCCGATCTTTGTCATAGTATCCATATTACACCTCCTGTGTCATCGTCTGAATCACGTTGTTGTATTCAGGGTTCTGCTCGAAAAGAATATTGTAAACGCCGCGGCCGTATTTTCTGAGAAATCTGCTGTAGCCGCTTTCAGCGTCCAGCGGCTGGATGATCTCAAAGACCACGTCACTGCCGTCGGTGTTCTGGGTAAAGCAGGCTTTTCGATAAAGCCCTTCCCTCTCTTCTATTTCTGTAAACGGGCCGAAGCCATAGGCCTCGTAAGCCTCCATCGTTTCTGTCAGATTCTCCACTACGACGAGAATTTTTTCCATGCGCAGGTACATCGGCTTCTGCAGATGGGATTCCGTCCCGTCCTCCAGTTGCACGTAAGCGCCTGTTGCCATGTGATCTCTCGGATAGACTCTTTTCTTCGTCTCTTCTGTCTGATCCCAGGTGAAAATGTTGAAGCCCAAATCTTTTCTGGTATCGTGCATCCTCATCACCTGTGTAAAAATATCGTCCTCGGAGAATTTGTGGTTATATAGCGAAAATTTCATGATTTCCTCTATGCCCCTCTCCTTGAGAACCTCATAATACCGTTTGGTCGGGGTAAACATGATGTCGCAGACGCCTTCTCCCTGGTTCTCGATAAATTCGCTCCAGACGGTGTTTTCAAGGGGCTGCAGCAGTTCAAAGGTCACACCGTCGATTTCATACATCAACGTGCCGAACCGGATGCTGTCCACTTTTTTCCCATAGAGTTCGCCGTTCTGCACGGACTTCTCTGTGGAAATAAAGGAACGCATGGGACCCATGCCGTACTTCTTACATACCGCCCCGGCCCGGTTGATATCTCTGACCGCAATGCCGATCTGTCCCATTCTGGTAAAACATTTTTCTGTCATTTGTCGCCTCCATAGCCTTTTTAACTTGCAGCTGCTGTCTTCTCATGTACATAACTATATTTTATTGACTTTTTCCCCTTTTTTCTGTGCTTATTTTTTGTATCTTTTCGGACAAAATTATGTTATCTAAAGATTCTGTGAAATTTTTAAGCTGCAAAAAGCAAAATAATCGGAGACGGAAGGCAAAAAAGTCTAAGAGAAGGCTGTTCAGCCTTCCCTGTCATTTTTTCGTGATGGATAAGATTCCTGCTTTTCCCGGTCCAATTTTGAACGGAAGTCCTTCTTCGTCCCGCCTCAGCATCGCAGCGCTTAGAGCCGGGCACAAAATATGCGTCATAGCTTTCGTGGACTCCGCCGGGAACTGTGAAAGAACGTCCAGAACAGAATTAGAAAACTCATATTCCAAGACGAGATATTCCCCTTCTTTATTGTCGAAGTCGATTTGAAATTCAACACCCTGTTCCAAAGAGCCATTCCAAGCCAGCAGAAGCATCGCGCCGTCCCCTTCCCTGTTCCGGCAGGCTGCCCAATTGTTGCCGTATTCCCAGCATCCTTTTGCGCAGTCTGCAGCCTGAATCATGTAATAGAGCGGCGTTTTGATGCGGCCCATGGCATAAAGTCCGTTCCATCCCCCTGGAGAGGACTGAAGTGGGACACGCCTGTCCTTCAATGCCTGCATCAGTTCTGCCGGCCACATCTTTGCATCTCCAAAGGAAAGCTTTTGTAAATCAGAATCCGCAATTTCAATTCTGATATTTGCAAAATCCCGCTCCAGCGCCTGCATCAGCTGCCCGGGATTCGCCAGCTTATGCAGCTCGTCCTTTGTCATCAGGACAGTGAGACCGTCCTGCGGTTTACTGCCTGACCGACTGCCCTCTTCTGCTGCAAATGAAAGATGCGTCGCTTTGCTCTGATAGAAGCCGCCATCTTTCCAGTATTGTCCTAACCGTTCTCTCAGGGCATCATCATAGGTGATTTCTCTTTGACGACTGTCTGCCAGCGCGTCAATCTCCTTCTGGGTCTTGTGATTTTTGCGAAAATCCGCTGGATTGGCGTAAAAGAACTTTTCAAAATACTTGTGAAAGTATTTCGGATCTGAGAAGCCGCTGTCATAGGCGATGGTCGTAATGCTCTTATCTGTTTCCAGCAAAAGGCGGAGAGCCTCTTCGCAGCGGACGTAATTCAAAATTTCCGTAAAGCTCATGCCAGTCAGCTGCTTGATGGTGCGGGAAAGGTAGGTCTGGCTGACGTGGATATGGTCTGCAAGGTCAGCCAAAGTCACCCGCTCTGCATAATGTTGATACACAAAATCGTATACGCCAAAGAGCCGGTCGAAAGTATGCTGATCTTTATAGTCGATGTAAGTCGTGCCGAGAAAGTTAAAGTGGTTTCGAATCAAAAGGAGCAACTGGGTAGCAATCTCGATGACCTGCTGCGACTCCCCATCGCCTTGATACTCCCTCACCATCTGCGCCAGGAGCACCCGCATTTTTTTCAAGTGGGGGATCTGTTCCTGCGTCCTGTACCCCGGATTCACATAAAGTCCCACGTTAAGAATATCTTTGATATATCTCTGAAAGTAAGGCAGGTCGATATAAAAGGACAGATAACGCAACTGCTCGCTGATCTTCCGCACCTTGTGAAAATCGGCATCGACGATCAGCATCAGGTCGTCCTCCCCATTGAGAAAATACTCTTTGTTGTTGAACGTAACCCCTGCTTCTCCCTCCAGAAGCCAGATCAGCTCCTGTGCATTTTTATGCATGTGGTAGGGCTGCGAATTGCAGCTTTCCATGATTACAATAGGCCCGTGACTGAAATTGATATCACTGTTCATATAGCGCCTCCTCTTTCATTCTTGGCAAGTTTAGTATAGCACAGGGAAAAAGGACGGACAAGGTTAAAGGATTCCAATATTTTCTATTTAATTCTATATTTTACAATAAATGTATGGTATTATATAATTACTGCTGAACCTTCAGCTAATTTGCGGGAAGGAGGTGGTATAAATGCAAGATATCTTGGTGGCACTCGCCGTCTCTGTTGCAGGAAGTGTAACAGCCAGTTACATATTTCAATGGCTGAACAGAGATAAATAGCCAGCAGTCAGCCAAAAGAAAAACCAGGTCGTTCACGGCGACCTGGTTTTTCTGTGGCACAAATTTTGTGCAAGATATCTTGGTTATCTCTGACTTACATTCTACTCTCATTCTATGGGGAAGTCAATTACTAAAATATATTTATGAAACGCTGGCGCACCATTACAATAACGTTATGCTTTTTGAGTGTTTCCAGCCATGCTCGCGTAACTGAATACTCATCTAATGCAGGTTGCTAGGGGGTATCTACGATTTCTGTTACTTTTCGCTGGAACCTCAAGGCTAAAAGCAGAGATTTAAACTATGAAAAGTAACCTCCTACAACACTTTTATACATTTCGCAAGCAGCAAGACCGTTTTCCAACAAAATAACCTTGAATCCTGCTATCGAGTTACGCAAAACTTACGGAACGGCATCAAAAAACCTAACCGCATCGTAAAAAACGTTCTGTATATACCCCTCTCCCCTATATGCCGACAGACCTGTGAAATCGTGTCTAGTTCTACAGCACGTTATACGAAAGCTCGGTGCCTTTCTGCTTCAATCTGATTGCGATAGCGAAGATTCTTGCGGTGTCCATGCAGGTATGTACCGCAAGTCCCCGTTCGATGGCAGCCCTTCTGATCGGAAAGGTGTCCGCCCCCACTTTGTTGATGGTCTTCGGCGTATTGATGACGATCTGGATTTCCTCGCCGATCAGAGGTTTTACATCGGCGTAGTCGATTTCCTGCGCCGGCACGCCGTGCTCTCCTAGGAAGACCGCCGTCCCCTCTGACGCGTAGAGCTTGAATCCGAGATTGGCATAGGTCTTCAAAACCTCCGCGCTCTCCGCCGTCTTATCGTGGTCCTTCAGGGAGACAAAGACGCCGCCTTCTGCAGGGATTTTCGTTCCTGCACCGAGGAATCCCTTGTAAATCGCCTTATCCAGATCCTGGTCGATGCCCAGGACCTCGCCGGTAGATTTCATCTCCGGTCCCACGGCCACATCCACGTCCGTCAGCTTGGCATCGGAGAAGACCGGAATTTTCACCGCATAGTAATCCTGCTTTTTGTAAAGCCCTGTGCCCCACTCCATGTCGGCCAGCTTTTTTCCAGTCATCGCCGCCACGGCAATTTTGACCATCGGCACCTTAGTCACTTTGCTGAGAATCGGTACTGTCCGGGAAGCACGAGGGTTGACCTCGATGACATAGATCGTCTCTCCGTCCCAGGCGTACTGGATGTTTACCAGACCCACGATGTGCAGCGCCTTGACAATCTTCTTGGTGTTTTCAATCAACTTGTCGATGACTTCCTGTGGCAAGCTGTAAGTCGGATAGACGGTGCAGCTGTCGCCGGAGTGAACGCCGGTGCGCTCGACATGTTCCATGATGCCCGGAATCAGCACGTCGTCGCCGTCGGCGATGGCATCTACTTCAATTTCCTTGCCCTCCACGTATTTGTCAATCAGAACTGGGTGCTCATGGGAGAGTTTTACCGCTTCCTTGAGGTATTTCAGCAGTTCTTCGTCGGAGTAGACCACCTGCATGGCCCTGCCGCCGATGACAAAGGACGGGCGCACGACCAGCGGATATCCCAGACGCTCCACGGCTTCGAAGGCTTCCTCTCTGGTTCTGACTGCGCAGCCCTTTGGCGTAGCGATATCCAGAATATCCAGGAGGTCAGAGAATTTTTCCCTGTCTTCCGCCAGGTCGATGTATTTGTTCTGGGTGCCCAGGATTTTGATGCTTCTGGCTGCCAGCTTTGACGCCAGATTGAGAGACGTCTGTCCGCCGAACTGGAGGATGACACCTTCCGGCCGCTCCTGCTTGATGACGTTCATCACGTCGTCGGTGTGGAGCGGTTCAAAGTACAGCTTGTCGGAGGTGTCAAAGTCGGTGCTGACCGTCTCCGGATTGTTATTGATGATGATGGACTCGTAGCCCAGGTCTTTCAGCGCCCACACGCCCTGGACGCAGCAGTAGTCAAACTCGATGCCCTGGCCGATCCGAATCGGACCGGAGCCGACCACGAGAATCTTATCGTGAGGGGTTTTGACGCTCTCATTCTCACCACCGTAGCTGGAATAGTAATATGGGGTCAGCGCTTCAAACTCTCCTGCACAGGTATCTACCACTTTATATACCGGATAGATATCGTGATAGAGTCTGATATCCTGCAGCACGTCTCTTGCCATGCCCGTCAGGTCCAGGATCTCGTCGTCCGTAAAGCCGCGGTATTCTGCCTCGCGAATCAAATCCGCGGTGATCTCCTCGGTCTGCAGAATTTTTTCCATCTCGATGATGCCATAGATCTTATGGAGGAACCAGCGGTCGATCTTCGTCCTCTCGAAGATTTCTTCCACATCGGCAAGGCCCCTTCTGAACGCCTCCGCGATGCAGAAGATCCGCTCGTCATCCTGCGCCATCAGCTTGTTCATCAGCTTCTCATTGTCAAGACCTGTGACGTAAGGCACTCTGAGGCCCGTACCCTCCACCTCTAAAGAGGCGATGGCCTTCAGCAAAGCGCTTTCAAAGGTTCTGTCGATGGCCATGATTTCGCCGGTCGCCTTCATCTGGGTGCCTAGCTTGCGGGAAGCCGTGCGGAACTTGTCAAAAGGCCACTTCGGGAATTTGACGACGCAGTAATCCAGGGCCGGTTCAAAACAGGCGCTGGAGCCTTCGGTCACGTAGTTCTTCAGTTCGTCCAAGCTGTAGCCGATGGAAATCTTTGCCGCGATCTTAGCGATAGGATAACCTGCCGCCTTCGATGCCAGCGCAGAAGAGCGGCTCACACGCGGATTAACCTCAATGACGATGTATTCGTCTTTGTCAGGATTCAGAGCAAACTGCACATTGCAGCCTCCTTCGATTTCCAGGCTTCTGATGATCTTGAGGGAAGAATCCCGCAGCATCTGATACTGGCAGTCGTTCAGGGTCTGGGTCGGCGCTACGACGATACTGTCGCCCGTGTGAACGCCCACCGGGTCCAGGTTTTCCATGCTGCAGATGATGATGCAGTTATCCTTGGCGTCGCGGATGACCTCGTACTCCACTTCCTTCCAGCCGGCCACTGACTTTTCCAGCAAAATCTGCCCGATGGCGCTCTTCTCCATACCCATCTTGCAGAAGTGCTCCAGTTCTTCCTGATTATGGGCGATACCGCCGCCGGTGCCGCCAAGGGTATAGGCAGGTCTGATGATGACAGGATAGCCGATCTGCTCAACAAAAGCCTGGCACTCTTCCATGGTGGTCGCAATGGTGCTGGGCGGGATCGGTTCGCCGATTTCCAGCATCAAATCCTTGAACGCCTCTCTGTCTTCGGCTTTGTGGATACTCTCTTTGTTGACGCCCAGCAGTTTAGCGCCGTACTTCTCGAACACGCCCTTTTCGTCTAAGGCCATGGCCAGGTTCAGGCCGGTCTGTCCGCCAAAGCCTGCCAGGACGCCCTCCGGCCGTTCTTTCGCCAAGATCTGCTCTACCGCATCCTCGGTGATCGGCTCCAGGTAGACTTTGCCTGCGATGGCGTTATCCGTCATGATGGTGGCGGGGTTGCTGTTGATCAAAATCGTCTCGATGCCTTCCTCCGATATGGCTTTGCAGGCCTGGGTGCCGGCATAGTCAAATTCGGCTGCCTGTCCGATGACAATAGGACCGGAGCCGATGATCAAAACTTTGTTCAGGGTAAAATCTCTAGGCATTACAGTCTTCCTCCTTCCATCAGATTGATAAATTTGTCGAACAGATATCCCGTATCGTTGGGTCCGGGGCTGGACTCGGGGTGAAACTGAACGGAGAAGACCGGCTTAGAGAGGTGCTCCATACCCTCTACGGTTCCATCGTTGAGGTTCAGATGGGTCACTTCCAATCCTTTGAGCACGATGCTTTCGGCCTTGACTGCGTAGCCGTGATTCTGGCTGGTGATGTAGCTTCTGCCGCTGTTCTTATCAAAGACGCCGTGATTACAGCCGCGGTGACCGTATTTCAGCTTGTATGTAAGACCTCCCTGGGCAAGGGCGATGAGCTGGTGTCCCATGCAGATTCCGAAGATAGGCATCTGATCCGGTCCGTAGTTGCTGTTGGTGATCAGCTTTTCTACGATGAGGATGGCTTCTTCTGCGGCCTCTGGGTCTCCCGGCCCGTTGGTCAGAAACACGCCGTCAGGCTTTGATGCCAAAATGGTCTTTGCCTTGGTGCCGTAAGGATAGATGGTCAGGTTGCAGCCTCTTTGGTACAGCTCGTTCAGGATGCTTTTTTTGACGCCAAAGTCCAAGACGGCTACATGATATTTGTTGTCGGGGTTCTCCCACTTCTCCACTGCAGTGACGCCGGCGTCTTTCATCTGATCGCCTCGCAGAAAAGCGTCCCGGCAGATCTTTTCGATGGTCTCCAGGGAAAGCGCCTCCGTGGTGATGACACATTTTTGATTTCCCGTATTTCGAAGCTTCCTGGTAATCTCTCTCGTATCCACATCATAGACGCCGGGTACCTTTTGTTCCGCCAGCCACTGGTCGATGTTCATCACCGATTTCCAGTTAGACGGTTTGAAACAAACGTCTGCCGCCACCACGCCGAAAGCGTGAATCTGCCCCGACTCGTAGTCCGTCTCGTTGATTCCATAATTGCCCAGCAGAGGGTAAGTCATAGTGATAATCTGTTCTTTATAGGACGGGTCGGTCAGGGTTTTCTGATAGCCGGTCATCGCCGTGTTGAAGACCAGTTCGCCGACTCTGGTTCCTTCAAAGCCAAATCCCTTTCCTTTATATATACTCCCGTCTTCCAAATAAATCGTTCCTTTCATCAAGAAGCCTCCAATCAATATTTCTAAGGAGAGAGTATACTATAGGAATTATAAATATGCAAGTATAAATTTATATTCTTGCATATTTTATTATTTTTATTAAAATCCCCTCTTGATTCTGCGGATAATTTGTGGTATATTACAGACATTGATTAATTTTTATTCATATATTCTAATATTTATATAATTTTGGAGGAAAGAACAATGGCAAAAGAGAAAATCGTCCTGGCCTACTCAGGCGGCCTGGACACATCCATTATCATCGCTTGGTTAAAGGAAAATTACGATTGTGAAGTCATCGCAGTCTGCTGCGACACCGGTCAGAAGGAAGACTTTGATGCGATAGAAAAGAAAGCTTATGCAACTGGCGCAGATAAAGCATACATCCTGAATATACAGGAAGAATTCATCACCGACTTCGTCTACCCGACCCTCAAGGCTGACGCGATTTATGAAAACGACTATCTGCTGGGCACTTCCATGGCGAGACCCCTGCAGGCCAAGAAGATCGTAGAGATCGCCGAGCAGGAAGGCGCCTTTATCATCTGTCACGGCTGCACCGGCAAAGGAAACGACCAGGTGCGTTTTGAATCCACCATTCACGCGCTGAACCCTGCTATCAAAATCATCGCCCCTTGGAGAATCTGGGATCTGAAATCCCGTGAAGAATGTATCGACTATGCAAAGGCGCACAACATTCCAATCGCGCAGACCGTCGAGAAGATTTACTCCAGAGACGAGAACATCTGGCACATCAGCCACGAAGGCGGCAATCTGGAAAACCCTTGGAATGAACACAAGCCTGACATCCACGTCCTCTCCAAAACACCGGAAGACGCGCCGAATGAACCTACATATGTGGAAATCTCCTTTGAACAGGGCGTTCCTGTGGCCATCAACGACGAAGAAATGGGACCTGTGGAACTTTTGACTGCCCTCAACAAGTTGGGCAGCGAAAATGGCATCGGCACCATCGATATCATCGAAAACCGTCTGGTAGGCATGAAGTCCAGAGGCGTATACGAGACGCCGGGCGGCACTATTTTGTTCGCAGCCCACAAAGACCTGGAAAAACTCATTCTGGACAGAGACACCCTGCAGTACCGGAACATCGTCTCCCAGAAGTTCGCACAGCTAGTCTATGACGGCCTCTGGTTCACACCGCTGCGTGAAGCCATTTCCGCTTTCGTGGACGAAACCCAGAAGCAGGTCACGGGCAAAGTGAAGATGAAGCTGTACAAAGGCACCGCATGGCCTGTAGCAAGCCAGTCCCCTTACTCCTTATATAATGAAGAGTTCGCTACCTTCAGCGAGGACGAAGTCTACGACCAGAGCGACGCAGAAGGATTCATCAACCTGTTCTCCCTGCCGCTGAAAATCAGAGCCATCCAGAAGCAGAACCTGGAAGGCATCCCAGAAGCGCAGAAAGCCCTGCCGAAGAAAGTATTCAAAGGCGGAGAGTTTGTGGAATAGGAGATATAACTTAGAAACCCCTAGAACATTTCGTTCTAGGGGTTTTGTTTGTATGGTTCCTCTCTCGTAATGGGCATCACTTATAATTTCTTTACTATTTTTTCATATTCTTCAAAGTCGATCCCAGCAGTCTTACAGGCTTCAGATAGTGTTAAACCATCATATGTCCTGAGTCTCTCTACAGCTACAAGAGTGCCTCTGATTTCATCTAACGGAACCTTGGCGTTAGACTCTCGCAAAAGCAATCCTTTATAATCATCATAAGACATCCCGATTGCTTCGCATGCTTTCTCTATAGTCGTATCCTTAGTCTTGGCAATATTTGCAACAGACATCAGGATTCCTCTGACTTCATCATCCGATATATATGCAGTCGGTTGGTTGTTTTTTACATCAGCTCTGTCTAATATATCCTGATCTGTGTAATGGATATTTCCCAGATAAGTGGATCCATCTCTATGAACTACCATCACATTGTCAAAAGTATCTATGAAGGTTCTCCCATTTTGGGTATACTTGTAGCCTACAACTTTTACAAATTCCACTTTTTCATCATAGGCATATTCGAATTTATGGCTTTCTTTTCCAGGCGCGAGTTTTTCTGACTTGTTTTCATCAGTTGCTTCAATGTAACTCAAATTTTTATCGCACGCATAAACTAATATTCCTTCTAGTGTAAATGAATCATCTGACATATTTTTTGCTTTATAGGATACTTTTTTTATTTCTGAAGAATCATCTTCAACGCCGGTAAAAGATAGAATAATCTTATCCTGAACTGAATTCAATACTGCCTCACTCTTATTATCACTTGGCTCTGAAGAACAAGCTACGAAACAGAAACATATTGCAGCAACCATGCATACCGTACATATTATTTTTTTCATATGCTTTACCACTTTTATCTCCTTTTGTACTATGTTTATTACAACTATTTTTAAAAGCACGCATCCTTTCCAATTACGCTCTTTATATACCAAACAAATTTTAGAGCCGAAATTCTGCTACATTCACGTCTTCCTTCCTATCATTTAATCAGAGTCCTCCTCGACATGATGTATATATTTACTGTACTTTGACTCCTCCAGTTTTATATAGATTTCGTCAGGGTGATCTTCGCTCGTAAAAATCTCTGTACCTACATCTAGCATATTGGCTGCAAAATTTCTCTCCACCATGGGGTCAAAACTCGACACCTTCTCTTTTACCGTCCCTACCAGCGAAAACCCCTCAGGCGGAGATTTTGCAACAATACCGATCTCGCCATAAACTCGATCATTGATACAGACCAGCGGTTTATATCCATATATCTCCTTTGCCGGGAAAGGGTCGCCAGACATAAACACCCCAAAAATCACACAGATGCATGCTGCCAATAGTAACGGCAGCAGCGGATTTTTTAAAAGTTTTTTCATTTTATTTCCCCAACTTCACTTTGCCGTAAAGATACCACTGAAAAAGAGCAAAGGCTGCCACTGCCAGGAATGCCGACAGCCAAAAGGTTCCCATTGCACTGGATAGGCCAAAATGCAAATCCATGGCGGCATCAGGTTCATAGATAGTCCATAGGTATCTTTTGAAATAGAGGATGGAATAGATATAGATCCCCAAAACTCCTGCAAAGGCTGCTTCTCCCAAGAGAGCATACCACCGTTTCGGCTTGTCCCCTAACGTCCAAATGAACAGAATCAGGATAACAAAGGGAATCCACAGGTAATGCTCCATCACAACCTCATATCCCCAAAACAAAGGTGCATTGTCACCTCGGTCGAACCACGGTAAAAGGCTGGAACAAAGCATCAAAACAAATGCAATTTTGAAAGAGCGTGTAATCGCTCTGTTTTTATCAATTTTAATTACCATACTTCTCCTCCCCCGTACTTTAACTCAGCCTCGCAGCAGCTGATAGATCTTGTACAGCAAAATCGGCGTTGCGACAATTGCTGCCGCGATTACGGCCTTAACTAAAAGCGCCACAATCATCAATAAACTTGGTAATATATCTAGCATAGTTTTTCTTTTCTCCTAATAAACCCTTCTCTCTTCATTTTATCCTATAATTTCATTCAGTCAATATATAGGCAACATATTTAAGAATTCTTAAGAAATGCCTGTGCGCCTCATACCACAATTCGTCCACACAACTAAAAAACGGAGTGAAAATTGAATAAGATCAATTTCCCTCCGCTCTATGTTTTTTATTTCGTCAATGCTGCCTGGTGCAGCTCCCGCAGTCCTTCCACCTCGTCGCAGACCGGTTTTAGATTACAGGACGAACAATCCATGACTAGGTTGTTGAAAATGTGATTCATCGATTTTGTAATCTGCTCCCCCTGGTGCGCCAGATTGGCAAGCTGCTCGTATGGAAAATCAGCCGCTGTCACAAAGATCAGCTTCACTGCCGCTGCCTTTGGATGGGTGTGATATCCTTTGAGAAAAGAGCGCCCCACCTTTTCAAAAGAAAGTCCCTGTTCGAGGGCTTTACGGCTGATGCGCACCGGCTCGCGCTCACTAGCCGCAGAAATCCGCATCATGTACCCCTCCGGGTTGACATGGTATCGCGTGTACTCCATCTTCCGCAGGTCGGAATAGGCTTCCGCCTCACCAGAAAAACACCCCTCTGGCACACGGATCAGCGTCAGCCTGGCATAGGGCACATCCCCTTCAATTTCAGAAAGATCCGGACCCAGCCGCCAGATTTCGTCCTGCGGCACGAAGCTTTGATCAGAAGTATAGAAGAGGCCGCTGACAGCCGGAAGATTCCCGCCGCCCAGCTCATAGGCCATATCCGATTTCAAGACCAGGTCAAATTCTCCGCTGTCACGGCAGGCCTCACCCCGGCATTCGCCCCGCACCATCTGTCCGCCTTCGGCAGATGCGATCAGCTGCAGCGCCTGCGAAATCAATTTGTCATATAACCGCATGGCAATCAGACCATCCTGTCTCGTTTAATTTTGTCATAATGAGGCGCCAGCAGATCCCCCAGCTTTGCAGCCATCTTCATGTCCAAATTAAAGAAAAACACCAAAAGACTAAGCAAAAACAATGCAACGACCACGCAGACGATAATCAATACTACTTTTAATATCATAATGCCATTCCTTTCTGCCGCGCAAACTCGGCTGCTCCCAAAGCGCCCATTAGCTGCGGGTCCACAGCCAGATCCACGACCCTGACCTTCAATACCTTTTCAATGGCTTGTTTCAATCCGCCGTTCTTGGCACAGCCTCCTGTCAAAGTCACGCTGTCCGTGACGCCCGCTTTTTTCGCCATGACAAAACACCGCTTCGCAACAGATACCTGGATTCCCGCTGCGATTTCCTCCATGGGTTTGCCTTCCCCGGCCAGGGAGATGACTTCACTTTCTGCGAAGACCGCACACTGGGCTGTGATGGGAATCACGTTTTTTGCCTTTAGGGACAGTGCCGAAAACTCGTCCAGGGACATTTCGAAGGCTCTGGCCATGGTTTCGAAAAATCTGCCAGTTCCCGCAGCACATTTGTCGTTCATGGCAAAATTCAGCACGGTTCCGTCCGTATCGATGGCGATGCCTTTGACGTCCTGCCCGCCGATGTCGATGATGGATTTGACCTCCGGGTTGACCACATGTACACCCATGGCGTGACAGCTGATTTCCGAAATGTTTTCATCGGCAAAAGGGACTTTATTACGTCCGTAGCCCGTTCCCACAAGGTAGGTCAGATCCTCCGCACTCGCAAGATCATCCACCTGGGAAACTGCAGCGTCCAGAGCCTCACGGGCGCTGAGCACCGGATTGATCCGGCTCTTGCTGATTACCGAAGCTCTGATCGCTCCGGTTTCATCTATAATTACACTCTTTGTATAGGTACTTCCGGCGTCACAACCGCCAAAATAGTTCATTCTCTTTTCCTCCAACATTAAAAGTATGACCCAGCAAATTGGGTTAGGACTCCATTATACGACTAGCGCCTTGCCGCTCACCGCTCTCTTCGCTCTCGCCTTGCGGGGCGCTAAAGCATAAGGACTGTCCATCAATTTGCTGCGCAAATTGGGACCAGTCTAGGCCGTAGAGTGCCACGCGCTAAAGCGCTGCACTCCTGACCGGGGTCCTACCTGCAATTTGCTGCGCAAATTGGGTTAGGACTCCATTATACGACTAGCGCCTTGCCGCTCACCGCTCTCTTCGCTCTCGCCTTGCGGGGCGCTAAAGCATAAGGACTGTCCATCAATTTGCTGCGCAAATTGGGACCAGTCTAGGCCGTAGAGTGCCACGCGCTAAAGCGCTGCACTCCTGACCGGGGTCCTACCTGCAATTTGCTGCGCAAATTGGGTTAGGACTCCCTACCAGCACTTGGCGTCATCGAAATCCTCCAGTGACGGGTCGAGGGGTTCTTCTCTCAGCACGGTGCGCATATAGCGATTAACTTCCATACGCATGTCTTTTCTCGATGCGTCCTCCGGTTTCATCAGGTTATGGGTTACCCAAATCAGGTGGATACCGTGCTTGCGGGCTTCCTCTTCAAAGATACCGTGATAGCCGCTCATGGCCTTGCATCCCATATGGGTGTACATGACCACCATATCCACGTTAAAGTATTCGCAGTAGCGCCAAAGGGCCTCCACGCCCACTTCGTATCCGCCGTTGGAGCGGTTTCTCATAATCATGTTCTCGTAAAGGTGTGCCAGATCGTAAATAGCCTGCTCTTTGTCCTCCGTATTGATTTCGTCCATAGAAACCAGGCTCAGCATATCCGCAATAGGCACGATGCCCCAGCAGTTCTGCATCCAGATCGGAAAGGCTGTATAGTAGGCAGCCTGCACGCCCCAGGTGATGGCACGATGGCGGACTTCTTTCACTACCGGCGCTTTGCGCTCAAAGGCCTGCATAGCCAGAGCCGTCAATTTTTCGTCCACCTTCAGGAAGTCGTCGTTTCTGCCGCCTGCCGCCTGATAGACACCGTAACGATACAGCGCCAGGTTGTCTCCGATAACCTGGGGATAAGGGGTGCGGGAAATCTCCAGCCACTCCTTGGCGTGTTGGGATTCTTTGTTAAACCGCTTCATGGAAGCAAAGAAAGCGTCCCAGTCAAAGGTTTCTCCGGTCTGCTCCTCGATAAAGTGGATGGCATTTTTGATCTCATCAGCAGCATATTCCTGTACACTTTCCTGCGTATGGCGGATCGGCACTGCCAGCTGGAAAGTCGGAATCTTGAAGCATCTGGCCTCGATGCCATTGCCCATGGCGCTTCCATCACAGGTTGTATTGCACTGCACCGCACACTTTCCAATCAGAGGAAAGTCGTCGTCGATGGCCAGCCCCAGTTCCGCCGCCGGCATCGGGCACACATCGCCCGGCACACCGTATTCGCTGGTTACGTCGATATAGTGAGATACGCCAGTCTGATTCATCATGGCGCTGGTATAGATGGCAGGCACCTCTACCGATACCCACTGCAGATTGGGGAATCCATTCATGATTTCACTCATCATGTTTTCATCAAGGAGCACGATTCGGTTACTCAGTTCTTTGTCGTTGCCGATGCGAGGGTCTGCCTTGAACACCGTGTTAACCATCTCGCACATGTCGGCTACGATAAGCCCCAATCCCATATGAGCCATGCGAAGCTGCTCTCCCCGCATGCCTTCCGTATGACGATCAAAGAAATCTGGTACCGCCAGATAGTTCAGCATCCAGCGATAGCGGAAAAAGCCTTTGATGTTTCTCGGCTTTGCCATGAACTTGATCAGGACCTTCCATATCTTCAGCCACTGGGTGTAGGCGTACCAGGTGTCCTTGAAACCGCGCCACTCCCGGCGCTTCCTTGCTTTCTTCCCGTTGTACAGCTCGCCCAGGCGACCGCTTCCTAGTTCTTTTCCCATTACTTCGCCCCCTTCTGCAGTTTCTTGATTTCGATGCTTTCCACAAAGGCCTGGATTCTGGTACGAATCTGTCCAGAGCTTCCCACCGAATACGGGTGGTCGATGGAGAGGATGGGGTAACCGTACTCCTGCCGCATGATATGGGTGGATGCGGCCTGTTCATATCCCCAGTAATCACAGAATTTCAGATATTGATAAATGATGCCGTCGGCCCTGTACTCCTTTGCCAGGCTGTCTATGTAAGCCTTGCGCTCTTCGATCTTCTCTGTATTCATGTAGCGCGGACACTGGCCCCGCATCATATACTGCCTGCAGATCTGCGTCAGGACATCCTCATCTTCTGTCAAAAGCAAAGGCTGCCGCTCTGGGAAGGAGCCGAAACAGAAACGGTCTACCGCCACGTAGGCGCCCGCTTCCTCCGCCAGCTTGATCAGCTCCGGACTGTCCAGCTCCGAGCCTGCCAGCAGAACACGGGCACGGAACGGACTTTTCTCGTCCGGCTTCCGCTGCCGCACCTCTGCCAAAGTCTCCTCCAGCTTCTCAATCAGAAGATCGTGGGGACAGCTGTAGGTGGCAAGACATAAAACTGCAAACTCATATCCTGTAATCGGCGGATTTTCTTCTTTGCGAAAAGACCCGATCTCCGTAATCAGTCCATTGATTCGGTTTTGATTTTCTACCGCCTGCCGCAAAGCCCCATCAGATACATCGATTCCGTACACCTCCGACAAAGGTGCAAGCACCCGCAGGCGCATCTGCCTGACGTAGTGGGCTAACGCCGTTTCGTCCGCCTTCATGGGAACGTCGGCATAGGATACAAAGAATTTTTCCTTGTTGCATAACTGCAGCTTCTCGATATTCTCTACGCAGCGGTTCATCTGGGCGCAGGCGTCCGGTGCCAGTATGCAGTCCAAAAATTCGTATCCGCCCTCTAAGGCTCTCTCCAGATAGGCGCGGCAGCCTTCGCAGAGAAGGCTGGTCATGTAGTAGGTGCCCATTTCGATGGAGCCGGTCCGCGGTGCGCGCAGACGCACGGCAAAGGTACCCGGCAGGTTGAGCAAAACCTCTGGAATCAGAGAGCAGACGCCGCCGATGGCGATGTCGCCCCGCTGCAGACCTTCTCTGACCAAGTCGTTGTTCACCTCTTCTAATAAGTTTTCGAAGTAATATAAATGTTTTAAATCTTTCACTGTTTCTCTCCTGTTTCGATAATTCCCAGAGCCGCCAAAGCTCCCGCCGCACCCCGGACAATTTCTGCCTCATCGGGCAAGAAAAAGACATTCTCCCCTAACAGGTCGAACTTCGCCAGCTGATCATCACTCTGGATATAGGCCAAGACAGGCAGCGCGCCTGTATCGACCAAATTCTTGGCTTCCGGCCCGGGAATGCGGTTGACGATTACACCCATCTCATCGTACATGACCAGACGGTCCGCCACACCTTTGATGGTCTGCACCACCTGTATCCCCTTGCGGCTGGCGTCTGTGATCAAAACCAGGTGGGTGACCTTCTCCATCACCCGGCGGTTGATCTGTTCGATGCCGGCTTCTCCGTCGATGACCACGTAATCAAAATTCTCCGACAGCATCTGGATCACATCCTTCAGATAGGAATTGATCTTGCAGTAGCAGCCGGCGGATTCCGGTCTCCCCACTGCGATAAACGCAAATCCATTCTGTTCGCTTACAGCGTCGTAAATTTGGTATTTTGCTTCCCCCAGAAGCTCGATAGCTGCCTTGGTCTGTCCGTCTTCCACAGTCTCCACTACTTCCATACGGATGTCGTCGATGGTCTTCCCCTCTTCAATCCCCAGGGCCGTGGCTAGTCCCACCGCCGGGTCCGCATCGATGGCGAGAATCCGCTTTCCGGGGAACCTCTTTGTCAGTATCTTTACCATGGCGGCTGCGATGGAAGTCTTTCCGACTCCCCCTTTGCCCGCCACCGCTATCATCGTTGTTTTTTGTTCTTCCTTCATCACGCTTTATACTCCTGTCCCAATATAGAATTATGCCATGTGCATTCCACTATGAATAATATCGGGGCACATGATTCAATGATTCCTACATTGCAGCAACGTATGCTTCGCATACTCCTTCGCTCACGTTGTTCGCTGCGCTGTCCGTTTTGCCTAGCCGCTCGCTACGCTTGCGGGGCAAAAAGGCGAAGCTGTAGGATTGTGCGTTCATTATACCACAATTCTCTTTTTCTGTGTAGAAGGAATGGGCATCCCCGCGGCAAGCGCATGAAACAAAGGTTGACACTCCTTCTTCACAACCCTGTGACAGCGGAAACAAAAAAAGTGCCTTCATTTTCAATTTTTTAATCCTTAATGGCACATTTTTTGATTATTGTAAACCAATCCGCCTTCATTCGCAAATTATTTTCCATTACTTGCGCATTCCAAAGATTCAGAACGAATAAAATTCCTTTATTTTACATTTATGAGATATTCTGTTTCAAACACGGTTCTACAGATCAAGGAAAGAGACAAAAAAAGAGAAATATGCTTGTTTTTCACACGTTTTGCAAAGGGAGTAATGCAAGTAAATTCAAAAAAATTAAAAATGAAGGCGCAGATACAGGTCTGGATAGCCTTTTGTGCCATAATATCCTGTTTTTTGTTTAATGAAGGCGCGCAATCTATTTCAGGAACCTATTCCAGGAATTTGCTGTGGGAGTCCCTTTGTTTTACCAAAATTTCCGAAAATTCACCTTCATAACCATCATCAAATATGATATGATAAAGGTATAGTATTTAATTAGGGAGATAAAAGAAGATGGACCTACACAAGCTGACAGAACACAAAAAGACTTTACTTTTTACTGCCATATTTATCATCGTCAATATTGCGGGGATATTTTTTATTAGTATTCACGAATCTAACGCAATTGACAAATACCTCATAGAAGAAGCCACTGACACTCGTGACGATTTTAATAACGTCCTTGCAGATTATAAACACTCTTTTCAGATTTTTACAGAAATGCTGTCGCGGGAAATCGAAAACAATCCCGATCCCGACCAAATCTGGAACTACCTGAAAACCATAGATACTAAAATGTTGGATATCGAAGGTGATACCTTCGACGGTCTTTACATGTATTATAAGGGACGTTACCTTTACAGTTGGGACACGCCTTACGCAGAGTACGAAAAGACGGGCTATGTTGCCACGGAGCGCCCGTGGTACAAGGACGCTGCTGCCGGAGAAGGCAAAATCGTCTTCACGCCGCCCTACATGAGCTACGCCAACCATTATATTTTGTCAACCATTTCTCAGCTGCAGCCTGACAAAGAAACAGTCTTCGCCTATGACATCAAAATGGGGAATATCCAGGATCTGATTCATTCCATGAATCGTTTCAAAGGTGAACAAGTTATCCTATATAATCAAAACGGTACGATTATCGGCAGCACCACCGAGGCCTATCTGGGGAGCAGTTTTCACGACTCCATCCCAGAGGCGAGGGCGCGAATTGATGAAGCCAAAGAAGAGTTGGCAGCTATCGACGAGAACGATGCCGACGAGATAGAAAAAGCAAAAGAGAAGATTGCCTCTGCCACTTCTTTTTACAACTTCCGAGAATCATTCAAGGATAATCTGCCACTGCTTGCGAAAAGCAATGACAAGGCTCACTCAATTACTATCGATGGCAGCCGCTATTACGGTTATCTGTTACAAGAAGATGATTACAGTTTTCTCGTGCTCATCCCATTCTTATCTATGCTCAAGGCAACCTTAGGTAATTGGCTGGTACCGCTGCTGCTCATCGAACTGCTGTTGATTTATATCCTGAATCAAATCAGCCGGGCACTTAAGAATCGGGAGTTAAAAGAGGCCTATGTAGAGCTGGGCCAGACACAGAAACGTCTGCAAATCGCATTGAAGGCCGCGCAGAAAGAAGCTGCCATCGACGAATTGACCGGCATGATGAACTTCAGTTCTTTCAAGAAAAACATGACTAAAATCCTCACCGAAATGGAACCAGATGACAGCGGAATCTTCATCATGATAGACGGCGACCATTTCAAACAGGTCAATGACAATTACGGTCACAATATCGGGGACGAAGTCATCAAATTGACTGCCCAGATGATTGTCGGACGTATCAGGACTATCGATATCGCTTCCCGTCTTCACGGCGATGAATTTGCAATCTTTGTAGCGGATACCGACGATTACTCTGTTGCACAGAGAATCATGAAAGATATCAATCAAACCCTGGCAAAAGAAGCCGCAAAACGGAATATGCCTGCCATCACCCTATCTGCTGGCGCGGTACTGGCAAAACAAGGAGATACCTATGTGGCTTTGTCAAAGGCAGCCGATGTGGCATTATATCGGGCAAAAGAAACTCATGACGGCGGATTTGCACATGAATAGATTACAAAGGGGACTGTCATTTCTGACAGTCCCCTTTTCTATGCACATTTCTTCTTTTCCTATTCTTTTTCCCATTTTGCATAGAGCGTATAGTCTCGGTCCGCATCCTTGTCAATATAGGTAATCTTCCTCGTACGGCCGCGGTCTATATACCAGCCTTTAAACTCATAACCCTTTTTTACCGGGTCTTTGAGGGTGACTCTTTCGTTATAGTAGACACGCGGACTTCTTCTGGCCAGTCTGCCGCCTTTGGTGTGATATTTGATCGAATAACCCACTGTAACCTTGCAAATGGCCCTGACACTGGGATTTGAGCGCTGGGATACAACGATATTAGTTCTGCCCGGACGGATGCCTTTTACAATGCCATCTGACGTCACCTTAGCCACTTTTCGGTTGGTAGATACCCAGCGAAAGTTCGTGCCTTTCCGGGTGGGCGGATAATAAAAGGCTTTCAGTCTCAGCTTTTCCCCTCTGCCGATTTTTGCGCCTTTTCGGTTCATTTTTAACTTGGGGAATGACGAGGAGTTCTCCACACCTGGAAAACGATTTCCCGTATCCATCACTTGCAATTTCAGTTCTTTAGAAGAACTGTCGCTTACATTCCCCTGATTTACTGAATCTATTGTCTGCCCAAATGCGTATATGGCCGTTGCCGTCAAAATCATACTGATCGATAACAAAGTGCAAATGAGCCTTCTTATTCTCTTCATGACCTTCTTCCCTTCTGTAATGATGCTGCTATTGTTGGAAATATTAATCTCTAAAAACATAGTAACATATTTTCCGGTAGAAAGTACACTCTTTTAAGAATTTTTAAGAATTAAAAGATTCTTCCAGGCCTTGTCTCGCCAGCCTGCTGATATCCAGTGCAGGGCCTATGGCGACACCCGCTTTGGTCTTCATATAGCAAAGCAAGTCCTCCAGCATATTAACCCGGCTGACACGGCCGATGCACTGGGGATGAAGTACCAGAGTCATCAGTCCGCCCTCATCGTACAGTCCGTCAAACTCACTCTGCCAGATTTCCTTTACATAAGACGGCGAACAGATCCTCCTTCTCTCCGGCATCTGCAGAGTAAAGAAGAAGTGAGACGTGTCATCATAAAGCCAGGAGAAAGGTAGTTCTATCAGTTTCTCGCCATCTCCACTTTCGTGATAATAAGGCCAGTCGCAAGCCATCGTATTAGAAGAATACTCAAAACCGCTAGCCATGACATTCGCAATCGTCTCTTCGGTCAAAATCGCTTCCGGCGCTCTGTAACCAAGCGGTTCTACCCCCAGCAGTTCTTTCATGATTCTCTTTGATTTCTCCACCAATTCTCGATCCTGCTCTGGGAAGTAGGTCGTCTCATGAAGATAACCGTGATAGCCGATTTCATGTCCTCGTCTGACGATTTCCCGACAGGTCTCTGTATGCTGCTCTATGACCCAGCCTGGAATGAAGAAGGTCGCTTTCAACTGCTGTCTGTCCAGCATATCCAAAATTCTCGGCACTCCTACATTGGGTCCATATGCCCCTTCTGCCATCAGATTCGGATTATTTTTGCTGTCCATGGTTCTGGAAAACCAGAAAGTCTCTGCATCTAAATCAAAGGTCAGGGCTACGCCCATTTTTATGCCTTGCGGCCAATTTTTTCTCATCTCATTCTCCTCCTGTTATGCTCTGTATTTACAATCGCCGTCGATATATGTTTCCAGCACCTTAATCTCTTTGATCTCATTCTCCGGCACGGTAAACACATCGTCAGACAAAATGACAAAGTTTGCCTGTTTGCCGACTTCCAGAGAGCCAAGCCGATCTTCATCTTTGGAAACATAAGCCCCGTAAATAGTATGCATCTTGACAGCCTCCAGTCTGCTGAGGCGCTCCTCTGAGTACCACCCGCCCTCAGGCTGACCTGTGAGATCTTTTCTCGTCACGTTGACCTGGATTCCTTCCAGCGGATTGACTGACTCAATGGGCAGGTCTGAGCCTGCTGCCAGCCTGATGCCCTGTTTCAGCATAGAGTTGAAACAATAGCTGGTCTTCATTCTGTCACCTACCCTGTCATCTGCAATACTCCAGTCAGAATGGATGTACATAGGCTGCACCAGACCGATAGCATCGACCACTTTATATTTTTCAAAGATTCGTTCATTCATAATCTGGCTGTGGATAATCGACGGCCTCAATCCCTTCGCCTTGATTTCTTCTTTGACAGAGATACACCCGTCGAGGAAGTTTTCCACCGCTGCGTCTCCAATAGCGTGAATGGTCAAGTCAAAGTCGTGATCGACAATCTCTTTGGCAATGCGGGCAAGTTCCTCTTTGTTCCAGTAAAGGCATCCGCAGGTATCCGGCTTATCACTGTACGGTTCATTGAGTCCCGCTGACCAGGCCCCCAGTGATCCGTCGCCAAGGAATTTGATGGGACCGATTTTGACGTTGCCAAAACGCTGCCAGGAATGAAATCCAAAATCAAAAAACTCCTGCAGTTGATCCGGTCTGTGAATACGCAGTTGCAGAACCAGGTCAATGGGCATTCGTCCCTCAGCAAATAGTTCCAAGTAGGCCTCCCAAAGCGCGCGTTTGTCACTCACGGAATAAAAGTCCTCTGTATGACACACGGTTACACCGTTCTTAACCATTTCGTCAAAAGAAAAGGCCAGTAGTTCTTTTAATTCCAGCTTATCTCCGATCTTTGGCACGCAGTCCCCGATTAAGCTCATCGCACTTTCCAGCATGACGCCAGTAGGAGAACCATCAGCAAATCTCACCAGTTCTCCGCCCTGTGGGTCTTTGGTATTCCGGTCCACTCCAGCAATCCTCATGGCCATAGAATTGGCAGCGCAGATGGTTCCGCATCTTCGATTGAGCATCAGCGGGTGCTTGTCTGTAATCTGATCCAACTGCTCACAGGTAGGGAACTGTCCATCGGGAAAAGCCTCCTGATCCCAGCCAAAACCGGTAACCCACTGGCCTTCAGGAATATTCACATCGGCAATATACGCTTTCATGGTTTGAACCAGTTCCTCTACACTCTTCACCCCGCTGAGAAGTGCCGTTTTCTTCTCAAAGATGGCGTGGTCCAGAAGATGAATGTGTGCGTCGATGAAGCCAGGCAATACGTCTCGGCCAGCCAGATCTACAATCTCACAATCGCCCATCGCCTTGATGACCTCATCCTTGGTACCCAGCGCTGCAATCTTTCCGTCTTCACAGCCCATAGCCTGATAAAGACGATTTTCTGCATCAATTGCTCTAATTCTTCCATTAATAAATATTCGTTTCATTCTTAACCTCTTTTCAAAAATGCCGTACAGCAGTGAATCGCTCCGTAACCCTTCAAGATTTCATCAAACTGCACCGGTATGACTTTAATTCCATTTTGTTCGAGCAGTTCCTGGGACCGGGGATTGCCAGCCGGCATAACCACAAGCCCCGGTTCAATGGCTACAAAGTTGATAGCCAGCCCCTCTTTTGCCTCAATCTGTGACGGGCATTCCAGCAGCTTGATGCCTTTTTTCTTCAGTGCATCGCAGACATCATAGGGAACCTGTGATGCATGAATCATAGCTATCTCTTGACTGGCCATATTGAGCAATCCGTCAATATGGGCGTGGCCATAAGGAATCTGCATGTGTAAAATATCGGTGACTCCCATGCGCCGCAATTCTTCCTCTACCATCTCGTAGCCTTCCCGATTCGTTCTGACCCCTGAAGCTAAAACGACTGTGTGACGATCAATCCAAAGACCCATGGCCCCCTCAAAGGTGGCACTGCCGCAGACCGTTCTGATGATGGGAACGCCTAAGTCCGCTAATTTCTTTGCAGCGAAACGTTCTTCTCCTCGTCGCGCTTCCATAGCCGGTCTGGTCACAATGGCGCCCTCCGGCGTCATAAACACTAGATCCCGACAAAAGAGGGCATTGGGTCGGTCGCTTCGCTGCTCTTCTATGTAATGCACTCTGACTCCGTGGTCTCTGTAGATGTCTGCCAAAGCGTCATGCTGTGCCCTGAATCGTTTTACATCAATTGGCGCCTTAAATCTGGCCGCCTGCCAATCGAATTTTTCAATTTCAGTTCCCGGCCGCCGCATCAAAACGTCACGCAGGGGATCGACTTCGGAGCAGACACCCCAGTCGCCCCAAAGATCGCACATATCCTCAATGATGGATGTCTCTTTCGCAAACCACCGTTCGCCCGCCAAAGCGTCGATATCTATTCTCTTTTTTTCTTCCATCTTGTCTTTCTCCTCTAACCTCTTTTTAAATACGCTGTGATGCAGTGCAGCGCCCCCTTGCCTTTTATAATTTCAGAAATATCTACCGTCTGCACCTTGATTCCATTCTTCTCCAATAATTCCTGTGTGCGAGGATTCCCTTCCGGCATCAAAATGTGCCCTGGTTCCAGAGCGACAAAATTGCAGCCGAAGGACTCTCTCACTTCCGTCCTGGACGGCGCTTCCAAAATTTGAAAACCCTTCTTTTTCAGCATGTCGATGATGTCATAAGGCACTTGAGATGCATGTATCAGCACAGCCTCATTGCTCAGCGGGTTCATCAAACCATCAATATGAATATTGCTGTAAGGCTGCTGCATGTGATACACTTCCACACCCATCCGGTTCAATTCGTATTTTACCTGCTCATAGCCGCTTCCATTGCACCTGCTGCCAGTAGAAACTACACAGGTATGGCGGTCTACCCACATGGCATTGGCGCCTTCAAACATTCCGTCTCCTGTGATGGTTCTGAGAATCGGTACACCCAGCTTTCCCAGTGCCTCCGCAATATATCTTTCTTCACCACGCCGTGCCGCCATACCCGGTCTTGTCAGAATTGCGCCCTCCGGCGTCATAAACATCAAGTCTCTGCAAAAGATTGCATTCGGCCGATCTTCTCTTTGGTTTTCCACATAAAACACTTTGACTCCAAACTCCCTATAGATATTCACGACATCATCATGTTGTTTTCTCATGAGTTCGATATCAACTGGTTCCTGCGAGAATCTCACCGCTGCCGCGTCAAAGTGTTCAATTTCTTTACCCGGTCTGCGCATCAAAACTGCCTTCAGCGTATCTACTTCTGAGCAGACTCCCCAGTCTCCCCAATATTCACAAAGGTCCTCTTCAAAATTCGACTCCTTAGGGAACCACCTCTCTCCCGGAATCGCTTCGATATCCATTCTCTTATCTGTCATTATCATACCTCCAATCTATTTACTTCTGATATGTAACGCAATAACTGTGCCAAATAAAAAAGTGAATTCTTTCGTTTACATAGAATCCACTTTTATTAAAATCGTTAGAATTTCAACCTTTATTTTTTACTCCTGCAGGCTGACCGCCGTTCCCTCTTTCAGAACATATAAAATTTTTTCTCACTGTCAAAAATATTTTCATTTCCCCGCTGGCATCTGTAGGTGATACTGTTTCATCTTATGGTTTAGATTCTGCCTGGTGATCCCCAGCTTTTGCGCCACCTGTGGTAAATCTGCCGATTGTCTCATGGCTTCTTCAATCAGATGCTTTTCATAATTTCTGACCATATCCTTCAACGTCCCACCTGTCAAAAACCGATCGCAGAAGTCGTCATCCTCCATTTCTTTACCTCCATCATACCAACTGATGTCCTGCAGTTTTATAAAATGACCCTCGACAAAGTTAAAAGCCCCTGCGACGGTGTTTTCTAGTTCTCTGACGTTTCCCGGCCAGGGATATGTATGAAAAAATCGTTCCGTCTCTCCATTGAGTCCCATCACGTTTTTGCCCATCCGTTTATTGTATTTCTTAATAAAATACTTGGTGAGCAGGTCAATGTCGCCTTTTCGTTCTGATAATAGAGGCAGATCAATCTGCACGACCCGCAGCCGATAGTAGAGGTCTTCTCTCAATCTCATATCCTTGACGAGCTGCCAGGGATCCTGATTGGTCGCCGCAATGATTCGCACATCGATAAGCTTCGATTCATAATCCCCCACCCGGGTGATTCTCTGCTCCTCAATGGCTTTCAAAATTTTCGCCTGTATACTGAGATCCATATTGTTAATTTCGTCGAGAAACAGCGTCCCTCCATCGGCACTTTCCAACAGACCGATTCTATTTTCCGCCCCGGTAAAACTTCCTTTTACCGTACCGAACAAGATGCTCTCTAGCAGAGACGCTGGTATCGCCGCACAATTCTGTGAGATAAATCGCTTTGCTTTTCGCTTCCCACCTGTATGTATAGATTCCGCTACCATTTCTTTTCCAGTGCCCGTCTTGCCAAAGATCAATACGGAGGAATCCGTCTGGGCTACCTTTTTAATCTTGCGTTTCACTTCTTGCAGTTGTATACAGTCAGATATGATATCATCTGCAGTATATAGCTGCCGATGCTGCCCCATTGTCACTGGCGTAACAAAAATATTCTGGTGAAGTTCGTCCCCGATGATATATTTTGACACCTCTACCGCTCCAATAATGTTGTCGTTCTCGAAGATGGGAATTGTCGTGTTCACTTCGTTCAATTCTCTCCCCTTGAACGTCTTTACCCTCTGCGCTTTATTGGATGTCGGTATGCCTTTTGTCAGGGCCTCTATAATTGTACTGCTTGACAGGTCAAGGTTTGGATAAATCTGGCTGAGGTGTTTGCCCACCACATCTTCCTCTGTCAAATTGTTGATATCCTGTCGATTGTTATAATAGTATACCGCCACTGCATTCTGATCGAAGATAATTGCACCGTTAAAATAATTATATAGATTCAATACCTCCTGCGCATACTCTCTTAATTTCTGCATATCACGATCTCCTATGTCACAGATGCTCTGTAATCTCCAGTTCTTTCATCTTGTTGTTCAGCGTCTGGCGGCTGATGCCCAGACAGTCAGCCGCTTTTATCAAGTTATCGCACTTTTTAATGGCATCTGTAATGGCTTTGCGTTCAAAAATCCGGATCTGCTCTTTCAGAAATCCTTCACCACCCTTGTCCGCTTTTAAACCACTCGTGTTTTCGTTCGCCAAATTAAATAAGTTGATATCGATGTCTTCCTTTTCGATGATTTCACCCTCGCAGAGGTTAAAACCGCTTTCGATCATATTCCTCAGCTCTCTCACATTCCCTGGCCATTGATAATGAAAGAACAAAGATTTTACCTCGTCAGAAAGGTCTTTAATCTGCTTCTGCATTGTCCTGTTAAAAAAATCAAGGTAGTAAGCGGTCAGCGGCAGGATATCCTCTTTTCTATCTCTTAAAGGAGGGATATTCAGCTGCACCACCTTCAGGCGATAATAGAGATCCTCCCGCAATAGTCCTTCTTCTACACATTGCCACGGATCGGCATTCATGGCTGCGATGACGCGCACATCGATGGGAATCTCCTCCAAACCGCCGATTCTGAGAATTTTTTGTTCTTCTATCGCTTTTAGAATTTTTGCCTGCACAGAAATATCCATCGAGTTGATTTCATCTAAAAACAGGGTGCCGCCATTAGCCGCTTCAAAAAGCCCCATTCGATTTTCTGCATCAGTATACCCACCTCTGACAGTACCGAACAAAATACTTTCTAACAGGTTTTCTGGAATCGCAGCACAATTCTGAGAGAGAAAGCGCTTTCCGCTCCGTCTGCCGTTAGCGTGTATTGCTTGTGCGACCAATTCTTTGCCAGTGCCCGTCTCTCCATAGATCATCACAGTGGAATCCGTGTCTGACAATCTTAAAATCCTCCCTTTGAGAAGATTCATAGATCTGGAAACAGAAATGATATCATCCAGAACATAATAGCGCTTTGGCCCCTTGGCCTCTGCACCTGTGATGAAGATGTTCATGTATTTATCGCGCTCTTCCAAATAGAGAAAGATCTCGATGGCGCCGATGATTTTATTGTTGTCAAAGATGGGAAACGTGCTGCAGATTGCACCATATTTCTCTCCTTTAAAGTTAACCAGGCTCTGATAAACGCTAGACATCGCTTGGCCGGTACGCATCACTTCCATCAGCGTGCTGTTCTCCATGTCGATGCTGGAATAGATTTCGAAAAGGCTTTTCCCTAGGACATCTTTTTCTGTCAATGTATTGATGTCTTTTCGATTGTTATAGTAATATTCGATCATCCCTCTGCGATTTACCATAATCGCTCCGTTATAGTAATTATAGATGTTTAATATCTGTTCTGCGTAGTTTGATAATCCCATGGTCATTCGTCTCCCTGCTATAATTAGGTAAAGTCTATCACAGCCTTAAACTACCTTCAACGGCAGATGCGCGCTTCCCAAAATTTGGAACATTTGCACAGCAAGATTGGGACAGCCCTGTTTGCGTACTGTCCCAACAATTTTAATGATTTACTGCGATTTCTTGTTTTTCCTGTCATAATAAATGTAGATGACTGCCCCGATAATCGGTACAATGACAAGTCCCAGAATTGACATAACAGGGTCTTCGATAAAGTTGTTAACCATTAGTCCTGCAAAAATCAGTGTAGATATGACTACTGTCACCGCACCGCCCCATACTTTGTATGGTCTCTCCAGTTCTGGAAATCTGATTCTGTTGACCAGGACACCAGCAACACCCAGCAGCGAACCGATCATTCCCAAGAAGACGACCAGTGTAGTCAATTGATCCAAGTTTCGCAGGAGAACCAGAATGATAGAAATCACACCCTGCGTAATCAGACTGATTGCAGGTACGCCACGTTTTGACAGCTTCTTCTGGTTTCTAAAGAAGTGGCCTTCTTCTGCCATAGCATAACCGATTCTAGAATATGCCAGCACCTGACCGTTTAAAGAACCCAGCATGGCGATGAGCATTGCCACGACGACTAGGATGCTGCCTGCACTGCCGAACAATCTTCTAGCCACCTCTGTCCCTAAATAAACATTATCGGATTCGATCATAGCTTTTGCCTCTTCAACCGGAATCACTCTGTAAATGGCAAAGTTGAAGACCACATAAAAGACAGTCACAAAACCGACGCCGATAATCAGCGCCAATGGCAGGCTCTTCTTCGGGTTTTTCATCTCTTCTCCGATATTGGCAACGTTGGACCAGCCCTCATAAGCCCACAGTGATGACAGCACTGCGAAGGACACGATGCTGATGCTGCCACCAAAGCCCATGGTTTCTCCCTCTGCATCGGTCGGCACCGGATTTAAATCTGGCATATGACTGCCTACGGCAATGGCCGCTATGAGGATGATGAACATCGGCAGCAACTTGGCTATCAAAGTAACATTTGCCATCATCGCAGCCTCTTTTACTCCCAGAACATTGTATAGCGTAAATAAAATAATCAAAACGATAGCGATGGATTTTACCTGTCCATTGCCCATTTCTGGGAAAAAGTCGATCAGCGCTGTGGGTATGGCAATGGCCACAGCCGCAATGGAACCTGGACTTGCAATGAGCCACTGGCTGAATCCGTACATGTAGCCGACAATTGGGTGATACACCTCGTTCAGGTATACGGTAAGACCTCCTGCTTTCGGCCTTGATGCACCCAGTTCGGAAATACATAAGGCGCCCAGCAGGCTGATCAGACCGCCGATCACCCAGCAGAGAAGTGCCGTTCCAGTATTATAATTTGCTCTCTGCAGAACGTAAGATCCTAAGTAGAAAATACCGGAACCGATCATAATACCAGCTACGATGCTGACTCCTCCGAATACGCTGATTTCTTTTTTAAATTGTCTCCCTTCTGTTGGTGTATTCTGATTCTGACTTGACATAAGTTTTCCTCCTTTTCCTTTATTGGCATATATTATCGCAAGTTATATGCCAACTGATCAGAATCGTTTCCAAGGGTTGAAAATTACGCAATTGTCCGCATTTATTCATTTACCACGGTACTATTTTCACAGTCATATATCAAGAAAATTCGAAAATTTTTTAGACATGTCAACAAAGTTGTCCTGGCTTCTGTTTTGTAATAACGGATTTACAGCTTCTCTGTCGTTTATAAAAAATACCCGGCAGAGCTAAAAAAGTCCTGCCGGGTTTATCCATAAGTTTAAGGCTATTTTATTGTACACTCTCTTAAGACTGCTCTCGCCAGCATTGGCTAAGGGAAGGGAATAAAGCTTCCCAGTCTGTCGCATGCGACCTGTTTATGATCCAAGGCCACGCAGCCGCCGATGAGCACATAATCAATCCCTTCCGGCTGCTGATATAGATTATCGTAGGACGCACAATCCAAAATCGTCTTCGGGTCGAAGACCGTCAGATCCGCGTCAGCGCCGATGGCAATACGCCCCTTTGCAGACAGAGACAGCCTTTCTGCAGGATACAGCGTCATCTTCCGCAAGGCGTCCAGCAGGGGCATTCTCTTTTGCTCCCTGACATATCTTCCCAAAACACGCGGAAAAGTTCCAGCCGCTCTCGGATGTCCCTTTCCCTTATTCAAGATACCGTCACTGGCTATCATACCACATTTATGGCTCATAGCCTGTGCGATCTCCCCTTCATCCATGATAAAACCCACCGCCAGCATATCGGGATACTCTGACCGGGCCTTCAGGAGCACGTCCTCTGTACAATAGACATTTTTGTACGGCTCCTGGGTGAGCATGATGGTTCCGATGTCTTTGCACCACTGATCCAGGCTCTCCTTTTCGAACACCTCGCTGCCAATCAATGTGGAAAAAGCGTTATAAGGATAAATATCGAAGTCGATCCATGAATGCTTCTTCTTCGCCTCGTCAATGAGTTCCAAAGACTCCGCCATCTGTCCCGTAGCCGAGCAGCTGCCCAGGTGAGAAATCTGAAACTTTGCCCCCGAAACTTCAGACAGCGCGATCATCTCTTTGATCGAGTCCAGTGCTCCGTCTGCCGACTGGCGAAAATGTGCCGCCGCCAGATAGCTTTGATTGCCATGAAGCAGCATCAAAGCCTCCGCCATCTCGTCAAAGGTGATCGCGGGGTCGTATTCTATGCCAAAGGAAATACCGCTGGCGCCTTCCTCCAGTTCCTCACGCAGCAAATCCAGCACCTGCCGCTGCTGCTTTGGAGAAATGCTCTCATTATGGCCTATTCCCAGGAGATAGCGCATCTGATTATACCCCGCCAGCATGACATAATTGACCGGTGCGCCACCCAGGCGTTCAATCATCCTTTTAAACTGCGAAAGCCTTTGATTCTGCATACCGCAATTGCCGCCGCAGACGGTGGTAACGCCCATTTTCAGCATCAGTTCTCCGATGATATAGCCTGACCCGTCTTCCTGAAAATTTTCTTCGTGCATGTGGATATCTATGAAGCCAGGAGATACTACCCGCTCCGCCGCATCGATAATCCTTCGTGCAGACGGCCTTTGATCACCGATATAACTGATCTTTCCATTTTGAGTTCCGATATTCGCTTCTATCATTCTATCTCTTTCAAAATCAGGATAGCAGCCGTCTATAATCAACGTGTCTAGCATTTTGCGTCACGCTCTTTTCTTTTCTTCACGGCGAGATAGATGGAAATCGCCAGATACGTCAAAGCAAAGGCCACTGCTACCGCGTTGACTGCCCCTGGCAGCGGCAAGGTGTCTTTGACAAGAAGAAACACGGACATGGCCGCTACTGCTGCAATCACCAAGGCGCTCTTTTCCCGTCCGTAGGCAAGAGAAACTGCCAGTGCCACTGCTGAACAGATAGCGGGAAGGAACATCCATACATATACCATGGTCTTTACCTCTCAAAATCCTCTTTCAGTTTTTCCATATTTTTCGGGTCACAGAGCAGTTTTGCAACTTGCCTGCAGATAATCCGCGCCCCTGTCTGCAGCGCCTCATGTGCCCGCTCTGACTTCATGGCCTCGGCGAACTCCCGCGTGTGGACGGCTACGCCCTGATCCACCACCTGCAAAGTGGGATGGAATACCGGACAGATCATACTTACATTTCCGGTATCCGATGAACCGAAGATTTCCTCCGCATTGCCGTTTAGGGGCAGCTCCAGCTCCTCATAAACCCGCTTTAGATTTTCAATACCAAATGGATTCTGCTTCATGTTGTCGTAGACCTCTGCCGTCGCCTTCTTTTCCCAGGTCGTCTGGGTTGCAATGGCCGCACCTCTGGCACAGTCGTCGATCTTCCGAACCACCTCGTTAAGATTTTCCCGCTCCAGTGCGCGGATATACATCTCCAAGGCGTTCTCTTCCGGCACGATATTCGGTGCCTCTCCAGCATATCTGATAATTCCGTGGATCCTCACGTCAGGTGTCACGTGCTGCCGCAGCATATCCACCGCATGGAACATCAGCTGGCTGGCATTGAAGGCGTTACGTCCTTCCCATGGGCAGGCGGATGCATGCGCGGCCTGTCCGTGAAAGTAGTAGGTATAGGTGTCCATGGCCTGAAGTTTGGTATAAACCAAATTGGAGTCGTACAGATGTACCATCATGGCCATGTCATATCCGTCAAAAGCGCCCGCTCTGAGCATCTTTACCTTGCCGCCGTCGTATTCCTCATCCGGCGTCCCTATGATATGGATATCTGCATCAAGCTGATCCTCCAGGTCCTTCAATGCAATCCCTGCAAGTAAGCTGATGCAGCCGCTGAGACAATGTCCGCAGGCATGGCCCAGTTCGGGCAGCGCGTCATATTCCGTCAAAATCGCCACTTTGTATTTATGCTCTTTGCCTGTGTATGCCTTGAACGCTGTATCGAGGCCGGCGAAGGGGTAAAGGATCTGAAACCCCTCTTGAGCCAACAGCGCTGTCATCTTCCTGGAAGTTTCAAACTCCTTGGTCGAAACCTCAGGATGATCAGCAATGTCATCGTTGAGTTCTGTTAATTTTTTGTGATAGCGGCGGATTGTCTCCTCCGCCGCTTCTACTATCTTCTCATAACTATTCATCATTACCTCTCAACTTAAAATGGTCCCCAATTCATCAGATGTGCAATCACAATCAAAATCGCACCCAGCAGGTATTGCAGACCGATCAAAGGCAGAATCCATTTTGCCCATTTTTCCCATGGAATCTTTGCCAGAGCAAGTGCCGCCATGAAATATCCCGACGTCGGCGTAAAGATGTTGGAAATACCATCGCCCAATTGGAATGCCAATGTGGCTGTCTGTCTTGTAACACCGACTAGGTCCGAAAGCGGCGCCATGATTGGCATAGATACTGCCGCCTGTCCGCTTCCTGACGGAACGACAAAATTGAGCAGGCACTGGAAAATGTACATGCCGATTGCAGATATGACGGATGGCAGTTTCATGAGCACGTTTGCCGTCGCATGGAGAATCGTGTGAATGATGTTGCCGTCTGTCAGTACAACCATGATACCTCTCGCAAAACCGCAGACCAGCGCACCCGTTGCGATGTCTGCCATGCCTCTTCCCATCGCATTGGCAAACTGGTTCACGGACAGTCCGCCCAAAATGGCTGACACGATGCCCAGTCCGAAGAACAGACCTGCAATCTGCTCAAAATACCATCCCCATTGAATGGTTCCATAGGCTAAAAGGCCTACGGTAATTGCCAGAGCGATGAGGATGAGTTTCTGACGCATGCCGAAAGGATGTGTCCCCTCGTCCAGTTCAAGCTTATCTTCTCTCGCCTGGTCAATCTGGTACATCGGCGAAAGCTGTGGGTTTTTCTTGACTCTTCTGGCATAGATGAATACGAAGGTGATGGTCAGAAGCACCAAGCATCCGTAAACGACTAATCTGTATCCCAGCCCCGAAAACATCGGCAGTCCGGCAATACTCTGCGCTACGCCTTCGGTATATGGATTCAGAAATGCGCCTGCAAATCCTGCGGCTCCACCGCACAATACGATGGCCGTACCTGTAATGGAGTCAAAGCCCAGTGCCAAGCACAGGCTTACGCAGATCGGGATGTAGGGTAGCAAGTCCTCCGCCGAACCGATGATAGCGCCCATTACTGAAAAAATGACCATTAATACTGGAATAATTACTACTTCTTTGCCTGCAAGCGCCTTTGACGCCTTGACCAGGCCAGCCTCAATCGCTCCGGTTTCTCCGATAACGCCAAAACAAGCGCCAAAGATAAAAATCAGAAATACGATTTCCGCTGCTTCCAGCATGCCGCGGAATACGGCGGACATGGTTCCCATGACGCCTACCGGCGTCTGCTCGATGTAGTGGAAGGTTTCAGGATTCACTACCTCACGGCCGTCCTCCAGGGTCATCATGTCATAGGCGCCTGCCGGAATAATATAGGTTAAAATTGCACAAAGGATGATCAATCCTACCAGCAGCGCATAGACATGAGGTACTTGAAACTTTCTTTTTTTCTTTTCCATTTTCTTCTCCTCTCTATTATTTATATTGCAACTTATAGTTATTGTAATATAAACTATAAAGGGGAGTTTATCATTTGCTTTGGGTTTTCTGGTAAAGGATTCATATTTTTTGATTATTCTAACGATTGTACTGCGTTTTGCCCAAGCACAGGTTGGCGAAGAGGATTTTCAGAACATAATAAAAACGGCACAGCGCACAAACATTCACCGTGCACGTGTCGTATCTTCCTTCTACTATTATATCGGTACGATCAGGGACTTCCCAGCCTCCACAATTCTGCTGTCCCTCTTCTCGAGTAGCATATACTGGATCTCACTGCCTGCTTTGCTTTTTCACCTCCCCAAATACATTCTCTCCTGCTAACTAAATTTAAACATGACTACGGCTATTGGGCTGATAAACAGCATCTGCAGACCGATAATCCAAACAAAATTTAAAAACTGAGCTATAATTACCAACTCTGCAATGAGATATGATCCCATCAAAATTACTGCTAGCTTCTTGTTATTTTCACATAGGTATCTGCCATAAATAAAACCCAACAATAAATACGCCTGTGGCAATGTGGTGGACATCAAGGCTACTATAGTCATAGAACCACCCTTCATTGGATAAATATTTTTTATCTAATTCCCCTGCAGAAATCAAGCCACTAATGATGTCTTCGCCTGCATTCTTTGAAAAGCAAATACTAAAAAGCAAAATTAATATCGAAATCATGCTACAGAAAATAAACAGTTTTTTTCTTTCCTTCATTTCTTCACCTTCTTTTGAATCACTTCAATATTTACCACTTAATGCTACTGTTATCCTTCCGCTGTTACACTACATCTGTAGAAACAGCACTGCAGACATTTTAGCCTGTAGTGCTGTTTAGGTTCCTATTTTATTGCATAGTTTCTAGATCCCAGGATAATGCTTGCGGAAAATCATCTAAGCCATCATCAACGTGTGCTTCATTTCTTTTCTCGCCATCTTTTACATAGCGACCCATCTTCCTGCTTTTGCATATCCGCTGTAAATTCTTGCCTGCTAATTAGTTCCGCAGCCTGGTTCAACTTCTCATCCATAAACTCTGCTGCAACCTCTGGCGCTACGATATCCTTTAAATTTTCTGTATTGACATCCTGCTGCAAGACTGCTTCAATTGATCCACATCATCTATGTAACCTTGCTCCGTTTGTGCAGAAGATGGGATCGATGTCATTCCTAGAATCAGTGACGTGCTGATCAGTGCGATTAATAGTTTCCTTTTCATCTCCTAACCTACTTTGTATTAACACTGTTCCTTACTTCTAACCACACTATACCTCATGCTCTTCTCTGTCGCAACGACTGTGAAATAACTGGTCGTTTTTTGCAATAAGTGGTCATAATGATCACGACAAAGCGGCGCAAAACACGTTTTTTATGCGCCTTGCGCCGCTTGAGAACAAATTCCGAGGGTATATTCATTTTTTTAATGGTAAAGCAAAGGTTTTGGGGCAGCATCTACCAGCCTCACTTACATTATTTAACAAATATGTGCCATATAGTGATCAGATCTCATATTCAACTGCCCCGCAGCTGCCTCCGCTTAGAAAAAAGCGGCGCAGCAGTCCCCAAAACAGGTGTTTAGCGCCGGATAGGCTGATTTCATGGGCGCATATAGGACCAGGGGGTATCTGGGTGGGTAGGTCTCAAGGCGAGGAAAACAATGGTTCTGTTTTAGATCAAGTTGCACGGAATAAAGCAGTCCTTCTCATCAATCGGGATCACTTCTTCGCACATACAGATAATCCCGCCACTGCCCCGCTCACGATTTGCCTTGTCGACGACTTCAAACTTACGGGTTTTACGGCGATTCGGGTTCGCCGATTTTTTGATTTCCAATGGATGAATCTGAAAATCCGCCTCCACAAATACATCAATTTCCTTCATATTGGCGTCACGATAATACGTCAGGTTCGCGGTAAATTTTGCATATGCATAATTCTTTATCAACTCCATGACTACATAATTTTCAAAGTAATGGCCGCTTGCCGCGCCGTTCATCAGCGTATCCCGCGTCAACCACATAGAGAGAAATGCGCAGAGACCTGTATCGCAAAAATACAGCTTTGGCGTTTTGGTCAAACGCTTTAATTCGTTATTTGCATAGGGCTGCAACAGGTAAAGAATCCCCCCGCCCCTGGAGAATGCTTACCCACTCCTTTGCCGTGGGCTGTGAAATTTCCGCAGTCTCTGCCAGAGTTTTGTAGTTAACCTGCTCGCCCACAAGAGCCGCACATGCATTCAAAAATTTTCGAAAACGCACCACATCGGTGATTCCGCCAGTTTCTGATACGTCTCTCATGAGATACGTATCCACATAAGAATTGTAATATTCCATTCGCTGTTCTTCGTCGGCAAGGAGAACCTGCGGCATTCCCCCTCGCCAAATATGTTCAAAAACGTCGACGATATCATTCTTCTTTGTGACCTTCTGCCTCTCCAAAAGACAGGAAAGAGAAAAATCCAAAGCATTCGTGAACGTTGTTCTCTTTGATAAGCTGTAAAGAGTTAAATTTCCGATTCTGCCGGCAAGTCTTTCTCTGATATTCTTCATCACAGGTCACATTTGATATATTCCATAGGGCGCCTCCTTATTTTTATGATAATATAAAGCAGACTTTTCCAATAGAAAAGCTGCCTGCGAGGGGTCTCCCCCTGCAAAGCAGCTGTTCTACTTACGTTATTATATTTTAAGCAAAAGTGATTGCTGTACCAGTTTTTCCTTCTAAAGCATCGATTGCTTTATCCAGTGAAGTGATAATCGCTTTCTTGTTCGGATTTGCTCTTACAAACTTCATTGCCGCTTCTACCTTTGGAAGCATGCTTCCTGGCGCGAACTGTCCTTCTTCGATGTATTTTACTGCATCTTCTAAGTTCAATCTGTCTAAGTCTTTCTGATCTGGCTTGTTGAAGTTTACGGCAACCTTTTCAACCTCTGTCAGAATCATCAGCACGTCTGCGCCTACCTCCTCAGCGAGCAATTCTGCTGCAAAGTCTTTGTCGATAACGGCAGCAACGCCTTCCATAGTACCATCCATGTTTTCAACGACAGGAATTCCGCCGCCTCCGCAGGAAATGACGATGGAAGAATCCCACAGTTTCTTCACTGCGCCGATTTCTACGATCTTTCTAGGGAGCGGGGAAGCTACGACTCTTCTCCATCCTCTGCCGGCATCTTCCTTCATGGTGTATCCCTTTTCAGTTTCTAAAGCTTTTGCTTCTTCTTCTGAATAGAAAGGTCCAATCGGTTTTGTCGGATTCTGGAACGCAGGGTCCTTCTTCTCGACGATCATCTGTGTCGCAACCGTCAGAACAGGAATGTTCTTGTCTCTTTTGTTCAGTGCATACTTCAGAGCCTGCTGCAGGTGATATCCGATATATCCCTGTGACATAGCGCCGCATACGTCAAACGGCATAGCCGGTGTAACATCTTTTGCAGTTTCAGATGCAAGAAGAATTCTGCCTACCTGCGGTCCATTTCCGTGAACCAAGCCGATTTCGTATCCTTTGCAGCTGATGTCTGCAATATATTCACATGTCTTTTTAACTACTTCTAACTGCGCTTCCGCAGTAGCCTCGCTCTTACCTGACTGAAGAGCGTTTCCGCCTAAAGCGATAACAATTTTTTCTGCCATGTTTTTTCTCCTATTTTACAAACAAATTTAGTACGCGAACCCAAATAAATGCGCAACACTTCAACTGAAATACAACTGCACGCCAGGTGCCCTGTGTACACAAGGCACACGGGGCACACAGCGAAAGTTGTTTACAATGCTGTGAGTGAAATAACAAGCATCTTTTATAGGTCGTCTCTATTAACAGGGCAAGACATACATCTTGGGCCCCCTCTTCCTCTTGAAAGTTCAGCACTTGGAATGGTCAGCACTTTTACGCCCTTTTTGTCTAACAGATCGTTAGTCACGTAGTTTCTCTCATAGGTCACTACTGTTCCCGGAGCGATGCAAAGCGTGTTGGAACCATCGTTCCACTGTTCTCTCTGTGCAGCCATCAAGTCAGTTCCTCCGCAGCGGATTAACTCAACTGCCGGCAAATTCAGAACTTTCTTCAGGATATTCGGTAAGGAATCTGTCACTGATTCGAAATGCGCTTTTCCATCTTTTTCAAGAGTGATTTCGAACAACTGCAGAGGTCCTTCAATTTCTGGATGAATCGTGAACTTATCAAAGTCAACCATTGTGAATACGGTATCCAGATGCATAAATGCACGAGTCTTCGGAATGTCGAATACCAGTACTCTCTTGAAGGTGGACTTGTTCAACATATTTTCTGCGAATCTTTCGATGGCAGCGGCTGTTGTTCTCTGGCTAAGCCCGATTGCAACAGTTTCAGCGTTTAATACCAAAACGTCTCCGCCTTCAATTGAATATTCGTGGTCATAGTCATACCAGATCTGTGAGCCTTCTGGTGCAAAATCTCTGTTGTGAAGGAACATATACTTCAGAAGTAATGCTTCTCTTCTTCTCGTCGCTGTGCTCATGTGGTGAATGTTGATTCCATTACCCACGCATGCACCAGGGTCTCTAGTGAAGTAAAGGTTCGGCATCGGATCCATATAGAACGGATAAGAGGATGAAATGAAATCTGCTAAAGATTTACTTTCAACACCTGTGATTTCCTCTCTCTTTACTCCAGCGACGATTTTTTCAACCATCTGTTTCTCTGGCATTTTGATCAGATAGTCAAAGATGGCTTCTCTGATGCCTTCTGAATTGAGATGACTCTCGTCTAGCATTTTGTTTAAAAATTCTTTTTTAATTGTTGGATCTGCTAAAGCCTTTGCGGTTTCATCGACGTAATAAACAACTTCTACGCCGTTTTCTCTCAGCACTTCAGCGAATCTATCGTGTTCCTGCTGGGCAACTTTTAGGAAAGGAATGTCGTCGAACAACAATCTTTCAAAGTTGTCTGGAACTAAACCTTCTACTTCTTCACCGATTCTGTGAAGAAGCACTTTATTTAATTTACCAATTTCAGAATAATTATGAATTCCAGGATGCATAATTTATCTCCTTTTCATCTTTCGCATGAGGCTTTCCGCCTCACACTTCTTTTGCGGATCAGATCCGCGGTGTCTTTTTCTTAGAAATCTTTGAAAAAAGGACCGCCGCCTTCCGCGGCAGCCCTTGGGTTGGTTAGTACACATTACATAATGCGCATTCTATAATTCGCAGAGATTTTTTCGTTATGCTAGGCGCGACTGACGATGAGACTCGGAGCATACCTATAGTATGTGAGAATCGAATCGACAGGCAGCAACAACGCAGAACGGAAAAATAATGCGAATTAGCCGATGGTAGCTACGATAACAGCCTTGATTGTGTGCATTCTGTTCTCTGCTTCGTCAAATACTACAGAGTTCTTGCTTCTGAATACTTCGTCAGTAACCTCACGGATGTCATATCCTTCTTCCTTCTGTGTCTTAGCCATTTTGGTTTCGAAATCATGGAAGGAAGGCAGACAGTGCATGAAGATGCAGTCTGGGTTTTCAGTTGCTGCCATTAATTCTTCGGTTACTTTGAATGGAGTCAGAAGTCTTACTCTTTCAGGAATCTCTGCCTCTTCACCCATGGAAGCCCATACGTCAGCATAGATAACGTCTGCACCCTTCAGGCAAGCTGGATCTGAAGAAACTTCGATTGTTGCGCCAGTTTCTTTTGCAACTTCCTGAACCTTTGCGATAACGTCCTGCTTTAATTCAGCTTTCATTTCGTCTGGTCCATATGCAACGTAGTGCATTCCCATCTTAGCGCATCCATACATCCAAGCATAGCTCATGTTGTTTCTGATATCTCCGCTGAATACAACTTTTACTTTGTTAAGCGGTTTTGCAACGTGTTCTTCGATTGTCAACAGGTCAGCTAAGATCTGAGTAGGGTGGTCAACGTCAGTCAGACCATTCCATACAGGTACTCCAGCGTATTTTGCCAAACCTTCTACGACTTCCTGGTCGAATCCTCTGTATTCGATACCATCGTAGAATCTGCCCAATACTTTTGCAGTATCTTCCATTGTTTCCTTCTTGCCCATCTGGGAGCTTCCGGAATCTAAGAATGTAACGCCAGCGCCTTCATCCATAGCTGCTACTTCAAATGCGCATCTAGTTCTAGTTGAAGTCTTCTCGAACAGAAGAACGATGTTCTTTCCTTTCAGGACCTGATTGCAGATGCCTGCTCTCTTTTTTGCTTTGAGATCGTGTGCCAGATCAAGCATATATCTGATTTCTTCTGGTGTGAAATCCATAAGTGTTAAAAAGCTTCTTCCCTTTAAATTTACTGCCATTGGTGTAATCTCCTTTTCTCTTTGAATAATTTTAAATTTCGTTCATAAGATAGTTTAACTCTCGATAAAAAAATCATACTATATTTGTCAAAAAATTAAAGTACCAGCGCTTTGCTTTTTTTGTGTGCCAGTTTTAACCTTTCTTTTCCAAATTTGTCCTATTTTTACTCAAATTTACCTATTATGTCAATCCTCTGACAATGTCTATTAAATTCTCCATACCCAGTTTGATTCGGCCAATGGTCTCATAGGAATAATTCAGGCGAATATTATTCTGTCCGCCGTTTCTCGATGGATAAAAAATTTCTCCTGGTATAATAGAAATACCTCGTTTTAAGCTTTCAGCTACGACTGCTTTGCTGTCAACTGTCTTTGGTAGCTGACACCAAATATAAACGCCGCCGCCAGGTTTTTGATAGCTGACGCCAATATCAGACATCCGATCAAGATAAGAGCACATCAAATCCCGTTTTGTTTTGTTGAGAGCTGCAATTTTCTGTACGTTCTCATAGTATTTCCCATCTGTTATGTATTTAGCCAACAGTTTTTGCGTCATCCAATCCAAAGACATAATTCTAATCGAAACCAGATAACTGAGGCTTTTAATCAACTTCTCCGGGGCCGCTACAAAAGCCATGGACATGCCCGGAATAAAAGTTAAAGCAAAGGAGTAAATATAGATCACATTTTCACTGCGATCCATTGATTTGATCGTGGGCAAAAACTTTTCTTCAAAAGACAGTTCTGAAGCAGCGTCTTCCTCGATAATTGGCAGTCGATAACGGTTAGAAAGCTCCAAAAGCTTTCGCCTGCGTTCTACCGATAAAATATTGCCTGTAGGGTCGTGATAGCTGGAATTGACATAGATAAATTTGGGCCGATGGGTTTCTATCAGCGCTTCCAAATTATCGCAGATCATGCCATTCTCATCTACTGGTACTGTGACCGGTCTGCCGCCGGCCAGCTCGATTACCCGGTATACGTCGGGAGAAACCGGCTCCTCCGTTATCACCCTATCCCCAGGATTTAAAAGAGACGTGACGATAAAATCCAGTGCCTGATTGGTTTCTGAAAGAATCTGCACTTGGTTTAGTCCAGCTTTGATCCCCTTGGTTCGCAGATAGGCAATAATCTTATGCCGCAAGGTCAAATCCCCCTGATATGGGGAGAGGAAAAACGGCTTTCTGCCCTCTTCTCTGAGTATTGCGGCAAGGTCAGTCGCCAAGTCTTCTTCATCATAAATTGCTGGCGGCATCCCTGTTGAAAATGATATATTGTTTTCTTCTGTAAAGCGAAGGAATATATCGTCAAAGGTCTTCTCCATATCCTGGTACTCATCCTTAATAATGGTACTCCAATTGACCTTCCTCCTTACATCTGGCTCATAAAAGCTTTCACTTTTATAGGTTACACGATAGCCGACGCCCTGCAGCGAATCAATCAGTTCCTGATCCCTAAGATGAGAATAGGCCTTGATAATGGTGTTTCTGTGCACTCCCAGCATTTGGGCCAGGGAGCGCTCTGAAGGCAGAATTGATCCGTCCGCCATCTGCCCTTCAATAATCATCGCTTTAATCTGGTCTGCAATCTGCCAATACAGCGGCGTTCTGATACTTTTATCTACCGTAATATCCACAAGATCTTACTCCTTTTTTCCATGAAACTGGTAATAACATACTTCCAGCCTTCCGTTATAAAGCTTTCGTCTTCTATCCGCGGGTCTGCCCATAATCCTTTCCTCTACCGTCTTATCAGTGGTAATGAGAAAAAGCGACCAGGTTGGATTTTCTGCCATAAATTCTCTATATTTTTGATAGATTGTTTCAATCTGTTTTTCTTCGCCGATACGTTCCCCATAAGGAGGATTGGTAATAATAATGCCGTTGTTTTCCCTGCCTGCCAATTTTGTCATATTCATCCTTTTAAAGATGATGCAATCGTCTACTCCCGCCTCAATGGCATTTTCTGTAGCTGCTTCAATGGCTTTGCCGTCGATATCAAAGGCAAAGATCTTCAATTCAGCATCGTAATCCACTGCTTCGAAGGCGCTGCGTCTTTCGTTTTTCCACATCTCTTCTGGTATCAGCTCCCAATCTTCGGCGGCAAATTTACGATTGAGTCCCGGGGCGATATTTCTGCCTATCATAGCCGCTTCGATGGGAATCGTTCCGGATCCGCAGCAAGGATCGATCATAAGTCTGCCTGCCCGCCAAAATGACAATTGCACCATAGCTGCAGCAAGAGTCTCTTTAATGGGGGCCGCCACGTCACAAACTCGATATCCTCTCTTATGAAGCCCTGTGCCGCTGGTATCAATGGTCAGCGTCACCTTGTCCTTCAAAATAGTCGTTTTGACCGTATAAGACGCGCCGGTCTCTTCGAAATGATCGATACAGTAGTATTCTCCCAGCCGTTCTACAATGGCTTTTTTTACGATACTCTGGCAGGATGGAACGCTGTGCAGCTTTGACTTTACAGAGGTTCCTGTGACTGTAAATTTACCGTCTATGGGAATCAGCTCCTCCCAAGGGATCGCCTTGGTCTGCTGAAAGAGTTCCTCAAAGGTCAGCGCTGTAAACTCGCCCATCTTCAGCAATACTCTGTCTGCCGATCGGAGCCATAGATTGCTTCTGACGATGGCGCGTTCGTCTCCTAAAAAAGTAATTTTTGCGTCCTCAGATTTAATTACTTTATATCCCAGGTCCTGTATCTCTCTTTTTACAACTGCTTCCAGGCCAAAAGTGGCGGTTGCGATTAACTCTAATTTCATGAATTCTCCTCTGTTCTGATTGGTAAGGTTTTCAGTATTATAAGCGAAGCCCTCGCCTAAAGGAGGACATCCGGCATCTGTTATTATGATACCCGCTTTTTGCAAGTGTGTAAAGAAAATTTGCGCATCTCTGCGCTTGCTATCTGTATTATTTCCTTTTGCTAAAAGCTTGTAAACGGTCAGTCCTGATACCTTATAACGAGACGAAAGAAGGCGCTCTCGCAAAACGACTGATTTCAGCTATTTTGCAAGTGCGCCTTTATTGATTATAAATATGGTGCTCTTCTGTTTAAGGAGTTACTTTCCAGTGATTCTAACTCGTTGAGTGCCTTTCCTGTTCCGATTGCCACACAGGATGTCGGGTCGTCTGCAATTCTTACCTGAATGCCTGTCCGATCCTGAATTCTTCTATCGATACCATAAAGGAGGGCGCCGCCGCCAGTGATAACGATACCAGAATTACTGATATCTGCTGCCAGTTCAGGCGGTGTTTGTTCAAGAACGCTGTGGGCCGCTTCACAAATAGTGTGGAGCGGTTCTTCCAGAGCCTCCATGATTTCTTCTGAACTGACCTCTACTGTCTTAGGAAGGCCTGTAACCAAATCTCTCCCTCGGCATTCCATGACCATGTTCTCTTCTCTCGGATATGCAGTTCCGATGGTCTTTTTAATCTCTTCTCCGGTTCTTTCACCGATATACAGCTTGTGTACTTTTCTCATATATTTAATGATGGAATCGTCGAATTTATCTCCGGCCATCTTTACGGATGTACTTGCAACAATACCGCCAAGGGAAATGACGGCGATGTCTGTGGTTCCGCCTCCGATGTCGATAACCATGACACCATCTGGCTGTGCGATGTCTATTCCAGCGCCGATTGCAGCTGCAACTGGCTCTTCCATCAGATATACATCTTTCCCCCCTGCCTGTGTTGCCGCTTCTCTGACAGCTCTTTTTTCTACTTCAGTCACTCCACTTGGAACGCATACCATGATTTTAGGCTTAAAAAATCTGCCGCTTCCGCATGTCTTTTTTATAAAATATTTCAGCATCCTCTCAGTAATATCATAGTCTGAAATCACACCGTCACGAAGCGGCCTGACGGCGATGATATTAGCAGGTGTTCTGCCCAGCATCTGTCGTGCTTCTTCGCCTACAGCGAGAATATCATCAGTGTCTTTGTTAATTGCGACTACTGACGGCTCGTTCAGTACTATGCCTTTGTTTTTTATATATACTAAGACATTGGCTGTCCCTAAGTCAATTCCTACTTCACTTGCCATTTCCATACTCCTTTTCTCTAAAAAATTATATATTCTCAATTATATATAGCATTGACATTTTTTGAAACATTATACCATGACTTACCTCTGAATTTAGAATCAAATGTCATGATTCAATGGTTCCTACCTTACGGCAACGCCGAAAGATCGTGGAAACATGATACCATTTGCTTCCTCTAAATATAATTCAGATGACATGCTGCAAAGTTTCTCTCTTATAAGGTTACACTGCAAAAAACATGATACCATGTGTCTTCTTTTGAGTTCAGAATCGTGACACATGATTCAATGAACGCTTCCTCTCAGCAACGCTGTTAGAACGCTGCGTTTATTATATACAATTTTATATAATTTTTCAATGAAATTGCCGATTTTTTCAAAATATAACGCTAGATGGCATATTTTTTCTTGTACTCTGTAAACATTTTCCTAAATTCAGGATCATCCATGGTCTTCAGCTTGTCCAAATATTCATGAGTATCAAAGGCAGATTTTGATAATTCGATCATAGCGACAGCAATATTTGAGCAATGGTCTGACACCCTTTCATAGTTAGTCAATATGTCAGAAAGAACAAATCCCTGCTGGATGGTGCACTTCCCCGCCTGCAATCTATTTATATGGTTCAGCTTAATGCCTTCAATAATTCCATCTACCACCTGTTCCAGCGGCTCTACGCGGTAGGCGAGTTCTAAATTGTTCTCGTCAAAAGCCTTAATCGCAATCTCCATGATTTCGCGAATCGCCGCAGTAGCGACTTTGATTTCCGCCAGACCCTCTGGCGACAGAGGCGCTTTCTTCTCTTCAATTTCCTTAGCTGCTTGCATGACGTTCACTGCATGATCGCTGATTCTTTCAAAATCTCCGATGGTATGCAGAAGTTTAGAAATCTGTTTGCTATCCGTATCAGAGAGGTCGTAACCCGACAGTTTTACAAGATAAGAACCGAGGCGGTCTTCGTAAATATCCACTTCACCTTCCAGATCTTTTACACCGGCGGCCTTTTTCTCGTTGTAAGAGAAGAGCAGATCCATGGCGTCCATCATGGATTGCTTTGATACATATGCCATATCAGTCGTAATGTGATTGCATTCCTGCAGAGCGATAGAAGGCGTCTTCAAAAGACGTTCATCCAAGAAAGCAATTTCCTTTTCCGGTTCTGTTTTTATGGTTCCTTCCGCCAGCTTTACCAGCTGTTTCGAGAATGGCAGCAGTAAAACAGTCGTGGTGATGTTAAAGATACTGTGAACGACAGCAACTCCCACTGGACTGATTGCCTGTTCGATAAAGGACAGATCTACAAGGAAATGCAGTACAAAATAGAGCAGCAGACACACTGCCGTGCCCAAAAGGTTGAAGGCGATATGAATGACAGCGACACGTTTGGCATTTTTGTTCACACCGATACTGGAAATCAGAGCCGTCACACAAGTTCCGATATTCTGGCCCATAATGATAGGAATTGCCATGCCATAGGAAATTCCGCCGGTCAAGGTCAGCGCCTGCAAAATACCTACCGAAGCCGAGGAACTCTGTATCACTGCAGTCAGTACCAGGCCAGTGAGAATCCCCAGGAGCGGATTGGTAAATGCAGTCAGCATGGAAGTGAATTCAGGCATGTCCGCCAGAGGGCTTACAGAGTCACTCATAAAATCCATCCCATACATCAAAATGGCAAAACCGATCATGATGCTGCCAATATCCTTTTTTTTGCTGGTCTTTGATGACATCATTAAAATAATACCGATCAGTGCCAGGATTGGTGAAAAGGACTCTGGCTTCAATAATTTAATCCAGACGTTATTGCTTTCGATCCCTACCAAACTGAGAATCCAGGCAGTCACTGTCGTTCCAATATTCGAACCCATGATGACGCCGACTGTGCCGGAAAGCTGCATGATCCCCGAGTTAACCAGGCCTACCAGCATAACAGTAACGGCCGATGAGCTTTGGATCACAGCCGTGATGCCGATTCCCAGGAACAGACTCTTTACCGGGTTGGAAGTCATCTTTTTAAGAATTCCCTCTAATTTACCTCCAGCTAATTTTTCCAGGCCTTGTGACATCAGGCTCATGCCGTATAGGAACAGCGCCAGGCCTCCAAACAGCGAAATAAATGAAAAAATATCCATGTACGTTTTTCCTCTCTTAAATCAAAATCGTTATCTATATCAAAAAACAATTGTAATGCTCGTACCGTTGTTTAACTTGCTGTCAATTCTAATCCGTGCATTGTGATAAGCCGCTCCATGTTTTACGATTGACAGACCCAGCCCCGTTCCGCCGATCTCTTTGGAGTGACTCTTGTTAACGCGGAAGAACCGTTCGAATACGCGGTCTAAATCCTCCTCTGGTATCCCAATTCCCGTATCCTGTACAGTCACCGCCGCTTTTCCATCCTCCTCGTGGACGTTGACCGTGACGCTGCCGCCTTCCTTGTTATATTTTATCGCATTATCACACAAGTTATAAATAATTTCTCCCAAAATCTGTCCTACGCCTTCTGCGTAAAGATGCTTACCCATTATCTGCACATCGACATGGCGCTCAAAAGCAGCCGGTTCCAAGGTGTCGATGACGTCTTGGCATATGAGATAGAGATCCAGCCGTTCTTTTCTAGCTGCAATCTGCTTTTCATCTAGCTGCGACAATTTGATAATATCACCAACCAGGGTAATCAGTCTCTGGGCCTCATCATAGATTCTTCCCGCAAATCTTGGAATATCTTCTTCCTTGACAATGCCATTTTTGATAATTTCGGCAAAACCTGAAATCGAAGTCAGCGGCGTTTTCAGTTCGTGAGAAACGTTAGCCGTAAATTCTTTCCTGAAGTCCGCCTCCTTTGTCTTTTCGTCCACATCCACCTGCAGCTGGTTGATCTGATAGTTGAGCACCTTGTTCTGCTCTGAAATTTTATCTACCAGAGGTTTCACCTCTTCATAAATTTGTGCCGCTTCCGGATGCTCCAGGTCGATTTCGTTAATTGGGTTTACGATTTTTCTGGCAATCTGTGCCGCTAATAACAATGACAAAATCACCGCCAGCACCAGCACAATTAAAATCGGCTGCAGCATGCTGAGCACCAAGGTAAAGATAGAAAACTGCACTTGCGAAACTCTCATAATCGTGCCGTCCGTCAGCTTGACAGCACTGTAAATGGTTTTCTCAGCTAAAGTTTTTGAATAGCGGGTGTCCTCACCATAGCCTGTCTCCATGGCCTCCAGAACTTCTGGCCGACTGCCGTGATTCTCCAGCTTATCAGGATTGACGGAAGAGTCGTACTTTACAGTACCGTCTTGACCAATCCAGGTTATTCTGTGGTTCTCCGCCAATTTCAGGTCAGTAAAATAGTCCCCGCCGTTCTGCTCCACAGCGTGGGCTACAAGATAGACTTCGTTTTTAAGCTCTCGTACGTATTCACCGTTATACTGCATATAAAGGGCGCCCATGATGAGAATCATGCATGCAATCCATACCAGGATGGCTACTAGAAAAATTCCTTTAAATATTCGGCTTTTCATATTTATCCTCTCCAATTTTATAACCGATGCCCCGAACCGTTTCAATCAGCCCTCCGCATGCTCCCAGCTTCTGCCTCAGAGATCTGATGTGCACATCTACCGTTCTGCTTTCACCGTCAAACGCATAACCCCAGATTTTGGTGAGCAGCTGGTCGCGTGTAAATACGATGCCTTGATTTTCTACCAGCAGAGTCAGCATTTCAAATTCTTTCAGGGTCAGGGTTACATCGTCACCGCAGGCCCGAACAACGTGCTTTGAGGGAGATACAAAGAGCTGGCCGATGGTATAATCCCTGTCCGTGTCAACGACCTCTGCCCTGCGCAGCAGCGCTTTGACTCTGGCAATCAGTTCCATCATCCCAAAAGGCTTGGGGACGTAATCGTCAGCGCCATAGTCCAGGCCTATGACCTTGTCGTATTCTGTTCCCTTTGCGGTCAGCATCATGATAGGTATTTTGCTCGTTGCCGAAGAAGCCCTCAGTCTCTTCAAAATCTGCAGTCCATCTTCTTCCGGCAGCATGATGTCCAGCAAAATCAGCCGCGGCGCCTCCTGTTTCAGCGCCTCCCAAAAAAGAGACGGCCTTTCAAAGCCTCTGGCCTCATATCCTGCATTGTTAAGTGTATATAAAACAAGTTCTCTGATACTATTGTCGTCTTCAACAAAATAAATCATAACGATTTCCTCCATTTTTCTACATTCAGTCTACTATATCAGCAATGTAAATTCTATAGTTTTAATGTTAAATCTGTGTTAAACCCTAGTCTTAGTACCTTGATTTGGCAAGGGATACCCGCCGTCTGTGCCAGGTCTATAGTAAATAGATGTAAGCCATATGAACATGGCAAAAAGAAAAACCTGACGCAGAACGCGAAGGTTTTCTTTATCAGCGTAGGAACTCTACCTTAATCCATCTTGTTAAATAGTTCTGTCTGCCCATAGTCGATTTCAATACAGACTGTTTCCTTACGGTACAAGCTGTCTTCTACCTGATCCGGTTCCGCCAGGAATACCAGTTCCTGCCCGCCTGCCTTGACATGAATTTGGTAAGTGTCACCCAGATAGAAAATTTTCAAAAGAGACACTTCAAAGCCTTGGTCCGACAGTCTGATTTTCTCCTTTCGCAGCAAAGCGTCATATGCGCCGTCTGGCCGATTAGTTTCAAAAGTGACAGACTCCGCCCCACAATCACCGCGGAAGAACCCTTGCGATACGGTTCCAGAAATGGTGTTGCCCAGGCCTAGATATTGGGCAATCTGCAGATTAGCCGGGTGTTTATAAATCTCCTGCGGTTTATCACACTGTAAAATCCGTCCCTCTTTCATGACGGCAATTCGATCTGATAACTGCAGCGCTTCTTTTCTGTCGTGCGTGACGAGGACGATGGCGTTTTTCATCTCTCTGTGCAGCTCCAGCAAAAGCTGCCGCATATCCTCTCGCAGATTTTCATCAAGGCTGGAAAAAGGCTCGTCCAGCAATAATACGTTAGGATCTGCCGCCAGCCCCCTGGCTAAGGCCACCCGCTGCTGCTGGCCGCCCGAAAGCTGGGAGATCCGCCTGCGCTCAAGGCCGGAAAGCTGCACCTTCTCTAAATAATAGCGGGCCTTTTCATGACGCTCCGCCCTTTTCATACCTTGCATTTTTAGGGGAAAGGCCACGTTGTCTATGACGTTCATATTTGAAAACAGGCGCAGATCCTGGAAGACGACCACGATTCCCCGCTTATCCGGGGGCAGATGATCCAGCCGCTTTGCGCCTGCACTAATCTGCCCCCCTGCAATTTCAATGAAACCTGCAGCAGCCTTCAGCAGTGTACTTTTCCCACAGCCCGAAGGCCCTAACAGCGACAGCAGTTCTCCATCCGCTACGGATAACGACACTTCTTGAAGAATTGGAGTCTTTTCAATATCTACTGTCAGATGATTGATAGTCAAACTCATGCGATGCACCTAGCTTTCTTGCCAATTTTGTCAAAAATCAGAAATACGATAAAAGTAATGAGAATAAATAAGACGCTGTAATTTGCCGCGATGGTCTTATCGCCGCTTTGGATAAACGGCACCATGACCACGGAAAAGGTCTTTACCCTGCCTCCTCCAATCAACAGCGTCAGAAAATACTGGCTGAAGGAAATGATAAAGGTCATACTCAGAGCGGAGGCAATGCCTGGCGTCAGCTTCGGAAAACCGACCAGCCAGAAGCTTTGCCAAGAATTTGCCCCCAATACCATAGCCTGCTCTTCCAAATTGCGTCCATACAGCTTCGTGATATCAGTCATGATTTTGACGCCGTAGGGCAGTGATACCACGATGTGGGTCAAAATCACTCCCGTTATCGTGTGGTTCAAACCGCCTTTGATGAACATCATATGAATGCCCATACCGAAGACCGTTGCCGGTATGATGACGGGAATCATGGTCAGAAACTCCAATATACGCTTCCCCTTAAAATCATAGAAGACAACCGCTCTGGCCGCAAGAGCTGATGCAGTCACGCAGAGGACCGCCGCTACTACAGAAATCAGAATACTGGATCCGACAATCCGGCCCATGTCATGATAGCCAAAAAGGACTTGTTCCAAGCCTCGCAGCGAGAAGTTCTCCGGCAGCAGTGAAGGGTAGGCCCAGCGATTGGCGAAACACCATACCAGCAGCACCATCAGCGGCAAAACAATCAGAGAAGCGGTCAGCCAAATCAAGGTTTTTGCCGCTCTATGTTTTTCTCTCATCAGTCCCTCCTTCTTGTCTCAGATATCTTTTGTCTAAGCAATAGATAGTATACTCCCGCCGCAATCAGGCAAATCAGCAGCATAATCATATTTAACGCCATAGCATAGGGACGGTGGGTCAGATCAGGATGGGTATATTCGATATAGGTCTGCACGGGAAGGGCTTTGGGCAGAGTGCTGCCCAGCAAAAGAGGCAATTCATAGGCTCCGAAGCTATAGCAGAAAATAATCAGGCCGCTGTTTAAAATTGCCGGCTTGCACAGCGGCAGCGTAACGTTCCAAAAAGCGCGCCATTTACCTGCGCCCAGATTTCGCGCTGCGTCTCCATAAGAGCCGTCGATACTGCCCATGACTGCTGCAATGAAATAGCATACGAAGGGTATTTCCTTCCAGAGATATGCCATGATAACGCCCCAGCTTTCCGGCGTATAGAGGATGCAGGATATCCATTCCGCTGCCTCCGTCATACCCATGGTCATGAAGATCCGGGAAAGAAGTCCGGTACTGGAAAGCAGATTGATGGCCAAAATAGCTACAACCGTATGAGGTACTAAAATCGGAATCTTTAATATCTGTTCCAGCGCGCCGCCTTTTTTCTTCAGCAGAATCAGGCTCCAGCAGAGCAGGCTGCCGATGGCCAGCGCCAAAAACGTCGTTGCCACAGCTAAATAAAGACTGAGGCCGATGCTTTCCATCAGACTTTCGCTGTGCAAAATCTCCTGGTAGTAGGCCAATGTAGGTTTCGTCATATCAAAAGCAGGGATGATACCGAAACTCTGTATCACCCCATTGATTATGCTTATGATGAGAATTGCACACAGTACAATGACAGGCGCCGACAAAAGGTACGGCGTTATCTTTTTTCTCACTTTCCTACAACCTCTTCTAACCAAATTTCCTCAATAATTGGAACCAGATTTGCCGGCATTTCCGGCAGTCTCTTTGACAACAGTTCCTCGGAAGAGATAGATCCTTTGCCGATGTCCACGCGCTCAAAAGCTTTGACTTCTTTATCACTGAGTTTGTTGTAGCCTACGACTGGAATATATTTTGTCAATTCAAATTTCGTCTGCTGCATTTTGGCGGACAGCACCTCGTTGATGGCTACAATGGCGCCGGCCTTATTCGGTGCATTATTGGCAATTGCGATATAATTGGTGTTGCCGATTGTACCTTTATCAAACTGGAAGGACGTGGTTGTATCTGTATAGGTGCCGTTTTCGATGCCCTGGGCGACATCGTAAGCCGTATAGCTTACGTGGAATACCAGTTCACCTTCCGCAAACATATTCTGTACTTCTGTTGAAGATGCTGGGAAGGTCTTTCCTTCTTTCCACAGATATGGATTCAGCTCTTTCAGATAGTCGATTGCCGGCTGAATGGCGTTCTTCACTGTTTCTTTATCAGCTTTCATATCGGTGAACTGCTCATAACCGCCGCACAGTTCGTAAACCAGGTTTCTGACAAAAGCGCTGCCTGTGAAGTCCGGCAGGGCCGGATAGGTTACTTTGCCCGGATATTTCTTGCAGAATCCCATGAAGCTCTTGGCATCGGTTGGAATGGCGTTCGTCTCTATCTTCGCCGTGTCAGTAATCATAACCAGCTGGGCTTTGGAATACGGTGCTTCGTAGCCTTCTATCGGCGTACAGAAGTCGTTCTCTGTCTCTGGGTCCTCCATATCCACATACTTGTCCATATTCGGGAGCAGGCTGGTGAATGGACCATATAAGAGCCCGTTGTCTTTTGCAGAGTAGAAGTTTTCACCGTTGATCCAAATCATATCGATGGAGCCTTTTTCTTCACCCGCCTGTTTTTCATCTGACAGCTGTGCGAGAATATCCTCGATATTCATCGGCACTCGTTCCAGGGTGATATCGTATTCGTCCTTCAGTGTCTTGGCCAGGGATTGATCGATCCACTTGTTGAGTACTTCGTCTCCGCCCCAGCCGTAGAAAGTAACTGTAGTACCCTTTGCCGCCTCCAGTGCCTCTTCATAGGAGGTCAGTTCAGCAGAAACTCCATTTTCTTTGTCAGGTCCACAAGCTGCAAAGGTGAAAACCATCAGCAGAACCAAGCAGATTGCCAGTAATTTCTTTTTCATCGTTCGTTTCCTTTCTTAATGGTACTCGCCCCAATTTGTAAAACAAATTGCTGGGGAGACCTTACGCTTTCATCTCTCAACTCTCTGATTTGATGAGATTTGTCGTGTATTTTAGTTCTCGCTTTGATTTGTGAAACATTGATCTACGTATTCCTTTGTGAGGGCAATTTTGGATTCATCGCCTCTGCGCAGATAATCAAAGCCACATTCCCAGAGCATCTTACGGCAGTCATTCATGTCCATGCCTCTGCCCTTTGCGGTATCATTATTGGTATCTCTCGGATTACAGCCGCTTTCTGCGGTGATAATATTGGAACCAGACGCATAACTCAGCTCATTTGGTTCGTGAATGCCCAGATAGGCCATGGTCGGCACCATGAAAGAAGCCAGTCCAACCACTGCCACAATCTGTGCCAGACGGAGATTGCTGATCTGGCCGTATTTCGCCAGCGGCGAGCCCGGTACGGCTACTCTTCTCATAGCTGCATGCTGATAGATGCCTCTTTCAATTCCGATAAACATGTTATCTACCAACATCTGCGGCGTATGCTCCGGTCCAATTGGTTCCAGGCAGGTGTAGAGCTCAAGATCTGCTTCTAAGGCATTATCCATGGTAGCAATCCTATCCTCCGGCTTCAGCTTCGTATCCACGCCTTCGTTAATTCTGCAGACATGATATACGCCGGTGACACCAGCTTTCTTCAATTCTTTAAAGGTGTCCAGATCGGTATCTCCGATGTTGACCCAAATCTGCGTCGTCTTAGGCGACAACTCTTTGGAAATATTTATAGCGTTTAGCAGAACTGGCAGTTCATAATCGTGCATCATCATCAGATACAGTCCATATAAATCTCCCATCTGCACAAATTCCTTTACTTTTTGTCTCAGCTCCTCATCAGTCAGTCGTTTCTCCACCATGGCCGTATGGTCCTCACCAAAGGTGCAGAATTTGCAGCCGCCAGGACATTTGGTAATATCCACGCCGATCTGCCCCAGAATAATGGCCGAATTCTCACTGTTTCGGCGTATGATGTCATTGGAAACGGCTCTGATCATCGAGCTTTCCATGGAAGTCTCTTCAAACTCCAACAGGTAGACGCACTCCTCCCTAGTCGGTGCCTTTCCTTCATAAGCTCTTTCCAGTATTCCCTTTAGTTTGTCACTTTTGATTAACATGATTTCCTCCAATATTGATCCATTTATTTATCATTTCTGTTTTGACTGCATCCCAACTTTTTATGATGGGAAACTTTAACTTAGTGCCGCAAGTTTCACAGGCAGGCAGCCAGCCTTGGCGCAGATTTTTTTCACTAACCTGACACCTCTGGCAACCTGGGTCATATAACCCCTCCTCCATCATATAGATTGCCGCGATGACGTCCCAAGCGATAAAGCCGTCCATTCCATAGTTCTTTTCGTAATAGGCAAACCAATACGCTGTCTGCTGCGCGAGATAACGTCCGAGTTTTGGATTTTGGTGCAGCAGTCGGTCGTAGTCTTTTCGATAAAAATAGGCATCTATACATTGATTACCCGTGACGACCGATACGTTACGCCCTTTGGTCAAAACAACTTCCGCCGCTCTCGGGTCACAGGAAAAATTCAACTCATCCATTTTTCTGCCGTTGACCATGAGCGGCTGCGTAATGCCTCCCATCAAAACGATTTCCGACACTTTGTCAAAGAAATAAGGGTCCAGCTCGTACGCTGCAAGCAGATTGGTCAAAGACCCTGTAGCCAGGATACTGAGACTGCCGCCATATTGATCCGCCTGATGATTCAAAAAGGCGCCTGCCCGACTGCTTCTCGACAGGGCATCTTTTTCCCCTTTGATCAGAGGAATATCTGTAAAATGCAAATTGCGCAGGAGGTTTGCCGTACATTCATAGACTTTGTCCGTGGAATTGTTTCCATAGGTGGCAGTGATGCCAACGCAATTTGCTTCTGGATGACCTAAGATATACAAAATCGCCAGAGCATCATCTATATCACAATGAGGGATACCCATCGTATTGTCACAATCTATCAATATGTACTTCAAAATACCTCCAATTAGACTTAATCTATTAGACTAGGTCAAGCATACCAAATTTTCAGACGGCTGGCAATATCCACTGATAGGCACCTAAAAATTTTGCTTAATTCTGTAAAAATCTTACCAACGAAAATCACGACGAAATGATGATTCCTTTGCATATCCCGTCATTCTGCTGCATATATTGGTTCTAACTTGAGTTTAAGGAGCGGTGTTTAATATGAAGGATTACATAGAAGAGAGAGTACTTGCGCTGGCTGAATACATAGTTACAACGAATTCAACTGTCAGAGCCGCTGCAAAGAGATTCAAGGTCAGCAAAAGTACAGTGCACAAAGACGTCACGGAAAGACTGCAGGAAATAAGTCCTTCGCTTGCCGCACAGGTAAAGTCAGTACTTGATGTCAACAAAGCAGAAAGACATATACGCGGTGGTCTTGCGACCAGAGAAAAATATAATCATATTAAAGAGGACGAATAGAAAAAAAGAGGTAGCTGCGCTGACAAGGATTGTCGGCGTGACCACCTCTTTTAATTTGCAGTGATTATCTCTGCAAGCTGGCTTTGATGAATTCCCGAAATAGGGGGTGTGCATTATTTGGTCTGGACTTAAACTCTGGATGATATTGTACGGCTGCAAAGAATCTTTGATCCGGAATTTCAACGGCTTCTACCAGTCTTCCGTCAGGAGAAGTTCCCGAGATTACCAATCCTGCCGCCTCCAGCTTTTCTCTATAAGCGTTGTTGAATTCATAACGATGCCTGTGCCTTTCCTGGATTTCTTCTTTTCCATAGGCTTTTGCCAGCAGTGTGCCCTCTTTGACTCTGCACGGATAGGCTCCCAGCCTCATGGTACCTCCTTTAGGCAGATTTCCCTGCTGATCAGCCATCAGATCAATGACCCGATTTCTACCATTCGGTACAAACTCTCCCGAATGGGCATCTTCAATGCCAGCTGCATTTCTCGCAAACTCGATGACCGCCGTCTGCATGCCCAGGCAGATTCCCAGGTATGGAATATCGTGTTCTCTGGCAAATTTTGCTGCTAGAATCTTTCCCTCGATACCCCTGTCGCCAAAACCGCCGGGAACCAGGATTCCGTCCACATCTCTCAGCAGGCTGTCAGCACTTCCCTCTGTCAATTCCTCTGCTTCGATCCATTTGATTTCTACCTTTGTATCATTTTCGTAGCCGCCATGGCGCAGCGCTTCAGCCACAGAGAGGTATGCATCGTGGAGCTTCACATATTTACCCACCATGCCGATGGTCACTTTGCGGTGGCGGCTGGCAATGCGCGCCAGCATATCTGTCCACTCCTGCATATCGCAAGGGCCGGCATTGATGGAAAGTTCCCGGCAGACGATCCAGCTCAGGTTGGACTTTTCCAGCATCATGGGCGCTTCATAGAGCACTGGCATTGTCAGGTTCGTAATGACGCAGTCCTTTTTGACATTGCAGAACAGGGAGATTTTGTCGATGATGTCCTGATCCACCGGTTCATCCACGCGAAGGACGATGATGTCGGGCGAAATTCCCACAGCCTGCAATTCTTTGACGGAATGCTGCACCGGCTTGGACTTGTGCTCGCCCGAACTCTGCAGATAGGGCACCAGGCAGACGTGGATGAAAAGGCAGTTTTCTTTTCCCACTTCCAAGGATACCTGTCTGATGGCTTCCAGGAAGGGCTGGCTCTCGATATCGCCCACAGTACCGCCGATTTCCGTAATGATAACGTCCGCCTCCGAAGTCTCTCCTACATTATATATGAAGGATTTGATTTCGTTGGTGATATGGGGAATCACCTGCACTGTACTGCCCAGGTACTCTCCGTTGCGCTCCTTGTTGAGTACGTTCCAATAGACCTTTCCTGTGGTCAGATTGCTGAATCTGTTCAGGTTTTCATCGATGAATCTCTCGTAGTGCCCCAGGTCAAGGTCTGTCTCCGCTCCGTCCTCGGTGACAAAGACTTCCCCGTGCTGGTAAGGACTCATAGTGCCCGGATCGATGTTGATATACGGATCCAATTTCTGTGCCGCCACCTTCAGCCCCCTGGCTTTGAGCAGCCGTCCCAGCGACGCTGCCGTAATTCCCTTGCCGAGACCCGATACCACGCCGCCTGTAACAAAGATGTATTTTTTCATAATCCTTCTCCCTTCTATCTTCGCTGTGCAAAAAACAAAAGCGCAAAAACGAAAAAGAAATAAGGTCACAGGCGTTTTCAGTGAGTAGGATATCTAAGACCCCGAAACTCGCCATCTTCCTTATTTCTATATGTTCTGCGCATTTTTAAATAATATTACTGAAATATTATACTCGCTTTTGGTGCAAATGTCCAGTAGAATTACCTCTGCTCGCCTCGTTTTAACCCCCATTTCATCAAAAAATGCTAAAATCACCTAAAATTTTTCTTGCCGCAAAGGCTGTACACCTGATGCCGATGACTGTAACCGTTGAAACTTTGTTGCGACGTGTATCTTTATTGTGACTGCACTTAAAATCTTTAAGTTTTCGACTTGTTTTTACAGAATGACGGGTAAAACCGCTTTCTGCACTCGCATTTTTTTGTTATCTGATCTTGCACATTACAGTTAGCTCAGACAAAAAATGAAAAAAATAGATGAATTGTTCTGAAAGCTATTCTATAATAGCATTATCAGACAGATGCCATTTACACGAAAGGAACCATCGTCATGCTTGAAAATTACAGCAAATACATCAACGAATTATTTGACAAGCCAGATTCCGTTTTGATGATTGATGCAGATGGATATGTGGAGTATTCTGCCACTTATGACCACGCCCTTGCCTGTCTCTCGAAAGATAATTATATCGGGAAGCATATCCTGGATGTGTATCCCAGTCTGACGAAGGAAACCAGCACGCACTTTCGCGTGATGCGCACGAACCGTCCCATTATCAATGAAAAGCAGAACCTCATAGATATGTATGGGAATCATTATTCTTTCGTCAATTCCTCTTTCCCCATTACCTCAGAGAGCGGAACCCCTATCGGAAGCATCGAATTCTCAATATTAATTTCAAAGAACCACATCCCGCACAAAAAATCCTCTGACGTAAAAGACAGCGGCAGTCTCAACAGCCGGAAGAAATTATATACCGTTGACGATATCATCACAGAAAATCCAACGATGCAGGCAATCAAAAAAGACATCCTCAAGCTGTCTTCCAGTTCTTCTTGCGCGATGATTTGGGGTGAAACCGGAACAGGCAAAGAACTCATCGCAGAAAGCCTCCATATTGCCAGCAGGAACAAAGGCTCTTTTGTATCCGTGAACTGTTCTGCGCTTCCGGCTTCTCTGTTTGAAAGCCTGCTTTTCGGTACGAAAAAAGGCAGTTTTACTGGAGCAGAAGACAAAAAAGGCCTTCTAGAAATGGCCGATGGCGGCACACTCTTTTTAGATGAACTGAACTCCATGGATATTTCACTACAGCCAAAACTGTTAAAAGTGATCGAGCAGCAGAAATTCCGTCCCATTGGAAGCGAAAAGGAAGTTGAAGTCAATGTGCGTTTTATCGCAGCCATGAACATGAACCCGGAGGATGCCGTAAGCACTGGTCTATTAAGGCAGGATCTGTATTATCGCCTCGATGTGATTGATATCCATATTCCTCCGTTACGAGAACGGCCCGAGGATATTCTGCCTATCATCGACCACTATATCCATTACTATAGCCAGCAGATGGACAAAAATATCGAAGGCCTCACCAGCCTTGCCAAAAACGCCTTAGTCAATAATGACTGGCCTGGAAATATTCGTGAACTGAGAAATTCCATAGAATACGCCGTCAATATGACCACTGGCAAATATATTACATTGCAGGAGCTTCCTGCGCGCATCCTGCCTAGAAAAAGTACGCTGGAAGAATTAAATCTGCCCTCTGTGATGCCGGATTTGGGACAGTCTGCGTTTTCTCTCCAAAACCATCTCAATGACTATGAGAAGACAATCATCTTAAACACCCTGCAAAAAAGTGAGAACATCACCGCAGCTGCAAAAAAATTAGGCCTGACAAGACAGGCTTTGCAGTATAAAATGCAGAAACATCATATCATATGGGAAAAGAAAATAATATTGCCCTAAGCGCTGGGCCAAGGGCAATATTTTACGTAGTCTATTTTTCGGACTTTTGTCGAGACCACGCACTTGTTCCGTCTGCGTATTTCACACCAATTCCAAGATAGGATGTGACTACGGCATAAATTGGATTGATTAAATTCATGAACGCCCAAGGTCCATATACAAGAGGTCCCATACCCAGCGTTGCTGTACAATATACGCCACATGCGTTCCACGGACATAACGGACTCCACAGCGTCCCCGCATCCTCCAGCGTCCTGGATAAGAAACTCCTGTCCAATCCTAGTTCATCGTACTTCTCTTTGTACATGGTGCCTGGAATGACGATTGCCAGGTATTGGTCAGCAAGGAGGAAATCGCAGAAAATAGATGAGACAAGCGTAAGTAAAACAAGCTGACTCGGAGTTCTTACCTTTTTGATCAGACTTCCAAATAAAGCTTCGACAAAGCCGCACTCCACGAATATACCGCCAAAGCCCACGGCCAGGATGATCAGATTGATTGTCCACATCATAGAATCCATACCACCGCGATTGATCAGATAGTCCACAATTTCATTACCCGACTCTCCTTCGTAGCCGAAATGCATCGCAGTGATGCAATCGTTCAAGCTGGCTCCTTGAAATATCATAGCGAGAATTAATGAAGAAAAAATGCCGGCTGCCAAGCCTGCTTCTGCAGGAACCTGCAGAACGCAAACAATGATAATAATGACTACTGGCAGCAATAGTACCGGACTGATGTAGTCGTAATATCCCATAATTGTATTACAGATTTCATCTGGCAGAGAAGTGTCATAAGTACCATCTGCAAAAAGTCCCATAACAGTCCATATCACCAGTGCGATTGCAAAGCTGGGGAATGTGGTCGTCGCCATTGCCCGCACATGTCTGAACAAAGGTGTCTGTGCCGTTGCCGCTGCAAGATTAGTCGAATCTGACAAGGGGGAGAATTTGTCTCCCAAATAACCGCCTGAAATGCATAAGCCGGCGATGACCGCAGGACTGATCCCCAGTCCCTGACCGACTGCCATAAAGGCGACGCCGACTGTACCGATTGCCGTCCACGAAGAGCCGGTTGCAAGACCTACGACTGCAAGAATCAGTGCGCCCACAGGAAGAAACGTTTTTGGCGTCAACATATGCAGCCCATAATAGACGATGGAAGCAATGGTTCCTGACCAGACCATGGCGCCGATTAGCATGCCCACCAGACACAAGATAAAAATCGCCTCAATGCACTGACTTACTTGTCCAACAAAAGCGCCAATCAAATCTTTCCATTTGCGTCCACAAAGAAGACCGATGATCATTTCTATAATAATCGTCAGGAATATCATAATGTGTGGGTCCTGCCCCCAAAGGCCGACACCGACCACCATTAATGCCAGCATGCAGACGACTACAAAGACCGCATGATACCACTTGGCTGCAGTCGGTTTGATCTCATTGTTTTTTTCAATATTCATGGGTTACTCCCTTTCTTTCGTATATGCCATAGCAGCACACAAAAAATTCTGTGTTGGCGCTGCTATGGCAGCCTTCAGCATTACTTATACGTTCTCCATAATAAGGTTGTTTTCTCGGACTTCTTATATAGTTCCTCCGGGAAATCCACATATTCAAAAGGCACACCGTTGATCTCAAACGTAATAATGTCTTTCTCCTCATCCCATTTTGTAATATTATATCGTCTCGCTTTTCCTGGAGGAATCGCTCCGACTAATCTGATCGCGTTTACCCAGCCAGATGAATGGTAATTGAGGTGGTCAAAAATCTCGCAAATTCTCTGATATGGAATACGGAAAGAAGCGCTGTAAGCGATAATATCCGGTGTAAATGCACTCATCTGCCTGATTCTCATGTTATCAAGCTCCGTATATAGGATTTTTAGCACTTCGGGATCGTCGTTGATGCCGGCAAGGAGCGGATGCTGGTTGTACATTCTGATATTCGCCTTCCTAATCTGCTCGACTTTGTTCCTAATTACATCACAAATTTCATAGGGATGCATGATATGAAAAACAAGGCGCACATCAAATTCTGCCAGCAATGCGATGAGCTCATCTGTGATGACCTCCGGATTGTACACGATGGCTCTCGTGTGCAGTCTCAAATGTGGAATTCCAAGCTCCCGAACTCTTGTAAAAATCTCTCTCAGAACAGATACCGGAACGAGAGAGGCATCGCCGCCAGAAAGAATGACCTCTTCAATTTCAGGCTGTCCTTTTAAATACTCAATCAGCAAGTCCAAGCTATTCCTGATCCGCTGTGTAATATCTCCTGATTCGGCCAGCTTGATTGTTCTGAAGCAATAGGCACAATTACAGACACACGTTTCCGTAGTCATAAAAAGCAGTCTGTTTGGATATTGTCTGACGATATCCGTATTTCCCGGCACCGGGTAGTGATTGTACTCCTGTACAAAGTCTTCCACTTCGCCTGGACCAAACAAAGTCAGCTTCTCCTCCGTGGGATATACACATTTGTATAGCGGTCCTCCAATCCCGATAGCCGCAACCTCCTCATCAACCTTCTTCTTGTAAAAGTCCGAAACTTTCATCGGCAGCAGATGCTCACGCTCTGCCACCTCTTTGAACTTTGTGAGTAAATTTTCATCATATCCTTTACACATTGATCTTCCTCCATCTTCTTTTTGATATTGAAACGTTTCACTAGATTAATGAGCAAACATCGTGCCAATCTAAGGAACATTGAAAATCAGCCGTCATACAGGTAATGATTCAGTCCACGCAAGAAATCTTGCGCCATAAAAAGGCAAGGTTTCTTGCCTTAGCAAATTTTCTTGCCTCTAAAATACACAAATTTCTTTGCAAAAAAAGATAAAAGTAGATGAATTGTTCTGAAAACTATTCTATAATATATCTATCTGACAGATTAGAGGAGGAAGATTACAATGATTTATTTTAGAAGTGACTATAGCCAGGGTGCACACCCGGATGTTCTTCAGGCGTTAATTGACACCAATTTAGAACACACTGACGGTTACGCCCTGGATTCACACAGCGAACACGCTGCACAGATGATTAAGGATTTAATCGGCAGACAGGATTGCGAAGTATATATGATGGTGGGCGGCACACCGTCGAATATCATCACCATCACAGCTGCTCTGCGTTCCTATGAGGCAGTTGTAGCGCCAAAATCGGCCCATATCTGCACCCATGAATGCGGTGGTGTAGAAGCAGCCGGACACAAAATCATGTACTACGATGCCGAAGACGGCAAACTGACACCAGAACATATCGAGGCAGCATGGGACGAGTTTGAAGACGATCACACTGTGATTCCAAAGATGGCCTCTATCTCTCATACCACTGAGCTGGGTACGATTTATACAAAGGCAGAGTTAGAAGCACTGAGCAGATGCTGCAAAGAGCACGACATGTATCTCTACATGGACGGTGCAAGACTAGGGACCGCATTGACTTGTGAGGACAGCGATCTGACAATCAAAGACATTGCACAATTAGTAGACGCATTTTATATAGGCGGAACAAAAAATGGCGCTTTGCTTGGGGAAGCTGTAATTATTTTTAACAAGGCGATCAGCGATCATTACAGATGGGTTATCAAACAGCACTGCGGCATGCTGGCAAAGGGACGTCTCATCGGCGTACAGTTTGAAGCTCTGCTCAAAGGCGGTGAGGACAGCATCTACTTCCAGATGGCTGCACATTCCAACGCTATGGCAAAGATGCTTCGCGAAGGCATCGAAAAAGCCGGCTATGGATTCCTGGGCAACTCCCATACGAACCAGATCTTCCCTATTCTTCCCGCTGCAAAAGTGAAGGAACTGGAAGAGAATTTCTTCTTTTATGAATGGGCGCCAGAAAAGGACGGCATGATTCCTATCAGACTTGTAACCTCATGGGGGACGACAGAAGACGATGTAAAAGCATTCCTGGATGCTTTACATAAATAAACTACTTATTTCTTTAATAAGGTCTGTCCTTCGATTTACTCCGCAAATCGGGACCAGTACCATTATACGACTAGCGCCCTTCCGCTCTCTTTGTTCGCGGGGCGCTAAAGCATAAGGTCTGTCCTTCGATTTACTCCGCAAATCGGGACCAGTACCATTATACGACTAGCGCCCTTCCGCTCTCTTTGTTCGCGGGGCGCTAAAGCATAAGGTCTGTCCTTCGATTTACTCCGCAAATCGGGACCAGTACCATTATACGACTAGCGCCCTTCCGCTCTCTTTGTTCGCGGGGCGCTAAAGCATAAGGTCTGTCCTTCGATTTACTCCGCAAATCGGGACCAGTACCATTAAGGAGGCGAATTATGAGAAAGAAGAAAAAACTTTTGACGATTCTGTTGGCAGTATGCCTGGTCGCAGCTATGATGCCGTCCATGGTCTTTGCCGCAAACGCAAAATCTGATGACATCGTGGTTCTCTATACCAACGATGTTCATTGCGGAATCGACGACAGTATCGGTTATGCCGGTCTCGCCGCTTACAAGGCAGACAAGCTGAAAGAGACGAAAAATGTCGTCCTTGTTGACGCAGGCGATGCCATCCAGGGAGACCTGGCAGGCGCTCTCTCCAAAGGTGACTACATCGTCGACATCATGAATCAGGTCGGCTACGACGTAGCAATACCAGGGAATCACGAGTTCGACTTTGGTATGGATCAATTTTTAGCACTGACAAAAAAATCCAACGCTAAATACATCAGTTCCAACTTCACGGATACCAAAGCAAACAAGACAGTCTTTGATCCATACGTTATCAAAGAATTAGGCGGAAAGAAGGTCGCTTTCGTAGGTATCAGCACACCGGAATCCATCACAAAATCTACGCCGGCTTTCTTCCAGGATGAAAAAGGCAATTATATCTACGACTTCTGTAACGACAAGACAGGCAAGAAGCTCTATAAAGCTGTTCAGAACGCCATCGATGCAGCAAAGGCAGAAGGCGCTGACTACGTCATCGCTCTCGGACATATGGGAATCGACGACCAGAGCAAGCCTTGGACTTCCAGGGAAGTCATCGCTAACACCACCGGCCTCAATGCATTTATCGACGGCCACTCCCACAGCACTGTAGCTAGTGAAGCCGTAAAAGACAAGGATGGCAAAGAAGTCACTTTGTCTCAGACTGGAACCAAGCTGGCTGCTATCGGTGAATTGATCATCACAGCAGACGGTAAAATCTCAACTAGTCTGGTTACAGACTATGCAGAAAAAGATGAAAAGACTGCGTCTTTGATTAAAGAAGTAAAAGACAAAATCGAGGCAGTTTCTTCTAAAAAGGTAGGCACTTCTGAAGTCCTCTTAACCACCTTAGATGCTGAAGGCAAGCGCGCTGTCAGAAACCAGGAAACCAACATGGGCAACTTCTGTGCTGACGCTTACCGCATCATCGGAGGCGCAGACATCGGAATCGTTCAGGGCGGCGGAGTCCGTGCAGATATCAAGGCCGGAGACGTGACCTACGGCGATATCATCGCCCTCCATCCTTGGGGCAACATGTGTGGCGTCATCGAAGCAACCGGTCAGCAAGTTTTAGACGCTTTAGAACTTGGCGCCACAAACATACCAGATGAAGTAGCTGGATTCTTGCAGGTATCCGGCATCAGCTACGAAATCGACACCACCGTTCCTTCAACTGTAGTAATTGATGAAAATAAAATGTTCGTCAAGGTTGCCGGTGCGAGAAGAGTCGTCAACGTCAAAGTAGGCGGCGTGCCAATCGACCCTAAGAAAACTTACACCGTTGCATCCACGACTTACATCCTCACCCAGCAGGGCGACGGATTCACCATGTTCGACGGCTGCAAAGAAGTCACTAAGGAATCGCTGGTTGACACTGAGGTTATCCAGAAATATATCGAAAAGCTAGGCGGAACCATCGGCCAGCAGTATGCAAAGACTGAAGGCAGGATCAAAGTGCTTACTGCTTCTGACAAAGCCCCTATCAAGGAATATAAAGCAGCCCTCGCCCGCACGACCAAGATTACTTCGGCAAAGGCGTCCACTAAGACAAAAAAGATCACCGTTAAGATCAACGGCAACAGCAAAGCATATGGATTCTACTATAAAGTAACTAACTCCAAAGGCAAGACTGTATCTTCACTGTCTAAACCAGGTAAGACCTTTACCACGAAGAAATTGTCTAAGGGCAAATACACTGTCAGCGTAAGACCTTACACCTATGTGATTGGCGAAAAAGTTTACGGCAAGACGGTCAGCAAGAAAGTAACGATTAAATAATGTTATTATTTCAGGAACTCTGCCTGCTGGCAGAGTTCCTTTTTAAAGGCTCGAGTACAGGAGAACATCATGACATTACAGCAATTGAAATATGCCGTCAAAGTTGCAGAAAAAGGTTCCATCAATGAAGCTGCAAAGGAATTATACATTTCACAGCCCAGTCTTTCCAGTGCCATTATGGAATTAGAGAAGGAAATCCAAACAACGATTTTTATTCGTCATAACCGGGGCGTTTCGATTACCAGCAAAGGCGCTGAGTTTCTCAGTTATGCCCGTCAAGTTCTGACGCAGACGGATTTGCTGGAAGCCAAATTTATCAGCGGACGACACGCAAAACAGCATTTTTGCGTATCTACACAACACTATCCGTTTGTCTCCAACGCTTTTGTAGAATTCGTCAGTGAATTCGGCCAAGAAGAATATGACTTCGCCTTATATGAAACCACTACCCATGAAGTCATCGAAAATGTGAAGACCTTGTTCAGCGAGATGGGAATCATCTACCTATCCAATTACAATGAAAGTGTTATCAGAAAAATTCTATCTGAAAGCAATTTAATTTTTTCTGAGCTATTCTGCGTCAGACCCCATGTCTTCTTGTGGCGTCATCACCCCCTGGCAGGAAAGCAGATCATCGAATTGGCGGATTTGCAAGAATACCCAAGGATTTCACTCAGCCAGGGCCAGAATAATGCATTCTATTTTTCAGAAGAAATTCTCAGTTTTAAATCCGTAAAAAAGAATATCCGCGTCAGTGACCGCGCAGCCGTGGTCAATTTTATGATCGGACTCAACGGCTATAACTTCTCTTCCGGCGTTTTTCCGAAGTATTTGCACGGAGATGATATTATCTCTTTACCTCTAAATGTTGATGAAAAAATGCAGGTGGGTACCATTACCCATAAAGATGCGGTTCCTACAGAGCTAGGCAGAGAATTCCGCCGTGCGCTGGAAGGCTACGCACGGCGCATCTAGTTTCGTCATCGTCTCAGATATAGTTTTATTCTATATCACGCTATATAAATCCAGCATTACCCTATAGCGTTTATCTTGTGATAGAATAATAACAAGCTAAAATCATAGAAATGAAGGAGGAAGGCAAATTGAATGAAACGTTAAAACACCAATTACGCCAGCTGGCAATAGAGAAGGGCGCTTTGAGGGCAGAGATTTTTACCCTGGATCAGATTGTCTTTGATCAGAGAACCTTTCTAAAATGCCTTTTTGGATGTCCTGGCGGTATGCCCTACTGCCCGACAAAACAAGATGTAGCAAACTCTCTAGTCTATGCAGACATCATGAAAAACTACAATTGGGGAATCATTCTCTGCACAGATAACCTGAAAGCGGGACAGCAGATCACGCTGGAGCTGGAAAGCGCTGCTTTCCTGGCCGGCTGCCACTTTGCCTTTGGCGCAACAGAGTGTGAGAACTGCGAAATCTGCGCTTTTGACGCATGCGGCCAATGTGCAGCTCCAAAAAAAGTCAGACCGCCTCTATATGCCCTGGGTATCGACGTGTACACTACCGTCAGGAATTTGGGATGGGAGCTGAGTGTGGTCCAGCATAAAGGAGACCCTGCCAAAAACATTACGGCAGTTTTCGTAGAATAAAAAACGTGGAAATGACGGAATCAAAGATTCCTATTTCCACATGTCGCCCACAAGGGGCGACGCTTTGCAAGGTACGTTCTTTGATATTCCGTCAATATCGATTTCATCCATATTTCTTACATAATAAAAAACGAGTGTATAAGATTGCGTCGCACCTATGTTATAAAAAAGACCCATAATTGAAAGCACTGGAGCTCTTGACATCCCATGCCAATAAAACTCCAGTGCCTTTTTTATTCTTTTTTATATGGATACTCCACTGAATTTCCATCTTCGTCATACTGATATCTGCCGGAGTTCTTGTATTTCTTTAGTAATTTTTCCAGGCGCTCGTTGGTCGCCAGCTGCTTCTCCAAGACCCTTTGTTCATAAGGTGTCAGATTGTTGATATCCTTAATATGCTTCCTCACCGGCTTTGGCACCACAGCCAAATACAGTGACGGTGAAATGAGGAAAATATCAATCAGAAACCAGCCGACAATCGAAAGAACCCATTCTATGCCAGTAAAACGTTCCAGCCCATAAACAGCTAAAGCCGCAAAACCAAATGTGCCGATAAAGAATGTCAGGTATAATTTTTCGATTTTATTAATCGATGCAGTCAACTCCTCGTCATACCACTGGCTCTTTAGCTTTTTAAAAATAAAACTGGCCCCTCTGAACTGGGTGTTGGCCAAAAAGATACACGCCTTATAATCGTCAAAGCAGGCTTTTTCTTTTGGTATGATCGTCGGCCCCATCTCCTCCTGATGATAATTATAGAAAATCTGCGCTCTGACCAGATGGCCTTCGCCCATGACCGACAGCGCGGGAGCTTTGCCGTTTTCACAGTTTATAACCAGCTGCTGTCCCGGCGTCAGCATCATCGTCTCGCCGTCAATGGTAATTGTGGCAAACCCATCGCGGCAATAATAGCCTTGCGTGAACTGCTCATATTCCGGATAAGACTCCAGCTCCGGTGTCTGACTATTGGGGCCAGGAGTGATGACATCGAGAAATCCTTTATTTCCTTTAGCCAAAATCAAGTTATAATCAGTAATTTTGCCAAAGCTTTTGGTGCTGTATCCGCCGTCAAAGCTGTCCTGTTCCAGTTCTCCCAATCTGGCTACTCGCACGTCCTGGTGAGCCAGCACTACATCCCCTTGCAGCACCATCAGAACCCGATCAAATTCCGCTAGCTTCGAAAAATCGGACTCCTCTTTTTCACAGGTCGCCGAGCTTAAACGCCAGATAAAATTACGTTCCAGATACTTTGCAGTTTCTGGAAATATAGCCAGTTGCGTCGTCTTCCCGCCCATCCAGTTGGATACGCGAAAATCGTCCTCTTTGTAAATTTTGTATTCCATATTTGTCATCCTATAAAAAACGTGAAAAGATTAATAATATATTAATTATAACGTTGATTTCTTGATTAAACAACCTTTTTATAGTATAATTGCAGGCAGATTAGCGATTGGAGATAGTAATGAATAGAACAGACGGATATAGGCTAAAGAATTGCGATCCGATGTATGAAATCATACCCCATATTATGACAAAACGGTATGACGCGACCAATTACATCGACCTGGATCTCGATTTGGACTCAATACAGAGCTATATAAACAAGTGTCGCAGCAGGGGGATCAAAATGAATCATATGAGCGTGATGGTGGCAGCCTATCTCAGGCTGGTGTCCCAGAACCCGAACCTGAATCGCTTTGTGGTAAACAAGAGAATCTTTGCCAGAAATCATTTCTGCGTTTCCTTTGTAACCCTAAAATCCAACGGAAACAGCGGAGAGGAAACTGTAGCAAAAGTTTATTTTAATTTGGATGACGATATCTTTGAGGTAAACAGAAAGGTGACAGAAGCCATTCAGATCAATCGTTCCGACGGAACGACCAGTTCAATGGACAAACTTCTTCGCAAGGTCATGAAAGTGCCTTTTCTGATACGTTTTACGGTCAGTCTCCTCAAATGGTGGGACAAGCATTTTTCTCTGCCCTTTGCTGTGATTGACGGAAGTCCCTTCCACACCTCTCTTTTTATCACCAACCTGGCGTCTATCAGATTGAACGCCGTATATCATCACGTATACGATTTTGGAACGACTGGGCTTTTTATCGCCATGGGGCAGCCACAGAAAAAGCTGTTCAAAATCGGCGAAGTGATTGAAGAACGAAAGGTAATTCCTGTCAAAGTCACAACTGACGAAAGAATCGAAAGCGGTTACTATTTTGGCCGCTGTTTTAAGGAGTTCAAAAGATACCTGAGCAATCCGGAGGTTCTGGAATCAAAGCCAGAGACCATCGTAAAGGATGCTAATGTATATGTAAAGAATCCAAAATTTATTGTAAAATAGAGGTGAAATATATGAATAAAAAAGAACAAGCAGTAGAACTGCACGGAAAAGGTTATAACTGTGCCCAGTCGGTCGTCTGCCCATTCTGTGAAGACCTGGGAATAGATGTTCAGACCGCATTCAAGCTTTCAGAGGCCTTCGGCGGCGGCATGGGAACCTTTAGTACCTGCGGCGCAGTATCCGGCATGGCCATGGTCATCGGCATGAAACAGTCCGATGGCAACCTAGACAAGCCCAAGTCAAAGAGCCAGTCCTATAAGCTGATGAAGGAAGCCACTAATAAGTTCCTGGAGATGAATCAATCCACCATCTGCCGTGAAATCAAAGGTATGGACGGCGGTGAAGTTCTCAGAAGCTGCAATGGCTGCATTGAAGACGCTGTAGCTATTCTTGAAGAGCTGCTTGATAACTAGACAAGGATGATAAAAGCGGCCGGTCTTTCATGACTGGCCGCTTTTCTTCTGATCTGCATTCTATTAACAAAGGACAAATTCGCCTTCCCTGATGACTAGTTGACCGTCCAGATACAGCGTCGGCTTTAAGATAATTCCATCCATGTGACAGTCCGCCTTATTTTCACCGCCAAAAGATGTATTGGTTCCAAAGGCGATATGCACTGTGCCGTAGACCTTCTCATCTTCCAGCGTGTTACCACAGAGCAGCGCTTTTTCATTGGTGCCGATGCCAAGCTCTGCTACGATTCCATTCTGCGGCTTCTCAAAGAGGATTTCTAAATTTTCCGTTCCTTCTCCCTCAATACACTGCAGCTGACCATTTTGCACAACTGCTTTCAAAGGCGTACGAAGCGTGCCGATGCCAACCATGGAACCGTCTATCACGGTTTCTCCGCTGACGCCGTTTTCCACTGGTGCAATGTAGGCCTCACCTGACGGCAGATTGCCGCTGGTGCCAGCTTCCTTATACACCCCGGTGCTGGCGACACCTTTTCTGCCGCGCAAGTTCAGCTTCATCACAAGACCATCCTTTTCAATGACCGCCTCATCGGCCTTAGAAAGCATCTCCGTCAAAACCAGGGTTCTCCTCTCAACTTCTTTAAAGTCAGCTGTAATTGCTCCTTGGGTAAACATTTCTTCTGTAATACCGGGCATCGTACCGATTCTAGCGCCTCTTGCCGCAGCTGCGATTTTCGCATCAGTATGCGTCAGAGATTCTTCCGTAGGGCAGACGATGACATCCGCTTCTAACATGGCCTTTGCCACTGCTGCAGGCGGTTCCTCTCCCGATACCGACCTCACTCTCATGGCCATCAGCAGAGACTCACATCCCAACTCCAAGCCCGCTTCGTAGAAAGCCTCTCCAATATGATATTTCAGCGTGTCTGTAATGACCAGCAGGGTTTCCTCTTTCTTTAGATTCATACAATCTAAAAGAACATTTTTTGCGATTTCAATTAATCCTATCATGATCTGCAATCTCCTCTAAGATATTAACACTTGAACGATGGAAGCAGACAAAGTTCTGGGCAGTATAACGATTTTACCAGAAATAGACTCGACGAGATGTTTCATTTTACTGGTATAACCCATGCAGTCCAGCAGCACATAGCTTCCTTCCGACTCTTTGATGCTTTCTGCTGCCGTGCAGAAATCCTCTTGGCTTCCCTCATAAGGGGAGATCGGAACAACCTGCGTCTCTAGGCCCAGACTTTCCCACTGCGCCACTGCGTCTGCGGCTTGTTCCTGATCTGGTACCATTACGATGAGTTTATGATCTTCACAGAGCGCCGGTAGTAACCCTGTCAATATTCTGTTGGGGTAAATCAGCGGCACTTTTGCAGTGAGCCTGTCTTTGAAATCACCTGTACATAGAAACAGAATGCAGGCAACGCCTTCGCTTTCCAGTTCTGCAATACAAGTCTGTAATAGGCCGATGACTCTCTCTTCTGCCATTGTGACAGCGGTTCCGTCTCTCAGACAGGAAACCAATACAGTCTCACCTTCATTGGGTGTGAGGGCAGCAAGTTCAGCCTGCGTCAGCTTATCCAAGGCGCCGCGTTGTAGAAGTTCCGCATCCTCGTCAAAGACGGACTCAATATCGCTTAGGATATCAAGCCTGGGCGACTGACCGATGGTAATGAGTCCGATTCGTTTCATCACGCTTCTCCCATCGTCTGCAGATGGTTCATTTTGCCATAAAGCTTTACTAGATGTTCAAATTCTTTTTCATCGTAGAAGCTGCACTGTTTTCGGCCATAAGCTTTGGCCGCTTCCAGAACAAACCTTACTGTCATATCCACATCCGCCCCGTGGGTCGCGCCTGTACCGCAGCCCGGCACTGGCACTTCTGTCGTTATTGCAACCCCGACTACAGGCGCATTGGTTGCAACGGCCGGCTGCAGAACACTGTTCAGATGATATAGATCGTTGCCATAAGGCGTGATATCCTGCGTCGTGATAGGAAACACAAAAGGCAGTTTCCCTGTGGTCATCTCCATCAAATCCAGCAAATCCTCGCTGGTACGCAGAATATAGCCCTCTTTTACCGTGGGAGAGATGGCAAATCCCATGGTATTGATGACTCGGTTCCCTTTTGTCGTATCTACGGTCAAAATCGCCTCCATCTCCTGACAGACTTCTGCGTCATTGCACTGCTGCATACTGATCGGAGAGTCCATGAAGTCCACAGGTTCATGAGGTTCCGTCGGTGCATCGCCGCAGATATGCGTCACTACCACTACGTCGCCATCTAAGGCGTCCCCCTTTTTCTGCATATCCAAAAGTTTTGCAGCAGCGGTAAGCACTGTCAAAGCGCCGTCGCCGTCGGACACAAAGCCGATTCGCTCAGGACGGGCGCCCAGTCCGCCCAATCTGCCGATCAGGCCAAGGGTCGGTGCGTCGCCGCCTTGTCTCCGTCCATTTGTGCCCGGAATCGTTATTTTAATTAAATCCGTTTTGCCTTTATCTCCATAAATCGCTTTGACTTCTATTTCCGCATCATCTTTGATGCTGTACAGATAATCCGCTACTCTTTTGCCACTGGCGTTGATGTCGTCTAAAAGATCATAAACTTCAATCATTTGTTTGAATACCATAATCAATTTCCTGCCTTTTTAGTTTATTCGTTAAAATATCAATTCGCGTTTTCGTCGATTTGTCTTTGCTGCTCCTTTCCCAGTTTGTGTAATTCCGGTGTTTTTCTTTATTCTAGCAAAAGGCAGCCCGGCTCACTATTGTATGGTCATATAGTTATTTTTACATTTTTTTATATGTTCCTATAGTTTTATTATTGCATCTCGCAGAGAATCATGTAAAATGAAAGAAAGAAACGAAAGGGAGTATGATTATGAAAGATATCACTGTTCTGGACATTCTCAACCTGCCCATCATGGCCAATGCGGAGTTGAAAGCCGGCCAAAGCGGTCTCTCCAACATTGTATCCTATGTAAATGTGTTGGATAACTACTACGATGAGACAGATCCAGAATCAACGCCGGTAAACTATGGACAAAACTTCTATCTCACTTCTATGTATTATGGTGTCGGCAACGCGCTTTACGTCGATTCTCTGATGCAGCATTTCGTCGATTTAAAAGTATCGGCAGTCTGTATCATTGATGAATATCTATCCGCCCTTCCGTCCAGCGCCTATGAAATTGCAGACAAAAACCAGGTGCCTGTAATTTTCATCGACAAAAATACACCTTACGCCTTGATTATTTCCAGCATCATGGAGTTAAAGCTATCCTATCAGGAGTCAGAGCTGCACGAAAATCTCCTTCATGAGATGATGCTGCCGCATTGTTATGAGGATAGAAAACAGGAAATTATCGGTCAATTAAATCCTAACTTTCACAACCGAGTGACAGCCTTCTTCTGTATGAACACGGATCTGTCTAACAACAAAGCTGCAGAGATTTCCAACGGACTGCATCTGCTAAACAAAATACGCACCTACAAAACCTCTTTTGCCTGCCAATACAAAAACGGCATGATCATCGTCCGCTCCTATAATACCTCCAAGATGGCGATTCAAACGGATTTGACTGAAGATACGATTCAGTTCATTCGCAGAATGCTGCCCAATGCAATTATCGGTATCAGCGACTCTCTGCCGCTGACGCACTTAGACGAAGCCATTGCGCAGTGCAGCACTGCCTCCTTATCCGGCACCCATGACATCAACGGTATCGTTTACTATAGAGATGTCGGCATCAGCAAATTATTGATGAAGCTGGTCTCCCATCCCGACTTAGAAGAGTATTACCGCAGTCTAATCAAGCCAATTAATGAATATGACAAAAAATACAAGTCAGAGCTGCTGGCAACAATTAAATGCTTTGTGGAATGCAGCCTCGACCATGTTAAAACCGGTAAACAACTGCATATCCACGAAAATACAGTGAGATACCGACTGAATAAAATAAAAGAGCTCATACCATACGGCAAAAGCTCTTTAGATTTCAATCAGTCTATTTATTTTCTGTACAAGATATTGAAGATCAAGGAATTGGTGTAGATGAGGCTCTTGTCTCATACACCTTTCTCGGCTTTGTTATCAAACATGTTTCTATTCAGATAGTTCGTTTTCGATTTCCTCAATTGTCGGCAAACTGCTTTTAAATTCTTCTCTCAATATTTTTGTCAGGCCATACTGGGCGATTCCTATAGGCTGTGGCATATCATCCAACGCATACTCTGCAACAACATCATCTTTATCTTTACAAATTAAAATGCCTATCGTTTGGTTATCCTGTTTCATTTTCATATTTTTGTTAACTGCAGTTACATAAAAATTAAGTTTCCCTGCAAATTCAGGTTTAAATTTTTCTGTCTTTAATTCTACGACTATATAGCAATGTAACCGCACATGATAAAACAGTAAGTCGATATAAAAGTCGCTTTCACCTACTTTTATATGTACTTGTCTGCCTACATAAGAAAACCCCGTTCCAAGCTCAAGAAGAAATTGCGTAATCTGGCTTATCAAGGCATCTTCTAGCTCTCTTTCGTTATACTCTTCCTTCAAGGTAAGAAAGTCAAAATTGTAAGGGTCTTTCAGAGTCTGCTCTGCTAAATCTGATTGTGGCCGTGGTAATTTTACTTGAAAGTTGGTAATTGCTTTTCCTTGGCTTCCATATAAATCGCTATCAATCTGATGTTCTAAAACACTTCTGCTCTAATTGTTGTCCATTGTTTTTTGCACATAAAATAACGCTTCATCTATCGACTTGCATTTGTACATAATTCGCTGGTTATGTCCCCAAGGTATACTTTTCACCATGTTTTCAATGGTTTTTAATTTGCTTACAGCTTGTAAGTCATTTGAACAGTTATGATAGAACTGATACCAATAACGAATACTTCTTAAATTCTGCTGAGAAAATCCCGACATTCCAGGAAAAGTTTTCTGTAAATCCTTGCTCATCATGGCGATGAATGAATCTCCCCATTCCGCATTTTGCTGTTTGTTTACTATATCTCTTCCCAATTCCCAGTATAAGTCCAAGAGTTCATAATTGATTCTAACGGATGCTTTTATCTGGCTTTGTCTTATTCGATTTTTAATATCATCTATCCAAGCTTTATATTCTTCTGTCATAATAAAGCCTACCTCTCTTGTAGCCATTTAATAGTCCTCCTGCTAGTATTTCCTCTTATTCAAATTCAAATTCACTTCATATATATTTTACCATCATTACAAACCTTTCTCCACAAAAAAATGACCATATTATGCTGCTAATATAATACGGTCACTTTTCACTTCATAATTTATTGCCTCTATTTTTTAAACAAGCCCAGCATAGAGCTAGAGAAATCGCGCAGTGCACAGCCCACCAAGGCGCCGGCGCCGAGGATGGCAAAAATGCTGTCTCTCTCCGGATTCTTCCTGACGATCAGCCATCTGATCAATATGGCAATCAGAATGACAACGCCCGCCTCTGTCCAGCCTACTAAAAATCCAGTAGCAAAGAGAATGCCTGCCTGGTGATTCCCTCCGATCAACTGAATCAGGGCGCCGGGAACAGCCCAAATCGCCAGCCATTTCATGACTTCAATGGTGGAACCAGCTTCTATGGTCGACTGGTATACAAAGTTAATCGGTGCAAACATACCTTGACTAAAGTAGCTCTTTGCAAAAATTGCTACCATGACGAAGGCAACACCGAAACCCAGCAGTTCTGCAAAATATTGCTGTCTTCTGCCCACCTTTTCCAGTTCCATGTCGGCGCCCTTGCCCCGCAGAATCCAGCCTGCCTTTAAGTCGTTGCCCATGTCAGAAAATGCCGGTCCGGTGGAGGCCGTGAAGCCAGCCAAAATAGCTAAGGGCAACGTTGGAAAACCGATCATCATGCCGATAATCAGAAATAAGAGAGCCGTGGCAAAGCCCGGAAACCATCCCGAGTGCATAGCTGAAACACCGACGATCAGTTCTGAAATCAACGCCGCAACTGCAGCAAAGACCACCCACGCGATAAACATGCCCACGCCCATCTCATAATACAGCCCCGTAGCAACTGCAAGACCCAGCGCAATGACTAGATACGCGATAAATCCTTTTCCTAAGGCGCCTTTCATATCACTGAGACTTGTCCCAAATTGTGCTGCAGCGGAAGTCCCCTTTCCTTCCTTTCTGAACAGGATTTTGGCACACTGCAGTAATGAAATGATGCCTGCGCCAATCATAGCGCCGTGTCCCAGATAGGAAAAAGAGACGCTGTCAGCAAAAGAGAAGTCTGAACCAAAGAGATCCGTTGCAAAATTAGCCGTATGGCCAGCAAAGGTGAGGCTGAATTCATTGGTGGAGAGAAGCCCTTTTATCAGAGAGCCAACGCCAAAAGATCCCATTGCCACCAGACTGCCAACCCAGACGACACCGACCAGATCCATAGGAATACCAATCATTGCACCGCCCCAGCCGAATACCGCGCCGACGAGCAACAGCACTGCTCTCTTTCCCTTATCCGCCATAGCGTAGATGGACTCAGCGACTGCAATGCCCGGAGGCCATGCGCCTTCTGCTGGGAACATGGGGGAACCAAAGGATTTGTACAAAATAGTCGCGTCCACAATCGTAGCCAAGGTTGCACCGATGAGCATCGGCACCATCAGCTGCGGCCAGCCCATTATGACAGGAATACCCATTGTGAGAAACATGCAGTTAGCCGATGCAAAGGTTGCACCTGAGATTGAGGTCTGTACTAAATTCTGTCTGTGTATGTTTTTAAAACTTTTCAGCCATCTCAAGGGAATCTGAGCGACCAGAATTGCAAAGATCGCGCCTACGATAGATGTGTCCGGCGTCGTACCCGTGTGTACCTGCACCTGCAGACCCACAATACAGCCGAGGATAGAAACAACAATAGACACAATAAGAACCACCGGCTCTATGACTTTTGGCATTTGCGCTGCGGTGATCTTGTGCCTATCCAACTCTTTCTGCTCTTCTAACAGAATCTCATTCTGTAGATTTTCTTTGTTCATCATAACTTTCTCCTTCATCATTTCTGTAACAGCTGTACAAAGTCTCAGAGAAACGCTATGAATTTAATATTTTAACTGAGATGATTTTATTATACGATCCGTACCTTTGTCAACAATATTTTTACAATTTCAAATCTTCTTTTTTTACCATTGACTTTTTTCCTTGCACAAATTATACTATTGGCGTGTAATTCCGGTACTTTTCATCAAATGAATGGAGGTACTGAAAATGATAATTAATTCTACAGATATTCAAAAGATTGCCGCAGGCAGTCTGATTCTCGGCGGCGGCGGAGGCGGAAATGTCCAGGAAGGCCTGGATACGGCTGCGAAAGCGTTGCAGATGGGCCAGGTAGAAATTCTGCCTGCTTCAGATATTTCTAACAAAGACGGTGTCGTTCTGACGATTTCCGGTGTGGGATCACCTGCTTCAGAAAACGCCTTTTACGCAGACGACGTCTATGAAAAAATTCTCCACTTTATGCAAACACAATTGGAACAAAATATCATCGGGTTTATACCCTGTGAGATGGGCGGTTCTTCTTCTTTTGAACCGTTTATTCCCGCTGCGCTTTTAAACCTGCCTGTAATCAACTCAGCCTGCGACGGACGGGCACATCCTTTTGGCATTATGGGTTCCCTGGGTCTTGAAAAGGGAGAGAATCACACAATTCAGGCCGGAGCCGGCGGGCGCAAAGAGGATAACACCTATATTGAAATATTAACCATGGGTACCATTGAGGCTACTTCTGATTTAATTCGCAATACAGCCTCCAAAGCTGGCGGTGCCATTGCTGTAGCCAGAAACCCAATATCACTCACTTGGCTGGAAGAAGCCGGAGCGACAGGTGCTTATGATTTAGCTTATCAATTGGGAGAAGCCTATCTATCCGGCAGCACGCCGGCGGATAGTCTGAACAAAATAAGCCCTCTCGTCGACGGAACTATCCTCTGCCGTGGAATCGTCAGAGAGTATACCCTGCATACGGAAAACGCTCTCGATAACGGCCACTTTACAGTCAGTACCGACGGCAGCGACTACAAAATGTATTTTTTCAACGAATATATGGCCCTTGAAAGGGATAGAACGAGATTACATACTTTCCCTGATTTGCTCCTAACTGTGGACGCAGCCGACGGCCGAATCTTGTCTACTGCAGAAATTGAAAACGGTCGGGAAGTAATTGTCTTTGCTGCACCGAAGGAGAAAATGATTCTTGGCAAAGGTCTCCGCTACCGCAGCACCTATCGACGCATCGAAGAGATCTTAAAAATAGATATGCAGAAATATGTAAGTGATATATTTTTAGATTAATCAGGGGAGGCATCGCTATGAAAATCATGTTTCTCATCCCTGTGACTGCGAATTTTGAGCAAAAGAAAAAAGAGATCGAAGGTTATTTAAAAAAATATATCCGTCCAGACACGAACATCGTGTTTCGGCAGATTTCCAAAGGGTTCCCTTCGATAGAAAGTGATCTCCAGGGCATGTTCAACGGCTGTCAGGTCGTAGAAGAGGTCTTGCAGGCAGGCGAAAGCTTCGACGGCATTTACGTCAATTGTTTTGATGATCCCGGCGTATATGCCTGCCGTGAACTTGGCCGCCTGCCTGTAATCGGTCCCTATCAATCTGCCCTATCCACGGCCTCTGTCATCGCAGAACGGATCGGTATCATCACCACGGATAAGGCTGGAATCCTCAGTGAGGAACGTAAGGCTAGGCTGGGCGGCACCGCTAATATCGTCTCTATTCGTCCAGTGAATCTAGGCGTTTCTGATATCAGAATGGAACAGGAAAGTGTGACAGAACGGCTTCTGCAGCTCTGCCGCGAAATGGCGGACGCAGATCGCGTTACTGCAATCTGTCTGGGCTGCACCGCCATGTTTTACATCGTGGACGCACTGAGAGAACGTCTGCGGCAGGAGAAAATTTGCGTCAGTATTATCGAACCCATGGCAAACGCCGTCTCTTTCTTGGAGCGGATGATTCAGCAGAAGCTTGTTAACTATGTGCCGCTGGATACCGTAATTACCCGCCATATTTCTCAATAAAACCAAAGACAGCGTCCCAATACAACTGCGGGTTCACAATGTAAGACTCGGCATGACCTGCCCCTTCAATCAGCAGCTTCTCTTTAGGACAGGCGGCGGCCTCATAAACAGTATCCAGCATAGATGTAGGAACGAAGGTGTCCTTTCCACCGTGAATAAAGAGCATTGGCCGCTCTGCCTTAGCCAGTTGTTTGACTGCAGAAGCTTCTTTAAAAGTGTAGCCTGCCCTGATTTTGCAAATCAGGCTGGCTGCACTGACCATTGGAAAATAAGGCAGATGGAACAGATATTTCGCTTCGTGGGCCATTTCCTCTTTTACAGAGGAATATCCGCAGTCTTCAATAATCAGCTTTACGTTGTCCGGCAGTTTTTCGCCCGCAGTCATCATAACGGCTGCTCCGCCCATGGACAATCCATAGAGGATAATCGAGCATCCAGGAAATTGTTCATTCAGCCAGGCAATCCAGTTCAGGATATCGAAGCGGTCGTGCCAACCCATGCCTACGTATTTTCCTTCGCTCTTTCCGTGGCCCCTGTTATCAGGAAACAGCACATGATATCCCCGCCTATAAAATTCTCCTGCCCTGTACCCCATCTCTTCCGCGCCGCCAGTATACCCGTGAATACCGATGACCCAACAGGCAGATGACTCCTCTTGTCTGGCCATTAAGCCTCGAAGTCTGTGGCCGTCAAAAGACCGAATCCATACGGTCTCTACCTCTGCCTGATCTAAAACATTTTCCGGGTGCCCTTTCCCGTCGTCCTGATCCCTAAAGATCCTGCTTTTGTCAAAGGACGGGTTTAGGGCCAGGTTATATAAAAAGTTGGCGCATACAAATAATGTTATAAGCAAAATCACGATTACTGTGAACAAAATGATCATTCAAAAACTCCTCTGCATGTCGGTTTCCTTTTATAGTATTCCATAAAGCAGTCTGCCTGATACGCACTCAGTAAGGACTGCTCTTTCAGATCCACCCCCGGACAGGACAAGAAACTGCAGGGCTTAATTCGGCCGTCAGCGCTGAGACTGCAATAATACCTGCCGGCAATACAGCCTCCAGTCATCACGGTATCCTTGCAAAAGTTGATCGTGAGCAGAGGCTTTAACTCTCGGTACATTTTCGTCAGAGCATAGACCCTATCTTCCTCCCTTTTCAGCGAAGAGAAAAACCAGCAAAATTTTGCACCCCGGCTGATAATGTCGTCAAAGAACGATTCCTGGGCAAAATCTTCTGCATCTGATTTGTCGTATGTGCAGTAAACTCCGTAAGGAAGTTTTTTTGCCTTTAAAAGCGCAAAGATGCTGTCCAGCCTCAGATCTTCTGTTCGGCCCGTCACATGAATAGCCCCTATAAAGTTTTTTACCCGCAGTGCCTGATCTGCAAAATCCTCGTCAATTGCCAAGCCGTTCGTGAATACCATGAACTGACAATCTGTATGCTTATTGCAGAGGGCAATTACTTCCTCTTTCCGTTCCAGGGGTTCCCTGCCCGTCAGCAAAAACATAAATGTTCCCAGTTCCTTGGCTTGCTCCATAATGTTGTCCAACTGGTCAAAGGAGAGGCTCGCCCCTTCTTCCGTCTCTCCCAAATCGAAAGCCACGGCCCAAGGAATATTGCAGTGATACTTTTCCTCAGACTCCCTTGCCTGCAGCGCCGCCAGAGCGTTAGCGTTAATGACAAGATTTTCGAACAGCGTCTTTCGGACATCGCCGTCTATGTCCTGCCATAAGCTGGCCAGCAGCTGATACCAGTTGCTGTTCTTTTCCGCAATGATTTTCCTAAATACTTCCCGCTGTAATGTCAGCACATCCTCTTTGACGAATTTGTCCACCCATTCCATGAGTTTAGGCATGTTCGTCTCAGGATCTCTGTCAAGATAATTGTACGCCGCTTTTAGTCCCAGTTTCTTCAATTCACTTCCAACATTCATATCATCCAACTCCTCATTTTTACCCTATATTTCGATCTTATCATATAGGCAAGCTGGCTTTTCCTCAATAGACAAAGAAAAAGACGTGCAACATTTTGTGACACGCCAACTTGATTGTATAAAATTCTTACAGATGCATAAACGTTATTTCGCAAACTTGTCTAAAGTCCCTTCCATCGTTCCATCTATGACCAAAAAGAACTTGTCGATATCACCCTTATAGCCTTCATTCATGCCGTCAGAAACCCATTCTGTAATGATGCCTACAAGACCAAAGGTAAATACGTTGACCACGAAGTCCAGATCTTGTTTTTCGATGCGCTTGCCCTCTGCAAAGGTCTGGGCAATGTCAGCAATGGCCGGTCTCGCCAGATTCTGCATGAACTTCTCAAGCTGTCTGCGATTTACCGAGTAAAAGGTATTCATGATAAAAGATTTATCATCCAGCAGTCGGTCCATCAGCGCCTCTATGCTCTCTTTCCAGTCCCTGCCTTCTACACAGCTGTTCATGAACTTCTTCGCTTCTTCTGTAAAAATCCACTCCACCAAATCGTAGACATCGTGAAAGTGATAGTAAAAGGTCTGCCTGTTCACACCGCAGTCGTCGGTGATATCCTTTACCGTTATCTTATCCAAGGTTTTCTTTTCCAGCAGCTTCTTAAGGGATGCTGCCAAGGCTTTTTCTGTCAAAAGAGACATAATCGCTTCCTCCCATCTTTTACATTAAGTTACATGATACAGTACAAATTGATTCTTATAAAATTCAATCAGCCCTTCCTCCTTCATCTTAGAAAGTTCCCTCGACAAAGCGCTTCTCTCTACAGACAGATAATCCGCCAGCTGCTGCCTGTTAAAGGGAATTTTAATCTCCCGTTTCCCCTGCCTGCTGCTCTCATCAGAGAGATAGGATACCAGTTTCTCTCTGATAGATTTCCTGGACAGGTGGGCCATTTTTCTAGTCAGCATCAAATTCTTCTGCGCCATGACACGCAGCATATTCTTGATAATTATATTATGAAAAGTACAATTTGATGAGCAGGTAGTCAACATCTTATCAATTGAAAAAAATGCAGCCTCCGTCGGTTGCACTGCCACTACGGCGATACTCTGGTATTCGTCCGCCAATACGGCATAAACCTCGTCAAAGATATCTCCCGCTCCAACCTCGGTCAGAATCTCCCGGTTACCGAGAAAATCTTCTCTGATGATATGGAGCTGGCCGCTGACGACAAGACCCACACCCTTGGCCCGCTCTCCCTGGTGGATGACGAATTCGTCTCTGTCATAACGAGATAGCTTTACATCAAAGCAGCTGATCACTCGTTCCAAGTCTTCTTCCTTTATATCCCAAAAGAGGACAGATTTTTTCATCGCATCGCAAACTTTTTTCATTTTTTCTCCTCTACGTTGCAGAAGCAACGGAAATATATTTTCTATTGTATTATACTCATGCTATAAAAGTCAAGAAGAACCCTTTAGGAGGCAAAAAATGATTAGAAGAATTATACACATAGACGAAAAAAAATGCAACGGCTGCGGTGCATGTGCAGCGGCCTGTCACGAAGGCGCCATCGGCATGGTGAACGGTAAAGCAACGCTGCTGCGGGACGATTACTGCGACGGCCTGGGCGATTGCCTGCCAACCTGTCCAACTGACGCCATCACCTTCGTAGAGAGAGAAGCAGCCGCTTATGACGAAGCGGCCGTGAAGGCAAATATGGCAGCAAAAGCGCTGACACAAGAACTGCCTTGCGGCTGTCCCGGATCAGCGGCAAAGGCTCTGCATCCACAAGCTGTATCAGAGTCCAAGCAGGAAATGCCGTCACAGTTAGGAAACTGGCCGGTTCAAATCAAGCTGGCACCGCCGAGAGCCGGATATTTTGACGGCGCAGATCTTCTCATAGCCGCTGACTGTACAGCTTATGCCTACGCCGCTTTCCATCAGGATTTCATCGCAGGCCGCGTCACTTTGATCGGATGTCCAAAGCTGGATAGTGTGGATTATGCCGATAAGCTGACTGAACTCTTTCGTGAAAACGACATCTGCTCTGTTACCGTAACTCGCATGGAGGTTCCTTGCTGCGGCGGCTTGGAAATGGCAGTAAAGCGCGCGGCAGAAGCGTGCGGCAAAAACCTTGACCTTCGGGTAGTGACTATTTCGACAGATGGTGGTATAATGATTCCATGATCTTAGCGACTTTGTCGTAAGGTAGGAATCATTGAATCATGACGTTCGATTGGGTTTCCAAAGGTATCGTCATGGTATAATAATTCCATGATCTTACCGGCTTTGTCGTAAGGTTGGAATCATTGAATCATGACGTTCGATTGGGTTTTCAAAGGTATCGTCATGGTATAATAATTCCATGATCTTACCGGCTTTGTCGTAAGGTTGGAATCATTGAATCATGACGTTCGATTGGGTTTTCAAAGGTATCGTCATGGTATAATAATTCCATAATCTTACCGACTTTGTCATAAGGTAGGAATCATTGAATCATGTGCCGCAATTCCATTTTCGGAGGTATGCACATGGTATATTTAGATAGTCACTTTAAGAAAAGGTCGTAATTATCAATGAAGAAAATTTTGCTCATCGGTTCTACCGTAGCCGACATCATCATCAATCTGGATCATCTGCCCACCACGTCTGCAGACGTTAACATCGTTTCACAGGAGATGTCTCTAGGCGGCTGCGCATACAACGTTTCCAACATGATTCATCTCTTCGAGGTTCCTTACAGACTGTTTTCACCTGTCGGTACAGGACTCTACGGAGATTTTGTCAGAAATCAACTGGCAGCCAAGGGGTTAGCGTCCCCCATGCCGACGCCTGATCAGGCCAACGGCTGCTGCTACTGCTTTGTCGAAGAAGGCGGCGAAAGAACCTTTGTCTGTGATCACGGCGCCGAATATCTCTTTTATAAAGAATGGTTTGATACGCTTAAGATGGAAAAAGTCAGCAGCATTTATATCTGCGGATTGGAAATTGAGGATAAAACCGGTGGCACCATTGTGGACTTTCTCGAGGCAAACAGCAGCATTCCGCTATTCTTTGCACCAGGACCGCGTATCTGCTTCATCGAACGGACTTTGGTAGATAGAATCTTTGCTCTGCACCCTATTGTACATCTCAATGAGGACGAGCTCTGCGGATTTACTGGAGCAGCTACACTGGAAGAAGGAGCCAAGGCGCTGTATGCTCTGACGGAAAATATGGTCATCGTGACTCACGGTGCCGAAGGCGCTTATTACTACGATGGAGACGAGTTTATTCACGTGCCGCCAGTCAAAGCAGAGAAGGTGGTCGATACCATTGGCGCAGGGGATTCCCATATTGGCACTGTCATGGCCTGTCTGGCAAAGGGCCGCACACCATATGAGGCCATCAAAACAGCCAACGCCGTCTCTTCCCTAGTAGTAGGCAAGAAAGGCGCAACACTCAGCAAAGATGAATTGACAATTACAATATAGAGCAGCAATGTACCTGCATAACTGGACTGATCCCGTCTGGTCATGCGGGTATTTTTATGCACTTATATTTATAAAAATTTTTGATGAAATGGTATTTTTTTGATATAATTAAAAAATTTTCATACTTTATAACATGAGCAATGACTGCATGAGTACCATTTCCAATATTCTGAAAATGGCACAACTCTTGCAATACTTTCGTGTGTGAAAGGAGCGTGAAAAATAACATGAGCGCAAACAAAAAGACGGTCTATGTAAATGCTAAAATATTTACATCCGACGATCACAATTTATACGCCGACGCGATGGCAGTGGAAAACGGTATTATTACATGGGTGGGCAAAGAAACCGAAATGCCCGCTGATTATTCTGAAAAAATTGATTTAGAGGGTAAACGCGTCTTACCTGGTTTCGTTGATGCACATATGCACCCGATTATGCTTGCTGATTACAGTAAGAAAATTTCGGCTCTGCCTCCTAATGTAAACTCTCTCGCTGATCTGGCAGCCAGAATCCGTGAAGTCAGAGAGCAGCAGGCAGCTGACCAATGGATTGAAGGCTGGGGCTACGATGAAGGCAAGCTGGCAGAGAAACGTTCGCCAAACAGGTATGATCTGGACGAAGGCTGCAGCGACGCACCGGTTTCTATCATTCGTACCTGCGGACACATCAGATGTGTCAACAGCAAAGCCTTAGAACTAGCCGGCATCACCAAAGACACCCCTGACCCTCAGGGCGGTAAAATCGACCGCGATGAAAATGGGGAACCGACTGGCGTGCTGCGTGAAAACGCCAGAAACCTGGTAACGCCTTATATGCCTGATCTGACCTTTGATCAGACCATCGATCAGCTGCTGGATCTGGGCAACCTGTTGTCCTCTCAAGGTGTCACATCTATCAGTGACATGGGACTTTTAGATAGTAATGACCCTTATGTTTACTATACGAAAGCCGTTGAAAAGGGCTTTAAGCAGAAGGTGAGCATCTACTATATGTGGGACAATTTTATGGGTGACGACAGCTTTAAGATTACAAAAGAACAGTTTAATAAGGATCAGCAGATTCATTCTGCCGGCCTGAAAATCATCGGTGACGGCAGCGTTTCCGGCAGAACAGCCTGGATGAACGAACCGTATCTGGGAACGACTGATGATTACGGCATCTCCGTCTGTTCCGATGAAGTCATGGAAACAGCCATTGCTTTCTGCAAAGAAAACCGCTGTCAGCTTTCCATGCATGCCATGGGCGGCCAGACCATCGATAGAATTGTAGATAGAGCTTACATAGAAGAAAAATGGACTGACGACGATACGCCGTATCTGCGTTTAGAACATGTAACGGAACCGTCCGATCAGGCGATTGCAAAAACAGTAGAAAAGGGCTTCGGATTTGCCACGCAGCCGATCTTCCTCTACTGTGAAATAGAAAGTTATCTTACAAATCTGGGACCAGAGAGAACAAAGACGACCTATCCAGTCAAGAAAATGTTGGATGCGGGTGTTCTGCTCTGCTTCTCCACAGACGCGCCTGCTACCTCTTGGGCAGTGCCGTCCGATCCGTTCCCATGCATCAAAGCTGCCGTAACCAGAAAGGCTTACGACGGCACAGACTGCGGTCAGGATCAGAAAGTCGATATCGAAACCGCCATCAAGCTCTATACAAAGAGCGGAGCAAAGGTTTCCGGACTCCAAGGCGTCGGTGAATTAAAACCTGGATATCATGCAGATTTTATCGTATTGAGTGACGATATACTGGCTGTGTCTCCTGAAGAAATTGATAAAGTAAACGTAGAGAAAACTTATATCTCTGGCGAAATGATCTATGAAAGGAACTAACATATGAATACAAAGAAAAATGTTTTTAAAGATAGTTTAGTAATAGGGTTCGCCATGTTTGCCGTTTTCTTCGGCGCAGGCAACTTGGTATTCCCTCCTCAAATCGGATTGGTATCTGGCTCATCAGTCTTTCCAGCCATCATCGGTCTGACCTTATCTGGTATTTTATTCCCAATGCTGGCGGTAGCCGCCGTCGGCAACGTGGGGACAAATCTGGAAGATATCTGCCGTCACGCTCATGCAAAGCTGCACCTGGCTTTCATGGCTGTGGCAATCCTGGGCGTGGTCTTCGGAACGATTCCAAGATGCGGCGGCGTCGCTTACGAAATCGGGCTCTGCGGCATCTTCCCTTCGATTCAGTCCACAGCCGTAAAATGGGCATTTCTGCTGGTCTTCTTTGGCATCTCTTTCTTGCTCGCCAGCAGTAAGTCCAGCGTCATGGACAATATCGGGAAATTCATTACGCCGATTCTCTTGATCTGCCTGTTGATCATTGTCGTACTGACCATCGTCAATCCGATTGGCAGTCCGAAAGGCGGCGTAGTCGAAAATTCCTTCAGCAATGCCTTCCTGACTGCCATCAATACCGGCGACGTGGGAACGGGCATCCTCTGCGGCGGAATCTTCATCGCAACGCTCAATTCAAAAGGCTACAAGCCTGGTAAAGAGCAGAAAAAGATTCTGTTCAACGTCATCGTGGTAGCTTTCATCATCCTGTTTATCGTATACGCAGGACTCTGCTACCTGGGTTCCACAGGAACAGATCTCTTCGCTCCTGACACAGACAACACCGTACTGCTAGTAGGTCTGATCAGAAAACTGGCAGGCTACACCGGTATCGTCGTACTGTCTCTGGCCATCATCTTTGCCTGCTTCACCACTGCAGCCGGCATGATTGCCACTGCTGCAGACTGGGTGGTTATGCTGTCAAAAGAGAAGGTTCCATATAAACTGGCTGCTCTGCTTTTAGCTGTGGCTATTATGTTGGTAGCATCTACAGGCGTAAGCTTCGTCATCAAGCTGTCCGGCCCGCTATTTATGCTGCTGTTCCCGATGTGTATCGCCTTGACCGTTCTGGGTGTCTTCAAGAAGTTCATCCCTAACGATGGCGCATGGAAGGGCGCGGTCCTGATGGCTATCATCGTCGGCTTTTACCAGGCTTACAGCGTGGCCATCGCCAATGGATTAATTCCAGCCGGCCCTGCTTTCATCGACAATATCTTCAACGCCATTCCGCTATCTCAGTACGGCCTGACTTGGCTGGTGCCTTGTTTGGTCGGCGGCGTCGTCGGCGCCATCATCTGGAAGGCTCTTGGCAAAGAGAGCATCGTAGATGAAATCGACAAGATTATTGCGGAAGAAAATGCAGAAAGCGTTAGTGCGTAAACTGCTTAGGCCGCGCACTGCGAGATTGCTAGCTAGCGCGCTGCGAGGTCTTGAAGAGACAACATGAGGTTACGTTCTGCGAGGCTTCGAGGAAGACAGCTTGAGGTTACGCTCCGCGAGGCTGGGTTAAGCTAACTTAGTAATCTAATAAACTCCTAGAAATTATAATAACGAATCAAAGGAGGAAGGGCCGGTGGAGAATTTCCACCGGCCCTTCCTCCAGTTTTATCTTATTTACATAACAGATATCTACTCAGCTTATGTATCTGATGCGATGGGCCTCCATTTAAGGAAAGACAAACCCCTGCACAGCCCTCGTCAAATCCAATTCCGTTCCTCTCCAATTCGCTGTGTATTTCTCATCATAGTGAATCCACAGAATTTTGTTGAAAGAATACTTAAAAGTGCCGATCACTTTGCCATCCTCATAAGCATGCAGCTTGTTTCCCTCTTTTTCTGCCCTGAATATCTTGTTTTCATCAAAGCTGTAAACCCAACATCCCTTTGAAATATCAACATCGCTTTCCTTTGCGCATTTCACCAGCGACTCATGTTTGGTATCAACATCAATAGAGAGCAAAAAATCCGTTGGATAAATAGGATCCGCTGGCTGCTTATTTTCTATCGTGAAAGATCCATATAGCGGGTCATCTGACAAATACGTTTCTTTTTGAGACACATGATAAATAATCAAAAGCACAGCGATTACCATTATCACTACCGAAAGCATAATTAATATTTTTTTGTTTTTTTTACTCATCGCAGTTACCACCTCTATGTCCCGCCTTAGCTGGCAGGCCTCTCACTATATAGAACAAACCTGAAAAGTGTTTTGTGACATCCATTAAAAATTTCTCGAATTTTTTCGCCATTCTCTGTCCATCGTTTTAATCCGTATTAAAGTCAGCGAGTAACAATATAACCATTATATCAGTTCTCTATATTTTCAGTATACTTTTACCACAGTCCCTCGTCAACGAATGCTCTGAAATTTAAGAATTCTTAAGAATTGATGCAAGCAAAAAGTGCCCGCCAGCAAACGTCCTGCATTTAACGTTCTGCTGGTTGACACTTCGTATTCTCTTATAATTCGTTCCTGATTTTTCTCAACTGCCTAGTCAGCTTATTGATATTATTGATTCTTCTAACCACGGTATAAGCGTTCTCTTCTCTATAAAGAAGAATCCGGTTTAGGGTACCAATCAAATCCTCGCAAAGCATCTCCACTTGTCTTAAAAACTCGCCTTTATCCATGGTAACCAATCCCGCTGGCAACTGGGTTATATCATAATGGTATTCCATGCCAAATAAGGTCAGCACTTTTTCCGACAGTTGTAGCTTCATCTCGTTCAAGTGAATTTCAAAACCCGCCTCATAGCCAGCGGCCTTCTCTTTGATTGAGTCGACGGTCTTTGATATGGTCTCAAAACGCTGATCCAGTTCCTTATACTCCATATTCATAGCTTTCCAGTAAAAATCTAACTGTGTCAAAGCGCTGGTGATTGCGTCTTTCAATTTTTTCTCTGTGGATTCCTCCAAAATCTCTCTGGCAGATTTCTTGCAGTCTTTGATAATGAATTTCTTCAATTCCTCCACACCTCTGCCGCTCTTTGCGCTGACTGGAAACATAGTAATTTCTTCTACTTCCATCATCTCGCACAACAACTTTTTGCAGTAGTCCACGTATGCAGTCAAGTCGTTGTCGTCCACAATATCGGTCTTGTTAATAGCGAAATAAAATTTTCCGGCAAATTCTTTGGTGTTATGTAAAAAGTCGATTTCAATCTGATTAATTGGGCTGTCTACGGATAAAAGAAAAATTACGGCATCACTTTCTTTCATGTAGTGATAGGCCGTCTCAGTATTATTTTTATGAAAAGAGCCGACTCCTGGTGTGTCCACAAAAGTCAACCCGTTCTTTAGAAACTTTGATGGAGTATGTAAAATAACGGACTCCACGCCTAGCTTGTTGTTGCTATTCTCCTGCTCACTGATGAACTCTGACAGGCGCGAAAATTCCACAGGCTCCACCACTCCATTTTGGTAATGGACCTCTGCTGCCCGTTTGCCGTAGACGACTTTTGTTACCGCCGAAGTAACAGGCACAATTCCCACTGGCAAAACATCATCTTCCAAAATCGCATTAGCCAGAGTGCTTTTTCCCCGCTTAAACTGTCCTATCATCGACACGGTAACATCCTGATTTTCTAATTTATCAATCAGCATTTTCACGTGCTGTGCCTGTCCGCTGCAGGCCTCATCACCTGAAAGAAGCTGGTATGTTTTCCTTGCTTGCTCTAATATATTGTTGTTCATTTAATTCCTCTCCTAATCTGGAAATTCTTATATGTACCATTCAATGGTTCCTGCCATCTCACTACTTTCATTAATTGCGGAATTATTATAACACAAGAAAATTCTATGGGCAAATTTTTATTGCTGATACAGCCTATTCACGATTCGTCTCTAACCGTCTGCAGCTAGCTTTCGCACATAATATGTGCAGAGCATTTTCAAGAGACAAGTGAACTGCGGGCTGTCGGGTTGCAACTTTACAAGAAAGCTGTCGACGCCTGTATGTAATCAGTTCCCTAGCCCCCATTGTTTTCCTACTAAACTAGTAGTATAATGGTTCTACCATCTAACGGCGTTCTATCGGCGTTGCCGCACGGAAAGAACCATTGAATCATGTGCCACGATTGTATTTTCAAAGGAATGCACATGGTATAATGGTTCTACCATCTAACGGCGTTCTATCGGCGTTGCCGCATGGAAAGAACCATTGAATCATGTGCCACGATTGTATTTTCAAAGGAATGCACATGGTATAATGGTTCTACCATCTAACGGCGTTCTAACGGCGTTGCCGCATGGGAGCGTTCATTGAATCATGAGAGGTGATAAATATGATGAAAATATCAACAAAAGGCCGATATGCTCTTCGAGTTATGATTGACCTTGCTGAAAATAATACGGGAAATTATATCCCCTTGAAGGACATTGCCGCACGGCAGGATATCTCCGAGAAATATTTGGAGAGTATTATCTCCGCATTGACAAAGGCGCACTTTTTAGAAGGCCTCCGCGGCAAAGGCGGCGGCTACAAGCTGACACGGGAGCCTGCTCAATACACTGTGGGCAGCATCCTTAAATTGACGGAAGGCAGTCTGGCGCCTGTCGCCTGTCTTGACGACAATCCCAACAAATGCCCCCGCATATCCTCTTGCAAAACTCTTTCCATGTGGGAAAACTTCTACAAAATGATAGAAGATTACTTTGAAGGAATTACATTGGAGGATTTGCTTCATTCACAGACCCCTGGCAATGATTATGTCATATGATACCCCTTGCGTCCTTCATCAGCGTGGTCATTATCGGTCTGTCTTCTGCTCTTTTCACAAACAGTTTTATCAAATTCTATTTTCCTATTGACATGATAGGTTTTTAGAAGTATAATTCCTATTAATCTAGTAGGAATATAGGAAAGGATGACGAACATGACAAAGAACACATATCAATTTGAAACATTACAACTTCACGCAGGGCAGGAGAATCCTGATCCAGCTACTGATGCAAGGGCGGTTCCAATCTATGCGACGACTTCTTATGTATTTAAGGATTCCGTCCAGGCGGCTGGCAGATTCAACCTGACAGAAAGCGGCAACATCTATTCCAGGCTCATGAACCCGACGTCTGATGTATTTGAGCAAAGGATTGCGGCTCTCGAAGGCGGCAGCGCAGCTTTGGCCGTCAGCTCAGGCGCGGCAGCTATCACCTACGCAATACAAAACATTACCAGAACCGGCGACCACATCGTATCCTCCGGCAGCCTGTACGGAGGGACTTACAATCTCTTCGCCAACACTCTGGCCGACTGCGGTCTCACAACTACCTTCGTAGATGGCAGCAACCCCGATAACTTTGCCCATGCCATCAGGGAAAACAGCAAAGCCATTTATCTGGAATCACTGGGCAATCCCAACTCCGATATTATAGATTTGGAAGCAGTGTCGAGAATCGCTCATCAAAACGGAATTCCGGTCATCGTAGATAATACCTTTGCTACGCCGTATTTATTTCGTCCATTAGAGCACGGAGCTGATATCGTCGTCCACTCAGCGACCAAATTTATCGGCGGTCATGGAACGGTTATGGGCGGTGTCATCGTAGACGGCGGAACTTTTGACTGGTCCGCAAATGATAAGTTTCCCGGACTCAGTCAGGCAAACCCGTCTTACCACGGCATCAAATTTACCGATGCTTGCGGCAGTCTGGCCTATGTCATGAAAATCCGCACTACTTTGCTCAGAGATACGGGCGCTTGTTTGTCGCCGTTCAATTCTTTCCTGCTGCTGCAGGGACTGGAGACGTTGTCCCTCCGCGTGGAACGTCACGTCAGCAATGCCCTGCAGGTGGTGGATTTTCTGTCAAAACACCCGCTGGTAGAAAAGGTGCACCACCCTTCCCTGGCTGCAGGCAGGGAAAAACAGTTGTATGACGCCTACTACCCAAATGGCGGCGGCTCTATCTTTACCTTTGAATTAAAGGGAGACGAAGAGAAGGCGAAAAAGTTTACAGAATCCCTAAAGCTGTTTTCTCTTCTCGCCAACGTAGCAGACATGAAGTCCCTGGTCATTCATCCTGCGTCCACCACCCATTCCCAGCTTTCCCGCGAAGAACTGCTGGCAGCAGGCATCAAGCCGACCACGATCCGGCTCTCTGTCGGTACGGAACACATCGACGATATTATCTGCGACCTAACACAAGGCTTTGATGCGGTAAAGTGAATGCATCGCGGAACCAAATATCGCTAATCGCTGGAGATGGACGGTGCTTTATAAGATATATCTATTGAAATATACAGGAATATGTCTTGCAGACGATATTTCCGATGTTATAAAAGGAGATTATAATCATGAAAAGAATTTATCAATCAGCAGATCAGCTGGCAGGCGGTACACCGCTGCTGCAGCTGTCCAATATAGAAAAGGAGCTTCATCTAAAAGCCTCCGTCATAGCGAAGCTGGAAATGCTCAATCCAGCCGGCTCCGTCAAAGACAGGATTGCCAAAGCCATGATTGAGGATGCTGAGAGCAAAGGTTTCCTAAAACCCGGCGCTACGATTATAGAGCCGACCAGCGGCAACACTGGAATCGGCCTTTCTGCCATGGCCGCAGCCAAGGGCTACAAGGCAGTCATCGTCATGCCGGAAACCATGTCAGCCGAGAGGCGGGCTTTGATGAAAGCCTATGGCGCAGAACTGGTATTAACGGATGGTTCTAAAGGAATGAAAGGCGCCATCGCCAAGGCGGAAGAACTGGCCGCAGAGATACCTGGAGCCTTCATCCCCGGCCAGTTCGACAACGCTGCAAATCCAAAGGTGCACAGAGAGACGACCGGACCTGAAATCTGGCAGGATACCGATGGAGAAGTCGATATCTTTGTCGCTGGAATCGGAACCGGTGGCACCATTACGGGTGTCGGTGAATACCTCAAAGCCAAGAACCCGCAGATCAAAATCGTCGCCGTTGAGCCGGCAGCTTCTCCCCTGCTCTCAAAGGGCACAGCCGGTCCCCACAAGATCCAGGGCATCGGCGCAGGTTTTGTCCCATCTGTTCTCAATACAGATATCTACGATGAAATTTTTGTAGTCGAGAACGAAGACGCCTTTGCAACCGGCAGACTGCTAGGCCAGACAGAAGGTCTGTTGGCTGGGATATCTTCTGGCGCAGCTCTCTTTGCGGCATTACAGCTGGCCCAGCGGGCGGAAAACGAAGGGAAGAATATTGTGGTCTTGCTGCCTGACAGCGGGGACCGCTATCTCTCCACCCCACTCTTCTCTGACAAATAATTTGAAGATTAGAGAATAGACCAAGCTCTTTCCTAATACATATTAACATATTGAAAAAGCATGGTGTTTATATGTTCTTAGGAAAAGTAAAGCAAAATATCATCGTTCTGGCGGTATCTAATTTGATCATCGGCCTGATCGAGTTCATATTTAATATGTATCTGTCTCGAATTTTCGGTGCAGAAGGTTTGGGACTGCTCAGTCTGGTCTCACCGATCAACTGTCTGTTCCTCTCCTTCATGACCGAAGGGTTGGTGGTCACCATATCAAAAATATCGGCGAAACACCAGCATTTCCGAAACTATGCAGAGATGGATGTCAGCATCAAAATCTCCACGGCATTCAGTTTTTTGTGGTCCCTGTTCCTGGTGGGCGTCGTTTTTCTGACGGCAAAACCCATTGCGACCTGGTTTCTGGGAGATTCTTCACTGACCTATACAATCCTGGCAACTTGTCCGCTGATGATTCTCATGTCCATATCTAATATCGTCAAAGGACATTTTCTCGGTCTAGCCAAGATCAAAGTTCCCTCAGCCATCAATATCAGCGAAAAGATCCTCAGGTTTCCCATTCTGTACTGCCTGATCAAATTCTGTCTCAACAAAACGTCTTTTCCTCCTGTTACGCTGATTTATCTCTGCTACGCTATCGGCGAAATGCAGAGCGTATTGTTCCTGATGATTTACTATAAGAAAACAAAACCGAAAGTTCCCCCACTAAAGATGAAATTTGAATTAGTCGGCAGCACATTAAAACCTTTGATCAAAGGCGCCACCCCAATTTGCCTGACACAGTGCCTGATGGAATTCGTCAACGCTTTTTCCTCCGTTATCGTAAAATCGAGGCTTTGCTCCATCGGCTACACTGCCGCTGAAGCTTTGACTCTGATGGGCAAGTACAAAGGCATGGTTTTTCCTTTGATGAACTATCCGATGATTTTAGTAGCCTCCACTTGTTCCATCGTCGTGCCGAAGATATCTACCATGATGGCTACGGGAAAATCTTATCATGGAAACAGATTGATTCACAGAGCGCTGTTGACGGCTCTTGCTATCGGAATGCTCACAGGAATCATTTTCTGGTTTTTAGCTGATGAGATGGGTATGTTTTTCTATAAGAGAAATGACTTGACTTGGATGATCAGGCTGGCTGGCCTCTGTGCCCCTCTGCTGTACGTCACCGGCACGACCACAAGTCTTATGATCAGTATCGGTCAAGAAGCACAGTCCTTCCGCAATTCTTTGTTCCAACAGCTGCTGCTTTTGATCTGTCTCATTATTTTTACGGGTATTCCATCCCTTAATATATATGGCTACATAGTAGCAATTGCGATATCCAATATAGTACTCCTAATAAGAAATATGCATTCGCTTAATCTACACCGAAGCGCCCAAACTTCTTCGTAAAATCATCACACTGCGGCGTTATACTGATATTGTCAAAAGGAGATAGGTTACGCACAAACTTTTGAACGTTCTTTCTTAATTAAATACTAAATATCGCAGGCAGAATCCCCGTCCAAGTGGCGGGGATTTTGCTGTGCCCTACTGTTTTGCTGAGTATATGAATGACGGCTTGTCCGTCAAATTTGCACATACTTATTGAGTTTGTGTTGCAGTAACGTCATTATTTTCAATTCATCCAATGCGTCAGTGAGCGCATTATGCTGTTCACAGTATGTCACATCATCGCTAAGTAACCTCAAAATGGCTTCGACCCCATAGCCCCGCTTTAGTCGGCCTGTACCATAGCAATCAAAGTCTTTTGAAATTTTCGGATTATGCTGCCTGTACGCAGCTAACTTCATGATATCATACCAAGCAAAAGATGACAGCTCTGGCAGATGCCGATAGTCAAAGGTAGCATTGTAGGCGAAAATGTCAGTAACTCCATATTCTTCAAAGCAGCCTTTCAAATGGTATATAGCATTTTTCCGTGAACATTCAAAGTTCATTTTCTCATTTTTAAAAAACAAGGTGTGTGAGAACATCCCTCCAGCCTTATACTCAGGTGTTATGATGTAGTACCTTGAAGAAACAGGTTCAAATGAATTGGAATCTGCAATAACCACTCCTATTGACATTACTTCATCATGCCAGTTAGTTTCTGTGTCAATGACTGCAAAATATGCCATCTGCTTTCCTCCTTTGATGCGTAATACTTATTCAAAAAGTCTTAGGTAATCGTTCTGTTCTCTACATATTACCATGATAGTTGCAGGCTTGCAATTAGGAAGTTCCTGGTTCTGTTACGGATATACAAAAGGCACTGAAAGCGCATCAGGACAATTGTAGGACAAAAACTGGTGATGGAGTATCCATAAAATTAGATTTGTTTATAAATAATCAGTCGGTTCGCACCGCTCGCTGCGAATCCTTCCACTGGAAGCATTCGCTTACTCTCGCGCCCTTTCGGGTTCGAGTCCCCTCTCTTATTTACACAAACAAAATCGACAGACCCTATCGGTCTGTCGATTTTATTTAATGGAGCATAGGGGGCTTTGCAGATTGTTTCCAATCTGCCGTCCTTCACCTCCTCTTTCAGTCGGTTCGCACCGCTCGCTGCGAATCCTTCCACTGGAAGCATTCGCTTACTCTCGCGCCCTTTCGGGTTCGAGCCCCCTTTCTTATTTACACAAACAAAATCGACAGACCCTGTCGGTCTGTCGATTTTGTTTAATGGAGCATAGGGGGCTCGAACCCCTGACCCCCACACTGCCAGTGTGGTGCGCTCCCAGCTGCGCTAATGCCCCAGATCAAGTATTTTTACACTTACAAAGTTGATTATATGATATTCGTTTTTATAATGCAAGTCCTTTCTTAATTTTTTTAATAAATTTCTAAAATAAAAGCAGCTAAATACGAAGACAAGATGTCAAAAATGCCGGCACTGTATTCAGTACCGGCAATTCTAATCTTAGACTTAAATTAGTTTTACTGTGCTTGCTGTGCCAATCCTGTGCACGATCAGCTGCGACGTATTACCGCCAATGATAAACTGACCTGGCGTAAACGCCTGCACTGTCACCTGTAAATTATCGCCAACATTCAGCAGCACCACTGCTCTGCGGGATATCTCGTATAAATTATCAGGCGCCATGGTAATATGGGCGATGGAATTCAAAATCGGCGTTCCATTGACTGTTACAGCCGTGTCGTACTGGCCTGCAACTGAAGCAGACGCACCGCTGAAATCATAATAGACTTCGTAGTAGCCCGCTTCATACACTGTCAATGTTCCTGGTGTAATCCTATAGGGATCGAGTTCAATACTTCCTGGCTCAAAAGAAAAATTCCCTTGTGTCGGCGATTGCTGATCGAATAGAACCGGCACGATCTGACCAATTTCAGTTGTGACAACTGGATAGCCAGTAATCGTGTGCATACCGCTGAAAACCCCCATAATACCAGAATTGGTACTACAAACACATGGAGAAATAGGGTCCATGGCAAAACCTCCTGTTTGCTTTAAAAGCAATAACAGTATATGCTTTTACTGCAAGTCTCGTGCGTATTTCATCATATCCTATTCCCTAAAAAATTGTTCTGCCATAACAATCATGTCCTCTGTATCCTTGACACCTGCCGTTTCCCAGGCCGAATGCATGGCAAGCTGCGGCAAACCGATGTCTACACTTTTCATAGGAACCATCAAGTTCGAAAGGTTTCCCAAAGTAGAGCCGCCAGCAATATCAGATCGGTTGGTAAAGTTCTGTGTTTTAAGTCCCGCTTTTTTACAAATCTGTCGAAAGAATGCAGCAGAAGCGCCGTCCGTGCAGTATTTCTGCGCGGCATTAAACTTGATGACGATACCGCCGCCCACGACCGGCCTGTTGACCGGGTCCGCTTTCTCCTGATGGTTAGGATGCAGTCCATGGGCATTGTCTGCCGAGACCATGAATCCTTCTGATAAGTCGATGAGATAATCCTCGTAAGATCTGCCCATCGCTTCATTGATTCGCTGCAGCGTATCATAGAGGAAACTGGAGGCAGCTCCTTGCTTGGTTCCACTTCCCGTTTCTTCATTATCAAATACACAGAGGATGGAGATATGCTTTTTTTCCTTTGCTGCCGTAAATCCTTTTAATGAGGAAAAGGCGCATTGCAAGTCGTCAAGCTTAGGAGCTGCCAAAAACTCATTGCTGCCTCCAAGTACGCTTCCCCGCCCCCTTTGGTAGAGGAATAAATCGTGGCCTAGAATAACGTCTGTTTTTGTGTCTGCCGCCTCCGCCACTTCTTCCATGAACCTTCCTTTCGAGGCAATAGTTCCATAGATGGGCTGCAGATCTTTTTGCGGATTATACTTATATCCTGTGTTGACTTCCCGGTCCATGTGGATGGCCAGGTTCGGTATAATCAGAAGGTCTCTGTCAATATTGACCAACCGCTCCGTAAGTCCGCCGCGGCCATCATCACAGATGATCCGCCCCGCAACAGAAAGGGGTCTGTCATACCACGAGCTGTAAATCATGCCTCCATAATTCTCTACGTTCAATTTCACATACTTATCTTCCACTACAATCTCAGGATTTTCTTTTATTTTGAAACAAGGCGAGTCGCTGTGACTTGCCATAATGCGATAGCCACTTACTGGATTTTCCGGCAAATCCAGGGCGATGATAGATGAGTGATTTCTCATGACAAAATATTTACCGCCGGCATGAATCTTCCACTTTTGACTTTCGTCAAGCTGTTCATACCCTGCTTTCTTTAGATGTTTTTTTATTTCGTCCACCGCGTGAAAGCAGGATGGACTTTTGTATAAAAAATCGAGCATTTCTTCTATATGTTTCATATTGTCTCCTTTTCAATCACATCAAGATTATCATTCCTATCACGAAAATGCAAGTTCAATATCTAGTATTTTACACAAAAAAGCAACTTTGATTCCGCATATATTGTATGACTTTTTCCGTCTTTATAAATAAAAAATGATTTTTCCTATGATATAAAAAACTGGATAAAGTACGAACCTTTCGCTCTGTACCTTATCCAGCTAATTGTTTATCAGCAAACTGCCCTTGGACTGTGCAGTTCATCATTGCAGACAATAACACAAAAGTCAATTTCCTAAGTCATTATCATTTCTGTTTTCTTCACCTGCCATCCCCGAGTAAAAATAGTATTGCGCACGTCCTCTGATCTTCGCTTCATAAAGGGCTGCGTCGCTCTGTCTAATCAACTCATCAATATCTATAATCGAGCCGACTGCACTGGAAATCCCGATACTGGCCGACAGCGTCTGAAAACATTTTGAACCAGAGAAGGTCTGCCTCATTCTTTCGAGGAAATGTGCAGCTTGCTCTGCCAGCTCTGTTTCCGTAAAATCGCCCAGCTTTGTTATCAAAAACTCATCGCCGCCAATGCGGGCAATAAAGTCCTCTGGGAAACATTCTTTCAGCAGATTAGAGGTTATCACCAGCGCTTCATCTCCAGCTTTATGGCCATATGTATCGTTTATATATTTAAACTGATCCAAATCTGCGTATAGCAAGCTCAAATTTCGATTATTCTTACGTTCCCTTATATACTGATAAAAACTCCGTCGATTATTGAGGCCTGTGAGAAAATCGGAGTTAGAACTTCTGATAATCTTCTCTTCCAGTTCTCTTTCCTTTGTGATGTCACGGTAGATACACAGCCAGCCAGCCTCATTGTAAAAGACGTCGTGGATTGGCACCTCGTTGATTTCCAGGATGCGCAGACTGTCCTTTGATTCATCGTAATATACTTTTGCTTCCATATAACCGGCATCATTCATCACCTTGATATCCTTCAGGATGTTCTTACTCCAAACAGTGGATTTTTGTCCGATGATTTCGTTCTTCTTGATGCCAAAATACTCCTCAAATTTTTCATTACTGTTGATGATGGTTCCGTCTTCATTCCACACCAAAATAGCAAAAGGCATGCTCCGCAGAATCAGCTCCAATTCGTTGCTGATATTCTCCAGCGCGGTAATATCATGTCCGATTCCCACAGTTCCAAGCAAGTTACCCCGGTCATCAATGACAGGCGCTTTGTAGGTATTGAACTGGCGCATGCCGTGTTGGCTGCTCACTTTTTCAGTGGAAGAACATTTTTGCCGTTTACGCATGACAAATTCGTCTGTTTCTTTGCAGACAAATTCGCCCTTTTCGAATTCTTCTTTTGATATATCCCAGATAAAACAGTGGTCTCTGCCCGTGACGACTTCTTTCGGTTTTCCCACAGTCTGGCAAAAAACGTCGTTTACCTTTACGTGGCTGCCCGCTATATCTTTAAACCAGACCATATCCGGCATACATTCAATGAGCGTATCCAAGCAGATCTCATTGACTCTGCTGCGCCAGCGAGATTGTGCCATCTCTAAAAGTTTGCGGAATCGCAGCGAAAACAATCGGCTTCGATAGGGTTTCTCCCATACCTCGTCCGCAAACATCAAATCGTCCCCCACTGCCTCTACCTGGTCAGAATCAACACAAGCAACCAATATGCCGCCTACAGTCCTAAAATCCGAGAGTGGAGGTTTACAGGGGACATCCACAAAAACGATATCTTCGCAGCAGGGTTCTCCTTCTGTAAAATCAGTGCAAGTCTCAATTTGAAAGCAAAATTCAGTTGGTAGGTCAACGCTTTTTAACAGCGTTTCTAATTGAAGATCTGGGCTGAAAATCTTGATGTGTAAACTGCGGGAATACATATTGCACACTTCCTCCTCTGTGAAAAGATCGGAATCTTTAGTTATTTACTATAATAACACAGAAACGCACTAAATTCCATCAGTTCAGGAAGATTTATTCTTTCATTTCAGGAGGAATCACAATTGCCTTACCGTCTACGACCACAGTTCTATCTTGATTCAGGCAAGTTGTCCTTAAGGTGACCCTGTTTCTCCTCTCATCTTTTTCTATCACTTCTACAATTGCCGTAATTGTATCTCCAAAATGAACAGGGCTGACAAACGCCAGTTCCTGTCTCAGGTACACGGTTCCCCTGCCTGGAAGCTGCGTTCCAAGCACTGTAGAAATCAGACTGGCCGAAAGCATACCGTGTGCGATTCGTTCTTTAAATGCCGTAGCTTTTGCATATTCCGTATTCAGATGGGCTGGGTTGGTATCCCCCGTCACTCCGGCGAACAGATAAACGTCTGATTCACTGATTGTCTTTGAAAATTCCGCCTTTTGTCCGATTATTAATTGCCCTATCGTATAACTCATCCGTCTCCTCTCCAAACTAAAATTGTATGGCTTTGATTGCGTCCATCGCCGCCGCTACAGCAGAGGTTTTGCCGATTACTGCAAGGCAAGTCATATGCTGCGGACAGCTGCCATCGATTTCGCCGGCGAAAACGTCAGCAGTTTTTTCTGCCACATCACTGGCAACAATGATTTCAAGCACCGTCCCCTGACAGATCCCTATGGATTCTACATGTCCATTTTCAATTATATCTCGCAGGGCTTTGTCACGAACCTTTCTCGCTATCAGAGATAATGCAGCCTCTGACGGTCTATGTATCACAGCACATTTCATACGTTTCCTCTTTTCCTAAGCAAGTAAGCAATTCTTCTATGCCCCTTCTATCCACGTTGGATACTGCAATGACGCTTTCTGCTCCGGCGATCTTCAATGCTTCTTTTGCAAGGCCGATCTGCGCTTTGGATGCCGCATCAATCTTCGTAACCACGCCAATGACTTTGGCGCTGAACATAGATGCCTGACCTGGAGAATACCACAATGCATCGCTAGATGCATCTTGTACAAAGATGACCACGTCTGCGTCACACGCTGTCACTGTCAATGCGCATAAATAATCTCGATTTTCCATATATTCTCCGGGAGTATCTATGACTCTGTCGTCAAACTCAATGGCTTGTGTCTTTCTATAGTGCAGTTTTTCTCCCTTGAGACTTTGTATCAAAGAGGTTTTGCCCGCAGCCACAGGACCGATTATCATCATTCGTTTCATCGCTTTAAGTCCTCGTAATTCTTGTCTGTGCAAATCCCATCTGCTGGCATAAAACGTCAAGAACCCCCTGCAGCGCTGCTTCCACACTGGTTATATCACCGCACACTACCAGAGAGCCCGAAAACCTGTCAACAAAAACCAGTTCTACATTTCCAGCCTTGGTGGCAATATCCGCCGCAATAATGGCGCCTTCACTGGGTGTGATGGTTAGCACGCCCAGGGCGCCGTCCTCCAGAACAACGCCGATTTTTTTATAGAGCAGCGGTTCTGGATTTGCAATCAAATGGGCCAGTGTTACTTGTTTCCCAGGCACAAACTCTTGTATGATCCTCTGCTTTTCTTGAAAATCCATTTTCTCTAACTCCTTCTGTCAGTAAAGGGACTCCAGCAGCGCGTTGTCAGGTCCCGAAATGACAGCACTGTGAACCAGCATGCCTTCTACATTCTTCTCAGCAATCCCCGCTTTGACGGCAGCTTCCACAGCCGAAACTGTCCCTGTCAGAGTTACATAAGATTTTCCGCCGATACCGATACCTGTTCGAAGCTCAATCAGGTTGACATCTGCCGTTTTGACCGCAGCGTCGGCAGCATAAATTGCGGCTGTAACACTGAAGAATTCCATGACGCCCAGGGCGCCGCCCAGAGTCACACTGGTCGCCATTGCCATTGCTTTGATAACGTCTTCATGAACGTTAGCTATCACAGTGCTGTCCACGACATTTTCCCTGCCAATGGCCGTTGCGGCTATCACAGCAGCCTCTACCGCAGTCGTGTCTCCTTTAAACAGGAAATAGAACTTTCCCGGGCAGCCGGCATGACAGGAAGCCAGCTGGACATCAGACGTTTTCAAAGCGGCGTCGGCAGCCTCATAACCCCTTGCGATACTATTCAGTTCAACAAATCCGATTGCACTCATTTCAATCTCCTAATTCTAATTACATCAGATATTTCTGTTACGGTTCCTTTGATGCTGGCATGAAGATTCGAACCCATGGCTCCGTCTGGAATGGATGCGATGAGGCTGCCAGCTTCTACGACATCACCAACAGCGACTACTGGCTCCGGCAGCCTTCCAGGTCCCTGCTTCAATTGAATCACTGCTTCTTCCGGCCTTAGTTCAACAATTTGCTCACTGACCTGTCCCTGGTAATCAGCGACTCCGATTCTATGGCTGATTCTCTCCGCAGGGATCTTTCTCCACTCTCTGTCTGCCTGCGGAACCGCAGTCTCCTTTGTCCCACGCCTGAAACCTCGCTTAGTCATTTCGTCCTTTAAAAAGCTGTTCACTTTGCTGGGCTGCAGTCCCATCGGACACGCATAAGCAGTACATACCCCACAGAGCGAGCAGAGTGAAGCGTTTTGAACCACTTCATTGTCAGCAAAGAGTTCCTCCAGGTCTTCGGTAAAAGCGATGGTTCTCATGATGAGATGGGGCTTCAGCGGATGACCCAGCAGATGTCTTGGGCAGAGCATGCTGCAATAACTGCATTGGATACAGGCTGCCCTGGCCTTCTTCTGAATCAGAGGCAGATCGAATGCGGATTTGTATCCTTCCATAAACCCTCCTTTGGGGAGAACCAAAATACCAGAAGTCGTCTTTGTCACTCTTCTGCGGTCTTCCGATTCACAGGATAATTCTCTGCCCATCATCGGGCCGCCGATGACAACAAGGTAATCGTCTATGGATGCGCCGCAGGCAGCCTCGATACACTCAGAAACCGCAGTGCCTATAGGCGCTTTTATAATTGACGGACGGCGAACTGCTCCTGTCACAGTGATATACTTTTCAATCAGCGGCTTCCCCTCTGTGGCATCAAAGGCTGCAATCATCGTTGCAACGTTGGATACGACCACACCCACGTCCAGGGGAATCCCTCCGCAGGGAACTCTTTTGCCGGTCACCTCGTAGACAATCACTTGCTCGTCGCCTGCCGGATAAAAGCTCTGCAGCCGGTGAACCTTGATATTCGCGCAGGCAGTTTTAATTGCTTTCTCAAGAGCCGCAATTTCTTCTCTGTATGACCCTTTGATGGCAACAACTGTCTCTTTCGCCTGCAGCATTTCTGCCACGCTGCAGCAAACGGAAATGAGGTCTTCTGCTCGATGCCTCATCAGATATTTGTCTGTGGACAGCAAAGGCTCACATTCCACGGCATTGATGATGAAAGATTCTGCCCTCGCTTTCCATTTGATGTGTGTAGGAAAGCCTGCGCCTCCGCATCCTATGACTCCAGCTTTTTCCACACCTTCTAAAAGATTCATAGATCAACCTCCGAAAAGTTTTCTTTTTCGTTCTCTGCTATTTCGATAGAATCGACGATGCCGACAATGGAAGCGTCAATAGGCGCGCCTTCCTTTGCAGAGACAAAGCGGGCTGTGCTTCCAGTTATCACCAAGACCCTCTCTCCAATGCCTGCGCCTACATAATCTGCGGCAATCAAAGGGTCCCCTTGACTGCCGTATAACGGCATGACGATCATCAGTTTCGCACCTTCCAGCTTCACATCTTTCTTTGTCGCCCAAACACTGCCGACAACCTTACAAATCTTCATCGCATTTCACCCCGTCAATCTATCACTTGCGAATCCTCGCTCTCTTTGCACTATCGTATCCGCTGGCATTTGCTTCATCCATATCAATATGCATCATAGCATGCATACCCTCGCCCACTCTGATCATGACGTTGTTCATAATCAGAGGGCGCCTTCCTTCCAGCTCTGCTCTGACAAGATCTCTGTCAGCCAGTCCCATTTGTTCTGCCTCTTCCTGGCTCAAGTGAATGTGCGCCTGGGCGATGATGGCGCTGTTTTTGGCATAAATCATACCGTGGCTCCCTATCAGATACACATCCTCCGCCCCTGTAAAGTCTCCCGAAATATTCACCGGGGGCTTGATTCCCAGCGCAAAGGCATCTGCTGCAGATAGTTCTACTTGTGTATGCTCTCTTACGGGTCCCAATACAGCTACATTTTGAAAGACACCCTTGGCGGTCACAATGCTGACTCTCTCTTCAGCGAGAAACCCCGGCAGGGAGAGATTCCTCTTCAAAGTGAGCTGGGCGTCTCTGCCGAAGAGTGCCTGTACATCCTCCGGTGTCAAGTGCACATGTCTGGCAGACATCTCAACCGGAATCGCCATATCTTCTGTTCCCGCAGCAACCTCTCTCACGATCTTTGTCACAATATTTTTCAAATCCATTTCTTCCATCTTCGTCACACTCACGTAACCGTCCTTCCTTTATCTGATATTGAAGTTGTCCACCATGACCAGCTTACGCTTTCTCGTAAATGTCCGAGGTGTCGTCGGTCCCTCACCAGTAGGTCCTGCAATAGTCAGAGCATTCGGTCCGATCCCGCCGTTGAATCCAAGTCCGTTGAAGCAAGAGCCGTTGACTACGAATATGGTGGTCTGAATTCTTCGCGCCAACTCTGTAACAACGTCCATGTTCTTTGAATGACACAATGCAGTATGCCGCCTGCCATGCTCTGCTTCACAGGAGAGCGCGATTCCCTCCGCCGCATCCTTCACCCGCACCAGCGGAATGATCGGCATCATCTGTTCATTCATGACCAGCATGTGGTCTGCAGGCGCTTCAAAGACGGCAATACGCGTGTTCTCAGGAATCGTCACGCCAATCTTACTGAGTATATAGGCCGGGGATCTTCCGATCAATTCCTTGTTGGGACTATCCGCTTTCGGCATGCATAGCTTCGTAAGCTGTTCTATGATGAATCGGTCTTTTATCAGATAGGCTCCGGCGTTGACCATGTTGCTCAGGAGTTCATCCGCCACAGAATCTACAACGATGATTTCTTTCTCTGCGATGCACGGCGTATTGTTTTCGTACCCGGCTCCCGCTACGATATCTCTCGCAGCTTTTGGAATATCAGCACATGCATCGACAAATACCGGCGGATTTCCAGCTCCTGCGCCAATGCCCTTTTTCCCACAGCTGAGGATTGACTTCACGACGCCTGGACCGCCTGTAGCGCAGAGCATGGTCACTTTCGGATGGTTCATCATCTCCGTCGTTCGCGCCATGGTCGGATTATTTAAAGAGACGACCAGGTTTCGCGGCCCTCCAGCAGCTTCAATGGCCTCTGCCACCAGCTCCACCGCACGACATGACGACTGAAAAGCGCCAGGATGGGTGCTGAATACCACCGAATTCCCAGCGGCAATCATCATAATTGCGTTAGCGATGACCGTCTCTGGAGGATTTGTAGACGGGGTAAGGGCACCGATTACTCCAAAAGGGGCGTGCTCGTACATCGCCATGCCGCCGTCATTGGCGTTGATATCCGCTGCCAGATCTTCCACTGAAGGCGTCATGGTGATGGCGCCTTTCATCTTCATGAGTTTATCCGGATAGTTTCCATAGTGGGTCTCCGCAAGCTCCATCTCCGCCATCTCTTCTGCGTGGGCCATACATACAGAACGAATACTGTCCGTAATACGCTTTCGTTCCTCGATCTTGAACTTTAGAAATTGCTTCTGGGCTGAATATGCAGCATTGACTGCCTCATCCACATCATCATATAAGTATTTCAACGTGGTCGTTTCCCCAGAAGGTTTCATGGTTCCACTGAGTTCCTGGGTCACCCTCTGTACGATACGTTCTATTGTCTTTTCATCCACTGTCATATCATCAATTCCTCCCTAACTCTGGTCAAAATAAACAAGAAGTCAGATAAACGGTTCATATATATCAAAATCTCCTGGCTGACTCTCGCCTCCTCTTTAATTCCTATAACTAGGCGTTCAGCTTTTCTCACCATAGCTCTTGCGACATGCAGATAAGCTGATTTCACCGTCTTCCCCGGAATTTGAAATTCTTTTGATACAGGCAGTCTTTCGGAAAATGCATCTATCAGGTGTTCTAGCTGCAGCGCATCCTGTGCGGTTATTTTTTCTTTCAGCATTCTGCGACCCCTGTCGTCTGATGCCAGTTCCGATCCAATCAGGAAAAGCTTTTGCTGGCAGATGCGAAGCAGGGTTTCCAGGTCTTCATTCTCAATCTGCGCTGCTGCCAATCCGATCAATGTATTTGCCTCATCTACTGCACCATAAGCGTGGACGCGGTTTGAGCACTTTTTTACTTTACTGCCTCCATAGAGCGTCGTTCTTCCATTATCTCCAGTTTTGGTATAGATCTTTGTCATTTCACACCTCCAAACCCCTAATTTCTGTATCGGATGACTTTGATACTTCTCTTCTCAATCAGATTCTTTGCCGTCGTGGTCATGACCGCATCTTCTCTGATTTCCAGTTCCCCCTCCAGAACATTTTTCAAGTCTTGCTTTGCAATCACCCGCTGATCTATCCTAATCCGTCGGAATGTGCCGCCCTCTTCATCGCGCTTTAGATCATTCCAATCTGCAAAGGCAATTCCATACGAAATTAACGTCTTTTTCAAATCATCTATCTTGCTGCGCAGAGTCGGAGTTCCGCAATCTGCGTCAATCCACCTGGACAGTATCGTCACTGGTCTGCCCTGCCTCAGGATTTCTACGACTAATTCTGTCAAAGAATCCTCCATCTGCATTTCTGCTATTCTCACCAGTTGTTTCAGTGTAACACCTGTCACCAACAGTCCCTTGTGTCGATCCGCTAAATCTTGTATCTTGCCGTCTGCCAAAAAATCTGCATCACTGTTGATCCAAATCTTATGGATGCCACCGCTGTTTCTCAAATAGCGGTCAATCCGTTCCTCATCTGCCGGGGAATTCATCAATACCAGAGTTTTCTTTTCAGGACTGATGTGATGAATCCGTCGGATGACCTCTTCTACTATTGCCTGTATTTCCTTTTCTGTCATCGTAATCGCCGCCTTTCATCGGAGGAGAGACCTCTCCTCCGATTTTCCCAAACTCTTACTTCTGCAGTAATTCGTCCACGCTGGCATGGGGTCTTGGGATGACATGAGTCGATACCACCTCTCCAACGTTACAAGCGGCAACGTTTCCGGCCTCCACAGCTGCTTTGACAGCGCCTACATCGCCCCGCACCATGACGGTCACCAATCCAGAGCCTATTTTTTCATATCCACACAATTCTACGCTTGCCGCCTTTGTCATGGCATCCGCTGCTTCAATGGCTCCAACTAAACCTCTCGTTTCAATCATTCCTAATGCTCCGCTCATTTTTTTCCTCCTATTTCTTCATCAATTCTACGTAGTGTATACATTTTACTTTTGGTTCTCCGCGAACCCTTGGACAGTTTGGATCTTGGCAAAGATTACAGGAAACCATTCTCTCCTCTGACTCTTTTACCGCAGTATCTTCTGTTTCCCTTTCCTTTTCATGTAGACCCTCCGTTAACATATGTTCAAGTTCATCACTGGGTCTTGCAATGACGCTGCTGGCAAAGACGATTCCGCCCATATTGGCAACGGACCGGATGGACGCTTCTACTGCTGCTTTGACAGCGCTGACTTCGCCTGCGAGGGTAACGGTCATGCGGCCGTTGCCACGCGAGTTTTCCAAGCCAGACAATTCTACCTCTGCGGCTTTTACAGCCGTATCCATCGCCTCTATGGCTGCTGCTTTACCCACTGTTTCAATAAAGCCTAGCGCTTTTTTCATCGGCACCCCTCCTTCCCTTATCAGTAATTCTGATTACTCGGCGCTGATTATTTTGTCTACGCCCGTATGCGGTCTCGGGATGACATGGCAGGATACAACTTCGCCAACATTACCTGCAGCCACATTGCCCGCTTCTACTGCCGCTTTCACAGCGCCTACATCTCCTCTGACCATGACAGTAACCAACCCCGAACCGATTTTCTCCATGCTGTCCAGTTTGACACTGGCAGCCTTGACCATGGCGTCTGCTGCTTCAATCGCCGCGACGAGTCCTCTCGTTTCAATCATTCCTAATGCTTCTGCGTTCATAATTTTTTTCCTTTCTCATTATCTTAACTATATTTCTGCATTTTCCCAGTCTGCCGGATAAGTGAAGTATACTGCCCGGCATGTCTCTGGTGAGGAAAAGCAGATGGATGTTCCTTTTGGAATATGGAGAATATCCCCCTGATATCCCAGGTTATGTCTTCCCTCTACGACGATATCTAATATGCCCTCTACGACGTAGTAAAACTCGTCATAGGTCAGCGTCCAAGGGTAAGTGCTGTGGTCGATCTCCAAAATGCCGCAGCCTAGTCTAGGGCTCTCCTCGAGAGTTACAACGTCAAGCAGTTTCACCTTTGCCGGAACGCCGACGTCAAAGGTCTGACATTTTACCGTTTCCGTTTTGATGGTGATGACCCCGGTCGGATCGATATGCTTTTCAAAATCATCCCCCTTGCTGTCAGGCATCCCTTCTGCTAAAACCTGCTTCACAATCTTGTAAATCAGTTCGTTGTTTACTTCCATTTCTAACCTCCCTTATCTGTTATAAATAGGACGATCTGCCACCTCCTGTACTGCTGCGCCAAAGGCTTCACAGCAGATGGTGCAGTCGGACTGGCTGCCGATAAAGATCGCTCCGCTGCAGTTGGTTTCCGTTGGCGGCGTGTAAAATCTGACCATCTTCGCATTGGATGCTTTGTCTGCCGCATCTGCGGCATAGATGGATTCAATAGGCGGTCCCACCAAATAAGCCATTGAGCATCCCAGAGGGATATCCATCGTCTTGGCAAAATAGGTTCCAACACTGGCAGCAGTATAGGTCAAATAGGCAATACTATCCTCATCGTTGCAACTGACAGCGTAAACCCGTCTGCTGTCATAGAAATCATAGATCGCGTCAATGGCCGCCTGAACACTTGCAACAGTCTTTCCGGCGAAGATGCCAATACCCTCCCCCTGCAGCTTGGAAGACGAATTAGGATTTCCTCCATAAAATGATCCTGTATATGTAACGTCAACATCCGCTTTCTTCGTGGCCTCATCTAAGGCGAGAAACACAAAGTCATCAATGGTGGCAGTTATGACTGCGCAGCTGGTATGCTCCTCCGACAACTGCAAATCTGCTTTTAGTCCTTCACTGACCTGTGTAATCAGTACCATGCTTAAGATTTCAGGATATATCTTGTCATTCTTCATAACGAGTTTCCTTTCCCTGCAGCCTAGATGATCAGATCCACGCCGCTTTTACCCTCTTTGAGAATGCGTGCAATCAAATCTGCAATATAGGCGCCTGCCTCCGCAGGAGGCGTACCGCCATTATCCTGAATATTCGATACACAGGTCCGTTTTGATTCTAAGATTCCTACCTTTGGTGCATAAGTGATATAACATCCAAGTCCGTCCCAGGAAAGCAGGCCCGGCCTCTCTCCCAGAATCACACAGACTACCTTTGCGCCCACCTCCTGGCCAATCAGATCTCCGATTCCTACCCTGGTGTATTCCACGAAACACGGAGTTCCGTAATTTATCTTGTTTGACTGCAGCCCCTGCAACAATGCAGGCAACAGTTCCGGCATGCTTTTTTCAAGTCCCTGATTGCTCTGTCCTTCACCGATAATCAGCTGTACATCTGGATTTTTCTGAAGCTGCGTTCTGACGAGATTCATATTCTCATTGTCCAGTATCACACCTAAATCCGGCCGCATCAGGTATTCTTCCTTTGATTGAGGCATGCTCTTCAAGACGGGGTACCCCAGACTGCTGACAAACTCTCTGTTCAGCGGCGTCCACACGGCATCCACTGCTGCAGAAAGATTGGCCATCTTCCGAATGGTTATGATGGTCTTTTCTCTGTCACCAGTTCTGCCTGTCGCCGTTCTGGCAGGCGTAGACCGTTTCAGCCTCATCAGCGCCTCTTTGTTCCTCGGGTTTTCAACAAGACAGATTTCTTCTTCAGGAATCATTGCGATATCCGTAAGGCTTTCATCACCGGCCAGGGGAGTATCTGCCTGCATTTCTTCTGTCAGTTCTAAGTCTCCCAATACTTTCTTCACAACTTCCATAATTGCTTCTTCACTGATATTTTGATTCAACATTTTAAACCTCGCAATTCTATATAATCAAGCGTTTCACTATTTAGAGGAAAATCGATGCGTCGCCGGCGTTTTCTCCCAAATTGCCGTCCTCATCTAAAATACCCCACTTCTGACACCACTTTTCGAACTCAGGTATCGTATGAAGGCCCAGCATTCTTCGCATGGCAGCGCAGTCATGGAAAGAGGTGTCCATATTGTAGGTTGTCACATCCTGTGCGCCGGGAACTCCAATCCAGTATTCCGTTCCTGCAAGGCTGGCTGCCATCATGACCACGTCATTGTCGTTATAATCAGCCTTGACGTGGCTGGAGAAGGCGATATCTGTTCCGATTGGAATCCCCGACATCTTTGCCATGAACACGTCTTCCAGCATAGAACGAGTGCACTGCTTTGCATCGTATTGAACTTCTGGTCCAACAAAGCCGACAACATCGTTTACGATAAATGGAGCAAAGTGTCTGCCGAAACCGTAGGTACGTGCTTCCAATGTAGCCATATCAGCGCCGTAATGCATGTTACCCGCATTTTCCGGCCCCTGTCCGGTTTCAAAATACATGACATTTGGGCCTGTAGATGTTCCGTATCGCAAGGCCGTCTCCCTAGCTTCCTCAAGGATTTCCACATTGACGCCGAAGGTATCATTGCATTTCTGTGTTCCTGCAATGCTGGCAAAGATTAAGTCTGACGGAGAACCGCTTTTCATGGCTTCCATCATGGTGGTGAGATGAACCAAGTAGCAGACCTGTGTCGGGATTTCATATTTTTCTTTCAATTCCTGCAGCATATTCATAATTCTGCGAGTAGTATCCAGATTCGTCGTCGCCGGATTGATTCCAATGACGCAGTCTCCGCTAGCATAACTCAGCCCCTCGAAAATCGACATTCTGATGCCGTCGGGATCATCGCTGGGATGGTTAGGCTGGAGCCTGCTGGCCAAAATCCCTTGCTGTCCCAGCGTCGTGTTGCAGTGGGTGACATTTCTGATCTTTCTCGCAGCATACACTAAATCCATATTTCCCATCAGTTTGGAAACGCCAGCGATGGTCTCAGAGGTCAGTCCCCTCATAAGCCGTTTCAGGTCGTTTTCACTGGTCTTATCACTGAGGATGTATTCTCTCAGTTCAGAAATCGTCCAGTTTTTGATACTGTCATAAATTTGCTCATTCAAATCATCCTGGATGACTCTTGTCACTTCATCTTCTTCATATGAAACAACAGGATTGTTGCGAAGATCTGATACGAGCAGGTCACTCAATACAATTTTTGCTGCCAGCCGTTCCTGCTCAGATTCAGCAGCGATTCCGCAGAGCACTTCACCACTTTTCAAGTCCCCTGCTTTTGCAAGCACCTCTTTTACAGAGTCAAATTGATAAACCTTGCCGAAAAGTTTTGCTTTTAATAACATGTTCTTCTCCTTCTAATAATTAAATGCGATCGTTTTAATAACCACCGGTACTGCGTCCGCAATACCTACCGGTCTGCCGATGTCTACGTAATCACCTTTTCCTGCATCTATAGAGTCGATGCAGATAACATCCTTCCCCTCTGGCAGGTCCATGGAGATACTCTGTCCCAAAACTTTTCCATAGTCCCCGTGTATGATGATGATCAGCAGGTCCTGCACTGCAAGCAGTTCCTTCGTAGAATCGATGATTTTCTCCGCCAAAGCCTTGATGTCACGAAAGCCCAGTTTTCGATCCACTTTCAGGTTCAGGGCGATGTTTTGCTCCTGATCCAAATCCTGGAGCCAATGGTATTTCTTTTTCACTTGTGACCGAAAGTCCTCCGCAGAAAGATGCAGTGCATCTTCAATGGTCAAAATCGGAAGATTCTTCAAAGGCAGTTTGTTCAATTGTGTAATGGTGATTGTTCCGCCGCTGACTTCCACGGAATGGCTGCCCGCGCCGATGACCGTGGCGCTGATGGTCTCCTTTGGCTTCACTAGGCGGATACCGTGTTTTTTAACTGCTCTTTTTAAAGAATCCGCAAGATATACGCCGATATCGCGAAAAGCCAGTTTGTTCTTTTCCTCTTCCTCATAGACCAGCTTGCCGATGCCTCCTGAAAAGCATACTGCATCAATCTCTCTCATCAGAGGCTTGTGTTCCTGCTGCTCCGTACTGAGGAGAAGGAAATTTTTATTCGTCTGTGATATCTGCAGCTTCCCTATAATCGCATCGGCCATGACGTCAGTCAGCTTTCCTATCTCTGCTTCATTTAAAGTGTCGCCAATTTGGGCGGAAATACCCATCTGTCTTCCGATCTCTGCAATCTTTGGGAAAACATATTCTATCTCTGTGCTTCCAGCTTTAAAACGGATCAGCCTGCCCCCGGCATCCAGGCAGTCGGCATCGATGCACTTTCCATCATAAAAAGTCGCTGTATTCGTCGTACCTCCTCCGATATCCATATTACAAATCGTCTCTACCGTATCGACGGAATAACCTTCTGCTCCGCTGCCTTTTCCAGCCAAAATGCTTTCCAGTCTGGGGCCTGCTGCCGCTACGACAAAGTCACCTGCAAACTGGCTGATTTCTGCCAGCACTCTTTCCGCGTTGGTCTTTCTCGCTGTATCTCCGGTGATAATGACTGCGCCGGTTTCCACTTCACTGACTCGCACCCCTGCACTCTGGTATTCTGCTTCAATGATCTGTCTGATTTTCTTCGCATTCAGTTCCGTATTGGACCTTAAGGGAGTAAAATAGATGGGGCTTCTGTAAATGACGGTCTTATCTGTGATGGCTGTCTTGGGCATGAACATATCGCCAGTTGTCTTTTCGACAGTTAAGTTGCTGAAGACCAGAGATGTGGTGGTCGTTCCGATGTCGATACCGACGCTGAGTATTTTTTCAGCCACTATGTGTCTCCTTTCTGTTAAAATAAAAAAGCTTATCGATTAAGAACATAAAATGTCCCTTATACCGATAAGCTTCAGCGCTTAGACATCTGCTGCGCTGCAGATGCAACTATATTGTATTGTTTTCTATGCACCGAAAGGTAAAAACTACCGAGGTGCCCGTGGAGTCTGATAGATAAAGTATCTGCCCCTTTAGTTTTTGCTTGACTATGTTCTCTGCAATTCGGCGTCCAAAGCCTTCATCGGCACGATCCGCCTTATCACAGTCAAAGCCTTCACCATCGTCAGAAACGATCAGCTCGGAATAGAGCGGCCGCTTTAATACGGTTACGCCGACTCTTCCAAAGCCTCGGTTGTTAAATGCGTGTTTAAAAGTGTTCTGCAGAAGTTCGTTTACTACCAGAGCAATATCTGTAGCATCGTCCATCGTGACAAAGACGTTGTCTCCCTTGACTTCGATATGAAGTTCGATATCCGAACTACTGTTTACCAGCCTTTTAAAGTCCGCCGTAATTTTTTTCAGCAGATCCAGTATATTGATGATCTCCGCACCCTCTTGGGACAGGAGTTCGTAGGCGCTGGCAATGCTGGCAATACGGTTCATGGCTTCACTGAGCGCTAATTTCATACGCTCTTCCGGCAATCTTCTTCTCTGCATATCTAAGAGATTGTACACCGTCTGCAGATTATTCTTCACCCGATGGTGGGTTTCTCTCACTACAACCGATTTATGGATCAGATTCTCCTCTTTCTCCTTTTCCTGTGTAACATCTTTGATTACGATGACGTAATAATATTCCCTGTCGAAATAACAATACTCTCCGATTTCAAAATGATTCCCTGCACACCTCAATTCTGTGTGATTCTCAGAATTCTCTATGCCCGGCCCTACATGGATTGGTCCGTGGAAAGAAAAATCATCGTAATCTTTATCATAGATATCTTGAATATAGCCGTAACCCTGATATATTTTCTGTGCTCTGTCATTTCTAAAAATGACTGATTTATTCTGATTGAGAATGATGATTCCATCGTTTACGCATTCTGCCAATTTTACCAGATTGTCGAGGACTGGATAACTGCTGATGTCAGGCTCATGATAGACGACCTTCTTCCATGTCTCCAGATCCTCCTTTGTCATATCTCTTTCTATGACTATCACCCCTATCACTTTTCCATTACGCTTTATAGGGTAGCAGTCCTGAATGATATTATTGCCTTCTGTCGTCGTATATGACATCGCATGTGTATCCCTGCTCACCAGGCCATAACGAAATGTCCGTAAAACAGCAGGTTCGTCATCATCGCTTATAATGGCGCCGATCGTAGTATAATTGTATAAAGAATTTGGAGCATATGCTCCTGCCACTGTTACTGTATCATTGCCTGAGGCTCTGACACAGTTGATAAAACAGTCTCTGCCCAATTTCCGAGCTGTATGTACAAGTGCCTCTGCAGTTTTATGTATGAAGGCAATGTCACTTTCGTCCAAAATAGTATGTTTTCTGCAGATAGAATCGATGTCCTCACAAAACGCAATATGCTTGTCTCTCTTTTCTTTTAAAAAATTACCTTCTATCGTCATTTTCATCCAACTGGCAGCTGAGGAGAATCTCAGCCACAAACTCCATAGAAATATTGTTTTCTTTACTAATGCCTCTGATATAATTATATGCTTCTTGTTCGCTGAGTCTGAGCTTATCCATAATCAGTCCTTTGGCGCGTTCAATCTTCTTCCGCGTTTCCATATTCTTGTTGACTTCAACGACTTCGCTTCGCAGGCTGCTCAGTTCCTTGCTCCTTGCAGTGGCCACTTTTAAGGTGGACACAAGAGTTTTGGAGTCTATGGGTTTCACCATAAACGCCGACACGCCGTATTTTCCGGCCTTTTGTACGAATTCTTCGTCGTCAAAGGCACTTTCAATTACAATCGTATCCACATATCCCCCCTCGTGGACGAACTTGGCCGTCTGCAGCCCGTCCAGCCCTGGCATGCGAATATCGATGATTAAAATATCAGGGTGATATTCCTTGCAAAGATCAATGGCTGCAAATCCGTTAGAAGCGGTGCCTACTATTTCGTAACCGCTGTCCTCTAAAACCTCTTTTAGGTTCATAACGATGATCGGTTCATCATCTGCTAAAACAACTCTCATATCATTTCACCATTTTCAAATAAAAAAAGCAACAACAAAATATGTATCGACTGCATATCATTTGTTGTCACTCCTGCGTGGCAAATTCTGCACTGCATCTGCAGAACTATTCTTTGCTATAGACTATCACACAGAAAGGATGTATGTCAAGAGGTAAAAATTAGAATACAGAAAATTTAGTTTTTAGCTTGACAAATCATCTCAAATATTATAAAGTCATGATAATTAAATATATGGTTCATAGGTGTATTATGTGCCCGTTGCGAAGCAGTGACGACAATTTTCGAATCTTTTCGATTTTTGTCGTTTTTTTGTTTTTTGCTGTCTTTCCTCATATATCGGTGCAGCCACGCCTTGAGCCGCTACAAAAAAATTCTAATACTAGGAAGGAGAATGATCTTTATGTCAAAATTTTTAGATCGTATTGTAATGGAGAGCAAAGAAAAGTACGATGCTGTCGACTTCTCGCCAACGGCGAAACTGCCGAAACTGGATTTCCATTTCAACTGTGCAGGCACCAGTATCGGAACAATGATTCCATTCAACGTCTTCGGGTACTACCTGCTCTACTTCTACACTGATATTTTAGGCATCAGCCCTTTGACTGCCGCAAATATCATCATCTTTGCCAGGGTGTTCGACACATTCACAGACCTGATGATGGGTCATTTCATCGACAAATCCCACTTCAAAGCCGGAAAATATCGCGGATGGGTACTGATTTCGATTTTACCGCAATTCATAATGTTCCTGGCCGTGTTCTTTGTCTGGCCCGGACAGGGTGACAGTACCTTACAGATTATCTGGTGCTGGATTACCTATGGGGCTTATGGTGCGCTCTGTGCCACCTTAGGTTACATTCCGCAAAACTGCCAGACTCAGAACATGACGCGTAATGAAGGAGAGCGCGCCAAAGCGGCTTCCTGGAAGGGTATCTATGAAAACATTTCTATTTTGATCGCTGCAACCTGTTTTCTGCCGGTTTCACGATTTTTCTGCGACATTACAGGAAACACGACGCTGGGATTTTTAGTGACCTGCCTGATCTTTGCAATCATATCCTTCTTCGCTCCTACCATTTCAGGGCTCCGTTTTACTCGTAAGTATGAGCTTACATATGAAGGCGAATACCGGCCGCAGCTTCTTGTCGAGGAGGCTCCGGAAAAAAAGGTCTCTATCTGGATTTCCCTGCGCGACTTTGTCAAATGCCGCCCTGCAATCCTTACGATTTCCGGCATTGCCATCATGTTCGCCCTTGCCAATGTACGCAGCTCCATGGCAGTATACCTCTTTGAATACTACTTTGAACTGCCAGAAATGACCTCTATCAGCCTGGGACTTAACATCTCCCTCGCCATTGTAGGCGCTTTCCTGGTGCCATACATCATCAAGTTATTCAAAGACACTGCCAGAGCCTTCATCATCATGGCTCTGATCAACGGCAGTGTCTACGGCCTTCTGTTCTTGTGGATCAGGTTCTCTCCAATGGAAGTCGTACAGGAGTCGATGCACTTTGGCCCTATGTTCTTCCTATACATCGGCTGCGGGTTATTCCAGGGCATTTACGCCACATTCCCGATGGCTATCGTGCCGCATACGGTAGACTACGCACGCCTGAGATATGACAGAAACATGTCCGGTTTCATTTACGGAATTTACGGCGTCATGCTCACTGCCGGCGGTGCAATCGGAAACTGGATTTCCGGTACGATGCTCTCTGCTTCCGGCTATGTCGCAGGAATTGTCCAAAGTGAAGCAACCCTGTCAACCATTCTCTTCTGCGGTATGGCAGTACCTGCTTTGTTCGCAGGTGTACATGCACTCTTCCAGTTGTTTGCCGGTGTGTCCGATAAGAAGCATCTGCAGTGGCTGGCAGAAATTGATGCGCGCGATGCCAGAGAATTAGAGGCCGCTAAGAAAGCGCTTAACGAATAAATCTTTTAAGCTTAAAATCGCTTGGAAAAGGGACAGTCGATACGACTGTCCCTTTTCCTGTGCTGCTGTCCAAGATGCCTTTGTCAACTGAAGGTATCTGTTTTTCATTACTCCCGGTTCCGCTTTACCCGATATTTCTTTGGCTCTACGCCTTTACAAACGGTAGACAAGTGCTTTTTTCGACAGACGATCATGGCAATCGGGAGTGCAAAGATCGCAGCAGTAATATTCGATATCATCATGGGAACAATCATTGTGCTGTCCACTCCCGCTACAAACCCCAGGAAATCACCCAGCATGCTGTTTGCTCCGACACAGAATGCCAGAGAAACCACGACTCCCGCAGGGGACATTTTGTTGCACGAATGCAAAAGCGGCATGACATTAGCGGTACACGATAACATGGAGATGACTGCCACTTCGTCAATTTTCATAATTGCTCCTATTTTTTTCAACGGCCCGGCGCAGAGTCTGCTGATGATGTCTACCATTGGAAATGCACCGCAAAGCACGATGGCAATACTTCCGACAATTTTGATTCCATCCAGCACGGAAGGAAGGTCTTCAATAACCGTAAGCGGGGTAAGTTCCTGAACGATGCCGATAGCAAATCCCAGGGTAGAAACACCCACAACGATGTATCCCAGTATATTGAACACCTTTATGCAAATATGCTGTACTTTCCAAAGTCCCAATGCGACAATGACAGAAAAAATCAGTACCGGAACCGTATTGCGGGCAACCATAGATAACGAATATCCTGCTGCAATGCCTCCCGCAAATAATCCGGCTGGAACCGATATGATGCCGATCATAATGCCCAATGCGTAAAAGCTGCGATACTCTTTTTTCACAAAGGTCATGCCAACAGGTATCATAAAGGTAATGATACTGCCTAACAACGTTCCCAATATACAGCCTGCAAACTGCGCGCCTTCCTCCGTATCTGCTATGGCATATGCCAATGGATAACCGCCCATATCACATGCGAGTATGGACGTTGCCGCCATGGCAGGATCTGCGCGGAGAAAGTGAAACAGCGGTGTTACGATAGGTGTCAGAGTTCTGCCAATCAAAGGCGAAAGCACAATCATCCCCACCATGGGAATGCATAAAGGACCGATGGCCGCAATTCCCTGTTCCAACTTCTCTCCAAGCCCCAGGGGCGAGCCCACGATTCGGTCGACTGCAGCGATAGCCATGAATAAGACCATGATGTAAATAATAATTTGGTTAAGAGCCATTTTTTCTCCTCCTTCTTTTAGGCAACAAAAAAGACAACACAAAATGAGATTTCTCAAATTATGTTGTCACTTCGTCGTGATAAACACTGCAGTTCATCTGCAATGAAATTATATTCAATGTATCACATCTGCCAGGCAGATGTCAATAAAGAATCATGATTCGGCGTTAACCGCTTTTTATCCACAATCAATATTTTAGGGCGTTATATTAAAAGACCATTGATTCCCATCAGCGTCTACATAGGAAAATTCATCCGTCTCACTTGTCAAGATGGATTGTACTTCTAATTCCCTATCAATGCCTGGTGCAAATGCAACGCAAAGGGTGGGATAGAGAAAATGGTCTTCCGTATCATAACATTCTCTAAAAAAATCAGTAAACAGCAGCACGCATTCGAAAACGCCGCCTAGAGGAATGCTGGCAGGCAGGCGGACAATATCCGGTAACGCTGTAATCAAATTACCGTTGTAATATTTCCAAGGCATTTGTTCATACGCCTGCCTGAAAGGAGTCAGATTGTCTAAAGTGTTCTTCTTTGCACCTGGACGCTTCAAATACGCATCTTGAAGCAAAATATGGCGAGTACCCGTGTTTAAAATCTGAAGGTGAATATAACTTTTTACCACATCTTCTTGTATATAAATAAGATTGTTTAGTTCGTCGTATGTCCGTACCTGAATGTGAGGTCGTTCTGCCAAATAACGCGCCACTTCAACTGCCAGGGAAATTAATCCAGTGACACAGCCGATGACAGCAATCCAAAATGTATATCCCATCTGTTCCTCCTCGAATGATTTAAATATCATATGTTTGCAATCTTTCTCTAGCCAGTCTCAGTTGATTTTCGTCTATTGAGATCATCTTAATTACAGGTCGCTCATTGTACTTGTAGTAAACAACCATATTAGACAGAAATTGTTCCTTGCAGTGGATGGCTTCTTTTTTTATTTGTAGTTCATCGGTAGCGTGACTTAACCATCGTTTCATTATACTGTCAGGAAGTTGAAAGAAATAACTCTGGCTGCCCGATCTTAGCTGCCAAGGAAGTTCCGGTTCACTCCAATGCAGAGAATAGTCATCTCCAAACTGGATTTGCTCGCTGGTCATACAATACAAAAATAGCATTTGACCAGAATTAGTAACCGCCACAGCCATATGTTTTCCCACTTCAACTGCCAAGTTTATAATTTGTGTTTCAATCGCCATGTCTTCATTATGCTCACTATTAAATCTATAAGATAGATCGTCAACATACCCAGGTCTAATCAGTCTAAGAAATTCCCTCCAAAACGGCATCCGATTAAACTCCAGTAAAGGAATTCGATAAGTTGCCGCAAGACTTTGGGCAGGTATCGTGTATCCGTTTAAAGCGGCTATCGCAACCTGATAAGAATATCTCTCATAATTATGTACTAGCTCATGGCGATTCTGTCTTCGCCGGGCAGTCAATTCATCTATATCTACTAGATCAAAATGGTTGATATCCTCTCTTAAACCTATGACACTTCGCACAGTATTTAAACCAACCCGCCGACTGTAATCTTTGCATTCAATTAATAACCTTGTCTGCGAATAGAATGGAGTTTGAACTGGAGGCTCTAAAAGTACATCTGCATTATGTGCCGCACCTAAGCCTTGAATCATTTTGCCAGGAGCACCGTTAAAAATATACAAGTTATCAGGTGCAACCACTGAGAATCCAACGTTTATAAGAACATGCTCTACAAATATTTCAAAAGCTTTACCAAGTTTCATCTATAGTCACCTCCTATACCAGCTTCAAGTCTCCTATTAATGTCTAAATTATATCAAACAACCTCCTTGCTTTCAACTTCTGTATAATCTCACATCCTTGAGGCCATGTTTAAATGAATGGAAATAAGAAAAACTATATGGTGATTGGCCTGCCGCGTCGCTGCAATCCAAAAGTCTTTGGGCACATTAAACCATATATTTAGTGTAAATACAAAGTGAAAACCTACAAAGAAGTGCGCTTGCTTCCTTGATAGTTAACGAATCACCCCATATCCGTAAATCACATTATCCCCAACAGCGTAACTCCTCTCGCGGCAATTATCCCCACTGTTTCCTTCTATCGTGTAGATCGTGCCGTTCTTACATTGATTTACAATGCCAACATGATCGACTTTATTATTTCTGTCCCAGTCAAAAAAAATAATCATCCCTGGCTCGGGGGTTATATTTTGTTGGCGCCAATTTTTGCTGGAGATAAACCAATTAACGCCGTCTTGACAATTGGAGAACTTCGGTGCTTTACCCGCTTCTATATATCCGCACTGGTCAGCACACCAACTGACAAAACAAGCACACCAATCTACTGGCTCATCAAAGCCGTACCAACTCCAGTAAACTTTACCCTTCTCCCCGATCTGCGACTCTGCGACTTCGGCAATCGTGCCGTCTTTCGGGACGTCTGCCCCATCGCCGCAATCCAGGATGAGCAGGAACAACAGGCTAAAGACTGCCACACTGCAAGCAAATAGGACAGGCAACATCATTTTCCTCTTATGTCGTCTACAAGGAGGTCTTCTTCTCCTAAGTATTTTATGCAGTCTGTAGATAGCCATCATTTGCATTTGTCCCTTTCTGATGAGAACATTTCTCTGCTCTACTTGTCTCTTATCAGAATATGCCCCTGCAGACTTGTCTAATATAGAATTTTATTATTTTCAATTTTCAAATTCCTTGTCTCCTTCAAATCCTGGATTCCGCTTATTACATATTCAACGAATGCTTTATAGATCCCCTCCGGTTCCTTTGTCCGTGGATATGCAAGGTAAGTATGATATGCAACGGGTTTCTCTAGGGGAAGCGCAGTGATTTCATCACAGATTATCCCTGCAGCAGTAGATTCTGTTGCAAAGGTAATTCCATCATCATTTGAGATCATTTCAACAATCAGGTCTCTGTCAAATGAGTTTTCCAGCACGACATGAAAGTCAGCGTTTCTGTCCTTATATATCTTTTGAAAGTCAGTCCATAAATTTGTAGTCCTTTCTCCTACCAGTACAGGCAAAGCGGTTAAGTCTTCTGCTGTAATCGCCTTGTGGGAGGCGATAGGGTTATTCCGATTGATAATCACCAGCAGTTCTTCTTCGATTAGCGGGATGTACTCCAGTTGCTTTAAGCGATCCTCCGGTCTCAGCTTCACAAGAGCAAAATCCAAATCCCCGCTTTTTAAGCCCTCGTAGGCTGCATAATTATCAGTTATTCTTATCGACCCCAAAACATTGGTATTTGTCTTGTAGAAATTTTTAAGAATCGATGAAACCCCCACTGTCCATGAAAAGGGAAAGGCCCCTACGTTTATAATCGCCTTTTCAGCTTCCGTACTCTCGTTAAACTCTTTCATGAGAATATCGATTGCATCGACAACTCCTTTTGCACATTTACAAAAACGCTCGCCGTCTTTCGTTAGAGTGACGTTGTGGTGCGTTCTGACAAAAAGAGTGGTTTTCAGTTCTGCCTCCAGAGAACTGATTTGCTGGGATATATTGGACTGCGTTATGTATAGAGACTGTGCTGCCTTCGTGAAGTTTTTACACTTTGCTACCTCGAGCACGTAATATATTTGTCTTATTTCCATGATCTTTCCTTTCCCGTTCAAAATGCCAGCTTAAGCACTCATGATTACTTTCACTAATTCTTACAATTATAACCTTTAATTTCCATTATATCAACTCGAATGCTATAATCCAACTATCTAAATAGAGTGATAACTCAAATTTATCAGTAAATTTTAAAAGAGGAGGTAAAGAAATATTGGATACCATTTTAGCAAAGGCTGAGGCAGTCTTTGAGGACATCGTCGAGATCAGGCGAGAAATCCATCGCCACCCTGAGCTGGGAAAAGAAGAAATCAAAACATCCTCTCTAATTAAGGAACAGCTAGCAAAATATGGTGTTGACGAAATACTTGCTCCAGACGGAACCTCTGTGATCGGTGTAGTGAAAGGGCGAAAAGGTAGTGGCAGATGTATCGGCATCAGATGCGATATGGATGCACTTCCTGTTCTGGAAGCAACCGGCCTTCCGTTTTCCAGTGAAAATAGCGGGGTCATGCACGCATGCGGCCACGATCTGCACACTGCGATGATGCTTGGCAATGCAAAAATTCTCGCTGATATGCGAGAGGAATTTGCTGGCACGGTTAAGTTGATTTTCGAAGCAAGTGAGGAAAAACAACCTGGCGGTGCCCGGGCAATCATCGACTCCGGCACGGTAGACGACGTCGACGTGTTTCTCGCAATGCACGTCCTCCCAACCGAAGATGGATTGGGCAAAGTCGGGCTGAAAAAAGGTTCTGTAACGACATCAGCCGATGAAGTATATATTACCGTCCATGGCAAAAGCGGGCACGGTTCACAGCCGCAAGAGGCGAAGGATGCCATACTCGCCGCATCACAGATCAATATTCTTTTACAGCAGATTCAAGCGAGAAATATCAATCCACTGGATACCTGCATTTTTTCCATCAACTCTTTTCATGGCGGCGTAGCGACGAATATCATCGCCGGCCAATGTAAAATGGCAGGTGCCATGCGCGCCTATACAGAAGAAGCTCGTACGATTGCTACGGAGAAGATTTATGACATCTGTGCCGGCGTTGAAAAAGTGTCTGGATGTGCAATCGACGCAGAAGTAATAAAAGGCTATGATGCCTGTATCAATGATGACAAAATCGTTGATGCACTGGCGTCTGCATTTGAGGGCACACTCGGCCCTGAAAGTTATTATTTCATGAAAGAGCCTTTGGGCTTCAGTGAAGATTACAGTTTTTTCGGAAGTATGACAGGAAAGCCATCTGTGCTGATGTTCCTCAATGCAGGCCATGCTTTGGGAATGGAAGTTTCTACATTGCACAGTCCCGACTGCACCTTTGATGAAGCCGCAATGCAGCACGGCATGGCCGCGATGACCCACAGCGTCCTTGCACTTCTGAGAAAAATGATGTAATTCGTTATTGCTATTTATATATTGAAAAAATCTAAGAAAGGAATTATTATGATACTTTATAACGCATTTTTAGCTGTAATCATCGTCGGTATCGCCTATGTGATCGGTGAATGGGTATCAACCTTGACCCGTGCATGGGTACCATCCGTATTAGTAACCGCAATTATTTTCCTCATCGGTTTTTGGACAGTGATACCAAAGACAGTCGCTGCTGACTCAGGACTCGCTCCTTTCGCCAGTACCATCGGCGTTTTGATGTTCATCACGCACATTGGAACTGTAATCAGTTTGAAGCAGCTCATTGAACAATGGAAAACCGTTGTGGTATGTCTGGTCGGTCTGGTCGGCATGGTCGCCCTATGCTGGTTCATCTGTCCTCTCATTATGGATAAAGCCCTGGTAATATCCGGACTGCCGCCGCTTACAGGCGGTATTGTCGCAGCACTTACAATGCAAGGCGCTGCTGAAGCCGCTGGCCTAAAGGAAGCCGCCGTATTTGCCATCGCAATGTACAGCGTACAAGGACTCGCCGGATATCCTATTACCGCTCTGTGTCTGCATTCTGAAGGGAAAAAGCTCTTAAAAGAATGGCGTTCTGGTACCTTAAACCTTTCGCAGTCTGAAATTGATGAAATGAAAACCATCGGTCTTTCAACAATCGCAGATGACAGCGGATTGAAGAAATTAGTTCCTCCAGTCCCAGAGCAGTTCAATACCCCTGTCTTCATCATCGTAAAAATTGCTGGCAGTGTCTGGATTTCTTCAATACTCGGACAGCTGCTCCCTCAAATCCCGACCATCGTTTGGTGCCTGATCGTTTCCGTCATTCTGACGCGGATTGGCATCCTCGATACAAGCTCTCTTTCAAGAGCAAACACTTATACGGTTTTCATGTTTGCTGCGATGCTCAGCGTGTTCTCAGGCCTTGCAGATTGCACGCCAGCTATGCTGAAAACATTGATCGTCCCAATGCTCATCATGATCATCATCGGCGTTGCCGGTATGGGTTTAGCTGCTTTTGTCATCGCAAAAATATTCCGCATGGATTTCCAATTGGCCTTTGCCAATGGACTGACCGCGCTGTACGGCTTCCCTTGTGACGCGATCATCACCGAAAGCACCTGTAATTCACTTACGACCGATGCTGACGAACGGGGATACCTGATGAGCAAAATGTTCCCATCTATGGTAGTGGGCGGATTCGTTACCGTAACAATTACATCCGTCATCTTCGCTGGTTACTTTGCTAAATTGTTAGGCGGAGCAGGAGGCGTTATATTTTAGAATTATGGGCAGTATAGGGCTGATGACTTGCTGACCGCTAAGAGAATAAGGTACAAAACCCGCCCAAAGGCGGGTTTTGAAGTCTTTGCAAACATAGAGAAACTGGGTTTGCTAATATCTATTTTTATATATTAGTTTGGCATCATCCGTATTTTTCTTGATAAAATCGGATTTAGCATTGGTGTAACCGTCTCTGTCATGCTCATACTCTCTCCAAAGCTTTCGTTTCATTTTCTCATATTGACTGGCTACATCAGGAAATTCATTGAGATAATCTCTGAAATACAACTCATCATTGTCTCCAATATATCTCAAATGTAAGTGAAATACTCTTTCAGCGAATCCACATTCAGTATATCCTTTATTAAAAGAAATCCTTTCGGTACTCTCCGTCATACAAATGTAGCCATTATTCACTAATATATCTTTGAAATCAGATAAATTACATTCTCTTTGCACTTCGACAAGAATATCAATAATGGGCTTTGCCCAAATAGTATTTATGGCTGTACTCCCTATATGGTTCAACTTCGCCGTTTGAGGTAATAGTGACTTTAATAAAGTTTTTTCCTCAGCGTACCAATCTTTCCAGTAATCTTGATGTTCCGTCAAAAAGATAGGAAACAGCTGCCACAATTCTTCCAAACTCATTTCTGATAGTTTTTTGCTCACAGCACACCTCCTGTAACGTAAAATTCAATTGCAATGAAAGTAATTGTTCATTGCAATTCAAGATACCATTTTTTACATTTAATGTCAACACCGTTATTTCTGTTTCATAGGTGAAGTAAAATGCCCTGCCCATCTGCTGTCAATGATGGAGAGGGCTAAGTCCGCATCCTGCTTCTCAGTCTGCCGTCCAACGCCTCCCCTTCCAGTTGACTGGGCCATGCACCGCATAGGAACAGAAAAAGCCCTACCCTTCCTGGGCAGGACTTTTTTGTTCTTGGTGGAGATGGCTCAGCCCACATCCTGCTTCGCAGTCTGCCGCCCGACGCCTCCCCTTTCGGTCGCCTGGGCCATGTCCTGCTCGCCGCTCCACTGGAGTGGCTCGCTTCACGGACATGCTCGTCGAGTTCGACTCTCTCATTCCATTTATAGAAATAAAAATAGGCCTTTTGGCCTATTTTTATTTCTATGGTGGAGATGGCGAGAGTCGAACTCGCGTCCGAAAGCATTTCCACAAGACTTTCTCCGAGCGCAGCTAATGATTTGTTATTTCGCTTCTCCGATCGCCCATCAGCAGGCTATCAGATCAGCTATCTCGTTGTTCCCTTACGCTACCGAGAACTCACGCAAAGTTTTCCTGTATAATCGATGCCAGATTTCCGGCCTACAGGTGAACCGGAGCTGACACGCACAGCTAATGCTGCTTACGCAGCGATTGCCATTGGTGCGAAGTTTGTTTTTTCTTTAGCGTTTATATTTAAACGGCCACTTTTAACGTAGACTTGGCGACTACGGCTCGCTTACCTTGCTTCTACACCCCCGTCGAAACCTTTACACCCCCATATCATGCTTGTTAATTTGTGAAATTACTGCGTTGCTGCTCAGTCATCCGATGCTCATCGGCGGAGCCAACAACCTCTATATATTATATTATTCACTTTTTGAGATTTGTCAACCACATTTCTTAATATAAATATTTCCACCTAATACCCCGGTGGGGTATTAGGGCGTTACGAATCTGTAAAAATGCCATAATATCCTCTTTTTTGGTTATTTAAGGCAGATTTGTCTTGCAATCCAGGTACAATCAACTCATTTTTACGATTTCAATGACATAATATCCTATTATTTTACAGAAATTAACAAAAATGTAAGCCATGACAATGTCTAATATTTTCATTACATAACAGAGCGCTCTATTTTTCGTCTAATTTTTCCCAAATTATACTGTATTTTTTCATCAACTGCCATCTAACTCTATAAAATCTGCCATAATATCCTCTTTTTTAGCCTTTTTAGGCAGATTTTCTTGTGATCCAAGCGCAAGGCGCAATTCAAACTTAAGGCGCGATCCAGATGCTATCAATCCATTTTGTGCTATAGCCTTGGATTCCTGGCAATTTCTTCCTTGATCTCTCGGCGCCGCTTGACTGCTGGGATGATGTTGATTACCATGGCGATCACAATGATGATTCCAACAATAGATATCTTCTTTTCCTGCTGCCAACTGACGAAAATCAAGATCACGCCCATAACCAAAGCACAGATGGAAATGGTCATAGTAATCGTCGTCTGTCTGAGCACTTTTTTCAAATCTTCCTTCATCGTATATCCCTCCATCACGCTGATGCAAGTTACCATCTCTGTTTCATGGCCTGGTCTATCTTTCTGGCCGCATCTTTCTTAGCCATATCGTCACGTTTATCGTAGTTCTTTTTACCGCGGGCTACAGCCAGCTGCATCTTAGCGCGACCATCCTCATTGATGTACATATTGAGAGGAATCAAAGTCAGACCTTTGATGGTCGTATAGCCGATCAGCTTTCTGATTTCCTGCTTATGTAGCAACAGCTTCCGCGGCCGCAAAGGGTCCACATTGAAGCGATTTCCCTGTTCATAAGGACTGATATTCATGCCATAGACGATCATCTCGCCATTTTCAATCTTGGCATAACTCTCTTTGATGCTGACCTTGCCTGCGCGAACTGATTTGATTTCTGTTCCTGTGAGCACGATGCCCGCCTCGTAAGTCTCCTCTATAAAATAATCATGGCGCGCCTTTTTGTTGTTGGCGACCATTTTCTTTTCTCTCTTTACCATTTATAAATCACCTTACCTAATATATCATCTGTGCTGACCAGCCCCACAGCTTCACTTCTGCTGTCAGTGCTGGCAGCGCGATTATCGCCCAGAACAAAGACATGCCCCTCGTCCACATTGACTTGATCCATCTCTCCACTGGTTCCTTCTGTAAAAGTATACTTTTCTGTTATAGGCTTATTGTTTACATATACTTTTCCGCCAGTAATCAACACCGTATCTCCCGGGACGGCGATGACCCTTTTCATCATCACTTTCCCTTCTCCCGTGATTGCATAGACCTCATTGGGAAGCAATATTACATCGCCCCGCTTCGGCTCGCTATTCCGGTAGGAAATCTTATTTACTAAAACGGTTTCGCCTTCAGAGTATGATGGCAGCATCGAATTATCTGTCACACCAGTGACCTGAAACGAAACGGATATGGCTACTCCCGCACCTACACCTAAGCATGCTGCGACTAAAAAAGCAATGAATTTTTTCATCTATAGTAATCTCCCGATTTTTCCAAATTTACTAAACGGGTATACTCTGAAAAAAGCCTTTCCTTCGATTGTATCTTCCTTGACAAATCCAACCTCTAAGAAGCGGCTGTCTGTGCTGTGTAATCTATTGTCGCCGAGGCAGAATACACTACCTTCGGGTACTACTACCGGAGCTACTTCTCCATTGGTAATACCGTCCTTCGTGTAATCATCATCTGTTTCTTTCCCGTTTATGTAAACCTTGCCGCCTTCTACCGCGACCATATCACCAGGGAGCGCGATGACCCTTTTGATCAGTTTCTTGTACTTTCCATCCTGGTCCTTTTGATGAGAAACGAATACGACCACATCGCCTCTTTGGGGCGTTTTTCCATTGGTATATGCCTGTTTGCTGACCAAAAGATAGTCTCCGCCCTCAAAGTTTGGCTCCATGGATATCCCCTCGACCATGGTCGGCATGATAAATTGAATGACAATCACTGCTGCTACAATGCCATTTGTAATCGCCTTTAGCCATTCCTTTCTATTCTCTTTCATCTCTATGACACCCCAATATCTTATTCAGCGTATGGATTTTTGATGAATCCGATCTTGTTAAAAGGATACAGCCTCAAGAAGACTTTGCCCACGACTTCGTCCATATCGATGCACCCCACCTCAGGAGAACGGCTGTCAATGCTGACTCTGCGATTATCACCCATACAGAACACCTTCCCATCAGGAACGACCAATCCATCTACATCGCCAGTTGTATAACCTTCTTTCGTATAGTCCTCAACCAGCTCTTCCCCATTTATGTAGACCTTGCCGTCAGAGATATCGATCTTATCGCCTGGAAGTCCAATGACTCTCTTGATCAAAAGCTTTTCATCGCCATTTTCACGAAGCAGCGCCGAATGAACGACTACAACGTCACCGCGCTTCGGTTCGCCAAAGGTGTACGACTGCTTACTGACAAAGAGATAATCGTTTTCATAGAAGTTCGGCTTCATGGAACTCTGCTTGACGATGGTTGGCTTTATAAACTGCACTACAATCAATGCGATAACAATTGCAATAATGATATCCTTAATCCACTCTTTCATGATCCTTTTGTCCCCCTATTAATACTGTTCAAAAATTTGCTTTTTTATTCTCATAAAGTCTTCCGGAAGCTCTGCCGTAATCATCAGCCCATTCAAATAGGCCAGCTCACCGCTGCAGCCACTGAAAGTCAGCTTATACGCGTGAAGAAGCTGGGTGTTCAGGTTAAATCGTTCTCGCACGATATGATTCACCCTTCGGTCGCCATACTTAACATCGCCTATGACAGGATGGCCTGCCTGCGCCAGATGCGCTCTGATCTGATGTGTTCTTCCCGTTATGATTTCTACTTCCACCAAAGTATATTTTGCACTGCAAAGCAGTGGGCGTACGACGGTTTCCATGTCCCGTCCTTCACGGTCCATAGGCAGTACGGTCACTTTATTGAGGCACCTATCCTTTACCATCTTGTCTTTTAGATGCAGTTCCTTCTTTAATTGACCGCTGACAATGGTCATATAATATTTATTGATTTTATCTTTATCTCGAATCATCTGATTCAAATTTTGTAAAGCCCCATTGGTCTTGCCAAAGAGAACCAGACCCGTGGTATTGCGGTCCAGACGATTGACCGGCGCCGGTGTAAAAGTCTTCTCCAGGCGAGGATTATAATCTCCTTTTTCGATCAAATAGTCTACGACCTGGTTTGCGAGATGATTCTTTTTCTCTGTGCTGTCACCGTGGGTCAGCAGACCAAAAGGTTTCTCGACAGCGATAATGTTTTCATCTTCGTAAGCCACCTTAAATTGACGTTTTGCTCTGGATGTTCTCTGCTTGCGCTGAAACTTCCGGACGTCTTCCTCCTGCATATATAAAGTCACTTCGTCACCTAAGGCCAGCATGGTGTCTTCCTTGCACCGCTTTCCATTGACCTTGACATCTTTGCGAATCGCTTTGTATATATAGCTAAGAGGTGCATTTTCCAAATATTTCCGCAGGAACTTGTCCAATCGCTGATTCTGTTCATTCTTCCCAATTTCTACTCTAATCATAGCTTCTATTATACATCATCAGCGGACGCAAAGCAAAATTTATTTGCGAGGCAGGCAAAAGTATGTTAAATTATTATATATAATGTGCATGCGGAAATGTGTCCCGCGGACAATATTTTTCATGTTATTATCAAAAGGAAAAGGGGAGAAAAAATGAAAAGTCTAAAAGATTTTATATACGACAAAAATGACATTATCATCGCCTTGGTAATTTTAATTCTAGCAGCGCTGTTAATCGTCTGGCGGATGGACGCCATCATGGAATATCCGCAGACCCTGGCACAGCAAACAGGCACGACAGATACCACCGATGAAACGGCAGTCCCGAGCGAGGATGACAGCAAAGGCGGAGATTCTGGCCTTTGGTCCAAAGGGGTCTTATCAAAGGAAATTAAAGTAAAGGTAGCCGGCGGTTCTGCAACTGCAGCAGTACAGAGCCTGGTCGATGCCGGTCTGTTCTCTTCTTATGAAGAATTTACGAAGGTCTGCAAAGCTGCAGGATACACCCCGGAGGATATCAAAGCTACTACGTTTACCTTTGAGGCAGGGTGCACCCAGACAGACATTGCAAAAAAAGTTACCAAATAGAAATTTTTATCTTAGCAGCGCGATTATTTTTTCCAGTCGCGCTCTTTGTTCTGCATTCATCATCGGCATCAGACTTTTTACTGCTGCCATCTGTTTCTCATAAGGTATATTGCTCTGATTGAGCTTTTCTTTCAGTTTCATGATCTCGGATACTAGTTCGGCATCACTTTTCTTTTCGAAAGATTTGGCCTTCGCCATGGTTGATTTCTTATCTGCAGAAATACCCAGCTGGCTGGCCAGGTCCATGATTGTCTTGTCATCTAAACTCATTACATCACTCCTTTTCACGATTATTATATGCACGAAATTGTCCAGTATTTCATAATATATATATAGAAATTATGGAGGTGACATATAGTTATGAATCCAATCCCGATTATCCTTGTTTTATTCGTATTAAAAAACAAGAGCAATATTCAGCCGCCGGTGATTAACACCTTGGAATTAGAATCCTTCCTTGACAACGCCCGGACTGTTCTGAACACCATAGACAAAATAAACGGATTTACCCAGGGAGGCGGACTTTCAAATCTGCCCGATATGAAAAAAATGATGGAAATCGTTGATAATTTACCTCTTTAGTGTATAATGTTGTATAGATTATTTTTTAATTTTAATACGACTGAATCCTGCCAATCGTGCTTCGCACTCTTGGGGATTTAAAGCATAAGGTCTGTCCAATGATTTCCTTCAGAAATCGGGAACAGAACCATTAGGAGGTATATTATGGCTCTAGTTACAACTAAAGAAATGTTTGCGAAAGCAATCAACAGCGATTATGCAATTGGTGCATTTAACGTGAATAACATGGAGATTATCCAGGGTATCGTTGAAGCCGCTCAGATAGAGAATGCACCTTTGATTCTGCAGGTTTCTGCGGGTGCAAGAAAGTATGCAAAACCGATATATTTACTTAAGCTGGTAGAAGCAGCAATCGAGGACACAGGCGTAGATGTTGCGCTGCACCTGGACCACGGCGAAGATTTTGACATCTGCAAGAAATGCGTCGATGACGGATTCACCTCTGTCATGGTCGATGGCTCTAAACATCCTTTTGAGGAGAACATCGCACTGACAAAGCAGGTCGTCGATTACGCTCACGCCCGCGGAGTCGTCGTAGAAGCCGAATTAGGCAAACTGGCTGGCGTAGAAGACAATATCAAAGTAGATGCCAGATCCGCCACCTTCACAGATCCAGACGAAGCGGCGGAATTTGTGGAAAGAACCGGTGTCGACTCCCTAGCTATCGCCATCGGCACAAGCCACGGAGCATACAAGTTTAAAGGCGAACCGTATCTTGACTTCGAAAGATTGAAGAAAATACATGCTTTGATACCTGATACACCGCTAGTGCTTCACGGTGCGTCCTCAGTACTTAGAGAATTTGTAGACAGATGCAACGAATTCGGAGGTGAAATCCCAGGCGCACAAGGCGTTCCAGAGGATATGATCCACGAAGCTGTCAACTATGGAATTTGCAAGGTAAACGTAGACACAGACTTAAGGCTTGCAATGACTGCAGAGATCAGACGAGTTCTTACAGAACATCCAGAAGAATTTGATCCAAGAAAATATCTTGGACCTGGCAGAGATGCGATTACCAGAATGGTACAGCATAAAATCAGAGATATGCTGAATGCATCCGGTACTAAATAGATAAACATAACAGGGTAAGGGGTTGACCGATTCAGTCAGCCCTTTTTGCAAAGAATCTTTTCATATTTCTATATTAGCACTGATTAAAATCCGCTCCCTATCATTCTGCTCCATCAAAAAATCCGATTAGACTCAGATAAGCATCTGGCCAATCGGATTTTCTTGTTATTGTTCTCTTTCTTTCTCTTCTCTGACGATGCAGACTGCTTCTACTCGATTCTTAACATTCATCTTTCGGAATGTATTATAGATATGAGCCTTAACAGTGCTTTCAGAAATGAATAGTTCCTCGGCAATCTGTGTATTCGTTTTGCCTTCGTATATTTCCTTTAGTATTTCAACCTCTCGTTTTGTCAAATCGTATTTCTGTTTTACTAAATCCAACGCCTCATTGATGTCCATTGCAACCGGCGCATCTACCAGATAGGACTTGGAAAAATCCCGCTTATACAATAAAATGATATTCGCAGCATTGATTACCAGCCAGTAGAAGATTGTCAAGTCCATTATGTCTTCATTGGACTCTTTTACGATGCCCGATTCACTGATAAAATAGGTCACGTAGTTCACTGTCATGAATAAGGTAATCACACTCTTATAAGCAATCAATTTATGTGAGTCGCCGTTCTTTAAGCCGCTGACAATACAGGCAATACTGCCGGCAATCAACAAGCATAATAGCGGTATGTCGATAATCAGCCTAGTCCACTTGATATCGACAAAGAAGATGACAGAAACCATCCAGATGCAAAAATAAAATAGAATGTATTTCTTCGCTATACGGACAACCCAGTTACAGTCTTCGCTTTGGCAGATATTTGTCTCTACGCGCAGCCAGAACAGCACCAAAACCGCAATCAGGCAATCACCGATACTGAGAATCATGTTGCCGCTGGAGTGATTGATGATCTTGTCGCTGTAATAGATAAAGAAATCATACAAGTTCATGATTACGAGCATTAAAATAAACGGCTTCATTACGCTGTATTCTTTCCCTTTATCGCCTTTACCAGCCAGCCACTGAATCGTCAGCGCAGACACGCCAATGAGGATTGTAAAAATATAGCAAAATACAATTACATGCTTCATCCACCTATTAGTCCTTTCAATAATTTATTCCCTATTCATTTTACTACGAATCAAATCGAAAGGCCAGGTAAATTTACCTGGCCTTTCGACTTTTATTTTACTCAATATATTAAGGAGAACTTTCGTAAGCCCCTTATTATCTTTTTGCCGCTCTATGCTTCCAAAGCTTTGAGCGCCTCCTCTTTCTCTCTTTCTCTTTCTTCTAATATCTTCTGATATTCCTCTTCCGTCATCTCCGACATCGTAATGCCAGTGAAACCATAGAGGATGGAAATCAGTGGGTTTATCCAGTTAAGAACAGCGAAAGGAATGTAACCGCTTCCGACCTGCAGGAAAGACCTCATAGTCGCTCCACAAGTGTTCCATGGGAAGAAGTTGGATGTAATCGTTCCCGAGTCCTCGAGACATCTGGACAGGTTCTTCGGCTGCAGTCTTCTGTCTTCGAAAGCCTCCTTAAACATTCTGCCTGGCAGGATAATCGCCAGATACTGGTCACAGCAAAGGGCATTGACAATCAGACACATCAGTTCCGTCATCAGGACCAAACCGCCTCTCGTGCCTCTCGCCAGCTTCAGCATTGCCGCAGCAATGGTGGCCATGATACCGGTAGAGTCTACGATACCGCCGAATACCATTGCACACAGAATCAGTGAGATGGTCCACATCATGCCCTGCATGCCTTCATTGGAGAGCAGGCCAGCCAGCTCATTGAGCACGCTGGAAGCACCTTCTGGAACGTCCGTCGTAACGCCGTAGTTCAAATAAGCGCCTGCACCTGTGACGCCTTCTGCCCCACTGTTAAAAATGCTGTCTGCACCGTTGCCTATAATGCTTCTGCCCTGCATCGGGAAGAACGGCAGACCGAGAACAACGCCGCCGACCAAGGCCGGTAGTGCCGGAAGTTTCAGTGCTACAGCTGCGATAACGAATAGCGGCGGAATCAGGCAGACCAGACTTACATTATAGCTGTCGCTGATAAATCCGAGAATTTCATCGATGGTACTCATGTCCGGACCTGCGGTACTGCCAGTGTGCATGAATCCCATGACCAAATAAACTACCATGGCGATGACCCATGCCGGACCGGTAGTGAACACCATGTGTTTGATGTGGTCAAATAAGGTGGCACCTGCTACTGCTGGCGCCAGGTTGGTCGTGTCAGACAGTGGCGACATCTTGTCCCCGAAATAAGCTCCGGATACAACAGCACCAGCGGTCATGACCGGCGGGAAACCTAAAGCTGTTCCTACACCAATCAAGGCAACGCCCATGGATCCAGCAGTTGACCAGGATGATCCTGTTGCCAGAGATACGATGGAACATAGCAAACAGGCAGTGGCCAGGAAAATGCTTGGAGAAATAACTTTGATACCGAAATACATCATAGACGGTACTACGCCCCCTGCCATCCAGGAACCCAACATCAAGCCTACTACTGCCAGAATCAGAATTGCCTGCATGGTTCTGTTGATAGCAGCCAGAATGCCTGCTTCCATGTAGTTCCATTTCCATCCATTGAGCATTGCGATGATGGCAGCAAAAGCGCCTGCAAGAACTAGCGCAACGTGCGCTTCCCCGGCATCTGTATCAATCATAACGTTCCAGAAGATCAAGACGATCATCACGACCATTACGAGGATACACTGCCACATAGGAATCTTTCTACCCATAATAAGTCCTCCTACTTAAAATAAATAGTGATAAAAAAATAAAATCCTGTAACGCGGAAATCCAAATCCGAATTACAGGCTTATTATATATTTGACAGATAATTCTGGCAATAACACAAAAGTTTTAAATGTGCTTTTTTGCTAAGCAAATATCTACAACTTTTTATTTAATGCCTCCTATTTACAATGGATTCAACTATTAGGACTCTTTTATTCACCTCGCTTTTTTGTAATATAGAAAGCCTCCATTCTGTTTTTCACTAGAATTTTTTATAAATCATGTTAAGGTGTGCTTTTACGGTTCGCTCCAAATTAAGAATTCCTATGCATTCTGGTATTAGTCTATCTTCCTCTTAGAAATATTCTAATCGTTCAACGCTATGTATCAACACTCCCACGCTAAAGGCCGGACAAATGTCCGGCCTTTAACTGGATTTATTTTATTTTATTCAATTTATATCAAGGAGAACTTCGACTGCGGTTAAAGCTTTCAAAGCTTCCTCTCTATCTAACCTGTTTTCCCTCTTTATCATAAGGGATATTATAAAAATGATATTTTTATTATAACCTGCGTCCCCAAAACTGCAATTGAACTCAGGGCTAATTTTTGCCTGAATTGTCTAAACATTAATGCTTAGACTTTTGAAACTCCAAGAAAAGCAGCCTGCGCATTTTCTGCGTCAGGCTGCTTTTAACTTCTATATTGAATTATCTGATCGTATGCTCTTCAATCAACTTGTTCTTTACGTCCCATAAGTTCTGTGATAAATCCACGTAATAAGTCTGTGGGTTTTCAAATCGCAGCGTCTCGTCCCAGAGAGTTTCCATCTGTTCTCTGCAGTATTCTTTGACTTCTTCGATGTCAGGACACTCATAGACACAGGTTCCTTTGTCAAAAAGCTGTATCCGTAAGTTCTTCGCGTAGAAGTTGCACAGCCGCTTCTTCTTCCAAATGGCGTTGGGGTCGAAGATTTCGTAGCCATCCACCTCTGGAATTTCCTCCCCATCCAAAGTCATCACGTCTGCCAGGGCTTTGTGATTATCTCTGTCAAAGAGTCTGTAAAGGGTCTTGAACCCAGGATTGGTAATCTTCTCAACATTCTCGGAGATTTTGATCTTCGGTATGATGACACCGTCCTGTTCCAGAGCCGACAATTTGTACACGCCGCCGAAAACCGGTTCGGATTTAGCAGTAATCAGTCTCTCACCGACACCGAAGGAATCGATCTGCGCCCCCTCTAAAATAATATCTCGAATAATATATTCGTCAAGAGAGTTGGATACTGTAATAGAACATTCTGTAAGACCCGCTTCATCCAGCATCTTTCTCGCCTTCTTCGTCAGATAGGCCACGTCGCCGCTGTCAATGCGGATTCCCATCTTCTTCGGCTTCAGTTCTTTAAAAACCTTGATTGCTGCCGGTACGCCAGAACGCAGTACATTATAAGTGTCCACCAGCAGTACGCAATTGTCAGGATAAATCTCTGCATATTTTTTAAAGGCCTCGTATTCGCTGGGAAACATCTGCACCCAGCTGTGGGCCATGGTTCCAAGGGCTGTGATGCCGTAATCACGATCTGCAATCGCACAGGCTGTTCCCGCACATCCTCCGATGTAGGCCGCTCTTGCGCCAAAGACCGCTGCCGCCGTCCCATGTGCCCTTCTGGTGCCGAACTCCATGACAGGTCTGCCCTTGGCAGCTCTGACGATACGGTTGGCTTTTGTGGCAATCAGGCTTTGATGGTTGATAATCAGCAGAAGCATGGTCTCGACAAACTGCGCCTGGATCACCGGCCCTCTTACGGTCAAAATCGGTTCGTGTGGAAAAATGGGTGTTCCCTCTGGTACTGCCCAAACATCACAAGTGAACTTAAAGTTTCTCAGATAGTCGAGAAAGCTTTCACAGAAAATATCTTTTCCCCTGAGGAATTCTATATCTTCTGCTGTGAAGTGAAGACTCTTCAGATACTCTACTGCCTGCTCTACACCTGCCATAATGGCATAGCCTCCGCCATCGGGAACTTTTCTGAAGAACATGTCAAAATAGGCGATGTCTTCAACATTACCTGACTGAAAGTATCCGTTAGCCATCGTGATCTCATAAAAATCCGTCAGCATAGTCAGGTTTTCATTGTTAATCATTGGATTATCTCCTTTGTTGTGTTGTTAATGATGTACAATTAATCATTATACACTATTTCAACATTTTCTTCAAGAACTGCCCTGTATAGGAGTCTTTGCACTTTGCAATGTCCTCTGGCGTTCCTGTAGCAACGATGGTGCCGCCCCTGTTGCCGCCTTCCGGTCCCAAGTCAATGACATGGTCAGCTCGTTTGATGACGTCCAGGTTGTGTTCAATGACGACAACGGTATTCCCCGCATCAGCCAATTTGTCCAAAACCATCAGCAGTTTATCCACATCGGCAAAATGAAGTCCCGTAGTCGGCTCATCCAGTATATACAGCGTTTTCCCCGTTCCTCTCTTTGAGAGCTCCGTAGCCAGCTTGATTCTCTGCGCCTCGCCGCCCGATAACTGTGTTGACGGCTGGCCAAGCTTGATATAGTCGAGACCCACTTCGTTGAGGGTATCCAGCTGGCGTTTGATGGATGGCAGGTTCTCAAAGAACCCTAAGGCTTCGGCCACACTCATATCCAAGACGTCAAAGATGTTCTTGCCCTTATATTTTACTTCCAGCGTCTCTCTGTTATACCGCTTTCCTTTGCAGACTTCGCAAGGCACATAGACATCCGGTAGGAAGTGCATTTCAATTTTGATGATGCCGTCTCCGCTGCAGGCCTCACATCTGCCGCCCTTCACGTTGAAGCTGAATCTTCCCTTTTCGAATCCTCTGATCTTGGACTCCGGCAGGGATGCGAACAGATCTCTGATATGGGTGAACATTCCAGTATAGGTGGCTGGATTGGATCTCGGCGTTCTGCCGATCGGGGACTGGTCGATATCTATAATCTTGTCCACGTTTTCTAAGCCGATGATCTCATCGTATTTCCCAGCTTCCCCTTTGGTCTTGTTGATGACCTTTGCCGCGCCTTTGTAGAGAATCTCGTTGATCAAACTGCTCTTCCCCGATCCGGATACGCCTGTAACACAGACGAATTTCCCTAGCGGGATATCGACATCAATGCCTTTCAGATTGTTCTCGGCAGCGCCTTTGATGGTGATGAAATTCCCATTACCCTCCCGTCTGTGTTTTGGCACCTCTATTTTCTTCGTGCCGGAGAGATATTGACCCGTCAAGGATTGCGGGCAGGCTTTGATTTCCTCTACATTGCCTTGAGCTACCAGTTCGCCGCCGTAGATACCGGCGCCGGGCCCGATATCGATGATATGATCTGCGGCATACATGGTGTCCTCGTCGTGCTCGACTACCAACAGCGTATTGCCCAGATCGGTCAGATGGCGCAGGGTCTCCAAAAGCTTCTCGTTATCCTTCTGATGCAAGCCGATGCTTGGTTCGTCCAGGATATAGAGCACGCCCATCAGGCTGGAACCGATCTGCGTCGCCAGTCTGATTCTTTGAGATTCTCCGCCCGACAAGGTACCAGATGCACGTGACAAAGTCAGATACTCCAGACCTACGTTGATCAAAAACTGCAGTCTGGCTTTGATTTCTTTGATGATCTGATGACCGATCATTTCTTCTTTTTCGCTTAGCTGCACCTGGTCGATGAAGTTATAGGCGTCTCTGATGGACATATCAGAAACTTCCGCGATGTTCTTTCCGTCTATGGTCACAGCCAGTACCTCCGGCTTCAAACGCTTGCCGCCGCAGTCCGGGCAGTCTCTGACTACCATGTACTTCTGCATCTTCTCTTTCATAAAGTCAGAACTGGTCTCCCGGTATCTCCGCTCTACATTGTTGATCATTCCTTCAAAAGGATGGTCTCTGTGAGATACCGCGCCGGTGCTTCTGCTGGTGTACGTGTATTTCAGATGGCGGTTTCCCGTGCCATAAAGCAGCTCCTGCTGAAATTTCTTCGGCAACTCTTCGTAGGGAACGCTCAGGTCAACACCGTGCTCCTTTGCCAGTGCATCGATCATCTGTCTGTAAAAGCCCGAAAACTCCATAGAAGCAAAAATCGTCCCTAAAGCGCCGTCGATGACGCTCTTATCTGTCTTGATAATCAGTTCCGGATCGATTTTTTGCGTAAAGCCAAGGCCATTACAGGTTGGACAGGCGCCAAAAGGACTGTTAAAAGAAAACATTCTCGGTTCCAGTTCTTCGATGCTGACGCCGTGTTCCGGACAGGCCAACTTCGTAGAGAAGGTCTTCTCCATATTAAAGTCGTTGTCGATAAACTGGACCACGACCAGTCCGTCCCCTTGGTGCATTGCCAGTTCAGCCGCCTCAGAAATACGGCTCTCCTGCCCCGGCTTAATGATAATTCTATCTATTACGATTTCGATGGTATGCTTGAACTTCTTGTCCAGCTTGATTTCCTCTTCATTAATGAGACGAATTTCGCCGTCGATTCGCACTCTGGTAAACCCTTCTTTGCGGATTCTCTCCAGAATCTTCTCGTGTTCCCCTTTTCTCTGCCTGACCACCGGCGCTAAAATCATGATCTTTGTGCCTTCTGGGAATTCCATGATGGAGTCCACCATCTGATCGACAGTCTGGCTGGTAATCGGTTTCCCGCAGATCGGGCAGTGGGGATGTCCGATCCTCGCATAGAGCAGCCTCAGATAATCGTGGATTTCCGTCACCGTGCCGACGGTAGATCGAGGGTTTTTGCTGGTGGTCTTCTGGTCGATGGAGATAGCTGGCGAAAGACCTTCGATCAGCTCCACATCCGGCTTGTCCATCTGGCCCAGGAACTGCCTCGCATAAGAGGACAGACTCTCCACATATCGTCTCTGCCCTTCGGCATAAATCGTATCAAAAGCCAGCGAAGATTTTCCCGATCCTGACAGGCCGGTCAAAACGACCAGCTGATCTCTCGGTATCTTCACATCGACGTGTTTTAAATTGTTTTCGTTGGCGCCCTTTACGTAAATCTCGTTTGCCATTCAAGTCCTCCTTAATGGAGTTGCCCCAATTCTTGAAAAGAATTGCTGGGAACTCCTTATGCTTTTGTTCCCCGCAAGCATTAGCGCGCGGATTGGAACATGTCGTATATGGTCATAATCTTACTTTGTATTCCATAAGCTGATCTCGCAACTGGGCAGCACGTTCAAATTGCAGTGCTGCTGCAGCCTGCTTCATCTCTGCTTCTAATTCTTTTATAAAATCTTTCAGTTCTTTGGTTGTCATCTCCAGAGGTTTCTTGCCTTTGAATCTGCCTTCTTCTTCCGTCGGTTTCGTCGCCTCTATAACGGCTCTCACCGATTTTTTAATCGTTTGCGGCGTAATGCCGTGTTCCTCGTTATATCGGTTCTGTATGGCGCGTCTTCTCTCCGTCTCATCGATGGCCGCTTTCATCGCCTTGCTGATATGGTCACCATACATGATGACCTTGCCGTCTACATTACGGGCAGCACGACCGATGGTCTGAATCAGGGATGTCTCGGTTCTGAGGAAGCCCTCTTTGTCGGCATCTAAAATCGCCACCAGAGAAACCTCTGGTATATCGAGGCCCTCTCTCAGCAGATTGATGCCCACCAATACATCGAATTCCCCCAGACGCAGATCTCTGATAATCTCCAATCGCTCAAGTGTATCGACTTCTGAATGCAGATACCTGACTCTGACTCCCGCATTAGTCAGATAAGTAGTCAGGCTCTCCGCCATCTTTTTCGTCAAAGTGGTGACAAAGGCGCGCTCGCCTCTCTCCGCCGTCTGCTTGAGTTCACCGATCAAATCGTCGATCTGCCCCTCTGTCTTGCGCACTTCGATCGGAGGGTCCAGGAGGCCGGTCGGTCTGATGATCTGCTCGGCAGTAATGCCGTCAGCCATTTCCTTTTCGTATGCTGCCGGTGTCGCACTGACATAGATCGCCTGGCTCACCAGCTTCTCAAATTCTTCAAATTTGAGAGGTCTGTTATCCAGTGCCGACGGAAGGCGGAATCCGAACTCTACCAGAGAGGATTTGCGCGAACGGTCGCCCGCATACATGGCTCTCAGTTGTGGCAGCATGACGTGGGATTCGTCGATCAGCAGCAAAAAATCATCCGGCAGATAGTCTATCAAGGTAAACGGACGCGCACCAGCCTCAAACCCATTCATATGTCTCGAATAATTCTCAATACCTTTGCAGGTTCCGATTTCCCGCAGCATCTCCATGTCGTACCTGGTCCGCTGCTCGATTCTCTGTGCCTCCAGTAATTTTCCTCTGTCCTTAAACCACTGCACCCTTTCTGTCAGTTCTGCCTCGATGGTCCCCAGCGCACGTTCCATGTTCTCCTTGGAGGTTACGTAGTGGGAGGCCGGGTAAATCGCAACGTGATTACGCAGACCCAGAATTTCTCCCGTCAGGGGATTCATCTCCTTGATGCTCTCCACTTCATCGCCGAAAAGTTCGATGCGCACCGCCTTATCGGACCCAGCAGGAAAGACGTCTATAATATCTCCTCTTACTCGAAAGGTGCCTCTCTCAAAGGCCAGGTCATTACGGGTGTACTGGATGTCCACCAGCTTGCGCAGGAACTCATTGCGGGGCCATACCATGCCCGGTCTCACCGAAATCAGCTGATTCTCATAATCGAAAGGGCTTCCCAGTCCGTAGATGCAGGACACCGAAGCCACGATGATGACATCGCTGCGTTCAACCAAAGCACCCGTTGCAGAGTGCCTCAGCTTCTCTATCTCGTCATTGATCTGTGAGTCCTTCTCTATATAAGTATCCGTGGAAGGCACATAGGCTTCCGGCTGATAATAATCGTAATAGGAGACGAAATACTCTACTGCATTGTTTGGGAAAAACTCTTTGAATTCTCCATGGAGCTGAGCCGCCAAAGTCTTATTATGGGAAATGACCAGGGTCGGCTTCTGTACCTTCTGTATGATGTTGGCCATGGTAAAGGTCTTGCCGGATCCGGTAACGCCCATCAAAGTCTGATGCTTCTTACCTGCCAGCACACCGTCTACAAGCTTGTCTATGGCCTGTGGCTGGTCGCCCATGGGTTTGTAATCTGAGGCTAGCTCAAACCTTCTATCTTCTCTCATCGATGTTTCACCTCCATTGATATTCAAATGATGCAATCTCATCCTATCTTCTATTATGCTATTCGGCTTTCATTCTAGCACAAAAAAATTAAAAAGTACAGAGAAAAAAGGAACATTTGTTCTGCACTTTTCAAATTCAAAAATTGCCAGCTAAATCAAACTGTCATTTCTATTAATATACCCTGAGGTTTATCTATTCAATCAAACTTCCATATCATTCCTTTGTCTTCATTGCCATAGTTTTGAACCGTCGTAAACCTGCATCGCAGCATCGAAGCAGCCCAGGCGCTTACATGCCTCGATAATCAGCTGATGCGTCATTTGAAACATCTCTGCCGCCTGTTTTGCAAACTGCCTGGCATCCCCCTCCGCCAATGCATTGACCGCTTCTTTACATTGACGATGAATTTTGCGATTATAGAAGTTTTTTCCGTTATTAATCAAGCCGGGAATGCTTCTTCCGATATGGTAATTTTTCAGCAGCACTTTGTAGATCGTCCGCAGCGCATCATAGGCAATGTGATTGGTGATAAATTCCAGGACAGCCACCGGTGAAAGCTGATACAGATACGCCTGATTCCACAAGTCGTTCAGATCCTCGGCAAACTGCACCGCCTCTGCAGCAGATATATGACTTCCAGCATGGACTGCCACACTTTCTATGGTCAATGAAATCAACTCCAGACTGTCAAGATAGCGGCGAAGATGGCTGGCAATCAGACTCGGTTCGATTTCTATTTTTTTCAGGGCTTCCAAGTCCATCGTCACGAAGACGCCGTTGCCGCGCACAGTCTCTACCACACCCCACCCCTGCAGAATCTTAATTGCCTTTGAAACGGTATCTGCGCTGACTTCATAAATTGTCTGCAGTTCCTTGTAAGAAGGCAACTGGCTCCCAGGGCGGTAACGTCCGATTGCAATCAGCCCCAGCAGGTCCAGGTAGACGCTGGAATAGCGTTCTTTTGTCTGAAACAGTTGGCTTTCTAAGGCTTTGCTCCCCTTGCGCAAGGGAGAGTCAGAAAAGATGCTGTGGTCCGGTTCCTCTGCATTCTGATAGATGAAGCTCAGGTTATCAAAGGGGATTTTCTCCGGGTTCTCTCCTGTCTTCACTGCCCGGATCAGCTGATTCAATCCTGCAGCATAATCAGACCTCATCTCATAGGTGCCCTGCCAAGGATCGATGTCCTTAAAACCCAGACTGTCCACAGTACGCAGAATCAGATCATTGCCATTCCTGGCAACGAAAAAGCGCCAGAATTGATTGGAAAGCCGCCAGAACATCACAGGCTCTCCTGGATTCATCTGTGTGAGAATTTTTTCCGGTGTTTCCCATTCCGCCCCTCTGCACAGGTGGACTCCTCTGATTGTAATGGGATAACAGAGCAGGACGCCGGATTTTAAGATATCAGAAGCTGCCACTGTATCCACTTTTTGCAAAGTCTGTATCGCGCTGTGGTGCGCTGTGGTGTAATCAAAAGCTACCGTCGCCCGCTTTCTCTGCACAGACTCGATGAGCCCCTCCCGTTCCAACAGCTCCAATGCGCGGCGAATCGTCTTTTCTGAGGCGTCAAATTCTCCGCACAGACTTGCGCGGGAAGGCAGTTGATATCCGAGAGGGAAGATACCGCTCACGATCTTGTTTTTCAGAATCTGATAGATTTTGTCATACATAGCCACATCGCTTCTCATATAATCTCTGCTCCTTCTTTCGTTACTTCTCGTTACCCCTATCATACCATGAATCAGCGATGGAAGGAAGCCACGATAAAAGGAGCCTATGGCTCCTTCCTGTTACCCTATTTCGTTCTCATCCCTGCATTCTCAATCCACCACGGGATTGCTTTCCTTCAGCGCTGCATTACACGTCTTATCGATGGCGGCCGCTACTTGGGCAGGCGTCTTTCTTCCCAGGAGCAGATCCTGTGTATTCTTATAAAAAACGTCACGAACGCCCTGCCAGTTCAGACTGCTGTTGATATTGTCCACGATATTTCCGGAATTATCATCATAAGCCTTCAGCATCGGCATTTCCTCCTGATATTTCTCAGTGATAGATTGATTCACCGGCTGTGTTCCCAGCGTGTATTTCATCAAATCCTCATCTGTGTAAATAAAACGGATAAAGTCCTTGGCTGCCTGAATCTTCGCTTCGTCTCCATTGTCGAAGACACAGAAGCCATTGGTTCCGCTGGTCGCATAGCCTTTCCCGTCCTGACTTGGGAAGTTGACCGCGAAGACGTCCAGCCCCTTGCTCTGCGCATCTGCCAAATTAGTCAGATTACCCACACAGCAGGCAAGCTGTCCATTATAGAATAAATTGACGCAGTCCAACAGTTCCATGTTCTCAGCGCCCTGCGGTGTGATACCTCGCTTGTCCAGATCTTTGATCCACTGCAGTGCCTCGATGCCTTCCGGTGTATTGACATTGAATTTCCCCTCCTCGTCATAGAGTTTTCCTCCATGGGAACGCAGCAAGGTCATAATGTGGCTGTCTCCCTGGTTATTTGCACCGTACATCATAAATGTGAACGTATTTTCATCAGTAATAGACTCCTTCAACGCCTGAAAAATCTCGTCAAAGGTTTCAGTAGACCAGTGCGCGATGGTATTGTCCTCCGGGATATACTGCTCCAATCCTGCGCTTTTCATCATCTTTTTATTGATCAGGAGCGTATTCTGCAGCTGCTGAAAAGGCAACGTGTAGACTTTGCCATTGACACTGTTCTGCGCCCAGATCGTCTCGTCGATATCTGCCCGCAGCTCCTCGTCGATGATATCGTCAAGAGGCTCCAGCCAACCGCTTTCAACATAAGCCGGCACATTATATGATCCCGCAAAGAAAATATCAGCCGCATCTTCTGTCCCGTATTTGTCCGCCAGCTGCTCCTTCTCATCCAGATAATCATACCTGCTGATGTCAAACTCTACATCGTATTTGTCATACTGTGCCTTAAACTTTTCAGCCGCAGCAACAAAGAGATCATAAACTTCTGCTTCACCGACATCTGGTATATTGCCCAGGCCGATCGGTGTGGTTTTGATTGTCAGCGTCACCTTTTCTTTGCTTTCTGTCCCGCTAGTCCCACAAGCCGCCAAAGCGAGCACCAACATCGCAATCAGCAAGATACATATAAAGCGTTTTCCTTTCATTTTTTCTCTCCTAACTCTGTAAATGATTGATTTTTTCCAGCAGCAGTGAAATATCCAGTGGTTTTGTCGCCACGTCGTTCATCCCGCTGGCTAAGGCTTTATCTACATCTTCACGGAATGCATTCGCAGTCATTGCAAAGATCGGAATCTTTGCGCTGTCAGCACGCCCTGAGGAGCGGATGGCCTTGGCCGCCGCATATCCGTTCATGACAGGCATCTGAATGTCCATCAGCACCAAATCAAAGAAACCAGCCTCACTGTTTTCAAATATGCTAACTGCATCCTTTCCATTTTCGGCCTCAAATATAATGCAGCCTCTCTCTTCCAGTACCGAACAGATAATCATGCGATTGATTTCGTTGTCTTCTGCTACTAAAATCCGCATGCCCGCCAGCCGGATTTCCTTTTCGGCGCCTGCTGCTGACGCAGAAGGCGCTTCTTTCGGCTGCACGATTTCCAGTGGGAGGATGATGGTAAATACCGTACCTTTGTCAAGATGACTTTCTACAGAGATCCTGCCACCCATCTTTTCTACCAAGGTTTTGCTCAGAGTGGTGCCAAGACCTGTTCCGTTCTGAGAGGCAGCTCTCCGTTCCTGCTCAAAAGGAACCCAAATTTTCTCCAAGAATTCCGGGCTCATGCCGTATCCTGTATCAGCAACGATAAAGGTGGTCTGCGCAGTATCTCCAGAGAGAATCTGCTGGACTTTTAAAGAAATTTCGCCGCCCTTCGGGGTGAACTTCAAAGAATTTCCTAAAAGGTTGGTCAATACCTGTTTGATGCGAAGAACATCTCCTTTTACAAAAGGATATGATGCCTCCGTATGATCCACTGAGAAATGTAACCCCTTCTCTTCCGCCTGGATACCGATCAATGTTTCTAATTCGCCTACCAAGTCTTTCAGGTTCATTTCTTCCGTATATAATTCCATCTGACCGTTTTCAATTTTTGACATATCGAGAACGTCAGTAATTACACTTTTCAGGAAGTCAGCCGATACCTCTGCCTTGCTCAGATATTCCAATAGTTTTTCCCTGTCATCCAGATTCTCCCTCATCAGATACTGCAATCCGACAATGCCGTTGAGCGGCGTGCGGATTTCGTGGCTCATGTTTGCCAGAAATGTGGATTTTGCCTGCTCAGATGCCCGGGCAATACGCGCTGCGTTTACATTGTGGTAGAGGAACCAGGCTACAAGTAGAACTACAATCCCCAAAACGAGGAAGAAAGGCACAGAACTCCAGATCAGCAGGCGAACCTGCTCCGCCGTGACCTGCTGCGAAACTCTGACCACCAGATACCAATCTTCCTCTCCCTGCAGTTCCATAGGCTGGAACAGAGCGGAAAATCGTTCCCCATCCTGTTCATATTCGACAAAAATACCGTTCCCCTCTTCAATGGCCTTCTTACAAGCTTCCAGGGATCCATCACCGTAAAAATCACAGCTCTCAAGCGAGGTCAGATAATTCTGTGTCACCGCACTGCTGCTGTATTGCTGACTGGCTGTGATAATCTCCCCTGTTGGCCGTATGACGAGGGCCACCCCCCGTCCGTCAAAGCTTTCCATCTTCATCTGGCTGGCAACCTGGTCAATGGGAACCAATCCGACGATGCCAGAGATCTTGTACTTGCCACAAGGAATGGAAGTAGGAAGGTGCTTCCCATAGAGCAGATATTCTCCCCATTGCTCCCTGCTGTCCTCGCTGTAGGAGGTTACAAAGTAATCCTCCGCCTGTTGATAAGCCTCCTTCCAGGGTGCTTTCTCCAAGTCCGTCTCCAAATAAGAGTTATTGTATATGCGTCCGTTCTCCATAACGAGATACAACTTGTCAAAATCAGTGCTTTTGGCTTCCACACTTAGGTTGTAAACGACATCTTTTAAATTGCTGTTTCGCGATTCTGATACGCGGGCCAGCATGGAATCGAGATATTCCCACTTACCGTTGAGCTGATTGATGATATTCAGCTGGTCGTGATCAGCAATCTGTTCCATAAAAGACTCCGTGGTGGAGTAGACTGCTTTTTCAATGCTCTGTTGATACAGCCAATATCCTCCGCCTAACACCGCTGCCACGACGGCTAGGAGGAATGCGACCACCTTCCATTTCAGTTGATATTTCTTTAGTTTGATCTCCTTCATCTTCCACCCTTTCTGCAGATCATGACACTATTTGAAATTTTTTTCTTTTAAAAATTAATGACTTTCTTTTCGGGCATAGGCCGAGCGTAATAGAAGCCTTGTATATACTGCACTTTTAAATCAGCAAATGCCTTCTGCTCTTCCTCCGTCTCAATCCCTTCGGCGACAACAGCCAGATCATTGATTTTGGCCATCTCTACGATACTCCGAGCGAGGGCGTGCTGCTTGCGATCCGTCAGAATCTGTTTTGTAAGAGATTTATCGATTTTAATGATATCTGCCGGCAAATTTGAAAGATAGTTCAGACTGCTATAGCCGATGCCGAAATCGTCCAGGGCGATGCGGATACCCGTTTTTCGCAGTTCATCCAATACCGCAGAGGCCTGGTCTATCGATTGTATGAGAATGCTTTCTGTGATTTCCAGTGAAATCTGTCCAGGATCCACGCCAGAGTCACCAATCAGCTTCAATAAATGATCCGCGCTGTTCTCAATCAAAAGCTGCTGAACAGAAAGGTTGATGCTCATGTGATATAGGCCCAGTGGCTTACCGTAGTCATGCATAAACCTGCACGCTCTGCCCAGCACATATTCGCCCAGCTGCTCAGCCATACCGCTTCGTTCGGCCAAAGAAATGACCTGCCCGGCAGGAAAATACCCGCCTCTGCAATTGGGCAGCCTGGTCAAAGCCTCTACAGCAATATATTTCCCGCTGTCAAGGTGCGCCATAGGTTGATACCATACTTCCAGGGTTTCTTCTTCGATAGCCGATTTCAGCTTGTGAAGAATTTCTGCCTCTGTGCGGATCAGCTGATCCAATTTATCATTGTACAAAACAAGTTTCTGATCAGAACCCTTTGAAAAACGCAACGCTGACTGAATGCGCTCCAGCAGCACTTCCGGGCTTTTCCCATGAGCAGGATATTGGCAGACAACCACCCGTGCCTGCAACGTAAAGGAAGCGTTGCCGGTGGACACCGGCGTTGTAAGCAGCTGCTGCAGTCTGGAAACAAAGGAGGTCTCGTCCTCTTCTGAAAGGGAAATACCTAAGAAAACATCTCCGTTGATACGGTACAGGTTCGCTCCAAAGAGGCGCGAAAGCCGCTTAATCACCTCCCGCAGTATTTGATCTCCGATCTCCGCGCTGAAAAGTTCATTATATTGGCTGAAATTGCAGATATCGATACAGAAAAGGCGAAAATTTCTTTTTTTATCGTAATCAATCAGCATATTGGCGTCTCGCATGTACTTCAGGCGGTTTCCAACATGGAATACCGGATCATAGTAGGCCAGCTGCTCGACCTGCTTGCTGTATTGGTTCAGAACCTTAGATAATTCCATCATCTCAAGGTTCGTATATTCTTCAAAACTGACGTCATTCTGGCCTTCGATAAGCCTGCGGCATTTTTCTGTCAGCCTCTGTACTGGGGATTCTTCGGAGCGGGAGTCGTAATATCGTCGAATCAGCGCAGCAATCTCTTCCTCTCCCTTGCTGTGCGGTTTACAGGAGATATATTGGTAATTGGCCGCAAGGAAGCTTTTCTCACCGTTCAGCCTGATCTTTAAAAGAAGTTCCAAGGACAGGCCCTTGGCAAAATCCTCTCGCTCCATATCGTCCATCTCCTCGCGAAGAGCAATCATAAAATTACCTGCACTCAGTCTGCCAGCGATGAACGGACTCTCAATGTATTCCGCAAGACGCTGCGGAATACTTTCTAAAAATGCGCGTTCCTTTGCGGGGCCGATCAACTGCGAAACCTGGTTATAGCTTTCAAAAACAAAGTAAAATAAATTTATAGAATCTGCAGAAAGCCATCGGTTCAGTTCCTCCGTAAACCCTTCCTGATTGTACAGTCCAGTCTGACGATCAATCAGATTCTGGCTCGCTATGGTACGGTCATGTTTCTTATATCTGTAGAACAAATACGCCAGCGCTAACAGACTCGCAGCAACCAAAGCGCAGAGCAGCAATATTTTGATATTGGCAGTGGAACTGATCCAGCCATTCACTGGCTGAATACTCAAGTTCCACTCAGTGGGAAGGTTGATGCTCATTTTTACGGCATCAGAAAAATCCACGCCCTTTCGTGATACTGTAATCAGATCCTTGCTTCCATCCTCTGCGTCAATACTCCAGATTTCATAGTCATAACCTTCTTCTGCCAGAGCAGTAAATCCAAGTCGATTCAAAACATAATCGCTGTCCAGTGCAACTGCCACCTCGCCAAGATAGGCATTTTTCTTTAAATATGGGCGCAGGTAAAGAAAAACTTCTTCCCCCTCTTCCAAGGTCGTCGGCCCTTCTACCACCAAATCTTTGACAACTTTTGCCATTGTGTAGACATAAGAAAAGTCCTTTAGGTCTTTTCCTACCTGTGATCCGTACTCTGCCTCTGGCAGTGCGCTGACCACCTTATCACCTTTGATCAAGGAGACATACTGCACACTTTCTTTCTTAAGAAGCGGTGCGGCAGCCTTTTCAAACCAGGAGGTGCCCTCCATAATCCTGGCCATCTCCGCCAGGTTATCGGCTTCGTTCAGTTCGTCCTGCAGCTGCAGGGAAAGTTTTTCACTGTAAAATTCTAAGACGCGGTCTGCGTCTGCTCGCCTGGCTTCGATCCAGGACTGGCGCATCTGACTGTACAGAACAGCAGTGAATATCAAAATCGTCAATATCACAAAACCTGCAAAGAAATAGCGTTTTGTCCGAGTCTTCATCTGCGTTCTCCGTTCTCATGTATCTTATAATAACCTTTTCCGTTCTGTTTCACGAAGTATAAAGCCTCGTCCGCGTCGGCAATTAATTGTTCCAATTCCATGTCCGGTCTGTAAATAGCCACGCCCACACTGCACTGCACAGGAATACTGTGCCCGGCGGAGCCCACCTCTGAATGAAATCGAAGCACCAACTCGTCTAATATGCTGTTTAGCTCTGCTTCATCGTCCAGGTTTGTCATCAGCAGAATAAACTCGTCGCCGCCATATCTGCCAACCACGCCGTCATACCGTTTCTCATATTCCCGCAAAATATATCCTATGCTCTTCAGTGCCACATCACCATCACTATGGCCATGCGTGTCATTGATATATTTCAGGTTATCCATATCCACAAAACACAGCGCGCTGAGCAGCACAGGGTCCGCTTTTTCCAACTGCGCAGCAGCGTGTTTCAGGAATACTGCACGAGTGACGACACCGGTCAGGCTATCGGTAAGACCATCGCTGGTCAAGCGAATAATCTCGTTAAAGTCTCTCTTTTCCGGACGTTGATCCTGATAAATCTTCTTTTCCAGTTCATTGACAGAATCCACTAAAGCATCTACGACCTGCATCTGCCGATTGATATAACGACGCATGACAAAAATCAGACCCAGGCACAGTAACACGGTCAGACCGGCTACGAGGAGCAGACTGGGCAGAATCTCCCCAAAGATGGTCCAGACGTTGACGGAGCAAAGAATATCCCAGCCCGTATTCTCAACCCTTTGGTAAACCGTATACCGCAGGCTTCCCCCTTTGAAGCTCCAGTAACTGCCCGGTTTCTGAGACAAAAGTTCTTCTTCCAGTCTGTTTTCTGTTGTTCCAAAAATGGTCATTTTCTTGAACTCGTCCATGATGGAATCCCCATAGGGGAGATCTTCTGTCGACGACATGATCTGCCCTTGTGAGCCAAGCAATGTGGTTTCAGCATTGTTAGTGCCAGACGAGTCTTTCAATATCTCCACAATTTCATCAAAATAGATGGCACAGAAAAGGCAGCCTGTAATATTGTCATTTTTGTCCTTCAGTGGTACGGCCACTGTGTAATTGAGGGTTACACCATCAGCGCCTGCCGCAAAGCTGTCTGTCACCTGTTTCCGTCCAGTGGAAAAAAGCCGCTGCATATAATCTCTGCTGGCCAGGCTGGCCGGTTCATCTCCATCGGAATAGACGAGAATATCGTCGTCCACATAACAAATCATCATATATCCGTAGTTCGGTGCCATCTGGTCCAGTTTTTTAACCTTTTTGATTGGCGCAACGTCGGGATCATAGAATTCTGGCAGTTCGGCCAGAGATTCCAAAAGGGTGACGGATTCGTCGATCCGCTGGGATATTTGTGCATGACTGCTGTTCAAGGATGCGTGGGCGGTGGATTTCATCTGCCCTATGGACAGTACGACACCGCCTAGAAATATCACTACCAATGTCAGAAGACAAAAAATCGTGCTATATCTCATGATGGGACTGAAAGTAATTCTCCAATTCTTATTCCCATTTGTTTTTTCTCTGTTTTTCTTCATTTATATACTACTTTCCCTCGTAAATTCTTGGTACCTATATCGAGTTATATTATAACAGTTCCCTCTGCATAAAGCAACGACTGCCGAAACATTTCATCAGCCTTTCCATGCACACAAAAACTGCCTGCGAGTCGTCAACTCGCAGGCAGTTCATAAGTCACATTTTTTCTGATTCTTCTATAGTGTCAATTCTTGATCGTTTTCCATAATGACTGGCGCTGTCGAAACGCCCGGCGTGTAAAACTTCCAAAAACGATTGAGCAGGTATTCTCTGACCTGGGCCTTGCTTTGGAACTTTGCCGCTTGGTATGGGGAGGTCGGTCCAAATTTCTCAACAAAATAAACATCGCTGCCATCTGTAATCATCACGCCTGCATGACCGACAAAGGCCATATGGTCTAGCTCGTCATGGCAGACGACACTGATCAGTGAAGCGTTTCCTGCCTTGAACTGTATTCCTCTGTTCCTCCATTCTTGCTTGATGGCCGCCAGAATGACCTTAGGATCGGTCGTATCTCTGACAGAAACAGGATTATAAATGGTGTAGAACTTACTTTGGTCCTCCCCTTTTATGCTGCAAAGGGGATAATGATCCATGGCATCTGTATCAACTGCCAGAAAGTCGTCGCCTTCCATCTTCTTCTCTGTGGTAATAAAATCCCGGAACAGTGTCATAGCGGTCAGCCTGCAGTTCACATCTGCGTAGCTGCGGTTTGCTGTCCACAGGCTGTAAGTATCTGCTGCCTCATAATCGACACCTCTGGCGGCTATCGTTTGAAATCCATCGTGAAAATAGGGCTGCAATCCTACCACACCATGATAGTCTTTTGCCAAGTCCATCAGTCCCTCTATGTAGTTCTGACGAATTCCCGCCTTTCGAAGAATTCCGCTGATCTCCTGCCTCGTCTTCTCGTCGGTCAGGTTGGAATAGGTCAGCTCATGCATGGTCCAATCGGGCTGGGTGCGAACGGCTTTGGGTTCACTGAATTTGCTGTAGGATATCTTCTTGCCGATGGTTTTTCTAACTTTCAATTTATAGTAATATGTAGCATCGCCAATTACCATTTTATCCGTGAAGTGCGCGGCATAGGTAGCATCCCACAGCTGCCAGCTTTTTTTAAAGGGCAGTTCCTTGACTTTCTCATATGGCCCGTTGACAGAGGTACTTCTATAGATCAGCGCTGTTTTCTTGTTGGCGCTGCAGTCTGCAGTGCCCGCATTGACACCGATGCCGATGCTGCCGTCCTCTGGCAGAGAAAGTTCCAAAACAAAGTCCTTTCCATTGATGCCCGTAGCTGCTGCATTTTCATAAGAGTATCTGCCAAAACTTTTCTTTCCTTTTATATAGCGATATGGTCTCACTTTATATTGATATAACGTATTCTTTTTTAATCTTCGATCTGTGCGGCTCGTCCCCTTCACACTGGCGATCTTCTTGTATTTCTTTCCGGCTGCAGCTTTACGATAGATTTCATAATGGGTGAATTTCTTCTGTTTCGTCCAGGTTACTTTAATGGACGTGCTGCTCACAGTTCTCAAGGTGACTTGGAACCGACTGTCTTTTGTGGTCTTTGCGATGCCTGACGTAGCACCGTTGGCAGTGACTGACGAAAGTGCCAGCAAAAGAACCAGCGTCCACGTGATACATTGGTTTCTCTTTTTCATCTTCTTCCCCTTTTGTAATAATTTTCCTAAATTATAGCATGTATGAGGAATCAGTACAATCTTTATCAGTCGACGAAGAACAGTTTTACAGCGCATTCCACCAGCAGCAACGCCATGCAGATGTTGAACGGCCGATAGTATTTTTTTAAAAATCTCTGCAGGAGACTGCCTGCTGCTGCCCATACCAGAGTACCGGATACCCCTGCCAGTGTCAAGAACACCGCCGATGCCAGCAAAGCTTCCAACGAGTCGTCGACTGGGATGACATAACCGGTATAGGTGGTAATCGCCGCCAGAATGATCTTCACATTGACAAACTGCAGTACCATTCCCTTGACAAAGCCGCCTGCTTCCTTCTGTTCTCCCTCATCCGGCCTGCTCTTCGCCACGTGAAAGGCCAGCCACAGAATATAGGCGGCGCCAACATATTTCATCACGGAAACAATACCGCCGATATATTTTGCAATCCAAAAGCAGCCCACTGCACACACCAGCATGACACAGATAAAACCCGTACCGATACCCAGAATCAATTTTCTCCCGTTAGACCAGCCATAGTTGCTGGTAGTGTTGAGAGCCAGGATGTTATTCGGTCCCGGCGTATAGGCCGTGACAAACGCATAGGGTGCAAAGCTCAGTAAAATATTCATAATCACTTGAAATCACCTTCCTTTAGGTCTATAATAGCATAAAAGATAATATCAAATTAGTCGAACTATTCAATACTATAATTCAATATTTTCGAACTAAATGACAGGAGGTTCTTGATGGATCTGAAGTATTTAGAGACCTTTAAAACGATTATTGAAGAGGGCAGTTATGCCAGGGCTGCTGATAAGCTGGGGTACACCCAGTCCACCATCACCTTTCAGGTGCAGCAGCTGGAGCAGGAGCTTTCCATCAAGCTTTTTGAAAAAATCGGCAGACGGATGCAGTTGACCAAAGCGGGGGAAACGGTGATTCCTTATGTTGAAGAAACCCTTCTCTCTTTTACAAAAATGCAGAGCCTGGGAACTTCTCTGGCAGATATGAAACAGAGTCTTTCTGTCGGAGTAGCTGAGACGCAGCTCTGCTATCGTCTGCCGCCTTTGCTGAAGAAGTTCCACCAGATCGCACCTGGTACGAAACTGTTTCTCCGCTCCATGAACTGTTACGAAATACGGGACGCTTTGGTCGACGGCAGACTTGATATGGGCATTTTTTACGAGAATGTCGGCGGAAATACGGATAGCCTGACCCTTCACAAAATGGACTCCCATGCCATGACCCTGATAGCTTCCCCCGCCACAAAAAAACAGTATCCCGACTTTAAAACTTCCGGCCAGAGACTGGATCTTCCCTATATCATTGACGAGCCCAACTGCATCTTCAGAGAAATCTTCACTGATTATCTGAGGGAAAAAGACATTCACCTGGGGCACACCATTGAACTTTGGAGCATCCCTACGATTATTAACCTGGTCAAGAATGATATGGGAATCTCTTATCTGCCCACCTTCACGGTGGAAAAAGACTTAGAAGAAGGCAGTCTCTGCGCCATTGAGACAGATTATGACCACATGGAAATCACAGCGGTCTGCGCCCATCACAAGAACAAGTGGCTCAGTCCTGTCATGCAAGTCTTTATCGATCTGCTGACAAACGCACAAAAAAGCTGACCTCATCAGTCAGCTTTTTCGCTCTTTGATTCCATGTCTTTCGGCAGAATCAGATTGCAGATAATCGCCACCAGGAAGACTACCGCTACACAATTCTCGGCGAACACATTTTGCACGATCTGCGGAAAGATCGAAAAGATTTCCGGCACCTGGGTAAATCCAATCCCCACGCTGAGAGACAGGGCCACGATGCTGATATTTCTCTGGCTGTAACCGCACCGGGAGATCATCTGAATGCCGCTGACCACGATGGTTCCGAACATCATGATCGTGCAGCCTCCCAGCACTGCGTCGGGCAAAGTGGCAAGCAGCGTTCCGAAGATCGGAAACAGTCCTGCCAAAATCATAATGATGGCGCCCATGAGCAGGGTGAAGCGGTTGACCACTTTGGTCATAGCCACCAGCCCCACGTTCTGGCTGAAAGATGTAATCGGCAGGCAGCCGAAGACCGCTGACAAGGAACTGATGAAACCGTCGCAGGCGATGGACCCTGCCGTTTCCTTTGCCTTTACATCTCTTCCAAGACCAGAGGATGCCAGCGCAGACGTGTCTCCGATGGTCTCTGTGGCCGATACGAGGAAAATCAAGAACACCGAGACGATGGCTCCTGGATGAAAGACCGGTTTAAAGGGCATCAGCTTTGGCAAAGCGATGACGGAAGCATCTGACAACGCAGAAAAGTCGACCATTCCCATGGCTGCCGCAACGACATACCCCACTACCAGGCCGAATAATACCGATAATTGTTTCCAGAAAGATTTCGCGAAGATGTTGAACCCGATGCAGCAGGCCAAAGTGATGCCTCCCAGGATCAGATTCTTTGCCGAACCAAAGTCCGCGCTGCCGCTGCCGCCGCCAAAGGATGCCGCCCCCACAGATAACAGGGAAAATCCGATAGCGGTTACCACACTGGCCGCTACCACCGGCGTGATAAATCTCGTCCAATATTTTGCCAGCAGCCCCAGGATGCCTTCCGCCAAGCCGCCGATCAGCACCGCGCCGATGATGGCTTCATAACCATAGGCCGGTCCGATATAGCAGAAGATGGATACAAAGGTAAAACTGATTCCCATGACGATGGGAAGACCGGAGCCCAGTCTCCAGACCGGGTAGAGCTGGATAATCGTACCAATCCCAGCGATGATCATGGCGCTCTGAATCAGCATAGCCATATCCTTTGAAGATAGGCCGCAGGCTCCTGCTACGATGATAATCGGTGCGATGTTGGCTACGAACATGGCCAGGATGTGCTGCAGCCCAAAGGGAATCGCCTTGGAAACAGGCACACGTCCTTCTAATTGATAAATATTTTCTACTTTGCTGTTCATATGTACCCTCACCCTATTATTCCTGCGAGCGGAACACGATTTCACCTGTTTCACTGTTCATGCTCTCTACAATAGCTAAAGATTCCAACTGATAGCCCAGATTGCGGATGATCTGGCCGCCGGGCTGAAAACCCTTTTCGATAGCGATGCCGATGCCGCAGACCTCGGCTCCCGCCGCCTGAACCAACTGAATCAGCCCCTGCAGTGCGCAGCCGTTTGCCAGAAAGTCGTCGATGATCAAAATCCGATCCTCTGCGGTGAGGAATTTCTTCGCCACGATGATCCGATTTTTTGTCTTGTGGGTAAAGGACTCCACCTCTGCCGTGTACATCTCTCCATCCAGGTTGATGCTCTTCGCCTTTTTTGCGAAGACCACTGGTACATCAAAATGCTTCGCTACGATACAGGCGATACCGATACCAGAAGCCTCTATAGTCAAGATTTTATTGATGTTTTTTTCCCTAAATTTCTCTTTAAACGCTTCTCCCATCTGGTCAAATAGCTCGATATCCATCTGATGGTTGAGGAAACTGTCAACCTTCAGTACATTTCCTTCCTTTACTACCCCGTCTTTTACAATTCTTTCTTCTAAGAAGTTCATCCCGCGTTCCTCTCCTTTTCGACAATTTATGATGTTTTACGCCTATTGATTATAGCACAAAAAGAAAAGGCATAGAAGAGATTTTCTTCTATGCGCTATTGTCTTCATCTTCTTCGCCTCAATGCCAGCAGAGATCCGGCTGCCATCAGGGCTGCAGTGCCTGCAAGTGCACTTGCATAGGCAGGGATTCGTTTCTTCTCATTTCCCACTGGCTCTGTTTTTTTCAGGATACTCCTGCTGTCAGCCTTTTGCGCATCTCTGATTTTTGAGGTGGCAGCTGCCGCTGCGTCATGACGGTCCACTGCTGCAGCAAGAATATCTGTGTCCCTCCCTACCGTCTGCACTTGACTGCCTGCATCCGGCTTTGCGGCGTCGGTCGGCATTGTCGAGCCAGGTACTTTTACCGGTGGAACGATTGTCGGCAGTTCCGGCAAAACTTCCGGCGGTATCACTGGAATTTCCGGCGGCAAAATCGGCGGCGGTTCCACTGGCGGGATTCCTTCAGGCGGCGTCACCGGCGGCACAGCTCCATCATCTTTATCCGGTCTGTCGTGTTCGCCCTGGCCCCCGCCTCCCCGATCTCCGGAAATGTCGTCATCAGCATCGGTCAAGTCATGCGGCGGGTTTCTGGTGAGCACAGCGGATTCTCCATCATAAGGGCCTCCTTCTATCACGATCTTGTAATAGGACGGCGCATCATTGGGTATTGAAATCAGTTGATCTTGATCGTCATAGATATATGCTGATATCTCATAACTGGCGGCGTTATTCTGCAAATAGGTTGCGGCGTCGTACTCATACCAGTTTTCCCCGTCAAGAGAAGCCATGCAGATTACCGTTTCCACTTTTCCTGGATTAGGAAAGGTGAAGAGAGGATAAATCGATTCGTCCCGATCCTTCTTCAGACTGACAGAGTATGGAAGCTTCTCTCCCTCTTCTATCACGGTAATCACAGCTTCTACTGGTACCTGATTGCCGCCATCGATGACAAACAGTCCCTTATCCCACCATTGCTTTTCAACTTCATCCAGGCCGGCGGAAGTATATTTGCCAGATATTCGAAAAGTTTTATGTCCCGATGCAAGGCCGGCTTTGTATTCTTTTTCATTCCACTCTATTCCAAAAGTCTTCGTATCTGCGTAATCGTATCCTGCCCCTTTCAGTTCCAGGTCTCTGGCAGAAGGCAGGTCTAGTTCTTCAAGAGGCGTATCGCGGAATACTGCAGTGTGCAGATCCTCCGTAAAGGCGTAAGGGTCATAATATACCCTCGGATTCTGGGGTTCTGTTTCTACCTCTATGATTACTTCTTCCGTTCCGTCAGCCCGGATCATGCCAGCTTCCAGCAGTTCCTGCATCTCAGCATCTTCGCACGCAGTGTATTTGCCATGCATGGTAAAATCCTGCGCTCCGCTTTTGATGCCCTCAAGATACTCTTCTTCACTCCATTCAATGTTGAATCTGCACCTTTCCGGATCGTAAGGACTTTGCGACTTCAAGTAAGCTGATTCGTAGAGATTCACCTCTTCAAACGTTGTGCAGCTTCTGACGCTCCTGGTTATGAGCGCATCTGTATTCTTGTACACTGCCACATAACCCTGCGGCCTCACGTGAACCTGCAGTTGAACGTCGGTCCTATCAATTTTTATCATTCCCGCCTGCCAACGCTCTCTGTCGTACTGGCTCCAATAGTCGATGTCGGGGCTGCAGGTACCGCTGAGAGTAAAAGCTTCTGACCCCGACTCCATTCCAGCCTCGAATTCCGCTTCATTCCATCGAACCGAAAAGCCAAGCGAATCGCCTTCCCCATTGGTATACATCGCATATTCTGTATAACTGTCGCTTTCCCGAACTTCATCCCAGGACATGCCGGGATAAATATACACTTCAAATTCTTCGTCGTTCAGAGTATAATGAGTTTGTACATCTGTCTCTGCATCCTCAGCAAAAACGGGGATGCTGTACACGGCAATCAGGATGCAGCATATGATTGAAAGGACTATCGGTTTTTTATGAAGGCACATGGAAGAATTCTCCTCTTATTACTGACAGCCGTCATCGTTTTCACGCTGACGTTTGCTTTGATGGGGTTCGCTTATAAATATGATAACAAATACACTGCCGGACCGCCCTATGGGGAGGACGGTGTCTTTGCTTTTTCAGAAACAGATCTGGATCATCCGATTTACCTGATTGACGGCTGGCGCGTCCGCATCGGAGATATAGAATCAACCGCCTTTATCGGGGAGTATTCCAATTACGCCTACTTTCCAGGCGGTACGTCCCCTTTTGACACTGCAACTTATGAAATGACGCTACATTACAGCGGAAATCCGCAGACTCTCACCATGGAGATTCCTGAAATTTATACGGATTATACCCTCAGGGTTAACGGCTCTGTCGTTGCCGCAAAGGGGGACGGAACATCAGTGAATATTCCTGTCGGCGATACAGACACGCATTTAGAGTTTACCATCACCAACGATGCACATTATTACAGCGGGTTGATCTATCCGCCGGCAATCGGTACTTCTCAAATCATGACGCGTTTGTTCTTCGTGCGAACCCTGGTTTACAGCATTTTATGTATATCTGCTCTCACACTGGCCCTTTTTTCCATGGTCTTATGGATTGCCCGCTCAAAAAAGGGACTCTTTCGCCACTTTGGTTTTCTGTGCCTGGCCTTTGCAGTCCAGTGTTCTCATCAGTTCGTCTGGCAGCTGGGACTATCCTCTGCCTTGTGGTACGCGGTAGAAGATACTGCGCGGCTCTTCCTTCTGGCAGAGTGCGCCGCTATCGGCGTGCTGACTGCCGATTTGGACCGCTTGAGAATATATCGTTATTTTGCCCGCCCTTTGACCCTTTTGGCCTGTTCCTTTTGTTTTGTCAGTGTTATGTTCATTATACCTGTCTGTCCGTCTTCGGTCAATCTATACGGATATTTTATTGACGGCTACAAACTTATCATGTGGGGGTTACTGGCTGTTGTGGCTGGGATCGGCTTGTCCTCACAAAAAAACTGGTCGAACATCTTTATCCTAAGCGTATGCAGTATATTCGGCGCCAGCCTCTTCGCCACCATAGGAGATTCCAACAAATTCGAGCCGATTTACGGAGCATGGCAAAATGAATATGCAGGATTCTTTATCATCCTAGTCTTTGCAGGTCTGATGGCTCGGCGCAATATTGAATTGGTACAGCAAGAAAAGGACTTCCATGTTCTAAAACTGCAAAATCGCTTTGCCGTAGAAAGCGCACAGCAGATGGAGGATGCCATGAGCCAGGTCCGCATGCTAAAGCACGACTTAAACCACCATATCCTAGCCCTCAATGCCTACTTTGACGCTGGAGATTACCAACGGCTGGGCGCTTATTTGAGTACTTTGAATCAGCAAAGAGCCGACTTAAAGCCGCTGTACTACTCTGAACATTTTTTAATCAATACCATCCTAACAAATTACCTGGAAATTGCAAAAAATCACGATATCAAAGTAACTCACAAAGTACATGTTCCAAACGAACTGTCAGCGGCTGATGCGGACCTCTGCACATTTATCGTCAATATCCTCAGCAATGCCGTGGAAGGCTGTCTTGCTCTGCCAGACAGCGCCGATCGCTATATCAGAATAGAACTTTTTTATAGGAAGGGAAATCTGCATATAAACTGTATCAATTCAGCGATTCCCTCAAAAAAGGAGGATAAAAAGTTTCCTACGACGAAGAGCGATCCCACAAGTCATGGACTGGGTATTCCGGCAATCCGAAAAATCGCGGAGAAATATTATGGTACAGCAACCTTTCATCATGAAGACGGTCAATTCACCGTCAACGCATTTCTCCATTTAGACGACAAAACCTGGAACCACACTACGTAGTTCCAGGTTCATTGAGACAGTTTCGGATTTATACGTCCTCAGTCGTTAGGCCGCCTGTAAAATCTGCCGTTGACCTGCTCCGTTTTGATAACATTGACAAAGGCCTTCGGGTCGACTTCTTTGATTTCCTTCATGATCATATCCACCTCTTCACTGGAAACGACGGAATAAACCATGTTCCGTTCCGCTCCGGCAAAACAGCCATTACCTTTAAAAAGAGTCGCGTCGTGATGGGTAATTGCCTGAATTCTTCCGTAAATAGCGCTAGGCTGGTCAGTGATAATCAACAGCGTATGTTTTTGATATCTTTTATATAAAGTCTGAATCAGCTGTGTCGTACAGAACTGGAAAATAATCGAATACAGCGCTCTGTCAAAGCCGAATAAAACACCGGCAGTGATGAGAATGCATATATTTGCCATAAAAATAAAGTTCCACGTATCGATACCTCGTTTCTCTGAGAAGTAAATCGATATGAAATCTGTACCACCGGCGCTGGCACCTACAAACAGACAGATACTGACCGCAGCCCCGTTAATGATACCGCCAAAGATACAGATTAGCAGCACGTCATAAGTGATAGCAATCTTTGGGATCAGATCGGTCATAACACTGCTGAGCACGATAACGTAAAAGGAATAGAAGGTAAACCGCTTACCCAGATATTTAATGCCGATATATACAGGTATCAGATTTAGTGGTATATAGACTGCAGTATATGGCAATGAGACTCCAAAGTAGGTATCGCAGATCTGCTGAATCAACAGTGTCACACCGCTAAAGCCGCCGGGGAACAGCCCGCCAGTTCTGACGAAGCTTTTCAGATTGAAAGCGATGATCAAAGCGCCTACTGTACAAAGGAAAAATCGCTTTAGTTCTTTTTTGGCTCTTTCGTTCTTATGTTTGCCACTCATAATTATATTTTGCTCCTTACTCTGCCGCTGGGATTTTACTGACGTCGATCCACGCAAGTGCGTTGGAATATTGAAAGAGTTCGTCACATGTGAACTCCACCGCGCTGTTATCGCTTCCGCAAGCCGGAAAAACCGTTTCAAAACGCCTCATGGACTGGTCACAGTAAATTTTTACGTCGGGATTTTCTACAGCAAAAGCGCAGACGCCGCCAATGGCATGACCTGTATATGCGACTACTTCATCTGGCGTCAGCATCTTTGCTTTGAAGCCAAAGAAGCTCTTGAACTTCTTGTTATCAATTTTAGTATCGCCTGCTGTTTGAATGAGAATACATCCTTCCCCATCAAGATTCTTAAAAGATAAAGTCTTACAGATCCTGGCGCCTTCTACGCCTACAGCTTGAGCCGCTAAATCCACCGTTGCGCTGGACACCTCAAACTCTTGAATCCTGTCTTCTATGCCCAATTGCGCAAAATACGCTTTCACTTTTTCTATCGCCATTTTAACATCTCCTCTATTTTGTACTTCTTTGCGGCAGCATATTGCTTCGCAATATGCCTACGCTCCCACCACCTCGCTTCGCTGTCCGTTCTGCCTAGCCAAGCAAGCTTGGGGCAGAACGGCAACGCCGTTAAATCATGGAATGCTTATAACATGAACACTCCTCTGAACATTATATAATCGAAGTTCATGTTTCAATGTTTTTTTCCTTGCGACGAAGTCGCTAAGATCATGAAAACATTATATTGCGGATAACCTTTGCTAAGAAAATTGAAATCCGCAATTCAACAGTTCCTTCCTTGCGGCAAGGCCATTACGGAACTATTATAACACATCCCATCTCTAGCGTACCATGTATCTTTGTACTTTTTTCGTACGGTTTGAATGACCTCCTGCTATTATCACCTTTCTTTCATTTTAATGGCACGGGCAAGGGGTAAGAATCTCACCCGCAGACAACTGCACAAGAACTTTGTCCTTACAATTGACGTCGATTGTGCCTCCACAACCGGGCGAAATCTGTCATAACCTAAAGTATCGTTTTCCACATTTACCCTATGATTAGCGCCTATTAGGAAAACACACTGTCAAAGGGGTTCGTAGCGGGGGTTAGCCCGCTACTGCGGTATCTTCCGTAGTGTTAATTTCAATGTACTCTGCAATCTTGTGGAGCTCGTCAGCAAATTTGAATTTCACGCTGATATTGCCGTTTTCATAGACCTTGATATAGTCCACAAGCTCAACCAAGATTTCCCGATTGAGGGCTTCAATGTTTTGATACTTCATAAAGGCTACCAGTGCGGGATGCTCGTTGTCTACACCGTTTGCCAGTTCTGCGCGTTCAGCGTTCAGCCGGGTAAGCACCGCGGAAATATCAGAAGTCTGCCGTTCATAGTCAGCCTTCATATCCCGGTATTCCTGCTGGGTGATTTCACCGTCTTTCCAGTCCTGATAAAGAGATTGCTTGTAGCGTGTTATCTTTGTCAGTTCCCGCTCTTTTGCCGCTATCAGATCGTCCAGTCGGCAAGACTGGCTTTTTTTGATTGGAGCGGAATTGATCTGCGTGACGATTTCCGAGTAGGAAACAGCCAAATGTACCTGATGCTGTACAGCAAACAAAACAGCAGCCTCCAGCCGTTCATGCTTGATTGAGTGCATGGTGCAGGCTGTCCGGGAACGGTTCTTGTAGGTTGAGCAAGAATAATATACATTGTTGTTCTTGCCAACGCATCGGGTAATGGCCCGCCCGCAATCGGCACATTTCAGAAAGCCGCTGAATAAGTGTACCTCACGGCCTTTCGGTGAAGTACGGGTATCACGCTGTAAGAGAGCCTGTACCTTGTCGAAAGTTTCATAGTCGATAATGGCCTCATGCGTTCCAGCCACTTCTACCCATTCCTCGCGTGGAACAGCTTCAATCTGGTGTACCTTGTAGCTTTTCACCCGGCTCCGGCCTTGGGCTAAATCCCCGGTGTAGGTCGGATTGGTAAGAATGGAGTGGATCATGCGGACTCCCCACATAGGATCGTCATACCCTCTTGTCGAAACAGGCAAGCCCTTTTGTACCTTGTAAGCCGAGGGGCTCGGTACGCCGTGTTCGTTCAGGTACAACGCGATAGCACGTTTTGATGACCCTTGAATAAGCATTGTGAAAATGAGTTTGACATTTTCAGCAGCATCGGGATCAACAATCAGCCTGTGCTTGTCCTTTGGGTGCTTTACATAGCCGTAAGGAGCAAATGCTCCGATATACTGGCCGTTGCGCCGTTTGTAATCAAATACCTGCCGGATCTTTTTGGAAGTCTGATAGCAGTAATTATCGTTCATCACGTTTGTAATGGGAACGATGATATTTGAAACGCTGTCGGGGTTCTTGTAGCTGTCCACATTCTCAGCAAGGCTGATAAAGCGAACACCCATTTGAACAAACAGGTTATCGATCAAACTTCCGGCATCGCTATAATTTCGTGCGAAGCGGGACAGGTCTTTTACTATAACGCAGTTGATTTTACCACTCATGACATCCGCCAAGAGCCGTTGAAAATCTTCACGATTAGCGTCCGTTCCAGTATGTCCGTCATCTACATATTCTGTGATGCTTTCAAACTCATCAATGTTGCGTCGGTAAAAATCGTTCAGTAGGTCACGCTGGTTTTTTACGCTGTTGCTATCGTCTTTTCCTTTTTTCAAATCCTCCTTTGAAAGCCGGATATAGATGCCCAGCCGCCAGCGGCGGATTGTGTAAGAGGGAGAGAAACTCTGCTGATACCCTCTGTTTTTTGCTCGTGCCATTGTTCCTCCTTCCCTATCACATTACACTTATATTATAACTCCGTCCGGAGAGGACAACAAGGATGCCTCCGCTTCGGGACACTTTGTCTCGAAGAAGCAAAACGAGCTGTAACCGAAGTTACAGCCCGCTTCTTTGCCGCAGCAGGAAATCCGTCAGCTTATCTTGGAGAGATGGCCCGCTTTCAGCAAATTCAATTTTCACGCCAACACCACCGATGCAAAAGCAGTATGGATTTTTGACAGTCTGCAAAAATCGAGAGATGCGCTCCTTTCGGGAAAGCGCATTGTCAAAGGTCATACCGCTCACATCAGGCAGGGACTCGGCAGCCACCGCGCCAATGTCAACGCTTCTCATTTGTTCAAGTTCCTGTGTAGTTAATTTCACGGTAAACCTCCTTCGCAGATTGATAGAACGCCTCCCGCTGTTTGGTGGGGAAACGCAACAGGCCAGCACCACCGGGATGCTGGCCTGTTGCCTTACTCCACCTTGGGACACTTTGTCTCGAGGTTTATTATAGTTTTTGAATATTAGAGAGCGCTGCACATATTTACTTGGCCTGTCCAAAGACAATCGTTATTTTCTGTGCGGCGCTCTCAACGCAAGTAAAGCGACAAGCCCGGAGGAACAGGCAGCCAACCTGTTCAGCGCCGGATCATGGCCTTGGGATGGCCAGGCCCATTTACAGTGTTGGTGTTGTTCGCTCAATCTCTTTTGGGAGATGTCACCGCGCACCCACCGTCTGGCTCCCCGTACTTACTCTGGGTTGCCGTTATTCCCTTGCGTTAGGAAGAAAACCTCCTCTCATAAACCGAGACATTTTTTCATCATTTCCAAGTGGGGAAAATGAAAAAATCAAAAAGTTTTTTTCATGCGCTCAAGGCCACGCTTGATCGACTGGCGAACAGACTCCTCATGTACGCCCTCGGCCTCGGCAATTTCCTTAATCGACTTGCCAAGAATGATATGTGCGTCAATTCTGCGGCCCTGGATCTCCGGCAGAGAATTGAGAGCGTTCCACAGACGAAGAAAGGTTTCCATCCGTTCAAGGAGCTCCTGCGGGGTCGGCTCATGCAGGCAAGCGGAATATTCAATCCCGTCATCGCAGTCCAGAGAATACTGCGCCTTGTGCCGGGAGAGCCGCCGCTGGTAGGCCATTTCATAGCGGGCATCGGCCTTGAATACCTCGGCCACCTCGTCAGAAACTTCGATAAGCTGATCCTGCGTGTACCAATAATAAAAATCTTTCAAATTGATAGTAGTCATCGTAAAATCCTCCATTTCAGTTTGTTCGGGGTTGGTCGGAAACGAAATGGAGCAACGGCGGAGAACGGCACCGCACCTCGGGACACTTTGTCTCGGAGTCTGGAAAGCAAAATGCGCCTGTGCGACACAAGGCCGCACAAGCGCACGAAAAAGTATTATCGGTTATGTACTGTTTAATTTCATGTTCAAAACCGGACTGCTCCGACGGAGGGGCTACGCTTTTTTTAATTGGTGCAGATCATGGATACTACGAAAAAGAGAAAAGGACACGGTAAAATAACCTCCCATCGACTACCGTGTCCCTGCAAGTCGTCATTGGTTTGTGTAAACGCAAAGAAACGGCGGCTCTGATTTCTCAAAACCACCGTTAGGGTAATAACTTAAAATGAGCGCGCAAAATCACCTGCCCCAGCCAGCGGTTTTTTTCTTTCCCCGTAGTCGGGGCAGGTTCATGCGCTATGCAATTATTCTTCTTTAGCTTCTATCAAGCTGATATTTTTTGCTCTGCGTTCCACATAGCAGCATATTTTCCGCCTTTCGCAAGCAATTCTTCATGGGTTCCCGATTCAGAAATCCCACCATCACCCATTACAAGGATTTGGTCTGCATTTTTGACAATGGAAAGGGTATGAGCAATCATTACCACTGTCTTTTTCTCTTTTAGCAGATTGGCGATGGCCTGCTTTACGGCAAGCTCATTTTCAATGTCAAGAGATGCGGTTGCTTCATCCAAAAGCAGGATGGGGCTATTTTTCAGGATGGCGCGGGCTATTGAAATTCGCTGACGCTCACCGCCAGAGAGAAGATTTCCATTCTCGCCAGTCGGCGTATCGTATCCCTTTTCCATCTTACGGATGAAGCTGTCACAGTTAGCCTCCCGGCAGGCAGCCTCGATTTCCGTGTCCGTAGCATTAGGACGAGCGTGTCGGATATTATCCCGGATGGTATCGTCAAAAAGAAATATGTCCTGGTCTACCATAGAAACTTGCTCCAGTACACGCTCTGCGGCAACATGGTTAATAGGTTTACCGCCAATAGAAATCGTCCCGCCCGTTGCTTCATAATATTTTGCAATCAGGTTCAAAATAGTAGATTTGCCGGAGCCAGAGTCTCCGACAATGGCCGTGAGCTTTTGATCTGGCACCGTAAAGGTGGCGTGTTTTAGTACCGGTTCACCGGGAACATATGCAAAATCTACATTGTCAAATGTGATTTCATGGGTAGCTGTGTGAAGCGGCTCCATGCTGCCAGTTTCCTCCGGCTCATTCATTACACTCAAGATTTTGTTTTTCGAGATCATCAGGTTCTTATAACTGGTAAGGTCTACAAAAATCGAGTTAGCCAGCTTTGCACAGAACAGGGGCAGCATACAAATCAAAAGGTAGTCCACCGTGTTCAGTGTCCCTGCGACCCAGGGTGCATAGGCCAGCAAGATAACCAGCGGGCAGGACAGCCAACTCAAAATACCAAAGACCGCACCAATAGGAAGCACTTTTGATTCGTACACAAAGCTGATCCGGGAAAACTCCCGCATGGCGTTGATAACAGTTTTGTTCTTCATACCGCCTACACCATAAGCTCGGAAAGTCTGAATACCAGAAACATACTCAACAATGCTGCTGACGTTCTCCGCACAAATATCGTTCTTTTCTTTTCCATATTTCCGTACCATGCGGAAAGAAAGCCATAGGCCGGGGATTAAAAGAAGATCGGCTATCAGCAGGATAATTCCTGCCGGAACATAGAGCGTCATAACAAAGACAATCAACATCAATGACAGGGCAAAATTCTTTGCGAAATCTCCGACTTTATGGGTCAGGATTTTTTCGTAGTTGTTTACGTCGCTTGTAATGGTGTTGATATAATCGCCGGTCTGCCCCTGCGTAAAGCGGGACAGTGGGATGCGCTTCAAATGGTCACCCATAAAAAGCCGAATATTCTTACTGACCTCCGCACCGCCAATCTGCGCTTTGGTATAACCGTAGCTGTAAATCAGGATACGGAGAAGAAAAACCACTGCAATAATACCGGTCAGAGCCAGAACGCGGTTCATGTCAAATTGACCCGACCACAAAAACTGCATAACAGAGTAAAGCAGCATAAATAGGCTGCCGGAGAGAAGTCCTTCCAGAACAGTACCGCCAACACCAATATAGAAATTGTGGTTCTTTTTTAATACATCGTGCTCATTCATACTGCTCGCCTCCCTCCAACTGATAAGTGATATTCCGGGCTGTTTCGTAGTCATCCCACGCTTTTCGATAGTAGGCGTTGGTCTTCCGAACTTCCTCATGGGTGCCAACGTTGGTAATTGTATGGTTTTCCACCACAGCCACCCGGTTGCACATTTTCAAAGCACTCAAACGGTGTGCTACTACAATGACTGTTTTGCCTTTGCATAGATTTTGAATAGCTTTATCAATCTCCATCTGATTTTCCGGGTCAGAGGCACTTGTGGCCTCGTCCAAAATCAAGATAGGTGCATTTTTCAGAATTGCGCGGGCAATCGCGATCCGCTGTTTTTCTCCGCCAGAAAAGCGGGAGCCGAAACTGCCCACTTTTGTGTCATATCCATCCGGCAGGGACATGATAAAGTCATCAATCTGTGCCTCTTTTGCGGCAGCCCGCACTTCTTCCAGAGTAGCGTTACTACCCATACGGATATTTTCCAGCACGCTGTCACGGGTGAGGAAGGTCTTTTGAAATACGATAGCTATATTTTTCAGAATGGTATCGTAGTCAAGCTCCTTGACATTTTTGCCGCCAATCAGCACTTCTCCTTCCTGCACATCGTAGAACCGGGAAATCAGTTCAATCACAGTGCTTTTACCGGCACCAGATCGGCCCACAAGAGCCATGCGCTCACCATCATTGATTTTGAGGTTGACACCATGCAGTACATCGGTTTTGCCGTCATAAGAAAATCGGACATTCTGAAGTTCAATATCATGTTTTTGGGGGAAGTCTGTTCCACCCTCATAAATCGGAATATTCAGTATCTCTTTGGTCTTGGTAATAGCGTTCAGTACATTTGCAAAGTTTGTACCCAATTCCTGTAAAGGCCGAATTTCCGTCAGATACATAGAACCGACATAAACAAACAGCAGAAGCGCACTGGCTGTCAGTGAACCTTTCAGGAAAAACATCCCGCCTATCGGAACCATCAGCAGCATTCCACATTCAATGATAACGACAAACGCTGCATACGGAGGCCCCATACGTCGGGAAGTCTCATTCCACATGGCATTTTCCTCATGGATTGCGCCGGAAAATTTCTGGAAGGACTTGCTCCCCATGTTATAGGCTTTAATCAATTTCATTCCGCCGATATATTCGATCATAACAGAATTTAGTGTGGTAATGGATTGGTTGGCCCGTTCCATCAAATCATCGGTATTGCGGAACATCGCCCCCATTACAACTACAGCCAGAACCAGCGGAACAAGAGAAATCAACGCCAGTGGAACATTAACGGTCATCAAATAAATAAAGATGACCACCGGCCCAACCAGATAGCACACAAGGTCAGGAAGATTATGCGCCAGAAATAGTTCCAGTTTTTCAATATCTTCATTCAGAACCGTTTTAATATCCCCTGTGCGCCGTTCATTTAGGGCACCCAAAGGCGCTCTGGCCATGTGTTCCGCCACCATACAGCGCACTTTGAACAGTGCACCATACGCGCCTTTATGGGCAGCCACGCCGGAACATCCGAACAGTACAAAACGCAGGGTGACAGCAGCGGCAATCATTGCCACAGTCTGCACCACAAGTTCTTTTGTGCAGGCATTGTTGAATGTGGCATCCATCAACCTGTAAATCCCAATGTATGGGACAATAATACACAGCCCGCTGCACATGGACAGCAGGATTGCCAGAAACAACCAAAATTTCTGTTCTCCGGCCCAATGGAGCAGCAATGCCATACTGTTTTCTTTTTTCTGCTTCATAGACTACCTCTCCTTTCCATCTGAAACAGAGAAAAGCTCTCTCAATTTCGGGAGGGCCTCCATTATAACTGATACGTCATCGGGCATTTCGCCTTCGTCAAAATGCAAGACACGAGAACAGGTACGGCAGACAAACTCAAAATCATGGGTGACAATGAAAATGACTTTTCCCATATCGGATAATCGCCGGATCAGTCCCGCCACCTGCGTCATACTGTCAAAGTCAAGACCGCTGGTCGGTTCATCAAATACAAGCAAGTCTTTCCCACAAATCATGCTGACAGCTACCGCTACTCGTTGCTTTTGACCGCCGGAAAGCGTGTTTGGATGGCGCTCCCGGTATGGGGTAAGGCCCAATTCCTCCAAAGTTGCATTTACCAGTGTTTGATCTGGATTGCGTATACCAAAGGAACACTCTGCCTCCACGCTGTCAGCGAAAAGTTCATAATTCACATCCTGCATAACCATGTAGGAGCGTTTTAGCCTTGCCTTACGCTCAATCGGCTTTCTTTCCCACAAGAATTGTCCATCACAGTCTTTGTGAAGCCCGCAGAGAGCGCGGGAAAATGTAGTTTTTCCAGCTCCGTTATGTCCAACTACGCCAATCACTTCGCCCCTTCCGGCGGATAGTCCAATGTCATGCAAAATGGTTTGCTTCTTGTAACGGAGCGTCACATTCCGCAGCTCCAATACAGGGGTAGGCGCAGGCAAGTGGGCTTTTGGTGGGAATACCGCCTGTAGATCAACAGCCCGCAGCCCCATGTGTTCACGGTCAGGTTCAGATAGCTGCCGAAATTCTTCCGGGGTGTATATTCCTTTGATTTCTCCTTTTTCCAGATAAACAATTCGGTCAGCCAACTCCGTCAGGTAGTACAGACGATGTTCCGCTATCAAAATTGTTTTGCCCTGTTTTTTTATCAGCCGCAAATGTTCCTTTAGTTCCTGGATCGAAGTCATATCCAGATTAGATGATGGTTCATCCAGTAGATAAATCTGTGGGTTCATGGCATAAACAGAAGCAAAGGCGATTTTCTGCTTTTCTCCGCCGGACAACTCAAAAATATTCCTGTTCCGTAGCTTTTGAATACGCAAATCTTCAGTTGTCTGCTCTACTCGCTCAGCCAATTTCTTAGGAGGGCGAGCTTCATTTTCAATTCCAAAGGCAATCTCGCTGTCTGTATCAACATTGAAAAACTGTGTCCGTGGATTTTGGAAAACGGAGCCAACCTTAGCGGCAATCTGATACATAGGGATATTGCTGATTTCCTGACCATCTACCAGCACACGGCCATGAAGCTCTCCCTGATAAAACTGAGGGATCAGTCCATTCACCAGCCTTGTAATCGTTGTTTTTCCACACCCGCTGCGGCCACAGAACAGGACGCATTCTCCGTCCGAAATTTTCAAATTGATGTCATGCAGCCCACCATGTTCCTGCCCCGTATAGGAAAACGATACATTTTCAAACTCAATCAACCAATCACACCTCCCCGCACACATAATTCAAAAATCAGATAAGCTACGGCAACGGCCATGACACCCCAATCGGCAACTCCGCATTTTATCTGGACAAGACAGGTGCGTGGATTGGGATTTTCAATTCCACGAGTGACAGAAGCAACAGAAAGATCATCCGCTGCTTTTGAAGCTGCCATCAACAAAGGCACATAAATACACTCAACCGTCATGCCCGGATGTGCTAAAAAGCCCGCCAGAGAAGGTGAAACATCTCTCATCCGCATAGCGTCCTTGATATATCGCCAGTCCTCTTGAATAGTTGGAATGTACCGCAGCATAACTGCCATAGGAATTACTAACTTTTTGGGTGCGTGGACACGGTTCATAGCAGACAGGAACTCATTGACTTTTGTAGTAGTCAGAACAATCCCAGCCAAGGTTCCGCACGCATAGACCTTATGAAACAATCCTAAAAAGGCAATAAACATTGTCCGCAGCGTGCCTGTCATTTCTGCCATGATCCAAACTGTCAGGACACAGATGACCGCATAAAAGCATACAGCCTTAATGACATATTTCCACTTTCCAAAGAAAGCACCCAATATCGCAATCAGCATAACAAGGACAAATTGATATGCAAGTGAAGGAGCGAACATGGACGATAAAACACATATAAGAATAAGAAAGAGCTTGGCCCGTGGGTCGAGCCAAAGCCCTTTCTTGTGGCGTTTACCGCTCATGCTGTAATACCTGCTTTTTCAAACTGCTTTTTCAGCATTTTGCAGCCTACAAAAGCGCTGATTGCAGATGTAATGATAACAGCAGCGAACATGGCAATCAGGATGCCGGTATTTGCAGTTGCCTGCATGGTGTCGATGTAGCTCTGTTCAGTTCCGTTTCCCAGCATAGTCTGTGCCCAGCCGTTGGGGTCAACAAAGAACACGATATACGAACCAGTGCCGCCGAGAGAGAACAGGATATAAGACAGGCTGTTGAGTTTTTTGCTTTTGTACTGCCCTGCACCAGCAACGAAGTCCGCGACAATCGCCATGATCAGGTAGCCCAATGCAAAAGCCCAGTGCATACCGGTCACGAACCAAATAATACCCATGATAATGCCCATTATAGAAAGGCTCCAACGCTTATGTACTTTTGCAATCAGCAAAAGATAAATGGGGCCAGCAAGCAGCCCACCTCCTGCCGGCATGAAAAAAGTAAGTACAGGATTCGTTGCAAAAAAGACGCCGCCCACCAATACAAAAACAAATAACAGTGCAGTAAAAATACCTGTTGTTACAAGGTCTTTCACTGTCAGACCTTTGTTCATAGAATTTACTTGATTACTCATTTTGACCTCCTACCTTTCATTGTCTTGACTCGACAAGTGGTTTGTGATATTCTTCGGTTAGATAGTTCTAACCACTGTCTAATACAATACGCATTTATCGAACAACATTCAATAGGTCCCGGCGATGTTCGTCTGTTCCTTTCAAAAGTTCGTCTAATCGTTGCAAAAAGGAGGCGGTCTGTTTTCATGTCTGAAATTATTGACCAGTTTTATACACCGTTGCTGATTGAACACGGTTTTATCCATGACCCAGACAACCAGCAATATGGGGCATTAGGTGACTGCTGGAAACTTTCTCCCGAAGTTGGAGAAGGCTCCTACTGGACTTATGGACAGAAAGACCTATATGATATTAAAATCCACAACTTTTCCTTCCACGAAGATTTCATGTTGGAATGTTCCCTGCCGGAATGTCTGAGTATCACTCGGTATGACTCTATTTCCGGGGAGGAATTATCTCCATACCGTAGGCTGTCTGCCGGTTGTATCAAAACATTTATTGGAGGCTACGCTCCATACAAGGCTTTGATACATAAAAATATTCCAATCCGTTCGGTTGGGATTGAGATTGCACCGGCATATTATGAGGACTACCTGAAAAAACTGTACCCAGAGGCACAGATCAATCCTGTGGATGCATTTCGGAAGATCGACCAAACTTCCGACTTTCCAGAAATGTCACGGTTACTCACAGAAATCAAAGACTATCGCGGGGAAGGGATTGCCGCAAAACTTTTTTATGAGGGTAAAGTCGCAGAAGCTGTTTCAATGGTGGTGGAATATCAGAAGAAACATCCTGATAAACCAGCCCATAAGCTCTCTCAACAGGATATTGAAAATCTCCAAATAGTTGCCGCTTATCTTAGCGATCACTATGCTTTTGATATTCCTCTGGAACGGCTAACACAGATTGCCTGCATGGGAACAACAAAGCTCAAAAGCTGTTTTAAGAAATACTACGACTGCACCATCACGGAATATGTTCAACAGCGGCGCATGAGCCAAGCAGAATATCTGCTGGCATATACAGAGCTGACAGTCGGGCAAGTTGCCCAAACAGTAGGCTATTCCACTTCAAGCCGATTTGCAGAATTATTCCGAAAAAGCACGGGATTGTTGCCATTAGAGTACAGAAAAAACGCACAACGAAAGTAAAATGAGCGCCAGAGTTTACTCTGGCGCTCGTCTGATTTTATGTTGAATTATAAAATGCGGTGAAATTAAATAGTCAGTAATATGAAATACAAAGTCGTTCAAATAATATCACATGAAATGTAAAATCATATCAGGTGATGTTATGAAGATAGAACGAGATGAAAGACGCTTTGATTTTCACGATATAGGGCTCGCCATCAAGCGGGCAAGAGAAGCC
>NZ_FLKM01000008.1 GCF_900086585.1 Emergencia timonensis
GCACGCCGCCAGCGTTCATCCTGAGCCAGGATCAAACTCTTAATTAAATGGTATATCATAACCCGCTAGGGTTCTGAAATCTAATTAACAGATCCGATTCGGATCAAACGCTTCTGCGTTCGCAATTCATTTCTTTCGAAATTATTGTTGTTTTGTTTAGAATTGTCGGAAACTAATCATGTACATCTTGTTTACCAATCTGTGTTGATTGTTTCTTACTTTTTAGTTTTTTGAGGACCGTGGTCCTCTCTGACTAAATTTCTACACTATGAAGTTTTCTAGGTTCTTGGCAGCCCCTGTGAGGCTGCTGCCGCTGTCCGTGATGTCCGTCATCAGCTTGCCTTCCGTAAGACAGCTTGATTATTATATCACCTTGGATCCGCTCTGTCAAGCACTTTTTTCTGCAGCTTCCTGCCCGTGCCTGCCGCCTCTCTCTGACAGCTTGATTATTCTACCATCTTTTCCTTACTCTGTCAAGTGCTTTTTTCGTTTATTTACTAAAATGCACTTTTCATCGAAGGCGGATAGTTTTTACATTATACCATCTCTCTGACAGCTTGTCAACTCATTTTTCCTGTCCCCAGGTTTTGTTGACACTCTCTATTTGAGACAGCTTTAATATAATATCATTCACTCAGGGTTTTGTCAACTCTTTTTTCGACATTTTTCGCGTCATTTTAAGAATCATCCCTTTGCCCTGTCAAGCAATGGCTTATGCGCATTAATCCACATGCCTATTAAGGCTCCACAGCCCTATCAGAGGCATTTAACGTCACATCGTAGTTTTACCTAAAATATTCCATAAATGTCGTAAGAGAGGCTGTCAGCCCTTTAATATTCTCTTTCTTCTGCACCCTGCTGCTCATAGTTAAAAAGATAAGTTCTTTGAAGCTTACGTTAATTCATCCTGTGAACGCAATTTCCTATGAATTAAAAAATCCCATGGTATTCAGTTTGAATCCATGGGATTGATCCTATTTACTATCTGCGTAGGAATTATACTAACTCTAAGAATACGACCTCAGCGTTATCGCCTCTTCTAGGTCCTAATTTCAGAATTCTTGTATATCCACCATTTCTATCAGCATACTTAGGAGCTATTTCATCGAATAACTTTGAAACTACGTCTTCGTCATAAACGTAAGCCAATACCTGTCTTCTTGCGTGAAGATCGCCACGTTTAGCAAGGGTAATCATCTTTTCTGCTTCTCTTCTGGCTTCCTTCGCTCTGCAGTCAGTCGTTGAGATTCTTCCGTCTCTGAGCAAGTCAGTGACCAGATTTCTCAGCATTGCTTTTCTGTGAGCAGTCGGTCTGCCCAGTTTTCTATATCCTGGCATATCAATTCTCCTTTCATTAATACTTAATCGTCACTAGGTTTTAGTCCAAGTCCCAGTTCTTCTAATTTTGCTTTCACTTCGTCAAGAGATTTCTTACCAAGGTTTCTAACCTTCATCATATCCTCTTCGCTACGTTCTGTTAATTCCTCAACAGTGTTGATAGCTGCTCTCTTCAGGCAGTTAAAGGAACGAACGGAAAGTTCTAATTCCTCTATTGTCATCTCCAGAGCTTTTTCCTTCTGGTCTTCTTCCTTCTCAACCATGATTTCCATTCCGTCAGTGGAGTCATCCAGCTGGATAAAGAGATTCAGGTGTTCCTGCATGATCTTTGCTCCAATTGATACGCCTTCTTCTGGTGTGATTGATCCGTCAGTCCAGATTTCAAGATTTAATCTATCAAAGTCAGTTACCTGACCAACTCTCGTATTCTCTACTGTATAGTTAACTTTTCTCACTGGTGTATAGATTGAGTCAACTGGAATCACTGAAATCGGGGTGCTCTCCGTCTTGTTCTGGTCAGCAGGCACATAGCCTCTGCCTCTCGCGAGGTTGATCTCCATAACAAGGGTAGCGTTCTCCTCAAGAGTTGCGATGTGCAGTTCTGGATTGAAAATCTCCATCTCCGAATCGCCGATGATATCAGCAGCAGTGACCTCTTTTGGTCCTACAGCGTTGATAATCACTCTCTTCGTGTTCTCGCCATTCAGTCTTACAGCAAGTTTCTTTAAGTTTAAGATGATTTCTGTTACGTCTTCTTTGACACCTGGTATAGTTGAAAACTCGTGAAGTATTCCGTCGATTTTTACAGATGTTACAGCTGCCCCTGGTAATGAACTGAGTAGGATTCTCCTCATACAGTTTCCAAGAGTCGTACCATAACCTCTTTCAAGAGGTTCTACGACAAATTTGCCATAGGTACCGTCTTCATCCACAAATTTAGTTATTGTTGGTTTTTCGATTTCTATCACTAAAAAACCCTCCTTCTTCTTCCAAGTAATACCGGTTTCACGCCGCTATATTATTTGGAGTACAATTCGACGATTAAGTGCTCTGCAACAGGAGTATCGATGTCCTCTCTTCTCGGCATAGCAACAACTTTACCTTCTAGCTTTTCAACGTCTACTGTCAACCATGAAGGTACTGTGATTGACATTTCTTTGATTTCTTTAAACTTCGGTGAGTTTGTGCTCTTTTCTTTCACTTTGATCACGTCTCCAGCCTTCAGTTCCATTGCAGGAGCTGTCGCTTTCTTTCCGTTAACCGTAAAGTGTCCGTGTACGACGAGCTGTCTTGCTTCTTTTCTTGAAGATGCAAATCCAAGTCTGTAAACAGCATTGTCCAGTCTTGTCTCTAATAAGATAAGTAAGTTATCACCTGTCTTACCTTGTCTTCTTTCTGCTTTATCAAATAAATTTCTGAACTGCTTTTCCTGCATTCCATAAAATCTCTTTGTCTTCTGCTTTTCTCGTAGCTGCAGTCCGTAGTCGGAAGTCTTCTTTCTGCCCTGACCGTGCTGTCCAGGAGGGAAATTTCTCTTTTCGATAGCGCATTTGCTGCTATAGCATCTTTCACCCTTTAAGAAAAGCTTTTGGCCTTCTCTTCTGCATAGTCTGCAGTTAGCATCTGTATATCTTGCCATTTTATATTACTCCTCCTTTCAATTAGACTCTTCTTCTCTTTGGCGGTCTGCATCCATTATGTGGAATTGGCGTAATGTCTTTAATCATAGTGATTTCAAGACCAGCAGCCTGAAGCGCTCTGATAGCAGCTTCTCTTCCGGATCCCGGACCTTTTACATAAACTTCAACTGTCTTTAAACCGTGCTCCATAGCAGCCTTTGTTGCTTCTTCAGCAGCCATCTGTGCAGCAAACGGTGTGGATTTCTTAGAACCCTTGAATCCTAAAGAACCTGCACTTGACCATGAAAGTGCGTTCCCGCTCATATCTGTAAGAGTAACTAAAGTATTGTTAAAGGTGGATTGGATATGTGCCTGGCCTTTTTCAATGTTCTTACGTTCTCTTTTCTTTTTTCTAACTGTCTTCTTTACAGTCTTAGCCATTGTTTCCTACCTCCTTCTTATTTCTTTTTTCTTCCTACAGTCTTTTTAGGACCTTTACGAGTTCTAGCGTTTGTCTTTGTCTTCTGACCTCTTACTGGAAGTCCTCTTCTATGTCTGATTCCTCTGTAGCTTCCGATTTCCATAAGTCTTTTGATGTTCATGGAAACTTCTCTTCTCAGATCTCCTTCTACGAGGTAATCTTCGTCGATAATCTTTCTGATTTTACCAGCTTCATCCTCCGTCAGGTCTTTCACTCTAGTATCAGGGTTTACACCTGCTTTTTCAAGGATTGCTAGTGATGTTGGTCTACCGATACCAAAAATATAGGTTAAACCAATTTCTACTCTTTTCTCTCTTGGTAAGTCGACACCGGCTATACGAGCCATACGTTTCCTCCTTCTCCTATCTTCCGTCACGTTTCCAGGAGTGATATAGACAGGCGTTCTGCATATGCAATAATTTAAATGGATTCTGCGGTCCTGGTCCATGCAGTTCCGTTTTACTAACTAATTAACCTTGTCTCTGTTTGTGCTTTGGATTTTCACAGATAACCATTACTTTTCCGTTTCTTTTGATTACCTTGCACTTTTCACAGATTGGTTTTACGGAAGCTCTAACTTTCATTTCTGTTCCTCCATTCTGTTTGGTCTCGCTTATAATTTTCGAGCGCAGCCGAGAAAATTATATAAAATCTTCCTTGCAGCAACGCTGACGAACCGAAGGTTCACTATAATCGAGGATTTTCTACTTATCTCTCCATATAATTCTTCCTCTTGTCAGATCGTAAGGGGAAAGTTCAACCTTTACCTTATCGCCTGGGAGGATCCTTATATAGTTCATTCTTATTTTTCCTGAAATGTGTGCAAGCACTTCAAAACCGTTTTCAAGTTTTACCTTGAACATTGCGTTTGGTTGAGCATCCACAACGGTTCCCATTGCTTCGATGACGTCTTTTTTCGCCATTAATTACACCTCTCTCTTTACTATAGGGTAAGCAGCTCTGGCTCACCATCATTTATTACAACAGTATTTTCATAATGGGCTGCCAGACCGCCGTCCACTGTGACAACAGTCCAGTCATCCTGCAAGACATCCACTTCATAAGAGCCTTCTACGATCATCGGCTCAATGGCCAATGTCATACCCGTCTGAAGCCTCGGTCCTTTTCCAGCTTTGCCGTAGTTGGGAATCTGCGGTTCTTCGTGCATCTCGCTGCCGATACCGTGACCGACAAAATCTCTGATGACGCCAAATCCTTCTCCCTCAACCTTCTGCTGAATTGCGTGTGAGATATCATAGAGGCGATATCCTTCCCTCGCAAATTTTATCCCTTCAAAAAAGGCGGCTTCAGCAGTATCAATCAGGCGCTTTGCTTCTGAGCTGATTTCGCCGACGCCGTAAGTTCTTGCGGCGTCAGCCATATAGCCTTTGTACTCGACGACCAGATCGACACTGACAATATCTCCTTCCTGCAAAATCCGTTTTTTGCTTGGAATACCATGGACGACTTCTTCATTGACAGAGACGCAGGCACTGGCAGGATAATCGCAATACCCTTTTTCGGAGGCAATCATCCCGTGCTCTTTCACTGTTTTTTCAACGAACTGGTCGATATCCATCGTAGAGATACCTGGCTTTATGATATTCTTAAGCTCTCTTAAGATCAAGCTGTTCACCTTGCCGGCCGTTCTCATCATGTCAATTTCCTGCTTAGATTTGATGATGATCATACTATTCACCTATAGATTTTACTATCTCAGCAAACACTGTCTCAAGTGGAAGTGCACCGTCAATGGTAACGATATTGTCTGCTCTTTTATAATAGTCCACAAGCGGCATAGTCTGTTCGTTGTAAACTTCGATTCTGTTTTCAACAGTCTCAACAGTATCGTCAGCTCTTTGGAATAGCTCGCCTCCGCAGATATCACAAATGCCTTCTTTTTTAGGAGGAATATTTACGACGTGGTAGGATGCGCCGCATTTTTTGCAGACTCTCCTACCTGTCAGTCTTGTAATCAATTCTTCCTTCTCAACTTCGATATCAATCACCTTATCCAGCTTCATGCCGTGAGCTGTTAAAAACTCATCCAGCTTTTCTGCCTGATAAACGGTTCTCGGGAATCCATCTAACAGAAATCCGTTCTTGCAGTCGTCTTCAAGCAACCTTGAAGTGGCGAGGTCGATGACCAAATCATCGGGAACTAATTCACCTTTGTTCATATATTCCTGGGCCTTTTTACCGAGTTCGGTTCCGTTTTTGATGTTTTCTCTAAATATGTCACCAGTTGAAATGTGTGGAACGTTATACTTTTCCACAATTCTCACTGCCTGTGTACCCTTGCCAGCACCTGGAGGGCCTAACAAAACTGTTCTAAGCATTTGCTCATCTCCTCTATTTTAGAAATCCTTGATAGTTTCTCATAACCATCTGATTTTCCAGTTGTTTCATTGTGTCAAGTGCAACGCCCACTGCGATCAGAAGGGAAGTACCTCCAAATCTCATGTCAAGACCAGAGAACTGGCTGACAAGTGTAGGCATCGTTGCGATTACAGCCAGGAAGATTGCACCTACAAATGAGATTCTTGACATAACTTTGTTAAGATATTCAATTGTAGCCTTTCCCGGTCTGATACCTGGGATGAATCCGCCGTTTGCTTTCATGTTCTGTGCAACTTCTACCGGGTTAAAAGTAACCGCTGTGTAGAAATAGTTAAAGAAGATGATCAGCAATACGTTGAGTACCGCATATACCCATACTCCTGGATTTCCGGCAGGGGACAGCCACTTTGTGATAAAGTCGGTGAAACCTGAATCGGGGAAGAAGTATGTGACTGTCAGCGGGAACTGCAGGATGGACAGAGCAAAGATGACTGGAATAACTCCCGCCTGATTTACCTTTAGAGGAATATGTGTAGACTGGCCGCCATACATCTTTCTTCCTACTACTCTCTTTGCATACTGAACCGGTATTCTCCTCGTTCCCTGCTGAACCTCGATAACACCTAAAATTACAACGATTGCAAATACTGCAAACAGTAACAATGTGATGATTGAGAGGGTTCCGTCAGAGTACTGTGTCCACAGGCTGCGAAGTCCGCTCGGCAGCCTCGCAACGATACCACCGAAGATGATCAGTGAAATACCATTACCGATACCTTTTTCGTTAATCTGTTCTCCTAACCACATCAGGAATGCAGTACCAGCAGTCAACACCAAAATGATTACAACAAAGGAGAACCAACTCTGGTCGACGACTGCCTGCCTGAACAGACCAACGGTAAGGCCTAAAGCCTGTATTACTGCCAAGACGATGGTCAGATAACGAGTGATCTGTGCCATCTTCTTTCGCCCCTCCTGTCCCTCTTTTGCCAGCCTTTCGAAATACGGAAAGGCGATGGTCAAAAGCTGAATAATGATGGAAGCAGTAATGTACGGCGTAATACTCAGGGCGAATATGGTGAAGTTGCTGAATGCGCCGCCAGAGAACAAATCGAACAGGTCGAAAAGTCCTGTGTCACCAGCAAACACCTGGGCCAATGCGGATCTGTTGATTCCCGGTACAGGAATGTTGGATCCGATTCTGAATACTACCAGCATCAATAAGGTGAAAATGATCTTACTTCTTATTTCGGCGACTTTAAAGGCCTGCGAAATAGTCTTAAGCATCTCCATCTTAGATCACCTCTGCCTTTCCTCCGGCAGCCTCAATTTTTTCAACCGCAGACTTTGTAAATTTGCTCGCTTTTACTGTCAGGCTATTTTCTAAAGCTCCGTCACCCAGAACTTTGATTCCGTCTTTTACCTGTTTTACCAGTCCTGTCTCTTCCAGCAATTCTGGTGTAACTACAGTTCCTGCTTCAAATCTATTTAAATCTTTTACGTTGATTGTCGTATATTCTGTTCCAAAGATATTTGTAAATCCTCTCTTTGGAAGACGTCTGTATAGTGGCATCTGTCCGCCTTCGAAGCCGAGTCTTACTCCGCCGCCGCTTCTGGATTTCTGACCATTCATACCTCTGCCGCCAGTTTTACCCTGGCCAGTAGCTGTACCACGGCCTCTTCTCTTGCGGTTCTTAGTTGAACCTTCTGCCGCTCTTAATTCATGCAGTTTCATTATACTTTGCACCTCCTATCTTACAGTTCTTCTACAGTAACAAGATGCGCTACCTTTGCAACAGCACCACGAGTCTGAGGTGTGTCAGCCATTTCAACTGAATGATGCATCTTTTTGAGTCCTAACGCTTCGACAACTTTTCTCTGTTTAGGGGAAGCGCCAATCGTACTTTTTGTCAAAGTGATTTTTAACATTTTAGCCATTTGCGTATTCCTCCTATCCTAAAATCTCTTCAGGGGCTTTGCCTCTCAGCTTAGCAACCTTTTCAACAGTCATCAGAGATCTGAGACCCTCTAATGTTGCATAAGCCATGTTGCCTGTATTGTTTGAACCAATTGATTTTGCTCTAACGTCTTTGATTCCAGCAGCTTCCAGTACGGTACGTACAGACGAACCTGCGATTACTCCAGTACCCTGTGCAGCCGGCATGAGAAGTACTCTGCCTGCGCCGAAGATACCGATGTTTCTATGTGGTATAGTTGTTCCTACAGTTGGAACATATATTAAATTCTTCTTTGCATCTTCTGTCGCTTTTCTTACAGCTTCAGGAATTTCCTGTGCTTTTCCAAGACCAACGCCTACATATCCGTTGCCGTCTCCGACTACTACAGTTACGCTGAATCTCATGTTTCTACCACCCTTAACAGTCTTAGCAACACGTCTGATGTTAACGATAGTTTCTTTTAAGTCAAGCTTGGATGCATCAATGATATTACGCATTCCTTATCTCCTCCTGTTAGAATTTTAATCCGCCTTCACGAGCGCCGTCAGCTAATTCCTTAACTCTTCCGTGATAGAGGAATCCGCCTCTGTCAAAAGTAACCACTTCGATTCCCTTTGCAAGTGCTCTCTTTGCAATAGCTTCTCCAACTTTCTTTGCAGCTTCCTTGTTTCCGCCGTAACCGATCTCGGCTTTCAAGTCTTTATCAAGTGAAGATGCGGAAGCTAAAGTAACCATGTTTACATCGTCGATGATCTGGCAAGAAATGTTCTTGTTCGATCTAAAAACGCAAAGTCTCGGTTTCTCAGGAGTTCCAGATAAATTTTTTCTAACTCTTTCGTGTCTTTTCACACGTCTGTCGTTTCTGCTTTCTTTTGCCATTTTACTTCACTCCTTTCTTATTTAGCTCCAGCTTTTCCTTCTTTTCTGCGGATTACTTCGTTCTCATACTTGATTCCCTTGCCCTTGTATGGTTCAGGTTCTCTCCAAGCTCTGATGTTTGCCGCATAGTTTCCAACGACTGCTTTGTTGATTCCTTTTACCACAACTGTTGTTGCATCAGGCACTTCAGTTGTAATTCCTTCAGGATCTTTCATTTCTACAGGGTGTGAATATCCCAGGCCCATAACTAATGTATCGCCCTTCTTTTCAGCTCTGTAACCTACGCCTACTAACTGAAGCTTCTTCTCATATCCGTCAGTCACACCGATAACCATGTTATTTACCAGTGTTCTTGCCAGTCCGTGCTGTGATCTGTATTCTCTCGCATCGGATTCTCTGGTGAATACGACTTCGTTATCTTTGATTTCTATATTGATTAATTTGCTAACCTGTTCCTGCAGCTGACCCTTCGGTCCTTTTACTGTTACTACGTTGTTTGCATCAACGGTAACTTCTACACCGGCAGGAAGTGCCACAGGTCTATTACCTATTCTTGACATATCTATTTCCTCCTACCATACATAACAGATTACTTCTCCGCCGACACCAAGCTGTCTAGCCTTCTTGTCGCTTACAACTCCCTTTGAAGTGGAGATGATTGCGATTCCCAGGCCACCTAGTACTTTAGGTACATCGCCTGCTTTTGCATAAACCTTGAGTCCCGGTTTTGAAATCTTCTTGATTCCAGTAATTACTCTTTCTTTGTTAGCACCATACTTCATCTGAACTTTGATTGTGCCCTGTTTGTTATCATCTATAACATCAAACCCGTTAATGTAGCCTTCTTCAACTAAGATTTCTGCGATGGATTTTTTAATCTTTGACGCAGGAATCTCAACTGTTTCATGACCTACAGTATTGGCATTTCTGATTCTTGTCAGCATATCTGCTATTGGATCTGTCATTGTCATTACAGTATTTCTCCTTCCTCTTGTGCGGTATCGAGTAGCTAACGCTGTCTCTTGAATGGCTGTCTTGGCGGTAAGTTGCCACGGACTAAAGTCCTGCAACTCTCGCACGAGACCTACTCGCCAAATCAGAGATTTGGGTTAGGGCTTCGACCTACACACTGATTTAACTTAATTTTACCAGCTAGCTTTTCTTACGCCTGGGATTTCTCCTTTGTAAGCAAGCTCTCTGAAACAAATACGGCATATACCGTATTTCTTTAATACGGAGTGTGGTCTTCCACAAATTCTACATCTTGTATATGCACGTGTTGAATACTTTGGTTTTCTCTGCTGCTTTACTTTGAGAGATGTCTTAGCCATATTTTCCCTCCTACCTATTTCTCAAACGGCATGCCGAGAAGTTCCAGTAATGCTGCAGCTTCTTCGTCTGTCTTAGCCGTTGTTGTAAATACTATATTCATACCTTTGATAGTGTCAACATCATCATAGTTGATTTCAGGGAAGATTAACTGCTCTTTAACGCCCATGGAATAATTTCCTCTGCCGTCAAAGGAGTTCTTGCTAACACCCTTAAAGTCTCTTACTCTAGGAAGAGAGATATTGAAGAACTTGTCAACAAATTCATACATGTTATCTCCTCTCAGAGTAACTTTTGCTCCAACTGGCATTCCCTGTCTTACTTTGAAGTTCGCGATGGACTTCTTTGCTTTTGTAGTGACAGGTCTCTGGCCGCTGATCAAGCCCAATTCTTTTACTGCAACTTCCATGATCTTAGCGTTTTCCTTCGCTTCGCCCAGACCCATATTTATTGTAACTTTCACAAGCTTCGGTACTTCCATCACGTTTTCGTAGTTGAACTTTTCCTTCAATGCTGGGAATACTTCCTTCTTGTAAGTTTCTCTTAATCTTGCTGTCAAAATCGTCTCCTCCTTTCTTAGTCGATTACATTTCCTGTTTTTCTGTTTACTCTTACTTTTCTGTCGCCGTCAACCTTGTAGCCAATCTTGATCGCTTCTTTCGCTTTTGCGTCATAGAACATCACGTTGGAAACATCGATCGGGCCTTCGATATGTTTGATCTCAGCTTTTTCCGTTCTCGTCTGTTTCTGGTGCTTCGTCTGAACGTTTACGCCTTCAACGACAACCTTGTTTTCTTTCGGCATCGCTCTGAGAACTTTCCCAGTCTTGCCCTTATCTTTACCAGTAATTACGATTACTGTATCGTCTTTTTTAATACGCATCTGTCAACACCTCCCTATAATACTTCTGGTGCCAATGACACAATCTTCATGAAGCCTTTATCTCTGAGCTCCCTAGCAACAGGTCCGAAGATACGTGTTCCCACTGGGCTCTTGTCTTCTTTATCTTTAATGATTACTGCAGCGTTCTGGTCGAACTTCACGTAGCTGCCGTCTGCTCTTCTGGCACCTTTCTTCGTTCTAACCACTACAGCCTTGACAACGTCACCTTTTTTAACGACGCCGCCTGGTGTTGCTTCTTTAACAGCACAAACGATGATATCACCAATGTTCGCGTACTGACGGCTTGTTCCGCCGAGGATACGGATACATAAAAGTTCTTTTGCACCTGAATTGTCAGCAACTCTCAATCTTGTTTCTGTTTGAATCATGATCTGGTGCCTCCTTATTTAACTTTTTCAATGATGTTGACAAGTCTCCATCTCTTATCCTTTGATAGAGGTCTTGTTTCCATAATTCTAACTTTATCTCCGATATTGCATTCGTTGTTCTCATCGTGAGCCTTGACCTTTTTGGTTCTTTTTACAGCTTTACCATAAAGGGAATGTCTTACGAAGTCTTCGATTGCAACAACTACAGTCTTATCCATCTTATCGCTCGTTACGATGCCGACTTTCGTCTTTCTTCTATTTCTTTCAACTGCCATTAGAGCATCCTCCTTTCAATTAAGCCTGAACCTTTTCAAGTTCTTTTTCTCTTATAATAGTTTTAACTCTTGCAATATTTCTCTTAACTTCTCTCATCTTTACAGGGTTCTCAAGCTGTCCTGTTACATGCTGGAATCTCAGATTGAAAAGTTCTTTTTTCATCTTTTCCAGTTCTGTAGTAAGCTCGATATCTGTCATCTCTCTCATCTTGTTCAATTCCATTATGCTTCACCACCCTTTGCTTTTTCTTCTTTGATGGCAAACTTTGATTTGACTGGTAACTTGTGCATTGCAAGTCTCATAGCTTCTCTTGCCTGTTCTTCTGTTACACCCTCAATCTCAAACATTACTCTACCCGGTTTTACAACTGCTACCCAGTACTCAGGAGCACCTTTACCGGAACCCATACGTACTTCTGCAGGTTTCTTCGTTACTGACTTGTGTGGGAAAATCTTAATATATACTTTACCACCTCTTTTGATAGATCTTGTCATGGCAATTCTGGCTGCCTCGATCTGATTTGAGGTGATCCATCCACATTCCTGTGCTACAAGGCCGTACGCTCCGTAAGTGATGGTGTTACCCTTGGTCGCTACGCCTTTCATTCTACCTCTGTGAACTCTTCTGTGTTTAACGCGCTTTGGCATTAACATGGCTGTGTTCCTCCTTTCTCTAGTGCTTATGCTTCAGTTTCAGCAGTTTCAGCTGGTGCTGCTGCTTCTACCTGTGGTTCGCTTGCTTTTGGTGCTGCTTTCGGTGCCTTTCTGACTCTCGGGTTTACTGCAGGTGCAGCTTCAGGCGCGGCATTGCGATCGTTTCTGTTGTTTCTTCTGTCGTTCCTTCTGTTGTCATTTCCGTTTCTGCGATCGTTTCTTCTTCTGTCGCCGTCTTTTCTGCCCTTGCGGCCGTCTCTCTTGTCGCGTTTTTCTTCACGAACCGGGCTCTGCAGTCCCTTGTCTAGGATTTCACCGTGGTTAATCCATACTTTGATACCGATCTTGCCGTAAGTTGTATCTGCTTCTGCAAATCCATAATCGATGTCAGCCCGGAGAGTGTGGAGAGGAACATTACCTTCGCTGTACTTTTCGTTTCTAGCGATTTCTGCTCCGCCAAGTCTTCCTGAGCAAAGAACTTTGATACCTTTTGCATTGGCTTTCATTGTTCTGCCGATAGCCTGTTTCATTGCTCTTCTGAAAGACACACGTCTTTCCAGTGCCTGGGCAATGCTTTCAGCTGTCAGCTGTGCATCAAGTTCCGTTCTTCTGACTTCTTCGATAGAAATCTCGACTTCTTTGCCTGTCATTTTTACCAGCGCAGCCTTCAGCTGGTCGATTCCGTCTCCGGATCTTCCGATAACCATTCCCGGTCTGCCAGTTAAAATGATGACTCTGATTTTATTCTCAGCTGCTCTTTCAATTAACACCTTTGAAACACCAGCTGCATATAATTTTTTCTTAACGTACTCTCTGACTTTATTATCTTCAATCAGCATGTCTGCGAAATTGTTCTTATTTGCATACCACTTTGAGTTCCAGTCTTTGATTACGCCCACTCTCAATCCATGTGGACTTACTTTCTGACCCATTCAATGAACCTCCTATCTTAGTCTCTTTCCTTCAGAGTCACGCCAATGTGGCTAGATCTCTTCAGGATGATTGATGCTCTACCTTGTGAACCGGCTCTCCATCTCTTCATTGTAGGGCCTTGATGAGCATATACTTCTGCAACGTATAAATTATCCGGATTCATATCAAAGTTGTTCTCTGCATTTGCAGCAGCAGATTTTACAACTTTCTCGATTATTTCTGAACCTTTACCAGGTGTGAACTTCAGAATTGTAAGCGCCTCGTTTAAATCCTTACCTCTTACAAGATCTGTAACAGGCTTCAGCTTGATAGGAGACATTCTTACATATTTTGCAATTGCTTTTGCTTCCATTTTTTATCTCCTTTTCTTATCTAACTTTTGATGACTTATCTGCAGCGTGGCCTCTGTAGGTTCTGGTTGGAGCGAATTCTCCAAGTTTGTGTCCTACCATGTCTTCTGTAATATATACAGGAACATGTTTTCTACCGTCATGGACTGCAATTGTGTGACCCACCATCTGTGGGAATATAGTGGATGGTCTTGACCAAGTCTTGATAACTTTCTTTTCGTTCGCTTCGTTCATCGCTTCAATCGCTTTCAACAGCTTCACGTCTACGAAAGGACCTTTTTTAAGTGATCTACCCATTATCTATGCTCCTTCCTTATTTTTCATTTCTTCTCTTTACGATATACTGATTGGAAGCTTTGTTCTTCTTCCTTGTCTTGTAGCCAAGAGCAGGTTTACCCCAAGGAGTAACTGGACTCTTACGTCCAACTGGCGCTCTACCTTCACCACCGCCGTGTGGATGGTCGTTAGGGTTCATGACGGAACCTCTTACAGTAGGTCTCCAGCCCATGTGTCTCTTTCTACCTGCTTTACCGATCTGGATGTTGGAATGATCGATGTTGCCAACTTCTCCGATGGTTGCTCTGCACTGGATCAGAACTTTTCTTACTTCTCCGGAAGGCAGTCTTACCTGAGCATATTTATCTTCTTTTGCCATCAGCTGTGCGCCGTTACCTGCTGATCTTGCAAGCTGTCCGCCTTTGCCTGGCTTTAACTCGATATTGTGAATCATGGTACCAACTGGAATGTTGGCGATTGGAAGTGCGTTTCCAACTTTGATGTCTGCTTCAGGACCTGAGTAGATAACATCTCCTACTTTTAATTTGTTCGGAGCGATGATATATCTCTTTTCGCCGTCAGCGTAGAAAATCAATGCGATATTTGCGCTTCTGTTTGGATCGTACTCGATTGTCTTAACTGTTCCTGGAATGTCGTCTTTTCTTCTCTTAAAGTCGATGATTCTGTACTTTGGTCTAGTACCACCGCCTCTATGTCTTACAGTGATCTTACCTCTGACATTTCTTCCTGAGTGTTTCTTTAAAGTTTCCGTAAGAGATTTCTCCGGTTTGTTCGTTGTAATCTCTTCGAAAGTAGAAACCGTCATACCTCTTAAGCCAGGAGTAGTCGGATTATATTTTTTAATTCCCATTAGTGCCTACCTCCTATATTACAGACCCTGGAAGAACTCGATTTCCTTGCTTCCCTCAGTCAGCGTAATGATCGCTTTCTTGTAAGCAGGAGTCTTACCCATGGTTCTTCCCATTCTCTTCATTTTTCCGTCAACGTTCATAATGTTTACTTTTTTTACTTCAACACCAAAGATTTCTTCAACTGCTAATTTAACCTGTGTCTTGTTAGCGTCTGTTGCAACTTTGAATGTGTACTTCTTTTCTTGCGCTTGATCCATGCTCTGCTCTGAAATGACAGGCTTGATAATTACGTCGTATGCAGATCTCATTATAAGTACACCTCCTCAATTTTTTCGATAGCTTCTTTTGTTACGATGAAGCTGTTGTAGTTTACGATTTCGTAAACGTTCATGGTTCCTACAAGAGCAGTTCTTACTCCTGGAATGTTGGCTGCTGACTTTACGATGTTGTCGTCTTTTTCAGCAGTGATAATCAATGCTTTCTTATTTGCTTTGACGTTCTCTAAAACCTTTACCATTTCCTTAGTCTTAGGAGCATCAAACTTTAATTCGTCTAAAACGATGATTTCGTTATCCTGTACCTTTGCAGAAAGCGCTGACTTCATAGCCAGTCTCTTTAACTTCTTAGGCACTGTATATCTGTAATCTCTTGGCTTTGGAGCGAAAGCGATACCGCCTCCTACCTGTGAAGGGTCCGTCGTGCTTCCCTGTCTGTGGCGACCAGTTCCTTTCTGTCTAAAAGGCTTTCTTCCGCCTCCTCTGACTTCGCCTCTCGTCTTTGCTGACTGAGTGCCCTGTCTCTGGTTTGCCAGATAATTTACAACAACTGCGTGAACAGCGTTAGCATTTGGCTCGATACCAAATATTTCGTCTTTAAGCTCAATTGTTCCGGCTTCAGTTCCGGCCATGTTAAGCATAGTTACTTTTGCCATTGTGTGCTTCCTCCTTTCTGAAGTCTCTTCTATTTGTCCTGACCTTTGACAGCGTACTGGATTCTTACCAGACTGCCTTTGCCGCCGGGAACTGCACCCCTGACCAGCATCAGATTTCTGTCAGTGTCAACTTTTGCTAAAACTACGTTCTGTACTGTAACAGTTTCGCGGCCCATTCTACCTGGTCCGGCATTACCCTTGAATACTCTTGAAGGATAAGTACCAGCGGCCAATGCGCCAGCTAATCTCTTGTGTTTTGAACCGTGAGTCATCGGGCCTCTGTGGTGACCGTGTCTCTTGATGTTACCCTGAGTTCCTTTACCTTTTGAAGTACCGGTGATGTCTAACTTCTTGCCTTCTTCGAAATCAGCAACAGTGATTACCTGTCCTAATTCGTAAGTTTCACCATCTTCTACTCTGAATTCAGCTAAGTGCTTCTTCAGCGGAGCGCCGCTCTTTTCGAAGTGTCCAGTCAAAGGTTTGTTAACTCTGTGCGCTTTCTGGTCTTCAAAACCAACCTGCACTGCATTGTAACCGTCAGTTTCAACTGTCTTGATCTGTGTTACAACTTCAGGACCAGCCTGAATAACTGTTACAGGAATTACTTCTCCTGTTTCTGCGAAAATCTGAGTCATCCCGATTTTCTTTCCAAGTATTGCTTTCATATGTTTTCCTCCTAATTCTTACAGCGGATTGCCCTGGTATGGTCTGCTTTCATTCACACAGGAGAATCAAAGCACTGCCCTCTCATGCAATCTTACTAAGGGGAGTACCCTTAATACCATAATTTACAGCTTAATTTCGATGTCTACGCCTGCAGGTAAATCAAGCTTCGTTAAAGCGTCTGTCGTCTGCAGTGTAGCGTTTGTGATGTCGATCAATCTCTTGTGTGTTCTCTGTTCGAACTGTTCTCTGCTGTCCTTGTATTTGTGTACAGCTCTTAAGATTGTAACAACCTCTTTTTCTGTCGGCAGTGGAATTGGTCCGGAAACGTCTGCGCCAGTTTTCTTAGCGGTTTCCACGATCTTTGCTGCTGACTGGTCTAATAACGCGTGGTCATAGGCCTTAAGCTTAATTCTGATTTTCTGTAATTCGCTCATTTTCTTCCTCCTAATTTTTTGTACTGTTTGCGCTATGCTTGTACAAGGGGTTCTCTCATGATCGGGACATTCCGATCAAGTGCCCACTTTGTAACGTGTGCGGTGGTTTGCTTACTTTGCACACGGCTCCGTGCGTTTCTTTATTTTTTACACAGAACAAAAGCCGGCGAACACCTTCGCCCTCATCTAGTGGGGACAATTCTCCGTAGAAATTACCTGATAGCTCAGCAACTTCCTACTTCATCGCCTTAAGCAAGCCTTTTAAGTATATATGATGTTTGTCAATATTGCAAGACTTTTTTTCAAAAAGTTTCCCTGCTTTTCAAACTTTTTTACTCATCTAACAGTGTAATTGCAAGCGCTTTACTTCGCTACATCTACACACGTATCCTGGCGTTTCTAAATAAGTCGTGAAAAAAGCGGAACCGACATGACCGCTGTTTCCGCTTGCATTATAATTTTTCTGATGACTTCTTACGTATTTTTTAATAATCATCAATCAATACATCTTCCTAAATAGTTTTCTTTACATTGCTTGCACAGCGACGAAATTTTCAAACCTTTTGCAAAGGGGTTATCCGCAAAAAAGAAAACAGTTCAGCACGGGAACATCGTATTAAAGCCGAAAAAGTTTTATCATAATTTCTCCGCAAGGTACCAGTTTTAATTCATCCACCGAAATCGCTCCCAATCGGATCACCGTCACTGCATAGACTGCAATCCCTGCAAAAATACTTACTATCGTGGCAATATAATCTTTTGTATAACCCAAGAGTAATATATAGGAGGCGTAGACGCAGATTCCCATAATCAGAGATGCCGCCATCGGTTTCACATAGGTCAATACGATATCAAATTTCACACCCGTACTCTTTTTGACGGATCGCATATTGAGAAACAGAGCAATGAGATAAGCCGCGTTGGTTCCAATTGCTGCTCCCTTTACATTGATTGCTGCAACACCTACCAGCAGATAGGTGATCACTACCTTTGCGCAAGCGCCTATGGCCAGATTTTTCACCGGATTCATCTGCCTGTCGATAGATTGCAGAGCCCCGGTGGTCGTCTGCGATATGGCTAACAAAATTACACCGATGGTCATGACTCTCAACGTCGGCACAGCTGCGATAGCGCTTTCCAACTGTTCCGGATACAGCATGGTAAGAATCGGACGTGCCAATACATACAAACCTACTGCACAAGGGCAAGCCATAATCATGGTCAGCCGCATGCTGACTTTGATATTCGCATTTACCTTTTCGATTTTATTTTGCCAGAAAAATGCAGCAATAGACGGCACTAAACTTACCGCGATGGCCTGGGTAAAGGTCTGCGGTAGCGAAATCAGAGTATCACAGTAGGCGCCATATTGGCTGTAGAGGTCCAGCGCCTCGTCAGCGGTCCACCCCGTAGCCTGCAGTCTGGCAACGATAATCGTAGTATCAATGGTGGACATAATCGGCATAATCTCCGCGCCAATAATAATCGGTATCGCAATCCAAGCAATCTTCTTTAAAATTGAGCGCTGAGACTCTTCTTGTCCTGAAGTTCTGAGCAATCTCACTTCACGTCTGCGCGCATCGAGCGCATAAATGATGACAATAATCAGAATGCCTACCAGCGCGCCTGCTCCAGCGCCAAACGTAGCCCCTGCCGCGGCAACATCAAGTCCTTGGCGGAAAAGGAAGAATCCAAGGCCTAGTCCTACGACTACACGCACCACCTGTTCTCCGATTTCCGATATGGCTGTAGGCGCCATATTTTGCCGCCCCTGGAAATATCCTCTGAAAGCAGACAGCATCGGTACGATACAGAGGGCCGGAGCAATGGCTTTCAAAGATATTTCAGCATCCGGAATTTTGATTAATTCCGAAATCACGCCTGCGCCAAAATAACAAATCGCAAAAGATCCTAATCCTATGACCAGCATCAACTTCAGTGCCGTGGTAAAAACTCTATGAGCGCCTTTTCCGTTTCCCATGGAAATTCGTTCGGAAACCAGTCTGGAAATTGCGACAGGAATTCCCGCTGTTGCCAACACCAAAAAGATGGCATATATAGTGTAAGCAACATTATAATATGCCATTCCTGCTCCAAGTTTATTTGCAAGTGGGATTCTCAGGGCCGCCCCCAGCAGCTTTACAATAATGCCCGAAATGCTTAAAATCGCTGCGCCCTTGATAAAAGTTCTCTTTTCCGACATGAATTCTTGTCCCCGCTTATATTTCTCCCATCATATATATTGCAAAAAATCCGACTTTATGTACACCATAGTCCCAGGGAATACCGCACGTTTCGCACAATTTTGCCACATTGATTCCATAAGCGGACAGACAGGACGCGACGCGATGCGGAAATCTGCAGGGTTCCCCTTCTGCCTTTCCACAGATCTTGCACTGGCTGCAGGGTCCCGCCATTATCGGCAACCCTTTTATTCCCGCTTCAGCCAACTGATCCATGAATCGTCTGACCACTGCATTGTGTTTCTTTTTTAACGGACCTGTTTCCGAAGCGTCTGTGATGTCTTTTACAGGCTGTATGGTCTGCAGTACTAAAGCTTTCTGATATTTGCGCGCTTTTTGTTCCATTTCCGCCGGCGTTCCGCAATCCGGCGGACAACCGTAATTCTTCCCATAGTTTCCGCAGTTATTCATCTCACAATATTTTCTAAATTCGTATTCAAACACCAGATCATCTGCGTCCACCATTGCCGCCTTGTCGATGCCAGCGGCTGCAGCCACTTTTAAAATTTCGTTGTCTGTCACCTTCTACCCCTCTTTTCTATTTTATCAGTTATTGGAATATGCTCTTGTCATTTTCACGTTTGCATCTTCTGACTTCATTTCACTGCGTTGTGTCATGATTTTATGATAGTCTTTATCAGCCTTGTTGTCAACCGTGGTGAAAGTATTGAAAATATATCACCTTTAACAGTTGGCATCATCACGTTCGTTTTGTACTTTTGGGGTGGATTGCCCCTCTCCTGCACAAACAACCCTTCGCTGATTATCATAAAGCGGGACTCAGACGAAAGCAAAGAAAAAGGGACGCACTCTGCTCAAAGTCCATCCCTCTTTCTTTTGTGTCGATTAATTTATTTTTGGATACTAGTCGGCTTGCTTAAATAGACATACTGATTCCTACCGAAATAGGCACATCTTAGATTAGTAATTCTCAGATTTGATCTGAAAGTATGCCTGTGGGTGCTTACATACTGGGCAGATCATCGGAGCTTCTTTTCCAATTACCTGGTGTCCACAGTTGCTGCACTGCCATAATACTTCTTCGTCCTTCACAAATACTTTGCCCTCTCTTACATTCTGGGCTAATTTATTGTATCTTTCCTCATGTTCTTTTTCTACTGCTGCAACGCCTTCCATCTGAGCCGCAATTTCCGGAAAACCTTCTTCTCTTGCGGTCTTAGCCATCTCTGCGTACATCTCAGTCCACTCATAGTTTTCGCCTTCTGCTGCTGCAATCAGGTTTTCTTCTGTAGTTCCGATGCCTACAGCCAATTTAAACCAAAGTTCCGCATGCTCTTTTTCGTTAGCTGCAGTTTCTTCAAAAATTTTCTGAATCTGTACATATCCATCTTTCTTTGCCTTTGATGCATAATATGTATATTTGTTTCTTGCCTGAGATTCTCCAGCAAATGCGATCATTAAGTTTTCTAATGTTTTTGTTCCTTTTAAGTCTTTCATTGTTTCTCCTCCATACATTTCAATTAACTAATTCTCAGTGTCCGCGCACTGGTCGCACACACCTTGTAACAAAGTCGTCGTTACAGTAATGTTTTCTCCGGTCACATCAAAGGTAGTGTTAATTACCTTGCGCAGTTGTTCTACGGCCGCCGTGTCTTTGGCTTTCAGGTCTATCAATCTACCACACTTGCAACACTGCATATGATAGTGCTCTGCAGCATTACCATCGAATCTATCAATTCCATCATTTCCAGAAATTCTCTCAATCTCACCAATACTGGTCAGTGCATTCAGGTTCCGATAGACAGTTGCAATACCGATAGAAGGCATTTTTTCGCGAGCCTGCTGGTATACCCACTCCGCAGTAGGATGAACAGGATTTGATTTTACAATATCCAGAATCAGTCTACGCTGTCTCGAGTATTTCATACTAGCCCCTTTCTCGCAATATCAATAATGATTATCATTATTATAATTCTCTTTCCTCTAGTTGTCAAGCCAAAAATTGTTAATTTATTATGTTTAATTTCTATTTTTAGAGGTATAATAAACATAATCAGATATACTTAAGACAAATTGGAGGAAATTAAAAATGATAAAACTATATAAATGTAATCACTGCGGAAATATTGTTAAGATGGTAGTAGATAAGGGCGTTACACCAGTATGTTGCGGAGAACCGATGCATCTGCTTGAGCCAAACACGACAGACGCAGCAACAGAAAAGCACGTTCCACTCGTTAAAATCGACGGAAACAAAGTGATAGTTAATGTAGGAAGCGCCGAACATCCTATGTCAGAGGAGCATCATATCGCTTTCATCCTTTTAGAAACAAACAAGGGTGTACAAGAAAAGCATTTAGATCCAACCGGAAAGCCAGAGGCAGAATTTGTACTTGCTGAAGGCGAGAAAGCAGTTGCTGCTTACGAATACTGCAACCTGCACGGATTCTGGAAAGCAACAATCTAACTTAATTACGCATAGAAAAAAGCAGCTCGTTCAATTGAACGAGCTGCTTTTTATTTCTATCCATCATATGTTCATTCGGCTTATGGCTTCCTGCCAGCAAATCGCCGGGTTCACCGCGGTCTTTACTTCTAGGGCAATCGAAGCACAGGCGATGCCAAGACGCGCCGTCTCCTCTGCGTCTAAACCTTTGATGTGACCTACTAAAATCGCAGCTGAAAATGCATCTCCGGCTCCAGTGGCGCTGACGATTTCTACCGGGCTTGTCCCCACGATGCCCTCACCGTCTTCGTCCCGGTAATAAGCGCCTTTATCGCCTAAGCTAATAAAGACGCGCTTTACCCCTTGTTCACAGAACCAGGCTCCGATCCGCGTCAGCGATGCGTCATTCTCAATTTTAATGCCGCTCAAAAGTTCCGCTTCGATGCGATTTGGTTTTATGGTGTGAAAGCGCCCGATGATCGGTTTTACTCTTTCCGCCTTTGACGCAGAAACCGGATCGAGGAACAATGGCACATGCAGTCTGCTTGTGATATAATCCAGGGTCTCGAAATCCAGGTTGCAATCGAGACCGACTATGCGGGAAGAGGATAGCTGATCGAGTTTATCTTCCAAAAAAGCCGGCGTTACACGTTCCAGAATGTCCATATTGCAGATTGCTACGGCCATATCATTCTCTTGATTAAGAATAGACAGATACATTCCCGTGTTGCAGTCATTCACATGGACGATGCCCGTAACATCCACTCCCAGACCAGCGAGATGATCCCTGGCGTTATTGCCCAAAAAATCATCGCCTGTTAGTGAAATCAGCCCAACATCTGCGCCCAACCGTGCTCCATTCTCAACGATATTTCGTCCGACCCCGCCGAAAGAAATCGATATATCCCCCGGGTTAGAGTCCGATGGCAGCAAAGCCTTTCGCGGACAGCCTTCTATATCAATATTAATACCTCCGATTACAGTAATATCTGCCATGCTTCATGCCCTCTCTACTCGACGAAAATACTGCCGCCGATAAACTCTCTAATGATTGAATTGTTGACAATCACATGATCGTCATCGATCGTTTTGAAGAATCTTAAGAATTTCAGCATTCTGATTGCCTCTGCATACTCCGGCTCTTCCGGTGTTATCTGTCTGAGCAAAGGCTCAGCATACTTCTTTAAGACTGCTATTTCATAAACGTGATAGGAATTGAACAACACATCTGCCTCGCTGTTGTAAGGGAAGATGTTAACATCCTCACCAGCTCTAACCTTCGGCCAACTGTTGATGGTACTCTGCGCGTTATGTCCTCTGTAAAGATTATCTCTCACCATTCTGCGGAGCATTCTCTCATCAGTGGTGGGAATTCTGTTGTGAGCATCGATATTCAGCTGCGTCAGCGGACTAATATAGATTTTAAACTTCTCTTCCTTTGGAATGTATTCGGTCAGCTTCTCATTGAGGGCATGAATCCCTTCAATGACAATTGGCTGTACTGGTTTAATCGATGTAATTCTTTCACCGAATACCTTGTGCCCAGTCATAAAGTCGAAGGTTGGAAGATCGACTTCCTTTCCCGCCAGAAGATCATTCATATTGTCATTAAACAGATGAATATCGAGAGCACGCAGATTTTCATAATCCTTCTCCCCATGTTCATCTAAGGGTGAATTTTCTCTTTCTACAAAGTAATCATCTGTACCCATATAAAGCGGATTGAGTCCGTTGACCTTCAATTGGATGCAGAGCCGTCTGGCAAAAGTAGTTTTACCAGATGAAGAAGGACCGGCGATGAGAATAATACGCTTATGCTGTTTCTTAATCATATCGGCGATTTCAGCGATTTTCTTCTCGTGCAGCGCTTCAGATAGCTGGATTAACTCCTTGTACTGACCGTTTTCAATCTTGTCGTTGAGATCAGCAACATAATTGACATCCAGAAGCTTATCCCACTTCGTCTGCTCTCCAAAGGCCTGATACATCTTCTTCTCATCTTCATATTCCGGAATGACGTTAGGGTCAGACGGGTGCGGAAATCTTAATAAGACGCCGCGACGGTATTTCATCAACTCAAAGTATTTAATATATCCGGTGGATGGAACCATAAGTCCATAAAAAAAGTCTCTGACTCCGTTCAATGAATAGAACTTCACTTGATTCAAATCCAAAGATTCACTTAAAATGCGCTGTTTTTCTTTCAGCCCGTCTTGCGCAAGGATGTCCATCGCTTCCTCGCGAGAAACGACTTCCTTGACGAAAGGGATATCCTCTTTGACGATTTCAGTCATCCTCTTTTCGATTGCATGGACCTGTCTAGCCGTTACAGGTTTTTCGGTTTTGATTTCTGTATACAGTCCTTTGTTGAGGGAGTTTTGAATTTCTACTTTCACATTTCCCAAACAGTCGTACACGGCTTTCAAATATATCAAAGACAAGCTGTACTGATAAATCAAATTCGCAGCTTGTGTACGCATATCTAATAATTCTAAATTACAATCCTCGAAGAGCTCGTATGTAAGATCTTCAAATTTGTTGTTTACTTTCGCCGCTAAAATCGTATACGGCAAAGTTTTCTCATACTGTTTATATATTTCTTCAATCGTCGTTCCTTGATTGACTTCAATTTCTTCAAAATTTCCCCGCAGTGCGGTTCGTAACTGTATTTTCATAAATGCCTCCTATTTTGGCTAATTTGTTGATACTATTTAACATTGTACCATATTTACCGGATATTATAAATATTATTGGTTAAAATACAAGTTGAAAGGAGTGATTAGATGAAAAAATTAATCCTGGCCCTCCTGATCATCGGAGGCCTCAACTGGGGACTTATTGGTTTCTTTAAGTACAACCTTGTCGACAGCATCTTCGGTGCGGACTTATTCGTAGTTTCAAGAATTATCTATGCATTAGTCGGACTTGCCGCAATATGGGCGATTTCATTTTTGTTCAGTGACAATACAAGAGAGGGTTAAAACCCTCTCTTGTTTTACCTTAGCAACATGTAGGTTCGCATGGATCACAGCAGTCGTTATTGCCGCATCCCAAAAATCCTGAATTACAGAATAACAGAACTAACAGTAAAAAGAAAAACAGCAGACTATCGTCCATACCGCCGCCTCTATTAAAACATGACATATATTTATTCCTCCTATACTTAAATTGGGTTTGATATATAATATGTCTGCAGTTTCATTTTGGTTCATAAGCAAATTAAAAAGATTCTGCCAGCGAGGTTTCCTGCCGTTTTTCGGTTTGGTATTCTGTCAGAGGTGCAGACGGCTCTGATTCTATGCGCGATGCAGCGTCTAGGGAGTCTTCTGCAGATTCTTCCTCTGGCGGCAACGCACCTTCCAAGGCGTCTTTTTCAACCGCTTCTATGGTAGTTTCCTGCTTTTTCTCTACATAAGCTTTTCGAAATTCTGCTTGTCTTTCTCGTTTTTTCAGTTCCTGATTCTGGCCTTCTTCTACTGTCTTCCTGTTGTTGCTGGCAAAATAAAGGTCTACTAACTTTCTCATCTCTCCTGGGTGCAGCGTAATTCCCCTGCTCATTCTTTCATGATGCGGATCCCAATCTCTCAGATCGTACTTGGGTGACTGACCGTTCCAAGATATGATATTGAGTTCCTTGTTCCAGCCGGAGTCATGCTGTGAAATTACCCCTAAGTATTCCCTAATTTCAAATGTGATATTCTTGTCTGGCATGTGTAAAAATCTCCTTTCTGTTTTGATTATTCGTTATATCCATATATTACCATCTATCAAATTATTTGTCAATATTTTACTGTATATTTTTTACATAAAAATAGATCCGCAATGAAAGGCTATCGAGCCAAATTGCGGATCTTTTATTTACTTATTATTTTGCCACAGCTGTCACAACATTCGACCAGCTTGAATAAATCTTATTGCCATTTACCAACTTATAGGCTTTCACCTTATAATAGTATCGCTGTCCCTTTTTTACAGAAGCGTTCACATACGACGTTTTCGTCGTTGTCTTCTTTTTACCGTAGCCAGTCGCCTTCTTCAGCGATCTGTAAACTTCATAGCCGTCAGCATTGCCAGTGGTTTTCCATTTTACTGTAACAGAGCCTTTCTTTACCGATGTGCTCGCTTTGACTGTAATGGCCTTTGCTTCATTGTAGGAGGCGTAGTAGTTCTGCGCATACTTCAGCAGCACCGCTGATTTCTCTCCTCGCTCAGCGCTGGTCTCCGCCCCTAATTCTACTGCAATAATCATCTGCGTCTTATTTCCGACCTTCAGCGGAATCGCTGATACCAGACAGCAGCCGGCTCTATTGGTGGTTCCAGTCTTCAATCCGATAACCCCTTCCATGTTGTAGAGCAGCGGATTTGTATTGCTGGTCTGGAAGTCCAGAGACTTCAGGTCTATGGACTTCTTTGAAGTGATATCTGTGATCTTGGGATATTTTTTGACAACGTAGCTGGCTAACGTAAATAAATCCATCGCGCTCATACTGTTCTGACGTTTTGACGTCACTGCACTTGCGGTGTAATTTGGCAAACCATGTGGATTATAAAAGACAGCGGTCGTTAATCCCATTTTCTTTGCCCTTGCGTTCATCATTTTAACGAATGCTGCTTCAGATCCTGCCACATGTTCTGCCAAAGCGAGAGCCGCCTCGTTGCTGGATGGTACCAGCATCGCCTCCAAAAGATCTGTCATCGTCGCCTTCTGTCCTTCATGCATGTGGATAACATAGTCTTCAGAATATGATTCTTCTTCTACAGCTTTTGACAGCACGACGATATCATCCATGGAGATTTTTCCTGCATCTATCGCTTCCATTACCAGCAGATAAGTCATCAGCTTCGTCGTGCTGGCAATCGCCGCTTTGCTGTCCTTTTTGCTAGAATAAAGAATTTTCCCCGTGTCTCCATTGCCTAGAACGGTACCGTGTAAAAAGCTGAAATATCCGTCTTGATCAAGCTGGTCGATGTCAACGACAAAACCCTTCGCTGTATTAATCTTCAAAGTATTCTTTGCCGAATAATCGGCGTCAATATCCAAAGCCAATGAAAAGTCCACGATTTTGATGTAAAAATCATTGTCGGCTCCAGCCTTATAGCCATAATACTTAACGGACTTCCCGTCAATGGTCATCTTGGCCATCTGAAAAGAAACGTTTCCCACTTGTCCATCTCCCGGCTCATTTTCGCCTCCAACAGGCGTATATGCCTCACCTGTTTCAATAACCATCGTTCCGCTTTCTTCATCAAAGGTCATTGCAAATCCTTTCGCCGTCCCGCTGAGCGCTTTGGCCATGTCTCTCATAGACACATAGGTGTTGTAGGTATAAGATGCATTATACGCCTTGACCGTTACAGGATCTTTTGCGTCCACAATGATCTTCATATCAACAGGGTTTAGTTGGTCTCCTGCAAAGCTGATGCCAGGCATGCCGAGGCACATGGTAACGGTCACTGCCAGAATTAAAAATAAGCTGGCAAATCTCTTCCTCATGCTGTTTTGGTTTTTCATGTTTCTTTTTCGTCCTTTCTCTTCTAGTTTTCATAGGTTATTGACCTAAAGCTTTTCCTAATTAAATTAGCAAATTACATGCCATTCCAAAACTATGAAAGAAAGCCTTTAAGATTACTGAAATTTCCAAATTTATGAAGATTGCAGAGTTATGCCAGCTCTTCTATTTTCCTGTTTTCGGGATGAGTTTTCCCGATTTACGTATTCCTTTACTCTTCTACAAACTGAATATCGATGCCATTGGGGTCCTTTACGAAAAAAAACCGGCTCTTTGGGTTAGGGCTGATGACATCGCTGACTGCATACCCCTTTGCCTTTAGCTCTGCCATTTTTCCGTCTAAATCCTTCGTTTCAAAGCCCAGGGATAGGGCGGCATCCTCTCTGCGTCCGTCAAAATCAGCGCGGCATAGCAGCTCCACCTTCGTTTCAGTACCCTCAGACTTCATAAAGGCAATTTCCGTGCCCGGTCCTGCTGGAAATCGGTGTTCCAGCTGAAGTCCAACAACTTCTTCATAAAAAGCGATCGATTCTTCCAAATTCTTTACATGCATTGTCGTCCATAAATACTTCATTTTTCATTATCCTCCTCTTTATGATCCTCTGCTTTCTGACAGCAGCTTTCAATCTCTGCTTTTTCGTCTGCCTGCTCATAGGCTTTTCTTTCTGCTTCATCACAGAAATGATCGACAAACTGTCCGGCAGATGCCGCTCCCAGTGTGCCAGTCGTTTTCAAAACAGTTCTGGCTCGGTCCAAAATCGACGATTTTCTTTTCATCATTCGAAACACCCTCCTTACCTCACGATCCGCGATTCAGATCTACGACAACGATTTCCGGTCTGTTCAAAAAGCGAAAGGGAAACACGCTGTTACCCAATCCCCTGCTGATGACCATGGTCGTACCCTCTTTTTTATGCATGCCGCTGGTCAGCTTTGGCAGGGTGCCCTGTCCAGGTGCAAACAGTCCTTCTGTAAAAGGCAGTCTGATCTGGCCGCCGTGGGCATGACCGGCAAAAACCAAATCCACCTTATCATCGGCATAAGCATCGAGGAATTGAGGTTCGTGTGTCAGCATGATGGTCAATTCATCCGTTCCAATGCCCTCTGTCAGTCGATCAACCATATCGGTAATCACCGATGGATCGTAAGCAGTCGCCGTTCTCCCTATTGACGTCTTGCTCGCATAAAGGGTATATTCCGAAATGCCAATCAGATGAATCTGCTGTTTGCTTCTTTGCACGGCCGTCGTCTCATCAAAGAGAACGTTGACACCCATCTGCCGCAGTTCATCATAAAATGCCTTCATTCTTTGCTCTGGCAGGGCCAATTCGTGGTTTCCGTTCACATAATAAACCGGTGCAATTTCGACTAACCCCCTGATTGCTTCCAGACTGGCTTCGTAGCTGGTATGATTTCGATCAAGCAGATCCCCTGTAAAGACAATGATATCCGGCTTCGTCTCCGCCGTTTTGTCCAGAAGTTTCTTCTGATGCTGGCCAAAGTACTCACTTTGCAAATCAGAAATCTGTGTGATGCGAAATCCCTCAAATTGTTCCGGCACCTGCTTGTTTCGGTATTGATACTTTGTCACGACTAGAGACTTGTTGTTCCAGCAGACAAAGAGCGCCAGTGCCAACAGCACAGAAAACACGATTAAAATCTTTATCATAGTTTTATTAATTCTCATCTTTCCCCTTTTCTAAACTTGATAACATTATAAATTAAAGGTATAATGATGGCAAGACAGAAAGGGTGAGAAATATGAAAAAGAGATATATCGTGGTACCGGCCGCTATGGCTCTCCTTCTGGGGATCTGCGCCAGCTGCGCGTCAAATGAATTGCCATCGGGATTTGACAGAGATCAGGTTATTAAAACATCAGAGGGATTTATCGATCAGTTAAACGCTAAGGATTATGCGCGCTGTTACGACCAGTTCAGTGACGTGATGAAGGAATCCATGAGCCAAAAGAAGCTAGAGAATACGTTTACGTCCATCTTCGAAGGACTGGGAGGGTTTGTCCGATTTAAGTCCATATCCCTTTCCTCTTCTAAATCACTTGGTGTAGAATATGCAGTATGCATCGTCAAATGCCAATACGAAAACGAAGCCGCCACCTTTACCATATCTTTGGACAAGGACATGAAAGTCGGCGGATTATATATCAAATAAAGAAGAAGCTGCATCAGGAGAAATCATTTCCGACTGCAGCTTCTTTTGTTCATATATGATTTGCTACTTCAAATGCATCCCAGATGCCGTACATAATGTTGGACACTTTCTTTGCATCCCCCAGCAAATAAATCTCCGGAACATCAAACTCCAACTCGTGATACAGCGCATTTTCTTCTTTGTACCCTACCGCCAGGATTACACTGTCCGCTGGGATTTTCTTTGTTTCACCGGCGCTTTCTGCCGTTAAAATCCCATTTTGATAGTCTGTAACCCTTGCAGAGGTTATCACTTCTACTCCACGATATGGCACCAATTTCTCCAGCATGTCTTTATTAGCATGGCACAGCGGTCCGTTGACGGCCAGCAGCTTATCTAAAGCTTCGACGATGGTAACCTTCTTCCCTTGCTGGCTGAGCCAGAGTGCTGTTTCGCAGCCCACCAGGCCGCCGCCGATGACCACCGCCGTTTCACCACAGTCCGTTTCTTTGTTCAGTACATCTGCCGCTGTGTATACGTGCTCATCCTCTCCTAAAGAGAAAACCTTCGGTGACGATCCCGTAGCGATGATGACCGCATCAAAATCTGCTGCCAGCACGTCTTCTCGGCTGATCTTGCAGCCATAATGAACAGGAACCTCCAGTTTTGAAAGCTGTCTTTCGTACCACTTGGCAAGGGCAATGTCGTCCTCCTTAAAATCAGGCGCTCCGCCGGGAATCAGATTACCGCCCAGCTGCCGGCTCTTTTCAAATAGCTCCGGCCTGTGTCCACGAATAGCCAATACTCTGGCCGCTTCACAGCCTGCAACACCACCACCGACGACCATGACCTTTTTGCTCTTGCAGATCGGTTCATAGGCCGTCACCCGCTCTCTGGCAGCCTGCGGATTCACCGCACAGTTAATCATGGAATACTCCTGGATTCTGCCCATACAGCCCTCATGGCAGGAGATGCAAGGTCTGACATCTTCCAGCCTGCCTGACCGCAGCTTGTTGACATAGTCTGGATCGGCTAATAGCGGTCTGCCCAGACTGATGACGTCACATTCCCCATTTTCCAGAGATGCTGAAGCCATTTGCGGATCGTCCATACGGCCTGCACAGAGCACCGGCACGTCCACTACATCTTTTACCATCTTGCAGTATGGCCGGTAGAGGCCTTTTTCCTGATACATAGGCGGATGGTTCCACCACCATGCATCGTAGGTTCCAACGTCGGTATCCAGAGCGTCGTAGCCGTATTCTACCAGCAGCCTGGCCGCTTCCAGCCCCTCTTCTATATCCCGGCCTTTCTCTTCAAACTCTTCACCTGGCAGTGCACCGTCGCGCCAGTCTTTAATCATACTTTTGACGCTGAATCTGAGCGCAACAGGAAAATCGTCTCCGCAGCGCCTCTTAATTTCCTCTACCACTTCTCTGGCAAAGCGCAGGCGGTTTTCCAAACTGCCGCCGTACTCATCGTCCCTTTGATTGAACATTGAAATCGCAAACTGGTCTAAGAGATAGCCTTCGTGAACCGCGTGGATTTCCACCCCGTCAAAACCGCCTCGCTTGGCGTTGTATGCGCCGTCGCCAAAGGACTTGACGATGCTGTGAATTTCCTCTTTTGTCAATGGCCGGCAGGTCTTGTCCAGCCATCTGTGCGGAATGGGGGACGGTGCGACTGGCGGAAATTCTCCCAGGTTTGTAGGAATCGTCACTCTGCCGAACCCTCCGGACATCATGAGAAAGATTTTGCTGCCGTATGCATGTACCCGCTCCGTCATCTCTTTGCTGGTTCTGATAAAGTGTACGGGATTGAAGGTCGAGTTGGGACAATTGGGCATGCTCTGCTGTTCCACTTCGCAATCAGAAAAAGTGACCCCGGTAATGATCAGTCCAGTGCCACCCTTTGCTCTTTCTGTATAATAATCGATCCCTCTCTGGTTGAAGCCTCCCTGCGCGTCAGAAAGCCCCAGTGGTCCCATAGGCGCCATAGCGAATCGATTTTTGATTTCCACCGAACCGATTTTGATCGGTGTGAACAAGTTCTTGTACTTCATGTTAACCTCCCCAGTTCATATTCTAGTAATAGTATATGCCCTGCCTTTGTGGGAGCGTTATCAAGAATCATCTGTTACGTAGAAGAAGATTTTTTCTATGATGTTCCGTTTATTGTATTCGCACAAAGATTCTATTTTCCGTCAGTTCCTCCCGATACGCATGCCCAAATTAAAATAGATTAAAAATCGGCATATTTTCGCAAGACAGCCTCTTTATGCGCATGGCAAACAAACACATACAGCAAAATCGGCGCATTCGTGTGATTTCTAGCCGGAAATCTCCTTGCCTTGAACAAACGCGCCGATTTTTTTCTGTTAAAAGCATTACCATACGTTTTTGATTGGTACTGTCAAAAATATGCCGATTTTAAAGTGCATAGTGCCCTATCACGGCGATTAGCAGAGCAAGCGTTAAGAAAATCCCTGCCAAAACGCCCACGCTTTGGTTAGTTGCCGTTTTTGTCTGAGCAACACTCCATTAAGAAGTCCTTTTTTATGAACTCTTCAAACTTCTGAATCAGTCTGTAGGAGCCGATGGCCTTTCGATAGACGCCGTAAACTTCCCATTTCAGTTCCTCTTCAAAGGGTATTGCACGAATGCCATTCATCTGCACGTCTTCCAGAGAAAAAGCAGTCACGACAGCCAGGCCGTACCCCTGTCTGCACAGCTTATGCTGGAAGTTGGCATCTGCCGTCTTCGCAATAATAGTTGGCTCAAAACCCCTCACCTGGCAGGTTTTCTTAAAATCATGGTACAAATTGAAATGTTCATTCAAAGTGATCAGCGGCTCGCCTTCCAGCATGTCGATGTTTACTTTCTCCTTCTCATATAGAGGATGTCCTTCGTAGGCAAGGAGGTATACGTCGTTTTCTGCCAGTTTTCTGACCATGTTGTCTTCGTTGTCCCAACCGCCGACGATAAAACCGTACTCGATTTCAGATGCGTCGATCATCGCCTTCACCTCTGAATTCGCATACTCACACCACTCCACTTTCACTGGCGTATTTTCCTCAATAAAGTCCTGTATCAGCTTAAAGGGAATGACATTGAACACCCCACAGGCGCAACCGATCCGCAGCACATCTTCTCTATGGGAAAGCTGCTGCACTTCGTTTCTGATCTGTTCAAATTCTTCAATCAGAAGACCTGCCCGTTTATATAGAAGCTGCGCGCTTTCTGTCGGCGTCACGCCCTGTTTTGCCCGTTCAAACAAAACCGTGCCCAGCTCATTCTCCAGGGACCTGATGTTGCTGCCAAGGCCCTGGGGCGTGATATACAGCTGCTTGGCAGCCTTGTTGATGCTCTTCTGCTCATATACCGCCTCAAAGCACTTTAAATCCTTAATGTTCATCCTGCACCTCATTTATTTTCGTCTATTATCATGCTACAATAGTACGACAAAAAATACAAGAGGTGGAATCTGGGATTCAAAGAAAGCCGCTTCTCTAAAATCATTTCCAGCGGCTGTGTTCTTACTCGCTGACGTATTCTCTTGCAGCTTCTCGACTGAGCTGATATTTTTCTATCAATTTATCTTGAATCTGCTCTTCTGCCAGGCCCAGTTCATGGCAAACGCATGAAGTAAAATACGACCCTTGCTTTAAATCAGGCAAAAGTGCCTGAAACGAGCAATTCTAGGTGCATTTATGGCAAATTACAGCTTTCAGCAGTCTCTTCCGGGAACAAAATAGCTCAAATTTGACTGAATAAAGCTTAAAAACATGTTTTAACACAAAAGATTCCCACTATATAGATTTCTTGTCCATTCGCACTTTTTACATTTTATGGTATAATATCCAAAAAACATCTTACATTTTTCAAAAAAGTGCCTAAACTGACCAAAAAACAAGAATTTATGGCGGATTACTTGGTTCATGCGCATTTATCTGCACCATAGTCCGTATCTTCCAGTGCGTTAAATAGCGCTAAGGCAGATTCCTTATCAGAAAAAAGCATACAAAATACCGAATCCTGGTGGTTATGCAATGGCTTTCGTTCTTCCATAATATTTCCTCCTCACAAATATGGATAATTATGGCAGCATAATATCGCGCTTCATCCAAGAAATTAATGCTTTAATGTAATTTATTTGCATCATCTTTATTGTATCGTTTTCCCCATTTCAAAGGCTTCCTGCAGCGCTGGATTGTCCTTGATGTCGCCGATGGCATCGACGCCGCCGGCAAATACGCTTCCCGCCAAGCGGGCTTTCGGGAAGCATCTGATCCAGCCTTCTAACCCGTGCACCGCATACTCTGGCGTGTCAGCTCCCTCTTCCGCCGCAGCAGTCAGCATATACACATTCCGAAACTGATAATCCGCACTGTACAGCGGGTTTGCCCGGTCAAGCATGGTCTTCATCTGCCCGCACATTTCAAAATAGTAGATTGGTGTGGCAAAGGCGATGACATTGACATCCTTCATCTTCTGGGCAATCATATCAGCGTCGTCGTGGATGATGCACCTCTTTGTCTCCTGGCAGGCAAAGCATCCCTTGCAAAATCCAATCGTTTTGTCGTAGAGACAGATTTTCACAACTTCGTTCCCCGCTTCTTTTGCACCTTTTACAAATTCCTCTGCTAAAGCGTCGGAGTTGCCGCCCTTCCTCGGGCTGGTGGAGATTACTAAAACTTTTTTACTCATGGCTTTCGTTTCCTTTCATATGTATAATGTGCAGTCTTTGCTTTGTTTAAATTATTATATGTGAAGAGTATAGATATCTCAAAAGCATATCAAGTTTTCGCAGGATCAATCGTCAGGTCAGGTGAGAGGCGGTATAGCTTCTGCCTCATCGCTCTGAATCATCAGATAAATCCCATCCAGAAATCCGGCATCATTGACGCAAGGATAATGGTAGGTCAAAGGCTCTCCCTGATACTCGCCTGTAACAACTGAGACCTTCGGGATAAACAGAATCGCTCCATATTTGTAGTCTTCAGACGGCACAAGGCCTTCACCAGCGTAGGATGTCCCCTTTTTCTGCAGTCCATATGCCTGCTCGACCGCCGCATCCACATCTGACTGGTCAATTTCCTTTTCTGACAGCTCCCCGTGCGCAGTCAGCCTCCGTGTAAAATCCATGCTGCCACTGATGCCGATCAGAGACGCACGCTCAAAGAGCGCCGTAATTCTCCCGGCATAGACTTTTGCAAACTGCTCTGTCAGACCCATCGGCACAAAGTCACCGCCTTCAAACTCGCCAGTCTGCTCTTTCTCCGTTTCTCTCGTAACGATCTGCAGGAACTCTTTTTCTGTCAACGCCGTTATCACTCCATCTTCCATCAAAACAGCCTCTGTGATATGGCAGCCTTCCTCCTCCATATCAAAGACCGGTACATCTGGCAAGTCCTCTTCATTCATAGGCACTTCCCATTTGACTGCGGGCTTTTTGGGCGCTTCTGCTGAAAGCTTCTCTTTGTTACATCCGAAGAGACCAAAAATCAAAGCTGCACACAGCAGATACGTTAGCAGATGTCTTGGTTTCATGATTTCTCTCCTTGCTTTTCTTTTCCTAATTACTCTACGAATCCTTATATTTTAAATATACTTCTAAAAGGCATGTAGGTCAATCAGATTTCTAAATATTAAAAATAATTTAAAAAATGAAAATCAAGAAATTCTATGCTCTTTAAACGTGTTCACCGTCAGCTAGCGTCTTTAACACTTCCCCAACATCTCCATTAATGCAAACTGACTTTGCACCCAGCTCCGCCGGCGCATAAGCCTCCCCTAAGTTTATACAAGCATAAAACGCCTTCGGGCGCCTGCTGACCATCCGCCAAAAGCTGTACTTGATAATGGCCGGCGTATTGTACCCTGTGCCCAGTTCCAGAAACAGCGTCCGTTGGTGCTGCGCCTCGCGCAAAAACGCTGTATAACGCTCTGATGCTGTCTGCCAGCCCGCATCTTCTACAAACGTATCGTCTGCTCGCAAGTTCATAGTCAAAGTTTTACCGCACCGCGGGCAGTATGGCACCAGTTCCGTTGGAATGGACATTGCGGGACGGACACCCTGAGGCAGCGTCAACTGACCCTTTCCATCTACGGCAAAACCTTGCGCTTCTATCATCTTCCGTACCTGCTCTTCATTATCGTAGGTCAGATTATGGCAGGGCTTGCTGCACTGACAGAGGCCGTAGTCCCCCTGGGTGTAAAAGAGCCGCTCTTTATCAAACCCCGCCCTCTGAAATTGGTGATCCACATTGGTGGTCAATACGAAATACTTTTTTTCCTGCATCAACTCCAAAAGCGCATTGTAGACCGGCTTCGGCGGATTTTGATAGCGATTGATCCAGATATAACGGCTCCAATAAGCCCAATATTCTTCCAGCGTTTGATATGGATAAAATCCGCCGGAATACATATCATCAAAGCCGTACTTATCTCCGAAGTCTTGAAAATATCTGCTAAATCTCTCTCCCGTATAATCAAAGCCTGCAGAGGCTGACAAACCTGCTCCTGCGCCAACGATGACAACCTCCGCTGCAGATAGCTGTTCCTGCAGACGGCTAACTTTATTTTCTTGATTCCCTAATTTCCTCATTGTCTCTCACCCAATAGTTCCTCATAAATCTGTCGATCCAGATCTTTGAACACATTAAACACGACCTTCAGATTACTACTCTTCTGATACTCTCTCACCGTCTCCACAGCAATCTCCGCTGCCAGATGATTAGGAAAGTGAAATTCGCCAGTGGAGATACAGCAGAAGGCCACAGACTCCAGTTCGTACTGCTCCGCCAAAGCCATGGAAGACAGATAGCAGGCGCGCAGCGCGCGTCGGTCCTTTTCTTGAACCGCATCGGCTATAATCGGCCCCACCGTATGAATCACATATCTCGCAGGCAAATTATAGCCCGATGTAATCTTTGCACTGCCGGTTTGCTCCAGATGCCCCTGCCGTCTCATGATTCCTGCACATGCGTTTCTGAGCCCAACACCTGCAAAGGTATGAATGGCGTTGTCGATACATCCGTGACAGGGACAAAAACATCCCAGCATTTGACTGTTGGCTGCATTGACGATGGCGTCGATTTTTAAAGCTGTAATATCCCCCTGCCAGAGATAGATCCCATGCTCCTTCTCCTTTAAATCGTGAAATCAACGAGACCTTTATTCTCTGCCATAGTCTGCAGAAGCTGGTTTTCTTTTTTCATGTAATCAGGCGGCATTTCCCCTGGCATTTTCACGTTGACCAAAGAGCGGTACAGCCGCCAACGCTGCGTCAAGTCAGTCGGTATCTCGATCTCTGGATCTAGGCGCCTGATCAGATACTCCAAGTCTGACTCAATGTTCATGGTTCATCACCCCGCAATACTCACAAGTCAAAAGCTTCTCCTCTGGTAAACCGCAGGTACGCCGCTCTTTAGCAACCAATTGTCTGACAAAGTCTGTGGCAGGATAACGCAGCAGCGCCGTCGGCTCAGCAAATTGCTGAATCTGACCTTTGTCCATGACCAGCACTTTCGTTCCCAGCTTCAAAGCCTCTGAGATATCGTGAGTGACAAACAGAATTGTGATTCCAGTCTGTTCATAAATCTTCCGCAATTCTTCCTGCAGCTGCACGCGAGTAATTTCGTCTACTGCGCCGAAAGGTTCGTCCATCAGGAGAATGTCCGGCGATGCCGCAAGGCTGCGGGCAATACCCACTCTCTGCTGCTGTCCGCCAGATAACTCGTCTGGAAAACGTTTCAGCATCAACGGGTCAAGGCCGACGATCTTCATCCACTTCTCCACTGCTGCTCTGGTTCTGGCCTTATCGTCTTTGTTTAGCAGCTCAGGTACATAAGCGATGTTTTTTTCCACCGTCATGTGAGGAAACAGAACGCTGCCTTGAATGGAATAACCAATATTTCTGCGAAGGGCAATCAGATCTTCGTTTTTAATGTCCTTTCCTTCTACATATACCGTGCCTTCATCTGGCGCAATCAAACCGTTAATCATTTTTAGGATAGTCGTCTTGCCGCAGCCAGAGCTGCCGATAATCGTCACAAACTGCCCCCTTTCAATAGTCAAGTTGAAATGCTCCACGATTGTCTGTTGGCCGTAGGCCTTTTTAATATCTTTAAATTCGATTACTGTATTCATTCTATCCCCCTATCTGACAAAACCTTTGGCCTTCAAAAACTCATGGGCAACGTCTTTTGGTTCTTTTCCTTTGCCCTCTACCTGATAATTCAGATCTGCCATCGTTTTATCGTCTAAAATTCCCTCTAGGCCCTTGAGGACCTCTTTCAGCTCTGGATGCTTTTCCAGTGTATCCATGCGCACCACATTACCACACATATATGATGGGTAAAATTGCTTATCGTCGATGAGTACTGCAATATCTGAGACGCTCAATTGGCCATCGGTGGTGAAGATCGTCATCACATCTACTTTTCCCTGGTTGATGGCTTTGTATTTGAGACCGATATCCATGTCAGATGTTTTCTGGAAGCGAAAATCATAAGCATCGCACAGGGCGTCATAACCATCCTCCCTTTCATAGAAATCGTACTCAGCGCCGAAAGTCAAGAAATTGGATACTTTTGCCAAATCGGAATAGGTCTTCAGATGATACTTGTCTGCGATTTCTTTTCTCACTGCCAGGCCGTAGGTATTGTTAAAACCGTACATCCCGCACCAAGTTAAGCGGACATTTTTTTCGTAAGATTCTTTTAAGCTGTCAAACATGCTTTCATCATACAGGCTTTCGTTTTTCAGCACCATATTCCAACCTGTACCCGTATATTCGGGGTACAGGTCAAAGTCGCCTTTTTCAATAGCCGGCTCTATGTTAGACGTACCGCCTCCCACTCCCTGGGTCAAAACCACTTTTAAATCCGTATCCTGCTCTACGAGTTCTTTCAGCATTTCTCCAAGGATGTACTGCTCTGTCATAGGTTTTGTTGCAATCTGTATAGTCTTGTCGCCCGCGCCGCCTAATACATTACTGCCAATCAAGGCCACGCAGGCCAGAACCGCGACCATTGCAGCAAACCCTTTTCTATGCCTTTTCTCTGATTTCCTCTTTGTCAGCTTCTCGACGATTCCCAGCAAAAGATCGACGACAACTGCCAATAGGGCAATCAGGAGACTGCCAGCGATGGTCATAGCAGCGTTGTTTGTCGTAATTCCTCTATAAATTGCTACCCCTAAGCCGCCGGCGCCAATGAAAGAAGCAATACCGGCCAAAGCGATAGTCATGGTCGCCATATTACGCAGTCCAGACATGATGACCGGCATCGCGAGAGGCAGCTTGATCTTAAACAGAATCTGACTCTGGGTGCTGCCCATTCCTTTCGCAGCCTCGATAATCTGTTCGTCAATGTTGGTCATTCCTGTATGAGTATTCCTGACCATGGGCAGCAAAGCGTAGATTGTCAGGGCGATAATCGCCGTCGTATTTCCAATTCCTGAAAACGGAATTAAAAAGCCCAGCAGCGATATGGAAGGAATCGTATAAATAAAGTTGACAAACCCCAACACGTATTTAGAACTTTTTTGGTATTCGCTGATAAAGACACCCAAAACAAGACCGGCAGCAAGGGCGATCAGGATAGATACCAGCGAGATGAACAAGTGCTCCGTCAGCAAGGACAGAAAAAAAGTCCTCTTTTCAATCAATAATGAAAATATATCGTTTATCATCTGTTAACGTCCTTTCTTTTCGACTGCACCTGCCGGGCACGTCTCCATACACAATCCGCAGTGAAGACAATTTTCTTGTTGTATTCTATAAGGCTCACCTGAGCAGATACATTTTTGAGGGCAATTCTCTGTACACTTTCCGCAGCCAATGCAGGCGTCTGTAATGCAGAAGCCTTTTTTCTCCTGCCTTGCACTGCCAAACGGAAAGCTTTCCCTATGTATCGGCGTACATCCCAGATTAAAGTATTCCACAGTTCCTTTATCAATACAAAAAGGTTCCAGAACATACCTGCTGTCACCAGGATATACATCATTCATGACCGGGTTATACTCAAAAATCTTGTCAATCCAATATTTTTGTTCTTTCATTTTTATGATATCCCCATTGAGACGAATCATCTCGTAATCTTTTGTCATCGCACAGACAGCTATTTGAGCGTGCTCCGTCAATTCCTGATAAAAGTCTTTCCCCCTAGCTGTCAGGAAATACAATTTCTCCCCTTCTGCCAGCATGATATCTATGATTCGCACTTGCGGATGTCCATGTCGGTCAACCGTTGCAAAGCTAACATCCTTGATTTCTCTCAATACCTTAAAACAATCTCTTGCATCCATAATTTACCTCCTTCATGTATATAGTAGTACTATACAGCCTCATCAGGTCTTTGTAAAGAAGGCACATTTTTGTGACCTAGTATCCTTGACAAAGGAACTGCAGAATCTGTTGGCTTTGATACGACTTGCATAATTTAAAAATTAGAAAAGACTGTTCACAATCAGCTGATTCTATTTCAATCATGCAAACAGTCTTTTTTCTTTTTCTGTAGTCAATCCATTTCCTGGCAAGCTGCTTCCGCTAAAAGCATTCTGCATTTTTTCTTTTATATTTCAATATAAAAAACAACGAGCAATTCTTACAACTGGACTTACATCCTATAAGAATACTCGTTGTATTTCTACTGTAACAGATTTTTTCTGACCATGTAAGTGATTATATTGACCCTTATAGTTTTCCAATCTTCTCTGCAGAAAAACCTGTAATTCGGCAGATTATTTCAATGTCAATGCCCTCGGCCTTCATCTTTTTTGCATCCTCCAATTTCGCCTTTTCTTCACCTTTCGCTTCACCTTCTGCAAAAGCCATATCTTTTTCTATTCTCATCTTTTCTTCCAATGTCATCAACCTGCGCCTCCAGTCTGAAGTGTTATACTTCTCCACCTGTTTATGTAAAGCCTTAATGAATGTGTCGTCCTCCGGTACTTTCATATTGTTCACATAGTCAAAAAATGGGACTAATTCAGGCGGCGTGTTTTCTTTAGGACTCCTTGTATTTACTATTATTTTACGGGAATTGTCTCCGTATGGCAAGTTGTTTTTGCAGTCATAGTTTTGGAAATGATAGATTGCCTGGCCACGATTGTAGTAATCAAAGGTACAGATAAAAATAACATAATTGTTCTTTAATTGATAATAGTGACTGCCTTTATTAATCTGATCAATATCCATAGCTGCCCCATAGTAACGGCCACGCATAGGGAGATATGGGTCAGAGACATTCTGCATCTCTAAATTGTACCAATCGGGGTCATCGGTAAATAGTACGTCCAGGCGAACGCACTTAGATATAATGCCAGTGATAATTGTCTTCTGCAGGTTTGTATTAGAAGCGTCACAAACTTTCAATTCTTGAATCTTCCTTCCTGGAAGGATACGTTCCAGTAGATCTTTGCATAAAACCTGATTCTGCATGACTAAGCCAAACATCAAATCATTGTTCAGAGGATATTGGATATTCGTAGTTTGATTGCTCATAGGTTTCCTTTCGACAAACTTCATTTGTTATTTGTAATTATTTTACTGTAAATATCTTACATCACATTATTTAATTTGTCAATACCTGCCAAGAAAAAAGATGGCATTCCCTTGCCATCTTTTTATCGTTTTTCTATTATAAATTTATTTCCAGTTCCACCGGGCAATGGTCGCTGCCCATAATATCCGTATGAATTTTGGCATCTACAATCCTGTCTTTCAGACGTTCGCTGACGATAAAATAGTCAATACGCCACCCTGCATTATTCTTGCGGGCATTAAATCGATAAGACCACCAGCTGTAAATCCCGGTAGCATCTGGATACAGATATCGAAAAGTATCTACAAAACCTGCATCCAGCAATTTTCTCATCTTATCGCGTTCCTGATCAGAAAATCCAGCGTTATTTCGATTTGTCTTTGGATTCTTCAAATCAATTTCTTCTTTTGCTACATTCATATCTCCGCAGATAATGACAGGTTTTTTGTCATCCAGCTCTTTAATAAAGGCTAGAAAGTCCTCTTCCCATTTCATTCTGTAATCAATACGTTTCAACTGATCCTGCGCGTTGGGCACATAGACAGTTATCAGATAAAACTTCTCATATTCTAAAATTATGGCTCTGCCCTCATCTTGATGATCCCCAAAGTTTTTTTGTATCGCCAATGGTTTTTCTTTCGCAAAAATCGCCGTTCCAGAGTACCCCTTTTTCTCTGCGCTACAGAAGAATTCTTCATATTCCGGTAAATCAACCTCAGCTTGTCCTTCCTGCATCTTCGTCTCCTGTATGCAGATAAAGTCTGGCTCCAATTCCCGCATAGATTCTATAAAGCCTTTTCCAAGACATGCCCTCAGTCCATTCACATTCCACGATATTAATCTCATACTTCTACTCCTGTTCCTTTACAGATTTACAAATTACAAAGTTCAACCGCTGTCTGTGCCGCAATTTTGGCATTGTTATATACCAGCTGAATATTGGCTTCAAGGCTGTCGCCTCCAGTAATGTCTTTCACTTTTGCCAGCAGAAACGGCGTCGTTTCTTTGCCATGAATTCCTTTTTCAGCAGCCTCTTTGATAGCTTCGTTGATGGCTCCGTTTATTGCCTCGCCGTCCATGGAATATTCCTCTGGAATCGGGTTTGCAACCAGCATACCTGTATGCAAACCACTGCCGCGCTGTGCTGCAAAAGCCTCTGCAAGTTCCTTTGGTGTATCCAATTGGTAATCTACGCGAAAACCGCTTCTTCTTGTGTAGAAGGCCGGCAGCTCCTCAGTACCATAACCGATAACAGGAACCCCTTTTGTCTCCAGATATTCCAATGTCAAGCCTAAGTCAAGTATTGCCTTGGCGCCTGCACAAACTACCATAATTGGAGTCTGGCCCAGTTCCTCCAGGTCAGCTGAAATGTCCATAGTCTGCTCTGCTCCTCTGTGAACGCCGCCTATTCCACCTGTTGCGAAGATTTTTACACCTGCCATATTTGCAATTATCATCGTGGTTGCTACTGTTGTCGCTCCATCCAATTTTTTAGAAATAGCGACTGGGATATCACGCCTGGAGCACTTGACAATGTCTGTCCCCTTTTTTCCCAAATACTCGATTTCCTCTCTTGTCAGCCCGCATTTCAGCCTGCCTCCGATAATAGCGACTGTGGCCGGAACTGCACCATAATCTCTGATAACCTGCTCTACATGAATAGCCGTCTCTACGTTTTGCGGATAAGGCATGCCGTGAGAGATTATCGTCGACTCAAGGGCGACGACTGGCCGCCTATTCTCAAGCGCCTCTTGCACTTCAAGTGCAGTATCTAAATACTTATTCATCTGTCTTCCTCCTTGCTGGTCAATCTTTTAGAATATATGTCATACGAATAGTTCCGGCTCCTTACGTTTGCTGCAAGCGCTGGCAAAAGTTTTTGACGCGACGGCGTATTTCGGCCCGCCAAAAGACCGTGCTTTTGCTGTACAGCTTGCGATACAAGCGGTACACATAATGCACTTCTTTTTATCAGTCTTTCTTGGCGTTTCACTGTTAATCGCATGCACAGGACAAACTTTGACGCAGGTTCTGCATTTGGTACAGTTCTTATCGGCTTCCGGAGCCATAGACGGCTTCATGTGAGCCCTATATGGTCTGTTCCCCGGCAATAACAATTTTTCATTATTGTCTGGATCAAAGTCTTCCAATTTAGCGCTGCATTTCTGTATGAATTCCTCTATGTACTTTTTGTCCTCTTCATCAGGACGTCCGGCCGCCACATGATTAAAAACAGAGTGCTGCGCAATAAACGCGGCGGCGCCAATTATCCTGAAACCAACATCATCTACCAAATCTTCCATTTCAACTAAAGCGTCTTCATACTCTCGATTACCATAGACTGCTATGACGATTGCCGGTGTGTTCATTCCACGAAGATGCTTAATTGAAGAGAGGCAATATTCCGGAATTCGGCCGCCAAATACGGGCATGGCTAAAATTAGCAGTCCGTCTTCAGCGATATTGACTTTCTTCTCTATTCTGTGCTCTAAAATATCGTGATATTCCTTTTTTCCAGCAAAACCTTCGCTGATTTTTTCAGCGATTTTTTTCGTGGTCCCCGATGGACTGAAATATACGACACTTACTTTATTGACCTGCATAATACACCTCCGTAATGTTTTCTTCCTTGCGGCAACGCCGTGAGATTGTGAAAACATTATACCATGTGCATTCCGCTGAAATATAATCGCAGTACATGATTCAATGTTTTCTTCCTTGCGGCAGCGCCGTGAGATTGTGAAAACATTATACCATGTGCATTCCGCTGAAATATAATCGCAGTACATGATTCAATGTTTTCTTCCTTGCGGCAACGCCGTGAGATTGTGAAAACATTATACCATGTGCATTCCGCTGAAATATAATCGCAGTACATGATTCAATGTTTTCTTCCTTGCGGCGATGCCGTGAGATTGTGAAAACATTATACCACAATTACCTTTTTAATTACATACTTCTTCCACCCTTTTATGCGGCAAACGCAGGAAAGATCATAATACCTTCTTTGCCCTGTCCCTGGTGCCGCACGTGATCTTGCCGTCAATAGCGCTGAAGATGATATCCGGCAAGATCGTGCTTTATTAGAATACCGCTAAAATCTGAGGCCCCGTTCTAACTGTATTTTTACATTCTTACTTTTCTTGAATTTGCCATGTAATGCAGATTGCACCTCACGATGCTTTTGTACTTTTTGAGTGTTTCTGCTCATCCTGCACAAATTTCTCAAACATTTTTTGTGCAGGAAATTGAAAATAGTAGCAAAAAGTACAAACATATTGTAGCGACAAAGACATAAGGGTGACAAGGCGCCAAGATGCCCATACGCCAATGGCGATAAAGTCCCATTGTCAATATGCACGGCTCAGCTTTCTTACCCTTGCCGTACACCCATTTACACATGAAAAAAGACACGAAAAAACATTTAAAGTTCTAACGTGTCTTAGCAAATCTATTTTCTACTCTTCCATAGCGCGCTTAATTTCGGCTGGAATTCTTCTACATTTCTCCTCTGAAATCGAGGCAATGGATACTCGTAATCCCATCGCAAGAGGTACTAGGAAAATCCCTTTTTTCTCCAGCTTCGCACTGATTTCATCAGGATTATCACAAGGGATAGAAGCAAAGAATCCGGCATCAAAAGGCACGATTTTCAGCCCTGCTTTAATGGATTCCTCTTCAAATGCCTTTCCTCTGCTGAGCAGCATTTCCCGAATGTCTTTTCTCTCCTGCGTCACTTTTTTCAAAAGTTCTTCATCTGCAAAGATATTCGCAATGATGCTCTGACCAGCTTTGGCGCTGTTTGACCAAGTACCTCTCGATGAAAATTCGCAGACGCGCTTAAACTCTTCAGCGATTTCCCTTGTCGGTGCCAGACAAATCATAGCGCCGCATCTCATTCCGTAGATTGTAAAAGTCTTTGACATGCTATATGCGATAATCGGCAAAATGTTTGCCGGCAATGTTTCTAAAATCGGTAAAAATTCTCTATATTTATTCTCATCTCCAGCGAAATCAATGTAGGCTGCGTCCACCAGAAGGGCAATACGATTCTCTGGCGCAACATAACTCAGACAATCTACTACCTGCTGCCAATCCTCATTGCTGAGCGCATAACCAGTAGGATTATGTGCCGGCGTGTTGATAATGATAACCAACCGATCCTGAATTTCTAATATTTCATGCACTTTTTTAGAAAATGCCTCAATGTTAAACTGCCCGTCTTCAGTGAACAGTTGATAAGTATCAATGCTTCTGCCAATCTCTGAGGTAATTGTTCTATAAGGTGCCCAATGCCAGTCACTAGTCAAAACTTTATCACCCGGGCACGAATAATTTGCTATTGTATTTCTGATCGAACCGGTGCCGCCTGGTGTCGCTACTGCTTCTACATAACCTTTCGGTTCATATTTGCCGAGGGCTGCTTTGATTGCAGCTTTTTTATAAGCCGGCGTACCGCCAATTGGCGCATATGCCGCATATTCTTCTGGTTCCAAACCCATATAGGTATCGTCTACGGAAGAAAGAACCATTAAATCTCCATCGTCGTCCAGAAGTGTTCCTATGGTGGCATTGACAACCGCATCAGGTCCTTTTTCATTTATCATTTCGTTCGCCCTGCGACTGATCCCAAAAATCTTATCCTCTGTGGGAATGTTTCTTCCATTCTGTGCTGCCATTATAAATTCAGCCATATTGTCACCTCCAAATTGATAAAAAAGACATCTTTCATATATAATGCCTAAATGCATACGATAAATTCGCCAAACACTAATCGGACAAAATACCATACGACAAATGCCATACCAGCCATAGGCTGAGGCGTTTCAGCATAAATTCTGTCACGCAGCTCGATGAACCTCTCGCTGGACAGAATGTCATGAAAACATTCTACTATGAACTCCTTAATTTTACAAGTTAATATTAGTATGAATACACGTTTTAGTGGTGATAATAGATGACAGGAGGTGAAGAAAATGCGACAAGTTGAAAGAAAAAAAGGGAAAGACAAGGTTGCCGCTGTTTTGATGCTTTGCTTCTGTCTCATAGCTCTGACATCTATTTTCACAATAAAGGCTAGTATTAACAAAATCTCTAATAGTGCGAATGATGTGCCTGTTACGAAAAAGACCACCACTGATCAGGATAAGGACGCAGATGATCAGAAGAAAGGACAGGAAAGTGATAAGTCAGAAGAAGCATCCGCTAGCGTACCCATTGTAGATAGTAATAAGCAGTCATCAAAATCGAATTCGTTCAAACTGCCTATCGATGCAGACAAAGGTAAGGTATCAAAGAAGTATTCTATGGACATGGTTATTTACAACTCGACTCTCGATCAGTACATGACCCACCCAGGTATGGATATCGAGGCTCCTCAGGGAACCAGTGTCAAAGCGATCGCAAACGGAACAATTACGGACATATATACAGATGATGCCTATGGAATCACCATCGAGATCACTCACAGCAATGGCTATATCTCCAAATACAGCAATCTCTCCACAGATAAGCTGGCTGAAAAAGGCGATACGGTAAAACAAGGCCAAGTAATCAGCAATGTGGGTCAGACAGCGCTCTATGAATCCATGGAACCGACCCATCTGCATTTTGAACTGATGAAGAACGGTGATCTCTGCAATCCTGCTAAATTTATCAAGTATTAATTTCCCAAATAGTAAAGAGCCTGTATCAGGCTCTTATCTTTACATAATTGATATTCTTCCCCGTACTGGCGAATTTATCTTCGTACTCTGTGGTAATATTTGCATCTGCAAATTCTGATGCGTGAAGATCTCTTGATATTTCCAAAATTTTCAATCCGGCAGTCTCAATTTGATCTAAGGTAAAATCAAATAAACTTTCATTGTCAGTCTTGAATTGGATTGCTCCCCCTTCACGTATCACGTCACAATACTGTAAAAGGCGTTTACCATAGGTCAGCCTGCGTTTTGCATGGCGGTCCTTTGGCCACGGATCGCTGAAATTTAAGAAGATTCCTGCAAGTTCCCCTCGATCAAAGTAATCACGGATATCCTTAATATATTCCAAGAGAAATTTGATGTTGCTGGACTCCATTTCTGTCGCTTTTTCCAAAGCTCTGAGAACTACACTTTGATGTCCCTCTATAGCGATAAAATTCCACTGGGGATATTTGGCCGCATATGTCGTAATAAACTGTCCCTTTCCACAGCCAATTTCTAAATAAATAGGGTGGTCATTGTTAAAAACCGTTTTCCATTTCCCCTTTAAATGTTGAGGATCGTTTATGGTAAGTGCGCTGAAATCATTTAGTCTTTCTTCTATGTTCTTTATTTTTCTCTGTCTCATAGGTATATCCTCTCCAAAATAATCACCACTAAAAATACACCTAAAGTGATCATCGCAGCCACATCTCTACCGGCAAACTTCATCTCGTGCATTCTGGTCCGTCCTTTTCCCCCGCGATAGCAGCGGGCTTCCATAGCCATAGCCAGATCCTGGGCAATACGAAATGCACTGACAAACAAAGGCACGAGAATGGGAATCAAGGATTTCGCTCTACTTAAGATGTTTCCACTTTCAAAATCTGCGCCCCTGGCTTGCTGAGCTTTCATAATTTTGTCCGTCTCCTCTAAAAGCGTAGGAATAAATCGGAGCGCAATAGACATCATCATGGCAATTTCGTGTGTGGGTACGCCGATACGATTCAAAGGCCTCAGCAGCCTTTCAATAGCATCGGTCAGGCTGATCGGCTTTGTCGTCAGTGTCAAGAGAGAAGAACCGATAATCAGAAGCACTAATCTTAAGCCCATAAACGCCGCAGTGTAAAGCCCTTCTACTGTGATTTTCAAAAAGCCCCATTGCCAGATGATTCTGCCGTCCACCATAAAGATATTGAGACAAAAAGTAAAAATGATGATTAAAAGGATTGGTTTCAATCCCCGCAGGATAAAGGCCGGCGGTACCTTTGACACGCCTACAATGATGGCCAGAGCTGCTCCGCAGAATGCAAATCCAATAAAGTCATGGACGATAAACAGCTCTGCGATAAACAGAATGGTCCCTATAATTTTGATTCGTGGGTCCAATCGATGAATGACGGATTCCCCCGCATAATATTGTCCAAGTGTAATGTCTCTTATCATTAAATCATTTTCCTCTGCAGATAATTATATAATTCCTCTTCCGCCTCTTTGAGGGTCAGCACGTTTTCGTTGATGGAGATACCACCTGCTTTTAACTGATACATCAAATTTGTAACAGGCGGCACATTGAGTCCGATAGACTCCAGACGCTGCTTTTGGGAAAAAACTTCCTGAGGCGTTCCCACCATAACCAGTTTGCCATTGTCAAGCACCATGACCTTGTCAGATAAACTGGCTACATCTGCCATATTATGTGAAACAAAGATGATGTTGTTGTTCTGGGCCCCATGTACTTCTTCAATCATTTCGAGGATATCCTGATGAGCGCCGGGGTCCAATCCAGCAGTCGGTTCGTCTAAAATCAAAACGTGAGGTTTCATGGCGATGACGCCTGCAATGGCTACTCTCCTCTTTTGCCCTCCCGAAAGGTCAAATGGAGAACGATCTTTAATGTCCTCGTAATCCAGTCCAACTAATTCCAGCGCTTCCTCTACTCTATCCGCTATTTCTGCTTCAGATAATCCCAGATTTTTCGGACCAAAGGCCACATCCTGCGCTACAGTTTCCTCAAATAACTGATATTCAGGATATTGGAATACCAGTCCCACACGCCGCCTGATCTCTTTTAAGGCGACGCCAGGTGCTGTAATATCTGTATTTCCTATCATAATCGTGCCGCTGTCAGGTTTTAAAAGACCGTTGAGATGCTGCAGCAATGTGGATTTTCCCGATCCTGTATGACCGATAACGCCTACAATTTCGCCGTCATATATATCAAAGTTAATATTGGAAAGTGCCAATTGCTCATCTGGCATCCCTTTTGAATAAATATGTGATAAATTTCTTACTTGTATTGACATACGAATGCTACCAATCCTTCGCTTGTGATTATATTCTGCGGAATTTTAATGCCCCTCTTTCTCAGTCTTCCGGCGAGTTCTACAGCTAGAGGCACGTCCAGATTGGCTTCTTTGATTGTCTCACCCTTAGAAAACACTTCTGAAGGAGAACCATCGAGCAGGATAGTTCCTTCGTTCATAATGATGACACGTTCTGCACGTACCGCTTCATCCATAAAGTGGGTGATTAAAATCACGGTAATGCCTTCTTCATGGAGTTCGCTGATGATCTGCATAATCTCATCTCGACCTTTAGGATCCAGCATTGCTGTCGGTTCGTCAAAGATGATGCATTCTGGCTTCATGGCCACAACGCCGGCAATCGCAATTCTCTGCTTCTGTCCGCCAGATAATAAATGAGGCGCCTTTTTCTTGTATTTACCCATATTGACAGATTCTAAAGCTTGATCGACTCGCTTTCTGATTTCCTGAGGTTCAATTCCCAAGTTTTCAGGACCAAAGGCTACGTCATCTTCTACGATGGAAGAAACCAACTGGTTATCGGGATTTTGAAAGACCATTCCCGCCGTCTGCCGCACATCCCAAATATGATTGTCGTCTTTCGTGTCCCAGCTTTTCACATAAATAGTGCCTCCGCTGGGCAAAAGCAATCCGTTAAGATTCTTGGCCAAAGTAGACTTTCCCGAGCCGTTTTTGCCAATGATGGCAGTAAAACTTCCTTTTTCTATTTCCAAGGAAATCTTGTTAATCGCTTTGATCGGAGTTTCCTCTTCTCCCTGGGTATATTCAAAAATTAAATTGTCAATTCTTATGATCTTTTCCATATGATTCACTCCATAGGATTTTTATTCCTTGTTATTATATCATCGCAAATTGCGTTTCAATGAACGCTTCCACTCGGCAACGCCGTCAAAATCGATGCGTTCATTATAACATGACGCTTCCTTTGAAATAATAATCAAACGTCATGTTTCAATGGTTCCTACCTTGCGATAAAATCGTAAGATCGCGGAACCATTATAACACAATTATTCCTTTGATTATACAATTGCAAATTGTGTTTCAATGAACGTTTCCACTCGGCAACGCCGTCAAAATCGATGCGTTTATTATAACATGACGCTTCCTTTTAAATTATAATCAAACGTCATGTTTCAATGGTTCCTACCTTGCGATAAAATCGTAAGATCGCGGAACCATTATAACACAATTATTCCTTTGATTATACAATTGCAAATTGTGTTTCAATGAACGTTTCCACTCGGCAACGCCGTCAAAATCGATGCGTTCATTATACTACAACACGGCTAAAGACGCAAATGAAAGCATCTCCAACTATTATTCCCGAAAATAATTAACAGTCGATTTTATTTTATCATCAGAATGTTGTTCTGTCATCCGGTAAATACTATAAAAGGAGGTGATAGAAATGTATAACGATAAATTGGCAGAACTTTCTCCGGAGGATCTAAAAATTATCAGTGAGGCAGAGCATAAGCTTGCTGCAAAATGCGGCTGTGATGTAGCACTGATTGCGTACGACGTAAAATAGCTCCTCAACAAAAAAATGCTGTCCAGTGCTTTATCTGGACAGCATTTTTATCATCAAAGAGAATGCTGTTTTAGGATACTGAGGCTGCAATACTGCAAAAACATCAGTGTTCTTATTTCGTTTTAAACCCTGATCCGACTACTTCATTGGACTCCATGATGATAATAAACGCTTCAGGATCGACTTCCTTCACCACATTTCTGATGCCGTACATCTGTTTCGTACTGCAGGCGCACATGACGACATCCTTTTCTTCTTCCGAATAGCTGCCTTCTGCTTTTAGGAAAGTGGAGCCTCTGCCCACGGTTTCGTCAATGCGGTCAGCCACATCGTGGGCATGATCTGTTACAATCAAGGCCATTTTGCCGGCAGAAATTCCATACATGACTTTATCCACCATGATGGAAAGGATAAAGCTGATAATCATCCCATAAATCAGCCCTTCGATATTCTTTGATACGAAAACCGTTCCTGCAACAATCACCAGAGATTCCATGGCAAACGAAATCTTGCCTAATGACAGGTGCGGGAAATACTCTTTGATCGACAACATGATGAAATCAGTGCCTCCAGTAGAGGAATCCCTCATATAAATCAAAGCATATCCTAAGCCTGATAGTACGCCTGTGCAAATAGCCGACAACATTAAATCTCCTTCATAGACTGGAAATCTTGGCGCAACCAGGTCCATAATTACGGAAGTAATTACAATGGTCCGTATCGATCTGATAAAAAAATCTCTTCCTAATATTTTAAAACAGGCGATTGCAACTGGTATATTCAGCACAAAGGCCACGGTACCGATAGGCATACCAAACAGGTGATACAGAATCAAACCGATCCCATTGAAGCCCACCATTGGAAACTCTGATGCCGCCGCAAAATTATAGGTTCCTATGGCAATCAGGATTCCTCCAATGATATCCATTAGTATATCTATGCTGACTTTCTTTACATTTAAATTCTTCATACAAATCTCCCCCTTTACACACAAAACTGAAATTCTTCCTCAAAAAAACATCTGCTGACGCGCTTGGCATCTGCAAATGCTTTCATTTTAGTATATCGCAGTGGACAATCCTTTGTCAACACCGCGGAAATAAGTCCCCCAATTCTGTGAATTCAAAGGGTTTGCTACTTTTCTCCTGTTCAAAAAACCGTAATCTGGTTCTTGCCGTTTTCCTTCGATTGATACATGGCTTCATCTGCCTTCTGCAAAATCTTCTCGGCGTCCCATCCCTGCCGCAGCATGGCCAAACCGATACTGACGGTAATTTTTTGTTTTGAAAAACCATATGTCTGCTGCTGAAATTTCTTTTGAATCTGTTCCAACAAAGAGTAATAGAATTCCAAGTTTCCCTCTGTAAACAGTATGGCAAATTCGTCTCCTCCAAATCGTCCTGGAAGCTGATCCCTGCCACAGATTTCTTTGATCATTGCTGCCAGACACATTAGTACTTCGTCTCCTGCAGTATGCCCATAAGTATCATTTACGTATTTAAAATCATCAATATCTAAAAAGGCCAGCGCCAGATTATCCAAACTGCCACGATCTATTGTGCGGCTCAAGCTGTTGCTAAAGGCTGTAGAGCCATAGATGCCCGTCTTCTGGTCATAGTTCAACAGCTCCTTCATTCGCAATTGCTCCTGATAACCTTCTGCCAGAGCGTCATTTTTCTCCTTTTGATAGTCTATGAGAATTTGAGAAAACTTATGGGCTGTTAAGAGAATGCTTAATGCGACAATAGATTCAGGAATTAAATAAGAGTCCTCACTTGTAGATAATAACACGTTGACAAGTGAACTTACTGCAATACCGACAACACCGATAAAAGTGATGAAGCGCGTCATCTTCCGGTCGCTGAAGATAATTGTCACAAACACAGGTATTGTATATACGGCCAAGGTTACTGCAAAGACATAATGTGTGCAGGATACTACGATGCAAAGCAAAGTCATGAGTACAATTGGGACATAGTTCAGAAGATGAGGATTATCTTTATATCGTTCAATGCCGATAAACCCTATGGTCAAGAGCGTAATGTTGACAATGGTCGGTAAAATTAAAAATCTGGTAAGATATACTGGGATTGGCTGAAAGATTAAATCATGAGAACGCAGAAGAAAAAACATGACGATTTCAACTATAAATACTGCAATTACGCTGATAATGTCTGCTTTAAAAATTAAAGCGCGCCATTTGCGGTAAGTGTCCTGAAAGGCTTCTTCTTTATCTATCACGTCAGGTGATGCCCCTATCATAACGTCTCTCCTCACAATCTCAATTTTTATCTTGATTATTCTACCACAATTTTTTTCTCTTGCATAGAAGAATACTTCGTTTTCTCTTTACCTCTGTCCAAATTGTATTCCAATCAGAACATAACCAGCGTTATTGTATATATTATTGTATTTTTGGCAATATTTTGACAATTATCACCTGACTTATTGACAGCCCAAATTGCATCTGTTACTTTAACACTGTAAACGTTTACAATAACAAACCACATCTCACCGTTTAACAATTACGGAGGTAACCATGAGTAAACTAATGCGAAGGAGAACAGCCAGTCTCCTCTTTGTGAGCATTCTTTCACTAGCACTAGTTGCATCATCCTTTGCTGTCCCGACCATCTCCTTTGGAGATACCGCGGCGGGCAGCGAGGCTGTCATCTTAGACAATACCGGAGAAGGCGAAGATGCGATATCTTTAACTCAAGAACGTTCCTTTATTGCAAAAGTAAAAGTCGATATGACGAAAGAACAACTGGAAAAAGCCATAAAAGATAAGACAATCCGTTGGAATCTCTCTCGTGACAAGGGCATGCAGGATCCAAGCGAATTTCCATACCAATATCTAGGCGGACCAATAGAGGAATGGAAGACTGTAGCGACTACTGTAGAATCCGGCGGGCAAGAGGAAATCGCCATGTTCCAGAACATCACTAACGCAGCAGTGACAGAAGGCGATGCGGTGTATCTGCAGATGAAGTTTGACAGCAAAACTTTGTTTGGATACAACGGTATAGACAACCGCGACCGCGTTTTAGTCAGGAATACCATCCTTGACTATACCGGGCAATATGATTTAACTTGCTATCACGGCAAATCTGCTCTAGGAAGCACCTCGGTCTGGGTACGACCTTACGACTCCTTCCATACACAGAACCAAATAGATGAAGAACTTGCCGAACTAGCGGCAAGAGCCAACTCAGCGGGTCTTTACGCCAAGGTAGAAGCTATCGGTTATTCGGTAAAAGGCAAGCCTATCAATGCACTATTCCTTTCAGCAAAATCTAGCGATCTTTCTAATCATCTCTCTCAAACAGAACGTGCAGAAACAGACCCTGCCCAGGTGAAGAAAGAAGTTGAAGCGGGAACTTTAGATTACAAGGTTCCGGTCGTCTACAGCAATATCCATTCCGATGAAATCATCGGCGCAGACGGCTGCCTTGATTTTGTCGAAGCTGTCGTAGAAGCCGCTGAAGGAGACGGAAAAATCCCTTATAACAAAATTACCGGCCTCACAAGCACCGGGAAGGCGACCCTTCAAGCGGAGATGTCAAAGGACGGTAAGGTCTGGTCAGAATTAATTAAAGATAAGGTCACCGGCGTAGGATTTATTCAAGGGGAAGGCAAGTTCGAGCCATCTAACCCAAAACATACTTCCGACGCAGTTTCCAATATGACTGACGAGGAAATGAAGAAGTATTACAATATATCGAAAAAAGAATTGGACGTAGATGAGATTTTAAGCGATATGTTTTTCATCGTCGTACCATCAGAAAACGTGGATGGCCGTGAAGCTATGACCCGTACCAACGATAATTACTTCGACTTAAATCGAGATAACTCCTATCAGACACAGCCAGAAACGCAGGCCATGACGCAGTTAATTGCAAAATGGAACCCGATTACGCTGTATGAAATTCACGGCTATTATGATGAATTCGTCGTTGAGCCATGCACACCTGCCCATGAGCCAAATGCGGAATACGATTTGTATATCGATACTTCCATAGAGCAGGGAGAAAACTTCGGTGCGGCGGCCATTGCCAATAACGATTCCATCAACAGCTTCCAGCTGACACTGCGCGATTATCTCTCAGTGGACAGCAGCGGAAAGAAGAAGTGGGGCGCCTGGGAGGATATTTCCCCAAGTTACACCCCGATCTACGCATTTCTCCACGGCTGTAATGCCTATACTGCCGAATTCCCTTATGGAAGCCACGACGCACAGCAGGCAGTCAAATACGGCCTAATCGGAAATGTGGATTTTGTTGCAGAAAATAAAGACAGGATGTATCTGAACCAGTTGGAATTCTTCAGGAGGGGTTTGGAAAATATCGATGCAGATACGATTTCGCCTTACTTTGTGAGCCAATATGACGATATCGGCGCAGAAGCGGATAAGTTCCGTAAAAAGTATGAGGAGAACAACAACTTCTTCCCTGAATACTACATCATTCCAATTAGCAGTTCCGATCAAAAGAATACGCAGGCGGCGAAAGACATGGCCGCGTATTTATTGAGAAATGATGTCAAACTGAAACAATTGACAAAGGATGTCACCATACACGGTAAGACTTACAAAAAGGGCTCTATCGTGGTGGACATGCATCAGGCTAAGCGGAACATGGCAAACTCAGCGCTTTACTCCAACATGGTCATCGACACCTGGGATGCCCTTTACTCAGAGCCTTTGACGGCATTTCCGCAGCTTCGCGGATTCGACGCTCATGTGATTACGAAGGTTGGCGCGATCAAGGCTGCAGACACAAGGAAGATTACGAAAGTACCATCAATTAAGACGACTACATCTGGAAGCGGCAGCTATATAATTCTTTCAAACAACAGCGTTGACGCTATTCAGGCTGTCAACAAATTACTAAAAACCAGCAAGACGGTGGGAATGATTACCACTGGTACGAATAAGGGTGACTTCCTGGTGAAGAAAACTGACTTTAACACGGTAAAGAACGATTATGTTCTAGTCGGAAAGGCCGTCTCAAAGATGCCTGCCGCAAGAGTGATAAAAAAAGCCGTCAAGGTCTATATTCCTGGCAGAACCGCCTCTGCCTTTACAACGACGAAGGATGGTAAGGAATACGGCATCAAGAGGTATCAGGACAGGCTCAATACTGCCTTAGGCTGGGATATCTTCGCCTTTGAGAAGCAAATGGGCTTCCAGGTAGTCGATCATCCAGAGAATGCCGACGTGATTGTAGGAAGCCGCACTCTGGGCGAAAAAGAACTGGATCTGATTAAAAAAGGCAAGCCATATATCGGCTACACAGCTAATGCACTGAAAGCTGCAAAAGATCTGGGAATCGACATCGACTATCAGACTGGCGGCAGTTACGATGCATTAACTACGGTGACTTATAAAACAGACAGTTTGATCACTGCAAAATATAAGCAGCAAAAAGATAATATCATGTACGGCTATGGTGGAAACTACATTACACAGGCACCAAAGGGCGCTGAAGTTTTAATCAAGACGACTACAGATTACCCTATCGAAGGCTTTATGGCTGCAGATTACATTGAAAAATACAAAGATACCATTCAGGCAATTGACTACAAGCAAGGCGGCTATCAGATGACCTTATTTGCCAACACCATGACCAACAAAGCCCACCAGCTGGACGACTATCGCTATCTCTCCAATGCCATCTATTCTAAGATGCTGGGAAGTACCTTCAAAAATGCAGATATCATCAAAGGCGTTCAAAAGACTAAGATTACGGCTAAGTCCGCTCTCGCTAAGAAGGGAATCAAGGTCTCGTGGAAGAAGTCTGGAGGCTACAAGGTCGATTATTATGAGGTGTTCAAATCGACGAAAAAGTCCCCGGGATATGGCACAAAGGCTTACTACAAGACGAAAAACGGCAAAACGACTTCCTTTACCGACACTAAAAAGTTAAAAAAAGGAACTCGCTACTATTATAAAGTACGCGGCGTGAGGATCATAGAGAAAACGAAATATTATACCTCCTGGTCCAACAAGGCCAATCGTACGATAAAATAACACCAAATAAACAGGGGCTGCAAGTAGCAGCCCCTTATATTTTTATGCATTTGCTTTTTTTCTTCTCGCCTCTTTCCGCTCTTCCATTTTGCTCACAACGATGGAGCATACGGAGTCTCCAGTTATATTTACGGTCGTCCTTCCCATATCAAAGATACGGTCTACGCCTGCCACCAGAGCAATTCCCTCTACTGGCAAACCGACACTCTGTAAAACCATAGCCAGCATAATCATACCCGAGCCAGGAACACCTGCAGTACCAATTGAAGCCAAAGTGGCCGTTAAGACGATGACTACCATCTGCGACAGTGTCAAATCGATGCCATAGCATCTGGCGATGAAGACTGCACAGACACCTTGATAAATCGCTGTTCCGTCCATGTTGATGGTAGCGCCCAGAGGCAGAACAAAGCTTGCAACCTCTCTCTTTGCGCCCAGCTTTTCGGAACATTCCAGATTAAGAGGCAGGGTTCCTACGGAAGATGCACTGGAGAATGCGAACATCATAGCCGGGGCAATACCTCTGAAAAAAGTTAGCGGATTCACACCTGCAAGCCCTCTGACGGCACCTGAATATACGATGACGACGTGCAGTATGTAGCAGATATAAGCAGCCAGCAATACCATTGCCAGGGAGCCCAATATCTTTGGTCCGTTAGTCGCAACAACCGGCGTAATCAGGCAGAAAACACCGATTGGTGAAAGCTTTAGAATCATCTCCATGATGCGTAAGGATACATCAGACAGGCTGACAATCATCTTGGCAAAAGGTTGTCCCTTCTCTCCAGATAAAATGATGCCAAAGCCAAACAGCAAGGCGATGACGATGACCTGCAGCATATTTGCCTCTACCATCGGCGCCACTGCATTTGATGGGAAAATATTGACCAGCGTCTCCATAAAGCTGACCGGTTCAGTAGCCTCATAGGTCAGGCCGCTTGTTTGAAGCACACTAAAGGTGCCTTTAAACAAGTTCGCAAAGGTCAGGCCGATAACAATCGCTACCGCTGTCGTGCACATATAAAAGACGATTGTCTTTCCGCCAATAGACCCTACTTTCTTGATGTCCTTCAGAGATATGACTCCTGAAATAATCGATGTCAGTACAATCGGCACTACAATAAACTTAATCAGGTTCAAAAAGATAGTCCCAAAGGGCATGATATACGAATCAGCCCACTGCTCTTTGCCAACAGCTATAAATACTAATCCAGCGATGATTCCAAGACCTAAGCCGATAAAAATCTGTATGGCAAGAGATAATTTTCTCTTTTCTTTCATTACGTTCCTCCATATCGCAAATATTCCACTTCGCAGATTTTACTAAATGTCACTGAATTTGTCAATAGTCTTTATGATACCTCTAAGAAACGAGCGGATAGGAAATACGTCCTGCAGACGATATTTCCCGTGTTATAAAAAACAGGCGGTGGAAGGCCGCCTGTTATCATGATACTGTTCACTTATGATTGCACATACTATATTGCGACTCTATAGGCTTTATTAGACCATTTGGTATAGAACTTTGTTCCTCCAATCGTTCTATATCCCCTCACTTTGTAATAATATCTGGTCCCTTTTCGCAATCGCTTTGTATTTTTATATGACCTTTTCGTTGTTTTATAAAAAGGCTTTGTTCCATATCCGCTGTTTTTCTTGGTAGATCTGAAAACCTCATATCCATCGACTTTGAAACCTTTTGATTTGACCCATTTCACTGTAATCGAGCCATGTCTTCGAGAGGATGACAGTTTTAACGTTGTCGCTTTTACGCCTTTTGCAAGACGGGCATTTTTCATAGGATCTTCCTCCCTATAAACAAGCGTATACACCGAAAACAGGTCGGTTTCTACTGTAACCGTAGCTGGGTCATCGTCCAAATCAGGTAGCAAATCGGTCTTTATAGCGCCATTTTCCAGCTTGTGCAGACGTATCAGTGAAAACTGGCGCAAGCCTGACTCGTCGAGAAACGTCTCTGGAATCTGCACTATGACTCTTACTTTCTTTGCCGCATTGGATACTTTGCTTTCCACATTGTCTTTCACTTTTATCAGATTAATATCCAGATTTGCGGCAACCGTTTGACCACTGTCTTGGAGATGCGCCTCCAGCGCTTTAGAAATCACTGCATCCAAATCTTTTTCCGGCACGACAGTCGCTTCCAGTTTAAAAGACACCTTGCTGCCATTTTTGATATCCTGCAAATCCTGATCGTCTAAAAGGCTGTCAGTAACCTCCTTGGAAGCCTCCATGCTCACTGTCGGCGCCTCTATATCGGGAGTTGGCGGAGCTGGCGGAATATAAGGCGGTGCAGGATTGGCTATTGTTTCGAATTCCGCATGAATCCGGTGATCCTCTTTGACATCAGTAAATCTATACGTTCCATCACTAAGCTCCACAGTCTTTCCATCTACTTCCACCGTTAAGATTCTGTAACCACTATCAGGCGTTATCTTAAACTCTGCATCTTCCCCTTGGTTGACGGTACAGGTACCAGATGGACTGATGGCGCCATGTTCTCCTGCGGTTGCCGTGATCGTATTCGTCAAGTTGCCAATTTTCCATATTGAAGCGGATTCTCCCACTTCATAGGATAAAGTCCCATTCTGCAGAGAAAACCAGTCTGCGGCTGAATCAGTGTCGTCACAAGTGATTAAAATATCTCCTTGTGAAAAACCTTGGGCAATTAGCTGCGTTGGCCGATTTTCCCCTTTATACAAGAAAGCCGTTAAATGTTGCGGTTGGTTCAATGTTATGGTGTCAAAGCAGGTAATTGTATTTGTAACTTTGCTTTGGTACAACAGCAGATCAGATTCGCCAGCGATAGACTCTGGATTTTTATTGCTGACAATCATTCCGCCCCATACATTTTCCAAAATAGAATCATTGATTTCTACTCTACAGGCGTCTGCCGTTGCCGTACTGCCTTTCCCGCTATCTACATCTCCACCTGCATAGATGGTAGCGTGAAAAGTTTCTTCATAACCCGCATAGTTACATCCTTCGTAGTCGGTAATATTTATCTGTGATTCTCCTGTTACTGCACTTCCGCCATCAGAGGCCTCGCCGCTGCCATAGATATTGCCGGCGCCGGAGCCGCCGCTTATGCTCAACTGCACCGGGCCGCTTATGTCTGCATTTGCACCTTCTCCAGAGGCAGAACCGCCGCTGATGACCGATCCGGCCACCAGACTTCCAAATTGTTCATCTATTGGTATTATACAGTTTTCTATTTGCAGCTCTACAGATCCGGTTTTAGCGGAACCTCCACTAGAGGCATTGCCGCCGCCATGGACATAGCCGTATAGGTTAGAACAGTCCTTCAAGTGTATCTTGGCACTGCCTGCTACGTCAGCCTGACCGCCATCATTCGCACGGCCTCCGCCGATGAGGATCATAACTTCTGAATCATCTACCTTCGTTTCAACGGAACCTACATGAGCAGTCGCATTAGGACCGCTGGCATATCCGCCGCTGTAAACTTCTCTTATATCTGCCTTCTCGAGCTGAAGAGAAACCGATGATTTCACGACAGCTTCTGCGTTTCCAGTAGCTGTTTTGTCTACAGTCGCAGAGCCGCCGCCGTTAACTTCGCGTATCCTTCCTATAGCATGAAGGCGAACCTGACCTACATTGGCCGCAGCATCATACTTGCCTGTCACCTGCGCAGAACCGCCGCCATAAAAAAATTCATGGTTACTCTTTGGCACAGCCGGTACATTCACTGTCACGGTCCCACTGACGTTGGCGCTGGCGTTTCCGTTTTTTGCGATGGCGTAACCGCCGCCATAGATAGTATTGGCATTGGTATTTCCTTTGACGGTAATAGAAACGTTTCCCTGGACGTCAGCGGCTTTTGAACCGTCGGACCAACCGCCTCCGTAAATCCTGCTGTAAGATGCACCATCCACGGTGATACTGACGTTTCCAGTAATGGACTCATTCTTTCCGCCGCCATAGATGGTAAGATTCCCTACTTTTTCTTTCAGTAACTCTTGACTGCCGTCATCGCGGTAAACATTTGTATCTCCTGCTTTATCCTTTTTTATCAAAATGGGAACACCATAGGTGTATAAAGTATTATTTTCCAGCTTAATCTGCGGTTCTGTCTTGCTGTCCTCTACCGCATAACTGATACTACTGCACCCTGTAATGAGTATCAGAATCATGAGAATCGATAATAATTTGTAGCAACTTTTCATTTTTACCTCCAAAAAAGCACCTTATTCATGTTATGATTGTCTTCTCCACATGTATCATCTTCAAGCCGAAAATGTAAGGAAACATAAAAAAACCCGAAAAGCAATCGGGAATATAAAACCATATAAAAAGACTTTGTCTTTTCATTAAGTGCAACCGGCTGCCATCCCATCTATGATAGATTAGGCCCTTTGGCTTTGCGTCACCAGATTTCCCTGATTTTGCCAAATATTAAAATGTTGGAAGTCATAACCATTTCTACATAAATTATATGCTTCTACATTGATTCAGTCAATGGTAATTATACCCAATACTATAGAATCTAAATAGCACCGTTACGGCCTGCTCCATCACCCTGGTTCCGCCCACAACAAAACCCGCGGTTTCCCGCGGGTTTCCTATTGTTATTATATTACCAGAAATACGCAGAATAATCAATCCGTGGCTAGGCGCAAGGGCTTTGCGTCCCGGAGCGTACACGGGGTACGTGGCGGTAAAACGCACCAAATCACAGATTTGGGAGTTTCTCGCATGAGACCTGCCATCGATTTGCACCCGCAAATCGGGCTAGGGCTTCAAGGAAACGAAAAGCCCGCAGCAACAACGCCACGGGCTGATTCAGCAAGTATGGCCGTAGAGTGCCACGCGCTGAAGCGCTGCACTCCTCGCGGGGGACCTGCCTACAATCTGACTGCACATCAAAACAGGGACGCACATGCGTCCCTGTTGATGTTTGTCATATCGGGCTAGGTCTCCCTATTCGATGATCTCAGTTACTACGCCGGATCCGACTGTCCTTCCGCCTTCTCTGATGGCGAATCTCAGCCCTTCCTCGATAGCGATCGGTGTGATCAGCGCGATCTCCATCACTACGTTGTCTCCAGGCATGCACATCTCTGTGCCTTCCGGTAACTGCAGGTCTCCTGTTACGTCTGTCGTTCTGAAGTAGAACTGCGGTCTGTATCCGTTGAAGAACGGCGTATGTCTTCCGCCTTCTTCTTTCTTCAGTACGTATACCTGTCCCTTGAACTTTGTATGCGGATGGATGGTTCCTGGTTTTGCCAGTACCTGTCCTCTTTCGATCTCATCCCTCTGCACGCCTCTCAGCAGTGCTCCGATGTTATCTCCTGTCTCTGCTTCGTCTAACAGCTTTCTGAACATTTCCAGTCCTGTTACGACGACGCTTCTCTTCTCTTCTGAAAGTCCGATGATCTCTACTTCTTCTCCGACCTTCAGCACGCCTCTCTCTACTCTTCCTGTCGCTACGGTTCCTCTTCCTGTGATGGAGAATACGTCCTCTACAGGCATCAGGAACGGCTTGTCGTTTGCTCTCTCAGGTTCAGGGATGTATGCGTCGATCTCCTCGAACAGTTCCACGATCTTGTCTCCCCATTCGCCTGCAGGGTCTTCCAGTGCCTTCAGCGCGGAACCTCTGATGATCGGTGTGTCGTCTCCAGGGAATTCATACTCGGAAAGCAGCTCCCTTACTTCCATCTCTACCAGGTCCAGCAGTTCCTCGTCATCTACCATGTCGCACTTGTTCAGGAATACCACGATGTACGGTACGCCTACCTGTCTTGACAGCAGGATGTGCTCCCTTGTCTGCGGCATCGGTCCGTCCGTTGCTGCTACTACCAGGATCGCTCCGTCCATCTGGGCTGCTCCTGTGATCATGTTCTTTACATAGTCGGCATGTCCCGGGCAGTCTACGTGGGCATAGTGTCTGTTCGGTGTCTCATATTCTACGTGGGCTGTGGAGATGGTGATTCCTCTTTCCTTCTCTTCCGGTGCCTTGTCGATCTGGTCGAAGGCTACCTTCTCTCCCAGTTCATATCTCTGATACAGTGTCGTCGTGATCGCTGCTGTCAGAGTTGTCTTTCCGTGGTCTACGTGACCGATTGTTCCGATATTGATATGCGGTTTATTTCTCTCAAATTTCTGCTTTGCCATTTTTATTCCTCCTGTAATTATTTATTACCAATCTTTTCAACTAAGCTGTCTGGTAATTTTTCAAAGTGGTCGAACTGCATTACATAAACGCCACGACCCTGGGTCTTTGATCTCAGGTCAGTTGCGTAACCGAACATCTCGGACAGAGGTACCATACCTCTTACAGCTACTGCACCATTGTTCATATCTGATCCTTCAATTCTGCCTCTTCTTGAGGAGATGTCGCCGATAACGTCGCCCATATATTCTTCTGGAACATTCACTTCAACTTTGAAGATTGGTTCTAGGAGAACTGGCTTCGCTTTCTTGGCAGCTTCTCTGAATGCCATGGAAGCAGCAACTTTGAAGGCCATTTCAGAGGAGTCGACTTCGTGGTATGAACCGTCATACAGTTCTACACCAAGGTCCACAACCTGGTATCCCGCCAAAGGACCATTTTCCATCGCTTCTTTGATACCATCTTCAATCTTAGGGATATATTCTCTAGGAATAGCACCACCGACGATTGAGTTGACAAATTCAAAGCCTGAACCTGGTTCTCTCGGATAGATTTTAATCTTAACGTGACCGTACTGACCGTGACCACCAGACTGCTTTGCATACTTGTGATCCACATCAGCTGTCGTTGAGATTGTTTCTTTATAGGATACCTGCGGCTTACCAACATTGGCTTCTACCTTGAATTCACGCAGAAGTCTATCTACGATGATTTCCAGATGAAGTTCGCCCATTCCGGCGATGATGGTCTGCCCAGTGTCTTCATTTGTATAAGTCTTAAAAGTCGGATCTTCTTCTGCCAGCTTCGCAAGGGCAATACCCATCTTCTGCTGACCAGCTTTTGTCTTAGGCTCGATTGCAATTTCAATAACAGGATCTGGGAATTCCATGGATTCCAATATAATCTCGTTTTTGTCGTCGCAAAGAGTATCTCCTGTAGTCGTATCCTTCAAGCCTACTGCTGCCGCAATATCTCCAGAATAAACCTTTTCGATTTCTTCTCTTTTATTTGCATGCATCTGCAGGATTCTTCCGATTCTTTCTTTCTTGCCCTTTGTTGAGTTGTAAACATAGGAACCTGATTCCAAAGTACCGGAATATACTCTGAAGAATGCCAGCTTACCTACAAATGGGTCGGCCATGATCTTGAAGGCCAATGCCGAGAAAGGCTCACTGTCGCTGGACTTTCTGACATCTTCTTCACCTGTATCAGGGTCAACACCTTTGATAGGCGGAATGTCAATTGGTGCCGGCATGTAGTCAATGACTGCATCGAGCATCATCTGAACACCCTTGTTTCTATACGCGGAACCACAAAGCATAGGTACCATCTGGCAGGCAATCGTCTGCTTTCTGATGGTGTCCTTCATTTCCTCTATGGTTATTTCTTCACCTTCCAGGAACTTCATCATCAGTTCTTCGTCACATTCTGCAACGGATTCAACTAACTTCTCTCTCCATTCCTGTGCCATATCCATCATGTCTTCCGGAATATCTGTAACTTCATATTCCTTACCAAGCTCGTCCTTGTAAATCTCTGCTTTCATCTCTACCAGGTCGATAATTCCAACGAAATTATCTTCCGCACCGATTGGCAGTTGAACAGGTACAGCGTTCGCTTTTAGTCTGTCCTTCACCATACCGACAACTCTGAAGAAGTCAGCTCCCATGATGTCCATCTTGTTGACGAAAATCATTCTAGGAACTCCGTACTTTTCAGCCTGTCTCCAAACTGTCTCGGACTGTGGTTCTACACCGCCCTTTGCGCAAAGCACAGTTACTGCTCCATCCAGAACTCTGAGGGATCTCTCTACTTCGACTGTAAAGTCAACGTGTCCCGGAGTGTCGATGATATTGATTCTATGGCCTTTCCATTGTGCTGTAGTAGCAGCAGAGGTAATTGTAATACCACGTTCCTGTTCCTGTTCCATCCAGTCCATCGTAGCAGCACCTTCGTGGGTTTCTCCTAACTTATGAGTTCTTCCTGTATAGAAAAGGATACGTTCTGTGGTAGTGGTCTTACCGGCGTCAATATGCGCCATAATACCGATATTTCTAGTTTTCTCTAACGGAAACTCTCTACCAGCCATTCACTTTCCTCCATTTCTGCTTTTCTAAAGTTGAACAAAGTTGACTACCATCTGAAGTGAGCAAATGCCTTATTCGCTTCTGCCATCTTATGAGTATCTTCTTTCTTCTTTACGGATGCACCAGTACTATTTGCAGCATCCATCAATTCTTTTGCCAGTCTTTCAGACATCGTCTTTTCGCCTCTGAGTCTGGTGTATTTCGTTAACCATCTCAGTCCTAAAGTCTGTCTTCTCTCTGGTCTGACTTCAATAGGAACCTGGTAGTTTGCACCACCGATTCTTCTAGCTTTTACTTCTAATACAGGCATGATATTGTTCATAGCCTTTTCAAATACTTCCAATGGTTCCTCGCCAGTCGTCTCTTTGATCTGATCAAATGCTTTGTAAACGATGGACTGTGCGGTACCTTTCTTTCCGTCTAACATGATGCTGTTGATAAGCTTCGCTACAACAACACTTCCGTATACTGGATCTGGAAGTACTTCACGTTTTGGTACGTTACCTTTTCTTGGCACTTCTCTTCCCTCCTCGCTTGCTAATTTTGTAAATTACTGTGTCAGCGTTCGTTTTGGCTCGCTTTCGTACTTTAAGTACGCGGCGCGTCGCCTGCAACTTCCGCTTCCTTGTGCTTCGCAAAATTAGCGGCGCGAGTATATATCATTTCTCGCATATAACCTCCATTTTACGAATTACAATAATCCACCAAATCAGCTGCACAATTGCTTTAACTAATTTTGTAATTGCACATTTCTCTTCACCCTGTATTCGGAATACAGGATTACTCTGGATGGTCCTGCAATTAAATAGCCCTTCCAGTCTTGTTCAGGGGTACTCGACAGCCTTTCTATACAGGCCGCCGCGAGCGCTTAACATTCTGTCCCGCAAATAAAATGTGCGATTTGACAGAATTTATGCTTAAAATGTCCAAATTTTTATTTGGCTGCATTTTGTCGTACAACATAAATATATATTAAGGGCTCTTTTCATTCCCGATAATTTCTAGTCAATAATAAAGGTTGGTGTTATTTTTTCTTAGGTCTCTTAGCACCGTATTTTGAACGAGCCTGACCTCTGTCGTTAACACCAGCAGTGTCAAGTGTACCTCTAACAATGTGGTATCTTACACCTGGAAGGTCTCTTACTCTTCCGCCTCTGATCAGCACAACGCTATGTTCCTGTAAGTTGTGTCCGATGCCTGGGATATAAGCTGTTACTTCGATACCGTTAGTCAGACGTACTCTGGCAACCTTTCTAAGAGCTGAATTCGGCTTCTTAGGTGTAACTGTCTTTACTGAAGTGCACACGCCTCTCTTCTGTGGTGAGTTTGTGTCAGTTGCAACTCTTCTTAAAGAGTTCATACCCTTACCAAGAGCAGGAGCGGTTGACTTCTTAACAGCACTAGTTCTGCCTTGACGTACTAATTGGTTAATAGTAGGCATTTGTTTCTCCTTTCCTTTTAGGATTAATTTATTCTCACAGTCAAATTAACCCTAAATCATTTATTAGGGTCAAATTAACTCGAAACTAACAAATAGTTTACCACATTTCCCTGCTCAATGCAAGGATTATCAGGCGCTAGAAAGGATTTTTTCAATTTTTTTCAGGCTCCATTTGCTTTCCACTTGATTTATGCCGAAGTTTTTTGTAATATATTTACAAATTTAGAATTAAAAGGAGTTTACCATGAAAAATCTTATCGCTGCGCTTGAATTTGAAATTACCAGAGAAAAAAAGCTGATCTCAACTTGTCAAAATTTCTTAGACACCGCTCCAAAGGGTTTTCTGACGGTGAGAGAGCGACGTCACGGCAAGACTTACTACTGGACCTTTGAAGATGGAAAGGGCGCCGACCGCAAGCAGAAGCAGGTCAATATCACGGGGAATCACGATTTAATCCTTCAATTGACAAACAAAATGATCTGTCAGGAAATCCTCGATCGATGTTTCAAAAACAAAAGGCCCTTGGAAAGTTTGCTTAACAAGTATAAGCCTGTGGATCCATTTTTTGTAATGAAGAGTTGTTCTACAAAATACCAAGACGTTTTTTTACTGCGCAAAAAACAGCTGTTAGAAAAGCGACTGACTGCGCCTTATAAAAAATGCCCTTACAACCCCAAGTTCCACGTTCACGAAACGGATTACGGTGAATTGGTTCGTTCCAAGTCGGAGCAGCTTCTCGGAAATACACTGTTCGCTTATGGAATCCCCTTCCATTATGAAGAAGCCTTTGAATGTGCAAACGACGTTACACTATTCCCCGATTTTCGGATTCTGCTTCCCGATAACAGTTGGAAGATATGGGAGCACTTAGGTCTTTTGTCAAACGAGGGCTATTGCTCAGATAATGCAAAAAAGCTGAATCTTTTCCAACAAAATGGCCTCGTCATCGGCGGAAATTTAATCCTGACCATGGACGACAACAAACAGGATTTCAGCAGCGCAATTATCAATCAAATCATCAATGATCAAATTCTGCCCCTGCTCCACGGTATACGGGTTGACAAAGCCAAAATCATTGAAGGTGTTCAGCAGCCTTACATGAAATAACTTTAAGTCTATCTCATCTAACATTGCTGCACAAATTGGGGGGGCAGAAGAGACCAACAGTCAAGTCCAAATTTGTGTGTAAATTAATATCGGTATATGCAGGCGGCATTTGCCGCCTGCGAAGTTAACAACACTACAGCTTATCGGGCTGTAAGCTTCTTCATTTCATAATACTCCGTCATATCAAAGAGCTTCTGCGATGATGACCAGTCATTGTGGTCGTCAAGCAGGACGGCGCCTATCAGCCTGAGGGCAGACTCACGATTCGGGAAGATCCCGATGACCTTCTCCCTCCTGCGTATCTCCCGGTTCTCCCTCTCGATGATGTTGCTCGTCCTCAGTGAAACCCTGTATTTGCTGGGGAGGTTCATCACCGCCATCGCGTCCTCGAAGCCCTCGCTCAGCAGCTCCACTGCCTTTCCTGCCACATCCGCATAATCTGCAATGATCGAGTCCCTCTTCCCGCGTGCCATCTTTATGCTGGGTGCGGTGAACATCTCGCGCAGCTCGCTTGACAGGCCCTGCTGGTATTTCTTTGGCGTGGCGTCCATCAGGCTGCGTAGGAAATGGACCTGGCACCTCTGCCACGTGCTCCCCTCGAAGCTTTCCCCGGCAGCCTTCCGCAGCCCCTTGTGCGCATCGCAGACCACCATGTCCACCCCCGACAGGCCCCTGTCCTTCAGTCCTGTGAAGAAGTCCCTCCATGTCCCTTCCGTCTCCGCCCCGCATACGTCAAATCCCAGGACCTCCTTGCGGCCGCCCGGATTGATCCCCACTGCGATGAGCACCGCCTTGGAAACGATGCGCTGTTCCTCCCGCACCTTTATGTAGATTGCATCCGCCATGACGAACGGGCAGCTGGTGCCAAGGGGCCTGTCACGGAATTTCTTCACTGGCCCGTCAAGCTCCCGGCACATTTCCGAGACGGCTGATTTTGAGAAGGATTCGCCGCACAGCTGCTGGGTTATCTTCTGCACGTTGCGCGTCGAGACACCCTGGACCACCATCTCCATCATGGAAAGGATCAGGCCCTGCTCATTCCGCTTGTACTGGTCAAAAAGGACCGTTTTGAAGGGGAGGTCCCTGTGCCTGGGCACTTCCAGCTGGATCTTCCCGATCCTTGTCGTAAGGCTTCGTATACGGGTCCCGTTCCTGTAATCACTGCGTCCGTCGCTGCGTTCATAGCGCTCAGCGCCCAGCTGCTGCCTTGATTCGGCCAGCAGGGTCTGGTTCAGGATTTCCTCCATGATTTTTGCAAAGGCCTCTTCCTTCGAATCTTTAAAAAGCCCTACCAAAAAATCGTATTCTAGTGTAAAATTAATCTGAGCCATATCTATTACCTCCGGTTTTGTTTTTGTCGTTATTAACATTTTAACCGATTTAATAGATATGTGCTCTATTTTTTTAATTTACACCATTATACAGACTCTATCGAGACCAACACGTCAATGCGCCTTCATTTTGCATAAAATGCTGTTTACTTGCACAAAAGTCTCCTGCCGAGTCCAAATGCGCCTTCATTTTTGATTTTATTAAATTTACTTGCGCCACTCCCTTTGCAAAACGGCGTAGAACAAGTGCATGTGCCCTTTTCAATGATACTTCAGCCATATTTAACACTATTTATCACACTTTATTTTCCATTTTTAGCATTATAAGTAAATTCGCTTGCGTTAAACAAGATAAATGTGCAAGTAATCAACAATAATTTGCAAATGAAGGCAGATTGGTTTACAATAATCAAAAAATGTGCCATTAAGGATTAAATAATTGAAAATGAAGGCGCGCACGTGAGGGCGTGCAGTAACAAAGAACCATGGCAAGGCGCGCACGTCCGGGTGTGCGGCAGCAAGATGTCATGGCAAGGCGCACGTGAAAGCGTGCGGCGACTGCATTCAAAAAGAGGCGGATTGAAAAATCCGCCTCTTACTCTTTATGTGATTGCCTTGCACTCGATTAGTCTAATTCTACGATTTCAGGTTCATTTACCTCAAAGACGCTGGCTGTTTCCACTTCGTATTCGTCTTCACGCGCTTCAACAACAGCCTCCTCTGCATATTCGTCCAGCTCGTCATCCTCTTCCTGATATCTTTCGTACTCTCTCATAAACTCTTCGTTTACACCGTAATCGAGATTGATGTTCTTATATCTCTTCATTCCGGTTCCGGCAGGTATCAGCTTACCGATAATAACGTTTTCTTTCAGACCCATGAGTTTGTCGTTTTTCCCCTTAATTGCCGCATCAGTCAGGACTCTTGTAGTTTCCTGGAAGGATGCTGCTGACAGGAAGGAGTTCGTTGCCAGGGACGCCTTTGTAATACCGAGAAGCATTTGCTTACCTTTAGCGATTTCTCCGCCATCAGCAAGGGCTTCTTCGTTTGCGTCTTTGATTTCAAATTTGCTGTATAATCCGCCCGGCAGCAACGTCGTGTCGCCTGCGTCTTCAATTTTAAACTTCGAAAGCATCTGGCTAACAATTACTTCAACGTGCTTGTCGTTGATGTCTACACCCTGGTTCTTATATACACGCTGAACTTCCTTCAGCAGGTACTGGTATACACCTTCAACACCGTTAAGTCTCAGGATGTCATGCGGATTCAGCGGACCACTTGTGATGTTTCCGCCGGCATAGATGTAGTCGTCTTTCTTGACTGCAAGTCTTGCACCGTAAGGAACTACATATACCTTGTCTTCTCCTTCGTCACTTCTGACAGTAACTTCCGTCTTGTTGTCTGATCTAGGCTGAATGTCAATGACTCTGCCGTTCTCCTCACAGATTTCGGCAAGTCCCTTTGGCTTTCTGGCCTCGAACAATTCCTCTACTCTCGGAAGACCGTGGGTGATGTCGGATCCGGCTACGCCTCCGGTATGGAAGGTTCTCATGGTCAGCTGAGTACCCGGTTCACCGATGGATTGTGCAGCAGTGATACCGACTGATTCGCCGATGTTAACTTCCTCTCCCGTTGCCAGGTTTCTGCCGTAGCATTTTGCACAGATTCCCGTTTTGCTGTGGCAGGTCATAACAGATCTGATCGCAATGGACTCGATGCCGCAGTTTACCACTTCCATGGACTGCTCATCGGTGATTTCTTCACCCTGCTCTACGATGACTTCACCAGTCTGCGGATTGACGATATCCACGAGAGCCGTTCTGCCAGCAATACGCTGATTGAGCGGTTCAATGACTTCTTTGCCATCGGTAAAGGCTCTTACTTCCACACCTTCATCGGTTCCGCAGTCAAATTCTCTGACGATGACGTTATGAGAAACGTCAACCAGTCTTCTGGTCAGATAACCAGAGTCAGCTGTACGAAGGGCTGTATCGGCCAGACCTTTACGAGCACCGTTGGAGGAGATAAAGTACTCCAAGATGGAAAGTCCTTCACGGAAGTTCGCCTTGATTGGAATTTCTACGGTCTTACCAGTTGCGTTGGCCATCAGACCACGCATGCCTCCGACCTGTCTGATCTGGTTCTTACTACCTCTGGCTCCGGATGTCGCCATGATGTTCAGATTGTTCTTTGGTTCCAAGGACTCCATCAGAGCATCCGCTACATCGTCAGTCGTCTTGTTCCAGATTTCAATAACCTTATCATATCTTTCAGAATTGGACATCAGACCCATTCTGTAAGCTTTTTCGTATTTGTCTACTTCTTTCTGTGATTCAGCGACGATATCCCACTTGTTGTCAGGAATCTTCATGTCGTCGATACCGATGGTCACAGCGGCCTTTGTCGAATAATGGTAGCCCATGTCTTTGATGTAGTCCAGCATGATGACAGTCCCAGTATTTCCGTGGGTCTTGTAACACTTGTCGATAATCGCGCCCAGCTTCTTCTTGTCGCATAAGAAATCGACTTCCAGTGAGTATGGATCCATATTTCTGTCGACGAAACCGAGATCCTGCGGAATCTGCTGGTTGTAGATGAATCTGCCTACGGTAGATTCTACCAGTCTTCCTCTCTTGTCGTTTTCATCCAGATACATTCTCACCTTGACTTTGGCGTGGATGTCTACGATTTCATCCTGATATGCCATCAGCATCTCGTCAATATCTGTAAAGACCTTGCCGTCGCCCTTTTCAGGCACCCTCTCAAAACCTGCGGCTCTGAAAGCTTCAGCTGACTTTTTGTCGTTAAACTCGTCTCTCTCGTAGAATACTTTCTCTCTGCCGTCAACGACTTCCACTTTTTTGCATGTTCCAGGATACGTCAGATAGTATGCCCCCAGAATCATGTCCTGCGTCGGTGTCGTAATCGGAGAGCCATCCTTCGGCGCCAAAATGTTGTTTACGGACAGCATCAGAAATCTGGCTTCTGCCTGTGCCTCTACAGAAAGCGGTACGTGAACGGCCATCTGGTCTCCGTCAAAGTCGGCGTTGAACGCTGTACATACCAATGGATGCAGCTTGATCGCTTTGCCCTCTACCAATACTGGTTCAAAGGCCTGGATACCCAGCCTATGCAAGGTCGGTGCACGGTTCAGCATGACAGGATGCTCTTTGATAACGCCCTCTAATACGTCCCATACTTCCGGTCTTACCTTCTCGACCATTCTCTTGGCATTTTTGATGTTGTGGGCATAACCCTGTTCCACCAGCTCTTTCATGATGAAAGGTTTAAACAGTTCAAGCGCCATCTTTTTAGGAAGACCGCACTGGAAGAACTTCAGCTCTGGTCCTACTACGATTACAGAACGGCCAGAGTAGTCAACACGCTTACCCAGCAAGTTCTGTCTGAATCTTCCCTGTTTACCCTTCAGCATATCAGACAATGACTTCAGAGGTCTGGAGCCAGGACCTGTAACCGGTCTGCCTCTTCTTCCATTGTCAATCAAAGAGTCTACCGCTTCCTGCAGCATTCTCTTCTCATTTCTGACGATAATGTCAGGAGCGCCCAGTTCGAGAAGTCTGTTCAATCTGTTGTTTCTGTTGATCACTCTTCTATACAAGTCGTTGAGGTCAGAAGTCGCAAATCTGCCGCCGTCCAACTGAACCATCGGTCTCAGATCTGGCGGTATGACTGGGATGACCTCAAGAATCATCCACTCCGGTTTGTTCTCAGACAGTCTCAGCGCTTCGACGACTTCTAGTCTTCTGACGATTCTGATCTTCTTCTGGCCAGTAGCTGTCTTCAATTTCTCTCGCAGATCCTTTGAAAGTGCTTCTAAGTCAATCTGTGACAACAGTTCTCTCACAGCCTCTGCCCCCATAGCAGCCTTAAAGTCACTTCCATACTTGTCTTTCGCTTCTCTATATTGCTGCTCTGTGAGGATCTCTTTATATCCGAGATCAGTCTCGCCTTGGTCCGTTACGATGTATGCAGCAAAGTAAAGGACTTTCTCCAGGTTTCTCGGCGTGATATCGAGAATGAGTCCCATTCTGGAAGGGATTCCTTTGAAGTACCAGATATGAGAAACTGGGGCGGCCAGCTTGATATGCCCCATTCTCTCTCTTCTTACTTTTGCTTTTGTCACCTCTACGCCGCATCGGTCACAGACGATGCCTTTATATCTGATTCGTTTGTATTTTCCGCAATGACATTCCCAGTCCTTCATAGGTCCAAAAATCTTTTCGCAGAACAGACCATCTTTTTCTGGCTTCAAAGTCCTATAGTTGATTGTCTCCGGTTTTGTAACTTCACCGTGGGACCATTCCATAATCTTATCTGTTGAGGCCAATTTGATCTGTAAAGATTCGAAGTTATTAAGTTCGAAATTGTTCGCATTTTTATTTACATTCTCAGTCAAAGATTTTCTCCCCTTTCTTATAACTGTTCATCATCTGCAAAGTTACTGCTCGTCATGTCATCGTCGGGGGTTTCTTCGGTAAAGCCCTCTGCAAATAATTTTTCTTCGCTTTCCTCAAGCTCTGTATCAACGGTCATGATTCCGTCAATGCCGGAAACATCCTCATATTCGGATACTTCTTTAATCTGGATTTCCTCATTGTCCTCAGTCAGGACTCTGACGTCCAAAGCAAGGGACTGCATTTCTTTGATCAGTACCTTGAAGGATTCTGGAATTCCAGGTTCAGGAATATTTTCACCCTTTACAATTGCTTCGTAAGTCTGTACTCTTCCCACGATATCGTCTGACTTTACTGTGAGAATTTCCTGCAGAGTGTATGCCGCGCCATAAGCCTCCAGGGCCCAAACTTCCATCTCTCCGAAACGCTGCCCGCCAAACTGGGCTTTACCGCCGAGAGGCTGCTGCGTTACCAGAGAATAAGGTCCGGTACTTCTGGCATGAATCTTATCATCAACCAAATGGTGAAGTTTCAGCATATACATGTAGCCTACAGTTACCGGGCTGTCGAACCATTCTCCGGTTCTGCCGTCTCTCAAATTCAGCTTTCCAGTTTCTGAGTATCCTACATCTACTAAAAGTTCACGGATGTCTTTTTCCGTCGCGCCGTCGAATACCGGCGTCGCAATATACCAGCCTTTCTTCTTGGCTGCCAGACCCAGGTGTACTTCCAATACCTGCCCTACGTTCATTCGGGAAGGTACGCCCAGCGGATTCAGCATGACCTGCAGAGATTCGCCATTTTCCATAAACGGCATATCCTCTTCCGGCAGAATCCTGGAGATAACACCCTTGTTACCGTGTCTTCCGGCCATCTTATCACCGACATTGATTTTTCTCTTTGTCGCAATATAACATCTTACTAATTTGTTGACGCCTGGAGGAAGCTCATCGCCGTTTTCTCTGGAGAAAATTCTCACATCGACTACGATTCCAGTTTCTCCATGAGGAACTCTCAGGGAAGTGTCTCTCACCTCTCTGGCTTTTTCACCAAAGATTGCACGGAGCAGTCTTTCCTCAGCGCTGAGGTCGTTCTCGCCCTTAGGTGTAACCTTACCTACCAGAATGTCTGTGGATTCAACCTCTGCACCAACTCTGATAATACCTTCTTCGTCCAGATCCTTCAGCGCATCGTCACCCACGTTCGGGATGTCTCTGGTGATTTCTTCTGGTCCCAGCTTGGTATCTCTCGCTTCTGCTTCATATTCTACGATGTGAAGAGAAGTCAGAACGTCGTTCATCAAAAGTTTCTCGTTGAGGATGATCGCGTCCTCGTAGTTGTAACCTTCCCAAGTCATGAATCCAATCAAAAGGTTCTTTCCGAGGGCGATTTCACCCAGTTCTGTAGAAGGTCCGTCAGCGATGACTTCTCCTTCTTCTACGTGCTCGCCGTGACCAACAATTGGTCTCTGGTTGATACAGGTACCCTGGTTGGATCTCTTGAACTTGAGCAATTTATATTCGTCTAATTCATTATTATCGTCTCTTCTGACTGCAATTCTTTCCGCATCGACAAATTCAATGGTTCCGGCATGACTAGCCAATATTACGACACCGGAGTCTCTTGCAGCCTTAAATTCCATACCTGTTCCCACGTATGGCGCCTCCGTTACCAGCAGAGGTACAGCCTGACGCTGCATGTTAGAACCCATCAGCGCACGGTTAGCGTCGTCGTTTTCCAGGAATGGAATCATGGCTGTCGCCACGGACACTACCTGCTTTGGCGATACGTCCATCATATCTACCACTTCTCTTGGGAACATGGCGATTTCTCCGCCCACACCCCTGGCAGCAACCTTTGCGTTGATAAAATGTCCTTCTTCATCCAGCGGCTCGTTGGCCTGCGCGATAATGAGAAGTTCTTCTTCATCAGCTGTAATATATCTGATTTCCTTTGTTACAAGGCCTGTTTCTTTTTCTACGACTCGGTACGGCGTTTCGATGAAGCCATACTCGTCTACGATACCATAGGTAGTCAATGATCCGATCAGACCGATGTTCGGACCTTCCGGCGTCTCGATCGGGCACATACGTCCATAGTGGGACTGGTGTACGTCTCTGACTTCGAAACCGGCTCTCTCTCTGGAGAGACCTCCCGGTCCCAGGGCGGACAGTCTCCTCTTGTGTGTTAACTCAGCAAGAGGATTATTCTGGTCCATGAACTGGGACAGCTGGGAACTTCCGAAGAATTCCTTGATGGCCGCCGTTACAGGTCTGATGTTCATCAGCGCCTGCGGTGTCGTCACTTCGATGTCCTGTATGGTCATTCTCTCTTTGACAACTCTCTCCATTCTTGCAAGACCAATTCTGAACTGGTTCTGTAACAATTCTCCAACGGTTCTAAGTCTTCTATTTCCTAAATGGTCAATGTCGTCGGTATTTCCGACTCCATAATTCAGATTCAGAATATAGCTGACTGACGCAATAATATCTTCCATAAGAATATGCTTTGGCGACAAATCGTGTTTTCTCGCTACCAGCATCTCTTTAATTTCATCTTCATCTTGACACTGCTCCAAAATTTCCATCAGGACAGGGTAGAATACCTTGTCTGCGACTTTCAAATTGGTCGTGTCAAATTCCACATACTGATTCAGGGCGACAAATTTATTTCCGATTACCTTCGTAACCCGACTCTCGTCGTCTTTTCCATATGCCATTACAAATTCCACGCCTGCATCTTCAATTTGCCTTGCTAATTCACGGCTGATCTTCTGGTCTGCCTCCACCAAAATCTCGCCAGTATTAGGATCGATAACATCCTCTGCTGCAACTGCTTCTGCCAATCTATTGGAAAGACCCAATTTCTTATTGTATTTATATCTGCCCACCTTTGCAAGGTCGTATCTCTTTGGATCAAAAAACAACGAATTAAGCAGGGACTTAGCGCTTTCCACTGTCGGTGGTTCGCCTGGTCTCAGCTTTTTGTAGATTTCTTTTAGACCGCTTTCGTAGTCGTTTGTCGCATCCTTTTCCAAAGTTTTCAGCAGTCTGCTGTCCTCTCCGAAAATGTCGAGGATTTCCTGATCAGATCCAATCCCTAAAGCCCTGAGAAGGGTAGTCAAAGGCTGCTTTCTGGTTCTGTCGACCCTGACAGAAATGATTTCGTTAGAGTCCGTTTCATATTCCAGCCAAGCGCCTCTGTTCGGGATAATCTGTGTTGAATATAATTTGTTGTTCGATTTATCAGTTTCAACGCTGTAGTAAGGTCCAGGTGAACGAACCAGCTGAGTTACGATAACTCTCTCCGCTCCGTTGTAAATGAAAGTTCCCTTCTCTGTCATCAGAGGGAAATCTCCCATGAATACTTCCTGTTCCTTTACTTCGCCTGTTTCTTTATTAACGAGTCTTACTCTGACTTTTAGTGGAGCTGCGTATGTTACATCTCTTTCCTTACACTCCTCCTGCTCGTACTTCGGAGGATCATTAAGGGAGTAATCTATAAATTCTAATATCAGATTATCCGCATAATCTCTAATAGGGGAGATGTCTTCGAAAACTTCTCGGAGACCCTCTTTTATGAACCAATCATATGAGCTGGTCTGAATCTCAATCAAGTTTGGCATCACGCCGACTTCATTGATCTTTGAGAAGGTCATACGTTCTTTTCTACCTACTTTGATAGGTTTTGGCATATTTATCACTCCTTATATCTTAACAGTTTACATTTGCGTGGCAGTCTATTATGATACCATATGCTTGTCAAACAGTCAAGCTTTTTTAAAAAAATACTAGCAAATTTTTTCCATTCCCTTTATTCGAGTATTGTAATATTAAGCATTTCTTATACTTCTCTTGGGAAAAAAGAAATTCTTTTGCGGTCATGCCGCTTATATGGTACTATGAATTTATATCGATACGAATGGGAGAATCGAAATGGAGTATAAGCAAATTGAGGCATTTATCGCCATCGCAGAATTAAAGAATATTACCAAAGCCGCAGATACACTATTCGTATCTCAGTCCGCATTGAGTTACCGGCTCAAGACGTTAGAAGAGGAGGTGGGCGTAACTCTGGTCACGCGCAACAAAGGAATCGCCAGCATCCGCCTTACCGCAAAGGGTGAAGAATTTCTTTCCATCGCCAGAGAATGGCAGGCGGTGTACCGCAAAGCGCTTGCCTTCAGCACCCTGTCGGAAGTCACTACGATCAGAATCGCTGCCCCGGCCAGTGTCCACGAACAGTATTTCAAACTCTATACACAGATTACAGAAGAGAGCAGCAAAGCACGGTTATCGGTCAGCACTTACAACTCCGATGCCATTCCATCAGTCATCGAAAACAGAGACGCCGATATCGGATTTGGTTTCATCTACAGAAACAGTCCTAAGCTTTTGGTGCGTGAGATTCACTCCACTCCCATGGCGCTGGTGGAACGATCAAAATCTGCCCGCCCCGCGGACGTTGTTGACCCCCGAACATTGGACTCTGCAAAAGCAGTCTTGGTAAAAGGCATCGCCTTGGACAACCCTGACAGTGCCGCCTTTTACAAATCTTGGTTCGGAGGCAATATGCCATTCCATATGTATGTGGATTCCCCCTCGCTCCTAGTCAAAACGCTGCCAGAGCAAGGCTGGTGTATTCTTCCCGAAAATCATGCAAGGCGCTTACGAGAAGAACCCGATTTTCACTTCTATGAACTGGCCGATACCAATTTTACTCTTCCTCTCTATTTGTTTCTTCACAAAGAGGCTGAGGAGACCTTAAAAATCCTGGTAAAAAAATACTTCGGCTGACACGACAAAATCCTCCCTGCAGCAGGGGAGGATTTTTTATGATTGAGATATTTACGCTTCGCCGTCTTTCACGTATCGTCTTCCCACACCGGTGAGGATGCTGAGTACAAACAACACCAGAAGCAGAATTCCGTGGAAACTGTACGGCACAATGTCAAAGTACCCGAAATCAGCCGGAATTGCAGCAATTTCTGCAGTGAACCCCAGGCACAGCATGACCGGAGTTCCATAAGGAAGGATGGAGCAAATCCCGCAGGCCGTTCCGTCCAAAATGTTGGCTCCACGGGTTCGCTCGATCCCAAAGTCCTTGGTCACTTTGCGCACCATCGGTCCAAAGAACAGCACTGCCGGCGAACTTCCACCTGCTGCCGCAGTCCCCACAGCCGTACCCAGCATACAGACCAGTTCTGCAGAACGAGCTGATTTGCAATTCTTCGTCAGCCCTTGCACCAATGCGTCAAAGGCGCCGCTGCAATTGAGGATTTCCAGGAGGATAAATAGCAAGATGCAGTACATGACCAGATTGATCATACCGGAAAGTCCCGCCACGATCGGACCTTCGTTTGAAAGCATCGCGTCCAAATTGATGGTTCCCAGGACCAGATTCAACACGATGCCCATCGCATCGCAGACCAGCAGTGTCGCAACCAGATCAAAACCTTTTTTGATCATGATAATCATAATCACTGGCAGAACCAGAAGAAGAAGAGACTTTAAATCGGCTTCTATGGCAACGCCTTCCATGCTGCGGCTTGCAGTCGTTACATTGCCCAGCACAGCAAAGAGAACAGCTGAAATTCCGCCTGCTATGAGAGAATACGGCAGCCTCGTTCTGACCACATCTCCCACCTGCGCTTCCTGTGTCAAGGCCGAACCGATGGTGGTATCTGAGATCGGGGCCAGATTGTCCCCGAAAATCGCCCCACTGATAATAGCGCCGCATACAAGCCCTGGACTGCATCCCATACCGACTGCCAGAGGCAGCATTACTGGTGCCATGGCAGTGATGCTGCCTGAGGACGTTCCACAGGAAGTGGATATAATGGCACAGATAACGAAACTGATTAAGGGAAGAAATCCAGCATCAAAATTTACTGAGCCGGCAGTATGTACCAGGGCTTCAATCAGTCCGCTCTGTCTCAGCAGCTGTCCTAAAACACCTGCTGACAGAAATGCGATGATGATAATTGCCAGCATGCTGTTGGTCAATCCGGAAATCGCGACTTTTCCAAAATTCTTTTTGTCCTTTGTTAGAAAAAATCCTGCGATGACGGCCAAGAAAGTAATCAGCGAAAACCGCAGGATTCCACCGCCGCCGATCTTCGTTCCCACGATCAGTCCGATAACCATCAGAATAATAGGAATCCATGGCCCCATCTTACCGAGGTAAAAACCTCCTGTGTATTTGTTTTTTAAGTCCATTTTTGTCTCCTTTGTCATTAAGTGTTTGATCCGTTTCTTTTATATGGCTCATTATATGCGAACATGGCCGCGCTTGTAAAAGTCAGATTTTCGCTATTAAATATAAAAACGTTTTCTAATTCAAATAGAAAGGGAATTCATATTTAATAGACAAAGGTTCCATTGGACAGTCACAGGCTTTCTCATATAAACTGTAGTCATACAAAGGAATAAGGAGGAGAACCATGAATTATAAATTCAATGAAACATTGCTAACTATCCCTCCTTCAGCATCTCTGGCCGTCAGTGAAAAGGCTAAGAGATTAAAAGCTGAGGGAATTGACGTCATTACTCTGGCTACAGGAGAACCAGACTTCGATACGCCCGATGCTGCCCGTATTGCCGGAATCGCCGGAATCGCAGAAGGCCATACCCACTACAATGCAGCCCTCGGCCTTCCGGCTCTGCGCCAGCGCATTGCCAGAAAACTGTGCGAAGAAAACGGCATTGACGCATCCGAAGAAAATATCATCCTGACTCCCGGAGGAAAATATGCTGTATATGAAGCGATCCGCACTTTCATTACGCCCGGTAAAGAGGAAGAGGTTATGATTCTCAACCCGGCGTGGGTCTCCTACGGACCAATCGTCATGGCAGCCGGCGGAATTCCTGTAAATGTGGAGCTTTCTTTTGAGACTCATTACAAGATTACGAGAGAAGCCTTGGATAGCGCGGTTTCCAAGCAAACACGAGCGGTCATCGTCAACTACCCTAACAATCCGACCGGCTGCATCCTATCCCAAGAGGAAGCAGAGATCCTGGCTGATTTTGCCCTGACCCATGACCTGATCTTGATTTCTGATGAAATCTACGAGCGCATCACCTATGACAAAAAACAAAGTGTCAGTCTGGCCTCTCTTCCGCAGATTGCCGACAGAGTGATCACCCTCAACGGCTTTTCAAAAGCTGCAGCGATGACCGGCTGGCGTTTAGGTTACGCCTGTGCGCCAAAAGAAGTCATCGGTAAAATGTCTATCCTCAGCCAGCATACGATCAGCTGTCTCAGCCAGTTTTCCATGGAAGCGGCTCTTGCAGCATTAGACTGTCAAGAGGATATTGCAAGAATGGTTGCAAGCTACGATGCTCGCCGCGGCTTTTTTGTCAAGGGACTCAATGACATTCCCGGAGTCACATGTCTTGTCCCTCAGGGCGCATTCTACGCCTGGGCGAAAGTCGATCTTGCCGAAAAAGACAGTTTTGAAATTGCAGACTATCTCCTCGATGAAGCCCGTGTAGCCGTAGTTCCAGGCGATTCCTACGGGAAGGGCGGCAGCCGCTGCATCCGCATGTCTTTTGCCACTGCCGAGGCAGATCTGCGTGAAGCGCTCGAGAGAATGCGGGCTGCAATTTGTAAAATCAATGGTTCTTCGGAGGTAAGAAAATGAGCAATGTAAACTGTATTGTATATAAGGATTTTAAACGCCCGGACAAGCAGCTGATAGAAAGGTTCCGGGGCATCCCAGCTGCCAATCTGGATGATTGTATGGGGAGACAAGCGGCAGCAGACGCTGCTATCAAACCCATCGGAAAAAGCGGCCTTATCGGACCAGCACTTACGGTAAAAGTGACGGAGGGCGATAATCTGATGTTCCACTATGCGATGGATCTTGCAAAAGAGGGTGACATCATCGTTATAGACGCAGGCGGCGACACCAGCCGTTCCATCTTTGGAGAAATCATGGTACACTATCTGCTGAAAAAGAACATCGGCGGTATTATCGTGGATGGAGCGCTACGAGATAAGGAAGACATTGCAGCCACAGGGCTTCCTGTCTACGCAAAGGGCGTAACGCCCGACGGCCCGTGGAAGAACGGTCCTGGCACAGTCAATACGCCGGTAGTCTGTGGGGGAAGAATTGTCAACCCTGGCGACATCGTCGTTGCGGACGGTGACGGTGTTGTCTTTATCAATCCTGACGAGGCAGAGGAACTGCTACAGAAAGTCAGCCTCCTCATGGAAAATGAGAAAAAATCTATGGATGCTATCGATAAAACAGGTCAATTAAAACGTCCTTGGGTCATGGAGAAGCTCACCGCCTTAAACTGTGAATTCCATGAATTCTACGAAAAATAAAGTTTAACTGACAGACACATCTTTTGAATGAACCCATTCTCAAGATGTGTTTTTATTTCCTTATGAGGTACCTGTGATTGATCTGATCATCCCAAGGTTTACTCGTCTTCAAAGAAAGGGCACCATATACACAGGCAGCATCAAGATATCCTGATTCTTTGTCAGATCTTTGGTATACAAAATCTACTTTTCTAAAATTATTGGTCCCAGGGAACTCACTCACAGTCTGCGGCATGCCGCCAACCAGCATATACAATTTTAGACTTCTCAGAAGTTTCCGATCAAGCTTCTCCCCCAACGGTCTCTTGCTCTCATGAAGATCCACTCTATATTGCGGCTGAAGCTATAAAAACACCCTGTGCATCAAATGCACAGGGTGTTTGGCTTGATTGTTTAATCCGATGTCACTTAAGGGAACTATTTCAGTTCAACCTTAGCTCCAACTTCTTCCAGCTGCGCTTTGATAGCATCAGCTTCGCCTTTTTCAACGCCTTCTTTGATTGGGGAAGGAGCTCCGTCTACAACGGCTTTTGCTTCCTTCAGACCCAGGCCAGTGATTTCTCTAACTGCTTTGATAACCTTGATCTTTTCTGCACCAACTTCAGCAAGAACTACAGTGAATTCAGTCTGTTCCTCTTCTGCTGCACCTGCTGCTGCACCTGCAACTGCTACTGGAGCTGCTGCTGATACTCCGAATTCTTCTTCACATGCTTTTACTAATTCGTTTAATTCTAAAACTGACATAGCTTTTATAGCTTCAATGATCTGCTCTTTATTCATTTTCTTTTCTCCTTTTTCTAAATTATATCTTGGATTTTAATTTCGTGTTTTCACGCCGGTCTATGCGGCGCAGAAATTTTCGGTCGTCACTGGGCGGCAAATAAATGCAGCCAACAATGTGACAGACGGAAATGGCAAACCGGCTTACGCCTCTGCACCATCCTGCTGATCATCAGCAATAGCCTGCAGAGTTCTTACGAACTTGCTGACTGGTGACTGGATGCTGCCCATGAACTTCGCGATGAGTACATCTCTTGAAGGGATATCGGCAATCTGCTCAATACCTGCCTTATCATAGTAAGTGCCTTCAACGACACCTGCTTTGAATTCCATTTTTTTGTACTCTTTGATTATTCCATTTAAGGTTCTTGCTGGAGCTGTGGCGTCTTCTGTACTAATTGCGACAGCGCTCGGTCCGTCAAGTACCTCTGCTAGAGGAGCATAATCTGTTCCTTCGATGGCTCTCTTGATTAAAGTGTTCTTGTAAACAGTATAATCAACATTTGCTTCACGAAGCTTTTTTCTCATCGCGTCAGCCTCTGCAACTGTAATTCCCATGTAGTCGATTACAACTGCTGACTGCGCGTTTTCTAGCTTACCTTTTATTTCGTCAATGATTACTTGCTTTTGCTGTTTTGCTTCTACTGACATAATCTGTTCTCCTTTCTGTAAATTGCGTCAGGGCAATCTACGAATCTGGTACTCAATAAAATAACCCCGTCACGGTAGACAGGGTCAATATCTATATATTGTACCTCGGCGGGGAATTAAGCCTTGCGCTTTCGCGCTGCACCCGCTGTCTACGGTTAAATCTCAAAGTTATAAAGTTTTTGTTAGCCAATCAGCGCTGGATTAACCTTTACTCCAGGACCCATTGTTGACGCAAGCGTAACGCTCTTCAGATACTGACCTTTTGCAGTAGCAGGCTTTGCTTTTACGATTGCTTCCATCAAAGCTTTGAAGTTCTCTTCTAACTTTTCTGGACCGAATGAGCTCTTTCCGATTGGTGTATGGATGATGTTCTGCTTGTCAAGACGATACTCAACTTTACCAGCTTTGATATCGGCTAACGCTTTTTCAAGATCCATCGTTACAGTTCCTGATTTAGGGTTTGGCATCAATCCCTTAGGTCCTAATATCTTACCCAGTCTTCCGACAACACCCATCATGTCCGGTGTAGCGACTACTACATCAAAGTCGAACCAGTTCTCAGACTGAATTCTCTGAGCCATGTCTTCAGCTCCTACGTAGTCAGCGCCAGCCTTCTCAGCCTCTTCAGCTTTAGGGCCTTTCGCAAATACTAAAACCTTTACACTCTTACCAGTTCCGTGCGGAAGTACAATTGCACCTCTAACCTGCTGGTCTGCGTGTCTTCCATCTACGCCAAGTCTAACGTGTGCTTCTACAGTTTCGTCAAACTTCGCTCTTGAAGTCTCACAAACTAATTTCATAGCTTCTGTTACTTCGTGCAGCTGTGACTTATCGAATTTTTCAGCTGCTGCTTTGTAATTCTTGCCTCTCTTTGGCATATCTTTCTACCTCCTCGTGGTATTAGCGACGTCGTCCCGCTCTCTCTTTAGATCAGTTATCGCGGGCGGGCAGTCTCCCATCTCATTAGTCTTCAACAACGATTCCCATGCTTCTTGCAGTTCCCTTGATCATGTCTGTAGCTGCTTCAAGTGTTGCTGCGTTTAAGTCTGGCATCTTTGTCTTAGCAATTTCTTCTACCTGCGCATAAGTCAGAGTAGCAACTTTCTTTTTGTTTGGTTCTCCAGAAGCCGCATCTAATCCTGCTGCCTTCTTCAGTAAAACTGCTGCTGGCGGTGTCTTGCATACAAATGTAAATGATCTGTCTGCATAAACAGTGATTACTACTGGAATAATCATACCAGGCTGGTCCTGAGTCTTAGCATTGAACTGCTTACAGAAGTCCATGATGTTAACACCCTTCTGACCTAGTGCAGGTCCAACTGGAGGTGCTGGAGTAGCATTACCGGCTGCTATCTGAAGTTTGATATAACCTTCAACTTTCTTAGCCATTGTTCTTCTCCTTTCTCTATAGATTGACTATAGTTTATCTACCTGACCGAATTCTAATTCTACAGGCGTATCTCTACCGAACATCGAAACTTTGACCGTCAGTACCTGTTTCTCTTTGTTAATTTCGAGAACCTCTCCCATGAAGCTCTCAAAAGGACCGCTGATTACACGTACTGTATCTCCAGTTTCAACATCCAGATCGATGTAAACTTTTTCGATTCCCATTCTAGCCACTTCTTCATCTGTCAGAGGAATCGGTTCGGAGCCATGACCTACGAACCCGGTAACACCCTGCGTATTTCTTACGAGGTACCAGGATTCATTGGTAACAATCATCTTTATAATTACATAACCGGGAAACATTTTCCTGGTCTTTATCTTACGCTGACCGTCTTTAATTTCGACTCTGTCTTCTGTCGGCACGATGATGTCCAAAATCAAATCCTGCATGCCACGGTTCTCAACCATCTTTTCGATATTCACTTTTACTTTGTTTTCGTGACCCGAATAAGTATGAACTACATACCACTTGGCCTGGCCATCACCTCGAATACCCTCTCCTTCTAATGGAGATAACGTATTGTTGTTTTCAATATCAGACATTTTCCGTACCTTCTTCTTTAATTAGTTTAGTTTGATATCCAGCACTTCTCTTAAAACTGCCAAGAAGCCTGTATCAATCAGCCAGAATCCCAGTGCGAATACAGCGCATGTCGCAATTACAACAGCTGTAAAAGATCCCAATTCTTTTTTTGTAGGCCATACAACTTTGCTCATCTCGAGCTTGATGCCTTTGAAGTATTCTTTGGCACCGCCGCCCTTTTTCGCTTTCGCTGTGGCTTTCTTTACTTGGTCTTTGTTTGCCATAAAAATTTCTCCTTATTTTGTCTCTTTGTGAAGAGTCTCTTTCTTGCAGAATTTGCAATACTTCTTAAGTTCGATACGATCAGGATCATTTTTCTTGTTCTTCATCGTATTGTAATTTCTCTGCTTGCAATCAGTGCATGCTAATGTAACTTTTACTCTCATTTGATTGTCCTCCGTTTTTAAACTCAAAATTCAGAGCCGGAGTGACCCAGCTCTGTCATAATAATCATAAAGTTGCCTATTAAGTGTACCAAAGCAGCCTGTCAATGTCAATGATTTTTTAACTTTCTTATTATTTTTTTTCACCTTCCATGACGGCTACGATTTTGTCCACGGCAGAGATCACACTTTTTTGATCTACGTCTACGACGGCCACATAATAATCACCTGTTGAAAAACAGATTTTACTGTCCGGCGTACCGGTGATGCTCTGTTTTTGAATATTCCAGGACGGCATACCGTCCATCTGCATCTTGATCAGTTTCTGCATGTCTTTCTGAGACATATTGATTTCAACATTATCCTCCACAGCATTGAGGAGACTGGTGTACTTTGTCAGAATGGTAGTACTGGACAACGCCTTCTTTAAGACCCCTTCTAATACGATCTGCTGATTTTTATTCCTTTGGAAATCCCCGTCGCTAAAAGATTTTCTTTCCCGGGCAAAGGCTAAGGCCATCGAACCATCCAAATGATTTTCACCCTCGTTAAATGCATAATATACGCCCATTCCGTGGGTAGTGAAAGCGTAGTCCGAATTGATATCGATACCGCCGATAGCGTCGACCATCTTGGTTACCGTCGTATAGTTCACTTTCACATAGTAGTTGATGTCGATTCCCATCAGCTGTTCTACAGAGGCTATGGTCTCTTCAATTCCGTAGAGCCCCGTATGAGTCAGCTTGTCCAGCACATTTTGTTTGCTTGGCAGCTTAATCTCATAATCTCTCGGTATGGAAGTCAGGAGCACCTTGTGGGTTTTCGGATTGACAGTTACAATCATATTCACGTCGGATCGCGAAACCGTGCTGATACTGCCTTCCGTATCCAGCCCACTGATATACACGTTGAAAGGCTCTTCCGTCACATTTACATCTTTTACGATATCTTTTGTCTCTTTCTCCACCTCCACGGTGTATATAATTTTAGTATCACTTCTGAAATTTTTCTTCTCGCTGCAAATCGTCGTGTAATGGGCTTCACTGACGAATATCGTATCATAACTCTGATCGATGAGCCCGTCGGCAAGTTCAGATAAACTTTCGGTCATCTCGTATTTGACATCAACTACCTCTTTCAGTTTGTTTTTAGCTTCTGAGTAGTTGAGTTCATTGCTGAGATAAGTCTGTACCGTTTTCCCTTTAATGCTGTTTTCGTCTTTGTAATCGCTGTCTTTTCTCGCTACGACATAATACTCTTCCATCTGCACGCCAATTTTGGTAATCTTAGAAAAGAAATCAATCGTGCCGCTCATATAGACAATGCCCGCGCCGTAAGCCAGCATCAGCAGTATGGAAAGCACCAATGAGATGATCTTCCGCGACTTCTTAAAGTTTCTAAAAAACATAGCCGGAAAAATAATCAAAAGGAGGACCGCTATGATCCCAATAGCCATACAAAGGTATTTGAATGGCAGCAAATCCATATAAACCAGAATACCAGCAAAAGCAATTGTCACTAGTAAATATAGTATAGACCATACTTTTGTAAACTTATGCAGACTGCTGCTCTCTTTATTTTTCTTATGATGTTTATCACTTCTCATATTATCCTCTTAATTTTTATTTTATTGAGTCAACTGACTGTAACTATGACATTTTACTATTTATGTAGAATTTTGTCGATAGTTCTGAAGAAAAATTAAGATTTTGGAGGCTTACATTTTTGTAAGCCTCCCCGCCGATTATTTGAATTTGAACCTGAATACATCCACTGCATCGCCGCAATTCACAGCAGTTATTTCAGCAATTACAGAAACCCTTTTGCCATTTTTCTTTATCACGGTTATTTCTATTTCCAGATTTTTCATCTTCTGCAGTTCTGCAATTCCGCGCAAAGTTTCCTCTGGATACATCTTTTCTGTCAAAAGGGAATGATTGATTTGAATTGTTTTAGCGGCGTTTTCATAATGCCAAGCCCGATAGATACCCTCAGAGCTGTCCAATCCCATATGACGCCGGGAATCCTTATTATTCATTTCCGCCCTCAGTCGTTCATATTCCTTTTTTGTGATTCTTTCCGCCTCCAAAAGCTTCCCTGCGCTGGCGGTTAACTGCACCGATTTGATGCCGTCCCCCTTTAGGAAGATATTGATCGGATATTCAGATTCTCCTTCCGTAACGACCCCCATCTCATCTTTGATCATAAAAGTGACACCCTGTTTTTTTACACTGTCCACTTCCAGCGACAGTGTATCATCATTGGCATCGTCGCCCTGCCGTCTCGCTTCCTTCTCGGCAATCCACTTCTCCGCAGCCTTTTGATTGACTTTGTTCTGATCCGCCTCGATTTCAAAGAGCAGGTTCACTTTTTCATAATCTTTGTTTTCCGATATGGTTCCCGTCTTCTCACTGTAATGAAAAAGTGCTCTCGACGGCAGAAAACTATCTTCCATTACTGCGATATACATCTTTCGATAGCCAAACATCTCTATATCAGTCCAGTCTGCAATGCAGTAAAGCACGCCGTCTACAATCTGTTTCTCCCATTTATTGTCAAAGGCTGCCGCATTCCAACGCATTGGGTCAAATCCCTCGATCAGTGGTGAAACCGAAATACCTGGTTCGTCATAGTCCTCTATCGGTTTCCCATCACTGCGCTGCACGGCCAACGCCACGTAATTTCGCTTCGCAGCATCCTCAGCGTTAAGATCAAATGCATCTAGCTGTCCCCCTGATACCATCCCCAAAAGGCTCACTGTATAGTCTCCGTCAGTTTTTGTGACAATGTCTGTCGTCTCCTTATCAAAGACTTTTGCCAGTTCCTCTCGTTCCATGAGCAAAGCGGCATCGGCGGGGCTCAGCAGCCTAAACGCGGCGTATACGCCAGCTGGGACAGCCAGCACCAATATCAGGAGCAAAACAATCAGCCGCCTGCCTGCCCATCTTTTACTAGTGTGCGTCCGATTTTGTGCAGCCAGTGCCCTTGTTTTCTCTGCCCAGGACTCCGGTGTTCTTGCATTTCCTCGTAGTGCTACGTTAAACAGCTTTTCTTGTTTCTTTTCGTCCATCTTCTCAATCCTCCAATCCTTTTCGGAGCATCCCCCTGATTTTGTAAAGGCGGCTTTTTACCGTACCTTGAGGAAGTTTTACGATTCTCGCAATCTCTTTAATCGGCATGGATTCGCCATAATAGAGAGAAGCTATCATCTTATACGACGGGGCCAGCTCCTGCAAATTCTCTCTTACTCGTACAATCTGCTCCTTTTCAATAAAGCTGTCCTCTATACTTTTTTCGTCCATAGCGACCGCTTCCAAGATATCGCTTTCTCGATCAAACCCTCTGGCTTCTGGCGCAATTTCCTTATGTCTGGCCTTTTTCCGCCGATTGTTTTTTTCCAGTTTTATGGCGATTCCAATCAGATAGCTTTTCTTATTTTCTGCCGCCATCACTTTGGCTTCGATTTCCATCGCTTTCAAAAACGTATCCTGAAACAGATCCTCCGCCTCATAGAGGTTATCCGCTATATTGCAGCAGAAACGATAGATACAGTCGCTGTACTCTTCAAATAGTTTTTCAAAATCGTTCATCCCGTCCTCCTCCCAGATTATAAAGGCCTTCACTTATATAGTGTCCTCACAAACGATTTGGTTCATTAAAATCACGAAGTAATATGTGCTCACATATAGAAGGAGTGCCCTATCCGTTACGCAGAAATCACCAAAAATGCCTAAACGGTTAAGCAGCACTGCACTCAGACAGGCCCTGCTGCGTAATTCTACCTTCCCATGCCTGCCCCGGTTACGCAGAAATGTGCCAAATGGCCAAAATCGTTAAGCAGTGGGAGCGGCAGCACTCTCGCTTGCGTAACCGGCTCCTCCCCATCTGAGGTCAGTTACGCAGAATCATCCTAAAATCGGATTCCCGTTAAGCAGGCGCCCCGTGGGGAAGCCCTGCTGCGTAACTGCTCACGCACCGTTACGGCCTGCTGCATCACCCTGGTTCCGCCCACAACAAAACCCGCGGTTTCCCGCGGGTTTCCTATTGTTATTATATTACCAGAAATACGCAGAAAAATCAGTCCGTGGCTAGGCGCAAGGGCTTTGCGTCCCGGAGCGTACACGGGGTACGTGGCGGTAAAACGCACCAAATCACAGATTTGGGAGTTTCTCGCATGAGGCCTGCCATCGATTTGCACCTACAAATCGGGCTAGGGCTTCAAGGAAATGAAAAGCCCGCAGCAACAACGCCACGGGCTGATTCAGCAAGTATGGCCGTAGAGTGCCACGCGCTGAAGCGCTGCACTCCTCGCGGGGGACCTGCCTGCAATCTGACTGCACATCAAAACAGGGACGCACATGCGTCCCTGTTGATGTTTGTCATATCGGGCTAGGTCTCCCTATTCGATGATCTCAGTTACTACGCCGGATCCGACTGTTCTTCCGCCTTCTCTGATGGCGAATCTCAGCCCTTCCTCGATAGCGATCGGTGTGATCAGCGCGATCTCCATCACTACGTTGTCTCCAGGCATGCACATCTCTGTGCCTTCCGGTAACTGCAGGTCTCCTGTTACGTCTGTCGTTCTGAAGTAGAACTGCGGTCTGTATCCGTTGAAGAACGGCGTATGTCTTCCGCCTTCTTCTTTCTTCAGTACGTATACCTGTCCCTTGAACTTTGTATGCGGATGGATGGTTCCTGGTTTTGCCAGTACCTGTCCTCTTTCGATCTCATCCCTCTGCACGCCTCTCAGCAGTGCTCCGATGTTATCTCCTGTCTCTGCTTCGTCTAACAGCTTTCTGAACATTTCCAGCCCTGTTACGACTACGCTTCTCTTCTCTTCTGAAAGTCCGATGATCTCTACTTCTTCTCCTACCTTCAGCACGCCTCTCTCGACTCTTCCTGTCGCTACGGTTCCTCTTCCTGTGATGGAGAATACGTCCTCTACAGGCATCAGGAACGGCTTGTCGTTTGCTCTCTCAGGTTCAGGGATGTATGCGTCGATCTCCTCGAACAGCTCGACGATCTTGTCTCCCCATTCTCCTGCAGGATCTTCCAGTGCCTTCAGCGCGGAACCTCTGATGATCGGTGTGTCGTCTCCAGGGAATTCATACTCGGAAAGCAGCTCCCTTACTTCCATCTCTACCAGGTCCAGCAGTTCCTCGTCATCTACCATGTCGCACTTGTTCAGGAATACCACGATGTACGGTACGCCTACCTGTCTTGACAGCAGGATGTGCTCCCTTGTCTGCGGCATCGGTCCGTCCGTTGCTGCTACTACCAGGATCGCTCCGTCCATCTGGGCTGCTCCTGTGATCATGTTCTTTACATAGTCGGCATGTCCCGGGCAGTCTACGTGGGCATAGTGTCTGTTCGGTGTCTCATATTCTACGTGGGCTGTGGAGATGGTGATTCCTCTTTCCTTCTCTTCCGGTGCCTTGTCGATCTGGTCGAAGGCTACCTTCTCTCCCAGTTCATATCTCTGATACAGTGTCGTCGTGATCGCTGCTGTCAGAGTTGTCTTTCCGTGGTCTACGTGACCGATTGTTCCGATATTGATATGCGGTTTGTTTCTCTCGAATTTTTGCTTTGCCATTTTTGCGTTTCTCCTTTAAATAAATAACAAATTAAATTTTTTGGAGCTGTTGAGCAGACTCGAACTGCCGAACCTCTTCCTTACCAAGGAAGTGCTCTACCAACTGAGCTACAACAGCCTGTCACATCTTTAGTAATCGTACTATATTTTTCACAGATTGTCAACAATTTGAAGTCATCAATCCGTAGATATTTTGTGATATTTTTATGAAAAAATACGGCTTCCGCCGTATTTATCTAAAAAACGCCTCATATTCCCTTCGTAACATGGAATAAATAATCTGATCCAGATAGCCTCTTTCTGCTTTATAGTTCTGACGCAGCACCCCATCTCGATGCATACCCAGGCTCTCATAAAGTTTGATCCCGATTAAATTGTCAGGATATACGTCCAGCCAGAAGCGGTTCGTCTCCGTTTCCTCAAAAGCGAATTTCAGCAGCGCCTCCATGGCTTCTCTGCCAAATCCGACGGCCTTCTCAGAAATTGCAATTCGTCTCAGTTCGAAAATAAACGACTTGAAGTCCAACCTGATCAAGGCATATCCTACCACAGCATCGTCCTCTTTCCGTCTAAAAACCAGCAGAAGATGATTTGGATCTGCAATCTCCGCTACATGCTCCTCATAAGTGCCAATCCACAAATAATCCCGATTTTCCGGATGGGACTCCAGCATGATAATTGTATCAATATCCTTCTCACAGGCCTCTGTTATAACCAATCTTTTTGTTTCTATATCTTTCATGAGCGCACCTCCTAATACGTCCTATCATATCACAGTCCGCCTCACCTGTATCCAGCCAATCTCACGAAAAGTCACCCAACCAAAACCGTCATATTTCGAGATAGCTCTGTATCTTCTTCTTAATTCTCTGCATTGCATTATCGACTGTTTTCGTCGGTCTGCGCAGCCTAAAAGCGATTTCCCTGTAAGTCTTTCCTTTCAGCATCTCATTCCAGACCTTATTCTCAAAGGGGCTGAAGATATCCTGCTCATTGGCTTTGAGATAATCAACAACCTCCTTCATCAGCATCATACTGACCGGATCTGTCTCCGGACTGGTTGCCGCTAATTTTTCTGAGAGAGATTGAATCTCATCACTGTCAGTTTCTTCTCCCGCGCTGAGAGATACCGACTCATTCAAAATCTGGTGTTTTTGCCGATTTGCATGTTTGATCGCCGTTATAATTTGTCGGTTCACACAGAGCTCTGCAAAGGTTCGAAAGGATGCTTCGCTCTCTTCATCAAAGTCACGAATCGCTTTGAAAATGCCAATCATCCCTTCCTGAATGACGTCCTCATTATCTCCTCCGGCAATAAAATAAGTCTTTGATTTGATCTTCGCCAGTTCCTTGTATTTATCAATTAAATACTCGTAAGCCGTGCTGCTGCCTTCCTGGGCCATTTTCACGATGGACTCATCAGAAAGCAGATTCAGTTCCTTATTTTCCATCTCTCTGTTTTCTTACCTCATACATCAAAATCGCCGCCGCGTTGGATGCGTTTAATGATGTTATTTTTCCAACCATAGGCATGGATACGATATAGTCACACTTTTTTCTGACCAGTTGGCTGATACCAGTACCCTCACTGCCGATTACCAGAGCAATTTTGCCAGTCAGGTCCTGATTGTAATAATTTACGCCGCCCATATCGCAGGCCGCAATCCACATACCGTCTTCCTTCAGTCGGTCAATCGTCTGTCCGATGTTGGAGACTTTTACACATGGAAGATATTCAATTGCGCCTGCCGAAGCTTTGGCGACTACCTCCGTCAATCCGCAGGAGCGTCGCTTTGGAATAATAAGGCCGTGCGCTCCAGCACACTCGGCCGTTCTCATGATGGCGCCTAAGTTGTGCGGGTCTTCTAAATTGTCCAAAATGATGATAAAGGGTTCCTCACCTTTTGCTTTGGCCAAGGCGTAAATATCTTCAAGTTCTGCATAACTGTATGCAGAAGCATATGCGACGACCCCCTGATGATTTCCGCCGGCAGCAATCCTGTCGAGAGTGATTTTATCACTCTGATAAATAGGAATCTGCTTATCCTTTGCCATACCGATAATCTTCGTAATAGAACCTTCTGCCCCCTTCCCAATCAAAAGCTTTTCAATTTCTCTATCGTTCTTCAGGGCTTCAATCACAGGATTTCTGCCGATAATGACATTCTCTGAAATCATTTCCTCAAATGCCGCAGGCGCCTCCTGCCTCACAGTCCTTGCCGGTCTAACCGGCCGCTGGCTTCGTTCTTCTGCTCTTGGAACATAACGTTTCCCCTTGCGTCCGTTAATTTCTTCCCAGTTTCTCTTGTTTTTTTTCTTTTCTGCCATAGCTTACTTTCTCCTATATTCAAAAAACTGATAGCGGATACCTTTTTCTTCCTGCACCTCGCTTTGCCATACCACTTCAAATTCGGCCATCTCGTCTAAGTTCACAAACCAGGTATCTGCCTCGAATTTCTCATAGATCTTTGTTATGTAGCATGTGTCGCATTTGGACAAAAAATCCCTGTAAACCTTGCCGCCTCCAATAATAAAGACATCATCACTATGATAGCGGTTCAAAGCTTTGTCCAGCTCACTCTCAGAGTGTGCGACCAAAACCCCCTGGGGGCTGTAATCCTCTCTGCTGGTTAAAACGATGTTATCTCTGCCCGGCAATGGTTTGCCGCCAGGCAGGCTTTCCAAAGTCGGCCGTCCCATCACTACGGTCTTTCCCTTCGTTCGCTCTTTAAAGTACTTCAAATCACCAGGGATGTGACAGAGCAGACCTCCGTTCTTTCCAATGGCCCAATTTTCATCTGCTGCAAGTATGAGTTTCATCTATCCGTCCTTTCTATCCTTCCTGCTTTCATGGCTCCTGCCCCAAAAGTTATCAAGGTTAACTTTTGCGCGTCAGCGCCCTTATATGGCTATCGGTATATTTTTAATCTGCGGGTTTTTCTGGTAGTTCTCGATCACCAGATCGTCTGTCGTAAAATCGTAGAAGTCCTTTATATCCGGATTCAGTCTGAATTTCGGCGCCGGATACTGGGGCCGCTCTATCAGTTCTTCAATAATCGGGATGTGTTTATCGTAAATATGAGCGTCAGCAATGACGTGAACCAACTGGCCCGGTTCAAATCCACACACCTGTGCCAACATATGTACCAAAACAGAATACTGCACCACATTCCAGTTATTAGCCGCCAAAATATCCTGAGAGCGCTGGTTTAAAATCGCGTTCAGCTTGTTCCCTGTCACATTAAAGGTCATACTGTAGGCACACGGTTCCAATCCCATTTCCATCAAGTCACTGAAGTTGTAGATATTAGTCATAATCCGTCTCGATTGAGGTGTATTTTTGAGCTGCCAGATGACGTTATCCACCTGGTCCATCTCGCCCTGCTTAAACCTATAGTTCACACCCAGCTGATAACCATAGGCTTTGCCGATGGAGCCATTTTCGTCGGCCCATTCATCCCAAATGCGGCTCTTCAGGTCTTTGATGTTGTTGGATTTTTTCTGCCAAATCCAAAGCATCTCATCAACTGCCGATTTAATAGCAGTTGGACGCAGGGTCAAAGCAGGAAACTCATCCTGCAGATTGTAGCGGTTAACTACACCGAAAGTCTTAATCGTATAAGCCGGAGAGCCGTCTTCCCACCTAGCACGAACCTCCTGGCCTTCGGTAGAAAATCCGTGATCCAAAATCTCACGGCACATATTCACAAATAATCCGTCTGCTTTACTCATCGCTATCACTCCTCAATTCTCTTCAATGCTTCAAGTACCACTTCTTCAAGACGCTGCGCCTGTCCGTCTAAATAGAGAAATCCCATCAACGCTTCAAAAGCCGTGGCTAACTTATACGTCACCGCATCGGCACTTCTGGCTTTTGAGGCCGTTTTTCGGTTCCGCGCCCGCTTAATAAGGCCGACTTCTTCTTCTGACAGAAAGTCCGCCATCAAAGATTTGACAGCTTTTGCCTGTCCCGCGGCGCAAACGTATTTGATGGCCGCCTTGTGCAACCTGTCCGCATTTTGCTGTCCGCTGTCCATTACATATTTTCTTGCATATATTTCATAAACGGCATCGCCTAAAAAAGCCAATGCCGTTGTATTAATTTCCCTTGGATTCAATTTTTCCATATTATTCTTTTATGATCTGCACACCCTGCGGCGTATCCTTCAAAGTAATACCTTTTTCTTTTAACAGGTCTCTGATTTCGTCAGCTCTGGCAAAGTTCTTCGCCTTCCTGGCTTCCTGTCTCTCATCAACCAGCTTTTGAATTTCCGGGTCCACTCCCTCGTCAGCTTTGCCCTGCAGCAGTCCCAGAACATCAGCAAATTCCATCAAAGTCTTCAGAGACTTCTGAGCGAATTCCTTTGTGGCCCCGTCTTTGACTGCGGTGTTGATCGCCGTAATCAATTCAAATACGGCACTGATCGCATCTGCTGTGTTGAGGTCGTCGTCCATCACTCTGATGAAGTCCTGGCGATACTTGTCATAACCGGCCAGCTGTTCTTTTTCGCTGTCTGTCATGGTCCCGTCCGTACCTGCAGTGGTCAGGTATACCAGGTTTTCCTTGCAGTTTTCCATTCTGGCAAGACCATTTTTCGCCTGATCCATCAAAGCGTCGCTGAAATTGATTGGACTTCTGTAATGGCCTGACAGCAGGAAGAATCGGATCACTTCGCCGTCATACTCCTTCAAGATATCTCTTACGGTAAAGAAGTTGCCCTTTGATTTTGACATCTTCTCGTTATCTATGGTAATATAGCCGTTATGCATCCAATAGTGGGCAAAAGGCGAACCATTGCAGCACTCTGACTGAGCGATTTCGTTTTCATGATGCGGAAACTGCAGATCCTGCCCGCCGGCATGAATGTCGATGGTCTCCCCTAGGTGTTTCTTAGACATGGCCGAGCATTCGATATGCCAGCCTGGTCTTCCCATTCCCCAAGGAGATTCCCAGGCGATCTCATCCTCTGTCTTTCTCGCCTTCCAGAGAGCAAAGTCGAGAGGGTCCTGTTTTACCTCGCCAACTGCAATTCTTGCGCCTGACTCCAAATCGTCAATATTCTGTTTAGACAGTTTGCCGTATTCAGGAAACTTTCTGGTGGAGAAATACACATCGCCGTCGGCTTCATAGGCATAACCTTTTTCCACCAAAGTCTCAACGAACTTGACGATATCCTGGATGTGTTCTGATACCTTCGGGTGGACGTCAGCTTTTCTCACATTAAGCGCCGCTGCATCTTTGTAGTATTCTTCAATATACTTCTCTGATACTTCCGGAGCAGTGCTTCCTTCTTCTCTGGCCTTGTTGATAATCTTGTCGTCAACGTCGGTAAAGTTCTGGACAAATTTTACCTTATTTCCTCTGTATTCCATATACTTTCTCAAAGTGTCGAATACGACAAAGGGTCTCGCGTTGCCTATATGAAAGAAATTATATACGGTAGGGCCACAGACATAGATAGAAACTTCCCCTTCTTTAATCGGTTTGAATTCCTCTTTTTTTCTAGTCAGTGTGTTATATATTTTCATCTTCATTCCCTTTCTGGTTTTGCTTATTTAACTGATTGAGCTTGTTCTCCAGCATAACAATTCTTCTGCGCAGACATTCCAGCTCAGTAGCGACAGGGTCCGGCAGGTTAACCTGGTTTAAGTCCGCTGTGCTTTCCCCGTATCTTTTAACGATCTTCCCCGGAATACCTACGACAGTACATCCCGGTGGAATTTCATTGAGCACGATGGAGCCCGCACCGATTTTCACATCGTCGCCGACCTTAAACGGACCGAGGACTCTCGCCCCGGAACTGACAATCACTCTGTTCCCGATGGTAGGATGCCGCTTTCCAGTATCTTTTCCCGTGCCGCCCAAAGTGACACCCTGATACAGGGTTACATCGTCGCCGATTTCGGTCGTCTCGCCGATGACCACCGCCATCCCGTGGTCGATAAAACACCTGCGGCCGATGGTCGCACCTGGATGAATTTCTACACCAGTCAGCCATCTGGCGAACTGTGAAATAATTCTGGCAAGCAGTTTTACTTTGTGTTTATACAGAGAATGGGCCGGTTTATGGAAAATAAGCGCCCAAACACCCGGATAACACAGCAAAACCTCTATGCTGTTTCTTGCTGCCGGGTCTTTTTTGAGTACTGTCTGAATATCTTCGTGAACGTCCCTAAAGAATGCCATCTCGATTCATCCTTTCATAGATAAAAAATTAGTGCTGTATTTATACCCAAAATTTCCCGCTTCACGCAAATAAATTATTCAACTGTCACAGTTTTTATAACGACTGGTTTAATTGGATCGTCCATTCTGCCTCGCGGAACGTTGGCGATTTCAAGAGCTACCTCGACACCCTCCGTAATCTTTCCAAATGCGGCATATTCGCCGTCCAGGTGTGGTGCATCTGCAACCATAACGAAGAACTGGGAGCCTGCTGAATCCGGAACCATAGTTCTAGCCATGGACAAAACGCCAGTTGTGTGCTTCAGGTCGTTCTTCACGCCATTGGAGTTGAATTCCCCTTTGATGGTGTATCCCGGGCCGCCCGTGCCGTTGCCTTGCGGGCATCCGCCCTGAATCATGAAACCTGGAATCACTCTGTGGAAGGTCAGTCCATCATAGAATCCATCTTTCGCTAACTTTTCAAAATTTTCTACTGTGATCGGCGCGATGTCTTCATATAATTCACCTGTCATAACGCCGCCGTTTTCCATTTCAATGATTACTTTTTTCATTTTTTATTCTCCTTTGTATCTCAATTTATAATAGGTCATTCCATTGTGTTCCTCTTCAAGTATACCCCAAATCTCATCATTAAAAAACTTCGGGTATACGTGCTCCAACTGTCCGATTTCATCTCTGGACAGAAACTTGACTTCCCGCAGTACCTGTTTGCCTTCCTCCAGCTCTGGATCACTGCCCAAAGCCAGTTCTCCGCCTACGATCTTTCCGATCATATAATTGACAAACCGCTGTCCCCGCTCTGGAGAAACCTCTTCAATATGCCATGCGACACCGTGAATTTCAACGTCGAGGCCCGTCTCTTCCTTGCTTTCCCTTACCGCAGCTTCGATGGAGTTTTCCCCTTCTTCAATGCCGCCGCCGGGCACCATCCAGATATCGCGGTTCTCGTGATGCTGCTTCACCATCAAAATTTTGCCCTCTTCGTTCTGCAGTACAACTCTTACGCCACCTACCCACATAATATTGCTCCTATCACGCCCGCGGCAACGACAATTGCAATCGGGCTTACTTTAAATTTTCCTACAAGGATGACGGTTCCCAAAGTGATCAGACATGGCACCAGGCTGATCGTTTCAAAGGCGCTCTGTCCCATAAAAATCACTGCGGCGCCGATGAGGCCTACCGTTACCGGCCTGATACCTGCAAAAGCACCTTCAATGGCCTTGCTCTCCTTAAATTTGCTGATAAAGTAGCATGCCAAGGTAACAAGGAGAAAGGAAGGCATAGCAACACCAAGGGTGGCAGCAAAAGCGCCGGCATAACCTGCGCAGTTAAATCCAACATAGGTTGCCGCATTGACGGCCATAGGGCCAGGCGTCACCTGGGATATGGCTACGAGATTGGAGAACTCATCGGCTGACATGAGCCCAAAGGACTGCGCTCCCTGATAAATCATAGGAAGCATGGCCATTCCCCCTCCAAACCCGAAAACGCCGATCTTGGCAAATACTAAAAACAGTTTCAGGTAAATCACTGGGATTCACCTCCGTTTCCATTCTTTTTCTCTTTGACTGCAGTATAAATCAAGCCTGCAAGAATGCCGGCCACGATAGCCCATACCGCATTGACGCTAAAGACCGCAATGGCTACAAAAGACAGCAGCGCAAGAACCCACTGAAAAGGTCCTTTCAGGACCTGTCTGCCGACTTTATAGGCAGAATATGCGATCAGTCCTGTGGCAGCGGCTTTGATGCCTGCCAGGGCCCCGTTTACATATCGGTTCTCGCCAATACCAGCGAGAACTTTGATGACCAGAATGATGATGATAAAGCTGGGCAGGATGACGCCGATGGTGGCGACGATCGCACCCAGTATGCCTTTCTTTGTCTGCCCGATATAGGTCGCCATATTGATTGCGATGACGCCAGGCAAGCCCTGACTGACTGCGATGCAGTCCACAGCTTCTTCCTCGGTCATCCACTTCTTTTTATCTACGACGATATCTTGAATCAGAGGGATCATAGCCATCCCTCCTCCTATTGTAAACAGTCCTAACTTAAAGAAGGTCCAAAAAAGCTGTAAAAACAGATTGTTTTTTACTTTTTCTAATTTACTCATTCTAATCCAGCTTCACTTTTCCTAAATGCAAATTTTTGAATATCGCTACCAGTCTGATTACCAGCGTCACACCAAAGCAGACGTACATAGCCAAACCAGTGCCAATATATTTATATGATACAGCAAAGGCGATTGCCCCTAAAATCGACGCCACTGCGTAAACTTCTCGTCTGAAGCAGCGAGGGATTTCCTGTACAAAGACATCCCGCAAAACGCCTCCAAAGGTGCCCGTCAGCACCGCCAGGGCTATGATGACATAAATATCCCCGTGTCCGCTGCGGACCGCGACCTGCGAACCGATGGCGGTAAATGCCGCCAAACCGAAACCGTCAGCTACCGATACCAGATGAGAGATCTTGTCGATCTTTTTATAAAAAAAGATGACCGCAGCTGCCGTCAGCAAACTGACGATGGCATACATGGGATTAGCCAGGGATGCCGGCAGGCTTTGGTTAATCAAGACGTCTCTGATGATGCCTCCTCCGATAGCGGTAATGATTGCCATAAAACAAATGCCATAGTAGTCAAGCTCCCTTTCGATGGCAACCACCGCCCCTGACACAGCAAAGGCGACGGTTCCGATCCATTCCATTACAGTTATAAAATCCACGTTTTCCTCCTGTAGATGGACTATTTCTCATTGGCGACAATCTCGATTGCTCTGGAAATTGCCTCTTCAATGGTGATTTCTTCTTTGTCCGCATCTCTTCTCAGCTTGTATTCCACCTTGCCTTCTCCGGCCAGCTTTCCAACGGTGATTCTCACAGGAATGCCCAGAAGATCGGCGTCCTTGAACTTGACGCCAGGTCTCTCTTTTCGATCGTCGAGAAGGACTTCCACTCTGGCATCCGCAAGGGACTGGTAGATTTTCTCTGCGACGGTGGCCTGCACCTCATCGTCCGGCTTCACCAAGGTGATAATCACATGGTAAGGCGCCACTGACATCGGCCAGATGATGCCGTTATCGTCGTGATGCTGTTCTACTACAGCCGCCAGGGTTCTCGTCACGCCGATGCCGTAACAGCCCATAACGATAGGTTGTTCTTTCTGATTCTCATCCACGTACATAGCACCCATGGATTCGGAATACTTTGTTCCCAATTTGAAGACCTGTCCCACTTCGATGCCTCTGGCATGCTTGACAGGCGCGCCGCAGATTGGACAAGGATCTCCTTCCTGCAGCACCTTCAGGTCAGTCATAATATCCGCTTTGTAATCTCTTCCATAATTGACGTTAATCAGATGGTGGTCTTCCTTACATGCGCCTGCGCACATATTCTTAAGACCTGGCAGCTCGCTGTCCACTACGATGGTACAGTCGTGCAGTCCGCACGGTCCGGTAAATCCTCCCACGCAGCCCGTTGCCGCTGCCATTTTCTCCTCGTCGGCAAACTCGATAGCATGTTCTGGAATATCCAGAGCATTGATCAGCTTGGTCATGTTCAACTCTCTGTCGCCCCTTACAAAGGCTGCCACGTAACCGTTTTCATTGCCCTCCTCGTCATAGGTGACGAAGAGCAGGGCTTTGATGGTCTGTTTTTTATCCAGGTTCAAGAAACCAGCAACTTCTTCTATGGTCTTTGTACCAGGCGTATGCACCTCTTCCATGGCAAGTTCAGATACGTCTGTCTGCGGCGCCGCATCGACACATTCTGCTCTTTCAGTCGTAGCTGCCATAGAACACTTCTCGCAATATGCGATTTCGCTCTCGCCGACCTCTGATATCGCCGTGAACTCGTGAGAATTGCTGCCGCCGATTGCACCTGAATCAGCTTCTACCGGTCTGCATGCAAGGCCGCATCTCTTAAAAATCCGGTCATATGCCTCGTACATCTCCTGATAACTCTGGTCAAGGCCTGCGTTGTCCTTGTCAAAAGAATAGGCGTCTTTCATGATGAATTCTCTGCTTCTCATCAGTCCGAATCTCGGTCTGGCTTCATCCCTATACTTCGTCTGAATTTGATACAGATTCATCGGCAGCTGCCGATAAGAGGAGATGTCGTTTCTGACGATATCTGTAAAAATCTCCTCGTGAGTCGGTCCCAGACAAAAGTCTCTGCCATTTCGGTCCTTCAGTCTCCACAGTTCAGGACCATAAGCGTACCATCTGCCTGACTCTTCCCATAGTTCAGCAGGCTGAACGGCAGACATGTGAATTTCTTGTGCGCCCGTAGCGTCCATTTCCTGCCTTACGATATCTTCAATTTTTCTTACGGATCTCCAGCCCAGCGGCATGAAGCCATATACGCCGGATACTAATTTCCTGATCATTCCCGTTCTAAGCAACAGGATGTGACTTGGGATTTCCGCTTCGTTCGGAACCTCCCTAAGGGTTTTGATATGCATCTTCGATAGTCTCATTTATGTTCTTTTCCTCTCTAATGTAGAATTATCGCGTTAGGAGACAGACCGCCTCTGCCGCTATTCCTTCGCCTCTGCCGGTAAAACCCAGCTTCTCTGTAGTGGTCGCTTTGATGCTGACTTTATCAATGGATACGTTTAAGACCTGTGCGATATTGCCTCGCATCTCATCGATATAGCCAGCGAGTCTGGGTCGTTGACAGATGACAGTAATGTCGGCATTTCCCAGGGAATATCCGGCGGCAGAAACGGCTTGTCCTGTCCTCGCCAAAAGCTCCAAGCTGGAGATATCCTTATAGCTGTCATCATTATCGGGAAAAAGGATTCCGATGTCCCCCAGCGCCGACGCGCCCAGCATGGCATCCATCAAAGCATGGAGCAGCACGTCTGCGTCTGAATGACCCAAAAGGCCTTTCTCAAAGGGAATCTCCACGCCGCCTAATATCAGTTTTCGATTTTCTGTCAGTCTGTGAACGTCAAACCCCGTTCCAATCCTGTTTTCCACGGTTAAATCCTCCGGCGTCGTAATTTTAATATTGCTGTTCTCTCCTTCGACAATGCAAACCTCCTGGCCGATACGTTCGACCAGACCTGCATCGTCAGTGCCATAAAATCCATCGCAGTAGGCTGTTTCAAAAGCCTTCTTCAGTATTGAGAATCTGAAAGCCTGAGGTGTCTGCACGCACCAGAGCTTACTTCTGTCCAAAGTCCCTGCATCAATCTGTCTAATTGTATCTTTAGGCTGTACTGCTGCTACAGCAGCGCCATTGACAGCAGCGCTCTCCGCCACTCGCCTGATCAAATCTCCACTGACGTAGGGGCGCACACCGTCGTGAATCAACACCAGCGAATCGTCCACTGCCCCCATATGCTCTAAGTATCTGACCGCTTCATAGACGGAGTCCTGTCTTTCTCGTCCACCGCAGATAATATAAATTTTCTCCTCGTTTAGCTGCTTATGAAAAAATTGGCAGCAAAGTTCTTGATAGTCTTCTGCTGTCACAATTATAATTTTATCTATAATGGATGAAGTTTCAAATTTTTTCACAGTGGTTTCCAGGATCGTCTTACCGCCAATTTTTAGAAATTGTTTGGGCAATGAAGCTGCCATCCGTTTGCCAGACCCTGCAGCTCCAATAATTCCATATACTTTTTTATCATATAACATATTAATTGTTCTTCAGCCTTCCAAAGATCATCCTTCCTGCCGAGGTCTGCAATACGCTGGTCACGTTAATGTTAGTCGTCTTGCCGATCATCTTTCTGCCATCCTCTACAACAATCATCGTTCCATCATCTAAATAAGCGATAGCTTGACTATTGTCCTTTCCCTGTTTTACCAGGCTGACAGTCATCTGCTCTCCCGGCAGCACTACCGGTTTCAAGGTATTTGCCAGTTCGTTAATATTGAGCACACTGACGCCATTGATCGCAGCAACCTTGTTCAGATTAAAGTCATTGGTTACAACTTTTCCATTCATAAGTTGTGCCAGTTTCAGGAGCTTGACGTCGACCTCAGGAATTTCTCTCAGCGATTTCTCATTGTCTGTATTGTATATTTCAATTCCGTAATCGCTCTGAATTTTGTTGAGGATGTCCAGCCCTCTTCTGCCCCTCGTTCTTTTAAGGGAGTCGGAAGAATCGGCGATATGACGCAATTCCACCAGAACAAATTCGGGGATTACAATGGGCCCTTCCAAAAAACCGGTCTTCATGATCTCTGCAATTCTGCCATCAATGATGACACTGGTATCAAAGATCTTAGGCACGCCTTCTGCCTTTTTCTTTGTTTTTGAAAAAATCGGCTCTTGCTGCACATTCTGTTTTTTATTAGCCACAATCATGCTGATCATCTCTTTGCCCTTCTTAGTGGCAATGACGACCCCCAAATAACCCAATACCAGATAAGTGATGATTGTTATCACAGTATAGAGGTATCTGTTGCTGATGCTGACATAAATCTGCGTAATCAGCAGTGCTATTAAAAGGCCTGTAATCAGGCCGATGACGCCGACGAACAAATCGTTAGCTGAAACGCCCCTGAGATCGTCTTCTATGTTATCAGCGACTTTTGCACTCTGTCTGCTGATTGCCGGTGTCAATCTGAAAAATATAATTCCAAAGATAATTGCAAAAACGATACCGATGCCAATCTGCTGCCCCTGGGTAAAGGTTCCGTTGATATCAACGCCGCTCTTTATGAGCCAGTAACCTATCAGCTGAAATACACCGTATCCAATGATTGCACCTAAAATAGTAACAACAATTCTAAGCATTTTCTTAAGCATAATCTCTCCTCCTTTCCTTTATTCAGTCATAGATAAATGGTAGTTCATCCTTCGAGGTAAAAAATCAAACCGCATCCTCTACTAGATGGTCTATCCGCTGTGGGTCTATATCGGCCGCGAGAATCAGTTCGCTTTCTAAAATCTGCTTCGCATTGGTCAGCATCTTCTTCTCTCCTGTAGACAGTTTCTTTAAGCGGCCTGCCCGGATCAGATTTCTGACAACCTCTGCTACCTCCATAATGTCTCCGCTTTTCAGTTTATCAAGGTTTTCTCTCTGCCGTTTGTTCCAATTGCATGACATCTGCGACGTTTCTGCGCGTAAAACAAGAAAGACCGCATCTACCTCGTTGGCGGATATGACCGGCCTGATTCCAATATCCATGCTGTTATCGACGGGAATCATGACACTCATATCGTCAAATGGCAATTTCATAATATAGTATTGCCTGGTTTCGCCTAAGATATCTCTGTCTTCAATCTCTTGAATCACTCCTGCGCCGTGCATGGGGTATAATATTTTGTCTCCAATTGTAAACATTTGATAGGACCCCGCTTTTATCTATATACGTACAGTATAGAGCAACTCATGAGATAATGTCAAGCCTTCAGAAAATACAATATCTTATCACAGACAATTTTTTCTGTCAACTAGGAAATGCTTTTTTCTTTTAATATGTAAGAAATTATGATAGAATTATACAGATAACATTCATGCAACCTACACAGATAGATTGTAGTATTGAAGAAGAAACTAATTCATTCGAAGGAGGATTACCATGTATAAACTTTTGGTAGTTGATGATGAACCTAAAATTCGTGAAGTAATAAGAGAGTATGCAGAATTCAATGGATATGAGGTCACAGAAGCGGCAGATGGAATGAGCGCCGTCGGGCTTTGTAAGCTAAACGAATACGACCTAGTCATTTTAGATATAATGATGCCGAAGCTAGACGGCTTTTCAGCATGCAAAGAGATTAAGAAAATTCAAGATGTGCCAATTATCATGTTATCAGCTCGAGGGGAGGAATATGATAAGCTCTTTGGCTTTGAGCTGGGCATCGACGACTATATCGTCAAACCGTTCAGTCCCAAGGAGCTGATGGCAAGAATCAACGTAGTCCTTGCCCGCAGAAACTCTTCTGCACAGAGCAAGGCCGACGTGGTGAAGTTTAGCGGTCTGGAAATCAACGTTGCCGCCCGAACGGTCACTGTCGACGGAGAAAGAGTCGAATTGACGCCAAAAGAATATGAACTGCTCTTCTATTTGATAGAGAACAAAAACATCGCGCTTTCAAGAGACAAGCTTTTATCAGACATCTGGGGATATGACTTTTTTGGTGACGACAGAACGATCGACACACACATCAAAAATCTTAGAAACAATTTAGGACCATATCGTGACTACATTGTCACACTCAGAGGGGTAGGGTACAAATTTGAGTTTGAAGAGTAAATTCGATTTTAAAAGTATTAGATTTAAGCTTTGGGTTTATTTTATCAGTTTTGCGATCATACTGATCAGTTTGATCTGGTTTTTGCAGATTTTTTTTCTCAATAATTTTTATCAGGATATGAAAATCCGCGAAACCACCAATTTAGCCGACGAACTTGTGCAGTATTACAACGATCAGAATCAGGATCTCTCAAAGCTGATGCAGAAAATTGACACATTATCCCTTTCAAACGAAAACGACTTATACATTCGTGTGGAAACAGCCGCTGGGGCAATTGTCATTCCGCCTACTTATGGTGCGCACGTACAGCTTTATCGATACAGCCTGCAGATTCAAGAGCTGCGGGCACAGCTGGAGATCAGTCCTCTGGGGAAAGCTTCAATCCTTTCACAAAAGGAAGAAAACGGAATGCGCATTTTCTCCTACGCCCGTTACCTGAGCAAAGTAACCAGCAGTTTTGACGAAGACGAAAATAAAGCGAACAGCTATATCGTCTACATCGTATCTCCACTATATCCAGTCAAATCTACGATTTCTATCCTGCGCGCACAGCTTGTGTACATCACTGTGATCGCAGCCCTCTTAGCTTTGACATTGGCTCTGTATCTGGCAAGCCGAATATCCAAGCCAATCAAGGAAATTACAAATTCTGCGGCAGAGATGGGAAAAGGGCATTACGGTGTCAAGTTCAAGGGCGGTCACTATTCGGAGATTACTGAACTTGCTGATACATTGACCAATGCGTCCAGGGAACTAGAAAAGACTGACATGTATCAAAAGGATTTGATTGCCAACGTCTCTCACGATTTGCGGACGCCATTGACCATGATCAAGTCTTATGCCGAAATGATTCGCGATCTTTCTGGCGATAACCCGCCGAAGAGAGAAGCGCATCTGGGCGTCATTATCGACGAAACAGACCGGTTAAACACTTTGGTCAACGACATGCTCAATATGTCAAAGATGCAGTCCAAGAGTATCAAGTTAGAGCGCTCCAACTTTGATCTCAAGAAGACAGCCGAAACGATCCTGGCATCCTTTGAGATTTTAGCAGAAAAAGAGGGTTATCACTTCAAGTTTCATTGCCCTGTCGCTGTCATCGTCAACGGCGACGAGACAAAGATAAAACAGGTGTTATCCAACTTGATTAACAATGCTGTCAAATATGGCGGGGAAGACAAAGAAATCATCGTCAACATTAAAAAGTCCAGTCGAAAAGTACGTTGTGAAGTCATCGATCACGGAGCCGGCATTGCACCCGACGAAATCAACCACGTATGGGAGCGATATTACAAATCCAGCACTCATCACGTCAGGCCTACGGACGGCAGCGGTTTGGGTCTCTCCATCGTCAAAGAGATATTGACCCTCCACAAAGCAAATTACGGAGTTAACAGCAAACTAGGCAAAGGCAGTACCTTCTGGTTTGAGATGGATACAGTAAAACTTAAAAAATAAGAATTCTGCCCGCGGCAGTCATCATAACATTGGTGAGTTCGATATTCCCTATGTTATGAAAAAGCGCGGCTTCATAGAGAAGCCGCGCTTTTTATTCTCCTTTAAAGGCATTGATGGCGTCATAGATGTTTTTTGCGCCGACAATCCTGCATTGTCCCTGCCGAACTTTCCCATCCAATTTATCTGCATTTTTCTTTGGCATGATAATCTGTTCGTATCCCATTCTCCCCGCCTCTGTTACAATCTTATCTGCATTCTGGACAGATCTGAGATCGCCTGTCAGTCCCACTTCTCCGATCACAATGGTTCTCTTCTGACAGGTGACGTCTCTGATAGAGGAATAGACCGCCAGAGCCACCCCCAAATCGACGGAAGTGCTGTCCGGCTTCATGCCGCCTACTACATTGACATAAACGTCTTGATTAATCATGGTCATGCCGACTTTTTTCTCTAAGACGGCGAGAATCATGTTGAGCCTCTGATAATCTACACCGACCGATGTTCTCCTGGCAAATCCCACGTTGGCAGGCGCTGTCAGCGCTTGTATTTCGAATAAAACCGGCCGGCTTCCTTCGTATACAGCCGTAATAATAGAACCCTCTGCGCTGGTCTCCGTACTCTCGAGAAAAGTTCCTGACAGATTTTCAATTTCGATCAGGCCGCCTTCCTCCATTTGGAAGGCTCCGATTTCGCTGGTCGTACCAAACCTGTTTTTATATGCTCTCAATATCCTCAGGTCATGGTCCCTCTCACCCGTAAAGTTGAGTACACAGTCTACCAGATGCTCAACAATTTTCGGTCCTGCCAGCTCTCCATTTTTGGTCACATGGGCCACGATAAAGATAGGGATATCATTGGTCTTTCCCAGCTTCATCAGCTGATTGCCGATATCTCTGACCTGGGATACGCTGCCAGGGACAGAATCCAGGGTCTGCGTGTACATCGTCTGGATAGAGTCGATGACTAGGAACTTGGGCTTTAAATTTTCGCACACTGCCGTAATGTTCTCCATATTGGTCTCTGCCAAAATATACAAATCTTCACTGAGATCAGGGCAGACGCGGTCTGCTCTCATCTTGATCTGTTCTTCTGATTCTTCTCCAGATACATAGAGGACGGTTCCCTGCGATTTGGCCAGATTCGCTGCCGCCTGTATAATCATAGTAGATTTGCCGATTCCCGGCTCCCCTGAAATCAAAGTCAGCGATCCACGGACTAGTCCTCCGCCTAAAACTCGGTTCAGTTCGCCAATCCCCGTGTCAATGCGGATGTAATCACCGGAGCCGACTTCTTTTAGCCTGGATGGTTTTGCCTCTGCGCTGGTCCGCCTCCTGGTATCGTTTTGCGGCGCATCTACCACTTTCTCTTCCACCATGGAGTTCCAGGCTCCACAGATGCACTGCCCCATCCATTTCGGGCTCTCGTAACCGCACTCCTGACAGACAAATACGGTCTTGCTCTTCTTTGCCATAATTGTTTTGATTTCCCCTTTCGTAAACATCCGTTCCTTACATTGAGTATAAAAACTCGGACGATATTTCCTTCATGATAACAAAACACTGTGGGTTTGTCCACAGAGTTTTAAGCCATACTGATTGATCGTTCCATATATCAAAGAAATCTTACGGTGATAGGTTATATTTTTATGGCGCTAAAAAACGCTAAATGACCGAATCAAAGATTCCTGTTTTCACATGTCGCCCACAAGAAACGACTCTTCGTAAGGTACGTTCTTTGCTATTTCCTCTATAATAAAAAAGCCGAGCAGAAATCATCTGCTCAACTTCAATTGTCATCATATCAATTTGCCTGTTCTCTTACCAAGCCCATCCATAAGCGCTGTACATATTGTCAACGTCCTGCTGCTCGATGGTGTCAACCTGCGTTTTCACATATTTGTAAGTCTTTGGTCTGCTTTTCTTCAGCTTACTTGGGTTCTGTGTGTATTCTGCAAAAGACTGTGCGAAGTATTCTTTGCTGTTCTTCGTTATATATGACTTTTGTGTGCCGTTGTACTTTTTCTTTTCGGATTTGTAAATCTTCACGAACTCAGATGTCTCATCTGCACCATTCTGCAGTCTGGAAACAAAATGACCCATCTCGTGAAGTGTATTCGTCTTGTTTCTCGTCTTTAGATGGATGGCATGATCTGCTACGCTGAATACACCGGCATAACCTAAGTTCTTGTTGTATTTGACGGTAAAGCCTAACTCAACAAATGCGTTGACGACTCTGCTGTCTGCCTTTGCTGAAGTAGCAGGAATCGTCTTCATGGATACTGTGGCAGCGTTTGCATCTTCTGTCATAGCCAATACCAAACCTGTCGTCAGGGCTAAAGTTAATATTATCGTTATGAAAACTCTCAGTGTTCTCTTTAACATCATTTCTATCCTCCGAATCATTCAAAATAAAAAAACTGCTTCGTCTAAAGCAGCCACATTCCGAAGGAGGTTCTGATGTTTGTAAGAACGCTCTCATACATTACATTGATCATCTCAATGGCAACTGGCTGTCATGCTTTTCGCTTTAGACCCTATAGCTTTGCGTCGCTGAGTTTCCCCAGGTTTGCTAATATTCTTTTAAATTAAAAAAATCATTCAGAGAATTCACTAAATGACCGTTGTTTATATATATTAGATATCGATACATATCATACATAATACGGCAACTGGCTGGCATACCTTGCGGCTTAGCCCCTGTAGCTTTGCGTCACCGTCTTTCAACGGGTTTGCTCTTGTGAATATCTCTTTTTACTTGTTATCTTAGTATATGCTCTTTTATTGCCTTTGTCAACGGTTTTGGGCAAATTTTCTGCGGCAAAGTCCTTTCAGTTATGCGCTTTCTTGTCTCAAATAGGTCACAGTAGAAATTCCCCAAAAGCACTATCGAGAAATGATTTACCTTTCATTTGATCAAAAACACCTAAAAAGCTCAGGCGCCAAGAGGCTGCAACATCGGTTTCAGCTAAACGCATAACGAAATTTCAACGGTTACAGCTCCTACCGCAGAGGGCGCTCTTTACGGTCATCGGATTTTTTAGGTGTTTTTGCATTTTTTACGGTAATAGAGGGTAACTGGATGATTCATGCAGTCCTGTTACGCATATCCGATCATCAGGCACCCTTATGATCTATCTGCGAAAAGACTTCTCGCACTGGGCGATTCCCTCAATCGCTCTATAATAAATTTCACAGTTTTTCTCCAGTGCCTTCAGCGGAATGTATTCATTTTCCTCATGGCAGCAATCCTTCATCCCCGGAAGGATCGGCCCAAAGCTGACGATGCCCGGCATGGCTTTCGCATAGGAACCGCCGTAACCGAGGACGAAGTCGGGGTTAAGCCCCGTCGCCTCCTCATAAGCCGTGGCTAATACCTCCAGGAATGGGGTATTTCTGCTGACGAAGACAGCGGGCAGCGAAGTAACGCAGGCAATCTCCCCTTCATATTCTTCGCATAATCGTCTGAAAGCACGCAAAAGCTCATCTTCCGTGGTCGTATATGCGAAACGGACGTTGATGCCCACCTCAACAAAACTTCCTGACGTTCTGATCAGCACAGGAGTAAAGACTGTTCGATGTATAAATTCACCTGCAAAATACTCTTCCTTCGTCCTCAGCCCCAATTTCGGCGCGGTGCAGTCAGAAAAGAACTCCGTCACCATTTCCAAAACTTGCGAAAACCCGTTGGGAGTCACACCTTCGAGCAGGTCCGGCATTTGAAAAATAGCGTTCTCTCCTTTTTCCGGTGCGCAGGTATGAACCGCCTTTCCCTCCGTCACGATCACCCTGCCATCTGAAAGCAATGCGCTGCAGCTGTCCGGCACGATATTAAATGCCGTACCGGCCTCAAGCCCGACAATCTGCGGAGACGCTTCATCCACCAAAGCGACAGGAAATCGCAGGGTGACATCCATGCACCCCTTCTCCACGTTTCCAATGGGGAAATCACCGTCAGGTGTAAACCCGTAGTCGGGCAGAGGATAGTGCTCCGTATAACAATCCATGTCGGTCCATTCCGTCTCTTCCTGGGTACCGACAATGAGCCTGACCGTCTTGTGAAAAGGCTTTCCGTTTTCCATGGCAGCGCCCATGGCATATAAGACAGCCACCGTCGGTCCCTTGTCATCAATGGCGCCGCGGCCATAGAGGTTTCCATCGCGCACTTCGCAGGCAAAAGGCGGACTTTTCCAAAGTTCCTCTCTGCCGGCATTCACCACATCCACATGGGTCAGGATGCCAAAGGTTTCGTCGCCCTGGCCGATTTCAATGATACCTACCTGCCCATCTGCGACTTTTTCACATCGCATGCCCATCTGCTCGCCCAGTTTCAGCACATAGTCCAAAGCCTCCTCTACAGCAGCTTTGTCCGAGGAGATGCTGGGGATGTCGATCAGTCCCTTCAAGTCTCTTATCATCTTATCACGTTCTAATGTCATTTGCTTTTTCCCCCATCTTTTCTGCCAGTGGGCCTAAGGAATAGGCCTTTGTCGTCGGATCTTTCTGTAAAAGTCCTGCCTTCTCCAAAGTGGACAGGTTTCGATAGACTGTCGTTCGATTCATGCCAGTCAGTTCCACCAGTCCCGGTACGTCGTAATGGTATGGCGGATCTGTAAACAGGCTCAGTAGGAACAATGCTTTCTCCAAGCTGGTCATCTTCTCCGCATTTTTACGGATGCCGCCGATGGGGCTTGCCATCGTGGCAATGTAGGTGGTGTAAATCTGGGTCGCTGTAATCATCGCCGTGATGCTCATCCTCTCATCTTCCATATGGGCACAGCTGGGTTCTGTCTGAAACACCGGGCCAAAGCTGACAAAATGTTCCATGGACTTTGCGTAGGACGTACCCAGAGCGCTCTGAAAGCTGCTCTCATATCCGTACTCCGCGTACACCTCTGCCATCACCTGTAAGAACTCCTCTTTCTCATCGACAAACATGGGTTCCAAAAAGTCATACAGTTCCATCTCAAAAGAATATTTTTCCTTTTGCCGCATAAAAGCTGCAATGACATCTTCTTTGCTGACACCGGTGCAAGATCGCACGTTGACATTGAGCAGCACCTTGTCACCTTCCCGCTTCAAAATCGTCGGCACGATGATGCTGCGCTGGGTCGGCGTCAGATCAGCATGCACATTTTTATCCATGCCTAGTTTTTCACCGTTATAATCCTTTGCCAGAAAATCGTTGAGGAAACGGATAAAGTTGAACTCTGTCCGATAGCCCAGCTCCACCGCCATTTTGGAGATGGCGTTGATGCCAATGGCCGGCGCCGAGCTGTGACAGGAAATCCCGTGAAAGACCAGGTTCTCCTGATTTCTGATCTTCACTTCCGCCCGGGAAGGAATGGTGTTAGGACTGTCCCCAGAATCCAGCTTTTCCAAAATGTCAATGCAGGGCTCCGTAAAGCGCATCTGCACATCGCAGTAGCCCTTTTCACTGTTATAAATCGGGAAATCGCCATCGGGAGAGAAACCGAAATCGGGCACAGGAAATTCTTTCTTAAAGCTGGCGATGTCGGTCCATTCTGCCTCTTCGGAAGTACCGACGATGAGCCAGACTCTCTTGTTCAGCGGGATTTCCAGCTCTTTAATCGCTTTCAGCGCATAGAGACACATGACCGCAGGGCCTTTGTCGTCCACTACGCCTCTTCCCCATAGGAACCCCTTGGCGACGCGCCCTTCAAAGGGCGGATAAGTCCACTTGTCCGTATCGCCGATACCGACCACGTCCATATGCACCAAAATTCCCAGAGTCTGGTCACCGCTGCCCAGCTCGACGATGCCCACATCGCCTGTGGAAGTTTTCATGGTCTTAAACCCCATGGCTTCTGCCTTCTGCAGAAACAGGTTCAGCGCCTCGGTGTTCTCCGCTGCGCACCCGTTGATGCTTTTGATTCTGATCAGTTCCAGGATGTCCTCTATCATCTCGCTGCGTCTGGCTTTGATGTAGCTGTCAATCTTGTTCCTCATAGACCTTGCCTCCCGCACTTCAGGCAGGCCGCAAAATGTCCCGCTTCTATCTCTTCCAGAACCGGCTGTTTCTCAAAGCATTCTTCCGAAGCTTCAGGGCACCTGCTGGCAAACTTGCACCCTGCTATTTCGATGCTGGCGTTAGGCGTCTCTCCCTGCAGCACTTCCCGCTTTCTATTCTTGTTGACGCCCGGTATGGGCATGATGGCCGTCAGCGCCTTGGTGTAGGGATGCACCCCGCCTTTGATGATCTGATCTGCGCTGCCGATTTCCATAATCTGCCCCAGATACATGATGGCGATTCGATCAGAAATCAGCCAGGCAAGAGAAAGATCGTGGGTGATAAAGAGATAAGAGAGTCCTTTTTCGTCCCGCAGTCCAAGCAAAAGTTTCAATATTCCCGTACGCACAGAAGCATCCAGCATAGAAATCGGCTCATCTGCCACCACGAACTTTGGTTCCATGATGATCGCCCCGGCGATGACCACACGCTGCCGTTGGCCGCCGGAAAGCTCGTAAGGGTAGCGGTACAGATACTCCTCCGCAGGAGACAGCCCCGCCTGTTCCAACGCCTGTTTCACTTTTTCCAGACGTTCTTCGGGAGAATGTACCAGATGATTGACATCCAAAGGCTCCGCTACCAAATCGATGATCCTGTTTCTCGGGTTCAGCGATTGATAAGGGTCCTGAAACACCATCTGCGCCTCCTTGCGAAAGGCTTTCAGACCGTTTTTGCTTCTGTCCAGAGGTCTGCCCTCGAAGAAAATCTCCCCGCCCGTGGCCGGTGCAAGATCCAGGATTGCCTTCCCCGTCGTGGTCTTTCCACTGCCGCTCTCACCAACCAGAGACAAAATTTCTCCTTCTCTGATGCCAAAGCTGACACCGTCCACGGCTCTGACCACCTTGCGGTCCTTCTTGGCAAATTTTCTCTTGTCGATATCAAAATATACCTGAAGGTCTTTTACTTCTACTATATATGCATTTTCTTTTGCCATTTTACACCTCCGCCAGATGGCATGCCACTTGATGGCTTGTGCCTGCCTTTTTCTGCTGTGGAACTTCCACCCTGCATTGCTCTACTGCCATTTCGCATCTCGGATGGAATGGGCAGCCTGCAGGCGGATGCAGCATATTTGCCGGCGCGCCTTTGATGCCGTCCGGAATCCGTTTCTCTTTTTCCACATTAGGGAAACAGCCGATCAGCTTCTTGGTATACGGGTGCTTGGCGTTTTCAAAGATATCAGCTACGGTTCCGCTCTCTACGATTTTTCCTGCATACATGACGGCGATCTTGTCACAGGTCTCTCCCAAAATGGAAAGGTCGTGAGTGATGAGAATCAGCCCCATGTTCAGTTCCTTTCTCAGCTTCTCCAACAGGTTCAGGATCTGTGCCTGCACCATGACGTCCAGCGCTGTGGTCGGCTCGTCTCCGATGACTACCTTGGGATTGCAGGCCAGGGCCATGGCAATCATAACCCTCTGTTTCATGCCGCCGCTGAATTCATGAGGATAGTTGGCAACGCGGCCTCTGGAGATTTCCACCAGTTCCAGAAGGTCCCCCGCCCTCTTCAGTGCGTCCGCCTTTAACAGCCCATCGTGAAGCATGACGGCTTCCGCGATTTGATCGCCGATGTTCATGACCGGGTTGAGGGCGTTCATAGCACCCTGAAAGATGACGGAAATATCTTTCCAGCGATGACGCCGGATTTCATCATCGGAAAGTTTCGCAAGATCACTGCCCTCGAGAAGAATCTCTCCGCCGCAGACCTTGCCCTCTTTCGGCAAAAGCCTGCAGATAGACAGGGCACTGGTGGTCTTGCCGCAGCCGGATTCACCCACCAGACCCAGGGCTTCTCCATAGTCTAAATCAAAGCTGACATCATCGACCGCTTTCAGCTGCCCTTTGGAGGTATCAAAATAGGTCTTTATATTCTTTACTTCTAATAGCTTCATCTCGTCTACCTCTCTTTCAGCTTAGGATTGAGGATTTCATCAAAGGCGTAACCCAGCAGTGTAAATGCCAGTACGACTGCGATGACGCAGATTCCAGGCGGCAGGTAATACCAATAAGCGCCAAGTCCCGTGGCGCCGCACTCGAAAGCGTAGTGGAGCATCATGCCCCAGCTGGCCGTGGTCGTATCGCCTAGTCCCAAAAAGCTCAGGGTAGTTTCTGAGGTGATGGCTGTCGCTGCAATGAGGACGGTATTGGCAAAGACCAGAGGGAAGACATTCGGCAGGATGTGTTTCCACATGATATGCCAGTTTCCCGCACCCAGGGATAGGGTTCGTTCTACAAACTGCCGCTCTTTGACAGACAGTGTCTGCGCTCTCACCACTCTGGCCGTACCTGCCCAACTGGTCACACCGATGACCAGTATGATATTCCAGATGCTCGTTCCCAGGATTGCTGCCAGCACCATCATCAGCGGCAGCCACGGTATGACCAGAAAGAAGTCGGTCAGACGCATCAGTACGTTATCCACAGCTCCGCCGAAATAACCGGCGGAAATGCCGACCAAAGTGCCGATTGCCATAGAGATAATCGTAGCCACGCCTCCGATCAGGAGGGAAATCCTCGCACCTGCCATCAGGTTCGCCAGGACGTCCCTGCCCATATCATCGGTTCCCAGAAGATGGTCGCCGCCGGGTGGTCTGAGAACGTCCCCCATGCCGCCAAACTCCTGGGTCGAAAAAGGCACGAGGATTGGTCCGAAGATTGCAATCAAGACAAAGACTGCCAGTGTAACCAGGCCCACCATAGCCATTTTGTTCTGCCGGACGGACTGCCAGATTTCTTTTGATTTTTTGTTTTTCTGTACATTGTTGCTCACACTCATGGTCCGCCTCCTAATTTCTTACTCTTGGGTCAATCCTGTCGTAGATCAAATCCGTGATCAGGTTCGCTAAGACGACACAGACGGTAACGAGAAGGAAAATCCCCTGCAGCACTGGATAGTCTCTGGCGGAAAGGGCCTCGTACATCAGGTTGCCGATTCCCGGCCAGGAGAAGATCGTCTCTATCTGTACTGCACCGCCGATGACCAGCCCCAGATTGATGGCGATAATCGTCACCATTGGCAGCATGGCGTTGGGCATTGCGTGTTTTCGCAGGACATATTTCTCCCGAAAGCCCTTTGCTCTCGCCGTCGTGATGTAATCTTCTGACAAAACGTCGATCAAAGTGTTCCGCATGGTCAGCGCATATTCGCCGATCAAAAGGATACTCATGGTGATAACAGGAAGAATCAAATGGGCTGCCATGTCTGCGATCATCTCCATGCTCGAGGAATAGACCATGCCGGCGGTGGTCATGCCGCTGATGGGCAGCCATCTGAGATTGACTGCAAAGATGACTACCATGATCATGCCCAGCCAGAAGGTAGGCATGGAGTAGGTAATCAGAGAAAAACTCAGAGTACCTACGTCCAGTTTTGAACCCCTCTTCCATGCCGCCATGATACCCAGGAAAATGCCGACGATGATGGCGACAATCTCCGCCAGTCCCAGCATCACCACGGTAGGCAGAATCTTGGCGCCGATAACTTCCATGACAGGTGCTTTGTAGACAAAGGACGTGCCGAAGTCTCCTGTAAACAATCCCTTCAGATACACTACAAATTGACTGTACCAGGGCAGATCCAGCCCGTAGGAAGCGCGGATGGCCTCGATAGAAGCCTCCGACGCTTTCGGATTTCTCATAATCATGGAGATCGGATCACCCGGCAGAACTCTGAAGAGAAAGTAATTGAAGATGATTACCGCCAAAATGGTAATCAGAGCATATAGTATCTTTCGAATTACGCTGCTGTTTTTCATTGTTTGCCTCTTTCTTATTTGACAGGCGCTGCGTTGATGTAGTTTTCGATGGTCATGTTAAAGTAGTAGGTGCCCTTTTCCGGAACCTGTTCGATGCCTGTCCAGCGATCACTTCTGTAGCCCTGGATATTGTTATCATATAAGAGGATGATGTACGGCGCTTCGTCGTAAGCGATTTTTTCCATCTCCTGAACCAGCGCGATTCGCTTCTCTTTGTCCATCTCTGTCTGCTGCTGTGCGTAAAGCTGGTCATATTTTTTGTTGGACCACTGTGATTCATTATTACTGCCGATCTGTGCTGTGGTCAAAATGCCCATCATGACGGTCGGATCATAATCTCCGCCCCAGCCCCACATGAACATGTCGTAATCTGCTGCCGTAATGGCATCCTGCAGGGCGCCGCTGTCCATGGTCTTCAGATTGATTTCGATACCGGCTTCCTTGCAGGTGGATGCAATCAGCTGTCCCGACTTTACCTCTGCACTGTTATCTCCGATGTTGATAAATTCGAAGGACAGCTTGTTGCCGTCTCCATCTTCTCTGATGCCGTCTCCATCGCTGTCTTTGTATCCGGCGTCATCCAGCAGCTTCTCCGCTTTCTTTATATTATAGCTTCTCAGTTCCTCGCCTTTAGGCGCATAGTGATATGGATCGCTGGCGTTGAGCATGGTCGTCCCTTCTGTTCCATGTCCCTGGTAGGCCATATCGATGATATTCTGTTTATCGGTAGCATATTCGATAGCTTTTCTAACCTCTGCATCCTTCAGCAGTGGATTTCCTTTTGAGGATGGATCTTCTGAGCAGTTGATGCCCACCTGCATAAATCCCTGCACTTCTCCAGAGATGACGGTTACGTTCTCTTCATCCTCAAGCTGTGAATACTGGGTTGCCGACAGGTTGACAGCAGCGTCTATTTCGCCTACCTTCAGCGCCTGTGCCAAGGAGTCCGTATTCTTGTACTCGACAAACACGTAGTTTTCTACTGCCGGTTTTTCGCGATAATATGCTTCGTTCTTGCTGACCTTTACAATGCCGTTTTCATTGGATACCAGTTTATAAGGGCCGCTGCCGATCATTTCTCCATTGTCCCAGGTTTCCAGCTCTTCTTTTTTCACCTTCTCCCAAACGTGCTTCGGCATAATCGGCGTGGTATTCATCAGCATGTTGGCCTTTGGCAATTTGGTCTTCATCACCACGGTCTGTTCATCTGGACAGGTAATGTCTGTAATACCTTCCAGATAGCTGGAATACATATAGCCCAGTCCGGTATCCAGCATCAGCTCGTATGTATATTTGACGTCTTCCGAGGTGACCGGCTCGCCGTCATGCCATTTGGCGTCTTTGTTCAGATGGAAGGTCCAGGTCTTCTCGTCCTTGCTGACTTTCCAGTCGTCGGCCAGTGCCGGAGACGGGTTCAGCTCTTTATCATATCTGACCAGGGGATCATATACCAGGGCGATGATCTCAAAAGACTGCTGCTCATAGGAAGACAGGGGATTCAGGGTATCCACGCTGGTGCTGGACCCGATGGTCATGGTTGACGCATCAAAGTCGCCTCCGCCGCCACAGGCGGAAAAACCTGCTGACATGGCCAGTACAAGTACCAGCGCCAATGCTAATTTGCTCATTCTTTTCATCGTTCTTCTCCTTTTTATTAAACAACTCCGTTTTCGAGAATGCGGAAGGTTTTCTGTCCGCAATCCAGTTCTGCCAGGACACCTAAGGGGATGGTGGCAAGGTCATCGGTATGACCTAAAGGCAGCCCGTATAAGACAGGGATGCCCAGAGGGCTGAGATAATACTCCAAAACATCTTCCAGGCTGGTATCTACAAGGAATCCTGGCTCATATTTGAATGGAACACAGTTCTTGCATTCCCCCACTATGATGCCCGCCGCTTCCTGCAGTTTGCCTGCATTTCTCAGATGACACAGCATGTGGTCGAAGATCCAGGGTTCCGTATCCACATCTTCGATGAGCAGAATACGCCCCTTCGTCTCGATTTCATAAGGCGTGCCCAGGCTTGCGCAGATCAGCGTCAGATTCCCGCCGATCAACGTCCCCTGGCACTTCCCCTTTCCTATGGGATTGAGCCACTTTTTCTCATCGGCTAAAGGGATCTCTCCCAAAGGTTCCGTACTTTCCAGCGCCTTAAAAAACTGCTTCTCCGTATAAGGCGTCAAATCCTCTTTGTTGAATCTCGCCATGCCCGGCCCGTGAAAGGTGACAAGTCCTGCCATTTTGTTCATCGCCAGATGCAGGGATGTGATATCACTGAAACCCGTAAAAATCTTCGGATTGCTGGCAATGGCATTGAAGTTCAGTTTGTCAAAAAGCTGGGCAGATCCATAACCTCCCTGGGTGACAAAGATGGCATCAACAGTGTCATCTCTGAACATCTGGTTGATGTCTTCGGCCCGTTCCTCTTCGGTGGCTGCAACAAAGCCCTTTCTCTTATTGACATTGCGCCCGACTTTGACTTGATAGCCCATCGCCTCCAGCGTTTCAATGCCTCTTGTCACCTCACTCTTATTTTCAGAAGGGCTGGCTGGCGACACAATGCCGATAGTATCGCCTTCACATAGTCGCTTTGCTTTCTTCATCAATTACCTCCTTCCCGTTTTACATCGCTGTTCATATTGTGAACGTTATGTTCCTATGGTGAATTTTGGCTATTATAAGCCAACCGATTTTAAAGGTCAAGATTTTTCTAACAATTCTCATAAATTACCACAGATTTCACAATATGAACAAGATTGCACGAAAAAAGGAGCTGCTGTGTAATACAGCAACTCCCTGTGTTTCGTTATTGATTATTCCGCCTGATGTTCTGCGATGATCTTATCTGCAATCATCTTAGGAACTTCTTCGTATCTATCGAATTTCAATTCAAAGCTTCCTCTGCCCTGGGTCATAGAGCGAAGTCCAAGAGCATAATCGAAAAGCTCTGCCTGCGGCGCTTCTGCCAGCAGCTTCTGTCCGCCGTTGGTCTGCGGCTCCATACCGAGAATCTTTCCTCTTCTCTTGTTCATGTCGCCCATGACGTCGCCCATGTAATCGTCAGGCACATAGATTTCCATATGCATGATCGGCTCTAACAGACACGGCTTTGCTTCTACGATACCTTTCTTGAAAGCCAGCGATGCAGCAATCTTAAAGGATACTTCGTTGGAGTCCACATCGTGGTAGGATCCATCATAGAGCACAGCTTTGACGTTTACTACCTTGCATCCTGCAAGAGGGCCTTTCTGCATGCTTTCAATCAGACCCTTTTCTACAGCCGGAACGTAGTTCTTCGGAATGGAACCGCCGAACAGCTCTTCTGAGAACTCGAATTCCTGCGCAGATGGTGAGAATTTGATATGTACGTCACCATATTGGCCGGCACCGCCTGACTGTTTCTTGTGTTTACCCTGTACGTCGGACGTGCCTTTGATAGTTTCTCTATATGCAATCTTCTGCGGAACGACTTTGACGTTAACACCGAATCTATCCTTCAGTTTCGCCATGATGATGCCAAGTTGGATGTCACCCTGTCCGCCTAAAAGCGTCTGATGCGTTTCTGCATTTCTTTCTACTACAAAAGACGGATCTTCTTCTCTCAGTCTTGAAAGACCTGAACCCATTTTCTCCTCGTCTGCTTTGTCAGCAGCTTCAATAGCAACGAAATAGGTTGGCGATGGGAAATCCAGCGGTAAATATCTGATTTCATCATTCTTATCGCAGAGGGTGTCTCCTGACAGAGTGTACTGTAATTTTGCCACTGCGACGATATCGCCTGCTTCTGCATAGTTCAGTTCTAACTGTTCTTTACCTCTGAGGAAGAACAGCTTGCCCAATTTCTCGGCTTTGCCAGTTCTCTCGTTGAGGACTTCTGTGCCCGAGTTGATCTTACCGGTAACGACCTTCATGATGGAAATCTTTCCGACAAATGGGTCGACGATGGTTTTGAAGACAAAGGCTGACATCGGTGCATCTGTAACGGACAATCTTTCAACTGGTTCATTGTCATCGTTGAATCCCGCATACGGTCCATGCTGCAGCGGTGTAGGAACATATGTAAGCAGAAGGTCTAAGAGGCCCTCGATACCTTCACCCAATTGGAACGCTGAAGAGCATACCGGAACGATGACACCTTCAGAAATGCCTTTTACCAATCCATTCTTTATCTCTTCATCGGAGAAATCGTCTCCGTTGAAGTATTTTTCCATCAGTTCGTCATCGGCCATAGCGATGGCCTCTTTCAGTTCTTCGTCAATCTCTGCTGACAGCGGCCAACTGAACGGAATCAGTGTTTCGCCGAATTTTGCCTTTAACTCATCAAAGGTCTTATAGAAGTCAAACTCATCTTTATCTCTTTTGTTGATAACGATGAATCGCGGCGTCTTGTATCTTTCGCATGCATCCCAAGCAGCCTCTGTACCTACCTGAATGCCTGATCCTGCATCTACCAAAATCACTGCGGCTTCTGCAGCTCGCAGTGCGGCGTTTACTTCTCCAACAAAGTCAAAGTAACCCGGTGTATCTATAAAATTGATCTTGCTGTCTTTCCATTCAATTGGAACGACGGAAGTATTAATTGAATATCCTTTTTCAATCTCCATCTTGTCATAGTCGGAAACGGTATTTCCATCTTCCACCTTACCCAGCTTCTTGATTACCCCTGTTGCCATGAGTGCTGATTCCAAGAATGTAGTTTTACCACATCCACCATGTCCAAGTAAAGCAACGTTTCTAATAGTTTCGCTTGTATAGCCTTTCATCAATAAGACCTCCTACTTTTAATTTACGGCAGCCACTTAATGGTTCTTCCCTTGCGGCGAAGCCGCCCGGACTGTTGAAACCATTATACTGCGACAATTCCTCTGAGCTTAAAATCGCACGCCGTAGTTCAATGGTTTCTTCCTCTCGGCGAAGCCGCCAAGACTGTTGAAACCATTATACTGCGGCAGTTCCTCTGAATTTAGAATCGCATGCCGTAATTCAATGGTTTCTTCCTCTCGGCGAAGCCGCCAAGACTGTTGAAACCATTATAACAAAAAAGCCACTGTCACACAATGGCTTTTTGAATAGTTAGAATATTCGGCTGTATTTTCCTGGCATACGTCATCTGTTTTTCGCAGCTCTTTTATTATTCCAGTCCTGCAATCTGCGCTTTCCCATTTTCTTTTGCCTGATAAAGAGCCTTGTCTGCTTTTTGCCAGACAGCTTCGTAGTTGTTCCCATCCTTTGGCACTTCGGCAATGCCAACGCTGATTGTCACTTGCTGTGGCAACGCCAAAACGCCTTGGCTTTCTTTCCAATCCTGGAGCAGCCTATCAATCTGTTCTCTAACTGTGTCTGACCTACCTGGAAGATAGACGATAAACTCGTCACCGCCAATTCGGCCAATCATCGCCTGCGGAAAGGACGTCTTCAGGCTTTGTGCGAAAAGGATCAAAACCTTGTCCCCAAAGGGATGTCCATAATGGTCGTTCAGACGCTTAAAATCATCAATATCCATCATCAGCATCTTGCCCGCCGCTTCTTCTGCCATAGCCCGATTAACGATTTCTTTCAAATAAAGTCTATTTAAAAGACCTGTCATCGTATCGTGACGCAGATTGTAGATAATCTGGCGGCTGCTCTCTTCAACCATGCGGTGGGGAAAGAATTCATCGCGAGCTTGGTTAGCGTCTGGCACAGACTGATGCACATGCAGCAGTTTCCAACCTGTCGCCGTTTTCCGTAAGACCATGGTAAAACGAAATCTCATATCATACAAAATGCCGTCTCCTCCATTTTCTTTCACTGCTAACTCACCGATTACCAAAAATAGGGACTTAGATAGTTCCGTTGCCTGATACCACTGATCTTTGATGATGAAAGCGCCGTCCCATTCCTGACTTTCCCGGGTGATGGAGGTTATAAATGACTCTACATTAGGGCACATTTCGTGAGCACCTGTTCCTATCACACTGATTTGTTCGTCAATCACTTCGTCCATTATGTCATATCTTCTCTCTACAAGATATTTTTGCCAGACATAGCGGCAAAATTCTTCTGCTGTCATGTTCACGTCCATCCGCTCAACCTCATTTTCTGTAGTATTTCTATTCATTGTACCTACAAAAAACAGCCGGGTCAATAGCGCGGCTGCATTCAATGGTAAAATATATATTCGCTCAGCGGCTTGTTCTAACCAATCATAAATCTCAGTTGGAAGAGGTCGCCTTTCTCTACACTTTGATAATCCTCTTTTTCCTCAATCTTTGCAACGACGCGATAAGGATCATAACGTTATGCTTCTGTACTCTCATTCTGCTCTGCCTTCTCTCTTGCAATCCTGATATCCCGCTCCAGCTTTACAAGTTCGTAAGCTTTGTAAGCATACACTGCCGCGATAATGGAAGCGACTAGTGGCGCAATCGTAAAAATAACTCCAAATAATTCAAACATTCATTAAATCTCCTTAAAAGGTTAAACTTGAGTAGCGTTCTTCGCCACTATCATTCCAGACAATACCAAGAGAACTGCCTTTCATCTTTTTAAATTTTGTCTCTTGAAAGGCGTACCCCTCTCTATTTGCGTTGCCAACTAACAGACTTTCAATGGGTCCCAAGTTGTGACTTCCCGCTTTGAGGAGGCTAGTCTCTCTATCTGTATTTGCCAGGCATTCAATACTGATTTCACCAATATCCCCCTGATGGTTGCCGTAATAAAATAGATAACCTTGGTATCCACCTGCAGGATTAACCCTGTCTTTCACGATATAGGCCTTCCACAACCCGTCTTTGCTCTCTGCAAAGAGGCCGTTGCTCTTCACTGACAGGATACCGCAGACAATCACACCAACAATAACGAGAACGAGAACCCCTGCTCTTATCAAAATCTTTCTCTTATCCATAGCGTATTACCCCTCTAAGTGAAGTCCAATTTATAATATTTAAATAGAACAAAGTCACACCTACTTTATTTATCAGTTTATTCCGATAATTCAGCTTCGTCAATAGGGGTAAGGCAAACTTAAGAATTATTAAGAATTTCGCGGGTTCGGTGCCTATCATTTCATGTCGTTTCGCCTCTATGAATGCAGCAGAACCAACGTCATCACGATGATTCCCATGGTGATGCTTGACAGGACAGTTCCAGCAAAGCTGTCATTTTTGATTGACCCGATCAGTGACAAAGGAAATACAAAACCTGACACCATCGAGGCGTACATCAAAACAGTTATAAAGTCGCCCATAATTTAACCTCCCTATTTCATTACATCAGTTATTCTGATTTCAGTTTATGCCCAAAGCATCATATAGTCAATATAGGTATTTATTTCTTAAGGATTATTAAGAAATATAATAAATATGCGGGTTCTGCTGCTATGACTTCTATCGTAGCTAAAGCTGTCTCCCGCATTCCTTATATCATTTAAAATGTCTAATATTCATTTTCTCAAATTCTTTATAATTTTCTTCCGTTATACCCATTGAAAAGCTTTGCTCATGAGAGCAGATACACATCCAGACATTTCCTTCCCAATCAGCAAAGGCCGGATCCTCAAACTCATATGCTCCCATGTACAGTGGACAGGCAAAGATATCTTTTCGCTGCTCCCTTAGATCTACCTGCTCTTTATCAAAATAGCAGAGATCCCAAATCGTTCCTGGACGATATGTCGTAAAGGACGATGTCGCAAACTCTCTTTTCACAAGGCCCCATTCAGCGAGGTCTTCCATCAGCGTGTCTTCTTTCTTAAAGCTGCCACGAATTTGCTGCAGTTCCTTGATTTCCTGTTTCGCATTTGACCTGATATTGTCGATACCCCACTGCCGCGGGCTCAGGGTTCTGATGTATCGGATCTGACGCTCGCTCCGCTGTTTAACTTCTTCAATCGCCTCGCGCTTCAGCTTCTCTACCACTGAGTCTTCTATCTTCTCCCTATGTTCTCGCGGCAGCACAATATACTTGCTTCTGCGCAGGCAAAATTGCACCAATGCCTTCGACTGTGCAGAATTTACCTTCCCCCAGGGAACACCTCCATCCAAATAGATCATTCGATTCTCCCTTTACTTATCTTTCCACGGCCTGGCGCTGCCTGTAGACCAGCCCTTTTCTTCCCAGTAAACCTTATCCGCAGGATTGAAGCCGCGTTTCTGCGCGATGCTCATGACCTTGAAGAGGCCTTTCGTCTTCAACGACGGTTTCACGCTCCTTGCTCTGTCTTTGATCTTTGCCGCCAATTGGTCGGTCTTCTTCTCGATCTGCTGCCGTTTCTTTGCCGATACCTCGCTCCACTTGATGGCGTGAACAGCCAGCCCATAGCGATAAATTTTGCCGATTCCCCAGAAGAAACAGCTGTCGGCAATATCCTTACAGGTCGGCTTCATGCCTGCCCCTGCCGCGGTAGAGATGACAACCGCCTGCTTGCCAAACATCTTCGCCTCAGGCCTGTGGACCATCCATCGGTAACCGTAGTGATCGAGAAATGCCTTCATGGAACCCGTCGCATGGTAAACATAAACCGGAGATGTAAAAATCAGCACGTCAGCTTCATCCATCCGCTCCGTCAGCGGCTTTATCGTCTCGTAGTGGGGACAAAGGCTTTCACCCTCCATAAAGCACCTGGCGCAGCCGCAACAAAAATGCGGCATATCCCTGGGGAGAAAGATCTCGTCGATTTCCGCAGGCAGCGTCAGCTTCTCCGCCAAAATCTTCCCTATGTGATATGTCGAACCCTTGTGGTTCTGACCGTTGATTAACAATACTTTCATCGAAATACCCCCTCTATATCATATGGCGGCCTACGCCATAACACTACACAATATAGGTAAAATCACTGGTACGCCAAAGGTCAGAACAATACCGACAATCAATGCCACCAGTCCCAACTCTCTGCCGACCACTTTTGTTACAGGCACCAGCATGGAATCCATATTCCCGGCAGCTCCGGATGCGATAGGTGCACTTTTACTTACCCGCCCCAAGACAGGCAGAAGAAGTACCGTAAAAAAGTCTCTGAACACGTTAATCATAAACCCATAGACACCTGCCTCAGGACCGAAACTAGACAGCATGGTCGCTCCCGTCATACTGTAATAGCCAACACCGCTTGCCGAAATCACAGCATATTTCAACGGCATGCCGGTTAGGAACGCTGCAACGGCACCGCCAGCCATGCTGCCGACCCAGACTCCAAGCACCAAATAGATGATCTTAAAACCTACCATTTTGATGTACCGAAATACGCTCTTGTTCTGTCCCATTCCGATACCGACGCTGGTATAGAGAATCACTAAAGACGTCCAAAGGGCGTAATCGAGAAGGAAAACCTTCGTCTTTGGCATGAAGAAATAACAGCCAAAAGCGCCCGCCAGGACGCTGACAGGGATCAGAATCAAAATCGGATCGATGCCCTTTTTCTCGTCTGAGTCGACGCTAAGCCTTGCGCTCCCTTCAGAATCGTCTAATTGCATTTGGCTATATTCCTCTAAAAGAAGAACGGTTTTTTCGATAAGCAGACAGAACAGGACACTGCCGACGATGGCACAAAGACAGGTTGCCAGGCAGTTAAACCCGACTGTACCGATTTCGGCAATCACTTCTTCGTCGGTTCCTACGTTTCCGCCAATGGTAATCATCAGTATAACCAGGGAAATCGTCGTCACCCAGTCTACCGCTCTATATGCTGCCTGTGGCAGTTTTTGAAATCCGATCAAAAGACCGAGCCCCATACAGGCAAAGGGCATGATTGTTGCCAGCATCAGGTGCCTCCGATTTTTAGTCTAATCCCACTTTTCTTTATCTTACCATATGTGCATCAGTAAAACCATCCCTTTCGAGGTAAGACAATCCCGCAAATACATCAAGGCACTGTGCCACGATACTTTTGTGCTTTTCTTGAAGGTTTAGGTAGTTTGACCTAAATGTCTACTTATAAATCAGCCGGTTATTAGACAAAACTTAGAAAAACCTGCAAAATAAAGGCTTTCAGGTTATTTTTTTCTGATTATCCGGTTTGTCGAGGCTGGAAATGCCCATCAAATATAACCGCAGACAAAAAACAAACAGAAACCTTCACCTATAGCGGATTTTGCAACGGGAGTTTTAGGTCAGAAAACCAAAATAATCGCTAAAAGCACAAATATATCGTGAGACGGAATCTCTGACCGTGCTGCACATCCATGCACTTAAGAAGGAAGCCGTCAAATATCAGTAAATTTGTTATTATCGTTGTGCTCATCCTGTTCCCTCAACATAAAGCTTACACTTTTCTTCTAACAATTTAAAATCACAGCAGCGTTTCTGCAGTGACTCAGGCGGTCTTTTTTCCATCAATTCATAAAGCCTCGCCGCTTTCTTCATGATACTTTCGCCGTTCTTCTGGCACCAGCGGTATTGATTCAAAAGAAGGTCCTTGTACTGCCTTTCTGTTACAGTTGAACAAGGCAGCGTATCAAATCGCAGAGGTCTTACGGCTGATCGAACTACTGGTATCATATTGTTTAAATTGATTGCGCCGTAAGCTCCACCGTTGATTTTCAAAAAATCGACTTGATTTTTCATATTTTGGTGTTTCTGCTTTGGGCTGGTCAACGGAGCATAATAATCAACATCGTTTATGGAAAGCAGCACGCCCACAAAAGGTCGGTGTGTTTTTGCATCATCGATTGCCATGATCCTATTGTCAAACTGCACAAGATAATAATAATATCTTTCATCCAAAGTGTAAAATTCTAATTTCTGATGCATTTCGCCCCGCCTTTCCTTCACAATAAACAAAGAGGAGCCAGCACCGTGATATGACCACTGCACTAGCTCCTCTGGCTTTTTTCGCTCCCACTTCCGGCTGGGTACACCGCTTTTTTCGCTCCCACTTTCGGCTGGGTACACCGCTTTTTTCGCTCCCACTTTCGGCTGGGTACACCGCTTTTCTTTATTATACGATTTCGCCAAAGAATATGCAAGGTGTTGCTTGGTTTTCTATATTTCCATTTTATTCCATATTTTGAGTTTTGTCAATACAAATTCAGTCTTGCTTCCGGGGAAAGGCACTTTTGGTTTCAGAACGGTTCCAGCAGACGCAGCATGGGCACTCCCTTTGCATTGTGCGGATTTTTTAGGCGTTATCGGCCTTTTTCGTGTCGATAGGGGTTAAAAAGCGATTGACAGGCGCCTCTTCCAACAACACAAAAAACAGCGAAACAAAAATGTTTCGCTGCAATGCTTATTTTTTAAAATTCTGCTGTTTTTGGCGTTCTTGGGAACGGCAGCACGTCTCTGATATTGCCCATACCTGTAATATATAGGACGATTCTCTCAAGACCCAGTCCGTAGCCTGCGTGTTTCACTCCGCCGTATTTGCGAAGATCCAAATACCACCAGTAATCTTTCTCATCAAGATCCAATTCTGCCATTCTCTGTGTCAGAACATCCAGTCTCTCTTCTCTCTGGCTTCCGCCAATGATTTCACCAACACCTGGCACCAGCAAATCGCAGGCTGCCACGGTCTTGTTGTCTTCGTTGAGCCTCATGTAGAAAGCTTTGATCTCTTTTGGATAATCCGTGACAAAGAGTGGTTTCTTGAAAATCTCTTCTGTCAGATAGCGTTCGTGCTCTGTCTGCAGGTCGATACCCCACTCAACAGGATACTGGAATTCTTTGCCGGATTTCTTCAGCAGTTCCACCGCCTCCGTGTAAGTCACCCTGCCAAAATCGGAGTTCACAATATTGTCCAGGCGTTCAAGCAGTCCTTTTTCCATGAACTTGTTGAAAAACTCCATCTCTTCCGGTGCATGCTCCAGAACATAGTTGATGATGTATTTGACCATAGCCTCTGCCAGCTCCATGTTATCCTCGAGGTCTGCAAAAGCGATTTCCGGCTCAATCATCCAGAACTCAGACGCATGTCTTGCAGTATAGGAGTTCTCGGCTCTGAAAGTCGGCCCGAAGGTGTACACGTTTCTAAACGCCAGGGCAAAAGTCTCCGCTTCCAGCTGTCCGCTTACGGTCAAGCTAGTTTCCTTGCCGAAGAAGTCTTCACCGTAGTCGATCTTGCCCTCTTCTGTTCTCGGCGGATTCTCCATATCCAGGGTGGTGATTCTAAACATCTCTCCAGCGCCTTCACAGTCGCTGCCCGTTACGATCGGCGTGTGGACATAGACAAAGTCGTTATCCTGGAAGAACTTGTGAATAGCATAAGATACCAGAGATCTGACTCTGAAGACAGCAGAGAAGGTATTGCTCCTCGGTCTCAGGTGTGCGATCTCTCTCATGAACTCCATGGAATGTCTTTTCTTCTGCAGTGGATAATCTGCCGCCGAATCCGCTTCTATGACGACCTCCGCAGCTTTGATCTCGAAAGGCTGCTTTGCCTCCGGCGTCAGAGTGACAGTTCCGCGAACCATCAAAGCTGAGGAAATCAGCGCCTTGGCAATCTGGTCGAAGTTGTCGATTTTGTCAGCTTCATAAACAATCTGAACGGACTTAAAAAAAGTTCCGTCATTAATCTCTATAAATCCAAACTTATTAGAGCTTCTATTCGTTCTAACCCAACCTCTGACCACGATCTCTTTGTCAGCGTACTGTGCAGTGTTTCTGTGAAGCTCTCTAAGCTGTATATCTTTCATTCTTTCTACCTTCCTTTCGTAATAGCTTATTTTTGGCCGGTTTGCATCAGCCCGAAGATTCCGAAAAATCATTAATGAACTTATCATACCATGCCTATTAAAAATGTTCAAGTGGGGAATTTACCTGTAAAAGGTATTTTGCCCAGTATCGGGTAATTTACCCATCGCTGTCAGCACAAATCCTCAATGTTCTTTGAATTGATACTTGCCTTTCCCGTGACAGGATATTGGTTCGATGACCTCCGCCTGTAACAGTTTGGAAATCAATTTGGAAGCATCTACGCTTTTCAATTCAAGAAGTTCCATAACAGCACTTCTGCCAAAGACTTCATCATAGCCGAACTCCTCAAATGGAAATATATGCGTTAGGCGAAAAGGAAAAGGCTGTTTCAGGGAGAATCTCTGCTATCCACGAAGATACCTTGTCCGCTTCTGACTCTTTTAAATATTCCTTGAACGGGTCTTGTTCCATATCTACCACCTTTCTTAACTCATTTATTGTGGACTACTTTCGCTCTTCTCCTTCTGCTGCAGATAGAACATTGCCTTCTGTGTTTCGATTTCTGCTTTCAGTTCCTCTTTCGTCGGCAAGTATAATTTGTATTTGGACGCAAAGAGCTGTTCATTGCCATGCATAATAGAATAGCGGGCGATGCCCTCATCAGTATCAGCACACAGAACGATGCCAATAGTGGGGGTGTCTCCTTCGCTCTGTTTCAACTCATCATACATACGAATATACATATCCATCTGCCCCACATCCTGATGTGATATTTTCTCTGTTTTTAGGTCAATCAGGACAAAGCATTTCAGTATGTAATTGTAAAACACAAGGTCTATATAGTAATCTTGTTTTTCGGTATGGATGTGCTGCTGTCTCGCTACAAAAGCATATCCTTTTCTGAGTTCCAGAATAAAATTTTGCAGATTGGAAAGTATACTTTTTTCAAGATCGCTTTCTGTAAAATCGGCGTTCTGTGAAAACCCCAAGTACTCTGCGATCACTGGAATTTTGATAAATTCCAACTTGTCGTTCTGATACGATGTGGCCAGTTCTTTCATCTCTGTTTCAATAAGCTCCTGCTTCTGAGTCTTCAGCATACGGTAATAATACTGAGATGAAATATTCCGCTGTAAGGTACGAACACTCCAAGTCTGTTCTTTAGCTTCTCTCTCATACCAGTCACGAGCTTTCTTGTCGTTTACCTGCAAAAGAACACGATAATGCGTCCAAGAAAGATATATTTCAGATTTTCCACTCGGTGAGTGGAAAATCTCAGGGAAGCATTTGTAGAACGCATAAAAACTATATAAATTTGTCTTAGTAAAACCCTTCCCATATTTTTCTGTAAGAGTTTTAGACAGTTTTTTGATGACGTTCCCTCAAGGGTTCTATAATTCCGCACATATCTTTTAACAAATCATCTGTTTTAACAAAATTAGCATAAGACTATTTTGACCATTTTCCTCTAATTTACTCTCCATAGCATTTGCCCCTCCGATATCGTTTCCGTTTTTTGCCGGTTCTATAGCCAAAATGGGCAATCCCTTTTGGAACTGCCCATTCATATTGTCAATTATGCAATTTTTATCCGCGACACGTATTTCTGTATCCGCTCGTGCGGTCGCAGAGTACATCCCGTTTAGTACAACTTTGCGCCTGCTGGAATCTGGTCGTCTACAATCAGAAGGTTCAGTCCTTCTTCGCCGTCATTCTCGTAGACTGCGGAGATCAGCATGCCGCAGGAGTCGATGCCCATCATCTTTCTAGGCGGGAGATTGGTGATTGCAATTGCAGTCCTTCCAATCAGCTCTTCCGGCTCGTAATACTCGTGGATGCCGCTTAAGATAATGCGGTCTGTATCGGTTCCATCATCAAGGACAAACTTCAAAAGCTTCTTGCTCTTTGGCACAGCTTCACACTCTTTGATCTTTACCGCTCTGAAGTCAGACTTACTGAATGTATCGAAATCGACATCCTCTTCAAATAAAGGTTCCACCTTTACCTTTGAAAAGTCGATTTCTTCTCTCTTTAATGGAGCCTGTGGTGCGGCTTTCTTTGGGCTGTCGCCTTTCTCTGGTTTCATGGTCGGGAAGAGAATGATGTCTCTGATTGACGGTGCATCGGTGATGAGCATGATGACTCTATCGATGCCTACGCCCAGTCCGCCTGTCGGCGGAAGTCCGACTTCCAATGCATTGACAAAGTCCATATCCATCGGATGTGCCTCGTCGTCCTCACCGGAATCCAGCTGCGCCTGCTGCGCAGTAAATCTCTCGAACTGATCGATCGGGTCGTTGAGCTCGGAGAAGGCATTGGCGATTTCCCAGCCGTTGATATATGCTTCGAATCTCCTGGTGATTCTAGGATCTTCTGGATCTCTCTTTGACAGCGGTGAAATTTCAACCGGATGGCCTACGATGAATACTGGTCCGTCTAAGTATCCCGGAACGTCTTCGCAGTAATCTTCAAACATCTCAGCGATGATCTTTCCTCTGGTCCACTTATTAGCATCCTCTGGATCCATGCCGTATTTGATGGCCGCTGCTCTCGCTTCTTCATCTGTGTCAATCTTGCTGAAGTCAATGCCTGTGATCTCCTTTACGGCATCTGCCATGTTCAGTCTTCTCCAAGGCGGTGTCACGTCAAATTCTTTGCCCTGGTATTTGATAATCGGAGAACCGTTGACAGCCATGGCAGATTTGTACACGACCTGCTCCGTTACGTCCATGACGCTTTCCATGTTTCCGTATGCCATGTAGCATTCCATGGAAGTAAATTCAGGATTGTGGTTTCTGTCCATGCCTTCGTTTCTGAACATCTTGCCCATTTCGTAGACACGATCCAGACCGCCGACAATCAGTCTCTTCAAGTAAAGTTCGTTGGAAATACGCAGCTTCATGTCGATGTCAAGGGTATTGTGATGGGTATTGAACGGTCTTGCGTTAGCTCCGCCTGCGATGGTGGTCAGAATTGGCGTATCCACTTCCAGGAAGCCGTAGTCCTCTTCCAATACTCTCTTAATTTCGTGTATGATGACAGATCTCTTGATAAACATCTCCCTTACTTCAGGGTTCATGATCAAATCCGTATACCTCTGTCTGTATCTGATGTCTTGGTCCTTCAGTCCATGCCATTTGTTAGGCAGCACCTGCAGCGATTTTGATAAGAGCACCAGCTTCTTTACCTGAATTGAGATTTCTCCAGCCTTTGTTTTAAATACAATACCTTCAACGCCGACGATATCTCCGATATCGTAAGTCTTGAACCAGTCGTACTCTTCGGAACCAATATCGTCTTTTTTGACCACACCCTGGATTCTGCCCTGCTTATCCTGAATGTCGATAAAGGCCATCTTCCCCATTCTTCTGAAAGCCATGATTCTGCCTGCGCAAGAAACTTCCTGGTCTTCCATCGCGTCAAAGTTATCTTTGATGTCCATGCTGTGGGCAGTCACATCCCAGGTTTCCTGAAGAAACGGATTCCTGCCAGCCTCCTGCAGTTTCTTCAGCTTTTCTCTTCTAATCTGTCTCTGTTCATTTAACTTTTCTTCCGAAAGTTCTTCTTCCGGTTGCACATTTACATTGTTATCTTGTGTACTCATTTTAACCACCCTTATATTACTTGCTGATTTCTTCTATTGTATAATGTAAAGTTCCATCAGGAACTAATATTTCAACTACTTCTCCGATTCGTTTTCCCAGAAGGCTTCGACCGACCAATGACTCGTTTGAAATCTTTGCCGGTGTTGCAAAAGGATCTGCTTCTGTGGAACCGACGATAACGAATTCCTGCTCCTCACCGTTGCTTTTATCCTTGACTCTCACTTTGAGGCCGACGTTCACCTGGTCGCCTGAAACCTCGTCTTCGTTGATGATCTTTGCATTTCTCATCATGGTTTCCAGCTTGTGAATTCTCTCTTCCAGTTCAGCCTGCTCATTTTTAGCCGCATCGTATTCCGCATTTTCAGAAAGGTCTCCATAGGAAATTGCTTCCTTTAATCTTTCGGAGACTTCCTTTCTTCTGACGGATACGAGTTCATCTCTCTCCGCTTCTAGTTTATCGTAACCCTCCTGGGTTAGAAGTATTTCTTCTGACATATCTTAATCTCCTTTCAGGTAATGCCCTTTGTCCCGCGTATTATATCCTACAAATGGGCATTTGTCAATGTTTACACGTATACTATCTGTACATTGCGGCAGTTGGTCACATAAACCACCGACGCGTAATTAATTCCAAAGGAGACAATATCTCCAACTTTGAAATCCCGTTTTGCATCTTCAATATCTAAAATCGTGTGATCGCTGGAAGCGCCGAGGATTTCCACACCTTCATCCTGGGGAAAAATCTCGTCGATGCTGCCGTAATCCACTTTGCCGATAGCCAGAAGCGCCCGTCTGCGAATTCCTCTGTCCACATATTCCGGCGTATGGCCAAAGGCGTCCACCGCAATTTCTCCCACTGGGTGAGAAGGCTTATCCTTGACTTCTATAACTTCCGCCTTCAAGGTGTAAACGTCCTGATGCATCTCACTCATATCGTAACCGTAGAAAAGTTCCAGGTCCCTTGCCAGAAGAATGCCTTCTCCGATTCGAAGAAAGTTAACGCGCTCCGGAATGTCTCCATCGATGACTCTCATAAAACTGGATGTGGCGCCGCCAGAAATCAGTTCAAGCTGTCTGCCGATACGCCCTTCGATCTGTTCTGCAACGGCAACTAACTCGTCAAGTTTTTCTTCTGTCGCTAAGATAGAACCGTAACAGCCCACATTGGTGCCAACGCCAGCAAGTTCCAGATGTTCCAGTTCCTTTTCTACCTTGACTGCGGCTTCTGTCATCTCTTCTTTATCCCAAAAGCCCTCTCGCAGGTCTCCCAGGTCAGCCATCAAAATGACTTTGTGTTTCTTGCCCTGTTTGCCGGCCTCGGCATTTAGGGCTTCTAACACCTCCATTTCACTGTTCAGCGAAAGCTCCGTCAGTCTGACGACATCTTCTATTTCACTGAGCATCGGGATTCTGATCAGCATCAACGGTTTTTCGATGCCAAAATCCTTCGCATCCTGCAGTTGTTCTAATCTGGATGAAGCGATATATTTGACGCCGCCGTCAGCGAACTGTTCGACACACTGCGGAATGCCAGTGGTGCCTTTGATGACGCCGGCAACTTCAATCCCTTTTTCGGCACACTTGCCGACCACATATTCCACGTTGTGCTTCAAATAGTCCAAATTAATTTCAACTCTCGGATAACCCTGCTTTTTCATCACTTGTTCTCCTCCTTGTTGGAATCCACAAATCGTTTGATCTTCTTCCCTGTAGTCTTCTCAAAGTCTTCTTTTCTAATCTTTACTCTTTTGACTTTTTTATAGTATGGGAGTTCTTCGTTGATCTTGTCTACTTCTTCCCAGATCAAGTCCCTCGCCTGTTCCTCCGTATAATCCTCACCAAGGGTTTCTACGACTTCTTCTGCATCTAAGGTTACTGTTGCGACGATGGACGTATCGTTAGAGCCGTCTTCGCCGTCCGCTCCCCATACCATGCTCTCTGCAATGTATGGGATTTTGCCGAGAAGATATTCCAATTCTTCCGGGAATACATTTTTGCCGTTCTTGGTGATAATGACGTTTTTCTTTCTTCCTGTAATATATATGAAGTCTTCGTTATCTACATAACCCAGATCGCCGGTGTAGAACCAGCCATCCTTCAGAACTTCTGCGGTCGCTTCCGGATTCTTGTAATATCCCATCATGACGTTGCCGCCTTTGAAGCAGATCTCACCGATGCCGTTTTCGTCCTTGTCCACAACCTTTACTTCCATGCCAGGAAGCAGATGTCCTACGGAAGCATTTCTCATATCCTTTGGCACATCCGGATTCAGTGCTGCCATCGGCGAGCACTCCGTCAGACCGTAACCCTGCACGGCGATGATGCCGATATCGTTAAAGAACTGCAGAATTGCCGGATCAATGGCTGCGCCGCCAGAGATGATGACTCTCATTCTGCCGCCGAACACTGCCAGAATCTCTTTCGTGAACGGTTTGCTGATGTCCAGGCCGATTTTCTTGGTCTTTCTATTCATAGCCAGAAGCCTGGTCAGAAGCTTTTCCTTGCCCTGTGCTCTGACATTTTTCCAAATCTTCTTATATAGCGTCTCGATCAGAACCGGTACGCCCAGAATCATGGTCGGCTGTACTTCCTCCAGGTTCTTTGTGATATACTTGAGCCCCTGGCAATATGCGATGGCTGCGCCTTTGTACAGCGGCATCAAAAATGCACAGGTGCATTCGTAAGTGTGATGAACTGGCAGGACTGAGAAGAAGATATCCCAGGTATTCACGTTGAGGATGGTCGGTGCCGCCATCAAATCTTCCGCCAGGTTTCTGTGGGACAGCATGACCGCCTTGGCCATACCCGTCGTTCCAGAAGTGAAGAGCAGGACACTCATGTCGTCTGCAATAATCTCTGCGTCGAGGAATTGTCTGTCGCCCTGGGCTACCTGATTCTTACCTTCCTCTACCAGAGCGCTCCATGAAAGCACGTCTTCCTGATGTTCCTTTGTATCAAAATTGATGAGAACCTCCAGCGGTGTGTTGCCGCCGTCCTTCATCTCTTTAAAGGTCTTCTCAAATTTCTTGCCGAAGATGACGCAGGATACTTCTGCTTCGATAATCAGATGTTCCAGTTCTTTAGCGCTCAATTCCTTGTCCAGAGGCACGACAATGCCCGTTCCATTGAGTGTTGCCAGATAACTGGATTCCCACTGATAACAGGTCTCTCCGATGATGCCGATCCGCTTGTTCTTCAGACCTCTGTTGATCAAAGCAGTCCCCAGCCCGTTGACATCGGCAAGGGCCTGTTTATATGTGATAGAGCTGTATGGCTGATCTTTCTCAAACTTCTGCATGAAAGCCACATTATCGCCATATGCTTCTACGCTGGTCTCAAACATGTGCTTGATATCCGTTATCGGCCTGCTGGTCTTGTATCTCACATAAGGGTCTTTACTATCTTCCAGTGCTTTGGCAAAAGCCTTGGCACGTTTCATCTCCATGTTTTTTATTTCCTGATAATTCATTGTCTCCTCTTTCCCGGTGTTATGTTCTGTATTTGCTCCATAGCGTTTGATTTTACCGGTGGTTGTCTTGTCAAATTCTGTCTCTCTGATATTGATTCTTTTTACATTCTTATAGGCAGGCATTGTCTTGTTGGCATCGTCCACGATCTTCTTATAGAAATGATAGACGTCGCTGCTGTTCATTTCGCCCTGCTGCTCTTTGAGCAGCGGATAGTTTGGATAGATGTCCGCAGTCACCATCACGTTGCCCACCTTCTGATCTGCTACGCCATAGACCACCACTTCCTGAATCAGCTCATTTTCCATCAAAACGGCTTCTACTTCTTCTGGGAAGATGTTCTTGCCGCCTTTGGTGACGATGACCGTCTTCTTCCTGCCGGTCAAATAGAGGAATCCGTCCTCATCAAAATATCCCAGGTCACCGGTATAAAGCCAGCCGTCCCTGAGCACTTCTGCTGTGGCCTCTGGATTGTCGTAATAGCCCATCATCACGGAAGGTCCCTTGCAGGCTACTTCCCCGATCCCGTCTTCGTCCGGGTCGACAATTTTGACTTCTGTCTGCGGCATCGGTTTACCGACGGAAGCTGCTTTGCTGTATCGGTCCTGATTGACCGCAATGATCGGCGCATTTTCGCTCATGCCGTAGCCTTGCATCATCGGCAGACCCATGGCCTCGAAATCCTCGATGACCTTTGGATCGATGGCTGCGCCGCCAGCGATAAACAGAGTAATGTTGTTGCCGAAGTTCTGATGAATGGCTTTGAAGAGCTTCTTCATCAGTTTCTGGTTGTTGTACAGTTTCAGTTTTCTGGACAGGTCGATCGCCTTGCGCAGCTTCTCTGCCTCGCCTCTGCTCTCCGCCTGCTTCCACATGCCCTTGTACATCTTTTCAAATACGAGAGGCACGCCCAGCACGATGTTCGCCTTTGCTTCGATCATATTCTTCTGAATATATTTGATACCTTCGCAGATTGCCACCGTCTGTCCCTGGTAGAACGTCGTGCAGATGCTGCAGGTAAACTCGTATGCGTGATGGATCGGCAGAATGGACAGAACGATGCCGCCCTCTGGAATATGAACCAGCTTTGACATGTTGTAGACGTTGGCTACGATATTCTTGTGGGACAGCATGACCCCCTTGGATAGGCCCGTGGTACCGGAAGTATACATCAAAGTCGCCATCTGATCGGGGTCGATCTCCGCATCTACAAAGTCACGGATTCCCTCTTTCAGAAGTTTCTGGCCTTCTTGAATCAGCTTATCCATAGACAGATATTCGTCTGTGTGCTCGTCTTCCCCCATAGAAATAAAGTATTCTAAATCAAAACGCTCCTCGAAGAGTCCTTTGATGCTCTTTTCTGAGCGTTTCGTGTAGATCAGCGCGCTGGCGCCGGATCTCTTTACCAGGTTTTTCAATTCTTCTGCCGGAAGATTCTTGTCTAGCGGTACGACAACGCCGACACCGCACACCGTTGCAAAATAGGACAAAAGCCACTGGTAGCAGCTTTCACCAATTACCGCAATCTTCTTTCCTGCCAGCCCTAAGTCCATAAGCCTGGTTCCGAGGGCATCCAGCTTTTCCTTGAACTCGCCATAGGTAAGAGGCTGAAATGTCCCGCCCGGCTTGTCTTTCTGCAGGTAAGCAGGTCGGTCTTTGAACAGCTCTGCGCTCTTCACAATCATATCCTTGAGATCAGAAACCTCTCTCACCGGATAATACACACCGTCATATTTTACATTATTCATGATTAATTCTTCTTTCCTTTTGATCATTAGTCGTTAATAATATATTTTACCATTTTTGCGGAATTTTATCAATAGTTCGTTGTACGGTATTCCAGGCAAATACAGGTCAGAGCCATAAAGCAGATTCTGCTAAAAAATTATTTTTATTTTTTTAATAATCGTTTCATAATTCATTCTTTTCTAGCAGTTTTTCAATGAAAAACCACCCGTTTTTTATAGGTCAAATTACCCTAAATTAGATGTATGAATTGTATAGACTTAAACTAGTACATTGTTACAGAATGCCCCTCTTTTTCTTAGAATGGGGGTAACGAGGTGAAGGCGGATGAAAAAGGAAAAGAAAAGAATCAATAAGCAGATCGGGGCTCGCATCAAAGCTGCCCGGGAAGCATCCGAGTATACACAAGAACAATTTGCCGAGAAAGTTGATCTTTCTATACAACACGTATCAAACCTGGAAAGAGGCATTGCCGGCCCTTCTATTGACGCCGTGATCAAGATGTGCAAGGTGCTGGGTGTATCCTGCGATTACCTTCTCTTAGGACACTCCGGCAAGAAGGATGTTTCAAAGGTCGAGTCAAAGCTGGATAACTTGACGCCGGACCAATTGCTTATCGTAGATAAAGGGATTCGTATTATATTGGAAGCGTTCAGTTTGACGGATGAGGACGAAGAATAACCATCCGTCATAATAAGCTCCTGCCATAAAGGTCAGGAGCTTTCGTCCAGTTGTTTAAAATTCATTACAGCGGGAAGATGCTATGATAACAGTCTTCATGACAGAGTCACTTCTTTCAATTCCTTTCATCCCTTGAATTTGAGCAGAACCATCCAGATGTCTGTCATTCCCAAAAGGGTGCAGCGCCCTTGCAACGAATCATATTTGCCCATGGCATCGTACTGATACATATCCTGCTGATTTGCCTTCCTGCACCTTATTCCACGTCCATCAGTTTTCCCGTGGCGGTATCCATGACATACCCATAGATGGTGACGTTATCGGGAATCAGCGGATGATGTTCCAGCAGCTCCACGCTTTCGCCTACGGCGGTAAACACGTCTTCGAAGCCTCCCAGCCACTTGTCAAAGTCCACTCCAAAATAATTCAGATTCTGGATAACCTCCTCGCCGATGCCCCTGGATTTCATCTTGTTAATCATGTCCTCTACGTCCATATGCTGCACGCCGCAGTCGGTGTGCCCGATTACCATGATATCCTCCACACCCAGTTCATAGATTGCTATCAGAAGACTGCGCACTGCACTTCCAAAGGGATGCACGATAGTTCCGCCGGCATTTTTGATAATCTTGGCGTCGCCGTTTTTTATGCCCAAGGCCGCAGGAAGCAGTTCAATCAGACGGGTGTCCATACAAGTAACAATCGCTAGCTTTCGGGCAGGATACTTGCTGGCCTCGTAAGGTTTATATTTCTCTTTGTTTACAAATTCTTCGTTATGCTCTAAGATTTTATCAATCATACTGTCACCTCCACGAGGAACAGTATACCATAAAAACTAGAAAGCGGACACCATTTCCGATGCCCGTTCTTCGCCTTCTATCACAAAAAATCACTCCTGATTTTTCACCATCATGTACTCCCCTTTGGTGTCTCGTTCGCCGTTAAACGCAAAGCCGAAATCCCTGTACAGCTTTGCCGCCTGGTCGTTTCCTTCTACGACGCTGAGGTAGATCTGCTTTTTCTCGGGATACTCCCTGTGGATCCGCTCAAGCAGCATCGCCACCGCCTCTCGTCCGTAGCCTCTGCCCTGGAACCTTTGATCGATGAGCAGCCGGTCGAACCACAGTCTGCCCACCAGGTATCCATACATGGCAAAGCCCACGGCCTGATCCCCGACGTATAGACCCACTGGGCGCCACTGGCGCCACTGCCCGGCTTCTTCCAGGCACTCTTCCACGCTCTCAACAAAGCCTTCCTGTCCACAGGCAGCTTCTAACTTTAAAACGTCCTTTTGATTCTCTTCCGTAATCGGCTCAATACGGATGCGCATAATTTCACTCCTCTGCTGGTCTGTTTTCTTTCTATTATACACCATGGGACGGCGGTATCGTCAATGTCTGCCTTGTGAAGATTTTGAAAAAAAGGACCTGCGCAAGGCAAGTCCCATTCTTGTCGTTGATTTATGCAGTTTCCAGAGCAATCTCCATCATCTTTGTAAAGGAAGTCTGTCTCTCTTCTGAGCTGCAGGATTCGCCTGTCACCATGTGGTCAGAAACGGTGCAGATGCAGAGGGCATTTTTGCCCGCTCTTGCCGCTTCCATATACAGGGCCGCCGCTTCCATTTCTACGGCTTTGACACCCATGGCTCTCCATTTGTCGTAGTCTCTCGTGCTGTCGTAGAAAACGTCTGAAGAGAAGATGGTGCCGATGTGCGGCGTAACGCCCAGGTCCAGTGCACTTTTCTCCGCCTTCTTCAGAAGCTCGTAGGAGCAGACTGCCGGAATAGATGCGTTGATCTCGTACTGCGCCGCCCAGTTGGAGTTGGTCACACAGGCCATGCCCATGACGATGTCCTTGACTTTGACTTCTGACATCAGCCCGCCTGCAGTGCCGATTCTGATGATGTTCTTCACGTCGTAGAAGTTGAACAGTTCGTGGGAGTAAATGCCGATAGCCGGCATACCCATGCCCGAAGCCATGACGGATACTCTCTTACCTTTGTAAGTTCCGGTGTAGCCCTGAACGCCTCTGACATTGTTGACCAGGACAGGGTCGTCCAAAAAATTCTCAGCGATGAATTTTGATCTCAGCGGATCCCCCGGCATGAGCACGGTTTCAGCAAAATCACCCAGCTTTGCAGAAATGTGTGGTGTAGGTATATTAGACATGTTTTCAATCTCCTTTGGTTTCAATTTACTAATTATATATAAGCAGAAAATGCGCCATTTGTCAAAGGTTATCTAGCATAGCGGCGTTTCCATCGTACAGGCAGTGGATGATAATGCGATTGGTCTCGCCGGTTCCTACAGAAACAGGATCGCTGCAGGAAGCTTTGATATAAATCGTTTCGCCGCCGCTTGCGGTAACAGAGCCGTCCTCTGTATAGGTGATGCCGTCTTTGCTGAGGCCGCTGATGTGCAGGAAGGTCTCCCGCAATTCCTCTGCGTCTCCGTTCTTCCAGCTCTGCTGCAGCGTAACCTGCCGCTGTTCCTTTTCGACCGTCAGATCTGTGCTGACCGCAAAGACGGTATCGTAGCTGAAGGTCTCCATGGTGACTTTGAAGATCAGTTCATTTGACGCCTTCCCATTAATCAAAGAGGACTTCGCCGCTACGGGCTGGTTATAAATGGCAGAAGCCGACAGGGCTTTGCTCATCCTGCCCTTCACAAGGGTTCCCTTGCAGTCTGCATAGGGCTGCACTTTGTAGAAATAGGTTTCTCCGCCTTTCACCCCATCATCCGCGTAATTCCAGTAGCTTTCTTCTTTTCCCGTGACGTTATCGATCAGCGAAAAATCGCCGTCTTCACTTTCGCTGCGATAGATATAGCAGCCGTCCGCCTTACCGTCATAACTCCAGTAAAAGTCGATGCCTTTTTCTCCGGATGCCTCCAGCCATGGACCTTTTACCTCTTGCGGCAGACCGGCGTCGCCCCTGACGGACCAGGAATACCTGCCATAGACCTTCTTGCCCTTTGTCACCTTGTACGCCTTTAGCCTGTAGTAATAGGACGTATTGCTCTTTCGGTCCTTATCCGCATAGGTTAATGAAGATGCAGATTTCACCGTTTTGATCTTCTGAAATGCCTTGCCTGGCAGCGCGCGATAAAGCTCGTAGCCTTTCGCCCCTTTGACCTTGGTCCAGCTGACTTTGATCGTCCTCTGACCTGTCGTTTCTGCTTTGATGACCGGGCGGTCAGAAAAAGACACGGAGGAAGCGCCAAATGCCGCCTGCGGAAGGAGGGCAAAGGTTAATGCCGCTGCTGTCACGATTATCAATAGTTTTTTCTTCATCACAATCCTCCTAAATGTCATAATCGTCCGTATAGCGTCCGGTGCCGTCCCCATTCAGATGCAGATGCCCTTCTATCATCGGAAGCCCTGCAAAGGATACACTCAGCCCCAGACCGCAGTCTTCATAATACATCACCTTATCTCTCGATAAGAATTTCAGATATACTGTTTCTCCAGGTTCCACTAGATAGTCCTCAGTCATTTTGACAAAGCGCTTGCCGTCGGCAGAATAGCTGTACAGATAGAGGACTGTGCTGCCGGTCCAGTGTGAACTTTCCGTCTCCTTCTGTCCAGACCATATGAAACCGCCTTGGTTTTCCTCAAACAAAATCGTTACCGGAGCGCTCTTCTCCGCCATCGTCAGCTTGTAAACAAAGGTGTCCGTCTTCTGGCCCGGCTGATTCAGGTCTTCTACAGCGATGCTCACACTGATATTGGAAGCCCGGGCGCTTGCCGTGCTGCTCCACGTGCTGGTATAGGTCTTACCGCCCAGCGTCCGGGCCGACTTTGCTTTGTAATAATAGGTCTTGTCCGCTTTCAGATTCTTGTCCAAATAGGACAATTGACCGTTCGCTTTTTTTGCAATGATTTTCTTGTACTTACCATCTTTTGCGGTGCTGCGATAAAGTTCGACTTTTTCATCCTCCGTCTTGCAGTTCACCGTGATATCAATCTTTCCTTCGCCTGCCGGCCAGACAACTACCTTAGGCCGCTGCACGCCCGCTACTTCAGATACCCAGTCGCTCTCTCCGTAGACGCGTTGGCCGTTTTCGTATTTGAAGGCAAAAACCTGATAGCGATAAGAAGTATTTTTCCTGCAGTTCTTATCGACAAAGCTGGTTTTCAAAACGCCGTACAGGGTCTTTACCCGTCTGTAGTCCTCTCCTGTCCTGCTTTTGTAAATCACATAACCTTTTGCCCCTTTGACCGCCTTCCAGCTCACTTTGACAGAGGTCTGGCTGAGTGCTTTTACCGTCACTTGCGGCATGCCAACTTCCCCACTAGGTCCCGGATTCACATCTCCTGCAGCAAAACCAAAGGACGTTGTCAGCATCAAAACTGCAGTCAGTACACCAATCATTGTCTTTAGGTTTCTTTTCAAATCCAATCACCTGCCCTTCATAATTAACAGAATATTTAGTTATTATATATTGTAACATATTTCCTCCCATACAGCAACTTAACCTGGGTACGTTCTTTGCCTTTTTTTACAGGCTTTATCTGGCTTGGCGAAACGGACAGTGAAATAGAGCCTGTTTGAATTTTATATACTCAATTTTATAGAATAATCATATGCAGTACAATTCCCCTGGTAGCTGAATCGTCTTCGGCTATGTTCGAAATTTCCTGGATTCCCCATTCTAATTTACTCTTCAATGTGTTAAAATAACTCCATAAAAACCTTGAAAGGACAATAATACTATGAAGAAAAGAATCTGCATTTTATATACTGGCGGCACTATCGGCATGGTTCCAACGGAGAATGGCTACGCGCCAAAGAAAGGTTACTTCTACGATGCAATCGCCGCTATTCCCGATTTGAACAGTCACGATATGCCCGAGTGGGATATGATTGAGTTCGATCCATTGCTGGATTCATCCAATATTGCCGTTGAACAGTGGAACCAGATTGGGCGCGCCATCCGTGATAACTATGAGGCCTATGACGGTTTCGTGGTTCTTCACGGAACAGACACCATGGCTTACACCGCCTCTGCACTCTCTTTTATGTTAGAAGGCCTGTCAAAGCCTGTCATCTTAACAGGATCGCAGATTCCCCTCTGCAAGCTGAGGAGCGATGCCCGCGATAATTTGATTACCTCCACGCTCATCGCAGGAGCAGGCAATGTGAAGGAGGTATGCCTCTATTTCGGCGGAAAATTGATTCGGGGAAACCGCTCCACAAAATCATCAGCCGACGGGCTCATCGCCTTTGATTCCCCCAATTATCACTTTTTGGCCGAAGCAGGCATTGACATTCGATACAACGTCGCCTCTTTGCTGACGCCGCCTCTAAATGCGGATTTCCATCTGACAGAATTTAAGCAAATTTCTATCGGCGTCCTAAAGGTATTTCCCGGAATTCAGTTCAGTCTTTTTGAGTCCATTATGACCGAGAGTCTGAAAGGAATTGTCTTAGAGACTTTTGGAGCCGGCAATATCCCCAGCTATGACGATGCCCTGCTGCCAATTATCAGAAAAGCTTTCGAAAATGGGACGATTGTCACCGTCTGCTCCCAATGCCAAAGCGGTACTGTCACGCTGGGCGCTTATGCAACCAGTTCTGCTCTGACAAAAGCCGGCGCTGTCAGCGGCTACAATATGACCACCGAAGCAGCTGTCGCTAAACTCTACTATCTCTTCAGCCTGGGTCTTCCTCGAGATGAAATCAAGGTCAAGATGGAGCAAGACCTGCGGGGGGAATTGACAAAGTAACAATTAGAATATTTATAATCACACCAAAAGAAAAGAGGTATTTTTATGAAAAAGAAAACGTCTGTCATCTTCTTAGCTATAATTATGGCCTTGACTATAATGCCGCTGTCGGCTACGGCCGCGTCGACGACTACAGTCTCCAAGGGCTTAATTACTTCAAAAGATGCCAAAGGGCCAGGTTACAATTGGGATGCATCTAAACATACGCTGACACTGAATAACGCCAATATTTTGAACAAATCCAGAAGCATGATTACTTTGAACAACGACTATCATGTTACAATTATTGTGAAAGGCAACAACACCTTGACGGGAATTGACAGTATCAGTTCTCTGATCGACCGTCGAAAATCCACCACATCGGGTGTCGATAATAACAGTAAATATAGCTTGACTCGTCAGAGAAATTTAACGATTAAAGGGGATGGGACATTAACTATAAATGGGATTATCTATCCTCACTATACGAATCTTATTGTAAACGGAGCAAAACTCAATATTATTACACCGCAAAATGTCAATTGGAATTCCATTAATTTTACAAGAGGTCTGGTTTTAAAAAATGGCGCTAAGGTCTATGTGAACAAGGGCATCAATAACGATAAGGATTTGATTATTGACAACAGCACGCTAATTGCGGCGTCTGCCTTAGAGAACACCCCTGGAAATCCTATAGACAATACTGGAGATATCACCGTAGAAAATAAAGGAATTCTTAAAGCCTATACCACGGGTGAAAAAATAGCTTCTGCAGGAGATCGCAGCGCAATCCTCTGTAATAATATCATAGCCGACGATACAACGATCTTTGAGGCCCGCTGTGAAGGGCCGATTGCAATAGATTCCCTCCAAGGAAAGGTTTCTATACTTTCAAGAAAAATTAACATTTCAGCAGAAGAACAGGCCGTTCGATGCGGTCAAAAGCAGAATCCTGCATTGCTCAACTTACAACTGCCAAAACAAAGTCTTGCGGCCAACGGCGGAAAATACACGATTGGCACTTATACAGTAGAGTCTGGTAATGACATCCGTTATTATTGTACGGTCTATAACGGTGACAATATGGCTAAATCCGTGATTTATGAAGATCCACAGGTGACTGCTGCTGAGAAAGCTATGGCGGCTGTACGTCTGAAGGCTTATTCAAAATCCTATGCTAAGACAAAAACAAAGCCGCTGCGCATGAAAGTTTGGTGGGAACAGACGCAAGGCGAAAAGCAGAAAGTCACTGGTTATGAAATCGCGAAGTCTTCTAAAAGGAATGGCACCTACAAAATCATGTTTTCTGCATCTAAGACGCAGTATATCAATACCGCAGGTCTCAAGAAGGGCAACCGTTACTATTATAAAGTACGAGCATATTCGAAAGTTCGAGGAATTCGCTACTATAGCAGTTGGTCTAATATTACATATAAAATTGCTCGTTAAACCGCCAATTGATGGCAAGACAAAACCCATTCGCTATGTTGTTTCAACATTCTGCGAATGGGTTTTTTGTGGAGCTCCCTGCCGGACTCGAACCGGCGACCTGCACGTTACGAATGTGCTGCTCTACCAACTGAGCCAAGGAAGCCTATTGCGGGCAGTATTATCTGCCCATATATTCAATTATTTGATAATCTCGTAATGACACCCTGGAAAACTCAGGTCAAATCTGCAGATGCCTTTGTACTCGCAATAAGTACACGGCGATTCTTTAGCCGTCTTCTTCGGCGTGATAGAAATCTTCCCATCTGCCAACTGGCGGCAGAGCCTTTCTATCTGCTGGTCTACAGCCTCCTGCAGTTCTGCAAACTCCTCTTCATTTAAGAGAAAGCCGTCCGACGTAGCCTTGATGCCTTCTTTGCCTTTCCGCAATGGAACAATGTCGGAATAGCCGTCGAACTCACCTGCAATCCCGCTGATAATTGTATCATCGTTGACCATTATACCATTTAATCGAAAAAATTTCCTCATTTCTTTTGAAATTTTTTCGGAAATTTTTTCTCTTTCGGTTCCGGTCAAATCGACACGCGGATCGCCGATTAAGAAATAAAAAACACCCGCTGGTTTTTTATCTGTTTCTTGAGCCGCTTTTAAGTATAACATAAGTTGAAGACGATATCCACCCCTAGCTTCTTCTTTATCAAAATTTTCTTTGCCTGTCTTGTAGTCGATAATTTTGACTCGATCCTGGTCCAGAACATCCAGCCTGTCAATCTTACCTTCAATGTAGACTTTTTCGTCGCCGCATTCTATCTCAATTGGCGCTATTTTCTGCTCTTTGCCAAAAGGCACTTCATAAAGACTCTCTTTAATCTTCCCCGCTCTGATCTGTTCCACTAAGGCCCAGCATACATAAAAACAGGTATCTTCTATACGCTTCGTCTTATATCGTTCTTCATTGCTAAAATGAAAAACCCCTTCCCGGTAATTGGACGTTTCTTTTTCAACAATCTGCGAAACAAACGTCCTGCATTCTTCCTCTGTGATCTGGTGCCAGGTCTTTTCCTTTGTCAACGTCTCCGACAGCTTCATGAGACATCTATGGTAGATATCCCCGATTTCACGCCCGGCTGCTTCAAAAATCCGCCGCTCCGCGGGCCGCAGTCCATAAGCCACAAAATGGGAAAAAGGACAGCGGCTGAAGCGCTCCAGCCTCGATGGACTCAAAGTCAAATCTCTCTTTCCCTCTCTGACGTACAAGTCCCTCATCAGCCGCCCATTTAGCTTCCGTTGATCGTTGGTAAATTCCAATCCCTTCTTCACCTTGTCCAAGTCAACTTTGTCATTGGCGGCAAACCACTCCATGACAGGTTTCCAGGTTCCGTCTATCTTATCGCCTCTTTTAGCTGTCTGCAGCGCCGCTGTCAGATGACGCAGGGTGCTCAGCCTGCCGCCCACCAAACTTTTTACGTCTGACCTATTTAAGACGTCATTTTCTACTGGCAAGTTCGGAAAAATACGCCTAATATTATCCACAATTTCTGAAGGGCGTGTCTCTTTGCCCTCCTCGTCGCTGGCAGAATAGCTAATCCACAGATAGTCAGAGGGTTTTGACAGATTGCGGTAGATCGCTAACTTTTCCTCTAATACGCGGATGCGCTCCACCTTACAGATCTCCTTGCCCGATTCTGTCAGATAGTCCAGTTCTTCCAGGCTGAAAAGCCCTTCCTCCGGCGCGCCTGACGGAAGTACGCCTTCATTGGCGCCGATGACCACTGCCGCTCTCACCTGTCCGCTTCTGGTTCTCTGCATAGTGCCCATCAAAATATCGTCAGCCGTCGGCGGCAGCACACCTACTTCCAATTCAGAAAGTCCCGTAATAAGCACGCTGACAAACTCTTTTCCATCAAAGGCGTCTTCACCGGTCAGCTCCGCAAGCTGATCAAAGAGGCCGACGATCTGCCGCCAAATTTGTGAGGTCTCTTCTGCCAAATCCAGCATACCCTGCGCTTCCTGCTCTTCAATCAACGTCAAAATCTTATCGCCCAGACCCGCATATTCCATCAAAAAATCATAACAGTCTTCTATAAATCCCCTGTTATTCTCTGCCTCACGATAAATGATTTCAAACCTGTCGAAGAGTTCCATGGCCTGTCCCCGAATTTGGTTCATATGCTCCAGACCATCGTCCCCATACTCCAACTGTCCTTTTACAAAGGGTTTCTTCCACATGGAGCCTTTGATTCGATATTTGATCGCATAGTTTTCAAGCAGCTCAATATCCTCATCTGACAGACTGGTAAAACCCGTCTTCAGCACTTTAAAAATATCTGCCGTCCTGTAGCGGTATGCTATGGTTTCAATCAGAGAAACTACAAAAATAGCGATAGGCGACGCCAAAATGCTGCGCTTTTTGTCATCAAAGAGACTGATACCGCACTCATCAAATATGCGGCTGATAATAGATCCGCGGACCGCCTGATCGTTACAGATGACTACGATATCACGGTAACGAAAGCCTTCATCCCGCAGCAGATGCAGAATAAATGCCGCCGCCGACTCCGCTTCGTTATACATGTTGGCCGCTTTCACCAAGGTAATGCCACGGTGAGCCGCAGGCTTATGAATACCGACAGCAAACAGCTCTTCTTCCAAAACCTTGATGGCCTGACTATTCTTCTGGCTCTTATATCGATCCGATACCTGCAGTCTTTGGTGGTCAACACCAAAAAGTTCTGCCTGCTTCACCAAGTTCTCCATGACGATACCGGTCAGCTGAAAAATCTCCTCATCCCGGCAGTTCTGATCGTAAGTCAAAAACACGTTGACATCCTCTGCCGCCTCCATCAAATGCCCCAGAACGTCCAGAGACTTCGGTGCAAAGCTGTCAAAACCATAGACCCAGATCACCGCGCCTTGTACAATGGATGACGATTTAATCTTCTCTGTGTAGAGGCTGATGTAATCCTCTGAATCCGTGTATTTACCGTCGATGCGGTTTTCATATTCTGCGAAAATCAACTCCAGATCAGACAGCTTTTTCTTCAGCAGGCTGTCCGCTTCTAAATTGTCAGCCAACAGAGCTAAGTCCCCCGGTCCCACGTTATATTGCTTCATCTCTGAAATAAAGTTATTGGTCATCTCAATAAAAGAATTTTTGCGGCGGCTGTCCTTAAAGACCTGCAAATCCTCTTCGAGCTTTGCAGTAATCTGAGAGAGCAGCATGTGCCGTCCATACTTGTCAATGAAAGTTTTCTGACCGCCGCCTTGTTCCGCCAGCAGTTTAAATCCCAAACGAGACATGCTGACGATTTCCACGTCCATAAGCCCCTGCGCCTGAAGCAGACGAAAAGCCTGCTTTTCCGCCTCCAAGGTATACTGATCCGGCACGATGACCAAAGTGCGCCTTTGACTCTTATCTATCTGTTCATATATAAATTGTTCTTTATCGATACTTTCTCTGCCATAAAAGATGTTCAGCATGAAATCTCCTTCATCGTAAAACTGATTATGTAGAGTATCATAACACAAAAAGGCATTTCCGTAAACGGCGTCACCCTGCACCTTCTGATTTAGATATGTTGTTCACATTTTCGAACATGTCATTCAAGATATCGAACACAGTATCGGCATTTTCTGCAAAAAATCCACTCTTTTCGTCAAAAATAGGCTTGGTACGCTTCTTGCTCTAATATACTGTGAAAGTAATCATTGTTTTATTATGGAGGTTTCTATGAAGAACGAAAAAAACACAAATAACTCCACAGCACATTTCAGAAAGGACATCGGTCTCTTTGGCGGCATCAGCCTGGTAGCAGGTATGGTAATTGGTTCCGGAATCTACTATCTGGGCACCACTGTTTTGGAGCGATCGGGCATGAGCATGGGGCTGGCATTATTGTGCTGGATTGTCGGCGGCATCGTCTCTATACTAGGCGGTCTTTGTTTTGCAGAGCTGGGCGCTTCCATGCCGGTGGCCGGCGGTCAAACGGTATATCTGAGCAGAGCGTATCATCCCCTATTAGGATTTATTAACGGCTTTAACCTGTTCTGTATCAACGGCTCAGGATCTACTGCGGCGCTGGCAATTGCATCAGTGGCATTTCTTGACGGCGTGATGCACCTCAGCAGTCTTACATCAAAACTGCTGGCAATTCTTCTCATTGCAGCGTTTACCCTGATTAACCTGGTTGGCGTGAAAAAAGCCAGTTATCTGCAGAATTTCACCATGGTCTTCAGGCTGCTGCCAATTGTCCTAATCATCGTCTTCGGCTTTGCTATGGGCGATGTCACACCGGACTTGTCTCTGCGCCATGCCTTTGATGGCCACAGCGGAATCACCGGTGCAATTTCGCTGGTCGCCTTTGCCACTTTTGCCTCACTATGGGCCTTTGAAGGATGGACCAATATGAACAGCGTGGCGGAAGAATTGCGCAATCCAAAGAAGAATCTGCCGCTGTCCATCATCATATCTTTGGGGACCATCACCATCATCTATACCATCTTCAATCTGGCAATTTACAAGGTTCTGCCTATGGATACTATTTCTGCCATGATGGCAAAAGGAGATCTTTACCTAGGCAGTGAAGTGGCAGTGCGCCTGATGGGCAACGTGGGATATTCTCTAGTCCTGGCGGGAATGATCGTCGGTGTTTTAGGCACGTTAAACGGCGGCATCCTAGTCTTCCCGAGAACCTACTACGCTATGGCCAAGGACGGCTATTTCCCAAAATCCTTTGCTAAACTCAACAGTAAAGGCGTACCGGCCAACGCCATCATCGCATCCTCTGTTGTGGCCTGCATCCTGGTATGCTTGCGAGATCTGGACGCCTTGGTCAATCTGGTTATTTTCTTCCAGGCGGCGCTGAACATGCTGACCGTCATCGGGGTTCTGATCTGCCGCAAGAAGTATCCGGATATCGAACGGCCATATAAAGTACTGGGCGGAATTCCAATCATCATGATCACGGCAGCCCTGTTTGCTATTCTGCTGATTAACCAGCTGATAACCGACCCGTTGAATTCCCTAATTGGTTTGGTCATTCCTGTCATCGCGGTTCCTGTTTATTTCTTCTTCAAGAAAAGAAACGGCGGGCAGGACTATAGCGCAGACAATTTAGAATAGCGGCATAGAAGGAGGAAGAAAACTTGGATAAAATTCTAGTTGATTCAATCATAAATAAGTTAAAAAATTGTACAGGAAAGGTCGGATTCTATTACAAGAATCTGATCACAAAAGAAAAACTGGCTTATCAGGAAAACGAGAGTTTTATCGCGGCCAGCATCATCAAACTGCCTATTTTCGCTCAGGTGATCAAAGTGTCCTCTGAACACCGTTTGGATTTAGGCAAAGAGGTTCAGATCAGAAAAGAGGATATTCTGCCCAGCTGCGGTGCGATCAATCTCTTCTCTTCTGAACCCAGGCTGGACCTGCGGACAATCTGTAATTTTATGATTGCCCTCAGTGACAATACTGCCACCAACATTATGATTCGAGAATGCGGCATTGCCGCACTGAACGCCGGCTTTCAGGAGATGGGACTTATGAAGACCCGTCTGGAAAGACCCCTTTTTGACGAGACTGCCTCTATGGCAGGAAAAGATAACTACTTTACGCCGGCGGAAATCGCAATGCTGCTGGAAAGCCTGTATGAAGAACGGTTCGTCAGTTCGGCAGTTTCTAAGGATATTCTACAGACGCTGAAAATGCAAAACATCAACTACAAGATACCCGGACTGATGGCGGAACGCTTTGAGGTCGCTCATAAAACCGGAGAAGACGACGGGATCACCCATGATGCCGGCATCGTATACTGTGACCAGCCATTTATCATCGTATTTGCATCTAACGGCACTGACGTCGGCCACTTTGAAAATCTAATCAGAGAAACATCCCTGCGGCTTACTGAATAAGGCTGTTTCGGGCAGGCATATTTTGCCTGCCTTTTGTCGTATACAAGTAATAGCAGCTGTGATAAAATAATTTATACTTTCTTTTAGGTCAGTTTACAAGGAACTACACGCAGACCGTGAAACGGGCTGCTGACAACAAACGGCGCTATGCTCCCGGCTGGGTGCATAGCACCTGTTTGTTGCGGGGGTTTCCAAAGGGGGCAGCGCCCCATTTGGCACACGACTTTGCGGAGCAAAGTGTAGTGTGTTATACGCTCTGTCGGCGTTGCCCTGAAAATACCGTTGCCGCCGGGGAGGGCAAGGGCATTTGACGCGGCAGGAAAGCAGGGCTTTGTTTGGGGCTGGTAAGCCGGAAACAAAGGGCTGATTTCAGCAGCAGACAGGGCGTATTATGAAAGCCCCCGTCCCTCGTCCTCCGCCCCCGGCCTATGGGACAAAAAGTCCCAAAGCTCTGGACACCGTGACCAGATGTGTGGCCACACTCCGGGAAAAGTAGCAGGACGGCAGGAAACCGTCAAGGCTGAAATGAATGGGCTGACGCCCGGCCTTGACCGTTCCCCGCCGCCCCGCTGGATGGGTGGACAAGGTGGCCAATCCCTAAAAGTGTTTGGCCGCACTCGTTCATTTTGGGGCCTTTCTTCTCCCAAAATTGAAATGGGCGGGAAAGCCCTAAAATGGCTTTCCCGCCTTGATTACCCATTAGCAAAGACGGGCGAGACTGTCAACGGCGGCGCTGAAAGCGCCGTTCATCTTGACCGTTGACTGGCTCGCCTGGCTTTGCTACTGCCCGTAAGAGATGGAAAAACAAGATGGAAAACAAGGTTAAAAATGGTTGACAAGTCTATCGGATGTGTGTTATACTGTGCGACAGTTTGAGATTGGAAGGAGGCTTACGTGTGTTAATTTGTGTACGCTAATAAGCAATAAAAAGTAGAAGTACCTTTCCACATGATGGTGGGCTTTTTTTGCGTGCGTATGCAAAGGAACACGTAGGTTTGACACGAGCAGTCTTTGAACTGTATCGTGGTGTTTTTTCGTGCTTTGTTGTTATGCAGGCGTCTGCCCTCTCTGTGGGACAACGCCTGCTTTTTATTGCAGAAACAAAGGAACAATGCAATAAAAAAGGAGGTTCGCATTATGACCCAAAACAACAATTCATGGAGAAAAACTTATTTTACACTTCTTGCCGGACAAGCAATATCCTTTATTAGCAGCGGTATTTTGCAAATGGCCATTATCTTTTATTTGGTTGCGAAAACTAATTCTGCAATCATATTGACGGCGGCAACACTGATTGGATTTTTGCCGCAAGCCTGTTTAGGCCCGTTTGCAGGTGCTTTTGTTGACCGGCACAGCCGTAAAAGCGTAATGATTGGTGCGGATTTGATAATTGCCGCCGCTGGCGGTATTCTGGCGCTGGTGGCGTTTTACATGGAATTGCCCGTATGGTCTATTATGGTTGTCCTGTTAATCCGAAGTGCGGGAACTGCTTTTCATTCTCCAGCATTCAGCGCAGCAACACCTATGATTGTGCCAAAAGAGGAACTTACAAAATGCGCTGGTTACACGCAGACCATGCAAGCAGTAAGTGCGATTATCAGTCCAGCTGCCGCAGCGTTTTTATATGCTGTTTGGCCTCTTAATGCAATTATATTGTTAGATATTGTGGGTGCAATCCTTGCCTGTGTGACTGTTGCGATTTCGTCCATACCAACGCCTGAACTATGTCCAGAAACGAAAAGACAACAGTTTTTACAGGATATGAAAGAGGGGTATGTGGTATTAAAGCAAAACAGGGGCCTCTTTGCTCTGCTCTGGATTGGTGTAATTTATATGTTCTTTTATATGCCAATCAGTACGCTTTTTCCTCTCATCTGTATGTCATACTTCAAAGGAACACCGGCCCATGCCTCTGCCGCTGAAATTGCTTTTGCGGTTGGTATGCTGCTTGGCGGAGTCATTCTGAGCATTTGGGGCGGTTTTAAGAAACGGCGGTACACCATCGGTCTTTCCGTTCTCCTGATGGGCGTTAGCAATATGCTCTCCGGGCTTTTGCCGCCAGACGCATTTCTTGTCTTTGTTGTGTGCTGTACTGTTATGGGAATTTCCGCTCCATTTTACGGTGTGCAAAATGCGATTTTTCAAGAAACGGTCAAACCAGAATATCTGGGGAGAGTTTTTTCTCTACTGACAAGCGCCGCTTCCCTCGCCATGCCGTTTGGCCTTGTCATTTCCGGGCCTCTGGCGGAGCGGCTGGGAGTTGAGAAATGGTTTGTCATTTGCGGAATTGGCATTATCATCGTTGCGCTTGCCGTATTTTTACTACCCGGTTTGAGAGAGATTGACAATACGCAATAATCAACTGCACCTTTTTCTATTACTAAACAAAATGCCTGGATGGTGGTTCTGAAAAACCAGAACCGCCGTTCAGGCATTTTTTATCTTCGTCCTCTCTGCGGTTTTGGATTCTTCAGCAAGTCGGATTTTTCCGCAATCTTTTTCAGCCACTTCCGTTCTTCTACTGACAGCTTCCTAAAATTCAGCTTGAGCCGTTTGCAGATAAACGCCAAGTACGCTTGTTCCGTGTCGCTGTCCTGGCTGACGATTTCACCAGCAGTTTCCAGCATTTCTTTTAGCGGGTTATCCTCTGGGACGCTGAAAAAATCGTCCTTGTGTGTTTCCCGCAGAGCAAGGGCAATCCCGTTTATGTCCCGTTGTATCACATAGCGGCAAAACTCGTCCTCATCAATATGGGCGGTGATAAGCTGTCTTAACTGCGTATCACTCATGCCAGGATTATGCTTTTTTATAACAGTTGCGCTCATCGTGTCCACTATGGCGTTTGCACCCTGCGCCTGTTTCAGTGCCGTTCCGTTCACATAGATTTCAAGGTCAGCCATCAGCCGGGGGAAATCCGGGTGCGCCGCCAGCTCACACAGCAGGGTATTGTCTATCCTCCCGCTTTTCAGCAGGTCAATCATTTCATCACTCAAACGCAGGTCTGCAAGATCGGCGTTTGGGTGATTTTTCATTTCAGACAGCCCCAGCAGATAATCAGCGGTCACACCGTAAAACTTCGCCAGCCGGATAAGGGCATAGTGGCTGATGTCCTTGAAGTCTTCCGTTTCGTAACTGCCCAGCGCAGACTTGGAAAGCCCGGTCTGCTCCGCAAGCTGCCCCAGCGTCAAGCCACGCTCCACACGTAGGTCTTTTAATCGCTCTTGTATGGATAAAGACATATTCACCCTCCTTGCTAGCTCAACGAAAGAGAAGCCGTTATGCTATGTACTATGCTCATAGCATAACGGCATAGGCATTTACAGTTTTATTTTACCATTTGCTACATCTTCACGAAATTTATCAACAAGCTTCGCTGTCAGCTTGGATTTACCGTAGTGTTCAAGTACAAAAGTACGATAACTTTTTCCATCTACAAGCACATCACTTTTTCTGGTCAACAACCAATTTCCGTTACCTCCTCCCTGTTCTCTAATATTCCAGTCTTTCCCATATCTTTTATAGATTTCATCTTTTTTACCTTGAACAGACATTGATTCGCTTGGAATATAAACAATTTGCATAATAGCTCCTCCTTTATTTTGTGCAAGAAGACCAGAAACCTGAATTTGTCTTTTATCTTTTTTTGATTATATCACAAATCCGAGAGCGTGGAAATAGGGAGTTTTTCAGGCTGATTTCCTACCTCTTGGATATACGGCACAGGCGGTCAAAAAGGTGTAGACTTGGGATAGTTCATCGATGGACAAGCACCTTGGAAACAGAACACGCCAAAGAAAACGGAGGGACGCATGAGCAAAAGACCCTATCAACACCTGCCGCCGCTGGAACACAGGCCGGACGGCTCCCCCTACCGCATAACCCCGCCCCAGAAGAGACGAGCCAGCGGCCTGATACGCCGGGAGTGCTGCAACTGCGAGGACGGAAACTGCCTTGCGCTGGACGATGGCGACACCTGCGCCTGTCCGCAGATGATTTCGTTCTCCGTCTGCTGCAAGTGGTTCCGCTGGGCGGTCTTGCCGCTGGACAGGACGCTGGAAGCGGAGATTTACCGGGACAGGGACTTGAAACGCTGTGCGGAGTGCGGCGGTGTGTTCGTCCCGAAGTCCAACCGGGGCAAATACTGCCCGGACTGCGCCGCCAGAGTTCACAGGCGGCAGAAAACAGAAAGTGAACGGAAAAGGAGGTCTGCTGTGGACAGTTAAGAGCGGGAAAAGCCTTGATTTGCAAGGCTCCGCAAGCCCTCAACCGGGGCGGCTGGTATCATTTATCATTCGCCCCGGAAAACGGGCCTCTAACCGTCCACAAAACACGCTATGACAAACACGATTTATATTCACCAGCCGGAAAAGGCGTTCAGTTTCACCCGGCTCCCCAATTTCCTTTTTGAAGCACCCACATTCCAGCCCTTGAGCAACGAAGCGAAGGTGCTGTATGCCTTTGTCCTGCGCCGGGCGGAGTTGTCCCGGAAGAACGGCTGGGCGGACGAGTACGGGCGGGTCTACCTGTACTACCCCATCTGCGAGGTGGTCGCTTTGCTCCGCTGCGGGCGGCAGAAAGCGGTCAACACCCTGCGGGAGTTGCAGTATGCGGGGCTGGTGGAAATCCAGAAACAGGGCTGTGGAAAACCCAACCGCATTTACCCGAAATCCTATGAAGCGGTTCCAAACACCGACTTCAAGAAATCCGGTTATGGTACGCCGGAGGGCTGAAAACCGTACTTGGCGAGTACGAAAATCAATCCTCTTGAAGTACGGAAATCTGACGGTATATAGAAATACAGAGATTAAAACCATCTATTTACATTCATTCCATTCCAATCCTATCAGAGATATTTTCGGCGGGAAAACCCGCCGGAAAGGAATGGAATGGGGAAAGGAGTTCAATGGCACAACACGCAATTTTGCGATTTGAGAAGCACAAGGGCCACCCGGCGGGGCCGCTGGAAGCCCACCATGAACGGAAAAAGGAGCAGTACGCCAGCAACCCGGACATTGACACCAGCCGGAGCAAGTACAATTTCCACATCGTCAAGCCGGATGGCCGCTACTACCATTTCATTCAGAGCCGCATCGAGCAGGCCAGATGCCGCACCCGCAAGGACAGCACTCGGTTTGTGGACACGCTGATTACCGCCAGCCCGGAGTTTTTCAAGGGCAAGTCCCCAAAGGAGATAGCGGCCTACTTCCAGAGGGCGGCGGACTTCCTCATTGACCGGGTGGGCCGGGAGAACATCGTTTCGGCTATGGTACACATGGATGAAAAAACGCCCCATCTGCACTTGGTCTTTGTGCCGCTGACAAAGGACAACCGCCTGTGCGCCAAAGAAATTATCGGCAACCGGGCCAATCTGACGAAGTGGCAGGACGATTTTCACGCCTGTATGGTGGAGCAGTACCCCGACCTGGAGCGTGGGGAAAGCGCCAGCAAGACGGGCCGGAAGCATATCCCCACCCGGCTGTTCAAACAGGCGGTCAACCTCTCCAAACAGGCGAGGGCCATTGAAGCGGTTCTCTCCGGCATTACCCCGCTGAACGCCGGAAAGAAGAAAGAGGAAGCCCTCTCCATGCTGAAAAAGTGGTTTCCGCAGATGGAGAACTTCTCCGGGCAACTGAAAAAATACAAGGTCACAATCAATGACTTGTTAGCGGAAAATGAAAAGCTGGAAGTCAGGGCAAAGGCCAGCGAAAAAGGCAAGATGAATGACACGATGGAACGGGCGAAGTTAAAAAGCGAACTGGACGATATGCGGCGGCTGGTTGACCGTATCCCGCCGGAGATTTTAGCGGAACTGAAACGGCAACAGCGGCAGCATGGAAAGGAAAGGTGATCTTATAAGTAATATCAGATACAAAAAGGAAATCGAAATCGTGACTTTTCAGGGAAAGGAAATCACACTGGAAAATCTCTCCCCGGTGTTCACGCCGGAACAGGAAGCAGCCAAACGCCGGGAACTGGAACAGCAGCTTTATGAGGTGTTCCGCAAGTACGCCGACAAGCGGGAGAGTGAGGAAGCCGGGACATAAGGTTTTCCAAACCCATCATTGATTTGCGGGGCTGCTGGCGGTATAATAGAACTGTCAGCAGCTCCGTTTCTTTTTTAAGAAAAGGAGCGACAATATGAACAATCGGATAGACGCAATCTATGCAAGACAATCGGTAGACAAAAAGGACAGCATTTCCATTGAAAGCCAGATTGAATTTTGCAAATACGAGTTGAAAGGCGGTAACTGCAAGGAATACACAGACAAAGGGTACAGCGGCAAGAACACAGACCGTCCGAAGTTTCAAGAACTGGTGCGGGACATCAAGCGGGGCTTGATTGCAAAGGTCGTGGTTTACAAGCTCGACCGTATCAGCCGTTCCATTCTGGACTTTGCCAACATGATGGAGCTGTTCCAGCAGTACAATGTGGAGTTTGTGTCCTCTACGGAAAAGTTTGATACCTCCACGCCGATGGGACGGGCCATGCTGAATATCTGTATCGTGTTCGCCCAGCTTGAACGGGAAACGATACAGAAGCGGGTAACGGACGCTTACTACTCCCGCAGTCAGCGGGGCTTTAAGATGGGCGGGAAAGCCCCTTACGGCTTCCATACGGAGCCTATCAAGATGGACGGTATCAACACAAAGAAGCTGGTGGTAAACCCGGAGGAAGCGGCCAATATCCGGCTGATGTTTGAGATGTACGCCCAGCCCACAACTTCCTACGGGGACATTACCCGGTACTTTGCCGAACAGGGGATTTTGTTCCATGGCAAAGAGCTGATACGCCCCACGCTGGCGCAGATGTTACGCAATCCTGTCTATGTGCAGGCAGACCTTGATGTGTACGAATTTTTCAAAAGTCAAGGTACAGTCATTGTCAATGACGTTGCCGATTTTACGGGCATGAACGGCTGCTATCTGTATCAAGGGCGAGATGTAAAGGCCAGCAAGAAAAACGACTTAAAAGACCAAATGCTGGTACTGGCTCCCCATGAGGGTATCGTCCCCTCCGACACCTGGCTGACCTGCCGCAAGAAGCTGATGAACAACATGAAAATCCAGTCTGCCCGGAAAGCCACCCACACATGGCTGGCAGGAAAAATCAAGTGCGGGAATTGCGGGTATGCTCTTATGAGTATCTACAATCCCTCCGGCAAACAGTATCTCCGCTGCACGAAACGGCTGGACAATAAAAGCTGTCCTGGCTGTGGGAAAATCATCACTTCGGAACTGGAAGCGGTTGTTTATCAGCAGATGGTAAAGAAGCTGGCAAGCTACAAGACGCTGACAGGAAAAAAGAAAGCGGCAAAGGCAAACCCGAAAATCACCGCCCTGCAAGTGGAACTTGCCCATGTAGACAGCGAGATTGAAAAGCTGGTGGACAGTCTGACGGGGGCAAACAATGTCCTGTTCTCCTATGTGAATGTGAAGATAGCGGAACTGGACGGGCGCAAGCAGGAACTTCTGGCAAGGATAGCGGAGTTGACTGTGGAGGCCATCAGCCCGGAACAGGTCAGCCAGATTTCCGGCTACCTCGATACCTGGGAGAATGTATCTTTTGATGACAAGCGGCGTGTGGTGGATTTGATGATCACCACCATAGCCGCCACAAGCGACAGCTTGAACATCACATGGAAAATCTGACTGGCGGCACCCCTCCCGTCAGATACCTACCCTGTGTAGTCCCTTGTAAACTGTACTTTGGCGAGGACTAAAACTATGGACAAGAATTGCATGACGATTGATTTAAAAGGTTATATACGTGAAATGGGCGCTTCAGTGCTGGAATTTGCTGCAACAAGCCGGTTACTGCCTTTCGCATTCCCCTGCGGCAGCATTATTCCAGGAGATATCGTGCTCTATGTCAATACGAACCCTACAGGCCGCATTGAACTGAACCAATATAGCTCTGTCTTCCGTCTGCCGGAAACAGACTGCAAGAACCTCTTATATGCGTACGCATCGTCAAATAACAATGTTCAGAATATCGTAAAGTATAACTTTGATTTTAAAAGCAATCCATACATCTTAGATACGGTCTTTGACGGGAAGAAGATTGAGCTTACTGCCGATGCCCATGGATACATTACCAAAATCATTGCCGACGATTCTCGTTTTGCAGAGGAGCTTTTACCTATGACCGAAGTCCTCCTCGTCATCGGCAATGAGGGCCTGAAAATGATGCTGCACGACGATCATCAGAAAATCATCAGGGCGATTACGGAGAGAAGTTACGACGCTTATATTCAGCCTGATTACTTCCAAAAACATCTGGTCTCCATCACCGACCTCTTTGATTGCCAAATTGCCACAGCCATGCAGCAGATTCTCACATACAAAAACCTGGAAAAAGCCATAGTCATAGAGGAAAAACGTCTGGCAATCAAACCTCTGCTAATCGATGGCCAAAAGGCGATTCTCAAATTTTACGGACCCGAGGCCATTTATCAAGAACTTTCTCAGAATTTCAATTTGTATAAAGAGCTCGCTCGCTGCGGAGATGTCAACGAAGAGCACAATGTTCTCAATACGACCTTCAGCCTGTGGGGCAATGATGAGAAGATCAAAACCATTCAGTTTCTGCTGCAGAAGAGCTGCCGTACGGACGTGACCATCATGCTCACCGGCGAGAGCGGCACGGGCAAATCCTATCTGGCCAGGAAGATACACGAATCCAGCAGACGCAGTCAGAAAAAATTTGTGCCTGTGAACTGTGCGGCCATTCCCTATAACTTAATCGAAAGTGAAATGTTCGGTTACGAGGAAGGCGCTTTTACAGGTGCGCGCAAAGGGGGACATGAGGGTTATTTCAGAATCGCTGACGGCGGCACCCTCTTTCTCGATGAAATCACTGAAATACCGATTTCCTTGCAGGGCAAATTGTTAGAAGCCATTCAGAACAAGCACTTTTTCCGGGTCGGCGGGACGGAGAAGGTACAGGCGGATATCCGAATTATCGCTGCCACCAACAAAGATCTGAAGGAACTGGTCGCCGCTAAGGAGTTCCGGGAAGACCTCTATTACAGACTCAACGTATTTCCCATAGAAATTCCGCCTCTGCGCCAGCGGATCGATAGTCTGGAATACATCATCGCCGATATTCTGCCCGAACTCTCTTACCGCTGCAATGTGAATCCGCTGATTCTGGGAACTGACGCACTGCAAAAACTGAAAGCCTACGCCTGGCCAGGCAATATTAGGGAGTTATCTAACGTCCTCGAAAAGGCAATTATTCTCAGCGACGGCAAAGTGATTTTAGAAGAAGATATCATGCTGCCGGAAAATCACTGCATAGCAGAAGAGAGAACCTTAAAAGAACGCAAAGAGGCCTTTGAAAAGGCCCTCATTCTGGAAGCACTGCAAACGTGTAATTATGAGAGAAATAAGACGGCCGCCCTCTTGGGAATCGGCAGAACCAGCCTCTTCGAAAAGATGAGAAAATATGATGTTTTAACGGGGGAGGAAACAGATGATAATCGATCGTATTAAGGACAGGACAGGAAATTATACAGGCAAACTCGGGATCTACTATATCGATCTGAATACAGACATGGGCTGCTTTGTGGGCAATCAGGATGTCTTTCCTGCCTCCGGCATGGTCATGCTGATGACTTTGATCGAAGCGTTTCGGCAGATCTATGACGGCAAGCTGAGTAAAAACAGCATCTACAAGCTGAAGAAAAGCCAGGTATCCACTGGCGAAATCACATACGGCGCAATCGATTCCCTCCATGACGGCATCTCCCTGACCGTCGAAGACCTGTACCGCCTCTCCATTTCTGTCAGTGATAACAGCGCCTTCAATATTTTGCTCACGAAGCTGGGCATTACATCGGTCAACGCAACCTTCGCCCAGATGGGTTATAAGAATATGAGGATTAACAGACACCTCTTCGACGAAAAAAAGATTCGTCAGGGGATCGATAATTATATTTCTGTTGAAGAGGTCGGAACCATCTTCCAGCGGCTTTATAAAGGGCAAATTATTTCCGCTGACTCCAGTGCGGATATGTTAGAATGCCTGACTCACCATCAGCGCACCAACGTCATCCCCTATAATTTTTCAGAAGATATGAAAATCGCCCACATCTCCGGTTATGACGAGGGGCTGATCTTGGATGCCGGCATAGTATGCTGCGAGAATCCTTTTGTCATCTCCATGGCCGCTCATGACGGCGATACCCGCAAAGCGGAAGGACTTATGCGGGATGTCACACTGATCTGCTATCAAAATTCAATGCGTCTATAAGATACGATTACAGGTTCCAGTGCAACTTTCAATGCACTAAAAAAGCCGTACATGCGGGCATAATGCCTGTGCGTACGGCTTTTCTCATCGAATTTCCGCCTAGATGATTTCCAGCAGTTCTCCTGCCGTTTTAATGATATAATCAGGGCCGTCCGGTCCTTCCAGTTCCTCCTGGCTGACTGCAATGGCCCAGTCCACCAGGACGGCTCTGACGCCCGCGTTGTGGGCGCATTTGATGTCGAACATGCTGTCTCCCACCATGATCGCTTCTTCCGCTTTGATGCCGAAGTGTGCCAAAGAAATCAGTACCGGCTCCGGGTCGGGTTTATGCTTGCTGGTGTCGTCACAAGTAACGATATCATCGATATAAGACACCAGGCCGAACTTTTCAAGGCCCTGCATGGTGGTATTGCGCATGCGGGAAGTGACGATTCCCACCTGATATCCCTTTTTCTTTAAATCTTTGATCAACTGATCCATGCCCTCAAAAGGCTCGATCATCTCTTCGAAGTGACGAACCTGATATCCCCGGTAAATGGCGATGGCCTCATTTACCGGCGTTTCGGGAAAGGCCTTCTCCATACTCAGAGCCAGCGGCTCTCCAAAGGTCTTGATAATCTCCTCTTCCGGCGCCTCGTTACCCAGAATGGTTTTGTATGTATGCTGCCAGGAGTTGATAACCACTCCGTTGGTATCAGCCACAGTTCCATCAAAATCAAAAATGACTGTGTTTATTGACATTGTATCCTCTTTCTAACTCAAAATTTCATGGTAAGGGCGACTTTCTGCTTATCGTGGTCGATACTGAGAATTTTCACCTTTACGGTATCACCAACGGACACGACATCCATGGGATGTTTTACGTATTTGTTGCTCAGCTGTGAAATATGCACCAGCCCGTCCTGTTTGACGCCGATGTCGACAAAAGCGCCGAAGTCCACCACATTTCTCACGGTTCCCGTCATCTCCATATCCACCTTCAGATCTTCAAAACTTCTCACGTCGTTTCTAAAGATGATTGGCGGCGCATCCTCTCTCGGGTCTCTGGCCGGTTTTTTCATTTCCGCGATGATGTCGCTCAAAGTCATCTCGCCGATGCCGATGTCTTCTGCCATCTTCTTGATGCTCTCTGACAATTTATTTGCCGGATAAGCCTGCCAGATTTTCTCGTCAATATCCTTTGCTCCGCCCCTTGCGATATCCTCTTTGCTGATGCCGATTTTGCTCATCATCTCTTCTGCCGCTTTGTAGGACTCCGGGTGAACAGACGTGCTGTCCAGCGGCTCTTTGCCGTCGGCAATTCTCATAAAGCCGGCGCACTGTTTAAAAGCCTTCTCGCCCAGCTTGGATACTTTCATCAGCTCTTTCCGGTTATTAAATCTGCCGTTTTCCTCTCTAAAGGCGACAATGTTTTTGGCAATGCCCATATTGACACCGGCAATATATGACAGCAGTGATGGTGACGCTGTATTCAGGTCTACGCCCACTCTGTTCACGCAGTCTTCCACCACGTTGGTCAGGGCGCTGTCCAGCTGTTTCTGGTTGATATCGTGCTGATACTGGCCTACGCCGATATGTTTCGGATCGATTTTAACCAGTTCTGCCAAAGGGTCCTGCAGTCTTCTGCCCAGAGACATGGCGCCTCTCGTCGTTACGTCTAAATCAGGATATTCTTCTGTAGCAAGCTTTGATGCGGAATAGACGGAAGCGCCTGCTTCGTTGACGATGGTGTATTGAATATCGTAGTCGTGTTTCTTGAGAAAGTTAGAGACTACTTCTTCCGTCTCTCTGGATGCTGTTCCATTTCCGATGACGATGATATCACAGCCGAACTTTTCGATAATTTTCTGCAAAGTCCGCTCTGTCCCCGCGATATCGTTTTTGGGCTGCGTCGGATAAATCGTCGTGTATGCCGTCAGCTTTCCTGTCTCGTTGAGGGCAGCTACCTTACAGCCAGTTCTGTAGCCGGGGTCGATACTGATGACTTTCTTGCCCTTGACTGGCGGTACCATCAAAAGCTTCTCCGTATTCTTAGCAAAAACTTTTACCGCATCGGTCTCCGCCCGCTCTGTCAAAATATTTCTCATCTCACGCTCTACTGACGGTGCGATCAGCCGCTTATAGGCATCGGCGATGGTATCCTGCAAAAGCTCCGTGAAGATGGACTTGCCGCGGATGACCTGCTTTCCGATGAGACTGGTAATCTCTTCGCTGTCCATGGTCACCTTGACCTTCAGTTTCTTCTCTTTTTCACCTCTATTTACGGCTAATACACGGTGGTTGGGCATCTTGGCGATGGCCTCGCTGCTGCCGTAATACATGTCGTAGACGGTCTTCTCTTCCGGGTTCACCGCCTCTGTGGCGATCTGTCCTTTGTCATAGGTCTTTTCACGGATTTTTTCTGTCAGGTCTGCATCGTCGGCAATCATTTCTGCGATGATGTCCATCGCGCCTTGAACTGCCTCTTCCGCTGTTTCCACCCCTTTTTCCGGATTGACAAAGGCTTCTGCCTCACTCTCAGGCGTGCCGTCCTTCTTTTGCTGCGCATAAAAAATCATAGCCAGAGGTTCCAGCCCCTTCTCTTTCGCCTTTGATGCACGGGTTGCTTTTTTCTGCTTATATGGTTTATATAAATCTTCCACTCTCTGCAGGACTTCTGCCTTCTCGATTTCCCCTTTCAGTTCCTCGGTCAGCTTGCCCTGTTCTTCGATGAGTCTGACGACCTCTTCCTTTCTGGTCTCCAGATTGCGCAAATATTGAAGCCTTTCGTCCATATCTCTCAAAGTGACGTCGGAAAGTCCGCCCGTCACTTCCTTACGATAACGAGCGATAAAGGGAATGGTATTCCCTTCGTCAATCAGTTCCACCGTATTTTCCACCTGAGAGGTTTTGATCTTAAATTCACTTGCCAGTTTCTCTATAATGTTCATCTATATTCTCTTTTCTATTTCTGTTTCAATTTTTCGTTGATAAAGTAGTCGATATCGCCGTCCATGACTGCATTGACATTGCCTACTTCCGCCCCGGTTCTGTGGTCTTTGACCATAGTATATGGCTGGAATACATAAGACCTGATCTGAGAGCCCCATGTGATCAACGAAAAGTCCCCTTTCAATTCTTTCAGGTTTTCTTTGTGCTCCTGTTCTTTCAGTTCCATCAGCCTGGACATCAGAATCTTCATGGCCATCTCTTTATTTTGATGTTGGCTGCGTTCGTTCTGGCAGGTTACCACGATGTGGGTTGGCAGATGGGTAATTCTGATAGCCGAGTCCGTCTTGTTGACGTGCTGACCGCCGGCGCCGCTGCTTCGATAAGTATCGATGCGCAGATCTTCCGGATCAATATCGATAGACATATCGTCCTCTATTTCAGGCATCACTTCTAAAGCCGCAAAAGAGGTCTGCCGCTTTCCTGCCGCATTAAAAGGCGAGATCCTTACCAGGCGGTGGACCCCCTTTTCGTTTCTCAGATATCCATAGGCGTTTTCGCCTTCGATAATCAAAGTGGCGCTCTTGATGCCGGCCTCCGTATCGTCCTGCAGGTCGACCATGGTCACCCTGTAGCCTCGTTTTTCCGCCCATCTGGTGTACATGCGCAGCAGCATTTCCGCCCAGTCCATGGCGTCTACGCCGCCGGTCCCCGCGTGAATGGATATGATGGCGTTATTGTGATCGTATTTTTCATCGAGAAGTGTATCCAGCTTCAGCTCTTCCAGTTCTTTCGTCAGCTGTGCAAAGCTTGTGACGATGGCATCTGCTTCTTCTTCGTCTTCCATCTCTTCGGCTAATTCAATCAATTCTTCAATATCTTCAAAACCGGATTCTAATTTTTCGTATTTCTCTACTTTTGTCTCCAGGCTTTTTTTCTTTTTTAATAAAGTCTGCGCCTTCTCCGGGTCATCCCAAAATCCAGCTTTTTCTGTTTCTTTTGTAAGTTCTTTTAAATTCCCTCTAAGACCAGCCAGGTCAAAGGGACCCACCTACCTCTACGAGATTTGCCTTTGCTCCAGGCAGATCGATTTTTATCTGATCTAATTGAATCATCTTCTCACTCCCTTTTTTTCAATTTTAATACCTTTCTATCTTACCACAAATGCACTTCACAGTAAAATAAATGTTCTGCGGTATTTTGCAGATGATGGACAGTGCCGCAGTTCCGTTCGCAGATTAAACGTTTTCCGTTGCATCTGCAACATACTTTTGTCTGATCCGGCTGTATACTCAAGTCAAATCATAGGAAAAACTGAAAGGGGATCTAACTTTATGAATCATAAAATGTTTTGTTTTCAATGTGAACAGACTGCAGGCTGTACTGGCTGCACAGGAAATGCCGGCGTCTGTGGGAAGACTGCCAAAACGGCAAAATTACAGGATGAGTTGACCGGTGCTTTGGTCGGTCTGGCTCGTGCATGCAGCAGCAATCCAAAGACAGAAGCAACCGATAAGCTGATTTTGGAGGGGTTATTTACGACACTTACCAACGTAAGCTTTCACGATGAGACTTTACATGATTTATTAGCTCGTATCGATACAGAAAAAAACCGCATTGCGCCAGGATGTGCTGCCTGCGGCTCGCCTTGCGGGAATACGGACAATTATAATCTGGAATCGATGTGGGCGGCAGACGAAGATATCCGTTCGCTGAAGTCCTTAATTCTCTTTGGCATCCGCGGTATGTCTGCTTACGCATACCACGCCATGATTTTAGGTTATACCAGTGACAAAGTTAACAACTTCTTCTACAAGGCCCTTTACGTCCTGGCGGAAGACTGGGGCATGGAAGAATTGCTGCCTGTAGTCATGGAGGTGGGTGAGGTCAACCTCGTCTGCATGGAGCTTTTGGACCGGGCGAACCGTGAGACATTTGGCACGCCAGAACCGCAAGCCGTGCCGCTCCATGTGGAAAAAGGACCGTTTATCGTGATCTCCGGTCACGATCTGTATGATCTGAAACTTCTTTTAGAGCAAACAGAAGGTAAAGGTATCAATGTCTATACCCACGGAGAGATGCTGCCAGCTCACGCATATCCAGAATTAAAAAAATACACTCATCTAAAAGGCAATTTTGGCACTGCTTGGCAGAATCAGCAAAAGGAGTTTGATAACTTGCCAGCTCCAATCCTTTTCACTACCAACTGCCTGATGCCAGTAAAATCATCTTATGCCGATCGGGTCTTCACTACAGAAGTCGTTTCCTACCCGGAAATGATCCACATTGGAAAGGACAAAGATTTTACACCAGTCATTGAAAAGGCACTGGCCCTTGGCGGTTTTGCCGAGGACACTCCGTTCACAGGAATCAACGGTGGAACATCTGTAACTACAGGCTTTGGCCACAACGCAATTCTCGGAACTGCTGAGAAAGTTGTTAATGCAGTAAAGACAGGCAAAATCAGCCATTTCTTCCTGGTCGGCGGCTGTGACGGCGCCCATCCTGGCAGAAACTATTACACCGATTTTGTGAAATCTGCGCCAGACGATACACTGATTTTGACACTGGCTTGTGGAAAATACAGATTTAACGACTTGGATCTAGGCACCATCGGCGGTCTGCCGAGGCTGATGGATATGGGACAGTGCAGCGATGCCTATGGAGCCATTAAAGTAGCGATCGCCCTAGCTGAGGCCTTTGACTGCCAGGTCAACGATCTGCCGTTATCGATGGTACTCTCTTGGTATGAACAAAAGGCCGTCTGCATTCTCCTTACCCTGCTTCATCTGGGCATCAAAGGCATTCGTCTGGGCCCTACACTGCCAGCGTTTCTCTCTCCAGCGGTATTAGGGTTCCTGGTAGACAATTATGCGATTGCACCGATCAGCACTCCAGCGGAAGATTTAAAAACGCTTCTCGGAAAATAAAACAACTATAATCTCACAATAAAAGAGCTCCACATGAACGGTATTCTCAGCCGTTGGTGCGGAGCCCTTTTTGACATCTTTTATTCCCCTTTTGATCCCCTATTGCCTGATTTGCAAAGCGCCCTTCTTCAAGTGCATCACCACGTCCGCCTGTTTTGCCACTTCGGCAGAGTGCGTCACTACAACCACGCATTTGTCCAGCTGGTGTGCACTTTCTTTGAGAATCTCAACAATTCCCACTGCAGTATCTTCATCCAGATTGCCTGTCGGCTCGTCAGCAAGAATGACAGGCGCTTCAGAAGCCAATGCCCTGGCAAGAGCCGCTCGCTGCTGTTGTCCTCCAGACAGCTTTAAAACATTGCGATTTGCTTCTTCCTTTGTCAACCCGACCTTCTCCAGCACTGACAGCGGCGGCAGAGCAGAGGTCAGTGCCACATTCTCCGAAGGCGTCAGATAATCAATCAAATTATAACTCTGAAAAACGAAGGACACATGCTGCCTGCGATGTCTGATCAGACCTGTTTTCTCAATATCCTCTCCCATAAAGAATATCCTGCCGCTTTCCGGACTATCAAGGCCGCCCAACAAGGACAGCAGGGTCGTCTTTCCGCAGCCAGACGGGCCTACAATGGCATACAGCTTGCCTGTCTCCAGTTCTGTTGATATGCCACGCAAGACGGGTTTTCCCTGTTGATACGTGTATTTAACATCTCTGGTTTTCAATATAATCATGCGTTAATCCCTCCTAACTCATCTTCGATAAGATGTCCCTTGGTTTTAAACGAATTACAGTGTAAGATGCAATCGCAACACAACAGGTGATAATCAATATGCCAGCTCCATATACCAACAGCATTTGACTTGCCGCAATCGTCACCGTTAGTGGCTCCACTCCTTCACTCATACCGAGCACCAGGAATTTGCAGACTTTATCTGCGATCAGCATCGTAAGGAAATAGGATGTGATAAATCCCAAAACTGTCACAAGATAGTTTTCAGTCAGAAGCTGTCCCATGATGTTTCCTTTGCTTTTCCCTACTGCCAGCAAAATGCCCACTTCTCGTTTGCGGCTTCTCGTCCACAGAAACAGCAACAAAGACAGTATCAGCAAGCTGACGACCAAAATACCTTTGACCACGCTGCTTATCATATTCTGCATAGATTCCAGTGGGTTTGAAATAGATTCATAGTCCTCATTGGATATTTCCGCTTTTAATGTCTTTCCCTTTATCTCTGGCAAAGCTTTGATCTCTTCGCATACCTTCTCAATTTCGGCAGGATCATCGACATAGATATTGACTGTGGGATATCCGTCCAGCTCACGACCGAAATTTTCACGCATGGTGTTCATGTCGACAAATCCTGCATTCTCAGGCACATCTGATGCCAGAAGCGCATCTCCTCCAGTGCCGCCAGCTCCTGAATAGATACCGATTATTTTCAATTTCACTTCGGAGTTGCTGTCCAAGTTAAAAAGGGTAATTTTGTCGCCGACAGAAAGATTATTTCGCTTTGCTACCTCTTCTGACAGAATGATGACTCCCTTATCATCTTTGCGTATATGCCGTCCTTTTTCCAATGTAAACTTCCCCTTCTGAAAAGCAGAGCACTTCTCTGAGTCTATGACTCCCGTATTTGGAACGTTAGCATCCATATTGTATTGTCCGGGAATATAGTCAAAATCCACGCCCGAGCCCCAAAATCCGCGCTCGTTTTCGGAGTTAATACCCGATACCCCCTTTATTTTTTCCACAGCTTTCACGATCTCATCGGTTACATAGTCTCCCATATATGTACGGATAGTGCCCATGTCATTTTCTTCTTCGTCTATGGGCGCATTCTCATCATCGATTGTGAGACGGATGATGCCGCCCACCTCCTTACGCATGTTGCCTGCACTTTTGTCTGCGGCATCTAATATGGTCAACCCCGTCAGCGCAAAGGTGGACAGGCAGGTTATAACTAAGAACAAAATTAACGTCCGTACTCTTTGGCGCCTGCAGTACAGCACGCCTCTCTTTATAAAAGTCATTTTATTACCTCCTAACTCATTTTACTCAGTATTTCCTTCGGCTTCAGCGCAAAGATGCTGCTGCATGATGCGATTACTGTCAGAATCATAGCTGCCGCCTGATACAGGAAGACACGCAGAACAGAACTTATGTCTATATTCAAATACCCCTTTGAAAGCCCTGCAGTACTTCCTGTTTCAACAGCAGATTTATCTATATTGATTACAGGCAGTTTGCCAAAGACCAGATCTTCGATCCCCTGCTGTGCAAAATAGACCGCCGCTGCGGAGCATAAAAACGCTCCTATAAAGATCAAAAGTATCTCCAAGATGAATTGCCATGCAATTTCTCCCTTTGATTTTCCAATAGCCAGCAATATGCCTGCTTCTTGAACTCTTCCCCTCATTCGCATGATTAAGATCAGCACCAGAACCACCAGGCTGGCCGCACAGATACATAGAATCAAAATCCCCGTTAAATCTTGTATAGAAGTCAAAGACTTTGCTATTTTCCCGTACTGAAAATCATTTTTTCTGATGGAATATTGACCCCAGTCGATGGACTTATTGGTGTTCACTTTTTCAACAATATCATCCAGTTTCAGTGGATCAGAAACATAAAAATTTACTTCTCCCGTATACCGTCCTTTTTTCGCTTCTTTCAGTGACTCCAAAAATCCGTGATCGGAAAAGATACCATTGGCATCGATTTCTGGTGTCGGCACCGCTCCATCCCCCTGAGGAACAGATTGTTTATAGATCCCAACGATCTCTGCCTGTGCATAGACCGTCTTCTTCGGTATGGAGTCCACAAACTGTCCATTTTCCCGGGTAATACCGGCATGTGTAAAGCGGATTTTGTCCCCAGATTTCAACCCATTGGCCTGGGCCAGTTTATCACTGATCAAAATCTTATTACGATCACCTTTTTTAATGTGACGTCCTTCGGTGAGTTCTAATTTCTTTTCCATAAATTGATCCGCCAGAGCGGTATCGTTCATTGCCGATACCTTCCCCATGTTATTGTCTTCACTATGTCCCACTCCCGGCAGAAAGTCTACGGCATCACTTCTGGCGTAACCATAGTTCATTGCGTTGTAAGCCTTGACCTTCTCATAACCCAGAATGTCTTTGATATTTTCCTCCGTAATAACAGGCTGACCTTTTCCTCCTTTAGAGTGTTCAACGACCCCCTCATTGATCTCCAGATTGGAAGTAGGTCTCAGATAAAAAGCTCCTCCTACTGACCTGCGGAGCACTTTAGCCACCGCATCAGCCGAATCCAGAACGGACCAGCCTGTTACTAAGAATGTAGATACGATGCAGAATAGAAAAAATAAGACCGTGGTCTGTCCTCTTTTCCGACGCATATAGAGGACTGCTCGTCTATATACACCCATTTAAAAACCATCCTTTCATATTGATTGATTTCAGTATACAAAAGAATGGTTTCAACTTAGCTTTTCCTTGATTTAGTTATGGTTTAGCCAGATCGTAAAACATACACCCCCGGTGCTGTTTTTTATCTCGAACTTCATGTGGTGCAAATCCAAAATGTTCTTTACAATATATAGTCCCAGCCCACTTCCTCCCGTATTCTGATTACGGGACTCTTCAATGCGGACTAATGGCGTGAACACATCCGCTAATTTTTCCTCTGGTATATGGATACCAGTGTTTTCTACAGTCAGCGTGGAATCCGTCAAAATTGCTGAGACATTTTCTCCTTCCGGCGAATAGAACACTCCATTTCCTACGATATTAGAAATGGCTTTCTCTAGTAGCTTTTTATCCACTTCCAAAACCGGCTCTGCCAGAATTTCCAGATGGAGCGTTATGTTCCTCTTTGACGCCAAGGGCTGATAGCTAGTCAGGCACTCTTGAACGATCTGCTTTACATTCGAAGCCGTCCGCGTCAGTCTGAAGTCGTCAGATGTAAGTCTGGATATGGTCAAGATCTCTTTTACCAGATTCTCCATTCGCTCCACCGTATGAAGGGATAGCGGCAAATGCTTATCTCTGTCCTTATAATCACCAATCTTGTATATCATACTTTCCAGCTGCCCCCTCAGAATTGTAATCGGTGTTTTCAGTTCATGGGAGACTGCCGCAAAAAAAGCTCTGCGCTGCAGTTCCTGTTTTCTCTCCTTCTGGATATCCTCTTGAAGCTGACAGTTGGCCATCTCCAGGTCATTCATAGTGGTATTCAGTTTCTGTACCATGGTATTGAGGCTGGAGGCCAAAACACCCAACTCGTCTGTCCTGCTCACATCACAATGCCAAGTGGTATCTGCTTCCGACATTCTCTTTGAAATACGGCTGATCTCCAAAACCGGCTTGGCAAAGATAAAACTGCAGATATAGGCTCCAATAAACGATATGACCACGATCAAAAGCATGATCCAAGGCAACAGGCGCCAAAAGACTTCTGTAATTTGACTGACGACTTTCATTTTCTGTCCGATCATAATCGTATAAGGCTCGTCACTATCAGTGAATTTTAATGCAGAACCGATGGTCTTGGACATTCCCACCTGATCTTCTTCTACTGCTTCTGTCAGCGAAGTGTCGCCAAAAGTCTGCTTCCCCACTTTGCTTATCAAGGTAATGGTAGCATTATTTTTAAGGCAAAATTGGTCGATGATCGTCTCGCCCTCTTTGTATGTGCCTTTCTCCAGTTCCTCTATAAGCTGATCCACACCTACCGTAAAAGTACGATTACTTTGCGTCTTATAGCTCTGAGGCATGGCTACCATGACGATTCCATAGATAGCCAGACTTGATACCATCAGTATCAAAGCGATGCTCAGAAACATCTTCATAAAGATGCTGCTCTTAATCCTTTTTAGCAAATCTGTATCCCACCCCTCGCACGGCTTCAATATAATCCACGCCTAATTTCCGCCGCAGATTCATGATGTGAATATTGACAGCTTTTTCATAGCCGGTATAGTCATAGCCCCACACCAAATTCAGAAGCTCATCTCTCGTAAATACTCGTCCCTGATTTCTCATAAACAGATGTAGCAGATCCAGTTCCAATTTCGTAAGGGCAACTTCTTTGCCCGACACGTGCACCTGCATCCCCGTTATGTCAAGCTGTATCTCCCTGTAACAGAATACTTGTTTTTCCCCTTCATCAACCACACTCCCCCTACGCCGAAGCAGTGCCTCGACTCGCTTCAATACCAGCTTAAGAGAAAAGGGCTTAGTAATGTAGTCATCGGCCAGAACTTCAAATCCCTTTACTTGATCGTCCTCTTCGTCCAATGCTGTAATCATCAGTACCGGCACCTCCGATTCTTTTCGAATCATTTCGCATACCGCATAGCCGTCTATTTTCGGCAGCATCAGATCCAACAAAATCAAATCATAGGTCTTCTGTCTAAACGCCGTTATTCCCTCTAGCCCGTCACTTGCTGTATCCACTTGATATCCTGCATCCAGAAGAAGTTCCTTCAATATGGATTGTATTTCTATTTCATCTTCGACAATCAAAATATATTCTTTCAACGAAATTTCACCCCTTTTCATCATAACATGAAATGATTTATTTTTAATTTAGATCTCTCTATTTTTTGCTGATGATGAAAATTTATGACTCAATTACAAAAGCGCTGCCCGAAAGCAGCGCTGATAGTTGATTCTTATTCGTTTTTACCGCAGCAGTTCTTGTATTTTTTTCCGCTTCCACAAGGACAGAGATCGTTTCTGCCCACTTTCGGATGATTTCTTCTCACGGTCTGCTGTTTTGCCTCTCTCTCGGGAACCTGTGCTTCCTCTGGCAGTTCTCCGCCACCCTGCATCGCTCTTACCATATCGTCATCGATATACTCAGATTTCTTCGCTTCACCTGCTTCCAAAATCGCTTTTCTCTCGGTCTTGGTCTCAAGAGTTACGTTGTAGCAGTATTTGACGGTGTCTTCCTGAATCGCACTGATCATCTGCTCGAACATGTCAAAACCTTCTTTTGCGTAAGCTGCTGCCGGATCCTGCTGACCCAGCGCACGAAGGCCGATACCGGATTTCAACTGATCCATGGCATCGATGTGATCCATCCACAGATTGTCTACAACACGAAGGAGAATCATTCTCTCCACTTCTCTCATCTGTTCGCTGCCGATTTCTGCTTCTTTTTCAGCATAAATTTCATCGAACTCATCACATACTGACTGACGAAGGGATTCTTCTGTCATGCCATTGAGTTCTTCTGTGGTGTACTGTAACTTCCCTCTGTACTTATCAGAAATCTTCTGCAGATTCTTTGACAAAGTTTCAAAATCCCATTCCTCTGGGAATTTGGATTCAACGACAATCGGATCAACGATGGCATTGAGAATCGAATGTGCCATATTGATGATATAGTCGCGCAGATCTTCTCCAAAGAGAACCTTGCGACGCTCATCGTAGATGATTTCTCTCTGCTTATTCATGACGTTATCATACTGCAACACGTATTTTCTGATACCGAAGTTCTTACCCTCGACTTTCTTCTGGGCCCCTTCGATGGATTTTGACAGCATACCTGCTTCGATAGCCTCATCCTCTTCCAGTCCCATACGATCAACGATTTTTTGCATTCTTTCTCCGCCAAAGAGTCTCATCAACTCATCTTCCAGAGAAATAAAGAACTGCGTACGACCAGGGTCTCCCTGACGGCCGGAACGGCCACGGAGCTGATTGTCGATACGCCTTGATTCATGCCGTTCTGTACCGATGATATATAAACCGCCCAACTCAACAACCTTCTGCTGTTCTTCTTTTCGCTCTTCCTTCAGTTTCTCATGTAGTTCGTTAAATTTCGCTCTTGCTTCATTGAGCTCCGGATCCTTTGATTTAACAAAACTGGATGCAAAGGAAATGGCTTCGTCACTGTATTCCAACTTCTGCATTTCTTTCTTCGCTTCAAATTCCGGATTGCCGCCTAAGATAATGTCAGTACCACGACCAGCCATATTTGTAGCGATAGTAACCATGCCTAAACGACCTGCGTCTGCAACAATCTCAGCTTCTCTCTCGTGCTGTTTGGCATTCAGCACGTTATGCTTGACACCGCGTTTTTTCAGCATCTCACTGATCAGTTCGGACTTTTCGATAGAAATCGTACCTACCAGCACCGGCTGTCCAGTAGCGTGAACCTCTGCGACTCTGTTGGCAATCGCTTTGAATTTTCCTCTCTCTGTCTGGTAAACAGAATCCTGAAGGTCTTCTCTGGCAATCGGCATGTTGGTCGGAATGACAACAACGTCCATATTGTAGATATCTCTGAATTCATCTTCCTCTGTCTTGGCCGTACCGGTCATACCAGCCAGTTTCTGATACATTCTGAAATAGTTCTGCAGTGTGATGGTTGCCAGGGTCTTAGACTCAGATCTTACCAAAACACGTTCTTTTGCTTCGATAGCCTGGTGGAGTCCGTTGCTGTAACGTCTTCCAAACATCAGACGTCCTGTAAACTCATCGACGATGACAATTTCGCCGTCTTTGACGATGTAGTCAACATCTCGTTCCATCAGATTTCTCGCTTTCAAAGCCTGCAGAACGTGATGGTTGATTTCCATGTTCTCTGGATCGCCGTAGTTATCTACTTTGAAGAAGGCTTCCGCTTTTTCGACACCTTCGTCAGTCAGCGAAACCTGCTGATCTTTTTCTTCTACCGTAAAGTCTGCTTCTTTGGTCAGGGTAGTTACGAATTTATCTGCGGTCTTATACAAATCTGTAGACTTGGACCCACGTCCAGAAATGATCAGAGGCGTTCTAGCTTCGTCGATCAAGATAGAGTCGACTTCGTCGATGATGGCATAGTTCAGTTCCCTCTGCATCAGCTCTTCCTGATAAGTGACCATGTTATCTCTTAGATAGTCAAAGCCGAATTCATTATTTGTTCCATATGTGATATCCGCATTGTATGCAGCTTTTCTGTCTTCGTTGTCGACACCGTGAATCACGCAGCCTACAGTCAGACCCAGGAAGGAATACAGTTTTCCCATCCATTCCGCGTCACGCTTTGCCAGGTAGTCGTTGACTGTGATGACGTGAACGCCTTTGCCTTCCAGTGCGTTGAGATATGCGGCCAGAGTAGCGACCAAAGTCTTACCTTCACCGGTCTTCATCTCGGAAATCCTGCCCTGGTGCAGTACCACGCCGCCGATGAGCTGCACCCTGAAGTGCTTCATGCCCAGGCTTCGCCATGCGCCTTCTCTACAGACCGCAAAGGCCTCTGGCAGAATATCGTCCAAGGTCTCTCCGTTTTGCAGTCTTTCCCTGAACTCCGGCGTCTTCGCCTGCAGCTCCTCATCGCTGAGTGCCTGCATCTGCTCGTCCAGTGCCTCCACCTGATCTACAATTTTTCCTATTTTCTTTACTTCTTTTTCATTCAGATCACCGAAGATCTTTTCCATTAGCCCCATAGCACTAATTCCCCTTTCTATTTTGTTCCTCTTCTGGTTTTTGGGTCACCATCAGATTGATTTCTATCGCTTTTCTTTCATCGGCACTGATAACTCTGCCGTTAAATATCTTGTTCCCCGCTTCATACTCAAAAGTATCGCCGGCCTTTGGCAGTTTGTCCAGCTGCAGTACGACCCAGCCGTTGACGGTGGTCGCATCCAGTTCCACTTCTTCATCAAAGTAGTCGAACATCTTTTCCACATTGGTGCTGCACAAAACTCTATAGCTGCCGTCCTGCAGCTGTGTGATTTCCTGGGATTCTACTTCATCGTGCTCGTCGTAGATATCTCCCACCAGTTCTTCTATAATGTCTTCCATCGTAACGAGCCCTGCTGTACCGCCGTATTCATCCACAATGATAGCGATGTGACACTTGTTGACCTGCAGTTTCTTGAGCAGGTCGGCCGCTTTCATAGAACCTGCTACATAGATGACCGGTTTTACATAATCAGAGATGGTCTTCTTTGAACCGGAAATATAGTTGTGGAAGTCCTTTTGGTTCAGGACTCCCAGGATTTTATCCAGGTCGCCTTCGTAGACCGGCAGTCTGGAAAAGCCTGTCTCCATAAACATCTTTGCGACGTCTTTTTTTGTGGAATCAATTTCGATGGCTTTGACATCCACCCTCGGCGTCAGCACATCCCACGCTTCCAATTCATTGAATTCAATAGCATTTTGAATCAGCTCACTCTGACCAGCCTCGATACTTCCCTCCGTCTCCGCTTCTTCCACAATGGTCAGCAGCTCGTCCTCTGTAATCGCTCTGCTGTCCGCCACCTTAAAGAGCTTTGACAGCAGCTTTTTCCATTGGCTGAACAGATAATTGACTGGCGTCAGCAGCACCATTAACACTTTGATCATCGGTGCGGAGAACATCGCAAAAGCCTCTGAATTTTCTTTCGCAAGACTTTTCGGTGAGATTTCGCCGAATATTAAAACTACAATTGTAACAACGATGGTAGAAATCGATGCGCCGTATTTCGGATAAAGCGTGAGAAACAGCGCGGTAGCCACCGCAGTCATGCCTATATTAACTAGATTGTTTCCGATAAGAATCGTAGAAAGTAAATTGTCGTATTTTTCTTCTAACTCCAGTACTCTTTTCGCCCTCCTGTCGCCGTCATTGGCCAGGTTCTTCATTCGAATCCTGTTAATTGACGTGAAAGCTGTCTCTGTGGCCGAAAAATAGGCCGATAAGATTAGAAATACAACGATAATCCCTATTGAATACCCTATATGACTGTCCATATATTTTTTGTTTTCCTCCTCATTTTTTCAAGGTACTTGTAACAAGTTATTTTAGCATATTTCTTTTGAAAAATAAAGGTTTTCACAGAAACTCCAACTTTTTTCCTATTATAAAATCTGTGTATTCTTGTTTTTTTGTCTAAAATAGTCCATAATGAAAGAAATAACATCACTTTTAAAGATAAAGGAGGATTTCCTTATGTCAACGAGAACAGATTTACTGAAATTGCTCAGTGAAAATACAGGAATCTATCTGTCTGGTCAAAAAATCGGAGAAGAGTTGAAGGTTTCCAGAAATGCAATTTGGAAAGCCATGCAGCAGCTGCGTGAAGAAGGATACAATATAGAAAGCAAACCCAGCACAGGCTACCGTCTTAAATCAAAGACCAATATGCTGACCGTCGACGCCGTTGCTGGCGATCTGGCTTTTCCCTGCGACTTGCAGATCTTTGACACCGTAGATTCTACTAACAATGTAGCAAAGGAACTTCCTCTCAAAGACAAGCCGATGATGGTCATTGCCAACAAGCAGACTGGCGGACGAGGACGCCTTGGCAGATCCTTCGCCTCTCCAGCCGGTACTGGTCTCTATCTCACCATTGCTCTGCAGCCGGAGTTTGATCTGGACAAAGCACTTTACGTCACCATGGCCGCTGCCGTTGCCGTCTGCCGTGCCATCGAGACCGTTGCTGGCGTGAAGACAAAAATTAAATGGGTCAACGACCTTTTTTACAACAATAAAAAAATCTGCGGCATCCTTACAGAAGCGCAGACCAACTTCGAAAACGGCAAAATCGACAGTCTGATTCTCGGAATCGGCGTCAACTGTTTTCCGGGCAGTTTTCCTGAAGAACTGTCGGGTATCGCCGGCTGCCTGTCCCAGAAAAAGAATTCTTTTTCGAGAGGACGGCTTGCGGCCGAAATTTTTAACGAGACGATGACAGTTCTCGAAGATCTGCAAAGCAAAGCCTTTCTTCGCGAGTACCGCACCAAATGCTTCGTCCTCGGAAAAAACATTCTGGTACATCCTAATCTAAGCGATAATGCCATCAAAGCCCGCGCCATCGATATCGACGAAAACGGCGGACTCGTCGTCGAATATCTGGAGGGACGCAAAGCCCGCCAGATGGAAACTCTGACCACCGGGGAAGTATCCATTAAGCTGGATGTATAAACAAAAAGATCTAAATAAGAACACCCGAACAAAACGACCAGCCCATGTCATTGACACAGGCTGGTCGTTGGTTCTTACAGATATTCACTGAGTCCGCGGATAACCTTGCCGCGAATCCCTTTTACCGTGCCTGCGTGATACAGGGAACTGATTACAGCCTCTTCCACTGCCTCCGCAGTCCCTTCGAAGATCTTGTCCATAGCGTTATCGTGAAGCATTTTTGTCTCTAAAATATCTTCTTCACTGTAATGTGGTATGATATTTCCGTTGGAGAAGGCGATGGCGATGTCCCCGCTGCCATTACCCAGGAAAGAGCCTACGCGGGCAAGACCTACGACTGCGCGTTTGGCCACGCGTTTTAGCTGTCGGTCACTGAGGGGAAGATCTGTTCCGATCACCACGATGACCGAACCCTTTTCCGGCTTTTTTTCAAGCTCTGTTTCTATCAGTTTTCCGTCAATGCGCAGGTTCCCCCCTATGCCAAAATTGGACAATAAAAGCGCGCCGATCGTGTAATCTTTGTCATTACAGGATATCACCCTGGAGGCAGAGCCGATTCCGCCTTTGAGCCCCATACAGCACATACCGGTGCCTGCTCCCACATCCCCTTCTGCAAAATTCTCTCCAGCCACGGCAAGCGCCTGCAAAATATGCTGCTCTTTTACATGAAATCCTCGGATGTCGTTGAGTTCTCCATCGTTGCACTCGGTCACGACACAATTAACCGTACCGGTAGATACGCCGATGTCCTGATTGTGTTCGAGCATATACTTTGAAAGGGCGTTTAACGCAGTGCCTACACTCAATGTGTTGGTCATCAAAATGGGCGTTTCAACAGTTCCCAGCTCGTTTATCTGCAGCAGTCCCGCACTCTTTCCGAACCCGTTGATGACGCAAGTTCCAGCCATTACTTTCTGCTGGAATAGACTCCCCCCGTGAGGCAGGATTGCCGTAACACCGGTATGTATATTTTTATCTTCGTCTTTTAGAGTGACATGCCCGACCTTTACGCCAGATACATCCGTAATTAAATTCTTCTTTCCTTTTGGAAATTTGGCTCGCAAATTGACATTACAGTCATCAGGCAATCCCATATTTCAACCTCCTCTACCTAATTCGCATTTCATTTTATTGATATTGTGATATCTATTGACTTTTTCTCTTTGTTTATATTCATATTGCAAATATGATGCCAATGGGAAAACGGCGAAAACTAGCTGTTTTAGACAAAGGGGAGCAGAGATCAATTGAATTAATCTTATTTCATCTCATTGCATCACATTATTCCCATTACTAAGTAAAAAGGAATGATGGGAAAAGACACCATCTTTAAGCAGAACAGACTGCGGCGAATCGCCGCAGTCTGCCTTGTCAGCCTAATAAGCAATATCGTTCATCGGCGCAGTACCGTCCTTAAGTACGTTAAAGCCCTTTAAATCTTTATTGTACGCACTGAAGCTCAACTCTGCATACATCGGAATCATATTGACATTTTCAAAGAGATGCATCTGGATTTCTCCAATCTTCTTCGTTCTCTCATCCGTATCGACAGTCGTGGCCACATCTTCTACCATTGCTTTATATTCGTCCGTATTGCCGGGCGCATTTTTATCATAGTAGCAGCCGTTGAGTACCAGAATCGGTTCTGCCCAGGATAGCCATTCTATGCCAGCGTCATATTTGTCAGAATTAATCTTTTCATATACGTAGTTCCAATCGATCGCCTCGATCTTCATGTCAAAACCTACCTTCTTTAACTGTCCTGCCATCGCTTCAGGAATTGTTGTCGCGTCTGTCCATGCGTACCATGTAAAGGATAGCTTCTTACCGTCTTTCTCACGGATGCCGTCGCCGTCGCTGTCCTTCCAGCCCGCCTGATCCAAAAGTTTCTTTGCCTGCTCTGGATCGTTGGCCAAATTCTTCTCGAACCATTTCTTAGCATCAGGGGAGAAATTCTGCACAGTGTCATAAATCATCGAATATGCCGGCGCGATTAAACCATCCATCACTTCCACCAGACCGTCTCGGTCAATGGAGAGCGCCAACGCTTTCCGCACATTGATATCAGAAAAAACAGGTGAATCGGTGTTCATCTCAAAATAATCGATGTTCGGATAAGTGGTGTCCACCAGAACGACAGAATCTTCTCCTTCAAGGTCTATCTTCTGGTCGCCGTTTTCCAGAGACATGATGATGTCCACAGCGCCGCTCTTCAGCTCTTCTGTCTGTGTAAATGGTTCTACGTTAAAACGGACAGAAATCGTTTCAAAATGACCAGGCCCCTGATTCTCTACCAACGGATTTGCACACTTATAACCATCATTTCTCACCAGCTTGACTTCGGAACCAGACACATATCCGTCTTCCGCCAAAGCGTACATGCCGTAGGGATGACAACCCCACATCAGCTTCTTATCGCTCATGGAGTCCAGCTCGTCTTTGTCTATGACAGCGACAAAACCGGCACAAAGATAATATTGCATGTCAGATCGGAACTGGCTCAAGTGCAGTGTCACCTGTCTGCCCTCAACGTCCATGGACTTAATATTGCTGTAGCCGTCCGCATAAGGACTGACTTTCAGTCCGTGTTCGATAGAAGCAACCACATCCTCCGGCTCTACTTGTTCCCCGGTGGAATACTTCATTCCTTCTGGGACGTTAAAAGTAACCGTCTTTCCGTCTTTGCTGACGTTCCAGTCTGTACACACATTATCTTCTACCGTGTTCGTTTCAGGATTCCACTGGAACAGAGAACTGGCGTTCAAAGCCTGCGCCCCTGCCGTGCTGTCAAGCTGGAAGACATCCAGTCCATACCATTCGCCGTCAATAACGGACAGCTCCGTCTTTTCCGCCTTATCGCCTCCTCCGCCGCAGGCAGCCATGCTGAGCACAAACACGGCAATCAGACTCAGTATCAATAATTTCTTTTTCATTTGGTTCCTCCTTGTTTCTTTCCTAAAGATTTAACGGGTGAAAACATGCGACCTGATGATTTTCGCCGATCATGGTATCGCCAGGCGTTTTCTTCTCACATTCTTCCGTGGCATATTTACATCTGTCGCAGAATCTGCAGCCTTCACTGATGTTGATCAAACTGCCTGGATCTCCTTTCATGACATCTTTTTTCCGGCCGCGCTGTGTTGGATCCAAAATAGGCGATGCGTCCAGTAATCCCTTCGTATAAGGGTGTCTCGCATGGTCTGTAATTTCCTGTGCAGGCCCAAATTCGACCAGCTTTCCTAAATACATGACGGCAATTCTGTCGCTGATGTATCTGATTACATTGAGGTCATGAGTAATGACCAGATATGTCAAGTGCAGTTGCTCCTGCAGATCCAAAAGCAAATTGAGTATCTGCGCCTGAACAGATACATCCAAGGCGCTGGTCGGTTCATCGAGAATCATCACTCTCGGGTTTAAGGCTAAGGCTCTGGCAATAGCAATTCTCTGAAGCTGCCCGCCTGATAACTGATGAGGGTAACTGTCCAAATACCGCTGGTCCATTTTAACCATTTCCAAAACATCTCCCGCCTTTTTCTTGGCCTCTTCTTTGGGAACGCCGTGGATTATCATAGGGCGCATAATAGAACTTTCTACCGTCTGTCTGGGGTTCAGATTAGAGGCTGGATCTTGAAAAACCACAGCAATCTCGCTGCGCAGCCTCTTTATGTCGTCTCTGGAAGCCTTTGACAGATTGATACCGTCAATGAGGATGTTCCCGCCTGTCATTTTGGACAGATTCAGAATCACGCGGGCTAAGGTCGTCTTGCCGCTGCCTGATTCGCCGACCAGGCCGACTATTTCGCCCTCATGAATATTGAGAGTAATATCATCTACCGCCTTTACATAAGTAACCTTCTTTTTTACAAGCCCCTTCTCAATCGAAAAATATTTTTTCAGACCGTCTAATTCAATCATCACTTTTTGTTCCATAAGACTACGCTTCCTTTCCAGTGAGATGACAACGGCAGAAGTGATTTTCACTTACATGGACTACCGGCGGATCTTCGCAATAGCAATTTGTCAAAGCAAAGGGGCACCGGTTGGCAAACCGGCATCCAGGCTTTTTCTTCGTGATACGCGGTACAGATCCTTCTATGGTTTTCAGCCGCCCCTCAGCCTTGGTCTTTCTCGGCAGCGCCTCCATCAAAAGCCGGGTATAAGGATGGGTCGGCGCCGCAAAAATTTCGAAAACATCTCCGCTCTCCACCATCTCCCCGGCATACATGATACCGATGCGGTCAGCAATTTCCGCTACCAGACCAAAATTATGTGTAATCAGCATAATAGCCGTATTGAACTTTTTCTTTAGTTCTTTCATAATGTCAAGAATTTGTGCTTCTATTGTTACGTCAAGGGCAGTAGTCGGCTCATCTGCAATCAAAAGTTCCGGATTCCTGGACAGCATCATGGCGATCATCACCCGCTGCCTCATACCGCCCGACAACTCGTGAGGAAAACTGTTGGCTCGTTCCTCTGCATCTGGCATTTTGACGTCTTTAAACAGGTTAATCACCCGATTCCAGGCTTCCTGCTTATCCACTTTATCTAATAAAATCGCTTCTGCTACCTGTCCTCCTACAGTATAGACTGGATTCAAGGAGTCCAAGGGGTTTTGAAAGATCATGCCGATTTCCTTGCCTCGTATGGCCTCCATTTCCTTTGGACCATATCGGCGTAAATCCTCTCCCTTAAAAATAATCTTCCCTTTGATTTCCTCGTTGCCGTCAGGAAGCAGATTCATGACACTATGAGCCACAGTGGATTTTCCACAGCCGGATTCTCCTACTATGGCAAAAACCTCTCCTTTGTTGACAACACAACTGACATCATTTACTGCAGAAAGATAGCCGTCCTTCACTTTATAATCGATAGACAGATGGTCCAGCCTCAATAATTCTTCGTTCATAACCGCTCTCCTTTCTACTGTGATTTCATATGTGGATCCAGAAGGTCTCGGAGGCCTTCTCCAATCAGATTAAATCCAAAGGTCGTATACACCAGAGCGATCCCCGGAAACAGGCTGAGCCAAGGTGCTCTGCTGATATATTTAATGCCTGTGGATATCGCCAGCCCCCAATCTGGTGACGGCGGCTGCGACCCCAATCCTAGGAAGGACAGGGTGGTTGTAGACATAATCGTTCCCGGCAGATTCAAAGATACCATGACAATCAAGGATGGTATGATGTTGGGCAGTATATATCTTACCATCAGCGCAGTATTGGTCTCGCCAAAGGCTTTGCCTGTTTCTACGAAGGCCATATTGCGCAGAGAGAGCGTCTTCGCTCTCACCGTACGCGCGTAGCTGGCCCATGCTACAAGAGATATGGCAATTATGGTGTTGGTCAGCCCCTTTCCAATCATCGTAACCACTGCAAGAGCTAAAATCGTGCCCGGAATGCACCAGGTCAGATCTGTCAAAAAAGACAGGCCTCTGTCCACCCATCTGCCGAAGAAGCCACAGGCAAGGCCCACGGCTACGCCAATCAGGAGCTGAATCATCGCTCCCAGAAAGGCAACCCACAGAGCAATACGGGAACCATATATGACCCGGGAAAACATGTCTCGCCCCAAATCATCAGTACCAAACCAGAAGTCAGCATCAGGCGCCTGAAAGCGGCCGCCCACATTTTGTTCCGTATACTCGTAGGGTGCGATGATATCTGCAAATGCCGCTAAGATGATGACACTGAGAAGAATGACAAAGCCAATCATAAAGTTTTTATTCTTCCAACACTCATAGAGGGTTTCTTTCCATTTTTTATTCACCTTAGTTGTCACCTCCGCTCAAAGATAATCGGATTCTTGGATCAAGAAGGCCCATGACGATGTCACTGAGCAGATTGCAGACCACCGTCAGTATTGCAATGAGAAAAAGTACTGCCTGCACTACCGGTATATCCTGTACAATGATTGAGTTCAAAAGCAGATTCCCCATTCCCGGCAGACCAAAGATCTTTTCAATGACCACCGCACCGGAAATCAGCCATGGAATGGACATAAACACCAAGGTGGTGACTAAAATTAAGGCGTTGCGCAGCACATGCTTGATCATGACCGTCTTCTTTGGCAGACCTTTCGCATAAGCTGTCGTCACATATTTCTCATTAAATACTTCTAAAACTTCTGTTTTCGTGATACGGAGAGTTCCTCCCATACCGGCCAGCACCGTTGTCGCTACCGGAAGGATATAATTTTCGGGACTGGAATAACCGCTGATCGGCAGAAGGTTCAGCTGTACGGCAAAGAAAAGGATAAATAACGCCCCCAGCCAAAAGGACGGCACCGCTGTCAGAAGAAGTGAAAGATTCACAGTAAATCGATCGAACAGACCGTCTTTCTTCATGGCGCACAGCAGTCCCAGGGGCAGCGCGATGACCAGTTCCAGGATCAGCGACCAAACGCACAAGGTCAGGCTGTAAGGGATTCTTTCGCCCATCAGATCCCAGACATCACTTTTGTATCTGGTAGACGTTCCGAAATCACCATGCATGACCTCGCTGACCCAGTTCTTATATTGGGTCAGAAAAGGCTGGTCATAACCCATCTCATGGGCAATTTCCTCTTTTCTTTCCTCTGAAACCTTGCGGTCTACTACCATATCGATGGGATCGCCCGGCATCATATACATCAGGCTGAAAACCAAAAAAGATACGCAGACGACAAGAAGCAGGCCCTGCACGATTCGCTTAATAATATAATCTCTGATAATTACATCTCCCTTCTTAAAAAAGTTCTTAAACTCTCTGATAAATTCTGTTATAGCATCGCACAGCCCAGGCCTTTCCGTCTCTGATAAAGAACTGCAAGGTACTGACTCGCTGCTGTAAATCCTTTTCAGCTACTGCAGCAAAGATGGTGCCGCTGCAGTACTGCAGCACCGTCTTTACGCCGTTGTAATCCGCTTTCAGTGTTCCGTTTTCTACCGTCACGATGGTATGGGCAGGCAGCCCTTCTTCCGCCAAATAATCACCGCAGAGCGCTTCTGGCATAGAAAAATTTTTTCCACTGGGCACAGCCCAGTCATGCCGTTCCTCCAAAGGCAGACCCAAAATATAGTTGTAGCAGGCCCACTGGAACGGCTCTACATCAACCTCTCCCTCATTGCAGAGAACCGTGGCTGCGTAACCGCCTTCCAAAAATCCGCCCATGGACGACACACCGTGCAGACCGCCTGTATGCTGGCATACGCACCTATCTGCAAGCAGACTTTTGGTCAGACCCAGACAGTAATAAGGCTGCTTTCTGAGAGGAAACTCTTTCCCAATTAAAAGCTCGACGGCTTCTTCTGGGACGATTTGCTGTCCCTCCCACACACCTCGCTCTGACAGCATCTTATAATACCTGGTCATATCACTGGCTGTGGATTTAACGCAGGCACAGCCGCGAAACGGCGGCAGAACCGACCAGTTATCATCCTGTACCAGCTGGCCGTTCTCGTCTCTTTCAAAGAGGCTGGTGATATTACCGCCTGCCATGGCCTTGGCGCTTTCAGCGTCTGCGTCCAACACAGATCGTTCCATGCCAAGAGGCTTGAAAATACGTTTATGTAAAAACTTTTCCAGGGATATACCTGCAGCCTGATCTACTACGTAGGACAGCAGCGCATAACCTTCATTGGAATAACTCATGAATTCACCCGGCGCACCCAGCATTTTATAGCTTCCAGCTGCCAGATACTCCACAATCTGTTCTATATTGTTCATCTTGTTGGGAGCAGTTTTCAGCATATGACGATACCACAGACTATTCTCTTCAATGCTGTTCATAGCGATAGACCATTCCAAAGGCGGCAGCGGCGGTAAACCAGTCTGATGCATGGCGATAGTTTTCAGCGTCACACATTCGTCTGGGACTTTAGGAATGTGCAGCGAGGGAAAATACTTACGAATCGGATCTGACAAATCCAGCTTTCCCTCTATATGGAGAAGGCAGCAGGCAAGCGCTGTCAGGGACTTGCTCATGGAAGCGATGCCAAACATGGTATCCTGATCTGCCGGCTTTTCATTTTCTATATCTCTGTATCCAAAGCCTCTCTCAAAGAGAATCCCTTCGGGACCGCGAATAGAGATGGCCATGCCCGGATATCCCTTTTGCTGAAACAAGTTTTCTATATAATCTTGAAAATATCCGTCGTCTCTCGTCATGTTCTCACTCCCTTTAGTCGTTTTTTAAATAATCCGAATATTCATATATAAATATCGCAAAGTTTATGCCAATTGTTTGGAAGCCTAAATTCTAACATCTGTACGGTTCGAGTCCGGAAAATATTATGACGAATATATAATAAATCCTATTTCGCCCTATTAATTACATAAGAAGCGTGGAAATGAAGGAATCAAGCGGTTAAGTCTGCCAAATCAAGATTTGGGGACTTTTCCCATGAGACCTGCCAGCGATTTACTTAAAGTAAATCGGGCTAGGCTTCAAGATTCCTATTTCCACATGTCGCCCGCAAGGGGCGACCCTTCGCAAGGTACGTTCTTTGCCTTTTCGTCCCAGCTTTAGCTGGCTCGAGCGAAACGGACAGCGAAAGGCGCGTTAGCGACTGGAGGCGTGAGCGGAGCGAACGATGAAACATACGGAAATACGTCCTTTGGACGATATTTCCTATGAATTAAAAAAGACGGCTGCTTTTAACATAACCGTCTACTTCTTTATTTGATAAATTCTGCCCTCAACTTTTTGCCACTGAATTCAATGATTCTTGCTGCTAAAATCCGCATGGGATCTACGTAAAATTCGTCCAGGCCGCAGTCTGCTTTTATGACAGATAATTCAGTGCACCCCAAAATAGCTTTGTCACATCCAGCCACTTTGACGGACTTTTCGATCTGCTTCCAAGCTAGTGGGTCCCATGATCTGCCCTTTTTTATTCTGTCATAGATTTGATACATGACGAGAGCCTGTGTCTCTTTTTCTGGCGTATAAGGCGTCAGCCCCGCTTCCATCATGTATTTCTGGTAAAGTCCTGTTTGAACGGTTCCATCGGTAGCCAATATGGCGGCCTTTCCTGACGGGCATTCCTTCGCAATGGTCTTAACTGTTTCTCTGATCATGTGTATGAGAGGTACGTGAATTTCCTCTGCAATCATGTCGCCAAAGAAGTGGGCCGTGTTGCACGTAATACCAATAGCCTGACATCCACAGTCCTCTAAAGCCTTCGCATCAGAGAGCATTTTATCGTGAACTGCTTTATACTCCCCGCTTTGGATTGCGCTGGTGCGATCTGGCATGGAAGGATCACTATAAATAATCATGTTGACGTGATCCTGGTCGCATTGTGCATCGGTCATCTCTGTGACCATTTTATAAAAAAGCTGGCTTGCCATGGGACCCATGCCTCCGATCAAGCCGATTTTTCTGTCCATTCCTCCGCCTCCTTACAGCATGAACATTCTAGCCGTCATCATCTCCTGGATATCTGCCGCCGTATATTTTACCGTGTGTCCATCCAGGCGCACAGCTTTGGGATAATAGGACGCACGCAGAGCATTTGCAAATTCCTTGTAATTGATTTCCAACTCAAACTGTTCCGGCATCTGAATGCGGCAGGCCTGTAACTTTTTCAGCCCCTTCTCTGCGCCTGCTCGAATCTCTCTGCAGGCTGCATCGGGATTCATGTTGAAGGTAGCTTCACCCCACCCCCATTTGACACCGCAGGTTTCTATCTCCGGCACCAATTCTTTGGCGTGGCTGCAAAGCTGTTCATCGCCGCTGATAAAAACCACCGGGACGCCATAGTGGGCAGCCACATATGCATTCATATCAAACTCTGCCGCCGTTCTCTCATTTATTTTAACGAAGTTGTTACCTCCGTTCATGGTGTGAGCCAACGGATTTCCATCAAAGCCTGCACCGCTGTGATAGCCGATAAAAATAACCGCGTCAAAGCTCTCATCGATACCCGCCATCATAGATTCCGGCGTACAGGTCCACCCTCTAATCAACGTGACTTGATCCGGCAGTTCATCACCATTGATATTTCTGGCAGAATCATGGGCGTCTTTCACATAAATCTGCTCTGCGCCACAGGCCAGAGCAGCTTCACAGGCGCTGACAACTTCTCTAGTCATCTGCCATGCTGCTTTCTTGTGCTCCTCTTCCCCTAATATAGTCTCCTTCCAAGAAGTGACCCCTGTAACCCCTTCAATATCCGCACTGATATATACTTTCATAAAACACCTCCAAGTTATCGTACAACAGAAAAAAGGATAGATCGCTTGCCAGTATCCATCGTACACTCCGCTCCCATAGGCAGCGTAATCATCGGAAAATCGTGACCTGACTGTACATTGTACATGACAGGGATATCCAGACCTTCAGTCGCTTCCAGCACAACGTCGATAATCGTGTACGCCTCCTCATCTGTATCACAGCGGGCAAACTGGCCCAGCAGAATACCTGACGTTTCCTTCAGCTTGCCTGCATTGCGCAGTTGATAGATATGTCTGTCCAGGTTGCCGATGTGCTCCCCGATTTCCTCAATGAACAAGATTTTTCCTGCAGTGTCCATCTCATAGGACGTGCCGAGAGATGCGCACAGCACGGTCAGATTTCCGCCTGTCAAAACGCCCTTTGCCCTTCCCTCTCTGCCGATGCCTAAAGCAAATCCTTTCGGCGCTTTATAAGGATATTCTTCCTCGGCTGTCAATGCTGCGAAGAACGCATCTTTGCTGGCCTCATCGAATTGTTCCACCATGTTTGACGATACCATGGGACCGTGGAAGGTCACTAAATCACACTCTTGGTTGAACAGTAAATGCAGACTCGTCACATCACTGTAACCGACAAAAATCTTTTTGTTTTCTCTTATCGTCTCCAAATCTATGTAGTCCAAAATGCGATTTCCGCCGTCACCTCCGCGAATGCAGAAGATGGCCTCTACCTCCTTGTCAGCAAACATTTTGTTAATCCAGTCGGCTCGGCACTCTTCGTCTCCCGCCATGTAGCCGCCTTTTGATACCGCCAAATTATCAGCCATAATAACCTTAAAGCCCATGGCCTCAAGAACCGCTCTGCACTGCATTACTCTTTCTGAAGAGACCGGCGAACTAGGGGCAGCTAGGCCGATGATTGCTCCTTCTCTTAACTTTTTTGGATATTTCATCACTATCACCTCGTTTCAATTCGAACCACATAATATTGACGATCATTGTCGCCATAAGATGAGTTTTATGATATCGTACCTCCAAAAACACACAAATATAACGTCGATTACTGGGTTGCACAAATCACTAACGCAAGTATTATGCCATGACTCGAATCAACCTGAAAACAATGACATCTCAGGGTTTCCTAAGATCCAATAAAGAAAACCGCTCGGTGGAAAAAGCAAATAAATTCATTATATCTTGTTTCACCCTGTTTCTTTCACCTTATCAGCCGTCATTTACATCTGTTTCCTCATCTCTGAGAACAGGAGCAGACGGCCTGCATTTTCATCCAGGCCGTCTTGACTTTGCTAGGGCAGTGAACTTATAGAGCGCAGATGCACGTTGTAATTACGCTGATTTTATACTATACTGAGTTTATTATGAAGTAAGAGGTAAACTATGAAACAAGTAACCATTATATATCGTAATTGCAATAATCCCAATGCGATCAACTTTATTAAGAATAATTTAGAAGAAGTTTTTGGAGAGTATATCGCGTTCAGCAACTGCTACTTATGCGACGTAAAACCAGAAGAAAAGTTAAAGGCGGATGCCTTTTTAGCCCTCGGTGAAGACATCTTTCAGAGAGTCAAAGAGAGCGGCTACGTAGATGATTTCTCTAAAATCATCAAGATGAACCGCAGTCCAGATCGCATCGCCCTCAACAAGATTTCCGAAATCCCCCTTAATACCAATGTCCTCATCGTCAACGACAGCTACGAAAGCTCTCTCGATACGACCTATTCTTTCTATGAGGCGGGCATCGGGCATATCAATATGATTCCTTATGACAGCGCTTTAGAGCACACCGGCATCTACGACAAAATCGAAATCGCTATCACGCCTGCTGAAGCGCATCTGGTTCCCGTACAGATCAAAGAAATCATCGATATCGGCTATCGGAAGGTCAGCTTTGATACCATGTTTAAATTGATGAAGATGCTGGACCTGGACATCGGTATTATCAACCGCAACCTGTTCCGCCATATCCATTCGGTGGTGGAGTCCAACACGGCCTTTCATGCGAATTATGTTTACGGTTATCTGAAAAGCGAAATGCTCAGCCATATGGCAAGCTCCAGCAAAATCGGCATGATCCTCGTTGATCAGTTCTTTCAGATCGTATATGCCAATGATAAGGCGATACAGATTTTTCAGGAAGATGATAAAAACAAAATCCAAATAGAAAAATACATCGATCCTGCTATCTTGTCCAGCGACGATGCCCAAAATATGCCAATCAACATATTGGATTCCAATTACTACTACGATAGGTTTGCCATCACTCTGATGGATGAAATTGCCGGCTATTACATTACGCTGCAAGATGAAGCCGATGTGGCATTGTCCAATAACACGCTGCGTCAGAAAGGATTTTTTGCGAAGCATCAATTTAGAGACATCATTCATACTTCTGCCGATATGGACAAGGCCATTGACATCGCAAGGCAGATTGCCCTTACAAACCACACGGTTTTAATTCGAGGAGAAAGTGGGACCGGAAAAGAACTCATGGCGCAATCTATTCACAATGCGTCTTATCGCAATAAGTTTCCCTTTGTCGCTGTCAATTGCGCCGCTCTGCCTGACAATCTGCTAGAAAGCGAACTCTTCGGCTATGAAGCCGGCGCTTTTACAGGCGCTCATACCAAAGGCAAAGTCGGTCTCTTTGAACAGGCCAACCACGGTACCATCTTTTTGGACGAAATCGGCGATATCTCACCAAAGCTGCAGTCCCGCCTTCTGCGTACGATACAGGAGCATCAGATTATGCGAGTGGGAAGCGATCGTATGATTGAGATCGACGTCAGGTTCATCACCGCTACTAACCGCAATTTGGAGCAGGCGGTCAGAGAAGGCACCTTTAGAAGCGATCTCTTTTTCCGCCTAAACGTACTGCCCGTGGTAATCCCGCCTCTGCGTAAAAGGAAGGACGATATACTCGTTCTGCTGCAATACTTTTTGGGCGGTGATTTCAAAAACATCACCGCCCAAGATCTGACCCTGCTGTCCAAATACGATTGGCCGGGAAATATCAGAGAATTGGAGAATGTAGCCACCTACTACAAAACACTGCTTTCTCTGCCAGAATATATTACCGAGCAGAGATTTACAGATGCAGCTTTCACCACTGAAGTAGACATTCAAGAAACTGTCCTGAAACTGATTTACAGCAACACCGCGTTATCTCATGGAATTGGCAGGTCCAACCTGCTTCAGCAGTTGGAGCAGAAAGGCATCAGCATCAGCGATGGAAAGCTGCGCAACATATTAGATCAAATGCAGACAGCGGGGCTCATCGAAATTGGTAAAGGTCGGTATGGAACGAGAATCACAGAAAAGGGAAAGTTTCACCTAAATACCCCGCCGACAAACAATTTATAAGAATTCCTTTAGACTGCGTACGACCTTGCCTCGGATTCCTTTCACTGTCTTGGCATGGTAAAGGGAACTGATAACAGCTTCTTCAACCACCTCTGCCGTCGCTTCAAAAACCCGATCCAAGGTATCATCATGAAGCATCTTCATAGGCAAAATTTTTGTCTGGCTGTAATGCGGCACAAGATTCCCATTTGAAAAGGCAATGGCAATATCTCCGCTGCCGTTGCCCAGATAGGAACCCACTCTGACAAGACCTGCCACCGCTCGTTTTGCCGTACGTTTTAGTTGCCGTTCATTCAGAGGCAGGTCTGTACCCAGGACAATGACTACGGACCCTCTATCTTTCAATTCGTCGTCTATTCTCCTCGTTGCGATTGACTTGCCTTCAATTTTCAAATTACCCGCCGCTCCAAAATTAGACATCAACAGGCAGCCGATGGTGTAGTCACGATTGTCAAAAGAGAGGATTCTGGATGCGGAACCGATGCCACCCTTAACCCCCAGGCATCGCATGCCTGTTCCAGAACCTACGGCACCTTCTTCAAAGTCTTTTCCTGCACAAGCCAGCGCTGTAAAGACATGTTCTTCTTTGACATGGAGTCCTCTGATGTCGTTAAGTGTCCCGTCGTTGCATTCCGTTACTACGCAGTTGACCGTGCTGGTTGAAATGCCAATGTCTTCATTGTCGCGCAGCATATATTTAACAGAGGCATTGAGAGCCGTACCAACGCTGAGGGTATTGGTCATCAGAATCGGCGCTTCCAAAGTCCCCATCTCTTCTATCTGCACAAGACCTGTACTTTTGCCGAACCCATTTATAACCGCCGCTCCTGCCATCACTTTCTCTCTGAATAGATTGCCGCTGTGCGAAAAAATCGCCGTTACACCGGTATGAATGTCTTTCTCGCCGTCTTCCAATGTAACCTGCCCGACTTTTACTCCAGGCACGTCTGTAATTAAATTTTTCCCTCCCTTGGCAAATTTGTTCTGCAGCTTCACTGCACAATTATCAGGTAATCCCATGTTTACTCCTCCTCCATGAATCATAAGTATATCATAGCAACAACTTCAATTTGTGGCAACACTTAAACAGGTGTCATCTTTTATGGTTTGGCACACATAAAAAGAACAACGCTAGACCAATAGTCTGCCTTGTTATATAATTAGTTATAATTTGAATTAATGATGAAAATAAGCGAATCGGCATAGAACTTCAGTAGTTAGAAAAAATTGAAAAGAAAAGGAACTGCCAATAAACTTTAATTTCATAGTGCTTTATTTTGTGTGGGGTTTTGCTTTTTAGTCTGCGATTAATTGGGAAAAATTAAAAGTAACGCTAAGGAAAACCGTTGATAAAAGTGTTCTACAAATCGTGCCAATTAGCAGTTCCAAATATAATTTGGCAGTATAACGATATGATACCGCCAAAAATAAACAGTTTAGAAATTACAAGAATAATTTATCTGTTCCTGTCAATTATAGTCCTTATCTCCCCCTCTGTCAAATACAAATGTCAGTTTATGTAGTCATTATGCAAATAATGAGCCTTATGCGCGTATATGGATAATGCAATGCGGCTCTAAATATATTATAGTTTACAAGAGGTGGTAAAAATGGTATCTGAAAGAATCAAGGACTTAAGGGAACGTGACGGCTATTCCCAAACAGCATTATCAAAAAAGCTAGGGTTAACAAGATCCTCAATTAACGCCTGGGAAACCGGCATTAGTGTACCTTCGACACAATATTTGGTAGAGTTATCTCGTTTATTCAAAGTATCAACAGACTATATATTAGGTATGGACACATCAGAAAGCCTGCTCATAGGCAATCTCACCATTGAACAGAAAAACATACTCAGTGCTTTGGTCGAGCAGTTCGAGAGATATAACAAGTTTACTCAAGCCATGGACATGGACCCTGCTTCTGACACAGAAGAGACACTAGAATTAATGAAAGAATTTAAGAGAACAAAAGCTTCAGAGTAATCTACTCTGAAGCTTTTTTAGCATAAGAAAATAAAAACCTTATTCGAACATTTCTTTCGCTTTTTTAAGTTCTTTGATAATCTTGATATGTTGTGGACAGACATCTTCACAACTGCCGCATTCAATGCACTTAGAAGCAATTCCTCCCTCACGGGTTTCCCATTCGTAGTTGCCTTCAGCCCCCTCTTTATTGCCATAGATCATATAATTGTTCAACGCCCGGAAAATACCCGGAATTGCAATTTGCTGCGGACAGCCTTTTTCACAGTACCTGCACGCTGTACAAGGAACCTGAGGCATGGCATCCAAAGCGGCGGCGGCTTTCACAATCACCTTTTGCTCTTCTTCATTCAGCGGTTGGAAGTTCTCCATAGTCGCCAAATTGTCCTGCATCTGTTCTAAGCTGCTCATTCCGCTCAGTACAGTCAGCACCCCTTCCAGAGAAGCCGCATAGCGAATGGCCCAGGAGGAAAGGGATGCGTCGGGATCAGCCTCTTTGAAAATTCGCGAGATTCTTTCCGGCAGCACAGCCAGAGATCCGCCTTTAACCGGCTCCATGATGACGACCGGTTTATCATACTTTCTGGCAACTTCGTAGCATTTGCGTGACTCGACAGTCAAACTTTCCCAGTCGGCATAGTTAATCTGCAATTGTACAAAGTCCATCTCAGGGTGCGCTTGCAAAATTTCTTCTAGTTTTTCAGCCTTGTCATGCATAGAAAAGCCCAGGTTTACAATCTTACCTTCTGCTTTTTTCTCTGCTAAGAAATCCCAGATGTGAAACTCGTCAAAGGCAGCGGTCCTCGTGTCTCCCAGATTATGCAGCAGAAAAAAGTCAAAGTACCCTGCTCCTGTTCTGCTGAGAGACGTTTCAAACATTTGCTTGGCCTCTTCCTCTGTCGCCGCCGCCCAGGCTGGCAGTTTCGTTGCCAGCTGAAAGCTGTCTCTTGGATGCCGATCCACCAAAGCAATCTTTACCGCTTCTTCCGATTTTCCATCCAGATATCCATAGGCCGTATCAAAGTATGTAAAGCCTTTGGATAAAAATAAGTCTACCATTTCTTTCGTTTGGTCGATGTCTACTTCCTTTTCATTCATCGGAAGGCGCATGAGGCCAAATCCCAGTTTTTTAATATCTTCTATTCTTTCATACATGATCGCTTCTCCTTTATTAAATTCAATCATATATCCAAATCCCGGGTCAGGTATCCAGTCCCACATATTTCCGTTCACCTCCGGAAACAAGACCTGCATAATCGCCGAAATCACACCGCCATGGCAGACTACCACAGAAACGGCGTCCTTTCCGCTGTGGCGATGGGATAATTCCTTCAATTGGTGGTAACCGCGCAGTTCTTTCAGTCCTTCCGAAATGCGGGCATAAAATTCGTTATTTGATTCCCCGCCGGGAAGTCTGGCATCGCCGCTCTCATCGTAGCACCACTGGTCAAACAGTTCATAGTCTTTCAGTTCCTCGTAAGTCTGACATTCATACTCGCCAAACTCCATCTCCCGCAGCTTGGAAATCACTTTATGCTCTCTGTTTCCGAAGAGAATTTCAAAGGTCTGCTCTGTGCGGAGCAATCCTGTAGTATAGCAGTCTGCATCGGCCGGAATGTTTGGATAAATGCCTCTGGCAGCCAAATTTTTCAGAGTCTCTTTTCCTGTATCAGCCAGGGGCAGATCTGCTTTACCGTAAAACCACTTTCGCTGGTTGCCCTCTGTAATGCCATGTCTGATTAGATATATTCTCGATACCATTGCTATTTCACCTTGTTTCCGATTCCGCAAAATACTCGAATTACTTCATCTGCCTGTTGTCCCAGATAAGTCATACATCTTCCCGTCATTTCGCGCCAAGCCCTCTCTGTCTTGTAGATGGGTACGACACCTTGAGAAATATCGTCAAAAATGATAATTTTACCTTGTAATTTCTCTAAGTTGTCCTCTAAGCACTCTTTTGCATTGATCCCCTCTTTGACACATGCTAGGACAAACTTTTCAAGATCTGCGATAATTTTCTTGTCAAAGTTAATGACCATGGACTCCATGTCACAATGGTATACATCCTTTTCTACTAATTTGTAGGTACTCAGTGCATATTCCAGTTTACCCTGATATGCTCCCCCGAATATCAATATCATTCTACACCTCTACTTTTTCCTGTTTTATTAAACTCATATTATATAATTGCGAGGGCAATCATACCTGCCAGCTCACTGATACATATAGTGTATCCTGCGATGTCTCCGCTCATTCCACCAAGCTGCTTTCTCGCATATGCGCAGGCAAAAAAAGCTGTTATCGCAATCACAGCAGCGCAGATCAGTGTTTTAACGGCATGCCTGCCCAAAAAAATGACAACGCCGATGACGATGAGCATCTGCAATGCTACAGCCACTCTGTATTTCCCTCGTCCTGGTTCTTTATAATCCTCTACATACTGACTGTGTCCGATGGGCTTGTAAGTCAGAACGCTCATTCCCGCGACACCTCTGCTGACTACTGGCAGAATCAGAAGGTCCACATAGGTAATGTGATAAATGGCCTCCTGCACACTTGCAAACCAGCCCAGCAGCAGGAACGCCACTGTCACTACCGCAAAGGCGCCGACCGTTGAATCTTTTAGAATTCGCTGCCGCTCTTCTAATGGCCGGCGAGACAAAATCGCGTCGTTGCAGTCCATAAAACCATCCATATGCATGAACCCGCACACAGCGAAAATATAAAACAACATAGTGAAACTGATCAAAATCGGCGGCAGCTGCAGGTAGACCAACAGCCAGAAAATCGCCATCCAAAGCACGCCGATGACCAGTCCCACGGAAGGCAGAAAAGCAAGCATCATATTCTTTAGCTGCCCATCCCACTTCTTATATGGACATGGCAGGGTAATGAAATTACCCCATGCCATAAAAAATCCGGTTATAAACTTCATCCGTTCTCTCTTTCTCTGTTACCTTCAGTTGGCAAAGGTATAATAATATGTATGTCCGTAGGCCACTTCTATGACCTGATCGCAGACCTGCGCCAGCTGCCTGTCCACATAAGCCAATGATTCTCGATATTTCTCTGTATATGTGTCAAAAATTCCGGCATCAGAGTAGATGTAATCTGACACAAACACGGTGTTTCCTGTACCCTTCGCAAACGCCGACAGTTCTGCAGCAACTTTCCTGCCTGCATCCAGGTTGCAGGTGCCGTCACTTTTAAACATTTCGTTGGACAGAAGCGCCGTCACACTGTCTAAAAGAAAAGCTCCCTGTGGGTCTATATTTGTCTTCAGCAGATCACAGATGTTTATGCCCTGCTCCAGTGTCTTAAAACCCCAGCCACAGCGGTCATCAATATGTTTTTCAATCCGCTTATGATCCTCCTCATCCGTTGGAATCATCGTAGCTATATAGTAAAGCGCCCTCCCTCTTGCGTCGGCCATTTCCTTTGCCAGCTTTTGAGCGTACATCGATTTCCCGTTTTTGCAGCCTCCGCTGATAAAGATATTCATTAGAACAAGTTTTCCCTTCTAATTTCTTCCAGGTAATCGCCGTCGATAGACGCTTCTTCTAGTGTCTTCATCAGATTCATGGACGCTACTGCCGCTTCAATAATTTTGAAGGCGATTGGACAGCCGCTGCCCTCGCCCAGTCTCATTCCCAAATCGAACATCGGCGCAAGACCCAGGCGGTCCATGGCGATAACATAGCCAACCTCAAATGATTTGTGTGAAGCAAACATGAAGTCTACTACTCTCGGATTCAGTTCCTTAGCTACACAGGCTGATACAATTGAAATAAAGCCATCGATCACAACTGGAATTCTGTAGATACCTGCACCCAGGAAAGCGCCTACCATGGCACAGATATCATATCCGCCTACTTTCGCTAGTTTCTCAATAGGGTCGCCCATACACCAGCTATTGACAGCGTCATCTACAATTTTAATTTTCTTTGCCAGTCCTTCGTCGTTAAGCCCGCCGCCTCTGCCGACCACCTCTTCGGCTTTGACACCGGTCAAAGCGCTCAGCACTGCGGAACTGGTAGTAGTATTTCCGATTCCCATTTCGCCTATACCGAAGAGCTGTATGCCTGCATCCTTCATAGCTTTCACAGCTTCAATACCAGTCAGCATCGCGCGCACGGCTTCTTCTCTCGTCATGGCCGCCTCTTTAGCCAGATTTCGTGTGCCGTTAGAAATTCTTCTGTTTACTATTTTGACAGGAATCTTCTGCTCCTCCGTAACCATGGAATCGGTGTAAAGCTCCTCCGGTATCTCCATGGCCACGCCCACGTCTGTAACCAAAAGATCGATGCCAAAATATTTCGCCATGGAACTTACGCCAGTATATCTTCTCGTGAAGTTTATGGTCTGTGATAAAGTCACCGACTGCGGTGCAGAGGCAACCCCCTCTTCTACGACGCCATTATCCGCACACATGATGGCAACACATTGTCTGGTTACATCGTTGCCAACTGGTTTCCCTGTAATCCCCGCTATTTTGACGGCAATATCCTCAAGCCTTCCAAGACTTCCCGGCGGTTTTGCCAGATAGTCCTGCCGTTCCTTTGCAGCCTTCATTGCATCTTCGTCCAGCCCCTTTATTTCTCCAATTAATTCGAATAGTCTTTTTTCATTGCTCATCTTTGCTTATCCTCTTTTCTGGTTGTTCACTCGTACAATTATCTTACCATATTTTTGTACGAAAAAAAAGTTTCTTACCTTGTAAACTTTTATTAATTTTAATATAATTATTTGTGTAAGCAATATTTATTTTATTAGAAAAGGATATGATTTTATGAGCAAAAAACTAAAGAGCGACATTATGTTACTCATTACTGCAATTATCTGGGGATCCGCCTTCGTCGCCCAGAAAGCGGGCACGGTGTTAGAACCTTTTACCTACAACGGTATCCGTATGTTAATAGGCGGCCTCGTCCTGATCCCTGTTATCTTCTTGTTCAAAAAGATCAACAAGGAAGATCCCGATAGCGTTCCAAAGACAGAATTAGAGAAGCAGGCAGAAAAGAAAACGCTGATGATCGGCGGTCTCTCCTGCGGTGTTGTTCTCTGCATCGCATCCTCCCTCCAGCAGTTCGGTATGTTCTTTGACACCGATGCCGGAAAGACTGGATTTATCACTTCACTTTATATTGTTATCGTACCAATCCTAGGCCTGTTCCTACATAAGAAGGTAAAACCAGTTATCTGGTTCTGCGTTGCCTTAGGAGCCGTTGGCTTCTATCTGTTATGTATGGCCGGAAAAGGCGGCAGCTTCACTCTGACCACTGGAGATATGTTCGTGCTGCTATGTGCCTTTGCATTTTCTTGTCACATTCTGGTGGTAGACTACTTTGCACCAAAATGCGACGGTATCAAGCTATCCTGTATTCAGTTTCTCACTGCAGGCATTATCGGCATTGTCTGCATGCTGATCTTTGAAAGTCCTGTTATTGCTGATATCCTCGATTGCTGGCTGCCAATTCTATACTGTGGCGTATTTTCATCGGGAATCGCCTATACCTTACAGGTACTCGGTCAAGAACATGCAGAGCCTAGCGTGGCCTCTTTAATTCTCAGTCTGGAGTCCGTTTTTGCCGTACTTTTCGGTGTACTGCTGATTGGCGAATCATTGACCCTCTACGAAGGAATCGGCTGCGTTGTCATTTTCATTGCTGTCATCATTTCACAGCTTCCATCAAAAGAAGAAAGATTGCAACGAAAGAACAATTAGTGTACAATAGGGATTACCTACAGTAGATAAAGGTAAAATATGACAAGATGGGAAGTGATACCAATGATTAGTAGAGAAGAAGCGTTAGAACTTCTGAAAAAATACAACAAAGAAGAATTCCATGTTCATCACGGAATTACGCTGGAATGCGTGATGAAGTACATGGCAAATAAGCTGGGATACAGCGACGAAGCTGAGTTCTGGGGCATTTGCGGACTGCTTCACGATGTGGATTTTGAAATGTGGCCAGAAGAACACTGCAAGAAAGCCGTAGAACTTTTAGAAGAAGCCGGCGTCGATGAGAAAATCATCCACGCAGTCGTATCTCACGGTTATGGCGAATGTTCTGACGTATTCCCAGACCACGAAATGGAAAAGATTCTCTTTGCTATGGATGAATTGACTGGCCTGATCGGTGCTGCAGTCATTCTCAGACCTTCGCACAGCTGCAAGGATATGGATCTCAAATCGCTCAAGAAGAAATTCAAAGATAAGAGATTTGCCGCAGGCTGCAGCCGTGATATTATCCAGAAAGGCGCTGATCAGCTAGGCTGGGAACTGCCAAAACTCATGGAAGAAACATTGGAAGCCATGCAGGCTTGCGAAGATGAAATCATTGCACTAGAAGAATAGTTTCAACATACCTTGAAAGCAACGAAAAAGCATACCGACTGGTATGCTTTTTTTCTGTGCAGGTATCCTGGCTGCTATTCTTTTTTCATTTTCTTCTTATATTCATACATTCTGCGGTCCGCCTCTGTAATCATTTCGTCCACATCGTGGTAATCGGTGCTGTTGACCAGCCCAAAGCTAACTGACATGCGATAGGGATTTTCAAGAGATTCACTGCTTGCCCTTAGTTCTGCAGCTACTTCAGCCATCCTTTCTCTGACGTCAAGCGGATCAGTCTGATAGACCATAAGTATAAATTCATCGCCCCCATAACGAAACAATCGATCACTGTGTTTTCGAAAGTGGCTGCGCAATATTTGTGCTACAGTATATAAGTACTGGTCGCCAAAGGAGTGGCCCAATTCATTATTGACCGTCTTTAATCCATTGAGGTCGATAAAACACAGGCAGAAACGCTCTCCTTTTTCTAACGCTTCTGCCAAAACGTCCACAGCATGCTGACGAGTTCCGCAGCCAGTCAGTTGATCTTGATATGCGATAGAATAGAGTCTTTCTTCTTCTCGTTTGCCCATCTCAAGATTCAGTTTAGCCTGGTAATTCTCAGCGCGGAATTGCTCCAGCCGACTCATCCTATAGGAAAAAGACAGTGCGAGATAGTAACCAATCATCACCACTGCACTCGCTTTTAATTCCCAAAGTTTAAGAACCAGATAATCTCCCGGGGCATAATAGACCAGAAGATTGAGGCACAGGTATCCATACATCGTTAAAACGAGAATAAGGAAGAACTTCAGGCTTTTCTTGTCTTTTAAGACAACCTGCATTTTCATATTTTTCTGCTGGTGCGTTACCGTAAAAAGCCAAAGGCCGGCGCAGAGAAATCCTAAAGCAATGGGATATTGTTTTGCATTTCCCGGCAAAGAAAAATTATTATCAAACGCCGATAGAGGCACCTTCATGATGATCGCCGTGACATTTCTGAAAAAAAGATTCAATGCAAGACCTACTAAGACACCGCTGAGAGCTACCATGATATGCCTCTGGCGGTCGCCGCGGCAAAGCAGACTTACTTCTACAAACAAGCAAATAAAAAAGATATACCAATTTATAATCAGGTGAAGTTCAATTATGGTGCAGAGAATAAAAACAGCATAGTTGATTACAAAAGTAACTAAAATATAGCGTGTTTTTACACGAGGCATATCCATCACTATACTTACATAGCGAAAAAAATAGAAATTATAGAAAAAATATGTCAATGATACCAGCAGAAGAATTGTCACTGTTTTCACCTCCCGTCATCGTCTTCCTTTTTTATCTTCGTACATACGACGGTCTGCTTCATTTAGATATTCGGCAATATCACTTTTTGAATGGGCAGGCACCCAGACGACTCCATAACTGTAGCAAATTTTATAAACTTTGTCTTGTTCCATTCTCTCCCGTATTGCTTTCATGCGCCCTTCGGTTTCCTTCTCTGTACAGTCTGGCATCAAAATGAGAAATTCATCGCCACCAAGCCTTGATAAAGTGTCCAGGCTTCTTAATTGTGCTTTTAATTTGCTGACAAATAGTTTCAGATGAAGATCTCCCTGTATATGACCCTGCTCATCGTTAATGTGTTTTAACGAGTCTAAGTCTATATAGACCATGCAAAAAGAATATCCGTTATTCATCATCTCAGCCATCTGTTTCTGGGCATAAGTCCTGGTGAAAGCCCCTGTCAAATAATCGATATAGGCGTCCTTCTCCATCATAGCCGTCCGCAGACGCTGCTCTCGCTCTTCTGTCTTCAGACGGATTTTTTCTTCTTCCAGATATGCGTTTTCCGTAATATGATAGACATGGATATGAAAAAAAGCTAAAAGAAATAGAACCAGTACGTTACTGCCAATTAAAAACAGGGATACTAAATCGGCAGGCAGTCTGAACATAGAAGGAATACTGTCCACGAATACCACGATCAACCAGAACCACATAGAGTAACCCAGGAGCAGAAACTCTGGCCTTTCATATACAAAAAACAAGTTCTCCTGTCTATCGATGATACTGCGCATCAAATGGATTCCCAATGCGTTGGCCAGCATGGTCAAAATCAGACTGACCCCCTGAAGGCCAGGGCGCATAAGCACGATATTGATATCTGCACGATTTGCCAAAGCCATCGTTCCCAGAATAATCAGGTTAATTGATGCAAAATATACAAACTGCATATTTACAATATAAAAACTCTTTTTCCCATCTTGTCTGCTCAGCCCTCCGATGCAGAGGATTAAGTATAGCACGACAAAACACAGAGGAAGAGGTATATACCAAAATAGAACCGCAATGCCTCCGGCCATTACCAGCAAATAACAGCACAGTCTTCTGTATCGGGGAACCTCCGAGATTAGTTTTACGCTTTTTTGGAGCGCTTCAGCTTCATAACAATATATAATAGACGCCAAAATTGTCAGCAGTGTAATCATCGTCATTATGATAAAAATATTTTCCTTTCTGGCAATACCCCACGTCAAAGCCTTCCTCCAACCGGCTGGCATAGCTTTTTCCAGCGGGACTCCTTTTACAATCTACATGGGTACATTGTAACACCTGTCTATGAGAATAACAAGAAGAGGTCTTGATTGCCAGTTGAAACTGAAGCCTTGAAATAGTATAATAATTGATGTGGTTTTACAATTTGTTTGAGAAAGGAACAAGATTCATGTATTACGAAATGACAATAGCAGGGTTAAAGCGTCAACTACCATTATGCAAAATTACTGACGACCTCTATATCGGCGCCTTTATCATGTTCAGTGATGTGGAAATTACACGGGCATGCGCCAGGGAACTCCTGAAGGCTGCGCCAGAATTTGACGTCATCATCACTGCAGAATCAAAGGGCATTCCCCTTGCTTACGAAATGGCAAGACAAGCCGGCACAAACGACTACGTGGTAGCTAGAAAAGGAGCCAAGCTGTATATGGACAATATCATTACCACTGACGTCAACTCCATTACAACCGATCATGTCCAAACCTTGTGTCTTGGGCAGAAAGAAGCTGATCTGATGCATGGGAAAAGAATCCTCATTGTCGATGACGTAATCAGCACTGGAGAATCCCTCCGTTCATTGGAAGCCCTCGTAAGACAAGTAGGCGGAAACATCGTCTGCAGAATGACTGTACTGGCAGAGGGAGAAGCGGCAGAGAGAGATGATATCATCTTTTTAGAAAAGTTACCAGTCTTTCATGCCGACGGCACAATTAAATAATTAGAATGATAGTAAAGAGGCTTCTTGTACTGACCCTGGTGCGATGCCTCTTTTTTTACAAAAAAACAGTTGACTCCCACGTTACGTGATAATGTAGGATAGAGACATAGTTAATTAGGAGCTGATGATTATGAGAACAACAAGCCAAGTTGCAAAACTGACCGGAATAAGCGTGCGCACTTTGCAGTACTATGATGAAATCAATCTGCTCAATCCAAGCCAGCTTACTTCATCGGGCTATCGTCTATACGACGATGAGGACCTTAAAAAACTGCAGCAGATCTTATTTTTTAAAGAGCTGGATTTCAAGCTGAAAGAAATTAAGGCAATTATTGGGCAGCCGGATTATTGCCAAATTGAAGTCTATAAGAAGCAGAAAAAGCTGCTCTCTTTAAAACGCGACCGGCTCAACAGGCTGATCTCGCTTCTGGATAAGCTGGAGAAAGGAGAATCACGTATGAGTTTTACAGAATTTGATTTGAGTGAGTATATCGACGCATTAGAACAGTTCAAAACCTCTGAACCAGATCAGATCATAAAGTACTGGGGCAGTGTAGAAAGCTTTGATAAGCTGATTGAAAAGGTCAAGGAGGATGAACCTCATCTTGCCCAGCTTGCCGTCAAACAATTCGGCAGCGTGGAGAAATATACGGAGGCGATGAAGAATAACCTGGCACATTTCTCAGAATTGATGGAGCAGGCTGATGGGATGAGGGAAAGCATAGATACGCTGATGAAAAAAAATGACGATCTGCATGTACGTCTGACCGCCGATATGGACAGGGAAGTTTCTTCCCCAGAAGTACAACGCGCCCTGCAGGAAATTATCGAATTATCTCAGGATTCCCTCATGGGTATGGCTGTGGGAGACGGCTACTGGAATATGGTTATTGAAAGCTATGAAAACGAAATCAATAAAGCGATTACAGATCAAAAATATGGCGAAGGGGCATCGGACTATATTGCAGATGCGCTCAGGTACTACTTCCACAAGTAAATACAAAAAAGGCTGCGTTTCAATTTAAGGAAACGCAGCCTTTTTTATAATATGTACAGGTATTTATAAAATATCCAGCTTGCATGTCTCTGACAGGAATTTACCAATTCGTTCCTTCCGTTCCACCTCGTCTTTCGGCCAGGTGAACAAATCGACACCTTTCCAACTGGCATGATCGACACTGTAAGTTGGTATTTCATTTTCATATATCGCTTCGCTGGCGTCTACTCGAAAACCGTTAATGGACTTATGAGGGCCGCCGTTTAGAATAAACCCTTTGATTTCTCCCAGGCTGTCCAGGTCCTCCTGTGAAGCCTCATGACTGCAGATGACTGCCGGCACGCCAAAACTCTCGACATCCTCTTTGATCATCTGACAATTCTCATGTCCTAAATCTACGATTACAATTACTCCCGTTTCCATCACTTGTTCTCCTCCATTTCTGCAAGTTTCCCATACACGACCAGTCTTGCATCGTCAAATTCATAGGTACAGGTGCTCAACATCACAATTTTCTCTTCGCTGGAAGCTGTCACGCCTGTGTTGATTTCGCTATTTGCCATGATCCAGTCGAGATACGACTGCTTATCGTCTTTGCCGGAAAAGCTGTATTGATATTTATCACTATCTGCGGCAATCGTCACTACGCCAAAGACCTGGACATCGTATTTTTTCTCTGGTGTAATCAGCATCATCTTTTTGTGCTGATTAAAATACTCTTTATCTCGATATTTGGTCAGAGAGTTGAACATGCTGCCGTCCTTCATTCTGTGACCGTAGATGATGGTATTGAAATCTTCAAAAGGGTTCTCGCAACGGTAGTCTATAAAAATAGAACCTTTGCCGTTCCACTCACCGTTAATCATACGATACAGATAATACTGGTTGTCCTTTCCCTGTACGACAGGATAATTGATAACCGTATCTTTCGAATAAATCCAAGCTTTGACATCCTTGTTTTTCTTGACCAATGCGTCAAAATCCACTTCCCCAGTAAAAGAGTCCGCTTGAACTCCCGCCAACTGCTGTACGCTGTTATATTCTTTTGTTCCTTCGTAATACTCATATAAAATCGTTCCAATTTTGTAGAGACAGAACGCAATAATCAAGATCAAAACAGCAAGAATAATCCTGTAAAGGACGCCGCTTTTTTTCTTAGCTTTTTTTGTCATATCGATGAATTTCTCCTCTGTCACCTCAGGCTTGATTTATTTTTATTATTGTATCACATTTCCTTTTCTTTTTCATTGTTTTACGTATAAAAAAGAACGCGGATTCCAATATTAAAACCATGGAATTAATAGTATTTGTTTTGGGTGGAGCTTTTTACGGCCTTACAGAATTTATATATCGAGGCTGGACCCACTGGACCATGGTGCTGACAGGCGGCGCTGTCGTGCTTACGTTCTATCTTCTTGTTCCATTTTTATTTAATATGAATGTTTTTCTTGCAGCCATGACCGGCGCTTTGATTATCACCGCATATGAATTTTCAATGGGCGTCGTTGTCAATCTATGGCTGCACTGGGATGTATGGGATTACTCCTCTCGTCCTGGCAATGTACTGGGGCAGATTTGCCCGCTATATACAGCTTACTGGTTTGTAATATGCCTTGCCTTCTTCTCCTTGATAAAATATAATAAAGGTATACTTTTTTAGCAGGAGATGAAAATATGCCTAAATACGATTACAGCAAATTACAAAATGGCAGCGATATCAGAGGTGTCGCCATCGGCGGCGTCTCTGGAGAAATAGTAAATCTGGACAGGGAGACGACAGAACGCCTTGCTAAAGGTTTTCTGTACTGGCTGTCGTCAAAGACCGGAAAGGAGTCCGCTTCTCTAACCATATCTATTGGACGAGATCCGAGACTATCTGGTCCTGATTTAACAGATGCTTTCTGCCAGGCACTCTCGCCTTATGGCTGCAGACTTTTAAATGCGGGATTGTCATCAACGCCAGCCATGTTCATGTCAACAATTTTTGAAGAATATAAATGTGACGGCGCTATCATGGTGACAGCCAGCCATCTGCCTTTTAACCGCAATGGTCTCAAATTCTTTGACCGTGGGGGAGGGTTAGACAAAGGCGATATCACCGACATCATCACCTTTGCAGAATCAGACTCGATATTAAATTCCATACGGGGCCAGACGCCCGGAGAAGTGGCGGAAATCCCACTTCTCGATACATATTCTGCCCACCTGCGCAGACTGATTATTGACGGCACCAGACTGGGAGAAAAACCGCTGACAGGAATGAAAATCACTGTCGACGCAGGGAATGGCTCTGGCGGTTTCTTTGCCACAAAGGTACTAGAACCCCTAGGCGCTGACATCTCTTCCAGCCAGTTCTTGGTACCGGATGGAACTTTTCCAAACCATGCGCCAAATCCGGAAGACAAGAAAGCGATGGAGGCAATCTGTTCCCGCGTCAAGGATGCAGAGACAGATTTAGGTCTTATCTTTGATACAGACGTAGACAGATCCTCTGCCGTAGATGAAAAGGGCTGTGAAATCAATCGAAACGGCATCGTCGCCATGGCTGCTGCTTTGATTGCAGACGATAATCCAGGAACCACCGTCGTCACAGACAGCATCACCAGCAACCAGTTGACTTCGTTTTTAGAGAAGAAACTAGGGCTGAAACACCTGCGCTTCAAACGGGGTTACAAAAACGTAATCAACAAATCCATTCAATTGAATCAAGAAGGAACTGACAGCCAGCTGGCCATCGAAACTTCCGGCCACGCCGCATATAAAGAAAACTACTTCCTCGACGATGGCGCTTATCTCGCTACTAAAATCGTCATCAAAGCGGCAAAGCTCTATCAGGCTGGCCAGGGTATTTCCAAGGTCATCGCCGATATGGAAATGCCGGCAGAATCCGTGGAAGTGAGATTTCCGATTCTGGCAGCTAACTTTGCGGCTTACGGCGATCAAATTATTGAGGATTTACGAGATCTTGTCGCATCCGGTCAGCTCGAAGGCGCGACGCTCGTCACGCCCAACTACGAAGGTGTGCGCATCAATTTTGAGAGACCGTCTCTAAAAGGATGGTTACTGCTCCGCAAATCGCTGCATGATCCAATCATGCCCCTCAATATCGAGTCCGATACGGAAGGGGGCTGTGCGGCAATCCGGGAATTGTTAAAGCCCATCCTGGAAGCTTATGAGGAACTGGACATCTCTGCACTGTGATTGACTGTCCATGAAAGAGTCCAGCTCTGAGATTTATGGAATTGCTGGTGCGCAAATGATGAATGCATGCTGGCTTGGATTCCATACTTCGATGTCGAGATGGCTATAGACGACCTGATAGAAATTCATAAACAAAAATGTGCTGACCATAATTCAATATAATCCATCAAAAACCAACAGAGCACTTGTTTGCGATCAAATTCGCTCCAAGTGCTCTGTTTTTTCACCTAAATGCCGGAAAAGACATCTGGCTTTTATTTAAATTCCAATGATTTGTAGAATACCTCTACATCCTTCCATTCGTAGTCAAAGACGATAATCGTCACCGATTCAAACTCTCTGACCAGCGCCCCTGCGTATCTGTCATTGCGCAGTTCTTCAATGGTAAAACCCGGTACGGAAAGTCCAAATCTGCCAGCGTTAGCCATGATGCCAGCCTTCATATAGCTGACAAATTCCGCCCATTCCTCATCGCCCGTCATATCCGCCGCCTCTTGTTTGGCGGATAATTTGATACGATCTCTTTCGTTGGCATCCCCTTTCAGTCCCCTGACGGCAAAATAGTTAATCCACTTGTTGAGCATCTCATTATCCGCACACTTTTCAAACGCTTCCAGAATGTCTTCTTTCGGCACGGACACCCGATAGAAATATCGGTTGTCATAGGTATCGATCTTTTCCACGTTCTCAAAAGCTTCCTCAAGAGTTTCCTGATAGACCTCTGCCGAAACCTTTTCGTCCGACAGAACCGGAAAAGATACCACTAGATAGTCTGGCGCGGGGATGTATTGTGAATTCTTATATTCTGCTAAGGCATGCTGAATGCCTATATTCTCTGAAATAAGTTGTACAGCTCTGTTCATAATACTCACCTCGTTAATAATCCGTTCCCAATTTGCATTTTTCTGACAAATCTATTTTATCACATTTTATTTGTGACGCATAGTTAAAATATAGATTAATACTCTTTTGCGATTTCCTCCCCTTGCAGCATGCGCAGCGCACCGCCTGCCAGAGCTTCCATCTCACCCTCTCCTGCCATGACCTCAATCTTACCGATATGCCCGCAATATTCTGCAATCATGTCAGTCAGCATCTTGGAGCGGGCAATGCCGCCTGTCAGGATGATCACATCTACTTTGCCCTTTAAGACACAGGACAGTCCTGCCACAGACTTTGCCACTTGCAAAGCCATGGCCTCATAGACTAATTTGGCATACTCATCACCGCTCTCAATGCGCTTTTCAACTTCCAGGCAATCCTTTGTCCCCAAATAGGAATAAAGCCCGCCTTTTCCACTGATCAAGTCTTCCATGTCCTTCTCTGTGTGTCTGCCGTCAAAGCAAAGCTTTTTGAAGAGCAGAAGCGGGACGCCGCCAGACCGTTCCGGTGCCATAGGACCGTCATCATATGCTGCAGTATCGATTACCTTCCCATCTCTCCAGGCATTGGCTGTAATACCTCCGCCCATGTGGCAGACGATGAGCTGCATGTCCCTATAGTCTCTGCCAACAGACGCCGCATATTTGATAGCCTGCGCCCTCGAATTTAAAAGATGGGTTGCACCATACTTTTCCGCCCCGGCAATCCCAGTGAGTTTCACAACGTCCAGCAAATCACATCCCATGGTAGAATCGTAAATATATGCAGGCAGATTCAGAGGCTTTGCAATCATGTAAGCCAAAATCCCGCCCAGGCTGGATGCATGCTGCGGAATCGTGGAGCTTGCCAGTTTGTCACAGAGTTTTTTGTTCACCTTGTATCCGCCGCCTGCCAGGTCATAGACCATGCCGCCTCTGCCGACGACCGCGGAGAGATTGGACAGATCATAGCCGTCTTCTTGCAGCATCTGCAGGATCATGTCTCTTCTATATTCTCTCTGTGATGCCACATTGGGGAAAGATAGGATCTTATTCTCGTCGTGAACGATGGTTTCCTCAAAGAGCACGTCCTTGTTTTGATTGGTATAGACGGCGATCTTCGTCGTCGTGGAGCCTGGATTGATGACCAGGATATCTTTAATTTCCATATGTTTCACTCTCCTTCCGCAGCATCTTGATTTCTCTGGCATAACCCTCCAGGTCTTCCTGCGGCGTCTCCAGAATGCAAGGGATTCCCGCCAGTTTCGGATGGTTGATCACCTGCAGTATGGTTTTGAGCCCCAGATGACCTTCGCCGATACAGGCGTGCCGATCCTTGTGGGCGCCTCTTTCGTTCATGCTGTCGTTGATGTGCAGAGCTTTGAGCCTGTCAAGGCCGACCACCCGGTCAAACTCCTCAAGGACGCCGTCCAAATCATTGATAATATCGTAACCGGCGTCACTGACGTGACAGGTGTCCAGGCAGACGCCCATTTTTTCGTCATGGTTCACCCGGGAAATAATCTCAGCCAGTTCTTCAAATCGGCTGCCCACTTCGCTGCCCTTCCCAGACATGGTCTCCAGCAATATCACCGTCGACTGCTCCGGCGTGATAATCTGGTTCAGTAAATCACTGATCAGTTCGATTCCCTTCTCTATCCCTTGTCCCACATGGCTGCCGGGATGGAAATTGTAATAGTTGCCTGGAAGATATTCCATTCTCCTCATATCGTCTTCCATAGCCATATGGGCAAAGTTCCTCGTTTTTTCCGTAGCGGAACACGGGTTCAGCGTATATGGCGCATGGGCTACCAATTTTCCAAAATGCTTTTCTTCTAATATCTCTTTCAGCTTTTCTACATCCGCCTCGTCAATTTCTTTTGCCTTTCCCCCTCTGGGATTTCTTGTAAAAAAAGCGAAGGTATTGGCATCGATATCACATGCATTCTTTCCCATGGCTGCAAACCCTTTCACGGAAGAAAGATGGCAGCCGATTAATAATCTCTTGTTTTCTATTTTCTTATCCATAGCCTATATTGTACTACATTTGACGCAAAAATCCAAAGCCTTTGAAATATTTCCATGACATCCGCCCTAATTCGTGTATAATGAACTTATGGCACTAAAAGAGAACGCAAAAAAACTAAAACAGAATATCCCAGCCGTCTTTTTAGCGCTGAAGGATCAGGACACACCGATAGCCGCAAAACTCGTGGCTGCTGTCACAGTAGCCTATGCCCTCTCCCCCATTGATCTCATGCCGGACTTTATACCTGTCCTCGGATATTTAGATGATCTTATCCTGCTGCCCGCGCTGACAGCATTGACCATCAAATTGATTCCCCGAGAGGTGTGGGAGCGAAACCTGAAATGTGCGGAAAATATGTGGGCAGATGGGAAACCCAAAAAATGGTACTATGCAGTCCCCATCTTGATTGTCTGGATTTTGCTGTTCTGCCTCATCATAAAGGTCATCTGGTTTTAAAATCGTCTCAGGTTAAGAGGAGAATCATTTATGAATACCATACAACATATCTGTATCGCTTTATCAGCAGGTCTTGTCATCGGCTTTTTCTGCGGCGGGATCAAAGCCTCATTTTTCCGCAAAGAATACTCAGAAAAAAAGGTCGCTGCCACGCGCAGGTTGATAAACAAAGCTGCCGGTGTATTAAAATATTTCACATTCATGCTGCTGCTCATAGGGCTGCTGTGGTGCGTCTATTTTCTAGTTTTAGCAGTAGTGCAACCGGAACAAGTCGACTACGCGAATAACATGGCTGAACTGATTGTGGCCGGTTTAACAGTGATATCCATTTTATTTGCCTTCGTCGAGTTCATACGCGGAAAAGGTGATAAGAAAGAATAAGGAGGTCTGATTATGCAGCACGAAATCACAAAAGTCGCTCCATTACTGGATGCCAAGGGTCATTTAGCGGAACCGGGCTACGCAAAATCCCTGCTGCCTATCTACAACAGGAACGCCATCAAAGCTCCTGGATGGCGCATCAAAGAATGGGATTACTATTATATCGGCAATGACGATTACGGCGTCGCTTTGACCATCGCAGACAATTCCTACATGGGACTAGACAGCGTCACCCTTTTGGATTTCAGGATTCCCTGGCAGCAGACGACCAGCCCCATGTCCTTTTTCACGGGCGGCAAAGTAGGCTTTCCTTCCACCTCTGCATCCGGCGATGTAACGCATAGCGGAAAGCACCACGCCCTTTCCTTTCAAAAAGAAGGCGCGACCAGAGTCCTGTCCTTCCGTATGGATCATTTCTGCAAAGGAAAACCCATAGAAGGGCGCCTGGAATTGACGGAGCCGCCTGGAGACTCCATGGTCATCGTCACTCCTTTTGCCGGAGCGCCTGACCACTTTTATTTCAATCAGAAGATCAACTGCATGCCAGCAAGGGGCAGCGTCCGCTTTGATGGACAGGAGTATGTCTTTGATCCTGCCACGTCCTTTGCTGTGCTGGATTGGGGACGCGGCGTCTGGACCTATAAAAACACATGGTACTGGGGCAGCGCTTCAGGGCTTGTGGACGGCGTGCCATTTGGCTTCAACATCGGCTACGGCTTCGGCGATACCTCCGCCGCCACCGAAAACATGCTCTTTTACAATCACAAAGCCCACAAGTTAGACCAGGTGGCTTTCCACATTCCGACGGGTAAAGACGGTAACGAAGACTATCTCAAACCGTGGAAGTTCACCAGCAATAACGACCGCTTCGAAATGGAGTTCCAACCGATCATTGACCGCCATGCCGATTCCAACGTCCTTCTCATCCGCTCCAATCAGCATCAAGTTTTCGGCAGATTCTCCGGCAAAGCCGTTCTCGACGACGGCACTGAGATACAGGTGGAGAATCTGATGGGATTTGCAGAAAAAGTATATAACAAGTGGTAAACGAAAAGAGAACTCGTCATGAGTTCTCTTTTTTAAAGAATTTTTCGATATATTCCTCCAATATACACATATAGTTTCGAATGGTCTCTGCTACCACATATTCCCCTGCCTTATGAAAATTTACTCCTTGCGGACCGAATAAAACCACTGGAATGCCAAGTTCCTTGTTCAGGATATTCCCGTCGCTAACGCTCTGATTGATGCAAAGCGAGGGGACAAAACCGCCCACTCGTCCTGCGGTCTGCACCAGCAGTTCCAAGTCTTCATTTCTCAAATCCACAGCATAGGAAGGGTAGTAGGGAATTTCTCTGCTGATTTTGATTCTTCCTTCACCGACAGTTTGCTGATATAAATCCATAAGGTCTGTCATCAAGTCTGCTGCCGCTTCGCCGCTATCCAACTGTTTATTCAATAAACAGCTGCATCGATCCGGCACGCTGAGACTGTAACCTTCCCAAGGACTCTCAATCTGTAATACGCAGTGCGACGCTCCCCTTTTCTGTTTATATAGGCTCCCATATCTTTCATCGACAGCTTGAATCAATTTTGCCATACAGGAAACTGCATTGATGCCGTTCTCCGGTGTTGCTCCATGGCACGTACTGCCGATCACCTCTATTCTGAACAGCGCTTTCCCTGTAGCACCAACGACGATATGATCGTAATGGGGCTCAGCAAAAATACCAAAGTCTGCGATTTGTTCCTGGTGCTCCTGCGTCCAGTTTACATACTCAATTGCGCCTATGGAATGTCGTTCCTCGTCACATAAGCAGACCATTTCTATCTCTCCCTGAAAGGGAACCCCCTCATCGAGGAGTTTCTTGAGTACGGTAATCTGTGCAGCTAACCCACCTTTCATATCTCCGCAGCCCAGTCCGTAATATCGACCTTCCTCTTCTCTAGCAATGAGTGGATTGTCAGCCCATCCTTTGTCAGGTTTTACTGTATCCATATGACCACCCAAGAGAAGTTTTCTCCGTGGTGCTCCCTGTCCCTGTAGTTTTGCAATGACGTTATAACTATTCTCCCTCACCTGGTGAAGATGAGTTATAAGCCCCATTTCATGAAACAAGGTATCTAAGAAGCTGGCAATATCCTTCTCGCCTTGTGAATTACTAGGAATGGAAACGATTTTTTTCATCAAATCTATCGCAAAGTCAAAGTAGTCCATATTCTTTGCCCTTCTTATACTTTGGATAAACCTTCTGGTTATGTCTCAGACCGGTACGTATACTGGTCTCTGCGTAAGCCACTGCCAACGTTGACGGATCATAGATTGTAATACCGTACTTTTTTTCTATTTCCTCTCCGAATGCCGCCATGCCCAGACATGCCAGCACCGCCCCATCAATAGTTTCCTGTTCTATCGCTTCGCAGATTACTTTATCCAGATAGTCCTTCGTAACCTGAGGATTTCTCCTCAATTCTACTACCGGAATATTCAACGCTCTGACAGAGGTCATTTTATCCGCTAATCCACTGCCCTTCAGCCTGCGATAAGTTCTAGCTATATTGTCTTCCGTCGTCGTGATTACTGTAAAGCGGTTAGAAAGTAAGCCAGCCGCCGTCAGGGTCACCTCTCCCGGCCCAATAACCGGAATAGATACGTTCTCCCGCACAGCATCAATAGCCAAATCACTGAAGCAATAGATAATGATTCCATCAAAGCCCTCCTCCTCTGCTCTGATGCAGTCTTTAATCACTTCCGCAGCGGCCAGCACCTCATCAGTATGGGATTCAATGGCGTCAGGTCCCCGTCTTATGCAATCCACTGAAATCTGTATTTCTTTAGAGACAGCATGGGAAAGCATCTCTTCCCGCGCTGTCAGAGTATTTCTATCCATCCCACTGTTAGGGATAACGACCTTTATCTTTATCACTTTGGGTCACGCCCCTTTCTTGGATTTAGCAAAGTCCTTTGTCCAAATGCTGGTTTCTATACCGATCCGCTCAGAAACAAAGGGTTCGCCCTCGGTATCCACGTAATCCTTCAGAGCTTTTAGTGCGATTTTCCCGCCGATTAAAATGGTCGGCACGTTGATAAAGATAAACGTTACGTTGATCAGATCCGAAATACTCCACATGTTTCCCAGTTCTAAGCCGGATAACACACTGAGGCACCCGGCCGGTACCATGACAAAGACACTCATTATTCTGATTACTTTTGTCATCTTCGCACTGCCGGAAATTTTGCTGGCCGAAATCTCACAGAAGATGATACCGCCCAAAAGGGTTGTAAATCCAAAGAAGCCATAGGCCAAACACACGATGACAACAGCGGCGTTGTCGAAGGCGGTTCCCGGCATCAAAACTGCCACTGACTGCGTAAATACATCAATGATGGAATTGGAGATAGACTCCCAGTCATAAGCGGGATGAGACCATATTGCGCCCATCGTCACCATAAAGCCCGTCATAGTACAGATAATAAACGTGTCCAGGAAAACAGCAATAGATTGGATAAAGCCTTGTTCACAAGGGTGGTCGTTATCAGCAGAGGCTGCCGCCATAGTGGTGGTACCCATACCGGCCTCATTAGAGAGCAGGCCTCTTTTTATGCCCTGAATTAATGCTACGCCGAACATACCGCCGAAGATGGCATCTGGTCGAAAAGCACCTTTGAAGACAGAAACAAAGAAAACCGGTAGTTTGTCAATATTGACGACGACGATAAAGATAACTAATACAGAGTAGCCGATTGCCATGACGGGTACCATCTTGTCGGTCAGCTTTGTGACACGTTTGATACCGCCGAAAACGACAATGGCAAGAGTAATGACGATTAAAACTGCCAGAGAATAGTACAGAACAGAAGTCCGCTCCGCCGGATGTCCTGTCAGAGTTGTAACAATAGTGCCTGCCGAGGTGAACAGGTGAAAGGTATGTACTGGCATGCTGAGCATTCTATAAAGAATGAATGCAACACCAATTGCGACGCCGACCCAGTGGCGATTCTGATAAATCTTTTCCGCGTAATGAGTCAAGCCCCCTACATACTCGTCATTTTTCTGTTCCTTGAATATCTGTGACAGCGTCGCTTCAATAAAGGAGGTCGCCATACCCAGGAAAGCCGAAAACCACATCCAGAACAGCGCATCCGGTCCGCCGACAGCAATGGCTCCTGTAACACCTACGATATTTCCGGCGCCGATACGCATTGCGGCAGACAACATGAACGAGGCAAAAGGGCTGACGCCGATTTCTGCAGTTTTTTTCTTTGTCAAAATTTTAATGCCTTTTTTGAAATAGCGAATTTGGACGAATTTTGATCGCAGCGTAAAGATGATTCCCGCCGAAAACAACATGATTACGGGAAGTGTGAACTGTCCTAAAATTGGAATATTGTTCCACCAGCCGTATTGGGTAGGAAAGGCCCACAGGTAGTTGCTGATTGCCAGAAAATTTCCAAAGAAATCGTTGACGATACTTAATACATGTTCCATTTGTAACTCCTTTCTTCATTCTTTACAAAAGCACCTTTTTGTACACTTTGCCAAAATCAATTACCGTCTTCAGCCCGTCTGTAATTCTATTTTTATTTCTTACTACTAACGTCTCAATTAATCCGTACTCCAGAGAGGAGGGTTCCAGCTTATCTAACTGTTTGATTTCCGCAAGGAGTGGGATTGGTTCTGTTAAATTTGTGTGCCCATAACGGTCCTGGTCAAATTTTGATCCATAAGTCTGAAAGATATTTGTCAAACTGTGGGATACGATCTTAACGAACTCATTGTAATCACTCCTTTTCGACGGAGCAAGGCTGGCGCTATTATTCTGAATCCCCAAGACCAGTTCTTTCGCCTCTTTTAGATTGGCCAGCACATCGGTAAAATCCACTTTTTCCTGATACACCTCTGCCAGAGGATAAAGATTTTTTTCTATCTGATCAAACTTCCGTCTAAAATCGTAAGGCAATAGGTCGCTGTTGACGAAGTTGTAAATAAATTCAGCATGAATCAGCGTATCTTGATATAGAATCTGCGGGTCGCACTTATCGATACCGTCTTCTTTTGTATGGTTCCACCATCCTAAGGTCGCTCCGTGAGCTTTCTCCATATCCTCCTCCGTAAAGGAAATCCTCTGGCAAAGCGAGGGAATACCGATGCCCATAAAGCTTTGATCGCCAATCTTCTTCAGGGTCATGATTCGCAGTTCCCCCTCTTTCATCTGCTTTACATTATTGCGAGCAAAGGAATAGAGCTCATCCGATGATTTAATCTCCAGCTTTTTTGTCAATGCCACGCCTGTGGAATCAATGTGCATATACGCAATACACTTTTTATTCAGCAAATCCCAATAGTGATCTAAGAACCAGGTGGAGCCGGCTGCCTCTGCAATTTCATGTCCGTTCCAGAATACCACGTGAATATCGCGTTTGAGTTGTTTTCTGTGTCTGGTCAGCACCCGACAAAGTTCTAAAGTCGTCGCATTGCCTGTCGCATTGCAAGTCACGCCTGGCTGCCATGCATCCAGGTGTGATGCAACCAACATAAATTCATCACTCTCGCCATTTCCTCGAATAATGCCATAAGGTTGCCGCACTTTTGACCACCTTCTATCGGCAATGGCAGTGACTTTTGCAATCACTTTTTCTCCCCCTTGGCATAATTTTTTAATGCGAAGACCAGCGTGCCTTGTAATCCCCACGCCTATCAAATCGGGCATTTCTTTCAGAGATTGGGGGGTGGGGTTTCCCCATACAGATTTTAAGGCTCTATGGCAGATTACCTCTTCATCGTTGCCCCAGTTCATACACATTATCCCGGCAGCGCCCATCTGTGCAGCAATATAAGCCTTTTCCGGCACTGGCGGTGCATAGGAGACTTCCACAAGCACCATCTTGCCCCGAACATCCTTTTCCTCATAGGCAGAAATAGATCCATCAGCTACATATACAATTTCAAAATCCCTGCCATCTTTTCCTGTCGATCGAATGTGTCCGCAAGGCAGACTGTCGATTTGAAACTTTTCAGGTGAAATAATCTCAACCTTCGACTCCATAGGGGTGCTGTTGTATGCATCAAACTCCAGCGTCTCTGCTTCCATGCCATAGGATTCCATGACATTCGTTACATACCGTGCAGCTTTTTCCTCCGTTTCACTGCCTGAAAGTCTGTAGGGGAAGTTCTCTGTCATGTAGTGAATCCTGTCCATCATTTGATCCAGACTGATTTCTTCTAATATTTTTTTCAGATTTTCCATGTCTCCTCCTTTTACATGCTTGATTCTTGTTCTCTTGGTTACTTGGTCACCCAATTTATACAAACATAATAGCACTTAAAGGTGCTATTTGTCAATTATATATTTGTTCTGATAATTAAACGGATGCTACTGCAACATATCCATCGTATCTTGAATATGTTGAAACATCAGTTGTTTTGCCGTCTCTGCGTCTCGTTCCCTAATTGCAGAAATAATTTTCTTATGAGAGTCAATTTCTTTTTTGGGATTATGTATATCCAATACATCGTGAAATCTACTGTGCATCATATCTAAGATGCTGGATAAAACAATCTCCATTGTCTGTTCCATGAACAGACTTTTTGTTTTCTTCGCATAGAGTCTATGCAGTTCAAATTCTCCAATTGTACGCCTTGTCTCTTCAAATATTACTTCTAACTCTCTGCAGGCTTTTTCTAGGTCGTTGATATCGTCTTCGCTGGCATTTCTAACAATCAGTTCTACAGCTTTCATTTCTAATACTTGTCTAACTTCGTAAGCCTCTATCATGGAGCATCTTTCTAAGTTTTTGCTAAGGCTTTCATATTTCGTTGTCATGTCACCTGCCTTGGGCATGACTCTCAAAAACCTACCTTTTCCTTGATGTGAATTGATAATGCCCCTGCTCTCTAGTACATGAAATGCTTCTCTAAGCACGTTTCTGCTGATGCCAAGCTTTTCGGTCAACTCCCGCTCCGGTGGCAGCTTGTCTCCAGGCTGCAACTGGCTTTCATCGATCAAAGTATATAAATCATTTACTACATCCTCATATAATAATGTCCTCGAGGGTCTTCCGCCAATATTCCTCAATCAAAATGCCTCCGTTGTTCTTATTTACAGAATTAATATACCATAAAACCTACCATTGTTCAAATATGTATATTCTTTTTTTCATTTCCTATCAATTAAAAAGAGAACTTCTCCAAGTTCTCTTTTTATGTTGCTAAAAACGTGACATCAAGACCCGCCTCTGTTGGATGAGATTCATGCCAAAGCGCGGCGCCACTTCACTTTTATAATTCCAGCAGTCCCTCTATACCTGTAATGCCCAGTCCCGGCGCATCGGTCACAGAAAAGTGCGGAATATCCTTTTCGAATCCGCCCTGTACGGGGTCTTCTGCCAGCAAAATAGCTGCATCCAGATCCACGCGGGTGATATTCCTTTTGGCAGCGGCCAGATGGGCGGCAGCCGTCAGGCTGACCTTGCTCTCGATCATACAGCCCAGCATGCACTCTACTCCATAAGTCTCAGCAATCCCCGCTATCTTCAGAGCGTTATGAATCCCGCCGCACTTCATCAGCTTGATGTTGACCAGATCCACTGCCTCCATATGGAGCAGCTCTATGGCATCCTTCGGGGAAAACATGCTTTCATCGGCCATGATTTTGGTGTGAACATTGTCATGAACCCTTTTCATCCCTGCAAAGTCACGGGCCTTCACCGGCTGTTCCACGAATTCGATATCCAGGCCCATGTCCTCGAACCGGCGGATTGTGCGAACCGCCTCATCGGCAGTCCAGCCCTGATTGGCATCAAGCCGCAGTCTGATATCCGGCCCCACTGCCTCTCGTATCGCCTTTACACGTTTGATATCCAGGTCAGCGTCAATGCCCACCTTCAGTTTTAAGGCGTGAAAACCTTGGCCGATGGCGGCAAGAGCATCTTCCCGCATCTCCGCCGGCTCGTTGATGCTGATGGTCAAATCCGTCTCCAGGTCCTTCCGGTATCCGCCGAGCAGCTTGTACAGCGGCTGCCCGTAATTCCTGCTCCAAAGATCATAGACTGCCATATCACAGGCTGCCTTTGGGCTGGTATTGCCTTCTACAGAATGCTGCAGGCGGTACATGACGTCATCCAGATCTTCGATATCAAGGCCGATAATTGCCGGAGCAATGGAATTTTTGATGGCAGAAATAATCGTCTCATCGGTGTCGCCGGTAATTGCCGCGGTGGGCGGGGCTTCGCCGTAGCCCCTTGTTCCATCGTCAGCAGTCATGACTACAATGATATTTTCTGCAGTATCCACCCTGCGCAGCGCTGTCTTAAACGGCTTTTTCAAGGGGATACTGACACGCTTTAATTCTACCGATTCTATTTTCATTTTCTGTCTTACTCCTTTTATGTATTCTTTACATCATCAAGTCTCTGCCTTCCAGTTTGTCTTCATCTCTGTTGCTGAATATCTCATAGCAGAAATAGCCGATGACAAGAAGGAAGAATGCGAAAGATACCCACGCGTTGTCCGTTCCCGAAATCCAGGTATCTACACCTGTTCCGATGTAAATCAGGAAGGTCGCCAATACGCCCATCAAAGCGTCACCTGCGATATAACCGGACGCATACATGGTGCCCTTCTCAATTTTCTTCGCTCTCGTTCCTTCACTGTAAGATTTCTTGCTATCTACAATTCCTCTGATAGCGCCGCCGATCATCATCGTTACGCTGAGGTGAATCGGCAAGTAAAGGCCTACAGAGAACGGCAGCACAGAACCACCCATAAGCCATACGGCAACAGCAATGCCCATGCCGATCAAAATCAGAGACCAAGGCAGATTACCTGACATAACGCCTTCAGCAAGAGATTTAATCATTGTAGCATGCGGCGCCGCCAAGTCTTTGCTGCCTATGGTATATACATTGTTTAACATGATGATAACCCCGCCCATAACTAAAGCAGAAGTTAATACGCCAATCATCTGTCCATACTGCTGTTTCTTTGGTGTCGCTCCTAAGAGAAACCCTGTCTTCAAGTCCTGTGCCATATCGCCGGATACACCGATGGCAATGCAGATAATGGAACCCACGACGACGGTAGCGATTGTGCCGCTGGTTCCGTTAAAGCCCATGGTTCTGAACAGAATTGCTGTCACCAGCAGTCCGCCGATTGCCATCGCTACGATCGGGTTAGAAGAACTTCCCACATAACCTACCAGATGGGCAGATACCGCTACAAAGATAAATCCGAATATCAGAACCAATATTGCACCGATGCTTCCAGCCAGGACGCTCGGAAAAACTGGCAAAAATGCGATGATTGCAAGGATCACGATGATGCCGATGACCAGGACATTCTTAGCGATGTTTCTGTCGGTTCTCTTCACTTCACTTTCCTTTAGCTTGTAAGCTGCAAAGGTTCCTTTGAAAGATTTGTAGATAATCGGCGCTGCTTTGAACAGGCTGATAAAGCCTCCCATGACGACAGAGCCAATACCGATATATTTCAAGTAATAAGTCCACAGATCCCAGTGATCTAGCTGAGAGATTGGCAGATCAGCCAGGCCGATTGCCTCTGGCGCGTACTGTCCAATAAAGTAAATGGTAGGCAGGATGACAAACCAACCGATAACAGAACCAGCCAAGGACATGGCAGCAATTCTCGGTCCGACCAGAAATCCTGCACCCAGAAGAGACGGGTAGACGTCAAGTCCTACGCTGCCGCCTTTGAGCAGTCCTTTAAACGGCACATCAAGTTCCTCCGGGAAAATGCAAAGCCCGTTGGTGAGGAATTTGAAGCCAGCGCCGATCCCAAGTGACTTAAATAACATCTTTGATGTGGTCCCGCCTTCTTTGCCGGCTACCACGACTTCCGCACAGGCGGTTCCCTCTGGATACGGCAGTTTGCCGTGTTCATCCTTAATCAGGAACTTGCGCAGAGGCACCATCAGCAGGCATCCCAGCAGGCCGCCCAGGGCCGAAATGGCAAAAATCGTAACGATTTTGATGTCCAGATTCATCAAAAGCAGTGCCGGCAGGGTAAATGCAACGCCTGCAGCAAGTGCTTCGCCTGACGAGCCTACGGTCTGAATGATGTTGTTCTCCAGCACTGTTCCGTTCTTGAAGCACTTCAGTGCTGCCATGCCGATGACCGCCGCCGGAATCGACGCACAGATGGTCATACCGATCTTCATCGCCAGATATGCATTCGCCGCTCCGAAAAGACAGGCCAAAACACAGCCGATGACAATGGCACGCACGGTAAATTCTTTTATGTTCTCTGTCGCAGGAACATAGGGCTTATACTCGTCTCCGCTGACATTTGCGGAAAAGTTCGCCGTTCTTTTGGTTTCCTTGTTTTCCATTTTGTACCTCCAATTCATAAATAGCTTATTTGTCCTGAAAATAGTCGAAGACCAGCCTGGAAGTCTCTGCTAAGACTTTGCGGCCGCGGTTGTTGTCTCCTGTTTCCCAGGAAAAAAATACGTAAATATAATTTCGCTTTTCTGCGTAGACGATGGCTATATCATGGTCCAGCGCATCCAGTTCTCCGCTCTTGCGGGCGATGATAAGTTCATCAGGCAGATCACGACGCATGGCTTCCTCGTCTGCCTGCCCCTTCATAATATCCAACATTTGCGCATCAAAGGGCTGACCCAGCAGTTTTCCCTGATATAAGCGTTCAAGCAGGCTAGCCATATCTATCACAGAAGTGTAATTCTGTCTTCCTTCTTCTGCCGCTGCAAAATCCATCATCTTTCTCTGAATAACAGAGGTCTTGCATCCTATTTGCTGCATCAGTTCATTCAGAGATGACATACTGAAATAATCTACAAGCACGTTGGTTGCTGTGTTATCGCTGTAAACCACCATCAGGCGCAGCAGCTCTTCCAGACTGTAAATTCGCGGCCGCAAAAACTGCAGAACGCTGAAATCTACAAGGTCCTCCTTCTGAACCGCTATCTCTTCGTCTAAAGTAAGCAAACCGCCTTTGATGCGTCGAAACGCTTCAACAAGAATGTACATCTTAATCAAGCTGGCGGACGGAACTTTTAAATACTCGTTGTAGCAAAAAGTTTCTCCGTCCGATAGATCTTTGATCAGAAAAGCGCCCTGCACTTTCTCTATATTTAGATATGCAATCAATTGCTCTTTTAACATGTTATACCTCCACTGTGATAAAGTGTTGCTAGAAATAAAAAAGCGGTTGTGCCACTCCGCTAGGGAACCCTAGGTTCCCTTCGGCGCTTGCTACGCAAGCTGAGCACCCTCCTGAGGGCGGCGAGGGGATTCCCCTCTGCACACCCCTTTTTGTTTAATAGGAAATCGATATCTCCTATTAAACAAAAAACCAACACAAAACAAAGCGAAAAGGCTCTTTGTTTCATGCTGGATTTCATTCGTGGTATCGCAGCCTTGGTTATCGACTGCAACTAAACTGAATAAAGCAGCTCAGAGATAGTATTCTTCTTTCACTAACTGATATTTCTTGACCGCATCTTTGTAAGCCGTGATAATCGCTTTCTGAGATGAACCGAAATATCTGCGTTTAACCGTCTCAATCAGATTCTCGTCATATCGGCCCAGAGTACCGCCGCTGAACATATCTTTGACGAATCTGCTGGTAATGTCTATGGTTGCAGTACATTCCAAATCAACAATACGGTCGTCCCTGGTATCCACAACAAATCCGATAAAGAAAATATTGAATCTGCTAGTTATGGCGTTATCACAGCTGGTCTTTCCATGACCGATGACGTACACTGTGTTCTCATCATACATCGCAGTCATTCTCCTATTCTATGCGCAAAGTTGTTACATACGATTTATACATAATATAGCATAGATATTGTTTATTGTCTACAAAATGCGACAAAATTAGCCGTGTATACTTACCTCTCCGCACTTCCTGCCAGCTCGCACATAGCTCTAGTAATCATCCCGGCATCCTTCATCAGTTCGTCGACAGTGATAAACTCATCCGTTTCATGAATTCGGTTTTGACAGCCTGGGAAGATTGGTCCAAAAGCAACTGTGTTTGGCAGCGTCTTCGCATAGGTACCGCCTCCGATGGCAATCGGTGCGCAGCGTTCTCCTGTTTCCACTTCATAGACCTTTTGCAATGTCTCTACTAATGGATGATCTTTGGGCATGAACAGGCCCGGTTTATTTTTCACAACTTCAACTAGGATAGAGGATCTTTCTCCCGCCTCCTTCATTTTCTGCAAAGGTGTCTCTACATCTAGGGACGCTGGAAAGCGGCAGTCCAAAGTCAACTGTATTTTTTCTTCATCTCCATAGAGCAGCGCAGTATTAAACGTACTGCGGCCTAACTCTCTGTCATTGCAGCAGACATCAAAGCCTCTGCCATCCCAACTGGCATACAGATGTTCCATATAGAACGCAGCAAAGGCTTTCAACGTTTCCGAGCATTCTGCAAAGCAGGAATGTTGCGTTAGCTTTTTCATTAAATCGTCGATAGCGTTTTCACCGATTTCCGGGACGCTGCCATGGGCGGCCATACCTTTCCCCTGCAGATGAATCTGTTCCTCACCTCTTTGGAGCAGCAGCTGCGCACTGTCAGGCACTTGATTCACCACGTTTCCCCCCTTTGCCATTGCCAAGGTCCACTTTGCTGAATCTGCCTGCAGGTTTCGGGTCAGTTTAAGATTGACCAGCCGTTTTTCAGAAAAGATAACTGGATAATCTGCGTCTGGAGTAAACGCCATAACCGGTAGTTCTTCTGTCTCTTTATATCTGATCATATCGTGGCTGCCGGATTCTTCATCTGTTCCAAAGATTATACGGATTCTGCGTTTCAGTCTGATACCGGCATCCTTTATAGCCTTCAGCGCAAAGAGGGAAGCGATGAGCGGACCTTTGTCGTCGGTAGTTCCTCGTCCATAAATTTTTCCATCTGCTATCCGTCCTTCAAAGGGAGGATAGGTCCACCCATCGCCTGCTGGCACTATATCAAGATGTCCGAGAACGGCAATCATCTCGTCGCCCTCTCCATATTCCACATAACCTACGTGTCCATCTATATTAGCAGTCCGAAATCCCATTTCTGCCGCCAGGTTCAATACATATTCCAAGGCGCGGTACACTTCCCTGCCATAGGGCATTCCCGGCTCAGCTTTGCTTTTGAGGCTCCTGATTGCAATACATGCCTGTAGTTTTTCGATCATCGTCTGCTGGTCAATATATTCTTCTAACATATTTCTAGCCCTCCATCTGGTCAAGATTATATGTCGTCCACGATAGACGACTTTTGCTGCTACACGTTCTTAGATAATAAAAACGGACACGACAAATATGTCATGCCCGGCCTCATTTACGTTGAACCGCTGTACGCGTCTAAATAAATAAGTGTTCAGCAACTTTATTATGAACTCATTATAACAGGTGCTTTCCTCTGAATTTAGATTCGGGGCACTTGCTTCAATGAGTTCTACCTTCCGGCAACGCCGTAGGATTATGAACTCATTATAATACCAATTGTCTCAATTGTCTATCTTTTTTCCTAAATATCAAGGTTAGCCGCAGCGACGCCTTTTTTCTTCGTATAAATTCTTGATACGATGTAGATTGCCAGATAGCACGGCGCGCAGACATAAATGGCTACCGCCTCACTCGGATCAAGCAATGTAACGACCAGCATTGCTGCAAAGGCCAAGACACCCAGAATTGGAACCAGCGGGTAAGAGGCCACCTTAAAGTTCAGGTCTTCCAAACGGCCGCCTTCTGCCAGATATCTCTTTCGAAATCTGTATTGACAGATGCAGATGACGGAATACATGAAAATATTGCCTCCTCCAATGAAGTAGACAAGGAACAGATAGACAGTATCCTGGGCTACAAATTCTGCAATGATTCCAACCATTGCAAAGAGCATGCTGATGGTCAGCGCAACCACAGGAACGCCGCTTTTACTGGTCTTTGCACAAATCTTTGGCGCTTGATGGAACTTTGCCATGGACCACAGATATCTGCTGCAGGCATAAACGAAGTAGTTTCCAGACGTCAATGCGGAAGTCAATACGATGATGTTTACAACAAGAGCCGCGCTTTTTAGTCCTGCATTCCTGAAGACGTAAACGAAAGGACTGCCTAGCACTGATGCCTGGTTCCAAGGAAGAAGGGCCGCAACAATGGCAATACTCAATACCGTCGCTGCAATTAAAATTATGATCGTCAAATTGATTGCTTTCGGCATATCTTTTTCGTTTTCAATCTCGCCAGCAGTAGACGCTACCATTTCTGTACCTGCGTATGCGTAAAAAGATGTCAAAATGACTGCGCCGATTCCCGCAATTCCCATGGGAAAGAGTCCGCCGTTTCTTGTGTAATTGCTCAGCCCTACGGCTCCTCCTCCAGTAACTCCCAGCATCATTGCAATGCCGATAATGATAAATACGACCACCAGAATCATCTTTAAGCTGGATACCCAAAAGGAAATATTGCCAAATGCTTTCGCATTGAAGAAATTAACGCCAAACAACAATAACGAAAATACGACAATCCATAACCAAGTCGGCGTGCCTGGTATGATATCCTGCATAATAATAGCCGCTGCAACAATCTGCGCAGTAATCGTAGCCGCCGCTCCAATCCAGTTGACCCATCCGATGGTAAAACCCATGGCCGGTCCGATAAATTCCGTCGAATATGCCTGCAGGCTTCCTGAAACAGGCATAGCTGCCGACATTTCGCCCAGACAAGATGTCATCAGCCATGCAATAAAGCCGCCAATTAGGTATGCGACGATTGCCCCGCCTGGCCCGGCACTGGAGATAACATCTCCGGAACTTAAGAATAAACCCGTGCCAATGGTGCTGCCCACGCCAACCATAATAGCCGCTTTTGTTTTCATCGTGCGCTTGAGTCCGGTGCTGGCCGCCATGACCCTCTCTACAGAAGTCCTTTTCTCATTCATTTTTTTCACCTCCTGAAAAACCGTTGTTCCTTTGCAATAAGTAAGGCGTAAAAGTCACAATCCGGGTGTGAATTTTCAAATTCCGGTCATGAACATACGTCCAACCATCAGATCTCTGACATCTTTGGCTGTATACTCCACGATATTGCTGTCGATCAGCTTTGCGCCGGGATACCAAGACGCATTTCTCGCATTTTGATGTTCTTTAAAGTGAATCTGCAGGCTGTACTTTTCTTCTGGCGAAATCAAATCCGTCTTTTGCTGCAGCGCCGCTTTGACCCCTTCCCGAATCTGCTCCAAAGCATCCTGCGGATGAAGGTTCCATGTGGAATTACCTGTGCATGCCTTGGTTGCAACTGTAACAAGTCCCGGACAGACCTCTTTGCCATGGCTACAAATCCCTTCGTCTCCAGAGAGAAAAACCGATGGTACTCCATAGTATGCCGCCCAAAGGGCATTCATAGAAAACTCTGATGCCAGCTTACCATTAATCTTCATCCAATTAAACAGTTCGTGTTCAATGGTATGAGCCAAAGGGCTGCTGTTTGTGCCTTCTGCACTGTGATAGCCAAGGTACAGACAGGCGTCAAAGGTCGCGTCCAAACCGCCCATCATAGCTTCAGGGGAAGTCCTCCAACCCCTAATCAGCTGTACGCCTCTAGGCAGCTGCCATGGGTCCAGATTCAGCGCATCCTCATGGCCGTCTTTGACAACAACCTCATAACCCAGTTCTATCGCCGCATCGCATGCCGCTTTTACTTCAAGCCCCATCTGTCTGCAAGCCTCTTCATAACCCTGACCGCCATATCTCGTCTCACTCCAGGACGTCACACCTGTCACACCTTCAATATCTGCACTGATAAATACCTTCATTTCTTCACCTCCTGTTTCACATATAAGATATAATAAGCAACTTCTATGCCATCAGAATGTACGCTAAAAACCAACGTTTCTCGGTTTCTCACCATAGAAATCCTGTGCAAAGAATGGGGATACAATGAGATATAACAGGATAAATCTCGTTCCACTGCATAAAAAAGTGGCTGGCGCTACTCCGCTAGGACGGCGAGGGGATTCCCCTCTGCACACCCACTTTTTAATTTATGGGAAATCGTAAAAACGCAATTTCTCATGAATTAAAAAAACGCCTCTGAACAAGTCAGAAGCGTCGAGTCTTTAATGTCGTTCCAGCACGGTAGAAAACACCACCTGCGTCTCCGTCTTGCCAAAGACTTGCAGTTTGCCTAAAAATTCATCCAGCAGCGTCGTGGTGGAAAAGGTCACCTTAAGTATCATAGAGTAGGGCCCCGTGATATGGTTACACTCTAAAACACATTTCTGCAATCTGATAAATTCGTAGAACTTCTGACTGTCTTCCGGCTCCACGGTAATCATAATAAAGGCTTTGATACCGTAACCCAGTTTTTCCATGTCTAAATCTGCATGATATCCTTTGATAAATCCATCCTGCTCCAGTTTCTCAATTCTGGCAGAAACCGCCGGCGTGGTCAGATAGACTTCTGCCGACAGTTCCTTTAGCGGCATCCTAGCGTTTTTCTTCAGTTGATTTAAGATCTTAATATCTACTTCATCTAAGGTTCTCATAGTGTTCCTGCCTTTTTCAAGATTATCTTAAATATACCATATGAGGCAGAAAAACAAAACCCCCAATAATCATTTGCCACCTAGAGCATAACTCTATCGGGACTGTGCGATGGCCGTTTTTATCTTTGACGGCATCACCCTGCATTCTGCCACAGTATTAGAGGCCACTGAAATGCGGATGCCAGGCCCCAAAGGAATCGCAAAGATGTTGAAATCCTGCAGTCTTTTGCCTACGCCTTCAGGATCGTCACACGGTATGGTGATAAAAAAGCCTGCATCATAGGGGCAGGTCTTCAGGCCGACATGCCTGGCCTCCTCCATAAAGGCGTCTCCACGTTGGCAAAGCACCTCCAGCCAATGCTGGCGCTCCGCCTGTACCTTTGCCAGAAGTCCCTTATCCGCCAGAATCTTTGCGATGACTGCCATAGCTGCTCTGTTTCCGTTGGACCAGGATGCTCTCGACTCTACACGCATTACATCTTTAAATTCCTCTGCAATTGCAGAAGAAGGCGCCATACAGAGAATTGCCCCGCATCGCATGCCGTACATGGTGTAACCTTTAGATGCACTGAAGGCAATCAGAGGGAGTATGTGCTCTGGCAGCCCGTTTAGTTTTTTCAGAAAGGCGCGATTCGTTTTCCCATCTCCTGCAAAGTCCAGATAAGCGATATCCACTAATAAAGCGATTTTCTTATCTGGATATTTCAGTACTGCTGTCAGAAGTGCGTTCCAATCCTCGTCTGTAAACGTATAGCCAGTGGGATTGTGGGCAGGCGTGTTGACAATAATTAAAGTCTCCTCCTGCACTGCCAGAATGGCAGACAGCGCCGCCTCAAAAGACGCGGCATGAAACTTACCAGTTTCATCGAACAATGTATAGCAGCAGACGGTTCTGCCCAGCTCCTGGGCAATCAAACGATACGGGCTCCAGTGCCAGTCGGAAGTCAAAATTTTGTCTCCAGGTATTGTGTATGCGGAAATCGCGTTGCGGATAGCGCCTGTACCGCCAGGGGTATAACAGCTTTCTACGTAACAGCCCTCCGGCGGCTCCTCTAAGAAAACTGCCGTCTTGACGGCTTCCAAGTATTCTGGCAGCCCCAGAATAGGTGCATAGGCGGCGTAATCCTCCCGCGTCAGGCTGCGAACTGCTTCCATGACAGATTCTAATACCACCAGCTTCCCCTGCTCATCTAAGAGCACTCCAATGGTGGAGTTGATTACATTTTCTTTTCCTATCTGTGCAATCCTCTCTTTTGCCAGAGACGATACGCCAAATAATTTATCAGGCGCACCGATGGTTCTTTCATTCTGTTGTGCAAATATCATCATTCTCTCCTTTTAGACTGGATAGGCTTTGTTCTCATAGTCACAGCAATCTGGATTGATGCCGTTCACTCTCGCTGCCCTGCGTTTAAAAAAGTCAGCAGCTACCTGAGGGAACAAGGCATAGGACAAGACATCTTCTTCCTGCTCTTTAAAACCCTCCACTGCTTTTGCAAGCGTTTCAAGCTCTGGCGCAAGCAAGTCGGCTGGCCTGCAGGTAATCGGCAACGCCTCGCCAATGGCTTTTTTCTGTATTTCCCTGTTAAACGGTTTTACTGTACGGCCGTAGTCACCGTGCAGAATGCGCTTTGTCTCCTGAGACATCACCTTATATCTTTCACCAGTCAGAACGTTGAGCACCGCCTGCGTTCCCACAATCTGCGAGGAAGGCGTCACCAGCGGCGGTTCTCCCAGGTCCTCTCTCACAAGAGGGATTTCCTCCAGCACTTCATAGAATTTGTCCATGGCATTTTGTTCCTTCAATTGGGAAACCAGATTGGAGAGCATACCGCCTGGAACCTGGTACAAAAGCGTCTTCATATCGACGCTCAGCAGCTTTGGGTCTAAGGTACCGTCAGCAAAGAACCGATCTCTGACTGGCCTAAAGTGGTCAGCAATTTCAGCAAGAGTGCTCTGCTTTAGTCCCGTATCGAAGGGCGTCCCCCTCAAGGTTTCTGCCATGACCTCTGTTGACGGCTGGCTGGTTCCCAGGGCAAATGGCGAGATTGCCGTATCAATGCGGTCACAGCCGGCCTCTACGCCTCTGAGATAGGTAATGGGGGCAATCCCGCTAGTACAGTGACTGTGTAGTTGAATCGGAAGGCTGACTGCCTCCTTTAGTGCAGGGACCAGCTTTGAAACAGCATCGGGTGTCAAAATGCCCGCCATATCTTTGATGCAGAGAGAATCGGCGCCCATGTTCTCCATGTCTGTCGCCAGCTGTTTCCAGTAGTCTAAAGTATAGGCGCTGCCAGTAGTATATGCCATTGCCAATTGCACCTCCGCGCCTTCTCTCTTGGCAGCGCGGACAGCAGTCTTTACATTTCGCAAATCATTAAAAGCATCGAAGATGCGTAATATATCAATGCCGTCGGCAATAGACTTCTGCACAAAGTATTCCACTACGTCGTCAGCATAATGTCTGTATCCCAGCAAATTTTGTCCGCGAAGCAGCATCTGCAGCTTCGTGTTTTTTATATGCCTGCGCAATTGGCGCAGACGGTTCCAAGGGTCTTCTTCCAGAAAACGCAGACAAGCGTCAAAAGTTGCACCGCCCCAGCACTCGATGGAATAGTATCCTGCCTGATCCATCTGTTCCAGTATGGGAAGCATCTCTTCCGTCTTCATGCGAGTCGCTGCCAAAGACTGGTGCCCGTCTCTCAGCACCGTCTCCGTAATTTCTATCTTTTTCATGTCTACTCTCCTCTCATACACCGAAAATTGCCATAAAAACGCCTGCCGCCACAGCAGTTCCAATGACGCCGGCCACATTAGGTCCCATGGCATGCATCAAAAGGAAGTTAGTCGGATCTGCCTCTGCGCCTACCTTCTGCGACACTCTCGCCGCCATCGGTACTGCGGATACCCCCGCCGACCCGATCAACGGATTAATCTTGCCGCCGGATAATTTGCACATCAGTTTTCCGAACAAAACGCCGGCGGCTGTACCAAAGCAGAAGGCGGCAAGTCCCAAGATGACGATTTTAATCGTAGACCAATTGAGGAATGCCTCTGCACTGGTAGTAGCGCCAACGGAGGTTCCCAAAAGAATGACGACGATGTACATCAGCGCATTGGATGCAGTTTCTGTCAGCTGCCTTACGACGCCGCTTTCTCGAAAGAGATTGCCCAACATCAGCATGCCTACCAGTGGCGTGGTCGATGGCAGCAGACCGCAGACGATAATCGTGACAATGATGGGAAAAAGAATTCTTTCTCTCTTGGAAACCGCCCGCAGTTGCTCCATTTTTATCTGCCGCTCTTCCTTCGTAGTCAGCGCTTTCATAATAGGGGGCTGAATAATCGGTACCAGCGACATATAGGAGTAGGCCGCTACGGCGATAGGCCCCATGATGTCGGTCTGATGTAATTTCATAGCCAGATAAATAGATGTTGGTCCGTCGGCTCCGCCGATGATAGCAATCGCTGCTGCCGCCATGTCATTAAAACCAATTAACATGGCAATGATGTAAGCGCCAAAAATGCCAAACTGAGCGGCGGCTCCCAGGAGAAAGCTTTTGGGGTTAGCAATCAGGGGACCAAAGTCAGTCAACGCGCCGACTCCCAGAAAAATCAGAGAAGGCAGAATCGTCCATTCGTCTAACAGATAGAAATAATAGAGCAGACCACCGTCTTCCATAATGGGCGGGTATACGTTGACAAGGAGCATGCCAAAAGATATCGGCAAAAGCAGGAGCGGTTCATACTGCTTGCCAATTGCCAGATACAAAAAACCGCAGGCTACAACAATCATAATTAAATTGCCCAGGCTCAGATTAAAAAAGGCTGTCTGTTTCAACAAATTTTCAATGGTATTTACAACGTATTCCATTCTCTTCCCCCGTTAAGCTGTAGCTAGCTTTCCCTCACAGGCGACAACAGCTACCGGCTGACCTGCTTCTACACTGTCGCCTTCGGCAGCCAGTATGGTTTCTATGGTTCCATCAAAGGGAGAAATGATCGGAATTTCCATCTTCATGGCCTCCAAGATCATGATGGTGCCGCCCTTTTTCACCTGCGCGCCCTCTGTCTGTACAACTTTCCAAATTTTGCCCGATGTACCGCAGGTAACCTCCTGTCCCGATGCCATCTTCGATGGCGACGAGTTTTTTACCGGTTTGATGCTCTGCACCGCCTGCTCGCCTTGCTTCTCTACTTCTACTTCATAGGTCTTGCCGTTCACCTTAACAATATAAGTCTCCATTCTACGCCTCCTTTACCTGCGTTTAATTGATCTGACAACATACGGATACGCCTCGTCTTCTTCTGCCTCTTTCTTTGAAGCCGCCAGCACCGCCGCGATGATTGCCGGAATCAGTTCCGCATCAGCCGCCTGCGCTTCCCTTTCTGGCGCGGAAGCAGTCTCCTTAGGAATATACTTAAATAAAAATATGATTGCGCTGATTAGAATCAGCATGACGAAAACCGTTCCCATACCCAAACAAGTATTGACTGCCGCTCTTGATAAGATTTCACCGAAGGTCATTGCCGCACCTCCCTTGTATTTGCAAATGTCTCAAAAGCCCCAAGAATGAATTTCCTACTGTCTTCTGGTTTGATAATTTTGTCGACATAACCATGCCTGGCCAAAGCCATTGGACTGCAATGGGTTTTCCGGTAGTCCTCTGCCCTCTTTTGCAGGAATGCCAGTTCCGCTTGGGGATAAAGAATTTCTGCAGCCTGCAGGGGATCAATTAGACTCACCGCTCCACAATCCCATATGAATACATAATCTGCCCCCACGCCTTTACTGTTTAATATGCTATACCCACTTCCGAGTATTTCCCCGGCAATGAGGTTGATCTTTGGTACAGAAGCTGCGGTCAGCGCTTTTACCAGTCTCCCTGCCTGCTGTGATCCTTCAAAGCGCTTGGCGTCTGTCACCGTCAAAAGTGGGATGTGCAGCTTTCCACAAAGGTCAATAAAAGCTGCCGCTTTTTCAAAGCCCTCTGGCGAAATCTTACCCCCGCTGTCAATCGCCTGGGTTGCAATGCCGCCTACAGCTGTACCGTTGAGACGCATAAAGCCAATTATCATATCTCTGCCGCAGCTCTGTTTTAATTCAAAGAAAAAATTCATATCTGATAACGCTCTGAGAATCTCTCTGCCATCTCCCCGTTTTTTTTCCAGTCCCGATAACTGCCGATTTAAATCATCGCTGCAAGGTCCTTGTTCTGGATACTGGCTGGCATTTGCCGGCAGGAGATCTATCAAGGTGCGGATTTGATCTGATAGATGCTCCGAATCAGAGAGAACAATATCGGCCATATCAGCTACTACCGTCATTCCGCCGCTACAGCTTCCACAAATCGCCATAATCTGCAGGATCTGCCGGGAGGCCTCCGCCTCCAGGGCATACAATTGACCAAACGCGTCCAGGGAATCCAGCCCCTCTTCTACTCTGAGACCACTGCTGTCTAAAAAGCCGATCACCGGCGCCTTGGCTTTGATAGCTAACCGATAAAGACGATTAATCTTGCGGCCATGCATTTCGCCAAAGGAACCTCCCATCACTTCACCGTCCTGGCTAAAGACATATACCAGATGCCCGCCTATGGTGCCATATCCGGTAATGACACCATCCGAGGCCTCAACCTTTTCAGGCGTATAAAAATCTGTCAGCCGTGCTGTAATATGTTCGCCGATTTCCATGAAGCTGCCCGAATCTAAGATTTGGCGAATTCTTCGAAGTGCTTTAGTTGTAGAATTCCGTTCCGTTACGATCATCTTCTGTCCCCCATTCTTAAATTTTGCTATCATTTTAAGCGGCAGGGGCGCAGAGTACAAGAGCAGGCGATAAGTTGCTAATTATTTAAAGATTTTTTATGCTTCACTTTATATATAAAAAAATACAATGTCAAATTATTTTATTTCAAAACTGTATTTCAGCCAGAAAACAGCAAAACGGCTTTCCTCTTTTTGGAAAACCGTTTTACTTTTACTTTTTAATTTATTTTGATAAAGGATGGTTCGTGCTGTCTGAAGACAGCATAGTAGGAGAGACCATAGCTTTTTACCATCTGGCTGACTTCCTCAAAACCCTCGCCCAGACGCTCCGATATGTGAGCGTCAGATCCGAAGGTAATGATTTCGCCGCCTAGTTCCGCATATCTTTTGATGATCTCCTTGTTCGGATTGATCATGTTCTTCGCTTTATACTTGGAGGTGTTGCATTCGATGCCGCGGCCAGTCGTGATCAGCTCCTTCAATATCTCGTCTATGATATCGCCGTATTTTGAATAGGAGAAGGTCTCCCTTGCGCCGGGACCGTATCTGAGGACAAAGTCCATATGCCCTGCCACATCAAAGTGACGGAATCCTTTTACGTTTTTCAGTTCCTCTTCAAAATACTGCCTGACTGCCGTCTCAATATCCACGTCTTCATAGTGACGCTTATCTTCGGCATCCATCTTATGAAAAGTATGGGTGGAGCCGATGATAAAGTCAAATGGATACTTCGATGCATACTCGTTGAGTTTCTCTGTGATGTGCGGCTGAATGCCCAGCTCGATGCCAATCAGCAGTTCAATCTTGTCCTGGTACTTTTCTTTCAGTGCCGTCAAATCCGCTACATAGGCCGCCGTAGTATCATCGTCTCCCACATCGTTCAGAAGAAATTTGAAATAGTCCGGCGGAAACGGTGGTGCGTCAAAATCCTGGTGGTCTGTGATGCACAGACTCTTCATGCCCAGGTCGATGGCTCTCTCTATCTGCGCCTCCACAGGTGTCTTTGAGTCGCTTGACCATCTCGTATGTACGTGCATATCAGGTATCATTTATTTTGCCTCCTCCAATGGAGTTTCTTCAGCAGTTTCTTTTTCTAATGGCTTGATGCAGATGCCAGTTGCAGCATATACATAAGCGAGCACCCATACTGCGTAGCTCATGAAGCAGTACGGCAGATATTGAATGATAGGTACCCCCAGAACGGAAGGGTAGTAAACGCCGGATCCGGACCAAGGAATAAATCCAGCCAAACCAGTTCCAAAGTCTTCCATAGTTCTTGACAGGTTCAGTGTGGAAAGACCCATCTCTTTGTATTTCTCGCTGTACATTTCGCCGGTGAGGATCAAAGCCAGTGAAGAGCTTCCTCCGATAGCGACCAGCACGATAACGGAAATTGAGGTTGCAAAGATCAAGCCGAATCTCGTCTTTACAGAGGTCAGCAACTTACCAAGCAGCACTTCGATTGCGCCGATCTGTTCCATGATACCAGCAAAGTAGAAGCAGATGTAGATCAGGATAAAGGACTTGAGCATAGATGCCAGACCGCCTCTGTTCAGAAGAGCCATTGCATCGTCTCCTGCATTGGTTGCAGCAAAACCTTCTCTTGCATTTTCAACCATCTCCAAATTAAAACCATTGTAGAGGGCGGATACACCGTCCTGCAGGTCAAATCCCTGATAGAAGATACCGATGAGCAATGCTACCATAGCGGAAAGCATCATGACGACTGTGGACGGTTTCTTTGTAACAGCGCCGTAAACGACGATCACCAGCGGAATCAATACGATGATGTTCCAGTTAAAAGCTGTATCCAGCGTATTCAGGAGCTGCAGAGTATTTTCCGGCAGTCCTGCTCCTGTCGTCGTCGTGCTGATTCCCATGATGACATAGATAATCACGCCGACAGCTGCGGCAGGGACAACAGTCCTTGACATATGTCTGATGTGGTCAAAAATATCGTTTTTCGTGGATAAAGCAGCCAAAATTGTCGTGTCAGAAAGTGGTGACAGCTTGTCTCCAAAGATGGCTCCAGTGTAGCATGCGCCTGCTACAGCTGCGATATTGACATTCGGCATCGCGGTGGCAATACCCATCATGGCAATGCCCGCTGTTGCCGCAGAGCCCCACGAAGTACCTGTGCAGGTTGAAAAGATTGCACAGAGGGCAAAGGCTGATACTAAGATCCATTTTTCACTTACCAGCTGCACGCCATAGTAAATGAACATCGGAATGGTTCCGGAATACATCCAGGAACCCAGTAGGAAGCCTACCGCGATCAATACTGACATGGCAGGCGCTGCAGATTTGATCTTGTCGGCAGTATACTCTTCCATCTCAGCCCAGCTGTATCCGCAGCGCCATCCGATGAAGACGACCCAGCAAACCGCGACGCCGATCAGCGCTGGCGCCGACAGGTCTGCCAGAGAGCCAAAGAAGAAGATAACTAATAGTACGATGACAGCCGAAAGCGCCTCTAACATATTGGGCTTTCTTTTTACTCTTGTTGGTTTTTCCTTTTTTTTCATTTGCGTTCTCCTTAAAAGTGGAATAAATAAGTCCTGTGTCCTAGGATAGCTAAATTGTAGCAATTTTCTCTCATTTGATGTTTTGATAAAACTCAAAATTTAGGCCGCATTTTTTGTATTATTTGAAAATTTATATATTTTACAAAAAAAAATCCAGAAATTGAGTAATGCTACAAATCAAAAAAGAACGCGCAGCCTATATAATTTTGTTAAACACATGAAAGGTTAGGAATAATGATATGTTTTATTTTATGATAGGCATCGGCCTGATCTTCGCTTATATAAACGGTATGCATGACGGCGGCACTGTGGTCGCTACAACCATTTCTTCCAGGCTGATTTCTCCGGGAAGAGCAGTCTTTATTGCCGGCATTGCTAACTTTTTAGGCGCTATCGCCTTGGGAACTGCCGTCGCATATACTATCTCTGAAAACATCATCGATATATCTCCCGTCCTGGCAGGAAAGCCCGACGTCTGCTACACCTTTGTCGCTGCTGCCTTTGTCGGAAGTCTGGTATGGAATGTCTTTACCTGGATCGTCAAGCTGCCCTCCAGCGCCTCACATTCTATGATTGGGTCTATGATTGGAAGCGGCATTGCCGCCTATGGTTTTGCATATATAGAATGGTATGCCATTTTTATCAAAGTCATCCTGGCGATGCTGATTTCTCCGTTGGTCGGCTTTCTCTTCGGTTATCTCTTTCTTAAACTGCAAAATCGTCTGCTGAAGAATGCCACCATCGTTTGGAACAAGCGGATAATGATCCTTCATAAGCTGAGCAGCTTTTTTCTCGCCTTCAGTTATGGCAGCAACGACTCGCAGAAGGTCATGGGTCTCATCGCCATCGGACTTGCCGGTTTTTATTCCGCTGACATCATAATTCCGTTGTGGCTCATTCTCGCTTGTTCTATCGCCCTGGCTGTTGGCACCATAACCGGCGGATATAACATGATCAAAACTGTGGGGATGGATATCTGCAAGATCGATATTCACAATTCTTTTGCCTCTCAAATGGCAACCATCTTTGTCGTGACCATCGCGAACCTGACGGGACTTCCAATCAGCGCGACACAAGTCATCACTTCCTCTGTCATGGGCGTGGGTACCAGCGACACCCCAAAAGCCGTGAACTGGGGCATTACAAAGAAAATTATCTTAGCATGGTTGATTACGATTCCTGCTTCTGCCGTCATCGGCGCCGGAATCTTCTTCATCCTAAAGCAACTATAAAGGAAGGTAAGAAAATGAAAAAGACTCGTAAGAAAAATTTCTTTAAGAAAAAAGAACGTCCCGATTTTTACCACATGCTGACGAGACAGTGTGAAATCACCTCAAGGAGCATCTCCCTCCTGTTAAAATACATAAGCACCGGTGATATGCAGTTGGCAGAACAGATAGAAAGCTGTGAAAAGAATGCAGATAAGGTCCGGCGAGATTTGATTGATTACGTAGAAAACTCTTTCATTACACCCCTGGATCGCCACGACCTCTTCTCTGTTTCCCGAGACATTGACGATATCACTGACAAGATCAAGGATCTAAAAGATTTTTTGATCTTCTTCAACTACACGCCTACTGAAAAAAACATTGAAATGGCGAAGCTGATCGACTCCTCCATCTATTCCCTCACCTGCGCCATGAGCGAATGGTCGGAGGACAGCATCGAAAATTTCTGGGATTACCTGGTCAAGGCAAAGAAAAATGAAAATCAGATCAAGCGGCTCTACTGGGAGAACATCAACGACTTGGACAGATACAAAGCTTCTCTTCGGGACATCATCATCATCAGAGAGTTTTCCAAAGACTTGAATAAGCTGGCTAACAAGGTTGGCCAGGCCGCGGACAGTATCAGCGATATTAAAATCAAATCAATTAAATGAAAAAGCAGCCTTTAAAGGGCTGCTCGTTTTTTAAGCAGGTAGATTCTGACTGCTGTAGAAAGCTCAGCATAAAATTCAAATTCTGTTTTTTTACCGGCGCCAATCAACTCTCTGACCTTTGACAACCGGTAGCGAATGGTATTTTGATGACAGTTGCATTCCAATGCCGTGCTGGTAATGTCCCCATTGTTAATAACCAAGGTGATAACAGTATTGAGATACTCCTCCTTATCCAGTATTGGCAGCAGAATGCTTTCCGTGAACTCGTTCAGTGCATAACTGTCCTTCAGCGGAATCAGATATTTAAACGATCCGATGTTATTAAAATGCCCATAATCCCTGCAGTCTGTCACGCTGGCTGCAAAGGTATGGTAGGCCTCTCTCAGGCAGCGATCCAATTCCTCATATGGATGATAAATGTTCCCTCTCGCGATATATACTTTTTTTTCATTGATCGAAAGGCTCTCCATCGCTTCATTGAGAATTAACTCAAATTTCTCGTCCTCCTCATAAGCGCTGGTCAATATGATAAATAGCCCCTTATTATACTTACATAACATGGCTTTATTTTTCAAGCTTTTGTTGAGATAGAAATTTCGAAAGATCCTGGACATATCCAGCTTCGTCCCCGTCGCAAAGGGCTTTAAGTATATAGCCATAGCGTTTTTCTTGAAAAGAAGAGAAATACTCTTACTGATTCGCAAAACCTCTTCCTTTGGCAATTCATTCTCTATCATTTTCTTAATATTTGCTTCGGCCAGGATCTGTGTATCGTCCCGCTGTACAGCCTCCATAATTTCATAGATGATATTTTCAAAATACAGCTCTGGACCAAAGGAAAAGATTGGCAGATTATTTTCGTTAGAAAAAGCGAGGACTTCTGCCGGTAATTCATTATAAATCACGCTCTTATAAGCAAAGGCGGATATTCCCAATTCGTATAAATTCCGTACCGCATCCAAAATCCGGCTGCTGTCATTCTGTGCAAAGAGCAAGCTGGAAATCACAAAGCTGTCCTTGTCAAAGGCGTTATCATTGTGGTAATTCACATCTGGAGCGAACTCATAATCTGCAATCCCCGCTGAGCAGACAGCCTTATCCAAGCCTTTGTCTCCTGAAACCAGCTTAAACCCCTGTAGGCTCTGTAATTGTAGTAATTCTTTTACTTTCAGTGCCATATAGACCTACCTTTCTAAACTTATTGTGCCATGACGTTCCCTTGTCTATTATTATATCACTTATATAGAAAAAAACATCCGCGAATGTTCCTATCGCGGATGTCTTAATTATTTATCTTACAATTTATCGATTCCCTGTTTTAGCTCTTCCAGGCTGTCTGTCAGTTCCTTTGGAAGTTGTTCAAACTTGCTGTAGAAATTTTCAATATCCTGAATTTCGTGCTTCCAGGCATCTTTATCAACTCTCAGCAGTTTTTCCAAAGTCTCCGGCGTGATATTCAGTTCCTCAACATCGATATCTTCCGGCTTCGGCTCGTAGCCAAGGGGCGTTTCCACCGCGCCGACAGTGCCTTTGCATCTGTGGAGCATCCAAAGAATGACTCTCAAGTTGTCTCCGAATCCAGGCCACAAGAACTCGTCATTTTCATCTGTTCTAAACCAGTTTACGTGAAAGATCCTCGGCGGATTGGTCATTTTTTTGCCCATGTCAATCCAGTGCTGAAAGTATTCAGCCATGTTATATCCGCAGAACGGCAGCATTGCCATCGGATCGTGTCTTACTACGCCTACCTGGCCGTTGGCTGCAGCCGTGGTCTCAGAAGCCATAGCAGAACCGATAAATACGCCGTGATTCCAGTCCTTTGCCTCATATACCAGAGGTTCCGCTTTTGCTCTTCTGCCGCCAAAGATGATGGCCGAAATAGGCACACCCTCTCCCGTAAAGAACTCGTCAGCAATGGTAGGGCAATTCTCCGCCGGCGCAGTGAATCTGGAATTTGGATGTGCGCCCTTTTCGCTAGAAGTCTTACCGTTCCAAGGGTTTCCTAACCAGTCTTCTCCATTTTCTGGTGGATTTTTATCCAGCTTCTCCCACCAGACTGTATTATCATCAAGATTCCTTGCTACATTGGTAAAGATGGTTCCTTTTTTCGTAGTCTGCAGTGCGTTGGGGTTAGACTTTTGATTTGTTCCAGGTGCAACACCAAAGAATCCATTCTCAGGATTCACTGCATAAAGTTTGCCGTCTTTTCCGATACGCAGCCATGCGATATCGTCGCCGACTGTGGAAATCTTGTATCCTTTTTTCTTAAAATAATCAGGAGGCGTCAGCATAGCCAGATTGGTTTTGCCGCAAGCGCTCGGAAATGCACCGCAGACATACTTACTCTCTCCCGCTTCGTTTTCTATCTTCAGAATCAGCATGTGTTCCGCCATCCATCCTTCTTGTTTACCAAGATAGGAGCCGATTCGAAGTGCCAAACACTTCTTTCCCAGCAAAACGTTACCGCCGTAAGCTGAGTTGATAGACCAGATTGTATTATCCTCTGGAAAATGTGCAATATATTTTTCCTGCTCATTAATCTGCGCTTTAGAATGAAGGCATTTCGTAAAGTCAGCGCCGTGATTGAGCTGTTCGATAACCTCCTGACCAACACGAGTCATGATTGCCATACTCAGTACCACATAGATGGAGTCCGTAAGCTCAATACCGATTTTCGCAAATTCAGTACCGACAACTCCCATAGAAAAGGGAATGGCATACATCGTCCTTCCCTTCATAGAATCTTTGAAAAGCTTGCGCATCTTCGCATACATTTCATCAGGGCTGACCCAGTTATTCGTCGGTCCCGCATCCTCTCTTCTGCTGGTACAGATTACCGTTCGTTTTTCGTCTCTTGCAACATCTTTTGGGTTTGTGCGGTAGTACAGACACCCTGGCAGTTTCTCCTGGTTCAGTTCCAACATCTCACCAGTTTCCAAAGCAATCTGCTTGATCAGATCAAGCTGCTTTTCACTGCCGTCAATCCAGACAATTTCGTCCGGGTTGGTCATTTCCGCCATTTCTTTCACCCAATCGTTAACGGATTGGTTTGTTACCATTGTCATAAATTTTTCTCCTTTTCTCCTTTTTATAACAATTTCAGGCCGCTTCGGCGGAAGCAGTCTCCTATATGATTTTCATACAAGCACCATTCTATACCACTTTTCAGCTTTTGTCACGGAAATTTTTTGACCTATTACAGTTCCATATATTTACTCATCATACACACGCCGTATGCTCCCGCAACGATGCATTGCCAAGCGTTTTCTTCATTAATCCCTCCGATAGCATAGACGGGTACAGAAACGCTGCCACAAATTGAGCGTAACATAGCAAGGCCCCGCGGTGGAACACCTTTTTTACAGTCTGTCGCAAAAATATGCCCATATATAATATATGCTGCACCCATTTTTTGTGCCTCGACAGCTTCTTTTTTTGAATGTACGGAAATTCCCAAGCAAGGCAGTCTCATTCTATCCTCGCAGCTCATAGAGGCCGCCATCTTCAAGGGCAGATGGATGCCCTGCGCGTTTAATTTCACAGCCAGCTGCGGCTGTGAATGGAAATAACAGGCTACATCTGCCTCTCTGCAAATTGCCAAAACCTGCACAGCAAGCTCCTCATATGCTTCTTGTGTCAAATCCTTTTCTCTTAAAATAAGAGCTGTTGGCTTTGCAGCGGTTACCCTTTCTATTTGCCTAAGAAAGTCACCCTGAGCCAGATGGCGATTGGTAACACAGATTTTTCTATACATAGATATAGTCATTGATGACAGGCTGCAGCCCCTCTTCTTCTATATCTCTGTACATCTGTGCAAAGCTTCTGTCATCAGCAATTTCGAACTGCTCATCACCAGCGTCATCAATCTCCTTTCCTTTGTATTTGCCCTCATGATCCCCAATCCCAGTTGAAACACCGGCGGAAATCTTTGTCGCAGCAATTTTGACAATGCCGTTTCGAAAGGATTCCTTTTCTCTGGAAGAAACGGTAATCCCCACATATGGCAGGAAGATGCGATAAGCGCATAGAACCTGACAGAGCTGACGTTCACCTACGTCCATGGGACTGATTTGCTCGTTGTTGATAATTGGGCGCAGTCTGGGGCAGGAAAGAGAGAATTCGCCGTGGGGATATCTGCGCTGTAGATAGTACACATGAAGCGCAGTAGCCAGAGCATCCTTTCTGAAGTCAGACAGACCAAGCAGTGCTGAAAAGCCAACACCTCTGACACCGCCCATAAGCGCCCTTTCTTGGGCGTCAAAACGATAGGGGAAGACTCGCTTATGGCCCATCAAGTGCAGTGTTTCGTATTTGTCGGCATCGTAGGTCTCTTGAAATACGGTAACATAATCCACCCCGCATTCATGGAGAAACTGGTATTCGTCCACATTGACTGGGTAAATTTCCACCCCGATATTTCGAAAGTATTTGCGTGCGATCTTGCAAGCCTGACCGATGTATTCCACACTGCTGACCTTACGGCTCTCTCCTGTTAGAAGCAAAATCTCTTCCATTCCGGAGTCAGCAATGATTTTCATTTCTTTTTCCATTTCTTCATAAGTCAGCTTTTTCCTGTTGATATCGTTGTAGCAATTGAAGCCACAATAAATACAGTAATTTTCGCAATAATTTGCAATGTACAGAGGGGTAAAGATGTATACGGTGTTCCCAAAATGTCTGCTGGTTTCAGCCTTTGCTCTGTCCGCCATCTGTTCTAAGAACGGCAGGGCCGCCGGCGACAGCAGAACTTTAAAATCCGTGATTCCGCAACTTTCTTTGGCGAGAGCCCTTTTGACATCGTCAGCCGTATAATGGTTATAATCGTAGTCGTTCATCTCCGTCAGAACTTTGTCCATGATGTCAGAATGAATCTGTTCCATACCCTCCATATATTCCATATGGTTCGTTCTCGAGGAAGGATCATTTTCAATTCGATGTTTTTTCTTGAGTGCCTCGGCGCTTAGTTTTTTTGAATCGACAAAAAATAAATTATTTTCCATTCTTATTCCCCCTAATCTCTCAAGAAGCCTGTTAGCGGGTCTGAAGCGGATGCGCCTCTCTCTAAAACACGACCCAGCCCGGACAGATAAGCGTTTCTTCCAGCCTCAATGGCTTTGCGAAAAGCTGATGCCATGGCCGGAATATCACCAGCAGTAGCAATGGCAGTATTAGCCATGACGGCGGCTGCGCCCATCTCCATGACTTCACAAGCTTGTGACGGCTTTCCGATGCCAGCATCGACGATAATTGGCAGATCTATCTCGTCAATCAAAATCTGCAGAAAGGCTTTTGTCGCCAGACCTTTGTTCGATCCGATGGGGGCAGCCAGGGGCATAACGGCCGCTGCACCGGCATTGGCTAAGTCTCTCGCGGTGTAAAGATCCGGATACATATACGGCAACACTATAAAGCCCTCTTTTGCAAGTATTTCTGTCGCCTTTACGGTTTCTGCATTATCCGGCAGCAAATACTTGCTGTCCTTCATAATCTCTATTTTGACGAAATCTCCGCATCCCAGTTCTCTGGACATTCTGGCGATTCTAACGGCTTCCTCTGCACTTCTGGCTCCAGAGGTGTTAGGCAGCAGCGTTGCATTCTCTGGTATGTAATCCAAAATATTTTCACTTTCCCTGGTGTTGGTTCTTCTTACCGCTAAAGTTATGATTTCTGCACCGGCCTGCTCCACAGCCGCTTTGATCAGTTCCATAGAATATTTGCCTGAACCTAAAATAAATCGTGAAGAAAATTCTTTTCCTCCCAATAGAAACGTATCTCTTTTCATCTTTAATTTTCCTTTCCTAAGATTAATCCTATTACCGTGTTGGCCTGATGGGCTGCACAGATCATAACTCTTGGCGCCATCAGTCCGTATTCACTACATATTTCAGACCTTCCGTCGCCACACAGATAATAGGTGGACAGAATCTTCCTCGTCTGAATCGAATTGCTATCTCCGTATCCCGCCATGCCAGAGGCTCCGACTAGATATTTCCCGGGCAGTTTCTCTAAAATACAGTTGGTCAGCATAGCTTTTTCTTCTGCCGCGTCAAAGGCTTCACAGATATATTCGTCCTCTGACAAAAGGGAAGGAATGTTCTCCTCTGTCAATTTGACAAAATCTGTACGGATTTTGCAGTAAGGAGAAAACCGCAAAATCTCATCTCGCAGCGCTTCTGGCTTTGGCCTGTCTAAATCGCAGACGGCATATTGCTGGCGATTTAGATTTGCCAGATCCACCCGATCAAAGTCAATCAGATGCAGCTGACCTATGCCGGTTCTTGCAAGCGCAATTGCAATGGCAGAACCCAACCCGCCTAAACCGCAGACCGCAGCTTTAGCCGCAGACAGTTTGTCCTGCACTGTTTTCGTATGACGCTGCTCCAAGGTTCTTTGTATCTCTTCTTTTGTCGGTATCACAATCAACCACCTCCTACAAAGCTAACGATTTCAATTTTATCGCCATCACAGAGAACTTTTATCCCATACTGCGACTTAGGAACAATTAACCCATTGCATTCCACTGCAATCCGTTTAAGAGGATAATTACACTCTTGCAGATACTCTATCAGTATTTTCCCTGCAGCTTGGACTTCTTCGCCGTTAATTTTCACCACAATGCAAACCTCCAGTCAAATATTATTATAAATTTAAAAAGCCACACAAAGTTTCGCACCCGTGGTGGTACGCCCCTTCGTGTGGCTCAAAAGTCAACACTCTTTTATCATTTTATGATTCCTTTGACGGAAAGTCAAGTATCTTCTATTTTTATGATACCAATTCTCCCGCATCGGCCTTGGCTTGTTCCTCCGGCGTCATTTTCGTCACCGTGATGCCGATAAATGCCATCAATAGTGTAACGATTGGCATCGAATAGTTAAACACTGCCCATGGCAGATATGTACCGGCTGTAACACCTAAGGTTGCTGCAATGTACATTCCGCATGTGTTCCAAGGGATCAGACAGGAGGTTACTGTTCCAGCAGATTCCAATGCGTTGGATAATGACTTCGGATGAATGCCCGCTTTTCTATAAGCACCTGCATACATTCTTCCTGGGATCAGAATGGAGATGTACTGTTCCGGCATGACAGCATTAGATGCAATACAGGTGGCCTCTGTTGCTGCAATAAGTCCCGGTCCGCTTTTGACAACCTTCGTAATCTTGTTGATGATGACTTCCAGCTGCTTGGTTCCTTCCATAATTCCGCCAAACATCATAGCTATGATCGTCATTAAGATAGAAGAGGCCATATTCATCAGACCGCCTGTTGTCAACAGACTGTCTAAAGCCTCCAGTCCGGTGTTACAAGTAAATCCGTTTCTTGCTACAGAAAGGATATCTCCAAACGTTGCACCAGCGTGATCTATTACAAGAGCACCTGCATCATTTTCTACAAAGATATTTACATTGCCCTGAAAGATAGGTGCCAGAATTGCGCCTACGATAACGCCCAGGGTGATGCCCGGTATTGCAGGTACCTTGAATGCGATAGCAAGGATTACGACAACTGGCGGCAGCAGCAGAATTGGATTAATATTAAAGGTATCCTGCAGGCCGTTCATCAATTCAGTTACTTGTGATGTGTCCACATCAGAAGACGCAGCATGTTTAAACCCATAGATACCGAAGAAAATGAGAGCAATCGCATAAGCGACGATGGTCGCTTTAATCATGTATTTAACATGGGTAAATACGTCTGTGCCTGCCATGGCCGGCGCCAGATTTGTAGTATCTGACAGTGGCGATAGTTTATCGCCAAAATATGCACCCGCCAGGATTGCTCCTGCTGTCGGACCTATCGGCATGCCCAAACCTGACGCAATGCCCATCAGTGCAAGACCCATAGTTCCCATGGTTCCCCACGAAGTACCAGTAGCCAGGGATGTGATTGAGCAGATTAGGACGCTGGCAATCAAGAAAATAGATGGTGATAATAATTTGAGTCCGTAATAAATCATTGTAGGGATGGTACCTGACAGCAGCCATACGCCTACCATCATGCCGACAATTGCTAAGATTAAGATTGCCTGCATAGCACGGGAGATACCCGTAACCATCATTTCTTCAATCGCCTCCCACTTATAGCCTAGCTTAAGTGAAATCAATGCCGCAATAATGACGCCGACAAACATTGGGATATGCGGGTCAACTTTAAAAATAATAATACCGATGGACATTACGACAATAAGGCCCAGGAACGACACAATCGCTTCCCAGAAATGTGGTGCGCGAGGCTGTTTCGTTTTTGTTTCTTTTTCCATTATCTCTCTCCTTTTTTTATTTTGATGATGGATTCATCACCATTCATGATTATAGACTATTCGAAAAATTAATACAATAAAAATTATATATGTTTTCTAATAAATACATTTTTATGCACTATTGTATATACACTGTTATATAACTCTTAAAATTCTGTATCTTATATATTGTAAACAAAACCACGAATCATCAGCTTTTCAGCGATTTTCGTGGTTTTTATAATCATGCACTATTTTCTGAACTCTCTTCTTCCTTTGTGACCTTTTCATATCACTGAGTTACATTGTCTTTATCTTTTTTAACTTTTCACTGTGTTCACCGACAACCTTCTTGAGCAACTGTACATCCTCACAAACTACATCAACTTTATCTGCAGATTCCTGATAACGAATCGATGTGTCCAGATAGCAGGCCTCAATGTTGGACAATCTTGGAATCAATTTTGTTTCTTGGCAGACTCTCACCTGCTTTACATCACGCTTAATGAGTGCTAATTCAGAATGAAGAGATTTGGCATCCAACTCCAATTTGCTAACTCTGGTCTCTAAATTATTAACCTTTATTTCCAAATTATCTACCTTGGTCTCTAAATTATCTACCTTTATTTCCAGATTGTCTACCTTGGTTTCTAAATTATCTACCTTTATTTCCAGATTGTCTACCTTGGTTTCTAAATTATTAACCTTTATTTCCAAATTATCTACCTTGGTCTCTAAATCGTCCATCTTAGTCTCAACCCTTGTCAGTCTGTCCTCTATTCTGACAAGGTGTTTTTCGATAGGCTGCAGCTTTATATCCATCATCTGCGAAAGCGCTAATAAATCCTCATTAGTCAAAGTCATGGTATCCTCCCTTCCAAATGGCAGCACAACTATTTACGTTTACTTGAAAAAAGCATAGCACAATTGTAAGGGGAAATCCAGTTGTTTTTCGTCTCACAGAGAAGTAATACTATTTCGAAATTCCCCTTATAAAATCACCTATTTCTCAATGCACTGCAAAAGCAAAACCAGCTAAGTTTTACAAACTTAGCTGGTTTGTTTGCTTTCCTATTTTGAGAACTCTTTGTAAAAGTAGTCAGATTTCGTAATTGTCGTCCTCGGCGCAGGATCTAATTTTTCCCCCTCAATTCCTAGAATAACCTCTGGTTGTACCCAAGGTCTGTTTTGAATACCGCTGGTCTCCTCGTGAGTAAGGTAACCTTTATAAGCAGTCAGGCTTCTTCGCAGAAAACCGTTCTTCGCACAAGCGATCTCCAGTCCCTCATTCATAATAGACTGGAAGTGAGGCAGTACAGAAGCCGCATAAGCAACCGATGCGGAACCTGCAATAGCCCCTGGAATATTGCTTACGCAGTAGTGGACTACACCTTCATCAATATAGATCGGATCGTCATGAGTGGTTTCATGGAACGTTTCAATGCAGCCGTAATCGTTGCTTACGTCTACGATGACAGAACCCCTGCGCATAGATGCGACCATCTGGCGGTCAATCATAAAGTCTGATGCGTTTTTCGGCCACCTGACACAGTTGACGACCAAGTCTGTGGTTGGCAGTTCCTTTGCAATATTGTATCTGTTGGAAATGACAGTGTTTACTTTGCCATCATATTTTGTTGAAATTTCTCGCAGAGCCCCGATGTTTACATCTGCCACAGTAACCCAGGCTCCCATAGTCTGGAGCACTTCAATGGCCCCCTTTCCTACAGTTCCACAGCCGCACACTAACGCTTTGATGCCAGGTGCCGCTCCAAGCCCACTGACAAATTTACCGCTGCCCCCATTCGTGCTCATCATAGACCACAGGCCCATAAAGGCTCCAGCCTTGCCGGCTGCCTCACAATTAGGCGAACCATACCGATGGGAATCTTCCGCGGTGATTGCAATCACTTTTTTTTCTAATAGAGCATCGACCTCTGCCTTATGGGCTGCTGGATGAATACAGCAATAGATAATCTGTCCCTCTCTCATCAAATCGTATTCACTCTCTTCAATTTCTTTCACCTTTGCAACAAAATCGCAGTTCTGCCAAATTTCTTCATTTGATGCCGTCATTGTTGCACCTGCTTGTTCGTATTCTTCGTCATCAAAACCGGCAGCATAGCCAGCTTTCCTTGCTACATATACGTCGTGTCCGTCTTCTGTCAAAATGCTGACTTCAGCGGGTGTTGCTACAACGCGGTACTCTCCGTTTTTAATGTCTTTTAATACACCAAATTTCATTTCTTTCTACTTCCTTTCCGCTTGCTCCCGGTATGCAAGAAATGCTGCCGAAAGCGACAATAGACAAGATAATATCCAATTTTATATATTAACTGCAAGAGCTGTGCCATCGTAAAAAGGTTGAATCGTCAGCCATATTTTGATTATCATTCCGCATATACGCCAGTTTATGAGCGATTCAAGCCAACAAATGAGCGGTTAAATAATATCTCATTCCTTTGCCTTTCGGCTCAAGTTCTGTCTTGGAACTCCTAATACAGCTGCTGCCCTGGCAATATTGCCATCTGTCTTTTTGAAGGCCGATTTGATGAGACAGCGCGCATAACCAGAAAACCTCTCGGTCAGAGGCCGATCCATATTCTTAAAATATTTGCCTCCTTTTTACAACATTTGCAGTTTGTTTTCAATATGACCCAGCTCCAAAATGTCTGCATCGTCTTCCGCCATACCGACACCATATGCTATGGTATTCTCTAATTCCATTACATTCCCCTTCCATTGCAATTCGCTGAGTTCCTGGTAAAGCTTCTTAGAAACTTTATGAGTTTTCTCGCCATATAACTTATTATACAAGAAAAGTGTTCCCCCGTCGGCAAGCTCCAAAAGTCCCATATTATCTACTGCACCTGTAAATGCCCCTTTTGATGTGCCAAAAAGGATGCTTTCCATCAAGTTCGCCGGGATAGACGCGCAATTTTGAATTATAAAAGGTCCGTGCTGCCGTTTACTCGCATTGTGAAGAGAATGGGCTGCCAATTCTTTGCCCTTACCTGTCTCTCCGTAAATCAACACAGGCATGTCCGTCTGGGCCAGCCTCTCTCATACGAAGTGTCCTTCTTATTTCATTGTACTTCCTCTTAGGAAACGAGTCAAACAAAAGATGGAAGAGTCTGTATTCTCAGATTGCTTTTGCAGACATTAATTGATATAATGTGAACAAGCTTAAAAAATTGAAGAATGGTGAATCAATCATGGAAAATACATATATAAAACAGATAAACAAATGCCCAACCGCCGTTGACAGCCTCAATGTCAGCGTTATCTGCTGTTCGCTGGACAAAGATTTGACCATACGCTGGCATAACTCTTGTTTTTTTGAAAGCACTGGTTATTCCAGGGAAGACTTTGTTGCTCTTTTCAGCAGTCTGCGGCAGTTTTATGCAGAGTACCCCGCCGATTTTGAAACAATAACGGAACAAATATCCCACGCCGCAAGCCATGCTGCCGAAGCCTTCGCGGCCGTACGGCTGCCAAAAAAAGGCGGCGATTTCTTCTGGACACGCCTTTCATATACGATTACAGACAATACTGCCGAAGGGGAATCACTCCTACAGGTCGTCTTTACGGATATCGATGCTTTGATACAGGAAAACGAGCACCTATCGGCTTTACATACGCAAAAACTGCAGTACTTTTATTGGATGATGGACTTGTACACAGGAAATATCTATATCTCCGATATGGAGACTTATGAGCTGCTGTATCTGAATGAAACGTCCTGCCACACGTTAGGCTGTAAAAAAAATGAACTTTTAGGGAAAAAATGCTACGAAGTAATTCAAGGGCGATCATCCCCCTGTCCATTCTGCACTAATAAATATCTGACAGCCGATGCATTTTATGAGTGGGAATATGACAATCCAGTTTTAAGACGAACCTTTATGATAAAAAACCGTATGATTAATTGGAAGGGGCGAGCAGCCAGAATTGAACTTTCGCATGATATGTACAGCACCGAATATAAGCTGGCAAAGAAAGACCGTGAACGGGAAGCTTTACTGGCCTCAATATCCGGCGGTTTTGCACGTCTGGATGCCAGAGACTATTCTACAATCCTCTGGTATGGTTCAGAATTTCTTAATTTAATCGGTTACACCGCAGAGCAGTTTGAAAAGGAATTGCATTCTCAATGCAGTTACGTACATCCCGATGATCTAATGCGTATCCTTCCGATGATGCAGGCAGTTGATGAGACCGGGACAAACCTCATCACAGAAGCCAGAATTATCACTCGCAGCGGAAAAATAAAAATTTTTACGTTGACATTGTATTATATCAACGCAGAGGATAGTTGGGACGGAATCCCTTCTTTTTACAGTATCGGCATTGATGTAACCAAGGATAGAGAAGAACAGATGCGACAGCGCCAAGCATTAGAAGATGCCTACCAAGCTGCTCGTGTTGCAAACAATGCAAAGAGTAACTTCTTATCTGCCATGTCTCACGATATCCGCACACCTATGAACGCTATCATGGGCATGACCTCCATCGCACAGGCAAATCTGCATAGTCCGGAGAAAGTAGGTTCTTGTCTGGATAAGATCAACGTTGCCAGCCAACATCTTCTGACTCTGCTCAATGAGGTCTTAGACATGTCTAAAATTGAAAGCGGTAAAATTGATTTATCTGCCGAGGTAATCAGTCTGCCAGAATTGGTTCAGAATTTGATAGATATGTGCCAGCCACTCATTGCAGAGAAAAAGCAGGAATTGAAAGTAATTGCAAATCAAGTGCAGCATGAGACGGTCATTGCTGACGGCGGCCGTTTGCAGCAGGCCTTCATGAATTTGCTGACAAACGCGATGAAGTACACCCCTGAAGGAGGCAGTATCACGATAAAAATTCGAGAGCTACCATCCGTAATCAAAGGTAAAGGACAATATGAGTTCGACTTTCAGGATAACGGCATCGGTATGTCAGAAGATTTTATCACGCATATTTTCGAGCCCTTCACTAGAGCGGAGGATACGAGGATCAGTAAAATACCAGGCACCGGCCTTGGTATGGCCATCACAGAAAACATCATCAGCATGATGAATGGAACCATTCAAGTAAAGAGTCAATTGGGGAGAGGAAGTGAATTTACAGTAGCCGTTCCTCTGGAACTTCCTTTGGAAGAGGATGCATATGACGAAACGTTAGCAGGTCTTAGAGTCCTCATCGTTGACGACGATCAAACTGTATGTGAAAGTGTTGCTTCTCTTTTAAGTGAGCTGGGTCTGTGCGCCGATTGGGTGTTAAGTGGTGCAGAAGCCGTAGATCACATCATAGCGACCCACGGCGCAGGCAGCGATTACTATGCAATCATGCTGGACTGGCGGATGCCGGATATGAGCGGTCTCGAAACGCTGAAAGAAATTCGCAGGCGGCTAGACAGTCACATCCCCGTCATCGTTATTTCCTCCTATAATTACTCTTATATCGAGGAAGAATTTGTAGAAGCAGGTGCGGATGGATTTATAACAAAGCCGCTGTTCAAATCAAAACTGCACCATGTTCTGCAGGCCTTTTGTAAGCAGATGCCAGGACAGCCGCCTATCGGGCGAGAAGCGGAAGTAACCCCTATCTTAGCCGGTAAGCGGATTTTGCTGGTGGAAGACAACGATCTGAATCGTGAGATCGCCGTTGAACTGCTGCAAATGCATGGCGTTCTTGTAGATGCGGTGAGAAACGGACAAGAGGCAGTCAATAGGTTTTTAGACACGCCGTCTGGAACCTACGATTGTATCCTGATGGATATTCAAATGCCCATTATGAACGGCTATGAGGCGACACAAGCAATTCGTGCGCTAAATCGTAATGACGCCAAAAGAATTCCTATTCTTGCACTATCGGCCAATACCTTTACCTCCGACTTAGGCAAGGCCTTCAATGTCGGAATGAACGATCATATAGCCAAGCCAATTGACATTCAGCATTTAATTGAAGTTCTTCAAAAGTGGATGTAAAATGGAGTCTATGACGAAAGAAAATACCGATTCTGAAGGCTGATGCCATTAAGGAAGTATTGAGGAACCTTCTGATCGGGCAGTCGGCAAGCGGAATGTGACAACAGAAGACGGGCGGGGCTGTAAGCGCCGCTCATCTTGACCGTTGACTGGCTCGGCTTGCTTTGCTATTTCCCCAGTTATGCAGCTACGGCGTATCCCCCTACGCCCAATTATGATAAACATTTCACCAAAGTGGTTATTTGCCATTCCCTTTCCGCAATGACCGCTTCTTTGTTGTCTGGTTGCAGGATATTAACAACCTTGACTGCATAGTCAGAGGCCACCATCGCGTGTTCTCTCATATGACCAGTACCGACAGCCTGCCCAATAACTCTTAAAATAGCTATATGCAACACATCTTCAGTTGCTTTGCTTAATGCGTGAATTTTGAAACCGGCTTGTCTCACATCGTGCATTCGCGCTTGCCCATTCTGCCAAGCCTCATTGACGTCAAAACCGTTGAGGATCGTTTCGTTTTCTGCATCGGCAAACCCTGCAATATCCATGATGTGCTTTGCTAAAAGTATCGACCATTTTGCCAGTATTGTTTGTGAAGCAGTGTCATAAATTCCATCCAGTTTTTGACGCAATTCCACCGCGTCGTCTATTTTAATCTTTGTTTGTGTCGGCATACAACTCTCCTATTTCATCAGATGAAAGCCGTACTAATTAATTCTGTTGGCATTTTCTTGGCTCGCCATCTTAGTCAGCTTACGTTTTTTTCATTCTACCACAAAACCGAGTGCGTGGAAATAGTGTGTTTTAGCCGGATTTTCAACCTTTTGGATATACGGGACGGGCGATCAAAAAGTATAGACTTGTGTTAGTTTATCAATGGACAAGCAGAGTGAATGATCGTCCGAAAAAGATATCGCCGGATGGGGAAGTACCGCCATAAGGCCGCCACTTGTGGATAAAATGTCCAGCAGGCACTTTGGGTCCCCTTGGCCCGAAGCAGGTCAGCGTACTAACGCCGCAATACGGCGCAGGAATGGGGATGGATCGGCTTTCAGGGGGGAACGGGTGCAGCAGGTAGAAATCAGCTATAACTGTGTCGGCGTGATTGAACTACCGGGCATCAACAAAACGGCATAGCCAAAACTGACTATGCCGCTCGCTGTAATAATACTTCTTTTCAGATCTCATGCTACTTTTTTTATACCCTTGTCAAGTAAAATTCTCCTCTGCTTACTTGATGTAATCCTTCTCCACATATGGGCTGGTAGCCGTCTTCAGCATGCCGCCGTATCCCAGTTCGAACTCGACGATATCGCCTACCTTGTATTCTCTGTCACAGTGAGTCACGTCGAGGATGATATGGTCGGAACTGCCGCCCATGATTTCCACCTGGGGATCGCATGGCGTCATGCTGCCCAGATCTGTGTCCTGCTTACCGATGCCGATGATGGCCCTCTTCATGATTCCTCTGTCCTCATAGTATGGCTTTTCACCGAAGGCATCGACACCGACTTCTCCAATCGGGAGGGATGGTTTTTCTTTCAGTTCGATAATCTGTGCCTGCAGAATCAATCCGTCACTGACTGTTCCCGGCAGCTTTGTCTCGTAGGCCGTATCGTTACCCAGAAGGAAAGATTCTCCTAGACGCAGGTTATTGATACCTTCTGGCAGCTCACCTTTGTCGACTAGATAAATAGAGCTGGAATTTCCGCCAGACACCATTTCCAGTTTGATGCCGTACTTCGTTTCCAAATCCCTGGCGATGGCAACCAGCTGGGATAGGTTCTCGTTTTTCGGAATGATGGCGCCATAGCAGGTCAGATTGACACCGATGCCATAGAGATTGACGTTCTCCATCTTGAGGATTTCTTCCACTGCCTCATAAATCAACTCCTGATTCTGAAAGAAGATTCCTTCGCGCAGGTCGCCCAGGTCGATCATCAGCAAAATATCGTGTACTTTTCCAGCCTTGGCCGCCTCTTCATTGAGCAGTCTGATGGTGGACAGTTCTGAGTTAAAAGAAAGATCCACATATTTTACTACCTCTGCGACTTCACAGTGCATAGGAATGCGCAGCAAAACCGTCTTTTTGCCATTTGCTCTTGCTGTATCCGCAAAGCCAGCAATATTCTTCACTCTGGAGTCGGCAATAAAATCCACATTTGGATTCTCCGCTACCATCTTTACCATTTCTTTGTCTGCACAAAGGCCTTTGGTGACGATCATCAGAGAACACTTGCCGTGATTCTTTGTAATCGTCGCACAGGCGTTTAGGTTGTCTTCCAGTTTCTTTAAATTGATAATTAGTTTTGGATACATCATTTCTCTCCTTTTTATCTCTTTCTATTCTACTCTGTTTGGACAATTTCTTCTAGTACAGTGCTTGCAGTCGTGAGTGCAGTCTCCCATATACTGACCGCCGTTTTCCGTCTGTGCTGCCCATTTGCCTTTGATGCCGCCGCCTTTACGCATTGCAGTCTTTTCATCCGCTTCCGCCATCGCCGCCTTTCTTGCGGCTTCCAGTTCTTCTGCACTGGCGCCGCCGATTGCTTCCTCCTCTTTAAAGGCAGTCATATCGTAGCCCATGGCCTCACATTCTTCAATGTGTTTCCTGTACTCTTCTTCTTTTGCTTTTGCTTCTGCCAGTTCACGGTCTACATCAGCCATAAATTTAGCGTTGACCGCAATCTCCTGCTCTTTCTTTTCCGGGAACTGGAAGTCCAGGCTCTTTTCCAGAAGTCTGATCGCTGCTTCTCTGTATCTCTTCGATAAAACACCCAGGGAGGCCATGATATAATCGTTATCTACCAAAATCCTGGCGTGCTCTGTCGGGAACAGCATCATGCCTGTTTCGTTATGCTTCGCAATCCCCTCCATCAATTCGATTCTATGCGGCAGTCTTGTCAAAGCGCCTCCCGTACCAACGATGTATTTCACCTGTGTCAAGTCTTTTCCTTCTGCCACTGTGCTTCTGCCAGAAGGCCCATAGATGTATCTGATGATGCCGGCATGGCGTTCCACTGCTTTGAGAACCGCTTCTTTCGTCAGACGTTCTACCAGCTTAAATTCATCCTCTGTTTTCGGAATCGCCACATAGCTTTCCAAGGTTTTTTCTAAGTCGATGCCCATCTTCTCACAGTCTTTTTTCATCTGCTCTTCTCCGATGGACTCGATGACTTTCATCCTGTTGACATAGACGCCCAGATCCCCTTCCACCGTCCGCTTGGCCTTCGGTTCTGGTGCAATCATAATCCGGGCGATTTTATCGGACTCCGTTGCCACAGAATGCAGATCTGTAGTGGCTCCGCCCACGTCAAGAACGATCAAATCGCCTAGACAGTCGTACAAAAGCTTGGTACACTCCATGACTGCGCCTGGTGTCGGAATAATCGGTCCGTTGACCATATCTCTTACGTGCTCCATGCCCGGTGCATGGATGATATGTTCTTCAAAGGCATCTTGAATCACCTTTCTGCACGGTTCCACGTTAAGATCGTCAATCTTTGGATATACGTTCTCTACATTATATAACTTCTGTCCGCTTTCCTCATCGAAAATCAGCTTCATCTCTTCCTGGTTTTCGATATTTCCTGCGTAGATAATCGGGGTATTCAGCCCCAGAGCACGAATCTTTTCAGCATTATCCAGGGCCGTGTCTCTTTCTCCGTAATCGACACCGCCGGCAATCAAAATCAAATTCGGCTTGATTTCTTTAATCTTGGCTAAGTCTGTCCTTCTCAATTTACCCGCTGTAATGTAATGGATAATGCCGCCTGCGCCCAGGGCAGCTTCCTTGGCTGCTTTGGCAGTCATATCATATACGAGACCGTGTACCGTCATCTTTAGTCCACCTGCTGCCGAAGAGGTGGCTAGCATTTCGTCATATTCCAGACTATCGATATTCATCTTCTTGCAGAGATCGTCAACAGCGCCCTGCAGACCAATCCTCACATCTCCGTCAAGGACCGATGTTGGCGCCTGACCCTGTGCCCAAAATATGGGATTGTCGGTATTTAAATCTTTAAAAGCGTTAACAACTGTGGTTGTCGAGCCGATTTCGGCTACTAATACGTCTACTTTCATCTTATCACCTCTATTTATTGCATATTTTCTATGTTATAACTACAAAGGGAACCAGCTTCCAGTCGCAGTCGCGACCAGCTTTCCACTTTCTTCACAAATCATTTCTCCCCGCAGTCTGATGATACTCCGCCCATTCTTTACAATATAGGTATGTATGATGGCGTGAGAATCACCGTCAAGGGGCCGCAGAAAGGACACGTTCAGATCTATCGTAGTGGCTTCACGCCATCCGGCCGCAAAGATGGCCGTCAATCCGATAGCTGAATCAAACATGCTGCTGATAATGCCTCCATGCACGTCACCTCTCTCATTCTTTTGCCAGGGCTGGGCCGCAAATCGATGGGAAATTCTCTGTTCCTCGAAATTACATCCGTAAAATACCCGTTCCAGTTTTCTGTCAAAAGGACTGTCATCTTCATATTCTGCTTCAAATCTGAGAACTTCCTGTTCCCATTGTTCTTTGTTCATAGTTAACCTCTTCTAAAAATACTTCACATAAAAATACATCTCCGCCGGAGCGTATCCCACTGCCGTGTAAAACTCCCTCGCATTGGGGTTGGTTGCCTCGGAATGAAACTGAATCCGCTTGCATCCCAGTTCTTTGGCAAACGCTTCTATATATGCTAAGGCTTTTTTGCCATATCCTTTCCCACGATGCTCCTCTCTGATAAACAGGTCATCCAGGTAAAGGGCTTTGCCGTGAGACCAAACGCTGAAGATCGTCATCAGGTTGGCAAAACCAACGGGCGCTCCATCTTCTTCAAAAATCAGCAGACTGATCAGTTCCGGCGAGGAGAGGGCTTCTTCAAAAGTCTGGGCAAACCGCTGGTCGCTGACCCTGCTGACTCCGTTCCACAAACCATCATCCTGACTCTCATAGACGATGAATTCTCGGTTTAATTTAATCCACAGACTTGCATCCTTTTGCACACACTTCCTGTAGGTAAACATCTCACACCTCCGCAACGATTCTGCACGGCAGACCTGTCATTCCCTCGTAATTCATCGGATAGGTGTGAATGACAAACTCAGCACCCTTTGGCAAATCCTCCAAGTGGTCCATATTCTCAATGACAAAAGTGCCTTTTTCAGCGCACTTTTGATCCGTCGGGGTGTGTTCCGTCCCCCTTCGCACCCCAGCGAAGTCGATTCCGATCATCGAAACGCCCTTTGCCAGCAGCTGATCGATCAAATTCATTGAAAGCTGCGGATGCTCTGTAAAGTAGGTTCTGGAACCATATCCTTCTTTTCTCATATACCCGGAATAAAAGCAGACGAACATCTCTTTTTTTACCAAGGACAAATCCACAGCCTCTTCACCGATTTCTCTGCTCGCAGGGATATCACTCACATCAAAACAGAGCCCCCTGCGTCTAGTATAATCTAAAGGGAATTCTTTGTCCATCACATCAAAATGGGTTCCCAGATGACCGACCAGCGCTTTCTTCTCGTTGCCCTGGGCGTCAGTTGCCATTTTAGGCGTGATCTTTAGGGTTACATCAATTAACATGCTCCTGCTCCTTTCAAACAATCAATTTACACAATGGCCAAAAGCCCCTCTGTAAATCGATTAGAAAAGTGGCTTCGCCACTCCGCTAGGGAATCCTAACGCTCACTGTATTCGCTCCTCCAGTCGCAGCGCTCCTTTCGCTGTCCGTTTCGCCTAGCCAGCTGAAGCTGGGGCAAAAAGGCAGGTTCCCTTCGGTGCCTGCTACGCAGGCTGAACACCCTCCTGAAGACGGCGAGGGGAATCCCCTCTGCACACCCCCTTTTTAATATAATAGTAAATCGATATTTTCTATTATATTAAAAAGGGGCGGGCTTACTGCCCGCCCCAATTAGGCTTTTATGTTTTCTATGAAGTGATTGCTCGCTTCTGCCTAGTAAAAACGACGACTCCAGGCAAAAAGTCTGCAAAGCACTGTGGCGCAAATTACGCGAGCACCCATTGTATAAGCGCAAAAGACAAGCTTAAGCTTACTCTTCGCCGCGACGTCTCTTAGCCTCTTCACAGAGGAAAGTAGCTACGTCGATACCGTGGGAGTCTCTTCCAAATCCAGCGTCGATACCAGTCTTAACAGCGTCTTCAGGGATTACCTGCGTTCCGCCAGCACAGATGATAACCTTATCTCTGATACCTTTTTCTACTGCCAGATCGTTGATTCTCTTCATGTTCTTATAGTGGATGTTGTCGTGAGAGATGATCGTTGAAGCGAGGATTGCATCAGCGTTCAATTCTACAGCAGCGTCAACCAGCTTTTCTACTGGAACAGAAGTGCCGAGGTAATTAACCTTGATACCCCATTTTTCAATTCCGCCGTGCTTGATGTTGATGATCTCACGAAGTCCTACGGAGTGTTCGTCTTCGCCGACAGTTCCGCAAACGACTACCATGTCATGATTCTGGAATTCATCATACAGAGTCTTGTCGTCCAGGTGATGTGGTTCAGGTGGAATCTCCAGGTTGGAAGGATCTACGTCGAAGGTCAGTTTGCCCTTCATTTCGATTCTAGTTCCTTCTGCTTCCTGCATCACTTCTTTGCTTGTTACTACAGGCTCTTCCAGTCCTAACTTCTTACCGATTTCAACAGCGGCAGCTTCCGCAGTTCTTGCATTAGCCGGGATCATCATGGTAATCATGATGGTTCCGTCTGCACACCATTCCATTTCTGGCTTGATTGCTTCGCCGTCCAGGTATTTCTTAACTTTTTCAAGTCTTGTAGCTACATTGTCTTCATCATCCAGTTCGTCGATGAATACGATCTTGCTTCTGTCTTCGAAAGTACATCCGCCGATCAGAGCTGCCGGATCCGCAGGATCTCCGCCGTACTGCTCTACGTTGTTATATCCAAAGTGAGCTGTTACAGGAGCCATGTAGTCTTCTTCTCTCTCAAAGATGTATCCATAGCCGATACCGCCTTCTGGATTTCTAGCGATACCGTCGCCGTTTCTTTCCGGATATTTAGCGGAGTCAACGAAGAATCCTTCTTTGACAGCCTGGAAGTATCCGCCGACTTCGATGATTTCTTCCATGAACAGGCAAGCTCTCTCTTTGATGTCTCTGGCGTTTTCTCTCAGAGGACCATCTTTCTTCAGCTCGATCATTTCCATCAGACCGTCCATACCGATGAGAGCCTGTTTTGCATTGTCGCAGGCTTCCATGTTATAGATGTGCCAAGGAACGTTTCTTCCTTCGTCTGGTGTGATTGTGGACTGGATGTCAGCGCTGGTCAGTTTGGAGATGAACATGTTCATTACATGTGTAACGGTAGCTTCTCTTACTGATGAGCAGATATATTTTGTGTTCTGCTGTGCTCTCATCTTATATCTTCCGCAGATATCTCTCAGAGCTACTGCGTAAGGCAGATCCAGGTACATGCAAGGTGCCGGAGTAGCTGAAGGAGGTACTGTTGATAATGCGATGTTTTCTGGCTTGATGCCGACTTTTTCTGAGAACAAGGAGTTGATAGCATGCTGAACGATCAGTTCAGGCATTACCTTCCATGCTTCTCTTGCAGTTGCGTTAGCGTTATGTGCGCCGTCAATCTGCAGAATGTCAGCCCATGCTAAGATCTTCTTTGATTCGCAGGCGTCTACGAAAGATCTTACGCAGTTGATGTCTCTGTAAAGTACGTTGTACTGAGGGTCCTGGTGGGCGCCGTTGATGCCTTCTTCAGCAAACATAACAGCAACGTCAGGTCCTGCAACGCCAGAAACGTAGGAATGATAATTGATTGGACGGCCAACTTCATCTTCGATGATGTCCAGAGCTTTTCTCTGTGCTCTGACCTGTTTTCTAGTTACAGGAATACCGCCGATACCCTGTGGAGTACCTTCCATCAGTCCGTCGATATGGGACTGTCCCATATGTCTGATAACCATGATATGGTCAGCGCCGTGCCATGCTGCCATTCTCATTCTTCTGATATCGTCTTCAAATCTGCCGGAAGCGATTTCAGTGGTGATGACTGGAAGCGGCTGCGGGTCGATGTTCTCAAAGAACTTTGCAGGCGGCAGGCCAACACTGTTCTTCAGAGGTTCTGAAACATCATGGAACTCGAAAGGTCCCATCTTTAGATTTGGTGCAGGTTTTCTCCAAACCCATCCTTTTCTTCTCGGTTCATACTTGTCGAGGTCTTTCAAGATGTTACGAACATCCAATTTTTCATTTGGTTTTAAAATCATGTCTGCCATCTTTATTTACCTCCTTTGAACATTGCAGTTACTTCATCCCAGCATTCGCCTTTAGCCAGCAATTCACTTGCTTCTCTGATGGAGATGTTCTTCTCTTTTGATAATTTGTATACGACATGGCCAGTTCCGTGACCCATGAGTCCTCTGTCCATGCAGCCTTCTACGATTTTCTGTGTATCTAATGAGGATACGCCCATTCTCAGCAATACTGCTCTTTCTACGGAAGGAGTTGTGTTCTTTCTTCCGAGGTCAAGAAGCGGTTCAACAACCTGTTCTGTCAGTTCCCAGAATCTGTTGTAAAGTTCTTCGTCAGAAAGATTAGCAATATGCTTTCTTCTTTCTTGGAAATCGTCTGCTCTTTTCATTCTTTTTCTCCTTTATATCCTTTATGCGTATTAAAGTCCTAAAGTTTTCTTTACGAAATCTGCATTTGTCTTTGTTTCTTCAGCTAAGAACTGGATATCGGAATCGCTTGGGTTCGTGATGCCAGCTCTCTTGCAAGCCTTGTTAATCAAAGATCTTCTGAAGCGGTCGATATCAGCATCTTCGCACTTGATGAAGCTTGGGTCCTTAGGGAATACGATGTTTTCACCTGGTTTGTCTTCCTTCTGTGGATCACCGAATTTGAACTCGATTCCGTTCTCTCTTGCGAAGGAAAGCTGTGGCTGAATGTGCTTGCCAGCTCCTGTGTATTCCGTTTCACTGATTACGAGAACTGCATCTTCAGGAAGTTCCTGTGCCAGTGAGAATGCTGCTGCAAGTGCTGTATTTCCTGCAGGTCCTCTTTCGATACCTTCCAGGTTAGCCAGCGCTTCTGTCATGTACATAACTTCACCCTGTTTTACTGTAACGTAACGGTCCATGTAACGAAGCGGTCTTGCTGCTGAACGAGGAACGTCTGAGTGGTCAGGATCAGTTGCGTAAGGAACACCGAATCCAGTGTGTCCTGTTGTGCAGGATTTCTTGTTGAACTGTTCGTCAGAAGCCATATGTAATCCAGTCAGGTCGATAGAAGCAGAAACCATCTGTGTATCAACACAGCCTGCTTTCAGAAGTCCACGAGCTGTACCAGTCATCATACCGCCGCCAGCGTTTGTGCAGACAACCATATCCGGATCTTTGCCGACGATTTCACGGCACTGCATTGCGATTTCATATCCCAGTGTTTCAACACCTGCGATACCGAATGGTGAGTAAAGGGAAGCGTTGAAGTATCCTGTGTCTTCCAAAACGGAGAGGAAGGAGTAGAATAATTCAGGTCCTACAGTCAGCTGCAGAACTTCTGCACCGTAAGCTTCGCATTTTCTTGCCTTTTCAACGATTTCCGGCTGTCCAACTCCCTTGGAGTCGTAGCATTCCTGTACGATGATGCATTCCAGTCCCTGCATTGCTGCCTGGGATGCAACTGCTGCACCATAGTTGCCGGAAGTTGCAGCCATAACGCCTTTGTATCCTAACTTCTTCGCATGAGCAACTGCACAGGCAGCTCTTCTAGCCTTGAAGCTTCCAGAAGCGTTTGCAGCTTCGTCCTTTGCAAAAATTCTCGCACCATATCCCGGCTTTGCATACTTTCTGGAAAGTGCGGATAAATTTCTCAGCTCGATCAGCGGTGTGTTACCTACTGCTGTTCTGGACTGAATCTTTGCAACCTCTTCCAAAGTGTAACCAGTGGATTTCATCAGTGCTTCGTAATCGAATGCGATGGTACCGGATTCAAACTCGTTGTAGTCCAGTCCCAGTGCCTTTTTCATGATATCATTTGATCTCGCCATTACGGAATCGTAATCTTTTGCTAATGCCATTATTTGTCACCTCCAAACATAATCTCTCTCAGCTGCTTGTCGATCTCGATGATCTCAGGGACAAATTTGCCATAGCTATGAGTATAATAAGGACCAACTTCGATCAGAGTTCCTTTTTCAGTACGGTTCGCTGCAGTTACTACAGTTACTTCATCTCCGATTTCTGCATCTTCCTGCAGAGTGCCTTTGGTCCACATTTCTAAGTCACATTTCTGTGTATCTTCAGGGATTTTAGCAGTTCTTTCTGCAGCCTTTAAAACTACAGAGTGAATGCGCACCCAATCGCCTTTTTTTGCCATTTCTACCTCCAAATTTTATGGTTAGATTAGCAGGGCACCCCCAGCCTAAACCAAGCGTGCCCTGTTATCTTCTTAAAATACGTTCGTTATTATTTTACGATTTTCTTGTCTGGGCAGATTCTGTCTCTTACGTCACCCATTAAAGCTCTTGGAATAGGAAGAGTAATCATAGTGTGAAGTCCTGGTTCTGCGTTGATAACCTGCGGAATCATGTTTGCACACATAGCGATTGTTCCCAATCCGCCTTCAACCTCTGGGCTGTTAACCATGTTAACTGCTGGAGTTCCTTCGATGATGACATAGTCTCCAGTCTGAACGCCAACCTGCTCTGGTTCGATCTGCTGTGGATGCTCCATACGGATTTCCATACCATTGCAAAGTTTAGCGTCTGCAGTCATGGAAACGCCTGCGCATGATCCTGCAGCAGCAAATCCATAAGGGGATTTTCTGTCAACATCTGTTGCAATCGGATTCATATCCTGGGAGAAATCTTCAACGCAAAGGCCAAGACCTTCAGCCATCATGCCTACGGATTCAGCAAATCCAACGTGTCCAGCCATAGATCCGTCAGCTTTTCTCTTCATGAATTCATCAACGCTGATGCCGATTCCCTGTTCTTCCATTACAGCTGGTCCGAACGGTGACAGTGAGTTAACTCTTCTTGAAAGGATGTGTTTCACGTCTGTCATGCATCCTGTCATAACTAATACTAACAGATCCATGATGTGTCCTGGGTTGATACCAGTTCCAAGGCAAGATACGCCGTTTGCTTTTGCAATCTTGTCTAATTCTTCAGCCAGATCCGGGTTCTGTGCAGCAGGGTAAGCCATCTCTTCAGCAGAAGTGATTACGTTGATACCCTGTTCCATGATGAACTTCAGTCTAGGGAATGCGTTCTTTGTGAAGGAGTCTGTGCAAAGGATAACGATGTCAGCAGCACCTGGTTTGATTACATCTTCAGCAGCCTGAATTAAAACGTCTTCTCTGTCGCCTTTTTCAGTCTTTATGTAGTCATACATGGAAGTGCCAATTTTCTTGCCTCTTCCAGCAACGCCGACAATGTCAACACCTTTCTTAGTCAGAAGCATGTCTGCAACTCCGCCGCCCATTGCGCCAAGTCCCCAAATAATTACTTTTACATTTTCCATAAGTTTTCTCTCCTTTTTACATAAAAATTAATAAACATTAACCATTAGTTTTAAATTCTGCGTGGCTTTCACGCGATGCTCATATATAAAGCAACTTCCATGCCAACGCTTTTCCTGTATACAACATACTTAAATTCCCAGTTTTTAATAGAAAAACGCTAACTTTTAGTCCATTTTTTGGTAAAATTCACTAGATAACCAAAAAGTAATCACATAACTTTTTAGAATGCAAATTCTGGCATGGCTTAAACGCAAAATTATTTGCATTTTATGTGCCAAAATATTTGCATTTAATCTTTAATTCCGTACTTTTTTAGCTTATGCTGCAGCGTTTGCCTCTTTATCTTGAGAACTTCTGCAGTTTTAGAAATATTCCCCCCCTCTGTAATCATGACTTCACGAATGATTTCCTTTTCTAAGTTGGCCAAATACTGGTCCAGAGGTCCTTTCCTGTCCCATTTTTCAACGTCTGCACCAATGGCTTTTACCTGCATTGGCATCTGCAGTAATTTCTCCGTCAATACGTGTTCTGTATCTGCCATTGCGACAGACTGCATGATGACATTTTCCAATTCCCTGACATTTCCAGGGTAATCATACTCGCAGAGCCTGTCCATCGCTCCCTCAGACACCATCCAAACTTCTTTTCCAAACCGTTCATTGTGTTTTTCCAAAAGCTTCTCTGTTAGAAGCGGAATATCGTCCAGTCTGCTCCGTAAAGGTGGAATTGCAATGCTTACAACGTTTAAGCGATAATAGAGGTCCTTCCGCAGCTTTCCTTCGTCAATCAATTTTTCCGGAAATTCATTCACTGTACCGATGATTCTCACATCGATGGGAATATCCGTTGTACCGCCTACACGCCGGATATAATCCTCCTGCAGCACGCGAAGAAGCTTACTTTGCAGCTCATAAGGCATGGCGCTAATCTCATCCAGTAAGAGAGTACCTCCGTTTGCCTGTTCAAACAGGCCTGCACGATCTACCGCGCCAGTAAAGCCCCCCTTTGATGTCCCGAACAATATACCTTCCAGTAATGATTCCGGCAGAGCTGCGCAGTTCTGCGCGAGAAAAGGCTTGTTCTGCCTTCTGCTGGCGTAATGAATGCTCTGTGCAAACAGCTCTTTTCCAGTTCCCGTCTCACCATAAATGAAGACGGAAGCGTCGTTGTCAGCGGCCCGCTTTGCTCGCTCCAAAACGGAGACAAACTGGGGGTTGTTACCTATTATATTATCAAAGGTGTACTGTCTGATTTTCGGCTTTACTTTATGAGGTTCTATTTTCTTTTCCTGCAGTTTTAAAATCGTGTCGCTCATAGACCGGATATTTGTGATGTCCTTTGCTACCTCCACTGCCGCAATAGTCCTGCCGCCCTCTACAACAGGTACAGTACTGTTAATTGTGGTAATTTCTTTACCGTACAAGTTCTTATAGGACTGCTGCTTGTTCTTGGTAGCGACGTTTTTTTTGAGCGCCTGATACATGGTGCTTTCAGCTAATTTTACGCCTGGAAAGGCCTTGTGAAACTCTTTCCCTACTACGTCTTCTATGTTGATCTGCTCCATATCCGCCATGGCCCCGTTATAAAACATACCGATACCATCTTGGTCCACTACATATACACCTGCGTCGATTAGTTTGATCAATTCTTCAATGATTTTCTTATATCCTTCTGCATCCAATTGCTTGTACCTCCTGATGGTTCTGCACCAAGTCTTTGTTTGTATACCAAATTCTATTTTACACTATTTCTTCGTTATATGCAAATTTTTTTGCATCTACATTTTCATTGAAAAAATGACAAATTTATTGTATATTGGTATTTGACTATTTATTGTAATGGGAGGAATACTATGAGAATAAGAAAAGATCAAGAATTATTCGAAGAAAAAGACATAGAATTGATTGCAAGAGTTTCTGATGCCCTGGCCCACCCTGTCCGCTTGAAACTCTTCAGATATATTATGCAATGTAATAAGTCAATGGAAACAGTATGTAACAAAGATTTAGTAGCCAACTTCGATTATGCCCAGGCCACCATTTCTCAGCACGTCAAAAAACTTGTCGACGCGGGTCTGATCGAGGTGAAAAAGCAGGACAAATTTTCTTACTATTACGCAAATTTAGGAGTTTTGATGCAATATATTGACATTACAAAAAAATATTCTATAATAGGGTGAATACAACAATTCATACAGAAATTCGGAGGTACTTATGTCAAGACACATAAGATTATTTCCGGTTCAAATTCTGGCAATCGGTTTCGGCCTGATTATCTTAATCGGAAGCTTCATGCTCTCTTCGCCCCTGTGCAATAAGAGCGGAGAAAGCATTCCCTTTATCAACGGCTTGTTTACATCGACGTCGGCCACATGTGTAACCGGACTGGCAGTTTATGACACGTATACACAGTTCAACTTTTTAGGACAATTCATAATCATACTGCTCATACAAATTGGCGGCCTTGGATTTATGGGTATGGCGATGACCTTTTCCTTCCTGATTGGAAGCAAGATCACCATATTTCAGCGTTCCCTTTTGATGGAATCCATAGGCACACTCCATATTGGAGGCGTAGTAAAAACCATAAGGAGAATGCTCTTTGGTACTTTATTTTTTGAAGGACTGGGAGCATTAATTATTTCCTTCAAATTCATTCCCAAGGTGGGATTTTGGCAAGGGTTATGGTACGGCATCTTTCATTCCGTATCCTCTTTCTGCAACGCCGGGTTTGATTTACTTGGAAGATTTGATCCCGGAAGTTCTCTGACACGTTTTTCAGATGATCCGGTTCTGCTCATCACCGTCATGACACTGATTGCCACTGGCGGCATTGGCTTCATCGTCTGGGGTGACATTGTGGATCACAAATTTCACTTTAGGAAATACGCCCTTCACTCCAAGATCATGTTGTGCTTTACCTTCTTGATGATTTTGCTGGGCGCTGTGGCCTTCTATTTTATAGAAGGGCCTAACTCCTTTGGACAGATGCCAACGGATGAAAAGATTCTCAATTCATTCTTCGCATCTGTTTCACCGAGAACGGCAGGCTTTGCTTCTGTGGATTACGCAGATATGTCTACTGCCGGCAGATTTTTGACCATGTTTTTGATGTTTGTGGGAGCCGGTCCCGGATCTACAGGCGGTGGTATCAAACTGACCACCTTTGCGACATTGTTGCTTTCCATGTACTCTTATGCAAAGCATTATCAGGATTTGAGCATCTTTCGGCGCAGACTGCCTGCTGAAGCGCAGCGAAAAGCGTTCTCCAGCATTGCCTCTTACGTCATGGCAGTCTTGTTATGCACGTTCTGCCTGTTAGTTGCAAATCCGGCGATTACCGCGGAAAGCTGTCTCTTTGAGTCGTTGTCAGCCATGGGAACGGTGGGGCTGACGATGGGAATTACCTCTGATTTGGGCACCTTTTCAAAGCTTTGCCTCATCATTCTGATGTATTGCGGCAGACTTGGCAGTATCGCAGTCGCTATGGCTATCGCCAGAAGAAAGATTATACCGAAGATCAGTTATCCGGAAGAGAAGATCACAATCGGTTAATGATATAAAGGAGAGAATAAAATGCGTTCCATATTAATTATCGGCCTTGGACGTTTCGGCCGCCATCTGGCAACGAGCCTGGCAGATTTAGGCAATGAACTGATGGTTATCGATAAAAACGAAGCGGTAGTAAACAAAATAGCGCCTTATGTGACGTCAGCCCAAATCGGCGATTGTACAGATGAAATAGTACTCAAGGACTTAGGTGTTGCCAACTTTGATCTATGTTTCGTCTGCATCAGCAACGACCTGGAATCGTCATTGGTCATCACCATGACCTTAAAGGAATTAGGCGCTCACAAGGTGGTAACAAAGGTCAATCAAGATCTTCACGCTAAGTTTCTTTTACAGAATGGGGCCGACGACGTCATCTATCCAGAACGGGATATGGCGATTAGAACGGCTATGAAGTACAGCGCTCAAAATGCCTTTGACTATATTGAGCTGAGCAAGCATTATGGTATCTTTGAGATAGCCGCCCCAAAATCTTGGATTGGCCGTTCGCTGACTGAGATCAATGTAAGAAAAAAATACCACGTTAATGTCATCGCCTATAAGTGCCGCGATCAAATCATGCCCCTTGACAAAGAGGAGTATTACTTTTCGGAGGATCAGCACTTAATTGTAGCGGGAGACAAGAAAAATTTTCACGAGCTGATAGCAAAAAAATTGTAATGCCAAAGATAAATAAGGATAGCCATGGTAGTGACAATCACATGGCTATTTTTATTATAATAAAACTTTATTGATTTATCATTTTTTATAATTTTACATTATCATATTGTTGTTTTATAATGCTCTTACGATCAATTTTAGAAAGGAACAAAACACAATATGAATTTACTACGAAAGAACGGACCAGGCATTTCACTTTGCCTCGCCATCGCTGTGCCTTCATGGTTTCTAGGCGATGTGTTTCCAATCATCGGCGGCGCCGTCATCGCCATTCTCGCCGGCATGCTTGCCGCCTTATTTTTTAAGGATAAGGCCTCATACGAGCCAGGCATCAAAATCGTATCAAAAAAAGTTCTGCAATGGGCAGTCATTTTATTAGGCTTCGGGATGGACCTCAATATTGTTCTCCAAACGGGAAAACAATCTCTGCCGATTATCATATGCACGATATCAATTTCGCTGCTTATCGCTTATATTCTTCATAAGGCGATGAAGATTCCCACAAAAACCTCTGCCTTGATCGGCGTCGGTTCCTCCATCTGCGGCGGATCTGCTATCGCAGCGACAGCTCCCGTCATTGAAGCCGACGAAGAGGAGGTGGCCCAGGCGATTTCAGTCATCTTCTTTTTTAATGTCCTGGCTGCCCTGCTCTTTCCCACTTTTGGAAAGCTAGTCGGCTTCGACACCGGATCAGGTGAAGCCTTCGGCATCTTTGCCGGAACTGCTGTCAATGACACTTCGTCCGTCACAGCCACTGCTGCGACCTGGGACAGTATGTGGAACCTGGGGTCAGCTACCTTAGACAAAGCCGTAACTGTAAAGCTGACCAGAACGCTGGCCATCATTCCCATTACCCTGCTGCTAGGCTACCTGCGTGCGAGGAATGAGGAGAGTGAAAACAAAATAGATTTTAAACAGATTTTCCCATTCTTTATTTTGTTTTTTATCGGTGCGTCGATTATCACTACTGTCGCCATTCACTTTGGCGTTCCAGCCGCCTTCTTTACACCAATCAAAGAATTGAGCAAGTTTTTCATCGTGCTGGCTATGGCTGCAATCGGTTTGAATACTAACATCGTCAAGCTGGTTAAAAACGGCGGTAAACCCATTACCATGGGGGCCTGCTGCTGGGCTGGCATCACAATCGTCAGCCTCGGTCTGCAAAATTTTCTTGGACTCGTGTAAGATAAAGTTTTCATTATCTTTGTCAATAGAACATACCTTGCAAAGCGTCGCTCCTTGCTGGCGACATGAGTGCAGAGGCGCGACGCGACCTCATGCACTCTTTTTTTGCAATATCACTTTAAGTCGTATACCTGCGGCACACGATTCTCGTAGACGGCCAGCTCTCTTCTGATTTCAGATTGATAGGACTTATCGATGTACGAAAAGATCACATCCTCTTTATCTGATGCCTGTGCCAGCGGCAAACCGCAGGGATCTATAATCTGACTTCTGCCGAAACAATATTTGTTGTACTGGTTGGCAGCTGCCACGTAAAGCTGATGGTTCAGCGCTGCCCCTCTGACCAGAAGATCCCATTGATCCTGCCGCGGTCTATAAAACATGGCTGGAATCGCCAGCAGGTCGATGTCTTTCAAGGCCAAGGTCCTCAGATACTCACAAAACCGCACCTCATAACAGATTGCCACGCCCACCTTGCAGCAGTCAAACTGGAAAATGCCAAAATCTCTTCCGGCGGTCAGATAGTCGGATTCCTTTCGATCCGGAACATCGAACAGATGGACTTTGTCATACGTCCCTACCAAATTTCCCTGTCTGTCTATGGCGAGGCAGGTGTTGTAGAGCCTGCCCTCCTTCCTCTGCGGAAAGGTCCCTGTTACGATGTTGACTCCGTGTTCCCGAGCACAATGGGAAAAGGTTTGGCAGAAAGAACCCTCGAGAGGTTCGCCAACTGTATCCCTGTTTTTATATGTTGGGCTTTCGTAGAAAAACTCCGGCAGACAGATGAGATCTGCCTGGCCGTACTGCCGAATTCCCCTTTCAATGAGATCAATTGCCCGTCTCAGATTATCTTCTTTATCCGGCGTCCATCCAACCTGGACAGACATCACTCTGACCATACTCATTTTACATCTCCTCTGTTCCTACTCTATTTGCATCAGTGATACTTTTTCCGCTAAGGCTTTGTAGTTGCTGACCCGCATCCGGCCGCGTTCTCTATCAATCCAGCCGGCCTCGTCAAAGTGTTTGATGACGCGGGACAGATGGCGGTAACTGGTTCCCAGATACTGGGCGAGATCTGTCAAAGACACTCTGACCCAATTTCCTCTGCCCACTTCCCCCTCCTTTTCAAGGAGATAGGCCGCCATTCTGTTTTCCAACGGATAAGTCTGTGTCGCCACAAGCTTGCTCACACTGCGGAGCATTTTTTCTGCAATCAGCTTGCTCAGATTTCGCAGGAACACTGCATCAGAAAGAATCAAACTGCCGTGCTCTTGAAAAGACAATGCCAGGCAGACGGACGGTTCTACAGCCTGGATGGATTGAGACTGGGTGCGGATACCGAGAAATTCCAGTTCTCCCAGGATGTCTCCTGCCTCGTAATATTGAGCGAGAGAAACATTGCCGTCCTGATGAATCATATACAGTTTCACCTTCCCTTTTACCAGAAAATACAGCCGTTCAGGAGGCATCAATTCTTCACAGATGTATTCCCCTTTTTCAAAGACATGTACTTCCAGAAACTCTTCTATCGGCGCGGAAAACAACTGTTGAATGGGATATTTCGCAATATACTGCCGTCTCACCATCTCATCGTTGATCTTCATCTCTTTTGCCCCTTCCTATCTTTCTGTTCTCATTATGCCATATGTCCTATTTTTTCGCAATCCTCTTTGCTATACTAAGGACAAGAAAGGCGCCCCATCGGCCGCCTGTACAGGAGGATTTTATATGAACGCAAAACCTTACGTCGTCGGCGTGGGCGCTGTCAATGTGGATGTCATGGGACGGAGCAAAAGGTCTCTGGTATCCGAGGACTCCAATCCGGGACAGATCAAAATTTCCATCGGCGGCGCAACCCATAACGCCAGCGAAAATGCATGCCGCCTGGGTCTTCCAGTCAATTTCATCACCGCGACGGGAGATGATTATTTTGGCACGCTGATTCGCACGGCCTGCGAAAGTGCGGGTCTGTCTACAGAACATTTCTTTGCTTTTCCCGGACAGATCAGCTCCACCTATATGTCGATTCACGAGCCAGATGGTGAGATGAATATCGCAGTATCGGACATGAATGTACTGCAAAGTCTTTCGCCGGCTCATCTGAAGCAAAAAGGTGAATTGCTGGAAAATGCGGCAGCGATCACCTTTGATACTGGTCTTCCTCAAGAGACCATCAACTATCTCCTTCAGACATACTGCAGCAAAACGGCCGTCTTTGCTGATCCTGTATCCACCACCTATGCCGAAAAACTGGTCGGCCGCCTTGAAGGCATCCATACGCTGAAGCCCAACCTGCTGGAAGCGGAAGTGTTGTCAGGTGTGAAGATTCGCACCTTCGGCGACCTGCAGGAGGCTGCAGACCGCATCATCGACTGTGGAGTCAGACGTGTCTTTATCAGTCTGGGCAAAAACGGGGTCTATTACCGGGATCATTCAGGTACAGCAAAACATCGTCAGCCACGGCCTTTGGATCAGATTGCCAACGCAACAGGCGCTGGCGATGCTTTCCTGGGAGGACTTCTCTATGCCTACTTGCACGATCTCAATATCGATGAGACCCTGACGGCCGCTATGACCGTTTCGACGCTGGCCATACTCAGTGAGCAGACCATCAATCCACAGATGTCTGAATCACTGCTAAAAGAGACTATTTTACAAAATATATAAAGAGAGGTAAATGAAATGAACGAATATTTATGTATCACGGAAGAAGTGAAAGCTGCTCTGGAAGCAAAAAGACCGGTGGTAGCACTGGAGTCCACCATTCTTTCCCACGGCATGCCCTACCCGGAAAATCTGGAGTTTTCTCATAAAGTTGAGGAGATCATCCGTGCAGAAGGCGCCATTCCGGCAACCACTGCAATCATCGGCGGAAAACTACGGGTGGGTCTGACAGCAGAAGAACTGGAAATCATGTGCCGGGCAGAAAACGTCGCCAAGGTCAGCCGCCGAGATGTAGCGATCTGTCTGGCAACGGGCCAGACTGGCGCCACCACCGTAGCAACCACCATGATGCTGGCAGAAATGGCGGGCATCCGCTTCTTCGCTACAGGCGGCATCGGCGGCGTTCACCGCGGAGCGGAAACCACCATGGATATCTCTGCCGATCTGCAGGAACTGGCAAATACACCAGTAGCAGTTATCTGCGCCGGCGCGAAAAGTCTCTTAGACATCGGTCTGACGCTAGAATACTTAGAGACCATGGGTGTGCCTGTCATCGGTCTGAGGACAGATGACTTCCCTGCCTTCTACTGCAGGAAGAGCGGCTACAGCGTGGACTACAATGCCCCTGACGAAGAAACTGTAGCAAAAGTTATGAAGGCCAAATGGGATCTGGGTCTGAAAGGCGGCTCCGTGATTGCCAACCCGATTCCAAAAGAATACGAACTGGACTACGATGAAATGGAAGCGGTTATCAATAAGGCGCTGAAAGCCGCCCAGGAAGAAGGCATCCACGGCAAAGCGACGACACCGTTCCTTCTCGCTCACATTAAAGAATTTACAGACGGCGTGTCCCTGGCTTCTAACCTGCAGCTAGCCTATCACAATGCAAAAGAGGCGGCAAAAATTGCTGTGGCTTACAGTAAGATGTAACACGTGTTTATTTACACCAAATAACAGAAAGCGTAAAGGCAGAGTATAGAAACCCTATCTTTACGCTTTTTGTGTTTTCTGCGGTTTATTGGCTAATTCTGGTAATAGGCCTACTGTTTACTTATGCTGAAGTAATCTTTTTTTAGAGGCTTTAAACTTATATAAATACCGGTTCGTATATATTACTGCTATAATCAGTATACCGAAAGATCCACCACAGCAAAAGGATGCTATCGCTTCTGCAGTCCCACTATCGGCCAACCCCGAAGTTTCTAGCACAATAAAAATAGTAAATGTTACTACACCTATCCACGAAAAGAAGTGAGAAAAGTATTTTTTGCCATGATTAGACACGCCGTGTCTACCTGATAATTTTTAATTTACCGGACGCACCTCAGATCAGCAAACTTCTAATCTATGCTTTACTGGTGCTGCCGATTTCAAGCAAGTTTCCCTCCGGGTGCAACATAAAAGTTGCGGATGCCGAAAAAGAAAGTCATAGGTTCTCCTTCTGAAGTTTACACTCGACTTTGATAGTCGCGCATATTCTGCATCCACATCGGCAAAAGAGGGCGCTTGCCGTCTCAAACTCAGCAAAATTGCCGTTAGCCCACACCGTATGAAAGTCTAGGGTGTCTCTGTAAAGATGAACCATATGATCTATACCACCCACAATTATAATTTATTAAAGTTATTATACAGTGGTTTAATATTGTTGGCAGCCCAAACCCGTTTCCCTTTTATAGTCTTCTGCGTTTCAAGTACTGTAAGCCTGCTGCTGTAATCTCTGTGCCCCGGCGGCCTTTATTGACTTCCACTAGTCCCATCCCTTCTAAATTCTTCAATATAAAACGGATATCCTGTTCTGCAATTTTGCAACCATTTGTCAGCAGGTTGTCATGGAGATTTTTTCGTCCTGCCGGCTGACCGTCGCTATTAAATTTTGCCACAGCTGCAAGCACCGTCTCCTTTCTTTTGTCTAAGGAGAAGTCAATCCTCGGGTTAACTGCTCCAAAGTCACGAATATGCTCCGGTACGTCTTTCAGCATAATCTTTTCATCAGAGAGCTGGTACATGTATTCAATACAATTGTGCAATTCGCGAATATTCCCCGGCCAGGAATAAGCCTTGAGCACCTTGAGAATTTTCGGCGTTAATTGCTTTTCCCCGCCAAAATCCTGCAGAAAAGCCTCGACTAAAAGGGGAATATCCTCTTTCCTCTCTCTTAGGGGCGGCAATGGCAAGGGCAACACGTTAATTCGATAATACAAATCCTCACGAAATAGCCCTTCGCAGGCTAGCTGCAGCAGATTTTTATTGGTGGCAGCAATAACACGTACATCCACTTTAATCACATTGACACCACCGATGCGCATGACCTCCCGTTCCATCAATACGCGGAGCAGCTTTGCCTGCAGTTCGTAGGGCATTTCGCCAATTTCATCTAAAAAAATCGTGCCTTTCTCTGCTATTTCAAAGAGTCCCAGCTTGCCCCCCTTTTTCGCTCCGGTAAAGGCCCCCTCTTCATAACCGAACAGTTCCGATTCCAGCAAAGAAGCCGCTAGTGCGGAACAGTTAACTGCAATAAAGGCTTCCTTTGCTCTGCTAGAACCGTTGTGAATCGCCTGCGCAAAGACTTCTTTCCCTGTACCGCTTTCTCCCGTTATCAACACTGTGCTAGCGCTCCCAGCCATCTTTGCTGCGACTTTCTTCAGATCCTGAATGACTTTGCTGTCACCGAGAATGCTTTCCATCGTGTATTTGGCCACATGGCCGCGAGGAATTAATTTTGATTTTAATTGGTTTCGTTCATTCTCCAGCTCCATATACTTCTGACCAAAAATGACGATACCGACGAGCAGTCCCTCGTCACTATAGATGCCATACTTGTTGATTACGTAGGTAATATGGCGGATTGTAACCAGTTCGTTCGTCACAGCTTCTTTCCGCTCTATGATATCCTGAATGTGAATTTCTGGAAAAATTTCACTGATGTTTTTTCCAAGAACCGCCTTTTTCTTTATTCCAAAGTTTCGTTCACTTGCACCGTTATATTCTGTAATATAACCTGTGAGGTCGGTAGCAATGATGCTGTCGTTGGTAAAGTGTAAGATAGTTCGCAGTTGTTTTTTTATATCGCTGGAATCACTGAGCATCTGGCTAATACCATAATCAGCATAGACGATTTCTTTTTTATACGCATCTAATATCTGATAGAGTTTTCGGCTGGACAGTCCTAATATTGCTCCGATATCCGCAATTGTTGAAAGGTCGATGATTCTGTCACCAATATCGATGATCTCTTTAATAAATGCAGGAATACGCTCCGTTTTTCCAGCAATCACCGCGGTCTTAATTCCAGAGGGGCCTTCATCGTAAGGAGAATACGTGTTGTAAGGAATCAGTTTCAAATTTTTAATGCCCAGTTCGTATAGCTTTGACACACACTCCACAGCAATTTCATGAAAATTACTGACAAAGAAAATTTCACGTTCCTTGTCGATTCGTTTTAACTTCTCAAATCCTTCTTTTGTAAAGGTTCGCCTCATAACGATCGTCTCTACCTGGTGTCTGTTCAGCCGCTTCACGTGCTCGTATAAAATGTTAGAGGAAGTCACAATCAAATCGCCATCAAAATTCAGCTCCTGAGAATTGTTTTCAATATAATAATTTTCTATTTCCGCTAAACCTTCAAATATTCCCTTCAGATATTCACAATAATACTCGCTGATTCCCTTGTATAGCGCTACTACCATAATTCTCTTCATCGTTTTTCCCTTTCCACACTTTTCTTATATAATTACAATCGGATGTCGTGATTCAATGGTCCCTTCCCTGCGATGAAATCGTAAGATCGTGGAACCATTATACAACAAAGACGGCCGCCAGGGAAAGTTTCTGACGGCCGTCCCGTATGTTTTTTTCATACAGCCTTTTCTTTGACTGCTGTTTTTTCTTTAAAGATGGCAATCCCAGTGCAAGCATAAAAGATAGCGATTAATGGACAGAGAATTGCCAGAAACGCATAAGGTGCGTATTGTAAGACCTCCACACCCAGCACCCCGGAAACAAAAATACCGGTAGTAGACCACGGAATTAGGAAAGTAAATATGGTCCCGCCGTCCTCCAATGTTCGTGACAGAACTCTTTTCTCCACGCCCTGCTTGGTATAAGCTTCTTTCATCACTTGTCCAGGCAGCAGAATTGCAATATACTGACTAGCTGTCAACACGGTTGTGACCAAACAGGTCGCAAGAGTCGTCAGCACCAACGACCTTGGACTCCTGATAAAGATTTCCATTTTGCTGAGAATAACAGATAACACGCCCATTCTCTGCAGAATTTCGCCCAGTCCCAGAGCCAGCAGCGCTAGCGAAGATGTACTCATCATCCCCATAATACCTCCTCTATTCAGAAGCCGATCCACGTCTGCGTTGCCGCTTTCCAGGGAAAACCCATTGCCTAATGCATTGAGAATTACCTGATAATCGTAGTGTCCCATCTGAAAAATAAAGGCTGCAACAGTTCCAGCAACAGCACCCAGAAGCAAGGCAATCAGCGGCGGCATCTTCTTAATTGCCAGAACAATCGTAAGTAGCGGTACGATGAGAAGCAACGGATTAATATTAAAATGCATACGCAATGTATCGTTAATTGCGTCAATAGCTGATGTATCCATGGCTGCACCGCCGATTTGGATGCCGATGACGGTGTAGATAATAGCAGCAATAACTGTTGCAGGCACTGTCGTGTAGAGCATGGAGTTGATATGCTTAAAAATATCTGTTCCCGCAACTGCAGGCGCTAAATTCGTCGTATCAGAGAAAGGCGACATCTTATCACCGAAGATTGCCCCCGACACCACCATTCCCGCCGTCAAACCGGGATTAATATGCAGCCCCAGACCGATTCCCATAAAAGCGACCCCCAGAGTCGCAATGGCTGAATAAGAGCTGCCTACAAAGAAGGAAATGATACAGCAGATAAAAAAACCTACTACTAAAAATACCTTTGGCGACAGAATTTCCAAGCCATAATAGATAATTGTCGGCACAATTCCCGATACAATCCAGGAACCAATTACCGTTCCTACTGTCATCAGAATCAAGGCGACTAATACTGCATTTTTACAGCCTTCTATGAAGAAATCCTGTAAGTCCTCTTTGGTAAATCCACTGATTAATGCAATGATGCCCATTGCCAGGATTGCCAGCAGAAAAACCACATGGGTAGAAATCTGCAGGACGATGAATCCGCCTATCAGCACCAGGGCTAAAGCAATCATCGCTACCGCCGCCATGGCTACAGAAACTTTCTTTTCTTTTGTATTTTCCATTTTAGTTCCTCCCCTATTCAAGGTAATATACATCATTCATCTTTGCAATCTTCTTTTCAAAAGACATGATTTCTGTCAAAGGAAGATTCCTTTCAAATCCCGCCTTGTCAATTTCGTTGTATTGCTCATAGGTTTCAGCCAGCAAAATCAGCTTATCAGCAAAGTCATAGGGAATGACAACGATACCGTCGCCATTGGCCAAAATTAAATCACCGGGGCAGACCACCGTGCCGCCGCAGCAAATTGGCACATTGACGTCACCTTTGAACCCGCAAATCTTCGTTGTCAGATTGGACTGCCCTTTAGAGAACACGGGGAATCCGCAGGCTTTGATTTCTTCTGAATCTGTATTCGGTCCGTCCACAACGACAGCCGCTAAACCGAAACGTTTTGCTGTCAGGGTGGTCATTTCTCCCCAACAGGCGTGGCGCTTCTCTCCCTGCATGTCAATAACCAGTACGTCCCCCGGCTTAGAATAAGTCATGGCTTTATATACCATGGTCGAATCTGTAGCTGGAATGCGTGCGGTAATTGCCGTACCTACAACGTACATGCACTTTTCCTTATTCAAGGGAACAATGTCGTTATTCATAAAGCCGAATTCCAGGGCATGTCCCAGTTCACTAGGACTGATCTTTTTAAACCGGTCTATCAAAGTTTTGTCCAGCCGCCTTACTTTGGTGTTTATAATATTCATCTGTCAGCCTCCATCTTACCTGTAATATTCTTCTATAAATTGAACGATTCTATCGACGCTGCGCTCAACAATGATTTTTCCCTTTTCAGCAGTTCCCTTTGTCCCATCGCCCAACGTGCCCGTGTCCGTATATTTATCAAATTTAATATACTGCTTAAATTCCGGAAACTTGTCTTCAAAGAGTTCCGCAGTGTAAACAGCTTCTTCGTCGTGGACCAGCTCAGGGGTCAGATACTTCAGCACTGAAGTGCCCGCTTCGCTGGCATGGCCATGAGCCATCATGCCGCTATATTCGCACACCCCTTCACAGTAGGGCTGAATAAACCGCCACCAATCCATAGATGCACAGCGAATCTGGTACTTGTCTTCCAACTCCCAGCCCAGCTGTGTAATCATAAAGACATTGCTGACATGAGTATTGAGGAAGAAGAGTTTCTTAAAGTCCCAGCGTATCAGACTCAGGCAGACATCCTCCAGATAACCCTTAAAATGCTCCGGTTTTATGACCATCGTACCGGGAAATTCCGGGGTCAGCAGTGAAAGGGAGTCTCCCATCTCAATGGTTGGTGTCACTAGAAGATCCAGTTTCTCGCCGACCATGTCCGCTACTTTGTCGGCCACGATGGCGTCGCCGCCCATGGGCAGATGGGGTCCGTAAACCTCAATCGCGCCTGTGGGTATGATAACCGGTTTTTCTTTATCCAGCTCTTTAAATTGTTTCCAGCTCAGGTTTTTTAGCCTCATTTTATGCCTCCTTTACTTCACTTCATAGAGTTCAGGCCGCCTGTTTTGGTAGGTCGGCACCTGGCTTCTGACCGTCTGCTGATAGTTCATATCCAAGATGCCGTACATAATGCCTTCCTGGTCCGAAACCTTCGAAACTATCAGACCGCAAGGGTCAGCAATGCAGCTTCGTCCAAAAAAGTGTTCGTTATATTGGTTCAGTGCTACCACATAGAGCAGATTGTCAAGGGCCGCAGACTGCACCAAAACGTCCCATTGATCGTGGCGCGGCGTATAGAAGGCGGATGGCACAAACAGCACCTCGATGCCCTTTAGCGCAAGCGTACGTAAGTAGTCCGGAAAACGCAGCTCGTAGCAGATAGCGATTCCAGCTTTTCCAAAATCAAAATCAACAATGCCAATATCCGCCCCAGCATCTACAGTGTCCGACTCCTTTGATGTAAAGGCATCAAAAAGATGCGTTTTGCTGTAGTCACCAATCAACTGTCCCTCTCTGTCAATGCACAGACAGGTATTCAGCAGCTTATCCCCTTTTATCAGGGGATAACTTCCGGTGATGATATTCACATGATGCTTTTTTGCACATTTGGAAAACTCGTTAAAAAACTCTGAATCCAGCACTTCGCCAATATAGCTGCGATTCTCTTTTGTCGGATTGGAATAGTAAAGCTCCGGCAGGCAGATTACGTCAATCTTCTTGTATCTTTCAAAACCCTCTTCAATTAACTCCAAAGCCCGTCTCAAGTTGTCGTGTTTGTCCTCGGTCATCCCTATCTGGATGCCCATTACACTGATTTCTCTTTTCATCTCGACCTCCTCGTTGGTGAACTACTAATACTAATAGCAATCCTCGTGCCAAGATGAAAACAAAAGTCCGAAACGGCTGATTTGCAACAGTAATAGCAAGTAGCAACTTATGCAGACGCCAGCAGTTTTCTAGTTATTGAATACATTTAAGACAAATCTTGAAATTTCAACATTTATATTGGGTACATTTTATACAATTTGAACGCAGCAGCAAAAAAGGAGCTGTCCCATTAACGAAAGAACGGCGCAAAGCATTGTTTTTTAAGTGCTTTACGCCGTTTGAAATTAGATTCAGGAGTCAAATTCATCGTTTTTAATAGAATCTCAGGATTTATGGACGGTATTTTACTTCTAGAATGTCATCCTCTAAAGGTATCATTCATTATTTTTCTAATGTGTATAGTATAGTAAATTGCTTCGATTAAAATCGTTTTCATCAGCAAAAAAACGGCGTAACGGTCTCCAAAAATAGACGTTTACGCCGTTTAGGCTGATCCATCTGGTCTTTAAGGGCAGTTCACCTGGCTTTGTGCAACAATCTCTTTGATATCAATGTACTTTTATTTTAGTTGTCTTCTCCTTTCAGCAGCATTTTGATCGCCGCATCCAGTATATGAGGCGTTCTCTCGTAGAGGTCTTCTTTGTAGACTCTCTCTGTCAGCTTGTGGAAGTCCTTGCCCCACGGCCCGATGTTGATGCCCGCCATGGAGATCTCTTTGATTTCCTCAAATGGGATATCGTAGTATTGACCCAGCAGCGGCATGGAATCGGCCACAGAAGCCCTCTGCTTCTGTGGGTCGTCTATATTAATGTAGCTCAAGTCGCAGATGCCGGTATAGAAGTATTCTTTGGTGTATTCCTGATGATATACTTCCTGCGCATAGACTGACAGCTTTTCACTCATGCCGCGCGCTGCCGGCGCGATACCATCAAAATAGATGTTTGACACGTTAGGATAGTATGGAGGCAGCAAGCCGTAGACCACCCTCGGCGAAATATCCTCAATATAGTCGTAGATTTTTTCAATGAGACAGAAGTTCCCCTCTATCATATTGATTTTACCGGCTTCCATGTCTTTGAGAATTTCCTGCAACGCTGTCTCGTATTCTCTGACAAGGGACTCTCCGCCGTTTGCCTTCGCCTCTTCGTACAGCTCCTTAAAGTTGACCACTTTGGCAGACCATGGCAGTGGTTTCACCGTCTGCCCTGTCTTCTGGCAGAAGGCAGCATAATTGCGGTTCATCCTGTCGATGACTGTGCTGAATCCCTCCTGGCAGACTCTCTTCACCTCAGACAGCAGCTCAGAAGGCGTCTGCTTCAAGGTGAGAACGCTGAAGCAGCCGCGTGCTGTCAGCGGCATGGACACGTCGTAGCGGTCTTTACTGTCTTTCATGTAAAGCCAGGTCGGCGGGGGCGCCGCTTCCCCGTTTACTGCATCAGCAAAGTCCATGTTGATTTCTGTACGAGTCACGATTTCAGACAGAACTGATACCGGATTGAGGCCTTCGAAAACCTTGCCCGCATGGGAGAGAAATCCCCTCACATATACAAAGGGCATCATCTTGCCAACAGTTCCCTCAGAGAAAACGCCTTTGCTAAAGTCCTTTCTCTGATGAGGTTCAGAGTTTATCATCATGATATATTCTAAATCATATTTCTTTTTCAATTCTGCAAGCAGCTTTGCAGCAGCCCTCATTCCTGCAGAGAGGTTTTCCTCATCGGGTACGCCGATGACGATGACATTGCCGTCAAAGTCCGCAAGTTCGCTGTAGCTTTCCAATAAAGCATACTGAATGGAGCCCCCGGCTTTCATGTCGCAGCCTCCACGGCAGAACAAAAAAGTATCTTCCTCCAGATCCTTTTGTGCATCTTCAGGCAGCATATCCTTGTGGAGAAGCAGTTCTTTCCTGAGCTGGTCAGGGGAAAAGGCGAACGATTTAAGTGTTTTAAAATCTTCGATATCCACGATATCGTAATGATGAACGAGAGTTACTGTTCTTTTCCCTTTTCCCTTTACCATGGCCCAGCATACATTTCTTTTGAGAGGATCATTTTCAAGGGGATAGGTTCCCCAGAATTCATGATGTTCTCTGAAATAGGTAACTTGGTTAAAATGATTTTCGAAAAAGTTTTCTATTTCTCTTTCTTTTTCTGTATTTGTAAAGCTTTGAATTTTGACATATTCATAAAGTATTTCCTTAATTCTGCCGCCCAATACGGCAAAATCGATGTCGTGGTTTTTCATCGCATTACCTCGTATTCTTATTTTCTGCACACAGGACAAGTCAGGCAGGTCGGTCCGCCAGTTCCCCTATATGAGAGTTCTTTTCCTTCATATGTATATACGATAACACCAGCATCCTCGATTTTCTTTTGGATGTCGGGACAGCCCTCGATCAAAATGCACTTTCCGGGTTCCAACGCCAATAAGTTGGTGCCTAGGTAATCATATTCATCATCGTTGCACTCAATCAGCTGAATACCTCTGTCGATCAAGTATTCTCTGAAAAATACCGGCATGTATTTAGAATAGACTACCGCCTTATCAGTATCCACAAAGCTGATGATGCTCATCAAGTGCAGGCAGGCTTCTTCTCCGTCTCCATGAGGCATCGGCACGACAATGTATTCGTCGATAAAATCCTTCGTCAATTCTTTAAACTGTCTGATTCCTTCATCATTAGTTCTGTAACCGCGTCCGATCGCCACAGTCTTTTCGTCAATCCAGAGAACGTCGCCGCCTTCCATCTTTCCAGGAGCGGAGATATATCCGAGAGTCGGTACTCCGTTAGCTGTGAGAAATTCTTCTGTCGCCAGGCGTTCTTTGCTTCTCAACTCTTTGCCCATCGGAAAATAGATAGCGCCTTTGCTGGTCACCTTCAGAGAGTCGTGGGTATAGATGGAATCGAGACCCGTCCTCTCATCATAAGGCAGGTAGTATACATTTTCTACGTTGTCCTTGATGATTTTTTCAAACTCCGCGTATTCTTCTAATACTTTCTCATAATCAGGGCAGCCGTAATATTTAAATTTTTCCCAAGTCGCGTTTAGATTTTCCTGGCTGACAAAAGCAGCGTCCGGGCGTTTAATCATAATCGTATCGATTTTCTTTACCATACTCTGACATCCATAATTCATAATTCATATACCTCCATAATTTGTTTTTGATACGCAATCAAGGAATGCATTTCTACACTCCCTGATTATCACATGTGAACATGTTCTTTTCTATTTTAATAGCCTCGATAGGCCTTGTGGTCCGCCTTGATCTGCTGGAGCAGCTGCGGGTTGCCGTACATTTTTGCGGTCATGCAAAGGAGCAGAGACGCAGAGTTTTTGATGGCATCATGAGCGCCTTGTGTGGTCATCGCATCAGCAAACTCCTGGGTGTGGCAGTTTTCTTCTATACCGATTCCCATCATAGGATGAAATGCAGGACATCTGTAGTCCACATTTCCGATATCGGAGGAGCCTTTCATTCCCGACTGATTTGCACACGGAATCCCCAGTTCGTCATAGCTTTCACGCATCAGTTTTTCTCCCAATTTACTGATATACAGCTCGTGGAAGGGTTCCCCAACAGGAAACATCTCCACTTCTGTCCGTGTCGCCAAGGCTGCCGCTCTGGCACAGTCCTTCACCCAAGCCGTGATATCATTGAGGTCTTCTCTGCGGGGAGCTCTGGTTAAAAATTCAACTTCTGCAAACTCCGGCACGATATTGGACGCTTCGCCGCCGTTTTTGATAAAGCCGTGCATGCGCGCTTCTTCAATGACATGCTGCCGCATCATATCAGTTGCATCCAGGAATAACCTGGCGGCGTTGAGGGCGTTTCTGCCCTTTTCCGGCGCCGCGGCTGCATGAGCCGGCTGTCCATGCCATTTGAAGCCCAAGCCATCGAGAGCAATGAACTCTGACGTCGCTGTACTGAATGGTCCCATATGGACCATGGCGGCAAAATCATATCCGTCAAAGACGCCTTTGTCCGCCATCAAACACTTGGTACCGTTGATTTCTTCATCAGGTGTGCCGATGATGTCTACTCCAAAATCTAACTGGTCTCTCACCTCATTCAAGGCCAGAGCTGCGAGGACGCTGGAACTGCCGCTGGCACAGTGGCCGCAGGCATGCCCCAGACCTCTCAGTGCATCATACTCTGCAAGAAGCGCCATCCTTTCTTTTTTCTCTGGGTTGATAACACCCTTAAAGGCCGTATCAAATCCAGCAAAAGGATATTCTGTCTCTATACCGTGCTTTCTCAACAGGTCTACGATGGCGGCGGAGCTGTGAAACTCCGCGCTTCCGATTTCCGGGTTTTCCGCCATATAGTCGTTTAATGCATTGATCTCTTCTCTATAGCTGTCAATTTTCGGCAGCAACAGCTCCTTTAATTGCTTCTCGTCTAACATTTCCTCTATACCTTTCTATTAATGATACCCGATGAATACAGCCAGAATCACGAAGAACGACTGCAGCAGGAACATAATTCCAAAGATCGGCAGGAAGAATTTATACCATTTGCCCATTGGAATCTTAGCAATTCCGCACATGATGGCACAGGCGCCTGTAGGCCACAGAAGATTGGAGAATCCGTCTCCGAACTGATATGCCAGGACGGCAATCTGTCTGTTCAGCTCCGTCAAGTCTGCCAGCGGTATCATAATCGGCATAATGGCTGCGGCCTGACCGCTGCCCGAAGGAATGAAGAAGTTCAAGATGTTCTGAACTACCAGCATCATCTCGCCAGTTGCCCATGTAGGCAGTCCCTGCATCATTGAGTTCATTCCGTGGATAACGGTATCGATAATAACGCCGTTCTGCATGATGACCAGTATGGTTCTCGAAAGGCCAACCACTACCATTGCTACGGTCATTTCCGATATGGATGTTATGAGATCTGTGGCAATGCCTTCCGGTCTTTTTCCTCCGATAACGGATGATAAGATTCCCGAGATGATGAACACGCCGCTCATCTCGTTTATGTACCAGCCAAGTTTCAGTGAGCCGTATACGATGGTTATGACCGTTACAACCATACCGAGCATCAAAAGCTTGTGTTTTGCAGTAAACTCCATGTTTGCATCAGTCTCAACTTTGAATGCGGAATAGTCTTCCCCATAGACCAGACTCTTGGTCGGATCTTTTTTGACTTTCATCGCGTATCTCATGACCAGTGCCATGGAAACTAGGTAGAATACGCCAAAGATCACCCATCTGTAACCCAGCCCTGAAAACATCGGCAGATCACCGAAGGTCTGTGCAATACCGATGGTAAACGGATTTGTCGTTGCAGAGGCAAAACCGACTGCAACCGCCACACCAGACATGCACATGCCCACCAGGGCATCATAGCCTAAAGCAATTGCCAAGGCGACAAAGATTGGAATTAAACCGTAAACAGTTTCGAACTCGCCATATGTAGATCCTGCCAGTGAGAATACCAGCATTACAATCGGGATAAACAGCTTGCTGTCTCTCGCTTTGCTGCCGAGCAGTCTGTTAATCATCGCCGTAAAGGCGCCTGTCTGCATAACAGAATATACCCAGAAGTAGCCGAACAGAATCAGAAAGATAATCTGTGCGCCGTTGAGGAAGCCTTCCTGAATCGCTACGAAAACGCGAAACGGATTTACTGGGTTTTGCTCCACATACTGAAAACTGCTGCCGTCTACGACCTGAGTACCGCCCTGGTCTACGTAGGCGTACTGCCCTGCGGGCACAATATATGTCAGAATTGCGATGATGACGATGATACTGAACAGCATCAATGTACTGCTCGGAAACTTGAACTTTTTCTTTTTGTCATTAAGGGTTGGCATTTTGTGGTCCTCTCTTTCTTCATTTTATTGAAGCGACCTCTCCATTCTCTTTATGGAGTCTAATCGTGTTTTCCTAAAATCTCAGTGATAAGCAGCTTAAACCACCATCAAGTTTTCTATATTCCGATGTGTCAACTAAGATGGTCTTATAACCCAGGTCCTGTACCGCTTTCAGCACTGCAGGATAACCTTCCGGTACGATGACCGTGTCGTTGACCCAGATGCAGTTCGCTGCGTATGCTTCGTCCTCCGGAATCTGCACGCAGTTGTACTTCTGGAACTCCGGCTTCGTCACGAACTCGCCGGATACCAGCATGTTGTTGTCCTCCAGGTAGTTGACGCCCGTCTTCAGGTGGAGCACCTCTTCCAGCTTCACCTCGGAGCAGGTCATGTCGTACTTGGCCAGGATCTCTGTCAGCTGTCTGATGCCTTCCTCGTTGGTCCTTGCGGATCTTCCAACATAGAAGTGGTCGCCAACCATCATGACGTCGCCGCCTTCCAGAGTGCCAGGGGCCTTGATGTATTCGATCTGGTCGTCAGAGAAGAACTTCTTCACCGCGCCGATGATCTCGTCCTTCTCACCGTTTCTGGACTCTGCGCCCGGGTTGGTGATGATGGCGCACTTCCTTGTAATCAGGGCAGGGTCCTCGACGAAGCAGGAATCGGGATATCTCTCGTCAGCCTCTAATACGGTAACGTCTACATCGCACTGCTTCAGTGCCTCTATGTAAGTATCGTGCTGCTTCAGTGCCAGCTCAAAATCAGGCTTTCCCGGATACAGTCCGCTTGTGATGCCTTCTACCATTGCTTTGCACGGTCTTCTTACGATTACGTGATTAAACTTTTTCATTTTTCCTTACCTCCAAAGTATGTTTAAAATTTAAAATATAATATATCATTCCTTGTTTAAATATATTTTATATAATATATGCGCCATTGTCAATATAATTTTGATTTTTCTGCCAACTTTTTTAACGATAGGATCACCTGAGGAATTCACGTAAAAAGGACTGCCCATTGATGGCAGTCCTTTTATCACTCATATTTTTTACGATGTTTAAAACAGATAAGGTTCTTCCCATAAATTCAGTTTTGTACCGATTTCCATTTTAATGGCATTCTCATAAACAGTTTTACCCCATGCCACGTCCTCTACGGGCATGCCGCCGATGGAGTAAATAATAACCTGCTGATCGTTATCACGGCCCGGTAGTTTTCCATTTAAGATTGCTCCCAGATTCTCCATCCGCTGAAAGTCCAATTTTTTATCATGAATCATGTCTGTAAATTTACTTCCGATCAGAAACCAAGTGTCAAAGGTGGGATAAGGGTATTCCTCTGCCCACGTTTCGTATAAGCCAGTATAATCTACTACCAGCTTGGTGGCAGGGTCCATGACCATTTCGTCAGGTACGTTCAGCGCTCCCATACCACAGAGCAGGCAGCCAGGCTTAATCCATTCTCTCTCTACAAAAGGATAATTCTTTTGTCCTCCCGTCGGTGTTGAGGTGGCAAAGCTGAGAATATCTGCATCTCTTACACAGTCTTCTAAAGTATCACATACGATAAAGTCTTTAAACTGCGGGCATCTCTTCTTGACGTATTCGATGCATCTGTCAATAGAAGTCTTGCTGCGTCCATATATCTTTAGGGTTTCCAAACTTGGACGCATCGAAGCAAAGGTTTCGATCGTAATCGAATTGATTACACCCGGCCCTACCACGCCGAGGACTTTCGCGTTTTTGACTGCCAGATGCCTGACACCGACGCCGGGAACAGCTGCCGTTCTGTACGCACTGAGCAAGTTAGCCGACATATACGCAAGAGGCGCACCTGTTTGTTTATCGTTCAAGATAACCATCAAAATGGAACGAGGCAGACCGGCCGCCTTGTTTTCCACATTGGAGCCGTACCACTTTACGCCTGCAATATCAAACTGGCCTCCGAGATAGGCAGGCATAGCCATGAAACGTCTGTCCGGTCCATCCTTGGGCATATTAGGAAATTCAGGTTCTTCGGGAAAGCTGATCATAGAGCCGTGAGAGTTCGCATCTTCTCCTCCCATTCTGTAGTCTCCTTTGTCCAGCAGTTTCAGGACTTCTTCCATGCAGTCTGTACACTTTGCCACATCGTTTACCCCTGCGGCCAGCATGTCCTTCTCACTTAGATATAAAAAATCGATTCTTGGATATGCCATTGATTTTTCTCCTTCCCATATACCAATCTTTGTTAAGATTGTAATCCATAGTAATTACATAGTTGTATTATATATAACTTGCATATAATTGTCAATTAAGCCGAAAATTCTTCTGACAATCTTCATAAAGTGTAAATATCAGGTTGACGAATGTCGATTTTTTGTTCTATTATAATAAGTAATAGTCCGAGGGGAGAAAAGAATATGGAAAAGTTTAAAACACTGAAAGATCACGTATATGAATATATCGCAGACCAGATACGTGACGGTTCCCTGCTGCCGGAGCAGAGAGTCAACGAAAACGTCATCTGCGAAAGTCTCAATATCAGCCGCACTCCTGTGCGCGAAGCTTTAATTCAGCTGACTGCCGAAGGCGTTTTAGAGAATCGTGCGCGAAAAGGGTTCGTCATTAAATCCATATCCGAAAAAGATGTGGGAGAAATCTATGCAGTGATAGGCGTCCTCGATGGTTACGCCGCTAAATCTTCTTGCGATCACTTGACAAAACAGGATCTGGCGGATATGGCCTTTTATATTGAAACCATGGATCTGGCAATCAAAGCCGGTAACTTCGAAATGTATCACAAACAGCAAGTGGCTTTTCATCAGACCTATATAGATCAATGCGGCAATGACGCCCTCATCGATTCAATTGATAAGCTGAAGAATAAGCTGCTGAAGAAAAGCTATACCGAAGACGTAAGCGGAAGCACGCAAAAGGTTCTCTATGCTACCAATGACGAGCATCGTGAGATTCTGGAACTGTTTAAAGCTACGGATAAAGAAGGACTATTCCGTTATTTGTCAGAAAAGCACTGGACGCCGGCTTACGCGGCCTTCGATGCCATTATTTAATGAAGGAGGGGCTGATGCCCAATGTCATTAAGTTAGTGGAAAGTAAAAAAAGACTTCATACTAAAAAAAGTATGGGGTCTTTTTTTCTTTAGGCTATTGACAAACCTCGCAAAATGTGCGGCCGCTTTTACCAGCAAAGAAACGATGGTAAAAGCGGCCCTTGTAATTAGTAGATCATTCAAATCAAACAAAATTACAAGGAGGTTACATTATGAAAATCGATAGTATTTACCAGAAAATCGGGTCTTGCATCAAACAAATTGACGCAAGCAAAGAAAACCATGTGCATTGTCCTGCAAAGGACTTTACCCGCAGCAGAAAAATTTCTTTTTCTGACTGTATGATGTCCGTTGTCTGTATGCACGGCGGAACCCCCTTCTCTGAGATTTTGGAATATTTTCCCCGTAATATGGATGTGCCCACTGTGTCTGCATATTTGCAGCAACGGGCAAAGATTAAACAAAGTGCTTTCGAGGAACTGTTTAACGCCACCATAACCCTGCATCAGGAGGCAAAATCTTATCGGGGGTACAGGCTTTTAGCCGCTGACGGAAGTGATGTGCAAATCCCTACAAATCCTAATGATACGGACACATTTTTCCCCGGCACCAATGGGCAGAAACCATATAACCTTGTCCATCTTAATGCCCTTTACGATATTTTATCCAATACTTATCAGGACGCCGTGGTACAGGACAGACTCAAATTTGCCGAACATGAAGCGTTGAATCAAATGGTGGACCGCTCTCGGATAACGCGGGCCATTTTAACTGCAGACCGTGGATATGAGTCCTACAATATAATGGCACATCTGCAGGAAAAGCGCTGGCTCTACCTGATACGGGTGCGGGACATCGATAAAGGCGGAATCATCAGCAGACTTGATCTTCCTGGCGATGAAGAATTTGATCTCGATATCGATCTGCAGATGACAAGGAAAGCCTCGAAGAAGACGAAAGAACTTTTTGAGGATAGAAATCATTATCGGTATATACCGCCTAATTCAAGACTGGATTATCTTCCCCTACGCTCAGAATATACCCAGGATGCCGCTTTTTACCGGATTCCTTTTAGGGTGGTGAGATTTAAAATTACACATGGCCAATACGAAACCGTAGTAACAAACCTCTCGGCAAGTGAATTTCCAGCATTGGAACTGAAAAAGCTTTATGCTATGCGCTGGGGAATTGAAACCTCATTTAGAACATTGAAATACAATGTGGGGATGATTTACTTCCATTCTGTCAGAAAAGACCTGGTGCTGCAGGAACTTTTTTCAAGATTGGCTTTTTTCAATATTGTGGCGGTTGTATCAGAAGGACTTTGCAGCACGCACTCAAGCAGGAAATATCCATATAAGGTCAATGCGGCAAAAGCGGTCCTAATATGCAGAAAGCTATTCCTAAATCAGATTTCCCCACATTCCGCTTATCGGTTATTGTTAAAATCCGTAATACCAATACGGAAAGACCGCAGCTTTGAGAGAAAATCACATTCAAGAATAGCAATCAACTTCATTTACAGGATATCATAAATCCGGGCATCTGCATACTGGTTTTTCTGCCATCTGTGTGGCTTTTTTGGCATGCCGTAAAACGAGTATGCGGATTTGATTTTGCTAAAGTAAAAAGACCCCATACTTTTTTTAGTATGAAGTCTTTTTTTACTTTCCACTAACTTAATGACATTGGGCTGATGCCCCTCTTTTCTATCGCACCGCAATTATGGCTCCCTTATTTTTTACTTTTTGAAACCTCCAGAAATCCTGACGGTTGTGTTTTGTAGGTGACCAGGCTCACGCATACTAACGCGACAGCGCAGGCAATGGCACCGGGAACAGTCGCGCCCAGTCCAAATGGCAGTCCCGCCAGCTTCCAGCCGACGCAAACTGCAAAGCCGCTGACCATGCCTGCAATAATACCAGCTTTTGTCGCCTTCCGCCAGTATAGCGCCGCAAAGGCAGGCAATCCCGCCGCAGCCGCATAAAAGCTCCAGGCAAACATCAGAATGGAATAGGCATTTTTTATGTACAAAGCGATTACCAAAGCACCCAGAGGAAGGACGATTGCAAAAATACGAGAAAGGCGAATCTCGTTTTTCTCTCTTAGTCCCGGCTTGAAGGTTTTGACAATGTCGTGAACACAGGTCTGCACAGACACGAGCAAATAGCTGTCTGCCGTGGACATGATGACTGATAAAATTCCTGCCAGGGCCAGGCCCGTAAGTCCGACAGGCAGAACGGTAATAGCAAGAGCTGGAACGGTGGCATCTGTGGACCCGTACTGCGCTAGGATATCATCACCGATAATCTGGTGAGCGATGACACCCATGAAAAATACGAGAAAGATAGTGACTCCGTAGACAAGGGTGCCTAAGAACATGCCTCGCTTGGCCGATTTTCCGTCTTTGGCAGCAAAAGCCCGCTGCCACATTTCCGCACCTGCCAGAGTGAAGACCAGATAGGTTACAATGTCACCAAGAATATCACCGTCAATATACGGTTTAGCTAATGCAGGGTCCAGGTTGGCTGTGAAATTCGAAAAGCCCCCTACAGTATACAGAGAGGCAATCGGTATCAGGATATATACGAAAATCAGCAGCATAAAGAACTGCACTACATCTGTATATACCACGCCAAAGAGTCCCGATGTGGCAGTATAGATCATAAACACAATACAGGCAATCAACGCGCCCACCTCGTAGGAAAGTCCGATTTCTCCGCCTAGCATGCTGATAATCGTTGCCGTTGCCGTGACCTGAGACGCTACTGTCCCCATCATGGTGAAGGCAATCATGGCTCCCAAAATGATCTTTGCTGTCTTACCAAAACGTCGTTCGAACAGATCGGGCATAGAGGACACATTGTGCTGAAATCCTATGGCGGATATTCTGCCGGAGATGCCGGAGAAGATGAACATGCCTAATAAGTAAGGGAGGGCTGTCATGACAGCCTTAAACCCGTCAGAGTAAGCGACGCCTGCTCTCCCCATCAATCCGCTGCCGCCGATAATTGTTGCGCAGACGGTGGCCATCATAACAATAGGTCCAAAGGTACGACCGGCAATATAGTAATCGCCGATGTTTTTTACTTTTTTCATAAAATGCACGCCGATTAAAACAAGCGCGATTAAATAGGCGCCTATAATGACGAGGTCAATGGTCTGTAACTGATCGTGTGCCATAATGATATCCTCCTATCTTTATATCAGATGTGTCTAACAGTCTTCCGGATTAAGGAATGCTTTTACTTTATCTACTACATCAGGGGCGCCTACAAAGATTACATAGTCTCCTCCGTACAATTCGGCATGGGGCCCTGGTGAAATCATCGTATTGTAGCCGCGTCTAATCGCTACAATCGTTGCGCCAGTTGCCTGCCAGAACTGCAGAGAGGCCAGGCTTCTGCCGATTTTATCTGAGTCTTCGGATATGCGGACCTGATAATTAGGGAGTCTCTGCTCGGCTACTGTAGAAAAGGTCTCACTTTCCAGAACCTCCGTACAAACCTCCAAAATCCGCCGTCCAGTCTCATCATGTTCTTCCAGCAGATGTCTGAGTTTCGCAGCCTTCTCGCGGCGATCTAATTGTTCCTCCAAATTTTCAGCGCAGCGTCTTGCGTTGTCTGTAGACAGTACATAAACACCGCTCTGTCCCTTGACCTCTACTACCTTCATATCGGCAAGGATCTGCAATGCTCTGCGCATGGTTTCCGGAGAGACCTGATATTCTGATGATAACTTGGAGCGCCCCGACAATCTTTTGCCGATGGGAAAATCGCCTTCTGCGATTCGTGACGCTAAGAAGTATGCAATTCTTATGTATTGTGGAAAGGTATCGGCGCTCATGCTCGCACACTCCTATTCAGAATATTCTATATATTAATATTTTACAACTGACAACTTTATTTGTCAACAAGTATGTTAGTTACGAACGACCGAGTACCGTAAATAAAAAAAGCAGTCTGTACAAAGATGAACCCTTTGTTCAGACTACCCCTTTTATTTATTCCTAATCTTCTTCTACCCACTCTGCTTCGTCAGTGTAGACCACAAAACGGTCTTTGATATCTACATGACCGCCCTTGATGTCGATGATCTTCAAGTCCTTTGCGCCGGTCTCGCGAATCTTGACTCTGCCCTTCTCGGCAAGAAGCTTTACACACCAAACGTGGTGGGCCATAAAGCCTTCTTCCCCATCGGTGGTCGGCACGACGACCATTTCCACCTGGCCGGAGTAGAACATCTCTCTCGGCGTGATGACTTCAAGCAAAACGCCTTTGTCTGCATCAGTCATGAGCCTGCTCCTTAGATTCTTCGTACTTTGCCACCACATCGTCGATGCCGCCCGCAAAGAGGAAGAAAGACTCTGGAATGTCATCGTGCTTTCCTTCCAAAATCTCTTTGAAGCCACGTACCGTCTCGGCAATCGGAACATATTTACCTTTCATGCCAGTAAATTGTTCCGCTACGCTGAACGGCTGGGAAAGGAATCTCTGAATCTTTCTAGCTCTTGCAACCGTCTCTTTGTCTTCTTCAGAAAGTTCATCCATGCCCAGAATGGCTATGATATCCTGCAGATCTCTATATTTCTGCAGCACCTTCTGTACACCTCTGGCAACCTCATAATGCTCTTCGCCTAAAATCAACGGGTCGAGGATTCTGGAATTGGATGCCAGAGGATCGACTGCCGGATAGATGCCCAGTTCAGTAATGGAGCGGGAAAGAACAGTGGTCGCATCCAAGTGGGCGAAGGTCGTAGCTGGCGCTGGGTCTGTCAAGTCGTCGGCAGGCACATAGACCGCCTGAACAGAAGTAATAGACCCCTCTTTTGTAGAGGTAATTCGCTCCTGCAAGGCCCCCATCTCCGTAGCCAGCGTCGGCTGGTATCCAACGGCCGACGGCACACGGCCCAGCAAGGCAGAAACCTCTGATCCAGCCTGTGTAAATCTAAAAATATTATCGATAAACAGAAGTACATCCTGCTTCTCTTTGTCTCTGAAATATTCGGCCATTGTAAGACCCGTCAGTGCGACCCTCATTCTGGCTCCCGGCGGTTCGTTCATCTGACCGAACACCATGGCGGTCTTCTTCAGTACTCCCGATTCTGTCATTTCGTTGTAGAGGTCGTTTCCTTCTCTGGTCCTCTCTCCAACGCCGGCAAATACGGAAATGCCGCCGTGCTCTGTGGCGATGTTGTTGATCAGTTCCTGAATCAAAACCGTCTTTCCTACGCCAGCGCCGCCAAAGAGACCGACCTTTCCGCCTTTTGTATAAGGAGCGATTAAGTCGATAACCTTAATTCCTGTCTCAAAGATATGGGATGTCGTATCCTGATCTTCAAACTTCGGCGCCTGCCTGTGAATCGAACTCTTCACCTCTGTTGCAACTGGTCCCTTTTCATCGATGGGATCGCCTAAAACGTTGAACAGTCTCCCCAGGACTTCCTTGCCTACAGGGACTTTAATCGGTTCTCCGGTATCAATTGCTTCCATTCCTCTCGAAAGACCGTCTGTAGATGATAAAGCAACGCATCTGGCTTCATCATCCCCGATATGCTGATGAACCTCTGCCACAATGTTTTTCCCATCAACGGGTATTTCAATGGCATTGAGAAGTTCCGGCATTTCGTCGGGATGGAATCGGATATCTATAACAGGCCCAATAATCTGATGTATTGTTCCTTTATTCAATGATTTTCACCTCCTAATGGTTCTGCCCCGCAAGCAAAGCGAGCGGCTAGGCAGACCTTATGCTTTAAATCCCCAAGAGAACGAGCCTCTGGCGATGTTTGATTGGGTGGATTTTGTCGTACTAATGGTTCTGCCCCGCAAGCAGAGCGAGCGGCTAGGCAGACCTTATGCTGCGATTGCCTGGCTTCAGTCAGTTCGCAATCGATCATATTATTTTTATCTCTGGGCCTCTGCGCCTGCAACGATTTCTATAATTTCGTCCGTAATTGCAGACTGTCTTGCATGGTTATATTCAAGCTGCAAATCTGCCAAGATATCCTTAGCGTTATCGTTGGCGTTCTCCATGGCCGTTCGTCTTGCCGCATACTCACATGTGGCGGACTCAATACATGTGCTGAAAATCATCAGCTCAATATATTTCGGTATGAGATAACTGAAGACTGCTTCTGCAGACGGACCATATTCGATAGGATTCGTATAATCACCCACTTCGCCTTTACTGTGAATGTCGATAGGAAGCAATTTCTTTATGATCACTTCCTGCTTCAGTGTATTGATATAAGAGGTATATACGATGTCGATTTCGTCAATTTCTCCCTTTGCGTACAGCTCCATCAGCGGTCTGCTGATTTCTTTTGTCTCCTCAAAGGTCACCGTATCTGCCGGTGCGTCGTGCTCCATCAAAATCTCTACTCCATGATGCGCAAAGTATTCCCGCCCCTTAGAGCCGATGGTCACCATCCTCACATTGCTGTAGTCATTACCGTACTCAGAAAGTCTCTCCGTCATGGTTCTGATTACATTGCCGTTGAAGCTGCCGCAGAGACCGTTGCTGCTGGTAATCAAAACATAGCACTTGTTCTTAACGTCTCTGCTTCCTGCCAAAAAGCGCTGCGGTACATCTTCTACGTCATCCAAAGTCTCCTGAATGGATTCAAGCAGTCTGCCCAAATAGAGTCTGGAACTCTCAAAAGCAGACTTTGCTTTACGCAGTTTTGCTGCAGAAACCAGCTTCATAGCATTGGTAATTCTCTCTGTACTGCCAATGCTCTTGATTCTTCTCTGGATATTCTGCATTTGCTCAGCCATCGATAAAACCTACCTTCTTAAACTCCTTGATTCCTTTAATCAGAAGTTTTTCAGCGTCTGCGCTGTAGTCTCCCGTCGTGCGGATTTCTTTGCCGATTTCTGGGAAATGATCATCCATATATGGATAAAATTGTTTTTCAAATGACTTAATCTTATCGACGTCGATGTCGTCCAGGTATCCGTTAGAGGCCGCATAGAGAATCATCACCTGGTGCACTACGTCTACCGGTCCATACTGTCCCTGCTTAAGAATCTCCATGAGAATTTTTCCATGATCCAGCTGGCGTTTTGTATTGGCGTCTACGTCTGAACCGAATTGGGAGAAAGTCTGCAGTTCCCTGTACTGGGCCAGCATCAGCTTAATCTTGTTGGATACCTTCTTCATGGCTTTGATCTGCGCATTTCCGCCTACTCGAGAGACAGAGATTCCTGCGTTGATAGCTGGTCTCTGGCCGGAGAAGAACAGTTCTGTCTCCAGGAAGATCTGCCCGTCTGTAATGGAAATTACATTGGTCGGAATATAGGCGGATACGTCCCCTGCCTGTGTTTCAATCAGCGGAAGAGCAGTAATAGAGCCGCCGCCCAATTCATCTGACAGCTTTGCCGCTCTTTCGAGCAGACGGCTGTGAAGATAGAACACGTCACCCGGATATGCTTCTCTTCCTGGCGGTCTTCTCAGAAGCAGCGACATCGCTCTGTAGGCGACGGCGTGCTTTGATAAATCGTCGTAAATAATCAGAACATCTCTGCCTTTGTACATAAAATATTCTGCAATCGCACAGCCAGAATACGGTGCGACGTATTGCAGCGGCGCTACCTCACTGGCAGTTGCGGATACTACAATAGAGTATTTCATTGCGCCTTGATTCTCCAGGTTCTGCACCAGCTGCGCCACTGTCGATTTTTTCTGACCGATTGCTACATAAATACAAATGACATCTTTGTCTTTTTGATTTAATATCGTGTCAACTGCAATGGCTGTCTTACCAGTTTGTCTGTCGCCGATAATCAATTCACGCTGCCCTTTGCCAATCGGCATCATGGCGTCGATGGCCTTGATGCCCGTCTGCAGCGGCTCATTAACTGATTTTCTCTGCAGAACCCCTGGCGCCGGATATTCTACCGGTCTGTGTTCCGTAGTCTCGATGGCGCCTTTGCCGTCAATGGGCTGGCCTAAAGCGTCTACGACACGACCGATCATAGCGTCTCCAACGGGAACGTCTACCACGGTACCTGTAGGTTTTACAATATCGCCCTCACCGATTTCTCTATCGGAACCGAGAATAACCGCACCTACATTATCCTCTTCCAAGTTCAGAGCCATTCCATAGGTTTCGCCTGGAAATTCCAAAAGTTCTCCAGACATGCAGCGGTTCAGCCCATAAACTCTGGCAATGCCGTCTCCGACCTGCATAACCGTACCAAAATCAGAGATTTCCAGCTGCTTGCTGTAGTTTTTTATCTGTTCTTTTATCAGACCACTTATTTCGTCTGGTCTTAAATTCATAGAGGTTCCCCTCCCTTCTTATAGCTTTTTCAGTTTATAGTCCAAATCATTGAGGCAGGCGCGCAGAGACGCGTCTATCAGTTTTCCATCTACCAAAACCTTGACGCCGCCTAATAAGCTGCGGTCAATTTTATTTCTGAGTTTGACCTTTTCCCGGAGAAGCTTCCCTGCCTCAGCCTCAAATTTCACAAGTTGCTCTGGACTCAGTGGTACAGCGGAATAAATTTTGCCATAGGCCTCACCTCTGTACTCATCCATCAGCTTCAAATATTCCTTCACGATTCTGTGATAGTGGAACATTCTATCTTTATCTATCAGGATATAAAGAAAGGATAGTACTTCTTTACTGACCCTGCCTTTAAATACATTCCTGATCATGGCTTTCTTTTTTATAACAGGAATTGCTGGATTACACAGCAAGCTGACGTAGTCCTGTTCCTTTTTTAATATTCCATCAATCTGATCGATTTCTTCTTTTATTTCATCAATCTTATCAAGTTCAACTGCCGCGTCAAAGAGTGCCCTGCCATAGGTCATTGCTATCATTAACTCCATGGTTTTTCGTCAGCCTCCTCGATAATCTTGTTGATAATCTCTTCATGGGTCTCAGGGGAAAGTTCTTTCTCCAGAATCTGTTCTGCAGCCATCATTGCCAGGTTGCCGACTTCTTCTTTCAACTCTTTCCTTGCGTTATACTGCTCACGCCTAATTTCTTTCTGAGAGTGATCAATAAGATTTCTTGCTTTTTCATTGGCGCTGTCGACGATTTCCTTTGCTTGCACTTTCGCTTCGTCTCTGGCGGCTTTGAGCATCTGTCTGCTTTCCATCTCAACATTGGCTATCTTTGCTTCATAATTCTGCAGCTTCTCGTCTGCCAGCTTATTGACATTGTCAGCATTTTCAATTGAACTCCTAATCTCATTTTCTCTGTCCATCATAAATTTGTGAACTTTTTCAAAGAAGAATACCTTCAGGATGATGAATAAAACGATGATTGTTACGGCTGTGAACAACAGGTTCCAGTTGATCGTTAACAGCGGTTGATACATTTCCATGTCTTATCCGCCTCCTTCCTGCTCTCAATCTATTTAAAGCTTACTTACCAGCATAATCGCGATGACAAAGGCTAATACGCCGATGGTCTCCATGATGGCCATACCTACGATCATCGTCGTTCTGATGATACCACTGGCTTCCGGCTGTCTTGAAATCCCTTCCAGGCCGCCTCTCAGTCCAAAACCCTGACCGATACCGATACCTAATGCTGCCAGGCCGATTGCGATGCCTGCTCCTATTGCTATAATACCCATTTTTTTACCTCCATTTATTAATTATCATTTTTACTAACTCTTGATGACACGCCTTCCATGGCGGTAGTTAAGAATACCATGGTCAGCATGGTGAAGATGTAGGTCTGAATCGCCGGCTCAAACATATCGAAGAAACCGTTCAACGGCAATACAGTGATTGCCCGCAAAAACGGGACGTCCGTCAGCAAGCTGCTCAAAAACTCCATCAGGCTCATCCACAGGTCTACTACGATAACGCCTCCCAGAATATTTCCGAAAAGTCGCAGAGAGAGCGAAATTGGCAATGTCACATCTTCTAAAATCTTCAGCGGGAACATGAACGGATATGGATCACACATCTCCCGCAGTCTTCCTCTTACTCCGAGTTTCCTTATGCTGTTGGCCTGAATTAAAATAAAGGTCAGCCCGGATAAGGCAAAGGTCACATTCAAGTCTGCCGTAATCGGCCTCAGACCCAATAGGCCCAAAGAACTGCCGCAGACGATAAACGCAAAGATTGTTCCGATGTAAGGGGCAAAATGTTCATTTTCCTCTCCCATATTTTCACGGGTGTACTTGTAGATCCACCCGACGATGGTCTCTGCTACGATCTGCTTCCCTTTGGGGACAGTTTTGAGTCCGCTTCCCAGCCAGATTCCTACTGCCGCTAATATTACGGCAAGAATGAGGCCAAAGAGCGTGCTCTCTGTAATCAGCAGTTTCCCATCTGCGAGACTGAGGATAATACGAGATCCCAGCTCGTCAATGTTTATCATTCTATCCCTCCTTCACATATGTAATCACTGAAGCTACGGTCAGACCCAATACGCCGATTCCATATGCGGCTAATGCAATGATGTCAATCCTGTAACAAAGATAGCCAGTTACCCCAAAAAGTAAAAACCTCCCCATGTGAAGCAGGAAGGCCAACCATATTTGTTTTCCATCTATAGCACAATCAACAACTTTTTCCAAAGCCGTTAGATTAACGGTCACTGCACATATTCCCATTATTAAGCCAAAGGTAAATCTCCAGTCAAATCCAAAAACAAACAGGGAAAAGGCCTCACAAAGCAAACTGTAAACCACCATATAGAAGAAAATCTTCCATTTTTCTCTTGTAAACTTTTCCCTGTTCATTTTGAACTACACCTCATTATATGCTTTTTTTTTAAAATGTAAATAGTACTTTAGTATATTATTTGTGATACGTCTCATTTCGAATTATTTTGAAACTTCTGTATATCTGTTCTAGTAAAATGACCCTCATCATCTGATGAGGAAAGGTCATTTGAGAGAAAGATAACTGAAGGTCTGCCCGGCGGCTTACCGCCTCGCTGAGACCTAAACTTCCGCCGATGACAAAGGCAATATTGCTGATCCCATCAATCGTTAATTTCTCAATTTTCTCAGCTAGCTTTTCAGAGGACATTGCTCTGCCATTCACTTCTAACGTGACGACATATACGCCATCTTTTATCTTCTTGAGAATTTCTTCACCCTCAGTTTCCTTGACAGCCTTTTCTTCTGCAGGACCAGACTTATCTGGCAGCCTTGACTCTTTTAACTCTACAATTTCCAAATTGCAATAGCTTTTCAGTCGCTTGCAGTATTCAGCAATCGCCTCTGACCAGTATCTTTCCTTTAGTTTTCCAACACATATGACTGAAATATTCATAAAATTTTTACACTTCCACAAATGGACTTACTTCGTCCCTGTTTGCAATATCTAATTTTAAATCCTTGTCTATGTAAAAGTCTTCTTCAAATAATATGTTTCTGATGGTCAAGTAGGCCTGGCCCGGCGTATTGTTCTCTTTGCTCAGATGTGCAAGAACCACGTGAGGGATTTTGTCATGCACTCTTTTTTTTAACATTTGGCAAAGACAATGACCGGCCGCTTCGTTGGAGAGATGTCCCTCATCTCCTAAAATTCTTCTCTTTAAAGGATATGGATATGCCCCCATCTTCAAAATATTCACCTCGTGATTCGCCTCTAAAATCAGCAAGTCTGCTGATTCCACCTGGTGAAAAATCTCTTCAGAGACAAATCCCGTATCTGTAACGATCGTCACCTGTCTGCCGTCGTGGGCAAAAGAATATCCTGTCGGTTCTGCCGCATCGTGTGAGAGGTGAAAAGGATTCACCCGTATATCTCCAATATAAAAAGGGCTTTTATTCGGGACACCATAGGCTCTCTCTTCTGGAATTTTGTCTGCAATTACGTTCAAAGTTCCATTTGACGCAAAAACGCCTGCATTTGACGCCTTTTTGCTGACCATTCTCAGACTCCTCACATGGTCGATATGTTCGTGGGTAATCAGAATGCCGTCGATTTCTTCTGGTGTGACACCCCGTTCCTCCAGCCCGGCGAAGACCCGCTTCCCTGTAATCCCAACATCTACCAATAACGTTGTATGTTCACTTTTAACCATATAGCAGTTTCCAGAACTGCCGCTGGCAAAAGAGCAAAATTTTAGTGCCATAATTTACCTCGTATCCTTTTCCTAGATAATTTCTTCCGTTCGGCATCGCCGTTGTAATCGTGGAATCATTATACCATGAATATACCTTTAAAAATCCAATCGAGATTCATGATTCAATGAACGCTTCCTTGCAGCAAAGCTGTAGGATCGATGCGTTCATTATACCATGAATATTCCTTTGAGAATAGAATTGAAATTCATGATTCAATGATTCCTACATTGCGGCAACGCCGTGAGATTTTGGAATCATTATACCATGACAATTCCTTTGGAAATAGAATCGAACGTCATGATTCAATGATTCCTACTTTGCGGCAACGCCGTGAGATTTTGGAATCATTATAGCACAATTAAATACGAGGTTCCAGTTGTAAATCGGTTTGTCACACGGCAAAGGCATGAAAGTAAAATAGCGCACCTGCATCTTCCAAAACATTACAATAAATGCGAAAAATCTTTTCGTGCCTTTGCCGTGACATCCGCCATCACTCTTGTCTCTTTCTGTATTTAATGCCATAGTCGTTCAGCTTCTTATATAAATTTTTCCTGGCAATGCACATCTCCTCCGCCGCTTTTGCCACATTTCCATTATGCTTGTTTATCATCTCTGTGATATATTCTTTCTCAAAGGCCTTGGTCATATTCTTTAAGTCTGCCGGTACGGTCTCTATCTCTGCTGCTCCTCTAATTTCATCCGGCAAGTCTTCAATGTCTACTTCTCCGTCTACGGATAATACCACCAGCCGCTCAATAATATTGCGAAGCTCCCTCACATTGCCTGGCCAGTCGTAGTTTTCCAGCATTTTAATCAATTGGGAACCAAAGGAATTAATTTTTTTATTCATTTCTTTTGCATATTGTAACAAAAAACTTTCGCAGAGTACCGAAATATCTTGTCGACGCTCTCGCAGCGGAGGGATCTCAATGGGTATGATGTTAATCCTGTAATACAGATCTGCCCGAAATCGATTTGCCTCTACCTCTTTCTTTAAATCTCTATTGGTAGCCGTTATTAATCGAAAGTCACTCTTAATCGATTCTGATCCACCCACTCGTTCAAAAGATTTCTCCTGCAGCACCCTGAGTAATTTTACTTGCATGTTCATACTCAGTTCCCCAATTTCATCAAAAAAGATCGTACCGCCGTCTGCCGTTTCAAAGCGGCCTTTTCGCTGTTTTTCTGCTCCAGTATACGCTCCCCTCTCACTGCCGAACAGCTCGCTTTCAATTAGATTTTCATTCAGCGCCCCGCAGTTGACGCAGACAAAGGGTTTCCCCACCCTTTTGCTGTTCTTGTGAATCATATTGGCCAGGACTTCTTTGCCAGTGCCGGTCTCTCCCGTTATCAAGACTGCCGAGTCAGTTCTTCCAATTATCTCTGCTTTCTGACGCAGGTTTTCTGCAATGTGAGAAACGCCAATAAAATCCTTGCTGTCAGACAAACTGGCAATATGCTCTTTTAGGGTGTCGTTCTCCTCTTTTATATTGGCCAGCTCCTCCGCCTTTTTTACGCTGGATATCAGTTCTTCAATATCCGCCGGCTTGACAAAGTAGGAGAATGCACCTCTCTTTACAGCCTCTACCGCTCCCGAAATAGAGCCCTCAGCCGTAAGCATGATAACTTCCACTGCAGGACGTATTCTTTTGATGGCATGGAGAAGTTCCATTCCGTCCATTCTGGGCATAATGATATCTGAAATGACCACAGACACGTTATGCTCCTGCAGTATTGTCAATGCCGCTTCACTGTTATCACAGGACAGTACCTGGAAACCCTTCAGTCTGAATATTTTTTCGTATACTTCCAGAAGTTCTCTGTCATCATCTACTAGTAAAATGGGTATTTTGGTCATACTTACTCACTCCTGTTCTTTGGAATGGAGATTACAAACTCCGTCTCTCCATTTGTCGGTTCTGTGACTGCTATTTCGCCCTCTAGTGAGTCGACGAGCCTCTTCGTAATCCAAAGACCGATGCCGGTGCCTCGTTCTTTTGTCGTCATAAATGGTTCAAAGACTCGTTCTTTCGGCTCGATTCTAATCCCGCCTCCATTGTCTCTAATTCGGATTAACACCCTGCTGTCAATTTCGTGACAGCTGATTTCAATCCACCCGTCACAAGAAACTGCCTGAATTGCGTTAATGATAATATTTTGCAAAATTACCTTCAAAGCTTCTCTGCCGGAAGAATAAATATAGCAGCTGACGTCAACATCTAACCTTACATCGATATTTTTGCCGATGGTTTCTTTTTTAGATAGAAGTAGAATCTGATTGACCAGGGTCCCAATATGAATCATCTCACTGCCGCTGGAATCCCGTCTCGAAAAATCCAGCAGAGTCGTTATCACATTTTCTGCCTCCTCCACGGCTTTCATGATGGTGGCAATTTCCTTCGCACCCGTCTTCTTTTCGTCCAAAAGGTCCAGAATATAGGCTGCTCCCTTTATCAGCGCCAAGACGTTTTTCAGCTCATGAACTATGGCGGCGGACAACTGCCCTACGCCTGCCATCTTCTCGAGCTGCTGCATTTCTTTCTCCAATAAAATGCTCTTTGTAATGCATTCGCTGGATATAACAACCTGATCGACCAGGCCGGTTTCCTTCATGATCGGGTAATATACGTTCTTGTAAACTTCCCCGTCCACGATCAGCTGTTCGGTAAAATACTGTTTTTGTTCATTGACTTGTGCAATTGCCCGGGTAATATTCTCCTGCGTGATACCAGACGAAACTTTGGACTGAATCTTTATCATACCATCAATATCCACAATCATCAAAGTCCCTTCAATGGTATCCAGTATGGTATTAATCTGACGATTTTTATCCAGCAGCGTTTCAGTGTAGCTTTCGATGCTGTCGTTCATGGCCATAAAGGCCTGATTTAGCTGTGAAATTTCATAATAAGTGTCCTCACAGTCCTCCTGCTCTGCTTGGATGGAACTGTAATCCCCTTTAGAAATTCGGTTGGCGCTGTTGACTAGATCCTTCATGGGCCGAGAGAACTTATCATACAGCAAAAGTCCGAAGACCGCAGCCAAAAACAGGTCAATGATGATAAGAATGCCTGCCTTTTTCAGATCGAATTCGTTGGTAGTCTTATATTCCTTCATATCTATTTCGATGATTAGAGCAGAGTCGGTTCCCGGGACTTGAGAATGGACCATCATTTTCTGGCTATGATCTTCACCGAAGACTTCAATGCCGCTGTCCTCATCTAACGCTGCCTTCAGAGCATTTACTCTTTCAGACGACATTCTTCCTTCTGTAAAGATATTTTTTTCATATACCTGCCCCTGATCTGCTTTGACGTGGCTGAAATCTGTATGGTATAGGATATTGCCTTCATGATCCAGCCAATAGACTTTTCCTGATTCACCCAAAGAAAAGCCCTCAAAATACTTTTCTTTTATATTGTCAATAGCCAGATCGAGACAGATGACGCCGTATAGCTGGTCATTCGCATCATAAACTGGCTGTGAGCAGGTCATGGTCCATCCCGTTCCCAGGTAATCGGTATAAGGCGGCGTCCAGACCGGCTTACGCTGGGGATTGTTTTCTTCGTTAGCCATTGTATAGAAAATATCTTTAATTTGGCTATGGTCGCTGGTGAAGTCATCCTGCAGCTTTCTATAAGGACTGCACCTTAATAAATTATCCTTTGTAGCAATATACGCCCATGTCACGTCTTCTTTCTCCAGAATCTGTGCAAATGCTTCATCTAATTCCTCGGTCAAATTGATTTCCTTCATTAGTTCAGCCGTTTTCACCGTTGTTTTTGGCACCATGATGTTGCTCTGTGCCGTAATAGACACAGATTCATCCCGTTTTCGTACGATGGTGCCATCCTTTCGAAGCACATATTCTGCTGATAAATCCTGGGAGATCGTCTCGTCCTGCAGCAGCTTTTCCGTCCATATGCCCAGCAGACCGACCTGAGTCTTAATTCGATCAAAGGTAATTGCAATCAGTTCGCTCTTTTCGTCAACGATTTCCTGCATGCTCTTTTTCGCATATTCTGTTGATTTGCTCTCTTCTTTTATCGTCACATAATATGTAAACAGAACAATAGAAAGGATGTTAAAAACCATAAAGATCACGATTATATTTGTCGCTAGTGATTTTCTAAATTTCACTTTTTTCATGCTGTTCCTTTCTATATCGTTCCTATTATTTTAACATCAGCCCAGGGAATTGTCCCTAGGCTGAAAAAAGTGGTATCTACATATTATGCGTCTCGTTGATTTGTATCACCGGAATCAACGGTGTCTGGAGACAGTTCTACCGGCGCCCAGCCAATTGGATCTATCTTCTGATGATACTTTGCATAACCCCAGAGAACGACTCCCAGTGCTCCATAGATCGCCAGAACAATCCAGGCGCCTATATCCATGGCAGTAATTGACGAATATAGAACCCATAAGCAAAAGATGATGCCTATAACGCCCATTAAAGTTCCCGCTTTTACCTTATATGGTCTCGGCCAGTCTGGATGTAGTTTTCTCGTCCTCAGGAACGACAGTGTCACCATCATGTATACCGCCCCTGCAGCGACGCCGTAAATGGTATAGATGTAGTTAATCCAAGCGTCTGGCGCAAAGACAGTAAAGTAAACGGATAGGATTCCCACGATTACATTTGCAAACTGTGGCTGTCCCTGCTTATTTAATTTGCCGAATCTCGGCGACATCTGGTGCTGCTTTGCCGCACCGTACAGAATTCTGGATGCGCTGAGCCAGAAAGAGGACAGCGTCGTAATACAGGTCAAGGATCCCATAATTACAATAATCAGTCCCAGCCAATGCATACCGAGGATGTCAGCGACCCTCGGGTCTACAATGTCCGTCTCTGCAACCCATTGATTTGAAACAATGCCGCCAACCGCCACTACCGCTAAGCCATAGATTAGGACTGTACAGCCAAGGGAACCCACAAAGGCTTTCCACAGGTCCTTCTTAGGAAATTTTGCTTCTTCAGATAGCTGTGGAATCAGATCAAATCCTACAAACTTCATAATCAATAATCCTATTGCAGCGGTGTAACCGGCAGTGCCATTGGAGAACCACGGGGTTATATTAGAATAATGCCACTTGCCGCTGAGAATAAAGATTGACGAGGCGACGACGCTAATGACCAGCGTACTCCAAAACAGGATATTTTGTAGTCGTGCCAACACCTTTAATTCCCTGTTGGTTAAGAAAAACCACAGCACCAAGATGACGGCTGCAATAATCTTCACCTGCAATGCCGTAACTGGAAAAATGTACCCCAGCATACTGGCAATGCCGTAGGCTACTGTCGGCATGGCCATGACATAAAGCAGCATAATCAGCCAGCAGGATGCAAACCCGGTATTCCAGCCAAAAGCGTTGGTAATCCAAATGTTTTGCCCTCCCGCATAAGGCATCATACTCGTCATTTCTGAATAAATAAAACATAAAGGTAAGATTAAAATTGCACATGTAATTAGGGAAAATACCGCGCCTGGTCCACTGAGTTCGAACCAGTATTTGATTTCGACCATCCAGGCTGCAATCATGCCGCCAGCGGCCATAGCTATCATGCCAGATAGCTTCAGTTCCTTTCTTAAACCGTTTTCCATGTCGTCCTCCTCTTATAAATTCTTTTTAATTAACGCAATTGTTTCGTCAGTGGACAGGACATCACAATAGATGACACTCATAATTTTCAGCTCTGCATCGTGAAGTTCCTGACTGCCGGCAGCACAGGCATCTTCTACACAGATGACTTTTAAGCCTGCGTCTGCCAAACCTCTGACAGTGCTTGCTACGCATTGATCGGTTACAATTCCTGTTACGACAACTGTCTCAATGCCCATAAACTGCAGCAGTGTCAGGTAGTTCGTACCTGTGGTCACACTATCTGTCGTCTTGTTTACGACAATCTCATTTTCCAGTGGAGCCAGTTCCTCTATCATCTGTGCGGCGTAGCTATTGACCGGAATCAGCATGCCGTTCCAGCCTTCTGACTTCTGCACCGGGGATCGATCCTCCCCGTCCTCTCGCAAACAGGCAATTCTTCCGTAAGTTACCATCAAATTATTTGATCTGAAGAAATCTAAAAGCTTTTTGTTGTTGGGAATTACAATATCGTCCAGTCTGTCGTGAAATGGAATCCATCGCTCCCACTCTCCTGCTTCTTTAAACTGTAGAGCCTCTCCAAAATCTCTGAGTACAAACTCATTTTGCAGATCGACTAGCAAAAGGGCCGTCTTTCTCGGATCTATCTTGGGCTCTTCAACCTGACCAATCGTCTCATAATAGAAATTCAAATATTTCTCTTTCACTTGCATGTATCTAACCTCCTGTATTTTGGTACTGACATAATTGCGATTCTCATGCCAAAGTTTTGTATTTTTCAAATAATTTTGTCATATTTCCTCTATCCTTTGAAATTTCAATGTTTAAAAATGTAATTTACGTTACAAAATTTATTGATAATTGCTAGCTCGATCTAAGGTTGTTACCTTTTCGTAACGAAACACCAAGGAAAGATTACCTTTTCGTAACAATCGGCGAATATATTATTAACCACAAAATTTTCCAATCTTTGTTGTACTTTCCGGTAAAATAAGGCATAATATATATGTTAAAAATTTCAACAAAGGGGAAAAAGATGACGATTTTGAGAATTTATACAGATGGAGCCTGTTCAGGTAATCAGAGCAGCGAAAATGTCGGCGGATGGGGATCTATTTTAGAATTTGGCGAACACAAAAGAGAAATGTTCGGCGGAGAAGCCAATACGACTAACAACCGCATGGAACTGACTGCAGTAATAGAAGCTTTTAAGGCATTGAATCAAGGGGGACAGACTGTAGAGGTGTTTACGGACAGCGCCTATGTCGCCAATTGTTTCAGAGAAAAGTGGTATGAGAGCTGGGAGAAGAACAAATGGAAAAACGCTGCCAGGAAATCTGTGGAAAATCAAGAACTTTGGCGAGAATTACTTGCATTAGTGAGGCAACATGATGTAAAATTCTATAGGGTAAAAGGCCATGTCAATCTGAAAAGCAAATCTACAGATTTTGATAAGCTTTACGAGAAGTTTGTAAGCTGGAACGGAAGTCGTTTCACTTTTGAAGATTTTGAATATATAACAACCATGAATAATCGTGCCGATGAATTGGCGAACATGGGCATAGATCGAATAAAAGGAGAGATGTAACATGGAAAGAAAAGTAGGAACTGTATCAAGAGGACTGAGAGCTCCTATCATAAAAGAAGGCGAGGATCTTTCACAGATTGTCATCGACACTGTTATGGATGCCGCCAATTCTGGAGAGTTTACAATTCAGGATAGAGATGTTTTGGCAGTTACAGAATCGATATTGGCCAGATCGCAGGCGAATTACGCTACCAAAGAACAGATTGCGGCTGATGTGAAAGCAAAACTTGGCGGAGAGACCATCGGTGTTATTTTCCCAATTCTCAGCAGAAACAGATTTGCCATTTGCCTTCGCGGTATTGCAAAGGGCGCAAAGAAGGTCATTCTGATGCTCAGCTATCCGGCAGACGAGGTAGGAAATCACTTGGTAGACTTAGATTTATTAGATGCCAAGAACATCAATCCATATTCAGATGTTTTGTCTCAGGAAACGTTCGAAGAACTCTTCGGTAAATCAAACCATACTTTTACTGGCATGGATTACGTGAATTACTACAAGGGCATTATCGAAGAAGAAGGGGCTGAAGCAGAGGTCATCTTCTCCAACAACCCTAGAACCATTTTGAATTATACGAAGAGAGTTCTGACTTGTGATATTCATACGAGAGTGAGAACAAAGAGATTGCTCAAGGAAGCTGGTGCTGAAATTGTCTGCGGCATGGACGACATATTGACAGCAAGCGTAGACGGCAGTGGCTATAACGACAAATATGGACTTCTGGGCTCCAATAAATCTACGGAAGACTCCATCAAGCTGTTTCCGATTCACTGCCAGGAGTTTGTCGACGGAATCCAGAAGAAGATCAATATACTGACAGGAAAGACCATCGAAGTCATGGTCTATGGAGACGGTGCATTCAAGGACCCTGTAGGTAAGATCTGGGAGTTAGCTGACCCTGTGGTTTCCCCAGGCTATACAAAAGGTCTGGAGGGAACTCCAAATGAAGTAAAGCTCAAATACCTGGCAGACAACGAATTCGCAGATCTCAAGGGCGAAGAACTGCAGGCTGCAATCAGCGAGTACATAAAACACAAGGACGAAGAGCTTGGTGATTCTATGGTCGCGCAGGGGACGACACCGAGAAGACTTACCGACCTGATCGGCTCCTTATGCGATTTGACCAGCGGCAGCGGCGACAAAGGAACACCGTTCATCTATATCCAAGGATATTTCGACAACTATACAAAATAAGCAAAGATCCTGCAGCAGTGGCAATCATCCACGCTGCAGGATTTTTTCATTCATATTTGAAAGTTCATAAATGGTGTCGGCTCTGTGGAGACATCATAGAAATGCCACCATTCATTCTTGTAAGCTTGAAATCCTACACGTTCCATAACCGCTTTCATGTATGCCGCATTTTTTCTGCCCTGTTCCGAGGTTTCCTGGCACAGCAGGCTGGCTTTCTCAGAAAAGTCATCAAAAGCTGACGGCATCTCGAGTTCTTTTCCAGTCATATCTGTTAACGTAACGTCAACGCATAGCCCATTAAGGTGTGTAGGCCGAAAGACTTTCAGCTTCGCCATGTCCGGAGGTCTGGCCACAAAGTTATCGTCGGGCAGAATCTGCCAAAACTTCTCCTGAGCGCTGATTGGCCGGTAGGCATCCATCACTTTAACACGATAGCCGTCCTTAGTGAAAATATTTTTCGCACGTATCAAAATCTCCGCCGTGTGCCGGTCCATATAACAGTCGTTGGAGTTATAGATCTTCTGTCCTGTAAAATTATCTGCTGTCGCATATTTTAAATCGATGATAAAATCATCGTCCAAATCCAAGAGTCTTACTAAATTACCTTTTTCGTTCATTTTTCGCCTCCTTCGCTCTATTATCCTATGATTTCGCCAGTTTCCCCTTCTGCCACGATGACGGCGGGACCGCTTAAATACAAATCAGTAATGCGGCCTTTGTCCTTTACTACGTCAATCAGCAAATCTCCCCCTGTCATGGAAACTTTGACGTTTTTGCCGCTGCATAGGCCTTTTTCTGTTAGAACCGCAACGACAGACCCAGTACCCGTTCCACAGGCATAGGTAAAGTCTTCTACTCCTCTTTCAAAGGTCCGTTCAAAGACCTGGTCTTCTCCTGTGATCTCGTAAAAATTCACATTGGCTCCCTTTGGCAGTGCCGGATGACAACGCAAAGCGCTGCCCAAAGTCCAGAGCTGCGCAGGTGTAAGGGTTCTCAGGCCTTTCATTTCCAATCCTAGATGGGGAATCCCCGGGTCTCCCAGTTCCACATAGGCACATGAGTATACCTGGCCGCAGGCCTCTAATTCCATGTTCAATTCCAATCTGCTCACATCGTTCAGCCTAACTTTATAGTTGATCCGGTCTAGCTTCCAAGCTTTGACCATTCCGGCAGTCGTTTCAATATTGATCGTCTGGCCAGCCAGATGATTTTCAAATCCATATTTGGCGATACATCTGGCGCCGTTCCCACACATTTCTCCCAGACTGCCATCAGCATTGTAAAAAAGCATCTTAAAGTCTCCGCCTTCGACTGGCTTTTCCACAACCATCAGGCCATCGGCGCCAATTGCCATGCGACGTTGGCAAAGTTTCTTCGCCAATCCGCTAAAATCCTCTGTTGACAACTGCTCCTCTATATTGTTAATCACGATAAAATCGTTTCCTGCTCCCTGCATCTTTGTAAATTTCATTCTCGTCACTCCTATTTATGTTTCGCGCCTGCTTATTTCCATTGATATTGTATGTCATCTCTCTGCCCTTTTTCAAGGTTTTGAAGAAGAAAGCACAACTCATTTATAAAGTTGTGCTTTCTTCTCTGCTATATGATTTCGTTCCGTAACAAGTCTTCATATGTCTGAGGTTTCACAATTAAGCGGTCCTCTCCTTTGCTGACCATAATCACTGCCGGTATCAGGTTTTTATTATAGTTGCTGGCCATGCTGTAACCATATGCACCAGTGGAAAAGATAGCAAAGATATCCTCCCTTTCTGGATGGGCGATTTTAAGATCCTTAATTAAAATATCACCTGACTCACAGCATTTCCCACAGATCGTCACCGTTTCTGTTTTCTCCTCATTAGCCTTATTTGCAATCAAGCCCGTGTACTCTGCTTGATACAATGCCGGTCTGATATTATCCGTCATGCCGCCGTCTACAGAGACGTATTTCCTAATATCTTTGATGTCTTTGATACTGCCTATAGTATAAAGAGAAATGCCCGCCTCCGCAATAATACTTCTTCCTGGCTCAATGACCACATTCGGCCTTTGCAGATTCTTTTCGTCATAGTAATTATCAATTTTTTTCATAATTGGGTCCAGGTAATAACTAAATGGCGGTCTCTTTTCCTCCACATACGTGACGCCAAAGCCGCCGCCAACGTTAAGCTCCTTCACATCGCAGTCAAACTCGACTTTGATCTTTGTGACCAGGTCGAGCATAACATCAAGGGCCTGCAGATGAGAATCATTGTTTAAAATCTGTGATCCTACGTGAAAGTGCAGTCCATAAAATTCAACGAACTCAGAGTCAATGGCCGCTTTAACCTGCGGCAGAATCACTTCATCATCTAGGGGTATACCAAATTTTGAGTCCTTCTTCCCCGTGACAATGTAGTCATGGCTGCTGCTTTTTACGCCCGGTGTGATTCTAAAAAGAATTTTCATCTTCTTTCCCTTTTCACGGCATACATCTTCTATCAAAGTCAATTCCTGCAGACTGTCGACAATGATTCTGCCGATTCCATATTCCACAGCCATCGTGATCTCCGCCCTCTGTTTATTATTGCCGTTAAATTCAATTTTCTCTGCGGGGAAACCGGCTTTGATCGCCGTATACAGTTCGCCGCCAGATACGACGTCCACGCACATTCCCTCTCTAGCTACCAGTTTGGCCATGGCTACTGGAAAAAACGCTTTGGCGGCATAAGCGACTCGCGTACAGGGATATTTCTCAAGAAAGCACGTCTTTAATTCGTTAAATCTTCCTATGATATCTCTTTCCGAATAAACGTATAGGGGCGTGCCATATTTTCTCGCAAGCTCTACAGTATTACATCCGTCAAAATACAACGTATTGTCTCTTACTTCTCTAAACATTTTTTAATCTCCTAATTCGTATTCTTCTTTTGCATGAATTTATATTTGATGCCCAAAGGGCTGCTTATTTTCGTTCTTATTGGGCGGTAAGAGAATTTACCGCCCTAAATGATTCTTATCGTTCTACTTCAAAAGTAATCTTCTTTGAAGCAGTGTCCATGCTGCAGACTGCACCCATGGGCAGAGTCATCATTGGATTTCCATGTCCCGACTGTATATTATACATGACTGGTATATCCAAGCCCTCAAAAATATCTGTTAAGCATTTTATTACGTCATATTCTGGACACTCTTTGTTTTCACAATGAGTAAACTGCCCTAAAATAATGCCGCTGCATTCTCTCAATTTGCCAGAATTCCTCAAGTGGTAAGTCCACTTCTCTATTTTGCTCATCTGTTCTAAGACTTCTTCAATGAAAAGGATATTCCCCTTCGTATCCACTTCGTATGGCGTCCCTATGCTTGCTGAAAGCAGCGATAAGTTGCCGCCAATCAGTTTGCCAGAGGCCCTGCCTTCGTGAAGGACTTCTAAAGCAAAGCCCTTTGGGTTCTTAAACTCGTAAGCGCCGTCAGCGTTGATTGCCTCGTATAGGGATTTTTTGGTGTCATCGTCAAAATCGTCTACGATATTAGATGACACCATGGGGCCGTGAAAAGTGACAAATCCACAGTTCTGCGTAATTGCCAGGTGCATACTGGTTACATCGCTGTAGCCGACAAAGATTTTGGGGTTATTCTTTATTACCTCATAATCCAGATATTCCATAGCGCGGCTGCCGCCGTCTCCTCCTCTGATACAGAAGATCGCCTTTACTTCTGGATCGGCAAACATCTTATTAATCCATTCTCCGCGTACTTTTCCGCTGCCGGCCATATATCCGGCATAATCCGTGTCCAGATTATCCGCGGTTTTCACTATGTACCCCAGGTCTTCCATCGCTTTGACGCACTGCCCAATTCTCTCAGTCTTAATTGCAGAGCAAGGACAGATCAAGCCTACGGTATCGCCCTTATTTAGTTTGTTTGGATATTTCATTTCTAGTTTCCTATCTGTTAAAACCACATGACGTTTACAATTACCGTAGCCGCAATCAGGGATGCTAGGTCTCCCAACAGCCCAGCTGCTACAGACTGTCTTGCATTTGTAATGCCGACTGCACCATAGTACACTGCTACGATATAGAATGTGGTCTCTGTTGATCCAAGGGCTACAGATGCAATTCTGCCGATTTGTGACTGTGTGCCATAAGTTTGAAGCAACTCTGCCATCATGCCTTCAGCGCCGCCGCCAGAGAAGGATCTCATGATACCCATTGGAAGAACCTCTGCCGGCATGTTGATTAAGTTTGTTAACGGCTGCAGCAGACTGCACAGCCAATCCATAGCGCCTGACGCTCTGAACATACCGATCGCACAGAGCATGGCTACCAGGTAAGGTATAATCATAATTGCTGTAGAAAAGCCTTCCTTCGCCCCTTCCGTAAATACTGCATAGACGGGAACCTTCTTGCAGATTGCATATAAACAAACTGCTGCTACGACCACTGGTATGGCCCATACGGATATTGTTTCTAATGCTGCTGTCATGACCTTACCTCCTTACCATGCGACTTTTTCTTCTTCAGCGTTAACGGATTTATAACTTTCTGGCAGTACGATCGGATCGTCTCCAATGTAGTCTTCATTGATTTCTAAAGTTCCTGCCGCAATTTCTTTTTCAATAATAGCGTCGTATTTAAATCTCTTCATCTTGCCAAATACAATTGTAAAGAAAATTCCCGTAACTGTAGAAATTGTCGTTGCGATGATAACTGGTGCAATAATTTCAGCAGCGCCTGCAGTCTGTACACTAGCGCGCAGTCCAATAGCAGTTACAGGTATCAGCGTAATGGAAGTTGTAGCTACTGCTAACAGCATGACCTGGGCATCTGTCGCTATGTTCTTCGTCTTGTTCAAGGTCTGCAATTCCTGCATCGCTTTAATTCCGAACGGGGTTGCGGCATTGCCGATTCCCAGGATATTAGCTGCAAAGTACAGCGCCATGGCTGAGTTTGCCGGATGGTCTTTCGGTACGCCGGGAAACAGAAGCCGCATAACTGGAGAAATGGCCTTGCCCAGCTTTTCGCAGAGACCGGCTCTTTCCATGACCTTCATCAGCCCGCAGAAAAACGCCATAATGCCAATCAGGCCAATAGCTATATTGACAGCTTCACCCGCAAACTTAAAAAGGTTATCCAACAGCCCCTGCATATTTCCAGTAACGCCGCCGGCGACTACTGCGATGACAACCAGTGCCACCCAAATATAATTCATCATATATCGTGTCCTCCTTAAAATATTTTCACCTATATAATTGCGTAAAAGTTAATTCCGACAATGCTATGTGGAATCTCTACCTCCTTTCCATAAATAATCTAAAAATTGTAAATTTATCAGGATAACATCTATAGAGCAATATCTATGCCAATTATAACTGGGTTTATTTTAGCGGATTTTGCCAGGCTTGAGGATTTTATCGTTAATTTCGTCCTATTTTACGGACCATTGATCCCGTTTTTAGGATTATATTGAACAATATGTACGAAAAATCCCCCTTGTAGAAAGGCATATTTCTTGCTTTAATAATTATATGTGCAATCATCTGGTAAAAGGAGAACATTCTATGAATAAAATACAATATCATTACACCAATCTAGCGAAACAAATATTTATACTTATTTGCTTTCTCTACATCCTGTTGAGATTCATCATCATGGTGGAAATCATAGTCTTTAAAATTGAAGGATACTATGAAGCCACCAACATTCCCCTTACCTTACTGCTTTACGGCGTATTATTTACGTTTCTTATCTGTCTGTTCAGAGGACATAAGTTCTGCTACAGTACCTATGATGAAAGCAAACTAATTTATCACAACACTCTGCTGAGGACAAAAAAAACGTTGCATTTGGAGAATGCAAAGCTAGCGGTCTTAGATACCTTTGGCGTAAAGTTCTTCGCCTCACAGAACGCAGATCCAAAAACAGAACAGCCAATTTTTTTCCTCCCCTTTTTCCGAGACGGGATAGTAGAAGCCGTTCAGATTGATAAGTTCTATAAGATGCTGAAGGCAAACGAAGATATTAGGGTTGTTAAAAAGTTCAAGGTACTGCCTGGATACAGCAACAAATGGAAGTTCGTCACAATTGCCTACGGTTTTCTTGCTGTTATCTTTTTTATGAGCTGTGCTACACCAATTACAGTCATCATCGTCTTATTTCAAAATCACTAAAGTAATGAATCGCATAAAGCAGCCCTGTTGGTCTGAGCACCAACAGGGCCTGAAAAGATGGTTATTTATTTTGATTGGATTCATCTGTTTTTTCTTCTCGCTTACCTTGTCTTCTTTTTGCCATCAGAGCATCCATAAGGCTTTGTTTTGGATTCTTCATGATATATATAAAAGACAGAATGATGATGAGAATGCCAGCAATTGTAATGATTGTCCTCATTCTTATGTTCCTTTCTTTTTCTGCCATAGTCAGTTGGCAAGTTTTATGCAGTAAAATACTGCAGCTATTATTATGATGACTCCTGTTGCCAGCAAGGCTTTGTGCCATGTCTTAAGTTTTGCTGTCGGCACAGCTTTCAGATGGATGGTGTCTTTCTGGTCTTCACTGATCAGCCCTTCTCGCCTTTGCCTGCGGTTTTCTTTTGCCACATATTCCGCGACCGATTCTTTTGTAGATGCCTTATAAGCACCGTATTATTCCAGATAATCGCCTATGGCTTTCAATGGATCTTTCGACATTTCTTCCACCACTTTTCATCAGTTCCTAGCTTGCAATTTTCATGCACGCAAGAATCGCGATGACCACAATCGCAACAATGATGGCAATTCCCCAAGCGTTTATTTTGAGCCTGGCCTTCTTTGTTTCATTATCCGGTTTTTCTTTCAAATTGATTGAATGAAAATTGTCTTTATCTACGACACCGTCAGCTCTCTGCTGTTGGTTCTTCTGCTTTACATAAGACTCCATCTCCTCTTCTGACGATACACCGTAAAATTTTCCTTTTTTATATTATCCAATATTTCTTTGTTCGGGTCTTTTTCCATAGAAACTCACCTCTTATCCTAAGTTAAATACTAAGCTATCTTGTATAAACATATTATATATTATATAATATGTTTACAGAAAATACAATTTATTTCCCAATTACATCTTTGATTACTCTCAAAGCATTGAGACTGCATATTTTATCAATTTCGTCATATGTAAAAGTTTTCTCCATCTCAGCCAGCAATCTGGAAAATCCGCTGTAATTGACTAGTTCGCCGTTGTCGTCGATGCCGTCAAAATCGGACCCAAAGCCGATTGCCTCAATGCCCGCTTTGTTTTTCATATATGCCAAATGCTGAATAATCTGCTCTATGGTCGCATGCTCCGAGCCCTCCTGCAAGAAGGAGCATTCAAAGTTAATGCCCACCATCCCGCCTGTATTGCCCAGGGTTTTCAGCTGATCATCGGTCAAATTCCGCTTATTGTTGCATAGCGCCCTAGCACAGGAATGAGAAGCGACAAAAGGTTTTTTGCTGTATTTTGCTACGTCGTAAAAACCGCCTTCCGACATATGCGATACATCGATGATCATGCCCAGTTCATTCATGCGCTCCACTACCTCGATGCCAAATGGCTTGAGACCTTTTTGATGTATCTCGGGATCGTCGCTGCACGGATAGCCGACAGAATTTTCATAGCCCCAGAGAAGCGTCAGCAGTCTGACGCCCATATCGTACACCTCTTCCACTCGTTCCATTTTGCCGTCAATAAAAACACCGTCTTCCACGGTCAAAAAAGCAGATAAAATACCAGCCTCTCTGTTTTTTTCAATATCCTGGACGCTAAACACTGGCTTGATTGCATCCCGGTTGTCCTCCATGACCTTTGTATAGTAAGCGTAAATACCTTTTAGTATATCATAAGGGTCTATCGTCGCCATCTCTTGCCTGGAAAGGTACATGGCAAAAAACTGCACCAGGGAATCGTTTTCTTTCAATAGCTTCAGGTTAATGGAGGTGTCTCCATCAACGAAACTCCGCTCTGGATGCCTCCACCCTTCGATCAATGTATCGCAGTGCATATCTATGATTCTCATATTCTCATCCTCCTCATTTTATATATAATTATATAAAAGCAATATTTATGCCAAGATATTCTGACTTTGGCATGGTAATTGCATTATAATATAGCAAAGATATCAAATCAACTAGATGGAGGTAACGATGACATATCATGTACAAGAACTAAAAAAGAAAGTAGATGAAATCTTTGAGCAGGTAGTCGCTTTCCGCAGGGAACTGCACATGTATCCTGAGCGCAGTGAGCAAGAGGAAAACACCAGCACCATGATTCAGGCTGAGCTGAACAGGCTTGGAATTCCATATCAAAGTAACATCGCCGGACACGGCGTCTGCGCCACGATCTATGGAAAAGTCAGATCTCGCGGCGTCGGTGTTCGAGCGGACATGGACGCCCTGCCGCTGACAGAACTGGCCGACGTGCCCTTCAAATCCCGGAAGCCAGGCATTATGCATGGCTGTGGACATGATATCCATACTGCCATTCTCTTAGGCACTGCCCGCATTTTAAATGAGTTAAAAGAGGATTTATCCGGTTCCGTCCGCCTTTTATTTCAGCCTTCTGAGGAGACCATTGGCGGCGCAAAGCAGATGATCGATGCAGGCTGCCTGGAAAATCCCTTGATTTCCAGTGTCATCGGTCTGCATGTGGATACTGCTGTCGATGCAGGTTCCATTCAGTTCATTCCAGGCGCTATGAATGCGGCTTCCTGTGAGTTCTACGTTACAGTTACAGGAAAATCGTGCCACGGCGCCCATCCTTCTGACGGCATTGACTCCCTGCTGCCGGCCTGTGCCATGGTCGGCGCTCTGCAATCGATTATCACCAGGAAAATTGATCCGGCAGAGGCAGCTTTAATTACTGTAGGCCAGTTCCACAGCGGTACGAAAAATAACATTATTTCCGGTGAGACAAAGTTCTCCGGCATTATCCGCACGCTGAACATGGAACATCGCAGCTTTATCAAGGAACAGATAGAAGGAATCTGCCTGTCCACCGCTAAGGCCTATGGCGCTGCCTGCCGTGTAGAATTCCATGATAGCTACCCCTCGCTGGAAAACGACGAGCAGTTGCTTGCCTGGGTCAAACCTGTCTGCGAAGAAGCTTTAGGCAGTGACCACGTGCACCTTTGCACAAAACCCAGCTTGGGAGCCGACGACTTCGCTTACTTCTGCCACGGTACAAGGGGACTCTACTATAACATCGGTGCACGCAGACCAGGCGAACAAGCGGCCTACCCGATTCACAGCGATCGATTTAATCCGGACGAAGAATGCATCAGAGTGGGCATCTTAACGGAGGTGTTGGCAGTTTTAAAGATATTAGAGGAGGAGAACAGTTAATGACAGAACAACGAGAAGAGCTTCGCGACACACAGGTTATCGTGGACTTAGACAAAATTGAAGAAAATATGAAACTAATTAGCAGAATGGCGGGGACAGAAATTTCTGTCATGGCGGTAATCAAAGCTAACGGCTACGGCCATGGCGCCGTCTCCATTGCACCGACTCTGATGAAATGCGGCGTTAAATATCTGGCAGTAGCAACTTTGACTGAGGCTCTGGAGCTGAGAGAAATCTTCCCCAGCTACCCTCTCTTTATTCTGGGGTACACCCCTGACAGATTACTGCACCACGTGGTAGAAAAAAATATTACGCAAACGGTATTCTCCTTAGAGCAGGCTCAGCTTCTGGGCTCTCTGGCCAAAGGACTGAACAAGCCTGCCCGAGTACATATCAAGGTGGATACAGGCTTTCATCGACTAGGTAAAGAGCCTTCCGCCGCCTATGCAGATGAAATCTGCAAAATCTGTGCTGTAGAACATGTAGAAGTGGAGGGTATTTTCAGTCACCTGGCTTTGGTCAATGAAGAAGAAAATGAGAAACAGTATCAGACTTTCTGCAATTTTATAGAAGTCCTGGAACACCGGGGCTGTGAATTCAAATACAAACATATCGCTGACAGCATTGCCACCGTAGATTATCCCCGTTATCGCATGAATATGGTGAGACCTGGTGCTCTGATTTACGGAATGCGCGGTTTTCACATCGGTTTCCTGCCAGTCCAGCAGGCCCTGACTTTCCGCACAGCAATCGCTCAGCTGCACACTGTTCCAAAAGGTGAAGGGGTCAGCTACGATTATCTATGGAAAGCCTCCCGTAACAGCATTGTCGCCACCCTGCCTTTCGGCTATGCCGACGGTTATCCCCGCAATCTGCGGGACAAGGGCTATGTAATCGTAAACGGCATCAAAGCCCCTATTGTCGGCGTCATCTGCATGGATCAGTGCATGGCCGATGTGACCGACGTACCTAATGTGGCGGTGGGAATGGAAGCAATCATTTACGGCAACGGGCAGGACGGTTCCATGACGATAGAAGAAGCGGCCAAATTGGCAGGAACCAATAAAAACGATATCATCGCTCGTATTCCTGCCCGGCCGCCAAGAAAATACATATCAAAGAATCGTTTTTAGAATAAAGGATTATAGAAGCCGGCGGCGGCGTTAAAAAGCACCTGTCTGACTGCCATCAGCTGTTCCATATCAGCAGCTTTGACAGCCACAGTCATGGCATCAGCCCGCCTGGTGCCGGTCACTCTCATGGCTCCATCGGCAAGATTAACCTGCTGAAAGGTAATCTCCATTTCCAGAGAGTCCGGCACAGCTACAGGCTTCTTTTCTTTTGCCTGCCTTACTGCCTTCTCGGCCGTCTCCACCAGCATATCCTGGGTCTTGATTCTCGGCAGACATCTGGCGCAAAATCTTCCCTCCGCATATTTTACGACGACCGTTTCTACCTCCTGGTAAAAATCCTTCGCTTCTTTTTCTAAGGACTGGTCTCCTGTAGCCATAATCAAAGGAACACCTTTTTCTGCCGCAAACAGGGCGTTAAATCCCAACTCGCCGACGCTTACACCATTGACCCTCAAATCCCGAATCATAGACGGGCTGAAGGTGTGATCCAAGATAGCATTCTGCGTGCCGAACTTTGCATGATAGCCCAAAAGAATCAAACCGTCAAAGCTTTCATCGAGACCGTGAACCATGGAATTAGCACGGGTATCTCCTCGCAGCAGCTGGGCTCTGTCATCTAACTGCTCTACTTTGATGTTGGCTGCGACATTGTGAGAATCGCAAACGACGACTTCCGTCGCACCGCCGGCAAATGCGCCGCTGACGACCGCATTGACCTCTTCCGTCATAAAGACTCTGGCCTGCTGATAACCGCTGCCTGTTTCTTCTACGTCTTCTGGCGCTGCAACACCATTAATGCCTTCTAAATCCGCTGATATAAAAATTTTCATCTTATTTCCTCCGCCTTTCTAATATTTTATGTTGTACCTTTTCAGCTTATCGTAAAATACGGTCCGCGACATATCGAGCTCTTCCATTGCTTTCAGTTTGTCACCGTTGTATTTAATCATGGTCATTTCCAGTATTCGCTCCTCTTCCTTTGCCAGCATCTCCTTCATGGTCGTTGGAATGGAACCTTTGCCGATGCGCAGATGTTCTGAGTAAATAATATTGGACTCACAAAGCGTAATGGCTCTCTCTATTGCATTCTCCAGCTCTCTAACATTACCCGGCCAGTTATAGGAAATCAGCTTCTGCAGCGCTTCGCCGGAAAACTGTTTTGTTTCCAGTCCATAAGTGTCACAGGCTTTTTTCAGAATCTGGTTAATCAGCAGATACAAGTCCGCCTTTCGTTCCCTGATCGGCGGAATGTCGATAGGGAAAACATTGATGCGGTAGAACAGATCCTGCCGAAAATGCCCCAGCGCCACTTCCTCTTCAAGGTTTTTATTTGTGGCTGCAATCACCCTGACGTCTACTTTAATCGGTTTCGACGAACCAACCCGGTAGATAATCTTGTTCTGCAAAACGTGAAGAAGCTTTACCTGGATATCGAGAGGGATTTCCCCAATCTCGTCCAGAAAGATGGTTCCCCGGTTGGCAGCTTCAAAAAAACCGACCTTGCCCTCCGTCTTAGCGCCCGTAAAGGCTCCGCCCACATAGCCAAAGAGCTCACTCTCAAAAAGAGTCGGTGCAATGGCGTTGCAGTTGACCTCCACAAAGGGAGCGCCTGGATTCCCCATCAAATGGATTTCCTTTGCCAGTTTTGATTTTCCCGTTCCGCTCTCCCCTGTGATGATGACGTTAAAACGATTCTTCGAGGCCTTATAAGCCATATACTTGACTTCCCTCGCTTTGTGACTTTTCCCCACAAACCCTTCAAAGGCGTTTTCCGGATAGGACATTTCTATTTCTGTCGTGTCCTCGTTTTTGGCCTCAATCTGTTTGATAATCTCGTTTCTGTCGTCCAGCAGGTTTTCCAGATGTTCTGCATCTTGAATCAGCAAAAAGACCCCTTCGATGCTTTGCTTCTCTGCCTTACACCAGGGCACAATGTTGCAGATAAACGGTCTTTTATTGATTTCATAGAGATGATTACTGATTTGTTCTTCCTGCCCCGCAAGCACCGCAAAAAGGCGTTCTGATAATGCCGACTGGTCGAAGAGATCTAAAAAACGCCGCCCTGTCACGTCCAAATCGGTATCCTCCGGGTCTTTGCCAAAGTAGCGCTGCCCGCGCAGCAGATTTCCAGCATCTTCATTCCTGATGCTGTATCCTTTGGCTTGAAAGAATTTAATGTCTCCCGTGGTTCCATCGATGATAACCATGTTCCCTACAGAAGAGTAATAATTCAGCTTATACCCGATGTCGTTGACAACAATCAAGGTCTCTTTCTTTTCAGTGTCAATGGAGGCTGCAATATGAAAACCAAAATAGTTAACATCCAGGCACATGGGTATATTTAGCTGGTGTTCCCGGAGGTACTTGAATTCCGGTTCAATCTTTTTATTCTTGTAAACGCCCACCGCTACCAGCATATCTCCACTGCGAATATCCAGGTCATTAATATTCAGTAGTGCCAGTTCTTCTCTGCCTAAATTGCCGTCATCGTCCCCCAGCTTATTGTCTGCAATAATGACGATATCTCCTTCCGTGATCTGTCCGGCATCGTGGCTTGCATGGGTATCTATCACGATCCCCGTAATTTCCTTCGCCTTTCTGTTGCAGATTTGAATCTTCTGCGCGGCATCTACATAGACGATACCTTGATTCATACTGTCCATCAATAATTCAATTGCTTTTGCATCGTAGTTGTCCATCTCCACCTCGCCTTATAAAAAATCATACGGTTCATTGTACCATGACGATTCCTCTGGAAATAGAATCGAACGTCATGATTCAAGGGTTCCCGCCTCTCGATAACGTCGTAAAATTACGGAATCATTATACCATGTGCATTCCTCTGAAAATAGAATCGCAGCACATGATTCAAGGGTTCCTACATTGCGGCAACGCCGTTAGATTGTGGAACCATTATACCATGTGCATTCCTCTGAATATAGAATCGCAGCACATGATTCAAGGGTTCCTACATTGCGGCAACGCCGTTAGATTGTGGAACCATTATACCATGTGCATTCCTCTGAATATAGAATCGCAGCACATGATTCAAGGGTTCCTACATTGCGGCAACGCCGTTAGATTGTGGAACCATTATACCATATATTAAAATACAGAAAAAGTACACGAATAGGTTAATGCAAGAAGCGGACCAACATATTTTCTACTTTCTATGCGCATCTATCACATGGTTCTTAAATGCCAGGTAAGCGCCTGACAGCCGCCGCTTTCTTGGATAGGCCAGGAAGGTTAGAATTTCCTGCTTCGGTTCGATGGGAATTGCGGCGATTTCTTCATTTTCATAAGCCCTGCCTACACTGTCAGTCACCAGGCTGATCCCAATGTTGTCTTTCACCATGTCCAGCATCATATCCACTTCGCCTGTGTTGAGAAACGCTACGTTAAAGTCAATGTGATTCTTCTCATAAAGTTCCCTCATCTCATTGTAGAAATGAGAGTCCTGGTCGCCAGTCAAAAGCGAAAACTGTCCCAGTTCTGACAGTTCTATTACTTTTCGCTGGGCATAAGGATTTTTCCGGCTGATGAGCACGTTTAAATTCTCACTGCGCAGCACCTCATACTTCACCCAGGATTTTTGGATATTTTCCAGGCGAGATTTTATAATAGCAAAATTCAACTCCCCGGTTTCCAGTTTTTCATAGGCCCTATAGTTTTCTTCTACTTTAATGCTGCCGATGACATTGTGATTGGCTGCAAAAAAAGAGTTGATAATTGATGTCAAACCTGCGGCCTTGTAAAAGGGAAACACACCCACTTTGATAACCGTTTTGTCTTTTGTTGTACTCTGGTGAAAAGCAGCCATCAATCTGTCGATAGATTCTGCCACATCTTTTGCATATGCACAAAATTTCTCTCCCTCTTTTGTCAAAACCACACTGTGGGTGTCTCGCTTAAATAGCTTGACCTGCAATTCTTCTTCCAGAGCGCTGATCTGCTGTGATATGGCTGGCTGGGTAATAAACTGTGCATTTGCTGCTTTTGAAAAGCTGTTGCATTTGGCTACTTCCAATACGTAATATAATTGTCTGATTTCCACGGGTCTACCTCCCTCTTGTTAACGGTTATTAGCTGTCCTTATCACAGTATTATATCTAATTATTTCCCTCCTCGCAATTCATCACGTACAATAAATTCAGAAAATTTAATTAGAAAGGTGGTGAAATCATGAATTTATTCCTAAAAGAAGCCTTTGCCATGAAGGATAACATCATTGAAAATCGCCGTTACATTCACGAGAATGCCGAGTTAGGCTTTGACCTGCCCAAGACGAGAGCTTTCGTCATAAAGCAGCTTACGTCTCTCGGTTACGCCCCAATCCTGTTAGGTGAAGGAATCACCTGCACCATAGGCAGCGGCCAGCCGGTTATCTTGCTCAGAGCAGATATGGATGCCCTGCCGCAGACGGAGACCTCCGGTCTTGACTTTGCCTGTCAGACCGGCGCCTGTCACTCCTGCGGACACGATGCGCATACCGCTATGCTCCTTGCTGCTGCGGCCTTGCTGCGTAAACACGCTGACTTGTTAAAGGGCACGGTAAAATTAATGTTTCAAGCGGGAGAAGAAACGCTGCTCGGTTCCCGTAAGATGCTGGATGCAGGTATTTTAGATTATCCAAAAGTAGACGCGGCCATGGCTCTTCACATGAACTTCGGTCCCTGCGGCGACTATGATATGCACGCGCGCAGTCTGGCCTACAGCGCACATACGATGATGCCTTCGGCCGACGAATTCCGCATTACAATCAAAGGAAAAGCATCCCACGGCAGCACCCCCTATCTCGGCGTCTCCGCTGCCAGCGCCGCAGCGAACATCGTCGTTGCGCTCCAGCAGCTGATTTCCCTGGAGATCCCCTGCGATGAGCCGGTCATCCTGTCTATCGGTAAATTGACATCCGGCACTGCTTCGAATATCATACCGGAAGAAGCAGAAATCATGGGAAGCTTCAGAGCATTCACAAGAGAAAACAGAGAATACCTCAGGAGACGGCTTCCAGAGGTTGCAACATCCATTGCCGAAAGCTGGCGCGCAAACGCAAAGACCGAGTTTCTGGGCGGCGTTGCTCCGAACATCAACGATCCCGAACTGGCAAAAGAAATGGCAGGCTACTGCAGCCAGATCATGGAAAAGGTGCAGGTGATTCCTCCTGTAAAGGGTTCGGAAGACTTTGCCAATCTATGCGAGTATGTCCCGACCTTCTTTGCCAATGTCTGTGCGGGCAGCATTGAAGAAGGTTACTCCTACTCCATGCATAATCCAAGTGCCCGTTTAGATGAAAACGCCCTGCCCTATGGCAGTGCTGTCTACGCCTTCTGTGCCGTTAAGTGGCTGGAAAATCATAGTATAGCGCAAAGAGAGAATGAATCTGGAAAGGAATTATTATGAACGGATTATACGCTTTGACGATAATCATGATCGTCTACGCAGTCGGTGATATCATCGCCACAAAGACCAAGGCAATTATTTCTATGCTATTTGTCGCATCTGTCGTCTTTGCAGTCGGTTTCTGGAACGGCCTGCCTGCTACCATCTTTGACGACGCATCCTTAAAGCTGTTCGCAAGTGTAACCGTAGGCCTGCTCCTGGTACATATGGGAACGACGATTAAAATGCAGGATTTGTTAAAAGAATGGAAGACCGTCGTCATTGTCCTGTGCTCCACCGTGGCAATCTGCTTGGGCGTATATTTTATCGGCGGCCTGATAATTGACCAATCTATGGCCCTCATTGGCGCACCAATTCTAGGCGGCGGCGTGGTTGCTTTTCTAGTCATGTCAGAAGCGCTGAAAAATGCTGGCGAAAACACCATCGTCTTTGGTTCTCTGATCCTAGTCATCCAAGGCGTTGTCGGTTTCCCAATTGCCTCCATTCTTTGCAAGAAAGAAGCTTTACGCCTTAAGGGGCAGATTGCCTCTGGATCGCTGACTTTAAACAAACCTTTGGAGACTGCAGAGAATAAACCCGCCTGGCGAATCTTTCCGCAGATGCCGGCAGATTACAACGGGGATAACTTTGTCATTGCTAAGCTGGCGGTCGTCGCCTGCCTGGCACAATGGCTGTCAAATCTCACTGACGGCAGCGTCAATACGCTGGTAATCTGTTTGATTCTCGGCGTCATAGCCCGGGAAATCGGCTTTCTTGAAGAAGGGTCACTGACCAAAGCCAACGGTTTTACCTTTGTCATTGGGGCGGTCTTAGTGAATGTGTTCGCCAGCCTGGCCAATACGACGCCGTCTATGGTATTGTCCATGATAAAACCTCTGCTTATCGTGGTTGTCGTAGGACTAACCTGCTGCGCTCTAATTTCCATCCTCGTGGGCAAGATTTTTAAACTCAGCTGGTACATGGCCTTTGCTCTGGGTGTCACCGCCCTTTTTGGCTTCCCAGGGACCTTTATTGTTCCAAACGAGGTGGCCAAGGCTGTCGGTGAAACCGTGGAAGAGAAGGAAATTCTTCTGCAGAACATCATGCCAAAGATGATTATCGCCGGTATGGTGTCGGTCTCCATCGTATCTGTAGTCTTTGCCGGCCTCATGGCAAGCTGGGTGTAATACTTGGTCGTCCCAGATTTTGTCCCATCTGCGTAACTGCGCTGCCTGATTCCCCTGCCCGTTACGCAGACTGGCTGTCAGCCCCCCTATTTTCTTAACTGATTTGCTGATTTTCATTCTATCTGCGTAACTGCGCTGCCTAATTCCCCTGCCCGTTACGCAGACTGGCTGTCAGCCCCCCTATTTTCTTAACTGATTTGCTGATTTCATTCTATCTGCGTAACTGCGCTGCCTGATTCCCCTGCCCGTTACGCAGACTGGCTGTCAGCCCCCCTATTTTCTTAACCGATTTGCTGATTTTCATTCTATCTGCGTAACTGCGCTGCTCCATTCTCCTGCCCGTTACGCAGACTGGCTGTCAGCCCCCCTATTTTCTTAACTCATTTGCTGATTTTCATTCTATCTGCGTAACTGTGCTGCCTGATTCCCCTGCCCGTTACGCAGACTGGCTGTCAGCCCCCCTATTTTCTTAACTGATTTGCTGATTTTCATTCTATCTGCGTAACTGCGCTGTCTGATTCCCCAGGCTGCTCGATTCTTCGGGCTACCTGCTTCTTGGATTCCTTATCCTCTTCTATATCTCATCGTGCAGCATATTATATTGACTGCAATGCCAAAAAATAGCGGATTGAAGGACAGTCCAGCCAAGTTCCCTGCAATAACGGCAGCCGGGCCGGCAATGATTGAGCCCACAATAGCTTCTCTTTTAATGCGCCCGATCAGAAATAGCGCGCAGCTGAATGGAAGTAACACCACTGCGCCGCATAGTCCCATGGATAAAAATCCCATGTCGTCAGAATCAAGGCACTGGCGAACAACCTAAGAAATGATACTGATGATAATTCCAATGGAACTGAGTGCGCATCCCAGATGTTCTGCCCGCGGCCCATATACATCAGAAATAACCTTCATCAATGTTGTAGCTCCCGATTGCTGCATAGCCTTAGCATACCCCTTGCCAATATGGCACAGCCTATGCCAGATCCTAATGTAAACCCCTACGCCGATGATTAAAGCAATCGTCATGACAATTCCAACAATCACCTGTTGACTGGTGCATAAAAGTGGCTGCTGTCACCCCACTTTTCATTGCATGGGAAATTTTAAAAAAGTAATTATCACGCATCAAAAAACAGGGCATACCGGATTCCGGTATGCCCTGTATATTGCATGCAAGGCTAAGCCTTAAACAACCTTGATTTCCATTACAAAATATTAATTGTCTTCCTTACGTTTGGTAAAATTTCTGTAGCTGTAGCCTCTTCACTGTGCTCTTCAATCTCTTCTGCGGCATCATTATAGCGGACCAGATTTCCGGAACCGCCGACACAACCGCCGATACAAGCCATGCCTTCAATAAAGTTATTCGGCAGCACCCCTTTATCCGCTCTGGCTAATGCTTGTTTACACTTATCGATACCGTCACAGACGATAGGATTGAATTCAAAATCGTGTATATCTAACTCTTTCAGCGCCTGGGTCACTGCCTCGGCAAGTCCGCCTGACTTGGCGAAAATTCTTCCATAATAGGACGCCTGGTTCCATTCTGTCTCTTCCTGTTCACGCAGAATAATATCTCTGCTGTCAAAGAGGGCCTGCAGCTCCTCAAAGGTAATCGCATAGTCGATGTACTTACGTACTTCTGGCTTTCTAACCTCAGCCTTCTTCGCGATACAAGGACCGATAAAGACAATTGTAGCCTCCGGATGGCCTTCTTTAATAAATTTAGCTAGCTCTACCATCGGCGAGAAATTGTGGGATATCTTCTCCTTCAGTCCAGGATATTTGGTTTCTATATATTTGACGAAAGCAGGGCAGCAAGAGGAAGTTAAGAATCCCTTTTCCACCAACTCCTGTGCTTCTTTTGTCGCTACCATATCTGCACCCAGGGCCACCTCAAGGACCTGCGCAAATCCCAGCTTCTTGATACCTGTGATGACCTGTCCCAGATTAGCGTATAGGAACTGGCTGGCGATAGACGGCGCCACGATGGCAATCGTCGGATTGTTCGCATCCTTGCGAGTGCTCTCCTTGAGGGAGTTGATGACGTCCACGATGCTGGATACGTCAACTGTCGCTCCAAACGGGCAGTGGTACACACAGGTGCCGCAGCTGATGCACTTCTCATAATCTATGGATGCCTCACCGCCAGGACCCATGGAGATTGCCTTGACCTTGCAGGCATTTTCACACGGTCTCTGAAAGTTATGTATCGCACTATATTTGCAGGCTGTGGCACATCTGCCGCAGTCCACGCACTTGTTCTTGTCGATATGGGCATGATGCTTAGAATCAATCGTAATGGCCCCCAATTTGCAGGCGTCGATGCACCCGTGGGCCAGACAGCCCCTGCAAAGGTCTGTTACAACGTATCCCGCCTCTGGACATTCGTCACAAGCAATGTCGATGACCTGTACGACACCACTGGCTTTCCGGCTGCCGCCAATGGCAAGTCTGATACGTTCCGCGATGACTGCTCTGTCTTTATAGATGCAGCACCTCTGCGGCGGTTCATCCTTTGGAATGACCTTGCTGGAAATTTCGTTAAACTCTGCAAAAACATCGTTGCCGCGCCAAGTCTGAATGGCAACTTCGCGAAGGACATTATACTTCCTTTCTTGAACTTTGTTGTCAAATAATTTCACTCTCTATGACCTCCAAATTAAATATTACTGATATCCAGATCTTCATCTGAAAGGTGTTTATACTCCTCGCCGTTCATTATATCATAAATGATCGGAACAATATAGAGCGTTAATAAAGTTGCATAAATTAATCCGCCGATGCAGACTAAGGCCACTGGCCGCATCATATCTGTGCCTGACGAACTGCCGAAAGCCATCACAATCAGACCGAGTATCGTGGTCAGAGACGTCATCAAAATCGGTCTCATTCTCGTCATGCCCGCTTCTATAATCGCTTCTTTCTTTGGCGTGCCTGCCGCTCTCAGCTGATTGATATAGTCGACTAAAACGATACCGTTGTTTACAATGATACCCGTCAGCATGACCATGCCGATCATGGCGATGACACTGATTTCTTTCCCCGTAATCAGCAGCGCCAGCAGACCGCCTGTGAAGGCCAGCGGTATGGTGAACATGATGATGAACGGTGATTTCAACGACTGGAACTGGGCCACCATGATCAAGTAGACAAAGACGATGCCTAGAATCAACATCAGGACCAGATCTTCCATCGCATCCATGATGGTCTCATTCTCCCCTGTAAACTCTATGGTTGTGCCCTTTGGCAGGTCATATTTCTCAATCGCTTTCTCCGCTGCTGAAGTTACCTTTGTTACATTGTAACCTTCTTTCAAAGTGCCCGTCACATTGAGATACCTGCTCTGATTATCGCGGCCGATGGATTTCAGGGTCTCTTTTTCCTCCAGCTTTGCAATGTCGTTGAGTTTAATCTTCTGCTCTTTGCCGTCTGCATCTTTGACGGTCAAAGTTAGATTTTTCATCTCCTTTGGCGTCAAAGCTTCCTTCTGTTCAGAAGAAACCACCACGTCATAGTCGTTGTCCTGCCATGTCACTGTCGTCGCCTTGTCCTCATAGGTCATGGCATCTACAATGGCCGTATAAACCTGGGCCACCGTCAGACCTCGTTTCATGGCGGCCGTCTTTTTTACGACAAAGTGGTATTCTTTGTCAGACTCCTGGATGCCGCTCTCAACTTCGTCGATGCCTTTTACCTTTGCCAGCTCTGCGCTGATTCCCTTTGCTGTCTCCTGCAGGTGATCCAGGTCAGCGCTGTATACGTTGATGGACACGCCGGAGCCGCCAAGGGCAGTAGTAAAATCTCCTGTAGAAGATCCAGCAGCGGTCACAAGACCTTTCAGATCTTTACATACATCGTTAATTTTATCGGCTACCCAAGTGCTCGTGTGTTCCATCTTTTCATTAAGCATGATGTAGAAGGAAACGGAGGCTTGTGTAGTGCCGCCGCCCATCATGCCGCCTGTAGACAAAATCGCGCCTACTGTATCGACATCCTTGATCGTTTCTATCTTTTTGATGGCTGCGTCGGCTGTTTCCTTTGTCTCTTCCAGGCTGCTGCCCTTCGGCATTTCCATTGTCGCCTGAATCTGCGGTGAACTCATCTCTGGCATAAAGATGAATCCCTTTTGTAAGCTGAAATATATACTGCCTAGCAGCAGAATCACTGCCAGCAGCAAAATTGGCACCTTGTGTTTGAGCACATAACTAATTGAAGTTTTGTACTTATCCAACAGGGCCATGTAGTATTTGCCTTCCGTCTCTTTCGTGTTGGCCAGCAGTTTTGACGACATGGCCGGTACAAGAGTCAGGGCGATAATCAAGCTGGCAATCAGCGTGTATGCCACAGTCAATGCCATATCAGTAAACAGCTGTCTAGTCAATCCATCCGTAAATATGATGGGTACGAATACGCAGATTGTCGTAAGGGTAGAGGCTGTAATTGCTGCACTGACCTGCTTTGCGCCTGCCACTGCCGCTTTCGGCGCCGGAACGCCCTGCCTGCGCAGTCTGACTGTGTTTTCAATGACGACTACGGAGTTATCGACCAGCATACCGACAGATACAGCAAGACCCGACATCGAAATCAGATTGATGCTGATCCCTGAGAAATACATCAGTAAAATAGCAAAGATAATACTGATTGGAATACTGCACAAGGTAATGATCGTCGGTTTGATGCCTCTGAGGAAGAGGAACAGAATCAAGATCGCAAACAGTGCTCCCCACAATAAGCTGCTGAGTATGGAGTTAACTACGAGTCTTATGTAATCACCCTGATCCATCAGACTGGTAAAGTGCAGGCCGTCGTGCTCCTTGCTCAGTTCTGTAAATTTATTCTGTATGTTTTCACAGACCTCCGCTGTGGCATAGTTTGACTGCTTTGAAAAGGATAAGACAACGCCGTCCTCTCCGTTGATCTTTGCGTAGAGGTTGTCAGCATTATCGCTCATAAATACATCTGCCACATCTTTCAAATAAATCTTGCCTACACTGTCCACGCCGGAGTCAAAGAGGAAGAGATTTCTCGCCTGCTGCTCGGTTGACACATCGTCACCTACGCTGACCAGGTAGTTCGTTCCGCCCTCCTCCACATAGCCAGCAGGCATGGAGAAATTCTGTCCCTGCAGAATACCTGAAATCATATCAGTAGTAATCTTGTCGCCAATCTTCGCCTGCTCTCTTGCCGACTGTGCCTGGGAATCAAGCTGTGCCTGGGCTGTTTTCAACTGTCCTTCTGCCTGAGAGATTTCACTTTTCGCTGTCTTTATTTTTCCCTCGGCGGTGGATAACTGCTTCTGTGTCTTTGCAAGTTTTTGTGCCTGTTCCTTGTACTGCTCTTCTGGAAGGAACGGCTTTCCTTCTTCCAACTGGGCTTTCGCTTTCTCAAGCTGTGCCTTTCCGTCGTCAATTTTCTTCTGCTGATCGGCTAGCTGGCTTTTGCCCTGCTGTACCTTTCCCTTCTGCGCATCCAGCTCACTCTGGGCGCTGGCAAGCTGGCTGTTGACGCTGGCGAGAATTTTGTTGTTGATCTTGTCGATCTTGTCCTGGCTGATCACCACATTGACTTTCTCTTCCAAGATACCAGAAGTGTCGATGCTGGCTACCCCAGTGATGCCCTCCAACTGGTTCATCAAAGTATCGCTGACAAAAGAAGAAAGCTCCGCCCTGTCCTTTCCTTTGTAGTCGACTGCAGCTACACTGACTGGAATCATGTTGGGATTGAGCTTCATGATGGTCGGTGTGCCGACGGCGTCTTCCCAATTGCCTTCTACCAAATTGATCTTCTGTAAAATATCCGAGGATACTGTATCCATATTGACACTGTCTTCAAACTCCAGCATCACCATAGAGTAGTTGGCGTTAGAAACAGACTGCAGGTCCTTGATATCCGTCAAAGTCGCCAGCCTCTGTTCCAAAGGCTTTGTGACATTGTTTTCTACTTTTTCTGGCGTCGCTCCGGCATATGGGGTCACGACGATAACATATGGCATGTCGATATTCGGAAATAAATCTGGTGTCATCTTGGTATAGGACACAATTCCTGTAACCAGGATGATGACGACAGCCACAAATACAGTAAACGGCTTTTTCACACTAAATTTAGACATCAATTCCTCCTCTTTCTGTTCCTCGCTTGATTAATTCCTGCTGACCTAAAAATTCTGCTCTCACTCTATCTGCGTACCTGATATCGTGCAGGCATTCCGCCGCTGCATTCTTCAGTAATAGAAAGAGCAGCCGGGCCAATAAAATCAGTTCATCATCGGTTTCGTTCTTCAGCAGGGTTCTATCCGTTCCCTCCACAAGAATCTTCACTATTTCATCTTGAAGGTTCAATATAAAATCCAAAGTGCATTCGTTCTTATCCGCTTCTCCGATGATATTTTTCATGCCCTTCTGATTTCTCTCATCTCTGCCCAGGGCGATCACACCGTCCAGCACCCGGCTGACCGCGGCAAAGATATCGCCTTTGCAGATTCGCAGGCTGTCTCTGATTCCATCTTTTAAGATGTTTATGTAGTCAGAAAGCATGTACTGAATCAGGTCGTGCTTGTCGTCAAAATACTGATAAAAGCTTCCCCTGGAAATATCCGCTTTCTGTATGATTTTGTTGATGGACATCTCGCTGGCCGGCACGCGTACAATTTCCTCCGCTGCGGCGTCGAGAATCCGTTTTTTCTTATCCTCTGGTAGGTTATAAAAGGTTTCTTTCGGCATAATCTGCTCCTAAATTTCGACACAAAATGACACCCTGTCACATGGTAATTATTATATGCGACTAAGGTGTCTCCTGTCAATACGATTCGGTTTAGATATCACTGCATCTTTTTACCTATCTTCCATACAGCATCAACTGCCCTGTCAATCTCTCTGCGGGTGTTAAACGGTCCTACACTGAGCCTCACTGCGCCGGTTTCCCAAGTGCCGATGGTCTTGTGTGCCAGACCTGCGCAGTGGTATCCTCCGCGCACTGCAATTCCATAGTCTCTGTTCAGCAGTGCCGTAACTTCCTCACATTCCACATTTCTGATGTTGAACAAACTGATGCCCGTCTTTCCAGCTGGCACAGGTCCGTACATATCGACAAAGTCCATATTTCTGATTCTATCGTCAAATCGTTTAATCAGTTCTCTCTCGTAAAACTCTATGGTCTGGATGCCCACCTTTTCAATAAATCTGGCGCTGTATCCCAGCCCGATGATGCCAGGCGCGTTGATCGTGCCGGACTCATAACCTTCTGGGAAGTCAAAAGGCTGTACGCGGCTTCTGGATTCTGTGCCGGTACCGCCACAGATCAGAGGCTTGATTTCAACACCTGGCGCAACATAAAGGGCACCTGTGCCCAGAGGGCCTAGAAGGCCTTTATGTCCCGGAAAAGCCAGCATAGATACATTGCATTTTTCCACGTCGACGGGCGTGCAGCCGCCGCATTGTGCCGCGTCTAACATAAACGGTATATTATTTCGCGCCGCTAGTCTGCCGATTTGCTCAATAGGCATAATCGTTCCCGTCACATTAGAGGCGCCTGTAACCACAATTAATCTTGTACTCTCTGTAATCGCAGATTGAATTGCCTCTGCCGAAACAAAACCTTCCTCGTCTCCTTTGACAATTGTATGACTGACACCTGCTTCTTCCAGTTGTTTAAGAGGCCTTAACACAGAATTGTGTTCCATAGAAGTCGTTACTACGTGATCCCCCTCTTTTAAAAAACCGATCAGGCCTGCGTTTAATGCTTCCGTCGTATTCTTTGTAAACGTCAGCCGTCCCGGATCTTTGATGTTAAAAACCTTGGCGATGCTCTTTCTCGCTTCGTATACTTTTTCTCCCGTCTTCATGGACATATAATGTCCCGATCTGCCTGGATTTCCGCAGTAATTCAGTATGCAGTCCTCCATTTCCGCACTCATGCCTCTGGGCTTTGGAAAAGAAGTTGCGCCGTTATCGAAATATATCATCTACTTCACCTCATATTAAAAACAAAATGGAGGACCACTGGCCCTCCATTATTTTATTCAGCGTCCTATTAAATTGTGCCTCGTTTTTTAAATAGCATCATCTTTGAAATGCCCTCGATAAACTGTGATGCAAAATACAGCCAGAAGAGAATTAAGAAAGCAAAGTGGATCCACGGAGAGATACTCCTGATTATCGCAGTGAGCACCGTGTTCAGATGACAGACCAGAATAACACTGCCAGCGCCCATGAGCAGCGGGTGATACCAGCGAAATGCGAGCAGCTTTCCGCCGCAGAGTCCATTGACACAGCCCATCACTACAATTTCTAAAATCGTGCCGATAAGCAGTCCTGCTAAAAAGGCTGTCAGTGGCACATTGTACTGAGTCAGATAACTCATTGCAAAAAGAATGACAAGCGCTCCTAATCCATAGGATGGACAATACGGTCCTTTACAAATACCGTGATTTTCATAGATTCCTTTTGTCAGTGCAGAACCGCAGACCCCTATCATCCATCCTATTATTGAATAGATGGAAAACAAAAGCAGCAACTCATAAAATTGATATCCCATTTCCCTTACTCCCCATGGCTTGAAATGCCGCTGCCGTTAATCGGTATGACTTCTCCGCCTAAAATTGATTTTGATTTAATCATGACTTTAAATACGTCTTTGACCCTGGCAAGGACCTCCCTAACTTCTCGTGCCGGCTGTCCCGCATATTTCATCTGATCCGATGCTATGCCCATAACGTTTAACCCCAGTTTTTCTCCTATGTATAAGGATCGGTATTCATGGTAAGTCTGGGTTACGACGATTAAATTACTGACCTGAAATATTTTTTTAGCACGATACATGGAATCATAGGTGGAGAATCCCGCATGGTCACAGAAGATATCTTCCTCCGGCACGCCTGCCTCTTTTACGTAATTCAGCATAACATGTATTTCGTTGTGTTCCTTTGAACCATTATCCCCCGTGAGGAGAATCTTTGACGCGGCTCCCGCCTGGTACAGCATCAGTCCCGTGTCCAGCCGGTCTTTCAGCATCGGCGTCGGCGTCTCGTCATCTTTGATGCCTGCACCCAGTATCATAATACAGTCTGCACCAAATCCCTTTATTTTATTTATTTCAGAATTTGAAAAGGTGTTTTTGTTCTCATTGATCGCATAGGCAATCTTGTCCTTTTCTTCTTTCACAACATAATTGTTGATCATCATTCCCACTACCCCTAAAAAAACTGCGAGAAAGATCATCCAAAAAAATAGTCTTCCCAATAACTTCTTAATCTGTTCCACCCCCGTCGTATGATTTTTGCAAATTGATAGAAAATATGTTACAATTTGATTATTCGCTAGTGTATAGTATAACATAGAAGGAAATTTTTTTGTTATGGAATTATTGGCTTCACGGAAAAAACATCCACAAAATACAATCGTAAATATTGGCAAGGTTCATTTCGGTGACGGAAACCTAACAGCCATTGCCGGCCCCTGCACCATCGAATCGAAAGAACAGCTCTTTGCCATTGCCGAGGCGGTGAAAGCCTCTGGCGCTGATTTGCTCCGGGGCGGCGCATATAAGCCAAGAACTTCTCCCTATACCTTCCGCGGTCTGGGACCTAAAGGCCTCGAATATCTGTTGGAAGCCGGACAGAAAACCGGACTTCCCGTCGTATCAGAAATCATGGAAATCGCGGATATTCCACTCTTCAAAGATGTGGATCTAATCCAAGTCGGTGCTAAAAATATGCAAAACTATCCTTTGCTTGAAGCCTTGGGAAAATTGGACAAACCGGTTTTGTTAAAACGTGGAAGCGGAAATACGATTGAAGAACTGTTATATAGTGCAGAATATATATTGTCTAACGGAAATCCAAACGTCATTTTGTGTGAAAGAGGCATCCGTACTTTTGAACCGATGACTCGCAACACTTTTGATATCAATGCGATTCCCCTGCTCAAGGAGCTGAGCCATCTGCCAGTGGTGGCAGATCCCAGCCATGGTACGGGAATTTCATCCATCGTCACACCAGTTACCCATGCCGCCATCGCCTCCGGCTGTGACGGTATCATGGTGGAAGTGCACAACGATCCGGCTTGCGCATTGTGCGACGGCCAGCAGGCTGTGGACTTAAACGGCTTTGCCCAGTTAATGTTAGGAGCAAGAGAATATGAAAAAATTCGTTGTATCTACAACAACCCCCTATGATATCATAATCGGAAAAGATTTAATCAAGGATGCCGGCGTCTATATTCATACCTGCATCCCTCCCTGCAAGGTCTGCGTCATCACCGACAGTACAGTCAACAATATCTACGCACAGGTACTTTTGACCTCACTGATGGAGCACGGATACCAGACTTCCAAAATCGTGTTTCCTTCAGGCGAACATTCCAAAAACCTGAGCACATATTCTAATATCTTGGAGGCCTTAGCTGACGAAGGGCTGACCAGATCAGACGCCATTATCGCTCTTGGCGGCGGTGTCGTCGGCGATATGGCAGGCTTTGTTGCGGCTACTTACATGCGCGGCATTCCCTATGTACAGATTCCAACCACTTATATGTCGGCAATTGACGCGTCCGTCGGCGGGAAAACGGGAATCAATCTGCTCTGCGGCAAAAACTTAGCCGGCGCCTTTTGGCAGCCAGCTATGGTTCTCTGCGATTATAAGACCTTTGACAGTCTGCCGCCGGTCAAATTAATGGACGGCATTGCGGAAGCGGTCAAAAGCGCCGTCGTCTCTGAAGAGACTTTGATAGAGCATATCAAAGCCAATAATTATGAATATGTAATCGCCAGGTGCGTCTCCATAAAGAAGTCCGTGGTCGAGGCTGATGAAAGAGATATCGGTCTCAGGCAGCTTCTCAACTTCGGGCACACCGTGGGGCATGGCATCGAAAAGCTCAGCGCTTTCTCTATCTCCCATGGTCAGGCAGTAGCAAAGGGAATGGTAGTCGAGGCCAGAGCCGCATATAAATCAAATTTAACTAATGTAGATATCAGTGCATCTCTGACGGAAATCCTAACAGAGATGGGGTTTGATCTTTCTGTAACTTATACGGCAGACGATCTTTATCACTATGCATTGATGGACAAGAAAATATCGGGAGATAAGATCACAATGGTGGTTCCTGAATTCATTGGTAAATGCAGACTGCAGAAAATTTCCCTTTCGGAACTGCGCAAGTTTATTGAATTAGGGTTAGAAAAATAAAGGAGATACAAAAATGAGAAAAATTGTTGCAACTGAAAAAGCGCCTGCTGCTATCGGGCCTTATGCACAGGCAAATATTGTAGACGGCTTCATCTTTACATCCGGCCAGGTACCTATCGCCCCAGCAACTGGTGAACTGGTGGAAGGCGGCATCGAAGAACAGACAAAGCAGTCCCTTGAGAATATCAAAGCAATATTAGAAGAAGCAGGCTCCGGTATGGATAAGGTCGTCAAGACGACTTGCTTCTTAACAGATATGAATAACTTCGCAAAGATGAACGAGGTATACGCTGCCTACTTTACCGAAGGCGCATATCCTTCCAGATCCGCATTCCAAGTCGGCGCGTTGCCAAAAGGCGCTATGGTAGAAATCGAAGTCATTGCGATGAAAGAATAAGCTTGAGATCTGAAAAGAGAATGGATATTCCATTCTCTTTTTATATGGCACGAATCTTTATAACGTAATAACCCGCTTTGCCATCTGTTTAATTCTTTCATCGTGGGTTACAAGAATGATTGTTTTTCCTCTTTGATTTAAGTCAAACAAAATGTCCATAACAATCTGCGCATTATGTCGGTCTAAAGACCCTGTCGGCTCATCAGCCAAAATAATATTGCATTTCTTTAGAAACAGGCGTGCTAAAGCAATGCGCTGCTGCTCTCCTCCTGACAGCGTATAGACCTTGCTGTGGAGTTTCTCCTGCAGTCCCACTCTTTCCAGAGCTTCCATAATGCTAAACTCCGTACGGTTCTGTTTCGAAACAATCTCCAAGTTCTGTTCCACCGTCTTATTTTCTATCAATGCAAAATTTTGAAAGAGAAACCCGACTTCCGTGCGAAAATATTGGAGCCTCTGCCTGCTGGTCTTGTATTCGATGCCGTTAATCAGCAATTCTCCCCCATCCAAAGGTTCAAGGAGACCAATGATATTCAAGAGGGTCGTTTTCCCTGCCCCACTGACACCGGAGAAGCAGACAAACTCCCCGTCTTCAATAGCAAAATTGTAACCGTCAAATAAGACCTGATTGCCGAATTGCTTTGTGATATTCTTCCCCTCTATCATATCTTTTCCCCTTTCAAAATAGATGATATGGTTGTTTTCTCGATTCTCTTTGCTCGCCAGAGAATATAACTTAGTTCCAGGAACATCATCAGCAGACCGGCCAAAACCAGCGGAACGCCGCCTGGCATTTGTAGCACAATGCTGAGGAAAAGCGCCGTCAGTATACCGACAAGAGCGCCGTAAACGGTGGTTTTTAAAATGCGCCAGTTTCTGTTCAGCAATGTGTAGCCGTGAACCTTCTTTAGAGCCATTTCCACCGCATTGAACTGATATTCCAACCGTATGATGAACATAATCAAAACCATTTCCAAAAATAGCAAAAAGACGGAGAGCACCAGCAACATCCGCATATTGCGTGAAGCTATGGCCCAACTGTGGTTATAGACATCAAGGACGTTGGACTTGGAAATAATTTCATCTTCTAGCTGGAACTCCTCTATAAATGACTGCCATTCCTCAGTTGTAATACGGTACATGACGTCACAAGGTTCAAGCCAGTCAAAAGAAGTTGCGATTTCATCCGTTGAAGCAACAGTGTTATTAAATAAAATGATTGGATCCTGATAGGACTTCATCTCGTATTCATCATTCCGATGTATTCCCGTTAAAGAAATCCCCTCTTCATAAATAAGTATTTCTTTTTCTCCATAATCTTCATATCCAAAAGAAATATCACCCAGGGATTCTGCAAATTCATATTCTGGTGAATCTACAGAAATACATGACGGCACCATTATATATACCTTCCCCTCCACGACTCCCTTGATGGCTTCTGCGATGGATGGCCACTGACGTTTCACTTCCTCCATAGCCGCCTGATTGCTTAAGACAGCTGGATAAGCACTCTCTAAATGCCGAGACACATCCATGTAGCTCAGCGCACGGTCTTGAAAACGCCCATAAAAACGCCCATTTATTAGAAGTTCATCATCAAATGACTTCTCCGAATGACTATCCGGTCTATAGCTCATCTGATAATAGCTGTAATCTCTATGATCCTCAAAAAAATCCTTTTGCTGATAGAGGTTATAGGCATCTCTGATAATCACTACGTTCCCTGCCAGCACAAGTGTTACCAGCACCGTTGTTACGACCTTTAACAGATAGCTTGCCAGAAGAAGTCCGTGTCCATCATGACTGCCAGCGATGTCTTTCTTGTAATTGACACGGAGGATTAGTGCATGAAGCAATATATTAAGAATCAAGTATATACAAAGCAGCAGAAAAACAAAGGACATTTTAAACTGTACGTTGGAGAAGTTATTTAAAAACTGCGGTATCAGGAAAAACAACAAAGAAAATGTTATCGTGTCAAGCAATACGTTTCTTGCAAACATCCTTGTCAGACTTTCTCCCAATATGATACGAACCATGGTTTCTTTCTTATAGTACAGTATGCTGTATAGTGTCACCATCAGCATTAGCCCGAAGATGATTCCCCATACGGATAACAAATTGAGCCAGGTTTCCCGTTCAGAGCCCATCAGCCTCGGAAAACCTCCACTGTACTGGTCGATTAAGTCGGCCTTAAAGGAACGGATATCTTCCAGCTTTGATTCATCTCCGACGAAATAGTAGGTGTCAAATTTCGTAACATCCTTGACGTCTTTGAAAGCCTCGCAATGTACTACAGCTTCTCCAAAGAAGAGACTTTTATTCTTCCCATCCTTGATTCCCATAGAGGATAAATGCTGCAGCGCACCCTTTGTCCCATATATGGTAACCTTCGTTTCATATGCCGAATGAATTTTTTGATCTACCACAAAGAAATCGACGTCGTGTTTTTTACCCGTCTCCACAAAATCTTGCCTAATTCTATCATCTGATACCTCCATAGTCGGAATATCAGTATAAAAGTTTGCCTGATAGCAGCTTTCTTGAAAATTGTCCAGGTAAAGCATGTAAAGTTCGCCGTTGAATAGAAATCCGACGGACAGCAGTACAATAAATATCAGTATTTTGATTCTCTTCATAAATAACACTCCTCTGTCCTAATACACCACATTTACCGAACAATGTTTCTATTTAGGGAAAAACAAAAGACGGAGCTGTTTGCTCCGTCTTTCACCAAAGATTAGTGTTGTGGTACCGTAAACGATGCATTATTGTAGAACCACTGTATACACACAGAAGTTCGTGCGCCGCCTTGTGATGCAAAGGTCTTTACTTCACACATAGACCAAAGCTTTGTAGCAGGGTCTTGCTGCCTGATTCTAATCCAGTGCATTTCTTGTGATTGACTGTATACCGTATCGTCTAATACGACTCTAGTCGTAATTTGTGTATTATTCAGAGTCTGTGATTCAATGGCCGCCCCGTCATAAATGCTTGTGCGACGAATATCTGCTAACACTGGTGTCGCTGCATTTGCCGCTTTTATAGAAAGACGGATAGCAGATGAGGACGCATACTCAACCGTATAAATTAAATTTTGCAGAGGGATGTCAATATAACTTCCCGATGCTGAAAGATCTGCATTATAGGCGTCTATCACGGATTTAAGATTTGGACTTGTAATATCCTGGCCTGCTGTCTTAAAGTTCACTTTATAGCTGGTCGGGGTCTCCTCTGCAACAGTAATTTCTGGCGCAGGTCCCGTACCTCCCGTCGGACCTTGCACCCCTTGTGCTCCTGTTGGTCCAGTCGGACCAATGGGCAGGACAAAGTTTAATGCGGTTCCTCCTTCTACAGGATTTGCCGTTATATTTGCTGCTTCTCCAGTTTCAACGGTTCCGACATTAACGACCGGCGTCGCTCCTGTCGGGCCAGTTGCTCCGTCTGCTCCTGTGTTTCCCGTCGCTCCTGTCGGGCCAGTTGCTCCATCTGCGCCTGTATTTCCTGTCGCTCCCGTCGGTCCGGTCGCTCCATCTGCTCCATCTGCGCCTGTATTTCCCGTTGCTCCTGTCGGGCCGGTTGCTCCATCTGCTCCTGTGTTTCCCGTCGCTCCTGTCGGACCGGTTGCTCCGTCTGCTCCTGTGTTTCCTGTCGCTCCTGTCGGACCGGTTGCTCCATCTGCTCCATCTGGGCCAGTATTCCCCGTTGCTCCTGTCGGGCCAGTCGCTCCATCTGCTCCCGTGTATCCTGTCGCTCCCGTCGGACCGGTCGCTCCATCTGCCCCCGTGTTTCCTGTTGCTCCTGTCGGACCAGTTGCTCCGTCTGCTCCATCTGGACCAGTATCTCCTGTTGGTCCCGTCGGACCGGTTACGCCATCTGCGCCTGTATTTCCCGTCGCCCCTGTCGGGCCGGTTGCTCCAATAATCCCCTGCATGCCCTGTTCACCCTGTGCGCCTGTTGGGCCAATTGGCAGGATAAAGTCCAGCGCAACTCCCGTTTCTGTTGTATTCTCCGTCACAGAGGCACTATCTCCAGTATTAACGCTTCCAATGGTGACAGTTGGAACGGCGCCTGTAGCGCCTGTCGGACCTTGCGGTACAGTGAAATCGAGGGCAATACCCGTGTCAGTACTGTTGGCGGTGACGAGGGCTGTGCCATCTACACTTGTATTCACTGTTCCTACTGCAATTGTAGGGACAGCTCCAGTTGGCCCTGTAGGACCAGTTGGACCAGTTAACCCGCGATCCCCCTGAATACCCTGTTCACCCTGAGGACCCTGGCAGCCTATTTCTCCCTGCAGACCCTGCGGGCCAGTTGCACCCTGCAGACCTTGTTCTCCCTGAGGGCCCTGCAGGCCCTGCGGACCGGCCGGCCCCATGTCGCCAAACTCACCTTTTGGACCTGCCGGCCCCACATCACCAGGATCCCCCTTTGGACCAATTGGTCCACGTTCACCTTGTATTCCTTGTGGGCCGGGATTTCCCCGTACGCCTTGCGGCCCCATTGCACCGTGGTCTCCCTTTGGACCTGCATCACCGCGAACACCCTGCGGACCTTGTGGACCGGTCGGGCCGTACATACCTCTTGGTCCTGCAGGTCCAGGACAGCCCGGATCACCTTTTTGTCCTCGGGGACCCTGTGCCCCTCTCTCGCCTCTTGGACCCTGCGGGCCTTGCGGACCAGGGTTCCCCTGTGGTCCCTGATAATACACAGTATCTTCACTATTATCTGATACACAGCCACACGGCGTATTCATGTTGGCAAAATTATTCTTATATGAAATCATTTCTTTCAATTCCTTTCATGCTTTCAGGCAATCTACTGCCATACTATATACTATGTGTTCCGCCTGGTTTTGACCATTTGCATAATAAAGCTGCCACTGGCAGCAGGATCCCTCTCCTGCCGTCATGTGGCAGCTTCTGAATTTTGATAATATTTTATGTGTCTTATCAAAAACCCTTCTGTATGGTTCTCTGAATGATATTGTCCTGAATTTCTTTGCCCAGTTCCACGAAGTACGCCGAATAACCGGCTACGCGGACAATGATGTTCTTGTATTTCTCCGGCTCTTTCTGTGCCGCCAGGAGGGTCTCATCGTCCAAGACGTTGATCTGGATATGGTATCCCCCCTGTGCAAAGTGAGCGCGGAATACACTTTCTATGATATCAAGCCCCTTTTCCCCGGCAGCGATGGTCGGATCGAACCTTTGATTGAGCAGCATCCCGCTCTGCGGTATCTGTTCGTCGCAGGCGGCGAGAGAATTTACGACTGCTGTCGGGCCGTTGACGTCCATGCCGATCATCGGGGAGGCGTTGTCCGCAAGAGGACTGAACGCCAGCCTGCCGTCAGGCATCGCGCCGACGTTCTTGCCCATTTCCACGTTATAGACCACGGTAGCATGCAGGCTGGTCCACTGGCCGCCGTGGGCATCTTTGAAGCGCTTCATGGATCTGTCAATTCTATCCACGAACCATTCTCCGTATTTGTCTGCCTGCTCGATATTATTTCCGTATTTCGGCGCCTTGTTGATCAAAAGCTGACGCATATTTTCTTTTCCCTCAAAATTCGTATCCAGCAATTGCAGCAGCTCATCCATACTGAGATAACCCTTGTTGAATACGCATTCCTCCATGGCGGCAAAGGAATCGATCAGGTTCGCCATGCTTGCGATCGATACGGTGGTGTAGTGATGGTCTGAACCCTTCTGTTGGAGCATCTTGCCTTTTTCGATACAGCCCCTGGAGAAGCAGGAAGCCGTAATCGTAGGCAGTGTAAAGGCATGGCCGCCCAGGGTCGCATTGGCAAGCTTGATCATCTTCTCCATGAAGAAATCTAGCTGCGCTTCGAAAGCTTCCATCACATCCCCGATACAGGTAAACTTTCGCGGATCCCCGGTTTTGATGCCCAGCTGCTTCTTCGTAAGTGGATCGTAGCCGTTGTGCAAGGTGATTTCCAGTATCTTATTGACATTGAAATTACTGGAGTTCGTCTGAAAATCCGTAATCCCTAAGACCACCGGCTCGATGCAGCCACAGATGCCCCAGTTGCGCGCCTCTTTGAGGGTAAATCCCAGGCTCAGCAGGTAGGTGATCGCCGCAGTGTCGTTATAGAACGCCGGATGGCCGCCGGAATCTCTCGCTGCCTGAATCGCCAGGCGAAAGGTCTCCTCGTTGACCCCCGGGTGAAACCGGAAGGAAATACAAGGTTCGTCGGTCTGCAGGTCGAGCAGGCAGCGAAGAAATACATTGGTCAGCTCGTTGCAGGCATCTCTTCCGTTCTCTTTCACGCCGCCCAGCATGACGTGCATCCACAGCGGGCAGCCCGGGACTGCAATGGATTCTTTGTACTGGCGGATATTCCACAACTCAGCAATCTTCAGCTTGAACTCGTGGATGATTTCCTGGAAATAGCCCTCGTCCTTTCCCTCTGCGGTTTCTTTTTCAAAGAACGGATACATGTACTGGTCAAAACGGCCCAGGCAGTGGTCTCCTCCCGCCGCTTCCAGCACGATGGCAAGATGGGTGAACCATACCAGCTGCGCCGCCTGCAGGAAGGTTTTCGGGGCAAATTCCGGCACTGTCCTGCAGTTTTCCGCCATAGTCAAAAGCTCCTGCCTGCGGGCTGCATCTGTGCATTCTGCTGCCTGCTGTTCTGCCAGGTCGGCATAGCGATGGGCAAAACTGATAATCCCTTCCATGACGATGATCATGGCTTCCCAGTTGATCCTCTGCTCCATATCATAGACGTCCTTGCAGACAAAGGACGCCAGGTTTTCTTTGCATTCGTCAATATAGTGGCGGTATCCGTATTTGATCAGGTTATCGTAGTCCGGCGTGTGGTTCATAGTGGACTGGTTGGAAACGCCGTGGGTGAAGACCAGCGCGTCTATCATATCCTTCACGTCGTCGTCTTCCAGCTTTGCGGCAAAGTCTCCGAAGGTGTTCCCATGCCACTTCTCGACAATCTCTCTGAGCTCCTCTTTTTCTTCTTCGCTCCTGAAGTGGAGGTGGTCGGAGACCCTCTGATCCAGCGTTTCAAAATCGTCATATAACCACTTTGTCACGTCCGGATGCAGTGGCACTGCCTGAATACGATCTCCCGCATGGCCTGCGATCTGTGAATCCGGGTCGATAAAAATCCTCTTGTTTTCTAAGAAATAACAGAAAGCCTTTGCCCTTCTCAAGATATAGTTGTCCATTGAAGGCCGGCTGTAGAACTCTGTGATCAGCCTGGCCCGGTCCAGATCAATGGTCGGATCGGTGTTTCGAACCTTGTCATTTAATCTGATAATTCTCTGCGTTAACATTAGATACCCTCCTTTTTGTTATCTTTCATAAAAAAGCTATATTTCCCATGTTTATTTAAAACAGTATTTGCGATTCCGGTAAGCTCCAGCATTTCTTCATCTGACGGCGGCTGGACGCCTTTCAGATCATAGGTCTTCCCCAGCGCCGCATACTTGGATTCTCCAAAATTATGGTACCGCAGCAGCTCATATTCTGTCACAGTATCCAGTCCGCTGACGAATTCTGCAATACCCCTAACATTTTCCTCTGTATCGGTATAGCCCGGTACGATGGGCGTCCTGATCGTCAGGGGGACTCCGTATTCCGAGATGCGCCTGATATTATCCAGTATCAGCTGGTTGCTCCTGCCCGTGACTTCCTCGTGTTTCTGCGGATTGATGATTTTGATGTCCATGAACATCGAATTTATGTAGGGCAGCGCCCCCTTAAAACTGTCGAAGGAACTATATCCGCAGCTTTCAATGCACACGTCGATGCGGTTTTCTCTGCACTTTCTCGCTATCTGCTCCAGATAAGCGCCGTAGGTCAGCGGCTCGCCGCCGGAAAAAGTCACGCCGCCCCCTTTGATGTCGTAAAAGATCTTGTCCTTGTTGATTTCCTCAAATAGCTCGTCGATGGTATATTCTTTTCCTACCAGCTTTTTCGCCTCTGCGTAGCAGATGTCCGTGCATTCTGTACACTCGTCCGGACAAAATGATCTATCGATGCGCCCGTCTTCCCCAATCGCCTGCCCGGGGCAGCGCTCCATACAAAGGCCGCAGCCGATGCATTTTGACGGGTACTCCGTGATCTCGTGGTGGTAAGACTGGGATTCAGGATTGGCACACCACGGACACCGCAGGGGGCAGCCCTTAAAGAACACCAGGGTGCGGATGCCGCAGCCGTCGTGAATAGAACATTTTTGAACATTAAATATCATAGCTATGTCTCCTTCTGTCTTGATTGCCGCTTCGCTACCCCAGATACATGCCGCCGTTTGCGTGAATGACCTGGCCTGTAATGTAGCTCGCTTTTTCAGAGGCCAGGAATACGATGGCGTCTGCGATCTCCTTCGGCTGGCCGATATGCCCCACAGGCAGTTTTTCCAGGTAGCTTTCCCTTCCGTCTGCAATTCTCTCTCTTGTCATTTCGGTTTCAGTAATGCCCGGCGCTACGCAGTTGAGCCTGACGCCAGAAGGCCCCAGTTCGCGGGCAAGGGTCCTGGTCAAACCGACCACCGCCGCCTTGCTTGCGCTGTAATGGCTGTATCCCGGGCAGCCGTAAAATGCGTCCTGCGACACTACGCTTACCACGGAGCCCTTCGCTTTGATGATGTAGGGAATTGCGGAATGAATCACGTTATAGGCTCCGTTCAAATCTATGGAAATCGTCCGCTGCCATTGCTTCGGCGTCATGTCCGTGAAAAATGCCTCTTCAAAAATCGCCGCGCAATGTACCAGGATATCGATTCCTCCGGATTCTTCTGCCAGGGCATCGATGGCCTGTTTTGACATATCGTAGTCAGCAATGTCCATCGTCGCGATATAGGATCGGCCGCCCAGCTGCTGCACTTGTTCCGCCATTTCCAAAAGCGGCGTCTGTCTGCGCCCTGCTCCCAGGATTACAGCGCCTTCCTTTGCCATCTCTATGGCAGTCTGCCTGCCGATTCCCCGGCCCGCGCCGGTAATCAGGACTTTTTTGTTTTCTAACAGCATCGTAATACCTCCTTGCGGGGAGAGCGCAAGAGGCAGCGCTGTACCGCCTCTTGTGTTTCCTGTATCTGTTTTATACGGTTGCCTGAACCGTCCTGTCGATAATGTTTTCTTGAATGCTCTTCTCTAAGTCTACGAAAAATGCAGAGTATCCCGCTACGCGAACCAACAGGTTTCTGTAGTTTTCCGGATGTTCTTGTGCATCACGCAATGTTTCATTATCCACAACATTAATCTGGATGTGCTCTCCCTCGTTTGCAAAGTGTGCTCGTAGAACAGTCTCCAAAACGTCGATTCCTTTTTCTCCTTTTACGATATGAGGATCAAATCTCTGATTCAGCAGATAGCCTCCCTGCGCATTGCAACGCTTACCGGAATCCACTGATTTTACGACAGCGGTAGGTCCGCAGACATCCATGCCGATCATAGGTGACGCATTATCGGCCACAGGTGTAAATGCTTTGCGCCCGTCAGGTGTCGCCCCGATGATTTTGCCGAGAACCATATTATAGGACTGCGTAGCAAAGACGATATCAAATTCTCCTCCGCGTGCGTCACGATACTTTTTTATCTCATCATTGATCGCTTTTGCGACAAACTCCGTAAACTTATCCACCTGCTCTATATCATTTCCATATTTTGGAGCCCTATTGATAAGCATTTGACGCAGTTCTTCTTTTCCTGCAAAGTTTGTTTCAAGCAAATCCAGTAACTGGCTCATGGTCAGATCCTTTTTGTTGAACACGCACTCTTCAATTGCAGCAAAGGAATCTACTAGATTTGCCAAGCCCGTTACGCCAACTGCGCCCCAGCGATGCGGACATCCTCCCTGCTGCATGACCCTTCCGTTATCAATGCAGCCCTCTACAAAGCAGGAACCGGTAATCGTCGGGCATGCATACGCATGGCAAGACACCACTTTATCAAACATCTTCACAAACATCTTTACAAAGTATTCCTGCTGAACCAGGTAAGATTTTTTCAGTTCCTCCAGCGACGTAAAGGTTCTGGCGTCGCCCGTATGCGGCCCGATCTGTTTTCCAGTTACAGGGTCTCTGCCGTCGTTTAACGCGAGTTCAAAGACTTTGAGTGTATTGAAAAACCCTGTATTGGATTGGTAGTCTGACTTCCCGGCGACGATTGCCTCGGTACATCCCACAAGGCTGTAATCCCTCGCCTCTTCCAGCGAAAAGCCAAGTTCCTGCAGGCTGGTCACGTTGGCGCCATCATTGAAGAACGCCGGATGGCTGTCACCATTTAAGGCGATCTTCATCGCAAGTCTGAAGGTCTCTTCATCTACATCCTCATGAAATCTGAATGAAATGCACGGTTCCTTTGTTTGCAAGTCCTCCATGCCTCGCAAAATCAATCTTGTCAGATCATTACAAGCATCCGTGCCATCAGGCTTCATCCCGCCGAGAACGATATGCATATAAAGTGCACAGCCTGGGTAAGCTTCCGCTTCCCCAGCACTTCTGAGATACCACATCTCCTCGAATCTCAGCTTGAATTCATGAATGAGGTCTGTCAGATATTCTTCGGACTGTCCCTCCGCCAATGCCTTTTTGTAAAACGGATACAGATATTGGTCGAGACGCCCGATTGGATGGTGATACCCGTTGTTTTCTATCATGATTGCACAGTGGGTCAGAAGCACTAGCTGCAGCACCTGCCTGAATGTCTGCGGCGGGTTTTCCGGAACAACTCTGCAGTCGTGCGCCATAGTCAAAAGCTCTGCTTTTCTCTTTTCATCAGCACATGCAGCAGCCGTTTTCTCTGCCAGATCGGCATATCTATGGGCAAAGTCAATGATGGCTTCCATTGCGATAATCATCGCTTCCCAAGTATACCTCTGGTTCATCTTCTCCAGCGTCATTTCTTCCTGCTCCAGAGCTGCTAATTTCTCCTTGCATTCGGCGATATAGTGACGATATCCCACCTTTATCATTTCAGGATAATCCGGGTTCATACACATGGTTGATTGCTTTGAGACGCCCTTTGTCATAACGCCTATTTCTAAAGCGTCCAATTCCTCCTCGGAATATTGACTTGCTGTCAAGTCTTCAAAGGTACGTCCTTCCCATTCCTGTAACATCGACGCCAGTTCCGTCTTTTCTTCTGGTGAAACAAATTGGAAATTGTCAAACTCCCGTTTGTCAAGAATTTTCCACTCATCTCTGAGCCACCCGGACATTTCCGGAAAAATGTTTACCGCTCGCAGCCGGGAAGTTGTGTGCCCAGCTAGAAGCCAGTCGTCATCGATAAAAATCTTTTTGTTTTCCAGCACATACTTAAAGAGCTTTGCCCTGTTCAGTAAAAGCGGTTCAACAGACGGCTTTCTGCAAAACTCCGTTACCAGTCTTGCGCGGTCTAAACAGACAGTAGGCGTAGTGTCACGCGCTTTGTCTACCAATCTTTGAATTCTTTCTGATACCATTTCAAATCCTTCTTTCCTTTGATTAATCGCTTAGGTGATACTTTTTTTCTTATTTCTATCCGATTGCAGAACCTTGATCAAGCCGTATACAAAACCGCCGACAAAGAATCCATAGCTCAAAATAGCCATGATAATTGCATCAATACTCATCGTTTGCCTCCTTATTGCTCATCATAGTGTTCCGGCGGGATTTCAGGGAAGGTCTCGCCGTTAAAGTACTTGTTTTTGATTCTATTGGCGACTTTATCATTAAACAGAATTGTCACCAGTAAGATCAGGCCGCCCTGTAATATCAGTGAGCCTACCGTTCCACTTCCGAAAAAGTCGAATGCACCGGCAGGATCTGCGGATACAGATTGATATATCCATCCACCCAATACGAAGAGGGTAAGAATTGGCGCAATCACCGTAATCGACCACTCATACCAACGTCCAATCGGGAACTCATCGTAAGGAGTATTGAGAAATCTTTCTCTAAATTTTCTTGCCCCAAACTTCCATACACCAAAACAAACGAACAACGCACCGAACACAAGCAATGTACCTGATACCCAGTCTTCTCTGCCCATGATATCCATGCTCCAGGTAGAAGGTATTCCAATGATGCAGGTCACGATCCCGGCGTACCATACAGCTTTTTTCTTCGATATTCCCAACTCTTGTATTGCAAGGGAAACCACTGCAATATGTCCAAAATTAGAAGTCAAAACTGCCATAAAGAGTGCCGTAAAGAAGCATATTCCCAGGATATATCCACCATCCATCGTTGCAAACAGATTTGGAAGCGCTATAAAGCATAGCCCGTTGCTTCCTGATCCCATAACTTCATACGCAGCCTCTGAACCCAGGGTTGCGAACAAGGAGCAGCATATAGCAGTCGATGCTATGAGTGCGACTGCCGTGTCTGACAGTCCCTGCGTGACCGTCGTAAGTGTAATATCGGATTTTGCCTGTGTGTAAACAGCATAAGAAAGTATTAATCCAAATCCAGGTCCCATGGACCATGCAGTCTGGCCCAGTGCCTCAAGCCAGGTATTTGCTTTCAGCAGATACGAACTGTCAATATGGAACAAATACTGTAGCCCTTCTGTTGCGCCGGGCAGTGTTACTGACTTCACAGCAATGATAATCGTACAGATACCTAAAATAGGGATCATAAACTTCATACTTTTTTCTATTCCGCCGCTAATGCCTTTTGATACTACAAAACAACAGAATAGCAGAATGAGGAAGAAAAATACCATTGTAATCGGATCTTTTTCTGCTGTTTGTGAAAATAACGATACCGTATCTGCACCTGAAAAACTATTTGTAACTGCATAAATTAAGTAGCGAAGTACCCAGGCACAAACCGTTGTGAACGTTGACATGATCATAATAACGATAACAGTCATGAACATCCCCATCCATGTACACTTTTTGCTGATGAAATCCTTAAAAGCTCCGGGCAGGCCATGTCTTGTGGACCTTCCAATTGCATGCTCAGACCACATAATAGGAATTGCAAAGCAGAAGAAGATCACTGCATAAGCGATGATGAAGGCTCCGCCTCCGTTAAGCGTGACAACTCTTGGGAATCTCCAGAAATTTCCTGCGCCGATAGCTGCGCCGATTAAGGTTAGCAAAAGTCCAATGCGGCTGCTGAAACCCTGTCCCTTTTTTACTTTTGTTTCCATTATTTCTACTATCTCCTTTCTTAACTTCATTACAACTTCTGGTCTCTCACATGCATGCTTCCTCCCACGTAGTTATACCGTAATCTGCGCAAATCACCTTTTCATATCTAAATGAATCTATGTGGGTAAAAGACAATCATATATTTTGCAATTTATGTGCCAAAAATACTCGGCCTCGCCTTTCATATTTTACAGCAATGCGGTCAATATTCTCTAAAAAGTCCTTTTGTTTTTTACACACAAAACTTCAAAGCAGTGCCGTTATGCATTATATGTGTAAAAAATGACGCACTTTTTCCGGTTTAATCACTTAATTGATTAGGGTTTTACAGTGTGTATAATATATTACACACAGGTTCGCGACATCTGAGTAATTTTTTACACATTTTTCTGCAAATCGGGTATCACAGCACCGATTAAAAAAGGAAACCTGGTTTTCAAGGTTTCCTTTTGTTGATTTCTTTTACGCTTCTCTCAAAACATTTTTTACATACTCTACGCTGGTATTCGTGTCTTGCGCCAGAAACTCCAGGTCTTCCCGGGTAGGCCTGCTGCCATTTGCGCGCAGCGCCGCCCTCTCAATCATCTTCTTCCGCATGTGGTCGAGATCGGCGTCCTTACACCGCAACATGCTGAGATCATCCGGCAGGATGATATTTTGACCCGGCACATCCTCGGCGGAAGGATCGCCAAATCTGATTTCGATCCCGTTTTCCCGGGCAAAGGAGAGCTGCGGCTGGATATGCTTGCCCGCGCCGGTGTACTCCGTTTCCGTCACGACCACGATTTCGTCCTCCGGCAGGGATTGTGCCAGAGAGAATGCGCAGGCCAGCGCGGTGTTGCCCGCCGGTCCCCGTTCAATGCCTTCGAGAATTGCAAGCATCTCGGTCATGTACATGACCTCACCCTGTGTGATCGTAACATAGCGGTCCATGTACCGCAGCGGCCGGGCGGCGCTTCTCGGGATGTCGCCGCTGTCCGGGTTCATCGCATGAGGAATGCCAAAACCCGTATGGCCTGTCGTGCAGGACTTTCTGTTGAACTGAACATCCGACGCCATGTGAAGCCCCGTCAGATCGATGGAGGCGCCGATGATCTCTGTAGATCTGCAGCCGCATTTGTCAAGGCCCCTCGCAGTTCCTGTCACCATACCGCCGCCTGCATACGTGCACACTGCCATAGCAGGTTCCTTCCCGTAGCGCTCCAGGACTTCTCTGCCGATCTCGTAACCCAGCGTCTCCACACCCGCCATGCCGAATGGAGAATAGAGCGAAGCGTTGAAATATCCGCTATCCTCCATGAGGGAAAGATGCTCGTAGAAAAGCTCCGGACCGACGGTCAGCTGCAGAACCTCCGCCCCCAGCGCCTCGCATTTTCTCGCTTTTTCTATGATCTCCGGCTGGCCCACGCCTTTGGAATCATAACATTCCTGGACGATGATGGCCTTTAAGCCCCGCATAGCGGCCTGGGAGGCGACTGCCGCCCCGTAGTTTCCGGAGGTTGCAGCGATGACGCCCTCATAACCCAGCTTTTTCGCCTGTGCGACGGCGATGGAAGCCCGCCTGTCCTTGAAAGAGCCGGACGGATTGGCGGCCTCGTCCTTTATGAGGATTCTGGCTCCGTAACCGGGTTTGGCGTACTTTCTGGCAAAGGCTGTGATATTTCTGAGCTCCAGCAAAGGCGTCCCGCCTACACCTGTTTCTTTCTGCATTGCGATGACTTCCTGCAGATCATATCCCGCCGCGGCCATCAGCTTTTCGTAGTCAAATGCGATAGAGCCGCTTTCAAACTGGCTGTAATCCAGTCCCAGGGCCTTTTTCATGATTTCTTCCGATCTTGCCATAACAGCATGATACTCTTTTGATACAGCCATTATCTTTCACCTCCCGCCATGATTTTCCTAAGCCGGTTGTCAATTTCGATGATTTCCGGAACGAAGTCCCCATAACTGTGGGTGTAGTGAGGCTTTTCTTCCAAAAGCACGCCGCTCTCCACTCTTCCGGCGGCAGTTTCAACATGCACCACATCGCCGCATTCTGCGCTGTCCTCGAGCAAAGCACCCTTGACCCACATTTCCAGATCGCACTTCTTCGTGTCCTCCGGAATTTTTGCTGTCCGTTCTTCCGCCTTTAACACGATACTGTGTATGCGGATCCAATCTCCTTTTTTTGCCATTCGAAACTCTCCTTTTCTTTTTTTTAATACATTTCTGTATAAATAAGCAAAGTTCATGCCATTCTATAAGCCGGTCTTGGCACAAAACTTGCGCTATCTTTTGTATCACATAACGATACGAGGAGGTTTACTAATGAATGCAAAAAAAGTTTTTAGAACGATTGAAACCCATACACTGGGCCAGCCTACGCGCAATATCGTGGGAGGATTCCCCTGCGTGCCCGGCAAAACGATGGCAGAAAAATTCATTTATATGAAGGAAAACGAGGATTGGTTCCGCAGGTTATTATCCTATGAACCCAGGGGGAACGACTACATGTCCTGCACTTTGATTACAGAGCCTTGTACGCCGGGTACGGACGTAGGCGTACTCTATTTTGAAACCAGCGGCTGGCTGCCGATGTGCGGCCACGATACCATCGGCGTTTCTGTCGCCCTGATTGAAACGGGAATGGTAAAGGTAACGGAACCGGTTACGGTGATCAGGCTGGATACCGCCGCAGGGGTCATCACGGTCGAGGCCAAGGTCGAACGCGGCGCGGTGCAGGAGGTCTCCTTTACCAATGCGCCCGCCTTTGTGCTCAGAGAAGATCTTACGGTGGAAACGGAGGACTTTGGCGCTTTGACCATGGACGTTTCCTGGGGCGGCAATCTTTACGCCATCCTGCCGGCAGCATCCGTCGGCATTCCGATCTGCCCCGAAAACAGCGCAAAGCTGGTGGAAGCCGCCCAGTCCATCGCCAGAGACGTCAACGCGCAGGCTGACTTCCGCCATCCCGATCTGCAGTTTGTGACAGAAGTGACCCACATCGAATTCTACGGGGAGCCAAAGGAGCCCGGCGCCGATATCAAGAACTGCGTCGTCGCGCTGCCGAAGACCGTCGATCGTTCACCTTGCGGCACGGGCACCTCTGCAAAATCCGCCGTATTGTATAACAAAGGGAAATTAAAGGTCGGAGAGAGCTTCGTCCATGAGAGCATCATCGGTTCCTGCTTCACATGCGAAATCGTCGGCGAAACAACAGTGGCGGGCTTTCCTGCCGTCATTCCAAAGGTTACAGGCAACGCCTGTATCCAGGGGTTTGCCACCTGGATTCTCGATCCGAAGGACGAATTTCCGGAAGGCTTTCTACTGGGGTAATTTTTAACGATATGAAGACATCAGACAAAGACAATTCCATCATGCACTTTGAGATAAAGGTGAACAGCGACAGCGAGGATAAAACATTTAAAGACGTCAATACCATTGCAAAGATGATCTTCGACTTTTTGGTACAGGAAAAAGGGCTGCAGGACGAGAACATCACTCTCTGTATCGAAGATGGCTTTATCATTACCGCTGACTCTCATTCCTCCAGGCTAAAAGAGATCGAGGCCCTGCAAGAGAGCTTCACACGCTTTTTTTCGATATTCTATCATAACGAACAGCTGCGTCATTTCATCTTCGACGGACTGGACGCCTTGCCCAACTCCCTTTTCATTTATGACGAGAAGCTGCGGCTGCTCTACGCCAACGCCGACACCTGCAGCTATATCCACATCAAAGACAGAGAGCTTGAATTGGGCAAACCGATCAAGGAAATTCTCGAAGAATGCGGCGTCCAGTTCAGGTCGGTAAAAAAGCCCCACGACTATTTGAAGGTGAACGACGTCATAAAATACGCAAGGCCCGTCATTGACTGGGAGGTTGAAGTGACCAACGTCAAAGATCCCAGTGACCATATGATCGCCTCCAACGATATGTATCCCTTATTTGATGCCGATGGAAAGGTAAGCGGCGTAGCCGAGATCTCCCGCTCACGAAACACGAGAATCAAGCAGGTCAGGGATACGCTGGGGCTGACTGCCGACTATACCTTCGAAGACATCATGGGCGACAGCAAGCCGATGGCGGACGCGAAGAACCTCTCCATGTCCTTTGCCGCCAGTCCCTACAACGTTTTGATCTACGGGGAGAGCGGCGTCGGCAAGGAGTTGTTTGCCCAGTCCATTCACAATTACAGCGTGCGCAGGAACAAGCCCTTTGTCGCCATCAACTGCGCCAGCATTTCACCGGAGCTGATCGACAGTGAATTGTTCGGATACGAAAGCGGCGCGTTTACCGGCGCAGCGAAAAACGGCCATGTGGGAAAGTTCGAACTGTCAAACGGCGGCACCCTGTTTCTCGACGAGGTTGCCGAGCTGCCCCTCCACGCGCAGACAAAGCTGCTGCGGACGCTGGAAACCAATCAGATTACCAGGATTGGCGGCACCAAGAACATCTCGGTAGATGTCAGAGTCATCGCCGCCACCAATCGTTCCCTTGAGAAGATGATCGAGGAAGGACTTTTCAGAGAAGACCTCTATTACCGGCTGATGGTCCTCAATCTGACGATTCCGCCTCTGCGGGAACGCCCGGAGGACATCATGCCCTGCTGCGATTTTTTCATGAAACAGGCGATGCGCATCAACAATGCTGAACGCAAGACCATCGACAGCGAGGCCAGAAAGCTGCTGTCCAACTACGATTGGCCCGGCAATGTCAGAGAACTCAGAAACGTGATCAACCGCGTTTATGTGATGTCCAGCTCTGCGGTCATCACAAGTGAGACCCTGGTCAGCGCCTTTCAATCGAGCAAAATCCACTACAACAGCTTTTCAGAAACAAAATCCCCCGAGGAGCTGCTTCGCGAAAAACGGCGCATGGTCGATCACGCCTATGGCGAACTGCTGAAAGAAGCCCTGTTGCTGACAAACGGCAATAAAAAAGACGCCGCGGAACTGCTGGGCGTCTCCAGAAAAACGATCTATAATATGTTAGAAAAATATAAAGACTCCATGTGAGACAGACCTTCTCGGATCCCGGTACTGTGCGCCGTCCTGAACGGTCCGCAGTACCGGGGTTGAAGGTGTCTGTATCCTAATCTTACAAGGAAGAGGAAAACAATTTGATCGCATTCTCCCTTTTGATATTGTCATAAACGGCGCCTGTATGATACGCTTCGATTTCCTCGACAAATTTCTTTGCCGAATCCAGTGCCGCATAGAAGGAGTCGCTGCCGAACAGGGTATGGTTTGGCGCCAGCTTTTCCACGGCTGAGAACGCGATATCATGGCACGATAATGCCGCGTCATAATAGAATCTGCCAAAGTATTCATATAATGAATCCGAAAGACTGCACCAGCCGTCATAAACATACTCCGGCAGCACCTGTTTCTCTTTTTCCGGTCTTTTGTTGCCCGGGAAACAGCGGTTTAGACGCCAGGACAGGTACGGAAGGGTTCCGCCCATATGCGCCAGAATCGGTTTGATGTTTTTGCACCGTTCAAGGGTTCCGCTGAAGATCAGATTTGTCGCGGCCCTGGTGGTATTGAAGCAGAATTCCTGAAGGTAATCATAGGGCACGAACTCCGGACGTTTGAATACGCTTTCGTCTGGTGGAATGCTCGGATGAATGTATATGACAGCCTTTCTCTGATCCAGTTCGTCGAACAATTTATCAAACATGCGGTTGCCTAGAAATTCGTTCCTATAATTTGACAGCATCCCCACTCCGTCCAGTTTGAGGATGTCCAGGGCATACTTTGCCTCTTCGATCGCTCCCTCCACATCCGGCAGAGGAAGAACCGCGAATGCCCCGAATCTGCCCGGATAGTCTTCGCATAACTTCGCCATGTATTCGTTTAACATGCGTGCCTTTTGCCGTCCCATCGCAAGATCTTTTTCCACGATCGGATATAATGCCGGCTCAGACAATGAGCAGTAGGCCTTCTCAACACCCAGGGTATCCATGTGCGCGAGACTCATTTCCGGACTCCATCTGCCGATGGACTTCCCGCCGGATTTCCTGACGCCAAACTCGGCGAGAGCCTCCCTGTATGCGTCGGGGATGATATGATGATGTACGTCTATATACCCGTTTTTCATAATAATCTCCTTTTTATGTCACTCATTGATATAAGCCGAACAGGCTTAATAATTTCTGCCAGAAGGTCAGCGTTGTCTCTTCTTTGGAATCATCCGCGGGAGCTTCTGCCTTTTCAATTGCCTCGGTTTTGATGACAAACTGCACAGAATCCACCTTTGTATTCTTCTCGGATACAAAGGATACCGTTTCCGTTTCTTCGCCGCCTATATTGCCCAGGATTTCCTCAATTTCCTCCTGGATTTTTTTATCCATCCCGGAGGTCTCATCGTAGAGTTCCTTCGTTCCATCGTTCAACGACGATACTCCGTCGCAGTAGGCTGCAATGCCGCCGGCAAGCTTTCCGGCGCCGTCATGCAGAGCGTCACTTCCGGAAAGCAGCTTCTCGCTTCCCTTTGTCAGCGACGAGACGCCGTCCACGATCTTTGCGTAGCCCAGGGCCACCTGGGTGACGCCGCCGGTATATTCATTGATGCCGGTATCCAGAAGTGCATAATTGGTTACGAGCTGGTCGATTCCCTTTGACAGGGCTGTCAATTGCGCCGGCATTTCGTCAAGAGTTTTTACCAGTTCCGCAATTTCTGCATCGAAGCGTTCGTACTGTGCTTTCAAAGTTCCCAAATTCACATACAGGGAATTTGCGCCGCCAGCAAGATTGTCAAGATAACTCTCTGTGCCGTCAATTGCGGCGTTATTTCCAGACAGGAGCTTTACGGTCTTCTCTAAGGCTGCAATCTGTGCCTCTAGCTCCGCTTTTTGTTTTTGGTCTGTAATAGAAGACAAAGTGCTCCGCAGGGACGAGATTTGTGCCGAAAGGTCCTTGATTGCCTGTGTATTCCCCGCCTGCAGCGCGTCTATATCTAACCCCTTTTGCGCCATTACAGCCTTGTATTGTGCGGCTCCAAGGTTTTGATGCAAAGCAGCCGCGCAGTCATACAGATCGCTGATTCCCTTTTTGATGCTGCCAGAGGCGCTGGTAAGCTCTTTGAGCTGTCCTGCGGATGCCGCCACCGGTGAGAGGCTCTTCTGAATCGTCTCCAGTGCCGCCTTGATCTGTGCGGAACTCCCTGTCAGGTCATCGGACTTCTCATTCAAGCTGTTCAGTGCTCCCTGTACGGACGAAACGCCTTGTTCCAGCGCCACGACGCCGTTATCCAAATTCACAACACCATCGTGTACAGAGGAAATGCCGGAATCCAGTCTGCCGCTTTCCGTTTTTAAAGTATTCGAGTTTGCGTCAAGCTTCGCAGCGCCGTCATTCAGTTTCTTTGTCGCGTCCATCAAAGCGCGCACCTGCTTCATCAGTTCTGCATCGTCAATCTCAATGTTTAGGTTAAGCCTGATTCCATTGATCGATATCGACTCCATCTCAAAGTCCTTTACGTCGGCTTTGATGCTCGTAGCAAGGCCCTTGCCCGGAAGAACGGTATAAGTGAGCTGTTTGTCAGAGCCGACGTTTGCTATCGTCGCGTCCGGCGCGCCGATATTTTCACAAATTTCAGTATCCAGCGTAAGACTTGCCTGCAAAACATACCGGTCATAAAAATCGCCTTTACATGCTGTATTTTCCTTTATGGAAAGGTGAATTTCCAGCTTCCCGCTTTTTCCGGCTATTTCCGAAGCCTCGTATTCTTTTCCATCCAGATAATATCTGACGGAAATATCCCATGGCGTTTCTACCTGCTCCATGGCGCCCTGATAATAGGCCTTTTTATCATCGGTGCGGAACGTGATTTTATCGCCATTCTGTGTGATCTTCTCTGTGCTGGTCAGCAGCTTCACGTCAGAGTAATCTCCGTAATCGACCACATCGCCGCTTCCGAAGATGTTCACTGCGTTTACACTTGTCGTATTGCCGCCCCCGTCAGTGGTGATATAGATGACCTCCTCCTTTTCACTGGCAGCTTCTGATGCAAAGGCGCAGGCAGGAGCGAAAGCCATGGCAACAGCAAGCGATGCGGCAATCCACCTAGTATGTCTTTTCATTTCCTTTTTTCTCCTTTTCCATTTTTAAAAAGCTGATGCCTCTTGTCGTTTTCTGAATTACACCGTCAAACAGATAGAGCAGCCCCGGCAGTACAAAGAGTACGATTGCAAGGGAGCACAAGGTTCCCACGCCCAGGAAATAACCGAACTGTGACAGAAGCCCGTGTGTGGAAAATACTCCGAGCAAAAATCCGACGACAGTCAGCACACTTGCGGATGTCATAATTGAAACGGTCACGGCAGAGACGGTTGCAAGCACAGCCTGCCTCTTGGGAAGCCTTTCTCTATATTCCTTGTATCTGTCGGTAAACAGAATGGCATAATCCACTGTTGCCCCAAGCTGAATGGAACTGATGATCAAGTAAGCGACGTAGAAAATTTTGTTCCCAGCAAAATAGGGAATCGCCAGATTCAGCCAGACTGCCGTCTCAATCCCCAGCACCAGAATCGCCGGAATACAGATAGACTTCATCGTCAAGAGAAGTACCGTAAATACGGCGGCAATGGCAATGAGGTTTACCTTCATCATGTCGGCGGTGACGGTGCGCATCAGATCATAGGTGGAAACGCCCTCCCCTGCGAGAAGCCACGCGCCGGGATAATATTCTTCTGCCGTATTCTGTACTTTTTTAACCAAATCGAAGGTTTCTTCTCCCTCATAATCCGCATCAATGGTCAGGGCCATCCGCGTATAGCGGTCTGAATTCAGTTTTGACAGTGTGCCTGTGTCAAGATACGCTTCCGGAATGGTTTCTCCCACCGCGTCTACATAAGAAAGAATACTTTTTACCTGCGGCAGGCCATGCAGCGCCTCGGACAGTTCTTTCTGCGTCGCGGTACTGTCTTTCGGCACCATCAAAACGTAAGTATCACTTTTTCCAAAGGTTTTTTCGATTTTTTCAGTATCCGCACCCAGCTTTGTTTCCTCTCCGAAAATATGAGAGGCTCCATAGTAGAAGCTGTTGCTGTTTGACGCAAGGTAGCTCGGCACGATGATCAGGACAAAGATGCAGACAAAGGGTATCATCATTTTGCATACGACCTTTCCAAACCGCTCAAAGGACGGAAGGAATGGCCGATGATGGGTCTTGTCAATCCACTTGTAGGTTGCAAGCACAAAGACTGGCATAAACACAAAGACCGTGACAAGGCTGATCGCGACACCCTTTGCCAGCGCCAGGCCGAGGTCAGGGCCGATTTGAAAGCGCATCAGGCAAAGTGCAAGAAAACCGATTACCGTGGTCATTCCGCTGGACAAGATGGACGTCGTCGAGCTTGAGAGCGCCTGCACCATTGCTGCCTTCGGATCGGGGATTTCTTTGCGGTATTCAGCAAAGCGGTGCAGCAGGAACACCGTGTAGTCCAGAGAGACCGCCAGCTGTAATATGCTTCCGGCAGCATTGGTAACAAAGGATATTTCTCCAAACAGCAGATTACTTCCGCTGTTGATGATGACGGCAACCCCCAGGCCCGCCAGAATCACTGCCGGTTCTACATAGGATGTCGTAGTCAGAATCAGCACGAGAAAAGCAAATAAGATGGCAAATGCCGCAATCACAGGAATCTGCGATACCGTACTTTCTGTAGCCGTCGCAATCGCCACAGCGCTTCCCGTCATGGCATTATGATCCCCGATGATGCTGCGGACTTCGTCAAGAGCCTCCATTCTTTTATCCTCTGAAACCGTCACGGAAAGCAATGCGTTTCCGTCTTTATAATAGGTGTCCAGCGTGTCGGCATCAATCAATCCGAGGGGTTCTGTGATGCTTGCTGCATCATCAAGCCAGGTGACTTCGGTTACGCCGTCTACTTTCTCTATTTTTCCCTTATATTCCAGCGCTTTTGCCACAGACACATCCTCTATCATGACGCGGGCATTAGGGATGCCTCCTTCATACTCTTTTTCCATGGTGTCAAGTGCAACCGTGGAAGCAGTATCGGCAGGCAGATAGTCATTCATATCATAATTGACCGGTATCAACGGCTTGCAGGCAAGACAGATTAGAAAGATGACAGCAAAACCCATCAGTATCAGCTTTGGATGGTTTACTATTTTTTCATAAAATCGTTTCACAGGGTTACCTCCTCGCCGGTGATGGAAAAAGTATTGCGGTCTCCGGATACGTGCAGTCTGATTTTCGTACCGTCAATCCGGCCGTATGCCTGATATAAAAATGTCCTTGTCAGCGTCACCATCTGGCCCGCAAAAGTAATTTCTCCGTCATCCGCCAGCTTCCCTCTGAACGTCGTTTCGTTCTGGAACAGGCAGAGCGCCCCTTCTATTTTCTGATCGTCTTTTTTTGTAAACGATAATGTGCCATCCCGGTATCCGAGTGGAACATGCATCCGTATCTTGAATATTCGTTCCATATTGCGTTCTCCTCTTTGTTCTTACAACTGACAGTATAACGGGCAGGCCGAGCAAAATACATGGTCAAATGACAGGTCTTTGAGTAAATACGGACAAATGCACCCACATTGACGGTCAAATTTGCCGGACAAATGTCCGGCTGGTGTCCATTGTAGTCATCGGGACAAAGAGGTATAATAAGAGAAAGGAGATTTTGCAGATATGAAACATGAAGAAAGTACCCTTCTTACAAAAAAGGCGCTGGCGGCTTCCCTGAAAAAGTGCATGGAAAAGAAGCCCCTTAAAAAAATTACAGTCAGCGAAATCATCACTGACTGTAATGTAAATAGAAAGACTTTTTATTATCACTTTGAGGATATCTACGCCCTGCTCAAATGGATGCTGGAGCAGGAAGCGGTTGAAGTGGTCAAACAATTCGATTTGCTCATCGATTATCAGGACGCCATTTTATTCGTAATCGACTATGTTGAAACCAACGCGCATATCCTGAACTGCGCTTACGACAGCATGGGCAGAGACGAGATGAAGCGATTCTTCTGTAACGATTTCAATGAAATCATCCGCCGGATCATCGATGATATGGAGAAATCCCTGCATTTAACTGTTCCCGAAGATTTTAAGCAGTTTATCTGCAATTTATATATGGAGGGCCTGGCCGGCACTCTGATCGACTGCTTTAAAAACCAGGGCAGCAATGACAGAGAGAAGATACTCAGCTACCTCTCCCTGGCGCTGCACTCCTCGCTGCCCGAAACCCTGCGTCAGGCGGCGGCAACCTTGAGTTAACGTCAAGCCTCTTATTTGATCTGTTTCCAAAGTTCTTCTATCTCTGCTATGGCATCTGCATTCTCTGCCAGGTCGCCGGCATCATAGGCTGAATAGGCATTATAGAAAGCGATATCCCATCCGAGATAATCAGAAATGCACTCGAACTGTTTACGGATGAGCGCATACTGCGTATCTTCTACTGGCATCTGGCCGACAACGATGATGCCCACCTGTTTTTTACATTCCATCAATTGGCTGCTGCGTGAATAGAATTTATCGATGATCAGTTTCAACTGGGCTGTGATGCCCCACCAATACACAGGTGTTGCGAAGACGATGACATCAGCGCTGACAATATCATCCATAATTTCGTTGGTATCGTCGTCAAAGACGCACATCCCACTGTCGTGGCAAACCTCACATGCGAGACAGGGTGAAACGGAGACATCGCCTGCGGCAATCTCTTCAATAACCAGATCTTCAATATTAGCGAATCCTTTCTTTAGGGCTGCAAGGGCGGTGTAGCTATTCCCTTCTCTGGGGCTTCCGTTTAACAATACTGCTTTCATTTTTTACCTCCACGATTCCATTTTTCTTATCATCATTCTATCACGCGGACTTCTTTTTTACCACGGCTATTTCAAGAAAGCCTCGTATTTTTCTAACATGCGATAAAAGGTTTTCCTGGATACGCCAAGCAGTTCCGCCGCTTTACGCTTATTTCCTTTTGAAATAGAAAGGACTTCTTTTATGAGATCTGCATTAGATCGGTCAATTGCGATTTTCTTTTCGTTTATGCGCATTTCTGCGGTCTTTTCCTCTGCTTCACTGATGCTGAAGCTCCCAGGCTGTAGAGATGCTGCCAGGATTTCCCGGGTGATGATAGTTGACTTGGAAAGGATGCTGACCCTGTTCATCACATTACGCAGTTCCCTGATATTTCCAGGCCACCTGTATTCCGTCATCAGTTTTCTCGCGTCTGCATCTATCCTTTTCTTTTCCAGATTGTTCTGCTGTGCCGACTGCTGCAGAAAAAACTCTGCACACAGCGATATATCCTCCGGATGCTCCCTTAGGGGCGGAATCGTGATATTCAGCACCATCAGCCGGTAATAAAGGTCTTCTCTGAATAGCCCTTCCTCGATCATCTTCTCCAAAGAACAGTTGGTAGCAGCGATAATCCTGACATCAACCGGGATGTTTTTTGATCCTCCGATCCTGGTAATCTGATTGGTTTCCAGGGTACGGAGCAGCTTTGTCTGGAAATGCAGCGGCAGCTCCGCTACTTCATCTAAGAATAGCGTGCCGCCGTTTGCCAGCTCAAATTTACCAATCTGTCCGTTCTTGGACGCGCCTGTAAACGCGCCCCCTTCATATCCGAACAGTTCGCTGTCGATCAGCTCCGGTGCGATGCTGGCGCAATTGATTGCGACAAAGGGGTTGTTTTTTCGTTGGCTGCAATTGTGAATGGACTGGGCAAACAACTCCTTGCCGACACCGCTTTCCCCATAGATCAAAATATTATATGCGCTGCCCGCGAAGGTAGCCGCAAGCTGCTTTGTTTCCGCCATGAGCCTGCTTTCACCGATGATATCGTCAAAAGTATAATCAGCAGTGAGTCCGAGAGCACTTCTCACTTCCCTGATTGTCTTATTCCGTAATCTGGCTATTTCTACCACTCCGTTGACCTTGCCCTCTTTATCAAAGATGGGATACATATCGTTGGTTGCGAGAATATTCTCTTTCTGTGATTTTGTATAGATCACTTCTACTTCCCAATTGACAATCGCTTTTCCGTATTTGAGTATCTCCTTCACCTTCAACTGGTCATGTGGTTTTTTGACGGAAGAAATTTTAACTCCCATGGCTTTCAGCATGTCGTCAAGACGCATCCCATAGACAGCTTCACGATCCTTGATCTGTACATAGTCGCAGAAGTCAGCATTGGCATAAACCAATCGTGTGTTTTTGTCGTAGATGCAGATGGAAACCGGCAGCGAATCGAGTCCGCAAAAGATGTAATCCCGGACTTGTTCGTTGTGGCAGAAAATAGAGAGGAAATCAGTAAATTGGCACTGGAGATCACTGATCTCAGTCAGTCGTTCACTTTTCGAAGAAGCTAAGATGATAAAGTCCGCCTCTTTCCCATTAGAATCGACCTTTTCATGCACGATTTTCTGTATGGATTGCCCAGGAAAAGAAGACAGCACAAATCCCTCATCCGTGCAGAGAGTCAGCTTCTCTTCTGTCAGACCCTTCTCGCTGCACAAAAATTCAAATAATTTCTTTGCAACCATGTTCAGATTATATAAATATTTTTTGTTATCCTGCTGTAGTATGATATGAAAGCAGGCAGTCGTATTCATTTTATCAGATGTCAACATATTAATTGGTTTTTCATATAAACAAAAAAGAAACGAATAGCGAGAACTTGTTTTTATGTTTTAGATAAGAATGTTTAATTATGTATTGTGTAATTGAAACATACTATTAGTTTGGTTCATTATAATCAATGCCGTAAAAAATGTCAATCATGTTATCACACGCCAAAATTTGGTAAATTATTTCGCTTACAAAAAAATTGCTGCATCTGGGAGGATTTCTCTCCTTCCAGGTGCAGCAGCATCTTATTGTTCTTCCTTTTCCTTCATTGCTTCGTACTCTTCTTTCAGCAAAGAGTACACCATAGAATCGCGAAGTGTTCCGTCATAAATCTTGTACGTTCTGCGAATCGTTCCTTCATATTTGAATCCACATTTTCTGATAACGCTCTGTGAACGAATATTTGCCGTTCCCGTACAGATCCCGATCTGCTCCAACGCCAGTTCCTCAAATCCAAATCGTATGACTTCCTTAGCAGCTTCTGTCATGATACCCTGGCGCCAAAATTCTTCGGCCAGGGAATAGCCCAATTCCTTGCTGTTTGCATCCGGCCTGTATTTATCATGTTCCAGGCCGATACTGCCTATCACTCTGTCCTGGTCTTTCAGGCGGATCGCCCAAGTCTCTACCGGTATAAATAACTGCTTGATGATCTCTTTCGACTCATGCACGCTTTTGTGCGGTGACCAGCCTGCATGAGGGCCCACGTTGGGATTTCTGGCATAGGCGTAAAGCTCTTCTGCATCCTCAAGGGTGAACATTTTTAATGTCAATCTTTCTGTTTCAAGGCTCTTCATAGGACATACCTCCTTATTACCGTGGCGATCCTTCTCCATATACAATTGAAAATTGCGGCATTTTTATTCCGTCGTACTGATAATTTCTTTATTCGATTTGTCAATCTGGCTGACTTTCATATTAACGGCATCCGCCGGATCTACTTCTTCCAAAAGACCAAGCAGACTTGGCCCCAGATAGATGGTCTTTAAGGTTTCACCGTTTAGAGTAACTTTACTGTACTCTGTAAAGTTTTGTCCTTTGATATAATATTTACCGCCTATATTGACAACCTTATCAATTTTGATGCTCTTTACGCCCATTTTCATGCCGCTTTGTTTGAATGGATTGCTGCCGCCGTAAATATAATCCTTGCCGTATAGCATATCGTATCCCAGCATTTTAAGGTTAGACAAGTAATCCTTCGACTTGTGGTCTACTGTCTGGTGATACTTAATCGTCGTACCCGTATGAATGCCAATACGATCAAACACTTCCGCCGCCAACTGATACGTAGTCAGATTTGCATCCTTCTTATCCATATCAAAGTTGCTCCAAATCACATATTGGGTCTGGTACAGATTCTTTGCGTCATAAGAGCTTTCTGTCACGTCCAGTGCTGGAATGTGGTCGCCATACATGACGAGAATCACGTCTTCATCATAATTGTAGAGGGCTTCTGTCAGTTGCTTAATGAACTGATCCATCTCGTAAACCTGATTTACATAGTATTCGTATTTCCACTTTAATTCCTCAGACGGAGCATCGGTAACCGTAATTTTCGGATTCTTAATTATCTGTTCTGTCGGATATTTCCCGTGTCCCTGTACAGAAATTGTGTAGATATAGTCTCTTTCTTTCGTAGAGTTCATCGCGTCGAGGATCTGTCTTGTCAGAATCGTATCCTTAGCCCAGTTCTTCGGCGTCTTAGGAACGTCACTCATATATTCTAAGGAAGTAAAGGTATCATAGCCTATGTTGTTGAACACTTCATTTCTGTTATAAAACAGCGCTCTGTGATTGTGGATAGCATGGGTCGAATATCCCATGCTTTTTAAATCAAATGCGATACTCTCGCCTGTCTTTTCCTTGAGAACCGATTTAAATGGATATTCTCCTGGTCCGAAAAACTTGACGGACAGACCGGTCATCACCTCAAATTCCGTATTCGCTGTGCCTGCGCCGCAAGCCGGTACAGTTAAGCTTCCGGAGGAATAGTTTCTCATCAGTTTTCTAAAGGTCGGAATTGCATCCGCTGATAGCTTTATGTTGTTAAACAGATCCGGATCGACGAAAGACTCCAACTGCAAAAAGAGGATGTTCGGATACTCTTGATCCACATCTGTCTGTTCTAGCTTCATTGTACCATCTTTATTATACTGATCTTTATTAAAAATACTTTTCACTGCTTCTTCCGAATAGCCCTTTGGTTTATTAATACCCGTGTTCAGCCACGTGTTTATAAAGCAATAGGGAACCCCGTAGTAATCATATGCATAAGCCAGATTTCCAAAGAATGTACTGAGTACGTTTACTTTGATTAAGCCAAAGGTTGCTCCGAACGTAAAAGCGATTACCAAGACAACCGCTGCTACGTTGCGTTTCCAATTGATGTGTTCCTTTTTCTTCGGCGCTTTAATCCACAGGAGAATCAATCCGATTATACCTGCTAAAATTCCCACGCCGATGAGCACAATCTCCGTCATCGAAAAGTAATTGGTAATAATCGTAGCTCCGTCAGTGATAGCGCTGAGGTCTTTCACCGTAAACGGCGTCATTCTTTCAATCAGAATGATTCCATTCGTTATACCGATGGCCATCCATATAATCGTAACCACTGTCACAAAAAAAACTCTTCTCCTGAACAGCGTAGCAATGACCAAGGTGGCAAAAATAATTAATGTGTTATAGAAGAACACCAGCGGGCTGTCAAACAAAAACAAAAAACCGCCAAACCCTTTCCTTGCTAATGTTTCAATAATTAAATTCAAAATAAATGCCCAGACAAGGCAAAAGAAAAAACTGTTCTTCAAGTACTTCTTGTAAAATGCCCTTACTTTTTCCATTGTTTCTCTTCCTCTTTCTATTCCCTTTTGCTGAAATAATTTGCTAAACTTGCAAATTCGTCTAAAGATAGTGTCTCAGCTCTTCTTTTCTCATCAATACCTGCATGAGAAAGACAATCTTTCACTTCCTCTTTTGTCACATCGCCAATTCCCATTAAGGAATTTGATAAGGTTTTTCTTCTCTGTCCGAACCCGGCCTTGATACAGCGGAAAAACATCCTCTCGTTTATCAGCTCCACCGGCTTGTCCTTGCGGATATCCAATCTGAGTACTGTTGAATCAACTTTGGGGACTGGAAAAAAAACTTCTTTCGGAACAACAGCCACTGTCTGTACTGTGCAGTAATATTGAACAGCAACAGAGAGCGCCCCATAAACTTTTGAACCTGGCTGTGACTTGATTCTGTCCGCTACCTCCTTCTGCATCATAATCGTGATGCTGTCGGCATGGACACCGCTTTCTAATATTGCCATGATAATCGGCGTAGTGATGTAATAAGGCAGATTCCCAATAATCTTTGCACTTCTGCATCCCGAATCATCAATAATCCTGTTTAAATCTGTCTTTAGAACATCCTGATTCACGATATCTACATTATCAAAATCATGAAGAGTATCTTCTAAAATGGGAATCAGGTTCTTGTCAATTTCTATTGCCGTAACCTGTTTAGCCCTTTGGGCAGCTTCATAGGTGAGAACTCCGATTCCTGGTCCAATTTCAATAACCAGATCCTCATCTGTTATCTCTGTAGCCGCTATAATTTTATCGATAATATTTTTATCTGTCAAAAAGTTCTGTCCTAAACTCTTTGACAGCCTGAACCCATATCTGTCTTTTATCTCTTTAATGGTCGAGGGTGCGTATAGCTTCATTATAATTCCTTTACTTTATCATAAAAATCTTCTTTCTTAATGTTAAACTGATTGAGTTTTTTTAAGAAAGTTTTACTGTTGCCATATCCGATAGACAGCAAATTTCCTAATCGTTCTCTTCTCTCTTTTGCTTCAGGACAACCGATCAGCCCACAGTTAAAAAGATCTTCTTCTGTAAAAGAATCTTTCCTATCACTAGTGGTGCAGTGGGCATGCCCCAGCGCTTCGATGATATCTTCCGGCGTAGCATTTTCTACGCCGACATTTCCGTTTTTTAAAGCCTTACCTTTCGGCAAAAATGCCTGTTTGCAGTCTGGGAATCGGTCTGCAATTTTTCGCCTGATTTTATTGCCTGCGTAATCGGGGTCTGTAAAGATGATGATACCCTGATTTTCATATGCCTTCTTTATGATTCCCCACATTGATTCCGGCATACCAAAACCATGGGTTTCAATCGTCAAGGCTGATACCGCACGATTGATTGCAGCCGTATCGTCTCGTCCCTCAACAATGATCGCTTCTTTAATTATTATCTTGTCCATTGCTGTCTGTTCCCTCGTCGTCAAGCACATAGAGGATTTCTCCCGGCCTGATTAATTTCAATTGTATTCTCGCCTGCTCTTCTATGTAATCGTAATCGTTGACATTTTTCAGTTCCTCTCGCAGAGAAGCCTTTTCTGAGGCAAGCTGTTTGTTTTTTTCCCGCAGATCGTTTTGCTCCGCTCTCAGGTCAAAGACATTTTTTACGGACACGCCAACGACCGCTATAAGTACGACTACTATAACGGTCACAACAATTCTCACTCTATTGATTTTAACTCTTTTTTTCTTTTTTGTGCTTTTTTTTCTTTCTTCGCGAAATTCTTCCAGGTCGTTTTGCGTGTTCCTCTGTTCGAATTCCTGAAGTCTCCCTTTTGTCCTCTTCTTCATAATTGTTACCCCTGTCAATTATAATACCATAAATGACCTTTTTCCACAATAATACGCCTGCACAGAGGGAAAAAATTCCATATAATGTGATTACTCCATGAGAACCTTTATAGAGAAACTGACAAAATAAAAAAGCTGCACAAAGCCAGGACCCAAAATAGATAAAAATTGAAACCCTTGACTTTACGCCAAACCGTCTCATAAGTGTATCTCTGACTTCAAAGATCATCATCATCGCCAGACCACAATAAAACATGATAAAGAGTTGAAACAGCTCTCTCTGTATCAGTGCTGTCATTTTCTAAACCTGTCAATAAACTTTGTCTTTGCTTTTTTCTTCGTATATGTCAGCGCCTCAATTTCTCCCTCAGCGACTAATTTTCCGTCCTCCAGATCCAATACTTCGATATGAAGATTCTTTCCTGTAATCACAAGGCCTTCATCTGCCAGATTCGCCAAAATAGTTTCTTCATCAAAGCCTTCAACTGAAGTTACTTCTGTAATGGTAATTTTCTTTTTATTTTCCATTTGGATATAATGATTTTCCATAGCCTACCTCCCATACAAACATTTCTGCTTATGAAAGTATATGCCGCAGAATCTAAATTCTTCCTACAAAGAAGTATATAGACAGGCCAAAAATGGCCTGCCTCATATTAGGATTACACATAATCAAATGGATTTTTCGGTGATCCGTTAATTCTGACTTCGAAATGGCAGTGGGAGCCGAAACTGTTTCCGGTATTGCCAACCTCACCAATTTTCTGTCCTTGGTACACTTTTTGCCCAACGCTTACGTTAACCGCACTGCAGTGTCCGTACCTGGTCATCTTACCGCCTCCATGATCTATATCTATGCATAAGCCATATCCGCTGTACCAGCCGGCACGGATGACAGTTCCTCCGTCAGCCGCCCTGATGGTTGTCCCTGTTGCACAGGCCAAATCCACACCTTCGTGCATTCTGCCCCAGCGCCATCCGAATGGTGATGTCATAGTATAGCCCGATACCGGTATAATTAATTTACCGGTCGGTGCTGTCTTCGGCACCGCTTTTGTGCCTTTAATGACTATTTTCTTTACTGCTTTTTTTATCGTCTTAGTTTCCAGCACATCTTTTTTGACCACTTCTCCATTGACCTTGGTAATCCTCGCTGTTACGACTCGTTTACCGTTGGAACCCTTTTGCTCCACTTTCGTATCACCTTTATACATAGAGCTGGATTTCTTGTAAACCGTCTTATATTTTACCTTTTCAGCGTAAGTGGACTTTTCTACAGTTACAACGGTCAATGCCGATGTGGCTTTGTCAATGATAATCTCATCCCCTGGAACCAAGGAGTTCATCTTCAGATCCGGGTTATTTTCCTTCAGTGTATCAAAATCCGTATTAAACTTTTCAAAGATCTCCCAATAGGTATCGCCAGGTTTTACTTCATAGGCTATTTCCTCAGAACCACCCTTCATAATCGACTTTGCAGCTTTTTTTACACTGCTGATATAGGCCAGCTTCGTATTGACTTTTTTAATTTCAACCTTTTCCTGAAAACCGACTTTCTCGTACTCTGTATTCTTTTCGTCTTCTTCGATGAATGTTTGCTGCACTTCCTTCAGAGCCTGCTGGGCAGATTTCTTGCTTTCACAGGTTACAAAATGTTGTCCATCGATATAGATTCCGTAGGCCTCTGCTTCCATATCGGACATATAAGTCAGCCTTTGCAGTACGGTGTCCACCTCGTCTACGTCTTTATCTAAAATGACGACGTTCTTAAATGTGATATCGTTGTCCTTGTCAATCTGTATTTTTGATCCGTATTCTTTAGACAACTCATCGCTGACCAAATCGAGAATCTTGATGACGTCTTCTTGATTTTTCACATACCCTAACGCCTTGCCATTGTACGAATATTCAAAACCTGTGGCATGATTAAAGAGCGCTACAACGGCGACGGCAACCAAGATAGCGCCGGCAAAATGTCCGAGCACGCTTTTCTTTTTGCCGGCCAAGTTTTTTCTGGTTCTGTGAATGTAGCTGGCTATCATATACTGAACGATCAGCGCCAGCCTGTCCACCCTGGTCTGTACTCTGTCATGCCAGTTGATAACACCTGCCGCTGCATCGACTATTTTGTTTCTAAACTTTTTTTCTTTACCCATATTTCCGCCTCTTCTGTACGCTGCTTAATGCATGAACACCGTTCCCCCAGATCGGTGATGCCGGTATCATTACATTTTTCACATGCATACTTTATATCGGTGTAGTCCATCTCAAAATTGTTTTCTGTAAGGATCACTGCCCTCTCTGCGGCCAGCTCGTCCATCACAGAATTAATTCGCTTACTTTCGTTTTCCGATGAACCCATGATCAACGCTTTAGAAAGCTGAGAACTCATTTTTCTGATTTCCTCATCAATCTCTTTGATTCTTGGAATCTTTTCATAAATCTCCCGTTTCTTTTGTTCCGCCTCTTTTTCAGCCTTTTCGCGCAGATAATCGTAGTACTGGTTCAGCACGCCCTGTGTTACTACGATGGTCTTATTGACGTCTACGCCTTTGCTGTCGGCCTCATTTCTCCAGTTTTCTAAAACTTTGTTTACGTAATTGAAGTTTGGACTCGATATACCTGCCGTTTTATTGCAGGCTTCCAGCACCCGCTCCATAGTATATCCCATCTGGTCAAACCAGGCGTCCATCATTTCCCTTTCAGCTTCTGTGGCATTTCTAGTAAAACCCAGCGCCTTTAAAACTCTTCTATACTTATAATATTTTTCATCTAGTTCCTGCAGCCGCTCGTTGACCTGGTCTACAGTTGCCAGTCCGTCGCTGGCCCATTCTTTTACCACCTTCTCTATGTACTTTAAACTAGTCTTATTCTTTTCTGTACAATATTTTATGGCAAAGAGAACAACCTCCGGCGTGGCATTGTAATCGCCAAGCCATTCGAGTATCTGACTGATTTCTGTCGAACTCAGTCCTCTGCCAAAGATCTGTTCAATTTCGTTGAACATAATCTTTACCGCTTTGTTTCCAAAGACATTGTCTCTTTCTTCTTTCTTTGTCTCGCCCTTTGCCGGTCCTGTGTTCTTTCCGTATAACAGCTCTTTAAGATTGGTAAATTCAACAATAAAATCGACGTTACCCTCACTATCCAAATAACGCTTTTTAATGGCTCCCATTTTTTCCCAGTAGTCCCAAGCTTCCAAAGTCTTTTTCTCTGTCAACCCCAGCTGTTTAGCCATGGTTTCGTTATTCATGTCCAATCCATGTTCAGCATACATGCTGGCATACAGGAACACCTTAACAAAATCACCCGGTGCCGCAGGCATATATTCGTTGATAAAAATATTTTCGACCTTTGAATCTAACAGATAAAAGTCTTTCATCTTTTCTTTGATAAAATTCATAGAAATTTCCTTATGCTTCTTTATTTAAGTCTTCAAGCAGCGCGGTGATATCGATATCGTGGCCGTCAGCTGCCTCTCTCAGCGTTTCTTGAACTGCTCCTGGACATCCAGAACAGGGCAGCCCATGGTTTTCGAATAGGACTTCCAGTCTATCGTCCAGATCCAAAATCTCACATACTTTCATGTCTTCCGTAATCTTCATTGTATTCACCCTTCTTACGCTTTATCGCTGAACTTGGTATATCTGGCGACCCAGGTTAAATCAAAGGTTTCTGTGGAACCACTTCTGTGTTTCGCCAAATTGACTTCACATACGCCCGGTTTTTCTGAATCCTCCGGGTTATAGTAATCATCTCGGTACAGGAACATGACCATGTCAGCATCCTGCTCTATGGAGCCGGATTCTCTAAGGTCAGAGAGAACCGGTCTATGGTTTGGCCTCTGTTCTGGCGCTCGGGATAGCTGAGACAATACGATAACGGGACAATCCATTTCCCTGGCCAACAATTTCAGATATCTGGATAACGTACTGATTTCCTGCTGCCTGCTGTCCGACTTGCCGTCAGCCTTCATCAGCTGCAGATAGTCAATAATGACCAAATCTAAGCCCTTCTCCGCTTTCAGCCGTCTGCACTTATTCTTCATCTCCAGAATGCTGACGCCAGGGGTATCGTCAATATGTATGTTGGTTTTGGAAAGAGAGTCCAACGCCATGTTAATTCTCTCCCAATCATTCCTCTCTATATTGCCAGTTTTCAATTTCTGCATTTCTACTCTCGACTCCATAGCAAGGAGTCTCTGGCCCAGCTGTGCTTTTGCCATCTCCAAGCTGAAAATCAAAACAGTAGCTCCCGATTTAACGGCCGCATTTTGCGCGATGTTCAATACGAAAGCAGTCTTACCCATAGCAGGTCTGGCCGCTACGATTACTAAGTCGGATTTTTGAAAACCAGAAGTCAACTCGTCAAGACGTTTAAAGCCCGTTGCCAATCCGATTACCTGCCCCTGTGTCTGAATCGCTTTGTCTATCATAGCCACATTTTCAAGAAGTACTTCTTTAATCGGCGCATAATCACTGCCCTGCCTCTGCTGTGCGATTTCAAAGATTCCCTTTTCAGCATAGTCAAGGATTTCTGATGGAGCCATTTCTTCTTCGAAACTTTTTTCCCTAATGTCTTCTGCAGTTTTAATCAGCTGCCGCATCGAAGCCTTCTCTGCAACGATTTTAGCATATTCCGCTGCGTTCGCCGTTGAAGGCGCTTCTGAAGACAGTGTGGCAACATAGGCTCTGCCTCCTACCATCTCCAAAGACTTTCTCTTTTTCAGATCTTCGCAGACTGTAACAATGTCGACGGAGACGTTGTTTCGAAAGAGGTCCATCATGACGGTAAAAATTTCTTTATGGGCGGCATCATAAAAATCGTCCGGTTTCACGACATCAATCACGTCCGCTAGGGCGTCTTTACTCAGCATCGCTGATCCTAAAACTGATTTTTCAGCCTCTGTATTATGTGGTGGAATTTTTTCAACCATTATTTGACTCCCTTAGCCTAATCTGTGATTTCCACACTCAGCTTTCCCACCACCTCGGGATAAAGCTTAACATCTACAGTAAATTTTCCTATATTTTTAATCGGATTGCCGATTTGAATTTTCTTCTTATCGAGGGTAATCCCGGTCTGTTCTTTTGCAGCCTCCGCGATGTCTTTTGAGGTAATCGAGCCGAACAGTTTGCCGCCCTCCCCTGACTTGGTCTTGATGACAACTTTTGCATTTTCTAATGCAGCCGCTACTTTTTCTGCCGCAGCTTTGTCGTCCGCTTTTTTCTGCGCTTGTAGTTCTTTCTGTTTTTCCAGATTTCTGATGTTGCCGTCGGTAGCCTCTGTGGCATAACCTTTCGGCAGCAGCATATTTCTCGCATAACCGTCACTGACCTTAACTACTTCACCAGCTTTGCCAGTGCCTTTTACGTCTCTATTTAAAATTACAATCATCTTATTACCTCCTATTTGTTATTTACGATCTCTAATACTTTCTCTATCACTTCCTCAGGGCTGCAGTTTACTTGCGCCCCGGCTGTCGTTAGATGGCCGCCGCCGCCCAGTTTCTCCATGATGACTTGTACATTCAGTTCACCGAGGGATCTGGCACTGATGACAGTCTGGCCCTTTTCCGTTCGCCCTGCAACAAAGGATGCCTTTACATCTTTGATATTCAGCAGTTCGTCGGCAACCTGAGAGTTAATGACTTGAGCGTCTTCGTTCCAGCCTTCGCAGACTGACGTTGCAATGCCATTGCCGCAGAATTCTGCTGCCGCAATACACTTTGCCCGCACTTTAAAGGTTTCCATATCTGTCTGAAAAAATCTTTTTACTTCTGTTGTATCTGCTCCAGCCCTGCGGAGCCAAGCTGCTGCTTCAAAGGTTCTGACGCCTGTTTTTACTGCAAATCTGTTGGTATCTATGGTAATGCCGCCAAGCAAAGCCTCCGCCTCTAATTTAATCAGCGTCTTTTTTGGCGCGGCATATTGCAATATTTCGCTCACTAATTCTGACGCGGAAGACGCATAAGATTCTATATAGGATAAAACAGGATTAGCCACGCAGTCTTCTGCCCGCCGGTGGTGATCGATCACAACGATCCTGTCGGTCAGTTCTAATAAATTCGCATTCTCTGCATAACTAGGTCTGTGCGTATCCACCATAATCACCAGTGTGTCTTTATCTGTCAGACTCTCTGCTTTTTTGTGGTTGATGAAATTATAATTTTCGCTTTCCTTTGCCTGTTTATAAATAGCCTGTAAGGAATCATTGATATCATTGAGTACAATATACGCATCACGTCCATACATAACGCACATACGATAAATGCCGAGAGATGCGCCAAAGCAGTCCATATCCGGATGGGCATGACCCATAATTATGACTCGATTTGATTGATCGATCAACTGTTTTAACGCATGGGCAACTACTCTGGACTTGCCTTTATTGCCCTTCTCAACAGTCTGCATCTTTCCGCCGTAATACTCGATCTTGCTCATTCTTTTGATGACCGCCTGATCCCCGCCCCGGCCCAAAGCCAGGTCCAAAGCTGCAGTGGCATATTCTTCTGTTGTCACAAGATTTTTCCCGCCTATGCCGATTCCAATACTCAGGCTCATTGGAAAATCTGCTTCTGTCTCAATCTGTCTTACATCGTCCAATATAGAAAATTTGCTTTCGATCATACCGTCCACATATGCATTTTGAAAGTACATGATATACTGGGTGTCTTTCATCTTATTGATTGATGCGTTGATTTTCGCTGCCCACTTTCTGATGGTCTTATCTACTTCTGCAGAAATGGTCATGCTCTTCTCTGGGGACGTGCTGGCAATTAATTCGTCATAATTGTCAATATTGATTTTCCCCACACAGGTTTTTTCATCATTATATCGATCTTTCAGATTTTCATAGTTGGTCACGTCATAGAAGAAGACCAGTAAATTGGCTTCTTCATCCTCCCCTACTTTGTTGATTAACAATCTGAATTGTTTTCCGTTTCTCTCCAGCATATAATACATGTCGTTTTCAACATCTGCATAGATATCCGATACTTTGATGCCTGTGAGAGCAAAAAAATCCGCATCTTCAATTCCATCATAAATAAACACTTCGCTGATGTGATCATTTGCTCTGACAACTTTGCCATTGCTGTTGACGATGCACATCGGCAGTGGAATGTATGACGATATTAACTTCCCAAATAATGTTTCTGACATTTTTTATTCCTCTTAATTAAACAGCTGTTCATAGCAATCATTTATAATATACCACGAAAGCCGCAGACTTAAGTGTAGTTTTTGTGATAATACAGTGCAGTCTATTCCTATAGTATACCATATTTTCGCTCTAATTCCAAAAGCTTTTCTCTTTTACGGAGAGCTGTCCTCCGCATTTTGAACACCTGTAGTTTCCTGGTTCTTTTACGACCCTGCTTTTTTTCATTCTATACCCAGTATTCCCGCATTTGGTACATCTTATTTCGTATCTATATGGCTTCTCTCGTCCATCGTCAAGTGTCGGTATTTCTGCCGTCGTCCTGATATGGTAGCCATAAATATTGTTTACCCTGGCAGCGAGAGATTTCCATTTCTGTCCATGATTGAGACAGCCTTTGCAGGTATGCAATAACTCGTGATGAATGATTTCTTTAATTCTTTGATCGGTTTCACCTTCTAGTATCGTCGAGATTTCTATTTCAAACTTTTCAACGCCCCGATTTACTGTTCTTTTACAACAGCCCAATCTGCGTTTTGCCCTACTGTTGGCTTTAATGCCTGTAATGCTTTCTGCGGGAAAAATATTAATTTTATGTAGTTCTTCTATTGCTTCCCGCATCAATTTTTCTAATCTGTCATGATATGTGTTTTTCATTTTTACTTCTCATATAATACTTGTCTATATCGTGAGACAAGTAATGCCCCTTGGCAGAGGCATTAAATAATCTGTTTATGTTTCATGTGAAACAACTTCTATAGTTCCACTGATTTCAACAGTTCGATCAAACGGTTCAGTTCATCGACACTGTAATATTCTAGTTGAATCGTTCCCTTCTTGCCTTTTTGATTGATTGAGACTTTCGTACCATATAGGTTCTTCAGTTCACTCTCAACGTGTATGGTATCGGGGCTTTTTGCTTTTTTTGCAGCTTTCTTTTTTGGCTTTCCTGCTGCCGCCGCCAACTCTTCTACTTTTCTAACAGATAGACCTTCTTCGATAATTTTTCGGCAAAGGTCTGCCTGCAGTTTTTTATCTTCAATGTTAATCAACGCTCGCGCATGACCTGTAGTCATCTTACCTTCTGTAACGAAGTTCTGAATTTCCTTCGGTAATTTTAGAAGCCGCAGGGCGTTAGTGATGTATGGTCTGCTTTTACTGACGCTTTTCGATACCTCTTCCTGTGTTAAGCCGTAGGTTTTAATCATCTGATTCAGCCCTTCCGCCTCTTCGATAGGATTTAGGTCTTCTCTCTGCATATTTTCAATAATAGCAATGAGCATATTTTCCTCATCAGTAAAATCTCTGATCAAGCAAGGGACTTCTTTTAGTTCTGCCTTTCTCGCAGCGCGCCATCTTCGCTCCCCTGCGACAATTTCATATCCTACTCTGTTTTTCCTAACAACTAAAGGTTGTATGATGCCGTGTTCGATGATAGATGCCGATAACTCCGCAATCTTTTCTTCATCAAACACCTTTCGCGGTTGATTTTCATTTGGTTTGATATTATTGATATCGATATATATTACAGAATTTCCTTCAACCGGTTTTTCCGCAATCACTTCTTTTTCTGGTTCCACCACTGGAGCTTGATCTGCGAACAAAGCATCTAAGCCTCTGCCTAACCCTCTGTTCTTTGCTTTTGCCGCTGCCATTATTTATCTTCCTCCCATTCAAGAAACTCCTCAGCAAAATCCTTATATGCCTCCGCACCTTTTGATTTAGGATCGTACTCAGTAATGGCCATACCAAAACTCGGCGCCTCTGCCAATCGAATATTTCTCGGGATAACAGTGGAATACACCTTTGAACCAAAGTATTTTTTCACCTCTTGTACAACTTGCACAGAAAGGTTCGTTCTGCCGTCAAACATACTCAGTATGACGCCTTCTATCTCAAGTTCTTTATTTAAATTCTTCTTTACCAATTCTATGGTGCTGACCAACTGGCTTACCCCTTCCAGCGCATAAAATTCACACTGAATCGGTATGAGCACGCTTTCCACTGCGGTCAGAGAATTAATAGTCAATAAACCCAAAGAAGGAGGACAATCAATAAATATGTAGTCGTAATCATCTTTTACCTTCTGTATGGATTTTCTCAATCTTGCTTCTCTGCCCTCTATCTCCACCATTTCAATTTCCGCACCAGCCAGGTCTACACTTGCCGGTATAATGTCCAGATTATCTATTCCCGTATGCATTACTGCTTTTTTTGTATCAAAATTATCCTCAATCAGCAAGTCATACACCGTGTAAGGAAGATCTTTTTTTGAAATTCCTATACCACTAGTCGTATTACCTTGGGGATCGATATCAAGCATTAATATTTTTTTATTCTTCATCGCCAGGCTAGCACCTAAATTTATATTAGTTGTCGTTTTTCCTACTCCGCCCTTTTGATTGAATATTGCTATTGCCTTTCCCAATGTTTTTCCTCCTGCTAAATTTTTTGCTACAATTTATTATATATTATTACGACACATTTTACCACAGTTTTGACAAAAATAAAGGATGTTTCACGTGAAACATCCTTTATTTTTAGGAATAACAATTTTTACTTCCATATATTCGCCTTTGTCCTCTTCGAATATTTTGGTATTTTCTTCCATTTCATGAATTTGAGCAAAGGCTTTTTTAATTGTGTTCATGTATATCTTGTAGCTTATGTAATTGATTTTGTGGCTCCTCCGAACCTCTGCCTCTTCTCTGCTGAGAAATTCTTCAACCAGCTTTTCTGTCTGTTTGACATTGAGATTATTTGCAATGACTCTTTGGAGCACTTTTTCCCTAATGTTTGCATCCTCAATTTTTAATAACGCTCGCGCGTGGCGTTCTGTCAACTTTGCTTCTATCAGTTTTTCTTGAATATCAGGCGGTAAAGTCAAAATCCGCAGTTTATTTGATATGGTCGACTGCCTTTTGCCAATTTTTGATGCTAACTCCCCTTGCGTCAAACCAAAGTCATCAATTAACCTCTTATAGGCGTAAGCTTCTTCAATAAAACTGAGATTTTCTCTCTGCACATTTTCAACCACTGCTATTAGCGCAGCATCTTTATCTCCAAAATCCTTAATCAGAGCTGGAATCTTTGACAGCCCGGCTAACCTTGCAGCTCTCAGCCTTCTCTCTCCTGCAATCAGGAAATAGCATCCGTTCTTATCTTTTTTGACAATAATCGGCTGTAAAACACCATATTCTGCAATAGAATTTTTTAAATCCATCAGCTCCTCTTCTGCAAAAAACTTTCTAGGCTGATCTGGATTTGCACACACTGAGTCTATTGGTAACTCAATACTTTTCCTTTGTAACATATAATCCCCCCTGCACCTTTTCTTAAATACAGAATAACACTTTTCCCGGGTAATTGAACACAAAAAATCCTACAAAAAAACCCATAAATATTCAATTTATGGGCTCTTTCGCTGGAGTTCCTGCTTTTCTAGGATATTTCGCAGGTGTTTCCTTTATTTTTTCAATTACTATGATATTATGATCAAAATCAACAAGATTTACTGCTTCAATTCTGCGTAGCTTACCGCCTAATATCTTTATGGCCTTTTCCGCCTGTCCCATCTCTTTTTCTGCATCTGGACCCTTATAGGCCAGGAGAAAACCTCCGACTCTGACAAAAGGCAGACAGTATTCAGTTAAAACACTCATATTTGCCACTGCTCTGGATACACAAAGATCAAACTTTTCCCGATAATCTCTGTTTCTAGCTAGTTCCTCTGCTCTGCCATGAACAGTAGTGACGTTATCCAGCCCTATAGAGGCCGTCAAATCGTCTATCACCTTCAGCCGTTTATGAAGAGAATCTGCTAACACAAATTCCTTGTCCTGCCCTATGATCGCTAGAGGCACTCCCGGAAAACCCGCTCCTGTTCCGATATCAATGACCGATTCTGCATTGACGTATTCGGGAAAATTGCAGCAGAGAATAGAATCAACAAAGTGTTTGATAATAAAGTCTTCACGCTCCTTGATTGCCGTCAAATTTATCTTTTCATTCCAGAGCAGAATGCCTTCCATATATTTTTCATACTGTTCTAAAATAGCTTCATCTTCTGGTATATGCAGTTTGCCAAATGCTTCTTTTAACTTTTTCATTTTACTTCTTTCTTCTCATCTTTTCCAAATATACTAACAATACATTAATATCCGCCGGGGATACACCGGAAATTCTCGATGCCTGTCCAACTGATCTAGGCTTTATTTGATTTAACTTTTGTGCTGCCTCAATCCTCAGACCTTCAATTGATTCGTAGTCCATAGCTTCATTTAGAGTTTTATTTTCTAACTTTTTAAATCTCTCTATCTGATGCATCTGCTTTGTTATATAACCTTCGTATTTAATCTGTACTTCCAATTGATTTTTTTCGTGAGACGAAAGCTGGGGTCTGTTTTGATCTATCTGAATGAGATTATCATAGGTCACTTCTGGTCTTTTTAAAAGCTCAGCTAAAGACGCTTTATTTTGAATCGGTGAACTGCCAATCTTCTCTAAATACGCCTTTGCATCTTTAGGGCTGACGAAGGTTTCCTCCATTCTGATTCTTTCTTTCTCAACAATCTGTTTTTTCTGTACATATCTCTGATAACGCTCTTCCGTTGCCAAACCCAACCTGTAAGATTTTTCCGTCAGACGCAAATCTGCATTGTCTTGCCTCAGAACCAGTCTATATTCCGCTCTGCTGGTCATAATTCTGTAAGGTTCATTAGTACCTTTTGTCACTAAATCGTCGATGAGAACACCAATATAAGCCTCGCTTCTGTCCAACACAAAGGGTTCTTTTCCATTTATTAACAGTGCAGCGTTAATTCCTGCCATTAATCCCTGGGCTGCAGCTTCTTCATATCCAGAACTACCATTAAATTGCCCTGCACAAAACAAATTACGAATATATCTACTTTCTAAATTAGGTTTTAAATCTAAAGGATCAATACAATCATATTCTATCGCATATGCAGGTCTCGTTATAATTATATTTTCTAAACCAGGTATAGTATGATAAAACTGTTCTTGCACATCTTCAGGCAAACTTGATGACATACCTTGTATATACATTTCCTCAGTATCTAGTCCTTCTGGTTCGATAAATGTTTGATGTCTCTTCTTATCTGCGAATCTATTAACTTTGTCTTCTATAGATGGACAATATCTAGGGCCTATGCCTTCTATCTGTCCTCCAAATAATGCAGACCTATGAAAGTTATTTCTAATAACAGTATGTGTGTCTTCATTTGTATAAGTCAACCAACATGAAATTTGTTCTTTCTCCAAATAATCATTCATAAAAGAGAAAGGAACAATTTCCGCATCACCCTTTTGTTCCGTCATCTTTGCGTAATCAAAAGAAGAGGCCAATGCTCTAGCCGGTGTCCCCGTCTTAAATCTTCTCAGTTTCATGCCGTGGGTCTTTAGGTTTTCTGCTAAATCAACAGACGGCGCTAATCCATTTGGCCCGCTGGAATAACAACTGTCGCCTATAAAAATTTTACCTCTCAGAAATGTTCCTGTGGCGAGAATGACTGCCTTTGCTCTGTAAAGAGTATGGTTTTTCGTTACAATCCCACATACCTGTCCTTCTTCCACTAAAAGTTCGACGACTTCCGCCTGCTTCATATCTAAATTTGGCTGTTTCTCTATGGTCTTCTTCATCTCTAAATGATATTTGTCTTTATCCGCTTGCGCCCGCAGCGAATGTACAGCCGGACCCTTTGCCGTATTGAGCATCCTGCTCTGAATAAAGGTCTTATCAATATTCTTTCCCATCTCTCCGCCGAGAGCATCAATTTCTCTCACCAAGTGACCTTTACCGGTCCCTCCAATGGATGGATTACAGGGCATCATTGCAATTGCCTCTAAATTGATGGAAAACAGTAAGGTTCGATTACCCAGACGAGCAGCGGCAAGTGCAGCCTCACAGCCGGCGTGACCAGCGCCGACTACAATGACATCATATTTTCCCATCAGTATTTTTTCCATAGTTCTTACCAACCCTATTTTCCTAAACAAAATCTCGCAAAGACTTCGTTTATAATATCATCCTGCACTGTTTCTCCGATGATCTCACCCAGCGCCTCATAACTGCTGTTCACGTCAATTTCAATAAACTCCAAAGCTTCTTTCTTTTTTGTCATCTCTATAGCGTCATCAACTGATTTTTCTGCCGACATTAAAAGGTTCTTATGCCTCACATTGGTGACCATGACACTGTCACTCTGACTGACTTTTCCGCCATAGACCATATCCACAATCTTATCTTCAATCAAATCAATACCCTGTTGTTTTTCCATTGAAGTTTCAATAATGACCGCCTTTGGCAGCATCTCAGCAATCTGTTCACAAAAAACGACCTGTTTTAAATCGATCTTATTTAACACGATGATGGCTTTCTGCCGCTCAATATGTTCTATAATTTCCAAATCTTCTTGACTCAATTCTCTACTCGAATCTATGATGAAAATAACCAGATCTGCATGGTTAAAAGACTCTTTTGACTTTTCAATTCCCATCTTTTCTATGAGGTCGTCTGTCTCTCTGATACCCGCAGTATCAGTCAATCTTACGGGTATTCCTTTTATGCTGAGATGTTCCTCAATTGTATCTCTCGTCGTTCCCGGTATCTCTGTAACGATGGCTCTCGCCTCGTTGAGCAGATTGTTCATCAGAGAAGATTTTCCTACATTTGGTTTGCCGATAATTGCGACATTTAATCCTTCCTGCAAAATACGGCCCGTATCTGCACTCTCGATCAGTCCTGCAACAGCTTTTCTCACCAACCTCAAATCTTGTTCTAATTTATCATATGTGATTTCTTCGATATCCTCATCAGGATAATCTATATTTACAGTGATATTTACCAAAACATCCACTAATTGTTTTCTAATTTCTTTTATTTTCTTAGAAAAAATGCCCTCTAATTGATTCAGCGCAACATCAAAAGTCTTGTCCGTCTTTGCTTTAATCACATCGATTACTGCCTCCGCTTGTGACAAATCCAAACGTCCATTTAAAAATGCCCGCTTCGTAAATTCTCCTGGTTCAGCCATTCTGGCGCCGTGTTTCAGCACCAATTCCAGCGTTCTGCGAAGTGGTACCATGCCTCCATGACAATTGATTTCAACTACATCTTCAACGGTGTAAGTCTTCGGACCCTTCATATAAACAGAGAGTACTTCATCTATGACCTTTTGAGAAAACGGATCTACAATCGTCCCATATGACATCTTTCGATTCTCAACTATAGTTGAATTAGCTGGCGCAAAGACTGTATCTAAAATCTTCTTTGCATTCTCTCCGCTGATTCTAATAATTCCAATGCCACCCTCTCCTGGAGGGGTTGCAATTGCAGCAATTGTATCTTCCATAATAATTCTCCTGCTAACCAGAATGAAAATAAGCCCGCAAATATTGCGGGCACATGCACTCGTTTTTTACTTCAGCTCTATGATTACCCTTCTATACGGATCCTGTCCCTCGCTTCTTGTCGTTACGCGGGGATTGTTCTGAAGAGTTGCATGAATCACCTTACGTTCATAAGGATTCATCGGTTCAAGCCTTACGCTTCTCTTTGTTTTTACAACTTTATCAGCAAGCCTGTTTGCTAATTTTTCAAGAGTCTTTTCTCTCTTTGATCTATAATTCTCAGCATCTACAACGACTCTTATGTAGTTTTCCTGATCTTTGTTTACTACAAGACTTGTCAGATACTGAATCGCATCCAAAGTCTGTCCTCTTTTACCGATAATAGTGCCGGAATCTTTACCCTGGATGTTAACAAATACGTTGTCGTCATTTGCTTTAGCCGAAATATCGATATCCAGTCCCATCTGCTCCGTTACTTCCTTTAGGAATACAAGGGCCGAATGGTCTTTGACTGCAGACAGATCTGCAGTTTCTGCTGCAGGGACAACAGCTGGTGCAGCAGATTTTTTAGGTTCCGGTTCAGGCTTTTTCTCTGGTTTATCTATCTTTTCCTTTTTCTGTGCCTTCACAGGTTCCGGTTTTGTCTTGACCTTTTCTTTTACTTCTTCTGCCTTTACCTTTTCAACTGGTTTCTTCTTCTCAACTCTGACTAAGGCCAATTTTGATCCAATTCCGAAAAATCCTCTTGATGGTTCTTCGAGAACTGTAACATCAACTTCATCTATCGTTAACTTCAGTTCAGCCAATGCAAGATTTACAGCGGTATCCACATCGGTTCCCCATTTTTCAGAAACATCCATATTAATTTTTCCTCCAATAGCTCTTACTTTTTCTTCTTTTTCGCTGGTTTATCCTTCGCTTTCAGAGCTTTTCTGATTTGATTGAAACGCAAATTAAAGAAAATCTGCATGAACTGGCTTATAAACCAATAAATTGCCAGACCAGATGGATAAGTTCTTGCAAGCCACACGATCATGATCGGGAAGAAATATTGCATCGCCTTCATCATGAAGTTTCCAGTCTGTGGATTTGGATTCGTCTGTTGATTCAGCCAGAAAGAGAAGAATGTTGCTACTCCAGCCAAGATAGGTAAAATCCATAAGTCTGGCTGACTGAGATCCTGAATCCATAAAAAACCTTCATGAATTGCAAAATACATCTCGTCAGAAGACACATATACCATAGGGTTTCTCAGCAAGGCAAATAAACCCATGATAACGATCATCTGCACGATCATCGGCAGACATCCTCCCATCGGGTTAAATCCTTCTTCCTTATACAATTCGGCCATCTTTTCGTTAAGCTTTTCTTTATCGTTTGCGTATTTTCTTTGAAGTTCCTGCATCCTCGGCTGCATATCAGACATGCCGGCTGTAGATAATATTTGCTTTTTATAAACTGGATATAAAGCAAACTTTACAATTACAGTTACGATTACCAGCGTGATACCGTAGTTTCCAACTATACTGTACAGCTGAGTCAGCAGCCAACCCAAAGGTTTAGCTATTATTCCAAACATTCATTTTCCTCCGTCATTTCAAAGGATCATAACCGCCAGGGTTTCCTGGGTGACACTTCAAAATTCGTTTTATTCCTAAGTAACTACCTTTAAATACTCCATACTTTTGCAGAGCCTGAATAAAGTAAGTGGAGCAGGTAGGATAAAACCTACAGGTAGGTGGAAATAGGGGTGAAATACAGCGTTGATAAACCTTAATCAGGAAAATCATTATATTCTTAAAGAATTTACTGATATATTTCATTATTTCTTCGTTACCCCGGTTCTTCTAAGCGCGGACTGCAGAGATTTTTTGACCTCTGCGCACTTAGCATTAGCAATAGTATTTCTGGCAATAAAAATAAAATCATAGCCTTCTGGAAGTTTCATCTCAGTAAGTCTGTAACTCTCTTTCATCAATCTTCTTGCTCTATTCCGTTTGACACTATTGCCGACTTTTTTGCTCGCTAAAAAAGCCATTCTGTTATAGGGAAGATTATTCTTTCTGAAAAACAGAACAACATATCTATCACCTATTGATTTACCCCTATTATAGATAGCAGTAAAATCTTTTTTTCGCCTTAGTACGTTTTTCCTAAGCATCGCAAATTAAGCAGATAATCTTTTTCTGCCCTTAGTTCTTCTTCTCTTAAGAACGTTTCTGCCATTTTTGCTGCTCATTCTTTTTCTAAAGCCATGCTCTTTCATTCTCTGTCTTTTCTTTGGCTGATAAGTCTGTTTCATTATCTTTTACCTCCTCAATGTAAATTTGCCGCATAATCTAAATTTCAATCTATGCACACATGTCTTACCATTATACTTTTAAAGACTTTGCTTGTCAACATTTTTGTCTTTTTTTGTTTTTTATTTAGGACAAAAAGGCTTTGAAGGAAGATATGCACAAAGTTATCCACATTGTATGGATAACTCTGAGGAAAATTTATTTTTCAGCCTTTTAAATTAACACTTGTATATGGATAACTTATTATGTACAATGTGATTAGAATTGTTATAACAAAAAGATGAAGGTGAAGTATGAAGAACATTCAAGAGATTTGGAACCAAGTTTTAAAAATAATTGAAGAAAATACGACCTCAATTAGTTATAATACCTGGTTTAAACCGATTAAAATTAATAGCATAGATAATAATGTAAAGATTGCCTACTTAGAATCTGAGGAAGACTTCATCATAAAAGTCCTAAAAGACAGGTATTTGCAGTTGATAGAGTCCAGCTTTAAAACTGTAACAGGAGAAGACTATCGTGTCGTCATCAAAAACAGCGAAGACTACGAGCAGGTAAAGGAAGAGGAAGCAGAAACAAATCAGCCGGTTTTAATGGATCCAAAACTCCGCAAGCAAAAGATTTTTAATCCCAGATATACTTTTGACAACTTTGTCGTCGGTAACAGCAATAAATATGCACACGCAGCATCTCTTGCTGTCGCCGAGTCTCCTTCCGAAGCGTATAATCCCCTCTTTATTTACGGCGGTTCTGGGCTGGGAAAAACCCATCTGATGAATGCAATCGGTATTTATCTATTAGAAAATAATGAAAATCTCAACGTTTTATACGTTTCATCTGAGATGTTTACCAATGAATTCATTAAAGCTCTGGGAGAGAATAAGACGAGGGAGTTTAAAAACAAATATAGAAAAGTCGACGTTCTATTGATTGACGATATACAATTTCTCGAAGGAAAAGATACCATGCAGGAAGAGTTCTTCCATACCTTTAACTCTCTGTACGATCTCAATAAACAGATTGTCATCTCCAGTGACAGAGCGCCCAATAAGTTAGTAAAATTGGAGGAACGACTGAGATCCAGATTTATGTGGAATCTGATTGCAGACCTGCAGCCGGCGGATTACGAAACACGAGTCGCAATTTTGATGAAAAAAGCGGAAAACGCCAATATTGAAATCGATGACGATTTATACGAGGTAATCTGTCTGATTGCTGAAAAAATCAAGGACAACATCAGAGAACTGGAAGGCGCTTTTAACAGAATCGTCAGCTTTTCAACCTTGATGGACGAAAAGATTGATAAAGTCTTCGCAAAGAGAATTTTGAAAGACATCATTCAAAACAGCGGTACTTCGGCTACCCCTGAAAAAATTAAGACCATCGTCAGCAGGTACTTTAACATCAAGGTTTCTGATATGGAAAGTTCTAAACGAACCAACAGTATTGCATTTCCTCGCCAGGTCGCCATGTTTCTCTGCAGAGACATGACAGATTATTCTCTTCCTAAGATAGGAAACCTCTTTGGAGGCAGACATTATACGACGGTCATGCATGCCTGTGAAAAGATTCAGGCTGAGATACATAACAACGATTCAGTTAAAGAGGTAATAGAAAACCTAAAGAAGGAAATTTCTGAATAAAAATCGAAAGTTATCCACATAAAACGAACATTAAGTTTTGACGTAATTGCAAAGGGTCTGAAAGTTATCCACAGATTCAACAGCCCCTACTACTATTACTACTAAATTCTTATAAGAAAAAGATGGCATTTTGGAGGTTAAAAATGAGATTTGAATGCAACCAACAATTATTAACGAAAGCGTTAAATATAGTTTCAAAAGCAGTAACATCAAGAACAACCATTCCTATTTTGAAAGGAATCCTTTTAGAAGTATCAGAAGACGGCAAATTAAAAATGTCAGCATCAGACCTTGATATTACTATAGAAGAAACCGTAGAAATAGAAGCGGGTGTCAGCGGAAGCATTGTTGTACAGTCTAAACTGTTTGGCGATATCATAAGAAAGCTTCCAAACGCTACAGTATCTATCGAACTTATTGATACAAACGTCGTCATCAAATGTATGAATTCGGAATTCAGTATCATCGGTCTATCAGCTGATGAGTTCCCTAGCATTAAAAATATAGAAGAAAACCCAGATTACATTACTTTCGACAAGACGATCCTCAAAGAGATGATTAGAAAGACCTCTTTTGCAGCCAGTGTAGATGAGTCAAAGGGTGTTATCACAGGTATTTTAATTGAATTATTAAACGACGAAATCAATATGGTTGCTATTGACGGCTACAGAATGGCCATCACTAGAGAAGCGATGGTAAATCTGGAAGAAAAAAATGTCATTATATCAGCCAAGATTATGAATGAAATCAGCAAAATCTTAAGCGAAGCTTCAGAGGAAGAGGAAAATGTAAAACTTCTATTAAATGACAAGAAAGCTATTTTCATTATCGGTAATGTCAAAGTCGTTTTGAGACTTCTCGACGGCGAATTCATTAAATATAAGGATGTCTTACCGAAGGATAATAAGATAAAAGTAAAAGTAAGCAGAAGTGATTTGATGGAAAGTATTGAGAGAGCTTCCCTGCTTTCAAAAGAAGGAAAGAATAATCTCATTAAATTTGCCATCAAGGACACCATTGTCACCATTACTTCAAAATCTGAAGAAGGTAATGTAAGAGAAGAAGTCCTTATCAATAAGGAAGGCGACGATTTGGACATCGGATTTAATGCAAAATATGTCTTAGATGTGTTGAAATCCATCGATGATGAAGAAATCTACATGTTATTCAATACCAGCATTACGCCGTGTCTTGTAGAACCGATCAGCGGAGATTCTTTTGAATATCTGATCCTGCCAGTCAGAATCACTAATAATTAATATGTTTATCAAAGACATTGAACTGACAAATTTTAGAAATTATGACATACTGAAAACTGATTTTAATCAGAATGTCAACTTAATACTGGGAAACAATGCACAAGGAAAGACCAATCTGCTGGAAGGTATCTACCTCACATCGATTGGTCGATCTTTTCGTACAAATAAAGACAGCGATTTAGTCAATTTTCAAAAAGAGATGGCTCGAATTAAAGTCAATGCGGAAAAAGCCTATTTTGATACCTCCGTGGAGATCACCATAAAGAAGGATTCAAAGAAATCTATTAAGAAAGACGGTACGACGATAAAGAAGACTTCGGAGCTTTTAGAAAACATTTTAATCGTCATCTTTTCACCGGAGGACTTAAAAATTGTAAAGGACGAGCCGGAGAAGCGAAGAAAGTTTATTGATAGGGAGTTATGTCAGATACAGCCGCTCTATTACGACAGCCTCAGCAATTATAAGAAAACTTTGGCGCAGAGGAATACCTATCTAAAAGAAGAAGCCATTGACAACAGTATTTTGGATTTATGGGACGTGCAGCTCGCGCAATATGGGGCAAGGATTATAACGATTAGAGATCAGTTTGTACGGAAAATTAGCGGTTATAGCGGAAAGATACACAGCAGCATCACCAACGAAAAGGAAAGTCTTTTTTTAGAGTATAATCCCAACATCGATTTAAAAGATGATATAGAGGAACAAGAGGGTTATTTCTATGACGAGATAAAAAAATCTTTTAAAAATGACTTAAGACAGAGAACGACAACAAAAGGGCCTCATAAAGATGACATTTCTTTTTATGTCAACGGCATCAACATGAGAAGTTTCGGTTCTCAAGGGCAGCAGCGAACCTGTGCCCTTGCATTAAAACTGGCTGAATTGAATTTGATCAAAGAAGAGACGGAAGAAGATGCAATCCTTTTGCTGGATGATGTGATGAGTGAGCTAGATATTGAAAGACAAAAATATCTGATTAAGACATTGAAGGAAAATCAGCTTTTTATCACGACGACAGATATCGACAAAAATTTAATGACCTCTTTTCCAGATGCGAAATTGATATACATTCACAATGGGAAAATTACAGAAAATTAAACCTATTAAAATTTACGACATATATCGGCAATTTTTAATAGGTTTTTTGGTGTCAAATTTTCGTTTTTACGGATTTTTACGCGCTATGATGAGAAAAATCATAAAATGTTCGTATTTTCTTGTCAAATCGAAGATTTTGATATATAATGTTAAAGTATGTTAAAAGGCAAATTTATACAAAGGTGGGTGTAATATGAGTACAGAAGAAAAAAATAACAATCAATATGATGCCGCCCAAATACAAGTACTGGAAGGTCTGGAAGCTGTCAGAAAAAGACCGGGTATGTATATAGGAAGTACAGGTCCGAGAGGGCTTCATCATTTGGTTTACGAAGTTGTAGATAACAGTGTCGACGAAGCGTTAGCCGGTTACTGTAAGAAGATAGATGTAACGATTCAAAAAGACAATTCCATCATGGTTGAAGACGACGGAAGAGGTATGCCAGTCGATAACCACCCGAAATTAGGGATACCTGCAGTCGAAGTCATTCACACCGTGCTTCATGCAGGCGGTAAGTTCGGCGGCGGCGGATATAAAGTGTCCGGCGGTCTTCACGGTGTAGGCGCATCTGTCGTCAATGCCCTTTCCACGAAGATGGAAGTAGAGATCAAAAGAAATGGCAAAATCTACAGACAGGAGTACAGACAGGGTAAGACCGTCATGCCCCTGACTGAAGTGGGAGAATCAAAGAAAACTGGTTCCAAAAGTATTTTCTGGCCAGATCCTGAAATTTTTCAAGAGTCAGTAGAATTTGATTATGAAACCCTTCAGCACAGGCTGAGAGAAATGGCATTTCTCAACAAAGGAATCAAGATCACTCTGACAGATGAAAGAGACGGCAAAAAGAAAAAAGACGTCTTCCATTTTGAAGGCGGATTGAAAGAGTTTGTAAAATTCCTCAATAACAACAAAGATGCGTTACATGAAGAAGCCATCTACTTTGAGATCAGTAAAAAAGACATGGAATTGGAAGTTGCCATGCAGTATACTGACCGGTATAACGAACTGATTCTCTCTTATGCCAATAATATCAGTACGACAGAAGGCGGCACCCATATGGCCGGCTTTAAATCAGCACTCACCAGAGTTTTTAATGAATATTCAAGAAAAAATAAAATCTTAAAAGATAATGACGATTCCCTTGCCGGTGAAGATGTAAGGGAAGGTTTGACTGCCATTATTTCCGTCAAGCTGACAGAACCGCAGTTTGAAGGACAGACGAAAACAAAGCTTGGAAATACTGAGATGCGAGGTTTTGTTGAAACATCGACCAGCGAAAATCTCATGGCTTTCTTAGAGGAGCATCCCAATGAAGCAAGAATCATCGTCGACAAATGTTTAAGAGCTTCTCGCGCCAGAGAAGCCGCCAGAAAAGCGAGAGAACTGACGAGAAGAAAGAGCGCACTGGATAGTATCGCTTTGCCAGGCAAATTGGCCGACTGTTCAGAAAAGGACCCGGCTAAATCAGAAATCTTCTTAGTCGAGGGTGACTCCGCCGGCGGAAGTGCAAAACAGGGACGAGACAGAATGAGACAAGCCATCCTGCCTCTTAGAGGTAAGATCCTCAATGTAGAGAAAGCAAGACTGGACAGAATTCTCAATTCTGACGAAATTAAAAACATGATTACCGCCTTTGGCTGCGGAATCGGCAACGAATTTGATGAGACCAAACTGAGGTATCACAAAATCATCATCATGACCGATGCCGACGTTGACGGCGCCCATATCAGAACACTGCTATTGACTTTTTTCTTCAGATATATGACACCGCTCATTGAAGGAGGTTATGTTTATGCTGCGAAACCGCCTCTCTTTATGACGAAGAGAAACAAGGAAGTATATTACACTTACAGTGAACCAGAGCAAGACAGACTGTTAGAAAAGCTGAGCGGCGAAGGGAAAGCCGGAAAGATTGATATTCAGAGATATAAGGGTCTGGGAGAAATGGACTTCCATCAGCTTTGGGAGACTACCATGGACTACAACAACAGGACGTTAATTCAAATTACGATAGATGATGCTGCAGCAGCAGATGAAATCTTCACCATCTTGATGGGCGATAAAGTACCGCCGAGAAAGAAGTTCATAGAAGATAATGCTGACTTAGCAGATATTGATATTTAAGGAAGGAGGGCAAAAAATTGAGTACACTATTAGAAGATACAAGACTAGAACAACATGAGATAGCGAAAGAAATGAAAAAGTCATATATTGACTATTCCATGAGCGTTATCGTCGGACGTGCCCTTCCTGATGTAAGAGACGGCATGAAGCCGGTACACAGAAGAATCCTATATGGTATGCATCAGCTGGGCGTGACACCGGAGAAACCCCATAAGAAATCTGCCCGTATCGTGGGAGAAGTCATGGGTAAGTATCATCCTCACGGTGACAGTTCTATTTATGATGCCATGGTTAGAATGGCACAGGATTTTTCAACTAGATATATGCTGGTAGACGGTCACGGTAACTTTGGTTCCGTCGATGGAGACGGCGCTGCTGCTATGCGTTATACAGAAGCAAAGATGACGCCGTTTTCTCTGCAGATGATCAGAGATATCGAAAAAGAAACGGTAGACTTTATAGATAACTTCGACGGAGAAGAAAAAGAACCGGTGGTATTGCCGAGCAGATATCCTAATCTTCTCGTAAATGGTTCCAACGGTATTGCCGTCGGCATGGCTACATCCATTCCGCCTCATAATTTAGGCGAGGTAATCGACGCTACAGTCAAGTTAATTGACGATGAAGAAGCTACTGTAGAGGATCTGATGAAAATCGTCAAAGGTCCGGACTTCCCTACTGGCGCAATGATTCTCGGAAAAAATGGCATTAGAGACGCCTATAGAACGGGTATCGGCAAAGTAAAAGCAAGATCTTGCTGTGAAATTGAAGAAACCGACAGAGGAAGATCACAGATTATTGTCACTGAAATTCCTTATCAGGTGAATAAAGCAAGACTCATCGAAAAGATGGCAGAGCTGGTGAAAGATAAGAGAGTGGAAGGTATTTCTGCTATTCGTGACGAATCCAACCGAAATGGAATGCGTATCGTCATCGAATTAAAGAGAGATGCAAATCCACAGATCACTTTGAATCGATTGTACAAGCACACCCAGCTACAGGACAGCTACAGCATGATTATGATTGCTTTAGTTGATGGTAAACCGAAAGTCCTCAATCTATATGAGATACTTTCTGAATATCTGAAATTCCAGAAAGAAGTTGTTACAAGAAGAACACAGTTCGATCTTAAAAAGGCAGAGGCGAGAGCGCACATCTTAGAAGGTCTGCGTATTGCCCTCGATAATATCGATGAAATCATCAAAATTATCAGAAGCGCTTATAACGATGCGAAAGAAAAACTGATGGAAAGCTTTGGTCTTTCTGATATCCAGGCACAAGCAATCCTCGACATGAGACTTGCCAGACTGCAGGGATTGGAAAGAGAGAAAATCGATAAAGAATATGCTGAACTGATGGAAAAAATCGCATATTATAACTCCCTGCTGGCGGATGAAAAACTTTTGATGGGCGTCATCAAAGATGAACTTCTGGAAGTGAGAGAAAAATATGCTGACAGCAGAAGAACAAAATTGGTAGCAGATGTGGATGAATTCGACGATGAAGATCTGGTGGAAGAAGAAAAAGTTGCCATCACTCTGACACATCTGGGGTATATCAAGAGAGTTCCATCCGATACCTATAAAGCACAAAAACGCGGGGGTAAAGGTATTACAGGTATTACTACGCGAGAAAACGATTTTGTAAAGGATCTGATTATGACCTCTACTCATGATCATCTGATGTTCTTTACGAATACAGGAAAGGCCCACAAGATTAAAGCCTTTGAAGTTCCAGAAGCGACGAGAACCGCTAAGGGAACGCCTGCAGTCAATTTCCTCAATTTGATGCAGCGTGAAAGAATCACAGCGATTATTCCAGTACAGGAGTTTTCTGACGACAGATATCTGATTGCTGTGACCAAAGACGGTATCATCAAAAAGACACCTCTATCTCAGTTTGATACCCAGAGAAAGACGGGACTGATTGCCATCAATCTGAAGGAAGACGACCAGTTAATCGGCATCAAAGAGACTTCTGGCAGAAATAATGTCATTATCGTTACAAAACACGGCAAGTGTATCTGTTTCTCTGAGGAAGACGTCAGAAGCATGGGCAGAATTGCCGGTGGTGTCAGAGCCATCAAGCTAGAGAAGGGTGACGAAGTTGTCGCAATGGAACTGGTTGAACCGGATCAGGAACTGCTGGTCGTAACCGAAAACGGATACGGAAAGAGAACTTCTGTCAAGGATTATAAGATTCAGGTTAGAGGCGGTAAAGGTCTGCTGACTTATGATAAAACAAAGTTCAAGAAAACTGGCGCTTTGATCGGAGCTATGGTTGTGGATGAAGATGATGAAATTCTGATGATCAACTCAGAAGGTATTATTATCAGAATCAGAGCCGGTGAAGTATCTAAGCTTGGCAGAGCAACTCAGGGAGTAAAAATTATGAAGGTCGGTGATGATACGAAGATTGTCGCCATGGCAAAGGTCATTAAAGAAGATGACGAAGAAGAGGATGACGAAACCGAGCCAAAACCAAAAAAAGCAGAAAAAAATAGCGATGAGCAGATGACACTATAGAAAAACAAATGGCGTATTTATGATAATACGCCATTTTCATTTTGATATTTTGAGGTATATATAGATATAGTAAATAAAAATGCTTGCAATTTGCATGAAGTAAAGCTATTCTATATAGAGAATGCGAAGCAGGCAGATCAGTTTGTTTTGAAGGAGAGAATTTAAATGGATAATTTGAGATTTACAATACCGGGAAAACCGGAATATCTGACTATGGTGAGATTGGCTATTGCTTCTATTGCAACGACTGCTGGTTTTGATCTGGACGCGGCTGAAGACATTAAGAATGCGGTTTCTGAGGCGTGTAAAAACGTATCATGTCACGGTTTTGATGGTTTTTCAGATAAATATGAAGTAGAATGTAATGTTGAGAAGTCGAAGATTGAGATTATCGTAAAGGACGACTGTGAGGCGCATACCTTGGAGAAACTGTCAAAGCCTTGTCAGAACTGCCCAAAGGAAGGCGATATCGGTATTTATATTATTCAATCCCTGATGAATGAAGTTGAATTTGGCAAAGGAAAAGACGGACATAAGTCTATTAGAATGGTGAAGAATTTATGATGGAACAAGAATTGTTTATCAAGTATAAAAACAATCCAAACATAGAGCTCAGAAATGAAATAGTGGAAAAACATCTTTATATGGTAGACATTCTAATTAGAAAATATCTAGGGAAAGGTGTAGAATACGACGACCTTTATCAGGTCGGTGCGTTGGCGCTTGTTTCTGCTGTTGAGAGATTTGACCCGGATAAGGGCTTTGAATTCAGCTCCTTTGCTACCCCGACAATTCTCGGAGAAATCAAGAAGTATTTCAGGGATAAGCAATGGAGTCTTAAAGTGCCCAGAAGACTGAAAGAAATTGCGGCTAAGGTACAAGAAACAAAGGATGCTCTATATACAGAATATCACAGAAAGCCGTCAGTAGAAGAGATTGCAGAAGCTACAGGGTTTAGTGAGGAGCAGATTATTGAGGCCATGGAAGGTTCCCAGGCATATGGGACCTATTCTTTGGACAAGACCTTTGATGATATGGGTGAGGATGGCGAAAGCTCTTTTCTTGAGAAATATACAGGTTTTGACGAAAAGGGCTACGAAAGAATTGAAACTTCAGAAATCATCAATAAGGTTATAGATGGATTTAACGATCAATATCGATATATTTTTAAAGAAAGATTTATCTATAACAGATCGCAGGCTGAAATCGCGAAAACACTTGGTGTTTCGCAGATGACAGTATCAAGAGCAGAAAGAAACATTATCAATCAATTTAGGAGCGAATTGTATAAATAGAGATGGATAGAAGTGATCAAGCGGCTTCTCTATTTAGAGAAGGTTATAACTGTGCACAAGCAGTGTTGTTGGCTTTTGCAGACGTGCTTTCCATTGATAAAAAAACTGCTGCCATGCTCAGTTCCTCTTTTGGCGGCGGCATGGGCAGGCTGAGAGAGGTCTGCGGTGCGGTCAGCAGTATGTTTCTCATTGCAGGCCTGGTCAAGGGATATGACAGGCCAGATGATGATGAGGCAAAAGCGGCGCACTATCAATTGATTCAGACGCTGGCATATAAATTCAAAGAAGAGAATGGTTCCATCATCTGTCGAGAACTTTTAGGTTTGGCAGAAGGAGCCGATTTTTTTATGCCAGCAAAAAGGACGGAAAGCTATTACGCCGACCGTCCCTGTGAAAAACTCGTCGCTGATGCCGCAGAGATTATGGAGAACTATCTTAGAGAATTACGGTAAATTCACTGCCCTCCCCTAGTTCGCTTTTGACTGATACTTCCCCATTATGCGCTTCTGCAATCCATTTTACCATGGCAAGACCGAGACCAAAGCTGTTTTCCTCCGCTGTTCTGGATTTATCCACCTTATAGAACCGGCGGAAGATATTTGCCTGGTCTTCTTTTTTGATACCAATGCCATTGTCTTTTATGACGATTTTTATGCGATCTTCTTTTGTTAAGGAAAGTTCCACCTTAGGATTGCTGCATGAACGGCTGTATTTAATAGCGTTGGTCAACAAATTGATAATCATTCTCATAATCAATGTTTCATCTGCGTCGATTTCAATATCCTTTTGAATGTTGCTGCTTAAACGTACACCGTTGTCTTCGGCCATCAAAGTCAGTTCATCAATAATGCTTTCACATAAAAGAGATAGATTGAAATCCTCCTTGTCTAATGCTTTTTCTTTGTCTATGGTTCTGGAAACTTGCAGGAGCTGCTGAATCAAGGACATCGTTCTCATACATTGCTTCTGAATGATTTCAAGAGATTCGATGTAGACTGCCGTCTGACGATTTTCCTGCAGTGTATATTCGCATTCCGCTAAAATAACGGAAATCGGCGTTTTTAATTCATGGGAAACGTCAGAAGAAAATTCTTTTTCTGATTGGAACGCATTTTCCAGTCTTTCTATCATTTGGTTCAGGGTTTCCGTCAGATAATAAAGCTCGTCTTTATTTTCTCCCTGTGGTAACCGCTTTGAAAGATCGCTGCCGTTGTTGATGGAATTTGCTGCATTGGTAATTCTGGCAACTGGTTCAAAGGCTCTCTTTGTAATTCTTCTGCCTGCAAGGATAGCAATAATCAGAATGATTGGCAGAATGATAATCATGATACTCATGATGGACTTTAACGTTGCTGCCGCATTGTCCATGTCGTAGATGCCTCGGACCCAAATCCCCTGCCCGTTCTCATAGGTATTATACAGGTCATAAACAAGCCAGGTGTTCTCTTCTGCCTTTATCTCTTCGTAATCTCCCTGTGTCAAAGGTGTATAGGAGGGAAAATCTCTTGGAACAGAGCCCTTAATTAACTTTCCGTCTTCACTGTAAACCAGCAGAGTTACGCCTCGATAGTAGGAATCAAAATCATTGTCTATTTCGATAATATCATTTTCATATTCTATATCATCGAAGGAATTCTGAACTGCTTTCATTACCGTATCCTTGGACACAACGGTGGTCTGCCTGCTGGCAGTAAACAGAAAGACTCCAAAAACTAAAACGGTAATAACAACTAAAACCAGGGAATAGTAGAGAGTCACTCTTTTTCTTATTGAACTGTTTTTCATCATGATTTACTCTTCACTCTTTATCACATAACCCAGTCCCCGAACCGTTTGGATCAGTTTCTGATCGAATTTAGCGTCAATTTTATTCCGTAGTGTACGTATATACACGTCTATGATATTGCTGCCGCCCTCGTAATCATAATTCCAAATATGCTGCTGAATTTTTTCTCTGGAGAGTACGATTTCTTTATTGTGCATTAAGTATTCCAGAATCGAGTATTCTTTGGCGGTCAAGGTAATCTCTTTCCCCTCTCTTATGGCGACCTTCTTATCGGTATCTAAAGTCAGCGGTCCCACAGTCAGAAAATTATCCACCCTTTCTACCCCGCTTCGTCTGATCATGACCCGAATTCTAGCAGAAAGCTCCTCCAGGGAAAAAGGTTTGGTCAAATAATCATCCGCTCCGCTGTCAAGTCCGGTAACTTTGTCTTCAACTGTATTCTTTGCAGTTAGCAGCAAAACCGGCGTTTTTAATTTTTTTGACCTCACTTTTTTTAAAACTGCAATGCCGTCAATACCGGGAAGCATGATATCCAAAATAATGGCGTCGTATTCCGTCCCTTCTATGTAATCAATGGCATCACTTCCATTGTAACAAGTATCTATGGTATAACCCTCTGCTTTTAAATGCTTGGCTATAGTCTGGCAAAGTCTCTTTTCATCTTCTACTATCAGTAATTTCATAATTTCACCCCTTTTCTTGATGTTAGTTTAATGATATATCAAAAAAATTAATTTTCAATGAAATTTTTCATTTTAATTTCATTTTGAATGTTTATTATATGGATACACTCAAAGAATAATACTTGAAAGACAAATATATGAGGAGGAAAGAACAATGTCAAAATTCATAAACAAAAGAAACGGCATCATAGCCGCCATCGCTGTTGTCTTAGTTATAGCAGCAATTATCTTTTCCACAACCTTCACTCAAGCCATGACGCTGGATGAAGCAAAAGAAATCGCACAGAAGTATGTACCTTCTACTGCAACTTTTGTAACAAGTGAAGAAGAGGAAAACAAATTTGAAGTGATGTTCCACGACGATAAGAATGAAGAAGGATTTGAAGTGGAAATCAATAAGGAAACAAAACAGGTTAAAAAAGTAGAGTCTCAATTGGATAACGATTTGGGCAGCAAAACCGTAAAGTTAAGTGAGAGTGAAGTAAAAGATGTCGTAAAAAAAGCATTTGAAGGCATCACCAGCATCTCTGTCAATTTGACAAAGGATAATGGTCTGTACGAGTATGAAGTGGATTTTAAGTCCAATGATTTCTATGGAAACGCAGATGTAAATCCTGAAACAGGCGCAATTTTGGAAAGCACCATTAAATATGGCACGGCCATAACAATTCCAACAGACGACCAAAATAAAGGCGATATCCTGAGCTATAAAGAAGCTGAAAAAGCAGCCATTAAAGAAGCAGGCGGCGGCTTTGTAAAGGACATCGACCTTGAAAGAAAAAATGGAAACTATTATTACGAGATTGAATTGGTCAAGGATAACGTAGAGTATGACTATATTGTCGATGCAAAGACTGGAAAGGTTACCCTTGAACATGAACATGACAGTTACTTTGATTATGACGATGATGATGACTGGGATGATGATGACGAATACCATCCTGGTACCACAGGCGGCAATAGTGGAAACAATACCGCAAGTGGAAATACCGGAAACTCTGGTTCCACTTCAGGCAGCACGACTAGCGGAAACAGCGGACTGATTTCTGTAGAAAAAGCTAAGAGTATTGTTTTAGCAAAAATTCCTGGGGCCACAATCGTTAAGATTCATTTGGAAAAAGATGACGGAATTTATATCTACGAAGGTGAGGCCAGACTGGGAAATTACGAATATGATTTCGAGATTAACGCATCCTCTGGTGTAATCATTGACTGGGATAAAGACCGTATCGATCATGACGATGACGATGATGATGATTGGGACGACGAATGGGACGATTAAATTAAAAATAAAAAGACGGCGAATAGCCGTTTTTTTTATGCAAAAAAACTGGAACTTGACAGATGAAAATTGTAATATAAAAATAGTATATGAAAATAAAAATATTTAATTTATTATGATAACTTTAGGTGTGAAATGTAAATTATATTTATTTGAGCTATTGCAGAAAGGAGAGATTTTTAAATGAAAGAAAAAATTTTAATTATTGATGATGAAGTGAATATATGCACTTCTCTTGTTCTAGCTCTCAAAACCAAATATGAAGTTATGATTGTTGATAATGCGTCAGATGGGCTATTTTGTTTTCAAGCTGACCATTTTTCTGTTTGCTTAATGGATTTAAATGTAGACAGCAGGAATGAAATGGAATTAATAAAAGAGATAAAAGAAATTGATGACAAGGTAATTATTATAATTATGACAGCTTATACTTCTGTCAGCGACTCTATGGAAGCTATAAAAAATGGCGCCTATACATATTTAATTAAACCTCTTGACATACAGGAACTATTTTTAGTTATTAAGAGGGCTTTGAAATATCGCTATCTCGATGAAAGAGTGGAGTATTTGAGCCAAAAACTGGAGGAAAAAAACACTTATCATGGAATTATTGGTAAGAGCCCCCAAATGCAGGACGTATTTCAAATGATTGAAAAAGTGAAAAATCTGACAACTAGTGTATTGGTTACAGGCAAAAGTGGTACAGGTAAAGAATTAGCAGCAAGAGCCCTTCACTATTCTAGTGGAAGAAAACAATATCATTTTGAAGATGTAAACTGTGCCGCTATACCAGAAAGCCTATTAGAAGAAGAATTATTTGGCCATAAAAAAGGTTCTTTTACTGGCGCTATAGCGAATAAGATGGGCAGATTTGAATACGCAGATAATGGAACGATATTTTTAGATGAAATTGGTGATATGTCATTATCTTTACAGGCAAAGCTGCTTAGGGTCTTGCAGCAACGTGAAGTGACGCCAATAGGAAGTAATATAACAAAGAAATTAAACATTAGGGTTATTGCTGCTACAAACAAGGATTTAAAAAAAATGGTTGAAGAAGGAAGCTTTAGAAGTGATCTTTATTTTAGATTGAAAGTAATCGAAATTAAAATGCCAGAATTAAAAGCGCACAGACAGGATATTCCTCTTTTATGCAGTCACTTTATTCACCACTATAACCAGCAACAGGGAAAAAACGTACAATACTTAACGAAAGAAGCAGAAAAAATTCTTATGACATACCATTTCCCTGGTAATATTCGTGAACTATCCAATATTTTGGAATATGCTATGATTATGTGTGATGGAAAAATAATCAAAACGGGAGATTTACCTGAGGAAGTACAAGCTGTAAATAACAGAGGATTTACAGTAAATCGTATTTTTAAAGAAGATCTGTCAGGATTGACATTAAAAGAGGCAGAAAAGAAAATTATCTTGCAGGCGCTTGAAGAAAATCAGTGGAATCGCAGAGTTACAGCAGAAAAATTGGGAATTAGTGATAAGGGATTAAGAAATAAAATAACAGAATATGAATTAGTTAAAACAAAAAAGTCGGTAAATAATACCTAGTCGGTAGAATTTACCGACTTTTTTAATTTGAAGGAAATATCTATGAAGTCGATATTGACGGAATAGATTCTGTCATTTCCACGTTTTTTATTTTGCTAACAGTTAAAAAATGCAGAAAGCAAAGCAGTCTAAATTGGCACCATATTTGCATTTATATTATAAAAAAGAAAGGTTGTGAAACTATGCAGAATGTAAAAGATCAGTTTCTACAGTTAGTTGATGATTATAAAGAGCAAGCGATCCGCATGCGACGATATCTCCATCAATACCCTGAAACTGCGGGATGCGAAAAAAATACAACTAATTATATAAAGGAACGGCTGCAGGAAAGCGATATTCAAGTCGTCGACAGCCCCTTTCATACAGGCTTAGTTGCTAAAGTGAATGGCAAAACAGGAGGCAAAAACATCTGTATCCGAGTAGGAATAGACGCTTTACCTGTGAAAGAAGAAAGTGATGTCGACTTTATATCAAAAAATGAGGGCGCCTGTCATTGCTGCGGCCACGATCTTCATATGGCCGCAGCTATCATTTGTGCTAAAATTTTGCATGAAACAAGAAACACCTGGAATGGAAGTGTCGGGTTTATTTTTCAACCTGCGACGGAAACCGGAAAAGGCGCAGAGTATATGATTAGACAGCAGGTCTTAAAAATTTTACGTCCAGATGTAATTCTCGGTTTTCATTGCTGGCCTGAGCTTATGGTAGGAAGCGTCGGGGTGCGTCGGGGGCCAATGATGGCAGCATCAGATTCTATAAAAATCATAATTGAGGGCAAAAGTGGTTCAGCAGCACATCCTCATAAGTGTGTAGATCCCATTTTAATTTCTACCTATGTTATGCAGCTGTTACAAAATATTGTTTCCCGTGAATGCAGCCCAGTTGAACCAGTGGTAATTACAATTGGTAAAATAATCGGCGGTACTGGAGGTGATTCGATTCCTAATATAGTAGAAATGGAAGGAACTGTTCGCACTTTACGGGCTGCACAACGTATCTGTATTAGAAAGGCCATTTCACGTACCGTAGAACATACCGCGGCAGCAATGGGAGGTACAGGTCATGTAACCTTTATAGAGAATGGAGATTCTGTGATTTGTGATGAAATAGTAGCCTCTTATTTGGAAGAAGCTGCTGCTTATGTCGCGACAGGGCCTATAGATCAATTACAAAAACCTTCTATGGGTATGGAAGATTTTTCTTATTATTTGCGAGACCTGCCAGGTGCTTACTTCAGAATCGGTACTGCCAACAAGCAGTCCGCCTCAAAACTGCCCCTTCACAACCCGGCGCTCATCTTTGATGAGGATGCTATTTTAGTTGCATGTAAAATTCTCCTGCAGTTTACGGCCATCTATAACACTTGATTTATATTACAGATACAGTATAATGATGTTATAAATAAGGGGGTGAAGCAGTGGAAGAAAGTATGAAGGGGCTGAATGCAGCGCAGGAGGAAGCGGTTACCTCCACAGAAGGTTTTATTCGCGTCATAGCCGGAGCCGGTTCCGGTAAGACGCGGGCTCTTTCACAGCGATTCGCCTATTTGGTTAACGAAATTGGGATTTTGCCAGGCAACATTCTCTGTGTAACTTTTACCAATAAGTCGGCCAACGAGATGCGCCAGCGTATCCATCATCTGACGGGAGATAATGATACCGGTTATATCTGCACCTTTCACAGTTTCTGCGTCTCGATTTTACAGGAAGACAGCAATGCTGTCCAATATCCGAAAAGCTTTTTGGTATTAGATAATTCCGATATCGACGCTATGCTAAAGATTATTTATGAGGAACGGAATCTGACGCTGCGAAATATGACCTTCAGCAAAGCGCGGGACATGATTGAAATCCGCAAGATCAGCAAGGAACCGGAATACTATTTGGACATGATTACTATGTCATTGGATACTCTCAGGCAGAAATATGAGGAAGCTGTCAATCCATCGGACATCATCTTCTACGGGTACCTCTATCAAGAAAAGAAATGTTTTGGCTTAGATTATAATGACTTAATCAAATTTTCCCTCTATATCTTTCAAGAAGAGGAAGAAATCCGTCTCAAGTGGCAGAGGCGGCTGGAATATATTATGATTGATGAGTTTCAGGATATTGATGATTTGCAATACAGACTAATGGAAGTTCTGTGCAATCATCACAAAAATCTGTTCATCGTAGGCGACCCTGACCAAACAATCTATACTTGGCGTGGAGCAAACGTCAAGTATTTATTGGATTTTGACAAGGTATTTCCCCATGTTAAAACCATCATGATGATGCAGAATTATCGCTCCACGCCACAGATCCTTTCTGCAGCCAATTCTCTAATAGAAAAGAATCAAAGCCGTATCAAGAAGGAACTTTTACCTACTCTGCCTGGCGGTTTGCCCGTTCTCTGTCATCACGCCGATCATTCCAGGGCAGAGGCCGTTTTTATTGCCGCTAAAATTCAGGAGCTTCACGAAAAAGGAACGCCATATCGGGACATGACCATACTATATCGAGCTCATTACATCACGAGAACCATCGAAGAGATATTTTTGAAAGAAAAAATTCCCTATACGATTTATAGCGGCGTCCAGTTTTTTGGTCGTATGGAAATCAAGGATGCCCTCTCCTACCTGCGAATGATCGCCTACAAAGACGATCTTTCTTTTCTGCGTATCGCCAATGTGCCTAAGCGCAACATCGGGCAACGGCGCTTGGCCTTCTTGCAAGAATACGCAGCGGAGAAAAATTGCACACTGTATGATGCTTTGATTAAAAATATAGAAAACGATATCTTTAAGGGAACAAAAGCCGCCAGTTTTGTTGCACTGATAGAGTCCTTTGCTGCTGACTACGCAGAGCGGCCGATTTCTGAAGTGCTGTCTGCCATTCTCAATGAGAGCGGTTATGAAAGGATGCTGCGCACCGAGGGCAGCCAGGAGCGCCTTGATAATTTAGCGGAGCTAAAGCAGTCTGTCTATGAATATGAGACCTCCTGCGGTGAGGAAAGTACCTTGGAACATTATTTGACGCACATCGCGTTGTTCACAAACAGTGATGCAGAAGATCGCAGTGATAAAGTCAAGCTGATGACTGTCCACACCGCCAAAGGCTTGGAATTTCCATATGTCTTTCTCTGTGCTATGAATGAGGGAATCTTTCCATCAAAGAAAACAAACACACTGCAAGCTATGGAAGAGGAACGCCGTTTGGCTTTTGTGGCTATGACCCGAGCAGAAAAACGGTTGTACCTCACAGAAGCGGAGGGGCGTAATTTTGACGGTTCTCCTCGTTACCCTTCCCGCTTTTTGCTGGATATCGATGAAACACTCCTGGCCTATACCCAAAAGCCGCAGGATCATCTGATTGCGAAGGCACAGGACTATATCAACTTCAACAGCCGTTATCTCTTGGATCACTCACAGGGTCAGCATTTTGCCAGGGGTCAGAGAATCAAACACAGTATCTTTGGACCAGGGACCATTGTTGAAGTGGACATGGAAAAAGCAGCCTATACGATTCAATTTGAAAAGATAGAAACGCCGCGAACCATTACTTTTCGAGCGAAACTGGAAGTCCTCCAAGGATAAGAGAAAAGAGAGTTTTTTATGATTATTTACTTAGGCAATAAAGCGACAGAACGAGACACTCTGGATTTTCTGACAGATATGTTAGCCGATGGTTATAGCTTTAGAGGACTTACCATGGGTTATGGCAAGTTAAAATATACAGGACATCACGATCGCAGCAATAAGATCGGCGTCATGTCAAAGGATGATTACGATAAATTGTCAGAGCAGGAGAAGAAGGACTTTAAATATATAGACGAGACAGGCGAAAACGTCTTTTATCAGACGAAGAAAACCATTGGGGATAACAACTTCTATCGAAATAAAAAAGAAGAGAAAGAACGAAATCCTTCAAATTACATCATTGGAGGACTAGTCGTCCTTGCCGTTATGGCGGTAATCGTAAAAGTGCTACTATCCATGGACACACAGGGCGTCTTCAAAACATTAGGTGAAATTTTTCTGCAGCCGATCGTTTTTTTTATGGTATTTCTGCCTGCTCTGATCTGGATTTTAGCTTGGATCGCACATAAATTAATCATAAAAACCATTGAAGCAGATGACAACAGAGAAAACCGAAAAAAGGCCAGAAAAACCAAACTACTCTACAATACGGTGATGCAGATTGCCGCTTTTCTGATACAGATCGGTGTTGCTTTGGCTCCACTGCTGCATCATTGAATGCAGCAATTTTCATCTTTTGCTTCTTTTTTAAAGCAGTATCGAAGATATTTGACAAAATCTTGACTTTTTAGTGTTACACTTCTTTAGAAAGGAGGCAGGACGATGAAACAGAAATTATTGATTATAGATGACGAAACGATACTGACTGAATTACTTTATGACCATTTTAATACCTGTGGGTATCTGGTATATACGGCGAATAATGGCCGAGAGGCAGCTTCACTTCTCTCTGTGCAGCCCGATTTGATTTTGCTGGATATAAATATGCCAGATTTGGACGGTATGACTTTGTGCAAGCAGATTCGCAGATCTGTAATTTGTCCTATTCTGTTTTTAACTGCCAGAATCACAGAGCAGGATAAAGTTAACGGGTTTGCCAGCGGCGGCGACGATTATATTACAAAACCGTTCAGTTTACAGGAGCTGACTGCCAGGGTGGAAGCTCATCTCCGCCGGGATGCCAGAAACAGAATTGCCCCGAAGCTGCTGTCATCGCAAGGGTTGATTGTCAATTTGTCCGAGAGAACTGTCAGCTATGAAGGAAAGGAGATTCCTTTTTCTAAAAGAGAGTTTGACATCATAGAATTTCTTCTTTCCAATGGCAATCACGTCTTTGACAAAGAACATATTTATGAAGGCGCGTGGGGATTTGATGCTGAAGGCGACAGCAGCGTAGTAAAGGAACATGTGCGGAAGATTCGCACAAAATTATATGAGACGACAGGTAAAGAATACATTGAAACAGTTTGGGGGATGGGATACAAATGGAACAAATAAAAAGGAAAAGAGCAGAATCTTTGAAAAGTTCCTTTACTTATGCCATGCTATTCACCGTATTTATGATTATCCTTCTTTCAGTTTTGTCTGTATGGGGCTGCGCCGCCTTGCAGAAGTGGGTTATGCCAGACAAGAATGAGGCTTATCTTCATCTGACAACGACGTATTTTGACGGTACGCAGACCACGTCTACCCAGTTGGTGACCTTTGGCAAGGAAGATAACATTCCGCTTATAGAAGGAAATAATGAACTCAGCCCTTCTATCAAAGAAATATCTAACTATTCCATAGATAAAATTGAAAACAGCTTTGATTCTTTAACGCCAAAACGAAAAGCAGCTTACACTCTGCTCTCTGCCGCCATGGTAGGCCTGCCGGCAGTCTATTCAATTGCAGGCGTCCTGCTTTGTGCGCTTTGGTTCTATCGAAAAAAATTAGAAAAACCAATTGAAATCTTGTCCAATGCGACAGAAAATATAGCGAAAGAAGATTTGGATTTTACCGTCTCTTACGAAGGCGGAGACGAAATGGCCAAGTTATGCGATTCTTTTGAAATGATGAGACAGACCTTGTATACAAATAACCAGAAAGTCTGGAATATGTTAGAAGAACGACGAATGCTGCAGGCCTCTGTCGCTCACGATCTGCGCAATCCAATTTCTATCATCGAAGGATACACGGAATATCTACAACAAAATATCCCGCAGGGCACCTTGTCAGAGGAGAAACTTCTGCACACTGTAGAAAACCTATCCACAGCGGCAAAGCGATTGGAACGTTATACCGATTCTATTCAGGATATCCAAAGTATGGAGGACCTCGAGATTACACCGAAGGAAACCAATTTGCCGGATACCCTGCTGGAAATGATAGAGGATTTTTCCCACGTTGCAAGGCAGAAAGACCTATCGCTGGAAGTTCATGCTGATATTGCGGCAAGTCAGGTTATGATTGACGGACAAATATTGTACCGCATCCTGGAAAACCTGTTTACCAATGCACTTCGCTTTGCCGTCAGCAAAATAGAAATCACATTTTTGTTAGAGGGTACCAGCCTCCTTGTTTTCATAGATGACGATGGAAAAGGATTTCCAGAAAAAATATTAAAAAACCAGGAACGCTATGCCATTACATCTACTACCACAGACAGACACATGGGCATGGGACTCATTATCAGTCGTATTTTAAGTAAAAAACACGGCGGTTCTCTGCGGTTATCTAACGGCAGCCCTAGTGGAGGCGCACGGGCTGAAGTAAAAATTTGTATCAGATAAATCCAAGGTCTTGACGAATTTTTGACCTCTCTCTCTTATAATCTCCTTATCAAATAACAGGTAAGGAGATTATTTTTATGAAAAAGTTAGTCGTTACGCTTTGTCTGCTGACAGTTTTGTTATCATTTGCCGGCTGCGGGGAAAACAGCAGTAAACAGGACGGCACCGGTGCCGCTGAAAAAGCAAAGGATCTGACCATGATTACACAAGGCCGGCTGCGCTGCACAAGTGACCAGGGATATTACTATATTGGCGAGGACAGCATTGCGCTCAAGGAGAATACTTTTGGTTTTCGGATGATGTATGTTGACTATGAGACACAAAAGGAAATCTTTCTTTGCAACCGGCCAGGCTGTGAACACGATTCCGAAGAATGTCCGGCCGTTTTTAATGACACAGATTTAAAAATGGGCAGCAGCCTGCTGTTCTATAATGGATACTTATACCTTTTTTCACACGACCAGGATTTAGGCGGAGGTTCAATGACAGACCATTCAGCAGGCAGTAATCCAATGGAGGATGATGGTGCTTCCTTTACGGCAGATTCTGCCTGCCTATATCGCATGAATCCAGATGGGACTGACCGCAAAAAGGTTTTTACCTTTGATGAAGGACTTTCTCTGGAAGATCAAGTCTTTGCCTCAAGAGATACGCTTTACTTTATTACAAAAAAGGTTACAAGTGAGAAAGTAAACAATCAGACCACTTATTATGCTTCCTCTCAAAGAAGGTTAGTTGCAGTCAATACACAGGACTGGAAATCTTCCACGATATGCGAGCTGGATACAGACGTAAATGTGATTGGCGCCTTTGATAACCAATTGGTTTTTTATCAGACAATCTTTGACCATAAAATGTCAAGAGAAGAGATGTTAGATGACAATCAGTATTTGGACGCGCTGAATAAATCCTATAACTCTTATTGTGTTTTAGATCTTGCAGGGGGCAAAAGCGAGGAGGTCGCGAAATTATCCAATAAAAAAATACACACCTACGCAGTGAAAGGCAAAAAGCTGTATCTCTCAACAGAGGGAAAAGGAAAAATCGAGGAAATTGATTTAGTTTCTAAAGAAAAGAAAACCTTTGCAGAGACAGCCGACAGCTGTATTGATCGAGCCTATGACGACGTCCTCTCTTGTTCCTCCTGGGGGAAGAATGGAGAGATCAGCGATAACAGCAGGCTCTACATCCATTTAAACGACGGCAGTATAGATAAATCTAAAATGCAGATGAAGTCCATGGAGGGCGCTATCGAAATTCTAGGAGAACGAAAAGACCAGTTTCTAGTGCTCTACGATTACGATGCTAAGAAAGACCCTGTATATGAAGGTCAGTATAATATCAATGGGGCAAAGTACGCTCTGATAAATAAAGAAGATTTGTATAAGGGTAATGAGAATTATCATACGATCAAGCTGATTAGTTCTGGTCTGGGATTGTGAGGTGAAGGAAGATGCTAGAATTAAAGACGATTACAAAAAAGTATGACGATAAATACGCGCTGCAGGATATTTCTCTAACTCTTTCAGAAGGCATCTATGGTATTCTAGGTCCCAATGGTGCGGGAAAATCGACGTTGATGAATATCATTACAGAGAATCTTCAGGCAGACGAAGGGCAAGTTTTATGGGACGGTAAATCAATACAGGAGTGGGGAGCGGAATATCGGGCGATTTTAGGCTACGCTCCTCAGCAGCAAGGCCTCTATGATACTTTTACAGGCCGTCGTTTTCTCAGTTATATGGGAGCATTAAAAGAAATTCCCAAAGATCGGATAAAAAGTGAGATAGAAGAATCAGCGGCTTATGTAAATTTGCTGGAAAAACTGGATCGCCCGATTGGTACCTATTCTGGCGGCATGAAGCAGCGGCTTCTGATTGCCCAGGCAATGATGGGCAGCCCAAAATTAATTGTTTTGGATGAGCCGACTGCAGGTCTCGATCCCAAGGAACGAGTCAGTATTCGCGAAAAAATTAAAGAGCTGGCAGAGGGTAAAATCATTTTGATGGCCACACATGTGGTTTCTGATATCCAGTCTATCGCAAAAGAAATTATCATTCTGCAGTCAGGCAAAATCGCGGCAAAAGACAGCGTAGAAGCCTTGTGTTCTCAATTTGGAGAGGCGAAGGATTTAGAAGCAGTGTATATGGCAATCTTTGGTGAGGAGGCTTCGTATGTATAGGCTGATGTGTTTCGAGCTGGATAAAGTGTGGAGAAAACGAAGCTTTCTGCTGTCCGTTGCCGTTTTGCTGGCGATAAACATCTTTTTACTCTGGTATACCAACTTGCCAAATAACGAGACCCCTCCCCTATCCGCCTACAAGGCGGTAGAAAAAGATTTGCAGCACCTGTCTGAGGCAGAGAAAAAGAGTTTTATTGAAGATCTTTATGAAGACAGCAAAGGCGTAATGTTGGTCAACGACATACTGAATATGCAGAACAGCGCAACAGAGATGGGAAAAGAGTTAGGAAAAAAAACAATGGCGGAAAATCCTGGTGTCTTTGAAAAGTATTACAAGACCTTTACTTCCGGAAAATATTTAAAGTATACTGATTCTTTAGAACAGGAAATGTCGCTGATAAAGGAGATTTATGAGGAGTCAGAGAAGGTATCTTCTTATGGAAAATACCTAAAGGATATCAAAGATCGTAAAAAGACCCTGGAAAGCGTTTCTGTTTTTCAGGCTGCAGATCAGAACAGTTTTTCTGCGAGGAATATCACAAAAGAGGCTGCAGACTACCAGGACTTATCTGCCATCAAAACGGAGTTTTATCCGTCAAAGGGTCTGACGTCGGCCGTCTCAGCCCAGGCGACAGATCTGCTGCTGCTGTTATTGCTGTTTCTCTTTGCCGGCACATTAATCTATGAAGAGAAGGAGAAGAAATTATTTCTGATTACCAGAGTTACGCCGGCCGGCAGAGAAAAAAGTATCATTGCAAAATTAACCGCCTTACTTATTCAATGTTTTGCCATGACCTTCTTATTTTATGGTGTGAACGTCATCTTTTTCTCTGCCTCTGCAGGTGTGGGAAATCTGCTGCGAAGCCTGCAGTCTGTTGCACCCTACATGGGAAGTGACTTGCAGATTTCCCTCCTCGCTTATTTGCTGCTGACAGTTGTCACAAAAGCTATTTTGCTGTTTTCCCTGGGAGCATTCCTGGTATTCATTGCGATTATCGGAAAACAAAGCTTCTTACCTTACCTTGCTGGTACGGGACTATTGGCGATCAGTTCGTTGCTGTATCTATTCGTTCCAGCGAGTTCGTCGGTAAATTGGCTTAAGTATTTAAACCCAATTGGATTATTGCAGACAGACACGATTTATGGCGGCTACTTAAATTTTAACTTGTTTGGTTATCCCCTATCACGACTGCTGACGTCCTGGGTGATTTTAGGGTTATATGCGGCATACAGCTGTTTCTTGGCCGTTAAGGCATTCCTGACTAGCCGCAGCCTGGAAATCAGCAAACTGCGCTTGCCGACACTGCGGTCTTTTCACCCTCATGTAAATCTCTGCAGACATGAAGGCTACAAGATTTTTATCATGAACCGCGCGCTGCTTATTCTGCTGACCTTTGCAATACTCTTCGGATATCAGCATCTGTCAAAGACGTATACCCTGACGCCGGCAGAGACTTACTATCAAAATATCATGACTGAACTTTCAGGGGACTTGACAGAAGAAAAAACCTCTTTAATTGAACAGGAAAGGAAACGATACGAAGAAGCCTTTGCAAAGATAAAGAGCATTGACGAAATGGTCGCAAAAGGAAAGATCAGTATGGAAGAAGGAGAAAATATAAAATCACCATACTACAGCGAAACCGCCTTTTACCCATCTTTTCAGCGGGTACTGCAGCAGTACGATTATGTGGTAGATTCAGGCGGTAAATTTGTATACGATACAGGATATCTGCTGATTTTCGGCCTGTCTCAAAGCAGCCGTTCGCCAGATTTGATTCTGTTTACGGTCTGCATCATTTTCGCTTTCAGCGCCTTATTTTCCATGGAATACAGGGATAAATCCTGGAATCTGCTGGCCGCGACAAGGCGTGGGAAGAGAGACATATACAAGAGCAAACTTCTGCTTGCTATGGCAGCAACGACAGCTGTTTTTGCATCAGGATGGGTCTGTCAGATAATCCAAGTTGCCAGAAGCTGCCCTCTTAGGGAGATTACCTCGTCGACGATGGCTCTTGCACAATTGCGAGAAATGAAACTGGATATGCCTTTAGCAGTACTGCTGCTTTTGATGGCTCTGCTGCAGATATTGAGCCTGTTTGCAGTATTGATGGTTACAGTGTGCCTGTCTGACAGGCTGAAAAACCATATTCAGACGCTGTCTGTTTCAGTTTTGCTTTTGATTGTACCGCTGATTTTAAATGAAATGGGTCTGACCTTTGGAAAGTGGGTTTCTCTGCTGCCGCTTTATGATTGTGTCAACAGTGTTTTGATAAACCACGGCCTGGCTATAAACGCAGGCTATTTGGCTGCTGCAGCTGTATTGCTCGCAGGCGGTATTTTGACCCTTCGAAAATCTGCGTCAAAGTGAAAATAAGATTTAGGGAGAATCTTGCGCATGTGATGCGTTTTTGAAAATGTCCCAGAAAGTTCAATATAAGACAGCCAGACACGGACGACAGAATATACGGTATAAGGGTATACAACTGCACCATCTACGATAGATTTGTGCCTATTGAGATTTTTTTGGTAATCTGACCTAAAACCTGACATATTCACAAGTCGTTCCTCTCAAAAAAGCCTGCACCAGTTTATCGGATTTGCAAATATACTGTGTATGGTTACTTTTGCGGACTGCGAAAAGGAATTGGAATGCAGAAATTCACATAAAACTAACCAGAATGAGAAATATACCCGGACAAATCCTCCCACATGGTAATCGTTTTAGGTCAAAACGAGAAAAATACGCCAAAAAGCATAAAACCATCATATCAGCAGGTCAGCCTGGAACATTTTATCTTACGATCACTTAAGACATTATCATTTATGAAGCGCAAACTAAGATTTAGGGAGAATCTTGCGCATTGACACCTTCGCTGCATTGGATTAAACTATAACAGATGCCGGATGTCCTCAGCTTCCGGCATCTGCTGCAAGTCTCCTTGTCTAAGACAAAAGAAGCTTGCCGGGAGCTACGCTCCGCTTTCAATCAAATTGCAAAAGGGAGATTATACGGTGAAAAAGAATTTCAAGATGGGAATGATTGCAGGGATTTTGGTCGGCGTCCTTGTAACAGCAGGAATCGGCAGTGCTGCATTTTTTGCAACAGACGGATTTACAAATCTGACCAGAGAGAAAAATCGGTTGGATTTGATGACGATAAACAAAAGCATACGTGAATTAGAGACGATGATTGATGAGAACTATCTCAATAAAAAAGATAATCAGAAGCTAGAGCAATACATCTATAAGGGCCTTTTCGCAGGTTTGGGAGATCCCTATTCTGAATATTACACTGCATCTGAATACAAGTCTCTAAAGACGGAGACCACAGGCAGTTATTGTGGTATCGGGGTCAGAATTGTTCAAGATAACCAGACGCTGGAGACCAGCGTAGTGGAATTGTTTAAAAATAGCCCGGCAGTAAAGGCTGGTATGAAGGAACAGGATATTATTAAAGGGGTGGATGGCGTAGATGTTACGACGATGGACCTGGACAGTATTGTAAACGACCATATTATCGGTAAAGAAGGCACAAAGGTAAAAATAAAAATCTACAGACCTACGACGAAAGACACGCTGACGCTGGAGATCACCAGGCGCCAAGTGGAAGCTGAATACATAAAATCAGAAATGCTAGAGAATAAAACTGGCTATATCAACGTCTCCTCCTTTGCGGTTGCAACGACGAAGCAGTTTACAACTGCGGTGGAGAATCTGAAGAAAGAGGGAGCGAAAAGCCTGATTATTGATTTGCGCAATAATCCAGGCGGCGTTCTCAACAGCGCCGTCGATATGCTTGCAAGCATTTTGCCGGACGGAAAATTGGTTTATACAAAAGACAAGAATGGCAAAGGGGAAGAATACTATTCAAAAGACGGTCAAATTCGTTATAAGAGTAATGACGGTTACAGGGATAAAGCCTATCCAAAAAAGGATAGCGGTCAGTTGGATCTTCCTATGGTAGTGCTGATAAACCAAAATTCTGCTAGCGCTTCAGAAGTATTTGCGCAATCCATGAAGGATTATAAGCGGGCGATCATCATCGGAACCAAGAGTTTCGGAAAGGGCATTGTTCAGAACTTGATTCCGCGGGCGGACGGTTCCGCAGTCAAGTTAACGGTATCCAGCTATTTTACGAAAAATGGCAATGTCATCCAGGATAAAGGTGTTACACCAGATATTGAAATAAAGCAAAGTGGAAAGTGGAAGCGATCTACCCTGCTTCCCCCTCATAATGAGGATCGGCAACTACAGCGTGCCATAAAAGAACTGAAAGATAAATAAAGTGGGGCCGCTCCTATTAACAGATTCATAATCCGTTAATAAGTAGTGCCTGAAAGCAAGCAAAAGATAAGCTTTTAGGGGAGATTTTGCCGTTCAGAGGCAAAATCTCCTCTTTGCTTACAAGGCCGTTCCAACGCAACCGTGATTTTATGTTAATGCGGACAGCCCGCTCTTCTATTCTTTGACCAATTGGCGGCGATCCAGAGCGTCGTTGACTGCCCTCTTAATCACCTGACTGGATATGGTAGCACTGCTCACCGCATCAACGTCATAAGTATTGTTCTTTATCATCGTTTTAACGATTTTTTCGGCTTTCTGCCCCAGTCCATTGTCGTGTTCAATAAGCGTGATATTTTGGATTTGGTGGTCTTTGACAGTGACTGTAACTGCGGCCTTTACCAAGGTCGTCTGTTCTTCGCCGCAGTAGGTACCGTCCGCTATTTGCGTCATATCGACAGCAGTAAATTGTAAATGATCGATTTCATTTTTCTGTTTTATGAGCAGAAATGCGAAAAAAAACAGGAGCACCACAATAACGATACTCATATATTTAAGTACTTTTTTCTTTATCATCTGTGTTATCCTCGTTGTTCGTTGCCATTGATATATGCCAGCAAAGGCTTCAGCGCCTCTTTTGACGTATGGTCAAAGGAAAGGCGGAGAATCTGGTAAGTTTGGGGATTCTTTGTCTTCAGCATTTTGCAGAACATTTTCATCATCAATTTGTGCTTAAAGGCCATCTTTTCGTAACATAGACCGCTGTGAAGAAAAAAAGATTTAACCTGAGCAGCTTCTGCTTCGGTAAAGTTTTTTTCCATGGCTTCTTTGGTTTCCGGTGCATCAGCAGGCATGGCGCCTGTAGCATAGACGACCACTTTTTTGTTCTTCAATTCTGGCAGTTTAGATTTCAACCAATCGATGCCGTTGATGGAACCGGCATAGATACCGCCTCCGTAAATAACTGCCTCATAATCAGACCAGTTTATTGTATTTCGGTTTTCATAGTTTAGCAGGTCGCAGTTCAGTTCTTCGCTAAGCCACTTAGCATATTTTTCTGCAAATCCGGTATTACTTTTATAAATTACCAATGTCTTTTCCATGTGTTTCCCCTTTCAATTGTGCAAGAAATGTATTGTAAGCCATATCCAGCTGATTCTGAATATCCTCTCCTTCGACGTCTATGTTGGTTGACGCTGCCATGGCTGAGATTCCCATAACGTAAATAATCATATGCAGATGAAGGGCTTTAGCCTGTTCTATGCTGATGCCCAGTGATTCAGCAATGAAAATGCCGACCTGTTGACTGCTTTCTTTTCGGTAAAGATCATCAAGGGTGTAAACGTCAGGCTGCTGCCGTAAGAAATAAAGCTGAAACAAATTGGGCTCGTCTTTTGCAAATTTCAAGTAGGACCGCCCCGTACTGCGAAAATAGTCCTTCTTATTGATGCGGGCAGCGACGTATTCCCTGATAAATTTAGCAGTTCGGGCAACCAGTTCTTGTTTTACTCCCTCCATGTTGGCACAATAGCTGTAAATGGGCTGTACAGAGCAATTCAGCTTTGCGGCGATATTTTTTACCAATAAGTTTTCAAGTCCTTCCTTTCGAACAATCTCAAAGGCAGTCTCAATAATCATCTCTTTTGTAATCTTCTGTTTTGGCATGACTCACTCCTATATAATCATTTTATATAAATAGTTTATATAAAATGATTATATACTAAACTAAAAAATTGTCAAGGAAGTTTTGCACAGGTGTGGATGAATATGTGGATAGAATTTAGACGTATATGCATAATACTTTTCTCTCAAGTTCCTGCACCATAGGTAGTACTAAAGTATGCTTTTGCTGGACAGCTATTTACAATGATTCTAGTAAATATTAAAGTGAGACTACAGTAACAAATAGCCAAGTACAGGGTATTAGAGGATAAGGAAAGGAGATTTTTAAATCATGTTAAAAATTTTTGTTGGCATCGTACTGCTATGTTTTTCTTTTGGCGATTATCTGCAGTTTTTAGTGCCGCTTGCAGGCGCAGTCGTCATAGCTCGTCAGTTAATTCAGATGCGGAGATTGGACGATAGCTTTAACACTGCAATTGTAGGCGCAGTTGTATTTGCAGCCTATGAGGTAATCAGCATGGTGCTTTATCTATTGCCGATTTATGAGACGGGTAACTTCAGCAGTTATTTATATACAGGAAAAATTATAATTAGTTCTCTTCTGCTGCTAGCTCTTTATGTTGCATTTCATAGAGGGTATAGCCGGAAGGTCTTTGGCATCTTTGGCATTATCTGTATGAATGTGGGTACCGCGGCAGTCGTCTTAGTGACACCTGTTTTCAATCTGGGATATGACGAGATTACCAAAGCCATGGCGGTACTAGTTTACGCCTTTATTTTTGGTTATATCGGGTCAGATATGAGGATGATGCATCTATCAGAAGCATAATATGCCTTTTCTTTCATAAGTTAAAATAAAAAACAAGGGAATGCTCAAGTGCGAGGCATTCCCTTGTTTTTGTTTGTGTTAGCATAATTTATAAAACAGGGTATTGCCGTACTGATAGAGGATAATCTTGAAAACGAGAAGACAAAGGAACAGATCCGCGACAAGTTGCAGCGCTGTTTTGATCTGAATCAAAATAAGCAGAATACTTTTTTTCTCAAAAAGCAGTTTTCCCTCAAAGTTTTACACATCTGTGGATAGAGATGTGGATAAAAATTCTGCAGGTGCAGGCTTCTTATGAATCTGCTTCTACAGTCAAGAACTTCCCCGAATAGTACCGGCTCCGTAGATCATTCGTGCCTTGGCTATACGGCGCAGCTCCCTTTTTGTGGACTGGCGTCTTTCTGCCATCCCGAATCCAGGTATAGCTGAGGGGTCTTTTCCCGAAGAAATCCGCCTTTACTGACACACCATCATCATGGAGCCGGATAACTCGCAGTTGCTTCCCATTTTATGGCGAGCCAGCCCACCAACTACGCCACGATGCTGACCACAGACCCCGGGCTGCTCCGAGCGATGGAATCTGAGTTTCAGTCCTGTCTCGCCCTGTGCAGACCTACATTGTTAACTTTCTTATTCTGCCATTCTCTGGAGCAGGCTCCCCCTTAAAGTGAGTAAGTTTGCAACAGAATATATACTTTTTGTCATTTAAAATGACGCTAAAATGTCATTGTCAATTGTGGATATGCCCTTGAATTTTGTTTGAAGATGAAGTATTCTATAAGCCAAGAATATTACAGTTTGGAATTTGTCATTATAAATGACAAATATGTGTCATTTGCAATTAAAATTAGATGCATGTATAAATGTGAAGGATTGAGTGTGAGCAATGTTATTCAAGAGAAAAATTTTAGTGGTTGAAGACAATGAGATCAATCGGGCGACGCTGTGTGTCATCCTGTCTTCTCAATATACGGTTTTGGAGGCAGAAAATGGGGAGCAGGCCCTGTCGCTGCTGGAGAAATACAGAGAGGGAATCTCTCTGATCTTGTTGGATATTGTTATGCCGGTTATGGATGGCTACACCTTTCTGAAACATCTGAAAGCAGATAACAGGCTGAACTCAATCCCGGTCATAGTCACAACTTCCAACAACAGTGAGGCAGATGAGGTGACCGCGCTTTCCAACGGGGCCACAGACTTCATTACCAAGCCCTACCGCGCCCAGGTCATTTTACACCGGGCAGCCGGCATCATCCGCCTGCGGGAGACTTCCACCCTCATCCATCAGATCCAGTATGACCGGGTCACCGGGGTGTACAGTAAGGAATATTTCTGCCAGCAGGTCCGAGAAATCTTATTTCGAAATCCGGATGTGAAATATGATGTCCTTTGTTCAGACATTGAGGACTTTAAACTGATCAACGACACCTTTGGCATGGCTGCAGGGGATCGTCTGCTGCGGCAGGTGGCGGCGCTCTGTACTCAGCGGCTGGGGGATCGCGGGATCTGTGGCCGCTTGAACGCGGACCAGTTCGCCTGTCTCCTGGAGCATCGCGAGGACTATGCGGATGAGATGTTCACCCAGTCCGACAGCAAGATCAACAGCGGCTTCGGCGATCTGAATGTGATCATGAAATACGGCATCTACACGGTGGAGGACCGGGAGGTTTCCGTTGAGCAGATGTGTGACCGGGCGCTGCTGGCGGCGCATAGCATCAAGGGAAAGTATGGCAAGCACTTTGCCCTCTACGACGATAAGCTGCGGGGCACCCTGCTGCGCCGGCAGGCCATCACGGACGGTATGGAAACGGCCCTGGCCAAGGGGCAGTTTGAGGTCTACCTGCAGCCAAAGTACCAGATCCGGGATGGCCGGTTGGCGGGGGCCGAGGCGCTGGTGCGCTGGAACCACCCGGAATGGGGTCTGCAGCCACCTGGGGAGTTTATCCCCCTCTTTGAGCGCAACGGCTTTATCACGAAGCTGGACCAATATGTCTGGGAGCGGGTCTGCGCTCTGCTCCAGGAATGGGACCGAAAGGGCTATCCCAGCATCAACATATCTGTCAACGTCTCCCGCTTGGATATCTACAACACGGATTTGGCGGACGTCCTGACGAGTCTCGTTCGGCGGTACGGTCTTTCCCCCGACCGCCTGCACCTGGAAATCACGGAGAGCGCATACACGGATACCTCAAGGCAGCTCATCGAGACCCTGGGCACTCTGCGCAGGCTGGGTTTCGTCATTGAAATGGATGATTTTGGAAGCGGTTACTCTTCGCTGAATATGCTTGCGGAAATGCCCATCGATGTGTTGAAGCTGGATATGAAGTTTATTCAAACAGAGATTACGAGACCCACCGGCCAGGGCATCCTGCGCTTTATCGTGGACCTGGCCCGTTGGATGAAATTGAGAGTGGTGGCGGAGGGTGTAGAGACCCGGGAACAGTTGGAGCGGCTTCAAAACGACGGGTGTGACTACGCTCAGGGCTATTATTTTGCAAAGCCTATGCCTGTGGAAAGTTTTGTTTCGGTATTGACAGTGCAGGACCCTCCCGCAGATATGGAAAACAGCCGATCTGATGACTCTGCGGACCGCATGGACAGGGCTCTGCTGGTGGTCGATGAGGACGAGGAATATCGTGCTCAGGTGCATCGGAGCTTCTCAGACTGTTTTAAGGTACTGGAGGCGGCCAGTTATGAAGAGGCAGTTAAAATCCTAGGAAGCCATCCGTATCAGATGTCGGCCGTGATTCTCAGTTTGACACTCCAAGGTGGTGCTGATATCCTGACTGCGATTCAAAAGGAGCGGGGAGCCTGGGTGACACCATGTGTCGCCACGGGACCTCTGGACATGGAACTGGAGCGCAGCGCCATGGAGCTGGGCGCCGACGACTATGCGGTTAAGCCCCACAGTCAGGAGTCGCTGCGCAGGCGGGTCCTGCGGGTGATGAGTTTCCACACTCTTCAAGAACGGATACGGTCTCAGCAGGATGAGGCCTGCAGAGACTCCATGACCGGCCTGCTTAACCGCCAGGGGCTGTATACCATAGCCGAATCACTGCGGCATGCGTCTTTTTCCGCTGTTTATCTGTTTGAACTAGACGACTTGAAAAAGTTCAACGAGAAGTATGGCTATGTGGAGGGAGATCATTTGATCTTCCACTTCGCCTCCCTTCTACGTGCCCACACCCGGATGGACGATGTGCTGGTCCGGCTGGGCGGAGATGAATTTCTGGTTGTGATGTGCCACATGAGCTCCATGGAAGATGTCAATAAGAAAAAAACGGCTATTCTCCGGGCTTATCATGAGAGCCGTTACGCGGAACCAGATTTGGTGGCCTGCTTTGCCGGCACAGCGTTCTGGAATGCAGAGGAACCATTGGATGAAATCATACGCCGGGCTCGCGAGGTCATGTATGCTGCAAAGGCCGGCGGTAAGGACGAGTGCCTTATACGGAAAGGGTGAGCATGTGATGAGTAAATATACAAATTTAGAAGTAATATACGTCTCTCCGTCCAGCAAGCTGCTGCGCGGAAAGGAGGGCAGTACCGGCAACCGGGTAGTACTTAAGACCGGAGGCCAGGAGCCCATGACGCAGGAGCAAACAGCCCGGCTGCGACGAGAATATCAGATCATGCAGAGGATAGACAGCCCTCATGTGGTAAAGGCTTTTGGCGAGGTCACGCTGGACGGGCGCTACTATCTGGTGGAGGAATTCTGTCCGGGGATTACGCTGAGCAGGCTGCTGAAACAGGGCGCCCTGGATATGCCGGATTTCTACCGGATCGCGGAACAGCTGGTAATGGGCCTGCGGGACATCCACAAGGCTGGCGTCATCCACAAAGATGTGAACCCATCCAATATCATGTACGACGCAGAGTCCGGCCGGGTGGCGCTGCTGGACTTCGGTATCTCTTCCATGTTTATGCATGAACAGATGTCGGGAACCAGACTTGAAAATATTGAGGGGACCCTCCGCTACATCGCCCCGGAGCAGACCGGACGGATGAATACGGAGTTGGATTATCGCGCAGATTTTTATTCTCTGGGCATAACCTTGTATCAAATGCTGACGGGGCGTCATCCATTTGATGCGGAGACCCCCACAGAGCTGGTTTTTTCTCATATTGCGAAGACGCCGCCGGATCTTCGCGTGATTTTGCCCAATGTGCCGCCTATGCTTGCAGCCGTCGTAGACAAGCTCCTGGCCAAGATGGCAAAAGACCGCTATTTAAGCAGTGAAGGCCTTCTTTATGATCTGACGCGTTGCCAAAGGGAAAAGGAATTTGTCCTTGGCGAAAAGGATTTCAGCCGGCGCTTTGAATTCACCCACCAGCTGTATGGGCGGGAAGATGAAATCACCCAGTTGGAGAATGACTTCAAGGAAGTGGCGTCCGGTTCCAAGATTCTTGTCTCCGTCAGCGGTTATTCCGGCATTGGCAAGACCTCGCTGGTCAATCAGCTTCAGGAGGAAGCTCATCGGACCAGCGGTATGTTTCTACAAGGGAAGTTTGACCAGTATCACGCCAACGTACCTTACTTTGCCTTTTTCGAGGCCATCAAGCAATTTTGCAGCATGATCTTTATGGAGCCGGAGGAAAGTATCGGTAAGTGGAAGCAGACACTGTCAGAGCACTTGGGCGACGACGCGGCTTTGCTGACCGGTAAGGTGGCGGAGCTGGCCCTGCTGACCGGCACTCAGCCAACCCCTGAGGACATGGGGCCTCTGGAGGAGCGAACCAGGTTCAAATCCGTATTGGAACAGCTCTTGTCCCTGCTGGCTGCGCCGGAGCATCCTCTAGTTCTGTTTTTGGACGATGTGCACCGGGCGGATATGGGCTCCCTGGAAATGCTGGAAGAACTGTTCAAAAATGAGGATATCCACGATTTAATGATTATCGTATGCTATCGCGACAATGAAGTAAGCAGCGAACATCCCCTCACCCTCAGCCTGAATAAAATCATACAGCGGGGCGGCCGGGTCACACAGCTCAACCTGAAAGGGCTGGACCCGGAGAGCACCGCTCAGATGCTGGGAGACATATTCAAAACGGAAGCGGATACGACTTCTGTGCTGGCGGATATCCTTTATAGGAAGACAAAGGGAAATCCGTTTTACATCAAGCAGTTTCTGCGGCTGTGCCATTCAAAAGGCTACCTGAATCTGGATATGGACACCGGAAGCTGGAGCTGGAAGGAGGCGGAGATCCGGGCCTGCCCTGCCCAGGAGAATGTAGTGGACTTCCTGACGGAAAATCTAAACCAGTTTTCGGAGGAGACCATATCTCTGCTGTCTTTTGGCGCCTGTATCGGTCAAAGCTTTTCTGTGGAGGATCTGTCCGCTGTCTGCGGCCTGCCAGAACGTGAAATCAACCGCAGACTGATTACGGCGGTGGTACAGGAGGCGGTATATCCCATAGAGAAGGATGGGAAAATCGGCCTGCAGACCATGTATCAGTTTGCACACGACCGGTTCCAGCAGGTGTTCTATACTACCTTGTCAGAGAAGACGCGGGCAAGTGTCCATTACCTACTTGGAAAGCGGTATGAGGAATATTCGCGCGCCGCAGGCGTTCTGGACGAACGGGCGTTTGAAATCGCGGACCACTATGCAATGGGGCTTGGGGAGGCGGAGGATCAGGAAGAAAGGCGCCGGATTCAGGAATTCCTGCTGGGTACGGCCCACCGGTGCGGGCTGGTATCCGCCTTCGACACGGCGGAGCGGTACCTGAACCTCCTGCTCTCCCAGCCGGAGCTGAAGCGACCGGAAAACCGTCCCTTCCTCACCAAAGTCTACATGGAATATCATACGGCTCTGTGCAATCTGGTTAAGGAGGAGGAATGCGACCGGATCTACGGGATGCTCTGCAATCTGGTGACGGAGCCCACTGAGCTGGTAGATAACTGCCGCCTGCAGATATCCAGCTTCTCCAACCGGGGCCGGTATGAGGACGCCTTTGAGATCGGGCGCACCCTGCTTGGACAGCTTGGAGTCACCTTCCCCGGCGAAAATATGCAGCTGACCCTGGAACAGGAGATCGCATCCTTTTATCAGGAGCGGGAGGCCCTTGGATCGGAAGATATTCTGAATCTCAAAGAAGCTGAGGACCCGGTGGAGGCCGGGATCAGTAAATTGCTCTGCCGCCTGTGCGGCCCGACCTTTTTCTTTCGTCCAGATTATTCCTACTGGACGGTATTTACGGCTGTGCGGCGCATGTTCCAGCATGGTTATACGCCGCATGCCCTGCAGATGTATTCCAATCTGATGATGCCTCTGGGAGAACTGCGCAGGGATTACCGGACGTCCTACGCGGCTGGCAGGTCAGCTATGCGCCTGGCCGAAAAGCACCAGTACAAGGAAGTCATCCACTCCATCTACTGTATGTTTGCTCTCCATTCCGGCCATTGGTTCGAAGATGTGGTCAATGAGATTCCCTATGCAAAGGAGTCCATCAAGGGAAACGCCCAGATGGGAGACTTTGAGTACGCCTGCTATGGCTATTATGGTCTCATGATGGCGGTCATGGAAAGTGCGGCCCATGTGGAAGAACTGTGGAACGAGGCGCAGGCTGGAGTAAAGTTTGCGGAGAAGACCGGTAGCGACCATGCTTTGGGCAGCTTTTTGAGCTTTCAGCAGCTGTGCAGGAGTATCCGCGGGGAGCTCTCCCTCACCGGAAGTTTTGATGGGGACGGATTTTCTGAACAGGTCCATCTGGAGCAGTTTTCCCACAACCTGCAGGCAATCAGCTATTACCATGTCATTCGGGCCCTGTCGGCTGTGATCTACCGGGATTATTCCACGGCCTACCGGCTGTGCAGGGACGCTGTGCCCCTGCTCCCGTATGTCTCCAGCTTTTACAACGTGGCGCTCCACAATTTTCTGTATTCCCTGTCCATTTGCCAGGTACTGGAGACAGGGGACTGTGAGCCGGAGGCAAGGCCGGAGCTTCTGCGTGTCCTGGAGGAAAACCAGGATTGGCTGAAGGAACGCAGCAACGACGCGTTCTGCAATTATGGACATCTCTATCTTGTAATCGAGGCGGAGCGGAAAACGGCGGAAGGCTGTACCGAAGAGGCCCTGCAGCTTTACGAAGAGGCGCTGGGGGCCGCGAAAAAGCATGACCGCAGCCTTCATCATGCCATCCTCTGCGATGTGGCCGCGCTGCGCTATGAGAGGCTGGGGATCAAGTCGGCAGCCAGGCATTACCTGACGGATACCTACCGGCTGTACAGCCATTGGGGGGCGGAGGGAAAGTGCGCTCGCATGCGGCAGGACTACCCTGAACTGGCGGGCCTATGGAAGAACGATAACCGGCAGAGTACCCTGTCGGAAGCTTCCATCCGTACCACCGCATCGCTGGATATGCGCTCTGTGCTGAAAGCGTCCCAGGCCATTTCGGAGGAACTTGAACTGGAAGGCATCCTGGAAAAGCTGATTCACAGTCTTCTGGAATGCGCGGGAGCACAGCATATCTACTATCTGAGCCAGGCGGATTCCGGGTATGAGCTCCAGGCGGAGGGCCATTCCGGGGCCAAGGACGTATGCATCGTATCAAAGCGGCCGGCGGAGGGCCGGGATGTTCCGCTGAGCATCGTGTCGTATGTGGAGAGAACACTGGAAGCCGTAATCCTGGAAGACGGAGAGAACTCCAGAGTTTTTGGCAAGGACATCCATATCAAAGAGAATCACTGCAAGTCGGTCCTGTGCATGCCGATTCTCAGTAAGGGGGAGCTAAAGGGCATCCTCTACTTGGAAAACAACCTGGCCGCGGGTGTCTTTGACCAGCGGAGAAAAGAAAACCTCATGCCCATTGCGGCACAGCTGGCCATTTCTCTTGAAAACGCCTATTTATATGAGCATCTGCGCTTTTTGGTAGACGAACGAACGAAGGCCCTGCTGGAGGAGATCAAGGTGCGTAAGCGGGCGGAGGAAAAGTTGGCCCATATGGCAAACTACGACGCACTCACCGGACTTCCCAACCGCAGGCTGTTTCACAAACTCCTGTCCCGGCTGCTCCTGGAGGCAGAAGCCAGCGGGCAGCTGCTGGCTGTCCTCTACATGGATTTGGATGGATTCAAAGAGGTCAATGACACCTATGGCCATGAAAAGGGTGACCTGGTATTGGAGGAGACAGCCAGGCGGCTGATCCGTGCTGTGCGCGGCAGCGATATCGTGTCCCGTCTGGGCGGCGACGAGTTCGTCCTGCTGCTGAGCCGGATTATGGCGGACGAAGAGATCCGGCATGTCTGTGAACGGATTCTCTCTGAGATCAGGCAGCCTTTCCGGCTCTCAGAGGACCTGATTGTTGAAATGACAGCAAGTATCGGGGTCAGCGTCTATCCCAGAGATGGTAAGGACGAGAAGGAGCTTCTCTCCTGCGCCGACCAGGCCATGTACAAGATCAAAAAAAGTGACAAAAACTTTTACTCGTTTACAGAGCCTCTTTCTGACTCGCAGGAGAAGTTTTAAAAGAAAATACCATACCCAGCCGCGGCCGGCGCGAACGAAACCATTGCTGGTCATGGAAAGGATGAGATCGATGGAAAAAACAATGCCCGGGATATCCAGGAAATCCCCGAGCCCTTCACAGTGGATACGGCGGCCGATAACATCCGCCATATGAGCAATTCTGATGCCAAAACCATCCCTTTCATCGCCATGACCGCCAACGCGTTTGACGATGACATGGAAAAGAGCAAGGCTGCCGGCATGAATGCGCATTTGGCCAAACCGATTGAACCTGAGAGGCTGTATCAGGTCCTCTATGACTTTATTTTGAGGCAGGAGGAATAAAGAATGTGGGCAGCCATAGAAGACTGCGACGAGTTCCTATCAAGAGCAGTAGAATTAGAATAAGGCAAAACAGAAACAGCCGCCCTTGACGTATTGTCTTAGGCGGCTGTTTCTTACGAATCTACGTCTCACTGTGGGAACTTGCCTGAATAGTACCTGCTCTGCAGATAACTAGTGCCTTGGCTATACGGCGCAGCTCCCTTTTTATAGACTGGCGTCTTTTTGCCATCCCGAATCCAGGTATAGCTGAGGGGCCTTTTCCCGAAAAAATCTGCCTTCCCTGCTGTCACGGTGATTCTGCCGGCTTCCCCATTGCTGCCGTCCAGGAGGATCAGGCTGCCTTTGCCGTCATACCTGCACAGATACATGGTAGTCTTAGTTCCGGACTCCTCATCATACTGGCTGCTATACGGACGGTTGATATAATAATAGTTGAACCCTTCGAATGTCCCTTTCTTTTCGTTTGCAAAGGTCAGATTCTTTTCATCGTAATCCAGGTTTTCATTACTGAAAAAAACGCAGATGTCATGTCCTGATGTGCCGTCCGCCTTCAGATCCTTTGCAGTATTGAAAACACCGTGAAAAAGGACTGCAGGCCTGCGCAGCTTCTCATCCAGCGCTTTTTCATTATCCCCTCTGATACGGATTAGCAAAAATACCAAGGCAACGATAAAACAGAGAACAACAATTATCGCGCTGATAACGGTTTTCTTTCTACTCTTCATTGGAACCCTCCCTTTGATTATATGTAGAAGTATATCGTAAACAAATTATATCATTTCACATTACCTAATTCAATAAAAACATTTTTGACATATATATAGTCTGCTCCCAAAATGCTAATGTCTTGGGGAAACATAAAGAAAACTGTCCCACGATGACATTCTGTTACAATAACGTTATGCTTTTTGAGAATATCTGCACATTCTCGCGTAACTGACTCACAGTCAGACGGTTTTGACAGGGGGTATAGCAGATTCCGGCTACTTTTTCTATCAATTTTTCCGCCGCATAGGGCTTCCACAATCCGTAAAAGTAACGGAGCACAGCATATTCGTAAATTCTTCATAGAATCATGTCCTATCTCGAAGTCTATGGAGAGCTATGGCGTCTGCTACCGCCGTAGTGTTACGCGAAACCTTTTGGACAGGACCAAAAAACCTAACTTTATTGTAAAGAATGCTCGCTCTATACCCCCGTCCCGTATACGTTGCGCCAGGCAATTGCTTTACACAACCCTCTTTTTACCGTATATATAAAAACGGAATGCCATTCAACCGAACAGTATCCCGCATTATTTTATTTTAATTTACTCATATAGTTTTGCTCTTTGCTGATCTTCTCTTCCTCTGTCAGGTCGAATCCCAGAGTTCCACCCGGGTTCATGATGCCGTCCGGATCAAAGTGCTCTTTGAGGGTGCGGAAGACTTCGTATTCGTTATGACCGATAGACCCCTCCAGCCAAGGCGCGAACATCTTGCCGATGCCGTGGTGGTGGCTCATGGATGCGCCGCTCTTCTGGATCGCATCGAGAATACCTGCGTGATAAGCCTTGAACTCCGCCGGATCGTGCATCCGCGTGATGAAAATCCAGTACAGGTTGGCTCCCTGAGGATAGACGTGTGACATGTGGGTCATACAGATGGTGTGCGGTCTGGATTTGACAAACTTCCTCACTTCTGCATGGACTTTGCTCATGTTGCTCCAGTTGACGGAGCATTCCATGGTGTCCATGACCAGGCCGAAATCCTGCATGGTATCGCGCATGTAAGGGTCGTTGAATCTGCCCTTCTCCCAACTCTTTGTCACATAACCGGTCAACGTCAGGCCGCCGTACTTGCGGCACACCCGCTTTGTATGTTTTGCCAGGTTCTTTGAAAATCCTTTTTCGCCGTTGGTAAAGCTAAGGAACAGGCACATCTTGCCCTCCTCAAAGCCTTTTAGTTTGAACAGATGACGAACCGGTGAGTCGATGACGTTGTACATGTGCAGCATGATGTTAGTTTCCTCCGGATCGGAGAGACGGAACACCGATGGGTAACCGGCTTCGGACTGCATAATTTCCTTTGCCGCTGCCTGCGCCGTCTCCCAGTCCTTGAACATATAGGAGAATCGTTTGACCGTTTCCGGCGTGTGGCGGAAAATCTTTAAGGTGACGTGTGTCAATACGCCAAAGGTTCCTTCACTGCCCATCATGATCTGGTCCAGATCCGGTCCGCAGGCTTTGCGCGGGTAAGTGTCTGTTTTGATGGGGCCGATCGGCGTTGCATATTCCTGGGCTATGACGATGTCCGAAATGCAGCCGTAGTAAGTAGAGTTTTGACCGGCGCCGCGAGTGACCACCCAGCCGCCCACAGAGGAATATTCGAAGCTCTGAGGGAAATGGCCGCAGGTGTAGGCTCTTTTTGCTCCAAAGAGTTCCATTGCATTGTTCAGCACTTTTTCTAGCTGCGGGCCGCTCATGCCTGCCTGCACCGTGATTGTCTGATCTTTTTCGTTGAACTCGATGACCTTATCAAAACGAAGGCGCATATCGAGAGAGATACCGCCTTTCATACATTCCACGCCCCGGGTGACGGAAGAACCGCCGCCGTAGACATAGACAGGAATTTTTTCCTGCTGACAGTAGGCGACAATCTGCTCCACCTGCTCTTTGGTGTCGGGATAAGCTACTACATCTGGCACATTTTCCACGATTTTGTTGCGCAGACGCATGATATCGTACATGGTCTTGCCGTAGGCCACGGACAGCCGGGCGTAATTGTCAGTTCTGACAAATTCGTCGCCGCAGATTTCCCTGAACTTGGTGATATGTTTTTCTTCCAGCTTTACAGGAATGTCAAAATCCACCTCGTCTAACCCCAGGTCTTCGGTGTAGCCTTTGAAATCGTCGTCTGTCAATTCGAAGACGTCTTTGATCATCTTGTAAAGGGATTCCCGAGGGGCTTTGATCTGTCTCTTTTCTCCCCATTTAAAAATTGAGCGATAGCTTTTGTCTGAATAGTCGTCGTCGAACCATTTCGGTTCAAATTCTTTATACGGATGTGACATTGTTCTCCTCCATCTCCCTGCTAATGTTATATAACGGTTTTAATTTATCAAATATTTTTACAAAGATTTCGTTGTAAATTCTGTCATAGATTTTGTGCACTTCCATGTTCGGTTGAAACTTATCTTTGATGTGGACCATGGATGCCGTTGCCTGGTCCAGGTCGTCAAAACGGCCGATGGCCGTAAAGGCAATCATGGAGCTGCCGATGACGGCTGCTTCGTAGGTCTGAATGCGGCAGACGGGAACGCCGAACATGTCAGCGGAAATTTGGCAGATTTCATCGCTGCGGGAACCGCCTCCTGCCACATAAACTTCGTTCGTTTTTGTACCCATGCGCCTTTCCAGGGTTTTCATTCCTTCCATCAAAGCAAAGTTAATGCCTTCAATAATGGCTCTGTAAATATGTATCCTGGTGTGAACGTCAGAAAAGCCGATAATAGAACCGCGGGCGTTTGGCATGGATACCCCCGGCGTAAAATATGGCTGAAAGACCAGACCTTCGCAGCCAGGCGGTATCTCCGCCAGCCGTTGGTTCAGCAGCTCTTCTGCACTGACCCCTTTGCTCTGGGCCTCTCGTTCCTCCTTCTCAGCGAATTCCTTTTTAAACCAGGAAATCAGCCAATATCCTCTGTATATTTCGATTTCCGGATTATATCGTCCTTTATAAGCAGAAACATATGGCGGGAAGAAACGCTGGGGTTCCACATAGCGGTCTATGGTATACTGCACCGTAGCTGTGGTGCCGAAGCTGACGGCTGCTTTTTCCGGTGTGGTGCAGGACAGGCCGATGGTCTCACAGCCTTTATCGGAGCCGGTGGCGATCAAAGGCAGACCTGCCAGGATGCCTGTCTCAAGGGACGCCTTAGCTGTGATTTCTCCCAGCACCTCACCGGGGTGCTTTAGCGCACAGAGCTTCTCTGGAGGGATGGGGAACACACAATTGGTCAGGTCCTTACTGGTCTGCCAGCGCGCATTTTTATTGTCATAAGGTACGTGGCCGATAATATTTGCGGTGGAATCCACCATTTTGCCGGTGAAGCAGTAGTTCATGTAGCCGGACAGCATCAGATACTTATACGTTCTCTGCCAAATTCCCGGCTCGTTTTTCATAATCCAGTTACAGTGGCAGATTTTGCGGATAAAATTAGCGGTGCCAGTCATGCCGGCAGCTTTAAAAAGCATCTGATTTTTTGCTGGAAAGGATTCTGTCATTTCTACTTCCCGTTTGTCCAGCCACAGAATAGCGGGACGTAAGGGAATGCCGTCTTTGCCTACGCAGATATCCGTATCGCGAATCGTCGTAATACTGACGGCCTTTATGCGGTTCCAGAGATCACCTGACGTCGCCTTCAGCTCTAAAGAAGCCTTACAGATTCCGTCCCAGTAAAATTCTCCCCTTTGCTCTGCCCAGCCAGGGCTTTGGGAAAAATACGGCTTCTCAAAGTGAATCTGTCTTTTTGAAAGCAAGTTTCCCGACGCGTCTACGAGTACAGCCCGCAGGCTCTGGGTCCCGATGTCAAATGTTAGTACCAAAGGTTCCATTTCGCACCTCCTTAATGGTTCTGCTCCCAATTTACAAAGCAAATGTTGGACAGAACTTATGCTTTATCAAATTGTCATTGTTGCAATGATGTTTACACCTGTTTCTGCAGCATTTTCAAGAACAACATCGCCGCAGACCATTCTCTTCGTTACCACTAGCCTCTGCAATTCCTCTAAAACCGCGGCGACAGCATATTTGGGGACCTCTCCATTTGTCCGTACAGGCAGGAAAGGAAAATCCTCAAAGACTGTTTTGACCGTGGTGGTAATCGAGCGAGTTGGATTGGTCAGTTCCGTGCCGGCAAAAGCGTTGCCTCTAATACAGCGATTTCCCGTTACCTCCAGTTCTCCCTCCTCTGTCAGTACACCGTGAAGGCGACAACCATTTGGGCAGACAATACAGATTAAATCTTTTTCTATTCGCTTACTCATGGGCTGCTTCCTCCATAACAAAGTATAAATCTTCTTTTAATTCTAGTTGCGCAAAATCAATTTCAACTTTCTCCATCTCAGGGGGCCTCAAACCGCCATACTTTTTCCTAAATATTTCCTCATTGCCTAAATACAGTTTGACGGTAATCGTATCCCGCGTTGCCTTTGAGCGAAAGAAAAACTGTACCTTTTTGTTGGTCTCTGCCTCAAGGCGGGAGGGAACAATGTAGGCAAAATCACTGCTGCCTTTTACAGAAACGTAATTAGACGATGTAAAAGGCCTGGCAGCCTGTTTCGCAGCAGCGGCACCTGCTTTTTCACCGCTTTCTGACACATAATCGACCAGATCGTTAACATGTAATGCGTTGCCGCAGCTAAATACGCCGGCAACGGTGGTCTGATAGTCCTGATCGGATAATGGGCCTTTGGTCTCAGGGAGGATGGCGATCCCCAGCGTTTCGGCCAGCTCGTTTTCTGGAATGAGTCCCACCGATACAATTAACGTATCGCAAGGAATGTATTCTTCCGTGCCTGAAATGGGCTGCATCCTTTGATCTACAGCACAGACAGTGACACCGGAAAGCCGCTCACGGCCGTGAACTTCTATCACTGTATGGGAAAGATGAAGAGGAATGTCAAAGTCCACCAGACATTGATAGATGTTCCTTGAAAGTCCGCTTGGTTCTGACTTTGCTTCATATACGCCGAGCACCTTAGCGCCTTCCAGGGTCAGGCGCCTGGCCATAATCAATCCGATGTCGCCGGAACCGAGAATGACGCAGTTTTTTCCAGGCAGCTGGCCTAAAACATTGACGAAGTATTGCGCTGCCCCGGCTGTCAAGACGCCGGCGGGACGAGTGCCGTGAATCGCCACTTGTTTTGCTGTTCTTTCCCGACAGCCTGTAGCTAAAATCAGTGTTTTAGAAAATACCCTTTCGTAGCCATTGTTCTGCGTAAGAGAAAGCTCAAAACCACCAGATATATTGCTTATTTGCGATGCAAATGTCAAAGTTCTGATTTCAACATCTGTTTTTTCAATTTCCTCGATAAAGCGGCAGGCATATTCACAGCCAGACAATTTTTCTCCGAATCTAATGAGACCGAATCCATCGTGAATACATTGCTTGAGTACGCCGCCGAGCCGTTCTTCACGCTCTATCAGTAGAACCTTGGCTTCAGCTTTTGATGCGGAAATTGCAGCGGCCAGACCTGCCGGTCCCCCGCCGATTACGGTAACATCATAAGAATTCACGGCTGCCTCCCTTCTCCCCAAAGAGAATTTCACTGCCGGGATATCCCTTGCGAACCTGCATTAGCGGAATCTGCTTTTCTTCCGCAATCAGTCTGATGACCTGCTGTCCGCAGAAACTGCCCTGACATCTTCCCATGCCGGGCCGCACCCGCCGTTTGATGCCGTCTACTGTGTCGCATGGCAAGCTTCTTCTCATGGCGTCGAGAACTTCCCCTTTGCTGACTTCTTCACAGCGGCATACAATTTGGCCGTAGTCGGGATTTTCCTTAATCAGATTTGCACGTTCTTCGTCTGTCAGTTCCTTTGGCCGTATAATTGCCTTGCGGATCGGGTTAAATTTTGGGTTCTTGTTTTTTTCTCCTAAAAGCTCTGTAACCAAAGACTCCACTTGAAGCCCTATGGCTGGCGCCGCTGTGAGGCCGGGAGATTGGATACCTGCTGCATGGACGATATTATCGGTCAGTCTCCCCTTTTCTATAATGAAATCTTCTTCATAAGTCGCAGCTCTGATACCGGTGAAATAGGTAATGATATCGCCTGTAGTCAGCCATTGTCCTGCGTGGCTGTGTTTCTCAAAGGTAGACTCTATACTCTCTTTGTGCGTTGCAAAATCCTCTTTTTCTATGGTTTCCGCCGCATCAGGTCCGACCAAAACATTGCCGTCTACGGTACCCACGATGCCGCCTCCTTTGGTGTGTCCGCTCTTAGACTGTGTGCCCATGAGGGTATAAATGGTTTTAATATGTCGGCGGGCTTTTTTATCGAGAATGGCGTTGGTGCCTTTCCGCGGATGAATGGAGAAAAAACGATCCCCTGCCATCTGCGCAATATCTTCTGCAAAGACGCCGGCGGCGTTGACGACAATTTTAGGATAAATGGTGCCGCGGTTCGTAGAAACACTTTTAATGCGGCCGTCTTTGACTTCCATCTTTGAGACTGCGGTATTCAGTGCAATTTCGGCTCCATTGTCTACGGCGTTTTCTGCAAAGGCAATGGTGAGACCGTATGGGCATACTGTTCCCGCGCCGTCAAAGTAAAGGGCGCATTTTGCTTCTGGTGAAATGCCAGGCTCCAATCTGCGCAGTGTTTTTCCTGTGATGACATGAGCTTTGCCGGCTGCCGTCAGGTTCCAATAAGGAATTGTCAAAATGAGCAGCGGCAGATAGGATATTTTCTTAAAACAGAGAAATTGACCGCTGCGCACAAAAGGAACGTCAAGTTCTTTGCAGACTTTGTCGTAGAGGGCATTGCCCAGATTATTCATCTTCTTTTTGAGAAGGCCCGGCCTGATATCGATTCCGGGGTGAACCATGCCATCGTTTCTCGACGAAGCATGCAGGGCAACATCGTATTCTTTGTCAATCAGTAAAATTTCCATTTTTTCTTTGGTCAGCTCTCTGGCAATGGCACAGCCGACAACTCCGCCGCCGATGACGAGCACATCAGGGCGTCTTCCCTCTAAAGCAGCGTCGCTGATCTTTGGCTGTATAACGCAAGGTTTTTCTAAGCCGGGCACCGTAATATCGTTTACGATATGCTTTTTACTCCCGCTTTTTGCACACATAAGCCCCGCTTCGACCACCTGATTCCAGGTATCAACGGTACCAGTCAACCGAAAACTGTATCCAGTGTCTGCGATGTGCACGTTCCCGCCAAAACGAATATCGAGGCGCTTCTGCACTTTTTTGATGTTCAAAAAAACCCCACCTCCCCGAAAAAGGTTTTATTCTAAGTCAGCCATACGGCTAACTCTTTCTTACGTTTATTTTACCATTGAAATTCTCGTTGGTCAATGCTATCCTAGATAAGAAAGAAAATACTGGCCGGTTCCATATCCCTCAATCGATAAAGTGTGTATCATGGCGTACCTTAAGAAAGAACACACAGAATACGGATTTATGATAGGACTTTATAGATATTGCAAGGAACCCCTTACAAATACAGGTTAATCTACATCATCATAAGGAAGAACTAGCCGAAACAGCGTAACGGCGTCCCAAGCAGAGGGCTGTGATTAAGCAGGAGCTGGCGTTCGGAAAGAATCTGCGTAACAAAACAGCGGAAACCAGCCGAAACAGCGTAACGGCGTCCCAAGCAGAGGGCTGTGATTAAGCAGGAACTGGTGTTTGGAAAGAATCTGCGTAACAAAACAGCGGAAACTAGCTAAAACTGCGTAACGGTGCCCCAAGCAGAGGACTGTGATTAAGCAGGAGCTGGTGTTTGGAAAGAATCTGCGTAACGAAACAGCGGAAATCAGCCAAAACAGCGTAACGGCGCCCCAAGCAGAGGGCTGTGATTAAGCAGGAGCTGGTGTTTGGAAGGAATCTGCGTAACGAAACAGCGGAAACTAGCCAAAACAGCGTAACAGCACTCCAAGCAGAGGGCTGTGATTAAGCAGGAGCTGGTGTTTGGAAAGAATCTGCGTAACGAAACAGCGGAAACTAGCCAAAACAGCGTAACGGCCCCTATACCAATAGCGGCAGGAATCAAACCTGCTGTCTGGCGATTAATGAAAGGACAACGATTTATGGCGGCACCACATAATGATAATATAAAAGAAAAGATTTTAGATGCGGCGACAGCCTTGCTTGCGGAGAAATCCTTTAACGAGATATCCCTTTCTGAAATTGCAAAGAAATCCGGCGTTTCAAAAGGCAGCGTCTATTATTACTATAAAAACAAGGACGATATATTATATGATGTTGCAGATGGATATCTGCAGCAAATGTATGACCAATTAATTGCCTGGGTGGAGAATAAGGAAAAAGACACCTCCCTGCCGAGGCTTCTGCATTATGTTCTTTCGCGGGGAATCGATGATCCCGGGAAGAACCTGAGACTCCATCTTACTGCGGATGCCATAGCGGGGAATGACCAGATCAGGGAGAAGTTGATTAATCGCTACCGGACCTTCCGAAAAGTAATTGGCGAAAAGATTGCGCAGCGAAAACCTGATGCGGATGCGCAGTATTACGGCTGGCTGGTACTTACCGTCATCGACGGATTGATGATACAAAACCTTCTGGGAAACACAGAAATAGATACGGAAATGTTTATAAAAGACTTTATTAGAGAAACAGAAAGGTAAATGCAGATGTTACAATATTTGATCGTATGTCCCCTGCTCTTTTTAGCAGGGTTTATTGATGCCATTGGCGGTGGCGGCGGATTGATTTCGATACCTGCCTATATTATTTCAGGCGTACCTGTTCATAACGCCATAGCGACTAATAAACTCAGTTCCTGTATGGGGACAGGGCTGACCACCTGGCAATATTGGGTTAACGGCTATATTAGGCCAAAACTGGCGCTGCTCTGTGTGGCTGCGGCTCTTGTTGGTTCCCCTATCGGCGCAGAAATTGCACTGCGAATTGACGCCGATGTATTTAAACTGTTAATGCTGGTCATATTGCCGGTAACGGCTTTTTATGTCCTAAAGAAAAAAGACATTGGAAAAAATGAAGAAGAACTTTCTTTTAAAAAGACTGCCGTTATTTCTGTAGCCGCCGCGTTGATTGTAGGTATGTACGACGGTTTCTACGGTCCGGGTACTGGTACATTTTTAATGCTGCTGCTGACCGGGGCGGCGAAGCTGGATATTTACACAGCTGCCGGCACGACAAAAGCAATCAATCTGACAACAAATATTGGCAGTATGATGATCTATCTTCTCAATGGGAAAGTGATCTTTTTACTCGGTCTTGCGGCAGGAGTATTTAACATGGCAGGAAATTTCTTAGGAGCCAGGTTCTTTCGTGACAAAGGCAGTGATATTGTCAGACCTATTATCATGGTTGTGCTCGTTATTTTCTTTATCAAAATTCTCATAGAAATGGTCGGCTAAAGGATTGGGCTGTGAATTGGATGTGTTATAATCATGTCCGAAAACAGCGAGATTTTTACTATTAGTGTGTTATACTCAATCTATTATTTACAATCACAGTGCAGAGAAGGAGCCGAGACGTAGATGATTACAGAAAGACAGAAGGAAAAAGCGCGCATTTTTTCAACGATGCACAAGGAGGATAAGATGTTTGTTCTGCCTAACGCATGGGATGCTGGCAGCGCGTATATATTTGAAAAACAGGGATTCCAAGCTGTTGCAACTTCCAGTGCAGGGATGGCGTATGACTTGGGTTATCCAGATGGGGAAAATATCTGTTTTGACGATCTTTTATATGCAGTGAGGAAAATTGCAAAACGCATTGACATTCCGCTTTCCGTGGACTTTGAAAGAGGATATGGCAAAACCGTCTGTGAAGTAAAAGAAAATGCCAAGAAGCTGATTGTGGCCGGCGCTGTCGGATTCAACATTGAAGACGGTTTGCCTGATGGCACATTAAATCCGCTGGATCAGCAGCTTGATAAGATCAAAGGCCTTTGTCAGCTCAAACAGGAATTAGACATTGATTTTGTTATCAACGCCAGAACCTGTGCATATTGGCTCAATGTGGCAGGAGAGGAAGAAAAACTGCAGATGGCCATTGAACGCGGCAACGCTTTCGCAGAAGCAGGAGCAGATTGCGTTTTTGTTCCTGGCGCAATGGACAAAACAACTGTGGAAAAGCTTACAGCAGGAATAAAAGCACCGATTAACATTATTCTCAACGGTGTATTTCATGATTATGCCCAGCTGGAGGAACTTGGCGTGCGCAGATTAAGTCTCGGTTCCGGACCTGTTCGTTATATCTACGGCCAGACGATTTCTTTAGCAAATCATCTGTATAACGGAGAGATAGACGAAATGCTGAACAGCCCTTTCGTTTATGCAGAGGCAAACGCATACTTTAAAAAATAGTATTGTTTCGCGTCACTCTCAAAAGGTCTAACGTACTCTATACAATCGCACAAAATACTAGAAAGCCGTATGAACACTGGGTTTGTGCGACTTTTCTTTTTCTTTCCCGCCATTGTTTTATGTGGGATTATCGAGGTCAAATCGTGAAATGGTGCCCGAATTTTATAAGGGGTTGTAAGGACTTTTAAGTAAAGATAAGGGCTGCCGTCCGCTTGGCTTTCCAGCATAGTAAAAAGAGCCTCCTATCCAAGGTTGTACATGCGGCATTGAGGCACAGTCCCCCAAAGATAAAAGACGTTATGGAGCTGCCGAAACGATGGTGTTTAGAGAAAAAATTTCAAAAAGTTTGGGCCTCCCCGCAAGTGCAGGGAGGCCCGCCCAGTTATGCGTCTATCAGCCCCGGAAATATTTGAGATTTACCTGAATCCGCAGGTAAATGAATTGCTGCAAGTCTTCGTCAATGCGGCCATGAATCCGGCTATGCCGGTCAATCATCGGCTGATAGAGCAACAGCAGCTTTTCCAGAGCCAGCTTGTCCCCGCACTGGGCACGGGTAATCAAATCGTCGTAGTTTGCCATATCAAAATCCCTCCTTCTCCATCATGGCTTTCCGCAGCTTGTCCAGTGCGCGGTTCTTCACTTGCCGCACCCAAACGACGGACAGCCCCATGAGCCAGGCCGCCTCCTTCGGGGGCATATCCTCTACGTATGTATGAAACAAGACTTCCTTTTCCAGCGGGGACAGGGTGAGAATTGCGGCGTACAAATCTTCGCCTGTGGCGATCTGCTCCAACGTCACGGCCCGGATAGCTTCAAACAAAAAATCGTCGGACATAGAGGGCAGTTCCCCATGTTCGACGATATTCGACATATCTTCGGCCAGTTCTTCCCGGACATTCAGTTTTTCCATGTGGCGCAGATAATCAATCTTCGCGTGAGTGACGACCTTCTCCAGATAGTCCGTAAACTTCGCAGTTCGTTCAGCTGCACTAAATAATTCATATTCACGGGTGGACGATTCCGCCGCAGCTTTTTCAGCAAATTTTCGAGTTCTTTCATTCTGTTTTTCCATTGAGCTTGCCTCCATGACGCGCCGCCCACAGCGACACGCCATGAACGGCGTGTTTCAATGTTGTTGATTTAGGTTTACGAGTGTCGGATTTTACGGCAGCCAAAAGAGGCTTTTCAAGTAGCCCAATGGAATCACCCCCTTTCCCATGGAATAGGGGGATATGAAAAGAACCGGCCTCCGCCAAAGCGGAGATCGGTCCATACCCGCAAGCGCAGGAAAGCGCGGTGGAGGGCACCCCATTTACTGGCTGGAAACGGAATGAGAAATCACTATGCGGTTGTGCGAAAGTTACGGCATAGGCTCCCGGCATGTGGCGTCCTCCTTGTGCTGCCGTTGCCGTTGGGGTCTAAAAAGGGGCGCAATTACCACGTTCCCCGTAAGTCCTTTTTCAAAAAAGAAAACGGCGGTTGATTGGCCGCCGCTGAAAGCTCAATACCCGCCAAAGCAGCGGAATTTTCACTTTTTCGTTTTGTTAGTACCGGAAGAAAATTTATTCAACACCCTGTTCTAATTTCTTAATGATTTTTGCCGGTACGCCTGCCACGACGCAATTATCCGGCACATCTTTTGCTACAACCGCTCCGGCGGCAACGACCACATTGTTTCCAATCGTAACGCCGGGGAGTATCGTACAGTTACCACCAATCTACACGTCATTTCCTATCGTCACAGGCTTGCTATATGCCTTTTTCTCCCGTCTGCCCCTTGGCGTGAGTGGGTGGCCAACAGTCGTGATTAGCATGCAATAATCGCCAATATGCACCGGTGCAATATCCAAAATCGTTACATTGTAGTTCGTCAAAAAATCCTCTCTGACGTGGATATTTTTACCGCTGTCACAGTTGAAATTAGGCTGGATATAAACATTTTCTCCGGTGGAGCCGAACAGCTCCTTCATTGCCGCAAGCTGGGCCGCGTAGTCGGCGGGGTTAATGGCGTTAAATTTCTCACAGCCCTTTAAGGCGTTCTCTTTGCGGGCGACAACATCAGCGTCAAAAAAGCAGTATTCCGGCCCGGCGTCTAATTTTTCAAGTTCTGTCATTTCTCACCACCCACCCTTTCCGTACTGTTGAATCATATTTGTAACCGTTGCAGATATGTCTTTTATCTCTATGGACGTTGTATTGATACACAGATCGTAGAATGATTTCTCTCCCCATGTCTGCCCCGTATGGAATTGGTAATACTTCGCCCTATGTTTATCAATGGATTTTATTTTTTGTCTCAATTCGTCGTCCGTTAAACGCTCTGTCAACTCGCTCTTTTTTAGACACCGTGCAATCTTAAACGCCATATCTGCATAAACAAAAATGCGCAACGGTTTTTTATCACTCAAAAGATAATCAGCACAACGGCCCACAATGACGCAATCCGACTTTTCCGCCATTTCTTTTATGATGGTATTCTGTTTGAGAAATGCGGATTGATTTGGTTCCATAGCTTGATAAAATTGGGAGGAAAAAGTTCGCCCTATCGTGATGGGAAGTAGGGGTATGAAATTGCTTTCTTCAATTTGTTCTAAATACCCTTTTGTATAACTCGTCCGTTTGGCAAGCTCGTTGATGATCTCCTGATCGTAGTAAGCAATTTGCAGCATATCTGCAATTCGCCTGCCGAGTTCTCGCCCTCCACTTCCAAATTCCCGACTAATCGTGATTATTTTGTTCACCTTTATACCTCCGCACTTTATCTTGTGATATTCTTTAACCAACCGTATTTCCGATAATGGATCACGGCGGCGGGTAGCTTGACAACTTCATCTAAATTGATAATCAGGAACACAACGACAACGGGAAGATTCCAATAAAACGCCGCAAGGAAACCGGCTGGAACAGCAAAAATCCACATGGTAATTGCGTCGCAAATCAAGCCAAACTTAGAATCACCGCCAGCAGGGAAAATCCCGGCTATCGTCGTCATGTTAATTGCTTTTGCAACCATATAGCAGGCACAGAATAGTAACATCCACTTTAAGTATTCGGTCGCTTGGGAACTTAAAACCGTTACATTCAAAATCAAAGGTGACAGCGCAAGCAAGAGCAGGCCGGACGCCACGCCCCCGATAATCGCCATTTTCCAGAGCAAGCCGCCGTACTGCTTTGCTCGGTTCAAATCTCCCATGCCCAATTCGTTGCCCACAATAATGCCGCCGCCGTTGGCAAGGCCGGTACAAAAACTAACAATCAAATTCTTTACAATATTTGCAATAGAATTAGCAGCCACGGCGTCGCTGCCTAAGTGTCCCATAATGACGGAATACATAGTGAAGCCACACCCCCACACCAGATAATCCCCCATCATAGGCACTGTATATTTCCAGTAGTCCCGAACTAAAAGCCGATCTGCTGCAAAGCAATACTTCATACCCAGCCGGATTCGATTTTTCCGCAAGGATTCCACATAGGCCCAAAGTATTTCAATGAGCTTTGAAATAGAGGTGGCAAGTGCAGCGCCTGCAATACCCATTTTAGGAAAAAAGAGCAGCCCAAAGATCAGCGCGGCATTTAAGAAAATATTGATAACAACGGCGCTTGACCCAATCACCATGCTTTTCATGGCATACCCTGTATTTTTCAAGATACAAAGGTAAATTTGCGAAATGCCGGTGAACAGATAAGACCCTGCTACAATGCGAAGATAAACGCTGCCGCCCGCGATCAGTTGCGGTTCTGGAGTAAAAATTCGCATTAACAAATTGGGCGTGAAAAGGGACGCCAAAAAGAACACCGCTGAAATCAAGAAAGAAACTCTTGTGACATACGCAAATATTTTTTCGATAGCGGTTACGTCACCTTTTCCGTAGTATTGTGCGGCTAAAATGCTTGTTCCCATTGTCAACCCACCCATAAACAGGTTGAACACAAAGGTAATCTGCCCGGCCAGCGATACCGCCGACAGGGAATCCTGATTGACAAATCCGAGCATGAGCGCGTCCGAAGCACTCACCGCCGCCAGCATAAATTGTTGAAATGCGATTGGCAGCACAAGGGAAAACAGCTTCTTATAAAAGATTGTTTTCCCACCACCTAACTCTTTTTCTTCCATTGAATAACCTCCTGTCTGTTTTTCATAACAATCTTTAGTATAGAAGAAAGCGGCCAAATAGACAGCGCCAAATCTTAATATATACAGTGGCATTTTCTCATGTAGCATGATATAATGAAAACAAAAATCGTGTGCTTTTGGAGTAAAGGAGTAGCAAGGTGGGACAAGAAATTTTATGTGCAGCAGTCGAAAAATTGCGGGAAGAATTTGGGGTGTTGGACTGGACGTATCATAATTGCCCCGGTGAAAATCAAGAGGAAAAAATGTTCTATTGGCCCGGTGCGACGGAAGACGAAATTATGATCGTCGTCCATCAGAGCAGAGGGCAGCAAGAGCTGTTTCATCGGCACGATTATTTTTATTTTAATTACACCTATCAAGGCGAATACGATTCCATTAGCTTTAAGTACGATAACCGTATTACGATTCGGGAGGGGGAGCTATATGCGGGTCAGCCCTTTGCCGGTCACGCTCTTTGTGTCCATGACGACAAGGAAACAACGATTATTGGCGTACTGATTCAAAAAGACACTTTTTGCAGGGCCTTTCTGCCAATGCTTTCTGCAAATACAAAACTATTTCATTTTCTGCTTGACCCATCAACCAATCAATTTTCTGATGAATATATCCATTACAAAGTTGAGGACGACTGTAACATACGGACGCTTCTTGAAATGATGGTGATAGAGTATGCCAACAGGCAGGAGGACACACAGGTTGTATTGAAGTCGCTTACATTGTCGTTTCTCATTCAGATTGCACGTCAGTATGTCAATACGAATCGGGAGCCTGCAAACAAAAGTCTTTCGGAAAAGATCGTACAGTATATAGGGGAACACGTTGATACCGTGACACTCAAAGAAATTGCAAAGCATTTTTCATATCACCCCAATTATGTTTCAACCTTGTTGCACCGAGAAGTTGGGAAATCCTTTTCAGAAATTTTATTAGAGTTACGAATGGAACGGGCGGTAATCCTTTTGGAAGGGACAAAATTGCCGGTTGAAGAAATTTCCTCGGTATTGGGTTATAGCAACAGCAGCAATTTTTACAAAGCCTTTCGGGACTACTACCATGTTTCCCCGAGAGAATACATAAAGGTCAGGTAATCGTTTGAAAGACAAGGAATGGAAGTCTCTATCGACCTTGATTTTTCACGCCTCTTCGGAGAGCTGGAAATGAAGTACGACAAAGTGGCAAGCAATGCCCCGTGGTACTCACGGGGCCATTTTTCGATTTTTCGCTGCCGCTCAAAACTGAAAAAGTTGCTTGTTGGTGGCCCGCCCCCAATCCTCCGGACAAGTGCGCTACGCGCCCCTGTCGAAACGCCCCCTGTGGGGCGGCTGCGTGTCCTGCGGACGCTTTGAGCGGTATAGAACGATGATTCGTGTCTATAGGCAAAAAAATAGCGGTTCGCTCCAGACATAAATCGGACTACTTTTCCAGTATAGGAAAAGATACCGACTACCCCAAAAAGGGGAGACCTGCTCGGAGTGAACCGCCTAAAATTTGATTGTTATGGAGTTTGCTAGAATCAATTTGTGGTGCCCAAATGGTGCCCGACCTGATGAAAAAGTCCAATAAGAAGATATTGTGCCCATTGATAGAGTTATGAGAAAACCTAGATTTCATGCGGGTTTGCGATGTACCTATATAAGACGGTAAGAGACGATATGAGCCGTTTTCGTTGCTATTATCAATAAAAAATAGTTTGTGGAGGTTGTTATAAACCCGAAAAATCTGGATGACATACAGGAATCCTTTACCGTGCAGGCAGAAAATTTTGCAACCAAAGGTATGAGCTTTCCCAAGCAGTATCTGGATTACACTGTGCAGAATATGAATTAAAAATAGGAACGGAATACATTTGCGGCATACAGTCGCAATTTTTTTTGAAAAATCTGCAAATATCATCTTGACTATTTTCTAAATTGTGAGATAATTAGACTATAGTCAAATTGGACTGCTGTCCAATTTTAGAAAGGCAAATAGGAAAGCCTATGGAAATCGGAAAGAAAGAATTGACGAGACGCACCATCATGCGTGCAGCCAGGGGGGTTTATGAGGAGAAAGGGGTTGAAAACACGAATTTTCGCGATGTTGCCGAGGCAGCTGGCGTTTCCCGCAGTACGGTGTTCAACTATTTTGCAGGCAGCAATGAACTTTTAACGGCGCTCTGCAGACGGGAAATTGACGAGCTGGAGAGAGCGTATTGTGAGAGTGGCCACCGCGGAAAAGAGGGCATCGTCATCATATTTGACAAATTTATTGAAGACACTGCCCGTTACCCTCAGCTTGTGACCCAGCTCATCTACAATACAATTACAAGTGATAACGAAAATAATCCACTGAAGTCCATTGAAGGACTCATTGCCAGGAATCTGGATTATGATCCTTCTGGAGAGACGACGATGCTTCTCATGGGAGCGTATTATGGATTAATTAATCATTATCACCTATACGGCAAGCCTTTTATTGGAAAACAGATGAAGATGGAAATGCGAAGGATGATAGACAGGATAATAGGGGAACCACAATACGACTAAATTCACCCAATCCAGCGGCATGAATGCTTGCTCTTTTGGGAATTGTCCGTCAAGTGCCACGGAGCATAGCTCCTGCACTTTTGGCTGGGGACCTATCAGCGAGTAGACATCGCTAAATCTGGTTAGGTCTCCCAAAGCATAAGGTCTGCCTAGCTAAAAAAGTTTTAGGGCAGAGCTGTTAGGAGGAATGAAAATGGCAGTGAAAGTAATTACTTACGACGTTGGAACTACTGGCATGAAAGCCTGCATGTTCAATATTTCTGCCGAAGACAGCGTGCAGTATATTGCAGGCGAAACCGAAAGTTATGAACTCCATGTGTTAAAAAACGGCGGTGTTGAGCAGGAACCGGATGACTGGTGGCAGTCTATGGCTGCGGCTACGAAAATACTTCTGAAAAAAACCGGTGTCGCAAAAGAGGATATCAAAGGGATTTCCTTTTGCTCCCAGTTCCAAACTGTGGTCATGGTGGATGAAAACGGCACGCCGCTGCACAGAGGCATGAGCTGCATGGACAGCCGAGCCGACAAACAGTTAAAGGCCTGCATGAACACAGGAATTAAAGTTGAGGGTTTGAACATCTTCAAGGTGCTCAAGTATATGAAAATTACCGGCGCGGTTTCTGCCAGCGCCAAGGATCCCGCCTGGAAATACCTCTGGCTCAAAGAAAATGAACCGGAGACTTTTGAAAAGACATACAAATGGCTGGATGCGAAGGAGTATCTGACCTGCAGAGCGACAGGAAAGATGATTGCCAGCAAAGATGATGCGGCAGGAACCTTCCTATACGATGTTCATAACAATTGTTGGAGTCCAACATTATGTAAAATGCTGGGAATCAATATGGACCACCTGCCAGAAATCTGTGATTCCACAGACGAGGTAGGAAAACTTCTGCCAAAAGCGGCGGAAGAACTGGGGTTAGCTCCAGGAATTCCGGTTATTTCCGGCGGCAGCGACGTCAGCCTTTGTTCCGTCGGCGCTGGATGTGTAAATGTCGGAGATGTCTTGATTTACTCCGGAACCAGCGGCTGGGTAGCAACGACAGTTGACAGACTGCATCTGGATCTGGGCAACCTGATTGGCGCATTGGTAGGAGCAGACCCGACTACATATAATTACATTGCTGAAGTTGAAACTTCCGGGAAGTGTATCGAGTGGGTGAAGGACCGCATGGATCAGCTGCACATGTCCTACGAGGAGATGATTGAGTACATCAAGGAGTCTCCGGCGGGCAGCAACGGCGTAATTTTCTCGCCGTGGATGCACGGCAATCGCTGTCCATTTGACGATGCCAATTCCAGAGGAGTATTCTTCAATTTGGATATCACTACCAAGGGCAGTGATTTGATGAAGGCTGTCATAGAGGGTGTGTGCATGCATATGCTCTGGCTTTTGGAAGCCACAGAAACAAAGTTCAAAACCAACCCTGTTATTCGGTTTTCTGGTGGCAGCGCCATAGCGCCGTTTATCTGTCAGATCATGGCGGACGTTCTCGGCCGTGACGTAGAAACGATTGAAAATCCAAGACAAGTGGGAGCTATGGGAGCCGCTGCCCTGATGGCTGTCAGCTTCGGCATGCTGGATGATATCAAAGATATCAAGAAAATCATCAAAGTCAGTTCTACATATAAGCCGAATCCCGAAAACCACGCAGTATACCAAAAACTGCTGCCAGTGTTTAAGGATTTATATAAAGATAACAAAAAGAGTTTTGCCGCTTTAAACGGCTAAAAATGGAGGTAAGAAAATGGAAGCAAAATACGGTGTATCTCGTTGGCCGGACGAAAAAGAGATTTTTAAGAAGATGGAGAGACTGGTCAATGAACCGCTTCATCACATCAAGCCAGAGGCAATGGCCAGATACATGAAGCATTTTGATGAGAAATGCAAAGGCTCCAAGGCGATGATCGAAGAAGCAAAAAAGGTCATACCAGGAGGCGTTCAGCATAACCTGGCGTTTAACTATCCGTTCCCTCTCGTCGTAGAAAAAGCGGAGGGCGCATATCTTTACGATATCGACGGCAACCGCTACATAGATTATTTACAGGCAGGAGGTCCGACTCTCTTGGGCAGCAATTATGAGCCTGTAAACCAGAAGGTATGGGAGGTTGTAAAAGAATCCGGTCCTGTTACCGGCCTGTTCCATCCATACGAGATGAAACTGGCAGAGAAAATACACGAATGTATGCCATGGGTAGAGATGTACAGATGCCTTGCCAGCGGTACAGAAGCCGACATGGTGGCCATCAGAATTGCCCGTACCTACACAGGCAAACAGAACATTGTAAAAGTTGGCGGCGCATATCACGGCTGGAGTGATCAGTTGGTATATTCTCTGCACATTCCATATACACAGACCTTCGAGGCGCACGGTATTCCGAAAGAAGCGACCCAGAACACCAAGGAATTCTTCCCTGGCGATGTGGATGGACTGCGCAAGGTTTTGGAAGAAAACGAAAAGAACGGCGGAACGGCAGCAGTCATCATTGAACCGTTTGGACCAGAGAGCGGCACACGTCCAATCGCTATGGATTTCGCAGCGAAAGCTAGAGAACTCTGTGACGAATTTGGCGCACTGCTGATCTTTGACGAAGTTGTAACTGCCTTCCGTGTAGGACCTGGCGGTGCACAAGGCTTCTTCAATGTAAGACCTGACCTGACTGTTTTCGGCAAGATCGTTGCAGGCGGTTATCCGATGGCTGGCGGTGTCGGCGGCAGTGAAGAAATCATGTCTTGCGTTGCAGCAGGCGTCAAAGCCGGCAAAAAGAAGGCATATGTAGGCGGCACATTGACAGCAAATCCACTGAGCTGTGCAGCAGGCTACTTTGCTATCGATGAGATCATCAGGCAGGATGCAGCGAGAAAAGCCGGAGAAAACGGCGACAAACTCTGCGACGGCATTCAGGCACTGATTGACAAGTACGACCTGCCGTTTGTAACTTGGAATACAGGTTCCATCGTGCACTTTGAGGTTTCCGGCGTCATGTACTTAAGCGTAACAGACCCTGACATTTTCAAGAAGATTCCGGAACGCCAGCACTATATCGAAGAGTTTGGCGCAGCGCTGACAGCAAACGGCGTCATCACCCTGGCAGGCAGCAGAATTTACACCAGCATGGCGGATAACGACGACACCATCGCTGAAACACTGGCTGCATTTGAAGAAGTATTCTCTAACGTTGAAAAATAAAGTGATTTTACCACGAATTTAGGAGGTATATTATGATTCGTAAATTAGACATGGAAAACCTGACATACGCATTCCCAGAAGTAGCCTTTTCCGAGGATTATGTCATCGCAACTTACCAGGCAAAGGTGCAGACTTCCAACATCGAGAAGCTGGCTATGGCTATCGCTGCAGAGCAGACAACCGGTACCTGGATCAAAGTAGGCGCTGATTCCCTTGACAAGACGAAACGCTTCGGCTCCAAGCTGGTAGCCATCTACGAAGTTCCGGATATCGGCTGCGACTACAATTCAGATGAACCGCCAATGTACATCATCCAGGTGGCTTATCCGATGGAAAACTTCTCAACCAGCATGTCTGCTATTGAGACAATTTTGTTCGGAAATATTTCCGCTTCCGGCATGATCCGCCTCATCGACGTTGCATTCCCGAAGAAGTTCATCGAGAAGTTCCAGGGACCAAAGTTCGGCGTAGAAGGCATGAGAGAAGTTCTTGGTGTCAAAGAGAGACCGCTGCTCAATGCGATGATCAAACCGAACATCGGCTGGACGCCTGACGAAGGTGCAGAACTCTTCTATAACGCCTGCAAGGGCGGCGTAGACGTCATCAAAGACGACGAACTGATGCTGGCTGACAGTCCATTCTGCCCATTGGAAGAGCGTGTTTCCAAGTTTATGGCGATGGAAAAGAAGGTTTATGAAGAAACTGGTGAACACAGCTTATATGCTGTTAACATCTCTGACAATACAGATAAGGTAAAAGAAAATGCCTACAGAGCATTGGAAGCAGGCGGAAACTGTCTCATGGTCAACGTTTACACTACTGGACATGACACTCTGAAGATGCTGGCTGACGACCCTAACATCAACGTACCAATCCTTGCTCACGTAAACTTTGCAGGAACCATGGCAGCTTCTACTTATACAGGTATCGCTGCGCCGGTAATCGTCGGCAAGCTGACACGTCTGGCAGGCGGAGACTTCCAGATCAACGGTCATCCGTTCGGCAAGTTCCCTGTATCCCACAAGGTATTCTACCGCTGCTTCAAGTTCTTTACGCAGCCATGGTGGAACATCAAACCGATGATGTACGCATGCTCCGGCGGAACCACACAGTTGGCTGTCGAGAAGATCATCAAAGAAATCGGTACGGATATCATGCTGGCTGCAGGCGGCGGTGTACACGGTCATCCAAATGGCAGTGAAGAAGGCGCAAAATCCATGCGCCAGGCAATCGATGCCGCAATGAAGGGAATCCCTGTTCTGGAATACGCAAAGGATCATGGAGAACTGGCAAGAATGCTGGCATTCCTCAATCCTGACCTTATGAAGAACTTTGACTTAATGCAGTAATTTCAACGTTAAAAAAGTGGGGCTGTTATTACAGCCCCATTTTGGTAAGAATAAGACGAAAAGAGAGGTGAAAGCATTGTACAAAAATATCGTATTCGTCGATTTTGACGGAACCATTACGACAGAAGATACTTTGACAGGCGCGATTCTTCCCTTTGTAGATCATAAGGAATTTCTGGAGTATAACGGCAAATTGGAAAAGGGAGAGATGACCTTGAGCGAGGTTGTTCGTTATGCTTATGATGACAGGCCGGCGGAGTGGATCCCCAAGATGTTGGAATATATCGATACGGTCAAAATCCGTCCCGGCTTTGAAGAATTTCTCGATAAGATGGCGGAAAAAGAAATCCCCGTCGTGGTCATTTCGGGCGGTTTCCGGCAGTTTTCATCGCGGAAGCTGGCGCCATATATGGACAAAATTGCAGCCCTTCATACGGTGGAGATGACTGTGGAGGGGGATAAGATCAAATTGGTGTCCCAGCACGATGACGGCAACGAACTGCTCAAGAAGACCGACGTCATGAAAAAATACGAGTATGCGCATGCTATCGGCATCGGCGACAGCTATACGGATAAAAATATGGCCCAGGCAGTGGATACCTGCTTTGCCCGTGACGTGCTGGCAAAATACCTGGACCAGATCGGCAAGGAGTATCGTCCTTATGAGGACTTTTATGATGTGCTGAAAGGTATTGAAGAAATATTATAAAATGCGAGACTGCTATGGCCTGATCAGAAGTTCCAGATAGGATTTCCTGGTCAGGTTTTCTTTTGGGACGCCCAGATCGCTCAAGAACTGCAGCAGAGTTTCCACGGCTGCTTCCCGCTGGTCCTCTGATTCTGCCAAAGTCTCCAGCTCCAGATAGTCTCCGAGGCCTGCCACGCTGTCGAGACAGAGGGTGACGTTGGCAGATTTATGCTTCCACTCCTGGCGAGTCTTATCGACAGTAAATACTTCTTTGTAGCCCAGGGCGGCGAGCAAATTTTTCATGACGGCGAGATCGCCTACAGCAGTTTCGAACTCCATCCTTGTGCTGGACGCCTGATCCAGCTTGGGGCCTTTGTAGGTGATGAAGGTTTCGCAGGTTCCCGCATCGAGGTCGCGCACGCTGCGAAGGCGCAGCGCCTCGTCAGTTTTCATAAAGTTGCGGTCGTTGCCGTTAAAGTACACGTCGATTTCCTGCAAGGTGCCTCCTTTGATAAACCCCAGCTTCTCGGCGGCTTTTTTAAATTGTTCTTTTGTGTGCCCCGTCAGGGCAGCTTTGATTTCTACTTCTAACATACGATCCTCCTGATTATTTCTATTCACCGTATTTTTCCAACATCCGATAGAACGTGTTCCTTGAAACACCGATCAGCTCTGCCGCTTCTTTTTTGTTCCCGGCAGTGAGTTCCAAAGCCTCCTTTAACAGGCTGGTATAAGCATTGTCTATTTCGGTCAATTTTTGTTTCACCCGTTCTGCAGGCGTATCTGTAGAGATCGCTTTCAGCATATAACCTTTTGATGCGATGGACTCTTCAAGCGTTTCTTTGCTGATAATTTTTGATTTCGAAAGAACAGTGGCTCTGGTGATGACATTACGCAGCTCCCGTACGTTTCCCGGCCAATCGTAGGTCATGAGGACTTTCTTTGCCTGACTGCTCAAAATCTTCGGCGTGTCGAGATAAGGTGCTGCTGCCTGGTTGAGAAAGCTGTCAGAGAGCAAGGCCAAGTCGTCTTTTCTCTCTCGAAGAGGCGGGATTTCTAAGGTCAGCACCTGCAAACGATAGTAGAGATCCTGGCGAAACAGACCTTCTTCTACCATTTCTGCCAGATTCCTGTTTGTGGCGGTGATGAGCCTGACGTTGACCGGAATCTGCTTGGAACTTCCGATTCTCGTAACCATCCAGGTTTCCAGGACCCGCAGCAGCTTTGACTGAAAATGAAGAGGCAGCTCCCCTACTTCGTCGAGGAACAGCGTGCCGCCGTCAGCCAGTTCAAACTTACCGATTTGCCCGTTTTTGGACGCGCCGGTAAAGGCGCCGCCTACGTAGCCGAAGAGTTCGCTTTCGATCAAACCGTCAGAGAAGTTGGCACAGTTTAACGCGACGAAGGGACCCTTGTGCCGGGGGCTGTAATTGTGAATGGACTGGGCAAATAATTCTTTGCCGACACCACTTTCGCCGGTAATCAAAAAGTTAAAGGGACTGTTAGCATATTCCTTGGCAGTGCGGATTTTCTCTTTGATCGCTTTGCTCGTTCCCACGATATCATCGAAGGTATATTCTGCAGCAAACCCCATGATTTTCCTGGTACGCTTGATATCCTGCTGGCGGGAATGGGTGAGTTCTACCATCCCCGTCACTTTGCCAGTTTCATCAACCACGGGATACATGTCGTTAGAGACCAGTTTGGATTCTTTTTGTCCCTCCGTGGACTCGATGCGAATCTCCCAGTCAATCACCTCTTCTCCATTTTTGAGCACATCCATCATTTTCAGGCTGCTGCTGTTGTCTTCCATAGAATGAATCTTTGCACCGATGTCTCTGATCACATCATTGATGTTGCGACCCAGAGCGTCTTCTAAATTTGGGATTGATAGATCTTTACAAAAACTTGTATTTGCATATAGCAGGGTCGCATTTTCGTCATAGATGGAAATGGCATTTTTGACAGAGTTCAGGCAGTGAAGAAGATGACGGCTGCTTGTTTCGTCCTGCTCGATGATTCCAAGCAGGGTTTGGAAATCCTTTTGAAGATCTGATAGAACGGCGCTTTTTTCTCTAGGGCACACTGCGGCAATGATGTAGTCGTCCGATGCCTTGAAAAGGCACAGTTCTTCAAAGTTTTTCAATGTATCCAGATCAAGGGTATGGCCGGATAAATCATCGCCAAGTGATGCAACCCTGCAGCTGAGGATCATGCCGTCTTTTCTGCACAGGAGGATCAGATCGATTGGGCAGCCGCTCTGATTGCACAAGAACAAAAAAAGGTTTTTTACAAGGAGAGATGTACCAGTAATTTGCTGGACCTCACCGGGCAGCGCCATTTTCTTTATCTGTGTAATCAAAGTGTTTGTCGTTTCCATAAAAATCTTCTCCTTCTGCCCTGTGCAAGGCGCGTCGTTTCTACACAAAGGATACCACGGGTATAGAAAAAAAACAAGAACAGAGATTAGTAAAAATATTGATATTATAACGGATAACCGTTATAATAATAAAGAGGTGATAATGATGAAATTATGCGATTTAATACAAGAAAAGAATCTTTCAATATATCGATTGTCGAAGAACAGTGGAATCCCTTATGCGACACTAAATGATATTGTAAATGACAAAGCCCGCCTAGAAAAATGCAAGGCGGAAACTGTTTATCGATTGGCAAAAGAACTAGATACTTCAATGGAGGATTTACTTGCGCCATATATTTCAAAGCGATGTGACTTTGACCTATTCAAAAGCAATGTTTGCCATAGTCTGAAAGACCTTGGCGACATAGATTTTATTGTAGAAACCTTGGAAAAAGACGAAATTAGGGAGTATTACAACAGACAGTGGTATCGTGAAGCCTTTTACCTTCTTGCAATGCTCGATTATATTAGTCGAATTAATAATGTTCCGGCCTGTGAAGAATATGAGGATATTCGCTGCAAAAAACTACAGTCAATCATTTACCCCAAAAGTATTCTTGCATTGTCAGCAGTATCAAAAGACGAGAGTGTAAAGGAACTCGCCAAAAAAGAGTCCATACCTGAATTTATGCGATTCAATATTGTTGAAAACGAGGTGCGTAATGTCGTCTGAAGATACAAATACCATCAATAAGGAAAAACTTGATGTATACCTAAAAGAGTTGGCAAAAGAATATCGCAGGATGGGAGGAAAAGCAATGCCGGCAGAATTGATTTTAATTGGCGGGGCTGCTATAATTGTCAATTACGGTTTTAGGGAAATGACAACTGATATTGACGCAATCATTCATGCCGCTTCAACGATGAAGGACGCTATTCATCATGTCAGCGATAAAATGAACCTGCCCAACCGCTGGCTGAATGCGGATTTCATGCATACCTTGTCGTACTCTCCCAAATTAGAGCAGTATTCCGTTTATTATAAAAACTTTTATGGAGTGCTGGATGTTCGAACGATTGCTGCAGAATATCTGATTGCAATGAAGTTATGTTCAGGAAGAAGATACAAAAATGATCTGTCAGATATTATTGGTATTTTAGCTGAACATGAAAAACATGGAGCACCTATATCGATGAAACAAATCGATACAGCAGTGAGAAACCTTTATGGAAATTGGGACAAAATTCCGCTTGTGTCGATTTCCTTTATTGACGATACAATGTTAACTGATGATTTTGCAAAGGCATATGCCAAAGTAAAGTCCGAAGAAAAACGTGCAAAAGATATACTTTTGGATTTTGAGCAAGCATATCCTGGGACAGCAAATATGCAGAGTATAGAGTCCATTTTAGATAATCTTAAGAAAAAGCAGAAGAAGCGAGAGGAGATTCTGCGTGAACTGAAAACTGGAAAGCAAGATGATTAGATGAAAAAGTGATATACTTAAAAAGACCCTGGGAGAATTTATATTCTTGCAGGGTCTTCTTTGTCTTATGTGGGTCTCTACACGTCCAGTAAAAATCCTTCTGGGAACGGATCTTTCGGGTCGAGAACCCAGGTGGCGAATCCGATGACACAGGCGTTTCCGGTTATCTTCGGTACGATGGCTTTGATGCCGCCCACTTCTGTCTCTTCTACGATCTCACATTTGAATTTTGATCCGATGACACTCTCATGAACAAAAGACTCCCCGACTGCGAGTTTTCCTTCTGCATATAAGAGCGCGGCTTTTGCTGAGGTTCCCGTACCGCAAGGGGAACGGTCGATGACTTTCGGCAGTGCGACGACCACATTTTGGATATCGGCATCCGCACTCTTGGCAGGACCTGAGAACTCGACATGAGTAACCTGGTCTACAAATGGCAGTTCCGGATGGCGGACGATGACCTGTTCGTTGATGTCTTTGGCGATGGAACGAGCGATCCTCGTAAACTCACCGCAGTTTTCCGGCGTAATTGCAAGTCCGACTTTTTCCGCAGGCAGGATGGCGTAAACATTTCCTCCCCACGAGATGTCCATATTCAGCTTTCCGAATTCAGCAGTCTCTACCTCTACGTTTCTATTGAGAACCAGGGCTGGCGCGTTGACAAAGGAAACTTCTTCTACCACGCCGTCTATGACTTTGGCTTCTACTGTAACGACACCGGCGGGGGTGTCCAGTTTGATCTCTGTAATTGGCTCGGTCACGTCGACGAGTCCGGCTTCGATGAGGGCCACGGATACACCCATAGTGTCGTGCCCGCACATCGGCATCCAGCAGCTGGCTTCAAAATACAGCACGCCTACGTCTGTCCCTGGCGTGCAGGGTTCCGTAATCAGAGTGCCGGACATGATTTCGCTGCCCCTGGGTTCGAACATCAAAACCTTACGGAACCAGTCTTCATTTTCCCTCATATATTCAAATTTTTCCTGCATGGTTTTTCCCGGGACATGACGGAATCCGCTCACGACGTTGCGTGTAGGCTGTCCCAGCGTATGTGTCTCGATGGTTCTAAAAAGTTTTCTAGCTTTCAAGTTCACACATCCTTTCTATTAAACGATTTCTTTACCAATAATATTAAGCAAAAAATATGCCAATGGGAGTTTGGGTGGAACCTATGAAAATCAAATCATAAACAAAGTCAGTTCTGCTGGTTACTATATGGAACCCATTTGTGAAAATTTCCAATAGATACTCTGCGTTATTGCATAAATAGGATAAAAAGAGCATAAAGGCACTCCGAATCTGACTTAATCAGTTTTTTATGCGTTAGTCGTGTATGTAAGGTGGCAACCCCAGCTTTTTAACTGTAAAATTGAAAAAGTGTCATAAATTTGAAACACTACGGCAAAAGCGTGTTTCAAATTTATGACACAAGAAGAAATTGCACGGTGACAGGCAGGCTTTTCCTTCCTGTGTGACGGCGATGTGTACCAAAAAAGCAACACGATGATTCGATGTAATGCTGCGCTGTCTGTGAAAACCTTTCTCAAATGACCGCTGTTTGCCCCAATTTTAGCATAAAAATGTGCAGCAGGCAATGGTAAACACTTGGCACGGGTTTTGCTTTTACATATAGCATCGAAAGAAAAAAGAAGGGAGGTGTCAAGGTGATATTCAATATACAGAAATGTTCCATACATGATGGGGAGGGGCTCCGCACCCTGGTGTTTTTTAAGGGATGTCCTTTGAAATGTAAATGGTGCGCAAACCCGGAATCACAGAATTATGATGAGGAAATCATGGAATCTCCTGTCAGATGCGTCGGCTGCGGCGCCTGCAGAGATGCCTGTCCGAAGGGAGCAATTTTGGAGGATGGATCCATCGACAGAACCCTCTGTGATAACTGTATGAAATGTATAGACGTATGCTATGCAGAAGCAAAGAAGATAACAGGCAGAGCGTATACGACAGAGGAATTATATAAGGAAATAGAAAAGGATCGGCCTTTTTACTCCAGATTTGGAGGCGGCGTGACTTTTTCCGGCGGAGAACCTCTGACCCATGGGCAGCAGCTCCGAGACATTGCCGAGATGTGTCATGAAAAAGGGATTCACGTTGTCGTAGAGAGCTGTGGTTATGGAGACTTTGAAAAGTTTAAGATGGCACTTCCTTACATAGATGCCATGTTCATGGATATCAAGCACATCGATACGGCTGTTCACAAGGAGCTGACAGGCGCTGGTAATGCGCTGATACTGAACAATATTAAAAAAATCTCGGAATACGGGATTCCACTTACCATCAGGACGCCCATTGTGCCCGGGATGACGGATAGAGAGGAAAACATCGCGGGAATTGCAAAGTTTGTGGCAGAACTTCCTACCGCAAAAGAATATGAACTCTTAGCTTACCATAGCTTTGGCGAATCGAAGTACAAGGCGCTGGGCAGAAAATATTTGCTAGAGGGTACAGAAACCCCCAGCGACGAAAAAATGAGAGAACTTGTAAAGGCTGGCAATCGCATCCTTTCCGAATATGGGAAGCAGTGCTGCTGGACGAAAAACAACAATAAGGAGGTAGTGAAATGATTTCAGAAAGAATAATTAGATTAAGCGAAAAGGTGCGCGATACGCCGGTTACAATCTGTTTGGACCGCGCCAAGCTGGTCACGAATTTTTACAGCGAGCCGTCAATGGAACCGTTCATCTTGAGAAGAGCAAAGGTCTTTGCACACGTCTTAGACAACAAGAAGATCTTTATCGACGACGATTCCATCATTGCAGGGCACCTGGCGTCCAGACTTCACGCGGCACCACTGTATCCGGAAATGACAGCATGGCTGCGCGATGACCTGGAGGAACTGGACACTAGAGAATCAGACAACCTGCAGTTCATGCCGGGAGAAAAAGACGAGCTGAGAGAAATCGTCAAAAAATGGGAAGGCAGAACCTTTGGCGATATGACGGCTGAGCTGGCGGACGAGGATATGGACATCATGGTGGATATCGGAATCTTCACCAAAGGCGTATCCAACAAATCCACCATGAACCACGCGCCATTCTACGACGAGATGGTGACAAAGGGTTATCGCTACTATATCGATCAGTGCAAAGCAAACATCGCATCTCTCGACAGAATGAATATCGAGAACATGGAAAAACAGCAGACCTGGCAGGCTATGATCATCGTCATGGAAGCCATCATCAGATTTGCGCACAGATATGCGGATCTTGCTGAAGAGATGGCAGAAGACTGCAAGGACAACGAACGCAAGATGCAGCTTCTCACTATGGCGGCTAACTGCAGAGTTGTTCCTGAACATGCGCCGCAGAACTTCTATCAGGCAGCACAGTTCGTATGGTTTACCCACCTGGCGCTGCAGATGGAATACAACAGTAACGATAACTGCCTGGGCCGTTTTGACCAATATATGTATCCTTTCTACAAGCAGGATATGGAAAACGGAATCAGTGAAGCCTTTATCGCAGATGTCATTCACGAGTTCAAGCTGAAAATTGCTGAGCTCTGGGAAGTGCGGACAAAGAGGGAGTCCATTGCCTATCCGGGATGCCCTCTGTGGATTCATATGATGATCGGCGGCGTTCTGCCTGACGGCACTGACGGCTGCAATGAACTGACCAGACTGATTCTCCACTGCATGGAGGATCTGCAGACAAAAGAACCTTGTGTCTCCTTCCGCTATCATGATGGTGTGGACGAAGAGACCTTCAGACTGGCACTTTCTGTCGCCAGAAAAGGAGGAAGCCATCCGGCGTTCTTCAATGACAGCACCAATATTTCTCATCTGCTCTCTTTGGGACACACCTTGGAGGAAGCCAGGAACTGGGGCATCTGCGGATGTATCGAACCGAGCGTTCCCGGTATGACGGACTTCCAGTCCAATGCGGGATACTTCAACCCGAGCAAGGTGCTCGAAATCACGCTGAACAACGGAAAGGATCCGCTGACTGGAAAGCAGATCGGCCCGGAAACGGGAGATGTGAGAAGCTTCACATCTGTGCAGCAGATCATGGACGCTTATGCGGTTCAGCAGGATTACTTCATGGATAAGTTCTGCGAACTCTTTGACAGAATCGTATCCTGCCATGCATGGGCGACACCGACCATTACAGGGTCCTGCTTCACCCATGGTTGTATGGAAAAAGGCCAGGTTCTTCAGCGAAAGGGTGCAGACCACCGCTATTCCGCGGTAGCAATTACAGGCATTGCAAATATTGCAGACTCTCTGGCAGCAATCGAAGAGTGCGTATTCAATCAAAAGTATCTGTCCATGGATGAACTGATGGATCTTCTTGCTACAGACTTTGAAGGAAAAGAAAATATGCGTCAGCTTTTGATCAACAAAGCGCCGAAGTACGGCAACGACATTGAAAGCGTAGACAGATATGCCCACTGGCTGACAAAGCTCTGCAACGACCAGATCTGCAAGCATACAGACGGCCGCGATGCAAAATATACCATGGTCATCTCCACCCAGTCCTATAACGTGGTACTGGGGCAGCTGATTGGCGCACTGCCTGACGGCAGAAAGGCTTATACGGCTCTTGCGGATAACGCATCGCCGATGATCGGCATGGATACCAATGGACCGACGGCTGTGGTGAAATCACTGGGCAGAATTGACCCATTGCTCGCACAGAGCGGCGTTTTGGTCAACCAGAGATTTGACCCGACCATCGTAAAAGGTGAAAAAGGACTGAACATCATCGAAACAGTTATTCGTACTTACTTCGATACGCAGCATGGGCAGCACATTCAGCTCAACGTGGTGGATAATGAGACACTCTGTGCCGCGCAGAAGGAACCACAGAAATATCGCAACATTTTGGTGAGAGTGGCAGGTTATTCTGCATATTTCGTCGATTTGGAGAAGGATATTCAGGATAATATCATCGCAAGAACGCTGCAGCAGTCGCTGTAAGAAAGATTTTCACTCTGCTTCCCTGTCCCTGCCTCCTGCAGGCTGGGGCGCAGAGTTGAAATAAAAAACGAGTACATGACGGAGCGTTGCTCAGCCGTAAACGCCAACCAGCTAAAGCTGGGGCGTTCTGGCATGAGACCTGCATCAGCGATGGCTTCGCCAATCGCTGTGCTAGGGCTTCATATGCACTCATGTCGCCCGCAAGAGGCGACGCTTCGTAATGTACGTTCTTTGAAACATACGGAAATACGTCCTGCGGACGATATTTTCTATGTTATAAAAAACAAACTTGAAGGGAGGCGGATAAACTTAGGGAATATGTCATAGAGGGGATTTGGAGATAGTGAGATGATAAAATGTTAATATCTTTGACTATGACTAAAAAGGAGAGAAAAATGTCTGGAATTACAATCGTAATGCTGATTGTATATGCTGTCGTATTTGGTGGCGGCAGTATTTTCTTGGTGGCGAAATCCATGTCCAAGAAAAACAATACAAAAGGCGAAATTGTAGAAAACAAACAGAGCGATGGATTTGGCTCTAGGATTGGATTTATCTTATCAACGATAGGTATGGCCGTCGGCGTTGGCGCAATGTGGAGATTTCCAATGATGTGCGCACAATGGGGCGGCGGAGCCTTTGTACTGGCATTCATCACAGTCTGTGTCGTAATCGTGATTCCTGCGGGCTGGGCAGAAATCGCTTATGGCAGACACTTCAGAAAAGGCACCGTAGGCTGCGGTGCGGATGCTGCAGGTAAACCGGGAAAGCTTTTGGGCTGGTTTATGAGTTTGGACCAGGTGGCTGTCTGGGCCTACTATCCTGCAATTATGGCAATTGTTATCTGTTATATCTTTAAATCTTTTGGCGGTATTGACTACGCGTCAAATGCAGAGGCTGTTTATGAGACGACCAATGACAACAGGCTTGTCATTTACTTGATCGTAGTGGCAGTGCTGGCAGTTGTAGCGCTGATCGGCGCCAGAGGAATTCAGAACGGTATTGAAAAAGTTTGTAAAGTGTTGCTTCCACTGTTGTTCATCATCCTGGTGGTTTTGATTGTACGTGTGTGCATGATCCCGGGAATTGCAACAGGAATTGAGTTCTACCTGAAGCCCGACTGGGCACAGCTGGCAAATCCACAGATGTGGGCCGCTGCTGCTGGTATGGCGCTCTTTGCAGTAGGTCTTGGGCCTGGCTGTCTGCTGGTATACGGCAGATATGTAGATGATAAACAGGACGTGGCAACAGATTTTATTACAGTAAATGTAGTTCAGCTCTTTATCTGCCTGCTGTCTGGTTTCGTAATTATTCCGGCAGTAGCAACCTTCGGACTTGACCCTCTGATGGGGAAAGGTGTCATGTTCGTGGCGCTGCCGAAAGTATTTGCAACCATTCCGGGAGGTGCGTTTTTCCTGATTCTGTTCTTTGTCGCACTGCTCTTTGCAGGGATTTCATCTTCACTCAACCAGGTGGAGATTGCGACTTCTGCTTTCATGGACAAGGAAGGCTTCGGGATGAGCAGGAAGAAAGCGACGATGGTATGCTATGCCATTGCAATCCTCGTTGCCATTCCCTGTGTCTGGAACGACGCATTCTTTGCGGTCTTTGACAACGTCTTTGGAAATATCGGGTATTGTATCTGCGCCTTGGGCCTGGCAATTATCCTGGCGTGGAAAATCGGTGCAAAGAAGGTCAGAGAAGAATGGTACCTGCCTACTTCGGCAATCAAGTGGGGATCATGGGTTGACTTTTTGTATAAATACGTTGTAGTAATAGCTTTAGGTTACTTCACAATCACTGCAGTGTTATCACTGTTTTAAGAAATAACATCATCGCTGGTCACAAGGTACAATCTGTGACCAGCGTATTCAATGAATGATTCTATTTTGTACATATGACATTGATTTTATTTCACTACCGAACAATCTGATGTTAGTGTAAAATATAGTCAAATACATGCATCTGGAGGAAGACCTTGAGGTACGCGATTTTATTGGATTTTGGAAGCACTTATACGAAGATTGTATGTGTGGATTTGTCGGAAAAGCGAGTCGTTTTGACGGACAAATTCCCATCTACAGTACATACAGATGCTGGAATCAGCCTGCAGCAGTGCTTTGAAGCTGCAAAGTGCGTTATCGGAGACGATGATTTTGGCTCTGCGCTGAAGCTGTCTACCAGCAGCGCTGCCGGAGGTCTCAGAATCGCTGTATCGGGTCTGACAAAGTCTCTCAGCATCGAGGCGGGGAGAAACGCCAGCTTTGGTGCAGGCGGCAAGATTGTATACACCGCTTCAGGGCTGATCTCAGAGAAGGGCCTGCAAGGGATAGAAGGCTCTCAGGCGGAAATTTTGCTCCTGTGCGGCGGCTATGAAGGCGGAAACAGCAAAGCCGTTCTTCACAATGCAGAGGTTCTGGCTGACAGCAGTCTGAATATTCCAATCATCTATGCTGGGAATTCCCGTGTCGCAAAGGATGTGCGGATGCTCTTTGCAGGCAGAGGGAAAGAATGCTTTATGGCAGAGAATATCATCCCGGACGTGGGTGTTTTGAACATTGAGCCTACTGTAGCCATTATGAGAGATCTATTTATGAACCGAATCACCAACATGAAGGGCGTGGGAAAGGTCAAGAAACTGCTGGACGGGCCGATCATACCGACACCTGCCGCAGTCCTGGCTGCGGGGCAGCTGCTCTGCCTGGGAACAGAAACGGAACCCGGCATCGGACCCTACATGATGGCAGATATTGGCGGCGCCACCACAGATATTTATTCCTTCATAGAGAATCGAAGTTACGAAGGAGCAAAGCAGGTTGGCTCGCCTGAGCCTTTTGCCAAGAGAACGGTAGAAGGCGATATGGGAATGCGGGAGTCCTCCGTCTGCCTCGTAAAAGAAGTGGGCGAAGAGAACTTTGCCAGAAAATGCTGCATCACGAAAGAACACTTGCGCGATGCCATAGAGAATCGTATTACCGATAGAAAATATATTGCAGAGATAGAAACTGAAAAAGAAATTGACCTGCAGATTGCCTGCAGCGCGGTAGAGATTTCGGCGAGACGTCATGCTGGTTATGCCGCCAAAGAGTTTCACGACGGCTGCCGCCTGGTGCAGCACGGCAAGAACCTGACAGAGATCAAAACCGTCATTGGAACCGGCGGCATCTTAGTAAACAACCTGCAGGCGGCGCCGCGAATTTTGCAGAATGTAAGGGCAAGACCGTCAAAGGCGGAAACCGTCCTGCTGCCATCAGATGTGAAGACTTTTGTGGATGAGGACTATGTCTTCTTTGCAGCGGGATTGCTCTCAGATTATGATCAGGAAGCAGCCCTGGCAATCATGAAAAATAGTATCGGAACAGGAGAAAAGAATGGATATCAAAATCAACAGACGATTTAACGAAAAAGAACTGCCAGATATGAAGACCATCAAGGCAGATGCAAAGAAAATTGCCTCGAATATTACCATCGGCGAAACCCTTTTCATGAAAAAATACGGCGTCAGATCAGAGGCGGAATATAAGCGCAAAATGATGGATGCCGGCAAAATTATGAAACACAGCGTCATCGGCTGGAATTCATGGACCGTAACGGAAGAAGGCATTCGGAAGGTATATGACTCGTTGGTTGAAGCCGGTTCTTCCATAGACCGTCTGGGCATCTGCTGCGACTGGATTATGGGTGTGCCGGAAGAATACAGAGACCGATTCCAGGCCAGCGGCAGTCTGATTTTTCATTCACAAGAGGAATGGAATGCCATCGGACAGGTGGTTCCGGTGAACCCGCATCTGGGAGACCACATGATCGGCTCCCTGAACAGTGTGGAAAACGTCACCAATGGCCTGACTGCCGGAGTGACTACCATCGGCAACCTGGCGCAGTATTTTACTTACGAATATCCCGGTCTTGATATGGAAGCCTATCGGACAGAAGATTACGTGAAAGCAATGGCGATCATGGGAGAATTTAAAGATAGAGGCGTTTGCATGCACTGCAACCTGGATGACGGCTATGGCGCCCAGTTCCACGACGTCGCAAACCTTCTGGGCTGGGCAAAATTAGAACGATATATCGCGGAAGACTTGATGGGCGGCAGGGTGGCCCACTGCTATGGAAATCTGTTCAGCGATTCCATGCTCCGGGTAGTATTTAACAGAGCGATTACCATGATTGACAAGTATCACACACCGGGAACCTTTGTCAACGGCAACACCATCGACTACGGCGCCAGCCTGCCGAGAAACTATGCGGCGCTGACATCCTATGCTATCGCCGATGTGGCTTGCCAGCTGACTTATCCTAGCGGCTACGCGGTGGCGCCGGTTCCGTATACCGAGGCGATTAGAATTCCGGCTCCGGAAGAAATCGTAGAAGCACAGCTTTCCATGGATATGGTCATTGAGAAAGCGCCGTATTACGCAAGGTATATAGACTGGGATAAGATCAATGCAGATGCAGAGCTTTTGGCGACAGGAGCGAACGTCTTCTTTGAGAGAGTCATGAACGCTTTAGATGACCTGGGCGTGGACACTTGCCATGCAGGCGAGATTGCGGCCGTACTCAAAGCCATCGGACCAGAGCAGCTGGAGGTTGCCTTTGGTGCAGGCGGCAGAGAAAAAGAGGCCATGAGAGGCAGAGTGCCAATCAGGCCGACCAGCATCGTCCAGACGATCAAAAAAATCGAGAACGACGCTTTGTCAAAACAGAAATTTGAAAACGAGGGGCCGCTGCAGGGCGTTAACGTCGTCGTCGGCTCCACAGACGTTCACGAGTTCGGCAAAGAGGTCATCAGAAATGTACTCCGTAAAGCTGGGGCTGCGGTGTTTGACTTAGGTACCTCCGTATCTATTTCTGAAATCGCCGATACTTTGATAGAGACAGGCAGCAGCATCGTATGCATGAGTACCTACAACGGCATGGCCTATAGTTTTGCAAGAGATCTGACAGCCGCTCTGAAGGATGCAGGCCTTGCGGATACTCACGTACTGATGGGCGGGAGACTCAACGAAGCCATGGACGGCAGCGATGTTCCAATTGATGTTACGGATAAACTGATCAAAATGGGCGTCAATGCGGACAACGACATCGATACTATTGTTGGCACAGTCGGTTCCTATGCAGGAATCAGCTTTAAATCGGAGTAAAGCCTGATAAGCTCGCTTAATCAGGCGGCGACGATTGCAACCGCCGCAGGGGGCTTTGACATCTGCGGCAGGTTATCATAATATATTTGCAAAGGAGAAAATGAGAATGGCAAAGAAAGGTGACTGGGTGAGAATTCATTCAATCGTATTAAAAGCGGACGAAAGAACAGCAAAGCTGCCCGAGGATACACAGAAGTGCGATCTTCAGCAGTGGACAAAGGGTTATCTGCAGGAGGAATCGGCAGAAATCGGTGACGAAGTATCTGTAGAAACAGCAGTGGGCAGAATTGTAAAGGGTACCTTGCTGGAAGTAGGACCTTATTACACCCACAGCTACGGAAAATTCGTACCGGAAATTATAGAAATTGACAAGCAGCTCAGAGAAACAATGAGTGGTACAATGGACGGAGGTGACAGATAATGACATTAGCAAAAGACTACGATTCCGTAATGGCAAGATCCAACGAAATCAACTTGAAAGCCCTGGGAATCGACTACAGCGAATTTGAATCAGGATCAGTAGCCTTCGACTATGAAGCCCTGATGTCCTCGACAGGATATACCCTGGAGGAAGTGGCAAAGATTCAGTCAAGAACAGCGGTCGGCAATACACCGCTGATCGAGCTTCGTAACTTGACGGAACTGGCGAGGAAGTGTGCCGAGCCAGGAAAGGGCGCGAGAATCTTTGCAAAGGATGAAGCGGCAAACGCTTCTGGTTCGTTCAAGGCGAGAAGAGCAGCTTGTGCAGTCGCCCATGCTAAGAAACTGGGCTATAAAGGCGTTATGGCGGCAACTTCCGGCAACTACGGTGCTGCTGTGGCATCCCAGGCGGCAATGCAGGGACTCAAATGTATCGTCGTGCAGGAATGCTATGACTCTCATGGAGTCGGCCAGCCGGAAATCATCGAAAAGGCCAGAAAGTGTGAAGCATACGGCGCAGAGGTCGTGCAGCTGACTGTGGGACCAGAACTGTTCTACTCCTTCCTCTCCATCATGGAGGATACCGGTTTCTTCAACGCTTCTCTGTATTCTCCATTCGGCATTGCCGGCGTGGAAACCCTGGGCTATGAGATTGCTGAGCAGTGCAGGGCAATGACAGGAAAGAATCCGGACATGGTTGTATGTACCACAGCAGGCGGCGGCATGATTACAGGAACCGCAAGGGGACTGATCAAAGCTGGCGCTGCGGACACAGAAGTGGTCGCCGCATCTATCGACTTGACTGGTCTTCATATGGCTTCTGATACACAGTTCAACAAAAAATCATGCACTACTGGACATACGGGCTTCGGCGTGCCTCACGCAACCGGTCCGGATCATTCTGATACACCGCGTTCTGCCGCAAGAATCTTGAGATATGCAGATAAATACGTGACAGTCAAGCAGGGCGAAGTCATGTATATGACAGAAGCCCTTGCAAACCTGGAGGGAATTGAAAGAGGACCAGCAGGCAACACTGCATTGGCAGCAGCCTTCTCTCTGGCACAGGAACTGCCAGAGGATGCAATCGTCGTCATCAGCGAAACAGAATATACAGGTGCAGGAAAGCACATCCAGCCACAGTTGTCTTTCGCAAGAGACAACGGCATCGACCTCAGATTTGGAAATCCGCAGGAAGAGGATCAGCCGGGCGAGAACATCATCTTCCCGGCAAGTCCTGCCATGATCAAACACCAGGTGGCAGATATCAACCGTTTCAGACAATCCATGATCAGAAGAGCGTGCAAAGAAGCAGGCGTGTCACCGGAAAATCTGACAGCGGAGGACATCGCATATCTTGCAGAAGAAACAAAGACATACGAAGCCTTTGTTAAAAATACACTGGAACTGAAATAGGAGTGAAAAAAATGAGCAAGAAAATCGTATTCTGCGGCGGCGGAAATATGGCGGAAGGCGTCATGAGAAGCCTGATCCAGAGAGAAGTAGTAAAAAGTGAAAATATCTCTGTCAGCGAACTGAACCCGGCCCGCTGCGAATATCTCAAAGAAACATACGGAGTCAATGCCATGGTGGACGCCAAGGAGGCCATGAAAGAGGCGGACATGATTATCATCGCCGTGCTTCCGAAAATCGTACCAGTGGTGGCAAAGACAATAAAGGAAGCGGCAAAGGCGGAGACGGTTGTTCTGTCTATTGCAGCAGGCGTCACCATCGCATCCATGGAAGAGATGCTGGGCGCTGACAGGAAGATTGTACGCGTCATGCCCAACACACTAGGGCAGTCAGGCAACGGGCACAGCGCGGTCTGCCTGAACGGCAATGTGAATGAAGAAGAAAAGGCTTTTGCCCTGCAGGTGTTGGAGGCACTGGGGCAGACCATCCTCCTGCCGGAGAACATGTTTGGCGAGTTTACAGCATATAGCTGTTCCGGTCCGATGTGGCTCTATCAGATGGCGGACGTTCTCATCGATGCAGGCGTTTATGCCGGCTTCAGCCGCAGCGACGCCAGAAAGATGGTCATTAAAAACATGCTGGGCGTCGCCATGATTCTCGATGAAAGCGGCGACGAGCCGAAGTCGAGAGTCAGCGAGATGTGCTCTCCTGGCGGCGTAACCATCGAAGGCTACAAATCCCTCGTAGACGAAGGGTTTGCTTCTGCTGTCATGACTTCTGTCGATAAGGCGGTAAAGAAAGCAAATGCAATTTAGTAAATAATCAATCAGATCCGGCGCAAATTCCTTGTTTTCAGCATATGCGCGCCGGATTTTTTTCTTAATAGGAGTCTTATTATGACAATACAGAAAACACCAGTTGTCGCTGTCCTGGCTCTGTTTTGCTGCCTTTTATGGGGAAGTGCGTTTCCCTGTATCAAAATCGGCTATGAATGGTTCGCCATCGAAGGCGCGGGCAGTCAGATGCTCTTTGCCGGATGGAGATTTTTCTGTGCAGGTGCAATGACCTTTCTCTTGTTCAGCTTCAAAGAGAGAAAACCTCTGCAAATGAAGAAATCGTCCATCCCTTTTGTCTTCGGACAGGGGGTGCTGCAGACGACGATACAATACTTTTTCTTTTATCTGGGTCTTGCCAATACGACAGGAGCCAAGGGATCGATCATCACCGCATCCAACGCGTTTTTTGCCATCATCATCGCCCATTTTCTGATGAAAGAGGAGCGTTTTACCTGGAAAAAAGCAATCGGATGCATCGTCGGCTTTTCCGGTGTAGTCGTGGTAAATCTTACGCCTGGAGCCTGGGACAGCGGCTTCGCATGGAACGGCGAAGGCTTTGTCCTACTATGCGCGATCGCCTACGGTGCCAGCACGGTGACGACAAAGCTGATCTCAAAGAGGGAAAAACCGGAGACCATCACCGCATACCAGCTGATGATGGGCGGTGCGATTCTGATCCTCATGGGCTATCTGGCGGGAGGGACCATGGGCGAATTTACGCCAAAGTCGGCATGCTTGTTTTTCTATCTGGCGTTTCTGTCCACGATTTCTTTTACCATCTGGGCGATTCTACTGAAGCACAACCCAGTCGGCAAGGTGGCACCCTTTGGTTTTACCATTCCGGTATTCGGAACGGCATTATCGGGACTGCTGCTCCATGAGAACATTCTGACGTGGAACAACCTGGCGGCGCTGCTCCTGGTTAGCAGTGGCATTCTTTGGGTAAATAGGAGGGAACCATGACAAAGGAACAATTTTATGAATCGCTTGACGGCAAGTTTGACGCGCGGCAGCGTCCCGAAGAAATTTTGAAATGGCTGGAAGACGTGTACGAACAAAGCCAGGATAGTGGAGAAGTACATATCGCCTGTACCAGTGAGCTGGCAGCGTTTTGCCGCAGCGTCAGCGACTACCAGAACTCTGTCAAGTATTACGAAGAAGTTTTAGAGGCTCTGCGCCCGGCTTTTGGGGAGGCCTCTTTCGAATATGCGGTGAGCGTGAACAACCTGGCGGGCACCTACAGGCAGATGGGAGAGATGAAACAGGCAGAGGAACTGTTTCTGCAGGCGAAGGCACTTTTTGAAGCGTGCCAGGGGGAAAAGCATTTCCTGTACGCTTCTGTCCTCAACAACCTGGGGCTGCTCTGTATGGACACACAGCGAGAGGAAGAGGGGCTTGCACTGATGCAGCACTCCATGGCGATTCTGGAGGAACTGGGCGGACATGAAGAGGACGTGGCCACAGGGCTTTTGAATCAGGCCTATTATTATGCGGGGAAAGATCAGGATCAGAAAGCGATGGATTTGCTGATGAAATCGATTCGGATGTTTTCTGCCCTTTCTTATCAAAATCCGCACATGATTTCTGCCAAAATGCTGTACGGACAGCTACTGGCGCGAGCGGGTAATGAGAGAGAAGCGATAGACTGTCTTCGCCAGGTGCTGGAGGAGATTGAAGCGGTTTTCGGAAAGAACAAGGATTATTTCACTGCGCAGGAGATTCTGAAAAAACTTTGCAGAAAGTAAGGAGGGATTCATGGGAAAAGGAATGGAATTGGCAAAAGGATATTATCTGGAATACGGCGCGCCGATGCTGGAAAAGAAATTCCCAGAGTACGTATCCCGGATTGCCTGCGGCTTTGCCGGGGAAGGCTCCGATGCCTTTGGTTTTGACGATCAGCTCTCCCGCGATCACGATTTTGGACCGGGGTTCTGCCTCTGGCTCGCCGATGAGGACATGGAGCGAATCGGCCCCGCGCTGCAGGAAGCCTATTTGGCGCTGCCGCAGACCTTTCAGGGTTTTGAGCGAAAGCGGGACGAGGGGATGGCTTTGGGCAGAACCGGCGTCATGAGGATTTCTGACTTTTATGCCAAATATACCGGCATGGCGGAGGGGCCGATCGAGCAGGATCAGTGGATGCGGATTCCAGAGCAGTTTCTGGCGACCGCCACAAATGGCTCGGTCTTTACCGATCCTCTGGGGGAATTCACGAGAATCAGAGAGAAGCTGCTGGAATTTTATCCAGAGGACGTGAGGATAAAGAAACTGTCCTGCAACTGCCACAAGATGGGGCAGGCTGGCCAATACAACTACCCACGTCTTCTGCAGAGAGGTGATTTCGTGGCCGCGATGCTGGCGCTGTCAGAGTTTACAGAGGCAGCCATGAAAGCGGTGTATCTTCTCAACAGGCGATATACGCCCTATTATAAGTGGACGTTCAGAGGAATGGGCAACCTGTCCAAGCTGACGAATATCGCGCCGCTTCTTTCTCGGATCTGTAAAGATCCATGCCGAGAGGAGAACGTGCAGCTCATCGAAACCATCTGCATCGCAATCAGAGAAGAACTGATGGAACAAAAGCTTACAGAGACGACCAGTGATTTTCTCTGTGATCAGAGCTTTGCTTTGCTGAAGCATATCGAGGACCCGCATATTGCCGGATTGCCACTGACTGTGGGCTGAGGAGAGAAAGGGAATGCTATGGATATCATAGAAAGAATTATTGAAAAAGAATACAGAATGTTTGACAAGGTCAATGAAGGAGGATCCAGAGCTTCCTGTCAGGACGACAGAGAAACTTTCTACGCCATGCGCAGATGCCAGTTTGCAGCTTGGAATGAGGAGATGCGTGAATCCTACCTTGAGGATCTGACCTGTGCTGAGGAGGATGGGTTTAACCTGATAACTGAAAAATATGCACGGATGATGAAATATACGGCACCGGAGGAATACGCCGAGATGGAACCGTTTCTCCGTCCGGTGACTTGCGAAAAAGAAGCGCTGGTGGAGCAGATTCATGGGATTTCTATGGACTGGAGCCGCAAGCTGCGTGACCAGTATCCCCATATCGCCTCTGGCGGGCGCAGCCTGGAAGACGATGAGGCCTCTCAGTTTGGCGGTACATCGATTTCTACGTATCTTCGGGGAGAACTGCTCACCTATTCGGAAAAAACCCTGAGCGCTTATCTCAAGTGGCAGCAGGAGCTGCTTGCCAAAGGTGAGAATATGGATCTGACGATTCTGGAAGAGACGGTAAAACTTTATGGATTTGCCTCCCTTGAAGAAGCGGAAGCAAATACGCAATGTTAAGTTATATGACTAGGAGGTAAAAAAATGTTCAACTTACATGTATTTTATACGGCAAAAGATAAGGCAACTTTAAACCAATTTTATGATGAGGTCTTAAAGGCTGGCATCATCAAAGCAACCCACGAGGAAGAGGGTAATATTCGATATGAATATTATTTCTCTGCAGAGCGAGACAACGAGATTCTGATTGTGGAACAATGGAAGGACAGAGCATCCCAGGAATATCATGATACACTGCCCCATCTCGTCAAACTTGGCGAAATAAAGAAGAAGTATGGAATTGAGACAGTTATAGAAGAAATCAAATGAGTAGAGAACGAGAAAATACATTTTTGATGGCACTTGGCGTTCTTTTGGTAAACATCTTCGTATTGCTCGCTGGTGTGGTTTTTCTAAAGCTGGAGCCCCATGTCCCTATTTTGGTGAACATCGGCATAGTTCTCTGCTTTGGCATTTTTCTCAGGATTCCATGGAAGGAACTGATTGAGGGCATGCACAAAGCGGTGGCAGATGCAGTGGGCGTGTTTTTGACGATTCTCATGGTAGGCGTGGTCGTTGGAACCTGGACCATGTGCGGTACTGTGCCGGTGGTTATCTACTACGGGCTAATGCTCTTCTCACCGCAGTGGTTTTTGATATCTATTATGGTCTTGTGCTTCGTCATGGCTTTTGTCACCGGGTCGTCCTGGACGACGGCAGGGACCATCGGCGTCGCCTTTATGGGGGTCGGCATCAGCCTTGGCATTCCTGTGGGGCTGACTGCCGGATGCATTATATCGGGGGCCATGTGCGGCGATAAGCAATCACCCCTTGGCGCTGCGACCAATCTGACGGCGGCAATTTCTAAGGTGGACTTGTATGAGACCCTGCATTCCCTGGTTTATGTGACGATCCCTTCTATTGTTGGATGCGGAATCATCTATACGGTTCTGGGCTTTCGATACGCAGAGGCGTCAGCGGATACCAGCCAGGTGACGAAAATCATGAATGGGCTTGCAGAGACTTTTCACCTGAGCCCGATTCTGCTTCTGCCAATCATCGTTTTGCTGGTTCTGATCTTCCTCAAGATCCCCACTGTGCCGACGCTGATTGCCGCTTCCCTGTGCGGGGTGGCTTTGTCTGTCTTATATCAGGGCAATTCCCTTTCGGAAAGCCTGACATCGATGTATGCGGGTTATGTTTCGGATACGGGAATCGAGCTTCTGGATACGCTTCTCACGAGGGGCGGGCTGATGGCGATGGCATCGACGATTCTGCTGATCATCCTGGCGTTGGCTTTGGCAGGGTGCCTGGAGCGGACAGCGATTATGACTTCTGTCGTATCGAAGATCAGCGGGATTCTGCAGAAACGTTTCTCTGTGATTACGGCGTCTTATGTGATGAGTACAGTTTTAGGATTCTTTTCTGCGGACTGTCACATGGCCATCGTACTGACGTCAAACGCTATGGGGCGCCGCTTTGATGAACTCGGAATTCACAAATGCGTGCTGGCGCGAACTGTCCATGATGGGGCGACAGGCCTTGCGCCGCTGGTGCCGTGGACCACGGCTGGCGTTTACTTCAGCGCAACCCTGGGCGTTGCTGCCGCAGAATATGTGCCATATTATATGCTGGCGCTGACCATGACGGCGGCGACCTTGTTTTTCGCAGCGACAGGCATGACGATTCGCTACAGTAAGGAGTGAAATCATGATAGGATAAAAAAGAGAAGCGTCTGCATAATACACAGACAGCCTCTCTTTTTATGGCATTTGCAGCGCGACCATAATTCTTTCTCAAAATCTTTACTAAAATCGATGGCGAACTGAATCATTTCTTTAATAATCGGAATCTGCAGTTTGTGCTTGAGTACTCCTATCCCCATGGTCCGGTAAACCGGTTCTTTAAATTTTATTTTCTTTGTGTTATTTCCAAGCCGTATGCATTGGAGTTCAGAGATGATATATGACCCAAGCCCCAGGTCGACCATTGAGATTGCACCCACATCACTGTGCACACTAAATGGTGAAGCAAATTTAAAGTCGTAGACTTTTTTAACTGCTTGAATTACGTCGTTCCCGATGTCTGGGATATATATTAAATCGCACCCGTCCAGTGACTCAGCAGAAATTTCGTCATTGGACGCCAAAGGGTGGTTCGATGATACGATTAATCGAGCGGGATATTTGAACAGAGGAATAAAAGCAACGTTTTTATCGGAAAAGACACTGGTAATACCTAAATCAACATGTCCTTCAACGATAGAATTGATGGGACTGGTAGCACTTGCCTTTATCAACTTTGGAGGGATTTTCACGGTAAGACGTGTTCCAATTCTGGCGTCACTGCCAGTATACGTCATTACCGCAGTTGCAATCTACTCTTTCGTCAAGTTGTTTTTCACTAAGAACAACCATATCCTGACCCATGAAGGGGTATATCAGGTATCTGAAAGTGCGGAGGATAATTAGTAAATAAGCAATCTGTTATGGTAAAGCAAAGGAGTAGTTATGTTTATCAATGGAAAAGTATTTACAGAAGAACAAGCGAGATAAATTCATTTTAATGCGCTTGAGCTTTTTGCAAAGGAAGGTATGTTAGTTACCGAAAAACGCACAAGAGAAGATTTTCAAAAAGCGGGATGCTCGGTAAGAGAAGAGAGAATATATATTCCTCACTACCTTGTCGAGGAAACCATTAAGTATACACCAAGAAAATTCAGCATGTACGACTCTTACGGCAAACGATTTCTCAGCGTCGGTGGAGAAGAAACCAGCTTTGGACCTGGCGGATTCAAGGCCCCGTATTTAGACTGGCGTGACGGCCAGGTGAAAGATAGTGATTATCAAGGTCTTGCAGACGAAGCAAAGATTGTAGAAATGACGGATGAGATCGGCTGGATGAAAACCTCGGTACAGCCTGTTGAAAAACCTGCGTGCGTACAAGATCTTTGGATGGCTAAGGGTGGATTTGTATATTCTCGTAAGCCCCTTCACACAAGTCCGTTCGGACAGCTGGGCGCTCAAGGATTGATTGAAATGGCGGCGGAAATAATGGGCGGAGCGGATGTGCTGAGGGAAAAACCGCATCTCATGTTCAATATGTGCACATTATCACCGCTCACAATGCGTAAAGATATGAGCGAGGCGGTCAGAGAAGCAGCGGCCTACGGCGTTCCGTGTTTTTTTACTTCTGGGCCTATGGCTGGAGCCACAGCGCCGGTAACTTTGGCAGGAGAACTAACCCAGGCCTGGGCAGAGATTCTGGGACATAATACATATCTGCAGATCTGTAAGCCGGGTTCTCCAGATGTTTTCGCCAGCTGGAGCAGAATTTTTGACATGAAAAATGCCACTTGTACGGTGGGCACACCTGAATACGCCCTCATGAGGCAGGCGATCACCCAATTAGGAAAAAGAATTGAAGTTCCAACGGGCGGAGATGGCTTCCTTACGGATTCCAACACCCTTGATATGCAGTGCGGCTGGGAAAAGTTTATGAACGGTCTGGGAGATATGAGAGCAAATCAGAACTTGATCTATGGTCTGGGTCTAATTTCGCAGATGAATATTTTTAGTCTGGAATCAATGGTGATCGATTGCGAAATGATCGGTGTGATACAGCGGCTTCTGCAAGGAATTGAAGTAGATCCAAGTCACCTTGCATATGATGAAATTGCCGCCCACAAGGTGGATGGACGTTTCCTCAGCAGCAAGCATACAAAAGCAAATTATGTAAGTGAAGTCTATTGGCCAAAGTTCTCTGATAGAAGGACTTATGGAACCTGGGAAAAAGATGAGCGCAACAATGATATAAGAAAGAGGGTTCGTATTAAGATTGAAGAGATGCTTAACCAATACAGTTACAGTCTGGGATTGGAAAAAGAAGCGGAACTGGACAGAATTATAACAAAGTATGAGGCTTTCCACCTTTAATAGGAGCATTCAAAGATTGAATAAACCTCCAAACTGATGTAAGACACAATTATCCAGTTTGGAGGCTTTATTGACATCGGCAGAAATTTCTGTATAATGCAGCTAGAGGACTAATTCTCTGCAACTTGCAAGAACCCCATGTATCGGTATTCCAGCAAGAGATGATGATTGAGGTGAATTATATGGATATTACGAAATACGAAGTGCTATTGAAGGTGGTCGACCGTGGCGGTCTCAGTCAATCTGCAGAGGACCTGGGCTATACAAGATCAGCCCTGTCAAAAATGATTGCCAGCATGGAGAAGGAAATTGGGTTTCCCCTGGTTAAGAGAACGAGAAAAGGAATCGTCTTGAACAAAGAGGGGGAGCGGGTCGTCCCTTTAATTCGAGAACTGCTGAAGGTGAATACGATATTAGAAGAAGAGTATCTGATGATTCGAGGGATGTCTCAGGGGAAGCTGCGAATTGGCAGTTTTCCGACAATGGCCTATTTGCTGATGCCAGACATTCTGAAGGGTTTCAACGAAATTCATCCCGGCATACAAATCGAGGTTGTGGAAGAGCATAGCCTGCACCAGTTGGAGACTTGGCTGAAACAGGGCATTATCGATGTAGCGCTTTTCAGTAGGGAATCATATCACGAGTTCGATTGGATTCCGTTTATGGAGGAACCATATGTTGCATTGATTCCAAAGGCCTGCACTTTAGCAGAGAAAGAAGTGATTTCTGTCGAGGAGATGTTTGATCATAAGCTGATTTTATTTAAGACACAAGAGGGCTATGATCAGGATATGATGAAATTTCAGGAAATCACAGCAGGAACTAAAGAAGCGGACTATAATACAAACTCCATCTATTTGGTGCAGAAGATGGTTGCTTACGATAACTGTGTGTCCATCATCCCTCTGTCAGTTGCTGAAGATACGGCAAAATGGTTTCCGGTGGAATTCCGTAAGCTTAATACGGAAGTAAAGCGAACAATAGGTTTTGCCGTGAAGCATAAAGAAAATGTCTCTCTGACACTGCGCGAGTTCCTGCGATATGTGAAGAAGGCACGACAGATGTATATTGGAAAATAAAAAGACTGTCACAAAAAAGACTTGCCAATTAAGTAGACAAGCCTTTTTTGTATGTTAATATCTCTGCTAAAAATTAATAGAAATAGACTGGCGATGCTAAGTTGTTTAAGAAAGACACAACGCTCCAACCCGTTAAGATCTGGTTCTTGGAATATATCTTAAACTTCATGTCAATATGCTCTGAATGGACTCTGATATTCACATCATCGTCATTGTGCGGCATATCGGGATCTCCTGTGATTTTAATATATGTATTTTCGGGACCGATGGTTGCCAGTGAAGTGGCGACGCCGATATTGATCATCCTTGGCAGTAATTGAATGGCTTCTGCTGCAGTGCCCTCAAACAGGGTATCTTTTACGCCCGTCGCTTCGATTTCGGGCTTGTAAACCGGCGTATCCTTGTAGGAACCTGCCCAGCGGTTCAGGGTTAATTCTGCTTTGGCGCCGCCTATCAGAGTGATCGACTGCATTGCGTCAAATGCACCAATGGTTCCCGAGGAAAAATAAATTTTTACATTATTCTCGGAAGCGGCTTCTTTGGCTGTTTCATAAAAGTGAGAGTCAGCAAATGCCCCGATGGAGAGTGCCATGAAGGAAACTCCGCTTTTTAGCACGTCGATACAATATTCCTGTACCGCTTCAACGGCAGCCATTTCTGCGACGATTTCAGGCTCAGTAGCGAGAAGTGCATCAAGAGTCTTTACGGCTTTGCAGTTGCATTTTGTTGACAGTTCGTTAAGCCTTTCGTCAATTCGCCCGAGAATGCAAGTCAGTTCGTAATTTGGCATTTTGCCGTGAGCATACGCATCGGCAACGTTTGCTGCTAAGAAGCCATCTCCGATGATTGCGAATTTTTTCTTTATCATAATATTTCATCCTCCATAATCTGCATTGCGGCACCTTCTTCAGGCGGTCTCGCAGTTGCCTGGTAAAGTGCCAGCAGCCCTGATTTTACTTTTGGTTCCGGTTTGATCCAGTTTCTCTTTCGCTCTTCTAAAATTGCGTCATCTACGTTAAGGTTAAGATAACCTTCTGTAATGTCGTATTCAATAATATCGCCGTCTTCAATGAACGCCAGTGGTCCGCCGATATATGCTTCTGGTGAGACATGGCCGATAATGGAGCCATGGTTAAACCCGGAAAAGCGACCATCGGAAATAAGGGCAACTTTTGATTCAAGCCCTTTAGCGAGAAGACTGTCGGTAGCCTTCATCAGTTCATTCATACCAGGAGATCCTTTGACACCTTCGTACCTTAACACGACGACTTCTCCACCTGTAATTTCGTCATTTATAATGGCGTCACGTGCGGCTTCGTCCGAGTTGAATACTCTGGCAGGGCCGCTAAAGTGCCACATGGATTCAGGAATCCCCGTAGGCCTGCATACAGCGCCTTTTTTTGCCAGGTTTCCATGAAGAATTCTCATGCCGGGAAGTACGCTGATTGGGTCGTCTAAAGACTTTATTACATCGTGATCGATAGGCGATGGAACAGCCGCCAGATATTCTCCCCAAGATACATCGAGAAGTGTCATAGTATCGGTATAAAGCTTGTTTTGAATCTGTTTCATGACAGCGGGTACGCCGCCGGCGTTATATAAATCCACTACTGAATAGGAGCCGGTAGGAATGACGCCTACGATACACTTGATTTCATTAGCCAGTGCATCAAAATCGTCAAGCGTAAGTGGTATGCCCAGTTCTGTTGCATAAGCGAGAATGTGAATGACTGCATTGGTGGAACCGGCAATTGCCATGTCAACCATAATCGTATTCAGCAAAGATTCTTTCGTAACGATATCCTTTGGTGTAATGCCCTTCTTTGCCAACTGCACGATATACATCCCGGCTTCCGTACATTTACGAAGTCTGAGACTGTCTCCGGCAGGGATTGTCGCAGTACCGGGAAGCACCATGTTAAGCGGCTCGCCAAGAATCTGCATGGTGTTTGCTGTGCCCATAGAAGGGCATGCACCAAAGGAAGGGCATCCAAATTCTTCGGCCATTTTGAGAATTTCTTCATCGCCTCGGATGGAAGCAATATCCACCTCGGCCTGAACGATCTTACGACCGTCGCAGCTGCCTTGATACATGGGACCACCGGTCACAACGATACAAGGGATGTTAAGGCGCATTGCGGCGAGATATGCACCAGCAATAATGTTATCACAGGATGCAAGAATGACGAGTGCGTCGAAACTGTGAATCTTTGTAACGCCTTCGATAGACATCGCGACGACATCCCGCATTGCAAGCTCATAACGAAGGCCTACTGAGCCTGTTGCTACATTGCCGCAAGTAGCCGGAACTCCAAATTCTAAGGGCATGCCACCTGCTGCCCAGATTCCGTTCTTAACGTGATCTGCAAGTTGCCTGAGATGACCTGTTCCGGGAGATCCTTCAAAAAAAGTATTTGCTACGCCGATATGCGGCTTTTCCTTTATATCGTAATCACCAAAACCAGCGGCTTTGTACATGGTCCTTCTGTTACCGGCCTCGGAACCTTTCCAATAATTTCTATTTGAATCCAGGTTATACATGTTTTCCTCCCAATTCCAAGAAATGCGTTAACACGACTCATAAATGATTTGTGATAATATATTAATATCACAGTAATTCACGGATGTCAACTGTTTTTTGAGAATTGACAAATGAGTTATGATGTATTATCATGTATATGAGAAATAAGTTGTGGTGACGCAATGGTGATATAGGGAATATTAACGATGAAAAAATTAACAATGACAACATTACTAGAGACAATCAAAGAGTGTATTTCTCCGGTAGGAGCGGCGTACCTGAGCAAGCAGTTAGATGCATCTGTGGCGACGATAGGACGTATGCTGAAACAGGCAGAAGAGAACGGCTACATTACGAGTATAAGTAACAAGGGACGTATCATTACCCCAAAGGGCGAGACATTTCTTGAAAGCCAGATGACGCAAGTGGAGCTTCTGCAGAATGCAGAAGAAGTCATTGCTTTAGCATTTAGCGAAGATCCAAAACATTCAAAAGATATTTTGGAATTTCGTAGATTAGTTGAGCCTTATGCAGTTCGCTGCGCAACGATCCGTGCGACAGAAGAAGATCTGCATGAGATGAGAGATTTAGATTTTGAACATAGATACGTTACGAGGAAGGGCGAATCCGGATCAGAGCAAGATTTAAAAATGCATTTAAAATTTGCGGAACTTTCCGGAAATAGTGCGCTGTTCCAAGTGCTTCGTCTTTTGCTTACGGAAAACAATGTGTACCAGTATTTTTCGGCAATTACGACAATGGGAGAGGCTGGATCGTATAAGGATCATGAGGTGATTCTCAAGGCAGTTTATGAAAGGGATGCAGACGCTGCTGCGGCGGCAATGGAAGAACATCTCGACAACCTGATAAAGATCGTATCAAAAAGTATGGAGAATTAGAAAAGCAATAGGAATAAGGGCAGTTGTGTGATGGATACACAGCTGTCATTTTTTTATGCAGGCAGAAAAGCGAGCCACAACTCAAAATCAAAAATGAAGAAAATGCTAAATATTGCGAAAACAGAACCAAAATTCATTTGACAGAAAAACAAAAGTGTGGTATACATAATATAACATAAATCATTAATGAGCTGTGATTGATCCTTTTGTGGATAAGTGTGAGACTAATTGGCAAATCATAAACGTATGATGTAATAGGAGTGACTATGGATATCAAATTTAACAGGAGGTTTCATGAAAAAGAGCTTCCGGATATGAAAACAATCAGAAACGATGCGAAGAAAATCGCAGATGGTATCGAGATAACGGAAACGCTATTTATGAAAAAGTACGGTGTAAAATCAGAGACTGAATACAAACGTAAGATGATGAAAGCCGGGAAAATAATGAAACACGGCGTCATCGGCTGGAATTCCTGGCAGGCAACAGCGGAAGGCGTCAGAACGGTATATGAAACTTTGGAAAAAGAGGGTTCCCATATTGATCGGTTAGGCATGATTTGCGACTGGATAATGGGTGTTCCAGAGGAATACCGGAATCGTTTTCAGGCAAGCGGCAGTTTGATTTTCAACAATCCTGATGAGTGGAAGCAGATTGGACAGATCGCCCCCATCAATCCACACCTTGGCGACCATATGATTGGGTCGTTGAACAGCGTGGAAAATGTAAAAAATGGTTTAGGTGCAGGTGCTACTTCCATCGGGAATCTTGCCCAGTACTTTACTTATGAATATCCAGGACTTGATATGGAAAGCTACCGTACAGAAGACTACATTAAAGCGATGGCTGTCATGGGTGAATTTAAGGATCGGGGAGTCTGTATGCACTGCAATCTTGACGATGGATACGGCGCTCAGTTTCATGATGTTGCCAACCTTCTCGGATGGGCCAAGCTGGAGCGGTATATGGCAGAGGAACTGGCGGGAGGAAGAGTGGCTCATTGCTATGGTAACTTGTTCAGCGACCCGATGCTGAGGATTGTCTTTAACAGAGGCATAAGCAAAATCGACAAATATCAGACCCCGGGGACTTTTGTAAATGGAAATACTATTGATTATGGTATGAGTATGGCAAAAAACTATTCGGTTATGCCGACTTACGCACTGGCTGATATTGCATGTCAGTTGAAATATCCGACAGGGTATGCGATTAATGCGATACCATATTCAGAGGCTTTGAGAATTCCCAGCGCCGAAGAGATCATTGAATGTCAGCTTTCCATGGACATGGTAATCGAAAAGGCTCCGTATTATGCAGAATACATTGATTGGGACAGAATTGAAGAGGAAGCTGACCAGCTCGTTGCCGGGGCAAATGTATTTTTTGAAAGAGTCATCAATGGATTAGATGATTTAGGCGTCGATATTGAACACGCAGGTGAGGTAGCAGCCGTATTGAAGGCCATAGGGCCAGAGCAGCTTGAAACAAACTTTGGTGCAGGCGAAGCAAGGGAAAATGCAATGCGAGGCAGAGTGCCGATCAGAGGAACAAGCATTGTACAGACAATTACTGCGATCAAAGACGACGTTCTATCAAAGATGAGTGCAGAAAATCTAACTGCGCTGAAGGGAATCAACGTGGTAGTGGGAGCTTCTGATGTACATGAATTTGGTAAAGAAGTTGTAAAGAATGTGCTGAGCGAAGCGGGCGCTAACATTTTTGACTTAGGCACATCGGTTGCAATTTCTGAGGTTATCGATACGGTTACAGAATCTGGAAGCAGGGTCGTATGCATCAGCACCTATAATGGTATGGCATATAGTTTCGGCAAAGCGCTGATCACTGCGCTGAATGAGGCTGGCATGGATCATATAAAAGTGCTCATGGGCGGCAGGCTCAACGAGGCGATGGATGGAAGTGATGTTCCCATTGATGTCACAGATAAACTGATTGCGTTAGGGATCAGCGTGGACAATGATATCGACAAATTAGTGGATACTGTTGTGAAATTCAATGATGAAGCGAATAGATAAGGAGGAAAGACATGAGTAAAAAGGTTCTATTCTGTGGCGGAGGAAATATGGCAGAGGGAGTACTTCGCAGCGTTTTAAAAAAGGGAGTAGTGGAGCGGGAGCAGGTGACGGTGAATGACCTTGTTCAGGATAGATGTTCCTATCTGGAAGCTACATACGGGGTAAAGGCTGTGGTAGATGGAAGAGCCGCGATGATGGAAGCGGATGTTATCGTGGTCGCGGTGCTGCCGCAGATTGTTTCCGTCGTGGCGGAGAATATAAAGAAGCACGCGAAAGAGGATGCACTCGTGATATCTATTGCTGCAGGAGTAACCATTGCTACGCTTGAACGATTCCTGGGCGGTAATAGAAAAATTGTCAGGGTCATGCCTAACACTATGGGACAAGTGGAAAATGGGCATAGTGCTGTAAAATTGAACCACAATGTTGAGACCGATGAGAAGAGTTTCGTCAATGCCTTTCTCAGTGCGCTTGGACAGGTGATGTACCTTGACGAAGATCAATTCGCAGAGTTTACTGCTTACAGCTGTTCCGGACCGATGTGGATCTACCTAATGGCAGATGCTTTGGTGGATGCCGGCGTCTATGCAGGCTTCAGTCGTGCACAGGCAAAGGAGATTACAATAAAGAATCTGCTGGGGGTTGCAATGATCCTAGATGAAACAGGTGTGACGCCAAAATCTCGTGTAGACGAAATGTGTTCTCCCGGCGGGGTTACCATTGAGGGGTTCAAATCGCTGCAAGAAAATGGTTTCACCTATGCTGTAATGGAATCGGTAAATGCAGCGGTACAAAAATCAAAGAAAATACAGGAGGAAAATAATAAAAATGAAGGCTAAAAAAGTATTTAGAACCATTGAAACACATACCCTGGGACAGCCAACAAGAAATGTTGTAAGCGGCTTTCCAAGGGTACCGGGAAAGACAATGGAGGAAAAGATGTCATACATGAAGAACAATGCCGACTGGTTCAGAAAAGTTCTGATGTTTGAACCCAGGGGCAATGACATTATGTCAGGTACTCTGATCACCGACCCGTGTACGCCGGGTACTGACGTAGGTGTGTTATATTTTGAAGCAAGTGATTGGATGCCTATGTGCGGACATGACACGATGGGCGTTACAGTGGCACTGATTGAAGATGGCCTTGTAGAAGTGGAAGAACCGATTACCCGAATCAAGCTGGATACAGCGGCAGGGGTTGTGAGCGTGGAAGCAAAGGTCACTGATGGTGTTGTGGAAGAGGTATCCTTTACCAATGCGCCTGCTCTTGTTCTCAACAGAGCGGTGACGGTAGATACAACGGAATATGGCAAGCTCACTATGGATATCTGTTGGGGCGGAAATGTTTATGCGATTTTATCTGCGAAAAGTGTCGGTGCCGAAATTTGTACGGAGAATTGTGGTAAATTTATTGAGATTGCGAACTCTATTGCAAAGGATATTAACGAACAGATCGAAGTCAAACATCCGACCCTTTCGTTTGTAGATAGGGTAACTCATGTCGAGTTTGCAGGACCTCCGCAAACGGAGGGTGCGGATATTCAGAATTGCGTAGTGGCGCTGCCTAAGGTCGTTGACCGATCCCCTTGTGGCACGGGAACCTCTGCCAAGTCAGCACTTTTATTTGCTGAAGGAAAGCTAAAAGTCGGGGAGCACTTTGTGCATGAAAGTGTGACGGGATCCCTGTTTAAGTGTGAAATTGTAGAAGAAACCCAGATCGGCGGCGTGCAGGCAGTTATTCCGAAAGTAACAGGAAATGCGTGCATTATCGGATTTGCAACATGGATTCTGGATCCGAAGGATCCGTTCCAGGAAGGCTTCCTTCTGGGCGTATAATTTTGTTTTAACGAAGTCTCACAGCAGCCTCTAGGCTACTCCTATAGGGGGGATAGGGGCTGTTTTGGATGTGCAGAAATAGCTAACACAGCTCAAAATAGAAACGAGAATTGTTATTGTTATAAAGTTGATTAAATACGTAAAATTTTGAAAATTTTTCAGTAAAAACTGATTGACATAGATATAACAATGTGGTATAAAGAATATAACACAGACCATAAGTGAGTTGTGTTAGCTCTGAGATGAAAGGGCGATGCGAAATTATTTTACCTGCTGAAAAATAAAAGGAGGCTAATATGTCAACAATCACTATTGTAATGTTGCTAGTATATCTAGTTGCATTTGGCGGCGGCGGAATCTACATGATTTCTAAGTCAATGAATGGAGGAAAGTCAGGCGCTATCGAAGGAAAATCTGAAGGATTTGGGTCGAGATTTGGATTTGTCCTCTCAACAATCGGAATGTCCGTAGGTGTAGGCGCTATGTGGAGATTCCCGATGATGTGTGCAAAGTGGGGCGGCGGCGCATTTGTACTTGCCTTTGTCGCTATCTGTATCTTAATCGTAATACCTGCAGGTTTTGCTGAGATCGCAATGGGGCGTAAACTGCGTGAAGGAAATGTAAGTGCTTTAGGCAGCGTTGCAAAAACCCCTGGTAAAGTTCTTGGCTGGGCATGCTCGCTGGAACAGACGATACAGTTCGGTTACTTCCCAGCAATTATTGCGATCGTAGTCGTTTACTTTTTTAAGTCCTTCAAAGGCATGTCCTATGCATCTGATGCAGAGGGATTGTTTGAAAGTATTAACGGAAATCGTCTGTTAATCTATGCGATCGTAGTTGTCCTGCTAATCGGAGTTGGATTGATTTCAATGAGAGGGATACAGGGCGGTGTTGAAAAAATCTGTAAAATTATGCTTCCTGGATTGTTCATTATCTTAGTCGTATTAGCTGTTCGCGTATGTTTCATTCCGGGAATTGCAGAAGGCATTGAATACTACATAAAGCCTGATTGGTCACAGCTGGCGAACCCTGAGATGTGGGCACAAGCAGCAGGTATGGCATTGTTTGCCGTAGGTCTTGGGCCTGGTATCCTGCTTGCTTATGGGCGTTATACAGATGACAGTATGGATATCGCAACAGACTTCGTTACTGTAAACGTCGTACAGCTCTTCATCTGCCTGTTATCAGGATTCATCATTATTCCTGCAGTAAAGGTGTTCGAAATGGATCCGCTCATGGGTAAGGGAATCATGTTCGTAGCACTTCCTAAAGTATTTGCTACTATGAGCGGCGGAGCAATTTTCATGGGATTATTCTTCCTTGCAGTTTTCTTCGCAGGCATCTCCTCACATATCAGTCAGCTTGAAGTGGGGATTCAGGCATTTGAAGATAAACAGGGAATGAAATTAACTCGTAACAAAGCGATTATTTCAGTTATCGTTATTGCTGCAATTGCCGCTATCCCTTGTACTTGGAGTGATACCCTGTTTGCATTAATTGACAATGTATGTGGTAATATCCTTTATACTGTAACTGCACTTGGCATCGCAATTATCGGAGCTTGGGTGATTGGAGCCAAAAAGATCAGGGAAGAATGGTACAATAATACGTCGGCAGTCAAGTGGGGTGCATGGATTGACGTACTTTATAAGTATCTGGTGGTTGTCGTCCTGGGTTACTTCTCAATCACTGCAATCATCTCGCTGTTCTAACCAGGCACGCGAATTGAACTAATAAGTTGATAAAAATCTTGGATGAGTTTTAAATGATAAATTACCTCCTAGATAGACCGTTAAAAAACGTCTATCTAGGAGGTTTTCTTGATTTTTGGTGCAAAAAAGGAAACAAATGATGTCCTTTTGTTCGCTTTTATCGTTTTGAGAATTCTGATAATATTGCATTAAAGAAAGACGTTAGTAGATTGAATATGAAAAAAGGAAAGGAACGCGGAGTTATGAATTTATTAAAATCACTTAACTACAAAATCTTTACACCTGTGGCGATTTTCATAGTGGCCTTTGTCATTTATGGAATTGCTGCACCCTCATCCTTTGCCTCCTTCACGACGACGGTGAAGGACTGGGCGGGGACACATTTTGCCTGGCTGGCGTACTTTATCATCGTAGCGTGCGTATTTGCCTGCATTTATATGTGTATTTCAAAATTTGGTAAAACAAAAATCGGTGGGGAGGACGCAAAACCGGAGTATAAGACCTTTACCTGGCTGGCGATGATCATCTGTGGGAACATCGGGATTGCCATGATGTTCTATGCAGTAGTGGAACCGGCAAGCTTCTTCAGCAGCACACCGGTATTCTGGAATCTTGAATCTGAGACGACGGCTGCAGCCAATATGGCGGTTGCACAAGCCACATTCCACTGGGGAGGCTTTAACTGGGTGGCAAATATGGTCATCGGGTTTACTAGTGTATATCTCTTTACCAATCACGGAATGCCATTCAGGCCAAGTACGGGGCTTTATCCTGTTTTGAAAGAAAAGACTTTTGGCCCGCTGGGCACCGTATATGATGTAATCTGCCTGATTGCTATCATGGGCGCTATTATCACTGGCTTTGGATTTGGCGTTATGCAGTTCTCAACTGGTCTGGCATATAACACTGGACTGGAAGTAAACAATCTGATGTATATTATCGTAGTTGCAATCACTTTACTGATTCTCTGCTTCTCCAGCGCCAGAGGATTTCAGAAAGGACTGGCTGTACTTAGCAACATCAACGTTGCCGGATATATCATCCTTCTTGTAGTCTTATTTTGTTTTGGACCGACTTTGAAACTGTGTGAGCTTGCTCTAGGGTCAATGGGGGCGTTATTGGACAACTTCCTGCCAATGGCATTCAACGGCGATTTTATGGGTGACGGAGATGGATGGAATGTAAACAACACTGGCTTCACCTGGTTCTGGACCTTGGTATACTCACCGTTCTGCGGAATGTACCTGGCAAAGATTTCAAGAGGCCGTACTATCAGACAATTCATCGCTGCCAGCACAGTCGTACCGACCTGCTTCCTGTTCCTATGGTTTTGCTTCTGGGGCGGAGATGCGATGAACATGATGTCCTTCATGAATATCAATGTTATGGATGTCATCGGCGATTGGGGAGCACCTGTTGCAAACTTCGTTGTTCTTAAGTATCTTCCGCTGAAATGGCTGACAATCCCTATGATTTTATTCTGCGTCATGATCGGATTTGTCACATTGGTAGATGCAGAGTCCAATATCATTGCAGGAATGTGTCAGAAAAAAATTAAGAGAAACGGTGAAGCGCCAGTTGCTCTGCGTCTTTTCTTCTGTGCAATCCTGGGGCTGGGCACGCTGGTGTGCTTGTTCGTATTAAATGAAGTCGGTATGGCTTCCCTGCAGAGCTTATCAGTAACCTTCGGAGCGATATTGGCCTTTACATCGATTATCATCATCGCAGGCGTATTTAAACTGGCAAGCGGCAGTGTAGAGGAAAGATTAAAGACGCCGGCAGGCCAGGCAGACTTGGAAAGAGCCCTCGAATTCGTAGAGGACTAAACAGTATATATCAAAGAATAGAAAGGCGGAACAGATATGTATTATGGAGAAAAACTCTGGTCTGATGAAGATGCTAGAGAAGTTCATGAAAATACATTGAACATATTGGAGAAATTAGGTATTGAAGTTCAGGAAAAACAGGCTAGAGAAGATTTGGCAAAAGCGGGCTGTACGGTAGATGAGAAAACCCGAAGAGTATATTACCCGCGTGCTCTTGTGAAAAAAACCCTTGTTGACGCGCCGGCAAAATTTGATATGTATGACGCAAATGGCGAATATTATATCACTTTGGGCGGAGATGATGTTACCATCGGAACCAGTGGTTTTGCAGCGTTTTATCTGGATCGAAAAGATGATATGATCAAGACGGGTACTTATGAGGCGCTGACCGAAGAAATTAAACTTTTAGAGATGCTGGATGAAGCAAATCATGTGCAGACTTCTATCCAGCCGACTGATATGCCGGACAATGTGCAGGAATTATATATGACCAAATGCGGGCTGATGCATACGAGAAAACCGCTACATCTGTGGCCGACCAATGAACGCAGCGCACGGGCAGAAATTGAGATGAACGCAGTTGTCATGGGCGGACACGATGTGCTGAAAGAAAAACCTCATATGATGTTCAATATCTGCACGCTGTCCCCATTGAAAATGCGTGATGATGCCTGTGAAGCAATCAGAGAGGCCGCAAAAGTAAAAGTGCCATGTTTCTTTTCTTCCGGCCCTATGGGAGGTGCAACCTCTCCTGCAACTTTGGCAGCGGAGGTGTCTCAATCCTGGGCGGAACTGTTAGCACATAATGTGCTCCTGCAAATTTATCAGCCGGGCAGCCCTGTTGTGTTAGCATCCTGGAGCCGTATTTTTGATATGAAGACGGTAACCTGTACTGTTGGCACGCCAGAATACGCTCTGATGCGAGCGGCTATCACACAACTGTGCAAATTAGTGGAGGTACCGGCTGGCGGCGGAGGTTTCCTAACAGATTCCAACACCATAGACGCACAGTATGGCTGGGAAAAGTTCATGACTGGAATATGTGGGCTGCAGGCAAAACAAAACCAGACCCACGGTCTCGGAATGCTGTCCCAACTCAACGTTTTCAGCCATGAGGCGCTGGTCATTGACTGTGAAATTGTTCGCTGCGTGAAGAGGGTCTTAGGGGGTATCAAAGTAGATGAGGAACATCTGGCCTATGATGTTATTGCAGCAGAAGGCGGCGTGGACGGAAGCGGCTCCTTCTTGAAGACGAAGCATACTCGTAAGCACTACAAAACGGAGTGGATGGGGACTACGGTAACAGATAGAAGGACTTTTTCCACCTGGGAGAAGGAAACGGAAACCAATGATATCCGCAAGAGGGCATGCAGCAAAATTGACAAGTTATTAGAAGCACACGCCTATTCTATCGATGAAAAATTGATAGAGAAACTTGATGAAATTATTGCTGAAAATGAAAAGATCGTCAAAGAAGGCAAAAAATGAATACCAAAAACGAGAGGCTGATTTCAGTCTCTTTTTTTGATTGAGTTGTTGACTATTGAATAGAAGTAATATAAAATTACGTTTAAAAGTAAACAAAGTGGAGAGGTGAAATAATGACGATAAATCAAGATCTATATGAGGCGATCAAGAAAAATAATAATATGATAACGACAGCACAGGTACTCGCTTTAGGATATTCAAAGCAGCTTCTTACAAACTACGTAAAAGCAGGGCTACTGGAGCGTAGCAGGCATGGCGTATATACCTTGCCAGATGCGGTGCATGATGATATGTATACAATGATGCTGCGCTCAGACAACATTGTGTTTTCTCATGATACGGCACTTTTTTTAAACGGATTGTCAGAGAGAACCCCATTTACTCATACGGTTACGATTCCCAGCAATACGTCGCTGCCCAATTCGCTTAAAGATGAATGTAAGTGCTTTTATGTTAAACCACAACTTCACTGCATAGGGGTTATTGTACGAAGCACAATTCTTGGAAATACAGTCAGGTGCTATGACTTGGAAAGAACGATTTGCGATCTCCTAAGATGTCGAAAGCGCTGCGATGAAGAAACCGTTATCAGTGCGGTCAAAAATTATGCGGCATATGATAAAAAGAATTTAAACTTGCTTTCTGTGTATGCAAAACAGTTTAAAGTTACTTCAGAATTGAAAAGATATTTGGAGGTTCTGTTATGAGTTCAAAAGCGATAAGTCTTAAAGCGAGGATCAATAATTATGCGAAAAATCGATCCATAGCTGCCCAGACGGTACTTCAGAATTACATGTTTGAGCAGTTCTTGGAAAGGCTGTCGCTATCCGACTATCGCGAGAAATTTGTAATGAAAGGGGGAATGCTGATTGCGGCAATTGTGGGCCTGGATATCAGATCGACAATGGATTTAGATACCACTTTAAAGAATCTGCCCCTGACTGAAGATAAAATATTGACGGCGGTAGAAGCTATTTGTGGGATTGATCTTGATGATGGAGTGACTTTTGAGCCTACCTCGATAAAGCCTATTCGTCAGGATGATGTATATGTCGGATACTGTGTAAAAATGAACGCAATTTACGATACGATCATAACGCCTCTTGCTATAGATGTATCTACGGGAGATATCATAACGCCTTCTGCAGTTGAATACGAATTTACTGGTATTTTTGACGATGAAATATGTATCCGTTTATGGGGATATAATATCGAGACGGTTATGGCTGAAAAAGTAGAAACAATATTAAGCCGTGGTGTGTTTACGACCAGGCCGAGGGACTATTACGACATATATATCCTTGCAACAACACAGAAATATGATAAAGAGCTGTTCATGAAAGCCCTTACGGAAACTGCGGAACATAGAGGCAGTGCTGAAGCCATTGTTCATGCAAATAAAATTATCTCCCTGATTGCAGATAGTGATGATTTGCAGGAGATTTGGAAGAAATATCAAGACAAGTTCCCTTATGCAAAGGGAATTTCATATGAGAGCATCATAGAGGAATAACAAAACAGCAGCAGTGTTTAGCTGCCGCTGTTTGAGCGAGTAGTAATCGTTGCAATAAAAGCTTACGCCTTCCCGTGAATCTTGTTCTGAATCTGGTCGATGGCGTCGATGACTGCAAACCGGAAGCCGTTCTTTTCCAAAGTTGAAACCCCGACGATTGTCGTTCCTGCAGGGGAACAGACTGCATCCTTCATCTGTCCGGGATGATCTCCAGATTTGAGGGCCATTTTCCCGGTTCCTGCCAGCATCTGTGCAATCAACTTATAGACGACAGGTCTGGTGAGACCGTGTTTGCATCCTGCGTCTCCCAGGGCTTCCATGAACATGGCGACAAAGGCAGGGGTGCAGCCTGCGATGACACCGCCGATTCCCATGTGATCCCGATCCATCCAGAGGACAAGTCCCAGGTTCTCCAGCAGTTCATGAACAAAAGCTTTCTCTTCTTCTGTCAAAGTGTTTTCTTCTTCACAGATGAAGATGCCTTCACAGGCAGAAACAGGTGTATTAGGCGCTGTCGCCACATGATGAGCGGACGGCATGATTTCTTCAAGGACATCGTCATATGTATTTGCGGCAAGAGAAATGATGATTTTGCCGTGGAGCACGTCCTTGAGAGGAGACATGACACCCTCGACCATATATGGTTTTACACCGATAAAGATTACATCACATGTTTCTACGACCTCAAAGGATGTCTTACATGGATGGATGCCATCAGCTGCCGCTTTTCTGCAGAGCTTGTCATAATCGTTTGCACAGGCGTAAATCTGCTCTGGCTTAATTGCCCCTGAAAGCATGAGACCACGAGCCGTAGCCCCCGCCATATTGCCGTAACCGATAAAACCGATCTTTGCTGTATTTGTATTTAGCATATTTAATTCCTCCTTGATATTTTAGTTTATTTTCTTAACTTTGCATACATTTCCAGGTCGGCCTGCAGGTGCGCATAAGCGATTCTTCTCGCTTTTTCACCGTCCCTCGCTCTAAATGCTTCCACAAGTTCTCTGTGCTGCTCCAGGGCATTATCTCTAAAACTCCCTACACGTTCCTTTAGAAGATAATAAATCGTGTCGATGATCTGCTTGTTAAAAATATCATAATATGCGGTTAACGCGCTGATAACAAGGCTATTTTTTGCTTGCATCCTGATAAATTCATGAAATTTGTAATTGGCCGTGTTCAGCGCTGCGGGATCCTCCGCGTTATATTCACATTCTGCCATCAGATGTTCTAATTGCTTAATCCCTTCTTCGTCAATTTTTTGGGCTGCCAGACATGCTGCCTCTGGTTCAAAGGCGGAGATAAATTCAACCATTTCCTGCTTTGTCGCCAGTTCCAAGCTTGCAGAGAAGTTACCCTGCATGGCAATGGTTTCCTTACATTTCACGTAAGTGCCCTGTTTCGTTCTTTCTATGAAACCTTGCGTGTCTAGCTTTTTGTATGCATCTCTTAGGGTTCCCCTGCTGACATTGAGAATTTTGCAGAATTCATTTTCGTTGGGGAATATGAATCCATCTTCGAATTCCTCACTGGTTATCATCTGCTTTATTTTGTCTGCCAGATAGTCTGATTGCGTTTTAAACTGCTCGAAAGCAAGTTTACCTAATAATTCTGTTTTATCCATGTATTCCTCCCTATAAGACAAACACGTATGACGATCCTAATTCGTAATTATTATATCTACTAACCAATTTGTCGTCAAGACACTTTTAGTCAGATGTCTAACAAGTAGAAATATTTCCCAAAATTAACCGCTTATTTTTGCAGAATAAAAATGATAAAATAGAGTCAGGATTGAATGCGTTTCATCAGGTAATAGGCCATTTACAGGCTTTGAAACCCTATTGTTAACGTTTTATCAAGGAGGCCTTGACGAAATGCGAATTGTCAGAGAATAAATTTTGGGATATTATGTTGTTAAACAACATGCATGTTGAATATTTGGACACAGCGAGTGTCCAAATTGTATCAGGCCGATTAGGCTGACGATGTTTCTTTTTCAGACAGATCAAAGGAATTATACAAGCACTCTTTGATAAAACGGTTATTAATTAGGAGGAAAAATGGACAAGAAGAAAATTAAAGCTCCATCCTTTATTCAAGCTTTAGTGATATTGCTGGTGGTAGTTGCAATATTAATGCTGAGCGTCACTTTATTAGACGTATCTATTCAGATCGCATTGCTATTTTCAATCATTATCGCATCCTGTTTTGCGATATTCTTAGGCTACAAATGGGATGACGTTCAAAAAATGATGATGGACGGCGTTATGAGTATGCTGATCGCAACATTTATATTGATGCTGATCGGCGCAGTTATCGCTACATGGATTGCGTCCGGCACCATTCCGTACATCATTTACCTGGGATTAAAACTGATATCCCCGAAATTCTTTTTACTCTGTGCATGCCTGGCAGCAGCATTCATGTCCATGGCGTGCGGCAGTTCCTGGTCATCAGCCGGGACAGTGGGTATCGCATTTATGGGTATCGGCGCAGGCCTGGGAATCAATCCGGCTATGACAGCAGGCGCTATCGTATCCGGTGCATATTTTGGTGACAAACAGTCCCCATTCTCAGATACGACGAACTTAGCATCAGCTATGGCGGGCACGACATTGTTTGAACATATGAGCTCCATGCTTTGGACGACAACACCGGCTCTGGTTATTTCTCTGATCCTGTACACAGTTTTAGGATTTACCAGTGCAAGCGGCGGTGCGGTTGATACGACGACAGCGGATTTGTACATAGATAATCTGTCAGCACACTTCAACCTTTCACCGGTATGCCTGATTCCAGTCGTTGTACTGATCGTAGTTATCGTTAAAAAAGCGCCGGCAATTCCGGGACTTGTGGTATCAGCCCTTCTTGGCGCTGTGATGGCAGTCATCTTCCAGGGCAGCAACCCAATCGACGTTGCAAACCTGATGTACGACGGATTCACCATCGACACAGGTGTTGAGCAGATCGACTCCCTGCTGAACAGAGGTGGAATTTCCAGCATGCTGTGGACAGTAGCCCTTTACTTCATGGCCTGCATCCTGGGCAACATTCTCGACGTTACGGGCATTCTGAGAACGGTTCTTTCAAAGATTGCAGCGATTACAAAGAGAGCAAGCACACTGATCACTTCAACCTTAGTTTCCTCCTTCGTAATGTGCGGACTGACAGGATCACTGGAAAGCTCTATGCTGATCACTTCAAAACTTTTTGGGCCTGCATATGACGACCTGAACATCGACAGAAAAGTTTTATCGAGAAGCTTGGAGGACACGGGAACCATGTGTGCGGCACTCATTCCTTGGAACTCAAACGGTATCTTTATGGCGACGACCTTAGGTGTTGCGACTGTACAGTATATCCCATATGCATTCCTCGGATTAATTACGCCAGTCGTTGCAATCGCATTTGCATTCCTCGGCATCGGTGTATTCTACAAAAAAGATAAAAAGGCTGCATAATAAATAATAAACAGCGACAAAAACATCTCTTCCTTTTGGAGATGTTTTTGTGGTTGTCAGGGCACCATAAGGGGAGATATAATTGGTTTAGAGCAGTATCGATATTTGACGTAAGACAGGAGATAACTTATGGATATGGTAAAATACGAGATATTTTTAGATATCATTGAGAGAGGCAGCTACAGCAAAGCATGTGAAGACCTGGGATATTCGCTTTCAGGAATTTCCAAGATGATGAAAAGTATGGAGGAGGAAATAGACATTCCTCTGATTACCAGAACAAATAAGGGCATCAGTCTGACCCCGGATGGAGAAAAAGTGCTGCCCCTAATCAGACAGCTGATCAACTACAAGGAAGTCATAGAAGAAGAATTCGCCCTGATCAGAGGCGTTGAAACCGGTAAGATCAGGATTGGCTGCTTTCCTACCGTATCCTTTGCCTGGATTTCTACTTTAATTGCTATTTTTAAAGACAACCACCCCAATATAGCCATTGAAGTCATTGAAGAAAATGGTATAAAGAACCTTGAGCAATGGCTGAATCAGGGAATCATCGATATCGGGGTATTCAGCAAGCAGCCCTATCACAATTACGATTGGGCTGGTGTGAGGGAAGATCATTATGTAGCATTATTCCATAAGGAACACAGGCTTGCAGCTCTTGAACAGGTGCCTGTTAAACAACTGTTTGACGAGGATCTGGTTCTCTTTAAATCTCATGAAGGCATCGATCAGGATGTGGTAAAAGTCATGGAATATGTGGAAATGGATAAGGTGCCGAAGTATACATCCAATTCAGACTTTACTGTCATTCGCCTGACGGAACAACTGGGATTTGTAGCACTGATTCCTGAGTTGATTGCAAAAATCGCAGTTAATTTCTTTGATGTGACCTATCGGCCTATCGACGTAAATGTATCGAGAGAGCTGGGGTTTGCCGTGAGAGATGTCAAACGCGTTTCTCCTGCGGTGAGACAGCTGCTAAAGTATGTGAAAGAAGAAAAGTTTTAAATAGATAGTTTGAACAGAGCCGCACGGTTGAATTCCTGACAGCACGTCAGGGAACGCAGCCATGCGGCTTTTGATATGTTGGATCTGTTGTCATCTTGTGCTTCCACATCACATGCAAAATTTGAATAAGTAAAATTGAAAGCTGGCATGAAAAAAATGACAAAGGACTGAAATATCTGATTTTTTCATGTATTTTTGCCTACCTGTTGTAGATGCTTTAACTTATTCCATTATGGAATGAATTTAATAAGGTATATTCATTTTACAACGTATTTATCATCCGATAAACTGGTTACAAAAGAAGCTATTGCGGTGTTATATTTTGGAGGTACATTATGTCAAGCCAAGCAGTTCCCGCCCTGGAGTCGCGGGACAATTTCAGCAGCCAGTTTGGTACGATGATGTCAATGGCGGGTCTTGCCATTGGTCTCGGTAACTGCTGGCGATTCCCCTATCTGTGTGCGCAGTGGGGTGGCGGTCCGTTCTTATTTGCCTATTTATTAGTTGTGATTCTCCTTGTCATTCCATTTCTAATTGTTGAAATCGGTATGGGAAAAGGACATGGAAAGGGGGTTGCCGATTGTTATGAAGCATCCTGGCGCAATCGTCCCTTCTCCATGATTTTCGGAAACTTCTTTGCAGCTGAAAATTGGGTGCAGAATTTCTTTGTTGTCGGCCTTGGATCGACCCTGCTTTATATGCTCTATTCTGCGATAACCACAAAATGGGACGACATTCCTGCAGATCAAATCTATGGCGAATTCAAAGGCAATACAGCGCTCTGTGTCATTTTGTTTCTAGTCGTCATTGTGATGATTGCGATTGTCGCTTTCCGCGGAGTCAGCAAAGGAATTGAAAAAATCAGCTCAATCGTAATTCCGTTAATGTTAGTCATCTTTATCCTGGTGTTTGTTCTGGTCTGTATTACGACGCCTAATATTACTACAGGACTCAACTATTATTTGAATCCTAATTTTGGTAAACTGAAAAGTCCACAGCTTTGGAGCGACGCTTTGGTACAGGCATTGTTTTCTACCGGCGCAGGCCCCGGACCTGTCCTCGTCTATGGGAGCCATATCGCAAAGCATCGTGAGTCCACTATGATGGGGATTTCCCTGGGACTCATGGATACCATGGCCGGCGTTCTAGCGGGCCTTGCAATCATCCCCGCGTGCGTTGCTATGGGAATCGACCCCCAGTCAGGCTCCAATCTGATTTTCCTGGTATTCCCGACGGTCTGTTCAAAAATCCCCTTTGGGGCAGTGATCGGGGTGCTATTGTTCTTCGGAATCTTCTGTGCAGGTGTCACTTCCATGATCTCTAATCAGGAGTGTGCAATTACGACTTTCTCGGATTCACTCAAGAAAGCGCGTACCAAGGTAATTCCTTTTGTCATTGCCGCCACAGTTATCTTCGGCCTGCTGGACATTCTAAATGTAAAAGCAGATGCCTTCTTCCAGTACATGGCAGGGGACCTGACCTTCCTGCCGGGGGCTATGATGGGTTCGATTACATACGTATATGCCTTTGGGGTAAAACGCGTTCGTACAGAATTTCTCAACCCGACAGCGAAGGTAAAACTTGGACGCTGGTTTGATCGTTGGGTACAGTTTGTCGTAGTACCGATTTTCATATTCTTCTGCGCCAGATCGTTTATCATGCTGTTCATTTAACAGAAAGGAGAAAACCATGCAACCTGGAGCTATTGTCATTCTCATATTTATCATTGTGCTGCTCTTTGTAACCATTTTCTGTGTTAGAAAAAGTATTTCCGATGATAGGGAGGTACAGAAAGAGTACCAGAAAAAACAGTCGGATCTGCACAATCACTGAGCCAATTTCTATAAACGCCGCATGTCTGAAAATGAAACATGCGGCGTTTTTTATAACATAGGAAATATCGTCCGAAGGACGTATTTCCGTATGTTTCATCGTTCGCTTTGCTCACTCCTCCAGTCGCTAATGCTCCTTTCGCTGTCCGTTTCGCCTAGCCAGCTAAAGCTGGGGCGAAAAGGCAAAGAACGTACCTTACGAAGCGTCGCCCCTTGCGGGCGACATGTGGAAATAGAAATCTTTGATTCCGTCATTTCCACGTTTTTTATTTACATATTTTTTGCTGTCTGCTCTGCCAGTTTTACGAATTCTTTTGCTGCGGGCGAGGCATGTTTGAAGGAACGAAGACAGATTCCGATCACTCGATATAAATCTTCTGCAAACTCTTTTGCAATGGCACCGTCGGGAAGCTTTGTAAGTTGCAGAGTCGATGTGACGTATACACCCAGATTCTCTTTAGCCATGGCGATACCGGCTGCATCGCTGGCGGTGTGAAAGGTGATATGGGGCGTAAATGGATATTCTCTCATGATTTGGTTCACAATGTCATCGCACCCGTCCATAGGCATGATGAAATCACAGCCATTAAGCTTTTTTACGGGTATTTTGTCGTGAGCAGCGAGGGGATGATCGTGACTCATGATGACACAATAGGTATCGTGAAATAGCGGACGAAACTCATACTTGTTAGGCGTAGGCGGACTCATAAAGGCTAAGTCCAGGTTGCCGTTTATAAGACTATGAGCCAAGTCAGAGTGGGAATACTCCTGCACAGAGATATTGATCTTGGAATAGGCGCGACAGAACTTTGCAATTAGAGCAGGAACAGAGGACAGCAGCGTAGAGTTATAAGCGCCAATATGAATAGACCCAGAAAGTAAGCCGTTGATGGCATCAACCGTTTCCTGAAAATCGTTGGAGTTTTTAATAATCTGTCTGCAATAATAAAGGAGCTGTTCTCCCTCGTCCGTAGTCCTGATAGCATCTTTACTTCTGATTAAAAGGGGAAACCCGACCTCTTTTTCCAGAGAATCGAGCATATGGCTGATTCCTGGTTGGGAGTACCCCATAGACTGCGCTGCTTTCGTGATGCTTTTCATTTCTACGACTTTGATAAATGCCTGATATTTTATAAGATTCATGGACCCTCCTTATCTCATTCAAGATTGGAATAAATTATATTGATTTATGGAATGGTGAGGAGATAAAACACTTGAAAGCGCCAGTGTTTTTCCCGATGAAACCCCTTCTCCTGAGAAAGATCTTCTTCATTCACTACTTGAATAAATAACATATGATATATTCATTTTACACCTTTATATTCCCGTTGTAAACTGATTACAAAAGAACGGTAGAAAGGTAATCAAAATGGATTTCACAAACAAAATTTTTGATGGCCCGATAGCGACGCATTGCCGAGCTACATATAAGGGCAGCGGATATGATCCGCAGGATTTGGCCAATCGCCCACATATAGGGATTGCCAACGCATTTTCTGAGCACAGCCCAGGCCATAAGCCTCTCCGGGAGCAGGTGCAGGCGATTAAAAACGGCATCTGGCAGGCGGGAGGAATTCCCTTTGAGTTTGGCATTCCATCGACTTGCGCCGAGGTTGCCATCGGACATTGCGGAATGGAGCAGGACATGGCTATGCGGGATTTGGTGGCTGGCAGCTGCGAATTGGTCTCCAACATTCAGCATTTTGATGGATTGGTTCTGGCGGCCGGATGTGACAACATCGTCCCCGGTACATTGCTGGCAGCAGCCAGATGCGATAAGCCGACCATCTGCTTTGTCAGCGGTCCGATGTTGTCAGGGAGACTTGACAGAGAGCCGCTGGCATTAGGAGAGGTTTTAGAAATATCTGTCGGTGAGTTGAACAAAAACGGTGGGACTGTCGATGCGCGGTATATGGAAAAGCTGGAAATGGGCGCGTGTCCCACTGGCGGCGCCTGCCCGCTGTTTGGCACTGCTAACACGATGCAGGTTCTTGTGGAAGCTTTGGGAATGACACCAGAATACTCCTCGACGATTCCGGCGGCATATACCGACAAAATGGTCAGCGCTCAGCGCATAGGCAGGCGCATTGTAGAGATGGTCTTTGAGGATCTGAGACCGTCGCAGATTATGACCAGAGAAGCCATTGAAAATGCCATCAGACTGGATCTTGCCATCGGCGGTTCTCTCAATGCGATTCTCCACCTGCTGGCGATTGGCAATGAATTGAACATCCCGGAAATCAATTTAGAGCTCTTTGACAGGATGAGCCATGAGACACCGTGTATCGCAAATATAAAACCTTGCGGAGAGCATACCGTTGACAAGCTATTCTATCTGGGAGGGGTTCCGGCCATTATGAAACAGATTGAAGGACAGCTGCATAAAGAGTGTCTCAATGTATCAGGTCACACTATGGGAGAAATCCTGCAAAGTGCACCTGCTGCCAGCAATGAGGTGATACATGGAATGGAGAATCCTTTGACCAAAGACGGAGGCCTTGCCGTACTCAAGGGTAATCTGGCACCTAACGGCTGCGTCATGAGGTCGTCCTCCGTGGCTGCCTCCATGCATCATTTCTGCGGTCAGGCTATGGTATATGACAGTGACGCGTCTGCCTATGACGCACTGATGAACGGGGAGGTAAAGCCGGGTTCCGTAATTGTCGTCCGCTACGCAGGTCCTATTGGTGCGCCTGGTATGGTAGAGGTAGAATGTACGGCCTCGGCGATTATCAACCTAAGGTTAGATGAAAGTGTTGCGTTAGTAACGGATGGCAGATTTTCCGGCTTTAATCACGGTCCTATTGTAGGACACGTATCGCCAGAAGCGGCGGCAGGCGGTCTGATTGCCTATGTAGAGAACGGTGATTCTATAGAAATCGACATTGAAAAGCGCTCTATCAGTCTCTTGGTTGATGAACAGATTATCGAAGAGAGAAAGAGACAGTATGTGGCACCGCCTCCGAAGCTGGCGAGAGGATTTATGCGCACTTACGCAAAAAATTGTCTTCCGGCTGAGCTTGGCGGAGCGATGCAGCAATGGGATTAAATTTGAAAGGACACATAAATATGAAAAAAATAAATGAATACGGCTACATGACGCCGTCCCACAAAGAAAATACATGGATGGAGATGAAAAAGGGACAGAATATCGCAGGTTATGGAATCGGCATCTTGCTCCTCGATAAGGTATGGTATCCGATTGTACCGGGTAATGTGGTCAATGCATGGACCTATAAGTATCCAGTCCGCTTTAAAGCCGTAAAAGGTCTTGATACGCCTACGCTGCACAGTGGGGCGCCAGAAGCTTATGACGCAATTTTGGAAGCGGCAAAGGAACTGGAAATGGAAGGCGTCAGAGCGATTTCCGGCGCATGTGGATTCTTTGGAAACTTTCAAAAACGCCTTGCCGCAGATATGAATATTCCGGTAGCAATCTCCAGCATGGTGCAGGTTCCGTGGATTCGCACCCTTCTGAAGCCGGGCGAAAAAATCGGTATCATGACTGCCAATGCCATCGCCATGAGTGAACAGATCTTTGAAAGCTGCGGTATTGATAAGACAGATGATCTGGTCATAGCAGATCTTCGTCACGGCGAAAACTTCCATAACATTATGGAGGATCAGGGCAGCTTTGACAACACAGGGGTTCGCGATGACGTGGTAAATGCTGCGATGAAACTGGTAGAGGAAAACCCAGATGTCGGTGCGATTCTTCTCGAGTGCAGTGATATGCCGCCTTATGCCTGGGAGATTCAGAAAGCGACAAAGCGTCCCGTCTTTGATTTCATCACATTGATCAACTGGATGGAAAATGCCTGTCAGCAGCGGCCATACGATGGCTGGATATAAAAAACGCCCCAGCTTTAGCTGGCTAGGCGAAACGGACAGCGAAAGGAGCATTAGCGACTGGAGGAGTGAGCAACGCGAACGATGAAACATACTGAAATACGTCCTTCGGACGATATTTCCTATGTTATAAAGAAAAGGAGAATTGATTATGGGAAAGAATAAATTTGCAATGATTGGTAATGGATTTTTGGCCAGCACGATCGCAGACGCATACTGCAGAGGTGCGATGCCTGAGTATGAGCTGACAGCGGTCTTTGGCATCGGTGACGAAAGGTCGCAGCAGATTGCAGAAAAATGCAGCTGCAAAGTGGCGCAGACAGTAGACGAACTCCTTGAGACAAAGCCGGATATTGTCGTAGAGGTAGCGTCCATAGAAGCCGTACAGGAATACGTGATTAAAGTATTGAAACACGGGATTCCGTTCGTAGCATTGTCCATCGGTGCGTTTGTTGATGCTGCATTCTATGAAAAAGCAAAGCAGACAGCCCTGGATCATAATACGAGAATTTATTTTTCATCAGGAGCCATCGGCGGATTTGACGTTATGCAGACCATCGCTTTGATCGGCGGAGCACAGGCGGAGCTGACTTTGACGAGAGAGGCATCGACATACAGAGACACGCCTGTATTCAGTCAGGAGGTTCTGGACTCCGGCGAAAAAGGGCTGCTGTTTGAGGGCACTGCATCAGAGGCGATTCCCCTGCTGCCGAGAATGATCAACATCGGGGTTGCAACGTCTCTTGCCACCATCGGTCCGGACAAGACACGCATTAAAATCTACGGCGATCCCAATATGCCTAATGATGATGATGTGTATATCAAAGTGGCTTCCGACCAGGCGTCGGCAGAAATGAAGATCTACTCAAAGTCATCAATCCTGGTAGGATGGAGCGTCGTATCGCTTCTGAACAATCTGGTATCGCCGGTATACTTCTATTAATTGATTGAGAATAGAGACCGGGCACTAATAAGCTGAAAAGTCCGCAGTATCCACGTTTGAGAGGGAAGGCTGCGGACTTTTTTCTTATGAGCTGAAAATGCGGACTGGGCGAACAGCTCCTTGCCGACGACGTGATGGGGGTATGGCAGCCCGCAAATACCATAGTTTTAAAAAAAGTGTAGTACATTTTTCCTGGGGAATAAGATTGCAAGCTGCTCCAGTGCGAAGGCTGAAAAAAGTCAGCAAATGCCATATGCTATTTCAGCATTGACAATAGATTCGGAGGCTTTTAAAATGAGCATAGTGGAACTTATCTCTTAACGCCAGGAAATGAGACGAAAGGGCAAGAAAATGGACTTAAAGAAATACGAGGTACTGCTGAAAGTAGTAGACCGGGGCAACATCAACAATGTAAGCTACGATTTGGGCTACACCCATTCTGGCATATCGAAAATGCTCAACAGCATGGAAACAGAGCTGGGCTTTCAGATCGTCAAAAGAAACAACAAAGGCATCACTCTCACGCCGGAAGGCGAGAAACTGATGCCGATCATTCGCAATATTGTAAAAGAGAACGAGAAGCTGGAAGAGGAGATTTCTTTAATCAACGGCCTTGAGAAGGGTACGGTGCGAATCGGCTGCTTTCCAACGACGGCCTTTGTACTGATACCTGGCCTGCTGAGAAAATTCTATGATAAGTATCCGCGCATTCAGATCGAGGTTCTCGAAGAGCACAGCCTCGAGCAGCTTGAGCAGTGGCTCAATCGCGGCATCATCGATATCGGTATTTTCAGCCGGCAGCCTCACCATCACTTTGAATGGCTGAAAGAAATAGACGACGAATATGTCGCCCTTCTCCCGTCAGGCCATCCGCTGTGCAGCCGCGAGGTAGTTCCTGTAAAAGAATTGTTCAAAGAAAGAGTTTTGCTGTTCAAGTCCCACAAAGGCCTGGATCAGGACATCGTTCAGATCATGAAGTATGTGGATGTAAAAGAATATGAAGGTTATACCTCCAATTCGGATTTCACGGTCATTCGCATGGTGGAGCAAAACGGCTTTGTTGCCATCATGCCGAAACTGATTGCAAAATACGCCGTATCCCTCTTTGATGTGGAATACAGACCCATCGACGTGGATATGAACCGGAAGATCGGTTTTGCCGTCAAATCAAAAGCAGATATCTCCCCGTCACTCAAACGATTCCTCAGCTGCATCAAAGACTGACAGCGCAGGGCTTCGTACGGATTGTCAACGTGATATTGACGTTTGTCCGCTACCATTATGACTGGTTTTCAAGTATGATTTATGTAAGATATAAATCATACTTTTTTTGATAGAAAGAGGAGCGGAAAATGAACAAAGATAGAATTGATATGATGAACGAACGTCTCAAAGATTCAAAGCCACAGCTTGATGTAGAAAGAGCAAAGCTGGTGACAGAGGCCTATGAGATTTATGCTGACTGCACACCGGTGCTTCGCAGGGCGCACGCATTTGCATACATACTGGACAACATGGAACCGAACATGCAGGAGGGAGAACTCCTCGTCGGAAGTCAGACAAAGAGAGTCAGAGGTGTACCAGTATTCCCTGAATTCGGCGCCAAGTGGGTCATCGACGAAATCGACATGTTCCCTACTCGCGGTACAGACCCTATCGTCGTAACACCAGAGACAAAGGCAGAAATCCTGCCGATTCTGGAAAGCTGGGGAGACAACACTTTTGACATGCAGTCAACAGCAGTGCTCGATCCATACGTATTGAAAGCACAGGAATGCGGCGTATTGTCCGTAGGCGCGAGAACGACCGGTATGGGACACATCTCACCGGATTATCCGAGAATCCTGCCGATGGGACTTCGCGGCGTCATCAATCAGGCAAAAGAGATGATTGAAAAGACACCGGTTTTGACGCCGGAAGACATGAGAAAAGTGGATTTCTGGAATGCCAACATCATCTCCTGCGAAGCAGTGATCCGTTTTGCCCACAAGTTCTCAGACCATGCGGCAAAGCTGGCTGAGGCGGAGACAGATGCACAGCGCAAGAAGGAATTGCTGAAGATTGCAGACGTGTGCTCCAATGTACCTGAAAATGAACCGAGAGACTTCTGGGAAGCACTGCAGTTCGTATGGTTCTTACAGCTGACGATTCAGATTGAAGACAACGGACATTCCATCGCAGTGGGCAGACTTGACCAGAACTTATATAAATACTACAAGAAATCAGTTGTCGATGGCGATATGCCTGCTGAAGATGCAGAAGAATTGCTGGCGGCATTATACATCAAATGTACAGAGATTCTGAAGCTGAGAGACGCTTTTGACTCTCTCGGATTTGCAGCTTATCCGATGTGGCAGCAGATGGCAATCGGCGGCCTTGGCAGAGACGGCAAAGATGCGACCAACGAACTGACTTATTCCGTATTCAAGGCATGGGATCTGGTGCAGACCGTACAGCCTACCATGGCCTTACGTGTCAACGACAACACACCGGATGAATTGATGGACGTTGCCCTTGCAATGGTACAGAAAGGTTATGCAATTCCGGCCTTCTATAACGATAACCTGGTCGGAAACCTGCTCAAGAACAAAGGCGCAACCGAAGAAGATTCCAGAGATTGGACGGTTCACGGCTGTGTAGAACCTTATGTTATGGGTAAATCCGACGGTCGTCCAAACGTAGGCTATGTCAATGCAGCAAAATGTATTGAGTTGGTTATGAACAACGGCTGGGACCCGGTGGCGAAATGCGAAATGGGCCTCAAGACCGGTGATCCAAATACATTCACCAGCATCAAAGACTTTGAAGAAGCCCTGCACAAGCAGATCGTACACTTTGTCAAAATCATGTGCGAAGCTTACACAAAGGTCTGCGCAATGCACGCAGTCTATGTACCAAAGGGATATGCATCTGCTTTGGTAACTGATTGCATCGCAAGAGGAAAATCCCTGGAAGAGGGCGGCGCCCTTTATAACAGCTCTGGGGTCTTCCTCGTCGCCATGGCAAATGGAGCTGACTGTCTGGAAGCTATCGATTATGTAGTATTCCAGGAAAAGATGATGAAAGCCGGCGAGTTTAACGAAGTTCTGCAGAATAACTTTGAAGGAAACGAAAGACTGCGCAACATCATTCTCAACAAGATTGACAAATATGGTAATGACAGAGACAGAGTTGACGGATATGCAAATCGCATGATTCGCGCATATAACGAAGAGATGGTGAAATACCGCGACAGCCGTGGAGGCACTTATGAGAACTGCATCCTGTCCACATCTTTCAACGTGCTGCAGGGTAAGACCATCGGCGCTACACCAGATGGAAGACTGGCAAGCGAACCTGTTTCCGACAACGCTTCCCCAATGGTGGGACGCGATGTAACAAGCCCGACTGCAACCATCAAATCTGTCGCATCCATCGACCAGAGCGACTGCAACAACGGCGCACTGTTCAACATCAAATTCGATCCGAACATCGTACAGGGTGAAGAGGGCAAACAGATTCTGAAGAATGTCATCAAGTCCTATTTTGATATGAACGGTGAACACATTCAGATCAACGTCGTAGATGCAGGAACTCTTGAGGCTGCACAGGAAAATCCGCAGGATTACAAGAACCTCCTCGTCAGAGTAGCTGGCTACTCCGCATACTTTATCGAGCTGGACAGAGATGTACAGAATAATATCATCGGCAGAACTGCTCACAAAAACGTAGGCGGATGCTGCTGCTAAGAATGGTGAGTATTTAATGAAAAAAGGAACGATTTTTAATATACAGAAAATGTCCATCCACGACGGTCCGGGCATCCGGACGACGGTGTTCTTTAAAGGATGCCCCTTGAACTGCCTCTGGTGTTCCAACCCGGAAAGCCAGAAGGTGGAAAAAGAAGTGGCTTGTTTTCAAAGCAGATGTGTAACATGTGGGTATTGTGCCAAAGGTTGTCCGAAAGGGCTGATCGAGGCACAGCCTCCTTTTGAAATCACAAATCGCGAGGAATGCGATCTGTGCGAGATCTGCGTGAAAGAATGCTGCACCAATGCAAAAAAGGTGGTAGGTGAAGACTACACTGTGGATGAGCTGCTGAAAGAAATCCTCAAAGATAAATCCTTCTACGACTCATCTGGCGGCGGCGTCACCTTTTCGGGCGGCGAGCCGCTGATGCAGTCAGCTTTTCTGCAGGAGATTTTGACCGCCTGCAGGGAAAACGGTGTACATACAGCCATAGAAACCACAGGAATGACAGATACCGAAACGCTGCTGGAAACTGCTGAACTGCTGGATCTGGTCTTCTACGATGTGAAACACATGGACGACGAAACCCACAGAGACATTACAGGCGCTTCCAACGAAAAGATTCTGTCAAATCTGGCGGCGCTGGCGAAGGTGCACCACAACATCGTAGTGAGAATACCGGTGATTCCGGGCATCAATGACAGCGTAGAGAATCTGCAAAAGACAGCGGAATATGCTGCATCTCTCGAGATCCCGACCATTGAGCTTTTGCCGTATCACAACCTGGGCGAGGTCAAATACGGTCAGTTGGGACGGGAGTATGCCCTGACTGACACGGAGAAACCGACGGAGACACGCATGAAGAACTTGGCGGATGCTATGAGAGAGACGATCGGCCATAGAAATACAGAAATCACCATTATGAAATCCATGTAAGGAGATGTGTTTATGGAATACGGATCAATCGGCCAAAATATGACCTACAGCTATTCAAAGATCATTCACGAGGCGCTGGGCGCATACCCTTATGAACTGCGCTCCCTGGAAGCGGAAGAACTGAATGCACTTCTTGAGAGCAGGGATTTTAAAGGCTTGTCGGTCACAATACCGTACAAGAAAACAGTGATCCCCTACTGTGACCATCTCTCGCAGCTGGCCGCAGAAATCGGCGCGGTCAATTGCCTCTATTTTGATGAAGACCATGAACTCCATGGAACCAATACAGATTATACAGGATTTCTATATGCCATCGATACGGCGGGGATTTCTGTCCGCGGCAGGAAGGTGGTCATTCTGGGAAATGGCGCCACCTGCCAGACGATTAAGAAAGCGGTGACGGACAGAGGGGCGTCCGAGCTTGTTGTCGCATCGCGTAAAGTGGAGACATCCTTCGAAACCTCTGCAGGCAGCAGTACCTGCCTCATGGTGAACTACGAAGGGCTTTGCGATCACGCTGACGCTGAAATCATCATCAACGCAACTCCGGTGGGTATGTACCCGAGTGTTTCTGATTGCCTGATTGATCTGAAGGCCTTCCCTTGCTGCAAAGGTGTATTCGACGTGATATATAACCCATATTATACGGCTCTCATTAAGCAGGCAGTTGACCTTGATATTCCTTTTGCCAGCGGTCTTTCCATGCTGGTGGCGCAGGCCACAGCCGCCGCAGGTTATTTTACAGGAAAAGGAAGTTTCTACGAAAAAGAAAATGAGCGAATCATCTCTATGTTGAAAAGGGAGTTTGTTCAAAATAATTAATGTAGTGATCAGAGGATTCCAGCCAAATCTTCTGTGTACTAATAGTCAAAAGCGCGGCAGTTGCTCTCCATCTGCCGCGCTATTTCTTTATATCTTATTTTTGAGACTTTTGACTGAGCAGGTAGAGTATCACTTCTACATTAAATATACCTTTATCGAAAGAGATGTCCAACGTTCCTTTATACTTTCGCACCACAGACCGCACGTTTTTTAGTCCAATGCCGTGACACTCTTTGTCTGCTTTTGTAGTATTGAGAGATTTTTCCAGCTTGCCAATATAAGAATTTTTTAACTGTATTACCAAACGCCCCTTATCATAACTGATGAGCAGAGAAAGTTCTTTCTGACCGCAGGGTACCTTTTCGAGGGCTTCCAGGGCGTTATCGATCAGATTGCCGAGAATGATGATCAAATCAAAATCATGAATAGGTATGTCAGACGAAATATGCGGCTGATAAGTTATTCTAATATCTTCTTCGCTCAAAGGCCCTAGTTTATAATTGATCAAGCTGTCCAGAGCGAGTAACCCGGTATTGGAAATACTTTGGTTATCCTGTAATTGTCGCGTCAAGGATTGGGCATATTGGCTCAACCCCTCTTTGTTTCTTTCATCTGCCAATGCATCCAGGGCAGCTAAATGATTCTTCAGGTCATGCCTTAGGGCACAAGTTGCTTCTTCGGAATCCTTCATGATTAAAAGTTGTTGCTTGTAAGATCTATTCTGTTGCAGCATCATATAGTTTTCAATCTCCAGCCTGGCAAGACGAGAGATCTGATCATAGGTGTAGAACCAAAGAATATTGATTCCTAATATGATGATGGAGTCTATGATGACCTGATTCGGTTTTGTATGATCGGTTAAGTTGTTTAGGATTAAAGTCAGGCTGCCAAGAGGTATCAGGATAATCGAAATCCAATAAGAAGGCGCTATTTTGGCACCATTCTTTAGATTGACAAAGTTCTCCAGCAGAAGGACGATAAAGAAAGTTAAAATGGTGATACCTGTAATACCAACGACAGAGTCATAATTAGTTACAGTGCCTAAATTGTGAATATAATAGCCAGAGGCATAGTTGACGGTGAGTTCAACACAGGTCATTATGATATAGGCTAACATGGTGCAAGCACAACGTTTTACCAAGGTAGAAGTATATAGAAAAGTTAGAAAAAAATATGAGCCTGCACTCAACAGCAAATATACTAGTGGTGGTGTATTAAAGAAAACAGTAATGCTGATAATTACTGCATAAAGGCTATAGGCAGTGAGTTCAATTGATTTCGCTGTCCTCTTATCGGCATAAAAAATTCTGAACATACGGTAGAGCACATAAGCATAGAAAAAATTATTGATGATGTAGGCTGTCGTGTATGCATTCATTTTAGTAGTCCTCTTGCTTCTAGCTCACTTTTTTCGATTTCTTTTAGTCTGTGCTTGTAAGTCTGACTGACCATAATTTCGGTGTCGTTTTGCATCAGTACAGAATTACCTAAAAACGCTGTAACTTTTTTAATGTTTATGACGTAGGAGCGGTGTATCTGAACATAATACTTTGGAAGATCCGTGATTAGCTCATTAAGATTTCTATAGAATTCATAACTTTTCGTTTCTGTTACAAGAAGAATCTTCCGCAATCGACTCTCAAAGTAAAGGATTTCGCTAAATTTTAGCTTATAATCCGCGCCTTTGATTCTAAAACGAAAATAACCCTCCAATTCATCTGAAAGACGAAGCGCCAATTCTAATGCTTCGATGATTGTTTCATCTGCAAAAGGTTTTTCTATGTAACTTAAGGGGCGCATATCCAATAACTGACGAGTATATTGACTGGTTCCAGTGATGTAAATAAGTTCCGTAGCATAATCACTTCTCTTTTTGCGAATTTCATATCCTACATCAATTCCGCTCATCACAGTCATTTCAATATCTAAGAAGATAAGGTCAAATTGTGATTCTGTATTAAGATGCCGACAGAGATCCTCTCCATTGTAAAACACTTCTGTTTCAATAGATAATTTATTCTCATGTGTGTAATTGGCAATTATTTGGTCTACATGATTACATATGGCTTTATCGTCATCGCAAATGGCTATTCTAAACATTTTATCAAATCCTTAAATTTTAACTTCTGGAGTTATTCTAGCACAAGACTTTGCAGGTGTTAAGTAGTTTTCCTATTTGGTTACAAAATAGCATAGCGTTGGTTACAATCCTTCGCACAGCAATCCATAATATGTATAATAATATTTACAGATATACTTAAGGAAGAGGTGACAGAATGAACGTGTTAAAAAGAAAATCCATCGAAATGCTTGCGAAGGAAGCCAAGTTGATGACGAAGTTCAGTGTGAATTCAACCTGCAGGAACATTATGTATCAACCGCAGATGCCTAAAGATGCGGACAAGCTAAAGAAACATGACTAATATTTCAGAACGACTGTTAGGCGGTATGATTAAAGAGGGTATTATTTCTGCGGAAGATAGGGAAATATATTTATTTGGAATAAAAGAGTTGTTTTCGCAGATTTTTACCTACTCAATTATGCTTGGAATTGGTGCCGCCTTTGGGATGTTGATGGAGACCATCGTTTTTCTCGTGGTCTATATGTCCCTGCGGGTTTATGCAGGGGGATATCATGCGTCGACACAGCTTAGATGCTATATCTTGTCTTTTGGCATGGTAATCGCAGCATTGATGCTGATTCGCGTAACAAATGTTCCTGAGACGATAGCCCTGATCGGCATTATTTTAATGAGTGGACTTATTTATTTTATGGCGCCGTCTGGACATAAGAATAAACCGCTGTCAGAAAATGAAAAGAAGGTTTATAAAAGAAAAGTAGGAAAAAGGGTTATTGTTTTTATTATGCTTTCTTTCGTGGCGGCGATAACTAGTATGGGGGAAATACTGATTACGATAGGAATTGCGTTGATGTTTCTTAGCGTTATGATGATCTGTAATCGACAAAAAGTGTAAATGTGTTAAGTGTGTGGATATTTGAATAGACTGTCGCTGCAACGATGAAATAGATGTTGCAGCGACAGTTTTATATTGTTTACAATTTTCCATCCGCTAAGTCTTTAATTTTGATCTTTACATCCTTGTCTTTGTATTTAATGACAAGGATGTCCTCGTCTGTCAGCTTACGTTTGCTGCCGTCTTCATTATATACGATGCTGTCGTCGATGAATGTATAGCCGTAATATGCTCCCTGCCTCATAGATTTTTTAAATGGGTTGGCATGCCGTGCATTTAAGGTGATCTGTTCTGAGCCGTCTTTTGTAGAATAGTCTAAATAAGCAGTCATAGTGACGTTTTTATCTTTATTATAAAAACTCAGGGTTACGACATCGCCTACTTTCTCACAGGTCATGTTGACGTCTTCAGACGATGGAATCCATCCGTGATTGTAGTAATAAGTGACGCCTCCGAAGACCAGGGCGCAGATGATCACTGTAACACCAATGGCTCTCCAGGTTTTCTTTTTCAGTTTCTTAAAAGGCTGAATTTCTGCTTTGCTTGCAGCGTCAATTTCTGGCGCAGTAATGCTGGCCTGCATTTCTTCAAAATATTTTTTACATTTAGGGCAAGTCTTTAAATGGTCCTCAATGCTCTGATTACTTTCCTCGCTTGTCAGTCCTTCAATGTAACTTGGCAGTAGGTCTCTAATTATTTCACACTTCATCTCTATTCACCTATCCTTTCGTGATTTTCTGTTTTGCTCGGTAAAAAGTTACACGCGCCCAATTTTCGCTTTTTTCAAAGATGTCTCCAATCTCTCTAAAAGAAAAAGCCCCAGTTAGCCTAAGCAGAACAATTTCTTTTTCAGCTTCTGATAGAACATGGACCTTGCGGAATAATTCCATCTTGTCGTCTCTTAGGCATGCTGCACTTTCTGGCGACCCCTCTTCTGAAACGATACTTTCTGTCAGCTGCGATGCTTCACAGCGCTTTCGTTTATCCAGCTCCTGGTACCAAAGGTGCTTTGCAATTTGGCAGAGCCAGGTGGAGACTTTGCATGTTCCGTTAAATTTCCCGGCACATCTTACAGCTTGATAAAAAGTCTCCTGGGTCAGTTCCTCAGCAGTATGCTCATCGTGACACAGCGTCATTAGGAATTTGAATACAGTCTGTGCGTAGTCGTTGTATACGACGTCCATGTCTAACATGTTATCACCTCTTTTCTGCTTTACCCATATATCGTCAAAGGAAAGGTTTCGTTACAGAGAAATGTAAAAGTTTATTTGCGCTTCAGCGGACAATCTGAATTCCCCCATTGGTTAGACTTCATAGCGAAGCAGTTTTTCCGGACATGCTCTGGAATATCCTGTTCTCTTTATGGCCTTATCCCGTGCCTGATATGAGGTATTTATCTTTGAATAAATAAAGCTTACGTTCGAGAGGGCAGGACTCTGTTTTTTGGCATCAGGTCCTCGGCTCTGAACTGCCTGCTTTTTTTCGCCAACCAAAAGCGCCCCGGTTATGCATAGCATGCAGTGCAGGGCTAATTTGCTTAACAGAAACGGCAAAAAGGGAAGAATCTGCGTAACAACCTGCCGTCAAAAGCGCCCCGGTTATGCAGAGTATGTAGTACAGGGCTAATTTGCTTAACAGAAACGGCAAAAGGGAAGAATCTGCGTAACAACCTGCCGCCAAAAGCGCCCCGGTTATGCATAGCATGCAGTGCAGGGCTAATTTGCTTAACAGAAACGGCAAAAAGGGAAGAATCTGCATAACGACCTGCCGCCTAGAATGGCCTGTGACCTGATCTCGAACTTGGGACCGGGTTTGCCGCCACTCTTTTCCAGGCCGCAAAAAAACAGGCCGTGTGTAACGGCCTGCTCATACAACTCTTAAAGTCCTAGCTGAGCAATCAGTGCAGCCTTTGGAAGCGCACCCATAGTTTTTGCTTTGATTTCACCATTTTCAAATTTGGCAACGGTCGGGAGACTCATGATACCGTACTGCAGTGCGATTTCCTGCTCGTCGTCGGTGTTGAGCTTGCATACCTTTACTTTGCCATCGTACTCTTCGGCAATCTGGTCGATGGTGGGAGCCAGATTGATGCAGTGTCCGCACCACGGCGCCCAAAAATCTACTAATACGGGAACATCGGATTCTAAAACTTCCTTCTGGAAAGTGTCTTTTGTTAAGTTAATAATCATATTCTCTACTCCTTTTCCTTTGCAGCCGCTTCTCTTTTTTCAATTAGCTGCGTTAGTGTTGTCCTAATAGTATTATCAACTTCGTGAGTTATATTCGCAATCTGATGTCTGTCCAAGGACGCGGTATCGATTGCCGGATGGATTACAACGTCGATGACGGCGCCGCCAGTGATGATGCTTCTCGTTTCAAAGAGATCGTAGGAGCCGTTGATGGTAATCGGGACAATAGGAACCTTCGCTTTTGTAGCCAGTTTAAAGCTTCCGGCTTTAAACTCAGCCATTCGAGGTCCGCGACTTCTGGTCCCTTCAGGAAATATGACCAGTGAAAAACCATCTTTCAGTGTATCCACTCCAGCCTGTATGGACTTGAGCGCTTCTCTTGTATTGCCTCTTTTGATAAAGACGCCTCTGATTGCCTTGATCCATTTGCCGAAGTAAGGAACGTTCTCCAATGCGTCTTTCGCAATAAAGCCGATCTGCCGTCCTTCCAATGCCTTAAATAATACTACTATATCTCCATACCCTTCGTGATTGGAAATAAACACACACGGACCATTATCCGGGACATTTTCTTTGCCGCTGATGTTGACGGTCAGATCGAAAATATCGATGACCCTGTCTACCCACAGAGCAGTCCAATATGCGATTAGTTCACGCTCTTTTTCGTTATCCCCTGCCTCTCTTGCTGCAGCGATATCTTTCATATGCTTATTAAATATACCTACGGACCTGAATAGCCGGATACCGTTGGGAATGTTTCTAAATAATTTCAAATTCGTATACCTCCCAGATAGAATTCTGCTCTCTATTAATATAACATAAAATTGGTGGAAATATCTACTCAAAAAGAGTATAATATTAGCATTAATGGCGGATGAGAGGAGAAAGCGATGGATAAGAGATATATTGCTCCAATTATCATTACAATATTGGCTGTCATATATTTTCTGCTGATGGGAATTGGTTTTGTATTTGCGCTCTTTGAAGGCATGCCTGCTATCTGCTTCATGCTTTTGCTTTTTATTCCCATTGGAGCGGCAGCTCTCACAGTATATATGTTAATTGAAAGACTCAATGAGATTAAAGGAGGCGAAGAAGATGAAGCTAGTAAATATTGATTATATCCCAGGGCAGGAATTTGATGTACTGGGCATGGTAAAAGGAAATGTGGTACAGTCCAAGAACTTAGGGAAAGATATCGGTGCTGGTTTTAAGACTCTGGTGGGAGGAGAATTGAAGGGCTATACGGAAATGCTGCAGGAAGCGAGACAGATTGCGACGAAGAGAATGGTGGATGAAGCAGAAAGCCTAGGTGCAGATGCTGTCGTCAACGTAAAATTTGCCTCGTCGGCTATCATGCAGGGGGCTGCAGAAGTCATCGCTTATGGAACCGCAGTAAAATTCAAATAAAACGAAATCAAAAGGGGAAATTTGATGGAGAGAATTGACAGAGAAAAATTTATTTTACGGTCCATTATCATAGGCGGAGCATTGATATGCTTCGCCTATATTGCATACACCATTTCTAGCTACGATGTGCTGACATTTGATACTGTAATTAGAGAATGGGCATACGCCCAGAGATCTCCGGTGCTGAATAAGATTTTGATTGGAATCACATATCTGGGCAACTGGCAGACCATTGTCACTCTCGGTTTTGTTTTACTGGTCCATCCGGGGACCAGGCAGAAAATCGGCCTGCCTTTTGCCATCACGGCGGCGTCCTCCACTATAATCTACAAAGTAGCGAAGTCGATTTTTCAGAGACCGAGACCAGATCTTTCTGTGCGAATTATCAAAGAGGGCGGTTATTCCTTTCCCAGCGGACATTCTATGAACTGTATCGTGATTTACGGGATTTTAATTTATTTGACTAGGCGTTATTGCAGGAATAGGATGGCAGCTAACTTGATTACAGTACTGCTCAGTCTGCTGATTTTGGCAATCGGCTGCAGCAGGGTCTATGTAGGGGTACACTATCCTACCGATATCCTGGGCGGCTGGAGTCTGGGCATCGCGGTGTTGACCGCAGCAATTATTATAATAGAGCAAATAAGAGGTAGAGAATATGATAATTAATTCAGTTACAGAGGCCATAGGGAAAACGCCCTTGATGCGGCTTTCCAAAATAGAGGCATCCCTGACGGCGGGGGCGGCTATTTATGGAAAGTTGGAAGCCATGAATCCGGCCGGCAGCATTAAAGACAGGGCTGCCTTGTGGATGGTGAAAGACGCAGAAGAAAAAGGGCTTCTCAAGGAAGGCGGTACCATTATTGAGCCGACCAGCGGCAATACAGGGATCGGATTAGCGGCTATCGCGGCGGCAAAGGGGTACAAAGCAATCTTTGTACTGCCTGATACCATGAGTATTGAAAGAAGGAAATTGCTGGCGGCGTATGGCGCGGAACTGGTTCTTACGGAAGGGAAAAAAGGGATGCAGGGGTCTGTAGAGAAAGCGGAAGAATTGCAAAAGGAGATTCCCGACAGCATCATAGCGGGGCAGTTTGTCAATTTTGCCAATGCGTTATCCCATATCGAAACGACGGGCCCAGAAATCTGGAATGATCTCGACGGCAAGGTGGATATCCTGGTAGCCGGTGTCGGCACCGGAGGCACCATTACTGGTACAGGTAAATTCCTTAAGGGGAAGAATCAGAATGTACAGATTGTCGCAGTGGAACCGAGGAACTCTCCCCTTTTATCAGAGGGAAAAACCGGAGCTCATAATCTTCAGGGCATCGGCGCTAATTTTGTTCCTGCATTGCTGGAGAGAGACATCATCGATGAAATAATGACGGTTCTCGAGGAGGATGCCTATGATTTGGCCAGAAAACTGGCGAGAGAAGAAGGCTATTTAGCTGGCATTACCTCAGGAGCAGCCCTTTGGGCGGCTGTTCAGTTATCAAAGAGACCAGAAAATAGGGGCAAAAACATTGTCGCAGTATTACCTGATTCAGGGGAGCGCTATTTATCGACAGTTCTCTTTGATGAATCATAAAGAGTAAGGAGGGAATATGGCAGTTACAGTAAAAGACCTGTTGGGACTGGATATCATGAAGAATTTCAAAGTAATTGCAGGCGGCGGGGGACTGACAAAGACCATCACCGCTACAGAAATTCTGGATTTTGAATTCGTCCAAGAGGGCTACCGGACGCGCACTTTTGACGGCAACAGCCTCGTCCTATCCAGCCTGCTGTTTGCCAAAGACCGGCCGGAGCTGATCTTTGAGGCGATTAAAAAACTGGTGTGCCTCAATGTGCACGCTTTTGCATATAAACCGGTCTTTTTTAGTGAACTGCCAAGAGAAGCTCTGGAGTATGCGGAAAAAATGAATTTTCCTATCCTGGAGTTCGGAGACGACGAATTTTTTGAAGAAATTATTTTCAGTATTCGCGGTTTAATCGAAAAAGACAAGGCACTCGGTTTTATCGAGCCTTTACTGCAGGAAATGCTCGACAGAGAGTTTACGAAAGAAGAAGCGGATGCCGCCAGAGATCGGATCAATCCTCTGCTGCGTCCAGTTGTGGTAGCCCTGTGCGTCAAAGTAAAGGACATGGATGAATGTCAGGTGATGCAGGTCATTCGGCGCAGCAAACCGGACGAGAGGCTTCGCGGCAAAACCTTTGTAGGAAAGCTGAAAGACCAATTTATAATCCTGCTTTCCCATGACGAAATGAACCCCGCCAGATATCGGGCGATTTTTGATGATTTGCTGGTGGCATATGGTTTGTCGGGAAACGATCTTACGATAGGAATCAGCCAACCTAGGAATATAGATGATCGTTTTGAATTAAATATTCGAGAAGCCTATTGGTCAGAAAAAGTGGCAGAAATTGAAAATGAAAATGTTAAACATTATAAAAATTTGGGTATATACAAGCTAATCGTAACCCATATTAATTCTAAGGGAACCGAAGAATACATGCGGGAGTATCTGGCGCCGATCTTTGAAGAGGAAGACAAAGACGGTGATTTGCTCCAGACTGCAATCGAATATGTTCTCGCAAAGGGCGATACGATCAAAGCTGCAGAAAGGCTTTTTTGTCATAAAAACACGATAAGATATCGAATTGGCAAATTGCAGGAGAAAGTAGATCCTCTGACTAACGAAAAAGAGTTCTATCAGAATCTTGCTGCAGCAATTAAAGTATATTTATTATTAAATAAGATAAAAAAACAGGAGGAAGAGAAATGAAAGTATATGTATGTGGAGCGTGTGGATATGAGTACGATCCGAAAGTAGGGGATCCAGATAATGGAATCGAACCGGGAACGGCATTTGAGGATCTGCCGGAAGATTGGGTATGCCCTCTCTGCGCACTTGGAAAAGAAGTCTTTGAAGAAAAGGCAGAGTAACGAGGTGTGTCTATGAATGCAATGCATAAGTTCAGTTATGGACTTTTTGTTCTGACAGCAAAGGATGGAGCAAAGGATAATGGCTGCATTATCAATACTGCAATACAAGCCGCCGACAAGCCGAAACAGGTGTCTGTCTGTGTAAACAAAGCCAATTATACCTGTGAAATGATAGAAAAGACGGGTCACTTTACGCTGTCGTTTTTGACGGAGGAAGCCGATTTTAACCTGTTTCAGCACTTTGGCTTTCAGTGCGGACGAGACGTAGATAAGTTTCAGGACTTTCAGGATGCAAAAAGAGGAAAGAATGGAATTTTGTATCTGACAAAGGCGGTCAACGCTATGGTCTCCGTCAAGGTAAATCAGACTTTGGATTTGGGGTCTCATCTGCTATTTGTAGGTGAAGTAACAGAAGAGCAGGTTCTTTCTGACGTTCCATCTGTGACATATCAGTATTATTTCGATCATATCAAACCGAAGCCGGAAGAGCATCCAAAGGCAAAAGGCTGGGTCTGTAAAATATGCGGATATGTATACGAAGGGGAAGATTTGCCATCTGATTTCATCTGTCCGATCTGTAAACACGGCGTTGAGGATTTTGAACCGATAGGCTAAACGTATTAATATCGTAGGGAAAAGAGTGGAAAGGTTGATGAATCTAACCACTCTTTTTATAATATAAGAAAAAGAAATCCTTGATTTCGTCATTTTCACGTTTTTTCTACACGTTTCTTGTTTTTAGAATGAAAACTTGCTATACTTGAAAAGGTAAATAGAGTATTGGTTTAAGTGATCTGGAGCGTGATAGAAAATGAGAGAAGACATTGCGAAATTAAAAGCAGAAAATGAACGATTGAGCCGTATTGCTGAGACAGACTGGCTGACAGGTTTGTATAATCGCGGTGCGGTGGAGAAAAGGGTTAACCAGTCATTGGCAAAGACCGGGACAGGCATTATGCTGGTATTTGACGTGGACTACTTTAGACAAGTCAATACCCGCTGCGGTCATATTACTGGCGATCATACCCTGCAGGAAATTGCGAGGATTTTGCGTGTTATGGTGTTGCCGCGAGACATTGTCGCCCGAATCGGCGGCGACGAATTTGTTATTTTCATGCCTGTAAACAGAGACAGCCATTTTGCTCAAGAACGGAGCCAGCAGATTAAAAACCGCCTTGCATCGATTTCTTTGCCTGATGACGCTGTCATGTTATCTGTCTCGGCAGGATGGGCAGTAGCTGAGGAGAATGACAATTACCAGAGTGTTTTTGAACGTGCAGATCGAATTTTGCTGACAGCAAAACAAAAATGGGACGAAGGAGAAACGGAAAAAAGCTGCCCGGCCAACAACGGAATCGAGATGGATATCAAGCAGATCAGAGAAGAACTCTCTGAACACGACTTAATTAAAGGCGCTTACTGCCAGGACTATGAGACGTTTAAGGGCATTTACCGTTTTATGGAACGAAGATTACACAGAACGAAAAGCAATGTTTATATCATTCTCTTCACATTGACAAATGGTGAAGGGGATTTGACGTCTTTGGCCGACCGTGAAGCTGGTATGGGATATCTAAAAGATAGAATACAAGGATGCCTGCGCTCAGCAGACGTCTTCACACAGTACAGCAGTGGGCAGTTTTTGGTCATGGTCTCTGACGTCACATGTGAATTGGCCGAGATGATTGCCGAAAGAATTGAGACCGCTTTTTACAAAGACCAAAAGCGCGGAACAGAGGACCTGCTGCTCCACCATTGCTATCCGTTAACGCCTGTAAGACCGGCAATTACCGTGCGGCAGGAGAACGCATAAATTCAATTTTTCTTCTCAGTTTTGGATAAAATATACAACATGTATACGTATCCTGTAAATGTAAAGCGTTAGAAATGTGTAAGAGCAGAGGAAATACAAAAAGTTTTTAGAATGAATTGATAAAAAAATAACAGTTATTATGTAAAAAACAGGTCTTGTCCAACAGATAAAACCTGTTTTTGTATAAAAAACAAAGAATTTTCCCAAAATTTATAAAATATTACAAAGACATAATTATTCGTTTTTGCTAAAATATAATCATTATAGAGAAATAAGAAACGTTTGGGAAATTGTTTCTACCCATAATAGAGTCCGAAAAATAAAATAAAATCCTACACTTAATTAATCCATTAAAAAAATCCAAAACACACACACATACACAGAAATGTTTCCCAAACGTCGCTTATTCTTTTTTTATTTATCGTTTTTAAGGCTCAGAACCTTTTTCGCAGGTACCTTATTTCAGAACAGCTCCGGGACCTCTGTCAAAATAGATGCTCTTGGCGCCGGTATATAGAGGGATACCGTAACAGACTCTGACGTCTTCTGGAAAAATGTCCATTCTGACAGCGCCTCTGCCAGCGGAGTACATGACTCGATTATCAATTCTATGGTTGGCAGCGACGGATACCGCTGAACCGACAGCTATACCTAGATCCGTCACATTAAATGCGCAGTTCGCCCCTGCCTTTTTCATCTCGCTGCAGTTTTTAAAGCCGCACATACTGCAGTTGTTCAGACCGAAGGGTTCGGAAGTCACCCCGATCAGGACGATGCAGTGGCTATTCTCTACGTTAATAGCGTCTCTTTCAATAAATTCTTCCTGATACTCTTTCGCCGCTTCATGCATTTTCTGTACCAGTAGATCCTTGTCTTCTCCTGTCAAAATAACAGTGATAATCTTATCTTTACCGCTGCCCTTTGGCGCAGTTCTCGCTGCAGCTGCCATCAGGTCCGCAACCTGTAAGGCGGCATCTCGTTCTGCGTCTTCCATGATTTTTATCATAATTCAGTTCCTCCTTTTATGTATGGCAATATTGTATCATATTGTTAGCGGCTTAGAAAGACGCAAAAGACTGTTCTCCCGTTAGAGGAACAGCCTTTCTCGTTATATTAAGTTTAGATATTGAAGCCGCATTTGATTAAGCTGCTTTACCGCCATAATCACGGTCCGCCGCATTTGCATCTTTCATATTCAGCATGGAAACTGTTGCAATAACGCCAACTGCAACGACGGCGAGAAGGATGATGTAACCGGTATTGGCATGACCGCTTTCAATGAAGCCAGCCATCATTTGACCGGCAAAGGCTGATGGAATCAACTGAATCGCCATGATGATTCGGTTAGCTGACTGATATTCTCTTCGGCCGTAGCAGTACGCTGTGATACAAGGATGCATAGTTGGAACCCCGCCAGTCATGCAGGCTACGCCAAAGCCCCACATAACCATGAGAGGAACACTGCCGCCTTCTGGCTGTAACATCAGACCCAGCACCGGAAGCAGTTCACAGAGCCCCAGGATAATGGAGGTCTTGACAGATCCCAATTTGTCGTCCAGCCAGCCGAAGACGTAGGACATTGGTATTCCCAGAATTGCACCGACAGATAACCATTTTAGTGCTGCAAACCATACATATGGGCCGCTTTCATCCATGCCAAGGCTCATATAGCGGGCGGCCATGGAACCCATGCAGGCATTGATAATAAAGGTAAATGCACCGAATGCGATGATCAGTTTCCAGCCCTTTACTGATGACAGTACCTGGCTGACTGTAAGCTGTACTTCTTCGACTTCTGATTCTGATTTAGGCGGCTGATCTGCTCCGTCAGGATAGAGGCCTGCTTCTTCAGGCGTATCCTTGAGACCGAACCAGGTAACGAGCGCCATAGCAATGATGATGACGGCGATGCCGATGTAAAACGGTCTGTAGTCACCGCCCAGGTTGTTCTGAATAAATGTAGTCATAACGGAGGTGCCGATGACGGAAAATAAAGGAGAACCTACTGTGATGATCCCCATGACGCGGCCGCGGTATCTGATAAACCAGTTGGCACAGAGCATAAAGCCGCCCATCTGGAAAATCATGCAGGTGCATCTGACGACAAACATGGAGATTGCGTAAAGCGTATAATTGCCTTCTCCGCCAAAGGCGGTTAAACCGTTAGCCATGGCAATTCCTACGCAGCCTGCTGCTGCCAGGATAAAGCACGGCATCAAGGTTTTTCTGACGCCGAACTTGATAAAGAAGGTGCCGTAGATAAAGGTCAGTACGATGCAGGCAAAGTTTCCTGCAGTTAATGGCGACATAGTCTTGTTGCTGTCCCATGCGCTGAACGTTTTAATAATGTTGATGTGGTCATTTTGCAGACCGGAGTACATGAACATGTAGACGATACCCAGTATCATGAACAGGATCGCATACTTTGCGAATTTCTTATTCTGTAACATTTTGATTTCTCCTCTCAAAATAAGGTAAATAATAGCAAATATATATTGAAGCGCTTCTTAATATAATCAAAGGTTAATTGTTCTGGATCAGCTCGATGAGGACGCCGGAATTATCCCGGATGAACATGACGTTGTTTCCTTCCATCATGACTTCATGAGCAATATCCACGTGATTCTTTAGCAGACGTTCTTTCATTTCTGCCATATTGTCGACTTCGAAGGCGACGTGTTTGGTGCCTACAGTCTGAAGATCGTCGTTGGGCATCCTCCTGCTGTCTGGCAGGGGGGTCGGGAAATCATACTGAAACAATTCAATCTGATAATCTCCTTTTTTAATGAAGCAGATTCTCGCGTGAAGAGGTTCCGCATAGTTGTCACTAACCAGGGAAAAGTCCAGGTTCTCTTGGTACCAATTCAGCGCCTCATCCATATTGAGAACGCTGATTCCTGTATGTAATGCTTTTATAATTTCTGCCATGTTCCTGCCTCCGCCTATTTTTCTGTCACGACAAATTTACCGCCGCTGGCAAGGGTATATTCCGCCGTCTCTGAGGCGATGGCCGTAATGGTCACACCTTCTGGCGCATCTATTTGTGCTGTATTGATATCTGTAATCAAAGTAATGGCTGAGTCGGCTGTGGCAACCCACTTGCTGCCCGTATTCATAGCGAGAGTTACGTTTTCCATCTTGCCTTTTATCAATGTGGAGGTTAATTCAACCCACATCGTTCTCTCGCTGTCTTCATGAATCAAGTCACCTTCGATTTCCATGTCTTTCATTCTGACATTGACGCCGTAGACGTCTTCGGTCACTTTGGTTGTACATGGGTCGTCGTTAATGATTGTTTTGACAAGGATGCCTTTGTCGGATTGAATATTAGTGTTCTTTAAGTCGATCAATGCGTTGTGACTCTTGATTAAAAATGCTTCTGCTGCTGTGTGGATTTCGCCGCCGTTGATTATCATTTCTGCGACTTCTTCCTGCCAGCCGTTGACGCAGTGCATTAGACCAAAATAGGTGCCGCATTCTGCCTTACAGTTGTTAAAGGTCATATCACTGTTTCCGGCAACGATGCCCATCATACAACTGGTGTCGATGTAACAGTTGTTGAATACATCGTGGCAGCCCGGGTCTGAATAAGCGCCGTAGCCGCTTTTGGTGCAGATGATATCACAGTCGTTGGCCTCTAAATAGACAAACCCTTCTGAGCTTTCCGTTGAAAGAGCCGCCCAGCCGTCGCAGATGATTTTTGTATTGTAAAAATAGGACTGTGAATTGCTCATCGTACAGTGAGTACGAGTATTGCCCTTGATTTCCAGTGCCGGCGGCGGTGTGGACATCAGTTCTTTCGGCTCAGGAATCTCATCACCGAAAGGCATGCCGTGGGACCAGATGACAGAATTGTAAACCCGCAGTGTTGCGTTTTCTTCTGCGGCAGTGGAGTATCTAGTTCTGCCGCTGGTGTTGATAACGGCGTTTTTAAGGGTCATGCTGGCGCCGCGCTTTACTGCTGCGCCGCTTGAGGGGCCGCCAATACCGCTGCCGTTTCCAGCGGTACTGATATATGCGCCGTCCACGGTAACCTTACTGCCGGGGCCTTCCGCATAGATGCCTCCGTCCCGGCCGTCGTAAGCAACGACTTTGACATTCTTCAGATTTTGATCGTCTATGGTTCCGCCGTATAATGCTTTGCTGTTAGAAAGGCTCTTATCAATTCTGCCGTCTCTGATGTGAATGGCAGCCTTGGCCTCTGGGTCGGGGGCAAACCAGTTTATCTCGGGTTTACCCGGATTAAGAACTGCATTGACGCCTTTGATGATATTTGTCATCATCAACATGTTGCTGGATTCTTTCCTTGCAGGCTTCTCCATGCGCATTCCTTTTATTGTCTTATTCATGTTATCTCCTTATATAATAAACCGTTTCCAACTGGTTCCTTTGTTACCTTAAATATACTAGATTCTGAGCCTTGTGTAAAATCGATAATTTGGTATAATTATTATAACTAAAAAAGTATTATTCAGAAAATTTTGATGTTTGGGATGGAGGGACAGAGATGAATGATTTACAGATCGATTATTTCTTGGCCGTAGCGAGGAATTTGAGCTTTACCAAAACCGCAGAAGAGATGTATGTATCGCAGCCTGCCATCAGCAGACATATTTCACATTTGGAAAAGGAATTGGGATTCGCCCTTTTTGATCGGAGCAAGAAGACGACGCAGCTGACTCCGGCGGGAGGCCTCTTTTACGATTTCTTCTCTGAGTACAGACAGAATTTGGCCAGGGCAAAGGAACAGGCCTACCGTTTGACCAATGCGCAGATCGGCAGTGTCAGATTGGCTTGTTTGGATGGGTGGAAAAACGTGGAGGCCATACCTATGGCACTGCAGAACTTTAAAAAGAGATTTCAGAATGTGGATATCGCTTTGAGCAGTTATGGCTTTCGAGGCCAGTTGAAGGCGCTGGGTTCAGACAAAGTCGATGTCATCCTCTCCTTAGAGGGCAATACAGATGACTATCCGGATATTATGACCAAGACGATCACCACTGTACCACTGAAGATGATTTATTCTGTCCATCACAAGTATGCTGGGCAGGAAGGTCTGACGCCTGTCGATTTTAAAGAAGAAAAGCTATTTGTGCCGACTACGGAAGAGACCAAACTGGCAGAAGTCAATAACAAGCGTTTTTGCAAACCTTTCGGTTTTGTGCCGACCCAGGTAAAGGTAGATAACATAGAGTCCATGCTGCTTAATGTACAGAATGGTTTTGGTATTGCGATTATCGACGAGTGGGCATTACAGTCAGCCGGAAAAGACTTTCTGTCTATCGATTTAGGCGTGTCTAACGATGTGATTCTGGCCTGGAAAGAAGGCAATCTGAATCCGGCAATCGGCGCGTTGGTCAGCGAGATGATCTTCATGTTTAATCAGGAAAAATAACTTTTCTGTTATAGATGGAAAAGATAAGCGACAGCGGGCAGGACGATGGGAACGAGCAAGGTCAATATGGTGCCCGTAATCAGGGTCACCAGACCAAGACGCACGCCGACGAATTTAGTGACGGGAGCCAGCATCGTATCCATATTGCCTGCAGCACCGCCTGCTATCGGACTGCCTAAGCTGATCTTTATGAGCAGGGGCATCAGCAGGACTGTAAAAAACTCTCTCAGTACGTTGACGATAAAACCGTAGGTGCCTATTTCCAATCCATAAGCCTGTGTCATATAAGCTCCAGTGATGCTGTAAAAGCTCATACCACTTGCTGAGATTACCGATACATAGAGAGGCAGTCTTAAAAGGATACCAGCGATGATTCCTCCCAGAATACTGCCCAGCAGAATTGCTGCTGATAACCAGATGATTCTAAAACCCAGGCGTTTTACAAATCGGAAGACTTCTCTGTTAGCTCCTTGGGAGATACCGACGCAGACGTATAAGACGATTAGGGAAATAGTAAAAATAGTATCCATTATATCTGAATTTAGATAAGAACGGAAGAAAATGCCAGCAAAAAGACCTGCAAGGATGCTGCAGGGCATGATCCAGACGAGATGACTGGTGCTTTTTTTCTCCGTTTCCTCTTGTCCGGCGGCACTGCTAAGGGTCAGATTTTTCTCGCTGAGTTGTTTGTCGAGATGATCTAAAGGCAAAACTGTCTTTTCACATAGAACAGTAAAGAGTACGCTGCCGCCAATGGCACATAAGGCAATGACCACGCAATGGATACCGATGGTGCCGAATTGCCTTATGACAGATTGATCTAATCCGATTCCTACGCCGATGGACAGCATTAGAAAGATTAGCGCGACAGTGGAAACTTTTTCTGATGCGGACGTAAATTTGGGAGCGGTGACAAAAAGACCGCAGATAATTCCCATACCGAGGCAAATAAAAGGTAAAATTGTCATAATTTCCTCCTTCTTCATCTGAATCGCAAGATTATACAGTAATAGTATTTGAAAAGTGACTTCGCTTCAACAAGCTGACCCTCAGATGCAGAAAATGCACTCGAAAAGAAAGTGCTTTTGGAATTGATAAGTCAGAAAGGGTATTCATGATTCATATTCTCATCTTGTGTAAAGAAAAAAAGGATATTGCTGTACTTTCGGACAGTATCTGCAGATGTGTTGAAGATTCGCTCTGTTTGATCTCCACTGTCGATCCAGAGGAGGCCAAAACGATCATTACGCGAAGAGAGATTACCTTCGATCTCTTTATACTGGGGGTGAGGCTGGGAAAAAGAAGCGGCTATATCATGGAGAAGATGATTCGTCAGTACCACATTTACAAGCAAACGCCAATATTGTTTATAACGGAAGAGAGCTATAATTTAATCGGATTTCCGCCCCTCGCAACCTTTCAGGCATATAAAAGATGCAATTACCTGTCTCTGCCTTTAGACAAGATAGATATACAAGCAAAAGTAAGTCTCTATCTGGACGCCATTGCTGACAGGCAGCGGCAAAACGAGGAATCCAGGCGGTGTTTGGATTTAAAGGGGTCTGGAGGAATTGAAAAGGTGCCTTTGAAAAGTATTTTGTACTTGGAAATTCAGAATAAGACCTGCTCGATCTATACGCTGCAGGGAAAGTATATTGTTAAGAGAACCAGCCTCATAAGGGTTCTGGAAGAAATCTGTTCGGATGATGTAATCAGATGTCACAGGTTTTTTGCAGTCAACATTAAAAACATAGATTTTGTTGAACGCCATGATTCGAGAATCTGGTATCTTCATCTTAAAGGGACCAATCAAACCTGTCCTGCGAGCAGAGTCTATCTGAAAGACATATTGCCTTTTGCGTGACAGAAATACAAAAGGGATTTCCTAGCATATTTGCATGGGAAATCCCTTTCTAATTTTATAATTCATCTTTAGCCCATTTTGCTATACGTTGAAATTTCAACACCAGTTCCCCGTCATAGATATTGACAGGGATGTCAGCGTTAATCGGGTAGATTGTGGGTCCAGTCTCGCTTTCGAAGAAATATACGATGACTCGCCCTTGATAAGGATCTACAATCCAGTATTCCCTCACCTCGGCAGCCGCGTATTTGGCAAGCTTGATGACGTGATCTCTCCGTTTCGTTCCCGGAGAAATAACCTCCAAAACGAAATCCGGTGCGCCGACAATGTTACGCCTTATAATTTGCTCTGCATCACAGATAATGATTACATCCGGCTGAATCATGGTCCTCTCGTCATTGTCCAGTTGCACATCCACAGGTGAGATAAACGGCGTACAATCTCCGCCTTGGTCTACAATAAAGTTGGCGATTTGCCGATATAGCTCTCCCGCCATCAACTGATGGAAGGTGGTAGGTGCCGCCATATCGTAGAAATATCCATCAATCAGCTCAACTCGCTGGTCTTCTGGGAGCGCACGGTAATCATCGATGGTATATTCTCCCGGTTTCTTGCGCACCTGATAGGCTGGTGTGTATTCCATTACTACCATCTTCTCCTTAAACACTCGTTCAAGCGCCATGACAGTGTCATACCGGGGGCTTTGGGTTTCACCACTAAAAATCTTCTGAACAGTGCCAAGGGGAACACCGGATAAATCAGCAATCTGTGCATATGTATACCCGTATTCTCTCTTCTTCTCTCTCATTTTTTCGATTTTCATAACAGACCCCCCCTAAACATCCACTACATTGCAGCAACGCTGTCAATATCGTTGTGTTCATTATACCATGACGATACCTTTGAAAATAGAATCGAAGGTCATGATTCAATGAACGCTTCCTTGCAGCAACGCTGTCAATATTGTTGTGTTCATTATACCATGAAGGGACCCGCTACAAAACCGAAGACTGTAAAAAAACGGTTAAATTTTGGTTATATCCATTTGATGAGTCCGCCGACAAGAGACGGATCTAAATTCCAAACGTGCTCATAGGCGGCTGGAATACCTGTATAATTGAATCTGTGCGTAATTAAAGGCTGGATATTTAATTTGCCGTAGTGGATCAAATCCAAGAAGACTCTGATATCTTCATCGCAAGTCCAGATGTCAGTACCAGTATATCTTTGCAGGTTGGCATTCATTATAGGCGGCCAAGCCCCTTTGATGACCAAATCTGCACGCTTGAGGGCAAACGGTTTGGAATTGACATAAGTGCCGATGAGGCTGGCGCCCTTCTGCATTAGATTATCGTCATAGTTAGGCATAGATTCCCCATGAACCTGGGAGATCATGACGACCCTTCCCCTTTCGCTGACCAGCTCGAAAGCCTGTTCCAGAGGCTGTCTGGAGCCGGTGGCCTCAAAGATGACAGGACAGCCGCCTCTGTCTAGGGATTTAACGACTTCAGCCAGCTTTTCTGGTTCTTTGGCCGGGTTGATGGCGAAGTCGACACCCATTTTTCTTGCCATATCCAGTCTTTCTTCATCTAAATCTGTTACAATGATAGGAAGCGCGCCGGCACATTTAGCACATTGTGCGGTAATTGCGCCGACAAAGCCCTGACCCATGACAATGGCAGGCTCACCCAGCTGCAGATTAGCCCTTCTGAGGGCATACATGCCGGTATGACCCAGGTTGAAAAAGGCGGCCTGCTCCATATCAATCCCCTTTGGCGCAGGGGTACAGTTGTATTGGTCCATAATTAGGTATTGGGCGTGCTCGCCAGTGGTGACCACATTATCGCCGGGCTTGAAATCGGTAACGCCCTCACCTGTTTCAATGACTTTTGCAGCCATACTGTAGCCAATGCTGGTTGGCAGCGGAACAATGTGTTCTCCCATAAGTCCGTTTTCTGTGCCTGGGCTCATGGTAGAGTATTGGGCTTCTAAAAGCAATTGTCCCGGACCTGGAGCAGGTAGTTCTTTCTCTTGTAAGACGACGCTGCCGGGGCAGGCCTGTGCATATATTGTTTTCATTTTATTATCTCCTATTTTATTTCTGGGACCAGTTTGGAAACTTTATACCTCGTGTTTATTGTTTCATATTTCCTGGGAAAATGCAAGAAAACATTGGAATTTCAAAGATATCGAAAAGCAAATGAGAAGTATAACAAAAAAGTAATTTTATTTTTCCTTAGATTTGAATCCTTTTGGTATATCAAACGGGTTTACTATTATAGAACGTTCGATTTAAAAAAATGAGTGCATGAGGTCCCTTCGCCCAGCCGTAAACGCGAACTAGCGAAAGCGGGGGCGTTCTGGCATGAGACCTGCATCAGCGCTGACTTCACCAGTCGCTGTGCCGGGGCTTCCAATGCACTTATGCCGCCCGCTAGGGGCGACGCTTCGCAAGGTACGTTCTTTGAAACATAGGGGATATGTCTTTTGAACGATAGTCCCTATGTTATAAAGAAAGGAGCTCCCCCGGTGAAAGACGCAGAATTAATTACGAGAATTAAACAGGGAGAAAGAGATCTGCTGGGAATTCTCATAGAAAGGTATTACGATCAGATTTTCAAATTCTGCTATTATAAGACAGGAGATGAAGCCTTGGCCTACGATTGCGCGCAGGATACCTTTCTGAGAATGATCCGCTACATGGACTCTTATATTGAAAAGGACCGGTTTAAGCCGTATCTATTTCAGATTGCCAGCAATGCCTGCAATGACGGTCTGCGCAAAAGGGACGACTGTTTTATTGAAGATGAGGCAGAGGCAAAAGAAGGGCTTACCGCTGCATTTGATAAAGAAGATATAGGGAATCAGATAGCCGTGGCGGATACCGTCAGGACGGCGCTGAATGCTTTGCCTCAGATGCAGAGAGATGTGATCATACTGCGTTTCTACAGTGATTTAAAGATCAATGAGATTGCTAAGGTTACGGGAGTTAACATTCCCACAGTGAAATCACGTCTCAGACAGGGAAAAAACAAATTAAAAAAAATATTAGAGAAGGAGGGACTGTTTTGAGGAGACACATGGAAGAGCAACGATTGCGGAAAGCACTGCGTCAATATACAGTGCCTGTCCCGAGACCAGAGCAGAAAGCAATGACAAAGCTGCTGGCTTCAAAGGCTCTTGCGAATAAGCCGCTGACACAGGGGAAGCCCTTTTTACAGCGGCTGAGAGAGCTGGCTGCATACATTTCCCCTACAACTTGGATTCTTCAGGCAATGGTACTCCTGCTCGTCTTGAGCGGACTTACAGGATCTAATGGGGCGCAGCTCTTTACAACGTTTTCAATCGTGACTCCCCTGTTGGGAATTATCGGCGGCTGCGAACTAATCAGAAGCTATGGACACAATATGTGGGAACTGGAAATGTCGTGCAGACATAATCTGCGGAGTATCTTTGCCGTGAAAATGTTGATTTTGGGATGTGTGGATTTTTTCGTTTTGGGCGCTGCCATCTTTATAACAGGACTTAGCGGCACAAAATTCGCTTTGACGGCTGTCATGATCCTTGTCCCGTTCAATCTTTCTAACAGCTTGTATTTATGGCTGATTGTAAAACTGCGCCACAGGTGTACCAATTACGTGTTGGCGGGAACAGGAGTTTTTTTATCTTTGATTATGCTGTGGATTAACGGTGCACTGAATCAGACCTTATTTGCGAAGATTTTTTCTCAGTACATGGTGGCGGTGCCAATACTGACAGCCAGTTTGGTACTGCTCATTGCTGCCGCAGCCATCTTATTGCGAAGCAGCGGAAAGGGGTATAACAAATGGAATTATATTTGAATCATATATCAAAAGTCTATGATACGAAAACAGCCGTAGATGACGTGACGCTGAAATTGGGACCAGGGATCTATGGGCTGCTGGGCGCCAATGGCGCTGGAAAAACGACTTTGATGAGAATTATCTGCGATATTCAGCAGGCTACGGGAGGCCGCGTGGAATACGATCATGAGGATATCACCGGTCTGGGCGAGGAGTATAGAAACGTTCTGGGTTATCTGCCACAGCATTTTGGTTATTATCCTGATTTTACTGCCTATAAATTCATGCTGTATCTTGCTTCTCTGAAAGGGCTGAGCAAGGGATATGCGAAAGAAAAGTCCCTGCAGCTTCTTGAAGAAGTAGGGCTCATGGAGGTGCGGAACAAGAAGATCAAAACCTTTTCAGGCGGTATGCTGCAGAGACTGGGTATCGCGCAGGCACTTCTTAACGATCCGCTGGTCATGGTTCTGGATGAACCGACTGTCGGACTGGACCCAAAAGAGAGAGTGAAATTCAGAAATATGATCAGTTCTCTGTCTTCAGACAAGATTGTCATCTTTTCTACTCACATCGTATCTGACATCGAGTATATTGCGGATCAGATTCTTGTGATGAAGAGTGGAAGGATTATGCATCAGGGACGGCCAGAGGAAATTACGAAAGAGGTTGAAGGCAAGGTATGGGAGTGCAGAGTACAAGGCAAAGAGGTAGACCGTTATGTGGCTGAATATAACGTGGGAAATTTAAAACACGAAGGAAGCGACACAGTGCTTCGTATTGTGTCGGACGAAAAGCCGATGGAAGAGGCGATACAGGTTGCGCCGACTTTGGAAGATCTGTATTTGTATTATTTTGAAGAGGCAGGTGAAGAACAATGAGCAGACTAATCGGATTTGAACTGGAGAAGATCTGCAGACGAAAGATCGTCTGGGCGGGGCTGGTTGCCTTGATCGGATTGAATCTCGTATTCTATATCTTTACCGCCATGCCGTCCATGGGCGTGATGAATGATCAGGGAGGATACAGCAAAGGCGCTGGAGCCATTGCCGTGGACAGGGAACTGACGAAACCCTATGAAGGCGTCCTTACTGACGATACCGTAAAGCAGATTCTGCTGGATCATCAGGAAAAAATCGAGAAAACAGATTTTTATGCGCGGATGGATTACGCCTATGACTCTGTAGGTAAGTTGTTTCTGGATGAAACGGGCAACTACAACGGATTGTCCGTCAAAGAACTTTATGGTGCAGACTCCTCCCACAGAGAGTTTCATTATGCCCGTGGAGAACAGCAGTTTTTGGGATATATGCCCATGCTGCTCCTGGTCATGGGGTATTTTCTCATCGTAGCCCTCTCTCCTGTCTTCTCGGATGAATACATGCGCGGCACAGATGCGCTGATTCTGACGTCAAAGATGGGAAAGAAGCAGTGCGCCATATCAAAGGTGACGGCGTCTTTGATTTTCACCGCAGTCGTTGCCGGCGTTGTCATTTTGGTCAACTGGCTGCTGATGGTGCTGTTTTTCGGCACAGAAGGATGGAGTATGAGTATTCAGCTCGAAATGACAGCGGGCGATTATTCCGGCGTGCCATACGCCATGACCATGGGACAGACCATCATCTATGCGGTGCTGCTCTGGATGACGGCGATGTGCGGACTTACCGGGATTGTGGTGATCTGCTCTTCCTTTGCAAAGTCATCCTTTATGGCGCTGATTACGGCGCTGCTGATTTATACCATTCCGCTTACGCTTTCCTCCTTGAGCTTCGAGTGGCTGCAGCGGATTCTGTCCTTTATGCCGGTGATCATGTCTACGGTGGGCAGCGTACTGCAGTTTCCGCTGGTGGAGCTGGGCGGCTTTGCCTTTAACTTCGGCTGTCTGCCGATGCTGACCATGGTTGCCGTCTGTATCCTGTCCTTTGTGGTGACAAAAAGGGTTTTTCGGCGGAAAATGGTGTAATTCTTTGATCGCAGTTTATTTGAATAGGCGGAAATAAATTAAGGCGGTATGCCAGTGCATACCGCCTATTGTAATTTTATATGAGATGGGATAAAATAAGTATCATAATATCACAGAGAAAAGGATGGCAACGATGGAAAAACCAACTTTGATTATAATGGCTGCCGGCATGGGCAGTCGCTACGGTGGTCTTAAACAGATCGATCCAATCAGCGATAAAGGAGAGATTATCTTGGACTTTTCTCTCTACGATGCTATGATGGCGGGCTTTGAAAAAGTCATATTTATTATCAAAAAAGAGAACGAAGAGGATTTCAGGGCTTTGATCGACGAGAGAGCGGGAAAACACCTGCAGGTGGAATACGCTTTTCAGGAGCTTACTGACATTCCTGAAGGCTACCAGGTTCCAGCAGAGAGGGAAAAGCCGTGGGGCACGTGTCATGCGGTACTCAGTGCGCGAAAACTCATAGACGGACCTTTTGCGGTAATTAATGCGGATGACTATTATGGTCCTGGCGCTTTTCAGTCTATCTACGACTACTTAGCGACAGCAAAAGACGATGAAAAATATAGATACTGCATGATAGGTTATCTGCTGGAGAACACTTTGACGGAAAACGGCCATGTGGCGAGGGGTGTCTGTGAGGTTTCCCAGGACGGCACTCTGCAGGATATCGTGGAGAGAACGAGAATCATGTGGCGCAATGGGGAAATCGCTTATACAGAGGATGAGGGTGATTCCTGGTACCCTTTGGCGGAAGGAACTACCGTCTCTATGAACTTCTGGGGCTTTACAGAGTCCTTTGTCAAGGAGATGGAAGCGAGATTCCCGGCGTTTTTGGATAAAGCGCTGGCGGAGAACCCGCTGAAGGGAGAATATTTTCTGCCCGGGGTGGTAGATCAGCTGATCAAAGAAGACAAGGCATCTGTCAAGGTGCTTCAATCACAAGACAGGTGGTACGGCGTCACATATAAGGAAGACAAGGAAGGCGTGGTAAGCGCCCTGCAGTCCATGAAGGACAAAGGGATTTATCCCGATAAGCTGTGGAAATAGGTCATGGCGCAGTCATAATGAGAAAGCTCGCACAATACCATAACGGTATGTACGAGCTTTTTTGACGTTACAGCCATTAGACTGTCATATCATATACGTAGAACTCCAACTCTCCTTTTTGACCCCTTATATTGACAAACTGCTTATGCTGCTGCTGACGTTTCATCCCCTGATGTTCGTAGAATCCAAAATTGCAGCTGGTATCTGTATATAAATAGAACTCTTTGATACCTTCGCTTTGCATATAATTCAGCAGGCATTGAAACAGTTTCTTACCGATGCCTAGTCCCCTGTATTCCGGGGATAATGCAAACAAAGAAATTTCGCCTTTGTAGTTTTTGCTGCACTTCTTTAGCAGCTGGCTGTCTATACCGTTGATATCCTTATAAAACTTTAAGATGTCACGGCCTTCTTTTGAAAGCAGCAGCCGTGTGATTGCACTGAACTGCCGCAGGCGGTATTTTAACGGGCACCGATGCTTTGCGATGTTTTTGCCTAGTATTAAACCGGCTGGAATTCCGTTCACTTCAGCAACCTGAGCATACGTTTGGTTCGCAAGGCAGGTTGATAAGTACACTCTGGCTAGTGTTTCAGCTGCTTTGGGAGTGGCGAATTTATCGTAACTCCATGTTTTTCTGATTACATTTTCCAGTGCTTTGAAATCTGCTTTCCTTAACGCTCTTAATACGATTTTTTCTGCCATATCTCTATTCCTTTCTATCTCCTTTTGTTTGGTATATACTAATGGTAAACTATCTAGTTGGTGTAAAGTCAAGGAGGGAATTTTGTGAAAAAAGAAATGATAAAACTGACAACGGCACAATTTGCAAGGCTGCATCACGTGAACAAAAGGACGCTGCATTATTATGACAATATTGGCTTGTTTTCCCCGGCACATAAAGGTGAGAACGGATATCGGTATTATGACTACACACAGAGCATAGAATTTGAATTTATACGAATGCTAAAAGAAATTAATCTCAGTATCAGCGAAATTCAAAAACTTGTGCATTTTTTTGATACAGAGGATTTCCTGCAGACCATCTTGCGTAAGCAGAAGGATATTGATGAAGAAATCAAAAAGCTGAAGAGGGTAAAGGCTGTGCTGGCACAAAAACAGGAACATCTTTTGCTCTGCCGACAGATTGACGACATGGAAATACAAATGATTGAGCAGAAAGCGGAGTATTTACGGACAGTTCCATATCAGTTCGAAGACGACGACTTTATAAAAGTATTTCAATATGTACAAGATACATGGCCTCCAGAACAATATCGCGCGGGAGTTGGCAGTTATATTTCTTTAGAAAAAGTGAAAAGTAAACAATTTGACAAGTATGATGGTTTGTATTCTCCGATTATGAACGGTGAAAAGGTGAAAAATGTCATGATCAAACCAAGTGGGGTGTACTTGTGCGGTTATTTAGAAGGCACATGGGACAGGCTTCCGGAGTTATATGAAAAAATGTTTGACTATGCAGATGAACGACAGCTAAGGTTAACTGGTTATGCGTTTGAAAAGGGCATCAACGATTTTGCCATGGCAAGTGAAGAGGAATACATCACGCAGGTGGCTATAAGAATCAAAGACTCTTCTAAATTAGTACCAGAAAAGAAAGCATAGAAAGCTTTGCAAAAATGTACTTGCATTTATCACTTGATATGTGTATAATAATAAGGCGTGTTTAAACGCAAGATCTCTGCATAAGCACAGGGCTTATGCCATTTAGTCCACAGGGAGGTGAAACCAATGACAAATTATGAAGTTATGTTCATTATCGATCCTACTTTAGAAGAGGAAAAAAGAGAAGCTACAATTGAGAAGGTCAAGACAATTATTGCAGCGGACGGAGAAGTCGACAAAGTAGATGCTTGGGGAATGAGAAAACTTGCTTATCCAATCGAAAAGAAATTCGAGGGTTACTATGTTGTAATGGAATTTAAAGCAAGCACAGAATTACCTATGGAATTGAACAGAAGAATGAGAATCTCTGACGATGTAATGAGACACATCATCATCAACAAAGACGCTAAATAGGAATGGGGTGTAGTTAAGAATGAATAGTGTAGTACTAATCGGAAGACTTACCCGCGATCCGGAAATCAGATACACTTCTGGAACACAGATGGCGGTAGCGACATTTACCGTCGCTATTGACAGGCCAGTTAGGGCTGGCGGCGAAAAGCAGACAGACTTTCCAAGAATTACGGTTTTTGGCAAGCAGGCCGAAAACTGTGAGAGATATCTTGCAAAGGGCAGATTAGTCGGTGTTCAGGGAAGAATTCAGACCGGAAGCTATCAGAATAAAGATGGCGTCACTGTTTATACGACCGATGTTGTAGCAGACAGAGTAGAATTTTTAGAGTGGGGAGACAGACCGTCAGGCGGCAGTTCCGCTCCACGACAGAATGCATCTTCAAATTATGGCGGCGGCAATGCTGGCGCCAGTGCTCCTAGAGGCAACGATATGCCTGAGGAGATGCCGGATTCATTCCAGGCAATCGATGAAGATGTTCCATTCTAAGGAAAGGAGATATGAATCATGATGGATAGAAGACGTGGTGGCATGAGAAGAAAAAAAGTATGCCAATTCTGCGCTGATAAAACAGAAGCAATTGATTACAAGGACGTAGAGAAGCTTAGAAAGTACATTACCGAAAGAGGTAAGATTCTTCCTAAGAGAATCACAGGAACTTGCGCTGTACATCAGAGAGAAGTAACGACAGCAATCAAAAGAGCAAGAATTGTTGCGCTGCTTCCATATGTTGCAGACTAATTTTATTTTATAAGATGCAATTGAAAGACTTTCCTAATTAGGAAAGTCTTTTTTAGTGCATTTTGCCAAAAATTTTACAAAAATATGTTTATTAAGCCAGACGTCTTTGCTGTGAGTTATTTTTCAGTTATTTATTGGAATTTCAATGTTTTTATTGCTCATAGTCCTTTACGAACGAGTAAGAAAAAGGTAAAATATCAAGTGTTATATTATGTAAAAATAACCAATTTGATATAGAGAAGTCAAACGTAAGGGAGAGTGTAAAATGTTAAAAAAGGGGAAGAAATTTTTTGTTGTCCTTCTGGCTATGTGTATGATATTTATCGCTGTCTGTCAGGTCGCCTTTGCAGAGGACCCGGCGGCAGATGGTTTAGGCGCTGGCGATGGAACAAATATCGCCGAAAATGGAGATGAAGGCCTTGGAGACGGTGACGCGGGGCAGATTGACGATGGCAATTCTGATGGGGAGACAATCGATAAACCGAAAGAAGACAGTATTGGTTCCGGAGAAAGTGGGAATGATTCGTCAGAAGACGAGAAAAAAGATGACGAACAAGACGTGATGAACAATGACTTTTCTGACTTTTTGACGAGATTTAGTTTCTATAATACCATTACTAAAGAAGAATATAGCAAAGAAAATCCGGTAAAGGACGGCGATCCCGTCGCGATTCGGTATGAATTTACTATTCCAAATCCGGAGGAGGTAGAGGAAGGCACAAGCTATGTTCTGCCAGCATTGCCAGAGCAGTTGGATTTGTCAGGGATTAATATTGACTACGATTATTCCGTAGGCAAAGACGGGTACGCTGTTTGGTCAATTAACGCAGAGCGAATGATCACTGTAAAGTTCACCAAAGCGCTGCCCGAAAACAATGTTTCCGGGCATTTGGAGATAACTTGCAGCGCTCAAGTAGATGAGTCAAAAGGCGGCACGATCAAGTTTGACCTAGGCAAATTCCCTGCCAATGTGGATAGCTTTGATATTTATCAGAAACCGGAAGAAGAAAAAAAGGAAATCACCGTCAAAAAGAAGGGTACACTGAACGATGATAACACTGTGACGTGGACCATTACAGCGACGCCGGATAAAGAAGATACCCTGGCTGGATATACCATTACAGATGCGTATAACAAAAATCATCTGACTTATGTTTCTGGCAGTATGAGAATGGAAGAGCAAGTCATTGCCGACGAATCACTGCATCTGACGGACGAAGGCTTTTCATACACGTTCCCCAATGATGTCAGCGAAGGTTCCCACGTACTCACTTACAGAACTACTGTCAGCGATACGGTTTGGTACACAGCAAAAGGCAGTGATCTCGATAACAGTGTGACAGTGAAAAACAAGGCGACCCTAAAGAGTGCTGATAATAAAGCAAAAGCAGAAGCAACTGCCCAAGTGAAGGTGCGAGATACCTTTGTGCAGAAGGGGAAAGATGGAGCAGTAAGCTGGGAAAAAAGGCTTGATAAGGATGGTAATTATCTTCTCACTTATAAAATCGAAGTCAGATACGGAAAAGGAAATGATCATTTTACCGCTGCAAAGATTGTAGACACGATTAATGCGCAGAGTGGTGCCGAATTTGTGGCTGACAGCGTAAGCATCAACTATACAAGAGATAATAAAGCAGAAGCAGAAGCAGTAACGCCTGAACTTGGCACGAATAAGGAAGGCAAACCGACGATGACCATTCCGCTGTCTGCGGATCATCAAAAAGCTTGGGTATATTACACGATTAAAGTCTTAAAAGACAATAATTTTAACAATGATGGTTTTACGGGTTTATCCATAAGTAACGTTGCCGCGCTGTGGGTGGATGACACGCATAAAATTGGCGGCGACTACGAGGACTGGGGGAACGCTCTCGGTCCGTATGATAAGCTTATCTACTTTGCAAAAAATGGCAAGTTTTCAACAAGTGAAGAGAAAAACTGGATTAATTGGACGATTAATGTTAACAATGGGAAAAAAGATTTAGTGAAACCAGTTACTATTACAGATACCATTGGTGATAAGCAGAAGCTGGACGAAAAAAGTATCAGCATAAAATATGATGGTGAGGAACAGCTTGGGAAGAATGTAACGTATAAAATAGATGAAGCAAATCCAAACAAAATTACTTTTACCTTAAATAATGTTGGAAATAAGGCGGTCAGCATCACCTATAGAACAGAAGTTACAGAATTCAGAGTAGAAAACGGCGGAAATACCACTGGTTTTGAGAACCGCGCAACACTCAAATATGAAGGAATTGACGAGCAGGAGATCAAAAAAGTAAAAGTTGATGTTAACCACTCTGCACTGCTGAAAAAAAATGGAACTTTTGACTCCTCAGCCAGTACGTACGGTGGAAAAGGTTATTTCGATTGGACGATTACCTTTAATGCAAATAAATATGCGCTGACCAATGGGATCATTACAGAGGCCCTGCCAGACGGCCACGATTTTGTCGAAGGCAGTCTCATGGTAAACGATGAGGCCATTGGAACAGCTGTTAGCAAAACGTCCCCTTATTATGAAATGAAGGACGGCAATCCGATTATTCATTTTCCTGGTTCCGTGAATGAGTCACAGACGATTACATTGAAGACCGCTTGCGATATTGCGGAGGGTACAGAAAGCTTGGATGTAACGAATAATTGCCAGGCGACAGCAAAAGAGTTTAAGGGCAGTCTAAAGGTAAAGGCACCCGTAAAGGTGAATTTCAAGCCTTCCTTAGATAAGAGCACCAATTATAAAGTGGGAAATACCGTTAACTGGGAAGTCAAGATTAATAAAAATGGAGCAAATATCACGAAACAGAATGCGCTGCTTACGGATGTTTTGCCTCCAGGACTTGAGTATCAGGATAAAAGTGCGAAGCTGTATGGTGCTGATGGAAACGAAATCAGCGAATTGACAACAAAATATGATGAGAACACTAAGACGCTTGAGATGAAGCTGCCTGCAGGGCTGGACTTGACCAAATCATATACCGTTAAATTTAAGACAGATATAACGAACAACCTGAGTGAAATCAAAAATACGATAGCTTTTGACGGTTCTGCTGAAGAGGTATATGCGACTAGCGGGTCTGTGGATTTAATGGCCGGGGGCCTTGACGGTTCCATCAGTGGTGATAATATCCGTTTAGAGATGACGAAAACAGATGCAGAAGACAGTTTAAAATTATTGCCAGGCGCTGAATTCACTCTGTATAATGAGGCTGGTAAAGCAATTGGAACTGCAACTAGTGACGAAGCAGGGAAGCTCGCCTTTGACAAGGGTATAAAATTCGGGAAAGAATATACCTTTAAAGAGACAAAAGCACCGAAAGGGTACATCCTTGACAATACCGTGCATACCATGGCTGTCGGTAATGTAACGGAGATTGGCGGGCAAAAAAGTGCAGAAATCATGATTGACGGGAAACCGTTTACTGCGGATTGTGATTCTAATAACACACTGCGCATCGGGATAACTGTTTTTAACACCGCCGAAGAAGATAAACCGACGCCTCCGCCCACACCAACGCCATTGCCTCCAACGCCTACACCGACGCCAGATCCTCTACCGGAGCCAGATCCTACGCCGGACCCGAAACCACTTCCGCCAGACGAGAACTTGGAGGACCCAGAAAATCCGGGCGGTGACGATGTGGTGAGACCTGAACTTCCGGACGATGAACATTTGGAGATTGACGAGACGACACCGAATAAGAGCAATGATGGCAGCAAGGCGACAGCAGAAAATTCCAACCAGCCGCAGACTGGTGACAGCGCCCAACTGATGTTGTGGACGCTGCTGTTAATCACTTCGCTGTCAGCAGCGGCAGTTGTGATGGTCTGCAGAAGAGAAGGAGAATAAAATACACGAAATAGAGGCTGCTATCAGCCTCTATTTTGCTTTTAGTGCCCAGCCCGCAGCATCCATTCTATTTCAGCCTTGACAAGGCGGCAATCTTTTGCTTTAATATAGTAATGTGATGAATTGATTTGTGTTTGAATATAGAAAAAGAGGTAACAAAATGAAGGTGATTAAGCAATCAAAAGAAAGGACCGCAGAGGACAATCGTGCCCTCCGTGATGCGGTGACTGCAATCATAGATAATGTATGTGCAAGGGGAGACGAAGCATTACACAAGTACAACGAACGCTTTGATGCCTGTAAAAGAACGTGCTTGAGAGTTAGTCGCGAAGAGATTGAGGAAGCCTATGACCAGATGACAGATCAGGAGCTTTTAGATTTGAAAGAAGCAAAAGCCAATATAGAGGGGTTTGCGGCAGCCCAGCGCGGCACGGTAACGGAACTTAAAAACTATTCGCCGCAGCCCGGCATCTATCTGGGACACAGAATCATTCCGGTGTCCTCCTGCTGCTGCTATGTTCCTGGGGGCGGCTATCCCCTCTACTCTACAGCTTTAATGTTGATTACGCCGGCAAAGGTGGCAGGGGTCAAAAGAGTGGCAGCCTGTTCCCCGACAGTCAAAGGTACGTCTAAGATTCACTATAAGACGCTGGTGGCAATGGATCTTGCCGGAGCTGATGAGATTTATGCAGTGGGAGGAGCGCAGGCGGTTGCGGCATTCTCTTACGGCACAGAGGAGATCAAACCGGTAGACATGATCGTGGGTCCGGGCAACCAGTATGTAACCGAGGCGAAACGTCAGTGCTATGGACAAATCGGCATCGACTTTGTGGCCGGACCAAGCGAGGTACTAGTCATTGCGGACGATAAAGCCGACAGCAAAACCATTGCGGCAGATCTGCTGGCGCAGGCGGAACACGATCCCAATGCGAAGGGCATCCTGGTGACGACTGATGGAGACTTTGCAAAAAACGTGATTGCTGATGTCGAAGCAGAGCTTGCAGTTCTTTCCACGGCGGGCATTGCGCGAAAATCATGGGAGGATTACGGTGAGGTCATCGTAGTGGATTCTTTGAAGGAGGCCGCGGCGATTTCTAATGATTATGCGCCCGAGCACTTGGAAGTCAATATTGAGACTCCAGATGATATTGTTGAACAGTTATATAACTATGGCTCTCTATTTATCGGAGGAAATACCGCAGAGGTATTCGGTGACTACGCTTCAGGCACCAATCACACCCTGCCGACGGTCAAAGCCTCCCGCTACACTGGCGGCGTCTGGGTCGGCACGTTCCTCAAGACCTGCACACACCAGAGCATGAGTTTAGAAGCATCGAAGGCGATTGCGCCTCTCGTAGCCAGGATGGCATACGGCGAAGGTTTGGAAGGCCACGCAAAGGCTGCCGAAGCGAGAAAATAATGATGACTCTGTTTCTGACCCTCCTAGATGCAAAAGAGGAAAAGAGTAAATTTGATAAGCTTTATGAGAAATATAGAAAGCTGATGCACTATGTAGCAAAAGGCATTCTTACCGACGACCAATTGGCAGAGGACGCGGTACAGGAGGCCTTTTTTCGCATTGCTAAAAATTTTTACAAGGTAGGTGAAATTGATTGTCCCCAAACTAAAAATTTTGTGGTTATTATAGTTAGAAACGCAGCGCTGACAATTGCAAAAAAGGAAGCGACAGCGGGCTCTATAGAAGATATTGACTTACTGCCCGATAGCGAACTGCGCCAAGATGACAGCGTTTTTGACAAGGTTGAAATCGACGAACTAATTAACGAAATTCTCAGCTTGCCGGAGACTTACCGATATCCGCTGTACCTTTATGGTGTATACGATTACAAGATAACAGAAATCGCAAATTTGCTGGGCATTACAACGGAGACGGCAAAGAAAAGAGTACAGCGGGCTCGGAAGATATTAAAGGATAACCTGGAGAAAGGAAGGTGAGGCAGATGGAAAAGCAGCTGCGGGCTGCGCTATTTGAGGCGGTAAAGCAAGAGTTTAGTTGTATTCCAGATGCAGATGATTTTAATGAGCAGGACACCTTTTCTGGCAGCTTTCAAACAGAAATGAAGCGGATATCCAGACTTGCCGACAGAAATTATGTCAGCGTAGGCAGACACCGGATTAGGAGGGCTGCTGCGATGGCGTTAATTGCAGCGATGCTTATGGCCGCAGCTGCTGGTGCTGCGGCTATCCGCAGGCCAATTGTCCAGTGGCTTACAAAGGACAATAAGGCAGAAGGCTCTTTAGACGTCTCCTTTAAAGTGGACGATCCCGACGGACTGACGAAACAGTTCACTTACATCAAGCCGGAGGTTCCTGCGGGTTATGAAGTCATCTACGAGGATAAAGTTGAAGGACAGCAGTATTCCATTATCTATCAAAACGAGGAAGGGGAAGAAATCTCATATCTTCAGACGGGTGATATTGAGGGGCTGGGATTGGGGCTGGATAAGGAGACAGGCGACTTGCAAGAGACGAAAGTAAACGGCTATAAGGGGTACGCCTACTCCAGCAACGACAACAATAGCCTCATATGGTCAAACGGAATCTATCTTTTTCATGTAGGAGGAACTTGCTCTATGGAGGTCATCAGGGAAATGGCGGAGAAAACATACTAAGACAATATTTCCTATGCTATAAAAAACCTCCCAGCCGATTGATCTAGCTGGGAGGTTTCTATTTTTAGGTTTCATTAGCGTTTACGTTCACTGACAGTACTTTTGTCACAGTTTGATACGGCGTGTATTGATTCTTAATAGAATATTGAATCTTATATTCGCCAGTCTGATTGAAAGTGTAGGCTTTTGCCTCACTTTGGGTATAACTGGTGTATTCCGTTTCCCCTGGAGCTAGAATACTGACCTTTACGCGACTTGTGACGTCTTTCCCATTATGTACTGCGGATACGCCCTCAAAGGCGTTGACGGCACCTATAAGGACGGTCCTGTCCGCAGGAATTGTGAGAACAGGCTTTTTGTTGACGGCACCTTGTTTTACGGTGATTTTAATCGTTTTTGTGGCCGCTTTGTATGGAGAGTACTTGTTTTTGACCACATATTTTACATAGTATGTCCCGGTCTTGCTGAAGACATATTTTTTGGCGCTGGCATTGGAGTAAACCCTATATTCGCTGCTGCCAGGCGCTTTGATATGTGTTTTTATGGCAGACGTTCTGCTGGCAGAAGCCTGCTTTGCGGTTACCTTGCCTAGTGCGTTTTTGTCACCCCAGGTTACAGTGCGGTTCTTTGCGCCTGATATGACCGGCGCTTTTAAATTATCGACCACTTTGATTTTAACGATCTTGGATGCAGACTTGCTGTACGGATCGTTAACGGTATAAGTAACTTTATATGTACCCAGAGACTTGGTCGTAAAAGACGCCTTCACATATTTTTTCTTTGTGGAAGAATACTTCTGCACCTTGCTGACCTTGATTCTGGACTTCAGATTCATGAAGGTATTTGGATCTTTTGCATTGACGTAGGATTTCAGGTCGTACTTACTGCCGTACTGCACGTTTAATTTCTTCTTAGAAGATACAGTGATTACTGGCTTTCGTATCTTAAAATACGGATTAGCCGGATCTGGATCTGTCGGGTCCCAGTAGGCATAACGGCTCTGAGACACCTTAATTGGCTTAGGTTTTCCCAGCGGACCTGAAGTAGCGCTTCTGTAGACTGTAACCTTGGTTCCCACTTTGCAGTTGTTATAAATCCATTTCGCATCCATGACCGAAAGCCTGATACAGCCGTGAGAGGCGGCGCTCCCTAACAAGTTGAACTGACTAGTCACCTGAGTATTTTTTTTGTAGCAGTCTTTGTAATATACCGAATGAAACAAAATATCCTCGGTGATGTGTGTGCAGTATTGACCGTAAACGTCGTTCATCAGCGCACCCCAGCGCCATTTCCCCTGTGTATAAAAAGTCCCCTTTGGTGTGGTGCCGCCTAATCCTGTAGAACAGAGCATCGCCCTGACCGGCTTCCACTTTCCATCAATCTTTTTATAAGCGGATACGACATTTCGTTGTTCATTGACTTTCAGCCAGTATTTACCTGTATAGGTAGCGGCATTTGAAACGGATACGACATTTCGTTGTTCATTGACTTTCAGCCAGTATTTACCTGTATAGGTAGCGGCATTTGAAACGGATACGCTGCTGAATACAATGGAGAATACCAGTGTCAGTATCAGCAATATGCTGAGTGTTTTTTCCCTTTTCATCATCTCTTTTTCCCCTATAAATATTTATGATTTTCCCTTACGGCAACGCCGTAAAGATTGTGGAACCATTATACCATGTGCATCCTTTCAAAAATAGAATCACAGCACATGATTCAATGGTTCCAACCTAACGATAACATCGAAAGATCGTGGAACCATTATACCATTTTTGCTCTAAGACAGTATAGAAAAAATCGAAATAAATATGGAAGATTTGTATATTTATTAAAAATTCCCCTTGCCTTATTCTGAAATCATGCTTTTTAGCTTTGTTTTTTTGCATGTACAATCAGCCTGGGAGAAAAAACTCACGCCGCCCTGTATTTTCAATCCTTTTACACACAGACGCATTGTATTTAATAAATATACAGGGTAAAGTGTTAATAGACTAAAGTTTTAAAGGGGAAAAATAAAAGGAGAAACTGGTAAAGAATTTTCTGAAATTATGCTTGAAAAGCTGATATTTTTAGCTTTTTTAGTAAAAAAGTATGGAGTTATATTCTGAAAAATTGTATAATATTAGTTATCAAAAAAACAAAGTGATTAGTTAATTATTATGCATTACCGCGCATAAAGATTTAAAGGAAATGGAGAGATTACTATGGCAGTTGTTATCAACGGACGTGACCTCACAGTTGAGGAAGTCATTCGCGTTTGCCGCGGAGATGAAAAAGTAGAAATTGCCCCTGAGGCACAGAAAGCAATACAGAAAGCAAGAGATTATATTGAAAAAAAACTGGAAGAAGGCGCCGTCATTTATGGCTTAACTACTGGTTTTGGTAAATTTGCTAATGTGTTGATTTCTAAAGAAGAAACGGCAGATCTGCAGAGGAATTTGATTATCAGCCATACCTGTGCTCTCGGGGAACCGTATCCGAGACAGTATGTGAGAGCAGCAATGCTGCTTCGTTGCAACGCTTTATCCAGAGGAAATTCAGGTATCCGTCTTTCCACGGTGCAGACTATGGTGGATATGCTGAATGCTGGGGTACATCCGGTCATTCCAAGAAAGGGTTCCCTTGGCGCTTCTGGCGACCTTGCCCCACTTTCCCATATTGCATTGGGCCTGATTGGACTTGGCAAGGTAGAGTATAAAGGCGAGACGGTAGATGCGGCAGAGGCTCTGAAAGACGCTGGTATTACACCGGTCGAGTTAGCGGCAAAAGAGGGCCTGGCCCTCAATAACGGCACACAGATGATGACCGCGGTAGGGGTCAATGTGCTCTGGGATGCCATGCGTCTGCTCAAGGTTGCTGATATCGCGACAGCTATGACGGCTGAAGCCTTGCATGGAATTACCAAGGCATATGACCCAAAGGTTCAAGAACTGAGAGGCCACGAAGGCCAGAAGATCGTAGCAGAAAATTTGCTAACCCTATTAGACGGCAGTAAGAATGCCTTTGATGTTCAGCCGACTAAAGTACAGGATCCGTATTCCCTGAGATGTATCCCGCAGGTTCACGGTGCATCGAGAGATGCCATCAAATATGTGTATGACGTCGTATCAAAAGAAATTAACGCAGTGACAGATAACCCGCTGGTATTCCCAGACGAGGATGAAGTCATCTCAGGCGGAAACTTCCACGGACAGCCCATGGCGCTGGCCTTCGATTTCATGAAGATGGCTATTTCTGAGCTGGCGGACGTCTCTGAGAGAAGAGCGGAGAGATTGATCAATCCAGCCCTTTCAGAAGGACTGCCAGGCTTTCTCACAAAGCATGGCGGCGTCTGCTCTGGCTTTATGATTGCCCAGTATGCGGCGGCATCTATGGTTTCAGAGAATAAGGTGTATGACCATCCAGCCTGCGTCGATTCGATTCCTTCCTCTGGAAACCAGGAAGACCATGTTTCCATGGGTACCACTTCTGCCAGAACAGCAGCAATGGTTCTCGACAATGCGCAAAAAGTGATCGGCATCGAGCTGGCATCTGCTGCACAGGGCATCTGGCTCAGAGAAGAGATTGGCGAGAGTAAGGTGGAAAATCTTGCGCCTGCCACAAAAGCTGCCTACGATTACATCAGAACGCTGTCTGATCCAATCGATCAGGACATCATCATGCACGACGAATTAGTCAAATTCGATGAAATGATCAAAGACAACAGTCTGCTCGAAGCAGTAGAAAAAGTCGTCACATTAAAATAAATAAAATATCAATTAGAATTTTTATAGAAGGAGGATTTAAGATGCTTGATAATAAAACAATTGCAGGCGCTATGACCATCAAATTGGATGCGGAATATCCTGACTATCCAGAGTTTGAGGAGGGAATCAGAAGAGCGCCGGACAGAGGTTTCAGACTGACTAAGGCGCAGACGAAGATCGCACTGAAAAACGCCCTTCGCTACGTACCAGAAGAACTGCACGAGAAACTGGCTCCTGAGTTTATGGAAGAGCTGACTACACGTGGCAGAATTTATGCCTACAGATACAGACCGACAGGCAGAATGTATGGGAAGCCAATTGACGAGTACAAGGGCAAATGCCTGGCAGGCAAAGCGTTCCAGGTCATGATTGAAAACAATCTGGACTTCGACGTTGCGCTGTATCCTTACGAACTGGTTACATATGGTGAAACCGGTCAGGTCTGCCAAAACTGGCTGCAGTATAGATTGATTAAAAAGTACTTAGAGGAATTGACGGAGGATCAGACCCTGGTAGTAGAGTCAGGCCACCCTTTGGGGCTTTTCCCATCAAAACCGACAGCGCCGAGAGTCATCATCACCAACTCCATCATGGTCGGACAGTATGACAATCTGGACGATTGGGAAATCGCAGAGGAGATGGGCGTTGCAAACTATGGACAGATGACAGCCGGCGGCTGGATGTACATCGGACCACAGGGTATCGTACATGGCACCTTCAATACGATTCTCAACGCAGGCAGAAAGTACTTAGGTGTAGCAGAACAGGGAGACTTGGCAGGACATACCTTTGTATCCTCCGGGCTTGGCGGCATGAGCGGCGCACAGCCAAAGGCGGCCAACATCGCCAATGCTGTAGGCATCTTTGCCGAGGTGGACTATTCCAGAATCGAAACGAGACACAGCCAGGGCTGGGTTGACGTTGTCATGGACGATATCGACGAGATCTTCAGGACAGCGAACGAAAAACTGGCTGCAAAGGAAAGCATTACTATCGCTTATCACGGTAACATCGTAGATCTCTTAGAGGCGGCAGTAGAAAAGAACTTCCACATCGACCTACTTTCAGACCAGACTTCCTGCCATAACGTATACAATGGAGGTTACTGCCCGGCGGGTCTGACCTTTGATCAGAGAACAGAACTGCTTCACGAAGACAGAGATTTATTCTGTAAGAAGGTGGATGAGACCTTGCACAGACATTATCATGCCATCAAAACATTGACAGAGAATGGAACCTATTTCTTTGATTATGGGAATTCTTTTATGAAAGCAATGTACGATGCCGGCATCAAAGAAATCTCTAAGAACGGACGCGACGACAAGGACGGATTTATCTGGCCTTCTTATGTAGAAGATATTATGGGACCGATTCTCTTTGACTACGGCTATGGACCGTTCAGATGGGTCTGCCTGTCAAGAAAGCCAGAAGATCTGGATGCGACAGACAAGGCTGCCATGGACTGCATCAATCCTGAGAGAAGAGCCCAAGACAGAGACAACTGGGTATGGGTGAGAGACGCAAAGAAGAACAAACTAGTTGTAGGAACCCAGGCAAGAATCCTCTATCAGGATGCAGAAGGCAGAAGAGATATCGCCTTGGCATTCAACAAACTGGTCAGAGAGGGCAAATGCGGACCGATTATGATGGGAAGAGACCACCACGACGTATCCGGTACCGACTCCCCATTCAGAGAGACTTCCAATATCAAAGACGGCTCCAATGTCATGGCAGACATGGCTGTACAGTGCTTTGCCGGAAATGCGGCAAGAGGCATGTCCCTCTGTGCGCTGCATAACGGCGGCGGTGTTGGCATCGGCAAGGCCATCAACGGCGGTTTTGGCCTGCTTCTGGACGGAAGCGAAAGAGTAGACGAAATCATCAACTCCGCGATGATGTGGGACGTCATGGGCGGCGTTGCCAGAAGAAACTGGGCGAGAAACGAAAATGCCGTTTCTACCTCAGTAGAATACAACAAGAATTACGACGGCAAAGGCCATATCACCATTCCATATATGGCCGACGAAGATCTCGTTGACAAGATGGTAGACGAATTTGTAAAATAAGATAAAAGCTGACGAGAGGCTGTATTTGTGCAGTCTCTCGCGGTATTATCACATTACACTTGGAGGAAAGCAACATGATTTATACACCTTTAACAGAAGCAGCGATGAAGATGGCATACAGAGGACATCACGGACAGACGGACAAGAGCGGTATCCCGTACATTTTCCATCCTGCCCATATCGCAGAAGAGATGAGTGACGAGACGACAACGTGTGTTGCACTGCTTCACGACATTCTCGAAGATACCATGTACAAAAAAGCAGACCTGACAGAAAAGTTTCCGCCGGAAGTTGTAGAAGCAGTCATTCTTCTGACCCACGGAAAAGAAGACTATTACGATTATATCAGAGCGATCAAAAGCAATCCGATTGCAACAGAAGTAAAAATCGCAGATTTAAAGCATAATTTGGACGAATCTAGAAATGCGCGTTCACGATCCGTTACCATCTCCCAAAAGGGCTGGTACAAAGAAAAGTACGAGAGAGCCTTAGAAATTCTTTTGGATGAGAAATAGATAGAGGATAAATAAATGGCGACATTATTAGTAAAAAATATTGGCTGCCTGCAGACGCCAGTTGGCAGTTACAGCCACAAGGGAAAGCAGCAGGCTGAGAATTTGAAGCTGCAGAATGCTGCAATTTTAATTGAGGACGGCATCATTAAAGAAATCACCTCCGATGGAATCCTTCCGTCAGAGGCAGAAGACGCAGAAACCGTCATAGACGCTGAAGGGAATTTGGTTACGCCGGGTCTGGTAGAGGGTCATACCCATATGGTCTTCGGCGGCTATCGGCAGAACGAGATTCCCCTTAAACTGAAAGGCGCAGGTTACTTAGACATTCTCAGAGCCGGAGGCGGCATTCTGGACACTGTCAGAAAGACCCGAGCGGCAAGTTTTGAGGAGCTTTATCAGAAGACAGAAGGTTTTCTCGATGAGATGATGGGCCTGGGCGTCACTACCTGTGAAGGAAAAAGCGGCTACGGCCTGGATTTTGACACCGAAGTCAAAATGCTTGAGGTTCTGAAAAAACTCAATGCTGACCATCCGATGGATATCGTGGCTACTTTTATGGGAGCGCATGCGATTCCAGAGGAGTACAAGGGCAGAGCAGATGAATTTATCAATATGCTCTGTGAAGAATTACTCCCTTATGTGAAAGAACACGGCTTGGCGGAGTTTGCCGACGTGTTTACAGAGGATTCCGTCTTTAACTATGAGCAGAGCAAGAAGTATTTGGAATGCGCCAAAGCCTGCGGCTTTGACCTGAAGATTCATGCGGACGAGATTGAGGCCATTGGCGGTTCCGTCCTGGCTGGAGAAATGGGTGCGGTTAGTTGTGAGCATTTGATCGCTATCAATGAGGAAGGCCTCACATCCATGGCAAAGGCGGGAACCACTGCAATGTGTCTGCCGGCCACCTCTTTCTATCTGGGGGCGGACTTTGCACCAGCCAGAAAGATGATCGAAATGGGCATTCCGGTCGCGATGGCATCGGACTTTAATCCGGGGTCCTGTCCTTCTCTCAACCTGCAGTTCGTCATGAACCTGGGCTGTCTGAAGTACAAACTGCTGCCGGAGGAAATTTTGACGGCAGTCACCATCAATCCGGCTTGCGCGATTAACAGAGGTCATCTGGTTGGAACACTGGAACAAGGCAAGCAGGGCGATTTGGTCATTTGGAATGCGCCGAACATGGAAATGTTATGTTATCGCTTTGGATCCAACTTAGCGTTACAGGTTATAAAGAAAGGAAACTTAGTATAATGAAATTAGTTGATATGCAGGTAAAGGAGTATCTCGACGTTTTAAAATCTGACGCGCCGGCGCCAGGCGGCGGTTCTGTCAGCGCCCTTGCCGGAGCTCAGGGTGTAGGCCTGTTCATGATGGTGGCCGACCTGACCCTTGGTAAGGAAAAGTATGCGGACTATCAAGAAGTATGCAAAAATGCTAAGGAAAAGGGCATGCCGCTCTACGAAGAGTTAGTAGAGGGCATCGACAAGGACACAGAAGCCTTCAATCTGGTTGCGGCTGCATTTAAAATGCCGAAAACGACAGATGAGGAGAAAGCGGCCAGAAAGCAAGCCATCGCTGATGGAACCCTGGTTTCTACAGAGGTTCCTTTCAGAACCATGCAGCTGGGTTACGAAGGTCTGATGCTGGCAAAGACCATGATTGGCAAGTCTAATCCCAACGCTGCCAGCGACTTAGGCGTCGCTATTCTCAATCTGACGGGCTGCATCAAAGGTGCCTGGCTCAATGTGAAGATCAACCTTCCGGGCATCAAGGATGAGGTGAAGGCGAAGTATTATGCAGAAGAGGGGCAGAAGATGTTTGACGAAGCGGACGGCATCGCTCATGAGCTTTATAATCAGGTAGCGGAAAGTTTATAAATTTGATAGTACGACTTGTTCCTATAGGAGGTAAAGAAAAATGGCACAGATTATTGAAAGTATTCCTAACATCAGTGAGGGAAGAAGACCGGAAGTTATCGAAGCGTGTGTGGATCAGATCAGAACGACACCGGGCTGCACACTGCTGAACTATTCATCCGATGAGAGCCACAACAGAACCGTCATCACCTATATCGGTGATGCAAAGGGTGTGGAAGAGGCCAGCGTCAAACTGGTAAAGAAGGCGGCTGAGCTGATCGACCTGACGCAGCATACTGGCGAACACCCTAGAATGGGCGCTGTTGACGTGATGCCGTTCCTGGCTATCAAAGACTGCACCACAGAGGATTGCGTGGAGCTTTCCAAAGTCGTGGGCGCAAGAATTGCAGAGGAAGCAGGCGTACCGGTATTCCTCTATGAATACTCAGCAACTAGGCCAGAGAGACAGAACCTGGTGAAGATCAGAAAAGGACAGTTCGAAGGCATGGCCGAAAAAGTGCAGGAACCGGATTGGGAACCTGATTTTGGCGGCAGAAAGATCCATCCGACTGCCGGTGTGATGGCTGTAGGCGCCAGACCGCCTCTCGTCGCATATAATCTGAACCTGAATACTGACGACGTACAGGTTGCCAAAGACATCGCCAAGATCATCAGAGAAAAAGACGGCGGACTCAAGTGCGTCAAGGCCATGGGCTTTGATATAGAGGACGAAGTGACTGGAAAGAAGTACGCCCAGGTTTCCATCAACATGACCAACTACGAGCAGACGCCGCTGTACCGTGTGACGGAACTGGTAAAGGCTGAAGCAAAGAGATATGGTGTCGTGGTTACGGGTACAGAAATCATCGGTCTCTGCCCTATGAAAGCGCTGGTCGACTCCGCAGAATACTATCTGCAGATAAAAGATTTTGACTTCCACACACAAGTACTTGAAAATCATATTCTATAATGATATAAATATAGGGTAGATAAATTTTCTAGTAACAAGGAGCGAAATATGACTGGCAGTAATCAATTCTCTAATACATTCTCACTGACTGACGAAATCGCCGATATTATCAGGGACAGAATCCTAAAAGGCGAATATAAGATTGGAGAAAAGATCAAGGAAAATCAGATAGCAACAGAACTCAGAGTGAGCAGGACTCCCATTAGAGAGGCTTTTAAGCAGTTAGAAAACGAGGGCCTGATCGACTACATACCAAATAGAGGTTGTTTTGCCAAGGGCTTTACAAAGCAGGATATCGAAGATATCTATGCAGTTAGAAAAGCATTGGAAGTCTTATCTGTAGAATGGGCTGTCAACAGGATTACGCCAGAGGAAATCAGCAACCTGCAGGATCAAAGTGACTTGATGGAATTTTATACGACGAGAAAAGACGGCAGGAAAGTATTGGAGATCAATACGGATTTTCACGATATCATCTATAATGCCACGGGAAGTCGTTTTATGGCGCAGGTACTGCGCTCCTATAAAGAATACATCGAGCAGACCCGGAAAGTATTATTCTATGAGAGCGAGTATCTGGAGGAAATCTTTGCAGAGCATAAAGCGATTCTCGACTCGATCAAAGAACGGGATGTTGTCAAAGCCAAAGAGGCCATGGCAAGACATCTGGACGGCTCCAAGAGGAGAGCGCAGGTTGTATATAAGATAAAGGATTAAAAGTAAAAGGGAATCTATGGCAGATTCCCTTTTTTTAAACATTTAATTTGTTTACAGCTACAATGTTGTAAATAATTAGAAAAAAATGAAAAAATTTGTTGAAGAAGAATGAGATATATACTATTATTAAATGACTAAGCAAATTAAAGAAGACGGAGGAAACCATGATATATAGTTTTTCTATCATACCGGTGATTGCTCTCCTTTGTTATACCTTTCAGTTATTGTCCCTTATAACGACAAAGAGAAATGAACAGATCAATGGATTTATGGGTCTCCTGCTTGTAATGATCATATGGACAGGCGGATCCTGGTTTATGCGAATGGGCTATTGGCCGTCAGTTAACTTCTGGTTTCACGTTTCTTTGACGGGGCTTTTGATGATTCCCCTCATGCTATTTCATTTTCTAAGAAGATTTATAGAGGTGCAGAAAACCTATCATGTGTGTTTCTGGTCGGCCGCTATTATATTGCTGCTGCTATTTAATTATACGACGGAATTTCTTTTGAAGGCTCCTACGGTCGTTAAAACCGCAGCCGGGCAATCCTATATCTACGATTTTTCATGGCCGGTTGTATTTCTTTTTATCGGCGCAGCCGGGGCTGTGGGCGAATGTGTCAAAATGGCCTATGAGAATAACGACAAAAATGCATTTTTAAGAAAGCAGCTGCGCCCCATTTGGCTGGGATTATTTATCTTGGCTGCTGGCAACGGATTGCTGTTAGTTCCCTTATTCAAAGGATTTCCCATCGATATTTGTTCAGGCATCCTCATGGCCGGATGTATATACTACGCACTCTATAAAAAGAGATTATTTAAACTCGATGCCCTGACGTCGAGAGCCAACTGTTATTGCGTTGCATTTCTTTTTTCCATGACAATCATCTACCGCATCATTCCCGATTACGAAGAATTTCTGCAGAAATCATTTTCTATGTCAGAAACGAAGACTACAATTTTTATATCCTTTACCGTTATCATTGTAACTATTATCATCTATATGCTGTTAAACCTGCTTCTCGATAAGCTATTTGAAAGAGAAGAGAACGTTCAATCCAAAAGTATTGTAGCGTTTAGCAAGAAAATGTCCTATCTCATGAGTTTGCAAGAAATTCTATCCGAAGTCATGAAAGTCATTGGCGATACGTTATCCTCAGAACATATCTACATTTTTCTGAGAGATGATAAAGGACGGTATCGACTAAAGCTGAGCAACGCGGAAATTTTCGGTGATTATTTGATCTCCAGTGAGGCCGGTTTCGTTCACTTGCTGAGCAATGCCAATGGACATATGCTGATGAAAGATTATATTGGAACCGCCTGCTATGAGAATTTGTCTGAAGAGGAGAAACAACGGCTGACAGTCAGTCAGATAGAATGCTTTGTCGGCATCAGCGACGGACCGGACTATGTTGGCATTATTTTAATGTCTGCGAAGAGCAATGGCCGCCACTACACACAGAAAGATATCAGCTTCCTCTCATCAATCAATTCTGTAGCTTCCATCGCTATCAAAAACTCTCGTCTATACGAAGCGGCCTATGAGGAAGCGAGAAGAGATTATCTGACAGGTGTCTCCAACCGCAAATGCTTCTACGAGACAATGGGAATATGTTGTACGCAGGGGAATTATGCTTTTGGCGCATTGCTTATGATCAATGTGGATGATTTTAAACTGTATAATCAGCTTTACGGCGATGAAGAAGGGGACGAGGCACTGAAACGGATTGCAAAGATCATTCAGGAAGAGGTTACTGGCGAATGTGTCATTGCCCGTTTCAGCGGAAAAGAATTTGCGGTACTTTTGCCTGAACGAACCGTAGAAGAAGTCAAATTACTGGCGGAAACGATTTCCCAGAGAGTGCGTGAGATGAACCATACGATAAATCATGCGGGAGAATACGCCATGAAAGCGTTGACGGTCAGCTGCGGTATTGCCACGGGAGTGTGCCCTCTGGACGACTATCACGAACTGATCAACCACGCCAATATGGCGGTATATTATGCAAAACAGGCCGGAAAAAACAGGGTGATGATTTATAAGGAAGGGCAAGATGGCAGTGAAGATAAATCCTTTGAGATGGCTTATCAGCCGGGAATCTATTCGGAGTATTCGACAACAATCTATGCGCTGACTGCTGCGATTGATGCCAAGGATCACTACACCTTCAGCCATTCAGAGAATGTGGCCTATTATTCTCGGGAACTGGCAAAGGCGTACGGCATGAATGAAGAAGGTATTAATATTGTCTATGAAGCAGGCCTTCTGCACGACATTGGAAAAATTGGCATAAACGAAGATATTCTCAATAAACCGGGCAAGCTGACAGAGGAAGAATACGAGGTTATGAAGACCCATGTAAGCCTTTCAATTGGAATCATCCGTCATCTGCCGTCTCTGGATTACGTCATACCTGCGGTTATCGGACACCACGAAAGATATGACGGACAGGGTTATCCCAGAGGAATCGGCGGAAAGGACATACCGCTTATGGCCAGAATCCTTTGCATTGCAGATTCCTTTGACGCCATGGTATCAAAGAGAAGTTATAAAGCAGAAATGGCTGTCGACAAAGCTTTGGATATTATTGCAAATGAGGCGGGACGGCAGTTTGATCCGCAGCTGGCGCCAATTTTTATAAATCTTATCAGAGACGGAATCATAGAAGTGAGATAAATATGGTGAAACAAAAGAGAGAGTTTGATGTGGTTCAAACTCTCTCTTCTCTTCGATTTCAATATAATCCCCTCGCAAAGCAGGTTACTTTTTAAAGACCCAAGCTAAGGTATCACCGTCTTTCAATATTTTTTCGTTTTCAGGTGTTTCAGATAGTTCTCCATTTATCTTGTACTGCCAATGTCTCTTAGCGGAGTAATCTCCGTTGTCTACGCCGTTGATGCCTTGGATAGACGCATCAGTGGTTTCAACCGTTACTGGCAGTTCGTTGACGTTACAGTAAAGTTGGATCGCATCCAGGACGGTGGAGTCTTCCTCGATTTTGAAATCTACCTCTTCCACATCGTCAAGTCCTGATTTAGCAGGATAATCGATGCTGATGGTAATTTTGATTGGATGTACGATTGGCGTCTCTTCTTTATCTTTGCCGCAGCCTGTGACAACGAAAATAGAAGAGCATACTAACATGCATATTATTAAATTGGTCAAAACTTTCTTTTTCATGTCCGTCTCCTCGCGCTCGGTTAGAAATATTGATACTAGTATAACATAAAACGAAGAAGATTATAACCGCATAGACAAAAGTATGTCGCACATTTCTTCTATGCATTCTTCATCTACATCATAAGCTATTTGACTGTCGATTACTGTCAAAGCGGCGTGCATCTTCGAAAATACTTCTAAATCAGTATCCAAAGGATTCTCCTCAAAGACGGTAAAGTCTGCAATCTTACCTTGCTCAATGCTGCCCAAGTCCTCACTTCGGCCGATGATTTCCGCAGCTTTTACCGTAAGCTGGTCGATGGCTTCGCTGACGCTGCGGCAGTGGCCGAAGACAGATTCGTTGAGGTAATCTGTCGGCCAGGTCGTAAGATATGGAGCGTCTTCTTCCGCTGCGACTTCTCCAGCGATAATGAGCGTGTTGCGCTTACAGCCTTTGGTTCTGACAAGATGGAAGCTGTTCGCTGCTTTTTCAAAAGATTCCTGGTCCACTGCATCCAGATGAATATGATAGCCTTTTTCAGCCGCAGCAAGGCAGATGGCATCTAATGCGTCCTGTGAGAAATAGGCTTGTTCTTCGTCCTGACTGACCTCCAGTTTCAGATGGTCATAAGTGATGAGACCTCCAAGTTCTGTACAGTTGGTTTTTCCTGTGGAGAGCTTGTGAAGGATTAATTCTGGATTCAGGGGACGATTGACGTACAGGCTGTTTATAAAGCGCTGTTTAAACGGCATGCTTTCGCCAATCATTGTAATCAGACAATCTTGATAAAGTGTACTGAGGTAATCCGGCGCGCATAGGTTCAATACTGCCGTAATGCCTCTATCCGCAAGATCTTGTGTATTCTGCAGGACAGCTCGCTCTACTTCCTCAAAATCAAAAGGAGAAAGGTAATTCAGGATATAGTCTGCTGAGATGTATTCCAGCCCCTCATCCTCAGCCGCTTCGGTAACCATGTCGCTGGCCAGAGTATTAATCCAGCAATGAACACCGCTGATGCCCAGCAGGACAACAGGGCGGTCTGTAACCGCTTCGTCCAAAAGTCTATGGGCTTCCGCAGGTTCCTCGTAATCTGCCAGGATATTCTCGTTATAACCATAAGCAAAAATCACCTCGTTGTCACAGTCTTCTGCATAGTCTGTCACCGCTGCAAGAACCGTTTCCAAATCCCAAACCGGGTCTATCACTAAATACTTGTCCTCAAATACTTTCAAAACCGGTGTTCCGTGAACATCAATAAATCCCGGGAACATATACTTCTCTTCTAAGTCGTGAATGACAGTCTCGTCAGAGCAGATTTCCTCCATCGCTTCGAAGTCTCCTACCGCTAAAACCCTGCCCTCTCTGCAGGCTACTGCGGCAGCCCATGGAAAGGCTGGGTCCTGCGTGTAAATGTGTCCGTTCATATATATGATATCCGCCGTGTTCTTCTTTTTAAAAATACCAAAAGCCATGATCCACCTCCTGCTTATTTGCTAAAACTATTTTACCACAAAAACGTTTTGTGGTAAACTTTGTATATGAAGATTGAAACATTTGAAAAGACGATTAAAGTCGACGAGTTTATCGAAGGATATGTCAATGTAGAAGAGTTCTTAGAATGCTGCAAAGTATGCGAGAACTACGAGCAGGTGTGGTCCTGCCCTACTTATGACTTTGATCCGGTCGACTACTGGAAGAGGTTCGAGAATCTTTATGTCGTGGGCAAGAAGATGATCCTGGAGGAGGAAGAAAAAGAAAACTGGGAAACGCTCATGGCAGAGGTAAAAGCAGATTTGACCGATCATCTCTACGCTTTGGAAAAACAATATCCCCAGAGCCGATCCCTCAGCGCTGGAAACTGCAAAATCTGCGGCGAAGGTAATTGCACGCGAAAAACTGGCGAACCTTGCAGGTACCCAGAAAAAATGAGATATTCTATCGAATCCCTGGGAGGAAACGTCGGTCTGACCGCCAGCAAACTGCTGGGCATCAACTTGCAGTGGATTGAAGCAGGACAGATTCCTGATTATTTTGTATTGGTAGGCGGCCTGCTTTATTAATCGGCGATTTCACCGATGTTGTTCAGAACCAGTCGCGGACGATAAGGGAACTGATCGATTTCGTCTCGGCTGGTCACGCCTGACAGCACTAATATAGGGTCTAAACCGCTTTCTACACCGCCGATAATATCAGTATCCATACGATCCCCGATCATTGCGGCCTCTTCGGAATGGACGCCCAATAAGCGGAGTCCTGTTCTCATCATCAGAGGATTTGGCTTCCCGATGAAGTAGGCTTGTTTTCCTGTTGCCATTTCGATGGGAGAGATCAGCGCTCTGCAGGCAGGGATGATACCTCTGCTGGATGGCCCTGTCAGATCTGAATTGGTACCAATCAGCTTTGCACCGCCGCGAACCAGTGTGACAGCCTTGCAGATGGCCTCGTAGTTGTAGTTGGGACTTTCACCGACGATGACGTAGTCAGGGTCTTTGTCTGTAATTGCGACGCCGCACTGGTAGAGTGCACCTACCAGACCTGGTTCCCCGATGACATAAGCGCTGCAGTGATGGGTCTGCTCGCTGACAAATTTTGCAGTAGCCAGGGCGCTGGTATAGAAGTGACTCTCATCCACATCCAGCCCCATGTTTTTCAGCTTCAGCCGCAATTCTAAGGGTGTCTGTCCGCTGTTGTTGGTCAGGAACAAAAACTCCTTATTTTCCCGATACAGCCAGTCTACGAATTCCTTTACGCCTGGAAGCAATCGGCCTCCCCAATAGATGACGCCGTCCATATCACAGATAAATCCTTTTTTTGCTCTTAATTCTTCCATAAAATCTCCTTTCTTTCACTTTATTATAAACCATTAAAGTTAAATTTAGTATATAGATTTTGTTAAGTCTTTGTGACTTGTGCAATAAATTAACAGAATTTTGTAAATGTAATGACAATACCAGTTTACATGAAAATAGTTATAAAAGACCTCGGACGTTTGGATTACAATAAAATTGGAAGCGAAAACTTCGCGCCGAGCGTTATTTTTGATAGGAGGTAGATTATGACAGAAGCAAAGAAACCGCGCCTTCCCAATAAGTTTGAGGCGTGTATCCCAATTATCGTATTGCTGGGTTTGATGATGTGCAATTATTTATTAGACTGGGGACAGGATCCTCACATACCGGTATTGTTAGCAGCTTGCACCGCCTGCTTTGTGGGCAAGTTCTGCGGACAGAAGTTCAAGAATATGCTTGCGGCAGGCATCGATTCGATCAGCCAGTCCATGGAAGCTCTTTTGATCCTGATCTTTGTAGGCTGCCTGGTAGGCTCTTTTGAGTGGTGTGGAACGATCCCGGCGCTTGTATTCTATGGATTGAAGATGTTTACTCCGGTTATCTTCCTGCCGGCAGTATGCATTCTCTGTGCCATCGTGGGTTTATCCCTGGGATCAGCGTATACGGTATCTGCAACCCTGGGTATTGCCTTTATGACCATTGGTGAGACCATGGGCATCAGCCCTGCACTGATCGCAGGGGCGGTTCTTTCCGGCGCCTGCACAGGCGACAAATTTTCACCTTTGTCTGACTCTACCAACCTGGCAGCAGCGTCAGCGCAGACAGGACTGTTCGACCATGTAAGAGCCATGACCATGACCACATTTCCTGCGTTCATCCTGGCACTGCTTGGATTCACGGCGGTTGCTATTTTCGGCGAAGTTGGCGAATACGATCCGACTATGGTAAATCAGCTTTCTGACGCGATTGAAGGAAACTTCAAGGTGATGAACCCTGTGTTGCTGCTTCCGATCCTGGTAATCATTGTGGTAGCAGTGATGAAGCTGCCTGCCCTTCCAGGCGTACTGCTGGTATCAGGTATCGGCTGCGTCTTTGCAGTAGTTTTCCAAGGGGCCTCCTTCAGTGATTGTATCACCATGGTGCATTACGGATACAGCGCAGAGACAGGGAATGAACTGGCGGATACTCTCCTCAACAGAGGCGGCATGGATTCTATGCTGTGGACCATTAACGTTGCCTTGATCGCTATCGGCTTCGGCGGCATCTACAGTCAGATTGGCGCAGTAGAGTCTCTGCTTGGAAAATTCATTAAGAGAGTGCATACGCCGTTCCAGATGGTGCTCACGACGATTCTGACGGCCATGTTCTGTATTGCGACCATGTGCGACCAGTATCTGGGTCTGATTGTACCGGCTACCATGTACAAGGAGAAATACGACGATTTAGGACTGGGCAGAAACCTGCTTTCCAGATCCATGGAAGACGGCGGTACCCTGTGGTCGCCGATGATTCCTTGGTCCTCCTGCGGCGCTTATCACTCCAGAATGCTGGGCGTGGATACTTTATCATACATACCATTCTGCTTCACCAACATACTGAACCCGATCATCTCCATTCTCACTGCGTGGTGGGGCGGTAATATCCTATATGCGGATGGAACGTATACCAACTTCTTTGGAAAGTTGAAAAAGGGCAGTCCGGCCGCAGCGCCTGAAGAGGCTCATGAGACGGCAATGGAAAACCTTGCTGAACGGCGGAAAAACGGAACCTATAAATCCTTGGAGTAACTTGTTATGATATATAAAGGCATTCTACAGTCCCGTTCACTGTATAAACGGATACTGATACTGACTGCGTGCGTAGTCCTGTTATATCTTGAGTTTGTAAGAGGGCAGTACTTATATATCGTGCTGACGCTGCTTTTGATATTGGCAGTATTTCATCGCAAGGAACACATTGTGTCGGAGGAAGGCGTAGACATCAAATATTCTCTCTTTGGCATGACGACGACCAACCGATGGACTTGGGATCAGATTACGGCGGTTCAGCCTGATTACATCAAAGAGCGGCCCAATGCAAGAGTTCTCTTTGAAAAGGATGCGGTCCTCCGCTCGTTTCTGTTTACGCCAGAAGACTGTCAGGACGTGCTGAAGCTGGCAGCAAAGATGAATCCTGAAGCCTTCGTCGATGATTATACGGCGGAGGAGCAGGAACAGATGGCAGAAGAAAAACGCAAGAAGCAGGAACAGTTGCGTGCGCAGAGAGTTAAGGCGAAGAAAGTAAAGAGAAAAGGTAAATAAGCATCAAAAGAAAGAGAGGGCGGATTTAATCCGTCCTCTCTAATTACTTATGCATGGGCTTTTTTCTCTTCACCTTTTTTGTCTTCTTCTCGGGATTGCTTTACCAACTCTGCGCCCAAGCGCATCGCTTTGATATTGAGTTCTTCCGTTCCTTTTGGAATGTGATTGAGAACGGCTTCTTCCAAGGACTTCACCGATGCAATCTGCAGCGCCTCGTTGACTGCACCGACTGCGATGATATTTGCCGCCATAGGATTTTTGATTACTTCCTTTGCAGAACAGAGAATCGGCAGGGACAAAACCTCGTGCTTAGCACGGAACCTCAGCGGTACGTCGATTTCTTCGTCTACGATGATGACCGTGTCCGGACCAATTTTCTTGGAATACTTGTTAAAAGAAATCTGTGTCAGGGATAAGAGCAGGGAAGGAATCTCCACCTTCGTATAATTAATATTCTTTTCATCTATGATGGTCTCAGCCTTGCACATGCCGCCTCTGGCCTCCGGTCCGTAGGATTGAGATTGAACGACCTTTTTTCCGTCGAGGAATGCGGCCTCTGCGATGATGATGGTGCCGAGGATGACCCCCTGCCCACCAGAACCTGTGAATCTGAGTTGTTCTTTAGCCATTATTTTGCACCTCCAGCTTTGCGAATGATTTCGTCATAGAGTTCTGTGTATTCAGGGCGAACTGTGCGGGACATTTCGCCGATGAGGACTTTGCCTTCTAATTCTTCTGGCGTCATCTTTTCTGCCTTCTTTATGTCTATGCAGTTCTGCTCCTGCCAGTGCATCATCTGCACTGCGCTGCCTTTCTTGTTTTTACGGCCATAGTAGGTCGGACAGATGCTGACGCCTTCTATGATTGAAAAGCCTTTGTTCTTGATACCGTTTTCGATCAATTTGATCATCTGTGGAACATGATAGCAGTCGCCTCTGGCTGTGTAAGTGGCACCGGCAGCTTCTGCCAGCTTCGGAATATCGAAATCTCCATCGATGTTTCCGTATGGAGCTGTGGTTCCCTTCTCGCCTGTTGGCGTCGTCGGAGAATACTGGCCGCCAGTCATACCGTAAATGCTGTTGTTAAATACGACTACAGTTAAATCTATATTTCTTCTGGCTGCGTGGATCAGGTGATTGCCTCCAATGGCAGTCGCATCGCCGTCACCCGTGATGACGATGACGTGCATGTCTGGCTGTGCCATTTTGATGCCGGTTGCAAAAGCGATGGGCCTGCCGTGAGTGGTGTGCAGCGTATTGTAATCCATGTATCCGGCGGCGCGTGAGGAGCAGCCGATACCGCTGACGATGCTGACCTTTTCTCTCTCTAAGCCCAGGTTTTCAATTGCCTGGCAGACATCTCTCATCAAAATGCCATGTCCGCATCCAGGACACCAGATGTGAGGAAGTCTCTTTGTTCGCATTGTGTTCTGTACTAATTGGCTTGGCATGTTATTCTTCCTCCTCTACTATTTTTCTGAAGATTTCTTTCGGGGAAATGGTAGTCCCATTGACTTTTCCGATAAATTCGACCTTTGTATCGCCTTTGATGATTCCTTCCACAGTGAGCAGGACCTGACCGTAGTTGTGTTCTACGACGATGAGTCTTTTCAGTTGTTTTGCACGTTCTATCAGTTCGTGCTCTGGGAAAGGCCATAGGGTTACTGGACGGAACATGCCCACTTTGTAGCCTTCTTCTCTCGCCATCTCGATGGCACCTTGGACGGCTCTGGTCGTTCCGCCGTAGCAGACGATGCCGATCTCCGCATCTTCCATTTCTTCTTCTTCAAATTCCAAAATGCCGCTGTACTTGTAGACTTTGATTTTTTCCATCAGCCTTGAGCCTTCTTCGCCGGCGATCTTGTTATCGTTGGTCGGAAAGCCTGCCGCATCGTGGAACAGCCCTGTGATGTTGTAGAGGTTGCCTTTGCCGAAGGAGGTCATATGTGGTACGTATTGACCTTCGCCGAAGGCATAGGGCATGGAACTGATCATCTGTGTGTTTCGATTGTGAATTTCCAGTTCATCTGTCGGAATCAGCTCGCAGCCCTCTCTCATGTGGCCTACGATTTCATCCATCAGCAGAATGACCGGTGTTCTGAACCGTTCAGCCAGATTAAAGGCTCTGACCGTCTGGTTATATGTATCTTGAACGGAACAAGGACAGATTGCAATGACAGGATGGTCACCGTGGGTGCCCCACTTTGCCTGCATGACGTCGCCTTGTGAAGGTGATGTTGGAAGTCCCGTGGAAGGACCGGACCGCATGACGTCGACAATCACGATAGGAATTTCGGCAATGGTCGCATAACCGATATTTTCCTGTTTGAGCGAGAACCCTGGACCGGAGGTAGCGGTCATCGCCTTCATTCCTGCCACCGATGCACCGAGGGCAGCAGCGATGCCTGCAATCTCATCTTCCATCTGCATAAATTTGCCGCCTACCTGGGGAAGTCTCACTGCGCTTCGCTCTGCAATTTCGGTAGAAGGTGTAATCGGATATCCGGCGTAAAACCTCATCCCGGCCGCAATTGCTCCTTCTACACAGGCTTCGTTGCCCTGCAGCAATTGAAATCTCTTCTGTTCGTTTGCCATGTTACATCGCCTCCTTTTCTACCCAGATCGCGTAGTCAGGACAGCGCTGTTCGCAGAGACCGCAGCAGATGCAGGCCTCGGGGCTCTTCACCACTATTTTTTCATGCTCTAATACCAGTACTTTTTTTGGACAGAACTCGACGCAGTATCCGCAGCCTTTGCACCATGCGGGTTCCACGACGAGTCTTTTACCATTCGCCATTTCTTTCACCTCTTAGTTCGTTTTCATTTATAAATATACCTTCAAAGGAAGGTGTTCATTTATGAATATAGCACAAATTCCCCGAAAATAGAGGAAAAAACATTTTCTATACGATTATACATTATACGAAATTTATGACGGTTTTTACTGCACAAATCTTCCAATAGCGCTGCAACAAAACGAAAGCAGTTTTTTGCCGCCAACAGGTTGGAAGTTATAGCGATTTTTAGTCGTAAATAATTTGCGGAAGTAGACATATTTGACGATGTTTTCCTCATAAAATATAAGAAAATCAAGTTTCAAATAGTATTTTATATTGAAATAATATTTTCATGAAAATTATTATAAATTGAAAAATGACTAAAAAAACATAACGATTGCAACGAATATATAATAAAACAGAAAATTTATAAAATAATGAAAATTAATTAATTTGACTTGACATTTGAATTGACGAAGCTTAGAATGAAGTTGAAATATTAATTTCTAATTTTAATAAAAACTGAAATTTTTATAACATTATTTCAGTGAAAAATAAGCATCACATTTAAAATTGCGGGAGGAAAAAACTATGGCGACATTGAACTTGAACGTCGAAAGGTGCAAGAGCTGCAGTTACTGCATTATCTCTTGTCCGAAAAAAGCGCTGCAACTTTCCGGCTCACTGAACAAGGAAGGTTACGACTACGTTATTGTTGATGATGACAAATGCATTCGGTGCGGGATCTGTTATACAGTCTGTCCGGACAATGTATTTGAAATCGCAGAGTAGGTGTTGGAGGTGAACGACATGAAAAAAATGTGGAAAGGCAATCACGCTATTGCCGAGGCGGCGCTGAGAGCAGGCTGCCAGTTTTATGCAGGATACCCTATTACACCGCAGACAGAAGTAGGAGAATATCTGTCCAGCAGAATGCCTGAACTGGGAAGGACCTTCCTGCAGGCCGAGAATGAAATGTCCGCAGTCTATATGATCTTCGGTTCCTACGCCTGTGGCATGCGCTCTATGACCAGCTCCTCCGGCCCGGGATTTTCTCTGAAACAGGAAGGTATCGCCTATATGTGCGCTAACAATTATCCGGCAGTCTTTGCTAACGTTCAGCGCTGGGGTCCAGGACTGGGGACGCTGGATTCTGCGCAGACAGATTATCTGAGAGATACGAGGGGCGGCGGCAACGGCGATTACAGAGTCATCGTCTATGCGCCAAACAGTATTCAGGAAACCGTTGACCTGATGTACAACGCCTTTGATGTGGCAGAGAAATACAGAAATCCGGTGGAAATCATGTCAGAAGCGGCATTGGGGCAGATGATGGAGCCTGTCGCTTTCCCTGAATTTAAGGAACGGACGGAGGATCTGGGCTGGACCTTTGACGGAACCAACAGACCGCATGGGAGAATTGAAAACCCAGAGAAACCCGGCTTTGTAAGAAACAAGATCAAGACCATGGAAGAAAACGAGCAGCAGTGGGAGAGCTACATGGTAGAAGATGCAGAATACATATTCGTCGCTTTTGGATTGCCATCGAGAACAACGAGAAATGCTGTAGAGCAGCTGAGGGCAAAGGGAGAGAAAGTGGGTCTGATCAGACCAATCACCGTATGGCCGTTCCCGGCAAAGGCCTTTGCAGAAGCAAAAGGGGATATCAAAGGCTTGATATCAGTGGAATCCACCGACGCGGGGCAGTTAATTGAGGACGTAGCCCTGACAGCAAAGAAGACAGGGCACGGAAATGCACCTGTTTATGGATTATTCTCAGGTCAGAATATCCCAAAGACAAAAGAAATTATTGAATACTTTGAAGGAATCAAAGCAGGACAGATGAAGGAGGTGTTCTAAGTGGCAGTATTAACAACACCAAAAATGGTGAGCATTCCCAACTCATTTTGTGCAGGATGCGGGCATGGCCTCCTGAATCGTCTGATTGCGGAGGTAATTGAAGAGAACGGATACGAGGATAAAACAATCATTACCCTGGGCGTAGGCTGTTCTTGCAATATGAACCACAGTTGGAACGGAGACAAAATACAGACAGCCCACGGCAGAGGCGCCAGCACGGCAACGGGTATCAAGGTGGCAAGGCCAGATCTCTTGTCCATCGCTTATCAGGGCGACGGCGATGCTTATGTCATCGGTCTCGCTGAAACGCTCAACGCGGCTTATAGAAATACTAACATCACCGTATTTGTGGTCAACAACAACAACTTTGCCATGACTGGCGGCCAGATGTCCTGGACCACCATGCCGGGACAGAAGACTACCACCAGTGAAGCAGGCCGAGATCCGCTGGTGACCGGATTCCCAATCAAAGTGCCCGAAATCGTCGCAGGTTTTGACCAGGTGGCTTATGTAGCCAGAGGATCAGTACATAGTGCAAAGGAAATAAACAATCTGAAAAAATATGTCAAGAACGCAATCGAAGCCCAGCTGCATAACGAAGGATATTCACTGGTAGAGGTGCTGGCGCCATGTCCGACCAACTGGGGCATGAACTTGGAAAAATCCGTCGCCTGGATGGAAAAAGAAGTTCTTCCATATTATCAGGTTGGAACATTGAGAGAAAGGACAGGGAAATAAGTATGGAAATAGTATTTGCAGGTTTCGGAGGACAGGGAGTTCTCACTTCTGGATTAATCGTTTCTGAAATGGCCCTGCAGGAGGGCATGAATGTGACCTGGATGCCTGCCTATGGCCCAACCATGCGAGGCGGCAAAGCGTACAGCGTTGTAAAATACTCTGACGGCCCTCTGGGCGGTCCGGATATGGAAGACATGGATATTCTCGTGGCCATGAACCAGCCGTCCCTGGAATATATGAAATACATGAAAGAAGGCGGTCTGGTCATCATGAACAGCGACAACGTGGCAGACGATGTGGAAATCGATGAAAAATATGATTCTGTCAGAATTCCGTGCATGACATTGGCTCTCAAGGTGAATAACCCGAAAGCGGCGAATATCGTCGCCATCGGTGCCATGATTAAAAAGTGCGGTCTATTTGAAGAAGAAAAGGCAAAAGAAGCTCTGAAAAAAATCTTCGAAGAAAAAGGAAAAGGCAAATTTACGGCAGCAAATGAAGCAGCCTTTATGGAAGGCTATCACAGCTTGTAAGCGAAGGCATTGACGGAGGAAGTAAAAATGAATTTAGAAAAGCTAATCAAGCCAAAGAGCATCGCCGTTGTCGGGGTCAGTGATAAACCGGGCTTTGGCAGCGGGGCGGCAAAGGGTGCTTTGGGAAGCCGCAATGCGGATCGGGCCTATTTTGTCCATCCAAAGAGAGAGGAACTGTTTGGAAAGAAGTGCTATCCTTCTATTTCAGATCTTCCTGAAGTGGTGGACTGTGTCGTACTCTGTACCCCCGCCCAAACGGTTAACGCCTTAGTAGAAGAAGCGGGCAGATGCGGTGTCGGCGCAGCCGTCGTCTTCGCCAGCGGATTTTCAGAAGAAGGCACCGACGAAGGAAAGCAGATGGAAGAAGAACTGAAGGAAATCGCAAGACGGCACGACATCTGTGTTCTGGGTCCCAACTGTTTCGGCATGCTCAACAATGTGGATAAAGTCAACATGTGGGGCGGTCACACCTTCTGGGATCTGGACGACGATTCTCACGGCATCGCCATTATCGCCCAGAGCGGATTCATTTCGGCAGAGATTTTGAACACCGACTTTTTCAACGTATCTTATGCCATCTCTTCAGGAAATGGAAATATCGTCACTCTGGAAGACTTCATGGAGTTCGTCATAGAGGATGAAAGTGTTTCTGTCGTCGCAATTTACTTAGAGGGCGTCAGGGACGCAGAGAGATTCGTCTCGTCTCTGAAAAGGGCGGCGGAAATCAGAAAACCAGTTATCATTCTCAAGTCCGGCAGGTCGGTCAGAGGCGCCATCTCCGCCGCATCTCATACGGGCAGTATGGCTGGCTCCAACAAATCCTATATGAGTATCTTCGAGAAATACGGCGTTATCGTAGCGGATACTTTAGAGGAATTCATGTGTCTGGCGCAGGCGGTCAGCGTGCTGAACGGCACATTTGCGACAAAGAAAGAATACGCAGTCATCAGCTTTTCCGGCGGCGAAAGCACGCTCAGCGCAGATATTGCCGAGGAAATGGGCGTGGAACTAGCAGAAATCTCAGAAGAGACAAAGCAGGAGATGAAGAAATACATTCCGGATTTTGCCCAAGCGAAAAACCCGCTGGATGCGACCACTTCTCTATTCCGCGACGACGAAAAGACCATCGGTCTGTTGAAGGCATTAAACGACGACCCGGCAGTAGGGGCTATCACCGTCGGAACCAATATCAAAAAGGACTTCGATGATACCACTGCGTCCCTCTGTGGCGCCATCGCAAAGGCCAAAGCGAGAGGCGTGGAGAAACCGGTACTGGCGATTCCATCGCTGGAGGGCTATCGCTATCGGGAGTCGAGAAAGATACTGGAGGATGCAGGCGTTCCACTGATGTCATCCATGGGAACCTCCTTCCAGGCCTTACGAAAACTGGCAAAATTCGCTGAATATGACTATCGGGAAAGAACCCTTGCAAGCGCGGTTCCTGGCGCTCACGGAGAAAAGACCGTCGCCCTGTCAGAGTTCGATTCCAAAGCGGAAATGAAAGCCAACGGCGTTCCAGTTCCCGCACAGGCAATTGCCAGGACGGAGGAGGAACTGACCGAAGCCGTGAAAGCGATGAAATTCCCATTAGTCATGAAGATCAATTCCTCGGAAATCCTTCATAAGACCGATGCCGGCGGTGTAAAACTCAATATTATGAGTGAGGAAGAGGCACTGGCGGCGAGGAAAGAGATTTATGCCAATGTCGCGAAATCCATGCCGAAGGCTTCGACAGACGGCATTTTAGTCCAGGAAATGGCGCCGTCAGGCGTGGAAATCATCATTGGCGTGACCAACGATAAGCAGTTTGGACCGATGCTCCTGGTCGGACTGGGCGGTGTGTTTGTAGAAGTATTCAAAGATGCAGCACTCTATCCGGCGCCACTGAACAAGACCGAGGCTCTTGCCATGCTCAAGGAGCTGAAATCTTTTAAGATGCTCACCGGCTATCGCGGATCAAAGCCGTGCGATATTGAGGCACTGACCGATATGATGGTGAACATTGCAGACTACGCATACAAGCATAAGGATGTAGTCAAAGAGATGGATCTGAACCCGGTATTCGTATATCCAGAGGGTGAAGGCGTCTGTGCAGTAGATGCTTTGATCGTAAAATACACCGATTAGGAGGGTGAAAAATGGCAGTAAAAACTATGACCGCTTCTCATGCAACCGGCAAAGGCAAACCGGACGCCAGCTTCAGTTCAGCAGGCAAGGGGAAGGTGGCAATTGCTAAATATGGAAAAGAAAATGTAGTGGACGCTACTTTGGGTGTCCTGAAAGACGATAACGGTGATTTTCTGACGCTGAAAGGCGTGGAGAAGATTTATCGGAATCTGCCGGGAAATGAACTGATGGATTACGCGCCTATTGAAGGACTGCGTGAATTCCTCGATGCCGCAACAGAATGCATCTTTCAGGGACATCAGCCGAAGAACACTTATACTTCTGCCGTAGCGACACCTGGAGGAACGGGCGGCATCCACCACATGATTTTCAATTATGTTGAGAAAGGCGAAACATTTTTGATTCCGGAATGGCACTGGGGTCCTTACAGAGAAATTGCAACGGAGGTCGAGAAGAAGTGGGAACTCTATCAGATGTTCGATGAAAAGGGAAACTTTACGCTGAAAGACTTGAAGGAAAGAGCGAAAAGACTTCTGGAAACCCAGGACAGCATCATGACCATCTTCAACACACCTGCCCATAACCCGTCCGGTTATACTATGACCGACGAAGACTGGCAGGAGATCATGGACTTTTATAAAGAGTGCGCCAAAGACGAGAGTAAAAAAATCATCGTCATCTGGGATATGGCTTACATCGATTACGCTGGAGATCCCGACGAGCTGCGGACCTTTATGAAGGCTTTCGAAGACATGCCGGAGAATATTCTCGTCGCCATCGCTTACAGCATGTCAAAGTCCTATCTGATTTATGGAATGCGTTCAGGGGCGCTGGCATGCCTGACTTCGGCAAAACACGTTGCCGATGAGTTTGAACAAGTAAATACCTACTCCAACAGAGCGACCTGGTCCAATGGCTCACGCGGCGCGCAGCGGCTGCTGGCCGAAATTGTCAAGGATCCGGCGCTGAAAAAACAGATCGATGAAGAACGACTGCAGTACAAGGAGATGCTGGAAAAACGAGCGGCAATCTTTGTAAAAGAAGCTGGGGAAGTCGGCCTCAATATTCTGCCTTATAAGTCAGGGTTCTTCATCACATTACCGGCAAAAGATTCGGCAGGACTTGCTGAAAAACTTGCAGAAGACAATATCTTTGTTATACCCCTCGCGAAAGCAATCCGTTTTGCCATCAGTGCAGTACCGACTTTCCAGGTGCCGGGTTTAGCAAAGAGGGTCAAGGACGTATTTGCAGGGCACGAAGTGTAACGCCTGCAAATAGGTTTTAGAACAGAGAATCGAAGCAGTTATTGTTATGATACGAGAGGAGAAGAAAATGGAACATAAAAATTACATACTCGTAGTAGCTGCAATTTATCTGTTAGTGCTTCTTGGAATCGGTTTCTGGGCAAAAAGAAGAGCAAAAAAAGTAAATGACTATCTGGTAGCTGGTAGAAAATTAGGACTACTGATGACAGCCTGCACAATTGCAGCAGTACAAATTGGATCAGGTGTCGTTGTCGGAGGCGCCACTACAGGCGCGGACTCTGGCGTATGGCCGGGCATGTATTATGCGCTGGGATGCGGACTGGGATGCATTTTTTCAGGTCTGTTCATCGCAGCAAAGATGAGGGCGGCAGAAGCGGTCGTCCCGATGGATTATTTTGAACTTCGTTATGGCAACAAAAAGCGGGTTCGCGCATGGGCTTGGTTCAGCAACGTGCCGTCCATGCTGGGAATCTTTGTAGCACAGCTTCTTGCGTGCGGCAGCATTTTATCTGCCTTCGGCATTCCATTCTGGTTAGGCGTAGTCGTATGTGCAGGTGTCATCCTGATCTACAGTTCCATGGGCGGGATGTGGTCCGTCGTAGTGGGCGATACCGTTCAGGTCATCATCATGATGGTCGGCGTGCCAGTAGCTGCAATCACAGCCTTGGTGGCATTGACCAAAGCAGGTGTTTCTCCATTTGAAGCAGTCTACGTGACGCCGTTTATTCCAAGCGGCATGTTTACCAAGTTCATCTACATGATTTCACCGATGCTGGTATCCATCGCAGTATCCTATGATGCTTTTCTAAGATACCAGTCGTCAAAAGACTGGCAGACCGCAAAATGGGGCTGTGTCTGGGGAGGCATCATCACCATCGTCATCGGCACCCTGGCTTCTACTGTGGGAGCCGCAGGTCGTATTCTGTTCCCGAACGTTGGCAGTGACGGTATCTTCGCTTATACCGTAGGCGAAATCCTGGGACCGGTCATGGGAGCCATCGTCATCACGGCAGTTCTGGCAGCGGCAATGTCATCAGGTAACTGCCTGCTGTTGAGCATGGGGGCATCCTTTTCAAAGGACTTGTACAACAAGGTGCTTCACCCAGATTCAAAGCTTGAAGATCTTCCGCACAGCAAAAGCATTGCAACGTGGACTATTATCATCGCCAGCATTCTGGGCGTACTGATCACCTTTAAGCTGACAAATATTTTGGACGCAATCATTCTATTTAACTATCCGTATATGGGCAGTGTGATCATTCCTCTATACTGTGCAGTGCTGTCTAAAGGAGCAACGCCAAAAGGCTGTTATGCCGGCATGATTACTGGCGCTATCGTGGGAATCATCTGCTTCCTGGCGGGCTTAGGCATCTTTGGCTTCAATGCTGACATGGGACTCTTTGCGGCCTATGTGGTATCAGGCGTGACCATTGCTGCATTCAGTGCGAGGGATAAGAATAAATTCCCGATGGTACAGCAGGATCAACACGTCGCTTAGAGAATAGACGAAAAATTATAGTAAGAACGAACAGTGTCTGGCATTGCCAATAGAGCGATGCCAGACATTATGTGCTAATAAAGATAGGAAACGTTATGAAGAATAAAAAAATATTCTATGGCTGGCTGCTCTGCGGCGCAAGTCTTCTGATGCTCATGGGCGGCACAGGCATCGTGATTAATTCAGCAAGCCAGTTTTTGAAACCAGTGACAGAAGCCCTTGGCGTAACCCGCGGGCAGTTTTCCCTATACATCACGTTTGTTTCCGTATCCTCCATGGCGCTCAGCCCCTTCGTCGGCAAGATTTATACCAAGTTCAGCCCGCGAATCGTCACCCTGGGCGGAGCGGTATTCATGGCTCTTGGCTGGATCTGTCTGTCCTGGGCCAAGAGTATCACTTTATTTTATGTCCTGGGACTGGGTATCGGCATCGGCTCGACGTTGTCCGGCATGATTGCGGTCAGCGTGATTATGAACAACTGGTTCCACATGAGCAAGGGAACCGCCATCGGCATCGCATCCACCGGCTCGGGAGTCGGCAGCATGCTGTTCAACCCCGTCGCCAGCAAGCTGATCGTAGCCCTTGGATATCAGGCGGCATACCGTTGGCTGGGACTTTTCTCCATTTTATGCCTGCTGCCAATGATCTTTTTGTACAGATATAAGCCGGAAGATATCGGGATGAGAGCGCTTGGATCTGAACTGACGGCAGAAGAGGGTGAGGAGGTCAGCTATGCAGAACCAGAGGGCATCATGCGCAGTGAAGCTCTGAAAACTCCAGCACTGTGGGGTGTGTGTTTTATCGCCTTTGCTTTGAGCGCCAGCTGCCAGGGAGTCTTTTCGCAGGCGCAGGCCTATTTTACAGATATCGGCTACAGTCCGGGAAAGGCTGCAGTATTTGTCAGCCTGATTAGCCTGTCTATGGCTCTCTGCAAGGTGCTCTTTGGATTTCTCGACGATCACCTTGGAACGAGAAAAAATTATGTTATAATGGTAATAGTATCCATAATTGGAATATTGCTGATGGAGCTTGCCAAAAACCAGGCAATCGTCTACCTGTCGGTCGTCGTATTCGGCTGTACTCTGGCTGCGACCTTTGTACTTTGTCCGATGATCACGATCTTCACCTTTGGTCCGAAAGATTACGCCAGCATTTACGGGCTGGTCACGTTTTTTATCTTTCTGGGACCGGCAGTGGCACCGCCGCTTTCCGGTTTGATTTACGACATCAACGGCAGTTATACTCTGGCGTTCATCATATATGCGCTGCTGTTGGCGGCAGCCCTGGCAGTCGGAATCGTTATTTTAAAGAAGAAAAGATATTAGGAGGGGAATATGAGGAAAGATGACTATACGCCGACGGAAAGAGCGGTAAAACTGATGGATATGTATTATCACTCCATGGCCTCCACTTCCATGGAATGGACGTACTGGTATACAAGAAAATTCAACGAGGAGGAGGGGGAACTCCCTCTCGTGCGGCGGGCCAAGGCCCTGGCCTGTGCCTTTGAGCACGATACCCCGGTCATCTATCCCGGCGAACTGCTGGTGGGAGCCAAGACGGGTTATCTGCGGGGAACCTTTCCCATGCCGTGGCTGATTCAATCCTTTTTCGTATCAAAGAGCAGTGAGCTTTATGGCAAATATAAAGAGGACGCCATGGCCAGCAACGCGGTGGACGCCAAAGCGAAGATCGGCATGGGCGGCGGCAACGTGACGGAAGACCAGCCGGGCATCATTTCCCTGGCCGGAAAGTTCGGCCTGCGGGCAAAGGAAGTGCCAGTGCTCAACAAGATTACAGAGTTTTGGTCGGGCAAGACAGTGGAAGAAATCGGTGAGCGTCACAGCAAATGGGTGCCGGAATTTGCTGTCAAAAACAATCTGAAACGAACATTGACGTCCAGAGCGGATTCTGCCTATACGGTTCCCGTAGGACGGGATGTGGTCAGCTATTATTATCCGCTCCAGTACGGTCTGGACGGCATCATTGCTTTCTGCGAGGAGCGAGCGAAAGAGGTTGCAGGCAATGCTGACGGAGACGGCCTGACAGGCATGGATCGCCTCTACTACTACGAATCCGTTGCGATTCTGACGAGAGGTATCGGTAAATGGATTGAAAACTATGCCAAAGAGGCTGAGCGCAGGATTCCTTTGACAGAATCAGAGCAGCAGAAGGCAGAATACCAGCAGATTGCAGACATCTGCCGCTGGGTCGCGCATAAACCGCCGAGAACCTTTCGGGAAGCCCTGCAGCTGACCTATTTTACTCATTTGGGCCTGCAGAACGAAGAAGTTGCCTCTGGTGTGGCGCCAGGCAGACTGGGGCAGGTCCTCTGGCCTTGGTATGAGCAGGATATTGAAGCGGGGAGAATTACGGAAGACGAGGTTCTGGAACTACTGGAGCTGCAGCGTGTCAAATTCACCGCTATCGACCTCTTTGTCAGCTCCGGTTCAAACAGCGTGCTCATGGGCAACACGTTTAACAATTTGTGCGTGGGAGGTCTGACGAGAAAGGGCCTGCCAGCTTGTAACAGACTGGAAGAGCTGATTCTTGAGGCGGGAAAGCGACTGCCGTCTCCACAGCCGACGTTGAGTGTGCTGTGGGATGAGCGACTGCCGGAACAGTTTGTCCTCAAGTGTGCAGAGGTGGTAAAGACGGGTACAGGGTATCCCGCCTGGATGAACAACCGCGTTGCTACGGACTTTTTGATGCAGCAGTATGGGGAAGAGGGCATGACCGTAGAAGAGGCGAGAGCCTTCTCTATCGGAGGTTGTCTGGAGACAGCGCCGGGATGCTGGAAAGAATTGACTCTGAACGGGAAGACCTATGAAATCCCTGTAGGCGCCAGCAATTCCACCTCCCTTGGCGTACACTTTATCTCTAACCCGAAGGTTCTGATGCTGACCCTGTTCAACGGAAAAGACCTCAAGAACGACTTGCAGATTCTGCCGCCTCACAACAAATCCCTCGATACCTATGAAGAACTCTGGGTACAGTATCAGGCATATTACGAGTACATCATCGAGGTGCAGAGAAAGTGCTGCAATATCCAGCACGATATCTGGCGGAAGGTCAACATTCCAATCTGGCAGTCGACCCTGAAACCGGACTGCCTGGAGAAAGGCCATCACGCTGGGGATATGGGATTCCGCTACAACGCTACCTATAATATCGAAACCACGGGCACCATCAATATGGTCAACTCTCTGGCTGCCCTGAAAAAGCTGGTCTATGAAGAGAAAAAATACAGCTTGGAGGAGATGAAACAGGCGCTTAAAGATAATTTCGGATATTATGAGCCGTCGGAAACCGAGGATCACAACGCGTCCATCACAGAGCAGAGACGGAAACCGGACGGAGCAAAGTACGATCAGATCCTGGGTGATTGCCTGGCTGTAAATAAGTACGGCAATGATGACGATTACACCAACACCATTCTTTACGATTACGAGGATTGGATCTGCAGTACGGCAAGAAAATTTGAGTCTCTCTTTGGCAAGAAGATGTACGCCTGTCAGATTTCCGTATCCAGCCATGGCCTCCTTGGTTCAGGATGTATGGCCACGCCGGACGGACGGCTGTCAGAGACGACCTTTGCCGATGCGTCCATGTCAGCCTTCCCGGGAACGGACAAAAACGGACCTTACGCCCTCTTTGAGTCGGCTACGGGCTGGGACCACAGTCAGTCCCAGAACTCGCAGATGAATTTGAAGATTCATCCAAACGCGATCAAAGGGGACATTGGTACAAAACACCTGGCTGACCTGGCGCAGTCTTACTTGAGAAGGGGCGGTTTCCACATCCAGTTTAACGTGATCGACAACAAGACGCTGCACAAGGCCCAGGAAGCGCCGGAAAATTACAGAGACTTGATGGTGCGCGTGGCAGGTTTCACCCAGTATTGGGTTGAAATCGGCAAACCGATTCAGGATGAGGTTATCGCTCGTACAGAATATGAAGGAGTGTAGGACTATGGAAAAATGTAAGCATAGTGATTGTCTGAACTGTGAAAGTGTGGATGTGATGAAGGGACTGTGCCTCCTCGACGAACAGTTTGTCCCTTTCGATGGTGATGGGTGCCCCCGCTTTGTCAGAAAGCCAAAATGCAAGTTCTGCCGCCACTATGAAGCTGGTGAGGAAGCTGATATGGGAGTGTGCGGAGGCTTAGGCGCTCCGTATTGGATTTCCGGGGAAATGATTGCAAAGACCTGTGAAAGCTATGTGGAGAAGCGAGATGAATGACGAAAAAGGTCTCATTTTTGATATACAGGGTTTTTCCGTCCACGATGGCCCAGGAAGCAGGACGACCGTTTTTTTAAGCGGTTGTCCTCTTCAATGCAGGTGGTGTGCAAACCCAGAAGGCTGGAAGGTCAAGCAGCGGCTGATGTACAGCAGACAGAAATGCCGCGCTGACCAGGAAGGCTGCCGGCGCTGTATAGATGCCTGCAGCAGAAAGGCAATCGGCAAGTGCGACGAGGGAATTGCCATCGACAGAACCTTCTGCGAAAGCTGTGAGGATTTTCGCTGTGCACAAAGCTGTTTTCAGGAGGCACTGCGGCTCTCAGGCAGATGGTATCATCCTGAAGAACTGATGAAAATTCTTGCGCGCGACCGCAATTACTGGACTGGCGGAGGGGTCACCTTTTCTGGCGGCGAACCGCTGATGCAGAAAACGTTTATCCTGGAGGTGCTGAAACGATGCAGAGCAGCAGGCATTCACACTGCAGTGGAAACTACTGCATTTGTAGAACCCGCCTTCTTCTTAGAGGCCATGTCGTATATTGACTTTGCTTTCATAGATATCAAGCATATGGACGAAACAATGCACAGAGCAGAGACAGGGGTATCCAACCAACTGATTTTGTCCAACATCAAAGCGCTTGCGCAGTCTCAGTGGCGGGGAAGATTCATATTGCGGATTCCGGTGATTAAGGGGTATAATGACAGTAAGGATAATATCCAAAAAGCAATAGACTTTATGGAAGAGACAAGACTGCAGGAAATCAACCTTCTTCCTTTTCATCGGATGGGCGACTCTAAATGGAGCCAGCTGGGGGAGCGATATGACTATAGAGATGCTGAGGTTCCCAGTGATGAAGAACTGCAAGAGATGCAGAAGTTATTTTCGCAGAGAGGGCTCTCCTGCTATATTGCCGAGGATGTAAATTACTGACGCAGGAGGATTGCACTATGAGCAGTATTACTGAGAGGATTCAACAGGCAAACCTGACGAAAAAAGAGCGCACGATTATTGAAAAGATTACCAGAGATATTGAAAAGACCGCGTTTCTGAACGGAATCGGACTGGCGGAGCGATACGATGTTTCGGCGACCTTTATTACTCGGCTGATTCAAAAACTAGGATACGAAAAATTTGCTGATTTTAAGAAAGAGTTGCGCGACCGCTATCAGAGAATGACTTTCCCCAAGGATATGTACAGACATTTTTTGGAAGGAGGAGGCGGCAATATCGTCAAAGCATCCATTACACGGGATGTGCAGAATATCTCCAACATGGAAACCCTGCTGGACAAGAAGATGCTGAACAAAGTCGTCAGCGCCATAGAAAGAAGTGATACGGTATACATGGTCGCCATGTTCGGCAGCGAAATAGCTGTCGACGCCCTCTTTTACTATCTGGGCAGACTAGGGATGAAACGTCGGAAAGTAAAAGGCGTCGGGCTGTCCAAAAAGATTGAATTCACCAATATTGGCAAAGACGATGTGTTAGTAGCGTTCAGCAGCCAGAGAATCGTAAAGGAAGTTGTCGCTGCGGCAGAGTATGCGAAAAAGCAGGGTGCGAAGACTGTGGCAATTACAGATAATGCCACGAATCCGCTGGCCTGCGCCTGCGATTACACGTTACTGTCGCCAGTCAAGGGTGTGGCCATCGACTACACCAATGCGGCCACCATTGCCATGATCAACGTCATCGTCAATTGTCTGGCGGAGAGAGATCCGGAAAAGGTACAGGCGCAATTGGAAGAGGACGAGAGACTCTGGAAGAACAAAGACATCTTCTGCATGTGATAGGTGAAGCGATGAAAATAAAAGCAGATAATTATACGATTGGGGATCTGGCCAAATTTTACGGAGTGTCCACGGATACCATCAGGCTGTACGACAAAAAAGGTGTTCTTCTTTCTCAAAAGAACGATGAGAACAATTACCGCATCTACAGCAGAGACGACATGATCATGATGGACTATATCGTCAAGCTTAGGATGCTGGAAATTCCCCTGACTGACATTAGAAAGATAACAGGCGACTTCAGCATTGCAGAAACTCGGGAATACTGCCTTCACAAGATAGAGCAGATTGAAGAAGAACTAGAGAGGCTGTCGGGTTTAAAAGCGAAGACGGAGAAATTGGTCACATCCGTAGAGGCCATCGAGACTCATCTGGACAAGATTACGGTGTGTGAAAGCCCGGTATTTATTCTAAGGGATATCGAAGAAGGCATTGCAGTGACAAATGAATTATTTGACGCTCTCCAGCTGGACACGATTCCCATGCTGACTGTTTATGGAAGCAATGCCTTCGCACCGGAAACGATGAAGATGGCCAGTCAAGCTGAAACCAGGGCCTCTGTGGCGGACTATTATATCAGTCAGGAGGATGACAGAGGAATTACAAAACGAGCGGATTTTCCCCACGACCAGTTCACCATTTTGCCGTCAAAACTAGGTATTCATACCATTATCAAGGCGCTGCCGGAGCAGGAATATCATTTTCACTATAGGATTAAAGAATATGCAAAGGCGCATTGCTTCAAACTTACAGGGGAAAATTTAAACAGAACTCTGCTGGCCAAAAGCAAAGGTGTTTACTGTGCAGACTATTACGAATGCTGGTATTTCATCGAGGAAGATTAGATTCTCAAAACCTTGGATTTGGTCAAAAGTTTTGAGAAATCAGGGCGGAAACAGGGTCTTTGTAATAGAAAATAAAGAGAATTTACGCAAAATTCAGCCGAAGAATGGCTGGATTTTCTGTTTTTTTGCTATTGACCTTTGACTAGGACTAAGATTTAATCTTAATTTAACAAAAAAATCTGAAATCATGAAAGGTTGGAATTATTATGAGTTTTAAAGAAATTTCTCAAAGCGGCGTCTTATATGTCTGCGTAGCAGTGGGGCTTTTGACTGTGGTTGCCATATCCGTTCTCTATCTGCGAAAGAGTTATAACCATGCTATCGCCTGTGGCGTATCGAAGGAAAAAATGAAGGGAATCATCAAGTCTTCTATCTCTTTTTCCATCGTACCGTCTATCGCTATCATCGCCGGGCTGATTTCCCTGGCAGCGGTCATCGGACTGCCCTATTCCTGGTTCAGACTTTCCGTGCTGGGTTCGGTAACTTATGAGCTGATGGCTTCCAACATGGCGCTGTCTTCCCTGGGACTGAACCTGAGCAATGCCACCGGGTATGCCTTTGGACTGGTCATGTGGGCGATGTGCCTGGGTATTACCATCGGAAACGTGTTTAATATCTTCATGTGTAAAAAAGTACATCTGGGTCTCAAGAAGCTGGGCGGCAGCGATAAGAAATGGGGCGTGCTTTCACAGTCTGTCTTTATGAATGCACTGTTTCTGATCATGATCGTGCCGATGATTGCAAGCGGCGGCGCCAGCCTGCTCACACTGATTACCAGCGCATGCCTGGGACTTTTCATCACCTTCATCGCCGAGAAGACTAACATGAAGTGGATTGGTAATTTCACCTTGGCAATCAGCCTGATCGGCGCCATGGCAGCATCCATATTCTTTGACGGCTTATTTTAAATATATAAGGAGGAAATAAAAATGAACAATTATCCAGATGCAAGAACGTATTATGACAAAATGCACAGACTAGGAAAATGGATGACCTTTATCACCCTGATCGTGTTCTGCGGCGTGCCCTTTGTCGTCTGCATGGTTTACGGTATTATGCCAAAAATCTCTGATGTCCTTCTGGCCTCCGGCGGCTTGCTGGCCATCTTTATACCAGCGGCAATTGCAGAACTGATTGCCGATACACCCGTCATGGGAACTTCCTTTTATCTGTCCAGCATCACGGGAAACATCATGAATCTGAAACTGCCGGCAGTGCTCAACGCCCTTAAGATTGCAGATGTCAAACAGGGAACCCAGGAAGCCGATGCGGTTTCAGGCGTGGCCGTAGCCGTGTCCTCCCTTACCACCATGATCATCATCGCCATCGGCGCACTGCTTCTGACACCGCTGAAGCCAATTTTGGAACTGCCGCAGGTAGTGACGGCAACGCAATACGTCCTGCCAGCTTTATTTGGATGTCTGATGCTCTCCATCTTCAGCAAAAACGCAGGTGGCGGCACTGTTTTCCACGGCCACCTGAAAGCGCTGATTATCCCTTTCATCATCGCTGCTGCGCTGTATTTGTACATCATTCCAGAATATTATGAGTTGTACCAGGGTTTCATCATCATCGGCTGTATTCCGCTGTTATATGCCATTACCAAGATCATGTACAAAAAAGGAATGATCAAAGTAGAAATGAAAGAGGAACAGGAAGGAGAGGAGAGAGATGCAGTATAGAGTGGACGAAATCGTAGAAGGGCTGAGTCAGGAATTACGTGAACTGACTTTGGCAATTCATTGTCATCCTGAACTTGGATTGGAAGAATATGAAGCCTGCGCATTGCAGGTGGAGATTCTCAAAAAATATGGGTTTACTGTCGAAGAGAAATACTGCGGCATGGACACCGCCTACAAGGCATCTTATATAGGAAGCAAACCAGGGCCGAAAATCGCCATGCTGGCCGAGTACGACGCCCTGCCCGGTCTGGGACACGGCTGCGGCCACAATTTGATTGCTATGATTGCAGTCGGTGCAGGCATCGCCATGAGGGAATTTGCCGACACGTATGGCGCAGAGATCCACGTCTTTGGCACGCCGGCAGAAGAATCTGTCGGAGGAAAAGTAATTATGGCAGATGCCGGTGCCTTTGACGATATGGATGTCGCCATGATGAGCCATCCTTCCCATATGGATGCGGAATCTATGAACACTTTGGCAATTGACTCCTATAAGGTCAGCTTTCACGGCAAGACAGCTCACGCTGCGGGTGCCCCGCATGAGGGAATCAATGCGCTGGATGCGGTCATTAACTTTTTCAATATGATTAACGCACTTCGTCAGCAGACGCAGGAGGATGCCCGCATCCATGGGATTATCACCAAGGGCGGTGAAGCGCCAAACATCATTCCTGATTACAGCGAGGCGATCATTGAAGCGCGAGCGGCAAAGATCGACTATCTGGAGGAACTCTGCCAGAAGGTTCTCCGCTGTGCAGAGGCTGCCGCAATAGGTACGGGCTGCACGGTAGAAATCGGCCCGGCAGGAGGAAAGTTTCTGGATACCAACAGCAATCTGACCTTATCAGCGCTTAATGCAAGGCAGATGAAAACTCTGGGACTGGATCTGGTGCCGCCATCTCCGGCGCCTTTGCCAGCTTCTTCGGATCTGGGAGATGTCAGCTATCGCTGTCCTGCCATCCAAAACACCTTTGCAATCATAGATGAGGCAGACGGCGGTCCTCACACTGCGGCATTTGCAGAAGCCGCGGGCGGCGACAGAGCCATTGAAAAAGGTTTGTTATTTATCAAAGGGTTCGTCCTTACCGCCATTGAACTGATGACCAAACCGGAAGAACTGAAGAAAATTAAAGCGGAGTTTGACAAAATCAGCAGAAGGCCTTGATTTAGATTTCCTTCAACCTTTGCCATTTCGTCTCAAAAATGCTATATTACAATTATAACATTTAGATGACGGAAGGTGCCGCTATGAAATACAAGCTGGACGACTATAAAGTGGGAGAAATTGCTAAGTTTTACGGTGTTTCGGTGGACACTGTCAGGTTCTATGACAGAAAAGGTGTGCTGAAACCGGAAAAAAAGAGCGACAACAACTATCGCACCTATAATAAAGAAGAATTCATCTCTATGGATTACATCATGAGATTGCGCAGCTTAGGCATTTCTATTGAAAATATTAAAAAAATGGCTTCCAACATATCATTGGAAGAATCCCTGGAAGTGGTCAGCGAAACAGAACGTGAAATTGAAGCGCAGATCAGACAGTTGGAAAATCAAAGGCGGATGATCAAAGGGTATAAGGCGAAGCTGAAAGACTGTGCTGAAAGATATGGCGTGGTCACAATGGAACAATCCCCGGCCTTTATCATCAAAGATATCAAAACGACCATGAAAGAAACGATGGACGCTTTTGAAAAGCTGCAGCTTTCCACCTTGCCGCTGCTGGGGATACTGATCGACAGTGAGCGCTATGACGACATGGAATTGTATAACTGCTTTATCGACCGTGCCCAAAGACAAAAAATCTGCAATTACATCGTGGCCGCGTCTGACTATGAGGGAATCAGTAAAAAACCTGATTTCCCTGCGGAAGAATTCGAAATCATCCCACCCAGACGATGTGTGCATATCATAGGAATGGACTATACCAATATCGATTATTCTTCTATCAAGCCAATTTATGATTTTATCGACACGAATCACCTGAAAATCATCGCGCCGCCCTTCCTCCGCATTCTTGCTTTGGAAAACAGAGGAGATGCCGGCGTGGAATATACCGAAATGTGGATTCCGGTGGAGTAAAAAACTGTCTGATTTTGCAGACAGTTTTTTTGTGTTTTGTATTGACCCTTGACCTGGTTCAGGGTTTAAAATAAGGTATACAGAAAATTCTTATAAAATGTAAAAGGAGGAATCATCCATGAGTTTTCAAGATATTGCAAACAGCGGCTTGATATGGGGCTGTGTCGTTGTCGGAATTATTCTCGTCGTCTTAATTACGCTGTATTACATGGTAGTCTGTTACAGGCACGCTATCAAAGTGGGTGTCGCCAAGGAGACTGTCAACGCAGTTGTAAAGTCGTCGGCGACCTTTTCCATCGTACCATCTATTGCCATCGTAGCAGGGCTGGCCACCCTGGCGGTTGTCATCGGCCTGCCCTACGCCTGGTTCAGATTGTCAGTATTGGGTTCTGTTACATACGAGTTGATGTCGGCTAATCTGGCGCTGAAGGCTTTGGGACTGGATGTAGCGACTGCAGATGCTTATGCCTTCGGACTGATGGCATGGGCAATGTGCATCGGAATTACCGTAACATTGCTCTTTAATATCTTCTTTGCAAAAAAAGTGCATCTGGGCACTTTAAAGCTGGGAGATAAAGATCAGAAATGGGGCGCTGTCTCTCAGACCGTCTTTATGACTGCGCTATTATGCGCCCTGATTGTACCGATGATCTTTGGCGGCATCGTCAGTCTGCTGACCTTTGCCAGCAGCGCAGTAATCGCCATTCTGATCACAGGGATTGCAAAAGTGGCGAAGGCCGACTGGCTCAATCAGTTTACACTGGCGTTCAGCTTGATCGGCGCCATGGCGTTGTCCGTGGTATATGACGGATTGTTTTAGCAGGGAAAGGAGAGAAAAATGAAATCTAGTGGAAATACTTACTACGACAAAATGCACAGATTGGGTAAATTCGTTACCGTGGGATCGATTCTGGTGTTCTGCGGTGTGCCTCTTGTCGTCTGCTTATATTATGGAATCATGCCCAAAATCGGCGACCTGCTTCTGGCAGCCGGGGGCTTATGTGCGATCTTTATCCCGACTGGGGTGGCGGAGGCCTTTGGTGAAATCCCTGTCATGGGGTCCTCTTACTATGTTGCCAATGTAACAGGAAATATTCTGAACTTGAAACTGCCAGCAGCCCTCAACGCGTTGAAAGTAGCCAACGTCAAATCAGGGACGGAGGCCGCTGATGCCATTACAGGACTTGCTGTAGCTGTATCCTCTCTGGTGACCCTGGTGATGCTGCTTCTCGGTATGCTTTTGATGACGCCGCTGGAGCCGTTCTTGTCGTCTCCGGCCGTTTCAACTGCTGCAGGTTATGTTCTGCCAGCTTTGTTCGGCTGCCTGGTTCTGAGTTTCCTCAGCAACGATGTGGGCGGCGGTGTAATCGTAAAGAAAAGACTGCTTGCAGCAATCTTCCCTTTCGCCTTGTGCATCATTTTGTACCTGATCATTCCTGATTATTATGATCTGGGACAGGGATTCGTCATGGTCATCTGTATCCCTATCGTATATGTCATTACGAAGATCATGTATAAGAAGGGCATCATCACTGTGGAAATGCCAGAAGAAGAAAAGAAAACAGAGGAGGAACACGCATAATGGAAAAGAGAGATTTTGATAGAATTGTAGAAATTACTGATGACTTGGCGCCGGAACTCAAGAAACTGGCGCTGGATATCCACGGGAACCCTGAGATGGGTCGAAAGGAGTTTCAGGCCTGCAAGTGGCAGATGGGACTGCTTGAGAAATATGGATTTGAAACCGAAGCAAATTTCTGTGAAATCGAAACTTCATATAAGGCGGTATATAAAGGGACGAAGCCGGGTCCGAAGATCGCCATGCTTGCAGAGTATGATGCATTGCCGGAAATCGGCCACGCCTGCGGACACAATCTGATCGCCATGATTTCTGTCGGTTCTGGCATAGTTATCAAGGAATTTGTCGATAAATACGGCGGAGAAATCCACGTCATCGGCACGCCGGCGGAAGAAACTCAAGGGGCAAAGGTGGAGATGTCACAAAAGGGTGCGTTTAAGGAATACGATGTTGCGATGATGGCACATCCGTTTGAACAAAATGGCAGTTCCATTAATACCATGGCGGTATATGCGAGAAGATTTGAATTCTTTGGCAAAACGGCGCACGCTGCAGCATCCCCCCATGAGGGCATCAATGCCCTGGATGCCATGATCAACTTCTTTAACATGGTCAATGCCCTGCGTCAGCAGACGAAACCAGACGCACGGCTCCACGGCGTCATTCTCAACGGAGGGGTCGCGCCCAACATCATTCCTGATTATACGGAAGCGCTGTTCTATGTGAGGGGCAACAAGGTCGCGTATGTGGAAGAATTACTGGACAAAGTCATCGCCTGTGCAGAAGGCGCGGCGAAAGGCACCGGCTGTACGTACAAAGTCAGCAAAGCGGAGGAAGACTTCAAGGATACGGACAGCAATATGGTGCTTTCTGATCTCGTCTGTGACCAATATGAGAAGCTGGGACATGAGATTCTGCGTGCGGGAAGAGCGGTTATGCCAGGATCATCAGATCTGGGCGATGTCAGCTACGAATGCCCGGCAGTACAGTTGATGTGCGGCATGGGGCCGCTGGCTGGCGGAGGTCACTACGGCGCTCACACTGTGGAGTTTGCACAGAAAGCCTGCTCGTCAGAAGCTCTGGCCAATGGAATCGAATTCGTCAAAGCTTTTGCGATGACGGCTGTGGAACTGCTGACGGATCCTTCCCATCTGGCAGCAATCAAAAAAGAATTTGAAACAGAGAAGGTAGATTCAATTTTGCCGGTATGACATTCTGTCCAGCAAGATGTTAATCGAGCTGCGAAATTGAATTTATGCCTGTGTTCCCCAGCCTATGGCTGGCTCGTAACGCGTCGTAGAAAGTGAATTTGATAAGGAGATTTAAAGCGAGGCCGGATCAATGCGTTCCGGTCTCGTTGTCTGTTTATCATCAAGTATTCATACTGTGTTTACATTCTCAGGAGCCTGATAATGTGTTCTGATTCAAAGACTTCATATACAATGCCCTGCTTTTTTAAACATTGGCAATAGATTGCATTTACAAAATAGATATGTTAAGATTTTTTTAAGACTTTTATTGAGGTTTTTTTAAATGAATGCCTCTATACTGAGGTTATCAATCGGGAAAGGGATATATATAATGAATGGGGAAACAATTTTAGTAGTAGACGACAACAAAGAAATCGTATATTCACTGGGCGAGCTTTTGAAATATGAGGGTTACGAAATCATCGCTGCCTATGATGGCATGGAAGCACTGGAGTGCCTGGAGAAATATCACGTTGATCTGATTCTGCTGGACGTCATGATGCCCCGTCTCAACGGTTTGTCCGCATTGATGAAGATTCGTGAGAAGTACAAGATTCCGGCGATTATCTTGTCTGCGAAGACGGAAGAGAGCGACAAAGTGTCGGGTCTGATTCTCGGCGCAGACGATTATATCAGTAAGCCCTACAATGCAGCGGAGCTGATCGCTCGGGTAAAGGCGCAATTGCGGCGGTATCATACCTGGGGCGGCAGCGCGCCAATGGCGAATGAAGATACCATTGTCAACGGCGGCCTGGTTTTAGATAAAAAACAGCGCCTGATCGTCGTAGAAGGCAAAGAGGTTAAGCTGACGGCTACCGAATATAAGATCGTTGAGCTGCTGATGTCAAATACGGGACAAGTATTTCCGGCGGAACAGATTTACGAGAGTGTGTGGGAAGAAACTGCTGACTTCACGGTGGAAAATACGGTCATGGTGCATATCCGCCACATTCGAGAGAAGATAGAAATTGATACGAAGAATCCGAAATATATTAAGGTGGTGTGGGGCATTGGTTACAAGATGGAAAAGTTCAATTAATAAAATCGTTTCATTTATACAATCGAATAAAAGACTGTTTTTGGGAATTTGCAGTGTGGCAATAGGTGCGGCCATATTCTATGCATTATTTGGCATGGCATACAGATATGGGGGTATGTCCACGAAACAGACCTGGTTCATGGGTTCTGTTCCAAATCTCTTTCTCGGCTTTGGCATCTGGCATATTGTCAGATATATTATGCTCAAGGTGTATGCCGACTGGATTCCAAAAGACGAAGCCTTCTACGAGGAGTGGAAAGATAAATGGTATAAACAGCAAATAACAATTGCCATTGTTTCTATTGGGACGTTACTATTTGCATATCTGATGTACTCTTCCAGTGAGTACAGGTATTACGCTTACAACCTTGCATACATGTATCTTTTGCTTGCAACCGTATTGATACAAAGCGTCATCAGCGAAATCTGCATAGTAGGATTCATGAAGAATCAGCTGAATCTTTTGATGGAACGAATGACAGAAATCAATCGGAAAAACCTGGAGGATGCGCTGGAAATTGAACGTGAAAGTATTGAAAAGGCCGCCAAAAGTGAACAGTTAAAGATAGATCTGATTTCCAACGTATCTCACGATCTGAAGACGCCGCTGACATCCATGGTCGGGTATATCGAACTGATGAAAAAAGAGGACCTGGACGATACCATGCAGGATTATGTGGAAGTATTGTCTGATAAGGCGGAAAAGCTAAAGGTCATGATAGAGAGCCTTTTTTCATTGGCAAAGGCCAGCAGCGGAAATATCAAAATGCACATGGAATCGATCAGTCTCAATCGGCTGATTGACCAGCTCTTGGCTGATATGGAGGATCGAATCGGCAGTTCCGACCTGCATTTCGTAAAGGTTATGGCAGAAGAGGACACCAGTTTTATCAGCGATAACCTTCATATGTACCGCATCTGTCAAAATCTGATTGAAAATGCGATTAAGTATTCTGCCAAAGGTACTAGAGTCTTTTTAAAGACTTTTGTAAATAAGGGCGGTGACAAGGAAAGAGTCTGCCTCGAAATTACCAATACAGCAGGCTATCTGATGGACTTTGACAAAGATGATATCATCGAGCGGTTTGCCAGGGCAGATAAAGCACGTACCAGCGACGGCAACGGACTTGGGCTTGCTATCGTCAGCACCTATACCAGCGCTTTAGGGGGCGCCTTTGATATCAGTATTGACTGTGATCAATTTAAAGCGACACTCTCCTTCGAGAAAGCAGAATGCGACTGCGCGGGCCATCACACAGAGGGGGTTTTAGAGCTTGAGGAATATTTAGACGCCGCAAATTGACTTATGCAAGCGGCAGAATCTGTTGTTCCTCTTCCTGAAATCTCTGGAGCAGTGGAGAGGGCTGTGCCAACATTTCCAGAGCTGCGTCCTGATTGTAGATCCAGTCTGCCAGATGTTCTTCCGGCACAATCAGCGGCATCCTGTCATGAACTGGACGCATGGAATCGTTGGCGCTTGTAGTGACGATAATGAAACGATCCTCCTCTGCGAACTGCCGGTAAAAACCGGCCATGAAAATGGTATGCTGATCAGCATATCGAAAGGCTATTTTGTTTTTTTTCTGATCCCATTCATAGAAATGTCTTGCAGGAATGAGGCAGCGTCTGTGCAGAACACTGTCCTTGAAGGTTTTTTTCTCTGCTGCAGTCTCTGCGCGGGCGTTGATCAACAGCCCCTTTCCGTCAAATCGAGGAAACCCCCATGGCATTGTCTCCGCATAGAAATTTGTATCTCTGCCGCTGAGAATCAGCGCCTGCTGCGAAGGATAGATATCGCCGGTGTTCGGCAGCTCCAGGTTGTCCGCAGTGCGCCCTGCTCTCCTCAGAATATCCGCTGCAATTTCGTTATCAGTATAAAATCTGCCACACATACTTTTATTTCCTCCGTTCCTCTCATTGTAGGGAGCATTTCCATTTTTAAATAAACTATACTTCGAATGCATCCTAAAAGTCAAATTGTTATAATTTTTTTTGTAACAAAATCCCCATTGCAACGATATATCTATAGATTATTACAAAACTGTGATTTTTCTGAGACTGCCTTGAGATAATACAATGCTATAGTTAGTAGTATAGACAGGAACCTTAAGAATTTTTAAGAAATAATTAAGAATTATACCTTTGAATATTAAGATTTTAGATGTATTATTAATTATGATAGAAAAAGGGTTTAGACAAAGAAGGGAATTTGGGATGGACTACAAGAACACAGTAAAGCTTCATACGATTTTGACTGTTCTCACGCTAGTGATCCTGCTACTGCCTCTTAGCCAGGGAGATTTCTTCGGCTCTGAGGGAGATTGGTACAGCCAGCATGTAGGAGCAGCAGAAAATCTCAGACAGACTATGCTGAATACTGGCTCGTTGTTTCCGCAGTTTTCTACAGGTGGGGGTGGATGCAACATCTACGATTTGGCATATTACGGGTTGCTGCGGCCAGACGTGCTGTTTTCCTGTCTGGTGCCGAATTTAGAGATGAAGTACATCATCGCCGGTTACGCATTGCTGGGGGCGATTGCCAGCGTCAACCTTTGCTACATTTGGCTGCGCCGCCAAAAATTGGCGCAGTGGGTCGCATTCTGCGGCAGCGTATTATTGGCAGCAGCGGCTTGCTTTTACCACGCACACCACCAGATCATCTTCATAAACTATATGCCGTTTCTAATATTGGCACTTATGGGTATTGACAAGCTCTTAGAAAAAGGAAAAGTATCGCTGATGGCGGTTTCACTTTTTTTGGTCTACATGCATAGCTTTTTCTACGCTTTTTCCTGCTTGGTCGTCTGTCTCGTTTACTTCTTGTATAAGAGCAATTGGAGACCAGATATAAAAAGCTTTGGCAAAGCAGTCCTTGCGGTCACAATTTCCATAGGAATGGCTGCAGTGCTGCTTCTGCCTACCGCGCTGAATATTCTGTCCACAACAAAGGACGCCGGCGGATTCATGTCCCAGCCGATGGATATGGTAGACCTAAAATTGGGCGGACTTCTATACTACCCGTATGGGTGCGGGCTGTCTTTACTAGCGCTGTATTGCCTGCTGCTTTCTCTCTGCAAGAAGAGGAGACGAATTCTGTCAGTAATCCTGCTGATCTGCATACTCGTACCGGCTGTTTCGCTAGTACTCAATGGATTCCTCTATCCGCGGGCAAAGATTTTAATCCCTTTTGTACCTCTCATCGTAATGCTCTGCACAGACACTTTGCAGGAATTGTTTGAGAAAAAACAAAAGTGGATGATCGTACCAGCCGTCCTCTGCTTTCTGCCAGCTGCTTTCTCGCCCTGGCAGGATCTGATGCTAATAGATGGCGGGATTTTACTGGCCTGGGTTTTGGTTCAGAGGTTTTTGTTAAAGTCCGAGCGGGCTAAAAAAAGCGCCTTTGTTTTGATTTTACTGGTTCCAATCATGGTCAGCATAGGTGTTAACAAAGAAGAGGATTATCTGCGGGCAGATGATGACAGGCAAAGTCATTTTACCTCGGCCGAAATCAGAGCTGCAGTCACGGATCTACGTTATCGCTTTGATGTGCTCGCCAACAATTACGTCAACAGCAATACGCTGCCAGGCGGCGGCATTAACAAGACAGCCATGTATTCTTCCATTGAAAACAAACTGTATGCCGACTTTTATTACAACGTCATGGGCAATCCGATCAGCTTGCGGAACCGGGTGGTGCTGATGCCAAATCAAAACAGCTGTTTCAACTATTTTATGGGAATTCGCTATCTTTTGACTGATATACACAACATTCCATATGGCTATCAGGCGATCGCTCAAAAAAAAGATTACGTATTAGCGGAGAATAAAGATGTTTTGCCAATGTGCTACGGTACGGACAAGCTTCTTTCAGAAGATGTCTATAAGGATTTGGTGTTTCCTTATAACATGGAGGCTTTGTGCTCGCAGGCAGTGGTCGAGGGACGGCATGGGGCGAAAGGATTTCAATCCGCCCTTACAGAACAGTCTCCGCAGGAGCTGCTGGCAGTGGATGCAGGCTTTACTTCGGAAGACGGCAAGACGCTGTCCTTTAAAAAAGCGGAGACCCTCACGCTGCCTTTAACCAAGGCCTTGAAGAATCAAATTATGATTATCCGTTTCGATGTAGAGAGCAAAAGGGGCAAAGAAGTAATCATCGAGATCAACGGTATGCGGAACAATCTGTCCGCGGAGAGTGCCCCATATCCTAATGAAAATCATACCTTTACTTACGTATTATCTGCTAATGAGGTCATGGACAAGCTGGAAATAGAATTTTCAAAAGGGGATTATGATATCAGCAGGCTTCAAGTCTATACCATGGACAGCGACCATCTGCAGCGAGATGATATAACACTTCCGTCCATGACGGAAGGGGGGAAGAAAGATGGAAAGACCGTCTTCGCAGGCTCTGTGGAAATGGAAAATGACGGTTACTTCATCACCTCTTATCCATATCGCAAAGGGTATCAAGTCTTTGTAGACGGCAAGAAAGCAAGCTACGAAAAAGTCAACGCCGCCTTTGTAGGATTTCCGGTTTCCGCCGGCGGTCACGAAATTGAGATTCATTATTACGCGCCGGGATTTAAAGCAGGGCTCGCCATCAGCATCTTATCTATGGTCGTCCTCTGTCTCATCATTTTAAAAGAAAGGAAGAAAGCTATATGAAAAAGCTACAGAATTCACAGATTATCCGTTATATCATGACTGGGGGCATGACGACGGTGATCAACTACATCATCTATATCCTGCTGACCGCAGTGCAGCTTGATTATCTCGTCGCCAACAGTATTGCTTGGCTGGGAGCTGTCATTTTTGCATACTACGCAAACAGGCATATGGTCTTTCGTTCTGGAGGCAATAAAAAGCAGGAGTTCATTCAGTTTTTCTCCCTGCGTCTTGCGACTTTGGTGGTTGAGAACCTGCTGCTGTTCATGTTCGTAGGATATATCGGCGCAGCAGAACTTCCGTCTAAGATCTTAGTCAGTGTAATCACTGTCGTACTGAACTACTTTGCCTGTAAATACAGCATTTTTAAAGAAGGAGGTGTTTCTCATGAGTAATACAAAAGAGAAAATCAGTATCGTCGTGCCTTGTTATAATGAAGAGGAGTCACTTCCGTTGTTTTACATGGAGACGACAAAGGTTTTGCTAGGCATGAATGAGGTGGACTACGAATTTGTCTTTGTCAACGACGGCAGCAGTGACAAGACTTTAGAGATTATGAAAAAGCTCCACGATGGAGACGCCCACTGTCGGTATGTGGGGTTCTCGAGAAACTTTGGAAAGGAGGCCGGAATGTATGCGGGATTAGCTGAAGCAGAAGGGGATTACTGTGTCATTATGGACGCAGACCTGCAGCATCCGCCGACCTTGCTTCCGGAGATGTACAAGGTGGTCAGTGAAGAGGGGTATGACTGCTGTGGAGGACTCCGCTGCGGACGGGAAGGCGATAGTGTATTGAGAGGTCTTTTCTCTAAGGCTTTTTATAAGATCAGTAAGGGACTGACTCATATGGATATGTCCGACGGACATGGGGATTTTCGCATGATGTCGAGACCGATGGTGGATGCCATTCTCGATATGAAAGAATACAACCGCTATATGAAGGGCCTTTTCTCCTTTGTTGGCTTCGATACGAAGTGGATAGAGTATGAAAGTGTGGAGCGTGCCTGCGGAGAGACCAAATGGAGTTTAAAGAGCCTTTTTGCTTATGCGTTTGAAGGCATTTTGGCCTTTTCAACAGCACCCCTGAAACTGGCGGGTCTCATAGGGTGTCTGCTGTTCTTGGCCGGCGTAATATTTATATCGATTAACCTGATTCAAAGTCTGTGGATTCCTGGCGCAGTCAGCAGTTTTGATATCATTATCACGGTGGTGCTCATGCTGGGCAGCCTGCAGATGTTGTTCCTATATATTTTGGGCGCCTATCTGTCGAAGGACTATTTAGAGAACAAAAAGCGTCCGCTATATATTGTCAGGGAAAGAAGCCAGTAGCTTCTTTAGTTCTTCCAGGGTCTTCACAGGTTCACTGCAGGTATGGCCTTGACAGAGATAATAATTGGTTCCGCTAAAGGGGATGGGATAGTTTTTCAGGAATGGCGCAGTTTCCTCCATGGAGGCTGCGTCTTCTTCTGTCTTCACCAGGATATCCAGATCAAATTGCCAGAGATCCTGCAGATCGAAAGCAGAGGAGCCGCTGCAGGTGCAGATCAACTGCCCTCTGTCTGCTAATACTTCGCTCATCTGCCAGAGGAAAAAGCTGTGACCTGCGGGATATTGTTTTGCCTCACCCATTAAAAAATCAGCTTGTTTTTCAAATGCCAGTCTCCAGGATTCCTCGCCTGTGAGGAAAGACAATCCTTTCATAACCAATGCCGCGACGGAATTGCCTGATGGCAGCGCTCCGTCATAAGTCTCTTTTGGCCGCATAAAGAGCTGCTCACTATCCTTAGCATAAAGATAGCAGCCGCCTTTTTCTTCGTCAAAGAATAAATCCACTAGACAGTTAGCGACCTTGACGGCCTTTTTCAAATAGGCGGGATGAAAGGTGCTCTTATAGCATTCTATCAGTCCCCAGGCGAAGTAAGCGTAGTCTTCAAGGGTTCCCGAAAATGCGGCTTCTCCATCCCTCCATCGAGCTAAAAGCCTGCCTTCCCCAATATGGAGTGTTTCCCACACGAAGTCTGCTGCATCCAGAGCTGCTGTAAGATAGGTTCTCTTATCCAGCAGCCGAGCTGTCCTGGCAAGAGCTGCAATCATCAGACCATTCCAGCTGGTCAGGATTTTATCATCCTTGTGCAGGGAGGCTCTTTGCAGGCGATAACGATACAGTTTCAACAGCATGTATTCTTCTGGCGGTTCCCCATACATCGTGTCTTTGATGAGATTGGGAATCCCTTTCCCTTCAAAATTACCCTCTTTGGTAATATCGTATCGTTTACAGAAGGCAGAACCGGCTTTACGCCCCAGTACTTCCAGCACTTCTTGAGGTGTGAACAGATAAAACTTTCCTTCGATGCCTTCACTGTCAGCATCCTGGCTGCAGTAAAACGCGCCGTCTTGATCGGTCAATTCTCTCAGCACATAACGGACCGTTCTTTCTGCAATGTCGGCATATAGCGTTTTTCCAGTTTCTTTGTAGGCTTGCCCGTAGGCGAGAATTAATAACGCGTTATCGTAGAGCATCTTTTCAAAGTGAGGAGCCAGCCACATGTCATCGGTGGAGTAGCGGCAAAAACCACCACCAACATGATCGAAAATCCCACCGCGATACATCTGCTGCAGCGTCTTTTCCGCCATGGCAAGCGGTCGGTCCTGTTTTTGGACCATGAGGAAAAGGAGGTTATGTGGCGATGGAAATTTTGGACTTTGACCAAAACCGCCGTATTTCGGATCAAAACTCTCCGCAAAATGTGTGAGCGCTTCTGAAATCAATTGCTGAGGATGAACGACGTCACGATTCTTTTCACCTGCTCGGGAATTGAGGAAAGCAGTAATCTTTTCACTTTGATCAAGCAGCTGTCGTCTGTCCTGCTTCCATTTTGCAGAGACTGCTGTGAGCAGCTCCAGCAACCCCATATGACCGTATTGATTATTCTTTGGCAGATAGGTGCCAGCAAAAAACGGTTTTTTGTCCGGAGTCATGATAATGGTTAGAGGCCAGCCGCCAGATCCTGTCATCGCCTGACAGACGGCCATGTAGACCGCATCAATATCTGGCCGTTCTTCTCTGTCGACTTTGACGGCCACATAGTCCTTGTTAATCACTGCGGCTACTTCCTGATCTTCAAAAGACTCATGCGCCATGACATGGCACCAGTGACAGACAGAATAACCGATACTTAAGAATACAGGTACGTCTCTTTTCGCAGCTTCGTGAAATGCTTCTTCACACCACGGATACCAGTCCACTGGATTCTCTGCGTGTTGTAGAAGGTAAGGGGATTTTTCCTGTTTTAAACGATTCATAACTTTTCCTCCGATCATTCCTTTGTAAATTAGAATCTATTATAAATAGTATGGACACATTCTTTCTTTCAGATACTTCCTAAGGCAGAATATGTTCTGAAGGTAATGCGGGGTGTTTACTGTTAAGCAGACCGCTGTTCTAGCGTCCAAAATCCGTAACCGAAGAAGCGATTTGGAACGATTCTGCGTAACGGAGGCATGTCCGGAGGGCGTTAGTTAAGCAGACAGCCGTTCTAGCGGTCAAAATCCGTAACAGAACAGGCGAATTGGAAGGATTCTGCGTAACGGAGGCATGTCCGGAGGGCGTTAGTTAAGCAGACAACGGTTCTAGCGGCCAAAATCCGTAACAGGACAGGCGAATTGGGAGGATTCTGCGTAACGGAGCATGGAAGAGAGGGAGTCTGTTAAGCAGATGGGCTTGATCTGCAGTCCATTGACTTAAGGAAACTGATGTGTTACTATAAAACCTGATAAAGGTGGAACCAAGATGAACAATATTGTAATAGATGAACTGAAAAGACGAATTCGCTCTATGCAAATGGTACCGATGAAACATTGTATAGAGCTATAACAAAAAGCATGGATGCTTTGGATTTCATCGGGAAATGAGGCGGACGCGTATGAGACATTACGTTATATTTCTGTACTTATTTTCCGAATCGGCAAAGTTTATGTGATTGGAGCTGTAGGCAATGTTTGCTTACAGTCTTTTGTTTTTAGAAAGGAATTTGTCTTATGAACTATAGAAATTGGAAAACTGCCATCACGGCCTTTTTAACGGCACAGATGATTTCATTATTGGGGTCGTCGCTGGTACAGTATGCGATTATCTGGCATATTACATTAACGACATCTTCAGGAAAAATGCTTACGATCTCAACGCTGTGCGGATTCTTACCGCAGATATTAATCTCTCTCATTGCTGGGGTATGGATCGATCGATATAACCGAAAGAAATTGATTATGCTTGCAGACGCGGCTATTGCTGCGTCAACACTGCTTCTGGCAGTAGCATTTTTGATGGGATATCGGTACAATTGGGCCTTGTTCATAGTGTTAGCTATCCGGTCAGCAGGTACCGGGATTCAGACGCCGGCAGTCAATGCGATTATCCCGCAGATTGTGCCTCAAGAGAAGCTCATGAAGATTAACGGCATCAACAGTACGTTGTCTTCCTTAATCATGTTTCTTTCCCCGGCAATCAGCGGAGCGATTTTGACTGTCGCATCATTGGAGGTGACGCTGTTTATTGATGTTATCACCGCGGCCATTGGCATCAGCATTACTGCTGCAATCTACATCAGACCTTATGAGCGAACAGAGAGAAGAGAAGGTTCCAGCCTGAAAGAAATTGGCATGGGATTTTCCTACCTGAACAAAAATCACTTTATTAGAAAACTTCTCGTCTACCAGGTTATAATTCTCTTTTTAATCAGCCCCTCTGCATTTTTGACGCCGCTTATGGTTAGCAGAACCTTTGGGACAGAAGTGTGGCGGCTGACTGCCAGTGAAATGACTTATAGCCTGGGAATGATTTTAGGCGGACTATTGATAACGGCGTGGGGCGGATTTTCCAAAAAAGTAAATACGACTATGGCGGCGGGCGCACTTTATGGCGTACTGATGATAGGTCTGGGTAATGCCCCTCAGTTTCTTATTTACCTGTCGTGCAATACCCTGATCGGCATTACCGCACCTTGTTATAATGGGCCGATTACCGTGACAATTCAAGAAAAGGTTGAGCCGCAGATGCAGGGGAGGGTATTTAGCTTTATGCAGATCGCGACCTCCTGCGCTTTGCCTTTAGGCATGGTCATCTTCGGTCCTTTGGCAGATATGATCTCCATACGGATTCTCTTGACCTTAGCAGGTGCTTTCGTCGTCAGCGTGTCTGCTGCAGTGTGGGGGCTAAAGTATTTTAATAAATAGACGCATCAAAAAAGAGGCCTGCGGCCTCTTTTTATTTTGATTAAGCTGTCTGCTGCATGATAAGTGTGGCAACGCGCAGCCCGAACAAAATGGCAGCAATCCACATGACTACAGGAATATCTTTTACCTTTCCTGTCAGCACTTTTAGGATAACCCATGCCAGAATTCCAAACATAATTCCGTTAGCGATGGAATAAGTGAACGGCATCATGATTAGCGCGAGGAAACCGCCGACTACATCAGCGATGTCACCGTCAAAATGCATGTTCCTTACGGCCCCGATCATCAAAAGTCCTACCCATACCAGCGCAGGAGCAGTAGCAAAGGATGGAATTGCCAGGAAAATCGGTGAGAAGAATAGCGCTACGATGAACAGCACAGCGGCAGTTACTGCTGTGAGACCGGTTCTGCCGCCGTTGGCGACACCGGCGCTAGATTCTACATAGCTCGTTACAGTGGATGTACCGATGCAGGCGCCAACGATCGTACCGCAGGCGTCAGCCATTAAAGCACCTTTTGCTCTCGGCAGATTTCCGTCCTCGTCTAAAAGGTTTCCCTTTGATGCAACGCCGATCAGTGTTCCGACAGTGTCGAACAGGTCCACATAGAGGAACGAGAAGACGATGACGATGAACTGAATGATGTTGTCAGCAATCCAGGCAAAATCGAATTCAAATAGCGCAGGTTTTGCTGGAATAAAGCTGGCTCCGCTGAAGCTTGGGAAGAGGGAGTAAACGCCTGCTTCCGGATCCACCACATACCAACCCGTTGCTTCGGCAATCATGCCTAAACCCCAAGTAACAAGAATACCGATCAGAATGTATCCTTTTATATTAAAATGATATAAAACAGCGACAATGATTAGGCCTACCAGTGCCAGTACGACCTGTGGCGAACTGAAAGAACCTAGGTTTACTAATGTGGAGGCATCGCCGATGACAATGCCGGCGCCTTTCAGACCGATCAAAGTGATGAACAGTCCAATACCTGCCGTAATGGCGTATTTTAGATTGGCAGGCACATCGTTGACCAGCTTTTCTCTGAAATTGCACAGAGATAGTAAGACAAATACAATACCTTCCGCTAAGACTGCGGCCAAGGCGATCTTCCAAGGATCTGTAACGCCCTTTGCGGCTAGGTCTCCACATACGGTGAAGGCGAAATAGGCGTTGAGTCCCATACCCGATGCCAGGGCTACAGGGTAGTTTGCAAAGAATGCCATAAATAGTGAAGCGATGGCGGCAGAGACTGCGGTTGCGGTGAAAACGCCAGCGCTGTCCATACCAGCTGCTGCCAGCATACCAGGGTTTACTGCTAAGATGTAAACCATGGAAAGGAACGTAGTAGCGCCGGCGATGACTTCTGTCTTGACGTCAGTGCCGTGTTCCTTGAGTTTAAATAGTTTCTCCATGTTGAACAATTCTCCTTTTATCCTTCATAATGAAATAAAATTACATTCTATATTATATACGTTAATGGACAAAAGTCCAAGATTTTGTTCAGTTATCTGTCGAAAATTTTTGTTAAATGGAGGTAATAGTGGGAATCTTAAGGTGAAAGAACGAACAAAAAAGTGTGAACATGTATATAAGGTTCATTTTATGATTGACAGATCGTAAGGTGGACGATATACTTTCCTCAAAAGGAGTAAATATATGAAAGTATTACATTATCTATTGGGACTGATTTTTTCGATTAGTATGATACTGGTATTGCTGGTTACATCCATAGAAGCAGTGCTCTACTGGTCTCCGGGTTATTTTGAAAAAGAATATCATAAATACCAGGTTACTGACGAAATTGACATAGAGATGGATGATCTGCTCCATGTTACGGACGTGATGATGGATTATCTAAAGGATAAAAGAGAGGATCTTCAAGTGGTCACCAGGGTGGGCGGAACACAGCGAACATTTTTCAGTCAGAGAGAACTGGACCACATGGTAGACGTGAAAAATTTGTTTATCGCAGGTCTAAACCTCCGGAGAGGCTGTTTACTGCTTGCAGTGGTCAGTGCAGGCCTGCTGTATTTTCTGAAAGGTAAATTATCGTCAATACTTCCCCTTGCAATGTGCGTTGGGACAGGCCTGTTCTTTTTGGCAGCCTGCCTATTGGCCGCCATCGTTAGCACAGACTTTACAAAATACTTTACGGTATTTCATGAGATATTCTTTGATAATGACCTTTGGCTCTTAAATCCCAATGAAGATCTCTTGATTAATATTGTTCCGGAACCGTTCTTTGTCGATACGGCGGCCCGCATTGCCACTGTTTTTGGCGGCAGCGTCCTCCTGCTTCTGGCAGCCTGTCTGCTCAGTCTATATTGCAGTAAGCGAAATAAACGCTGTCACCAAAACAATACGATTGGAACCGTCATGTAGTCTAAAGGACCAAAGTTATGATTCTAAGTACGAATAAGATACTGGAGATCCACATGACAGGAGGGATCTCCTTCATTTTGCCTGTAATCAGTTTAAGGAAAACCCAGGTCAGAATTCCAAACATGATACCGTTAGCCACAGAATAGGTGAAAGGCATCATGATCATGGCAAAAAAACCGCTGACAACATCGGCAATATCGCCTTCAAAGTCGATTTTTTTGATACAGTCCATCATTAAAAGACCTACCCAAACCAAGGCCGGAGCAGTAGCAAAAGATGGAATCGCCAGGAAGATTGGCGAGAACAACAAGGCTGCAAAAAAGAGGATGGCTGTCGTCACAGAAGTCAATCCAGTCCTGCCTCCGCCTGCTACACCGGCGCTGGATTCAATATAGCTTGTGACAGTAGAGGTTCCCAGTGCAGCGCCTGCAATGGTGCCACAGGCATCAGCTAAAAGCGCGCCCTTTGCCTTTGGAAGATTACCGTCTTTATCCAGCATATCCCCTTTTGAGGCGATACCAATTAGACCGCCTACGGTATCAAAGAGGTCCACATAGAGGAACGAGAAGGTGATGACGATAAAGTGAATGACGTTACCCGCTACCCAGCTGAAGTCAAAGGCCAGGAAATTAGGCGCCGCTGGCAGAGAAAAGCCTGCGGATATATTGGGAAACAGGGTATAGACCCCTGCTTCTGGATTTGGGACGTACCAGCCTGATGTTTCTGCGAGCATTCCCATAACCCAGGTGGCTAAAATGCCAATTAGTATGTATCCTTTGACATGAAAACGATAAAGGACGGCGACCAATATAGTGCCGGCAATGGCCAGAACAAATTCAGGTGAATCGAAGTTACCCATTTCTACTAAAGTGGAATCACTTTTTACGATGATTCCGGCTCCCTGCAGACCGATAAAGGTGATAAAGAGTCCTACTCCTGCTGTAATGGCGTATTTTAGATTTGACGGCACGTCATTAATGAGGCGCTCTCTGAAGTTGCACAGAGAGAGGATGACGAAAACGATGCCTTCTACAAAGACCGCCGCCAGCGCAACCCTCCAAGGGTCGGTGATTCCCTCTGCTGCCAGTTCCCCACATACCGAATAGGCAAAATAGGCGTTGAGCCCCATTCCAGAGGCTAAGGCGATGGGATAGTTGGTAAAAAAGGCCATAAACAGCGTGCTGACTGCAGCAGACACTGCCGTTGCAGTAAAAACGGCAGCGCTGTCCATGCCCGCATCTGCCAGCATGGCAGGATTTACTGCCAGTATATAGACCATGGAGACAAAGGTTGTGATGCCTGCCATGATTTCTGTTTTAACGTTTGTTCCATGCTCTTTTAATTTGAATAGTTTTTCCAATTCTTATGTTCTCCTTTGCTCGTACAAAATTCGCTAAGTCATATTATACATGGAGGTATTGAGAAATCCTATAATCAGTTTTGGCTTTCTTGATAACTTTGCAATAAATTTAATGTTGTATTGTGATAAAGTGGCGGCAAAACGAACGAAATAAAGTCACACCCGAAGCATTGTTCAGTAAATGAAAAGACTTCCGTTAACCGGACGCAGAAGTTCGGCTGAACGAAAGTCTTTTGTTAAATCTAAAAATCTATTTTTCTTCCATAATAGACGCATTCCAGTAACTTTTCCATTTTTTCATCGTCGATAGCTCTCGGATTGGAACCTGTGCAGGCGTCTGACACGGCGTTAGCGGCAATTGTCTTCTTTTTATCGAGGAATTCCTCTTCCTCAATACCAACCTCTTTCAGCGTATGAGGAATTTCCATCGCTTCATTTAAGCTGATAATCAGATGACAGAGTCTTTGAATCTTTTCTTCCCTTTTATCTCCTTCGATTTTCAGATAATCAGCGATTTCCTCATATCTCTTTGCAGCAGATAACTCTTCCGCGTTGTAAGTGATCACGTATGGCAGATACATCGCGTTGGCCAGTCCGTGAACGACATGGCCTGTTTTGAAAGCCGCGCCTGTCTTATGAGCCATGGAGTGGACGATACCGAGCAGTGCGTTGGAAAAGGCCATGCCGGCTAAGCACTGGGCATAATGCATCTGCTCTCTGGCACATTTGTCCCCGTTGTAGGACTTGATTAAATTGTCTTTGACCATTTCAATAGCTCTCAAAGCGAGAGGGTCGGTAAAGGCGTTGGCGGCAGTGGATACGTAGGCTTCAACCGCATGAGTAAAGGCGTCCATACCCGTGCAGGCGGCCAATGCCGGAGGCATGGTTTCCGCGAGGTCAGGATCTACGATGGCCACGTCCGGTGTCAGGTTAAAATCAGCCAGCGGGTATTTGATGCCGTTATCATAATCTGTGATGACAGAGAAAGCAGTAACTTCTGTGGCAGTGCCTGAGGTAGACGGAATGGCGCAGAACTTCGCCTTATTGCGCAGCGTTGGCAGGCTGAACGGTTTTGCTGCCTCTTCAAAAGTAAGATCTGGATATTCATAAAAAATCCACATCGCTTTCGCTGCATCAATTGGTGAACCTCCCCCGATGGCGACAATCCAATCAGGCTTAAATTTTCTCATATCTTCAGCGCCTTTTTTAACCGTTTCAATGGACGGATCTGGTTCGACTCCGGCGAAGACTTTCAGTTCCATACCGGCCTCTTTTAAATATTCTTCGGTCTTACCTAAGAAACCAAAACGCTGCATGGAGGCGCCTCCTGTAACAATAAAGGCTTTCTTGCCCTGCAGGTCTTTTAAATGGGACAGAGAACCTCTTCCAAAATAAATATCTCTGGGTAATGTAAATTGTGACATATGTTTCCCCTTTCTAATTAACAACTATTTTTTGTTAGTATGTCCTGCGGTGAAACGTTTTACTCTCTATACTTCGAGCTGGAAAAGAAATGACTTTCGTTTTTTCATGTGATAAAATGATGGTAATTGAGACAAATTAAGAGAGAAAAGGTGAAGACAGATGGAAAAAAATAAAAAAATTGCAGTCGTTTTTGCAGCCGTCTTATTGGTGGCGGCGATGAGCGCATGCTCAACCCATTCGAGCAAATCGTATACTTTTAAGGTTGAAACTGGCGATAAGATTAAAATTGAAATGGATACGTCTGGGGACTATTCCTTTGCGCAGGAAGAAGGGCGCTTCCGTGTCGAAAAAGGAGAAGATGAGATTCTGCAGGGCATGTTTATGACCAAAGAAGGTTATGATCAGTATCAAACCCTAAAGGATTCGAAAGAGGTAAAAATTCTGGCTGACGGGGAAAAAGACGGCAATACATACTTCTTCTACGAGTACGAGGGAGAGGCCGGAACGGAAACCAATTTTGTTCTATGGATCAAAGATTCCAGCACAGGTATGCTCATCGGAAGCCTGGCAGGAGAAAAAGAGGCGAAAGCCGCCTTTGAGAGACTGACGATTACGTTGGAATAAATACTAAAAGTATGTAGTGACAAAGAATAACAAAAAATGCCCTGGCAGGAGATGTTCCCGCCGGGCATTTTGTTTTGCTCACTTTTACTTTACATAAACTTTCGGCAGTCTCTGTCCGAAAGCGCAGCAGATTTCGTAGTTGATGGTCCCTGTGGCTTCTGCGATGTCGTCAGCCAGGATCGTGTTGACGCCATCGGAACCCATGACGATGACCTCGTCGCCGACTTTTACATTCGGCACGTTGGAAACGTCGATCATGCACTGGTCCATACAGATATTGCCGGCAATCGGGCATACCACGCCGTTTACGATAACCTTGGCCTGTGCGGAATATGGGCGAGGATAGCCGTCTGCATAACCTAAGGCGATTGTCGCAATTCTGGCAGGTTTTTCTGATATGTACTTTCTGCCATAGCCGACGGAGAAGTTTTCTGGAACATCCTTCAGATGAATGATGTTGGCTTTGACGGACATGACGGGTTTGATTGAAAGCTGTTTTTTATCGACCTCGTTTGACGGATAGCAGCCGTACAGAATGATTCCAGGACGGACAGCGTCAAAGTAGATGCTGGGCAGTTCCATAATGGAAGCGCTGTTTGCAAGCGTTCTCATTGGAACGTAGACTCCTGCTTTCGTCAAAGCCTCGTAAAAAGCGTTGTATTTGTCTTCCTGCTGATGAGAATAAGTTTTATCAGCGGCGTCGGCAGTGGACATGTGGGAGAACATGCCTTTGATCTTGAAATTTGGCAGAGCGGCAATCTTCTTGATATCCTCAATCGAAGTTTCTATTTCATCTGCCAAATAGCCGATTCTTCCCATACCGGTATCAATAGCAATCAGACCGAAAACGGTTTTGCCGATCTTTGCAGCGGCATCGCTGATTGCCTTGGCGTTGGCGGAATCGCATACTACAGGAGTAATGTCGTATTCTGCAATTACATCAGCATACATATCAGGGGTAAGGCCCAGCATGATGATCTCTTCTTTTGCCCCAGCGTCCCGCAGTGTAATTGCCTCCTGAAGTGTGGCGATTGCAAAGGTTTTTACTCCATTTTCCCTTAACACATTTGCACACATGACTGAACCGTGACCATAACCATCCGCCTTAATGACGCCGATAATCTGCTTATCTGCGCCGACCTTTTCTCTGATGCTTTTGATGTTGTAGTCCAGATTGCTCAAATTGATTTCTGCCCAAACGGGTCTGATTGCTTCTTTATACATGGCTGTACAAATACCTTCTTTCTTTAAAATTATAATAATGGTTCGCGTTTGATAATGTCTTCTCTTCCCGGACCATTAGATACGAGTGTAATTGGAAACCCGATTTGACGTTCGATCTCATTGACGTATTCCTGGCATGCCTTCGGCAATGCTTCCCATGTTCTGATGCCAGTCACATCGCTCTTCCAGCCAGGCAGTTTCTTAAGCACCGGCTTTGCCTGGTAGAGATAGGTGGTGTTGGGGAATTCTTGATGTTCTTCCCCATTGATTTCATATCCGATGCAAATGGGTATTTCGTCCAGGTAACCCAAAGGATCGATGACCGTCAAAGCCACTTCGGTAGTTCCCTGCATTTGGCAGCCGTATCGTGTTGCAACGGCATCGAACCAGCCTACGCGGCGAGGTCTTCCCGTGGTAGCGCCAAATTCGCCGCCGTCTCCTCCGCGTCGTCTTAACTCGTCGGCTTCCTCATCAAAGATTTCACTGACAAAGGCGCCAGCACCTACAGCCGAGGAATATGCTTTTACAACAGTCGTAACCTTTTTGATTTCGTATGGAGGGATACCTGCGCCTACTGCGCCGAATGCAGCCAATGTCGATGAGGATGTGACCATCGGGTAGATGCCGTGATCCGTATCTTTGAGGGCGCCCAGCTGACCTTCCAACAGTATATTCTTACCCTCTTTGATGGCTTCTTGCAAAAATACGCTGGTATTAGCAACATACGGTTTAATCATCTCCTTGTATTCCATCATCGTATGGTAGAGCTCATCTACCTTCAATGCAGGTTTGTGATACAAGTTCTCTATCATGATATTTTTTAACGTGCATACGTTTTCCAGCTTTTCTCGAAGCGCAGCCTCTACCATGAACAATTCATTGACTTGAAAACCGATTTTAGCATACTTGTCAGAATAACAAGGCGCAATTCCGCTTTTTGTGGAGCCAAAGGATTTGCCTGCTAAGCGTTCTTCTTCGTATTCGTCTAGTAAAATGTGGTAAGGCATGACAATGTGTGCCCGGTCAGAGACGAGAACCTTTGGCGCTGGAACGCCTCCTTCAATCAGCGCGTTGATTTCTTTGATTAAAAATGGAATGTTTAACGCTACGCCGTTGCCGAGAACGCTGGTGGTGTGGCGGTAAAATACGCCGGAAGGCAGCATGTGCAGTGCAAACTTGCCATAGTCGTTTTTGATGGTATGTCCCGCATTGCTTCCGCCCTGAAATCTGACGATGATGTCAGAGTCCTCGGACAGCACGTCTGTAATCTTGCCTTTTCCTTCGTCACCCCAGTTAGCGCCTACGATTGCTTTGATCATGTAAATTCCTCCTATTCATTATCGTATAGGAAATATTCTGTGAGTCAAAAGATTTCTTATACATTGATTTCAGCGGTAAGGCCGATCTGGTCCTCATTTGCTGATAGAATAGGCTTTATGACCCCGTTAAGAAACTCAGTTGTCTGTTCTATTGATCTTCCAACATAATTTTCTGGCTTCAAAACCTTCTGTAAAGCCTCTTTGGTTATATTAAAGGCTGGATCAGCTGCGATACGATCTAAAAGATCGTTGGGCTTACCCTGCTCTTTAACGACTTTTCCAGCATCCATGGAATGCAGGCGGATGCGTTCGTGAAGTTCCTGTCTGTCGCCTCCGGCGCGGACTGCGTCCATCATGATGTTCTCTGTAGCCATAAATGGCAGTTCAGCCATCAGGTGGGATTCAATGACCTTTGGATACACCACTAAGCCTTTTGAGACATTGATATATAGTTCAAGAATTCCATCGGTTGCGAGGAACGCCTCGCTGACAGCAATTCTCTTGTTTGCTGAATCGTCCAGGGTTCTCTCAAACCACTGGGTCGCCGCAGTAATCTGCGGATTCATGGCATCGCTCATCACATAATTGGCAAGGGATGCCATACGCTCTGTGCGCATCGGGTTTCTCTTGTATGCCATGGCTGAGGAACCGATTTGATGTTTTTCGAATGGTTCTTCTACTTCCTTCATGTGTTGAAGCAGTCTGATATCGTTTGAAAATTTGTGGGCCGACTGGGCGATACCCGCCAAGACGTTCAAAACTCTGCTGTCCACCTTCCGGCTATAAGTCTGACCGGACACCGGATAACAGCCTTTGAAACCCATTTTGTCGGCGATTCTTTGGTCTAAGACACGGCATTTCTCGTGATCGCCGTCAAAGAGTTCTAAGAAAGAGGCCTGCGTGCCAGTTGTCCCCTTTGATCCTAAAAGCCGCAGGGAATTGAGGACATAATCCAGATCTTCTAAATCCATGACCAGATCGTTCAGCCACAAGGTAGCTCTCTTTCCTACAGTAGTAGGCTGTGCAGCCTGAAAATGAGTATATGCCAGTGTAGGAAGAGACTTGTATTCCTCTGCGAATTCGGCAAGGGAAGCGATGGTGTTGACCAGTTTCTTTCTAATCAGCTGCAGCGCTTGACTCATGATAACGATGTCGGTGTTATCGCCTACATAACAGGAAGTCGCGCCCAAGTGAATGATGCCCTTCGCATTAGGACACTGCTGACCATAAGCGTAGACGTGGCTCATGACGTCATGTCTGACTTCTTTTTCTCTCGCTTTTGCAACATCGTAGTTGATGTCGTCCTGGTGCTGCTTCAGCTGGTCAATCTGTTCCTGGGTGATGGAAAGACCCAGTTCTTTTTCCGTCTCTGCCAAAGCGATCCAGAGCCTTCTCCAAGTTCTGAATTTCATGTCGGGTGAAAAAAGAAACTGCATCTCTTTGCTGGGATATCTCTCCGAAAGTGGGCTTGTATAATTATCTGTTGTCATACTGAACCTCCTCATATTTATGGAAACGTTTATCAAGAAACGTATTTATCATTGTAAAAAAATGAACATATAATTATAGCATTTTGTATGCAAAATATCAAGGGCTGAGGAAAATAGGGGCATAATATAAGAAATCGTCTGTAAAAAAATGAAAAGGAGAAGCGATGAGAAGAAAATTGTTCATAACAGGCATAATTGCTGCGGTTCTGGCGGTCTTTTTGTGGCTGCCTTTGTCAAATTACCCGATCAGTTTGGCAGTGATGAAGGTGTACAGCGGAATTCACAAGAGTAACAGCGTCATGGAACAAAAGGGCATTTCGCTGGAAATCCCAGGCGGGGGAATTACCCAGGAGAAAGACTGGTATCCTTTTGTCATGACCTTCAACGACAGCGCAGGATTTCGCCAATTTATCAGGGAAAAGGCTGGAAAACTGAATCTGGGTAAAAAAGATTCGCTGGAACTGACCATCCTTTATAACTTCCCCGCATTTGACTATTCTAAGGGATGCAGCCTGCTCTATAACCCCCAATCACCTTATTATAACAGTTTCTATGGTGCGTATTTGGTATCGGGAAGGACTGCGGAGGGCTTACCTTATGGCTTCACCGCCGATGGAAGTCTGGACCTGGAGTCTGCCTCCCAGGTTCCTCAGTTTGATTTTCAAAGGTTGGTACTGGCGGATTTAGGCATTCGAGCGAGTCAACAGGTCTTTGATTGGAAGATTGAATCGGTCAGCCAAAATGTGGATTATGTCGGCAGTAGCGGCTGGACCAGACTGGATGCGTCTCTAAGGGTCAATGGAGTGATTCATCGAGCAGAGGGCTTTCGCAGATCCTATCTGCAATACGGCAGATGTGCTTACGATCCAAAAGATTATGGACTGGAAGATTTTGCTCCAGTCCACATGAAGGGAAGACTATACGCCAAGTATTTTAGTGAGTGGGATACCAGTATCTTTTTCTATATTATGACGGGTGACGAGCAGGTCTTGGAACGCTGTGACGCTGAAATTCTGTCAAAAAGCATTCTGGTCACAGAATAAATCCTGCAACCACATAGCATACCAGGGAAATCCCACACCAGATCAAGCCATACGGCATGACTGTCTTGATATGGTCGTGCACGTCACAACCGACGATACCGCAGGTCATGTAAGTTGTATCGGATATTGGCGATATGTGATCGCCGAAGAAAGCTGCGCCCCAAACGGCAGCAATACAGAGGGGAAGATTCGCACCTGCGGCGATGGACCATGGAATGGCAATCGGCATCATGGTAGATACATTTCCCATGGCTGAGCCGGTGGCAAAACCGATCAAGCTGGTAATAAAGAACAAGATAGCAGGCAGTAAAGACGGCGACATGATACCGGAAAACAAATTTGCCAGATAGGTTCCTGTCCCTAAGGCGGAAATTACATCACCCAGCACGACAGCAGCGATGAGAATGATCAAAATCTGCATGGATTCTCCCATGCCGTCAATAAAGATATCGATGACTTCGTTAAACTTGAACTTCTTTGATGCGATATTCATGATGATGCATATCAAGGATGACAGAATCATGGCACAGAAAATGCCGCCGATGGCATCCCCCTCCAGCATATTGCCACCGCCGCTGTAGAACATATAGCCGATGGCAATGACGATAGAGGCAATGGCAGGTACAAATACGAAAGCAGCACTGGTGCTTTTTTCAATCTCTTCCTCAGCTTGTTCTGCCAACTCTACGATTTCTTCGGGCAATTCTTCTAAGACCGTGTTTCTGTGGTCAGGATTGTCCAACTGTCCAAATTTCTCCGCTCTCTCTTCTGCCTTTTTTAAGCCGCCAAAATCTTTTCCCAGCAAAATGAGGACTAGAGAAGAAAAGACTGCTAAAATACAGTAAAAGTTCAGTGCGGAAACCTGCAGCATGACTTTAGACGGATTGGCGATTTCTGCAGCCGTTATCAAGCCAAAGAGGATGCCTCCCCATTGCCCCAAAGGAATCAGACCACAGACTGGCGGCCCTGTAACTTTGATAATAAATGCCTGCTTTTCATGAGAAACCTTTAATCTGTCGTTGAGTGGCTTCATGACCACGCCGGTCAGAATTACACTGAGGGTGGTATTGGTATACAAAATCAGTCCGATCAGCCAGGTAAGAAAGCATGAACCTTTCTTTCCTTTGATAATCCTGTGTTTTTCCGTCAGAAATTCCACGAGACCGCGGCCGCCGCCAGACTTCTCGATCAAGCGGGACATGCCAAAAGCTAAGGCGATACTGATGATGACGATGACCGCCCAGCGGTCTGAAAATGCAGCGATGATGCCGTTCAGTATTTGGTCGAGAACCACCATTGGCGCCAAGCCGTAGAGAATCATATAACCGATAATGACTGCGGCGAAAAGTGCGACAATTGCATTTTTTGCTACAAACGCCAGTAAAATTGCCACGACTGGCGGTAAAACTGCTAATATTCCGTAATCCATAATCCCTCTCCTTTCAATAAGTCAGTATGTTCTTGGCACCAGTGCGCGATACATCAGATCTGCCATGGCGATGAAGTCAAAGACAGGCAGGCCCGTTTCTTCAGAAATCGCCGCCGCAAATGGCGGGATATCACTGCACTCCAGTAAAAAAGCGCCTATGGCAGGGTCTTTGTCTATCATATCTTTTGCAATCTGTACCACCTGCTGCTGAAAGCGGACTGTATCCATTTCCATCTTCCTCTGAAAGCGGATGCAATCCATGAATTCTGAACAAGTGTCCAGTTCCCCTATCACAAAAGGCATGTTTTCGTCGATACCGCTGGCGTCTAAAAAATGTGGTTCTTTGAGACGGCGGCCGGCAGCGGTGATAATTCCCAGCTTTTTCTGCCTCCCGATGATTTTGGAAAGCATGGGCGCCATCAGCAGGGGAGAGATGCATATGGGAATGTCCAACTCCTCGGCTGCCCGCTCCTGCCAGACCACGAATAATCCGCAGCCGGTGGTAATTGCTCGAACGCCCTCGTCCTGCAGCTCCTTTGCCGCGCCAATAAAGGTCTGATACTTTTCTTCGTTTAAGTCCTGCCACCAGCCGGTGGGAAGATCGACGACTTTGTAGCGGACTGGAAAGTCAAAAGAGGCTGCATGTGCCATGTTGCCGGGCATCAGCGGGTAGCGGGCGTTTAAAAGGAGAATGCCAATTGGCACGCCGCCAAAGGCGGTACCTCCTGAAATCATATTTGTCAAATTATTACCTCCTGTATAGATATTTTTGGCGATGCGTCTAACCTATATTTATACCAGCATGTAATGAAAAGAATATATAGTACGTTGGTGTATTGACTTCGTAGTCTCATTTTAACATAAAACGGGTAAATTGATAATAATTTTTTGAATATTCTGCTAAAAAATCTGCGATTATGTCATCCCTATCAGCCTCCTAAAAAACTAAATAATACTTTCGCCTGATTGCTTTTGCCCGAAAATCAGTGTAGAATGGACACAAGTTTAAAGAAAGAGGGGGGCAAGGTGATTGCAAGAATATGAAACAACTTATGTCATCGGGCATAAGAATCCGGATACAGATTCCATCTGTTCGGCAATTTGTTATGCCAATCTGAAGCATAAGATAGATGGGAAAAAGTACGAGCCTGCCAGGGCAGGACATATCAACGAAGAGACGAAGTTTGTATTGGACTATTTTGACGTACCAGCGCCGCGACTGATAGAAAACATTACGACCCAGGTGAAGGATATCGAGATTCGCAAGACCAAAGGCGTCTGCAAAAATCTGTCGATCAAGCTGGCATGGAACATGATGCAGGAACACGATATCTACACCATTCCGGTGGTGTCAGAAGGTGCTGTGCTGGAGGGACTGATTACGGTAGGCGATATCGCCAAGTCCTATATGAACGTTTACGACAGTAGCATCCTTTCCAATGCGAACACGCAATATTCCAATATTATTGACACGCTGAAAGGGAGCACGGTGGTCGGTGATGGGGCAAAGTATTTTAATCAGGGGAAGGTTTTAATTGCAGCGGCAAATCCTGATATGATGGAGAGTTTCATAGAGAAAGGAGACTTGGTGATTTTGGGAAATCGCTATGAGTCTCAGCTCTGTGCCATAGAAATGGAAGCGGCCTGCATCATCGTATGCGAGGGCGCGCCAGTTTCCCTGACGATCAGGAAGCTGGCACAGGCAAGGGGCTGCACCATTATATCGACGCCTTACGATGCCTTTACTGTCGCTCGTCTCATCAATCAAAGCATTCCGGTGGAATTTTTCATGCGCACAGACCACTTGATCGCTTTCGAAGATACGGATTACATCGATGAGGTCAAAGATGTCATGGCAAGTAAGCGGCATCGGGATTTTCCGATCATCGATGAAGATGGAAAGTATATGGGCATGATTTCCCGGCGGAATCTGCTGGGCGCGAAGGGAAAACCAGTCATTCTGGTAGACCACAACGAGAAGAACCAGACAGTGGAAGGCATTGAACATGCGGAAATCAAAGAAATCATCGATCATCACCGCATCGGCGCAGTGGAGACGATTTCGCCGGTCTTTTTCCGCAATCAGCCCCTGGGCTGTACTTCCACCATCATTTATCAAATGTACAATGAAGCAAATATAGAAATCGATCAGTTGACAGCAGGACTGCTGTGCAGTGCGATTATATCAGACACTTTGCTGTTCCGCTCACCGACCTGTACTGAGATTGACAAAGCCGCAGCGCTGAATTTAGCGTCTATCGCGGAAATTGACCCGGAGGAGTTCGCAGAAGAGATGTTTGCTGCGGGCAGCAATCTGAAAGGTAAATCCATAGAAGAAATTTTTTATCAGGACTTTAAGCGGTTTACGGCAGGAGAAACTTCCTTTGGCGTTGGCCAGCTGATCGCTACAAACCGCAGCGAACTGGAAGCACTGCAGGAAGATATGGTGCCTTTTATGGAAAAAGCCCGGGAACGTCATCAAATGGATATGATGTTTTTTATGCTGACGAATATTTTGACGGAGACGACAGGCCTGATCTGTGCAGGCAGCGGGGCAAGACAGCTCATTTTGGATGTCTTTGGCGAAGAATATGATGAGGCCTACGAGAGCGAACACATCATCAGACTGCCGGGGATGGTTTCTAGAAAGAAGCAGTTGGTTCCGAAAATCATCATGGCCTTGGGCGAGTAACCTCGCCCTTTTTTGATTCCGTCATTTCCACGTTTTTATTTCCAACAAGCGATATTCTTTTTCACAAACTGCTGGAATGTCTGTGGTTTCTTTCCCATGACTTGCTCGAAGTCAGCAGTGACATTTTTTGCGGCCCCAAAACGCGTCATCATATAGAGCATACTCATGACTGTGCAGTATTTTTTGTCCATGCCTCTGACATGGGTCCAGTATTTTTTTGTAAAGGCCGGTGCAGGATTCGTATAAATAATTTCTATGCCTAATTCCTCAGACAGAATTTTTGCAACTCGCCAATAATCGATCGCATCGGGGCCTGTTATAGAATAGGCTCTATTTTGGTGCAATTCTGGTTCGCTCAAAACTTTCGCAGTGATTTCGCCGATATCCTCCGTGTCAATAAAGCTAGTCAAGGCATTCTTTACTGGTACCACAACTCTGTTAAAGTGTTTGATTTCAAAGGCGTGAACGCCGCTGATGTTTTGCATGAAAAAACTGGGGCGTATGTGGCAATATGGCAGCCCTGCCTGTTCAATGTATTTCTCGATTCTATGGTGGGGCGGAACCGGATTTTTTTCTACGCCAAGGAGAGATAAGAAGCTGACAAGCCGGATGCTTCCGTGCTCTTTCAGCGCTTCCACAAAGGGTTTCAAGTTTTCGGGTTTGCCCAAATGTGGGGGTCGTATGATAAATACTCTGTCTGCATTTTCCAGAGCAGGCTTGAACGTAGCCGGGTCGGTGAAATCGAGATAAACGATCTTTGCAGTGTTGCCAAACATCTCTGTCAACGTCTCTGTATGGGTGCCGGCCACAGTAATCCCCTGTCCATTTTTCAGAGCATAGGCAGCAACGTATTTTCCGACATTGCCCGATGCTCCCGTAATTAAAATTCTACTCATCACCTTTTTCCTCCAATAAAATCTCATTTGCAGCCGTAAGCAGGCGGATGAATGTATCAAATTTCTCTTTTCCTAACCTTGTCTCCAGGAAAGACATGGTCTTAAAATAGTCATGATAGGTCTCCTCTACTAAACGAACCGCCTTTGCAGTGGGAATCAGTTCATAGCTGCGCCTGTCTGTTTTCAATTGTCTTTTCTCGATGTATCCCTTGGATGACAGGGATGTAGCCATGTTCGTTGCCATGGCTTTTGTAACATGAAAGAATTGGGCTGCTGCATGGGGTGTTTTTACTTCGTCTGTTTTCACAAGATAAATCAGCATCCCCATTTCACTGGAACGGATTGGCAGATCTCGTCTTGTATTGAGGTTGAGTCTGCAAAAGAGAGAGACCTGCTTTGATGACTCGATCATTTTATCCATAATACGACTCCTATTCTTATTAGTAAATTTGATGTACTATTTGTATGATAGTACACTTGATGTACTTTGTCAATGATACAGATAAATTTTCTAAATCGTGTTTCATTTAAGGATTTTTTAATAATTTACTTGTTATACTGATGCTATAATCGTAGAGGAAGAAAGGATTTTCATTATGTTAGGCAGAATATTAAAGAAGGATCTTAAGAAACGAAAGGGTGTTAACCTGATTCTTTTCTTATTTATCGCCATTGCTACGGTGTTCTTAGCCAGCAGTGTCAACAATATCCTGGTGGTAACGCCGGCAGTGGACTATTATATGGATTACGCCAACGTACCCGATGTCTATTTTAACATCGTCGGTACGGAGGAGGAAGAGGAGGTCGACCGCTGGCTTGCAAGCAGCAAAGCGGACATCGAAACCTATGGAAAAAGCACCATGATGACCATGGGGGATAAGGACGTGTCCTGCGTGACTGATGGAAAGAGCAAGTCATTCCAGACGGGCGGCTCTGACATCTATCTGGGGTCAGGTACAGAAAAATACTGCAAGGTCTTCGATCAGGATGGTAAGTCTTTCACCCTGGAAGAGGGGCAGATTGCGCTGAGCAAAGCGGCACTAGACAGAAACAAGTTGGAAATCGGAGACACTTTGATTCTCCGGTCAGGGGATATAGAAAAGAAATGCACCATCAAAGAGACGATCAAGGATGCGGCCTTTGGCAACGATATGGTGGGAATGATCCGGCTGGTCGTCAGCCAGGAGGATTTTGACCAATTATCCGGCAGCGATGAGGCGACATCCTTTATCCGTTATGATGTGGAGACCGACGATGCCGAAGGGTTCGCAGAGCGGCTCAATCAGCACAGCTTTGCCACCATGACCAATGCAGTGACGAGGGATACCTACAAAATGATTTACTCTTTTGACATGCTGATGGCAGCGTTATTGATCCTCATAGGGATCTGCCTGATACTGATTGCGCTGCTGGTGCTGCGTTTTACCCTGGTATTTACCTTGGAAGAAGATTATCGGGAAATCGGCATCATGAAGGCTACGGGTTTCAGAGATTTTCAGATTAAAAAAATCTATCTGGCGAAGTATCTGGCCTTGGTCACCAGTGGCTCTCTGATTGGACTTCTGGTTAGTATTCCGGTCAGTAAAGCCATGATCAAGTCTGTCAGCATCAATTTGATTATGGAGGACAGTAAAGCAAATCTATGGGTCAATTTGATCTGCACCGCTCTGGTGATTATGCTCGTCATGGCTTTCTGCTATCTCTGCACCAGGAAGCTGAACAAAGTCTCCGCCATTACCGCCATCAGGGGCGGGCAGACTGGAGAGCGGTATGGGCGCCGAGCAGGGCTCAGGCTGCATCATCACGGCAGGATGAGCGTACCGGTTTTTCTAGGGTTCAATGACATGGTCAGTCATGTGAAACGCTATCTGGTATTGATGATTACCTTCTGCATCAGCTTTATTTTGATCACCATCCCTCTGAATACCCTCAACACCATGCAGAGCGAAGAGATGGCGCTAAAATTTGCGTTGAATCCCGAAGCTGCCGCTTATGTGCGCAAAATTGAGGCCAAGGGAGAGCAGAGATATGAAAAAGAAGGCGACGTACAGCGCGGCATGACCCGTGTGGAAAAGGAACTGAAGGAAAAAGGATATGACGCGGAACTTTCCGCGGTGGTATTTTACTTCCTGAAATTTGGTTCTCAGGGGAAGAAGTCGGATACCAATTTGATGACGCTGCAGGTAGTCGGTCCAAAAGATGATTTCCTGACCTATGACGAGGGCAGCGCGCCAAAGCTCTCTAACGAAATTGCCGTTTCTAAGAAAATGTCGGAGAAGAAAGACTGGCACGTCGGTGATACCATTGAAACCAACCTGCACGACGGAAAGCACAGCTTTATCATCACAGGGCTCTATACCGACTATATGCAGGTGGGAGAGAGCGCCAGAATGAATCCCTCCTTTGACCTGAGCAAAGAGATGCTGGCGGATTACTGGAACATCGCCGTCCACACTGAGACGGATCTCAGCCAGAAGGAACTGGCGGCAGAGCTTGCAAAGGAACTGCCCGCCTATGAATGGAACAGCGCCCAGGATGTCGTCGACCGCAACGTGGGTGGGATACAGAAGATGCTGGAATCCATGAAGATTCCGATGACGGCTTTGCTCTGCGCTATTATCATGCTGATTACCCTGCTGATGGAAAAACTCTTTATTGTCAGAGAGAAAGGGGAAATCGCCATGCTGAAAAGCGTGGGGTTCAGCGACCGCAGCATTCAGTTCTGGCAGGTGGTCCGTATGGTCAGTGTGACCGTCTGCTCTATGATTGCCGCAATCCCGCTGTCCCTTCTCAGCAACCAATTTGTGCTGAAACCGATCTTTGCCATTATGGGCGCTGAGGTGAAAATCCAGGTAGTGCCATGGCAGGTATACGGGGTGTACCCATTGATTCTTCTTCTGGGCATCATTGCAGCAACAGTCATCGCATCCAGAAGCGTGAAACGAATTAACATACAGGAATTAAACAATCTGGAATAACGGAAAGGAAATGTTATGGAATCTTTAAAGGTATCGAATTTATGCAAGACCTATATTGTAAATAAACGGCAGAATAACGTACTGCGCAATGTGAATCTGGAAATCAGGGCTGGAGAGATGGCCGCCATCATGGGGCCTTCCGGTTCGGGAAAGACGACGCTTCTCTACACTGTCAGCGGCATGGACGATGCGACGGCGGGAAAGGTGGATTTTTACGGAAGAGATTTGACGTCATTAAAAGGAGACGATATGAGCAGACTTCGTCTGACGGAAATGGGATTTGTCTTTCAGCAGATGTATATGCTGAAAAATCTGTCCATCTATGATAATATAGTCATACCGGCATATCAGTCGCCGGAGGGGAAGAGCAGAGAAGGCAGGGCCGCTGTCAATGAGCGGGCGAAGCTTTTGATGCAGAAGCTTTCGATCAGCGAGGTGGCGGACAATGATATCAACGAGGTATCGGGCGGCCAACTACAGCGAGCGTGTATCTGCCGCAGCATGATCAACAATCCGAAGATTATCTTTGCTGACGAACCAACCGGCGCGCTGAACAAACAGAATTCAGCAGAAGTCATGGAAGAGCTGAACCACATCAACGAAGAAGGCACCAGCATCCTTCTCGTCACCCACGATATGAAGGTGGCGTCAAAATGCGAACGGGTCCTCTACATCGAGGACGGCGATATCAGGGATGAATTTGTCCTGGGAAAATGGAACAAGGCAGAAGGGGATGCGGCCAGAGAGCGCAGGCTCAACGAATGGCTGATTAAATTAGGATGGTAAAAGAATGAAAGATGTTTTACTGGTGGAAGATCACGTGGAACTGGCGGAGCTAATGACAGCTTTTCTGCAAAAGGAAGGCTGCAGCGTGCACCACGTTACATCAGGGGAAGAAGCGATAGACTATTTGCAGGGGCAGCAGGTGAAAGTGCTGCTCTTGGATATCATGCTGCCGGGGATGGATGGCTTTGCCGTCTGCCGCGCCGTGAGAGAAAGAGGAAATGTGCCGATTTTGATCCTCAGCGCCAGAGGGGAGAAGGCGGATAAGCTGACAGGCTTTGGCCTGGGAGCGGACGATTATATGGAGAAGCCTATCGACCCGGAGGTTCTCGCCGTCAAAGTCAAAGCGCTGATCCAGCGGACTTATGACAAAGAGGCTGCAGACTGCCTGCTCCTTTCAGGCGGCATCACCATTGACAAGAATGCCCGGAAAGTTTTTCTGGACCGAGAGCCCGTGGAACTCAACGTGAAGGAGTATGAGCTGCTCCTTCTGCTGGCGGAGAATGCAGGCAGGACGCTGCACAAGGATTTCCTCTTCAATCAAATTTGGGGTGCAGACAGCTTCAGCGAGAATCAGACGCTGACCGTTCATATCAAAATGCTCCGCACAAAGATCGAGGAAGATCCGAAGAAGCCGCAGCGGATTTTGACTGTATGGGGAGTGGGTTATCGTTATGAGAAAATATAACCGGCTGCTGTCCTTTTCTGTAGCGCTGTATGTGATCCTGGCGGTTTTGGCCGGGACAGTGTTTCTGAAAGGGGAAACTTCCAGCGGCAAAGAATATAAGGTGGAAATCAACCGCATCATAAATAGCTTATCCAAGGAAGCAAACCTGGATAAGCTTGATTTGCGTGGGTATCAATATGTGAAAAAGGCGGATTATATGCGCATCGGCGCGTCAGACCAGGCATATGAGGATTTTTTTCGGGAAAACGACGCCTATCAGGTTGAAATCGTTCCCGCATATAGAGACGGCGTGGTGGACGGATTCTACCGATTTGAATATATATCGCCTAATGACGATTATAGAGGTGGGCTCCTGCTGCTGGAAGCGGCCATGGCCATCATGTTCCTCTGCGTCATGGGGATTTTGCTGTATTTGAAATATAAGCTGATTGCGCCTTTTTACCGGCTGAGTACACTGCCGGGAGAACTGGCGAAGGGACACTTAAAGACGGAAATCAAAGAGGAAAAGAGTCGCTTTTTTGGCCGCTTTGTCTGGGGGATCAGCCAGTTGCAGGATACATTAAACGTTACCAGAAAGAGGGAGCTGGAACTAGTGAGGCAGAAGAAACAGCTATTGTTGTCGCTGTCACACGATATCAAAACCCCTCTGAGCACCATCGGCTTATACGCCAAAGCTTTAGAAAAAGAGGTCTATCATACAGAAGATGAGAAAAAACATGCTGCCCATCAGATTGGAGAAAAGGCAGTGGAAATCGAAAAGTATGTGGAAGAGATTATGCGGGCATCGAAGGACGATGTCATGGATATTCAGGTCGATATGGGTGAGTTTTATCTGGCCGATTTGGTAAAGAAGATTTTTTCTACCTACCGGGAAAAATGCGCTCTGCGTATGATTGATCTTGAGATAGGACCTTATGAGAACCTGTTACTTTGCGGCGATATGGACCGGTTGTGGGAAGTACTGGAGAATTTATTTGAAAACGCCTTTAAATATGGAGACGGCCGCCGCATTAAACTGGAATTTTATGAAGAGGACTACTGCCAACTGATCCGAGTGTTCAACACAGGAGAACCGGTCAGTGATAACGACTTTAATCACATCTTTGAAAGTTTTTTCCGCGGGAGTAATAGCAGGGGCAAGCAGGGCAACGGCCTGGGGTTGTACATCTGCAGGGAAATCATGCAAAAGATGGACGGCGAGATCTTTGCCCAGAAAGAAGAGGACGGGATGGCTTTCGTTTTGGTTCTGCGGTAAATATTTTTTTAATCTTCTCGAATTGCTTTTCTTTTGCGAATTAATAGGCGATCAAAAGAATCGTCAGCTTTTTCCATTGCAAAGCAGAAGGCAACGGCCTGGGGCGCAGGGAAGGGAGATATGCTGGTAAATTACTGGCATTTTCTGATCAATCTATCTACAAGTATAATTCTTAATTTGTGCATAGGAAAACCTCCTAGATAGCTTTATTATTTTAACGGTCCATCTAGGAGGTAGCCTATCGATGAAGCTTCACATATTATTATAACTGCTTACCATTATAATGAAGATGGGTTCAAGAGCCGGCTTCAATTTGCTGACGTGTAATTAGGGCGCTATTGTTTGGCTGAAACTTTCCATTCACACCAATTTTCATTACGAACAGGTTCTATAATATGATTCAATACAGCGCCGCTCCGAAGGTCTTTTATCATCTGCATTTCGTCCTCACTCATATCATATTCTAAATCTACGATGTTGCTTTTTAATTTGCCTCTGTAGATGACCCCGCTTTTGTCTATTATGGCACATTCAAGTGCTGCATTTCTGATATTGAATTCTGAATCGCCTATCAATAAGTTTTGAACTAAAGCCGCCTTGCCGTCTTTTGCTGCAACAGCCAGCCCCCTGTCGATACCATATTTAAATTTAGCACGAGAATTCTTTTTAGAAACCATCTCTGTATCAAAGAGCGCATTATCTAAGCCACGCTGAACTTTTCCACTGTAAAGAATTTCATACGGTTCATTCTCGCTGCCTGTTAAAGAAAAAACTGCAACATGCCCTTTGTGATTTGTCATCGCTAAACTTCCGTCCTCACCCCAAGCATATGTCATTTTTTCTGAGGCTGGAAATACTTCAATCGGACCATTGGAGGTCCAATTATCTGCATCAACCAGGTCCACAAAGTAAGTTCCATCTTTTACTGAGAAAACAGCTAAATATCTGTGATCACCGGATAAACTCATTTCTACATATTCAGCATCTTCATCTAGTGGATAAACCATGGCCAGTTCCTCGCTTAAAGGTTTCGGATTGGGTACTGTGGCGCTTCTTCTGCCCATCCGTATTGTTGCAGTGGCTTTTACATCAATGGGGAGTTCATATACGCCATAACCTTCGTCAATTTGAGAAACATCCACAGAAGCCCCCTTGGCTGTTTTATTATTGACTATGAAAAGCATTCTGTTTTTTAAGCCGTAGTCAGAGGCTGTTTTTCCCACATGAGAATCGTCAGCTTGATTTTCGCCGTCTGCTTTATATGACAGCCCTCCGGAAAGATCCGGATGAGACCACTTCTTTCCATCTTTGATATTTTCCTCCTGGATAACGAGTATGGGATCAAATTCATAAAAATCTTCACCTTGGCCCAACGGCTTTTCGATCTCTGTCTTATAACCCAAAGCTGTCTTGTAATCATAATCCTCTACTTTGGAAACCTTATATTTCTGATATTCATTCTCTATAACGGGGATTTTGAATACGCTATTCAAGGCTGTATACAGGTCCACCTCGCCATCATAGGCTGACGCGCCGTCTTCCGGAGAAAGCAGGCCTCTCCTATCATAGACCTTTAAACCGGTCAGAGCATTATCCGAATTATATATCTTAGTGCCAAATTGGAATCGGAAGTTTACCGGATAAAAATCCAAGTAGTCCTTCAGTCTAATCTTACCCTCTTCCCCAAGACCGCTCTTCGAGACTTTCTGCTGGATTTCGTTATAAAAAGCATGAATTTTTTTCTCCTGCAATCCGTCTAACCAGTCATATTTTAGCTGCGTAAAGTAAGGTACCGTGGACCATCCTGTGAAACGGATATCGTCATAGACTATAGAGTCAACATTTTTAGCAAGTTCGCCCCTTTTAAAAGAAGATTCCGTTTTCTTTGTGCTGTAATCGAAACGATTGGTCCAATGAAGACCATCGGATGAACTAGCTCTGAAGCCCACCGTCAATCCATCTGCCATATCGCTGTTGCCCGAGATTGTTTCTTCTGTCAGCGTGACTTCACCGACCTTGCCGTTCACGAAAGTCCAGCCATAAACAGTCATCCCAATGGAGAGGACCGTCACCGCCACAAATATTATAATTGACTTTTTCATAATAGATGACTCTCCTTTTATTCTTATCATCTTTCTCTCAGTATTACTTCATTTGATCAACAGCCTTTCTAATGCGGTCTGCCCTGTAATCATATTTTTCCTTTACAATTTCAATTAATGTACTTCCTGACTTTTCTATGTCGTCTACGCTGAGATCATCTATAATCTCACTTTTTCTTATGAGGATTGCCCTGTCAATATAATCTGCAATTTCCTCAATCAAATGAGTAGAGATGATAACTGTCTCGTCCTCATTTAAAACGCTTACCAAAACTTCGTAGAAGTCTTCCCTGTTAAACACATCGTTGCCGGCGAAAGGCTCATCCATGAATATGTAATCTGCCCCCTGGCTGATTGCCAGTACCACTTCAAACTGGTTTTGTTGTCCCAGACTGAACTCGCTAATTTTTTTCTTCGTTGGCAATTCAAAGAATTCCATCAGAGCCTCATATCTTTTTTCATTAAACTGGGGGAACTGCATCTTGTAAAACAACTTGTGATCCTCAGCTGTAATAGACGGAAAGAAAGAATGGTCGCCAGTTGCAAAAGACAACCTGGATATATTGCTTTCATCAATTTTTTTTCCATCCAATGTGATCTCACCTTCAAAGGTCAGGAAACCCATAATACATTTCATAAATGTGGTTTTTCCGGCACCGTTAGCACCAAAGAGACCGATGACCTGCCCCTTAGGAATTTGAAGATTGCAATTTGCGAGAGCAATCTTTTCCTTATATTTCTTAGATACGTTTCTAATCTCAATCATTTTCCGTCCTCCTTAATGATTCTGCTTAATGTCCGCAAGCGTCACCAAGCGGCCAGGCGCTAATTGCAGAATGGTAAAATGTGTGATAGGTAATCCGGATGAAGTGCAACTTCCGGTGTTCCGAGAACATACACGACTAAATCAATTGCGGTATGCAGGGTCATGATCATCGCTATAAAAAATGCCTGTATGACGGGTGAGACCCAAATCGTCCGTGGATACTCTTTTCTATTCGGCAGCCTCTTCATAACATATACGCTTTTCGTCTCCTTATTATAGTACTCATAATTCCAATATGCCTGAAGAAGGACTACCAGTAAAATTGCTATTATGTACCCGTAATAGGTGTGTTCCTGCATATCCCAGAAGTAAGGCATCCTTACGCCGGAGTCTATCGTTACCCCTTTGATGCTGTTTTTGATCAGATCCAGCTGCATCAGATATCTGCCAAAGAACAATAAATGTTCGGCAATCCCTATAAAAATACAAACGCCGAAGAAAAAGTTGGCTCTTTCCAGATTGCTCCCTAGGGGCATGAATCTGCGCCTCAGCCAGACTGGATTTAGCTTTTTCAGTCCGTTTCTCATGCCATGTTCCGTACCTCTGCCATATCGCTTAAGCAAGGACGGGTCATAGGTTTCAGCTGCGCTGTTGACTTCAAGACGAATGCTGTCATCAAATTCCGTACTGTCCAAGTCCATGATGCCTATGTATTTATTAACCATAAACGGATCGCCCTTAGGGCGTTTCTCTCTTGAAATCACATCTCCAAAGGAAAAGGCAGCGTAAAAAATTAGAAGCAGAATGGCCATAAGTATATAGCTGTTCTCAGAGAGATAAGTCCAAATAAGAAACATGGGAACGATTACCAGCGCCACGCCGGCTGATTGCCTTCCGTTATGCCAGCCGAAATAACATGACCTGGCACATTCGCCTGCTAAAGCCAGTGCGGCAACAATGTTAAAGATGATGATAGTTGGATGTGCAATGGGAATCAAAACATGGCCTATTTCTGTCCTTAATAGACCGAGAGCAAGTTTGGTGTCAATACCGGTGGCGCCTGCCATGGTCAGCCCTATCTTTCCAATCCCATATAAAGAAGCAATTGCCACGCCCCAAAATATAAGGATTATAGCAAGGTAGTAAAAGAAGATTATGAGAAAAGATGAAATCGGTGATAAGCCCAATCTTCTCATCGTGTATCCAATCGTTGCATGGGTCGCCTTCAGGGATTTCTTTCCATTTAATGAATTTACTACTGTCATCAGCCCTATCACGTTTATTGTAATAAACAGTAAGACAGCCCACACCCCACCGAAAGCGCGTTCCATGAGCATATAGGAACTAGTATCATAGGGGTTGCCGATTCTCAATAAGAAAATTACCAGAAAACTCAACGGAATGGCACCGACAAGGAGCAGAATTTTTCTGTGACTCGCTCTATTGTATAAGAAAATTAAAGATAAATATTTGTTCAATCAGGGTACCTCCTAACTTATAATGATGTGATGATTACGCATTTACCAATTTTGACATTAAAGTGTTTCGAAGAATTATCCTAATATGGTTAAAATATATTTAAGTATAACATATTTTGATGGAAATTTCAAATTATTCTGTTAAAAACGAAGAACGCTGTCTTATTAGAAGAGAATATTGTCCAATATGTCTCAAAGTTAAATATAACTACTTCTCCTCTATCATTTTCTCGATATCGATCTCATATTTCTCCAGCTTGTAGCGCAGATTCTGCCGGGTGATGGACAAAGCCCTGGCGGCGGCTGACAGCGTGCGGTGCTGCGTGAGCGTTTTGATGATGATATCCTTTTCGAAGGCTTTGACCCGTTGATCCAGCGACCTTGAGTCGTCATCTATCGGTGTATTTTCGTAATACTTGATGGAGGCGAGGAGATAGGCGGGGATGTTTTCTCTCGTCAGGAAGCCGTCATCTACAATATTGAAGCATCCTTCGATGATGTTTTTCAGTTCCCTGACATTTCCCGCCCAAGAATAGTTCCTCAGCACTTCCAGGGCATCCTCCGTAATTCCCAAAATATTTCGATGCATCGTCTTATTAAAATAATTGATAAAATAATCCGTCAAAAAAGGGATATCGCTTTTGCGCTCGCGCAGGGGCGGGATGGTAATTTGTACAGGGGAAAGGCGGTAGTAAAGATCTGTCCTGACTTTTCCTTGATTGAGAACGACTTCCGGCTTCTCATTGACGGCGGAGATAATGCGCACATCAAAAGCAACATCCTTTTCGCAGCCGATTCGTCTGACTTTTTTTTCTTCCAGAACCCGCAGAATTTTACTCTGCATGTTGATATCCATAGAATTGATTTCATCGAGGAATAATGTGCCGCTGTCTGCCAACTCGAAAAGCCCCTTGCGATTCTCGGCACCCGTGTAGCTCCCTTTGACGGTTCCGAAGAAAATACTTTCCAAAAGCGTATTTGGGATAGCAGAACAATTTTGCACGATGAACGGTCCGTCCTTCCTCTTACTGGCGCTGTGGATGGACTGCGCAAAGAGTTCTTTGCCCGTGCCCGTTTCTCCGTAAATTAAAACAGAAGAGCTGGTGGAAGCGATTTTGAGAAGATTGTCTTTTAGCTGGATCATATGCTCATCTTTGGTAATGATATCGCTGGCAGTGAACAAGTTGGCGGGGTTGGCAGGCTTGTTCTGCACAATGGAGAGGCGGTCGTGCTCGTTGGTGATATAAACGGAAACGTCGATGGCGCCGATCAACTGACCGTTCGCATCTGTCAGCGGCATGGTCGTATTGATCGCTTTGATCCGCACACCTATGCAGTTATCGTACTCCTGAAAATAATTTAGAATCGGCTCGCCCGTGCGCAGTACAGTGAGTAAAGTGCTGCTCTGCTCGTCGAGACTTGGAAAAACGTCCAGCACATGTTTATTCAAGGCATCTTCCGCGGAAAGCGGGTTGATGTTGGGCCGGTAATTAAAATAATATCTGATGATTCCTTCTTTATCGACGGCAGCCAGACCGTCGATATTTTTATAGAGCTTCATGGCCTTTTCTATATATTTCGATAACACGGAAAGCCTCCTTTCTCTACTAACTATAGTATAGTTGTGCAGACTTTTTTTACAAGAAGAAAATAATTATTTTACAAAATGCGCTTTTTGCAGAGTTGACAGGTGAAAAACCTTGAGATTTCACAAAAAAATCTTGGCACAGCTTTTGCTCATATATACGCAAAGTCATTAGAATGAGAAAGGAGAAAGAAAATATGCACGATACGTTAGAGAAGAAGGCCTTTGACCCCTTAGGCGGAGATAAATGGTTCCCAAAAGAAACCTGGTTTGAGGAAGATATGCCTGAATATTGGGGAGACTGGGGCTGCCATTCAGAGGTCGATGAGCTGAAAGCCGTTTTGATGCGAAGACCGGGAGCTGAAGTCGATGATTTTAACTTTCGAGAGGTGAGATTCCGCACGGAGATCGACCCTGCGCGGTTCAGAGCCCAGCACGATAAACTGGCGGATTTTTATCGGAGCAAAGGTATCGCCGTCCATTACGTGGAAGAGCAAAGAAAGGATCGGCCCAATGCCCTGTTTTGCAGGGATCTGCTTCTGATGACGCCGGAAGGTGCGATTATCTGCCGGCCGGCCATGGCGGCGAGAAGAGGGGAAGAGACGGCAGTTGCGAGAACCGTTGCCAACTTGAACATCCCTATCATCAAGACCATCAATGCGGACGGCTACTTTGAAGGCGCCAATGTCATGTGGGTCGATCGGGAAACCGTGATTTTGGCCATCGGTGCAAGAACCAACAGGGCGGGCGCTGAGCAAGTCGCCGCAGAACTGAAACGGATCGGCGTCAAAGAGATCATCTACATGCAGACGCCTTGCGGGCAGGCGCACATTGACGGCGTATTCAACATCGCCAGCCATGACCTGGTCTACATGTATCCCTCCCAGGTTCCATACAGCGTGGTTGACGCCATGAAGAAAAAGAGCTACAGGATTCTGGAGTGCCCGGATACCAGGGAGTGCAAAGAAGGCTTTGGCGTCAATTTTGTCGCGATCAGACCCGGGGAAATTGTCATGCCGGCAGGCAACGACAGATCCAGGGAAATTTTGGAGAGTAACGGCGTCAAAGTTCATGTGGTAGAATACGACGAAGTTGTCAAAGCGTGGGGCGGCATGCACTGCTGCACTGCTTTCCTGAAAAGGGGATAGCGATGAACGACATGCCAACCTTACTGCCGTCAATCTTCTTGCTGGTGATTTTCTTCCTGGGCTATTTTATACAACAGATTACAGGATTTGGCGCGGCCATCTTCTGCCTTCCCTTTGCACTGCTCGTACTGCCGAGAGAAGTCTTCATGCCAGCGGCATGGCTTTTTACAGGGGCACAGTCCATCTTCATTTTGATTCGTCAGAGAAAGAAGATAAATGTTCGACAGCTGATGATCGTGCTGACCCTGGCGGTTCTCTTTGGACCGATTTCGGCTGACTATCTGCTCGCTCACGTCTCTGAAGGGCTGATTAAAATTTGTCTGGGCTTGTTCATCATCGTGAACTCTGCCTATGAGCTTCATGGAATATACAAAGGGAAAAAGAAGAAGGGACTGAGACTTTGGCACTATCTTTATCCGATCGGAAGCGGAGCCCTGCAGTCGGCCTATGGTATCGGCGGCCCCTTGCTGATCGCATACCTGAATAAGACCATCGAGGATAAGGATGCGCTGCGCAGCACCGTCTGCGGCTACTGGGCAGTGCTGAATACCTTTCTTCTGGGCAAGTATATTGTTTCTGGTCAGATGACAAGTGTCTCGGCAGGGGTCTGCCTGATGCTGCTGCCAGCAGTCATCGCGGGCGCAATTGCGGGTGGTTTCGTATTAAAAAAAATTAACCAGAGAACTTTTTCGGTAGCGGTTCACTGTGTGCTGATGGGTTCCGCAATCTTTATGATCATTTAAATCAAGGAAAGAAAGGAGCAAAAAATGGAATATGGAATTTTATCAATTGTCCCTACGATTGTCGCAGTAGGACTCGCTCTTACGACGAAGAACGTCTATGTGTCGCTGCTGCTGGGACTTTTTATAGGGAATGTCATTATCTTTGACGGCAATATCCTCTCTGGTGTGGACGGCATCATCAAATCTGTCGAAACGGTCTTTGCCGATGGAAGCAATCTGACGACGATGCTGGCGATTTCTCTGATGGGCGGCATGATTCTGCTGATTCAGAAAGCAGGAGGCGTCAACGGTTTTATCGACTTTCTGACAGTAAGGACATCTCTGATCAAATCAAAGAAATCCGCTAATTTCATCACCTGGCTCATCGGCATCATCGTGTTTGTTTCTGCAAATATGAGCAGTCTGATCGCCGGTTCCATCATGAAACCGGTCAACGACAAGTATCTGACTTCCCCTGAAAAGCAGGCCTTTATCGTGCACACCGTTTCCGCACCAGTCTGCGCGCTGATTCCCTTAAGCAGTTGGGGCGCTTACATGATCAGCGTGCTGGAGAATTCGGGCGTTGAAGGTGCGGCGGGCATGATGATCAAATCCATACCGCTATCCTTTTATGTGGTGATCGCAGTGACAATCGTGCCGATTATGATTTTAACCGGCTTTGACTTTGGACCGATGAAAAAAGCGGAACTGCGTGTGATTGAGGAAGACAAACTGGCAAAGGCCAGCGGCGTTTACGAAAAGGGTGCAGATGAAAAGACGACAACCTGTCTGCTGCTGATTCTGCCAGTAGCGGCGATGATCGCCGTCACCATCATCGGCATGTACATCACTGGCGATGGGAATATCTTAAATGGAGCCGGCATGAGATCGTTCCTTTGGGGTGTATTGTCCGGCATTGCCATCGCGTTCGTCATGATTCTGGCAAAGAAAGTGATGACCTTTAAGGAAGCCAGCGCTTCGCTGTATGAGGGCTGGGTAGGCATGCTTCCGATTATCATCATTCTGACCTTTGCTCTGGGTCTGGGTGACCTGGTATCGACCCTGGGAACAGGCGAATACCTGGCTAATGCCTTCTCTGGTATTTTGAGTCCGGCGCTGCTTCCAGTCATCGCCTTTATCATCGCCTTGATTATCTCTTTCTCCACTGGAAGTTCCTGGGGAACGATGGCTGTAGTTCTGCCTCTCGTCATGCCGATGGCGTTCACCATGGGCACCAGCATTCCACTTCTTGCAGGCGCGGTTTGGAGCGGCGGCCTGTTTGGAGATCAGTCATCGCCAATTTCCGATACGACTGTCGTGGCATGTTCGGCGACAAAATGTGGCATCGCGGAACATATCAGAAGTCAATTTCCATATACGTTGTCAGTAGCACTGATTTCTGCTGTGCTGTACATTGTTGTCGGATTTATTATGTAAAAAGGTTAAGCGGCGGCCGTGTGGCCGCCGTTTTGTTCGCTTAATTACGTATAAAGCTGATTGCCATTTGTAGTGAATCAGCAATGGCGGCGCAAATGCGCTTTTTTTGGTATCAATGCGCCGCATTTTTGGCAGCATGAGAGCTATTCCACGGATGAACCATCCGAAATGCGCGAGTTTTGATCAAAACCGAGCGGTTTTTATAAATAGTTATATTATTATATCATAAAATATAGTATAGAAACCGACATTTTTCCTACTGATTTCTGTGAAATTTACCCTTGGACGCTTGGAAAACGGCGCTGTATAGCTTAAAAAGCATGGTTTACACCGTTTTGTTTGTGGCAGTGCTTTGGATCAGCACGAAGATCACTTGACAAATGCATCCGCAGGAAGTAATGTGTATATATTAGGAGATTATGATGGACATACTGATTCAGGCAATTGGATATATCGGCGTACTGCTGTTTATTTTTTCGTATCAGATAAAATCCAATCGAGCGTTGTTTTTTTGTCAGATATTGGGCAGCGCGCTGTTTTGCCTGCAATTTTTCCTGTTAAATGCCTTGAGCGGCTGTCTGAACCTGATGGTCATCATGTTTCGAAACGGCTTGTTGATGTGGTATGACAAATACGCGTGGGTCAGATGGAAAGGATGGATTGCGATTTTATCAGCAGTATGCATAGTGATCCTCGCTTTCACATGGAAGGGTGCGATCAGCCTGCTGCCCTTTGCGGCATTGATTGCCAGCAATGTCGGGTATTGGACAAATAACGCACAAAAAATTCGTTTGTCAAATTTGGCATGTGCTTCTCCATGCTGGCTCATATACGATATCCTTGTCGGCTCATGGGGCGGCGTGCTCAATGAAAGCATTACCCTGGGTTCCATACTCCTTTCCATTTACCGCTATGGCTGGAAAGCGATGGGGGATCCAGATTCCGAATTTCAAAAAAGATAAAGTGGGGCTGCGGCATTAGGATCGAACTAAATGCAGCAGCCCTTATCTGTATAAATAAAGGACTGCTGCGGCGACAAGAAAAGTGGACAGGAACATCATCAGAAGCTGGGCTTTGCCGTGCTTTACATGGCGGAGCTGCTTTGCAGCAATATAGACAGAAATAGAGATGAAGACTGCACCGATCAGGACAGCAGAGTAGATAAAGCGCTGCTCCGACAGGAGGAGTTTAGAAAGCAGGAAACAGACAGCGAGACAGAGAATAATGATGGACAGTACCATTTGCTGCTTTTTTTGCAACTTATTCATGATTTAATCACATCCTTTCGTAAAAGTCACTGACATCATTTTATTCTGTTGCTCGCGGAAATATGCCCTGTCCTCACGGAAGGAATATGATGGTGGTTTCCCCATTTAATTTGCTCTTTAACAGGTTTTGGCCGGAGGCATCTTTGATCCGTCCGTTTTCGACTAGCTCTCTGAAAGATTTTTGTGAAAGGTGCAATTTTTTCCTAAGCAGTGTGGAGACTTTGATCGGTAAGATATATTCACTGATCAATTTCACTTCGGCAGATTCTCCAGTGCCGATGTCATCGCCGACGATTGAAAAGGCAGGCAGCTCGTATTCCGCCCCGTTCTTGCGGAGCAGATCAAAGTCGAAAGCATAGTTTCTGGCCAGGGCTTGATCATTTTCCTGAAATTGATTGAGTTGTTCTGAAGTCAAAGCTTGCGGAGAAATGCGAGAAAAGATTGTTGCATTCCAAGTCGTATTGCACTTTGTACATTTGTAGATTAACCATATGTCCAGATATTGCCGCTGTGCATTGATGCGAAATTGGTCAGAGGATTTAAAGCGCGTTTTTTTGCCGCATTTTTTGCAGTGGCGATGGACTAGAGGTGTTGAATCATATTGTATTTTCCAAGTTACTTTTTTCATGAGTCAAGTGTAGCATGGCAGTATGGCAATTCCGACCTCATACTTTCTTCATAAATAAAAATGGGAAAAGAGGCGCTTTTATACTCATAAATCATGGAAATTGTTATCGCTGCGAAAGAAAAACTGCTGTCCGGATAGAGTCTTAATCTATCTGAACAGCAGATCCATTCATTCAATTTGTTGTTTTTTTAACTGTCCGACGATTCGCTGGATACTCTTGAGAGATAGAAAATATTTCTCAGCCAATGAGCCCATCTGCTCTCCAGCCTGGTAATCTGCAAAGATTTGCCTATTTCGCTCCTTCAGTTCCTGACGGATTGACGTGGTTTCACCCCAGTTCTTTTTGTTGTCAGAAATTCTTGGAATGTAGAGGAATTCTCCGTCTACATACTCTTGCACTTTTTCCAGCAAGTCCTGCGGCAGTATGTGTGTTGCTTTCTTATAGCCCATCTCGCGCTCCTCATTTTAGTGTTTCAACGGGAAGAGCAAGCACTATCTACAACACGTATTTCATTCCTAACGGCTGCGATAGTCTTGCTTACGCGGCCATAACGATAGGATTAAGCATAAATTGTCAGCCTCCTTGTTCTAAATATATTTGTAATAAAACTTATTTTAACATGGTAAGAGGAATAGGAAAACCCCATTTTTAATTACGAAAAGAAAATGAGACTTGATGGTTGCCAGAGCCTCGCTGCGACAAAGGGAAATAGGAATCTTTGATTCCGGTTATTTGAGATTTCTTCATACGAAGGCAGCAAGCTGCCGGAGTATCAAGAAAATCCACATTGGTTGTAGTCGCAGTGAAACTGCGACAAAGGGAAATAGGAATCTTTGATTCCGGTTATTTGAGATTTCTTCATACGAAGGCAGCAAGCTGCCGGAGTATCAAGAAAATCCACATTGGTTGTAGTCGCAGTGGAACTGCGACATGGGGAAATAGGAATCTTTAATTCCGTTATTTGAGATTTCTTCATACGAAGGCAGCAAGCTGCCGGAGTATCAAGAAAATCCACATTGGTTGTAGTCGCAGTGAAACTGCGACAAAGGGAAATAGGAATCTTTGATTCCATTATTTGTGATTTCTTCATACGAAGGCAGCAAGCTGCCGGAGTATCAAGAAAATCTACCTTGGCTGTTGTCATAGCGAAGCTAGGACATAAGGAAATAGGAATCTTTGATTCCATTATTTGTGATTTCTTCATACGAAGGCAGCAAGCTGCCGGAGTATCAAGAAAATCTACCTTGGCTGTTGTCATAGCGAAGCTAGGACATAAGGAAATAGGAATCTTTGATTCCATTATTTGTGATTTCTTCATACGAAGGCAGCAAGCTGCCGGAGTATCAAGAAAATCTACCTTGGCTGTTGTCATAGCGAAGCTAGGACATAAGGAAATAGGAATCTTTGATTCCGTTATTTCCGATTTTCTTACAATTCTCTTACGTTTCTTAAACTTCGTCAACTTTCGTAGATTTTTGTTCCTTTCGTATGCTATATTAAGATGGTATCTAAAGAAAGGGGAACGAAAATGTTAAGATTAGAACGTGTATCAAAATTCTACTCTGGGAACGGGCTGGTATCCACAGGATTCAGCAAAGTGGACCTGGAATTTGATATTGGCGAATTTGTCGCGATCACTGGTGAGAGCGGCAGCGGCAAATCCACCCTGCTCAACGTAATTTCCGGACTGGATTCTTACGAAGAGGGCGAAATGTATATCATGGGGCAGCCTACCAGTGGATTTTCCAAGGAGGATTTGGAAGAGTACCGCAAGAAATATATAGGCAGCATCTTTCAGACTTTTAACTTGATCAACAGTTATACAGTGTACCAGAACGTAGAACTGGTGCTTTTGATGAGCGGATACGACAAGAGTGAGATTCCTGGCAGAGTCAGAGAGATTATCGAGCAAGTCGGCTTGTCAGATTATGAGAAAACCAAGGCTTCCAAGCTGTCCGGCGGTCAGAAGCAGAGAGTGGCCATTGCCAGAGCGCTGGCCAAGGAGACGCCGATTATCGTGGCTGACGAACCGACAGGAAACTTGGACAGCCAGTCGGCGGCAGAGATTATCAAACTGCTTCACCAACTGTCAAAGGATAAGCTGATTATTGTCGTAACTCACAATTATGACCAGGTGGAACCTTATGTGACGAGAAAAATCGCCATGCATGACGGCAGAGTGGCAGAAGACAAGCGGCTGCGAGTGACCGCCATACAGGCAGACCAAAAAGAAACAGAAATAAAGACTGCAAAAGCAGACTCCCTCTCTTTTGGCAGTATGGTCAGGCTGGGTGTACGAAATACCTTTAATATCCCGGCGAAGTTTCTGCTCCTTTTGGTGGTGTTCATCTTCCTGTGTTCCGCAGTCTTTGCACAGTATTCTTCGTTTATGTACATGGGAGAGATGACCACTGGGGGTTATAACAACTACTTCTCAGATACCGATAAGGACCGCATCCTTGTGACAAAACCAGGGGGAGGGGAATTCACTGATGCGGATTATGCGAAGATAAAGCAAATTGATAACGTAGATAAGATCGTAGAATATGACTTGCTCCTTGATCTTGTGACCAACGTGACCGACGACAGCGAGAAGGGCGAGTATTATGTGACGACAAAGCTAGGAGAAGCAGCGGATTATGCAGACCAGTTGGAAGAAGGCAGGATGCCGAAAAACAGCAACGAAGCCATTATGATCTGCCCGCGGGACCAGTATGCCGCGCAATACATGGATGTAATCATGGACAAAAAAGCCGAAGTCATGGATCAAAACAGCGGCAATGCAATTATAAAAGATAAAATAAAAATAGTAGGCTATGGATATATGACCGAGGAGCAGCAAAAGGCCATGGAAGAGAGCGATATCTACCTGGAAGGCTATTTGTGTGTCAATGACGATACTATGGCAAATATCAGGCTGGCCGCTCTTGAACGTTACTGTACACAGGAAATCGAACTGGCAAATCACATTGCCGAGGGAAATTCTGCGGCCGGGGTTATGCCGATCCGTGCCTCTTCAAAGGTTCCAAAAGGAGAGATATACGTGCCAGAGGATGTGGATGCCATGGCAGAATCCGGCGCTGTAGGCAAAGAACTGAAACTGACCAACAAGAGCCTGTACTTCGAAGATACGTTCCAGTTCAAAGTCGGCGCGGTATACAATAAGAGCAATTTGAGCTATTATCTGGATCGGGACGATTTTGACGCCATCAGCGGCACTTTGTTCATTAACCCAGAGGACTACGGCAAAATGTTTAACAAAGGAAACTTCCAGTCCAGCGTAATCGTCAGCGATTATAAGACGGCAGAAGAGACCGCTGTGAAGATTCAAAAAGCAGGATTTAATACGTTTCATGTCAACGACGGCCTGATCAGCTATTCCCAAGGATTTGACATCATTCAGGAGACGCTGAGGACCATCATGCTGGTAGCGATGCTGCTGGTGCTCTTCTTCATCACGTATTTTATTACCAAGCTGATTTTGAAGTCGAGAAACGTCTACTTCTCTACGATCAGAATGCTGGGTGCGACGAAGGCTAACTGCAGTTCTCTGCTGAAGACCGAGCTGTTTGCAGTGTTTAACATCGCGTTCTTCTTCTGCATTGGAGTCATAGGAATCATAAAGGTAGGGAATTTCCAAGGCAAATCGTTGCTGCAGAATACCTCGATGAATGAAATGCTGTCCTTTCTGACGACAGGAGACTATGTCATTCTCTATGTGGTACTGTGCTTGATGGCTATTTTGCTGGCGGCGAGATATGCGAGACAGTTATTTAAGAAAACTGCCATGAACGCATACAAAGAGGAGGTGTAACGGGATGATCAGATTAGTAAAGGTAAACAAGTATTTCAATAAGAAAAAAAGCAATGAGATTCACGTCATCAACGATACCTCCATCGAACTAGAGAACAAAGGGCTGGTCACCTTCCTGGGCAACTCCGGCTGTGGAAAGACCACGCTGCTCAACGCCATCGGCGGTCTTGACAAGGTAGACAGCGGGGAAATTTATATTGACGACGATAGGATTACGACAAAGTCCAACGGCAAAAAAGACGAGATCCGAAATGTCAGCGTCGGCTATATTTTCCAGAACTATAACCTGATTGAAGACGACACGGTCTTTGAAAATGTGGCTCTGGTGCTGAAGATGATGGGGATCAAGGATAAGAAGGAAATCGAAGAGCGGGTCATGTACATTCTGAAAAGAGTGGGCATCGACAAGTACAAGAACCGTCCGGCAAAGATGCTTTCCGGGGGCGAGCGGCAGAGAGTCGGCATCGCCCGCGCCATCGTCAAGAACCCGAAAATCATCATCGCCGATGAACCGACGGGAAATCTGGACAGCAAAAATACCATAGAAATCATGAACATCATCAAAGCGATTTCCAGGGAGAAGCTGGTCATTTTGGTCACTCACGAGAGAGAAATTGCAGAGTTCTACGCATCGAGAATTATTGAGATTGTAGACGGCAGGATCGTCAGCGACAAGGAGAATGCACACGACGATGAATTGGACTACAGACTGGAGAACAAAATCTATCTGCAGGATATGCCTGTTCAGAAGGAGTTGGTGCAGGACAATGTGAAAGTCAGATTCTTCAGTGACAAAGAGGACGCGCCTCTGGAGATTAAGGTTGTCGTCAGAAACAACAATATCTATTTAGAGACGCCGAAGGGATTGGGAGAAGGCTCTGATGCCGTGGAACTGATTGACGATCACTATAAAAAGATATCAAAGGACATCTATGAGGACTACGAGTTCGATTACGACAAGCTGATTGACGAGAGCTTTAAGCCTCACTATACTTCCATTTTTAACTTGGGAACGCTTTTGATCAATGGATATAAGAAGATTTTTTCCTATTCCGTCATCAAAAAGATCCTCTTACTGGGGTTCGTTTTGGCTTCCATGTTTGCAATTTATGCAGTCAGCAATATTGCTGGGATTACCAACGTCACCGATGACAAATTTGTCCAGGTCAATCAGAACTACCTGACCATCAACACGGCAAAGCTGAGCCCGGCTTTTTATGAAAAATATGAAAAGCTGGCAGGTGTGGACTACGTTCTGCCAGGAGACTCCAATGCCAATTTCATCATGCCGATGGACGATTACTACCAATCGGCAGGCGCTATGACCATGGTCAGCGGTTCACTCTCAGACATTGATATGGTTAAAAAAGACAGCCTGGTTGCCGGAAAGCCTGCTGACAGTGAGAGGGGAATCGTCATCGACAAAATGGTCATTGACAGCATTCTCGGAAAATATGAGGTACAGCAGGTGGGCATATCCACATACGAGGATTTTGTCGGTCGACAATTAGAACTGAATCGCTTGGGCGAATTCACCATTGCTGGGATCACCGACCAGGGAAGTCCGTCCATATATACGGATAAGGACCTCTTCATCGACATCTTATGCAATCAGCCATCTCAGGGAGCCGAGGAAGGCCAGAGCATGGAGGATGTGGAAAACACAGAAGATCAAGTAGTCAATTATGATCTGATGAAGGACAGCAAAGATTTACAGATTACCAGCGGCAATGCGCCGAAAAACGACTATGAGGCTTTGATCAACGAAAACCATCGGTTTGAAGCCGCTATCGGCAGCGACCTGGACATGAAGATCAACGGCAAAAAGCTGACCGTCTGCGGTTACTATTCTGACAAGCGCCAGAGGAACGATATCTATGTGACTGCGAAGATGGCTAAATACTATTATATCGACAGTCAGCAGAGCATGATTCTTTCGCCAAAGGATAAGTCGGAGACTTTTGCGCAGCTATCCGACCGGAATATCAAAGTCACAGATAACTATGAGAACAGCAGAGAGCAATATATCGACAGCATCAAAAAGCAGGTCATGGCGACACTGCTGGTATGCGGAATCATTTTGCTGATCTCGCTCATAGAGATTTACCTGATGCTGAGATCTTCTTTCTTGTCTCGCATCAAAGAAGTGGGTGTACTGAGGGCCATCGGCCTGAAGAAAAAGGACATCTACAAGATGTTCGTCGGAGAGGTCATCGCTCTGACCACGCTGACCACTTTGCCAGCCATGGTGATCATGGCATATATACTGAACGGAATATCCAAGGTGCCGATGATCGGGGAACAATACCTGATGAATCCGGCAGTGTTCCTGATCAGTTTTGCTATCGTGGCGGTGTTTAACTTGGTCGCAGGACTGCTTCCTGTTTTCAGCACCATGAGAAACACACCGGCAGAAATCCTCGCCAGAAACGATGTAAATTAGTCATATTCAACAAAAGAAGCTTCAGACGGAATTCCGCCCGAAGCTTCTTTTGGTTTGAGATATATTTTAGAATGTGCATTTGCTGGTGTTTTTCCAGATTCCATTCTTTTCTGCTGCTTTGATCAGGTCTTCTCTGAAATCAGGATGTGCAACGTTGATCAGAAGTTCTGCACGCTCCCAAGTGGATTTTCCTTTCAGATTGGCAACGCCGTATTCCGTAACGATCATGTGGGTAGCGCTTCTCGGTGTCGTTACAATGGAACCCGGTGTCAACACTGGTGCGATGAGAGACTCCTTCGTTCCGTCTTTGAGGGTTCTTGTAGAAGGGGTACAGATAAAGCTCTGGCCGCCCTTTGAGTGATACGCACCCATGACGAAATCAAGCTGACCGCCAGTTCCGCTGATTTGCTGATATCCCCCAGACTCGGAACATACCTGCCCGTAGAGGTCTACCTGGATACAGCTGTTAACGGAGACAAAATTGTCCATGCTGGCGATGACATCTACATTATTGACATAGTCTACTGGCGCATTGCAGCAGATCGGATTGCCGTCAATGAAGTCATATAATTTCTTTGTGCCGCCTGCAAAGGTGTAAACTAAAGAACCTTTGTTGATGGCCTTGTTGTTGGTCAGTTTTCCGGCGTTAAACAGTTCCACGTAAGCGTCGACCAGCATTTCTGTATGGCCGCTGATGTTCTTGACATCGGAGTCAGCCAACATCTGTCCAATGCAGTTCGGAAGTCCGCCGATACCTAACTGGAGAGTGCTGTCGCTGCTGATTCTTTCTACTACGTGTGCTGCAATCTGTCTGTCGATCTCGGTAGCTCCCTTTGTTGGAAGCTCTGCCAGAGTCTCATTGGAGCCTTCCACGATATAGTCCACATCTGCCAGGTTGACCTGCGTCTGGAACCCTTGTGCGAGGGGCATATTCTCGTTGACTTCGACAATGATTTTTTTGGCACCCTCGATAACGCCTCTCATATCAGAGACCTGAGGCCCCAGGTTGAAGTTGCCGTTCTGATCCATCGGCGTTACCTGGAACATGGCCACGTCGATACCGCAGTCGTTGCCTACCCAGTAAGATGGCAGTTCGTTAAAGTTCATCGGGATGTACCAGCACCTTCCTTCTTTGCACATCTTGCGATCTGCGCCGCTGAAATGAGCGGATTCAAAACGAACCTGGTCATTGGACTGGGTCGCCAGATAAAGCTTGGATGGCGCTTTTCTGATGGTGATACAGCTTAGAATATGTACGTCTTTCAGGCTGTCGGCGCGTCTTGCCATGGCCTCATCCAGGTCTACGGGGCTGCCGCAGCCTGTTCCGTAGTGGACTCTGTCACCCGGCTTTACGATGGCGACGGCCTCGTCTGCTGTGACTAATTTCTTCTTGTACTCGTCTGCGAGTGTGGAAACCTTATACATTAGATCTTCTCCTTTTAACACATACTTATTTTTATCTAATAAATAGGAAATAACGTCTGGCGGCGATATTTCCTTATAAAACAAGGCGTTTACCTTGCAGAAAACTGTTTGTTTACTTTTTAACAATTGCTCTTCACATTTTACTACATTACCGTTAGGTAATCAACCTTAAATTCATAAAGTTCTGGCTTTTTTATGAAACATATTCTATAATTTGGTATTTAGCAAGAGATTACAACGCAAAAGAAAAACCGCCTAAACATTACATTAAAAGTTTAGACGGCTTTTGCTGGTATCCCCGGCCAGAATCGAACTGGCAATGACGCTTTAGGAGATGGACCCAGTGCATATATTCCCTATCAACGGAGATAAAGAAAATGCAGTTATATCAAGGCATTTCTCCACATTCACTGTAAACCTCGTACAAGCAAAATCAAGCAAAAACAAAGGATTTTAGCCCCCTATTGTTTGCACTCTGTTTGCAAAGGCGCGAATTTTAGCGTTAGCCAAAAGTTCAATTCCCGTCGGGACTTAATTATATTTATGGTCTCGTGGACATAGTCTACCATACATAGAGGCTCATTACAAGAGGTATTGAGCCAGTAAAAGTGCCTGTTTTATCTTTCCCAGGAAAGGTAGAGCAGGCACTTTTTTCATATCTAAACTTAGAAAGAAATGAGGTGAAATCATGAATACACAGATTATTGCCATAGCCAACCAAAAAGGTGGTGTCGGCAAAACAACCACTTGTGCCAATCTTGGAATTGGTCTGGCTCAGTCTGGGAAGAAAGTCCTTCTGATTGACGGAGACCCACAGGGAAGCCTGACCATCAGCTTGGGCAATCCCCAACCTGACAAGCTGCCCTTTACACTGTCAGACGCTATGGGCCGTATTTTGATGGATGAACCAATTCGTCCCGGCGAGGGTATCCTGCACCACCCTGAGGGCGTAGACCTGATGCCTGCGGACATCCAGCTATCTGGTATGGAGGTATCTCTGGTAAACGCTATGAGCCGAGAAACCATTCTGCGACAATATCTGGACACGCTGAAGGGGCAATACTCTCATATCCTTATTGATTGCCAGCCCTCCCTGGGTATGCTTACGGTCAATGCACTGGCTGCCGCTAATAGGGTTATAATCCCCGTCCAGGCAGAGTATCTTCCCGCTAAAGGTTTGGAGCAGCTTTTGCAAACTATCAATAAGGTTCGCAGACAAATCAATCCCAAGCTGCAAATTGATGGGATTCTGCTGACGATGGTAGACAGCCGAACCAATTTTGCCAAAGAAATCTCCGCTCTCCTGCGCGAAACCTATGGCAGTAAGATCAAGGTGTTTACATCAGAAATTCCTCATTCTGTCAGGGCTAAAGAAATCAGTGCTGAAGGAAAAAGCATTTATGCCCATGATCCTAATGGCAAAGTGGCTGAGGGCTACAAAAATCTGACGAAGGAGGTATTGAAACTTGAAAAGCAGCGCGAAAAAAATAGAGCTGGCCTCAGTAGATGACCTGTTTTCTACTGAAGAAAGTCGGCAAGACGAGCAACTGGAAAAAATTCAGGAAATTCCCCTATCTGAACTGCATCCGTTCAAGGATCACCCCTTCAAGGTCAAGGATGATGATGCAATGATAGAAACCGCAGACAGTATCAAAAAGTATGGAGTTTTGGTTCCTGCGATTGCCAGATCACTGCCTGATGGCGGTTATGAGCTGGTAGCCGGTCACAGACGCCGCAGAGCCAGCGAATTGGCCGGAAAAGAAACCATGCCTGTCATTGTGCGCGACTTGGATGACGATGCTGCCACAATTATTATGGTTGACAGCAATTTGCAGCGAGAAAATCTGCTCCCCAGTGAAAGGGCCTTTGCCTACAAAATGAAGCTGGAAGCCATTAAACATCAAGGAGCAAGAACAGACCTGACTTCTGTTCAAGTTGAACAGAAGTTGAGCGCCAGAGACCAGGTGGCAAAAGAAGCCGGTGAACGAAGCGGTATCCAGGTAATGCGATATGTTCGTTTGACTGAGCTGATTCCAGAGCTTTTGGATATGGTGGATGAAAAGAAAATCGCATTTAATCCAGCCTACGAACTCTCTTTTTTGAAACCGGACGAACAGCAAATGCTGGTGGAAACAATGGACTATGAGCAGGCTACCCCTTCTCTCTCTCAGGCTCAGCGAATGAAAAAGTTCAGCCAGGATGGGAAATTGTCAGAAGATGTGATGCTTGCCATCATGTCAGAGGAAAAAAAGAGTGATCTGGATAAAGTGACCTTGAGCAGCGATACCTTGCGAAAGTATTTCCCCAAAAGCTATACACCGGCCAAAATGCAGGAAACCATTATTAAACTGCTGGAACAATGGCAGAAAAAACGCCAACGAGATCAGGAACGATGAAGGGAGAGCCTATGAAAGATATTGCAGCAAGGGAGCTGAAAGGCCACAACATTCTTGCAGTGGAGCGATTTTGGGACAGCACTTGCTGGATGATTGAGTTTACTGTCTTGCGCCCTACTGCTTATGGAGAACCCGGTGACGAAATGAGGCTTTTTCTCACAGAGGACGGGTATCAGTCAGCTCTGCAAAGCCAGCAGCGTCGAGAAATCAAAATTAAGAGATATGCTCATGTTATTGAGGGGCATATCATCGACTTCAAGCCTAAAAAACACCGTCGTTCATAACCGATACAACGAAAGGAAAGGAATGAATATGTGTACTGTAAGAGAAATCCGAGAAGCTATTCAAGAAGATTGCCGCTCACAGCGTGATATGGAATCCACCGAGATTGACCGTGTTTTTCAAACCTTACCATTTTCTCAGGAAAGGGATCTGTTTGATAAACCACCAATGCCAAAACGCCCCTACCGACGCAAGAAAAAAGATACAGACAGACCCTAACCGCTGCCACAATTCTCTTATGAATTGCGGCTTTTTTCATACCTGAGAAATGAAAGGAGTGAAGTAAATGGCTGTTTTTCGTGTAGAACGCACTGGCGATTACACGGTTATGAGCAATTTCCATCTAAAGGATAAACGGCTTTCTTTGAAGGCAAAGGGTCTCTTGTCGCAGATGTTATCTCTGCCAGATGACTGGGATTATACGCTGTCAGGACTCAGCTATATCAATCGAGAAAGCAAAGATGCAATCCGCTCTGCTGTCAATGAGCTTGAAACAGCCGGATACATTCGGCGCAGACAGACAACTGATGCTTCTGGTAAATTCGCAGCCAATGAGTATACCATTTTTGAGCGTCCCATCGAGGGAGAACCGATGTTGGATAAGCCGTCGTCGGAAAACCCGATAACGGTAAACCCGTCAGCGGTAAATCCGTTACCGGAAAATCCAACACAATTAAATACTAAGAAATCAAATACCCAAAAACAAAATACTCATGGATCAAATACCGATTCCATTCCCTTCCGGGAAACAGCGGCGGCAATACCGCCGGAACGGAAAGGAAGGGATGCGATGTCTGTCACAGAGATAGAAAATTATCGGGAATTGATTTTGGAGAATATCGAGTATGACTGTCTGAAGCAGCGTTATCCTCTCTACCTGGATGACCTGAATGAGATTGTAGAGCTGTTGGTAGAAACGGTCTGTGCCAAACGAAAGACCACCCGGATCTCTGGCGCGGACTTTCCTCACGAGATTGTACGCTCCCGCTTTTTGAAGCTGGACAGCTCTCACATCGAGTTTGTCATGGACTGTCTGCAAAAGAACACCACCCAGGTACGCAACATCAAGCAGTACCTGCTTGCAGTGCTGTTCAACGCTCCTACCACCATGAATAACCACTACACTTCACTGGTAAATCACGATATGCACGCAGGCGGCTGGTAATCAGCCGCTTTTGTATTACACCAAAGGAGGCACAGCATGAATCAGATTGAAATTTTCAATAGTCCAGAGTTTGGAAGCATTCGAATAGTCGAGGAAAATGGGAAATACCTGTTCTGCGGCGCTGATGTTGCAAAATCGCTGGGATACAAAGATACAGTAAACGCCCTAAAGACACATTGCAGAGAAGATGGGGTGGCGTTTTACCACCTCACCGATAATTTGGGGCGTGAACAGAAAGCTAAATTCATCAGTGAAGGAAATCTGTATCGTTTGATTGTCCACAGTAAATTGCCATCAGCAGAACGATTTGAGCAATGGGTCTTTGACGAGGTTCTTCCTACCATTCGCAAGCATGGGGCCTATCTCACAAAAGAAAAGCTATGGGAAGTAGCTACTTCACCGGAGGCGCTGCTCAAGCTCTGCTCGGATCTTCTGGCTGAGCGAGAGGAGAATGTATCTCTGCGCATAGCAAACGCACAGCTGGAGGGTAAAGCCGCTTTCTATGACCTGTTCATTGATTTGGAGCATAGCACCAATCTCAGAACTACTGCCAAAGAGCTTGATGTACCGGAACGCCGCTTTGTCCGATTTCTTCTGGAAAAGCGTTTTGTGTACCGCACTGCGTCCGGCAATGTACTGCCCTATGTAAAGCCAGCCAATGAAGGGCTGTTTTGTGTAAAGGACTACTGCAATCACGGACATACCGGTTCTTATACGCTGATAACACCGCAAGGCAAGCTGTATTTTGCCGAACTGCGAGACAGTATCCTGATGGTGATATGATAAATCACTATTTTCTCCGGCGGCTGGTGGTCCCGCCTTAGAAAGAAGTGCACCACCCCTGCACATTTTGTGGAAAGGAGGCGATGAAAATGCAGGAAGAAGTGGAAAACAGGACTTTAACGCTGGTTGTCAGCGGAACAAAGTTCACCGGTCGGCTGCTCAAAGCCGCCATCAGCAAGTACATGGCCCACTGCAAGGAAAAGAAGCTGCAAAAGAAAAGAAGCCGTGATGCTCCTGTGACACCCCACGGAAAACAGACCGTCAAGCAGCTCATTGGTCAGAATCAGGGGATCTCCAATATCGAGATCACAGACCCTTCCATCAAGGAATTTGAGAAGATCGCCCGGAAATATGGTGTGGATTATGCGGTGAAGAAAGACCGCAGCAGCTCCCCACCCAAGTACCTGATCTTTTTCAAAGGCCGTGACGCCGATGCGCTGACCGCTGCATTTACCGAGTACACCAGCAAAAAGGTCAAGAAGGCCGAGAAAACGGAACGCCCGTCTGTGCTGGCAAAACTCAGTCAGTTCAAAGAGATGGTCAAAAATGCCGTGGTGGACCGCACCAAGCGAAAGGAGCTGGAACGATGAAAAAGCAGTTTGACACCAAAAAGCTCGTTTTGCTGAACCTGCCCTATCTCCTGATGGGGCTGTTTGCTACCAACTTCGGGGAGGCATGGCGATTGGCTCAGGGGGCAAATGCTTCAGAGAAATTCCTTTCTCTGTTTGCTGTCCTGCCTGGGGCGCTGCAAAGCTTCTGGCCCAGCCTGCACCCGTTGGATCTGCTGGTGGGGCTGTGCTGCGGTGCTGGCCTGCGTCTGGCGGTGTACCTCAAAAGTAAAAACGCCAAGAAGTACCGTCACGGTATGGAGTATGGCTCTGCCCGTTGGGGGACCCGTGAGGATATTGCTCCCTACATCGACCCGGTGTTCCAGAACAATGTCATTCTCACAAAAACCGAAAGCCTGACCATGAACAGCCGACCCAAGGACCCAAAGACCGCCAGAAACAAAAATGTGCTGGTGATCGGCGGCTCCGGTTCCGGTAAGACCCGCTTCTGGCTCAAACCGAGTGCGCCCGTAAGGGCGGTATAAATCCTACCTTGAGCAAGTAGTAGGTAAAAGTATCAAGCGGCATTGTGCCGCAACCTATCATTCCCCGTCTTACCCCAAAAGGGAAACCGGAGGGCGACCATAGCATGACGGAGGACACGGGGCGCTGAAGCCTCAGAAGCGCCGGCGTGACGGAATGAAAATCCACGTATGAGGATGGAAGCTAGACTGCTTGAATGACAGCCTGAAATCGGGACCAAGAGCGTACCCCTGACGTAGAGAGGTTGTACTCGTCAGTGTTCCTGACAGTCGCATTGTTTGGCTATGCGGCTGCTGATACTCGGAGCAGGTTCAGCCACGGGAAAGTGGAAAAAGGCGAACGTCACATACCGACAACGTGGAACGCTTGTTTATACCGTACTAAACGGGGATTGCCTAAAGTGAAATGCCGAAAGGCTATGAAAACGCTGAAATGCGGGGTTCTGAATATTCACCATGGCAACAGAGTTCCCATAGTAGTCTGCGGACGGGAAAGCCGTCTACATGGCAAAGGGGAACAGTGAATCATTTTCAAAACAGAAAGGATGGTGTGTGAGACACTATGAGAAATCCGATTCATGTCTTGAAAAGCCTTGAAGAAAAGGCAAGTGTAAGTAACAACAAATATGAAAGATTATATCGCAACCTATACAATCCAGAGTTCTATCTCCTTGCATATGCGAACATTGCGAAATCGCAGGGGAGCATGACGCAGGGGGTAGACGGGCAGACGCTGGACAACATGAGCCTGCCGAGAATTAACCGGATTATTGAATCCATACGCAACAGGACATATCAGCCAAAGCCTGCAAAAAGAAAGTACATTCCTAAAAAGAACGGGAAACTTCGCCCGTTGGGAATCACTTCTACTGATGATAAGTTAGTGCAGGAAGTGGTCAGAATGATTCTTGAAGCAATCTATGAGCCGACATTCAGCAACAATTCACACGGTTTCAGACCAAAAAGAAGCTGTCACACGGCACTTACGCAAGTGAAGAAAAACTTCACAGGTGTTACATGGATTGTCGAGGGAGACATTAAGGCGTGCTTTGATAACTTCGACCATCATGTGTTGGTTGAATTACTGCGGAAAAGGATTTCAGACGAGGCTTTTATCGGTCTAATCTGGAAGTTCCTGAAAGCCGGATATATGGAACAATGGCAGTACAACTGCACCTACTCCGGTGTTCCGCAGGGCAGCGGTATCAGTCCGATATGTGCAAACATCTACCTCAGCGAACTGGACAACTATATGCAGGAATACAAAGAAAAGTATGATTGCGAGCCAGAACGCAGAAGGACGACCAGAGAATACGAGCGGGCGTCCCGGAGATACAGAAAGGCACGTAAAGCGTTAATGGGCGCAGAAAAATCAACTCCTGAACTGGTAAAAGAATTTAAGGATTCCAGAAGGAAGAAGATGGATCAGCACTATTACAATCCGTTTGAGGAGGGCTTCAAGAAAATCCAGTACAACCGTTACGCCGATGATTTTGTAATTGGCGTTATCGGCTCCAAAAAGGACGCAGAAAAAATCAAGGAAGATGTAAAAATCTTTCTCCAAGAAAAACTGCATTTGGAAATGTCCGAGGAAAAGACGAAAGTCACCCATTCCAGTAAGCCGGTACGCTATCTGGGGTACGATTTCAAAGTAATCCATTCCAAGAACATGAAGCGTTGTAAAAACGGCGACATGAAACGGGTGTGGTATGGAAAAGTATTCCTGTATATGCCGAAAGAAAAATGGATTAAAAAAGCGATGGAACGGGGAGCGATACAGGTGAAACGCAACAATGACACAGGCAAAGAAATGTGGCGGCCTATGCCAAGGAAAGACCTGATGAACCGCAGCGATGCAGAGATTGTGTCTACTTTCAATTCCGAAATTCGAGGGTTATATAACTTCTATCGGATAGCAGAAAACGTAGGCGCATTGCACAAGTATTACTACATGGTGCGGTACAGCATGTTAAAAACTCTGGCAGGAAAGCACAGAACGAATGTCAGTGTTATTAAGAAGCGGCACATGGTAAACGGAGTACTGAGAATCCCATACGATACAACTAAGGGACGTAAATACTGCGAATTTTACCATGATGGATTCAGAAAGCACAGCGACGGCTATGACAATGTGGCAGACGTTATGCCGAGTTATAGGAAATATGACAGCAGGCACACGATAGTAAACCGCATAAAGGCCGGAGTATGCGAGATTTGCGGGGAACATGCAGACTATTTATGTATGCACCACGTAAGAACGCTGAAATCGCTGAAAGGCAGGGATATATTTGAGCAGAAAATGCTGAAAATGAGAAGAAAATCTCTGGCTCTCTGCCCTGACTGCTTTGAACTCTTACACGAAACCAAAGAATCAAGGTGATTCATGGAAAGCCGGATACGCTGAGAGGTGTACGTCCGGTTTGGGAGGCGGCTCCCTGAAACCTACTGATGAAAGTCAGCAAGGCGCAGGGTGCCTACCTCATATTTGATGCAGATGCACAGTTCTTATGTGGTCACAGACCCGAAGGGAACCATTTTGGTGGAGTGCGGGAAAATGCTCCAAAGGGGCGCACCCAAACTGGGAAAGGACGGAAAGCCCATGAAGGATAAGCACGGCAAGGTCATTTATGAGCCATACCGCATCAAGGTCCTAAATACCATCAACTTCCGAAAATCAATGCACTATAACCCTTTCGCCTATATCCATAGCGAAAAGGACATCTTGAAGCTGGTCACAACGCTGATCGCCAATACCAAAGGCGAAGGCAAGGCCGGAGACGATTTTTGGGTAAAAGCAGAAACGCTGTTGTACTGCGCGCTTATTGGCTATATCCACTATGAGGCTCCGGTGGAGGAGCAGAACTTCTCCACCCTCATTGAGTTCATCAACGCCATGGAAGTCCGGGAGGATGACGAGGAGTTCAAAAACCCCGTAGACCTGATGTTTGACGCATTGGAAGCCGAGAAGCCAAACCACTTTGCGGTGCGCCAGTATAAGAAATATAAGCTGGCCGCTGGAAAAACAGCCAAGTCGATCCTGATTTCCTGTGGTGCGCGCCTTGCGGTATTCGACATTGCAGAGCTGCGTGAGGTCACGGCCTATGATGAGCTGGAGCTGGACACTCTGGGAGACCGGAAAACTGCCCTGTTCCTCATCATGAGTGATACTGACGATAGCTTCAACTTCCTTATTTCCATGTGCTATACCCAACTTTTCAACCTGCTCTGCGAAAAAGCCGACGATGTGTATGGCGGCAGGCTCCCAGTCCATGTGCGCTGTCTCATTGATGAAGCCGCCAATATCGGGCAGATTCCTCGTCTGGAAAAACTGGTGGCCACTATCCGAAGCCGTGAGATCTCCGCCTGTCTGGTGTTGCAGGCGCAGAGTCAGCTCAAGGCGCTCTATAAGGATAATGCGGATACCATCATCGGCAACATGGATACTTCCATCTTCCTGGGCGGTAAGGAGCCAACCACCCTCAAGGAGCTGGCTGCCGTGCTGGGCAAGGAAACCATCGACACCTACAACACCGGAGAGAGCCGTGGCCGGGAAACCTCCCACTCTCTCAACTATCAAAAATTGGGGAAAGAGCTGATGAGCCAGGATGAGCTTGCGACGATGGACGGAAACAAGTGCATCCTCCAGCTGCGTGGCGTGCGTCCTTTCCTTTCGGATAAGTACGACATTACCAAGCACCCCAATTTCAAGTACACTGCCGACGCCGATGACAAGAACGCTTTTGACATTGAAGCATTCCTGTCCGCAAGGCTGAAACTCAAGCCCAATGAGGTCTGCGATGTATATGAAGTAGACACAAAGGGCGCTTAACTTCGTTCCGCTTTTGAAAGGAGTGATCTTATCTATTCGCCGCACCTGCCCTCTACGGGCCATTGGCGTACAAAGCGGACAATCGCAAGAAAAATAATGAAAAAGGAGGACAGCCGGAATCATGCCCCCAGAAACCGGGCGGCAGATTGTTCCGGCTTTTGTATGCCTATGAAACATGACAAACCTATTTTTTAATCAGATTCCGGCTAACAAACTATATGGCATTTTTTGAACAGGCAATCACCGTTCTTCAGACCCTCGTTATCGCGCTCGGTGCCGGTCTCGGTATCTGGGGCGTTATCAACCTGCTGGAAGGTTACGGCAACGACAACCCTGGTGCAAAATCACAGGGCATGAAGCAGCTCATGGCCGGCGCTGGTGTAGCCGTAGTCGGCATGGTCCTTGTACCTCTGCTCTCAGGGCTTTTCTCTGTCTAAGCGTCCCCGCATGAAATCCTTGCCGCTCCCGCAGTTTTGCGGGGGCGGCGGAAAGGAGGTTGACACCGTATGGATTTCTTACTTGAAGCCCTGACAAATTGGCTGAAAGAAATGCTGGTGGGCGGTATTATGAGCAACCTTTCGGGGATGTTTGACAGCGTAAACCAACAGGTCGCGGATATATCCGTACAGGTAGGCCAGACCCCACAGGGATGGAATGGCAGTATTTTCAGTATGATTGAGAATCTGTCCAACTCCATCATGGTGCCGATTGCAGGCGTGATCCTGGCTATCGTGATGACCGTAGACCTGATCCAGATGATCGCAGACAAGAACAACCTGCATGATGTGGACACCTGGATGATTTTCAAGTGGGTGTTCAAATCAGCCGCTGCCATCCTCATTGTCACAAACACATGGAATATCGTGATGGGCGTCTTTGATATGGCGCAGAGCGTGGTGGCACAGGCGGCAGGGATCATCGGTTCGGATGCGTCCATTGACATTTCCTCAGTTATGACCGATTTGGAACCGAGGCTGATGGAAATGGATCTGGGGCCGCTGTTCGGGCTGTGGTTCCAATCCCTCTTTATCGGCATTACCATGTGGGCGCTGTATATCTGTATCTTTATCGTCATTTATGGCCGTATGATCGAGATTTACCTTGTGACTTCGGTGGCTCCCGTTCCAATGGCTGCCATGATGGGCAAGGAATGGGGCGGTATGGGACAGAACTACCTCCGCTCCCTGCTGGCGCTGGGCTTTCAGGCGTTTCTCATCATCGTCTGCGTGGCAATTTATGCTGTGCTGGTGCAGAACATCGCTTTGGAAGATGACATCATCATGGCGATCTGGAGCTGCGTGGGCTACACCGTACTGCTGTGCTTTACGCTGTTCAAAACCGGCAGCCTCGCAAAATCAGTCTTTCAGGCGCATTAAAAGGAGGGTTCTGTATGAAAAAATATCAAATCATTTATGCAGATCCGCCATGGAGCTACAAAGTATATTCCAAGAAAGGATTGGGACGCAGTGCAGAAAGTCACTATCCGACTATGCGTATTGAGGATATTTGTGCGCTGCCGGTAGGTGACCTGGCAGATAAAGATTGTGCTTTGTTCTTATGGGTCACGATTCCATGTTTACTGGAAGGACTTTCTGTTCTGAGAGCATGGGGATTTACCTATAAGACAATCGGATTTGTCTGGGTAAAGCAGAATAAAAAGTCTGATAGTCTATTTTGGGGTATGGGATATTGGACGCGCTCCAATGTGGAGCTTTGTATCCTCGCAACGAAAGGGCATCCCAAGCGAGTGAACGCAGCTGTTCATCAGGTTATTGTCTCTCACATTGAAGAACATTCAAAAAAACCGCAGGAAGCCAGAGAACGCATTGTCTCATTGATGGGTGATCTCCCGCGCATAGAACTGTTTGCTCGTCAATCCACACCCGGTTGGGATGTGTGGGGAAATGAAGTGGACAGCTCTATTTCATTCCCATAAAGGAGGTGGATAATATGGCTTATGTACCCGTACCCAAAGATTTAACCAAAGTCAAAACCAAGGTCATGTTCAATCTGACCCGAAGGCAGCTGGTCTGCTTTACCGCCGGGGCGCTTGTAGGCGTACCGCTGTTCTTTTTGCTCCGTGAGCCTGCGGGAAACAGCATGGCCGCCATGTGTATGATGCTGGTCATGATGCCCTTCTTCCTGCTGGCAATGTATGAAAAGCATGGGCAGGGCCTGGAAAAGATCGTCGGCAACATTCTCAAAGTAGCTGTGATCCGTCCCAAGCAGCGTCCCTACCAGACCAATAACTTTTATGCCGTATTAAAGCGGCAGGAAATGCTCGATAAGGAGGTGTATGACATTGTTCACCGCAATGAAAAGCTGGCTGCGCCGTCTGCTGGGAAAACCGGAAGAAAAGACCGTGCAGCCGGTAAAGACAAAGAAAAAGCTGTCCCGCGCCGATAAGAAGCAGATCGAAGCGGCCATTGCCCGCGCCAACCGCACGGACAAAAAAGGAAAATCGGCACAGGACAGTATCCCCTATGAACGGATGTGGCCGGACGGGATCTGCCGCGTATCAGACAGCCACTACACAAAGACCATTCAGTTTCAGGACATCAACTATCAGCTCTCCCAAAATGAAGATAAGACTGCGATCTTTGAGGGCTGGTGTGATTTCCTCAATTATTTCGACAGCTCGATTCACTTCCAGCTGTCTTTTTTGAACCTTGCGGCATCGGAGGAGACCTTTGCCAACTCCATTTCCATCCCGCCCCAGAGGGATGCCTTTGACAGTATCCGCGAGGAATACACCACGATGCTGCAAAATCAGCTGGCCAGAGGCAACAACGGTCTCATCAAAACCAAATACCTGACCTTTGGTATCGACGCTGACAGCATCAAAGCCGCCAAGCCCCGTCTGGAGCGTATTGAGACCGATATACTCAACAACTTCAAGCGTCTTGGTGTAGCTGCCAGAACACTGGACGGTAAGGAAAGGCTTTCCCAGCTTCATGCGGTATTCCACATGGACGAACAGCTCCCATTTCAGTTTGAATGGGACTGGCTGGCTCCTTCCGGTCTGTCCACGAAAGATTTTATTGCACCAAGCTCCTTTGAGTTCCGCACCGGCAAGCAGTTCCGTATGGGCAAGAAATACGGGGCTGTTTCTTTTTTGCAGATTCTCGCACCGGAGCTGAATGACCGTCTGCTGGCTGATTTTCTGGATATGGAAAGCTCGCTCATTGTGAGTATGCACATTCAGTCGGTGGATCAGGTGAAAGCCATCAAAACGGTAAAGCGCAAGATTACCGACCTGGACCGCAGTAAGATCGAGGAACAGAAAAAAGCAGTCCGCGCAGGATACGACATGGACATCAGTGCGACTCGTTCCTGAACAAAGCCTTCGTGGTTGAAGGACAAAATCAGGCATTAACAAAAGAACGAAAATTTCAAATGTTAGGAGAACTAACAATCCGAGAGGTGGAATGATGGGGTAACGCCCTGAAACGCCCCCTTAATACTCCGACTGGCATTTCAACAGAAATGTGACTTGTCAGAAGCTCGGTGAAGTCGGCTGAGAGTAGCCGTATGGATTGCTGGATAAATACCAGCCTCACGAAAGCTGTCCAGAGGTGGACGGTGCTACCTATAGGCCGGAGGTCTACAAAATACCCAAGGTCAGAATGTTTGAAATATGACTGACGAAAACCGCGAATGTAAGGGTCTATACCATGACGGCATAGAAATGTGCCGGTAGCGTTAATCGCTAATCAGTGTGGTGGAGTAAAAATTGATGTTATGAAACACCATAGCACGTTACAGGCGTGTTCAAGCTGACAGGCTTAAAGCGGAGACCTAAAGGTATATGTAAAGATAGGATTGTTGGAACGAGGAAAGGCAGTAGGCTTCCACCATTAGGAAGTAAGCAGACGAATCATATAAGCTGCTGTACTACTGCTGAAAAGCAGAGGTCGAACCGATGATGTTTTCTGCGAAAAAGAGGAAAACGGAGGAATGGCCTCAAGTCAGTCAAACAGACAACTTAGCACTTAGTCGCAATTAGGATTGCGAGTATGACAAAAAGAAGTCACTCGCCGTAAAGGAGAGTGATGCCTGATGCCAAATGAGAAGAAACCAAAAACAAAATACGTGGAGTATCTCCGCCATGCTGAATACTACGATATGCAGAGTACCTTTGATGAGCTGTATGCCAGAAGTCAAGCCGGAGAAATCTTTGACGGCCTGATGGATGTGATACTTTCGAGAGAAAATATCCTATTGGCCTATCGGAACATCAAATCCAATACCGGGAGTTTTACACCGGGGACGGATAAGCTGAAAATTTCTGATATTGGTAAACTTACCGCTGACGAAGTAACAGCGAGGGTACGTAGAATCGTAAAGGGAGGTAAAAACGGCTACACCCCAAGAAGCGTGAGACGCAAAGAAATCCCTAAGCCAAACGGGAGTACCAGACCTCTGGGAATCCCTTGTATATGGGATAGATTGGTACAGCAATGTATCAAGCAAGTCATGGAGCCTATCTGCGAAGCCAGATTTAGCAATAACAGCTATGGATTCCGTCCGAATCGGTCGGTTGAAAATGCGATAGCGGCAATCTACAGGCTTATGCAGAGGTCAGGACTTTACTATGTTGTGGAGTTTGATATTAAGGGCTTCTTTGACAATGTAGACCATTCAAAGCTGATAAAACAGTTATGGTCACTTAATATTCGGGATAAAGAATTGCTCTATGTAATCCGCAGGATTCTCAAAGCACCAATCCTCATGCCGGATGGCCATATAGAACACCCAGCAAAGGGAACGCCGCAGGGCGGCATTATTTCACCACTGCTGGCAAATGTGGTTCTGAATGAACTTGACCATTGGATAGAAAGCCAGTGGCAGTGCAACCCGGTAACGGAAAACTACTCCTACAGGGAAAATGCGACGGGCTGTCCGATACAAAGCCATGCGTATCGGGCAATGCGGAATACAAGGTTGAAAGAAATGTATATCGTCAGATATGCGGATGATTTTCGGATTCTTTGCAGGACGAAAGAACAGGCAGACCGGACGCTGATTGCGGTAACGCATTGGCTGAAAGAACGCTTACGTCTTGATGTTTCGCCAGAGAAAACGAGAGTTGTTGACACCAGACGGAGCTATTCTGAATTTCTCGGATTCAAAATCAGACTGCACAAAAAGGGGAAAAAGTATGTCGTTCAATCGCACATGTGCGATAAAGCCTATAGAAAGGTCAAGGCCAACCTGACAAAGCAGGTCGGGAACATCAAATTTCCAAGAAAAGACCGTGGAGAGGCCGGAGAAGTACGGCTGTTTAACTCAATGGTTATGGGAATCCAGAATTATTATCAGTTAGCCACAGACATCAGCATTGATTGCGGTGATATTGGCAGAACTGTTAATATAGTCCTTAAAAACAGGCTGAAATCAGGAAAAACGCACCGACTAAAAGAAGAAGGTCGAGACCTTACAAAAATGGAGCTCCAAAGATATGGGAAATCGGAACAGCTAAGATATATAGCACAATCCAAAGAACCGATTTATCCGATAAGCTATGTTCAATGCACAAATCCAATGAATTTGCGGCGAAAAGTATGCGCCTACACAGCGACAGGCAGAAGTGCAATCCATGACGATTTACGGATAAACACTTCCTTACTGTTACAGCTTATGAGAGCGCCTACATACCGCCGTAGTGCAGAATATGCGGACAACCGTATTTCACTATTCTCCGCTCAATGGGGGAAATGTGCAATAACGGGAAAGGAATTTCAGTGTGTTTCAGAAATCCACTGTCACCATAAAACACCAAAGGGTAATGGTGGCAGTGACAAGTATGAAAATCTGGTATTGGTGCTTGCACCAGTACACGAACTGATACACGCAGTCAATGAGGATACTATTTGTTCTTATCTCTCCGCTCTTAAATTGGACGCTTCACAACTTATGAAGCTAAACAGACTGCGAATTCTGGCAAATCGGAAACCTATTGATTTGGAGAACCTAAATCTTACGAATAATTCTCATAATGGTATGACTAAGGAGACTAAGAAAACTGTTTGATTGATGGAACGCCGGATGCGGTGAAAGTCGCATGTCCGGTGTGAAGCGGGGGAAAAGCTGGAGATAACTTCAAAGGCTTACCTATCGCTATTTCCCTCTGACCTTGCCACCTACGGCAGTGAAGCGAAAAAGCTGTTGCAGGATTTGCAGAGCCGAAACGAGAGAATGTTCCTTGTCTCCTTTTTGGTGCTAAACACAGCGGACAATCCCCGTCAGCTTGGCAACAACATCTTTCAGGCAGGCTCTATTGCCCAGAAGTATAACTGTCAGCTGACCAGAATGGACTTTCAGCAGGAAGAAGGGCTGATGAGCTGTCTGCCCCTGGGACTCAATCAGATTGAGATCCAGCGAGGGTTGACCACCAGTTCTACGGCTATCTTTGTACCGTTCACCACACAGGAATTATTCCAGAACGGCAAAGAAGCCCTGTACTACGGCATCAACGCCCTGTCCAACAACCTCATCATGGTGGACAGAAAGCTGCTGAAAAACCCCAACGGCTTGATACTTGGGACACCTGGAAGTGGCAAGTCCTTTAGCGCAAAACGAGAAATCGCCAACTGCTTTTTGCTTACCAGTGATGATGTTATCATCTGTGACCCGGAAGCGGAGTACGCACCTCTTGTTGAGCGTCTGCATGGGCAGGTCATCAAGATCTCGCCTACCTCAACAAACTACATCAATCCGATGGACCTGAACCTGGACTACTCGGATGATGAAAGCCCGCTGTCCCTCAAGTCTGACTTTATTCTCAGCTTGTGTGAGCTGATCGTGGGCGGTAAGGACGGATTGCAGCCGGTGCAGAAAACCATCATCGACCGCTGTGTGCGTCTGGTCTATCAGACCTATCTCAACGACCCGCGCCCGGAGAATATGCCGATTCTGGAGGACCTATATAACCTGCTCCGCTCACAGGAGGAAAAGGAAGCCCAGTATATCGCCACGGCCCTTGAAATCTATGTAACCGGCTCCCTCAATGTGTTCAACCACCAGAGCAATGTGGACATCAATAACCGCATTGTCTGCTATGACATCAAGGAACTGGGTAAGCAGCTCAAGAAAATCGGTATGTTGGTGGTCCAGGATCAGGTGTGGAACCGCGTTACCATCAACCGTGCCGCTCACAAGTCCACCCGTTACTACATCGACGAGATGCACCTACTTTTGAAGGAGGAGCAGACCGCCGCTTATACGGTGGAAATCTGGAAGCGATTCAGAAAATGGGGCGGTATTCCGACAGGTATCACCCAGAATGTCAAAGACCTGCTTTCCAGCCGTGAGGTGGAGAACATCTTTGAAAACTCCGACTTCGTGTATATGCTCAACCAGGCAGGCGGAGACCGACAGATCCTTGCCAAGCAGCTGGGCATTTCCACGCACCAGCTTAGCTATGTGACCCACTCCGGTGAGGGCGAGGGCCTGCTGTTCTATGGCTCCACGATCCTGCCCTTCGTTGACCACTTCCCGAAAAACACCGAGCTTTACCGCATTATGACCACCAAACCCCAGGAACTGAAAAAGGAGGATGAATAACTATGAAACAGAATATTTGCGAACTTGATACCATGATTTTTTTCCGCGAGGCATTGGAGGCTCACGAATTCATGTTGCTTCCGGTAATGGCCTCCGCTGTTGTTGAGTGTCGTACCGCTGACAAAGAACTCAAAACCTTGAATGAGGATGGCGAAATTGGTCTTGCCCGTCTCTTTTCGATCTGGGCAAATATGATGTGTGCCCCTGGTGCAGCAACCATTGTAGGGTGCAGACCTATCACAATGCTCTCTGAGATTCTGGCGCAAGTCCATGCGTATCTCACCGTGCATCCGCTATATGATCCGGAAGGTTTGGCCCTCTATGTGGAGCTGCACCACATGATGGATGCTATCCTAATGGGTGATTGGTTTGAATAAGGAGCCGCGCCTGCGCTTTACCGATGAGGAACGGTCTGACCCAGCGATGGAAAAGCCGATCCGTAAAGCGGAGAAAGCTGCGGCCAGAGCAGATAAGGCGCAGGCCAATATTCCAAAGAAAAAGGTCAGGCAGACGGTCATTGACCCGGATACCGGAAAAAAGACCTCGAAGCTGACCTTTGAGGACAAGAAAAAGCCACCCTCCAAAGTTTCTCAGGGAGTGAAGGAAGCACCCGTCCAGCTGATCGCGGGCAAGCTCCACAAAGAGATCCGGGAAACAGAGCAGGACAATGTGGGCGTGGAAAGCGCCCACAAGTCCGAGGAGGCGGTGGAGACCGGCGCTTATCTGGTGCGGGAGGGCTATCGCAGCCACAAGTTGAAGCCCTGCCGCAAGGCAGCCCAGGCCGAGCAGAAGCTGGAGAAGGCCAATGTGAATGCCCTGTATCAAAAGTCCCTACGGGAAAATCCTCAGTTTACCAGCAACCCTCTCTCCCGCTGGCAGCAAAAACAGAGTATCAAAAAGCAGTATGCCGCCGCCAAGCGCGCCGGTCAGACTGCCGGAAATACCGCCCAGGCTGCGTCCAAAACAGGAAAGGCCGCAAGGACGGTAAAAGAAAAGGCACAACAGGCAGGGTCATTCGTCATGCGCCACAAGAAAGGTTTTCTGGTTGCCGGTGTGCTGTTCCTCCTCATCTGTATGCTGATGAATACCATGTCCTCCTGCTCTATGATGGCACAGAGTATTGGTTCTGTAATTTCCGGCACCACCTATCCATCGGATGACCCGGAAATGCTGGCGGTGGAGGCAGATTATGCAGACAGAGAAGCCCAGTTGCAGGAGAAAATCGACAACATCGAAAGCAGCCACTCAGGATATGACGAGTATCGGTATAACCTGGATATGATTGGTCATGACCCCCATGAGCTTGCGGCCTTTCTCTCTGCTGTCTTGCAGGGCTATACACGCCACAGCGCACAGGCAGAGCTGGATCGTGTGTTTGATGCACAGTATCAGCTTACGCTGAGAGAAGAAATTCAGATTCGCACTTACACTGACGAAGATGGGGATGAGCATGAATATGAATATCGTATTCTCCATGTAACTTTAACAAGCCGTTCCATTGCCTCTCTTGCGCCAGAACTACTGACTCCGGAGCAGATGGAGATGTACCAGGTCTACCGACAGACTATGGGCAATAAGCCGCTGTTGTTTGGTGGCGGTTCTCCCGATACAGGTGTTTCTGAAGATTTGACTGGTGTTGAATTTATCAACGGCACCCGCCCCGGCAATCCGCAGTTGGTGGAACTGGCGAAAAGTCAGGTGGGTAATGTGGGAGGACAACCTTATTGGAGCTGGTACGGCTTCAACTCCCGCGTGGAATGGTGTGCCTGCTTTGTATCATGGTGCTATGGTCAATCCGGTCGAACGGAACCACGCTTTGCTGGTTGCCAGTCTCAGGGTGTTCCGTGGTTCCAGTCTCATGGACAGTGGGGCGCACGAGGATATGAAAACATCGCTCCCGGTGATGCCATTTTCTTCGATTGGGATCTGGATGGTTCCGCAGACCATGTGGGAATTGTTGTCGGCACCGATGGCAGCCGTGTTTATACCGTGGAGGGAAATTCCGGCGATGCCTGCAAGATCAAAAGTTATGACCTGAATTATCAGAGTATCAAGGGCTACGGCCTGATGAACTGGTAACAGAGATTTTTTAGAAGGAGTGATAGACGATGGCAAAGAATAAAATTGAACGCATTGACCAGGAGATTACTCAGGTCCGCGAGAAGATCGCAGAGTATCAGGAAAAGCTCAAGGCGCTGGAGGTACAGAAAACCGAGGCAGAAAATCTGGAGATCGTCCAGATGGTGCGCGCCCTGCGTATGACCCCGGCTCAGCTGAGCGCCATGCTGTCCGGAGGCACAGTTCCCGGCAGTTTGGCTGATGACAACAACGAACAGGAGGAAAACAGCTATGAGGAATAAACGATTGCTCCGAACACTTTCCGCCCTTTGCCTGACGCTGGTTCTGGCATCGGGCTTTACCGTTCCCGCTTTTGCCCAGGGCGCAGCGCCGCCCCCGTCAGAGGATACCACCAATGACAGCAATGTGGTGGTGGAAGAACCCGAAAAAGCACCTCCGCTGACCCCGGATGGCAACGCCGCTCTGGTGGATGATTTTGGTGGCAACAAGCAGCTCATTACCGTTACCACCAAGGCGGGCAACTATTTTTATATCCTGATTGACAGGGCCAACGAGGATAAAAAGACCGCTGTTCACTTTCTGAACCAGGTGGATGAAGCAGACCTGATGGCGCTGATGGAAGATGGAAATGCCAAAGAGGAGCCGCCTGCTGTGTGCAGCTGCACGAAGAAATGTGAAGCAGGGGCAGTCAATACGGCCTGTCCGGTCTGCGTAACTGATAAGAGTAAATGTACGGGAAAAGCACCGGAACCTCCGGCAGAAACACCGGAGCCGGAAAAAGAAAAGCCTGCTGGACTGAACCCGGCTGCTCTGATCCTTCTGCTGGCTCTGCTTGGTGGCGGTGGCGTATTTGCCTACTTGAAGCTCGTTAAGAATAAGCCTAAGACCAAGGGCAATGACAGTCTGGACGATTATGATTATGGCGAGGAAGATTCTGAGGAATGGGAAACCGAGGATGAGGAAGTCCTTGAGGATGGTTTTGAGGGTTCTGACCCTATTGAGGAAAGCGATAGAGCAGATTGAACCATTTGAGCGTAGTGTATTTCAAATCATTGCTGTATAAGGGACAGAGGACAGGGAGAAATTCCTGTCCTCTGCTGCTCTACGCACTCTCTTACTGCAAATCCACACCCAAAATCAGCACATGGTCAAAGAAAGGAGGACCTCACAATGAACACCTGGAACTGGTTGTTACACTTTCTGATTATTTTTGATCTGGTCGCCTTCGGAATTTACTTTGGAGGAGACATTCTTTTCACTGCTATAAGCAAAGTTCAAAAAAAGTCAAAGAAGGACGATGACTTGGACCTTTATGATTTTGAAATTGAGACCGCACCCCCAAAACGCTCTTTATGTGTGGACTCAATCCGAATGCTTTATTCTGGTGAGATAGATGAATTTGTGGAAAAGGAACTGTTGCCTGATGCAGCGGAGACCATGAAAGCTTTATCTGAAGCTGAAAAAACAGCAGTTAGCCTGTTACTAAAAGCTTATATCGGTTTTTTGAGCGAAGAAGCAACGGTAGATGAACAAAGTTTTCCCATGGTTAAGGAACTGTTGTCTTATACACAGGGCAGCAAAGAAGATGGTGAAAAAGACGCCATAGATTGTCTGATGGAAGATATGGTCAGCAGAACCCACAGACATCGAGAATATTACAACAATTATCAACGCTATCAGCTGATACAGGTGGATAAAGAGCGTGTGATTATGGCCTGCAATATCATAATCAATGATTTGATTGGCAGGTTATACCGATATGATTATCGCTTTGGCTATGACATTACTCTTGCCTCTGAACACAGCATTGCAAAAAAACTGTCTGATGATTGGCAGGATGAATGGGAGGTTGAAGAATATGAAGCTGGTGATTGCTGAAAAACCATCGGTTGCACAAAGTTTGGCGGCGGTGATCGGTGCAACTGTCCGTAAGGACGGGTATCTGGAGGGCAACGGCTGGCGTGTCAGTTGGTGTGTGGGCCATCTGGCCGGACTTGCAGATGCAGACAGCTATGACCCCAAGTACGCCAAGTGGCGATATGATGACCTGCCTATCCTGCCGGAACATTGGCAGATGGTAGTGGGAAAGGATAAGAAAAAGCAATTTGATATTCTCAAAAAGCTGATGAACGCCCCGGATGTGACGGAAGTGGTAAATGCCTGTGATGCCGGACGCGAGGGAGAGCTTATCTTCCGCAGCGTCTATGAGCTGGCAGGCTGCAAGAAGCCGATGAAAAGGCTCTGGATTTCTTCGATGGAGGACTCCGCCATAAGGGAGGGTTTTGCAAACCTACGCCTCGGTGCAGATTATGACGGACTTCGTGATGCTGCCCTCTGCCGTGCCAAGGCAGACTGGCTGGTGGGGATCAATGCCACAAGGCTTTTTTCCGTGCTGTATCACCGTACCCTCAACATCGGGCGCGTGATGTCTCCGACGCTGGCGCTTATTGTCCAGCGGGAAGCTGAGATCGACACTTTTAAGCCGGTTCCCTTTTATACCGTGGCGCTGGAGCTGCCCGGTCTTACTGTATCCGGGGAGCGCATGGCGGATAAGGCCGCTGCCGAGCAGCTGAAAGAAGCCTGCCAGGGTGCAGCTGTCACGATCAAAAAGGTGGAGTGCAAGGAAAAGTCCGAAAAGCCGCCTGCCCTCTATGACCTGACTACTCTGCAAAGAGATGCCAACCGCCTGCTTGGATTTACAGCCCAGCAGACCCTGGACTATCTGCAAAGCCTGTATGAAAAGAAGCTCTGCACCTATCCCCGTACTGACAGCCGCTATCTGACCGGTGATATGGCAGACAGCCTGCCGGTGCTGGTGAATCTGGTTGCCAATGCTATGCCGTTTCGCAAAGGTATCGCCATTACCTGTGATCCGCAGACGGTCATCAACGATAAGAAAGTAACCGACCACCACGCAGTAATTCCCACCCGAAATCTCAAGGATGCAGACCTTTCTGCCCTTCCTGCGGGAGAAAAAGCAGTGCTGGAGCTGGTGGCCCTGCGTCTGCTGTGCGCCGTAGCCCAGCCCCATATCTATTCGGAAACCGTTGTGATTGCAGCGTGTGCCGGTGGGGAGTTTATCGCCAAAGGAAAAACGGTGAAGCACCCCGGATGGAAGGCACTGGAGGACGCTTACCGTGCCAAAATGAAGGATACAGAGTCAGAAAAAGAGGGCGCAGAGAAAGCCCTGCCGGAGCTGACCGAAGGACAGACCCTTTCGGTTGCTGCTGCAATCGTCAAAGAAGGCAAAAGCAGTCCGCCTCAGCACTTTACGGAGGACACCCTATTGTCCGCGATGGAGACTGCCGGAAAAGAGGATATGCCGGAGGACGCCGAGAGAAAAGGTCTGGGGACACCGGCCACCCGTGCCGGTATTTTGGAAAAGCTGGTATCTGCCGGTTTTCTGGAACGAAAAAAGAGCAGGAAAACGGTGCAGCTTCTCCCTTCCCACGATGCAGTTTCCCTTATCACCGTCCTGCCGGAACAGCTGCAATCGCCGCTTCTGACTGCCGAGTGGGAGTACCGCCTGGGCGAGATCGAGCGTGGGCAGCTGGCCCCGGAGGAGTTTCTGGATGGAATCAGCACTATGCTGAAAGACCTGGTGGGAACTTATCAGGTCATCAAGGGAACCGAGTATCTGTTCGCTCCGCCCCGCGAGGTGGTAGGCAAATGCCCTCGCTGCGGCGGTGAAGTTGCAGAACTGCAAAAAGGCTTCTTCTGTCAGAATGATTCTTGCAAATTTGCAATCTGGAAAAACAACAAATGGTGGACTGCCAAGAAAAAACAGCCGACCAAGGCTGTGGTGTCTGCGCTGCTGAACGATGGCCGTGTCCGTGTGACGGGGCTATATTCGGAGAAAACTGGCAAGACCTACGATGCCACTGTGATTTTGGAGGATAATGGACAGTACGCCAACTTCAAGCTGGAATTTGACCAGCGGAAAGGAGGCAGCCGATGAAGCTCTCTTTAGTGGAACGGGAAACCATTCTCCTCTATAACCAGGCAGAACCAATGGCTGAGATCTACACCCACGATCCCCGTCTGATGGAGAAGCTGGAACTGCTGGCAAAAAAGCACTCCGACCAGATCACCCGAAAGGACGCCCATAACTTTACCGTTCCCAAGCGGTGTGTATCAGTCAGGGAGCCATACAGCGCCGAACGCCGCAAAGCTGCCAGTGAACGGGCCAAAGCTGCCGGATACCAGCCCCCTGTGAGAAAGTCCGGCAGTTAAAGGCACATGGCAGAGAATGTATTTGAAGCGGTCAAGCAGTCGGTCAGCACCAGAGAAGCGGCAGCGTTTTATGGGATCGAGGTCAAACGAAATGGTATGGCCTGCTGTCCCTTTCACGATGATAAGAACCCCAGCATGAAGGTAGACCAGCGGTTCCACTGCTTTGGCTGCGGTGCAGATGGGGATGTGATCGACTTTACCGCAAGGCTCTTTGACCTCTCCCCAAAAGAAGCGGCGGAGAAACTGGCACAGGACTTTGGCCTGATCTATGACAGTCAGGCCCCTCCCCGCAGGAGGTATGTCCGGCAGAAAACCGAGGCACAAAAGTTTCGGGAGGACCGGCGGCGGTGTTATCGCGTACTGTCCGATTACTACTATTTGCTGAAAAAATGGGAGATCGACAATTCTCCCCGGACACCGGAGGAAGAACCGCACCCCCGTTTTGTGGAAGCAATCCAGAAGAAAACCTATGTAGAGTACCTGCTGGACCTTTTTCTTTATGAAAGTGAAGAAGAACAAAAGGCATGGATTGCAGAACACACAGCAGAAATCACACACTTGGAAAGGAGATTGAAAATCATGGCTGAGAACAAACCCACCAACCGAGAGCGGCTAAGGGAAATCACAGATGGCATCGAGCAGGGCATCAAAGAACTGTTTGAGAGTGAAAAGTATATGCGTTATCTGTCCGTTATGTCCCGCTTCCACCGCTATTCGGTAAACAACACCATGCTCATCTATATGCAGAAGCCGGACGCCACTTTGGTAGCCGGATATAATAAGTGGAAAGACCAGTTTGAGCGTCATGTTAAAAAGGGCGAGCATGGTATTACCATCATCGCCCCCACACCGTATAAGAAGAAAATCGAGGAGCAGAAACTGGACCCGGATACCAAGGCTCCGATTTTGGATAAAGACGGAAAGATCGTTACAGAAGAAAAAGAAATCGAGATCCCTATGTTCCGTCCGGTCAAGGTCTTTGATGTGAGCCAGACCGATGGGAAACCTTTGCCGGAGCTTGCTTCCTCCCTTTCCGGCAATGTGCCAAATTATGAGGCATTCATGGAGGCCCTGCGCCGCAGCGCGCCGGTGCCGATCACTTTTGAAGCAATGGCCGCCGATACGGACGGCTATTTTTCTGCCGATCATCAGAAAATCGCCATTCGTCAGGGCATGAGTGAGGTGCAGACGGTTTCAGCCACAGTACACGAAATTGCCCACAGCAAGCTCCACAATCAGAAAAAGATTCAGATTGCCAATGACGAGCAATATCAGGAGATCGAGCTGTTTGATAAACCCGGTTTGTTCTCCAATGGGCGGATTGTCCGTGATAATCTGCCGGAGGGCGTTTATTGCTATGACCTGCGCGGTTCTGACTACGACCCCGGAGAGCCGATTTATGTGGAGAACCGAGTTGGTGTAAACCATGCGGGTGCTGTGATTCTGGCGGAACCATTAGAACTTCCCAAAGAAGGTTATCTTCGATTGACCGAAGAAGAAGGTTTGAATTTTGTTGGCGGCTTTTCTACCCTCGCCCAGTTTTTGCAAGAACAGAGGAAAGACCGCCACACGGAGGAAGTGGAGGCTGAAAGCATCTCCTATGCGGTCTGCAAGTATTTTGGTATTGAGACCGGAGAAAACAGCTTCGGCTATATTGCAAGCTGGAGTCAGGGCAAGGAACTGAAAGAGCTGAGAGCCAGTTTGGAGACCATCAACAAAACCTCCGGCACTTTGATCTCCGACATTGAGCGCCACTATAAGGAAATCTGCAAAGAGCGTGGAATTGACCCCCATGCAAAGGCAGAGCCGGAAACCGCCCCGATAGAGCAGCCGGCAGATGCCGCTCAGGTATCTGACACCGAGCCAACCGGCAATCTGACCTACTATGTAGCAGAGTGCATGGAGTTTCCAAACCTCGGAGAATACCACGATAACCTGTCTTTGGAGGAAGCTGTCCGCATTTATCAGGAAATTCCGGCAGAGCGAATGAACGGGATCAAAGGAATTGGTTTTGAGCTGAAAGACGGAAGCGACTATGAAGGACCATTTCCGATTTTGACCGGGCAGACCATTGACCTGGACACCATTCAGGCAATCGACTATTACCGCGATAATCCGTTGGTACAGAAAGCGGCAAAGGAACTGGCTGCGGCAATGCCGGAAATGGAAGTGCTGGGGGCGGACGCCAACCAGCAGGAGGCGTTGTTTCTGATCGACGATGCCACCTATCTTCATATCCAGCCCTGTGACAGCGGCTGGGACTATACCCTTTACGATGCCGCATCCATGAAAGAGCTGGATGGAGGACAGCTGGATGCACCGGAGCTTTCCCGCATGAAAGCAGTTCTCCAGATTTGTAATGATAACGATCTGGACAGCACTTCGCTTAGACACGCCCCCCTGTCCATAGTTGAGACCTTGCAGGAAGCTGCCTATCAGCAGATGCAGGCAGAGGCCAGTCAGATGACTGCTTCTTCCCAGCTACCGGAGGCACAGGAGCAGGCGCTGGATGAATACCCCATGCCCGATGAGCAGGTATCCACACCGGATATGCTGAAATACGGCTACTCCTATGATGGGATGCTCCCTGTTACCAGAGAACGGGCGCTGGAACTGGATGCCGCCGGTTTGACTGTCTATGTGCTGCATGAGGACAATACGGAGAGCATGGTGTTTGACCCGCAGGAGATCATGGAGCATGGCGGTCTTTGCGGTGTGGACCGTGAGGAATGGGAGAAAAGCCCTCAGTTCCATGAAAAGGTCATGGAGCGTCAGGAACATCAGCAGGAACGAGAACAGGCATTTCTCTCCCAGAATAGAAATTGCTTTGCCATCTATCAAGTGAGCTGTGACGATCCCCAGAATATGCGCTTTATGAATCTGGACTGGTTAAAGTCCCATGATATTTCCATAGACCGCAGTAATTATGACCTCATCTACACCGCTCCGCTGAGTGAGTCTGGTACTGTGCCGGAGCAGCTGGAAAAACTTTATCAGCAATTCAATCTGGAAAAACCTGTGGACTATCACAGCCCCTCCATGAGCGTCAGCGACATCGTTGCGATCAAGCAGGACGGTAAGGTATCCTGTCATTACTGTGACAGCGTTGGTTTTACCCAGATACCCGGATTCTTGCCGCAAAATCCGCTGAAAAATGCGGAGATGGCCGTGGAGGACGATTACGGCATGATTGACGGCATCATCAACAATGGCACAAAAGAGCCTACGGTGGCAGAGCTGGAACAGCAGGCCCGAAGCGGTCAGCCCATTTCCCTGATGGACTTGGCTGACGCCGTTCATCGGGAGGAACGGGAAAAGAAAAAATCCGTTGTGGATCAGCTGAAAAGCCAGCCCAAAGCAGAACACAAAAAGACAGCACCCAAAAAGAGTGCGGAAAGAGAGATTTGATATGGGAAACTTTACTTTTGAGGAAATGAACCTGATGTGCATTTACAATACCGGCAGCCGCACCGGATTGATCAACAGCCTGCGTGAGATGCGCGGCGAGCTATCACCGGAGGAAACGGAACTGAGGGAGCTGACCGACAGCGCCCTTACGAAGCTCTGTGCGATGACCGATGAGGACTTTGCCCAGTTGGAGCTGTATCCGGATTTTGACCAGTAAACACCATAACCGCAGGGATGGGGTGGCAATCTGCCACCCCACCTCTTTACCCCAAAACCGAAAGGAGGACAGAACACCATGCCAACCAAAGCTGAACTATATGCACAGATGGCGGACAAGGTGGCAACACAGCTCACGGGGAGCTGGCAGGAATGGGCAGGGTTTCTCACCACTGCTTCCCGCCTTTACAAATACCCGTTCCATGAGCAGCTGATGATCTACGCCCAGCGACCGGACGCCACCGCCTGTGCGGAGTACGATTTGTGGAATGAAAAGATGGGCCGGTATGTAAGGCGCGGTTCCAAGGGAATCGCTCTGGTGGACGATTCCGGGGACAGGCCCCGCCTGCGTTATGTCTTTGATATTTCCGACACCGGAACCCGTGAACATTCCCGCACTCCCTGGCTGTGGCAGCTGGAGGAGCGCCATCTGGATTCCGTGCAGGCCATGCTGGAGCGCACCTATGATGTTTCCGGTGATGACCTTGCCGGACAGCTCACCGAGGCAGCCGGAAAACTGGCTGAGGAATACTGGACGGAGCATCAGCAGGACTTCTTCTATATCGTTGACGGTTCCTTTTTGGAGGAATATGATGAGTATAACATCGGAGTGCAGTTCAAGGCAGCCGCCACCGTCAGCATCACTTACGCTTTGATGTCCCGCTGTGGACTGGAGCCGGAACGCTACTTCGACCACGAAGATTTCATGGCGATCTTTGATTTCAACACCCCGTCCACCATCGGGGCGCTGGGAACAGCGGTCAGTCAGATCAACCAGCAGGTGCTGCGGCAGATCGGCGTTACCGTCCGAAATGCAGAGCGCGAAGCCAACCAAGAAAGGAGCAAGCAAGATGAACAATCCCATGACCTATATCCAGAACGGAGACTATCTGATTCCCGACCTGAAGCTGAGCCAGCAGCCGGAGAAACCCCTGGGCAAGTACGGAAGGATGAGGAAAACCTACCTGAAGGAACACCGTCCCATCCTCTACAACCAGATGCTACTGAGCGAGAAGCTGTACCCGCACCTTCTGGAGATCGACGAGACCGCCCAGAGCAGACTGGAGCAGATGATACCCCAACTGGCGAAGGAAGCGGGAGCCACCGAGGAACTGAAAGCCAGCGATCCCATGAAGTGGGTGGGGCTGATGAACACCTGCAAAGCCCAGGCCGAGGAAATCCTGATGGCGGAGCTTATCAACAGCTGACCCTAAACCTGTTCCTCTCCGAAGCGGAACAGATCCAATCCATAGATGAAGCAGAGAATGTAGCGCATACATCCTCTGCTTTTTCTTTTGCCCAAAATGATATTGACCATGTGCTGCGTTTGGGCGGCAATACAGACCGCCAGAGAGAGCGTGTGGTTGCAGCCTTTGAAAAGCAGAAAACCACCGCTGAGATTGCCGAGATACTGAAAAAGCTGTACCACGGCGGCAACGGCCTTGGCAGTGTGAGCGCATGGTATGCCGAGGATGGTATCCATCTTTCCCACGGGAAGTCTGTCCGTTATGACAGGTCTGCCCAGGTCATTTCCTGGGAGAGCGCCGCAGAGCGTATCGGGGAGCTTTTGGAGAGTGGCCAGTTTGCCTCCAATGTGGAGCTTGCAGAAGCGGCAGGCTATGAACGATCCCTCCTTTCAGAAAAGCTCTGGCATCTGTACCACGATTTCAGCGAGGAAGCCAGAGAAGCCGGATATTTGTCCTGCCTGTCAGAGATCAAAGGAAATGGGTTCCCGGAGGAGACCCGCCGCCTGACGGAGCAGCTGAGTGCCCCGGCTTTCCGCCAGACACTCAAGGAAGAATACGCTGCCTTCTGGACTGCCTATCAGCAGGACCGTGACCTGTTGCGTTTTCATTACCATAGACCAAGGGAGATCTGGGAGAACCTGAAGGACCTTGACCTGCCACGCAGGACCTTTTCTTCAGACCTTTCCCAAGTGCCAACCGTTCAGCGCTTCATTACCGAGGATGAGATTGACGCCGCCATAACCGGCGGCAGCAGTTTTGCCGGAGGAAAAGGCCGTATCTATGCCTTCTTCATGGAAAACCACACGGACAAGGAAAAAGTGAGATTCCTCAAAGACGAGTATGGCATTGGCGGACGCTCTCATGCACTGTCCGGCGCAACACACAGCGGTGAAGATCATGACGGGAAAGGGCTGCATTATAAAAAGCAGGGCTGCCCGGATGTTCACTTGAACTGGGAAAAGGTTGCCAAGCGCATTACCTCTCTTGTTCAGAAAGGCCGCTATCTTACCGAACAGGAACAGGCGCAGTATGACAAAATCCAGGCTGAAAAGGAACTGGCAGAAGAAGATGCTATCCAAGCCCAGCAGCCGGAGGTGGAGGAAGAAACTCCAAAGCCTACCCTTCGGGAGCAGTTTGAGCAGTATAAGCCTGTGGTAACTGCTTCCATTTCCGAGGATGCCGCATACCGTAATGCCTGCGGTCATTCTGACCGTGAAAATGCTGTCATCGAGGGCAATGCTGCTGTGCGCCGTGCGGTCCTTGGTTCTAAGGATATGGAGCTGATCCGCCTTTATTCTGATATACCGGAGTTCCGCCAGCGACTGCACCGGGAAGTGATCGACGAAACCTATCCAAAGCTCCATGAACTTCTGCGCCCTCTTTCTCAGGAAGATATTGATACTGCCCTTTGTGCATGGAACGGCAATATTGAGAGTAAACACGCTGTCGTCCGCTATATGAAAGACCATGCAAGAGAGAAAGATACCGCTGCATGGCTGGCTCAGGAATACGGTGGCAACAACAGCCTGTTCGTTGTCCGTGCCGGAAGCCCGGAGGAAACGCAGCTGCCCTGGCCGAAGGTACAACGCCGGATTGCCCAGCTTATTCAGGAGGACCGGTTCTATACCGAAGAAGAACAGGATCGTTTTGACAACATCGACCCTATCGCCATCCGGGAAGCTCTGGAGGAAAGAGGGAGCGTCAATGGACAGGTGGCAGACCCGGAAAAACAGGAAAACGATCAAAAGGTAATGTCAGAGGTGGAGCAGGAAGCTAATGAGGAAACAGAACACAAGCCAGAATATACGGCCTCTGACAGAGAATATGCTCGTGAGCATCTAATCCCAGGTGAGACTATTTTTGAAATGGATGGCCATTCTTTTCTGGTGGATTGGATCAATTATGATGCTGGTACAGTTAGTTTTCAAGATATTACTTTTACGTTAGCACCGGGGTTCCCCCTTTTCCAAATGGAGCCAATTTCTGTTGTTCGTCAGTGGTTAGAACAGGAGCCGGAGCCGCCAGTCCCTGTGACTGAGCCGGAGAAAATCTTTGAGGAAGTGCTGGACGAACACCCGGTTTCCATTCAGGTCAATGGCCAGTGGCAGACCTTCCCCAATGCCAAAGCTGCCGAGGAAGCCTCCTATGAGGAATACAAGGCAAACCTGCGCCGCAATGCACAAAACTTCCGTATTACCGATGAGCATTTGGGTGAAGGCGGTCCGAAAGCCAAGTTCCAGGCCAATATCAATGCCATTCGTTTGCTGAAAGAGCTGGAAGTTGCCGGACAGCAGGCAAGCCCCGAACAGCAGGAAGTCCTATCCCGCTATGTGGGCTGGGGCGGTCTTGCCGACGCCTTTGACCCGGAAAAACCGGCATGGGCTTCAGAGTATGCCCAGCTGAAAGAGCTGCTGACCCCGGAGGAATATGTCGCCGCCAGAAGCTCCACCCTCAACGCCCACTACACCAGCCCTACGGTCATTCAGGCCATCTATGAAGCGGTGGGCCGTATGGGATTTGAGACCGGAAATATTCTGGAGCCATCTATGGGTGTGGGCAATTTCTTCGGTATGCTGCCGGAGGAAATGAGAAACAGCCGTCTGTACGGCGTGGAGCTGGACCCGGTTTCCGGGCGCATCGCAAAGCAGCTCTATCCCAAGGCGGACATCACAGTAGGCGGCTTTGAGACCACCGACAGGCGAGACTTCTTTGACCTTGCCATCGGCAATGTGCCTTTCGGTCAGTATCAGGTCAACGACAAAGCCTACAACAAGCTGAATTTCAGTATTCACAACTACTTTTTCGCCAAAGCACTCGACCAGGTGCGTCCTGGTGGTGTGGTAGCTTTTGTAACCTCCCGCTATACCATGGACGCCAAGGATTCCACCGTGCGCCGCTATCTTGCCCAGCGTGCCGAGCTGCTGGGAGCTATCCGTCTGCCTAATGACGCGTTCAAAAAGAATGCCGGTGCCGAGGTGGTATCGGACATCATCTTCCTCCAAAAGCGGGATCGCCCGCTGGACATCGTGCCGGAATGGACCCAGACCGGACAGACGGAGGACGGGTTTGCCATCAACCGGTATTTTATCGACCACCCGGAAATGGTGCTGGGCAGACAGGAGCCGGTAAGCACCGCTCATGGTATGGACTACACCGTGAACCCTATCGAGGGACTGGAGCTTTCCGACCAGCTGCATGATGCGGTGAAGTATATTCATGGAACTTATCAGGAGGCAGAGCTGCCGGAGCTGGGCGAAGGCGAAGCTATTGACACCTCCATTCCTGCCGACCCTAATGTGAAGAACTATTCCTATGCCATTGTAGACGGGCAGGTGTACTACCGGGAAAACAGCCGCATGGTGCGCCCTGACCTCAACGCTACCGCCGAAGCCCGTGTGAAAGGTCTTGTGGGACTGCGTGATTGTGTGCAGGAACTGATCGACCTTCAGATGGATGCAGCGGTTCCGGACAGCGCTATTCAGGAGAAACAGGCAGAGCTGAACCGGCTCTATGACAGCTTTTCTGCCAAATACGGTCTCATCAATGACCGTGCAAACCGTCTGGCCTATGCAGACGATTCTTCCTATTACCTGCTCTGTGCGCTGGAAGTCATTGATGAGGACGGAAAGCTGGAGCGCAAGGCGGATATGTTCACCAAACGGACCATCAAGCCCCATCAGGCAGTGGCTGTGGTGGATACGGCAAGTGAAGCGCTGGCGGTGTCCATCTCGGAAAAAGCCTGCGTGGATATGGGCTATATGAGCCAGCTTACCGGAAAAACAAAAGAAGAACTGGCCGGAGAACTGCAAGGTGTGATCTTCCGTGTACCGGGACAGCTGGAGCAGGACGGATCGCCCCATTATGTGACCGCCGATGAATACCTTTCCGGCAATGTACGCCGCAAACTGCGTCAGGCACAGCGGGCGGCACAGCAGGACCCGGTTTATGCAGTCAATGTGGAAGCTCTTACCGCCGCCCAGCCCAAGGACCTGGATGCGTCGGAGATCGAGGTGCGTCTGGGCGCTACTTGGATCGACAAGGAGTACATCCAGCAGTTTATGTACGAAACCTTTCGTACACCGTATTATCTCCAGAGAAATATCGAGGTCAAGTACTCGTCTTTTACCGCTGAATGGCAGATCACAGGAAAAACTTCTGTTCCTTATAGTGATGTAGCTGCCAACACCACCTACGGAACCAGCCGTGCCAATGCCTACAAGATTTTGGAGGACAGCTTAAACCTGCGGGATGTCCGTATCTATGACACCATAGAGGACGCAGATGGAAAAGAGCGCCGCGTGCTGAACGCCAAGGAGACCACCCTGGCTGCCCAAAAGCAGCAGGCTATCCGGGAAGCCTTCAAGGACTGGATCTGGAGAGACCCGGAGCGCCGACAGACTCTGGTGCGCCAGTACAACGAGGAAATGAACTCCACCCGTCCCCGCGAGTATGATGGCAGCCACATCACTTTTGGCGGCATGAACCCGGAAATTACCCTGCGGGAACATCAGCTGAATGCCATTGCCCATGTGCTGTATGGCGGTAATACTCTGCTGGCACACGAAGTGGGCGCAGGCAAAACATTTGAGATGGTGGCCTCTGCGATGGAGGCTAAACGCCTGGGCTTATGCCAGAAATCTCTCTTTGTGGTTCCAAACCACCTGACCGAGCAGTGGGCGTCGGAGTTTCTGCGCCTCTATCCTTCTGCCAACATCTTAGTCACAACCAAAAAGGACTTTGAGACCCATAACCGCAAAAAGTTCTGCGCCCGTATTGCCACCGGTAACTACGACGCCATCATCATGGGACACAGCCAGTTTGAGCGTATCCCCATCAGCCGGGAGCGTCAGGAACGGCTTCTCTATGAGCAGATCGACGAGATCACCGAGGGCATCGCAGAGGTGCAGGCCAGCGGCGGCGAGCGGTTTACCGTCAAGCAGCTGGAGCGTACCAGAAAGTCTCTGGAAGCCAGACTGGAAAAGCTGCAAGCCGAGGGGCGAAAAGACGATGTGGTAACTTTTGAGCAACTGGGTGTGGACCGGCTGTTCGTGGATGAGGCCCACAACTATAAAAACCTGTTTCTATACACAAAAATGCGAAATGTGGCAGGCTTATCCACATCGGACGCGCAGAAATCCTCCGATATGTTTGCCAAGTGCCGCTATATGGATGAGATCACCGGAAACCGTGGCGTGATCTTTGCCACCGGCACACCGGTCAGCAACTCCATGACCGAGCTTTACACCATGCAGCGCTACCTTCAGTATGAACGCCTGCAAGAACTGAACATGACCCACTTCGACTGCTGGGCTTCCCGATTTGGGGAGACTGTCACAGCATTGGAGCTGGCACCGGAGGGAACCGGCTACCGGGCAAGAACGAGATTCAGCAAGTTCTTTAATTTGCCGGAGCTGATGAACCTGTTCAAAGAAGTGGCCGACATTAAGACTGCCGACCAGCTGAATCTGCCTACCCCGGAAGTGGAATACCACAACATTGTGGCACAGCCTACCGAACATCAGCAGGAAATGGTCAAGGCTCTTTCGGAGCGCGCATCGCTGGTACACAGTGGAACCGTTGACCCGTCTCAGGACAATATGCTCAAGATTACCTCGGATGGCCGCAAGCTGGGGCTGGACCAGAGGATCGTCAACCAGATGCTGCCGGATGAACCCGGCACAAAGGTTAATCAGTGCGTGGAAAACATCATGCAGATCTGGCGGGATGGAGAAGCTGACAAGCTGACCCAGCTGGTATTCTGCGACATTTCTACCCCGCAGGCAAAAGCCCCTGCAAGTAAGGCGGCGAAAACGCTGGATAATCCACTGCTTCATGCATTGGAAAGCGCTGTACCCCTGCCGGAGCAGGAACCGGTCTTTACGGTATATGACGATATTCGTCAGAAACTCATTGCCCAGGGGATGCCTGCCGACCAGATCGCTTTTATCCATGAAGCCAATACCGAGGTGCGTAAAAAGGAGCTGTTCTCCAAAGTCCGTACCGGTCAGGTGCGTGTACTTATGGGCAGCACCGCCAAGATGGGCGCAGGCACCAATGTACAGGACCGTCTGGTGGCACTTCATGATCTGGACTGTCCGTGGAGACCGGGAGACCTCGCCCAGCGCAAAGGCCGTATCGAGCGCCAGGGCAACCAGAATCCCCTTGTCCATGTGTACCGCTATGTGACCGAAAGAACCTTTGACGCCTATCTGTGGCAGACAGTGGAGAAGAAGCAGAAATTCATCTCCCAGATTATGACTTCTAAATCGCCGGTGCGCTCCTGCGATGATGTGGATGAAACCGCCCTCAGTTTTGCCGAGATCAAGGCTCTGTGCGCCGGAGACCCCCGTATCAAAGAGCGTATGGATCTGGATGTGGAGGTATCCCGCCTGAAGCTGATGAAAGCCGACCACCAGAGTAAGCAGTACCGCTTGGAGGATCAGCTGCTCAAATACTTCCCGGAGGAGATTGAAAAGCACAAGGGCTTTATCAAGGGCTTTGAATCTGACCTGGAGGTTTTGGCAGCTCACCCGCACCCGGAGGACGGCTTTGCCGGTATGGAGATCCGGGGAGACCTGCTGACCGATAAGGAGAACGCCGGTGCTGCCCTTTTGGACGCCTGCAAGGAGGTTAAAACCTCCGATCCGGTGCAGATCGGCAGCTATCGGGGTTATGCCATGTCCGTGGAATTTTCCGCTTGGAAACAGGAATATACGCTCCTGCTGAAAGGACAGATGACCCACCGGGCAACCCTTGGTACAGACCCTCGCGGAAATCTTACCCGTATCGACAATGCCCTCGCCCAGATGCCCCAGCGTCTGGAGGCGGCAAAGGCACAGCTGGATAACCTCTGTCAGCAGCAGGCTGCTGCAAAGGAGGAAGTCGGAAAGCCATTCCTTTATGAAGAAGAACTGAGAAGCAAAAACGCCCGTCTGGTGGAGCTGGATACCCTGCTCAACATCGACGGAAAGGGACAGGGACAGGCACACACTGAGTCCGCTGTTGCCAAAAGCACACGGCCTTCGGTGCTGGATCATCTGAAACGCCCGGTGCCGCCCCGTAGTACAGACAAGAAACCAAAACAGCATGAGGAGGTGCGATAACATGAATACCAACGATCTGAATACGGCCCTTTATGAAAAGATGGCCGCTGAGCAGGACAAATACAGGGACTGGCTGAAAAGCCAGCCCCCGGAAGAAATCCTGCACCACACCTATGAGTACACCATCCGTGAGGACATCGTGATGGCGATGGAGGAACTGGAGCTGACCGATGCCCAGGCAGAGGCACTTTTGGAATCTCCCTCGCCGCTGGCGGATGTGTACCGCTATTTTGATAAGCTGGAGACCGGCTATATGGATGTGATCCGAGACAGCATTGAAAGTCGAGCCAATGAGGTATGCAGAGAACCAGAAGAACTTAATCCCATGGTAGTTTATCTTCATTCTGCTTCATACGCGACTAAGCATGGAGAAACAGACGCATACTGGCTTTCTGACCAGGCGAATTTTTCCTGCAAAGTTGCCATTGAGCAGGCGATCAGTGCCCATTATAGGGATAACAGGCTGGATACTGCTTCTGCGGTGCAAGAGATTTTGGAGGAATTTGGAGCAGAGCGGCTGAACTTTATTCTCGCCAATACCATTCAGCATAAGGATGCAGATGGGCGGATTTCTCGTGATAACAAAGCATGGGCAAAGACCATTCCAATGCCGGAGGATAGTGCCACTTCCCAGCAATGTGCCGATCTGATAGTGGATCGAGTCAATCCGGGACTGGTGGATCTGTTTACAAGACAGGCTCGAAAGACCGTTCAGGAGAAAGAAAAAGGCTCTGTCCTGCAAAAGCTCAAACAGGAGCTGCCTGTCCATAAGCCTGCCGCCCCGAAGAAACGGGAGCCGGAGAGATGACTATGGCAAAGCGTAAGCGGGATATGCAATTAAACTTTAGAGTTTCAGCGGATGAGCTTGCTGTGATTGAGCAAAAAATGTCTCAGTTTGGAACCTCAAACCGTGAAGCCTATCTAAGAAAAATGGCACTGGATGGATATGTGGTTAAGCTGGATCTGCCAGAACTGAAGGAGTTGGTTTCCCTGATGCGCCGAAGCAGCAACAACTTAAACCAGCTGACCCGCAAAGTGCATGAGACTGGGCGGGTTTATGATGCTGACTTGGAGGATATATCCCAACGGCAGGAACAGTTATGGGAGGGCGTAAAGGAAATCCTTACTCAGCTTTCTAAACTTTCATAACAGGGATAGATACTCCATTTGCGGAGGGAGGAACGGCATTACTTCGCTGCTCCTCTCTCCGCTTCTTCTTTTTATCGGTATCCTTGTCTTTTGCCTGCCCATGCCGGATAATATGAGTAGAAAAGATACCGAGAACGCAAGGAGGAAATGATATGAAGATTTTGAAAGGGCTTTTGATGATTATAACTGCACCGATCATTTTGCTTCTGACACTTTTTGTCTGGCTCTGCACGGGGCTGATCTACATATCTGGTCTGGTGCTTGGCCTGTTCAGCACGGTGATTGCTCTGCTTGGCGTGGCTGTGCTTATTACCTATTCCCCGCAGAATGGTGTGATTCTGCTGGTCATGGCATTTTTGATTAGTCCGATGGGGCTGCCGCTGGTTGCGATCTGGCTGCTGGGCAAGGTGCAGAGTTTGAAATTTGCGATTCAGGAGTTAGTTTATGGATAAAAAATACGCAAAACCATAAAAATGCCAGACACCGTCTGTTATATTTGGGAAAAGGAATTTTATATCCGCGACTTTACTTTTGAGCTAATATTGCGTATAATATTAGTGCGAAAGGAAGTGATATGATGGGACAATTTGAACAGCTGGATCAGATGCTAACAGCACAAGAAGGAATGCTACGAACATCACAGGTCGTATCTTCTGGAATTTCAAAGCCGGTATTTTATGATTATGTGCGTTCACGAGATTTGGATAGAGTCGCACATGGGATTTATCTGTCCAAAGATTCCTGGGTGGATGCCATGTATCTGCTTCATTTGCGATTTGAACAGGCAGTATTTTCACATGAAACAGCGTTATTTTTTCACGATCTGACAGATCGTGAACCAATAGAATATACAGTTACAGTCAAAACTGGATGCAATCCAAGCAAAATGAAAGCAGAAGGCATTCAAGTTTTTACGATTAAAGCAGACTTACATGATGTAGGACTTACGACAGCGAAAACTCCATTCGGGCATACTGTGCCGGTTTATGATATGGAGCGAACGATCTGTGATTTGCTCAGAAGCCGCAGCAGAATTGAAATTCAGACCTTTCAGGGGGCACTGAAAGCGTATGCCCGTAGAAAAGATAAGAACCTGCGAACTTTAATGCAATATGCTGGGATGTTCAAGGTGGAAAAAATTTTACGACAGTATTTGGAGGTACTTTTATGATAAAAACAGCAAGGCAGCTTAAAGATTTAATACGAAACCTTTCCAGAGAAAAATCCGCTGATGCTCAGATTTTAATGAGGAACTACATGATGGAGCGTTTTTTGGAGCGTATTTCTCTTTCTGAGTATCATGATAAGTTTATCTTGAAGGGCGGTATGTTGGTAGCGGCTATGGTTGGATTAGATGCCCGCTCTACGATGGATTTGGATGCAACCATAAAAGGAGCCAATGTCAATGTGGAGGATATTGAGAATCTAATTTCATCAATCATAACTGTTCCGATTGATGATGGTGTTAAATTTCAGCTGAAAAGTATTTCGGAGATTATGGATGAAGCAGAGTATCCGGGGATTCGTGTCAGTATGAGTACAACATTCGATGGCGTAGTGACCCCTTTGAAAATTGATATTTCCACAGGAGATGCAATTACTCCAAGAGAGGTCCAGTATTCATTCAAACTTATGCTGGAAGATCGCTCCATTGATATTTGGGCTTATAATTTAGAAACTGTGCTGGCAGAAAAACTGGAAACCATTATTACCAGAACCACAACCAATACTCGTATGAGAGATTTCTACGATATTTTCATTTTAGAACAGCTGCATGGAACCACGCTGAACCCGAAAATTTTACATGATGCGCTTCTGGCAACTGCTCATAAACGGGGATCGGAGAAGTATCTTAACCAAGCTGAAGAAGTTTTTGACGAAGTGGAAAATGATTCGGTTATGCAAAAACTTTGGGAGGCATACCGTAAAAAGTTTTCTTATGCTTCTGATCTGGAATGGGATGTGATTATGAAAGCAATTCGCAGGTTATATGATCTTTGCGAGAAAGGCATCGGCTTATGAAAAAGTATGGACACTATTGTAAAGTTTGTGGCGAATACAAAGCCAACGAAAAATTTTCAGGCAAAGGTCATGCATCCCACATTTGTAAATCCTGTGCTTCGCTACCAGCAGAAAAGCAGGCTGAACTGATGACACTGAATCGTCTTTTTAATCTTCCATGGAGGCTATCGAAAGAGCAGTTGTCCTGGCTGAAAAATCGACTAAAGGATAGGCGGCCTGATGTCCGTGAACTGGCGCAAGAGCAATATGAAATGAGATTTCCACCAAGACACTTAGAAGATGATGATTTCAATTTTTTCGATGAAGAAAGTTTTATAGAATAGTGAAAGCGGTCTGCTACGGCAGGCCGTTTTCTTTTCGGAAAGGAGATCTGACCTATGGCAACCACAAGAATCATGCCGCTTCATGTCGGCAAGGGCCGCACAGAAAGCCGGGCGATCAGTGACATTATCGACTATGTGGCCAATCCAAAGAAAACAGATAACGGCAGGCTCATTACCGGCTATGCTTGTGACAGCCGGACAGCGGATGCGGAGTTCCTTCTGGCAAAGCGGCTGTATATTACTGCTACCGGACGAGTGCGCGGTGCGGATGATGTGATCGCCTATCATGTGCGCCAGTCCTTCCGCCCCGGAGAGATCACTCCGGAAGAAGCAAACCAGCTGGGCGTAGAATTTGCCAAGCGCTTTACCAAGGGTAATCATGCCTTTGTGGTCTGCACTCACATAGACAAGTCGCACATTCATAATCACATTATCTGGTCATCGGTCAGCTTAGAATATGACCGGAAATTCCGAAACTTTTGGGGCAGCACCAAGGCGGTCCGTCAGTTGAGCGACACCATCTGCATTGAAAACGGACTGTCTATTGTAGAGAACCCGAAACCTCACGGAAAGAGCTATAACAAATGGCTGGGCGATCAGGCAAAGCCCTCTCACCGAGAGCTGCTTCGTGTGGCGATTGACAATGCATTATCACAAAGTCCTGCTGACTTTGAGGAGCTGCTGAGGCTGCTGCAAGAGTCCGGCTGTGAGGTATCAAAGCGCGGAAAATCATATCGCCTGAAGCTCCCCGGTTGGGAGAAAGCCGCCCGAATGGACAGCCTGGGCGAAGGATATGGATTGGAAGATTTGCAGGCAGTTCTCTCTGGGAAGAAAACGCATACCCCACGAAAGAAAACGGTCACACAGGCAGAGCCGCCGAAGGTCAATCTGCTGGTGGACATTCAGGCAAAATTGCAGGCCGGAAAAGGTGCTGGCTATGCTCGATGGGCTAAAGTTTTCAATCTGAAGCAAATGGCACAGACCATGAATTACCTGTCGGAGAACAATCTGTTGGAGTATGCGGTTTTGGAAGAAAAGGCTGCGGCTGCCACGGCACATCACAATGAGCTTTCGGCACAGATCAAAGCAGCTGAAAAGCGCATGGCAGAGATTGCTGTTCTGCGTACTCACATCGTAAATTATGCCAAGACCCGTGAGGTCTATGTGGCATACCGCAAGGCGGGCTACTCTAAGAAATTCCGGGAAGAACATGAGGAAGAAATTCTGCTCCACCAGGCTGCCAAGAATGCCTTTGATGAAATGGGAGTCAAGAAGCTGCCTAAGGTCAAAGAGTTGCAGACGGAGTATGCGAAATTGCTGGAAGAAAAGAAAAAGACCTATGCCGAGTACCGGCGTTCCCGTGAGGAAATGCGGGAGCTTTTAACGGCAAAGGCCAATGTGGATCGGGTGCTGAAAATGGAGGTAGAACAGGATGTTGAAAAAGAAAAAGACCACGGCCAGCGATAAGCTGGTCCTGGTCAAAAGCGTTCGCAGAACGCGCAGCCACAGAATGAAATTCTGTGTTCAAAGGGGCTTGGGGGCACTGCCCTCAACAAGCAGTTTGTGGCGAAATGGATAGCCACAAGCATTGCTTGCCACAATATGCTGCGCATAAAATAAAAAAACTAATGATGGGACGCTTACTGCCTCCTATCATTAGTTTTCTGTGTTTAAGCGATTTATAAAACCAATCAGCATAATCAGATCGTCATCTGACATCTTTCTCATTCCGTCCAAAGCCTTCTTGATAAGCTGAGGGTTATTCTCCTGTGCATCAAAAAATTGAAGCGGCGTGATTTCAAAATACTCACAGATGTTGAGAAACTGCTTCATAGACGGCATAGAACGCCCGGAAGAAATTGCCTGAATATAGCTTCTGTTCTGCCCTAACTCCATGCTCATCTGATATTCTGAAACGCCTTTTTTCAATCGTAATTCTGTGATTCGATTGCGGATAAATTCTTCGTCCATACGCTCACCTCTCTGCTCTTTTAGCATAGCAGAAAGCAATTCTTGATACTTCGTATGTGTTGTGTTATAATTTTGTAATATAACCTTTATACGCATTATTATTTGCGTTATTTTTGCTTTATATGCGTAATCAAGGCAGTTATCAAGGGTGATTTGTATGAATCAGTATGCCTGTGCCATTACCGGCCACAGACCAACAAGATTTTGCTTTGGATATAATGAGGAAGATCCTCTATGCCAAAAGCTGAAAGAATGTCTCCTGGAGCAGTTTCGCATACTCCATGACGAGAAATTTGTCCGTACTTTTTTTGTCGGCGGTGCTCTTGGTGTGGATATGTGGGCTGGAGAACAGCTGCTAACATTGAGAGCACAAACAGGATACGAGGATATTAAAATTATCGTTGTAATTCCCTTCATCGGCTATGACTCTAAATGGCCGGATCAGAGTAGGCATAGATTGAAAAAGCTGATCCAAAACGCAAACGATTCGATTGTTATTTCACATTCTGCGGATGTTTCCAGTTATAAAAAAAGAAATTATTATATGGTCGATCATGCAGAGTACATCATCGGTGTGTTTGATAATCAGAAAAAGCTGCGCTCAGGCACAGCACAGACAGTCAATTATGCCTTACGAAACGGAAAAGCAATCACTCTGATCCATCCAGATACTATGGAAATAACAACCCCTACGACTTAACAAATTCACAAAAATTTTTCATTGGCATTTCCAACAAAATATTTTCATTGAAGGAGTGCTGTGATATAATAAAATATAAAACTATGCTCAGAACAAATGGTGCCGCTATGAACAAATATATTGAACAGCAATTTGCTGCTTTAAGATACGAAAAAAATATTTTGGTTGTTGAAGAAACTACATCTGCTGGTGGATGCGGCTCCTTCAACGCGGCTTCTTCATGTCCTGCGTCAGCCTGTCTTTATGACAGTGCGGCGTGGGGCTTTTTTATTGCCTGAAAGGAGTATGAGAACATGAGTCTGAAATATACCTGCCCCAGCTGTGGAACCCCATTGGGTTATGAGGGATTGTGTTGGAAATGTAAGTGCGAGCAAGAACGGCAAGCTGCTCTGGCCTGGACGCCGGAACAAATTGTCGAAAAACAAAGAAACTTGATACAGAACATCCAGAGGCTGGCTGATATGGAGGACCCAGAGTTCGCCGACTTTTGGCAGCTGCTTGGCTACCATGATGTCATCACCCCAGAGATTCAGCGGATGGCACTGGCCGCAGAGGTGTTTTGGCCCTGTGAGATCTATTATCACGCTCCCGCCGATGTGCGAGATGGTCTGATTCATGCGCTGTTGTCCGCGGAGTATTCCAGCGCGGCCTCCAACCTGATGAGTTGCCTTGCTATGCAGGGAGATGACAAGGCAATGGAGACGCTGCTGGAGCTGGAGCGAAATCCCCGGCCCTGGCGCAAGGGCCTCTATGTAGACCCATCCAGCTATGCGCAGATCGGAGGCTGGACCTTCGACAAGGAGGGCCAGAAAATCCAACTCAACTTCGACACCTGCTATCCTATGGTCAAGGGAACCACTGGCGAGAAATCTCCCGTCCGCATTGGCCGAGAACGGGAAGATACCTGTCCCCACTGCGGCGGACGCGTGGTGGATATATTGGTGCTGGACGGCCGGGATGAGCGTCTGAAATTTCTGGGGTTGGATGGTATCCTGACTGCCACCTGCTGCCCCAGCTGCGTGGGATTCCTCAAAGGCCCCGCCTTCAACCGGTTTACCCTGGATGGCGGCGTGGAGGTCTTTCCCTCTGAGCTATTTGACGGCGCGGAGAAGACGGATTGCTATGTCAGTCCCGAGGAGTACAAGGCCCTCACGGAAAATCCCTTTGTGCTGGGCGAAGCGCCTGTGTCCCTGTTTTACGGTGCGGCCTGCCAGGATGTGAATACCATCGGCGGCTTTGCCAATTGGGTGCAGGACGCGGAATATACGACCTGTCCTCACTGCGGCAAGCCCATGAAGTATCTGGCCCAAATCCAGTGGGATATGGTGTTTGACTGTGCGGAGGGCACGCTCTATGTGGAATTCTGCCCGGACTGTCATATCGTGTCCATGCAGCACCAGCAGACCTAAAAAAGTCGCACAGTATGAAAAGAGAAATACCAGCAGGTATTTGCGTGAGGAGGAAGTAGAATGAACAGCGAACAGACCACAGCATTTTTGCAAGAGCATTGGCACATTGCATCGGTGCTCATCGGAGCCGTGATTTTAATTGGAGCGATCCGCAACTGGAACTGGCTCTGCGACCCCACTGGTACGCGAGATGCCCATCGACACAGCAGAGGATACCGGCGTGTGGTTTTCTTTCTGTTGGGTGTCCTCCTGATTGTGGTGAGTATCTGGGGATTTGTGCTGAAATTGAAATAGAAGGAGAAAGACTATGATGACTGAGAAATATCCCACCTGGCTCACCGGCCATGTGAAAGAGTGGGCGGAAAAGCGTTTGCCTACCGTGACACTCTGTTCCACCGCCGGCAATGAACTGCTGGAAGTTTGGTATTACGGAGATCTGCTCACTGTGAAGGGAGAGCCCCAATCCTATATTGTAGATAGCGATGAGGCCCCCGGACTGGTGGCAGCCCGTGACCCAGAGAGCGGTGAGGAGTTCGTTATCTTTGACGGTGGACGGCATGGCTACGACCATCTGTTCTGCGATGAACACGATCCATCTGAATTGGAACACCGTCCCCTCAAGCAATATGAGATCCCTGCCTCCAAGTTGGTGCTGGAGCTGGGGTACAACATCGACTATGAGGACGAAAAAGAAGACTTCGAACCGGATGAGTCGGATACTGTGGAACTGATCAACGGCGAGCGGATGCCCTGGGAGCAAGTCAAGCGGGACGGCATCGACTATATTGCCCTTTACTATGTGAACGAGAAAGGAAAACCAGTCCAGATTTTGGACGCGGAATTGGCATAAGTTTTGTGCTGGCTCAGGAGGTGGAACTGCAATGTCAATCACTGCTTATAAAATAGAAGTCGTCGGCCATGACCGAACCGGCGAAGATTATGGCTATGTAAATATCATGTACCGCTATGGCAACAAGCAGTCCTGTCCTCGGCCAGATCAATGTGAAAAGATAGAGGTCATGTGGGCGGATGAGAGCGTCTACGGGCCGCCTGCTCCTGGCAGCAAGGTGGGCGACTTTATACAGACATGGCTGATAGGCTCCTGGGACTGCGGAGTATTTACCCACCGGGAGATCGCCCAGCGGCTCATGGATACCTTTACCGGTCTGAAGCTCAAGGAACTGGCGTGGTTTGAGAACCCCAGAGAAAAGACTCTGAAAAACGGAAAGCCCCGTGCGCGCCGGGCCAAGTGGCTACCGGACCGGGAGGTGGATCTGGTCTACCTCTATTCTGACCGCTATCTTGACGCCAGAAATCCCTCTCCCGCCGAAACCGACTTCTTCACCGTCACAAGGATGGATGCCTGGGGCGTGAGCACCTGGTTCATGTGTACCCCACAGGCCGCTGAAAAGCTGATCGCCATGGATTACGATAATCTGGCTATCCAGGAAACCACCATTGTGGGATAAAAGGAGAATGCGGCATGATTGGAACAGATGAAAACCGGGCGGCGCTTCATGTGGAGGTCATCTTCTGGAGCGGCAAACGAAAAATACCACCCAGCCTGGTCAGTGGAAAGTATTGTCCCCATTTTGTGGTTATTGGAACTACGGAATATCTGGGTGTATGCTTTCTGGACGGAACCGAGTGTACATTTGATACACCGGCCTTGGGAAATGCCCAGCCCCTCTATCCAGATACCATTGACTATGCTCCGCTGGAAAACAATGCGGAATTTTTAATCTATGAGGGAGCCAATGCCGTTGGCAAAGGCCGGGTGCTGGGCCGGACCGTTCCCTATCAAGTGAAACAACAACGAAAGTAGGTGCCTTATGTACCAAATTGCATATATTGGCCGCTGGGAGACCCTCCCGGAAACGGCTGCCGCCATCTGTGACCATGACACGCCCAAGCTGGAGGCGCTGCTTCAAGGCGGTCTGGATTTAGATGTTCCCATCCAGCTCAGCGAATACATCAAGCTGATGCCATTGGAGATTGCGGTTTTTCGGAACGATGTGCCTATGATCCACTTCCTGCTGGAGCATGGAGCTGATTCCAGTCTGGCAGAGGAACAGCCCCTGCTGCTCACCGCCGCCCGCTGTTGTGGGCCGGAGGTGGTGGCGCTCTTTGCTGGACAGGCCGCAAAGCTCAGCTCGAAGCAGAAAGAGCGGGCCTTCCAGGAGGTGCGCTGGGGCAAGCGCCCGGAGAATATCCAGGTGCTGGAGCAAGCCGGGATTACAGTGGAGAAGTTTGGCGGCGAGGCATTCCGGGCCGCTGTGTCCGAGGGCAATACCAAACTTGCCCGGCTGCTTCTGGAAAAAGGGGCAGACATCAATTATCACAAGCCGGACATGGTGTTCCCTTACGCCTCCACCCCTGTCACCGAGGCCGCCCGCTCCAACAATTTCCCTATGGTGCGCTGGCTCATTGAGCAAGGAGCCGACATCACCATTGCTGACAAATACGGCGACCGGCCTTACACCGTGGCGGTGCAGAACAAAAATCAAGAGCTGGCCGACTACCTGAAAGCCCTGGAGCCGGAGGAATGGCACAACGAGCAGGAAAAGATCCGGCAGCTCATGCCCTACAAGCTGCCCGCCAAGCTGGTGGAATACTTGAAGACCGGCCCCCTGCGGCTGGAGTTCCCGGATCAGGAATGGGTGAAGTGGGCGGAGCTCTACTCCTTCATGGATGTGCAGGAGATGACCTGGAAACGGAAGAAGCTGCTCTCCCTGATGGTGCAGATGGACAACTACAGCGACTATCTGCTGCTGTGGAGCCCCAGGGACAAAAAGCTGTGGTATCTGGACATCGAGCATGAGGAATTCCACCCTCTGGCCAAATGGGATGACTTCATCGCAGATCCCGGCCGGTATCTGAACGGGATGATCGAGGGTGAGTTTGAGGAGTAAAGCCATGACATCAATAGACTTTCTGAACAAGGTACATAAAAGCCTGGACTCGCAGGAATACAGCCTCTCTTATTCTCCGGCGAAGTCCAAGAATTATATGCTGTACTGCAACGGCAACTTCATCGGCGGCCTGTTCGATGAGGAGCTGTGCTTCGTCTACGCCGACAGCGTGAGTGAGCTGCTGGGGCAGCCGGAACCCGTCTACCGTGGCTACTCCAGTACCGCCCAGCACAGGATGCTGGTAATCCCGGAGGAACACTGGGCGAAGGCGCTGAAACTGCTCTATGCTGAGAAATTTGACTGGAGCCGTTTGGTGTACGACATCACCTACACCAGCATTGGCGCGGCTGTGGTGGAGGACTTCTATGACGAGAATGTGGTATTCCTGCGCTTCTGCTTTGAAAAGGAACTGCTGAAAAAGAACCCTCTGGACCGGCAGGGCCGTATCCTGCGGATGGTCTATCTCAATCAGGACCTGACAGAAGCGGGCAAATATCTGTTCCCCAGACTGCTGCAAAAGTTCCTTGTTTTTACAGATCGCAAAGGAAAAACCAGTCTGGAAACCATGCTGCAACGGTGGTACACCGCTCTGGAGAAGGAGTACCGCAGCCAGATAACGGGATAAGGTGGCAACAACATGACAGAAGAAAACAGAACCTATATCACCCATCTCAAGGTCACGGATGTCCCGTGGCACCGGCTCACCACCGCCTATGGCCGGGGGACGGATTTTCCCGCACACCTGACAGTGCTGGAGCAGATGCGTGATTTGGCGTCCGTCAAAGAGTCCCTCTACGAGCTCACCACCAACATGGAGCACCAGAGTACCCTTTGGCACGCCACCCCCTTTGGTATGGTGTTCCTGAGCCGAATTCTGGAGAAGGCCCTCGCAGACAGCGGGCAGAACCCCGCAGCCCATTTCCTGGCCGGGGAGCTGCTGGACTTCTTCTCCTGCATCCTCCAGTGCTTCCACGACGGGGACGAGATGGAGCACGCCGAGGCGCTGCCGCTGTTCTCCGATCTGCTGAAGGAAGAATACCTGTGGTCGGAGGAATACGACGAGGAAGAAGATGAGATGCGCTACGAGGAGGACGAGGTTTTCCCGGATGACCTATTTTACAGCTTCTATTACTATTCCTGGCAGGCGGTGCTGGCCTACCGGGATATATTGGAGCAGGTTTCGGAGGAGTTTGCCGGGCCTGCCGCCGCAGTGCTGAAACTGCTGTAAAGGAGGATACGCAATGTTTGAAGAATTCTATGAGATGTACGAGCCCGAGGAGCAGGAAGTGGTCGCTCTGATCAATCGCTGCATTGGGGGCGGATTTAACTGGAAAGGCAACTTTTGGGAAATGACCGTTGTGACGCTGGGCATAGTGTTTTGTGACACCGGCAAGGTCAGCACCAAAGAGGAGCGGCTGGATTGGCCGGTCACCGAGGAGGAGCGTAACGGCGAAAAGGGCTGGGGACGCTTTGGCAAGGAGCAGATCTGCCGCCTGAAGATCCGCCGGATGAAGGAAGAATGGGCAAAGGATCTGGTGGTGCAGCCCTGGTGTATCTCCCAGGTGGTCAAGGCCCACGAGGACTGCCCGGAACTCCAGGCCGTTCTGGACGAGTACCACAAGCCGGTGGTGATCCAGGACCAGGTGCTGGGAGAACTGACACTGGACAAGGACTATGATGCCTTCGAGGGCGAAATCCAGTGGTGCGGAAAGGATGTGAGCCTTTCTCTGGAGGTCAATGCTGAGAGCAAGCCATCCTGGACCCGCGCCCGCAGCGCCGCCAAGAAGCTGCTGGCCGACTGTGAAACTTGGGATAAGGCCATGCGGGACCTTGCAGCCAAGAACCTGACCGAGCTGGCCAACAACTGGCTCTCCCAGGATGAGGAAAATCCCCGCAACCCGGAAACCGACCCCATCACAGAGGAAGAACTTGCCCGGCGGATCAGTATGACCAGCCTGTCCGTCACCTCCGGCGGCAGCTTCACCGCCTGGTTTGACTGCGACGAGATCTTCACCGACCATGCGGTGACGGTCTACGGCTCTTTGAAAAAGGGCCTCAAAACTGCCAACATTGAGGGGTAAGGAGGATAACATTATGAAACTGAACTGTAAACGCATTGATTTTACATATATACCCGGCGAGGAAATCTTCAACTTTCCCGAGGAATCGGGACTACCCTTTCTCTTCGATGTAGAGGAAGAACTGACCGGCGATCCTGCTGCCATGGATGCGGTGGGAAAAATGCTGGATGAGGCGGAGAAATTGGCGGAGAAGGCCAAAACCGCCATCAAAGCGGCGCTGGCGGACGAGGACAGCCGCTACCATAGCGTTGTGACATTTTTCATGGAGTTCCACCGGGACGATGTAGGCCCGGATATTGCGGCGGAACTGTTTCCGGGAACCGACCCGGCCAAGCTGTCCTTTGCCGAGATGGTGGACTTTTTGAAGCTCAAGCGGTTTGGTAGTCTGGTGGATGACGAGATGGATCAACAAGTGTTCATCATGGATTTGTCCTTCAACCCGGAGATCACCGACGAGCTGATGGTAATCTACTTTGACTTAAACCAGGAGATTTTCTGTATTACCCATGAAAGCTGAGGAACAAAAAAGAGAAAAATATCTGCCCACACTTCTGATCCAGCAGATCCGCCTGCAATGGTATAAAGACTGCCGAGGCGGAAATGCGGCCGCACAGCGGAACCAGTATCCCAGAGCCATGCGGCTGCCTAAAGACTTCTTCTCCTATTATCCTTTTGGTCTGCCTACTCACTTTGCATCTATCATACAGAGGCCCGATGGATTTCAGATCGATAGGGACTGTCGCAGGCTGATGGAGTGGAAGCCGAATGGCACAATGCGACTTCACCCTTTTGAACTGATTCAGCAGGAGTCCGGAATCCATGTGCGTTACCGCAATGATTGGCACATCGGTGCGATGCCGGAGCGATATACCTACGATAAGACCGGGCAGAAACAGCCTCTCAATGAGCTGGCATTGGATTTGGCTCCCGGTGAGTATGGGAGAGCTGTCTGCAATGGGCGGTTCCGGGACTGGGATACAGGAATCTGGTATTATGTACTGGATATTTTGAATGTAATGCCGCTTACAGAACCCACTGACTCATTGACCAGTTTTACGGACAGAGAGCCTAATAAGATATATACCCAGATTGACCGACTGTGGTGACGAAAGACAGGAGGATAACCACATGATTTCCACAAAAGATTTATCTGGCCTTCCCAATGCGGAGCGCCTGAAAAACTTCTGCAAAGGGCTGGCAACTCTGGACATCATCATGGTGGAGGAGGAATGGAGCTTCATCCGCCACTATACATACAACCCCGCATGGCGAAAAGGCAAAGAGGCATTCTTTGCCACTGATGGCAGTGACCAGAGCATGATCGTCATGTTTGCGCCGGAAGGCTGTGTAATCAACGGTGTGGATTCCGAACTCTACGACTGGGAGGAAAAACTTCCCCGTATCGAATACCTGACGGATGGGATGCCCCCTGCGTTGCAAAAGCTCATGGGCAGCCGTGAAGTCAAAAAGATGAAAAGCACCTTCTGCGTCTGGACGGAAGATGGCACCACCTGGCACTGCAATCCCATGGACGGCGAGGACGCATCCAAAGATCTGCTCTCCACGATTGATGGTAATCCACAGAGCTATGTGGATTACGGGAAGTGGTTTTACCCAGCAGACCTGCCTTTGGAGGCTGTGCGCCAGCTTGCTGATGGGGTTCCGGTGACAAAAGAACTGGTCGCTGCGCTGAACCCGAAACGCAGCGAATGGGAAGAAATCAAGACGGGCCTTGATAAGATCGGATATCCAAATGAACTTTAATTCGCAGCCGACAGGAGAGGATTCGAGTGATCAAAGAACGCATCCCCATCTCCGGCGATCTCAAAAGCAAGGTCAAGCAGCTGATGGAGTACGCCGGATGGTACGAAGGCCGCAGTGTGGATATTTCCATTGCGGAGCAGTATTACGCCAATCATGGCGTCCCGATGATGAAGACCACTCAGCGGTTTTACCGCAAGTATTTCGGCCTGTGCTGCGAGTGGTACTTGGAACAGAAAAAGATGAACTGGGCAGCGGACTTTCAATTTGCTTTGTTTCCCTACCTGGTCAACGGGATCAAAAACCATTTGGAGGAGCCTATTTCCGGGATATGTCCGGCTGTGAGCTGGCGGAGATCGAACAGGCTGCCGGTCAGAAGTGCCAGCCCATCGGTCATATCGGCTACTACTACCCGGCGGAGGTCTGGATCTCCGAGTACGGGAAACTGTATGCGAAATATGAGTACCAGGATGAGATCGAGTGCTTTCCGGATGTGTTTGCCCTGATCGAACGGGAACTGCGGCAGTACAAATTTGATTCCGCTGCCATGAAAACAGTGGAGGCACTGGACGGAAAACTATGAAACAGGACTTTACGATTTGGCGCAATCAAATATTGCAGAATCCGTGGGACATTTCACCGCTGAAATTCGGAATGTCACAGGATGAGATCATGGAGGTATTTGGCAAGCCCGATGCCGTTTCCACCATGAGAAGCGGCGGAAAGCCTTTGATACTCAAATATTGTGACATTGAACTGCATTTCGATAGAAAAGCCCCTCATGGGCTCTACTTAGTTTACAGCGACGATGAGATCGAGTTGAGCATCACAGCCGAGCACGAAGAAACGCTGCAACCAATCACCAACACAGAGCCGGTGGACAATGAGTTTTTCTTTCAAGATGGAGCGGTCTATTTCTCCGGCTTATATGAAAACGGTCTGCTCAAAGGTGTTGCGCCCAAAGACTTTTGCTGCTGGCATTACTGGGGCAAATCCTCTACGGCCTGCTTTCTTGGCGGGATTCGCCTTCGTGGAGCAGATCCGGCATCGTTTCGGGTGTTAAACTATGCCTATGCGATGGACAAAACAGCCGTCTACACCACCAGCGGGAGAATCCCAGATGCAGAGCTGGCAGCCTTCCAGGTGTTGGACAAGGGCCAGAACGATTCAGGCGCGCCCCAGGGATATGCAAAGGACAGCCGGCAGGTCTACTTCCACAACGGGGACGGCAAGGTGAAGATCATCAAGGGCGCGGAGGTCTCCTCTTTCCGCTCGTTGGGTGATACCTATTTTGCCAGGGATGAGAAACGGATCTATGCCTACGGGAAGCAACTCTCAAAAGCGGATCTGACCGCATGGGAATTGCTCAGTCACTGGTATTCCCGCGATGCCAGGCGGGTGTACTACCTCAACCGGGAGATCAAGGGCGCGGATCGGGACAGTTTTACAGTTTGCACTCCTGTGGACGCGGCTCTACTTGCCGATCATCTGGCCCGCGATAAAGACCATTTTTACCAAAATGATGAGATAATGGAAGAAACACAGTGGCTGGAACAGCTGCGCAAAATGACCCAAGAACCGTAAACGGAGGAAAACAGCTATGGATTATTTGAAAATACTGCATGAAAAGCCTGATTTGGCGGATGAATTTGATTCGCTGTTTGACTTCTTCCTGCTGGATGAGTTGTCCCCGCGGGATGACGCAGAAGGCCGATGCACCTTCTCCCTACCCGGTATGGCCTTTGCCAGAGATGGCTCCGGCGGAGAATACCACCTGTTGGAAGATGGCTCCATCGGCTATTACAGCAGCGAAGGGGAGGCAGGCCGTCTGGCCGAGAGCATGGATGACCTTTTTTCCCTGCTTGTGAGCTGTATCTGCTGGCACGACTGCTGTGACACAAAGCAGTATGTAGATTCCAAAACACTGGAGGAGTATGGGCAGAGGCAGCGCAACTGTAACTTGGAAGATATGGATATGGACAGTTTGCAACGGGTGTCTGATGCCCTCGGTATCCCTACTGGTGAGCCGCTGGCTCCGGTTCTGGAGCGGTTCCGCAAAGCAACCCAGCGTGAGCCTGTGTACCAGTGTATATTTCACGAGGACGATGGAAGCCTGACTGAATCATACGGTTTGATGTTTGAATGAGAAAGGAGAAATCACGATGAAAGCATTTGACCCGAATTACAAACTGCTGGACGAAATGTATCAGGACGATTACTATCCTGCTTTTCTGGTGAACAAGGTAAAGGACGAGCTTCAGAAGGTCATCGACCTGTTGGAGAGCGGCGAAACCGACACCGATGCGGTGCAGGAAACGCTGGACGAGGCGGTCTGCGGCATCAACGATCTTCAGGAGGAATTTGACGAGAACGACAGCGAGATCGAAACGGTGGCGCGGGAATGTATTGCGGCAACCGTGGCCTACATTCTGGAGTGGTTTGGCATCCCCATTGACACTGAGGAGGCCATCCGGGAACGGGACTGGTGAGCCCTATGGCAGAAAAAGAACTGGCCCTTTGTGATGAGTGCGGCAGCCTGTTTTTCAAAGGCTCCTCACAGATGATGGGGCTGTGCCCGGAATGTGCCCATATTCTCTATGGCTACCCGAATTGTGACCATCATTTTCAGGATGGCCGGTGTGTGAACTGCTATTGGGACGGCTCGGAGAGTGTGTACATCAAGAAACTGAATCAACAGGAGGAAACTGATATGCCTACGACCGAATGGCTGAACAAATACGAATCCATCAAGGATAAACTGACCTGCAAAGTTGACTTGGAGGCCCATTTTACAGAAAAAGTGATTGGGAATATGGCGGTGGATGTGCTGGACATCGGCACCGTCCATTTCCCCACCGGGCAAATCTTCGCCTGTGATCCGCTGGTGGAGCTGGAGGACACTCTGCCCTTCCTTCAAACGATCCCCGCCGGAACTTATCCCGTGAAAATCTGCGTGGTGCCCAGCGAACAATACGGCGACCGCTACGCCTGCGTCAAGGTGGAGGTCAGCCGGGAAAAGCCTGTCCGCTATGAGCTGGGCATGGTGGGCAACGAGAATCTGGACGCGGCACTGGGAGATGATGACTACTTCGGTTTCGGCGTAGATGCCGGAATGGGGTGTATTGCAGACATCCAGACCCAGGCGGCTTTCAAAACATACTGGGCCAAGCGGCTGGAGGAGGACCCGGACATCGACCCCTACAACGACCTGTTCTGCGACTTACTGGAGGAAAACGCCCAAGCCCACCCCAAATATCAGGGGGACTGCGGCGACTGGCTCAACTGGACCGTGCCGGACACGGACTGCAACCTGCCCATCTTCTCCTCTGGCTGGGGTGACGGTTACTATCCCGTCTACTTCGGCTATGACGCAAAGGGCGAAGTCTGCGCCGTGTATGTGCGCTTCATCGACATTGAAGCCAGTTATCGAGAGCAGGATTAAAAATGTGACAGAACAAAGGAGAGCGCCATGAAAGCCAACGCCGGAGAGGTCTATACAGTCTATAACCAATATCTGAAACGCTACACCGCCTGCCAGGTGGCCTATATTGCGCCGCCGGACACGGTGAGCAAAGAATCTTGGGCGGTGGTCCTCTCTCTGGATTGGGTGGGCGACGCCCCTCTGACTGCGGAGGAACTGCCCCATCTCCGCCCGCTCTACAAGGACTTCATGTACTGGTCCCGCGACCTCCACCTGCTGCGGGTGCCGTTGGAGGTCCCGCCCCAGTACACGCTGGTTGGCACACTGCCGCCCTTCACCGACCAGCCCTGCCGCTCCTATGGAGGCTGGAGTGACGGCTATGATGTGTACCTCCAGATCCGGTGGCAGGCCATTCCGGAGGAACGGCGGCGGGCCTTCAAGGAGGCCATGGAGAGCGAAGAGAAAACGGAGATCGGCGGTATCCCGGTGAAGGTCAGCAGCCATCGGGTGATGGACCAGTACGCACCATTCGATTCGGCACTGGAACTAAAGGCTCTGCCCTGCCTCTCCGAACTCATCTGCCAGCGGTGGCACCCGGATCTGCTGGAATTTCTGAGGGGGAATCCCTTTATCAGTGAGCTGACCCTGCTGAACCACGGTCAGAGGACACTTGATCTGCGGGGCACCAGCATCAGAAAGCTGATGCTGGACATGACCGGGCTGGAGGAGCTATGGCTGTGTGAGGGAACGGAGCAGCTCCTGTTCCAGAACAAGGGGCTGGACGCCTGTACCATCCATGCCCCCGAAGATGGCAGCGGCTTGACCCTCCAATTTATCGGGGAATACTGCCCGCACACGGAACTGCCGAACTTACGGGGGCTGCATGGCATCGAGCTGAAGGACTTTGATCTGACCGGGCTGGCTGCTGTCCATCCCCATCTGAAGGAGCTGCGGCTCTGGGGCGCGCCGGGAAACCTGCAAAACTTCTCCGCTGTGGGAGCGTTCCGGGAACTGACGAACCTCTCCACCTTTGATCTGTTCGGCTTCGGGGCGGACGACATCCCCACCCCGGAGCAGATGCCGGAGCTTCGCTGGTTCTGGATGACCAGCCTGCCGGAAGATGCGGCAAAAGCGGCAAAGCAGCTCTGGAAAAGCAAGCCGGGAATGGATCTGCGGATCACCAAGCCCCGGAAACCGGAGTGGCTGGCGCAAAACCTGGACAACCCCTTCCGGGGCTGGGACGGCGCGGAGCATATCCCTGCCGCCGCTGCAAAAAAAGCAGCCAACCAATACCGCAAGACTCGCTCCCTGCTGATGAAGCTGGCCACTGAACCGGGCGAGGACGCCCAGGCCCAGGCGATGGATGCGGTGACAGCCTACACCCAGACTTTCAACAAGATGGGCTTTATCGAAACCGAGGAGCGGGATGAAATTTACATGGCTCTGCGGGGTATCCTGGATGCCCTGCCGGATGGCACGCTCCAGAAGGATGCCCTGATGGAGAAGTTTGAGCAGTTGAGGGATTTTTGAAAGGGGTGTCACATTGAGCTACACAAAATTCAGCAAAGAAGTAACCAAGTGGCTGAAAGACAATGGTCTGCCCTGCTATGGGACAGCCAACGATAGCCCCGAAGAAACAAAGGCCCGGCTGGACGCATGGATGCGCGGGATCAAAGAGATACTGCGCCAGTGGATCACAGAAAAGCGTTACCGTGAACTGATCTCCTGCGCCCACGGAGGCTGGTATCAGGATGATGTAATTTTTGAGCCCTTGGCTGAACACTTTGTGGCGAACCACCTGTTTGATGAACTGCGGTTTCTCTGCGAGCGCGGCATCCGTTTTTCTGCGGAAGATATGCTGTCCACCATTCAATCTGAGAAAGAGGAGCACGGGTCGCTTGATATAGAAACCATTCGGAACATAGATGTTCCAAGCTATGTGGCAGGCCGCAGTTATTCCCATTTGGGGGAAATCGCAAAATACAGGAAACGGGCACTGGATCAGATCATCCGCTATATAGGCTATCTGGAGCAGATCCACGCGCCTGCGGAGTATCTGGAACAGGTAAAATTCCTGCAAAAGATCGTTGCGGATCTGACAATCAAAGCAAAGGATTTGAAACCATTCCGATTTCGGCTGTGAAAGCAATTTCTTGAAAGGAGCGTGTGGGCGTATGAGCCGAATTGTTGATGAACCCTACTTTACATACAGTGCATACGACGCCCTCACCTCCGGCATTCAGGTGAAATGCCCCAAGTGTCATGGCACGGGCGTGGTGACCGCGGATGAGGATAATGCCTATTTCCGCTGCCTGAGCTGCGGCCATCAGGTGGCCCGTGATCGGACGATCTACCGCTACGATGTCCATAACCAGTGCAAAAACTGCGGCAGGTACTACCGGGTGGATATTGAAGATGAGGAAAGGCAGCACTTTTCCGTTCTCCATGTGGCCTGCCCCTATTGTGGGACAACCATGCCGGGAGAAGTCCATAAAACAGCGGAGGCGTTTTCATATATTGGCGAAATCAGGGATGGACGAGAACCTTATTTCGGGTTGGAACTATGGTTTTTGACTTCATTTCAGGGAAAACCTGTATGGGCACTCAACCGAGAACATCTTGCCTATCTGATCGGCTATCTCAGCGCCGACCTGCGGGAAAAGCCGCCGGGAAGAGCGAAAATGACCCAGGCCGACCATCTCCCCACCTTTATGAAAACCGCAAAGAACCGGGAGCGGATCGTGAAGCTACTGAGGCAAATGCAGGAGAAATGAAGATGGAACAGAAAGTGATTTACAACGGCCAAATTCTTACTCTGACTCGGTTTTGGGCAACAGGAGAGCCTTGCCTGTGGATCACCGACCCACAGCAGATCGGAATGCCTAAAATGGAATTTGTGGGAGGCCACCCGGACGAATACTGCATTTTCCTGAAGAATCTGACTGAAACAGAACTGTCACAGATCACATCTCTGGACGGTGCTCCACTGGATGTAAAAGAAGAACGAAACGACATCGAATGAGGAGAACACTATGAAAGACCTTTGCCAATACGGAAACCGACCGGAGGACGAATGGGAAATCTTGCCCTGGATACCTGACCCGCGCCCGCCCTTCAAAATTTGGGCGAAGCCGGAGCAGATCGCGCCATTCTTTCTCATTCCCCACCACCCCTATGCGATCTCCCTTCTGCTGAAAATCAGTGACGGATTCCGGACAGAGGAATTCCGACGGCTGGGACTGATCGGCAGCAGCGAGGATTGGGAGCGGCTTGTCCGGGGCGTGATCCAGGAGTTCGAGGAAAACAACAGCGGCGTGGATCTGTTTCACTTCGACTCCGACGAAGATGTGTTCTGCGTGTACTCCCAATACATCGATGACCTGATGCTGCTGGCAAAAATGATCCGAGTAGCCTGTGCCGATGAAAAAGCGATGCGGACTTATCTTGGCAAGATCGAGTACATCAAGCTCTTTTGGGAGGGCGCACCGGAGGGTGAACCAGCGGTCATCCTCTATGAAGTGGATACCGAAAATGAGCGGCTGGCCCATCGCTCCATCGACATTTTTGCAGATGGCCGCACCCACAACAACCCTGACCTTTACGACGGTGCCATCGAGATTACGCCGATCCCCACTGTGGAGGAGTTGAACGCCCATGTCTGGGGCGAGGAATTCCACGCCTGCATCATAGAGCAGGCGGAATTTGAGGCCATCTGGGAGAGCCACGCCTATAATGAAGAATTAAAGGGGACGGGAGAAATTGGATGAAACAGACAGATATTTATACCGAAGCTCTGACCTGTCTGCGCTCCATCCTTCTGGCAGACCATCCAGAGTTCCAAAACTGGATTGACTGGCTGGAACGGGATATTGAGGACTGGACCCAGCGGCGGGAGGTCGCCCACCACCTTCGGGCTTATGGCGGCATGGGCTCGTTCAATGACCTGCCCAGTATGCGTGGAAATCACGACTACATTTTCGGCTTTCTCAAGTCCGTGTGCTATGCCTTCGGCCATCTTTATGGCAAACGGGAAGGCATTTCTCCGGAGGCACTGATGGAGGAGTGCCTGCACGATGTAGAGCAGGCAGCCTATCACTCATATAAGGCACTGAACCAAGCCATTGCCCAGCACTTGATGCAGGGCGATTTGCAAGAGAATCTGGATCGGCTGTAGGAGGACAAACGATGGTTCAAGCGTGGCGCAAGGTGGATTTTGGCACTGGAACAGTCACCTTTTTGGATGACACACAAAAAGAAGATATGCTGCAAGTGGAATATCCAAACGGATTTTTGTTGGATATGGGCTGGTATCAGGACAGATACATCATTTCTATCATTCATAATTTTGATTGGACGCATCCAGTCAAGCGGTATGAAACGGCAGACGGAAATCAGCTTCCCGCGCTGTTGACAGAGGCAGTTCGCTTTGTAGAAAAGAAATCGCGGACTGCCGAACGGGAGAAATCAGAGGTGAACATGATGCAGGTAAGAAAATTGGAGGGATACCGTGACAAAATCAAGGCCGCTTATGAAGCAAGTGCCTTCACAAAGGGTACCCGCCCAGAACCGGAGGATGCTGTGAAACGATTTGAAAGCAGGTATACTCCCATCCCAGCAGAGTACCGCTGGCTGCTTTTGAACTTCGGCGGCTGCTATTTGGCGGAGCCGTGGATCTTCACACTGAAAGAGTTGGAAGAAGCCTACCCGATTTTTCAAGAGGCTTATGAGGATTACATGAGCGAATATGACCACGGCCCCACCTTTCCAATCGGAGGCTTGGGTGACGGGAGTATCGTATTTATCGACTTGGAGAGCGGCAGAGTCCGGGGCTATAACCGTGACTATGCCGATCTGGAGGAGATTGCCGAGAATTTTTCCAGCCTGCTCCTGGGCCTTGTGGAACAGGCATTGGAACTGGGAAACCTGTGCAAAGAATTGTGAGGTAAGCGTATGGCAAAGGACATCAGGGAGTGCCTGCTGGAGCAGGTAGGAAAATTTCATCAGTGGCAGGAAATCACTTATCCCGGAAAAACCACCGAGGAGATCGGCGGTGCATGGGAGGTCGATTACCCTGCGTGGAATGATATATTTGATGCCTTTTGCCATGTGTTGACCCAAATGGATGCAGAAACAGCAGACAGCGTCCTACTGGATGAGATGGTCTATCTGATCGCCAGGGACAACGAAGCGGAGGGGTTTATACAGGAGACCACTTCCCATCCCCAATGGTTCGAGCGCCTCTGCCGCAGGGCCGCAGCCTCCAATGAGAGTGAGGCCAAGTGGCAGTTTGCCGCATATCTGTCAGAATGTCCGTGCAGCCAGGAAGTCAAAGACATGATCCTGGACTTCGCAAAGGACCCCAATGAATATGTAAGCCGGCGGGCACTTTTGGCGATGCCCGCTCTGCGTCCTGACTGTGTGGAGCAGTTCGCTCCGCTGTTCTGGGAGCGCAACTGTTACTCTCCTGAACTTCCGGAATACCAGCGGATCGCCGTTCTGGTCTCACTGGACGCCATCCATTCCGACCTGCTTCCACAATACTTGGAACGGGCCAAGCAGGATGGTCGGAGCTATCTGCTGGAACACGCAAAACGAATCGAAGGAGGACTTGCCATGAACGAAAAACTGTCCCGTCCCCAATTCAATCAAATGGATACAACCGAGAAGCAAACGCTGATGGAAAGCTTGGCTGATCGTTATGATATGACCTTTCTCGGTCTACATACCTTTGACCGTTGGGGCCAGAGCTACACCACCGGCATCTTCGAGAAAGATGGCCGGGAGTTCGTCTTTGTCCCCGGCGATACCGTCACCCTGGGCTGGGAGCAGTTTGCCGTGGGACTGAATCAGGAGAGCCGGGAGGAATTGGAGTATCTGTTCCGAGAATGGGAAATGGAGCGGGACCCGGAGGAGATGATTCGGGAAAGCATGGCTCCTGTTCGGCAGGCGGCCATTGGACCCATGCTGGTGGGCCGGGAGCTGGAGGAAATTAACTGGGAGCCAGTCAAAATGGATGATCCCAGACTGACTGTCCACCCTGACTGGCTGAAGGAATTCCGTGATTTTGCCTGGAGTGACAGCAGCAGTCTTACCTTGCATCAGTCGGCCCGCATTGAGCGGACGGAAAAGGGCTTTCAGATCTGTATCTATAACCACACAGACTACGATGCGCTTCTTGCCATGCTGGAAAACAGGGGCTTCTCCCTGCCCACGGCGGACGAGTGGGCCTACCTGTGTGGCGGCGGGTGTCGGACCCTGTTTCCATGGGGAGATGGGTTAGACTACTCCATGCGTCTGCACTGGTTTGAGAACATGGATGAGGATGAGAACCGGCCCTATGACATGGAGGAACCCAACTTCTTCGGCCTGTCCATCGCCTACGATCCCTATATGCGGGAAGTGGTGCAGGCTGATAGGCTTACCACCTGCGGCGGCGATGGCGGATGCAATATCTGCGGAGGGCTGGGTCCATTTCTCGGTTTCCTGCCCTGTTCGCCCCACTGTAAGCCAGAAGTGCAGGAGGACAATGAACTAAACGGAGATTATGACTTTTATCGGCCTATCATTCGGTTGGAGAACTATGATTGACAATAGAAGCTTGATACGAAATAAAGAAAGAGAGGTGCCGACATGGGAGCATGGGGCATAAAAGCATTAGAGCGTGACGAAGGGTTGGATGTACTGGACATCCTCAAAAATGAATATGTACCGGAGCATCTGGTAATGGATCTGGGTGAGATGATCGAACTGATGAAAGAGGAAGGTATGTTGGGAGAAGATCTCTCCGACATCGACTTTCTCTATGATAACACCGCTATGGCTCTGGCGGAGCTGTATTTCCAATGGAAGGATAACAGCAAGCTGGACTACGATCATGAAGAAGCTATATGGGATAAAGTCACCGGTTTCACAGCATCCAAAGAAGCCCTTGCCTTCCTGCTGCGGCAGCTCACCGACATCAAAAACGAGGTGCCGGACGAGGACGGCATCCGTGAGATTGTGGATCTTTGGAAGAACGAGGACAGCGGTGAGATCGCTCCTGCGTGGTTGGAACATTTGGGCTGGCTCATCAAGCGACTGATCTCAGAACAGGAGGTGTGACAGATGTATATCAAAAAATACTGGGGCAACTTTATCGGAGGCTCGGATGACAGTCTGAACCTTGTGGCCTTTTTAGAAGACCAGAAGAAAGAGGAAATCCCCCTCAGCGAAATCTTCACCAAGATTGGGCTGGACAAGCAGAACTGGGGCTTCCGCCAGACTGTGGAGTATCTGGAGTTCACCCACTCCAGTGGTGTGGAAATGGATTTTCACTTTGCTATTGATGTGGTCACCGACCTGGCCGCCATCCTGCTGGAGTGCAGCGTCAGCGGCAGTGTGAACCTCCAAGATCTGGACGAGTACAACACCCCCCCCCGCCGTATCCGCATCACCGCCACGCCGGAGGAACACGACGCAATGAACAAGTCCCTGGCGGATTTCGCCCAGAACCCGCTGGAATACGACCTCAGCGAGATGATGGACGACGAGGAGATCCAGGAGATGGCTCGGGATGTGGAGGCGCTGCGGAAGGATCTGTACGAGGCCGCTGGCCGCAACCGGGACTACCATGTGAAAGCGGAGGATGTGAAATCTCTACTCTCTGACTGGAAGGGTGCCGATGGCTGCATTGCCACCAACCGCATCACGGTAGAGGGCTGCAAGGTTGGCTACTGCTACCGGGAGAAGCCGGACGGCGACTGGGACAGCGGCTGGCGCTTCACCGCCGGTGATGAGAGCGAGGAGTACATGGACGACCCCAACAATGCCGGGATTTACAAGCTGAACACAATCTGCAACGACGATCCCGACATCATCCCTCTGCTGAACACCCCTGCTCCCTGCGCCTTTGAGCGGGATGAGAACGGCGTGTTCCAGCAAATCAAAGACTGGAAACCGGATGAGGACGAGGAGGACCCGGATATGGATATTTTGAAGCAGTGCCAGAAGTGGCATGAGGAGGACAAACACCAGAAAATCGTAGACGCGCTGGAGGCCATCCCTACCGAGGAGCGTACCCCGGAAATGGATATGGAGCTGGCGCGAGCCTACAACAATCTGGCGGACTCCAGCGAACCGGAGGGAAGAAAGCAGCTTCACCGGGCACTGGAATTGATGCAGTGCCACGAGGAGGAACTGGGAGATACTTATTCCTGGAATTTCCGCATGGGGTATGCCTATTATTATCTGGATCAGGAGGGCCGCGCTCTGCGGTATTTTGAAAAAGCTCTGGAACAGCATCCCGGTGATGATCCGAAACTTAACACCCGACAAGACATTGAGGATTTGATCGACTGGTGCACGAAAGGCATTTCTCTGCCCCAGTTCTCGGAGTGCTTCCGAGAGCGGACAGAGAACTGGTGGGAAACCTTTGCCGAGATGGAAGCAGAATTGCGCCAGATGATGGATGAGGACAAAGATCATACCCGCGGCGCAGAACTCGTGGCCCAAATGGAGGACACCCTGAATCTGGTTTTTGATGAAATTTCCTTCGAGCTGGGCTTCAATGGCGAAAAGCATGAGCTGATCCTCACCCCGGAGGGTAATAAGGTCAAGCTGTTTGAGCTGGTCTACTTCCAGAAACACGCCCCAAAGGAGGTGCTGGAGCACTGGAACATCCTTGTGGGCCGTCAGCCCTCCCAGAATATCGGCCTGCGTACCGACGACAGCTGGGACATCTCCGGTGAGGATGTGCAGATCTGGCTGGAGGAACAGGGCGAAAACAGTTTCAACATCTCCGCCTACTGTGAAAAGCTGCTGCCTATGCTCCGGGAGGCGGAAGGCCGAGTCTGGTGGATGCTCACCACCCTCACCGATCAGATACTGGGCGAGATCCCCCACATGAGATACATAGACAGTTTTGATGTGCTGGAGGAACCCAAGGCAGAGCCGTCCTTCCTCCTGTCCCAGCTGCCCGACAAACTGCGGGAGCAGGGCCTGGAGCTCTCCACCGATCCGGAGGCCTATCTGGAGAGCTATCTTGGCTACGAAATGAAACCCAATGAAGACCCCAACGCCGATTGGCGGCTGGATGTAATGGCCGGTTCCACCTGCTGTGTGCCGCTCATCAACGGCTATCTGAATGCCGACAACGACTTTATGGACGATCTCCATGCCGACGGAGCGGTAGCGGGCTTTTTCTGCTATCCCCTGGATACCTTGCGGGAGGAGGAAGGATCGGAAAAGATTTTCGACTTCCGGGACAAGCTGGAGGAATTGTTCACCACCGTGGACGGATCGGAGATGCTCGCCCTCATCGGCGGGGCCACCGGCCTCTACTGTGGCTATGTGGACTTCATCGCCTGGGACATCCGAGAGGCGCTGAACATGGCGAAAGAGTTCTTTGAAGGCACGGATATCCCATGGGCCATCTTCCACACCTTCCGCCGTGAAGCCGGTTCTGTACCTCTAAAGCAACAAGATGATGGGACAGAAACTGAAAATCAGGATGACGAGTTGGATGAAACGCTTACGGGCATGGACTATATTCCTTATACCCAACAGGACGCCGAAGCATTCTTCGCTCAGCTGGAGCAGTGGAACGACGAGGACGAGTACACCCGCTGCATCCAGGCACTCAATGCCATCCCAGAGGACTGGAGGAACTATCGCACCGCCTACGCCCTGGCACGGGCGCTGGAGAACTACGCCATCATCGGGGACCATGATGAGGGTACTTTGAAATTCAAGGGAGACAAAGCCCTCCAGAGGGCCATTGAGGTGCTGGAGTCCGTCCGGGAGGAAGGTCAGGACAAGGCGGAGTGGAATATGCGGATGGCCTACGGCTATCAGTATCTCTATGGTCAGGAGGAAAAGGCCATTCCCTACGCCCAGCGGTGGGCAGAGCTGGACCCGGAGGATGAAAATGCCCCGGCGGTAATTCGGGAGTGTAAGGCGGAGATCCGGAAACGCCAGCGCAGCCGGAAGAAGAAGGCCAAATTCGTGCCCGGTGATACCCCATTTGAGGGTTTCGACCTCACCAACTTCTGGGATGATAATTGGTATGCACTGAAAGAATATGTCAGTGATCCGCCTTCCGATGAGCTGATTGCCAGCGTGGAGGAGGAACTGGGCTACAAGCTGCCCGCCGCCTATATCTGGCTGATGAAGCAGCACAACGGTGGCATTCCGATGAACACCTGCTATCCCTGCGATGAGCCTACCTGTTGGGCAGATGATCATGTGGCCATCACCGGCATTTTCGGAATCGGACGGGAAAAGAACTGCTCCCTCTGTGGAGAGATGGGCAGTCAGTTTATGATCGATGAGTGGGAGTATCCTGCCATCGGCGTGGCCATCTGCGACTGTCCAAGCGCCGGACACGATATGATTTTCCTGGACTACCGGGCTTGCGGTCCCCAGGGAGAGCCTGCGGTAGTCCATGTGGATCAGGAAAATGACTATAAAATCACCCATCTGGCAGATAGCTTTGAGGAATTTATCCGCGGACTGGAGCATGAATCCCTCTATGATCCGGATGAAGATGTAGAGGATCTTAACGAAGATGTTGATGCTGACGAGGAAGAAACCGACCATAAGGGCTCCTTTGCCGGGTCTGTGCTCCTCTCCAAAGTAGAGTGGGACAAGGAGCAGTTGATTCGGGATCTACGGGAAGAATGGGGCATCGTAGATGAGGAGCCGGATGAGGGCGACGAAGACGATGAGAACAGCGATGACGCTGTGGTAATGCGGGTCGGCGGAATGATGCTGATCGTGACACTCTTCCACGGTCACATCCCGGACAATGAAGCTGAGATCAACGCCGAAAACAACTATATGTGGCCAGAGGCCGTAGAAGTGACCAAAGCGCACAAGGCCCATATCATGGTGGCTGTGTTGGGCGAGGAGGAAAAACTGCTGGAACGCGGTAAGCTGTTCACCAAGGCGATGGCAGTGTGCTGCAAGCAGAAATACGCCACCGGTGTCTACACCAGCGGCGTGGTATTTGAGCCTCGTTTCTATGAGGGCCTTGCCGATATGATAAAAGAGGACGAGCTGCCCATCTTCAACTGGGTCTGGTTCGGCCTGTACCGGAGCGAGGGGGGCCTAAACGGCTACACCTACGGCATGGATGTGTTCGGCAAGGAGGAAATGGAAGTGCTGAACACTGACGCCGAGCCGGAGGATCTGCGGGACTTTTTGGCCAGCCTTGCCTCCTATGTGCTGGCGTGTGATGTGACGCTGCAAGACGGCGAAACCATCGGTTTTTCTGCGGATGATAAGCACACCATCACCCGCAGCCCCGGTGTCTCTCTGCCGGAGGAGCAGATGACTCTGAAAATCTCCTATGAGCCCACAGAAGTAGAGCCAGAGACTGACGATGACAGCATAGGAATGGATGATGTTTCCTATCATATTGAGAGCATTGAGGAAAAAGAGCTTCCCATTGACCCCATCAACGCCTACAATCACATGGCGATTTATTTGCGCTGGTGCATGGAGCATGACTTGATGGGCGAAAAATTCCTGGAAGAGCATGGTGATGTGGTAAACCAGGTCAAAGCCGATCCAGGCAGCACAGACCTGCGAACATTCATCCGGGAGGAGTTATTCGGCTGTCTATTTTCGGCTCTGTTCAACCAGAAAGGCCGTGCCTTTGCCCATTATTACTATGGAGAAAATGATGCGCCCTATTATCCTGCCGACATTGATGACTATGCCCTGAAATATTTTGGTCCGTCCCGGTATCACTCCAATGAATTTCAACAGGAGACATATTTATTTATCCCCTTTGATGAGAAATACTATCAGGCCATGGCCAAGGTCATTGAAAAACGCTTTGTCAACTGGCAGGGACAGGACTTTGACGAGGATACGCTGGAGCCTTCCGAGGTGGCGCAGGCCATTATGGAGTATCTGGACTGTGAGTGCACCTATTTCCCGTCTATGGCAGATGATGATCCCATCATGTCAGCATACAGCTACGCCCGGCGGCTGGGCGTGCGGGAGGACTTTATTCCTGTTCTCATCAAGCCGGATGAAACGCTGTTGGAGTGTCTGGTGATGAATGCCGACCCGGAAAACGATGCAGACTGCTATGAATTTAACCCCAAAGCTGTGGAGGAATACCGGAAGAAGATGCTCTCCGCTCCCGTCAAGGACGGAAAGGCGGTTCTGGAGGAATTGACCGGCCAGCGCAAAGAAGAAGCCGAGGAGGATGATATGGACTGGGAGGAGGAAATTATTGGTGAGATAGACGGCGGTATCAACAACGACCGCTTCGCAAGTTATTGGGATTCTGATACCAATATGACCGTTCCGCTAATTCTGGCTAAAATTCCGGTAAAGAACCCCTGGGAGATCTTTGCCTACCTGCCCTTCGGAAACTGGAATGAATGTCCTGATACGCTGGAGCTAATGGCAGTGGCGAAATACTGGTTCGAGCAGTATGACGCGGTGCCTGCCGCCATGAGCCACGATGAGCTGGAGTTTCTGCTCCCGGCTCCTGTCCCCAAGGAGAAGGCCATAGATGTAGCTGTGGAACAATACGGTTTTTGTCCTGATTTGGACCAAAATGCAAGTATTGGCACTTTGGCTGATACTATACACCAATCCACCGTCTGGTATTTCTGGTGGGATTGATGGGAGGTGCGACCAATGACAGAATATCAGAAAACCTATATCGAACTAAAAAAACAGTTTGTTGCGACCAATGAAGGTCCGGACAGTGTCCGCGCTCTATATACCTTCAAGGAAGAACTTGAGCAGAGTGAGGATCAGCAGGCCAAGGAAGTGCTGGTAGATGTGTATGATCTGCTGGACTTCAAGGAGGATGCCTACGAACTGCTCTGCCAAATCGGAAATCGTTCCGATAAAAAGACCCTCAAGCGGCTGGGCGTCTTGAAGGACTATGCGGAAAACTGGGGCAATCATTACGCCCTCCCCAAGCCCAAAACGCCGGAGGAAAAGCAGAAAGAGAAGGAACGGCAGGCCCAGCTGGGCCTGCCCGCCTTCCGGTATCACCCGGACCCGCTGGATACCGGGGCCTTTGAGGAATCCAAAGAAGGTGTTATCTGCGGCTGCTGCGGCAAGACGACCCACATCTACTATACTGGTCCATTCTATTCGGTAGATGAAATTGCGTATCTGTGTCCGGAGTGTATCGCCAGCGGCGAGGCGGCCCGAAAATATGACGGCAGCTTTCAAGACGATTTCTCTGTGGACGATGGTGTAGACGATCCGGAGAAGCTGGACGAACTGATCCACCGCACCCCCGGCTACTCCGGCTGGCAGCAGGAATATTGGCGCGCTCACTGCGGCGACTACTGTGCCTTTTTGGGCTATGTGGGTGCCAGAGAACTGCGGGCACTGGATGTGCTGGAGGAGGTGCTGGGCGATCCCATGTGGAACGAGGAGCAGAAAGATATGATCCGGGAATCCGTCAATGGCGGGCACCTGCAATGCTATCTGTTCCAGTGCCTCCACTGCGGAAAGCACCTGGTCTGGATGGATTTTGATTGAAAAGGAGGCAAACACTATGGGACTTGACATCTACGCCGGGACGCTGACCCGGTACTATTCTCACAACTGGAAAACCGTTGTTCAGCAGTGGGCGGAGGAAAACGGATATTCCTTCAACCGCATCACCCCGGATGGGGAACCCGCCGACGACGAGGAATTGTCCCCGACCAATGTTCAGGCGGCGGTGGAGAACTGGCGGGATCAGATTCTGGCCGCCATTTCTCAGCCGGACCAGCCCCCCTACGCCCCCTGGCCGGAGGATAATGAGAAGCCCTATTACACGGACAAGCCGGATTGGGATGCCTTCGGCGCTATGCTGCTGGTGGCCGCCTGTCGTACATACGAGGAACCGGTGCCTCCCACCGTGGAGAAGGACTGGATCTTCGGGGAGCATCCCCTGATTGCCCGCCTTGCATCGGACGAGGAGCGGGTGTGGTCCCTGTTTCGGGGCGTGACTTGGTGGCTTCCCCTCACCGACAGCTTTCTGTTCCAAGGCCCTCTGCCCACCGATGACACCGTCGCTATCGCCACCTTGGGCGGACTGCGGAAGGAGCTGGAAAAGCTGAACCAGCTGGCATGGCAGGCCGATGAGGATACCATCCTTGGCTGGGCAGACACGGAGGGATACCCGGTAGACGGAACCGTAGACTCAGATGGACAGTATAGCAAGGCAGACATCCCGGAACACACCCAGTATGACACCCAATCCCTTGCCAAGTTCGCCTTCTCCATGTTCTGGCGGGCCATGCGGTTTGCCGAGGAACAGCAGGTGCCCATCCTGCTTGATTATTAAGGAGGATTCGTCAGGAGGTGGAGACCGTGGAACAAAAACGCCCGGCAGATATATTTCAGGAGGCCCTGGACTACTTGTGGAACGGCTTGGGCCTGGAGGAAAAGGGCTGGAAGCGGCTGAAAAAAGGCGACTTCAAAAAGAAAATGAAAAACGGGCTGACCTATCAGATCTGGTTTGACCGGAGGCGCTACAACTACATAGACTACGAAATCGGCCATGGAAATGTGGAGGTGGGCTTCACCTGTATCATAAAGCAGGGAGATGACCGGCTCTACTCTTTCAAAATAGAACCGACAACAGGCGTTTCATTCTTTCGGATGCTGACAGAGGACCTGCGGCTGAACACCGGGCTGCTGGACACCTTTCTGCCCCTGATCAAAGCCCACTACCTTGACTTTATCGACCGCTTTGAGACGGACCCAGCAGAGGCATTACATCCGGTCTGCGCCCCCTTTATCCAGCCAGAGGATTACAGCTGGTGCATCCATGTGGATGAGCAGATGGTGGAACAGTACGGAACGGCGGAGCAGATGGAGGAGTACCGCCGTCAGGCAGAATTGCGCGGAACGCCGGAGTGCAAGGCAAAGAACTGGATGGGTTCGATGTTGTTCCACCTCTCCCACGCCAATGATGTGGATCACGCCTGGGCCTCAAGCCGCACCAAAGAGGAACTGGACCAGGTGGTGGAACCCTTTGTGCAGGCCAAGCGGCAGACAGGACAGTGGACGCAGGAGGATGAGGCGGGCTATCAGCTCTACCAGCAGGAAACAGATCCGAAGAAGCGCACCTTTCGGGTATGGTATCTCATCGCCAACCCCCGCGGCCTGCCGAAAGAGTTTGTCCAGAAAGAGCTGGAGTTTCGGTGGAAACTGTTCCCGGAGAAGAAGGAGGAAGCCAAATGAGCAATCAACTTTTCCAACAAAACCTGGATGACAAAAAAGGCCCACAACCCGGAGGTCCCTATCTCATTCAGATGCTGTTCAAAGAGCCGGTAGAAATGCCGGATAAAGAAAAAATGACTGCCGTAATGGAGAAGCACATCGGATCAACAGAATGCTTCTGTTATGATAAGAAAATGGCCGGCTTTGCCGCACAGGAGCATATTGCAGAGTTCAAGGACGGAAAATGCCCGGTGCAGCTGATGGTGATGAAATGCGACAAGTTCAAGGGCAAAGGCTTTGATGCCTTCCTGATGAGCCAGATGTGGGACTGCCAGGAGGACCGGGAGCGGATCTTCCGGGAGTGCAAATATCAGGTGGTAGCCACCGATATGCTGGCCGCGGCGCTTCCGGCGCTGGAGCGTGCCAACCTGGATGCCGACTTTTTGGAGGCTCTGGCGGAGCTGTACCCCACCTGTGAGGCATTCTATTTCCAGAACTGCGGCAAACTGTTTCTGGCGGAGGATGTGCGTTCTCACCAGATTGAAGGCTCGGATCGGTTCATCCGCTTTGGCGTCAATGTCCGCTTCTTTAACATTGAGGGCACCGAGGATATGCTCATCGACACGGTGGGCATGAGCACCCTGTTCCTGCCCGACCTCCAGTACCACTTCCACGACATGGACCCCAACTGGGTGGTAAACCACGCCTACAATGTGGCATCGTACATATTGGAACATGATAACCCCATTCAGGATGGTGAAACCATAGACGGCGTGGCGGATGGCCGGATGTGTCGGGAGATCCAGTGGAAGTGCCAGTATGAGGACGCCCTGATCCAGCCGCCCAGAGGGGTGCTGGACATCCACATGGGCGAATATGCCGCGGGAGGGCGTTGAATGAACGGCGTTGTGCTCCTGGTGGGCGGAATGCTGCTTGTGGCGGTGATCAAGCTGATCGTAGACCGGAATTGGATGGTTCTGCTTCTCTGTGCGGTTGCCCTGTTCCTGGTCTTTGGGGCTGGACATCATACAAAATAGGCCATTTTAAAAATCGAGGAGGTGAAGTATGCAGAATTCAACAAATATGCGGATACTGGAATTACTCCGGTTTCTCTATGAGCAGACCGATGAAAACCATCCCGCCACAGTATCTGACATCATTGCCCATCTGAATGGAAAAGGAATTCAGGCAGTGCGGCAGACTGTTTACGCGGATACCAATGCACTGATCGATGCAGGAATTGATATTGTGGTGGTCAAGAGTACCCAAAACCAATATTTTATGGGAAGCCGCCTGTTTGAGTATCCAGAACTGAAAATGCTGACAGACGCAGTAGCATCCTCGAAGATCATTTCTGCCAAGAAATCTGAGGAACTAGTACAGAAATTATGCCGTCTGACCAGCACACATCAGGCAGAGCAACTTCAAAAATTTGCTGCTTTATCCAGCCGTGTCAAACCGCATAATGAAAAGGTTTACTATATCATTGATAATATCCAAACAGCGATTGGAAACCATCAGCAAATTCGGTTCCAATACTATGAATACACTCAGGAAAAAAAGAAAATCTTAAAGCATGATGGATATTATTATGTCGTAAATCCTTATGCGCTTGAATGGAAAAATGACCATTACTATTTGATTGGATTTTCTCTGAAGCATCAGAAAATTGCTCACTTCCGTGTAGATCGTCTAACAAGCATAGAAAATCTTGAAACTTGCTTTATGCCGATAGAGGGATTTGATGTAGCCTCCTATACAAATAAAATGGTTGATATGTTTACATCGGAGTCATCGAAGGAAGTAACCCTTCTATGTGAAAACGAATTGATGAGAGTAATCATAGATCATTATGGAGAAGATGCTGCTGTTGATAGGTATGATGATACACACTTCACAGCCAAAATTGAAGTGAACCCCAGTGGAACTTTTTATGGCTGGATATTCAAATTCAAAGGGAAAATAAAAATTCTCTCTCCCAAAGAGTGCATTACGGAAATGCAGCAAATCGCTCAGGAATTTATATAGTGCAAAAGAGGTGTTATTGATTTTTAACACCTCTTTTCAAATGAAATTTTTATCCTTGAAGTGAACAGATGTTCGATATACAATATAAGCAAGATGTTCGCAGTTCGTCGAACAAATGAGAGGTGAATGCTGTGGGCAATATAACTTTTGGATCATTTATAGCCGAGAAACGCAAGGCGCACAAATTCAATTTACGCGATACAGCCAAGCATTTGAATATTGCTTACGGTTATCTGTGTGATATTGAACAAAGCCGCCGTCCTGCACCCAATGGAGATTTTGTGGAACGCATCTCCGCCTTTCTGAATTTGGATAAATCAGAACATGAGTTGCTTTTGGATCTGGCCGCAAAATCACGCAATACAGTATCTGCTGATTTGCCAGACTATATCATGGAAAAAGATATTGTTCGGGCAGCCTTGCGTGTGGCAAAAGAAGTAGACGCTACCGATGAAGAATGGCAGACATTTATGAAAATGCTAAAGGAGCGTAAACGATAGGGGGGAGAGCTTTGTCAATTCCACAAATCCGTACAGAAGCAATCGAAGCGGTAGGGCGAAAAATCCTGATGGAATATGATCCCTCTCTGCTATCCGGTCAACCGTGTCCTGTGCCAATCGAAACCATTATTGAGACAAAGTTTGATCTAATCCTGGAGTTTCATACACTAAGAAAAAACCCCAAGATATTAGGGGAAACAATTTTCGATGACGGTGCCGTTGTTTTATATGACCAGATACAGAGACAGTATCGAATGATTGCAGTAAGAGCCGGTACAATCTTAATTGATGAACGGCTTTGTGATCCGTCAAAATTAGGGCGGCTCCGTTTTACCTGTGCCCATGAGCTGGCTCATTGGGTACTACATAAGAAGTTGTACTCCGGTACTGGAGATGTTGCTGCTTATAACGGAAATGTTTCTTCCGACGAAAGTCATGGCATAATTGAGCGTCAGGCAGACACTCTGGCCTCTGCTCTGCTAATGCCTTTACCGCAGATTAAAAAATGTTTTTACCGGCTTAGAATAGGACGGACAGATGAACAGCTCATTGCAGAAATGGCAAATATTTTTGAGGTTTCCAAGCAAGCAATGCAGATTCGTCTAAAATCCAGGAACCTGATATAACCAAAGGGAGGAATAGAGGGAGGCACTGCCCTCTCTCACTCTCCTCCTCTATGCTATTTTGCGCCTAATATGTTCGCGATATTGCGAACAAGGAGGGATATTCCATGAGAAAAGAAAGTACAACAATCCAAAAATGTAACAGCAGGCTAACAGCTTTGGGGCTTAACAGCGACGCTGCGTTTCATAGAAGTAAGCTGATTCTAAAGATTTACCGTGATGTAGTCTGGGTTCTGAGTGAACGGGCAGAAGAATTACAAGAAACTGCTTGGATTATGGGAGAACAAGATATAGAGTCTGGCCTCTGCTATCTTGAAAATTTTGCACCAGATATTGAACTGCAAGCCTTTGAAGAAAAAGTGTGCTGCCTTGTTCAAAATCAAATGCTGGTCAATATTATTGACCGCGCACTCCTTCGTCTGAAACGGTATCCAGATCGAGGAGAACTTTACTATGAAATTTTGACTAAGCAATTCATCTATCGGTTCAACAGTACAGAGAAAGAATTGCTGGAAGAACTAAATATAGAGCGCAGTGTCTTTTATGACCGAAAACGAGAAGCCATCTATTTATTTTCTGTTTGCTTGTTTGGATATTCTATTCCAGAAGTCCTGGAGGAGCTGCCCCGACTAAATTCCGACTAAATCCCGACAAATCCCCGACCTAATCCCTACTCCCTTCCGACTTCCGACCTGCTATACTTGGTATAGTGGCAGGAATGTGCTAAATTGGATACTTTTCTACATAAGGCCCGGCATTGACCGGGCTTTTTTCATTCCTGCTGCAATATGGCGGCAGGAACATGGCTGGAAGTGAAAACACTTCCGGCCTTTTTCTTTGCCCGGTATTAGGAGGCCGGTATGCGCTGGGAGGCGTACATAGCAAAATATCCATGACACCGTTCAAATTCGCTGACTACCAAAAATTTGAACGGAGGAAAGGATATGACGAGAGTATTTATTTGGAAAAATAACAGCCCACAGGAATGGGAGGAAATCAGTTTTTCAGCGTTCAGTAAGGCACGCCGCAATGGTTGTTTTACTGGGCGCTTTTTTGTTGAAACAGTCAAAATGTTCCGTGATGAAGATGACCGCATTATTATGGAATGTTCTCGCAAAGATTTTGAAAAATACCAGCAGGAGGACCGCCACAGCCGCTATCTCCAAGAACATGAGAAAAGCCGCTCTATATTCCCAGCTTCCCATGTGGGAGATCGTGACGGCACAGAGGAAGGTTATCAGGATACAGATTTGTTTGTGGATGAATCTGTTGATACTGCGGAACAAGCAATTTGTAATCTTCTTATGGCCGATCTGCACCGTGCCTTGCAGCAGCTGAGTCAGAAAGAACGCTCTTTTATCTTGGATTATTACAGCATGGAAAAGCCAAGTACACTGCAATTAGCCAAAAGATATGGCATTAGTCAGCCCGCAGCTCATAAGCGTCTGAAAAAAATTGAAGAAAAAATAAAAAAGTTGGTTATAGATTTCTAAAAAAAGTGGCAGTAGCAAGTGAGAGGGAAATCCTTTCACTTGCACCTTGACAACCTCATATACGAATCATTAAGTTTGATCCTCTTTGGGCGTAATAGCCGCTACATCAGCGGTATATTTTCTGAGAGCTGCCACTCACATAACAGGCCAACCCATTTTTGCTGTATAGATGAGTTTGCGGTTTATCAGAAATATATCAGGCTGGAATACATCGGATGGCATCCGGTCATGGCATAACAAGGAGGAAAGCTCTCTTACAGCCATAGTCCGAGCGTGATAACAACCGTCGCAGGCCATGGGTAAGACCAAACGAAGTGGAGGTGAAATTCCTGAGAAGCAGGCCAGCCACCTGCGGCTTAATGATTACCCAAATCCCTGGGGTGTCGTGGACAAGTAAGGGATAAAACAGGCGCTAAATTGAAGGAGACTCTGTAATTTGCAGAGCCTCCTTCTTACATAATCAAATCTCAAAACATAGGAGGATGAACATGAAAGAAGATTGGATTTATAAGCGTGGGGATTTATATTATGCCAATTTGAATCCTTATTTTGGATCAGAGCAAGGCGGCACCCGTCCTGTCCTGGTTCTTCAAAACAATGTGGGGAATTTTTTCTGCCCCACTTTGATCGTAGCTCCGCTCACCAGTAAATGGATTAAGAAAAAGGAGCTGCCCACACACTATGCACTGGAGAGCGTTCCAGAGCTTGGACTGAAATCTGTTGTTCTGCTGGAGCAAATTAAAACGATTGATAAAAGGCGTGTTTTATCGTACATTGGGCGCGTATCTCGCGAAGAAATGAGAGCGATTGATGATGCTCTGCAAGTTAGTTTGGATATTCATATTCCAGAGGAAATGGAGGCTCCGTAAGGCCACTTACCGGATAAAGGAGGCGTTTTTATGTTTGAAGCAAGAATTGCGGAATTGAACCGATTTAATGAACAAAATCCTGTCAGCTATGACAAAAGAACCTATACGGTCGATGAGATTCAGGACATTCTGGGTATCAGTCGTCCTACAGCATATAATCTGGTAAAACAAGGTGTATTCCACAGCGTCAGAGTCGGCGGTCATATCCGCATTTCCAAAAAGAGCTTTGATGACTGGCTGGATCACGCAGATGAATGATTTGTCAAGGATGCCGATCTCCAAATCGACATCCTTAACTTTTTTTCTGCTTTCTCTTACAATGAGGCCATAGCAAGAAAAACTTTATAGAGGAGGCAAAAGCCATGCAAAAACAAAGAGTAAAGACCAGTATGTCTGTACCAGAGATGGGCAAAATGCTTGGGCTTGGTAAAGTAGAATCCTATTGGTTGGTTAAAAAGAACTATTTCAAAACAATTCAAGTGGCCGGACGAATGAGAGTTATGCTGGATAGCTTTGAAGATTGGTATGCCGGCCAGTTCCACTATAAAAAAGTGGATGGTACACCGCCCGGAGAGAAATGGAGGCATACTACGATGTCAGTTCCAGAAATGGCGGATCTTTTGGGGCTGAAATCTGGCACAGCTTATGACCTTGTTAAAAGGGGCTATTTTGAGACGACCTTGATTGATCGAAGAATTCGTATCATTACCAGCAGTTTTGAAGCCTGGTATCAAAAGCAAACTCATTATGTGAAAATCTCAGAAAGGAGCAATGAAAATGGCATCTATCGTGAAGCGTAAAAGCAAATATTCTGTGGTGTATGATTACACAGATGAAAACGGAAAACGCAGACAGCGTTGGGAAACCTTCAGCACAAATGCAGAAGCAAAAAAACGAAAAAAGCAAATTGAGTATGAGCAGGACTCTGGAACCTTCTTTATTCCTACGGCAAAGACCCTGAACGATCTGCTCGATGAATATATGTCCATCTATGGTGTAAATACATGGGCAATGTCAACATATGAAAGCCGCCGTGGTCTGGCGAGAAACTACATAACTCCTATTATCGGAGATATGTTACTATCCGACATCACTCCAAGGATGATGGATAAGTATTACCGCGATCTGCTCTCTGTGAAAACGGTAAGCGTCAACAACCGCAAACCCACAAGCGAATATCTGACCCCGCATACAGTAAGAGAAATTCACAAGCTACTTCGCAGTGCCTTTAATCAGGCGGTGCGTTGGGAACTAATCAGCCGTAACCCTGTTCTGAATGCGACACTTCCCAAAGAAGAACATAAAGAACGGGATATATGGACTGCCGAAACGCTGAGCAAGGCGATGGAAGTCTGTGATGATCCTATCCTCTCCCTTGCCTTAAATCTGGCGTTTTCCTGCTCTTTACGCATTGGCGAAATGCTGGGCCTTACCTGGGACTGCATTGATATTGCACCACAGAGCATAGAAAATGGTTCAGCTTATATATTCGTCAACAAAGAGCTGCAACGGGTTACACGAGGTGCATTGGACGATTTGAGCGACAAAGGTGTTATTAAGAAGTTTCCACCTTGCATAGCCAGTACCCATACTGCTCTGGTCCTGAAAGAGCCTAAAACCAAAACCAGTATTCGCCGCGTGTACCTGCCGAAAACAGTTGCCTATATGCTGGTAGAGAGAAAAAAAGAAATCGACGAGCTGATGGATCTGTTTGGAGACGAATACATCGACAATAACCTGGTCTTTTGCTCCAGCAATGGCCGTCCGATGGAAAGCCAGGTGATTAACCGTGCTTTCAATAAACTTATCAAAGAAAACGGACTGCCTCATGTTGTATTCCATTCTCTCCGCCACTCCAGCATCACCTACAAGCTGAAACTCAATGGCGGCGATATGAAATCCGTCCAGGGCGACTCTGGTCATGCTCAGGTAAAAATGGTTGCAGATGTCTATTCTCACATCATCGACGAGGATCGCTGCATAAACGCTCAGCGATTGGAGGAAGCATTTTACTCATCCAAGACTCCTGATCCTGTTGAAGATACAGAGCCTAAAACTGCGGATACTGCCGTCACTGAAAGTGATGCAGCGAAGATACTGGAACTGCTTAAAAATCCCGAAACTGCCGCACTGCTCAAGCAGCTGGCAAAAGCTTTATAAAGTCCCTCCCTCAGAAGAACGCCTCTCACTTTGTGAGAGGTTTTCTTCGTTTGAACCACTTTGCACAGTGACCAAACACTTTTTTTGTTAGCAAGGTTCTGAAAGCATTTTTGAGCGATGTTAGCAAATTCGCGATTTTGTTTGCAACTTCCTCTAATTTCTGCTAACAAATGTTTGCAAGTTCCTTTGGTAAAAATCGAACCTCTGACTTACCGCCTTTCTTAGCAAAAGGCCAAATCTCGTTAGCAAATGTTAGCAAACCAAGGTTTTTTGCAAAAAATCCACAAAAGCCGCAGAAATAAGAAAAGCCGAAAACCCTGATAAATCAAAGGTTTTCGGCGTGTTTGCTGGCGTCCCTGGCGGGATTCGAACCCACGGCCTTTCGCTTAGGAGGCGAACGCTCTATCCTGCTGAGCTACAGAGACATCTATTCAATTAAAAATGGTAACAATCACTTTTCATCGTAAGGCGGCCGGTAGAGCATAACCTTAGGAGAGCGTTGTTATATCCATTTAACTACGGAGACATATTCACTTGTTAATATGTCGACATAAGATTGAGATAACAACGCAATCAAAGCGTTGTTCATGCGAACTTATGTGAGCATCAAGGTTCTCGCCATTGTCCAAAATCTTTGATTTTGCTGACAATGCGATGGTTCTTATATCCATTTAACTAGGTCGACAATATTCACTTGTTAATATGTCGACATAAGATTGAGATAACAACGCAATCAAAGCGTTGTTCATGCGAACTTATGTGAGCATCAAGGTTCTCGCCATTGTCCAAAATCTTTGATTTTGCTGACAATGCGATGGTTCTTATATCCATTTAACTAGGTTGACATTGTTACTTATCATACTAGCTTATGATAACACTTTTCTTTAGGAAATTCAATCTAATTTTATATTTTCTTCACCTTTTTGAAGGTCGTTTTCTATTCAAGTTATAAAACTTTTCGTGTCGACAATATGCGACATTTTGTTCCTTTTTTAGTGCTGACAAACAATGATTATATATATACGATAAGAGAGAAAGGAGGTGCAAAAAAATACGTTATAACTATAAAGTGTTAATAAAAGGAGAAGAAAAGTGATAAAGAAAACATTAATGAAAAGAGTGAGCGTTTTTGCAATGCTTTGCGCATTAACAATCACCTTGTTCGCCCAGCCAGCCTACGCAGCAGGACCAACAGTTGAGCTCATAGACGGCGGTGTAAGTAAAACTGTATCAGCTCAGCGTATTAAAGCATGTGAAAAAATGTACCAGATGTCTCAAATGCCGTGGAAGTTAACTGCAACATTACGTTATTGCTACGGTCAAGACAATAACAATCAGTTGACAGAAAGTTCAAAAGTTAAGGTTAACTGCCGTTGGGATAATAAACTTGCAAATGAAGTAATTCCACGTAGAGGAATCCCATATTCTCAAGTATATAGAGAAGAGGAATTTCCGAATGGCGTTACAATAAAGAAAGGTACTAAAACACTTGCTAGTGATCCTCAATATGTTTCTATATACGGAACGGATTGTTCCTCTTCTGTTGGTTTTGCATGGAAAGCGGCAACAGGAATCTATCTTGACAGAAAAGACACTGGTAAAATGTATAGAACCAAGAATATGTTTGCTGATGGCTTGGTCAACTCAGATAGTGAAAATGATTATCTTATGCTAGTTGGAAAATATGGTAAATATTATACAAACAGATTAACTGCAGAAACTACGAAGCAAATTGTTACAGGCCTTTCTGCAGCCGGAAACTATGAAGCAGGACAAGATATCTATAGCAAAGTATATGCCGCGATAAAACCTGGTGACGCATTGTTGTTTAGAACCACAGATGGAGGCGGTTATGGGCATGTTCGTCTCGTAATCGGAGTTAACATCGTTTATAAAGATGCTGCAAAGACTCAGGTTGATCCGGCTAAGAGCTATGTGAACTGTATTGAACAGGCTGGCTTTAGCAAGACGCAGGGTAACTGGAAGACCTCCTGGATTCCAAACGATGAAGACGGTGGCGGAAAGTACACTGGTAAATATTATTTTACTGAACTTACAGGTGAAAAAGAGAGCCCGACCGTAAATGATGGATATAAGGCTAGATGTTATGTACCATTTAAGATGAAAGCATTTAACGACTAATATATAATAGTAAAGCCAGAGCTGAGGACAGACGCCCTTAGCTCTGGCTTATTTTTATGTCAATATCCGTATAAATTATGTTTACTAAATTGAACAAGCGTATGACGATGAATTCAGTTTACTATGGTAAAATGTATAGGAGGCTAAGGCGTTAAACTTGTATCATCATTTGAGTCTTTTTACTGCCTCTTTACTCGCTTTTAACAGTTCCAGCAAAACCTGTGCTTCACGATCTGTACAATCTGACAAAATATTTTTGATCTCACTTTCGATGACCAAATTAGAATGTCTGGAATCAAAGACTAAGAAGTCTATTGAAATACGTAGCTCACTGGCGATGTTCGTCAATGCCTGCAGACTGACGCCTGTACTTGCATTTTCAATCGCACTGATGTGGGTAATGGATAGGTCTGTTTTCTCTGCTAATACTTCCTGTGTAATACGTGCATTTAATCTTGCATCTCTTATTTTTTCTCCAACTGCTGTGTAATCTATTTTCATAAATTCCGTTCCCCTCTATTTGTCTTTTCCCTATTGTATCTTTTCAGAGAATACATTATAACAAACTGAAACAGGAATAATTATTGTCTGACAGAATGTAAAATATAAGATAAACAAAGTAAAAACCATCTGCCAATGAGGGAAGTCCTTCATGTGCAGATGGTTTTTGGGTTATTGCTATTTAAAGTTGATTTCATTAAACTGATCTATGAGTTTCTGATCAGAATCCTTAGTGAATACGAGGACGATGCCGTCTTTGTGAGCTGCGGCTTTGAGGTCCCCCTCACCTTTGATGATGTTTTTGTATTCTTTGGAATCCTCTTTGAATTCATAGAGTTCCACTTTGCCATCATTATACTTCTTGCCATGTTCTGCACCCATTTTGTCGTATTCAACCTTGGTGCCATCTTTTAAATCAAGATGTTTTGCTACTGCATCGATGTCTTTATCGATTGATACAGTTGCGGTATTGTCATTGTTGTTAGTGTCGGCGTCATTTTTGTTTGCGTCTTTATCATTTCCACAAGCAAACAGACCAAGACAGAGTAATAATGAAAGTAAAATAACTGTAATTCTTTTCATTTTTAAATTCTCCTTTCTTCTTTATCACCTAGTCTTCCCAATAAATCAAAATATATTGACATAACAAGAAAAATTTTACTGTGATTATAGAAAAAGGAGTGAATTTATTATGCGGCAGGATCTGCTGCGGCGGTGTTCGTCAACTGTATCGTCAATGTTTTTTGATATAACCGCTGATGATTTCTAAACTTTAAGGTGATTTTGGTTTTCGTACCTGCATCATCCGCATTGGCAAAAGAGTAAATGTATAGAGGCAGTCGGCCGCTGCTATCCTTTTCGCCCCATTCAATGTCTAAATAATCATCGTCGTAATAGGCTGTGATTTGATCAGTCGTGCCACTGGCAGTTACGTAGACAATTGCTGTTTCATCGGGGTTCAGGTTAAAGGTACTTTTAGAAAGCGTAATTTTACCGTTAAAACTGATTTTTCCGTATTTTATAGTGCTGTAATAGCTGTTACATTTTGAAGTCTTGGCGATGGCCTTGACCTTGTAGTAATAGCCGGTCTTGTTTTTTACTGACTTATCGTTATAGTAGGTTTTGGAAGTAACGGCAATTCTTTTGTAGCTTCCGTATTTGGATGTGGCGCGGTATAGCTTATATTTCACTGCTTTGCTTCGTTTGCTCCAAGAAACTTTTATATAATTGGCGTTGACCGCTTTGAGAGACAATGTCGGTTTGCTGATACGGGTATATTTTTTTACAGGTTTTTTCTGACTAGAAGATCCTGAGTAAGGGCAGACCCCATTTGGATGTAAGTGAGCGGGATGTCCACCGCAATGGTAATGATAATAACCTAATCCACTGACGTTTTTATTGTCCCGATGTCCGCCATTGCTATCGGTTCGTCCACTGTGGGCGAAACTGAAGACAGTACAGGACAGAACTAAAATAAGTAAGATACTGATGACTCTTGCTGCTTTCTTTTTCATGAGTGTAGATCCTTTCTAAAACAATAAATATCGCAAATGATATATCTATCATAACACATCGCAGGTGTTTTTACTGTATTTGTCGTTATTTAAATACAAAATGTAGTGAATTTTACACATAAGCATTATTTTTTCTGTTTTCAGCGGAATCGTCATGGTATAATGATTCCACAATCTCACGGCGTTGCCGCAATGTAGGAATCATTGAATCACAATTTTCAATTATATTTTCAACAGTATAATTGTGGTATAATGAACGCACGATCTTAACGATGTTATTGCAAGGAAGCGTTCATTGAATTATGTGCTGCTTCATTGCAGGGAAAATAGATTTGTTGAGAAAAACGGGGGGAGAAATATGCATGACGAAATTAACTTAAGAAACATGACTGGAATTTATATTAGCCGAGGAGCAGAAATGCTGATGTTATACCGAATTGGTTCCAGAGTTGTGGAACCGTCATGGTGTGGAATCGGCGGACATTTTGAGGATCATGAACTGAACAATCCTCGCATCTGCGTGCTTCGAGAATTAGAGGAAGAAATTGGGCTGAAGGAGCGGTCGCTGAAAAACTTACACTTGCGATACGTGACCTTAAGACTGAAGAACGGAGAGATTCGCCAGAATTACTACTATTTTGCTGATTTAAAACCGGACGAAGAAGTTACTTTGATTTCCGAAGAGGGCAAAGTAGAATGGATCCCTTTTGACAAGGTCTTAGACAGAAAGATGCCGCTGACTGCAAAATTCATGTTAGAGCATTACATAAGCATTGGAAAATTTACCGAAGAATTGTATAGCGGAATAACGACGGAAACAGGAATGGTCTTTACAGAGCTAAAAGAGTTCTAGGAGGTTCTGAGCATTGGGAGGATTTGCTGTGTTAAAAATACTATACGTAGAGGTCAGTATTGTTGGAATCGTAATTCTTTTGGCAATCAGATTTTACCTGCGTAAAAGAGAATATACTGAAGAATTGGACAAACGTACATTTAAATGGCTCATTTGGTCGGATATCCTAATTTTGATCTTTGATGCGGTGACCTGGGTACTGGACGGCATGATATTTCCTTACTCTGGAGAACTGCTTCTGGTCAGCATGATGATTTATTATTGCCTCGTGCCACTGCCGTCTCTATTTTGGCTTCTTTATACAGACGTGAAACTACATGCAGATCAGAGGCGTCTAAAGAAACTCTTAGCTTTGTACAGCATTCCCTGCGTAGTCAGCACGATCTTGGTCTTGACTACATTAAAAACAGGATGGATATTCACCATCAGCGCAGACGGCATATATTATAGAGGTCCATATATGGCGGTTATTGTACTGCTGACCTACGTCTATCTTGGCGGTGCCCTAGTCATGGCTGTCAAAGCAAGGTGCGGGGAACAGAATACTGACCGGATAAAAGTGTGCAGATATCTGATTTTCTTTCCGATACCGACAATTATACTGAGCTTTGTGCAGGTCGAACTTTACGGCGTCACTTTAATCTGGATCTGCATGGCGGTGTCGCTGCTAATCATCTTTCTCAACGTGCAGAGCGAGCAGATCAGCAAAGATACGCTGACGGGGTTATTAAACAGAGGCTATCTGGATTCTTATCTGGACAGAATCTTGACAACGTCAAAAGGCAAACCAGAAGTGAGAGCCAGATACTTTGCGATGATTGTCGATATGGATGACTTCAAACAGGTCAACGACACGTTCGGCCACGTTGAAGGCGACAAGCTCCTCGTGGCAGCAGCCAGTCTGATTAGACAATCCTGCTGTCCGGATGATGTGGTAACCCGCATGGGCGGAGATGAATTCCTCATTATTGGGCAGCGCGATAGACCAGAAGCAGTGCAGCGGCTGATGGATGAAATTCTTGACAATGTCAGACTGTACAATGAAAACAGTAACGAATCATATCGTATGTGCATGAGTTTGGGATTTGCCATGCTGGATAAACAGATTAAGCGGCCGGATCAGTTTATTACGGCAGCAGATATCAACATGTATCGCAATAAAGAAGAAAAGAAAGCGAACAATTAGCGAAATTTTTCATATTGTATGATATGGAGGATTGAACCTATGAAAGAAATCATTGTAAGCGGGTATGCCTACCCGTCAATCAATCCGGCAGTGCTAGAAGCCTGGCTGCCTGATTTGACTTTTTTAAATACATTTAGTTATGGCATTACAGCGGAAGGAGGCGTGGTCGATCTCAATGACCAAAGTCTGATTGACGCAGCCAATGCTGTCGGAGTAAAACCTTTGATGGTGCTGACGCCTATGGACGAAATGGGCATGTTTAACGATGTCATTGCTTCCGCACTTTTGGAAAACCCTGCAGCGAGAACGACACTGGTTTACAACATCTTATCTACGATACAGAGAAAAGGACTTTCTGGAGTTGACTTTGATTTTGAATACATACCCGAAAAAAATCGGGGACAGTATGTAGACCTGGTGCGGGAGGCGAGAGCCGTTTTGGGACCGCAGGGTTATACGGTGACAGTTGCATTGGCACCAAAGACTTCAGCGGATCAGGAAGGCGTGTTGTATCAGGGGCACGATTATGCCGGCATGGGTGCGGTGGCCGACTATGTGCTGCTGATGACCTATGAGTGGGGTTACACTTACGGTCCGCCTATGGCAGTATCGCCGATCAATCAAGTCCGCAGAGTGCTGGACTATGGCGTTACTGAGATTCCGAGGGAAAAGATTTTGATGGGAATGCCTAATTATGGCTACGATTGGACGCTGCCATTTGTGCAAGGCGAATCGAGGGCTGAGAAAATCTCCAGTGAAGAGGCTTTTCGCCGTGCGGCGCAGTATGGGGCGACCATAGAATACGATCAGACAGCGCAGGCTCCGCACTATACCTACACCGATGAACAGGGAAGAGAGCATGTGGTTTGGTTTGAAGACGAGCGCAGTATCCGAGCAAAGCTGGCCCTGGTAGAAGAATACGATTTGGCGGGAGTTGCTTATTGGAACATCATGGATTATTTCCCGGCAAACGCACAGGTGCTCAATGAGATGTATACCGTGAGGAAATTATAAACGAAGAGTAAAAGCAAAAGCCATGTAGCGATACATTGGCTTTTGTCTTATTTAAATACATATTTTTCTATTTATTATATTTTTTGTAATTTTCATTGACATGTTAACTCTTAAATAGTATTCTTTATTTATAGAGATGAAGGGGGACACTTATGATGGGGATTATAGAAAACAGCGAACGATGTAAATCAATGCGTGCCCATACAGAAATAGTTCCCTCTATTATTAGATGTTTTACAAAGTTATTGACATCTATGGTCACTGGTGCTAAAATCGGAGTATAATATAGAATATAATTTGTTTTATTTCATATACTAATTTGGAACGTACTCCGGTGTCCTTCGGGCCCGGAGTCTTTATATTATTGGAGATGAAATCAAATGACAGAGAAAAAATATATGACCTATGACGAAATGATTGCCCTTTTGCAGTTCAGGAATGTCTGTATTAACTCACCAGAAGAAAAAAGAAGATCAAAAATGATCCTTCAACATGAAGGGTATTATAACGTCATAAACGGATATAAGGCACCTTTTTTAGTTTCGGATTCTTCAGAAACCTACAGGTTGGGAACTACAGTTGGTGAAATTTTGCGGTATATGACTTTGATCGCACAATCAGAGAAATATTCTTAAGGAGTACGCTTCGTGTGGAAACTAACATTAAAACTCTGATTTCAGATTGCATTTCATCAAAATACGGATATAATAACTATCTTTTATATGACAATTTTGATACCAATACAAAAGATGCCAACGAAAAAATAACTAAACTTTTCTCAAGCATACAAAGTCAGATTGCATCTCACTCTTTAGATCCTAATATCGCTCATTATCTGAAGAATCATGGGTATATCCCGATGTGGGTATTGAACAGTATATTGTCTTTTGGTACCATGAGTAAGTTCTATAGCCTTATGAAGCAGCAGGACAGACAATTTGTTTCACGCTTCTTTAAGATACAGGACAATACGTTAACAAACTTTCTAAACTATCTTTCTGTAATACGCAATTTTTGCGCCCATGGAAACCGTTTATACTGTTTTACCTCAAAAAACCCCTTAGCGGATACTATGATACATAAGAATCTTGCCATTCAGCTTGATAATGGTTACTATTCAAATGGTAAAAACGATTTATTTTCTGCTGTGATTATTCTGCGATATCTTTTATCTAGCACGGAGTTCAATTATTTTATATCTGGGCTGAATGGATCCATTAATAAATTATCTTCAAAGCTTAAAACCATATCTATAAACGATATACTAGAAATAATGGGCTTTCCTCAGAATTGGAAAAATATAAAAAGCAAAGATATTTTAGTGTCTTAATCCTAGCATTCAGATTCATAATTACATTGATTTATAGAAATAAGATAAGGGGGTTGTTGCACTAAGACCGAGTAATCCATGAATCAGATCAAACGGCGCAAATGTCTATTTTAGATGCATTATGCGCCGTTTTTCCGTTGACAGAAATGATTTGTAGCAAAAATTATTACAAGATAATACAGAATTGGAAATTAATTAATGGTAAATTTAAGAAATTAACATTATAAAAGGAAAAAGAGTGCCTGAAAGATCTTGTTTCCTATGAAACGCAGCGAATCTGCCTGCTAAATCTGCTCCCCAACGGCGTAACGTATCCAGAAAACAATGCTTTACGCCGTTTCTTCGTTAATGCGACAACCCCCTGTTTCAGTATACTTCAAAGTAATAATCAAAATCAAATTCCTCTGGTTCCCGAAAGGCATTATTGATCAAAACGGAGAAATCAAACCTGTCCATATCGATGTTGTGCTGGATCTGCTGACGCTTGGACAGAGGCTCGATCTTGTCGATCTCGCAGCCGGCACAATAGAACGCCAGCTCGTACTTCAGATTATTGAGGCGAAACTCTATCATCTTGGGCGTCACATGGTATTTGCCGGCCAGCATCGCAATGCTGGCTTTTTCTGCTTTTTCCTTGCCCAGTTCCTCCTCCTTGCGGTGATAGTATTCCACAAAATCAGGAATGATGACTTGAAAAGGCATGATCAGCTCCGCTGCGCCTTCGTTGGCCTCCCACTCGAAGAAGGGGTTCTGATTGGGGCGTACTTTTTCGTAGCAGGAAAAGGACTGGGAACGGTTTGTCCGATGCCTGAGAAGATGAATGTATTCGTGGGCGCAGTCAAAATTCTGCTCATGCTTGCTGCGATGAGCATTCAAAATAATGGTATCCTGCGTCTCCTTAGTTTCCGGGTAAGCCATTCCCCGCAGACCCGGCGTCTTAAAGGGAATCTCGGTAACCATGACGCCTAGACGTTCGCGGCAGATTTCGGGTATAGAAAACCCACGAACCGTAGAATCGATGTGGAGGCACTCTCGCAAGTCACCTATGTATCGATATAGCTTCGCTTTTGATCCTTTGTTCTCCATCTTATTTCTTACGCGCTCCTTTTAACACTTCTAGCACCCGCATGATATCATCGGGGTCAATTCCCTCGTCCTGTGCCTGTTTGGCAAAGCTGAGGTAAACGCCGTCCAGTTTTGGTGTTTCTGGCTGCGGTTCCGCCATCTCAATGGGGGTGTCGGGATCCAGTTTTCCCAGCAAATCGTTTACCGACAGTCCCATAGCGCTGGCCGCCTTTTTACAGGTTTCCAAGGTGGGCGTGATGGGCTTGCCGTTCTGCGGATGCCGATTTTTCTCCAGCATTGAGATGTAACCCTTGCTGAGGCCGGATTTTTTTGCAAAGTCATCCATGGTCATGTCGTTACTTTTCCTATAGCCCTTGATGTATTCACCCAGTGTCATTGATTCTATCTCCTTTATTGGTGATGTTTACTTTATCATACAATATTATGGGTGAAAAGTCAATGCGAAAGTTTAATAGAGTAAACAAAAACTCTTGACATGGGTTGTTTAATATAGTAAACTGAGTGTAAGACAGAGGGGAGGAGACGACAAAATGAAATACAAGATAAAGGAAATCAGGCGAGACAAAGAGATGACACTGGGTGAATTGGCGGAAAAGGCAAAGATCGCGCCGCCGCTGTTATCGGCGCTGGAGAATGGCAAACTGAAGTTTGTCACGACAGAAACACTGCTCAATGTGGCAAATGCACTGGGGACCAGCGTAGACGATTTATTTTGCTTATAAAGTTTACTATAGTATACAAGGAGGCGATAGGAATGTATTGGTGCAAAGAATGCAACCGACCGCTGGCGGATCCTCTGATCGCGACAGAATATGAAATTCACAGAGAGGTGGACGACAGACGGTATGAGCGGTTTGAAATACCATATTGTCCGGCCTGCGGTCATGAGGTATATGAGGCAAAACAATGCAGCTGCGGGAAGTGGACGAACTGCCTGGACGATTGGTGCGCGGACTGCCTGAGAATCAGAGATAAAGCAGTGATGCACTGTATTGCGCAGATCAGGCTGAATAGCAAATTAAAGCTGTCCAGCGAGGAGACCAGAGATCTGATACTCAATTACTTTGGAGATGTCATTTAGCCGGAGGTGATTTGATGAAAAAACCAGAATCGCCTTGTGCAAGATGTACGGAACGAACGCTGAGGTGCCATGGCCGCTGCGAAAGGTACATGGCATTTCAACAGCAAAACAGGGCATATAACCGGCTGGTGGCAGCCAACACTGGTCAAGAAAACAGGGTGAAATACAGCAAAAGCAGACTGAACAGAATGTATAAATAGAGGAGGGCGTTAGTATGGGAAAGGCAAAAGAACCATATTGGACATATGTGAAGACGATCATCAAAGAATATCCGGATTTGAAAAAGAAACTGGCAATTCCCTTGGAGCAGAGGGTGACATCATTCATCGGATTAGACGGGGGAAAAAACGGACTGATTTCAGATCCTACTCAGGCATGTGTCATTCACGACCTGCCGCCGAGAGAGCAGAGAAAGCTGGAAGCCATCGAGGGCGCGATTCAGAAGACAAAGAAACAGCATCCAGAGGACGCGGAGCTGAGATTAAAGGTCATCAGCCTGGTTTACTGGAAAAAATCCCATACGATAGAAGGGGCGGCCATGAAAGTTCCCTGCCACAGGAACGTGGCCGGCAACTGGCAGGGAGAGTTTATCAGGTTGGTAGCAGACGAGCTTGACCTGGTGTAGCGACAGAAACTGTATAGAAAGCTATGGAATCGAATGCAGAGATCGATCCCATAGCTTTTTTCAAAAAAAAGAAATATAGAATCAGCCATGTGCATCAGACCCCCAAAAACGTGCTAATATGTGTATAGTGGAAAAATGAAGGAAGGAGGATGGAATGCTAGAACAAGTGATATGTGAACATTTGCAGAGCAATGAAGCCCTTGCTGCCAAACTTGCCATTTACGACGGAAAGCCAGCGGTCTTTGATTATAAAGAGCCGGTGGCAGACGATCAGAAGTGGCAGGGAGAAGCAAGGTATGGCCGTATCGTTTTTTCTCTGCAGATCAGAGACGATCCGACGCGGACAAAATGCGGAAGTCTGGCGGTAGACGTTCTCAGTGAAAGCAATACACAATCGTATAAAGACATGGAACCCATTGTGAGAGACCTTCTCGATGGGTATTTTTTTGTCTCCGATGACAAAATGATTTCCCTCAGATGGAGCCACAGGAGTCCGGGCGGAGAGTCACTGGCAGCTGTCTGCGAAGGTCTGACGATGCATTTTCAGGTGTATTGTTATCCGGTGAAAAGACCGTCCACAGTCAATCCCGCATCGCTGCTTGCCAGTTGGTGCAAAAGCTACGTTGAGGGCACGGGGCAGTCAGCTTATTTTCTCGCAGCCGGCGAGAACCTGCCGCAGGTGTTCAAACCGACGGCGAAGAAACCGGCGATTTACTGGCGGCTTGCCAAAATCGAACCCTGTAGCTGGATGAAGGATCGGCCGGGAGCAGACTTTCGCACGGCCAGTCTGCAGGGCCACGTCATTGTGCCCGGTCAAAGCGAGGAAGAAGCCGAACTGGTGCTGCGGCTGGATCAGGCCATAGAAAAGGCGGAACGGATCATCTGTGATGATTTGTCCATGTTTGTGAGCAAAGAGGACAGCACAGATTTGACCGCAGATGCTATGAGGCAGGGTCAGCTTACGGTAAAGGCTGCTTACGGAATTGCTGCGGATGAAGCAGAATACGAAAAATTGCAAAATGTTTCTATTGAAATGAAATAATCAGGAGGAAATGATGACCACAAAAAAAGAAAAGAAAGAGCAGGCGGCTGCATCGGTCTATACTGTCGGCCAGCTTGCAGAAGTGTCAGAGAAATTGTTTGGCACTGACAAAATCATTGTCAAAGCGGCGCTCAAAATATCTGGAAAGGAAACTTTTACAGAAAATGAGGCTGTAAAAATAGTAAATGCATTTAGAAAAAAGGAGGTAAAGTAAATGGCACAGATTTTTAGAGAAGGAGAAATAAAGGTAAGACCTGACGTCTATTACCGTTACTCCAACAAAGGAAAGAACGACAACGTGGGTGCGGTAGATGGGATCAACGCCCTAGTCATGCAGGCGGCATGGGGCCCTATTGGCGAGGTAAAGGCTTTTGTCAAAGCGACTGACGTCAAAGAGGCATACGGAGACTGCGATGGAACAAAGATGGCGGAAGCCATGTTTGAGGAAGGCGCAAGCACCATTTATGTCTACAGGGCAGGTGGCACTGGCGGAACGAAAGCCAAGCTCACCCAGGGCGAGAACGTGGTGATGACTGCAAAGTACGAGGGTGACTTCCCGATCAAAGTAAAGGTGCAGAAAATGCCAGGGGATGAGGTCAAGCAGTGCTTTGTCATCATCGACGGCGTAGTGAAGGAAACCTTCGTCTTTGATGCAGTTGGCGACGGAGAAGCAGCTTCTTTGGCTGATACGCTGCAGAGCAGTGCCTATGTCACCATGGAAGGCGGAAAAACCGGCGAAGTGGCAGAGTTTGAACAAGCCCTGACTGGCGGAAGCAACCCGTCTGTCACAGGAGACGGATATGTGGAAGGATTCTACGCGCTGGAACCGTACTATTATAACGTCATCTGCTGTGACACTATCGCCGAGGGCGTGCAGAACCTGCTTCACGAATACATCGACGAGGTCGTCAAAGTGGGCAAGTTCCCGATCGGCGTTGCCTGCGCGGATACGACTGCTGCTTTCAACGAGAGAAAGACAAAGGCCGCAGGCTTCAATGATGAACAGATTGCTTTTATGGGCAATTCCTATACGGATCCAGATGGAAAGGCCGCACCGCCAATCATGGCCGCAGCCCGTCTGGCAGGCGCAATCGCAGCGACACCGTCTAACAAGAGCATCGTACACAGAGCCATCAAAAACGCCATTGATGTGCCAGAGAAGTTCACAAACGCGCAGTATGAAGAGGCGATTTTGTCCGGTATGATTTTGTTCTCTAAGAGCTCTGACGGACAGATCTGGTTTGACTCCGGCGTGACAACACTGGTAGCGCCAGATGAAAACCAGGATGCGGGCTGGAAAAAATTGAAGAGGACTAAGGTGAGAAATGAACTGATGCACAGATTGGACGTCATCATGGAACGACTGATCGGCAAGGTCAACTGCGACGACAACGGCATCGCCGACGTTCTGCAGGCCGGGATGGGACTGCTGAAAGACATGGCCAGAGAAAAGAAAATTCTGGACGGAGCGACCTTTACGCTGGATGCGGAGAACCCTAAGACCAGCGACAGCGCCTGGTTCGTCGTAGAGGCGGACGATATCGACAGCCTGGAAAAAATATATCTGCACTATAGATTCAGCAACATGCCGACGGCATAATAGATAGGAGGAAAGAAAATATGTTAGATCAGAAAACACTAGTAAAAAATATTATGACAGGGAAAGACGGAAAGCTGCTCATCGTCATCGACAACAAATCTGAAGAGCTGTTGGAAATCGATACCTATTCAATCAAAGGCAACTACACCAATCTGGATTATCAGCCGGTGGGCTCTTATCAGAAGTTCGGCGTACCGTCCGATGTGTCTTACACACTGACCTTTACAGAAGCCGTCGTCAGAGACGACGTCATTATGGCGCCTTTGCTGGAAGCTGCAGCAGCAGGAAAAAACATCAGCTTCAGTTTCAGGGCGACAGCACAGAGACCTGACGGCGTGCCGCAGACCCTCGCCCTGGACGACTGTATTCCGGACGGAGAGTTTGACCTGATGACCCTGACACCAGGCGAAGTGATCAAGAGAAATCACTCCTACAGAGTCAACGCTGCACCGACCTGGCTAAAAAAACTATCAGGATTTTAATGAAATAAGACATTGTGAGAGGGGGGGAGCAATCCCCTCTCTCCTTTCAATAAAAAGCAAAAAAAGGAGAGAAAAAATGGAAAACAATACAAATGAAGTAACGAGAGCAGAATTCATCACTCCGTTGAACGAACCCGATATGCCGGCAAAGGTAGCGGCAAAGATAGAAAAAGAGGATGAGTATGATCTGGTATCCTCTTTGCTGGCGGCGGCAGAATACCAGCAGACCCCTGACATGACGAAAGAAGTGGAGATCCGCAGAAACGGACGACTCTATTTTACCGTTCATGTACATCCGGTTTCTGAGGACGACATTTCCCTCGCCCGGAAAAAGGCGTCAAAGTATTATGAGAATCCGCAAGGAAAGAAGCTCCCGCGAGTCAGAGGGGAACTGGATTCCAATCTGTTCAACTCCTGGATCATCTACCTTGCTACGGCGGAGGAAGATCGCGAGAAAATCTGGGGCAACAGCGCCATCATGAAAAAATTCAACCTGCTGAAGCCGGTGGAATCCATCAACTATCTTCTGATCGCAGGGGAGAAATCCCAACTGATCGACCTGATCTTTGATATCAGCAAACTCAGCGACGATGAAGATGAAGAGGAAGCGGAGGCAGAGGACTACGCAAAAAACTAATCAGGATAAGCAGTGTGGCCCAGTGGCTGCACTTTGCTTATCAGAATCATAACAAGGAGCCAGGTGTGCTTCTGGGGCTTAGGACAGTAAGCGACCCGGTCACACCTGGCGAAAGAGCCTTCATGATGGCGTCGGATCTCATCGCTATAGAAGACGGGTTTGTTCCTGTCAAAGTCAGCAACTTTGCAGGGAAGGAAGAAGAATAAGCCAGTTTCAGCTTGCCAGCCAGGGGAGATGTGCTAATGAAATAATAAGAAAGGGGGCGTGAAGAATGAGTAATAAAATAGTGATAGATATCAATTCTAAAGGCGTAAAAACTGCACGAAGAGACGTAGAACAATTTCAAAGCAGTTTGGTAGATACTAATCGAAAGATAAACGATTTAAATAAATCTGAAGTATTGCTAAGTATTGCAGCAGAAAACAATAAGTTTTTACAAGTGCTAGATAAAACAAATATGCGCCTTAAAGAATTTCAGAATGCCCAAATATTAGCCTTCTATGCAATTAAAAGCAGTATAGATGGGATGATTAACAGCATGTCCTTGAGACTTGAATCGTTACTGGGGCGGACCTATAAGATACAGATTAGACTTGAGGGAAGTTCAGCTCTAAAACAAGTAAATGTTTTGGAGAACAGATTAAACAATCTATCTGGAAATATAGTGAATAATACGGAGCAAAAAAAGAATCCGCCAAAAACTGTAATTGGAGTTGAAAAAAATAAAAAAACGCAAGAAGATCAAACTACTGTTAGAAGAAAAACACTTAAGGATAAGGTGGAAGATGTTAAGGATTATCTTCACCAAAAGAAGGAAGACTTTAAAGTGGATCCAATAGGAACTGGGTTTTCTACTGCAATGGAAGTACTCGATTACATAGGAAGATTTCAAACTTTAAGGGACGGAGTAAGAGGGTTAAAGAAGTTTAAGAAAAGCAGCGGTAAATCACCACCTCATTTATCTAATGAAGGGGGGAGAAGTAATACGAAATCAAGAAAACCTTTCCTTAGGGAAGACGGTCGTATACGACAAGGCGCAAGAAAAGCTACAGATTTTATCAAGGATAAAGCCCCTGCGGCTAAGGAAGCAATCAAAAGCTATGGGCGCGGAGCCAAATCAGCGATATCTTCTGGCGGAGCAAGAACTGCCAGAGCATTAAAAAATGTAGGCAGCAATGCTAAATATCTAGTTACAAATAACGCTGGGAAAGTTGTCCGAGGCGGGGCTGCATTAGGAAGAAAGGCCTTGACAGCGGGTACACAATTGGTTACTAAACTAGGTGCTGCAGGTACAGCCGGAGCGGCGGTGACGGTTATGGGTGTGGCTGACGGGGGAATGGATGTCTATAAGGGACTCAAAGCTGATAATAAATATGATAAAAAATATGAAACTACAAAAGGTGTTGCAAAGATGAGTGGTACTTTGGCGGGGGCGGCAGCCGGATCAATGATTCTTCCAGGAATAGGTACCATTTTTGGCGGTATTGGTGGATATTTACTAGGCAAATTTGGCGGCGAAAAGGCAGCCGAAAAAGTAGCAGGCGGCTCTAAAGGTGCTGCAAAATACGCAGATAAATCAGAGAATGCCGCAATCAAAGTAGCAAAAGACAGTACGCCGCAGTTTGAAAAGCTGCAACAACAATTAGCTGGGATACAAGGAAAAGAGGAGCGCAGTGAACTGATTTCATCTTTTAAGCAGGAAATGAGCGATACGACGAAGGCTCTGACCGCATTGGCTGAAAAAAACGAGAAGGCCAATAAAGAGACACCTGAGGAGGTTCAAGATTATTTAACAAAGATAGACCACTTGGAACTAATGGCGGCGGGATTAGATCTACCTGAACAGTTTAGAAAAACTAAAATGCAGACTGATACTGACCAGAAATCTAATTCTGTAATACAAAAACAAGACCCAATACCCACAGAATTACAAATTGATGGAAATAAAGTAATTAATGGACAATCACCAATTACACCAGAGGAGTTGGGTGTTCCGCCGTTTCTCGCTACTACCACGGATGTGTATTGTAAAATAAACCGGATTATTGGTGATCCACCAGTAAATACAAAAAGCTCGACCACTAAGGGTAACAGAAAAAAGGGGACTGGCAAAACAATTGCAGATGGATTGAATGCTGCCAGCAAGGTTGTCCAAGGTGCCTTCAATATGCTGAAAGGCTTTCGCAGTGGCGGCATCATCGGCGGAAATGTCCCTGGCTTTGCCGAAGGCGGTTATGTCAGAGGCGGTGCGCAGCTGATTACCGTAGCGGAAGAAGGCGCGCCGGAGGCGATTATTCCGCTGGGCAAGCATCGCAGGAAACGAGCCATGGAATTGTTTGGCCAGGTAGGAAGCTACTTGCAGGCTCCGGGGTTCGCTCCGAAGGGTTTTGCTACTGGCGGCATTGTCGGTGGTTCCATCGGCGGCGGTTTTGGCGGCGGTATGCCGACTGTCGTAGAGGTCGGCGGCGTGGAGATTAAAGTCGAAGCGAAGGACGGACAGAATTTGGTGGAAACCATAAGAGAAAACAAAGAAGTAATCAGCGAAGAAATTGCAGGAGTATTTAATGCGGCCTTTAAGGGGCAGTTTGCAAATACACCGGCGTCAGGAGGTGCTATTGCATGAGAATCATAGCAAAAGAATTCAATAACCCGTCCAATAGATTGGAATTTTCCTGGCTGCCCACGGAGATTAAGGATAACGGGGGCAACGTCATGTTTGCCAGCTACAATTTGCTGGACCGCGGTGAATTTGTCAGACCGTCCGGCAACGACTTGCGCAAGATTTCCTGGGACGGGCGATTCCCCGGCGAGGCCAGGAAAGAAGAGCCCTATCTGGTCAGTGATTGGGAAGCGCCTGAAGACTGCGACGATCTGTTGCGGCAGTGGGCGAGCAAACGCAAAAAAGTAAAACTAACCATCGAAAATACCAACATTAACAAGTTTACATGCTATATCAACAATTATTCGTCCACCTACACAGGCGGTTTTGGCGATATAGAGTATTCTATCGAATGGATCGCCTATAAATCCTTGAGCGTCAATGTCACGAAAAGATCGAAAACGGTCAAGAAGCAGACAAAACGAGCGAAGAAAGACTATAAGACCCATATCGTCAAAAGTGGAGACACTCTCTGGGGGATTGCAGCAAAATATCTGGGCAAGGGCACCCGCTGGAAAGAAATCTATAAGCTGAACAAAAGCACCATTGAAAAGGCGGCAAAAGCCCAGGGCTTCAAATCTTCTCACAACGGACACTGGATCTGGCCGAAAACGACATTGAAGCTGCCGAAAAAATAAGGGAGGTGAAAATATGCTATATTATAGACCGATGTATTCCGTCGTCGTTATCCCTCCCAAGGGCAAGAAATACGTGGTGAAAGCCATGAGCAGCAGCAGAGGGGAAGCGACCAACCTGGTCACCAGCCTGACGCTGACGGAATCGAAAGGACAACTGGCCCAGAGAGCTACAATCAAAATGTTCAATCGCTACATAGACGGACTCGGTTATCCCAGCAATCTATTTCCTGTGAAAAGTCGTGTCTTTATTTATGCAAAGGGCGCGGGTGTGGACAAAGGAAAGGAAGTCTTTCGCGGCTACGTCTGGGAGACCAATTACACCCGTTCAGATTCCAGCGAACTGACCTTGACTTGCTACGACAACCTGATTTACTTCATGAATTCAGAGGCGCTGCACTATTTCTCCAAGGGTAAGAAGACGAAGGAGATCGTGTCCACGATTCTGAAGAAAAGAGGGGTGAAGGTAAAGTATAACTACAGCAACATCACCCATCCGAAATTGCCGTTGTCAGGAACGTTGGCGGATATTCTCACGTCAAAGGTCTTAGACGAGGCAAAGAAAAAGATGGGCACGAAATACGTGATCAAAAGCGTCAAGGACGTGGTTCACATAGACAGGGAAGGCAGCAACCAGACCATCTATCGGATTCCCAGGGGCGAGAATGGACTGCTGATTCAATATGCCAGGTCTGTCACTATGGACGGTATGGTGACCAACGTGGTCGTAACTGGAAAAACCGATGAAAACGGCAAGACAAAGGTTGAAACGAGAGTCCCACGCAACAAAAAAACCTATGGAACTCTGACCAGGGTCATTCATAAAGATGAGGACACCAAACTGTCAGAAATTAAAAAAGAGGCCAAATACATACTGGATGAGAACGCTCTTCCTCATAAGGAATACGATATCACTGCTATGGACATTCCCTGGGTCAGAAAAGGCGATAAAGTTCTAGTGCAATTTGACGAGAAAACCTTACACGGCTGCATCGTCAATGAAATCACCCACAACGGTGACAACAACACCATGAATATGAACGTGCGCAGACTGAAAAAGCTGAAGAAGGCTTCTGATAAGAAGCTGGCATGTCCATCTAAAACACTTCGAAGCGGCAGTCAGGGCAGTGCGGTCAAAGATTTGCAGAAATGCCTGAACCAGGTGATGTCTTCCGGTCTGTCTGTTGATGGCATCTTTGGCAGCAATACTTACAAGGCGGTAAAGAGTTTTCAGAAGAAATATAAGCTGGTCGTCGACGGGATCTTCGGTCCAAAGTCCGTCGCAAAGATGAAAAGTGCATTAAAATAAAAAGCCATGTGCATCTGACCCCCAAAAGTGTGGTAATATAAGTATAGTGGTAAACTGGATAAAGCGAGTGAGGAAAAAATGAGTTTAAACGGACAGAACAGAGCCGATGTCAAAATCGGCGCCAAAGTAAAGATCGTCCTGAAAGCTGACCAGCGCACAGGAAAACTGACTGAAGGGATCGTAGGAAAACTGCTGACCAAAAGCAGCTTTCATCCCCACGGCATTAAGGTGATGCTGGAAGACGGCCAAGTGGGACGCGTACAGGAGATTGTAGAAAATTAAAATGAAGCAGAGAGAAACACCTGAAATTGCAGGTGTTTTTTCTTTTGCAGAAAAGGAGGTTCGGTATATATGACAAGCAATATAGAGAAATTGGGTGAGACCCTGCAGGGCCGCATGCATACGGTGAAAAAAAGCAGCAGCAGCGCTTTGATAGAGCTTGGAACCATTTCTTCGGCATTGGCTCTGGAGCCGGATCAGTCGCCAGGGCCAATACCAGAAGGGGATTACTCCATATGCAGGACGGTATCAGACAAGGTAATGAAAAAGAAAAAGGTTGTCACTGGCAGCGTGTATATGGAGGACATCCGCTATCAAAAATTGAAGGCGGGCGACAGGGTGCTGATCGTTTGGTGCGGCAGCGAACCTGTCGTCATCGACCTGATTGCAGGAGAAGGAGAGGAAGAGGATGAGTGATGAGAATTTGTTTCCTGCTGATATGGAAGAGATGACGATAGAAGAGGAAGAAATGGAGGAACTGGAAGAACAAGATGATTACATCGGCGCAGCAGCCTTTGACAGCGATTTTGTCAGAGACGGACAGAACTGCGTCCGTGGGGCCAGTGGTATCGACTCGTGGAAGCAGTGGTGTATCAACTGTCTGACGACGGAGAGAGAAGCAAGCCCCCTCTATTCTTCCGACTTCGGCATCGCCATCACCGAAATACTGCAGGCGACGACAAAGGAAGAAGCGGAAAGTCTGTTCAAAGCAGAAGCGAAAGAGGCGCTTGCCGCAGACCCCTACGAACGCACGGAATATGTGAGCGAGATCAATTTTGATTGGGGCGTGGACAGCGTCAATGTGTACATAGAGGTCGTTGGCATTGACGGAGCCACGATCGATTTTGAAGTGAATTTAGAAGGCAGGTGATAGATATGGCTGAAGAATTTAATATTCCGGATTTTCTGGACCGAGATTTTGCGGATATCATGGATGAAATGACGGCAGACATGCCGGAAGACATCGACATGAGCGAAGGCAATCACCCTTACAATCTCATAGCGCCGACTGCAAGGCAGGAGGAATACTTTACCGGCTTTATTTTAGCAGAAGCCCTGAAACGGGTTTTTCCAAAGTTCTGTGAGGGCTATCCGGAGTACGTGGACTACCATGCGGAGGTCAATGGCCTGCAGCGGAAAGCGGCTACCTTTGCCACGGGAAAGCTGGTGGCGACAGGACAACCAGAGACGGTGATTCCGGCAGGAACGGTGTTTTCCACTATGAGCACCGGGGATATCCCGTCGGTGGCTTTTGTATCGGTAGAAGATACAGAAGTAGGAGGCAGCGGCAGTGCAGAGATCTTGATCAGAGCGGCAGAAGCTGGAACAATCGGCAATGTGGCTGAAAATACGATTATCCTGCAGGACAGCCCCATCGACGGCGTGGAAAGTCTGACCAATCCCCAGGCGACGTCGGGCGGCATCGACGAAGAAACCGATGCCAGCCTCATTGAGAGGATTGCTGCATATGAAGAGATGCAGGGGCTGTCCTTTGTTGGAAACGACACGGACTATAAACGATGGGCAGAAGAGGTCAACGGGACGGGCGTTGCGACCGTGGTGCCGCCGGTGGAAGACGACAACAGCGGAACCATAACCATCGTCCTGACAGATACTTTGGGCAAGCCGGCGACGGAGGAGCTCTGCCAGCAGGTTTACGACTACATTGTAAGCCCGGAAGACAGGGATAAACGAAAAGCGCCGGTCAACGGAGCAAAGCTCTCCGTCATTCCGCCAGTCGTCGTCAACATTTCGGTAACGGCAGAAATCGAACTTGCCGAGGACGCTACTTTAGAGACGGTGAAGACGGAATTCCTAAAAAATGCAGCGGCGTATATGGCGGTGGTACCGGAGGACAAAGAAGTGAAGTATACCAAGATCGGTGCGATTCTCTCTGTAACAGGTGGCGTGCAGGATTATACGGCTGCGTCTTTGCAGGTTAATGGCGGAACGGAGAACATTGCCATTGCGGTCAATGAATTCCCACAGATTCTTGCGGAAAACGTCACGTTTACAGAAAGTGCATAGGTGGTCAGATGGGATATTACACAAGTGAATTGATAGAAGAAATCCTCAAAAGTGAAAAGGCAAAAGAGCTTCTCGGTTGGTTTCCGCCGGTTTACAGCGACGCCTATGTTTTTCTGTGGCTGCTGCAGGAGGTAGGCGCCAGCATAAAGCGCATGGAGCAGTGGGCAGAAGAATTTGCCGACCAGGTTATGCCGCAAAGGGCCACCTGGAGTCTGCCCTATTGGGAAGAGCGTTATGGAATCATCCCCAACGAAAGTCTTTCCAAGGAACAGCGGCGGAACCAAATCGTCAACAAGCGCAGAACCCGTGCGCCGATGCCGCCCAAGAAGATCGAGGATATTATTACAAATATAACAGGAATTGAAACAAAGATAGAGGAGAACACTGGCAAAAATCACTTTACCGTGGTCTGCAGCGGCTATATTCCGCCAGGTCTGATGAAGATGGTGAGGAAAGAGATCAACAAATTGAAGCCGTCCCATTTGATCTACAGGATTATTTCGTCGATTTTTTATGATACGGAAATCACGAAATACCTGGCCAGTGCAGCTAGTGTTCTGAAAACTTATACAGTGAAGGAGGTGGTTTAATGGCTACATGGGTAAATTTCTGCAGGACAGAGCAGGGAAAGGTTTTGGATGCCAAACTGGTCAACGGCAGCATTCCGCTTAGGTTCACAAAGGCCATGTCAGGCAGTGAAAAGATTAACCCGGTGCTTCTGCCAGCTTTGACGGAATTGCCAGGGCCGAAACAGACGCTGACGTTGTCGGATAAGCTGCACACCGATGATCCGACGGAGGTGATTCTGCCGGTCATGCTGCAGAACAAAGGGCTGGCGGAGTCTTACAAAATGTACATCCTGGGGCTTTATGCGGAGGATCCTGATTTGGGAGAGATCCTCTACATGGTGTGTCAGACGACGACGGAAGAAGGGGAAGAAATCCCAAGCGAAACGAATCAGCCGGCTTTTTCCATTCAGTGGAATCACGTCATTAAGACGGCAGACGCGTCAAAAGTCACGGTAGAAGTGCCGGAGGCGGGTTTGCTGACAGAGCATATTGCGGATCAGAAGTATGCGCTGAAAAGTCATCGCCATGACGTGTACGACATAGTGGGGTTTGAGAATCTGAATATCGATCTGGGATATTTTGACGATGAGACCCAGGTGCAGTCACACAATACTTCGGAATATGCACATCAGAATATGGTCTTGAATGGCAACGAAATTGAGACACTTGCTTCTGGCGAGACCTCTGATTTGCAGACACATATGACAGATCCATTGGCACACCCAAATTTAAAGGTTGATGGCAATGGTTAAATAAAAAAGGAGGAATAACAAATGGCAAAAATTCAAATTAAGCGCGGTCTTCAGAGCAACGTGGAAAAACTGCTGCTCTCCCAGGGAGAACTGGCTGTGGCTCTGGACACCGGCAATCTTTATGTCGGAACCGAATCGGGCAAAGTTCACCTGAACCCCGATGGAGGTACGGCTGACGAGGCTTCAAAGCTAAAAAATGCGAGGGAGTTCTCGGTCTCGGGGGATGGCACAGCCCAGCCGGTGGCCTTTGACGGCACCGGTAACGTGGAGCTGATCTTATCCCTGGCAACGATGCCGGGATTGACGGCGGGGACTTATACGAAACTGACCGTAGACGGCAAAGGCCGTGTCACAGGGGCTTCTAATATCGAAATCTCCGACCTGCCGTCCATCCCCGCATCCAAAATCACGGGCCTTGGGACCGCGGCAAGTCAGAATACGGGAAAAGCCAGCGGCAATGTCGTTGTCGTAGAATCAAACGGCAAGATTGCAGATTCCCTGATCCCGTCCCTGGCAATCAGTGAGACTTTTGAAGCGGATTCTGAGGCGGCAATGCTGACTCTGTCCTGTCAAAAGGGCGATATCTGTATCAGAACTGATGAGAACAAGTCCTATATCCTATCGGGAGACAGTGCGTCAGTCCTGGCCAATTGGAAATGGCTCAGAACGCCAGACTGCAAGGTGCTCAGTGTCAACGGCAAGACCGGCGCAGTGACCCTTTCGGCAGCTGATGTAAGCGCAGAGCCTTTGCTCAAAAACGCAGGGGTGGTTTCTATAGGATATATCGATGGAGGCACCTTCTAATGAGGATAAGGAGGAACTATAATGGCTAGAAAATTACAGATCAAACGCGGCAGAAAGGCAAACATGCCTGCACTTGCGGAGGGCGAACTGGGTTTTGCTACTGACGAGAAAAAGGTCTATATTGGGACGGGGAGTGAGAATGTCCCTGTATCCGCAACTACCAAGGCAGACGTTGGGCTGGGTAATGTTGACAACACGTCTGATGCAAATAAGCCAGTGTCTACGGCGATGCAGACGGCGCTAAATGGCAAGGCAAACAAGCTTACCTATGTAAAGGCTACGCTTACTGCTGCAAACTGGAACAAAACCACTAAGACTTACTCTTTCGAGTCCACTTACCCTCATGCACAATATGACATTGAGGTCGCCTATGCTAAAACTTGCACAACAGAACAGTTAGATGCCTGGAATGGTGCGATGCTGGCGGGAGACATTGAGTCCAATGTCGTTACGGCTCTCGGAGACGTGCCGACCGCGGATATACCGATTATCGTGGAGGTGGTGAGAAAATGAGTGTACTTGTAAAATCTGGCGGTGGGGAAAACGTAACGCCCGAAGTGCAGGCACAGTCGCCTCTTGTCACGGAAATTTTGGAGTCTTTAGTGGGCAAGGTCACACTTGCCAATGCCACGCCCGAGACGATATTGGAGGGGTACAGTGCGTATGTGGGGCAACGGCTCATACAGGGGACACGGCCAGATGTAAGCAGGTCAATCGACTTTGGAACCGTAACATTGTCAGAACAGGTGGCGACGATTACAGTCGGACATAATTTAAAAGTTATCCCTAAATATGTAATCTTGATGCCCGAATTAGGCCTGTCGTATGACAGCACTTACACATGGTTCATCATCCAGGCAAAATTCCCAATTCTATCATCTAATGTGGATATCTATGGATGGTATCATGGCAGCACTTCACCGTCAACAATCCAAGCAGCCAATCAATTTGCAGATACGACAGATAGCAGCATAACATTTAAGTCCAACGGCTATGCAGGTAAGTTTTTTAACACTACATACAACTGGATTGCAATGGCGTAAGGAGGTGACATATGAGCAACAAAAAACAGCTACAACTACATAACGCCGACCTTGCGATGGCTTTGGACAATATCAACGGGCTGCCGATGGCAGAGGATGTAAAGCACGGCATATATGCGTGGAAAAAGTACAGTGCCCTCGTATATAACGATATTAGCTTTACGGCAAGGTGCGATTATTCCGACTATTACAAATTGGTGATCACATATTCAGACGAATATAACTTGTCGGTGTTGGGAATTGCATTCCTGGACGGGTTCTATGTACCCAGACAGGATGACAGTGCAGTATATTTTACATATGATTATTCGGCAGGGCGGCTATATTTTGGCAGCAGTATAGACAGTAGGGATTATTACGTGAGCTCTTTTCTTACAAATATGGATAAACAGCTTATCCTGACACCAAACAAAAATGTAATCTCTTTTGCAAATGCGACTGGTTGTAAATACGACGGAGAGAAACTATTCAATATACAGTTCAGGGATTATGTTACAGCAGATATCATGAGCAGATACCCAGATGACGGAATGCAGGACGGATTCTATTACAAAAGATTAAAAGACATGTCCCTGGGGAGATTCGAAAAATATGACAGCGGCAGTTTTACCGTTACGGCAAATACTGATCCGTTCAGATTTGAAATCAATCACAATTTAGGCGTAGTGCCGAAATATGTCTTTGTATATGCTGATATGCAGGCATCTGATATTAAACCATACGTTCGTGTGGTTATCTCCGAGACGTTTGAAAACATGAGCGACAGCCTGCCATGCTATATTATGTATAATGCAGCTTATGGAAGTAGTGTTGGTGGAACGCCGAACAGACAGTATGGGACATGCAGTGAATACGCCAAAGACGCATTGAGCCACACAACAATCAGGCTTGGCGCTCCGTACAATATTGCCGGTTCGATGGCGACCATGCCAGATACATTTTTGCTAGGCGGGATTATTTATAATTGGATTGCAATGGCGTAACCGATCAAATTATAGGTGGATTGTAATTGGATAGAAAGGAAGAATTAAAATGACATATTATTATAAAAGAGTGAATGCGGATGGGAAAGTTATAATGATTGGGACGCAGTCATCCCCTGTCGCACCAAACAAAATCGGAAACGAGGCAATTACGGAGGAAGAATATAATGCCCTGGTGGACGAAATCAAGTCACAGGCTGCCAACGTGCAGGATTATGTCAACCGAGTCAGAGCAGGCGATATCACTCTGGAAGATGTGCCATCGGACTACAGGCCGGAGATTGAAGTAATTATCAATGCACCTGCACCAGAAGAGCCGAACAACCCGTATGGAATCCCTAATGAAAAATATGAGGAAATCTGACAGGGTGTAGTCAATGAGATTGTGGAGGGAGTAAAGAACGATGGGGAACAAACAGAGCTTACAGTTTAACAATGGGGAACTTCAAGTAGCATTAAAAACTATCCAGTCCCTTCCAAGTGCCCAAAAATGGCAGGGGGGGACTATCGTACCAGGTAAAGAAGATATCATGATTCCAGCGTATACCGACCAAGTCTTAACCGTTCAAGGAGAAGCCAATTTAAAAAGCGAGAACATAAAGCGCGGAGTATCAATCTACGGTATTATGGGGAATGCGCCAGAATATAAAATTACATTTGGAGAGGTTTATTTTCCTGGCACATATTCAGAAGAAACATATGAAATAGCACACGGACTGACCTCAACACCAACACATTATGGTATTAACGGTAAAATTGTTGGTATCGTAGAAACAACAGGAAATCCACGCCCTTCAATCTATATTAGTGTTGATTCTGTGTCAATGAAGGTTACCGTTCCAAGACTTAGCGGTGGGTGTGAAATAAACTGGGTAGCTATATCGAAATTATAGAGAGGTGACAAACATTATGAATAAAGAAGACTTACGACAAAACAACACGGGGCTGCAAACAATCCTTGCTGCCGTAAAATCCCTCCCAACCGCAAAATCGTGGGGGGGGGGGGGCACCATAATTGAACCATCAAATCACGACATCATGATACCAGCATATACAAACGTAGACCTGACGGTAAAGGGGGTAGAGCTGCAAAAATTTGGTGTAGCGAGTGGCAGCTTTACACTTACAACAAACTTGAAAAACATATCATTATCATTTGACCTGCCGTCTGCACCAAAGATAGTGATAATATGGCACGAAGAACCACCAGCAATGAAAATCACATCCAATATATTAAGACGTGCGGTGTTTTTTGACCATCCCGATACAGAAACGGTTGGCAATGGCAGTGCATCACACCACATTGCGAGAGCAGAAGCAGGCAATCAATATGGTACACCATCACTGGATGAAGGATATCTGTATGGCGTTCCAATTTATACACCGACCAACTTCGAATATGAATTATATTATATTTATGACGGCACATCATCAAGCGGTGTCATGCTGGGGAGTGGATACATCTATAAATGGATAGCACTGTGCGTATAAGAAAGGAGACAGCATGAACATAAAACAACTAATCGACAGCATCAGGGGCATGACCCCGACAGCCTTGGACGACGTGGCAGCAAGGAGCGTCGAGCTATACCCTGAATGGAAATCAGGTATAGAAATCACGCAAAAGATGATTGACGAAGGATGGAACCGTTATGTGTGCGATGAAAAACTGCACAGGACGATGACACCACATATGACGCAGGATAACTGGCGACCTGGACAGGCGACAGCATCCCTAAGGACAGCAATAGACGTAACCTATGCAGGCACGTTGGAAGACCCGATACCGTTTGCGCTTAACATGGAGATCTTTAAGGACAAGTATTACACATGGGAGGGTAAAATATATCTCTGCACCAGGGACAGCGGTATAGCATTACAAAATCCACCCGGCCAGCTAATAGGACATTATTTTACGGAGGCTTAAGAGCTTCTTTTCTTATTACTCAAAGAGGGCTAGACATGTTACAGAACATCAGTGAAAACATCATCGGTATTATGTGCACCCTCGTCATGACCAGTGCGGTAGGAGTGATCACGCACCTATTTAAACAGTTCCGGGGCTTGTCCCAGGCGGTCATGGCGATTAACCATGACCGCCTTTATCAGGCCTGCACCTTTTTCATTTTGACTGGCGAGATCACCATCGACGAACTCAAAAATCTTGAGTATCTCTACGAAGGCTATCATGCCTTGGGAGGGAACGGAACCGGCACCGAGCTATACGAGAAGTGCAAAGATTTACCGATTGTAGAAAAGAGAACGAAGTGGCACGAGAGCTATCAGCGCTCGTGTTAATGAACGGAAAGGGGTTATATATATGAGAAACAGAATTAAAAATCCATACTTTTGGATTGGCATCATCGGTGTCGTTTTGACGGCAATGGGAGTCAATGCAGAGACTTTTACCACCTGGCAGGCAGTGGCAGACGCACTGACTGAGCTGATCAAGAACCCTTATCTGCTGGGTTCTGTGGCAATTGCCGTGCTAGGAGTCTTTGTGGATCCTTCCAGCAGCGGATTGAAAGATGTAAAAAATAGGAAGGACGGTGACGGTTCATGCTAAAGGTCACCGAGATGCTGACAAAGTACAACCATGACAAAGCGTCCGGCCGTAAGATCAAATATATCGTGATTCACTGGGTCGGCGCGGCGTCTACGGCTGTCAACAACGGCACCTATTTTCAGGGCGGTGACAGAGGTGCCTCCGCCCATTATTTTGTCAACGATACCCACATCGTCAAGTCGGTCAGAGAAAGAGACATCGCCTGGGCGGTGGGAAGTCACGGCCTTCTCGACCAGGGCAGCCCCTATGCAAAATATGGCGGCAGCCTCTTTGGCAAGTGCACCAATCAGAACAGCGTCAGCATCGAGATGTGCTGCAAGAAAAATGCGAAAGGGAAGCTGTATATCACAGAAAAGACCATTAAAAATACGGCTGATTTGGTGCAGGCGATTCAGAAGCGGCTGGGCATTGACGATGACCACGTCATCAGGCACTTCGATGTAAACGGCAAACTCTGTCCCTATCCGTATATCGAACCATCAAAGTGGAAGGTGCTCCACGCCAAGCTGACGGGGCAGCATCAAAAGATCAGGGCAAAAGGAAACCTCATCGTGAGAAAGTCTTCCCTGCTGACATCAAAGCGGATTGGACTTCTCACAAAGGGGAAATCCTATGAGATTGTCAAAACCAACAAGAAGAAGAGCCGGGGACAACTGGCGGACGGTGGTTGGATTACGATTACAGAAAAGTATGCGGAGAAATTATAGAGATCATAAACAAATATGGCGAGTCGATGGTTGAAACCACAGACTCGCCAGTTTTTTTGTTGACATGAATTCTATTTCTGATTCTTCTTCAGCCATTCCATGGCGACGTTAGCGTGGATCGCGCTGCCGTAAGCCAGGGCGCTTTCGTCGATGTACATGTTCGGATTGTGCATCGGTGCGGCTCCTTCTTTGCCCACACCCAGAAGGACGAACATGCCAGGAACTTTTTCGGTGACGTAGCCGAAGTCTTCCGTCGTCGGCTGGCAAGGGGCTTCGGCCAGTTTATCCGATCCGACGATTTCTGCCACAAATGGAGCCAGCTCCGTACAGAGGTTTTCATCAGTAAAGGTGGAAGGGGTATGGAAATCTAACATTTCATAATCACCTCTCCACATTCTGATCGTATGGTCGATCATTTCCGGCACTCTCTTTACCAGGTGATTTCGAACGTCCCGGTTAAAGGTTCTAAAAGAAACAGCTAGATCTGCAGTATCAGGAATGACGTTGGCTGCCGTACCGCCGCCGCACTTCCCGACAGTGAGCGGAGCTGTTTCTCTCGGATCTACTTCTCGGCATACCAGCAGATTCAGAGCAGTATAAAGCTGGCTGGAAATCATCAGCGGGTCGATGCAGTCCTGCGGCATGGAGCTGTGTCCGCCTTTGCCCTTGATCTTAACCATGTAGGTGTCCATTGCCGATGAGGTGATGCCGGCGGTATAACGAACCGTGCCGAGCTCCTGCTGGGTGTTGATGTGAATTGCAAAAGCAGCGTCGACCTTTGGATTCTCGAGGAGCCCATGTTCTACCATGAATCTGGAGCCGCAGCCGCACTCTTCGCCAGTCTGGAACATCAGCTTTACGGTACCTTGAAGTTCCGACTCTCTTTCCTTGAGCAATTTGGCAGCTCCCAGCAGCATCGCTGTATGTGCGTCGTGACCGCAGGTATGGGCGACACCGGGATGTTCTGACGCAAAATCCACCAAACCTACTGCCTCCGGCATCGGAAGAGCGTCCATATCGGCGCGGAGCAGGATGCAAGGTTCGCCCTTGCCGATGGTCGCCACCAGGCCGGTGGATTCAGCCATGTCAGGGAAGCCGGCTTTTACAAAATCAGCACGGAACTTCTCGTCGATGGGACCACCGCAGGCTTTGGCTTCGATACCCATTTCCCCTAGGCGTTTCTTTACGTAAGCAGCGGTTTCCTTTAGATCAAAGCCGACCTCCGGCTTTCTGTGCAGATTGTGGCGGTCTTCTTTTATTTGTTCTTCTATCGCTTTTGAAGCGTTCAATATTTCGTTCATATTCCCCTCCTGGACATGTCAAAAAACCCGGACCTTAGCCCGGGCTGATATCAAGCTTATTTTTGGTTCTTCTTCAGCCATTCGATGGCGACATTTGCGTGGATTGCAGAGCCGTAAGGCAGCATCTCTTCGTCGACAAACATATTTGGATTGTGCATCGGAGCAGAGTCTTTGCTGCCGACACCCAGCCATGCGAACATGCCGGGAACTTGTTCCGTCACGTAACCAAAGTCTTCGGTTCCTGCCATACAAGGCATCACCTTTACTCTGTCTTCTCCCATGATCTCAGAGATAAACGGCTTTAGCTCGTCGCAGAGATCTGCGTCAGTATATGTAGAAGGTGTGTGGAATGGCATAATTTCATAATCACCTCTCCACATCTTCACGGTGTGATCTACGATTTCAGGGATTCTCTGAACCAAGTGATTTGTAACATCTCTGTTAAAGGTTCTGGCGGCAACCTGCATATCAGCAGTGTCAGGAATGACGTTAGCAGCCGTACCGCCGCCGCACTTTCCGGCAGTCAGCGCGACTGTTTCTCTCGGGTCGATTTCTCTGCAGCTGAGCAGGTTCAGCGTCGTATATAACTGGTTGATAATCATCAGAGGGTCTACGCAGTCCTGCGGCATGGAACTGTGTCCGCCTTTGCCCTTGATTTTGATCATAAAGGTATCCATGGCGGCAGAGGTGATGCCTGGCGTGTAGCCGACGACGCCCTTTTCCTCGTTGGACATGATATGAATGGCAAACGCAGCGTCAACTTTCGGATTTTCCAAAACGCCGTGTTCTACCATGAACTTGGAACCGCAGCCGCATTCTTCACCGGTCTGGAACATCAGCTTGACGGTGCCGCAAAGTTCATCTTCTCTGTCTTTGAGAAGTTTTGCAGCCCCCAGCAGCATCGCCGTATGGGTGTCATGACCGCACATGTGAGCCACTCCCGGTTTTTCGGAGACGAAGTCTACAAGGCCTTCGGCTTCCTGCATCGGCAGAGCATCCATGTCTGCACGCAACAAAATACAAGGTTCGCCTTTCCCGATGGTAGCAACTACGCCAGTAGAATTCTCCATGTCAGGAAACCCTGCAAAAGTAAATTTCTTTCTCAGATCTGGATCGATCGGTCCTCCGCAAGGCTGAGATTCGATACCCATCTCTGCTAATCTCTTCTGAACGTAAGCGGCCGTTTCCGGCAGGTCAAAACCGAATTCCGGTCTTCTGTGAAGATTATGACGATCCTCTATAATCTGATCCTTAATAGCTTGTGAAGCTTCCAATATACTTTTCATCTTTCTCCTCCTTAAACCATTCATATTACATGAAATGGCTCATCAATGTGCTCAATATTGATCGGGGTTAGGAAGCTCATAGATATTTTTCTGCATTATAGCACACTTCTTTTTAGACTGCAAGCTGGAAAATTGTGTTATAAGAATTTTTTCTTTACATTTTGCGGAAGAGAGAATAGAATACCTGTTAACATAGTTGATGAAGAGGAGGAGAAAAAAATGGACACAATTTTCTACAACGGAAAGATTTATACAGAGGACAGAGCCTATCCGATATGCAGTGCAGTGGCGGTGAAAAACGGCGTTATCGTGGCATTGGGAGCGGATGAAGAGATACTGAAAACAGCCGGACCTGAAACAGAAAAGATCGACCTGGCGGGACGTCTGATGCTTCCCGGATTTGTCGATACCCATCTGCACATGCTGTTCTATGCACAGGAGGCAAGCCTGATCGACCTGACGGACTGCAGAAGCTACGGCGATGTGAAGAGGCTTTGTGCAGAGCGTGTGGCCTGGGCGAAGGAAAACGACAAATGGGTACAGGGTACAGGATTTAATCAGGATGATTGGGATGTGAAGACGATTCCGACGAGAAAAGACCTGGATCAGATTACGGAGGACGTTCCGCTGACCATCCGCAGAACCTGCCACCATATTACGGTCTGCAATACGAAAGCTATGGAGACCATGGGACTGCTGGATGAAAAAGAAGATTCTACTCAGATCAATATGGGATTTTATGAAGACGGCAGTCCCGATGGCATCTTGAAAGAAGACAGTCAAAATGTGGTGACAGACGCGCTGCCTCTGCCGGACAAAGAAGAAATTAAAAAATTGATTCTCTTCGGCTGTAATCAGGCGGCTGCACAGGGCATTACAGAACTGCACTCCGACGATTTTCTTCTGATTCCAGGAGAGGCAGGGGAAAGGGTCATGGAGGCCTATCGTGAACTTTCAGAAGCGGGAGAACTGCCGATCAGAATTTATCAGCAGTGCATGCTCTGGGGCAAGGAACTGCTGCAGGACTTTATCGACAAAGGACACCGTACAGGTGAATCCTATGGTTTCTACAGAGTCGGCCCCCTCAAAATCGTGACAGACGGATCTTTGGGCGCTCATACTGCCTATATGAGAAAGCCTTATGCCAACGATCCCCAGACAAAGGGGAAGGCTAATTATACTGACGAGCAGTTATATGAGATGTGCAAGCTGGCCCACGACTACGGCATGCAGATTGCCACCCACTGTATCGGAGACGGATCACTGCAGCAGATTTTGGACGCTTACGAAAAAGTGCAGATGGAAAATCCGCGCACAGACTGCCGCCACGGTGTCGTACATTGTCAGATCATGGATGAAGAACAGCAGGAGCAGTTCAGAAAACAAAATCTTCTCGCTTACGTACAGCCGGTCTTTGTCCGTTATGATATGAACATCGTCGATGACTGCGTAGGAAGCGATTTGGCAAGGACCAGCTATAACTGGCGCCGATTTGAAGACATGGGCGTCCATCAGAGCGGCGGTTCCGACTGTCCAGTTGAAAAGTTTGACATCCTGCCAAACATAGAATACGCAGTGACGCGCACAAACAGAGAACTGCAGAAGTCTTGGTACCCGGAAAATGCGGTGACATTAGAAGAGGCAGTGAAGATGTTTACCTACGAGGGCGCCTATGCGTCCTTTGCTGAGAACGTGAGAGGCAGCATCACTGTCGGAAAATATGCGGACCTGGTTGTAGTCGATAAGGATATCTTTGAGATTCCAGTCGGCGAAATCCATACGACGGCCGTGGATCTGACTATGGTAGAAGGTAAAATTGCGTACAAGCGTCAATAAAAATTGACAATGATACACGGTGTAAATTTTTATTTACACCGTGTAATTTTTTTTACAAAATGCGTAAATAAAAATTTACATGCAGTTTCGTGATTTTGCCGCATATGATTACAAAGGTGCATTTTTAGACAATTTCGAAAGTTGGCACTACATTTGCACTATATAGGCTCGAAAGCTCATAAAATGAAATGTAAATGTGCTCAACATTCACGGGGTAGGAAAAATTTAGAGATGATCAAATAGGTTTATAGATTGCCTAGAAAAAATCTAAATTTGTAAAAGGAGAACTGCAGTAAAAATTACTGCACGACTGAAAACATGGGAGAAACATTAAACAAGAAGAAAAGTTTTCAAATGCCACACGTTTATGCCATTCTATTTATTATCATGTTACTTGTAACGCTATTATCTTACATAATTCCGAATGGCGAATTTGAAAGGACTCTGACTGAATCGGGTCAAACACTAGTTAACACAGATAACTTCCAATTCATCAAGAATGAAGATCCAATCGGTTTCATGGACTTCTTCTCATCCATCTACACTGGATTTGTTGAAGCTGGAACCATCATGGGTTCCCTGCTGATCTGCTCAGGATCACTGGCAATCCTCAACTACAGCGGATCACTGGAAGCTGGTATCCGCAAGCTGACAGAGGTGACAAACGGTAAAAACGTCATCGCGATCCTCATTTTCTACGTCTACTTTGCAGGAATGAACATCATGGGTGCTGGCGAAGGCTGTTATCCATTCTTCCCAATCGTTACTGGAATCGTTATTTCCTTGGGTTACGACCGCATCATGGGTATGATGACCATCTGCTTCGCCGCTACAGCAGGCTTTGCCTGCGGTATGGTGAATCTGTTTACGACAGGTATTTCACAGCAGTTAGTCGGTCTGCCATTGTTCTCCGGTATCGGATATCGTGCAATCGTATTTGCGGTCCTCTTCGTCATCGGTCTGGTCAGCGCGCTGCTCTATGGCAGCAAAATCAGAAAGAATCCTGACAAGAGTTATGTTGCAGACGAATATAAGGCACAGTTAGCTGAACAGGCTGAAGCAAAAGATGATGGAAAAGAGCAGGTTCCATTTGATGGAAAGAGAAAGCTTGCATTAATTATCTTTGTCGCTATTGTTCTTTTCACCGCTTACGGATGTCTGAAACTGGAATTTGGTCTGGGACAGTTCGCTGCACTTTACGTAGTGATGGCAATTATCCTAGCAGTGATTTTCAGAATCAACGTCAACCAGTTCTGCCAGTTGTTCACACAGGGTGCGTCACAGGTACTTGGAGCTGCATTCGCCATCGCACTGGCTCGTTCTGTAATGGTACTGTTAAATCAGGGTAAGATCATGGATACCATCGTTTACTACATGGGCAACGGTCTCCAGGGCAAGAGCGCAATCATCACATTGCTGCTGATCTTCCTCTTCGTTACTGCATTTAACTTCTTAGTCGTATCCGGTTCCGGCAAGGCTGTCATGATGATGCCGATCATGAGCCCTCTCGGAAAGATGCTCGGCATCAACCAGCAGGTAATGGTACTCACTTACCAGCTTGGTGACGGTCTTACGAACATGTTATGGCCGGGCGGCGGCATGGTTTGCTGCGCACTGACTGGCACAAACTACGGCGACTGGCTGAAAGCTTCATGGAAAACATTTGCAACCATGATTGTTTCCGGATTTGTACTCATCGTCATCGCCAACGCGATAAATTATGGACCTTTCTAAAAACAAGTTTTATATATCAAAGCAAAAAAGCTGTCTGATTTCAGGCAGCTTTTTTCTTATGATCTCTGATAATACCCCCCACCCCCTTTAATAACGACGACTAAAACTGAAAATTATGACGAAATAGCGAATTGCGATTGACAAAAATATACGGGGGGGGGGTATAATTTATAAGAAGAGTAAAAGGCAAAACCGCTGTGAGGCGGTGACGCAAAACTAGAGGGTCTCGGGGCGCAGGGATCCGCCTTCGAGATAGCCAGTTGCCATTCATTTACATCCGTTAAAATGTGAGAACGGTCTAATTGACTTCAATCTTACATTTCCCGTATTGAAGAATATCAAGTATTCTTTCAGAAAGGAGAACGTAAATGAAACGCAAAAAAAGCTTTGCGTTATTGTGTGCTCTGTTTATTCTTATTTTAATGTTTAGTTCATTTGCCTATGCGGCAGACAATCAGTACGTAGAAAATACTGAGTATCAGACCCTATTGGATGACTGTGAAGTCCATATCTACAGTACCAATGGTGGAGGAAGCGTTACATTCGTTGATGGCAATTGGCCATCCTCTGTATTCCCACAGATGACTGGCAGCAAGACATTTAGCGCTGTTGCTAATGATGGTTGGGAGTTTGCAGGTTGGAGCCATAGAATTACCTTTGACGGAACCGGAATTATCAAAGGCTGGGAGAAGGAGAACCACTCGTGGCCAGTGAAATCGGCGTTTAATGTAAATGGCAATATTATTAAGCTGGAGCGAGGTGCAACGGTAGGAGAAGTGGTTGGCAAAAAGCTTCGCTACTATGTATATGCAAACTTCAATCCTATTATCTCTACCAGTGCTGGAGCGAATGGTTCTATCACACCAACCGGATCAGTGATCTATGGCGGAAGTAAGACGATTCAGTTTACGCCGAATCAGCACTATGTCGTAGATCAGGTAACGATTGACGGAGAAGTTACAGATATAAAGGATAATTCATATACCTTTACAAATGTAACGAAACCGCATAGTATTTCTGTGACCTTTCAGTATGAACATACTCTGGAGGAAGAAATCACAAAAGCGGCGACTTGTACGGAAGCCGGTGAGAAAGTAATCACATGTAAGTACTGTGATTATAGAGAAGTTGTTGGTATCGATCCGTTGGGTCATGACATCAGAGATGGCGAAAGAGTAGAACCGACGTGCACAGAAGACGGATACGCTGTTGGAAAATGCGGGCGTGCCGGCTGTGACTATGAAGGAAAGACAATTTTGCCTAAGCTTGGTCATGATATGAAAATAGTAGAGCATAAAGCCGCTACATGTTCGGAAGAAGGTTTCGAAACGAAAGCATGTCAAAATCCAGGGTGTGAGGAAATAGTAACAATTCCAATACCAAAACTGCCGCATACCTTCGGCAATTGGATAACAACAGTTGAGCCACAAATTGGTATAAAAGGCCAACAGGAAAGGTCATGTGAAGTCTGCCATACGAAGGAAATCAAAGATCTGCCTGCTTTGATTGCACCTCCAATTGTATCCCCTGAGGACCCACCGATTGATCCGCCCGTTGATCCAGAACCAAGTCCAGAACCGTTGCCGGATGACGAACATCTTGAAGATCCCGATAAAGATGATGACAGTGATGTCGTTAAGCCATCACTTCCGGATGATGAACATTTGGATTTGGATAAAGAAGACGTTAAAAAAGCAGATCCTGTAAAATCGGAAAACGCAGATCAACCGCGGACTGGCGACGAGCAGCAGATGGCTGGGTGGATAGCAATCCTGCTACTTTCGTTTGCAGGGCTGGGAGTAACGATCTGTACGAAGAAAAGAAAACAAGAATAAAAAGAGAAACAAAATAAGAGAGCACAAAGTAACCACTCTGAAACAAAGTTAAAACCCCGCGAATATGTTCGCGGGGTTTTGCTGTCTTATGCATTCTTAATATCCCCGGCAAATCTCTTTTTACCGATTTAATGGCGGATGGTTCATCATAGAAGGTGAAAGGAGGGATAGGGATGTCAGTTTCAATGCGCAGATTAACTTTTTCTATATTTATAGCAGTGGGAATTCCGACAATGATCCTAGCAGGCGTGTTTCTCTCTATATTGGTAATTTTGTTTCCCATATCTTATTTCATGGGTTGGATTTAATCTTTATGGAATCTTAATACGCTTAACCGGTCTTTAATGCCGTCTTAAAGCGCGGGATGGTAGACTCGTAATATGAAATGACATGCTTTGCAAATTCTGCACAAAACCATAAAGGAGGAAAAATAGATGAACATACTTATTTCTGTGATAGGCGCGACGGCCGTCGTTATGCTTATCTACTATTTCATAATTTTAATGAGAGGTGACAAACAATGAGTGCTGCAGTTGCGCAATACATACTTTATGTCGTGGTTCTCGTCCTGCTGGGTATTCCGCTGGGAACCTATATCGGCAAAGTAATGAACGGAGAACGGACGTTACTTTCGAAGGTTTTAACGCCGTGTGAGAATGCGGTATACAAGGTAATGAGAGTTGACAAAAACGAGGATATGTCCTGGAAAAAATATGCGGTTTGCGTACTGGTCTTTTCGGGCATTGGGCTGCTCTTTGTTTTTCTGCTGCAGCTGCTGCAGGCATTTTTGCCGGCCAACCCACAGGGTCTGGACAATGTGAAGTGGGATTTAGCGCTTAACACGGCCATCAGTTTTGTGACTAATACAAACTGGCAGGCATATAGCGGTGAATCCACTCTGAGTTATCTGTCCCAGGCATTGGGCTTGACGGTGCAAAACTTCGTCTCAGCGGCCACTGGCATCGCAGTGCTCTTTGCCATGATCAGGGGTTTTACCAAAATAAAAGAAAAAGGATTGGGCAGCTTCTGGGTTGACCTGACGAGGACCGTAATTCACGTATTGATTCCATTAAACTTAGTAATCGCCCTGGCGCTAGTAGGCGGCGGTGTCATTCAAAACCTGAAACCGGCGGAAGAGGTAAAGCTGGTGGAACCAATCGCAGTGACCCAGGAGGGTGAAATTATCGAAGATGCAGACATCGATTTAAATAAAAATCTAGTGACCGTCGATGACAAAATCGTTGAAGACGCAGAGATTGTAACTGAAGGTTTTGTTCCCATGGGTCCAGCCGCCAGCCAGGTGGCTATCAAGCAGACCGGCACCAACGGAGGCGGATATATGGGCGTCAACTCAGCGCACCCCTTGGAGAATCCAAACGCCTTTACAAACCTGATTGAAATAATTTCACTGCTGTTAATTCCAGTCGCCCTGTGCTTCACTTTTGGGCGCAATGTGAAGAACAGAAAACAGGGCGCAGCTATATTTATGGCCATGTTTTTGTGTATGGCAGTCAGCCTGGCGGTGGTCGGTTATAACGAGCAGGCTGCAACGCCGCAGTTAGCGCAGGATGGAGCCGTGAACATCAGCATGATTGATCAGGCAGGGGGCAATATGGAAGGGAAAGAAAGCAGATTTGGCATAACCACATCCTCTACCTGGGCAGTCTTCACCACATCTGCATCCAATGGATCTGTCAATTCCATGCACGACAGCTACACGCCGATCGGAGGCATGATACCGATGCTGCTGATGATGCTGGGAGAAGTCGTGTTTGGAGGTACGGGCTGCGGACTATACGGTATGCTGGCTTTTGCTATTCTGACGGTCTTCATAGCGGGTTTGATGGTGGGGCGGACTCCGGAATTCCTTGGCAAGAAGATTGAACCCTATGAGATGAAATGGGCCGTCATGGTCTGCCTGGCAACCCCGATTGCTATTTTGATTGGAAGCGGTCTTGCGGCAGCAGTTCCAGAGGTTGCGGACAGCTTAAATAACAGCGGCGCACACGGTTTATCCGAAGTGCTGTATGCCTACTCGTCGGCTGGAGGAAATAACGGCTCTGCCTTTGCAGGATTTAATGCTGACACCGTATTCCTCAATATCACCATAGGATTGGTGATGCTCTTTGTAAGATTTTTGCCGGTTATCGGAACACTTGCTATTGCAGGCAGTCTGGGCCAGAAGAAGCGAATTGCGGTTACTGCAGGAACGCTATCGACGACCAACGGAATGTTCGTATTCCTGCTGATCATGATTGTTCTTCTCGTAGGCGCCCTCAGTTTCTTCCCGGCGTTAGCATTGGGTCCGATCGCGGAATTTGTCAGCAATGTATTATAATAGACGCCGAAGGAGGTATAAATAGATGACTGAAAAAGTAAAAAGTTCTATGACAGACAAAAAAATTCTGCTGCGCGCTGTGAAAAATTCCTTTATAAAACTGAATCCAAGGACACAGGCCGAGAATCCTGTCATGCTGCTGGTATACGTTGCGGCAATACTTACTACGATTCTTTGGATTGCAGCTTTAATGGGCACAAAGGATGCACCGGCGGGGTACACCCTGTCGATCGCGGTTATTCTTTGGTTCACCTGCGTGTTCGCAAATTTTGCAGAAGCCATTGCGGAGGGTCGCGGCAAAGCGCAGGCGGACACCCTTCGCGCATCGAGAAAAGACGTAGATGCCAACAGGATTCCGTCTATTGAGGAAATAAATCAGATCACAGTGGTTTCCGCTGCTGCTCTGAAAAAGGGGGATTTGGTCATCGTTCGGGCAGGAGAACAAATTCCTGCCGACGGCGATGTAGTATATGGTGCGGCATCAGTTGACGAAAGTGCTATCACGGGAGAATCTGCCCCTGTGATTCGGGAAAGCGGCGGCGACAGAAGCGCCGTGACAGGAGGTACCCAGGTTTTGTCAGACTGGATCATTTTCAGAGTGACCAGTGAACCGGGACAGAGCTTTATGGATAAGATGATCGCTATGGTCGAAGGCGCGTCCAGAAAGAAGACGCCCAACGAATTAGCCCTGCAGATTTTCCTGGTGGCGCTTTCTATCATATTTATTCTGGTTACGCTGTCACTGTATACCTATTCCCTTTTCTCTGCAAGGCAGGCGGGAATCGACAATCCGACATCTGTAACCACCTTGGTTGCGCTGCTGGTCTGCCTGGCGCCTACAACCATTGGAGCCCTGCTCTCTGCTATTGGTATTGCCGGCATGAGCAGGCTGAATCAGGCCAACGTTTTGGCCATGAGCGGCCGTGCCATTGAAGCGGCCGGCGATGTGGACATTTTGATGCTGGATAAGACCGGAACCATTACCTTGGGCAACAGACAGGCGGATACCTTTGTGCCGGTGGACGGCACGTCAGAAGAAGAGCTGGCTGATGCAGCCCAGCTGTCCTCTTTGCCTGATGAAACGCCGGAGGGCAGGAGTATCGTAGTTCTGGCAAAGGAGAAATTCGGCATCAGAGAGAGAAATCTCAGCGACAAGAAGTTTACCTTTATTCCCTTCACTGCCAAGACTAGAATGAGTGGTGTGGATTATGACGATCATGAAATTCGCAAAGGGGCGGCTGATGCGATTCGAGACTACATAATAGCCAGAGGCGGCACTTACAGCAAGGAATGTGAGGAGGTGGTTACAAAGATTGCCGAACAGGGAGGCACGCCCCTTGTTGTCAGCAAGAACCATAAAATTCTTGGCGTCATCCACCTGAAAGATATCATCAAAAAAGGCGTGAGAGATAAATTTGCAGATCTGCGCAAGATGGGCATCAAGACCATTATGATTACAGGTGATAATCCTTTGACGGCAGCGGCCATAGCGGCAGAAGCCGGCGTAGATGACTTTCTGGCAGAAGCTACGCCAGAGAGTAAGCTGAATATGATTCGCGACTATCAGACCAAAGGCCATCTGGTAGCCATGACCGGTGACGGCACCAACGACGCCCCGGCCTTGGCGCAGGCTGACGTGGCCGTAGCGATGAACACAGGTACACAGGCGGCAAAGGAAGCAGGCAACATGGTTGACCTGGATTCCTCTCCCACGAAGCTAATCGATATCGTTCGTATCGGTAAACAGCTTTTGATGACGAGAGGGAGCCTGACCACTTTTTCCATTGCCAACGATGTTGCGAAGTACTTTGCAATTATCCCGGCTCTGTTCATGGGACTGTACCCGGGACTGTCAGCCTTAAACATCATGGGGCTGGAATCTCCATTGAGCGCAGTATTGGCTGCAATCATCTACAACGCGCTAGTCATTATCGCTCTGATTCCACTGGCGTTAAAGGGTGTAGCATATCGGGAAGTGTCCGCTGGCAAATTGCTGACCAGAAACCTGTTGATTTACGGACTTGGGGGTATCGTCACGCCGTTCATCTGTATCAAGCTGATCGATATGCTGCTGGCGGCTCTGGGATTAATATAAGTAATACCATTAGGGAGGAATTAATTATGAAAACTTTCAAATCAGTATTACCAAAGGCCGCGATGATTTTCATCATATTTTCTGTGGTCTGTGGTATCGTGTATACAGGAGTCGTCACGGGTCTTGCACAACTGCTTTTCCCTGATAAAGCCAACGGGAGCATTATCGAGGTCAACGGCGTAAAGTATGGGTCTGAGCTGTTAGCGCAGCAGTACAGCGATGAAAAGTACATGTGGGGACGAATCATGAACGTGGACGTATCCACCTATACGGACAAAGACGGCAACCGCCTGATGTATGCGGCGCCATCTAATAAAAGTCCTGCCAGCGATGCGTATGAACAGATGGTAGCGGAAAGGGTAAACAAGATTCGCGCAGCCAACCCGAAAATGCAGGACACGCCGATTCCTGTAGACCTGGTAACCTGTTCAGGAAGTGGTCTTGATCCAGGCATTTCACCGGCAGCAGCAGAATATCAGATTCCGAGACTTGCAGAAGAGAATAAGATGACAGAAGAGCAGGTGCAGACGATAATTGATAAATGCTCTGAGGGTAAGTTCTTAGGTATTTTTGGCGAGAAGACCGTCAACGTATTAAAAGTCAATTTAATGCTGGACGGGATTTTAAAATAGATTCTTGAAGAGGGACATATGGAGCCGGTATTCTAGGCGAGAGTGACTTAGAAATACCGATTGCACGTGGCTCTCTTCGTGGTATACTATAAACGTCTGGAGGAGGCACATATGGAAGAAATAAGGGTAAACCCGGATAAACTATTAGAAACCATAAGAAGAGAAGACGAGAAACAGCAGTCTGGGCACTTGAAAATATTCTTTGGATATGCCGCTGGCGTAGGAAAGACTTATACCATGTTAAAGGCTGCCCAGGCGGCAAAGAATCGAGGTATTGACGTTATTGCAGGGTATGTTGAACCTCATGCCCGGCCGGAGACTCTGGAACTGATGAAAGGTTTGGAATCCCTGCCAACTCTTGAAATTAAACACAAAAACATGACTCTGCGAGAATTTGATCTGGATCAGGCATTAGCAAGGAACCCTCAACTCATTCTCGTAGATGAACTGGCTCATACCAATGCCGACGGCTGCAGACACGAAAAACGATATAAAGATATAGAAGAGCTGTTGAAAGCGGGGATCGACGTTTATACGACGGTCAACGTGCAGCACATCGAAAGCCTCAACGATTTGGTGGCGGCTATTACCGGAGTTTCGGTGCAGGAAAGGATTCCTGATTCCGTCTTTGATGAGGCGGACCAAGTGGAACTAGTGGATATTGAACCGGAGGATTTAATTAACCGCCTCAATGCAGGGAAAATCTATAGAGATGAACAAGCTCAACGAGCTTTGATAAACTTTTTCAGTATAGAGAACCTTACGTCTCTGCGTGAAATTGCATTGCGCCGGTGCGCAGACCGAATGAACAAGCTGGCGGAGCGAGTTAGGAATGTGACCAATGCCGAGTACTACAACGACGAGCACATTTTGGTCTGCCTCTCAGCCTCGCCGTCCAATAAAAAAATTATCCGCACAGCGGCCAGAATGGCCAGTGCCTTCAAAGGGACGCTGACAGCCCTCTTCGTTGAAACACCAGGATTTTCGGCTGTCAATGAAGAGGATAAAAAACGCTTGCGGGACCATATTCGTTTGGCGACACAGCTTGGAGCAAAAGTCGAGACAGTGTATGGAGACGACATTTCTCTGCAGATTGCGGAGTTTGCCCGTTTGTCAGGCGTTTCTAAGATCGTTATGGGCAGATATAGCGCGAAGAAGAAATATTTATTCAGCAAGCAAACTCTGACGGACAAACTCATAGAGGCTGCACCCGGCTTGGAAATCTATGTAATTCCGGATAAAGACGCGCCTTACTATAAACCGCAGAGGCCGGCGCGGCGTTCAGGTAAATTTATTCTTCCTGATACACTGAAGAGCCTGGCTATTTTAGCGGCTTCTACCCTGCTGGGATTTGCTTTCTACGATATGGGATTCAGTGAAGCCAATATCATCATGATCTATATTTTAGGGGTCGTGTTTACCTCCCTGTTTACAAGCAGCAAAGGCTATAGCCTGGTCAGTTCTGTGGTCAGCGTATTGATTTTTAACTTTTTCTTTACCAATCCCAGGTTTACTTTTACTGCCTATGATAACGGCTATCCCGTAACGTTTTTGGTCATGCTGATTACTGCGTTTATCACCAGCACTTTAGTAGTGAAGCTTAAACAGTATGCGAGACAGGCGGTGAGGACGGCCTATCGCACCAAAATCCTGTTGGAGACAAATCAGATGCTGCAGAGCAACAAACCGAGAAGAGAGATTGTAGAGATTATTTCAACCCAGTTGACAAAATTGCTGAAGCGGGATATCGTTTTCTATTTGGCTGGGGAGGAGAAACTGGGGGAACCTGTGGCCTTTCTGGCGGAAGATAGTGACGACGAAGAAGACAAAAGTTTTCTCAGCGATAACGAAAAGGCTGTCGCTGCCTGGACATTTAAGAATAACAAGCATGCGGGGGCGACGACGGACACTTTGAGCAGTGCAAAATGTCTCTATCTGGCGGTGCGTATCAACAGCAAGGTGTACGGTGTGGTGGGGATTGCGATTGATGGAAAACCTTTAGATCCCTTTGAGAACAACATCACCCTTTCCATCCTGGGAGAATGTGCCATGGCGCTGGAAAACGAACGAGTCATGAGGGAAAAAGCGGAGGCGGATCTTCTGGCAAAGAACGAGAAGTTACGAGCAAATCTGCTCAGATCCATCTCTCACGACCTGCGCACACCGCTGACCTCTATTTCTGGTAACGCTGGTATTCTTATGACCAATTATCACACCATCTGCGAAGAGAAGAAACTTACATTATATACGGCAATCTATGACGACTCTATGTGGCTGATTAATCTGGTGGAAAACCTATTGTCGGTGACCAGACTGGAGGATGGCTCCATGCAGCTCAATACCAATGCGGAGCTGATTGACGAAGTGATAGATGAGGCGCTGCAGCATATAGACCGCAAAAGTGTGCTGCACAAAATCACCGTCAACAGACCGGATGAGTTTCTCATGGCAAAGATGGACGCCAGACTGATTATACAGGTAATCATCAACGTTGTGGACAATGCGATCAAGTATACCCCGGAGGGTTCTGAAATTGACATTACCACGGCAAAGAGCGGCGGTGACATCGTGGTCAGTATTGCAGACAATGGCAAAGGTATTGCTGACGACGCCAAGAAAAGAATCTTTGATATGTTTTATACTGCTAATATGGAAATTGCTGACAGTCACAGAAGCTTGGGGCTGGGCCTGGCTCTATGCAAATCTATTATTAACGCCCACGGCGGAGAAATTACCGTATTAGATAACAAGCCGAAAGGTGCGATTTTCCGATTCACGCTTCCGGCAGAGGAGGTAACCTTACATGAATAAACCTTTGATCTTGGTCGTAGAAGACGATGCGGCTATTCGAAATTTAATTACGACGACTTTGGAAACCCACGATTACAGGTACCATGTCGCGCCAAATGGGGAGTCGGCCATTTTGGAGGCTTCCTCATATAATCCTGACGTGGTGCTGCTGGATTTGGGACTGCCTGATGTAGACGGCATTGAAATTATTAAAAAAATCAGGGGATGGTCGCTGATGCCGATTATTGTAATCAGTGCCAGGTCCGAAGATATGGATAAAATAGTAGCGCTGGATGCGGGGGCCGACGACTATCTGACAAAGCCTTTTTCTGTGGAAGAACTGCTGGCAAGACTGAGGGTGACTTTGAGACGATTAAATTACGTTCGCGGAAACCAAGAGGTGCAGAATGCCGTCTTTGTAAATGGTGATCTGAAAATTGACTATGCGGCGGGCTGTGTTTATCTGGGGAAGGAGGAGCTGCATCTGACCCCGATAGAATATAAGCTGCTCTGTCTGCTCTCTAGGAATGTGGGCAAGGTTCTCACCCATACATTTATCACAAAAGAGATATGGGGAAGCGCTTGGGATAACGACGTGGCTTCCCTGCGCGTTTTTATGGCAACGCTGCGAAAAAAGTTAGAGAAAAACCCGTCTTCGCCTCAATATATTCAGACTCATGTAGGCGTGGGTTATCGAATGCTGCGGGTGTGAAAAGTGGTGAAAAGCATTTAAAACTGCATCGTATTAATGAATATATCTGTCTGGTTAGGCTATAATGTTCAATAGAAACTTGATTATCAGATTTTGATGATGTATAATTAGTGAATATAAAAGCCTTTATGGGCGGAAATTTTCAATGAATGGGTGATTGAGATGAATATTAAACGTGACAGTTATTTACAGCAGCTGATTTCCTATCGCTTTGATGGATTGGTAAAGGTCATAACCGGTATCCGCCGCTGTGGCAAGTCATATCTTTTAAAAAACATATACCGAGATTATCTGATTGGAGACGGAGTTAAAGAGGGACAGATTATTTCTATAGAACTTGATCTTGCAAAAGATATAAAGTATCGTAATCCCCTGGAGCTCGCTTCCTATGTAAGAAGCAGAGTGGAAGGAAAGAAAGAGGAATACTATCTCTTTGTAGATGAAATTCAAATGTCAGATAAGGTGGCGAACCCTTACAATAAAGATGGAGAGAAGATTACATTTTATGATGCGTTAAATGATCTTCGCAGTCTGTCTAATTTAGACGTTTATGTAACGGGCAGTAACTCCAAAATGTTGTCAAGCGATATATTGACGGAGTTTAGAGGGCGAAGTGATGAAATACGTGTTCATCCGTTAAGCTTTTCTGAATACTATTCGACAGTTGGAGGCGATAAGAATGAAGCATTTGATGATTATGCTTTTTATGGAGGCATGCCTCTAATTCTTTCACGACCAAATGACGCGGCAAAGATGAACTATCTGAAATCACTATTTACGGAAGTGTACATTAAAGATATTGTAGAGAGAAAACACATTGAGAGACAGGACGTATTGGAGCAGATTTTAGATTTACTCTGTTCTTCTATCGGCTCGCTGACAAATCCTGCTAAGATAGCAGATACGCTGCAGTCAAAACAGACGAAAGGTGCTTCGTCAAACACAATTCGCGCTTATATCGGACATTTAGAGGACGCCTTTTTATTCTCTGAAAGTAAGAGATATGATGTAAAGGGGAAATCTTATTTTGACTCACCAAATAAATATTATTGCGAAGATTTGGGACTGCGAAACGCTCGTATTGGCTTTCGCCAACAGGAGATGACACATATCATGGAGAATATCATCTACAACGAATTGATAAATCGTCAATTCTCCGTTGATGTTGGAGTGGTATATGCAAGAAGTGTTAATGAGAATGGCAATTCCGTTCGTACGCCGAGAGAGATAGACTTTGTTGTCAATTCCGGCGGCAAGAGAACTTATATCCAATCAGCTTATGCAATGGTCACGGAAGATAAAGCAGAAATAGAACTTCGTCCGTTTGCACTTACGGGGGATTCATTCCCGAAGATGGTAGTGAGAAAAGATATCGGAAAACGGTGGTATGATGATAAGGGAATCTTGAACATCAGTCTGATCGACTTCCTGTTAGATAAATCAGTTATTTAGGCGGAGGCTGGTTAACATCTTCAGATGAAAGTGTTAAAAACTACTTGGATATAATGGTGTTGATTCGCCAACCATACACATGAAATCAAAAGGGAATCAAGTTATAAAAGCTGATAGCGAGTTATTGAATGCTGCGGGTGTGAAAAGTGGTTTAAAAAATCGGATGATAAGTTTTTGCAACAATAATAGTCAAACATTTTTAGAGAGGCCTGGAAAATTCCTGGCCTCTCAATCATTTATCTATATTTATTTATGTTCTGCATCGCAATATGCGCATCTGTAGACTTTCTTGTCCTTATTGACCAGTTTAAATTTCTGAACGATTTCCTGTTCAATGGAAGTGATACATCTCGGGTTCTTACATTTGATGACGTTTGTCAGCGTTTCTGGCAGTTCAAGGCGCTTTTTCTCATAGAGTTTTCCGTCTTTGACGATATTGACTGTGATATTGCTGTCGATGTACCCTAGGACGTCCAGATCCAGGTCGATGAGCTGGTCGATTTTGATGATGTCCTTTTTGCCGTATTTTGAGCTGTCTGCGTTCTGAATGACAGCGACACAGTTATTCAGCTTTTCCAGTTTCAGCAGCTCGTAAATCTGCATGCTTTTTCCTGCCTTGATGTGGTCTAAAACGATACCGGTGCTTACTCCATCTATATTCATATTCAATCCTCACTTTCTAATTATTCGTTTACGCTTCTCTTTTGATTCCCAGTAAGTTCAGAATCAATGCCATTCTGATGTGTTTTCCGCAGAGAGCCTGGAAGAAATAGCATGCTCTCGGATCGTCGTCCACTTCTACAGAAATTTCATTTACTCGAGGCAGCGGGTGCATGATGGTCAGGTCTTCCTTCGCGGCCTGCAGCTTTTCCAGGTCTAGTATGTAGCTGTCCTTCAGTCTTACATAATCTTCTTCGTTGAAGAATCGTTCTCTCTGTACTCTGGTCATGTAGAGGATATCCAGCTCTTCCATTGCGTCTTCCAGTCTTTCGACTTCTTTCCACTCAGCTCCGGCAGCGTCCATCTTCTCTTTTACATAAGCGGGAACCTGCAGTTCGTTTGGTGAAATCAGGACGAACTTGACGTTTTCATATCTGAGCATTGCTTCAATGAGCGAGTGAACGGTTCTGCCGAACTTCAGGTCTCCGCAGAGTCCTACTGTCATGTCAGAGAGTCTTCCCTTTTTCCTTTTGATGGTCAGAAGGTCGGTCAAGGTTTGTGTCGGATGGAAGTGCCCGCCGTCGCCGCCGTTGATGATCGGTACTGTTGTTTTCTGAGAGGCGACCACTGGCGCGCCTTCTTTTGGATGTCTCATGGCGATGATATCTGCGTAGCAGCCTACAGTTCTGATTGTGTCGCTTACGCTTTCGCCTTTTGCGGCAGAACTGGAGCTGGCTTCAGAGAATCCGAGGACGCTTCCGCCCAGTTCCAGCATTGCAGCTTCGAAGCTGAGTCTGGTTCTGGTGCTCGGCTCAAAGAAGAGGGTGGCTAATTTCTTGTGAGCGCAGATGTCCTCATAGGCAGCATGGTTTTCTACGATATCGTCTGCAACTTTAATTAAATCGTCGATTTCTTCTACTGACAGGTCAGTAATGTTGATTAGATTTCTGATTTCACTCATTTATTTATCTCCCTTCATCCATCCTTCATCTGAAGGATTGTTTCTAAACTTGATAATTCTTTCTTTGTCTTCTGCTTTGATGTAGCCGGTTTCTGCAGCGACTTCTACCAGAGCGTCCAGGTCGCAGAGGCTGACATTTTTTACGCTGGCTGCGGCAAAGCGGTCCAGGCCTTTCTGCATGCCGTATGTAAAGATGCTGGCAATGCCCAGAACCTCAGCGCCGGCTGCCCGCAGGACTTCTACGGTGTCGATGGCCGATCCGCCAGTGGAAATCAGATCCTCGATGACGACGACCTTCTGGCCAGGCAGCAGTTTTCCTTCAATCTGATTGGTGCGGCCGTGATCTTTAGCGGAACCTCTCACATAACCCATAGGAATACCCATCAGGTGTCCTACGATAGCTGCGTGAGCGATGCCCGCCGTGCTGGTGCCCATGACGACCTCGCATGCCGGATAATGCTCTTTGATGGTTTCTACCAGGCTGTTTTCCACCAGGGTTCTCACCTCTGGCGCTGTCAGGGTCAATCTGTTGTCACAGTAAATCGGGCTTTTGATGCCGCTGGCCCAAGTAAAGGGCTCTTCCGGTCTCAAGAAGACTGCCTCGATGGACAGAAGACCTTTTGCAATTTCCGTTTTCATCTTCTCTACCTCGCTATTTCTATCCTAAAAATTCGTTTAAACATCTTTCGTATGCGCTGACCGGGTCGTCAGCTTTGGTAATCGGCCTTCCCACTACGATGTAGTCGGAGCCGATTTTTTTCGCGCCTTCCGGCGTGGTGATGCGTACCTGATCGTCTTTGGCCGCATCGGCAAAACGGACACCCGGCGTTACAGTTAAGAATTCGCCGCCGCAGGCTTCGTGGATTTTGCCGGCTTCCAGAGGGGAGCAGACGACGCCGTCCAGACCCGCTTCTTTTGCGTTCTGTGCGTATTTGATGACCACTTTGTCCAGGTCTTCATTGATCAAAAGCTCCTCTTGCATTCTCTCCTGGCTGGTGGAGGTCAGCTGAGTGACGGCGATCAAAAGGGGTCTCGTGCCGTCTTCTCTTGTCAGACCGCGAAGGGCGGCTTCCATCATCTCCTTTGTACCGGCGGCGTGGAGGTTGCACATATCCACATCCAGCTTGGAGAGGGCGGCCATGGCCTTTTCTACGGTGTTGGGAATGTCGTGAAGCTTCAAATCGAGGAAGATCTGATGGCCTCTCTCTTTGATTTCTCTTACGATGGCAGGCCCTTCGCTGTAAAACAGCTCCATGCCGATCTTCACGTAGGGCTTTCTGCCAGTGAATTTGTCTAAAAATTGCAGTGTGGCTTCCTTAGAAGGGAAGTCGCAGGCTATGATGACGTCTTTGCTCATTATATGTATCCTCCTTTGCTTGTCTTTTTCGTCGATAGCTGTGTTGCGCGGCATGTCTGCGATTCATGCACTCCGAGTACATTCCGCCTCTCGCCATGCCGTGCGCTTTGCTCTCGGCGAAAAATCCTGCGTAATATATTTATATAAACTAACGATTTGTCTATTTTATGATTCCAATCATGTCACTCAGTTTTTCGATGCCCAGTTCTTCACATACCCTCGGTAGGTCTTCGATAATTTCTTTGCATGCGTAGGGATTGACCAGGTTTGCCGCGCCGATCTGTACGGCAGTGGCGCCTGCCATCATCATCTCGATGACATCTCTGGCAGAGCTGACGCCGCCCATGCCGATGACGGGAATTTTGACCGCATTGGCAACCTGATAGACCATTCTTACGGCTACCGGGAAGATTGCTGGGCCGGAAAAGCCGCCCATCTTGTTTGCAATCACCGGTTTTCTCGTTTTGATGTCGATGCGCATGCCCAAAATGGTATTGATCAGGCTGATGCCGTCGGCTCCTGCATCTTCGCAGGCTTTGGCGATTTCCACGATATCTGTCACATTGGGGCTCAGCTTGATGTAGACCGGTTTTGTTGTCACCGCTTTGACTGCGCGGGTGACTTCGGCTGCGCTCTCTGCACAGACACCGTAAGCCATGCCGCCGTTGTGGACATTGGGACAGCTGACGTTGACCTCCAGAATGCCCACTTGTGATTCTTTGTCCATGGCTCTGGCGCATGCCGTATACTCTTCGATGGAAAAGCCGCTGATATTGGCGATCAGTGGTTTCTTGTAGATCTTTGCCAGGTTGGGAAGTTCTTCTTTGCAGACAGCTTCCACGCCCGGATTCTGCAGCCCCACGGAGTTGATGAGTCCGCCGGTACATTCTGCAATCCTTGGCAGAGGATTGCCCAGGCGGGCGTCTTTGGTGGTTCCCTTAAAGGAGATGGATCCCAGTATATTGATATCGTAGATTTCAGCAAATTCTCTGCCGTATCCAAAGGTACCGCTGGCAGGGATTACCGGATTATCCAGGGTGATACCGCTTAAAGTTACTTTTGTATCTACCATTTTATTTCCTCCTTATATAGAACCGGTCCGTCTTTGCAAATTCGCTTGTAGCCATATTTCGTCTCACAGGTACAGCCCATGCAGGCGCCGAATCCGCAGGCCATTCTCGCTTCAAAGCTGAACTGGCCGTCTGGCGCGGCATCGTAAACCGCTTTCAGCATCGGTTCTGGTCCGCAGGTGTAGACGTAGTCAAAGGTCATGTCCCGCATGGCGTCAGTGACAAAGCCTTTGATTCCAGCAGATCCATCCACGGTGGTGATGACTGGCTCAATTCCTAGTACCTGAAATTCTTTGGTCAGAATGATGTCATCTTTTCCGTTGAACCCGGTGACGACCTGGGGAATGATTCCTCTGTCAACCAGGTTTTCTGCCAAGCCGTAAAGGGGAGGCACGCCGATGCCGCCGCCGACCAAAAGAGGCTGCTTGCCGCCTTTTGTCGTGTCAAAACCGTTTCCCAGGGGCATTAAAACGTCCAGAAATTCACCTCTCTGCATCTCGGCCAGCGCTTTCGTCCCTTCGCCCACCACCTTGAAGATGATGGTGAGGAAATCAGGACCGAAGCTGTAAATGGAAATCGGTCTGCGCAGATAAAAGCCGTCCAGCTTGATGTTGATGAACTGTCCTGGTGCGCTGATTTCACTGCAGTCACCTGTCAGGGTCATGGCGAAAATGGCGTTTTGAATTTTCTTTAAGTGATCTATTTTAAGCAGTTGTCTCTTCATATCTAATCTCTCCTTCTACCAGGGTCATGATGATGCGTCCGTCCACTTCCCAGCCGGTAAATGGCGTCGACTTGCCCATGCTGGCGAACTCCGCCGGATCTATAGTGTAATGTCTTGTCAGGTCGATTACTGTCAGATCTGCAGGCTGTCCGTCTTCAATGGTGCCGCCAGAAAGGCCGAAACGCCTGCGCGGATTTACCGACATGAGTTCAATCAGTTTTTCCAGGGAAATGATGCCCTTCTTCACAAGATAGGTGTAGAGGATTGGGAAGCTGGTTTCCAGGCCGACGATGCCGAAAGCGCTTTTTTCCAGGCCCCTTGCCTTTTCTTCTGCACTGTGGGGGGCGTGGTCTGTGGCGATCATGTCTATAGTACCGTCCTGAATGCCGGCGATCAAAGCGTCGCGGTCTTTCGCATCTCTCAGTGGCGGGTTCATCTTGAACCGCCCGTCTTCTTGCAGGTCTGCATCGGATAGAACCAGGTAGTGCGGTCCTGTCTCGCAGGTGACGTCGATGCCTTTTGCCTTGGCGCGTCGGATAATGTCAACCGTCTCTTTTGTTGAAATGTGACAAACGTGATAACCGGCACCAGTCTTTTCGGCAAGCTCTACGTCCCGTTCCACCTGTTTCCATTCGCTTTCGGAGCAGATACCCTTGTGGCCGTGTTCCCTGGCGTAAGTGCCATCGTGGATATAGCCGCCGTCCAGGAGACTTTCGTCCTCGCAGTGGGCGACGATCAGCTTGTTCAGCTTCTTTGCCCGCTCCATAGCAGATTCCATCAAGTCGCCTGTCTGTACACCTTTGCCGTCGTCGGAAAAGGCGCAGACGTGGGGCTCTAGTTCTTCCATATCTGCGAGGGCGCTGCGTCCGTTCTGTTCCATGGTGATGGTGCCATAAGGAATGACCTTGACCTTTGCATTGTCTTTGATGAGGTCTAGCTGAATTTGCAGAGCTTCCAAGGTGGAAGGGACTGGATTCAGATTGGGCATCGGGCAGATGCAGGTGTAGCCCCCCCGGGCTGCCGCCGCTGTACCTGTGGCAATGGTCTCTTTATAAAAAAAGCCAGGTTCACGCAAATGCACATGTACATCTGTGAAACCCGGCACAATGACCTTGCCAGTGCAGTCAACGACGCTGTCTGCACTTTCGATATTTAAAGAGCTTAAGGAATTAACAAAAACTTTACCGTCAGAGACAAAAACGTCTCTCTTTTCGAATCCTCTTGGTGTAAAAACAGTACCATTTTTGAATAAAGTTGTCATGGATTTCCGGCTCCTTTCTTCATATTAAAATTATTTTTGCTCAAATCTTCAATATTTTAGCATGGATTTGCAGTTGTGTCAATAGGATTAAGGAAAGTTTCCAAAAATGTCTCCGAAGGGTGCATGCCGCACGCCACCGCGTGTCTGTCAAAAACTCCGTGATGAGGGCGAAGGAAAGGGCTGTGGTGCTGCGTTTACCCGTCATTTTATGAAATAAGCCCAAAAACGCCTAAACATTCCGGCAGATGAGAGCCTGTGACGGCAGCCTGGGCAGGAACTGCGACGAAGTTTCAACGGTTACAGCAGGCGTTGCAGGTACTCTCCCTTTGCAGCCCGCAGTTTTTGTCTTGGCCTTTGTCGTGGTGGAGAATGTCTGTATAGTTATACGGCATCTCAGGACTCTTCAAAGTGGATGATTATGCCCCCCCAGGCACAGTCTGGCTTCAGCTTGATATACTCTTTTATGGATTCTTCTGAATACTTGATGAATATCCGCGCTTCTCCCTCCGTAAAATCAAGATCGCTGGGGAGTATCCGTTCGATGCCTACGGTAATCTCATGATAGTCTTTCAGCAAACCTGCTAGACGTTCCTTGCCTGCATCCTCAAGATGATAATAGACGCAGACACGGCGTTTGTCGATGGACATCGCCCTGTCGGAAGTGTAGCTATTCTTGAACAACTTGTAAAAAGTAGGGTACAGCGTGCTCTCTGTTACAATCACATTGTCGCGGGATTGTTTTTTAATCAGGGTGGTCAATTGATAGCCGTACAGGTCTTGGTTTTGTAAAAGAAACAGGACCATCATCTCAACTGTTTCTATTTTGAAATTATTTCGGCTTCGTGCCATTTTTGGCGCCTCTGATTTATATATACATAATATATTATAAAGGAATATATATTGCATATTGACAAAAAAGTATGAATACTGTAAAATATAGAAAAATGGGAAAATTGCAAAAGCATTAATGGGAGGGATGTGTATGATTGTACATAAAAAGAGTTTTTCAAAAATAATGCAGTGATTAGGACCCACGATGACATGTATTTAAGAAAAACTCTCATGATAATTGTAACATAAATAAGCAATGAAAGGGCAAAAGAAAATGAAAAAATTTATAACGTGTATAATAACCGTTGTAATGGTTCTGGCGACTGCATTTCCAATTTACGCAACGGATGTAAAAGAAGAAAAAGAAGTATCGTTCAGAGAAATTCAGGCAACGATTGAAGATTATTTTATTAAAAATGACATTAACATGAGCGTTGAGTCTAAGGAATTCTATGACTATGCGGTAGAAGAACTATTAGGCGTCGGGGACGTGGGCATTAAAGAATTAGACACCTACAACTTAATCCTTGAATATATGGCGGAATTCAAGAATGTGTATGGGGATTACTTAATCTGTGAGAGTATTTTGTCACAAGAAGAGGCCGATAAAGAGTTAATCGCTGATATACTAAATAGCAATGATTGTCTCTCTTACAATATGCAAAATGGTCAAATTACCTTTGGTTTAACGGAACGCTTTAAGGAGACCACCATTGGTGATATTATTGTGAGAAATATGATTGCGGCATATGAGACAGATAAGGTAAATATCACACCTATGGCAATAAATTCATATACGCCGTCAAAAGCTGCTACATATGCCAGGCTACATGCAAACGGACAAAATGTACTTTACCCATACTATGCAGGACAAGATTGCACCAATTTTGTGTCTCAGTGTTTAAGCGCGGGGGGATTGCCAATGGCAGGTACAAACACTAGAACTGGTGTTTATAGTTCTACTTCCAATTGGTATTGCAAATGTACAGAATCATCTAGTTATGATCCTGATAAAGGAAGAAAATATGCAGTAACTACATCATGGATAAGAGTTGCTGATTTTAATACTTATTTTACTGGGAAAGCTAAGTCTAAGACAAAGAAAACAACAGCTTCGGCATTAAATAGTAGTTGCGCAGTAGGTGATGTGGTTCAAGTTTTAAGTGCAGCGGGTACTCCAGAACACACTGTAATAATCAGTAAAAAAACAAATGGAGCGGCATATTACTGTGGACACTCTAACAGTGCGACAGATAAGGCTGTAAGTAACCTTTTCTCAGGTGGTAAAAAGGTTTTACTGTTTGATTTAACATGAACGATATTTAAAATGATAAAAGAGGAGTGCAGGCAATGAATAGTAGTAAGACTTACAAAAATAAAATGACTGAAAGCTCTTTTAAGTTAGTATTTATTTTGATGATACTTTCTACACTACTACCGTGGTTTGAAAGAGGTGACTATGCTTCATATTTTTGGGGATTTGAGGTGGTGATGGAACATTATTTGTGGATACCTTTTGTTTATCTTATCCTATTCATTTGGGTGCTTATTGACAGACCGAAGCTTTACTACATTGTGCTTGCTCAAGTTTCCTTTTTAGGCATTTTAGGAATGTATACCTATTCTGTTCTTTATCTAAAAAGGTATCTATGCAATATCTATGGGTCTGATGTGGGGATGGACTTGGATTATGGACTAGCCAGTACGATGATATCGTTTTGGCTCTCATCGTTCTTAGTTATTGTTGCATTTATTCTTTTTCAATTTTATCTTAAACAGAGAAAGAATTGCAACAAGAAAATTAGACGCTAACAACTAAAAATAAGTTATGTAAGTTGAAATATGATCAATTCTAGAGGGCTGTTGCTTAACATGGGACAGCCCTCTTAAATTTGACTTATGATATTGAGAATCACTCATTTTGCCGCCTCATCAAGGGCATTTCTCAGTATTTCATCCGCTTCTTCAATGAAATATCCCTTTTTTCCACGAAGACGGTTTTCTTCCACTTCCAATAACTTTTCTCGGAGTTGCAACATCTGTTCGCGTTTATTGAATGTAGCGATATCCATCATAACGGCATCACCTTCGCCATTCCTTGTCAGATAAATAGGTTCTGAGGTTTCTCTGCAAAGGCTAACCACTCCATTATAATCATTTCGGATAGAAGCCGACGGTTTGATAATCATATTTGCACCGCTCCATAACAAAATTATATCAATTCGTTCTCTAAGCCAATCTTTTTCTGCAAACCACAATAATCCTCTCTCAATATCGCCATGATGTGTACGTCGTGATACTTTCCCATCTTCTTGCAGGCGCCGCGGGCGCAGCCCTCGTGCTGAAAGCCCATGGACTCGTAGAGGCGGCGGGCGGGTTCGTTGCCCGTGTAGTAGTCCAGATAGACCCGGTGAAAGGTGTCTTCTTTGAAGGCTCTGTCGAGAACCCACTGGAGCGCCTGACGGCCATAGCCTTTGCCGCGCAGGGCGGGATCGCCGATATAGATGCGGTAAACCTCCAGGGAATCCAGCTTGCGGCTGATTCCGTTCAGGTAGATCCTGCCTAGAAGCTGGCCCTCTGCATCTGTAATCGTATATTGCTCCTTCTCTAGATCTGCATCGTTCAATACAAAGTCTCTGACCACTTCTTCGTAGGTCTGTCCGTCAGGTATACTGAAAAATTTGGTGACTTCCGGGGTTTGCTCCCACTGATAGAACTGCTGGCAGTCCGCTAGTACAGATGGGCGCACTTGAATCTTTTCCATTGTATGATCCTTTCTACGAGAAGAAGTCCCGTACTAAAATTAACAACACATTATTATTGTAGAGGAAACCGGCAATGTAGGAGTCGTCCATCGACTTGACAATCGACTCTGACAGCTCCGGCCAGATTAAACCCAAAATAGGGACCAGCAGGGCGAAAAGAAGAAACACGTAGATCAGTCCTCTGACGCCGCCGAAGAGAAATCCCATAAAGCCATCGAAAAAGCCGACCACGCCGCCATGGTATTTGCGCGAAAATAACCGTACGAGACCAAAGGCGACTAACTTGATACCGAAAACGATGCAAAGAAAGGCGATGACAGTCATCAACGTAGACGTGATTGCTGCCGAAGTGCCGTATAAAAAGGTATCCGAGGCGTCGTTAACCCAATCGCTGAACAGATCCGGCATAGCCTGATAGGGGCTGCTGTCCTCCATTGAATTTTGCATATTTTCTAGCACGTAGCGGTTAATCGCATCGTCTGTGGTTGTGTAATCGATTAAAAGCCCTTTGACTGTATCGCAGAGGATAAAACCGGCGATGATGCACACAAACCACTGCATGAAACTAACCACAGTCCGCGCAACCCCTTTCTTCGCTCCCATGATGGTGGAAAAAAGAAGGATGCCGCAGATGACGATGTCTGTAATAATCCCTGATCCCAAGTCCATATATTATCTCCATTATTCGAATAGGTTGTTTTTTTTTACATATATTATATTACTAAAATTATCTTTAAAATGCAATACAAGGAGAATGTGTTATGGGCGGAGATTACAGGAAATTTACAGTAGAAATGCAGCTTATGAACGATGAATACAGACTTTGGAGGAGCGGAATTGACGGCAGCACATGCATTGTGGAATCCTATAAAGATAAAAGATCCCTATATTTTGCAGTTTCAAATCTTTTGCCGTCAGCCAGCCTGCTGTCCCAAGGGAACAGGGAATATCGCCTGATTTTGATGGGCGTGGACGAGGGAGAAATTATTCATCGGGATTTCGGATCTTTTTTTGTCGACCAAAAAGGAGACGGCAGCTTTTTTAAGAAGTTCACTGGTCCGACGTTAGAATGCTATACCCATTGCCTGCTGGTTTCTGCAGATCGTGCTGACGGCGGCATTGAAACAATCATGTCTGGGGAGATGCCTTTTTTTCAGAAACCAGAAGAAGAAGTAACAGAAGCGACTGCGATGCCATGTCAATTCGACGAGACCTGGAAAAGTATTTTTGATAACGTCAGCGATAAAAATGCCGTAGCGGCATTTTCGGAGAGCATGGATGAAACGGGTGCAAAGTGGTATCGAATCAGCAGCGGAAGCCAGATTCCAGCGCCTCTCACTAACTGCAGAGATCAAGTAGAGAAATACGGACACTACATAGTGGGACAAAGGGAGTCTTCCTATTATATCGGTATTCCCGGCAGGTTTTTGCAGGGAGAACAGCCGCTGCGCGAACAAAAATGCTTTGTTTTGTGGCAGCCCATTCGCGGAGGGGAAAAGTTCTTCAAGGACTTGTCAGAACTGACAGAAAAACTGCAGGAGGAAATCTTTGGATATTGGATCGGGGGAATCGATGGAGAAAGCGGCATGATTACACCTCTCTAGTTGCACAAAATTCAATACAAAAAACTGTTGAATACTGTATGGAATTGTGGTAACATTGAAAGGTATATGAATAAGTTTATGATAGAAGCCCTGGGGGAAGCAGAAAAAGCTTTCGCCATAGGGGAAATCCCTATCGGGGCTGTAATAGAAAAAGATGGACAAATTGTAGGCAGAGGTCATAACTTGACGGAGTCCATGAAGGACCCTACCGCTCATGCGGAGATGATGGCTATTCGGCAAGCGGCTCGCAACTTGGGCGGTTGGCGGCTCATCGGCTGTAATTTGTACGTTACAGTAGAGCCCTGCACCATGTGTGCAGGCGCCATGGTCTGGGCTAGAATAGACAATTTATATATCGGGGCGATGGACCCCAAAGCGGGGGCCTGCGGATCAGTATTCAATATCGTCAGCGATGACAGGCTGAATCACAGAATCAATGTAGAAACAGGAATCATGGAAGAAGAATGCAGCAAGATCATGAAAGCATTTTTCGCCCAGCTTAGAAATAGAAAGAAAAACAACAAATCGGAGGAGTAGGACATGAAAAGAATAGGCGCTATCGTATGCCTTGCAGCACTAATTGTAACAATGACAGCTTCTGTCTGCTTTGGCGCACAGTCACTAAAAGTGGTGAAAAACTATCCGCAGGACGGACAGACGAATACCACCAAGGACAACATGTGTGTAAAGCTGTGGTTCAACAACGATATGGACGGAAAGGATATGGAGAAAATAAACAAGGATTGCTTTTCCATTACTGATCCAAAGGGAAAGAAAATTCCAATCAAGGTTTATTACAACAATCCAAAGGACAAGAAACAGATCATGGTACTGGCGGATACGGCCAAGATCAACACCACCAAGGATATCCTGGACAATACCAAGTATACGCTGACCATATCAGGGAAACTGCAGGATAAAGCAGGGAATACCCTGGGAGAGGATCAGAAGGTTTCCTTCACGACTTTGAATCAGGGCCAGAGCACCAAAATATACATGATTATGATGGTCGTCATGATGGGCGGAATGTTCATCTTCTCTTCACGTCAGATGAAGAAGCAGGCTGCAAAACAGCAAGAAGAAGGCAAGATAAAAGAAGAGCCGTTTAATCCATATAAAGAAGCAAAGAAGACTGGGAAATCCGTAGACGAGGTCATTGCAATCCACGAAAAAGAGATGGCAAAGAAAGCCGCCAAGGAAGCAAAGAAGGCATCTCGTAAAAATAATGACGACGACGATGATGATTACGAAGACGAGGACAATGGCAACTACAAAGTAAAGGGTCCGAAACCGGTTTCTGCTGGCGGAAGCAGCTTTATCACAGGCCGAAAAGCCATAGCTGAAGCAAAAAGGGCAGAAGAAGAAAGACTTGAAAAAAGAAGAGCCGCAAACGCTAAAAAGAAAAAGAAAAAATAATTTATTCAAAATGAGCGGCTTACCGCTCATTTTGTACGTAAAATTACGGATAAAGAGGAACACATGGAAGAAATTAAGATATTGTCTTTTGCAAAGATAAATCTCTCCATCGATGTTACTGGAATTACGGAAGACGGCATGCATACTGTCGATATGATCATGCACCAGATATCTTTTCACGACGATGTGAAAGTCAGATTTATATCTGATCACACGAAGAACAGGGGCGATATTGATATCAAAGTGTCCACCAACCGTTATTATCTGCCAGTAGATGAGAGGAATCTGGCCTACAAAGCGGCGGCTTTGACGTCGTCTCTGTATGCAGACAAAGTACCTGGCGGACGAGTGGAAATTGATATTTTTAAAAGGATCCCAGTGGCAGCAGGACTTGCCGGCGGCAGTGGAAACGGTGCAGCCGTGCTCCACGGCTTAAACCAGTTGTGGAACCTGGACTTAGATTTACCGGAACTGTGCAGCCTGGGAGCAAGACTCGGTTCAGACGTTCCTTTCTGCGTCATGGGTCAGGCAGGGTACAACTTCTGTCTGCCAAAGAGTATACGCAAGGATAAGCTTGCAGTTTCATGCGCTAGGGCGACAGGAACGGGGACTGCGCTGACGCCTCTGAGAGGCATTAAACGATCCCTGGTCATTGCCAAACCGCCTATGGGCGTTTCTACGGCAGAGGTCTATCGGGAAATCGATCATTGCGAGATAAGCAAACGCCCCGATAACGACGCTTTGGCCAAGGGCATAATGAACAAAAATTTCACTTTGATTTATGACAATTGCATCAATGTTTTGGAAAATTATACGCTGCGGGCATATCCGGAGGTAAAGAAGTTAAAAGCGCTATTATCACAGAATGCGAGAGCAGAAAAAGTATTGATGAGTGGCAGCGGACCGACGGTATTTGCTGTATTTGACAGTATTTCCGGCGCAAAAGAAGCCTGTGAAATGCTCCGAAAACACCGTTATGAAGCTTACTGGACAAAAACCACAAAATAAATAGGAGATTGATATGTTAAACTTTGATTTACAGAACCACAGACCATTAAGAGAAATTGTGTATGAGCAGCTGAAAATGCAGATTCTTACTGGAAAAATCACACCGGGAACTAGAATGATGGAAGTTGAACTTGCCGATGAAATGGGCGTCAGCAGAACCCCTGTCAGAGAAGCTATCAGAAAACTGGAGAAGGAAGGTCTGGTTACCATTGAACCGAGAAGAGGGGCCTACGCATCTGATATCTCTGTAAAGGATATGTTGGATACACTGGAAGTGAGAGAGGATCTGGAAGGTCTTGCGGCAGCCCTTGCCGCGGAGAGAATGAGTGAGGAACAGATTGGAGATTTGGTCAAAATCACCCAAGGTTACAGCGAAGCAATCAATAACAGCGATACAGAAAAAATCATTCATTACGATGAAATGTTTCATAAACATATCGTTTCCTGCAGTGGAAACAAGACTTTGATTCACCTCAGCGAAACAGTGCAGGAGCTGGCGTTGAGATTCCGTTATCTTTATTATGATGATTTTTCAAGATACGAAAATATGCCGGTGGAGCATAGAGAAATCATCGATGCGATTACCAGCGGCGATGCAGAAGCGGCAAGACTGGTTGCAGATAACCATGTGAAAAAGCTGAAGGATTTCGTGGTCAAAGAGGGCGAGGATGTCTTTAAGCACCTGTAAACATACATATTAAAAGAACGAGCGTAAAAGCAGAACGTGAAGGATATGACCCGGCAGAGATGCCGGGTTTTTTGGTGATGAAGTATGCAGTGATTGTTTCCTGATCTGTTCTGCTGACAGGGCTGTGAGTTTTGCAATGTCTGTTTCGCTAAAGCTATGATTTTCATTACTGTAGATATATTGAAATAAAAAGAGACGAAAGTTAATCTAATAAATTTGGTAAAACCAACTAGTCCGGATTCGGACTAGTTGGTTTTTGTCAGAAAGACTCAAGACGGTGGACAAAATCCACGGCACTGCAGTAAATTGTAAATAGTGATGTAGTGGTATAAAAGGAAATTTCTTAAAAATTCTTAAAATTAACGAGCTGTGCAATAGATTATGGTATAATGACAACATAGTAGTTTAGAAACTTATTTTTTCTCAAATAACTGGAGATTGGAGGAGATTATATGAGCAAGAATTTGAAGACTTTGCTGATTGTTGGGGCAATCATTGCAGCAATCATCTGCACTTTGATCATTTATAGCGTGAATCAAGACCCCTCTGTCATTCCGAAGCCGGGGAGGTATTCCAGTAGTGATGGGGCGCTGAATGTGAGCGCTATGTCAGACTATGCTGGAAATTTTGTTCTGGAACAGGAGAGCAGGTGCATTGTGGATTCGTGTGGCACGTTGGTGAAATCTTACACCGTAGAACATAGCTTATTCTATGGTGACATTCTCGTCATTGACTGGTTGAGAGATAAGAAGTTAAAATTTAAAGTGGATTCGGAAACGAAATTATCGGTACTGGCGGACTGTGGCATCTTCGAGAAGGGACAGGTGTTTACCCTGCAGGAGGAAACCTGATCTTGACAGTGACTACAAAAAAGCGCTAAAAAAGAATAGGATTTCGCCTTCAGATTTTTACTGATTTTTTACTTCTTCTTTGAGAATTCTTTCATTCGCGCGCTCATGATGGCTTGCTGTCTTTCGCTGAATCCGGCAGCTGCCTGTTTAGGATCATAGAATTCAATCAAAAGTGTCTGAACAATTTCCTCTTCCTGCTCATGACTTCTTGAGAAATTTGAGGCGCAAGAGGGAGCAGAGCTACAACGTTCCTCTTGACTGGAGAGTTCCTGCGGGTGAAAGCGGAAGAAATTTTTATTCAAAAGAAAGCCTGGAAGGTGAGGCCGTGGAAATCATCCATGGCCTCATCTTCCACTTTTGCAGCCTTCACTTTAGTGATTTAATTGGATGCGCAGTTTATCTGGTGCAAGCTTTTTTTCAGTGGTGATATACTTTCTCAGGGCATCGGTTAAGGTGATGCCTGCTTCCTTCTCATCAAATTGTCCTTTCGGAAAAGCGCCGGCAATATAGGAAATGGTATATGTAGCCTCTGGTTTTAATTTACTCCCGTCTTCCAGGGTCACAGCGGATACGCGTTCTCCCTCATCACGGTTCAAATGGTAAGCCAGTCTGAGACCGGATACGGCAAAGGGATGGAAGCGGCTGACTTTGCCATCTGCCTGTTCTGTTTCCGATGTCGCTCCGTATTCCAGCAGGGAGAGTAATTCTTTCCCAGTCATCGATGTGCGGACGGTCGTCAGCGGTACATCCATCAGAGGCTGTGCGATGCGGGTGATATCATCCTCTACGATAGATCCCTTGTATAGCTTTGTTCGAATGCCGCCCACGGGATCATATCCGTCTACCTCCGATATGCCGATCAGGGAGACATCCGTGTTCGTAGCAGCGCGCAGTGCATCAGCTTTCAGACAGCCGGTCTGCAGTATGGTGAAGTCATCAGAAGCCTCACCCAGAGACTGTACCGACGGAGGCCCCTGCTTCAGAACCAGGCTGCATCTGTCCAAAATCTCTTCACTGCTGAGCTCTCCGCGGATGAAAGCACCAATATCTGTATCTAATACAGATGAAAACATATCATAGGTAGGCCGCATGATATAGCGTCCGCTTTCAATCTGCGTGTGTATCTGCGCCAATGCTGGATCATCTGGAATTTCTGCATCTATCGTAGCAGGCATCATACCCAGACCATCCTCCACTAAAAGTTCCTGCCCCTCCTCTGAGGCGATAAAATTCATAATCTCCATCGCAGCAGAAAGCTTCTTCTCGTTTCCAGGCTGCTGAAGATCTTTGTTCGCTCCGAAGAAATAGCCCAGATTCAGAAGCCACCCCTGTCCGTCAGTCATACTGAAATGAGGCATAAAACAGAAAGTATCTTTGCTGCTGCTGTTAAGGGTCCTTATATGGTCAATTTCCCCACCACCGATGGCGACCTCCCTGTTTGCAATTGCCTCGATGTTTTCGTTAAACGGTACGCTCATATCTTCCTGTTTGATGGCACCGATGTCCATCATGTGCTGCATATTCTCAAAAGCAGTCTTCATCGGATTTAAAGAAACGGTTTCTCCCGACATGAGCTTATTATGCCAGATCTGACCATCTACCTGTGTTAGCGTATCCAGCGCTGAAAAGACACTGTATTGATAAATTTGATAACTCTGTGAGGCAGAATCAAAGTAGCAGTTGCGAAGTCCCCGGATTCCAGTTCGGTTAATTTTTTGTACTAAAGCGACAAATTCCTCATAATTCTCGGGCACCCGCCAGTTATTTTCCTCAAACAACGTTTTATTGTATATATTGCAATTAAAACTCAAGGGTCCGGGAATCAGAGTGATATGGCCGTTTTCGTCCGCCTGCAGCAGATTTGCATTGAAGTTAACTGGGAACGGCTGTGTGGACAGATCGATCAGCTGATCGGACATGTTGACCTTTGGAATATGCCCCGCTTTTACCATGAGTAAGTCTCCGAAATCATGATGCTCTATATCGGCGACATGCTCGCTGATACGATACTGACCGGTATAACAGTCCTGGACCAACCTGATGTTAGGAAAGCGCTCCGCTGCGGCGGCAGCGAAATGATCCAGTTTGGAATTGCAGGTGATGGTGATCGTCACCTTGTCCATGTCAGACTGCGAGACGCCCAGCAGGTCTTCATCAACCTCTGCAGCCTTCGTAGAGCAACCTGCAGAGATGACTATCATAGTCAGCAGGCATACAGCAGTGAAAAATCCTTTTTTATAACGTTTCATTTTTTTCTACCTCGTTTTCAGCAATCAATCTGGTAATTTCCTTCAGGATCACATTCATATCCAGCGGTTTGGCAAAATGAGCATTCATGCCAACCTGCTTCGCAAGTACAATATCATCCGCAAATGCATCGGCTGTCATTGCAAAAACCAACACTTGATCCGCATCGGCTCGGTTCATGTGCCGGATGGCCTTTGTCGCTTCATAGCCATTCATGACAGGCATTTGTATGTCCATCAGAATCATCGCATAGTATCCTGACGGAGAGCATTCAAAGCGTTCCACAGCTTCCCGTCCGTCTCGGGCAGTATCAACTACAGCACCGGTGTCAGACAGGATTTCCTCAGCAATCTCCAGGTTAATCGCATTGTCATCCACCAGTAAAATGTTTTTGCCTAAAAGCACATTTTGTTCAGAAGCTGCCACGGGCTGTCCTTGATTGCAGTGAAGGTAGTACTTCTGAATGTTATGGTAAATCGTCGACTTGAAAAAAGGTTTTTGGATGAATCCGTTGATTCCCGCTTCATCCGCGTCCTTTTCTATGCCAGACCAATCATAAGCACTGATAATCAAAATCGGAACCTCTTCGCCCACAATTGATCGAATCTCTCTTGCTGTATCGGTTCCTTCCAGATCTGACATCCGCCAATCCAAGAAGATAATCTGATAACCGTCCCCGGTCTTGAGTGCTGCATCTGCCTTTTTGACAGCTTCCAGGCCGCCGAATGCAACATCCGCCCTTGCCCCGAGTTCCCGCAAATAATCAGCAGCTGAACGGCAGGTATCGGCATCATCATCTGCCACTAATACATGAATTTCTGGAAGCGTCATCTCTTCTGACGCATCGGCGATAGGGAGATCCATTTCTACCGTAAATATGCTCCCTTTGCCCAGCTCGCTCTCTACGGAGATGGAACCCTCCATCATAGTTACAATCATCTTCGTAATGGCAAGACCCAGTCCGCTTCCCTCAATTTTGTCGATTTTGCTATCCCGCTCTCTCGTAAATGAGGTAAACAGGTTCTTCTGAAATTCGGGAGAGATGCCGATACCGCTATCTGCGACTTTCAATGTGAGGTGGACAGCGCCTTCTTCTGCTGCAGGTTCTTCCGTCACGTCAAGGCTGATGCTGCCGCCTTCAGGGGTGAACTTTACGGCATTGCCCAGTAGATTGATCATGACCTGGTTCAGGCGCAGGGAATCGAAGATCAGATTCTCGTGCTGTATATTATGAAGCCGTATATTAAACACCTGCATTTTCTGAAGAACTGCTGGCTGAGTAATATTCACCAGGTTCTGCATCAGTTCTACCAGAGAAGCGGTATCTTTATTAAGTACCATTTTGCCGCTTTCAATTTTGGACATATCCAGAATGTCATTGATCAGACCTACGAGCAGCTGACCCGATAAGTTGATTTTTTTCAGGCAGTCTGTCACCTTTTCTCTTTCTTCTATATGATCCTGCGCAATCTTTGTCATACCGATGATGGCATTCATCGGCGTTCGGATATCATGAGACATATTGGAAAGAAATTGACTTTTTGAGCGATTGGCGCTTTCGGCCGCCTTGCGTGCTGCAGCCTCCGCTCGCAGCACTTTCTTTGTCGAATCCGAATAGAGCAGGACAAAAGCGATTACGATCAAGGCTCCGATCAGAAACATGCACAGAAATGTGATCATAGATGACTGCATCAACCGGCCGCTGACTACGTCCACAGGCACCATCGTGACAAGCTGCCAGTCATCGACGCCCACGGATGTATAGTTCAAATAATATTCCTCGTTATCCAGATGGAAGGTCATCAGTTCCTGCTGTCCGCTGCGTATATTGCTGCGAAGGGAATCGAGGGATCCGCGTTTAAACTCTGCCGCTTCCAGGCTGTTTATCATATTATATCCGTCTATTATGTCTGCCTGGCTGGAACGGAAAAGGGCGACTCCATCCTGATGAACGATGTACATCATCACTTTACCGTCATATGCATGGATATTTAGCATGTCAAAAAGATTCTGACTATTATAGACGACGCCTAATGCGCAGATCTTTTTTCCATTGACGATCCGCTTTTCGACGGGAATCAAAAATATCAGGCTGCCCTCTGTGGAAAGCATGTTGTCCAGGATGATTGGCTGCTTATTCGTGAGCAGTTTTTCTGTAACTTCTTTGCTCCAAAGCAAAGAAAAGGATTTCCCTTTGTCATAGTACATCGCGTCCTCGTCCACAAGACACAAGGAATCAAATCCCAGATCTTCTTTCTTTTCTTTAATATAGCTGTCGAGTTCCGTCCAGTCATCACTGGATGAATTTATCAGATATTGATAAAAGACGGTCAGCATATTCCACTGATCACGAGACTGCTTTTCGATTGATGAGGCAATCTGCGCAGACAGTTCGTTTAAATGCTGCGAGCCTTCTTCATATGTAGTGCTGCGAATCAGCATAGAATTGAAGACAAGCGTAATAATTACAATTGCCGCAAAAATAATGATAAGGAATTTTCGCCAATGTTTAAGTAAAAGCTTTTTCATAATATGTATCCAATCTGTCTTTTTTATAAAATGTATACAAAACTATTATAATGAAGAAAAGGCAGAAAAGCAATAGCGCAATTCAGATATAGACGACAGCAAAAAAGCTATGGCTCCGCTGATTCCTGCACCAGCGGAGCCATAGCTCTCCCGCACCTTGCCTGCTTTACCTCTTCTTCGAAAATTCTTTCATCAATTCACTCATAATCGCCTGTTGTCTTTCACTAAAACCGACAGCCGCCTGCTTTGGATCGTGGAATTCAAATACCAGCGAGTGTATAATCCCTTTCTGTGATTCTGTCAGGCCTTCTACAGATACCATCTCCTTTTTTTCAAAGCCGACCAGATAGTCCAGAGAAACATTGTATAGCGCTGCAATGCTCATCAAAACATCCAAAGTGGGCAGTTTTAAATTATTCTCATAACTGCTGATGACAGGCTTGCTGCGGCCGATTATCTTGCCCATTGCTTCTTGAGAAAGGTGGTGCTGTTCCCGCAATTCTCTCAAGCGTTTTCCAAAGTCAAACATAGGATCACCTCCTTAAAATCCAGTTCTCAGATAAAAAACAATTTACTACATAAAAGTTCCAAAAACGCGAATATACTGCGAATTATGTTTTTAATACGAAAACATTTGCGCCGTCGATTATAATTAACTTTTGTTCTTTAAAATAATAAAATTATAGCGAACCTGCAAAGGAATAAATATGCTGCAGTCAATTGTTAACATGAAGGGGCTATCGCATTTACTGAATTTTTCACCAGCAGCGATAGCCCCTCCGTTTATTGTCTTTTACTATTTCTTTTTCGAAAACTCCTTCATTAACGCACTCATAATGGCCTGTTGTCTTTCGCTAAAACCGACGGCAGCTTGCTTTGTATCGTGGAATTCAAATAGAATTGTATCAACAATTCCTTTTTGTGATTCTGTAAGGCCATCTACAGAAACCATTTCCTTTTTCTCGAACCCGACAAGGTAGTCCAAAGAAACATTGTACAGTGCGGCAATGTTGATTAAAACATCCAGGCTTGGAAGTTTTAAATTATTTTCATAGCTGCTGACGACAGGTTTACTGCGGCCAATTATTTTGCCCATGGCTTCTTGGGAAAGATGTCGCTGCTCCCTGAGCTCACGCAGGCGTTGTCCAAAGTCGAACATAGAATCACCTCCTTAAGAACATGTTTGTATATATAACAATGTACTACATTATAGTTTCTGAATCGAGAATATATGATAAAATGAATTCTTGAAACGAAAACATTTTTGTTGTGTTCAATTTTCGTTATTTTGCACGTTGTGGTTCTATTCATTCCCCTTTTGGCATACCCTTTAACAGGAACATCTTTGAAGGGAGAAAAGCCATGACATACGAGAACGATATACCTGAGTACGCCCTGCAGCCAGCCAGAGCACCTAAGACGATCGAGGCAGAAGCTATTTACAATACAGAAAAAATTGTTTATCCGGCGGAGGAACAGACCGTAAGCTACCAGTTTGAAGAGGATATACTGGTACCAGATACGAAGCCGGATATGAGGGAAATACTTTTGATGGATGCAGCGTGCGATATCATGCCGGCAGAGAAAAAAGTATCTCCCAAAACAGATGATCTGCTGAATATCACAGGAGCTATTACCATTCAGACGATCTATGATTCAGAATCAGACGATAAGGAACCGGTAGCCATTACATCAAAGGTACCGTATAAATATCAGTGGAGCCTCAATCCGCTGGACCAGGCGGAAGGTGTATTTGCCTGCAGAGTGAAAGCTCTGGAATACATGATTATCAACGAACGTAAATTCCGTGTCAAAATTACCCTGGAATTTTCGGGACAGCTGTTTTGCGAGAGAGAATTCCAATTTTTTGATGGGCTGAGAGATGAACAGCTTGAAATGAAAAGAGCAGAGGCGTCTTTAACCTGCTTGGAGCTGATAAAAAAAGATGAAGTGTCTATAGACGAGACGTTCAAGGGAAAGGACTCCAATTTCAGACCGGAATACATATTAAAACAGGACTTCACAATTACGGAGAACTATCGTCAGGTGACGACAGAAAAAGTGGTCATCAACGGATTCGTATTCTGCAGTCTTTTGTACTCTGCAACGGACCCGTCAGAAGAGGAGCCCAAATCTGCCATCTGCCAGCACAACCAGAGAATTGAGTTTACCCAATTCGTGCCTATCGAAAAAGAACATCGCGGCAAGAACTGGAATTCAGTGAAGACCTTCTTTAACAGCAAGGACTTGGCCGTAGTTATCGAGCATGACGAAGAAAATCCTGACGAGATTCATTTCCGCATCAAAGGCGACGTGCAGACCAGGGTAGAACTCTATGAGAGCAGACGCAGAGATATGATTGTCGACGCCTACCATAGAGAAAAGAATTTTGCTTACGAGTTTTCCACGAAAAAAGTTTCCAATATTTCCGATGCAGCCATGTCGGAAACCTCTATCAGAGAAATTGTCAATCTGCCAGAAGGAGCAAAGGCATCAGAGGCCGTCTACTGTAACGCCAAGATTCTCGAATGTGAATGCGCCTGCGAAAGAGGCAAGGTTATCGTGACGGGAACAGCTTCCTGCTGTGCTCTATGGAAGGACCAGGACGACTGCTTCAAAGCGGCAAGAATCGTTCCTGATTTCAGGGGATCGGTGGATATGGAAAAAGCTGTTACAGGTCAGAAAGCCTGCTGCAGACCACTCATAAAATCTGCCTGGGTTGAACTGATTAACGAAAAGCAAATCGAAATTAACTGTACCATCATGCTGGGCGTGGAGACCTATGACGAAGGAGAAGTGGTGCTCCTGGAGAAGCCGCACTTTGTCGATAAACCGAAAGAAAAAGAGTATCCGATGGTCATCGTCACGATGAAGCAAGGAGAAACTCTCTGGGAACTGGCAAAACGCTACCGCACGACAGAAGATCATATCAGAACAGCCAACAATCTGGAGGAAGAGCCGGAATGCGGGCAGCGGCTACTGATCGTCAAATAGTGTGTCTATAAGGCGACCAAAATGAACTAGTCCTAATTCAGACTAATTAGTTTTAAAAAAAGATGTATATATTATGAATTCCTGTCCATACTTGTTTCAGAAAGGACAGGAATTTTTTATGAGAACTACATTATTACAAAGAGAATTAATCCTTTGGCTCATCTTTTTTCTGCTGGTGTCTGCCACGGGGACTTATTACATAAATCATACGCCCAATGATCATCCGGGGATGATCAGACTACACGTGATCGCAAACAGTGACTCGAAAGAAGATCAGGCGCTGAAGCTGGCGGTCAGAGATGGTATCCTGGAATTTATGGACGGGCAGGACAGCATTGACGATGCGCGCCAGTACATCAACGACAATATCGATGAGATCGAGCAGATTTCTGAGAAAATCATCGAAGAGAACGGATACGATTATCCTGTAAGAGCAAAGCTTGGAGTCAGCTTCATTCCGCAGAAGAGTTACGAAGACTTGACCCTGCCGGCTGGAAACTACGAGGCGCTGAAAGTTACGTTGGGCAAGGGAGACGGCCACAATTGGTGGTGTGTGATTTTTCCTCAGTTATGTCTGGTGGGAAAGAAAGATAAAAAAGATAAGATCATCTTAAAGTCAAAGGTAAAAGAAATCATGAAAAAGCAATTAAAAAAGTCCTCTCATTAACAGAGGAGGACAGAGACAGGGACCAATTGCAGTCCCTGTTTTTTTGTGCTTAGCCTGCAAGAATGCGCTTAAGCGCCACGGCGATATATATATCAAAGGACATGGGAAATTTGCCGAAATCCATGTTGAGCAGATTTTTAATCCTTGCCAGCCTGTACTGAATCGTGTTGCGGTGCACGTATAGCAGTTCTGCAGTCTTCTTTACTTCTGCACCTCCATCGAGGAAATAGGTAGTCAGGGTGAGCAACAGATCCTCCTCGGTTTCCCGGATAATTGGCGAAAGCATCTGCAGATATTTTTCTGTTTCGCCATCCAGAGAACTGATAATGGCTTTGCATCTGCCGGCAAAGTCGATTTCACTTTTATTAAAAAAGGATTTGCGAGGATAAATTTTCATCGCTGTCTCGATGTGTTCCGTGTAGCTGATATAAAGCTCTCTGACTTGGGAAGCTGCGTCAACATTGGAGAAGAGTGCGTAGTTCTGCACCGACTCAAAACGCTGAATTTCCCGGGCCACTTCTTCCAGCAGAATATGATCTTTTGCCAGATCACTGCTGTAGGAAAAGAGAAAGATGACATAATTGGCGAAAGAATCGATAATTGCGCTTTTTGCGATATCATAGAACCGCTCGCGCAGATTTCTAATAAACGTGTCTTTCCCTGTCTTTTCGGCAGTTTCTTTATTGAAACGCAAAATTGCAAAAGCATCGTATTCGGACAGATCAATCAGATGGTCCTGGCATATGTGCCGGGTTAAGTCCAGGTCGCCTTCGATCAAAGCTGGAATCAGAGATTCCTTGGCCGTCAGATTCAGATTGTAATTCCAAACGGCCGCAAATAGTTGAATGATTTCCACTACCTGCTCCATAATTACAGTGGTTAATCTGTTATTTTTGCTCACGGCTAACAGAGAAAGGCGGGCGCCGTCTTTGTTGGTAAAAGGGTGGCGAAAGTAGCGATAGAGGCGACCATTTTTTTCTGCGGTTCTATATTTACCAGCGTGATTGTCGTTAAACTGTGTTAAAACGTCAGAGAAATTTACTGCGTTAGTCTTAGGCCAGTAGGAATACCCAATCAGATTGTCGTCAGCATCGCAGAGAAAAAAGGAAGCCTTTGCATAGTCGGAGGCCAGGGACAGGGGACTATTTATGGTGCGGTTTGAAGGAGAGAGCTGAGACAAACGTTCCATAGTATTGTCCACAAAGAAATTTCTGTTTTTTTTGTCCATAAAAACAGCCTCCATCACTTCACTGATGACGTCGCTGTACCGCAGACCCATATCGGCGCCGGGCAGGACGATGATCGGAAAGTTCAGCCGGTTGGCCGTTTCTATTAACTTATCGTCAATCCTTTCTAAAATGCGGTCAGCGTAGAACAAGACCAGGCCGACTTCGCCGCATTTCTTATATTCTTCCAAAGCCCTGCATTGTGCATCTACATCATCTTTGATCGAGTAGAGGGCGGACAGCAGCAATTCGTTAGAAATAGAATAACTGTCGCCAGGAGTGTCGAATTCAACGACAGAAACTGTATTGACAATGCTGTCCAGCCCTTTTTCTCCTGCAATGACGCTGCCCAGGGACAGTGAGGGCAGCTGCAGACAGTCTTTGATCGTAACGCTCATCCATTTCTCCATTTCTTTTTTGTTATTATGGTAACACAGCCCGGCTGGGAAAACAAGGGGGCGATGTGCAGGTGCACAAGATGAAACGGTGGATTTTGATGATGTGTTGAATGACAGGAGAAACTTCACAGTGTTAAAATACAGAAAATTTGAAAAGTAATAGTTATTGCATCGAGAAGGAGGGAAAAATGGAAAAGAAGAACAATGCAGAAGCCAATGCGCTGACTCCCATCGGGAAAAATGAGCGAAAAAGCTGGATTTCTATGGCTTTTGTGCAAGCTGGAATCTGCGTATGCGTACCTTCATTTTTGGAAGGTGCGTTGTTGGCGGAAGCAATGCCGGTATGGCCTGCGATTATTTCTGGTACGTTAGGATATGTGATTGTCGTGGTCGTCATGTCAATTTTGGGTATGATGGGCTGTGATTTGGGAATGGCATCGTGTACGCTGACAAAATCCACCTTTGGTGACAAAGGCGGCCGATATATCGTCAGCTTGATTTTTGCAATCAATCTGATCGGCTGGTTTGGGATACAGAACGGCGTCTGCGGTGAAGCCTTCACCAATTTTATGAGCGAGTATGCGGGAATTGAAGTTCCCCTGGTCGTATCGAATATCCTATGGGGGATCATCATGCTGCTGACAGCAGTTTTCGGCATGAGCGCTTTAGAGAAGCTGGACTATGTGTCTATTCCATTTCTGATCGTAGTCATGGCCTTGGGAACCTACCTGGCAATCAAAGAATACGGCATGTCCGGTATGGGTAAAGAGGTGACCCAGACGATGAGCTTTTTAGGCGGCGTCGGACTGTCCTTTAACTTTTATGCGGTAGGCACTATCACCGCGGCCGATATTACCAGGTTTCAGAAGTCGAGAAAAGATACGATCAAATCTGTCGTCTGGGGTGTTTTCCCGATGGGGGTTATCACCTTGGTCCTGGGCGTACTGCTGACCAAGATTGCTGATAATTACGATATCAGCATGGTACTGATTGCCGTAGGGATTCCGGTTTTCGGAGTGCTGGCACTGATTTTGTCTACCTGGACCACGAATTCCACCAATGCTTACAGTGCAGGACTGGATATCGTCATGGCCTTGGGCGTGCCGGATCACAGAAGACGGGAGGTTACCATCATCGCAGGACTGGTAGGAACCGTTCTCGGCGCGGTGGGAATTCTCAATCATATCGAAGGCTTTCTAAGCTTCCTGTCCTTCCTGGTCTGCCCGGTGGGCGGGGTCATGATGGCGGACTACTGGATCGTCGGCAAAGGAAAAGCCGAGAACTGGCATCCTGTCAAAGGATTTAACTGGACGGGGGTAGCTTCCTGGGCCTTGGGGGCAATTATCGCTTACCTGTTCAAAATCGAGTATTTGGGGATTCTGGCGGGATTCGTCATCTATCTGATCGTTGAAAAATTTGTGCCGTCCCAGTCGAGAGGGGCTGACGGCAGATTGAAAGAGGAGAAAGCATCATGAAAACATTAACGAAACAAAACATTATCGACATTCTTTACGGCTGCACCGTTTTAGGGACAGGCGGCGGCGGAAATCTGGAAGAGGGTCTTGCTATGATGGAGCAGGATTTCCAGGAAGGTAGGCAGCTGCGCCTTGCAGATCTGGATGAACTGCCAGATGACGCTTATATTGCCACTCCTTACGGCTGCGGCGCGCCGCCTGCCTTAGACGCAGAGGAAGATGAAAAATACAAGAGACTTCCTCATCTGGACTATCCGGCATCGATATTGGCCTTCAGAAGCTTGGAAGAGCACTTCGGAGAAAAATTCTTTGCTGTCTCCTCCACAGAGCTGGGCGGCGCAAACACGGCAGAAGCTTTACATACAGCGTGTCAGTTGGATCTGCCTCTGATGGACGCAGACCCGGCAGGAAGATCGGTGCCGGAACTGCAGCATTCCACTTATTTTGTCAAGAACAAGCCGATTACGCCTATGGCAGTAGCTACCGACTACGGCGATGTGGTAATTTTAAAAGACGCCGTGGACGATTTCAGAGCAGAGGAAATTACAAGAGCCATCGCAGTAGTCAGCAATTCGATGGTAGGTGTGGCTGACCACCCGATGAAGGGCAAGGACTATAAAGAGTCCATCATTCCGGGCGCCATCAGTTACGCCATGAAAATTGGAGAGATACTCAGAGAGGAACGTGAAGCAGGCAGAAGTGGAGAAGCGGTGGCAAAGGCCATCACAGAGGCCATGAACGGCAAATTCCTGTTCAAAGGAAGTGTGGAAAAAACCCCTTGGGAGCAGAGAGACGGCTTTAACTATGGGGAAATCTATCTCAGCGGAAAAGACGATTACGACGGCGAAGCGTATAAAATTTGCTTTAAAAACGAAAATATTATATCATATAAGAATGACGAGGTGGACGTAGTGGTTCCCGATTTGATCTGCATGGTAGATCAGGACGGCAAGCCGCTGACGACGCCAAACTTTGAAGAGGGTATGGAACTGAACATCTTTGCACTGCCGGCGCCGGAAATCTGGACCACAGAGGCAGGTCTTGCATGTTTCGGCCCAAAACACTTTGGACTGGAGGTTCCGTATATCCCTTTTAGTGAAAAATAGAGGTGTAATATGGCTTATATCAAAGAAGACAACATGCTGCAGGATCTGAAAGGACTGGTTTCCATTGAGAGCGTCAGTGGGCAGCCAGAAGGGGAACTGCCTTTCGGCGAAGGACCCCATCTTGCGCTGGAATACTGTTTGGATCTATGCAGCAAATTGGGATTCCGCACAGGACGATGTGAAAACTACATGGGTTATGCTGAAATCGGCGAAGGCGACAAGCTGATGGGGATTTTAGTCCACCTGGACGTGGTCCCCGCCGGTCCCGGCTGGACGGTGGAACCTTTTGATGCCACGATCAAAGGAGATCGTATCTACGGACGCGGTGTGATCGACGACAAAGGCCCTGCCATTGCGGCGATTTATGCGATGAAGGAACTTGCAGACAGCGGAAAACCTTTGGGTAAACGAGTGCGGATTATCTTCGGCTGTTCCGAGGAGACGGGTGAGTGGAAGGATATGGAGTACTACAAGGCACATGAGGAGCTGCCTGATTTCGGGTTTACGCCTGACGCTGACTTTCCGCTGATCTACGCAGAAAAAGGAATTCTGGATTTAATCCTGCGGATGCCGAAGGCGCAATCTGATCTCGTATCCGCGGAAGGCGGTGAAGCGCCCAACATGGTGGCCGGCAAATGCGAGGCTGTCTATTTGGACGAGGACGGCATGGAGCACGCTTTGATGAGAGAAGGAAAGTCTGCCCACGGCAGCATGCCTTGGCTGGGTGAAAACGCCATCGGCCTGGTGATGAAAGAGATGAAGGGCAGATTTGCAGAATTTTACAACGAGACAATCGGCCAAACCTACGACGGTTCGCTGCTGAACTGTAAACTGTCCGATGAACAGAGCGGCGATATCACCATCAACCCCGGCGTAATCAAAATGGACGAGGACTGGGTTTACCTGGCCCTGGATATCCGCTATCCGATCAGCTTTACGGAAGAAGAAGTCACCAGGCGCATTACTGAGCGAGTGGAGCCATATGGGGTAGAAGTCCATGTGGCGGGCGGTGAACGATCCGTCTTCCTCGACAAAGACAGTGAATTTATTCAGGGACTGTTGGCTGCATATCGCGAAATTACAAATGACGACAGCGAGCCGATGGTCATGGGCGGCGGCACTTATGCCAGAGCCATGGATAACATCGTCGCATTCGGACCGGTTTTCCCTGGCAGGGAGTGCACGGAGCACCAGCCGGACGAGTATATTTTGATCGAGGACCTTTATAAGGCGAGAGAAATCTATCGATTGGCCATCGAGAGAGCTTAGGGACTAGCGGGCGTTTACTTTTTCTTGTCCGGGGTATCATATATCTATCACAACGCAGGAGGAAATTTTCATGAAGAACGTTTTGATGATGATCCTGGAAAGCTGCCCCTATTGCCAGCAGGCATTGGAGATGATGGACCAGCTGAAGGAAACACACCCGGAATACAAGGATGTAGAAGTGCGCATCGCTGACGAAGAGCAGGAAAGCGCTCTGGCTGATACGCTGGACTACTATTACGTACCGACCTACTATGTGGATGGAAAGAAAATTCACGAAGGAGTTCCGACTTTGGAAAAGGTACAGGCCGTTTACGAAGAAGCACTAAAATAAAAGGAGCTGCAAAGGCTCCTTTTCTATTTGTCTTAGGCTGCTTGTCTGGACTGCTATTTCCAGGAATTCAGTTCCACATGTACATCGCCGTTGTCATCAATGGCGAGGCGCATGGACTTGATGTATTTATCGTAAAATTGCTTTTTTTCCTCTTCGGATAAGGTTACTCTGGTGGCCTGCAGAATATGGCTCATCAGGTCTTTTACATTGAACTTTACTGTGAAATCCAAATATTTTCGCGTCTCTAGTACCAAGGCGTTGATGATAATTTCCTCATTATCACCTGAATAGAAATCATCGAGGAAACAATAAAAAATTCCAGAAGTCGCCAGGGCGGTTTTCATATCCGGACCGCATTTTTCCCGTTCGATCATAACTAGAAAATGAGCGTCTGGCAGGGCAGAAATCAACCCCCAATAGTCTGAATCACTGGAAACGATGATAAAAGAATCTGTATTGTTCTGATAAAACTCTTTGCAGGCATCGGCGGTGAGACGGATGTCCACCAATGATTTATTCTGTTTGATTCGTTCGATGACGATGTGCTCAATGGGTACGTGGACATACTGCTTTAGAATGGCCCAGGCGTCAGTAGTATGTACGTCGTCAAAGAGAACGACGCGGGCAATTTTTTCTAATATATCTGTTTCCAGGTGGTTAAAGACGGCGCACAATTTATAAGGGTCGGAGTTCTCACAGTCCACGACGACCACGGTGCGGCCGCTGTCTTCGAGGAATTGATAGATATTGTCCTTGGTGCGGCTGCCGGCGTCAGATACTTTGCTGAAGTCTTCAAATTTATCAAAATTCCATTCATATAATAAAGTTACGAATTTTTTGTCGTTATATAGAATATTTCCTTGATCTGTCGGTGGCCAGTTCATATACATGCGGTAGGGATAAAAGTTTTTATTCATATAATACAGGTTGGCGGCAACTTTAGTGCCTTCTTCGGTCAATCCGTTGGGCATGATGAAGATTTCCCTCAAATACTGCCAGTTGAGCCACATTGGGAAAAAATCTTTACAGTTGTTGATTCTGTCCATGATCAGACGGTTAATATCAATGATGTAGTGTACCAACTTGCTGTGTGTCTTGACAATGTGAATGTGATCCTGTTCTAGCTGCGTGATTGCATCGATGGGTATCAGCTCAGGCATAGACATCAGACCTTTGTATTCAAAGGTCATTTTTTCGTTAATATAACCGAAATTTCTTTCTATGGCCGTTCTCAGCATACATAAGTTGCGTATGATGCGGGCGCTTTTCTCTTTCTCTAATCTTTCGTATACCTCTGGCCTTGGCGAACCGAATTCGTTCTGAAATATCTTCTCCGGTACGCCAAGAAGATAGGCGACAGTGGATACGATGGTATAGGTGTTTTTAAAATAGATATCGGTAGTCGTCTCGCTTTGACTCTGTAAAATGCTGGCTTCGTTCAAATCTCTGTTCATTCTTTCCCTCCTTATATTATAGTTTTTAAAGTTTATCTTCTCGATATTACAGTACAGATGAAATATATTATAGTGATAATGTAATATTGCAATTTATTATAACATACTTCCACCACTTTTCTGTGAAAAATATGGCAAATTGACCTAAAATTCTGCTGCTGTGATAAAAATTTACGTGAGAGACGATGGAAAAGAAATTACAGAGAAAAGAGTATTAAAAAACCGGCGCCTTGGCGTCGGTTTTATTCCCAGACAGTCACGATACAGCCGTCTATGTTGTTTCCTGAAACTTCCACAATGGCGTTGTCGGATACCTGCATTTCTGAGACTGCTTCATTGGCGTAAGAAATCTGAATCTGCCGCGCTCCGCATCGCAGCTTCAATGCCTTTGCTCCTGCAGGAAACGCTTTGAGATATTCGATATATTCCTCCAGGCACAAACCCAAGTTTTCCATGACTTCGGAGTGAGGATAACCCACATATCTAAAGTGCCAAGGCTCGCAGGCAATGCGAGTGACGGTCTCTTTTTCCCTTGTATAACGTTGAATGAAACCGTACTTGGAGGCCAGCTTGCGAAACTCGGCGCATATTCCCTTGTTAGGAAAATCCGGACAGATAAAATCTATGTAATCGGCCTTTTCTCCTAAATCAATGGCCAGCCCGCTCTGGTGTTCGCTGCAGCCGGGCTTTGCGACAAACTTCTCTGTGAATTCTGTCCCATTCTCCGTCAGAGAGTCTCTGTAGATTTCTTCTTGTTCTGCCAGCGGGCGGTAACCGCTGACGGGAACAATGCTGTCAGCGGCGTCAATAGTCTTTAAAATCTGCCGGAGGCAGGCGGAGGCTTTGATGTGCAGCAGAACCGATGGAAACTGATCTAAAATCGGAACACAGGGCGGCTTCTCATCATTCTGCAGAGGCCAGAGTCCGTTGACCAGGATCAGATTTCCTTTATATTTATCCCCTTTTGAAAATTTAATGGTTCTCATAGTTATATCTCCAGACTGATTAGTTTTTCTACTATGGCAGCATAATCCAAACCGACGCCCTGCAGCATGCTAGGATAGCGGCTGCAATCCGTGCAGCCAGGTATGGTGTTGACTTCGTTGAACACAATCTCCCCTGACGGTGTTAGAAACATGTCAACCCGGGCAAAACCGCTGCAGTCCAACGCTCTGTAGATCTTTGCAGCTGCCTTGCGAACGCGTTCTTCCGTATCAGCATCGATTCGAGCAGGCATGTGGATCTTCGCTGTCCTCTGTGTGTATTTTTCTTTGTAGTCGAAGAAGCCGTGAGACAATTCGATTTCATCAACTCTGCCGAGGATCAATTCGTCGTTGCCTAGAACGGCGCAGCCCACCTCAAAGCCTTCGATGTTTTCCTCCACGATGATTTCGCTGTCGTAGCGGAACGCCAAATCTACAGCATCGGCCAATTGTGCTTTTTCTGTAATTTTACTGATACCGAAAGAGGAACCAGCACGCAGCGGTTTTACAAAGAGAGGATAAGTCAAGGATTTTGTTTCTTCGTACAGTCTTTCCGCGGTCGGCTTGCGGTCAAAGAAAGCTGCCTTCGGAACCTGGATGCCTGCCAGACTGACAATTTGATGTGCGCGGTACTTATCCATACAAAGGGCAGATGAAAGAGCCCCGCAGCCTATGATGGGAACTCCGGCCATTTCGGCTAATCCCTGTACGCTGCCGTCTTCGCCGTTCTTTCCGTGGAGTACAGGGAAGACCGCATCAACATAGGTAAAGGAAAGCCCTTTTTCCGTCAGTTCTCCTATTCCATGAACAGAGCGGTCAGGAGAAAGAAAAGCTGGTGTGCACTGCCTGCGGTTTTGATGCCAGGTGTCCGCTAAAATATTTTCATAGTCTCCATTGTAGCGCAGCCACTGGCCGTCTTTGGTAATCCCCATAGCCAGTATATTGTATTTATCTGCATTGATGTGGGTCAGTACGGCATAAGCCGACTTCAGCGAAATTGGATATTCAGGAGAACAGCCTCCAAACAAAACTAAGATATTCTTTTTCATATAATCAAACCCCTTCTGATATTTCTATATTGACTGGTAACGGATAATCGATGATGCAGGTATTTTCATAAAGCCTTTCTTCCTCGGTCTGTCCCGAAACTCTGCTGGTACGTTGACGCATTACGATAGACTTCTCAACGACTTTGCCTTTTTCTCTCACATATCTGAGAGACTGATTGTAAATTTTGTAGTCAAAACATCTTGTGCTGTCAGACAGAATTTTTCCATACATTGTTTTGCTGTCAAAATCGATGACAATCTGATAGGTATGGGTCGTGTCGTTTTTTACTTTCAAATCCAGCCAGCCCTCTGCTACAGTTGCGTCCACACCGGCTAAGTATTTTGACTCTGTGGGCGGTATGGCTTCGACTTCGTGACCGTGTCGTTCGACGATGGTCAATTGTGTGTGCAGAAACATCCAGTAAAGCATATTGCTGAATTGACATAAGCCGCCTCCGTATTCTCCCGTAATTTCCCCATTTACTAAACTGAGGCCATCGCGATAAGGCTCTTTTTTGTCAGCCTTTCTGGTAACGTAACAAAAGGAAAATACTTCCCCTGGACGGATAATAAGACCATTGATTTTTTTTGCCGCCAGTTTCAGGTTGTGCACTTTGTTAAATTGGTACTTCATATCAAAACCGCTGTTTTGGTTGAGCATTTGTGAATCAGTTTCGAATATCTCATGGGCCAGGCGTGCTTTTTTCTGTGTCTGTGCGTAAGTGTTTTTATCAAGACGCATTCCCACATAAAAGAATATCTTCCTCTGCGCCTGTCTGATTGGCAGCAGCCAGGGAAACCTTTCTGTCACTCTTTTTCTAGTCATTTCATTCCTCCTATAAAAAATCCACTGTCTCGGTACAGCTTTATCATACCAAGACAGTGGATTTTGTTCTTATCATTAGACCTATGAAATTGTGACTATTTTCTGAGCAAAATCTTACGATTTTCTAATACCCTGAGAAATACCGTCCATTTTCACTTTACGAAAGGGGGAGAGAAACGTCGAACCGAATAATATCGTTTTCGCTGAAGGCGCGAATGGTTCCGCCGTGGAGTTCGACGATTTCTTTCGCGATAGCAAGTCCCAAACCGGCGCCGCCGCTGCCGGAGGATCTGGATGTGTCTAAACGATAAAATTGTTCAAAAATTCTGGAGAGTTTTTCTTTTGATATGGTATCGCCATCGTTCTCAAAGGTGAGCAGGACGTTGTTGATGCCCGTCTTTGCTGTAATTCGAATAGAAGAATTTTCAAAACTGTAATTGACGGCGTTGCGCAGCAGATTATCGAAAACTCTCTGCAGCTTATCTGGATCGCAGCGCATCATGATTCCATCCGCTACATTGAGCTGACATTCCAGACGTTTTTCTTTCAGCATGGGCTGGAATTCGTAGAGCAGTTGATCCAGCATCAGTGACAGGTTGATCTGTTTCTTTTCCAGCGATATATGAGAAAGATTGAATCTGGTAATTTCAAAGAACTCATTGATTAAGTCGTCCAGTCTTTCTGACTTGTCCAGCGCAATAGAAAGATAACGCTGCCGTATTTCTTCTGAAATCTGCTGTTCATCGTGGAGTAAGGTCAAATAGCCAATTACCGATGTAATCGGCGTCTTTAAATCGTGAGCAAGGTAAGTAACCAGATCGTTTTTCCGCTGTTCAGCTTCTCTGGCTGCACGCTGGTTGTTTAAGGCAGTCATTTTGATCTGGTTCAATTCTCCCTCTAGTTCTGATAGCTGAGGAGAGAGGGTGATTAATTGATCGTCGTGGCTGGCAACCGTTTTTGTCGCATCGACCAATTCTTGAAAGTAACGGAAAGGCTGCGTCCAGTAATGGCGGATGATCAGAATGTATCCGCCTCCAAAATAGAGGAGCATGAACCACTCTCGCCGCAGTTGCGCCCAGTTGGCAAGCTGGTAGATCGGATTTTCCTGCTGCCAGGTGAAAAACCCGAAAACAATCACCGCAACAAAATAGGCGGCGATGCCGATAAAGGTATATGCAATCAAAGTGATGAGCATTCGCTGCATCAACTGTCTTGACAGCCTCTTTGATAATGTTTTTTCACTCTTCAATTTTATATCCCACTCCCCACACAGTTTTTATAAATTTCGGATGCTTGGCAGGTTCCTTTAGTTTTTCCCGCAGCCGGCCGATATGTGCCATGACGGTATTGTTGCTGTTCTCCAGGTACTTTTCACCCCAGACCTCTTCGAACAGCTCTTCGGAGGAAACGACCTTGCCTTTATGATCGCAGAGGTACCACAGTATGGAAAACTCCAGCGGTGTCAAACTCAATTCCTGATCGTAAAGGGTGCAGGAATGGGTATCTTTGCTGATGACTAATCCTCTGATATCGTACATTTGCGATTCAATGTGATTGACCTGGTTGTAACTCTTGTAGCGCCGCAGCTGTGTCTTAACGCGAGCCATCAGCTCCAGCGGATTAAAAGGTTTTGTGATATAATCGTCGGCCCCCAGGGTCAGTCCCATGATTTTGTCCATGTCTTCTACCTTCGCAGTCAGCATGATAACTGGAAAAAAGTATTTCTCCCTGATCCGCTGCAGAATCTTAAAGCCGTCGATATCCGGCAGCATCACGTCCAGCACGGCCATGTCAACGTCGTTTTCAGCGATGCAGTTTAACGCATCGCTGCCATTGTAAAATTTATATACTTCATAGCCGTCGTTTTTTAGATAAACTTCAATCAGATCGGCTATCTCCTTTTCGTCGTCTACAATTAAAATCTTTTCTTTCATACATCTCCCTTTCTCTAACATAGAACATATCGTCCGAAGAGCGTATTTCCATGTCTTTTACCCTTGATTTTTACATTTTAACATGAAAGTTCGTTTTGGACAATATGGGGACGGTACCAGGTATTAGATACAGAAGACGGCAGTTGCACAACAAACACGATGGAAGATCAGATGTGGGTTGCTTTAACGAAAATGAAGCAGGGGCGAAAAATTCTGCACAGAACTGTCAAATTAAAATAAGCAGCCTGTTGGCTAGTTTCTCAACTAGCCGCAGGCTGCTTTTGTGTTTATAGCATGGGAAATATCGTCCGAAATCAAGTAATCTGCCATAAATTCTTGTCTTTTGATTAATTTAGGCACTTTTTTAAGAAATAGAAGCCTGTTTTTAACTAATTACCCATAAAATGTAAAAAGTGCCAATGGACTGTAAAGTTATATAGTGATAAACTTTTGCATTAAAACAACATTTTTTAGCGATATCCAGACCAATCAGAGCTTTTTGCCTCTCGGAAGAGGCTGATGCAAGCTCAAATCTGCCATAAATGCTTGTTTTTTAATCAATTCTGGCACTTTTGCCGGATTTAAGCCGATTTATAATATTCCCCCGTCCAGTTTCTGCGGTTTCAGATCGTGTTTCTCTACATAACCGGTGAGCATCAGGGTCAGAGCGCCGTCGCCGGTGATGTTGCAAGCTGTGCCGAAGCTGTCCTGCAGGGCGAAGATAGCCAGCATCAGCGCCGTACCGGTCTCGTCGAAGTTCAGTACGCCCATAATCAAACCTAAGGAAGCCATGACGGTTCCGCCTGGAACGCCAGGTGCGCCAATCGCGAAAATACCCAGCAGCATACAGAAGAGTATCATCGTTCCTACAGTAGGAAGTTCACCGTAGAGAATTTTTGAAACTGTCATGACAAAGAAGACCTCTGTCAAAACAGAACCGCACAGGTGAATATTGGCAAAGAGGGGAATCCCGAAGTCCACCATATCTTTTCGCAGAGCCTTAGACTTTCTGGCGCCGTTCAGCGCCACTGCCAGGGTTGCAGCTGAGGACATGGTGCCGACAGCCGTCAAGTAGGCCGGACCGTAGTGTCTGATTACCTCAAAGGGACTTTTCTTTGAATAAGCGCCGGCTAATCCGTAGAGAAGCGCCAGCCATAAGTAGTGACCAGCCATTACAATTAAGATGACTTCAATAAAGACTGGAAGCTGTTTGGTGATTGTCCCTTCATATGCCAAAGCACAGAATGAAAATCCGATGAAAAACGGCAGCAGCGGAATAATTATTTTTGTGACAATTGCCAGCACCACCCGCTGAAATTCCTCAAGTAGATTGGCTAGATTGATTGACTTTGTCCACGATACAGCAAGACCTAAGAACACCGATAATACCAAAGCGCTCATCACAGGCATAATCTGCGGAATGTCCAGTTGGAATACCGCCTCCGGCAGATCCTTCAGACCTTCTACGTTAGAAACGATAGAAAGATTTGGAATCAGCCCGTATCCGGCAGCGGTACTGAAAAAGGCGGCGCCGATGGAAGAGAGATAAGCGATAACAACTGCGATGCCCAGTATCTTGGAGGCGTTGTTTCCCAGCCGTGTAATGGAAGGTGCGATAAAGCCAATGATAATCAGAGGCACACTGAAAGTAATTATCTGTCCCAGGACATATTTAATTGTGACTACGACCTGCATAAAATCTTTGCCCGCATATAGGCCGACCAGGATTCCGATGACGATACCCAAGAGCAGCCTGAAAGGAAGATTGCTAAATAGTTTTTTCATATTTTACTCCTAAACAATTTGAATTAACGCAAAGATTATACACAGATATAGGACGTTTGAAACATAAAAAACGAGTGCATGACGGAGCAGCGCTCCTATGCACGCATGTCGCCCGCAAGTGGTGACGCTTCGTAAGGTACGTTTCTTGCCTTTTCGCCCCAGCTTAGCTGACCTGGCGAATCGGACCGCGAAAGGCGCGTTAGCGACTGGAGGAGTGAGCAAAGCGAAGGATGAAACATACGGAAATACGTCCTCCCGACGATATTTCCTATGCTATAAAAAAGAGGAGCCGCGTATTTGCGGGACTCCCCATGAAGAAATTTTTATTTATTGAGTTGACTCAGTCAATTTGACTTTCAAATCTACAGTTTTGTTGTTGCGTATTACGGTTAGCTTTACTGTTTCACCAGGCTTATGCTCAGACAGAGCTGACTGCAGATCCGAGGAAGTCTCGATCTTGGTGTCTTCCAGGTAGTAAATCATATCTCCAGCCTGCAAGCCAGCGCTTTTGGCATTGGAACCGGTTACTTCCTGAATATAAACGCCAGTCATTTTTACGCCGTATTGTAATGCAGTCTCTGCATCCGAAATGTCTGCAATTTTAACACCAATTGCCGCCCGACCTGTCACGCGGCCATTTTCAATCAGATCCTTGGCGATAGATGCCGCCTCTTTGATTGGAATGGCGAATCCAAGGCCTTCTACATCAGAACCGGTGGATTTTGCGACGACGATGCCGACCAGATTTCCGTACTGGTCAAAGAGTCCGCCGCCGGAGTTGCCCGGATTGATGGAGGCGTCCGTCTGCAGTAAGGTTAAGTTTTTGTTTCCAACGGTCAATTCTCTGTCAAGGGCGCTGATGATGCCGGTGGAGGCGCTGCCGCCCAATTCTCCCAGCGGGTTGCCGATGGCAACGACCAGGGAGCCGACGGATAATTCGGAGCTATCGCCGTAAGTTGCAGCAGTCAGATTATTCGCTTTGATTTTGATGACCGCGATGTCGTTCTGAGAGTCCATGCCCACCAAAGTCGCTTCTAGTTCCGTGCCGTCCTTTAGTGTTACCATAATTTTGTTGGAACCCTCAACGACATGTGCACAGGTGAGGATATAGCCCTTTGTGTCGACGATAACGCCGCTTCCGGCGCCTTCAGTCACGTAATTCTGCATCCAGTTATCTCGTGATACAGCTTCTGTCTTAATTTCAACGACAGCGTTTTCGTTCTGTGCGATGATTTCCTGTACGGATTTTTCGCTGCCAGTGGCCTTTGCCAGAGTGTAGTTCGTTGCGGATACGGTCTTTGATGTGCCGCCGACGCCCATGTTTGAGGCGAGGGTGTATCCCGCAATGGTCAGGCCGGAGGTTGCAATCATACAGATGATTAAAGTAATAATAAATGCCTTCCGGGTAATGTATTTCGGTTCTTTCTTTTTTGGAATTGCGTATTCATAATCGGATCCCTGATAGGATTGATGCTCTGTCTTGTCTGTAGAATCACCTACCATAATGAAATTTGGCGATCGATTGTCAAAATTGTTATCCCAATTATCCATTTTGTTACCTGCCTTTCCTTCTTTGTTTGATTTTATCCTGATTATGAACAAATTATAACGCGTAATTGTGGTTTTTCTGTGTTAAAATTGTCAAGGATGTGATAAAATATAGCATTGGATATATGAAATGTGAGAAACGAAAGGTATGAGATATAAAAAATGAGCAAAGTAATTACAGCAATGGACAAAAGCAAGTCTTTCAGAGTGTATCTTACCATTTCTACGGACATGGTAGAAGAGGCGCGCAAGATTCACAACACTACGCCTCTTGCCACCGCCGCACTGGGCAGAGTGCTGACTGGCGCCGGGCTGATGGGACTTATGCTGAAAAACGAAAACGACAAGCTGACGGTACAATTTAAAGGCGACGGTCCGGCAAAAGAAATTTTGGCTACTGCTTATAAAAATGGAAGCGTCAAAGGGTATATCTCCAATCCAAACCTGGATCTTCCTCTGAAGGCGGACGGACATCTGGACGTAGGCGGCGCCCTGGGAATCGGAGAACTGACTGTCATCAAAGATCTTGGCCTGAAGGAACCTTATTTGGGCAGGATTTCTTTAGTTTCAGGAGAAATTGCGGACGACCTGACCGCATATTATTATATATCAGAGCAGCAAAACTCATCTGTAGCCCTGGGCGTAAAGATTGCCAGAGACTGCAGTGTTCTCTGTTCCGGCGGGATGATTATCCAGATGCTGCCTGACGCCCAGGAGGCGGCTGTGGACGCCTTAGAAACCATGCTGGGCAAGATGCAGCCTTTGACTACGACCATAGAGGAAGTGATGCTGCGGTCAGCTGGCAAAAGCGAAGAGGGTGTGGCCTGTGAACTGATGGATGAACTGTTCAAAGAAATGCCAGAAGAATTTGCCGTGGAGAAATTAGAGGCCATACAGATGAAATGGCAATGCGACTGCTGCGAAGAGCGTCTGGAACAGGCTCTGATGACCATCGGCAGGACAGACCTGAAAGAAATCATTGACGAAGACGGCCAGGCGGAGCTGGTATGCCAGTTCTGCGAGAAGAAATACTATTTTGATAAAGAGCACTTAGAGAGACTATATCGCCAGTTATAAGATTCTGCATACAACGCCGTCCGGCGGCAGGATTTTATCGTATAAAATGAGGAGACATTTATGAGAAAAATAGGTGTATTATTTGGCGGAAAATCAGGAGAACACGAAGTCTCTCTGCTATCCGCAACCTCTGTCATCGAAGCGTTAGACAGGGAAAAGTACGATGTTGTCATGATCGGCATTACAAAGAGCGGCCAATGGAAACTATATGAGGGCGATGTGCACAACTTGGCAGACGGCTCCTGGGAGAAGACAGCGGCCGACATCGAAGTCAGCGATTTAAAGAAATTAGCCGATTTTGCACTGCCAGTCCTGCACGGACCATATGGGGAAGATGGAACCATCCAGGGACTTTTTGAGATGCTGGACGTTCCTTATGCAGGCTGCGGCGTCTTATCTTCTGCCCTATGCATGGATAAGGTTTCCGCCAAGAAGATCTTTGAGCGAATGGGACTGCCGACGGCCAGGTATAAGCTGGTTTACGCGGAAGACGTCAAGGAGGATCTTGAAAGCGTGGTCAAAGAGGTGGAGGCGGAACTTCCATACACCCTCTTTGTCAAACCTTCGAATATGGGCTCCAGCGTGGGCATCTCAAAGGTGAGGAACACAGAGGAACTGCGCGCGGCTTTGGCTCTGGCAGGAAAGTATGACAGAAGAATTATTATAGAAGAAGGTATCAATTGCCGGGAAGTGGAAACCGGCGTCATTGGCAATCACAAGCCGGAGGTAGCCGCCGTGGGGGAAATCGTCGCCAAGCTGGATTTCTACGACTACACGGCCAAATACACGGACGATGCAGGCACGGAATTATCGATTCCGGCAAAGCTGCCAGCCTCCACTTACGAGGAAATCCGCACATTGGCTAAAAAAGCATACATGGCCTTGGACTGCAGCGGTTTTGCCAGAATCGATTTCTTTCTAGACAAGGATACAGGTCAAGTGTACATCAATGAAATAAATACGATTCCCGGCTTTACAAAGTACAGCATGTTTCCGTTAATGTGGAAAGAGGCTGGCGTCTCCTTCCGGGAGTTAGTTGAAAGGATTGTGGATTTGGGTTATGAAAGATATTATGCTAAAAATAACCGGTAAACAATTTTCCGGAGATATTTCAGAAGACCAGATGGAATTTATAACAGAAGGAAAACTCTACGAAAAAGGGGATTCGACGTACTTGATTTATGACGAGAGCGAGTTTTCCGGGTTTCCGGGCTGCAAGACGACTTTGAAGCTGACCGGGGACTGTATTCGCATGAAGAGAATTGGCAGCGAGGTAGGTTTTGGAATGGAATTTATCTTTGAAAAGGGTAAGCGTTTCAACAGCAAGTATCACACGCCTTATGGCAATTTGGACATGGAGGTTTTGACCAACGACGTGGTCAACAATCTCACAGAAGAAGGGTTTGGCGACATCAATATCGATTATCATGTCAGCCTCAATGGAATGGCAGAAGGCAGAAATAGATTAAAGATTGAGGTCATGCAGTAGCAGTGACCAGTGGAAACAGGGGAGGTAAACAAAATGGACAAAAAGAAAAGGCTGATCGCACAGATTATCATAGTTGGAATTATCGCAGCGATGGTAGTTACATCTATTCTTTGGGCAATCATGCTGTCAGTATAAGATTACAATGGGAGGAATCATGTTGAAAAAAGGTTTTGACGCAGAGAAATACATAGAAGAGCAGTCTAAGTTTATTTTGGAAAGGATTAACCGGGGAAATGCAGAAAGGCTGTATTTGGAATTCGGCGGTAAGCTGGTTCACGATAAGCACGCTATGAGAGTTCTTCCGGGATTTGATGAGAATGCAAAGATCGAACTTTTGCAGAAGCTGAAGGACAAGGCAGAAATCATCATCTGCATCTACGCCGGTGACATCACGACCAATAAGACGCGCCACGATTTTGGCATTACATATGATCTGGAGGTCCTGAGACTGATCGACACGTTCCGGCACTATGACTTGAAGATTAACAGTGTGGTCGTAACAAGATACGAAGATGTACCGTCGGTCAATATGTTTATCAATAAGCTGGAGCGCAGAGGCATCAAAACCTATAAACACAGATTTACCAAAGGCTATCCGACGGATGTGGACACCATCGTCAGCGACGAAGGTTATGGCGCCAATCCGTACATCGAAGTATCAAAACCACTGGTGGTCGTTACCGGTCCCGGAGGCGGAAGCGGAAAGCTGGCGACCAGCCTTTCTCAGCTTTATCATGATTTTAAGCGGGGAACCAAAGCCAGGTACGCCAAATTTGAAACGTTCCCGATTTGGAACCTGTCACTGAAGCATCCGGTCAATATCGCCTATGAGGCCGCCACTGCGGACCTCAAAGACGTCAACATGATCGACTCTTTTCACTTGGAGGCTTACGGAGAGATGGCTGTCAATTACAACCGCGACTTGGAAGTCTTTCCAGTAGTAAAGAGAATTATCGAGAAAATTACGGGAGAGGAGTCCGAGTACAAATCCCCTACCGATATGGGCGTCAACCGAGTTGGCTTTGCCATTGTTGACGACGATGTCTGTCGTGAGTCGGCCTGCCAGGAAATCATCAGAAGATACCTGATCGCAGAGTGTGACTATAAGAAGGGCAAGATTTCAGAAAGTTCCTTGGAGCGGGCCAAGCTTCTGATGAAAGAAGTCGGCAAAGACGTCAGCGACCGAAAGGTGGTACAGCCGGCCAGAGATTATGCCGACAAGAAGCGTGACTGCGACAAGCGTTATGAGAATGTGGTGGTCATGGCGATCGAAATGCCAGATGGAACGATAATCACTGGAAGAAGCTCCCGCAGAATGGTTGCGGCGGCGGCGGCAGTTCTTAACGCCATCAAAAAATTATCCGGGATTGCCGACGACATGCTGATTATTACGCCGCAGGTATTAGAGTCCACACAGAAATTAAAAATTAATTACTTAGAGTCTGATCGGACAAGTCTGAACTGTGAAGAGGTTCTCATGGCGCTGACTATTTCAGGAACGCAGAATCCTTCTGCCTATGTGGCAATCAGCAAACTGCCGCTGCTGAAGGGCTGCAAGGCCCATTGCACAGCTATCCTCAGTGACAGGGACGAACAGACTCTGAGAGCGCTCGGCATCAATGTGACCTCAGATCCGGAATATGTAACGACGAACTTGTATAATAATTAATTGAAGATGAAAAATAAGACAAAAATAACCCTTGAAAGGTTTTCGACAAATCAATATAGGATGATCCTGGAAGGTATCGGCGTCGGTTTTTTGACTGGCTTGCTCGTCTCCGTTTTCCGTTTAGGGTTAGAAAAAGCAGAGTCTCTCAGAGACTCTGTTCTTGATGCGGCAAAGACGGGTGGGCAGATGCTGATTCTGGCTTTTGCGGCTCTGCTATGCGCTTATCTCGTGGTTTGCTATTGCGGCCGCAAAGTTCCGCTGGCTGGAGGATCGGGAATTCCTCAAGTCAAAGGAGAGATGAAAGGGCAGATTGAGCAAAATTGGTGGCAGATCATTCTGGCTAAATTCGCTGGCGGAATCGGCGCCATCGGAGCGGGTCTGTCCTTGGGCCGTGAGGGTCCCAGTATTCAACTGGGCGCTATGGTGGGAAAAGGGTTTTCCAGGCTGACGAATAAACTGAGAACGGAGGAAAAAATGCTCATGACCTGTGGTGCAGGCGCCGGCCTTGCGGGCGCTTTCAGTGCGCCTCTGGCAGGAGTTGTCTTTTCCCTTGAAGAGCTGCACAAGAACTTTTCGACTGATATTCTGCTGTCGACCATGGCAGCGTCGGTCACATCAGATTTCGTTTCCTCCTATATCTTCGGACTGAGTCCAGTCTTTGGACTTCATATTGCGGGACGACTGCCGCTGTCCCGGTACTGGATGGTGATTCTCTTAGGTCTGGTATTAGGAGTCTTTGGGGTATTTTACAACTGGATGACCTCTTTTGTTCAGGACCTTTATGACAAGCTGCCGCGCAAATTCATGCGGGTGGCCGTGCCCTTTCTCTGTGTCGCCGTGTTGGCGGCTTGTTATCCCTATGTCCTGGGCAGCGGTCACGGAATTGTTGCAGAAGTGGCGAGAGGCGATTTTGCCATCAAGGCTTTACTGATTTTGCTGGCAGTAAAATTTCTCTTTTCTATCGTCAGCTTCGGATCAGGGGTTCCGGGCGGCATCTTTTTGCCCTTGCTGGTGCTGGGAGCCATCACTGGCGGCTTGTTTGCTGCTGCCGTCGGCGATCTGGCTGGATACGGTGATATTTACCTGGCCAACTTTGTCATACTGGGAATGGCAGGGTATTTTACAGCCATCGTCAGAGCGCCTATTACAGGGGTGCTGCTGATTACAGAAATGACAGGCGACTTTAAAAATTTCCTCTCCCTATCCATTGTTGCTCTGGTATCTTATTTGGCTGCCGACATTCTCAAAGGACAGCCGATTTACGATCAGCTGCTCCATCGTATGCTCTCCAAGGATGCGGACTACGGGACGACGGAAGAGACGAGAAGCCATAAGGTTCTCTTGGAAAGTGACGTTTACATAGGCTGTCCCATGGACGGTGAAAAAATAGAAGAGATGCTTCTTCCGCCAGGCTGCCTGGTGGTATCCGTTCAACGGGATAAGCGGGAAATTGTTCCCAGCGGCAGTACGATATTGCAGGGTGGAGATAAACTGATCTTGCTCTGCTCTCAATCTTTCGTCAAAGTGGTGGAAGAGAAGCTAAATAATATTTGCAAGAGTATCAGACAGTGATTACTATACGGACCTCGCGTTTCGGCGCGAGGTTTTGCAGTTTTTGGGAATCGCTATTTGCGGAGAACGTGGGATATCGCGCTTCTCCTGCTTTTGCTGGTTTGCTGTACGTCTCTAACCGCGCATGACATTTGCTGAATTTCCTCAAATTCGGCGCTGCTCGAGGATATGATCATTATCGCGCGTGGAAATGACTTTTTTTAAGAAGGTTCGGCATATTATTGAACTTACCCATTTCTATGTGCGTGGCTATTGCAATTTTATAGGATAATCGGCACGTAGACTCCCTTTTACAAAAAAATATTGGATAGCTTCTAGCAGATGAGTACAAGCGTGCCGAATTAGCAGCATTTTAGTATTTGCCAGGCACAATATTTGTTAAGATACAAAAAAATGCCGAACTGATGAACTATTTGCGTTATCCATGCGAACAAATCAAAAATATGTTAAAAAATACATATCACGTTGACAAAATATAATTAAAAAGGTAAAATATATATAAACTTACAAAATTTAACAAATTAGAGAAAGCTGAAAGGAAGTTCAAGTGAGAGATTTTACGAAAGCATTGGAGCAAGAAGTAAAACGAACCAACAAATTGCTAGAAACGAGCGGGCAATTTATGGAGTCCGCCCCAAAAGGGCATTTGTCTATCAGAAAAAGGGTTCATCAGATCAGTTATTACTGGGAAATTGATGAAAAACGAAAAGGGCGTAGACATAATAGACAGATCAATATTACGAAAGATAAAAATATGATACTTAAGCTAACGGAGAAAGCAATTCAGAAGGAAGTAAACAGGCGCTGCAATAGGAATCTTAAGGTTTTGGAAATACTGCAGGACAGCTATCAACCCTTGGATGTGGCTGAAATAGCAAAGGGTCTGCCTCCCAAGTATCAAAATGTACTATTGATGAGAAAGAAAAGGTTAGTAGAAGAGCGCTTGACCGCGCCATATTCAAAATGCCCATTTAATGAAAAGTATCATACACATGAGACGGATTATGGCGAACTAGTGCGATCTAAATCTGAACAGATTTTGGCAAATACATTGTTTGCCTATGGCATTCCTTTTCATTACGAGGAGGAGTTTTTGTATACTGTAGGAAACAGAGGACGGATTTATTCTGACTTCACTATATTTCTGCCCGATGGAAAAATTTTGATTTGGGAGCATTTGGGGCTCTTAAATAGTGAGAAATACTGTTATGATAATGTTAAGAAGCTGAACATTTATCAGATGAACGGTTTCTCGCTTGGAGATAATTTTATTATTACTATGGATGATAACAAAGGAAATTTCAGCAGTGGGGTTATTAACGAAATAATTAAAACACAAATCCTTCCTCTATTTGATGGTGTCAAAATAGATCGGCAGAAAATTATAGCAGGTATCAGACCAATGTAAACCGCCTTGCATAGATAAAGGGAACGGCCAACTGCTTGTGGCCGTTCCCCTGTGTGGGTAATTAATTTGTAGTATTTATGAGCGCTTTATGCTACGGGAATAGCACCTGGTATTCCATTAGCGGTTTCTTGTTCGAGCAAGGTCATTGCCCTTTCCATTAAACACCCTTGAGCATAGGGCGAGAGTTGATAGAATATATCAACCAGTGAGATTGACTGATCCTTGCATTTGTCAGAAAATATTACATCGGTAAGAAGCTTTGTGCCCTCCGACTGTAATATCGTATCCACTCTGACATGGTAAAAGTCAGCCAAATCTACAATTGTATCCGCGCCTGGGATTTTTCTTCCCAGTTCATAAAGTGCATAAGTACTTCGACACATGTGGATCCCGTCTGCTACTTCAGTTTGTGTATATCCGAAGACGTTCCTTAAATATCTCATGTTCTTTGCCACTTGCATCTGCGTTTCTATTTTCACTGCATCATCCTCCTAGTTTATCCATTTTTATTTCGACACAAAACCCACACATATTATATAGAGCGTTTTAAAATCGAAAAAGTTTCACTTTTTGTAATTTTTTTTCGAAAAATGTCGATTTTTTGCAAAAATTCCCTTCCTAGTTATGGTAATATCCCCTGGCGGTTTATTTAAAAGACTTTAAACTACACATAAACTATTAGTGATTGCAAACACGATTAGGGGGAAATCAAGTGAAACGCGAATTTGAGTTAAAGCATCTCGACCAGATCGAGATGGGCCGTAGAATTAGGAAACAGAGAGAGTTTTTGGATTTTACGAGAGAAGACCTGGCAGGTTACCTAGGTGTGTCGAGTAAGTTTATAGCAGATATAGAGTATGGTGAAAAAGGCATATCGATTAGAAAGTTGTATATGCTGTCACAGATTCTTGAAGTTTCAGCGGACTATATTTTAGCAGGTGAAAGGTATGGCAATGCTGTGGATGTAGAACGGGACCGGTTAAAGGAAGAAATTCTTGAGCCGCTGAAGATTTGCAATACGCAACAACTAAAGTGTATGGAGCAGATTGCAAAATTTTATGTAGAGGCGTTAAAAGAGAGATGAAGTTATCAAAAGAAGAGCTGATGAAGCGGCATGACATTTTGTGCGAGAAATACATTTTAATCAAAGACTTTGTTTCTAACTTGGGAGTCCCAGAAAATTATAGAGAAGATTTAATTCAAGAAATTTTCGTGGCAGCATATATCAATATACACAAACTAAACGATATGGACAGACTCAACGCATGGTTATATCGGATTTCGTATCGCAAAATGATTCTGTTTGGCAAAGCCCACAGAGTTCGTTTTGAAAAAGAGATATCTTATCCGGACTACTACGGTGAGTCAGGCATCGAGTCAGAGGAAGACAAATATGTTTGGAGCGCAATGGATAATTGTTTAACAGATGAAGAATTATGTGAAATGATCAATAGCCTCAAACCACCCGCACCATATATTATCAAGCTTCGATTTGAAATGGGTTTCAACTTAAAAGAGATTTCGGATTTGCTGGATATGAAGTATAATACAGTAAAGACGATTGAACGCAGAGCATTTAAAAGGCTGAAAGTGATGATTGAGGAAAGGGGTTATAGAAAGCATGATGGAAAAGAAGCACAGTGAAAAGCAGGATGATTCCTATTATGATGCGTTAATTAAACAGAGGATTGGAGAAGCGCTGAGAAACCAGTCGAAAAAGGAAAGGCTGGATCTTGCTCAATTGGAGGCCTGGGTAGAAGCAGATCGTCAGAGACGCAGGGCCAAAGTAAAACGAGTGCTTGCCATAGCAAGCTGTTTTATTATAATCTGCGCGGGTACGTTCAGTTTTAAATTTGCTTTTGACGATGATGCTGTCGCAACAGCAGGGAAAAACGATAACAAGGTTAATGAGGAAGGGAATAATGTTGTAGTCAAAAATAACGGAGAGGATGTTGAGGATAACATTGGCGCTGAAGAAATATTATGTAAAAATTGGGACAGTGTAATAGCCGCGAAAGAAAGTTATCCCCAATTATTAATTCCTAATTACATACCAGGCGGATATGATTTTGAGACTTTGAGCATTGTTGACAATGAATTAATTAAAAAGTATAAATACTATTTTGCAAACGGTAATGAGACTTTAGAAATTAAAGAAACTGTAGGTGAGGAAGAAAAGATTTACTATAATTATGACAGAAAAATTGGTAAAGAGGATTGTGAAATATATATCACCGAGCGTAGAGAAAAGACTGCATCATGTAAAGTGAATGAAGTTTCTATAACTATCATAGGTGAAGTCTCCGACGAAGATATAATTTCCATCATTGCAAGATTAGAGTAACTAAAAGGAGATGGTTTTCATCTCCTTTTTTAAAACGGTTCAGAATAACTTGTTCTTTTGTACTCTATTCCTGAATCATAACTATCAGTGCTTACGCATTTTATTCTATAAACAACGCCTTTTTTTACCGTCCAAGTATCATAAGTAACCACATCAGTAGAATTTGTTCCTCTGTAATAATGTGCACTTCCAGCGACGTCTGTAGCGGTAACCCATCCAGAGTTTGTCTTCTTTTGTAATACGATTGCTACGACATAACTATCTGCTTTAGCTGTAAAGTCTACATTAACAGAGGCCGCTGCTTTTGTATCACTTATACGTTTTGTTGCAAAACCAACAGAGGCGGTTGCATATGTACTGGCATCCCCATTACCAATACTATCTGCAAAACTGAAGGTTGCGGTGAGACCCATTGTTAGAACAAGAACTAATAGTAAACACAGTGTCTTTTTTTTCATTTCTTTCTCCTTTATTTCTTTCATTAAAGTGATAACTAACAGAAATTGCATTCCGTGCAAGAGAATAAAGCAAAAAAACGCTTTTATCAATATGGACTGAAATCGCTGAAACGAGCTGTTCTAAATACGGTCATTTTGATTTAAAGGAACTTCACCTGAAAAGGTTGTAACAACTGGGATGCAGCCGTTTTTGCGGCCATTTCTAATTTAATTTTTTATGTGCAGTTTAATGAAGGGAAAGTACGTTATGACTGTCCTTTATTGGACAGATAGTAGTTGCAAAAAAAGAGAATGTTTTTATAATAATCATTGTGGTTTAATTTAACTGTAAGCCAGTCGATGTTTTTCTATTATTTTAATTAGACGCGTCAGAACCGCTTTGCTGAAATACTGACAGAGAAATCGGGAAGGTTTGATGTTGTACAAACAATGCATCTTGGACCAGTGGTCTGGGGCCATGGATTTGCGATTGTAACACGAGATGCAATATTGTAAAAAAACGCATTTCAGTTTAATATAGTTTTGCATAAGTGATTAAACGATATAATAAAAAACTTAGGTATAATTATGGTGATCTGGTTGTTACACGTGATATGGGTACTACTGCCGTTTGTGAAACCAAACAAGGAATCATATACATTATTGGAGACTAACGGATACTGAGTTAATAAGTACGATGAATGCATTAAAATAGGGGGAATCCCCCCCTATCATTTCTGTTTAAAACGGATCAGAGTAAGTTCTATCTGTGAAACTTAGACCATTGTCATAGCTGTCTGTGCTAACACATTTAATTCTATAGACTACCCCTTTTTTCACAGTCCACGTATCGTAAGTTAATATGCTGTATTTGTTACTCCCTCTATAATAATGAACACTGTTAGAAACATCCGTTGCAGTCACCCATCCACTACTCGTCTTTTTTTGTAGTACAATTGCGACTACATAATCGTCTGCTTTTGCTGTAAATTGTACATCGACCGAAGCAGATGCCTTTGTATCACTGTTGCGCTTTGTTGCAAAGACTACACCAGCGGTGCTATATGTACTGGCATCCCCATTACCAATATCATCTGCAAAACTGAGCGTCGCGGTAAGTCCCATTGTTAGAACAAAAACTAATAGTAAACACAGTGTCTTTTTTTTCATTTTCTTTCCCCTTTGTTTTTCTTATTAAAGCAATAACGTATTAAATTGCGTTCCGAGCATGAGAATAAAACAAAAATATACTTTTATCAATGTGCCCTATAGGCGCTGAATTTTGCTGTTACAAATACGCTCATTTTAGTTTAAAAGAACTTAACCTGGAGCCAGGCAAGCTGTGAAACTGCTTGAATAGGCGAACTGAATCGAATCGATATTTTATCCTATTGAGATAGAGTGTTTTAAAATACCTATGTTTGATTTTTTGATAGAAGAAAATCGCGTGCAAAAGCGCGCGCATATTGCAAAAATCCCCATTTCAGTTTAATATAGTTTTATAAGGGAGGGAAAACACATGAATTTGAATATAGACAAAACTAACATAGAGAAGCTTGACCTCGATTCGCTGCAGGCGAAATCCAATGACGCCTTGGACATGTTATGGAACGTCGCCTGGCTGAAAAACGCAATGAACAAGCTGGACCGCGCCAGTGTTGAGAGCCTGCAGGAGACGGCAGGCAAAATCTGCAGCCAATGTGAAGTGGCGGTGATTGTTGCCACAGGCGATACCGCAAAGATGATCAAAGCCTGCACGTCGGCTATACAGCAAAGAGAGGCTTGTGCAGATGTTATCGTGTTCGGCGATAGTTTTTCTCCAGCCGAATATGCAGAAGTGATGACAGACCTGGAGAAAAAAGACTTCGTGCTCATTTCTGTTGCGCCGGAACTGGAAACGGTGGCTATGAGAGGCGCATTCGTATGTCTGAAACAGCTTTTAGTTACAAAATACGGCTCGGAGAAAGCGATTGACAGAATCTATGCCGTCGCAGGCAAGAGGAGTCAGTTAATCGCAGAAGATGCGGCTGAAAACGATTACCCGCTGATCTCGTATCCTGACAATGTGCCTGCAATTTATGGCGCTAACACGGCAGCGGCGCTGCTGCCGATGGCGGTCAAGGGGGCGGACCTTTCGGAGTACTTGGACGGATTCTACGATATGCTGGCATCACCGCAGTGGGATATAAACGGGGCAGATTACGGCATTGCGAGAGCCGCCTACAGAATCGCCGGCGGGACAAAAGAGCATTTTTTGATCTGGCAGAATCAGCTTGCAGACTTTGGTAAGTGGGAAGAGAACTTCTTTGACGGTATCCAAAAGAGAAGCCTGAAAATGCCTGTGGACAGCAAAATAGACAGCGCAGATGCCTTTGATACGCAGATTATTATAGAGGAAGATCAAGAAGATATCATGATGCCGTATTTTGAAGGGTGCCATGAAGATGGCTCTCTGAATTTGCTTTTAAACGCCGCTGCAGGGAAGTATTTTTTTGAAAACAGTGAGAAGAAAACAGGGGTACAGATCTCCTTAGAACGGCTTGATTCCTACAATTTGGGACAGCTTATGGCATTTGCCCAGCTCTCCAACGGAATTACAGAATTTTTGTTAAATAATTAGGGTTTACATTATTTGATTCTGTGTTATAATGAAAGTAACGGTAATAAGTTAATTTTTTAACAAAACTTACTCATAAGAAATCAACGTACAATATAGTAGGAGGTTATCACAATGAAGAAAATTGGTGTATTAGGAACGGGCACAATGGGTGCCGGAATCATTCAGGTACTTGCACAGAATGGTTATGAAGTTGTACTGAGAGCTAGAAGACAGACTTCAGTAGACAAAGGTCTTGCTACAGTAGAGAAGAACTTAGACAAGATGATCAAGAAAGAAAAGATCACAGAAGCTGACAAAGCTGAGATCATGGGCAGAGTACAGGGATCAACTGATATCAGCATCGTAAAAGACGCTGACTTGATTATCGAAGCTGCAACAGAAGACGCAGAAGCAAAGAAAGCTCTGTTTGCTGAACTTGACCAGTTAGTAAAGCCTGAAGCTATCATCGCTACAAACACTTCATCCTTATCCATCACTGATATCGCTGCCGCTACAAACAGACCTGACAAAATTATCGGCATGCACTTCTTTAACCCAGTTCCAGCAATGAAACTTGTTGAAATTATCAAGGGATTGACTACTTCAGAAGAAACTAAGGCTACCATCGTAGAATTAGCTGAGAAGTTAGGAAAGACCCCTGTAGAAGTTGAAGAAGCTCCAGGATTCGTAGTAAACAGAATCTTAATTCCAATGATTAACGAAGGTATTGGAATCTTAGCTGACGGAGTTGCTGATGTAAAGGGTATCGATACGGCAATGAAACTTGGTGCTAACCACCCAATGGGACCTCTTGAACTGGGAGATCTGATCGGACTTGACGTTTGCCTGGCAATCATGGATGTACTTTACACTGAATACGGTGATCCTAAGTACAGAGCACACGTTCTGCTGAGAAAGATGGTAAGAGCCGGCAAGCTGGGAAGAAAGACCGGCATCGGTTTCTACGATTATTCAAAATAAGAGAGACTATCGAATACATAAACAATTGGAACTGCCTTGTGACGAGCAAGGCAGTTTTTTATTTTTCTGAATAAATAAGTCTAGTACTTGACAAAATGCAAAATGATGATATACTGAGAAAAGTAAAGTAGTTGACTATTTTGATGTTAATATAGGAGGTATGGCAAATGCGTAATACGAAAGAAATTGTTTATGAGAGACTGATAAAATTACAGCACTTGCTGCACAGGCAGCAGATGCAGAAATTCGGAGGTATGCGGGGCTCAAAAAATCCGCGCCGGGGGCAGGGCCGGGTACTTTCGATTTTAAAGATGAAACCGGAAATCAGCCAGAAGGAACTGACTTATCTGCTGGATATGAGCAAGCAGGCCTTGGCAGAGCTGTTGGCAAAACTTGAAAGGAACGGTTACATCATAAGAGAACCGTCCGCAGAGGATCGACGGGTATCCAACGTCAAAATCACGCCGGAGGGCATGAAGGCGGCTGAGGGTATGTCGGAAGATCCGCAGGATATGGTTGGCTTGTTGGATTGCCTGAACGAAGAGGAGCTGGAAGCTTTTGGCGAATATCTTGCCCGAATCCTCGCGTGTTTTGAAGAAAGATTTATGAACAAAGAAGCCTTTGCAGAAAGGCGGAAGGCATTTGAAGCTTTTTCCCATGAACAGCCCCATCGCAGAGGGCGCGGAGGGTTTCCCTCTGACGGCAGACCTCTAGGCTATGGCATAAATCATGAGGAAGAGGAAGGCGGTGAAGATTAGAAACAGAATGAGAATTGAAAAAAATAGAATTGAAGCCTTTAGCGACGGCGTCATGGCCATTATTGTCACGATTATGATGCTGAATATTCCCCTGCCCGGCAGTTACAGCAGAGAAAGTCTCACAGCGTTTCTGTTTAACATCGCCGTCTTTTTTGTCAGCTTTATTGTAGTCGGCGCGCAGTGGGTCAAACATCTGCAGTTATTTACAATGTGCAGAGATATTTCAGAAAAAGTGCTGTGGCGAAATCTGCTGCATCTCTTTTTTCTGTCGCTCATGCCACTGTTTACAAAATGGATTATGGAAAACCCGGGACGGGTTTTGCCCGCCATCGCCTATGATGTGCTGTTCGCTGCGGTATTCCTCACCTTTCACCTGCTGCACAATGCGGTCCTGTTGGATAACAAAAGGGTTGACGAATTTCGCAGGCGCCTGCAGAACCAGAATTTAAGAAGACACTTTAGCTGGATTGCATTTTCACTATTTTTTCTATTTGTCATTGCAGTCGTCGCCGCATCATTTTTCGTGCCGGCAGTATCCATTGTTTTCTTTGTCGCTTTGCCAGTGATATCGTCGCTGTTTAACCTGTGGGTGGATGGGCGCGGCGGTTTTAAAAAAGCGTTTTTTCACCGAAAACAGAAGCTCGTAGGATAAATTTTCAGTTACCTTTTGATAAAAGTGGGTATTCTAAGAATATAGACTATTGAGGAGGGATTATATGTTAAACGAAAAAGTTGGAAGCTTACTAAATGTACAGATAAATAAGGAATTTTATTCGGCATATCTTTATTTGGAATTTTCCAATTTCTATAAAGAAAAAGGACTGGACGGGTATGCGAACTGGTATCAGATTCAGGCTAAGGAAGAGATGGATCACGCGCTGCTTATAATGCAGTATCTGCAGAATAACGATTACAAAGTCGTGTTTGAGACCGTCAATCAGCCGAAAGCAGAATTAAAGAATTTTGACGATCCATTAAAAGAGGGATTGGAGCATGAACGCTATGTTACAGGACTGATTAACAACATCTATGGCGCGGCACATGATGCGAAAGACTATCGTACGGTCAAATTTCTCGACTGGTTTGTCGACGAACAGGGTGAGGAAGAAAAGACTGCAATGGACATGATTACCAAATATGAATTATTCGGGCATGATCCAAAAGGTCTGTATTCTCTGGATAGTGAATATAAAGCGAGAGTTTATACCGCCCCGTCGTTAGTATTAGAATAAAACATTTTGAGATGGAGCTGTCTATGCAGATAACTTATTTGCATGGACAGCTCTTTTTAATTCATAGGAAATTGCGTTTGTACGATTTCCCATGATTTAAAAAGTGGGGTGTGCAGAGAAGAATCCCCTCGCCGCCCTAAGAAGGGTGCACTGCCGTTAAAGCAGGCGCCGAAGGAAACTTAGAGTTCCCTAGCGGAGCGGCGCCAGCCACTTTTGTGTGTGTTTCGCTTTCCCCAATTAGCAAAAACTGTGCCGATAATACCATCGAAAATGTTTGAATTTCAACGTTTTCTTCTATTGACTTCCCCATACAAAGGTGTTATCTTGAAGATAACATAAAAGGGAGGAACTGGAAAATGGGGAGTCTATTTGATAATACATATAGAAGCCAGTTTAGTCTGACAAACGATTTGGTCTTTTATCTGATATACGGCGCCGATACAGAAGAATCTAATCGGGCGTTAGCCGCGCTGCTCAACGTAATATTGGATCGAAAAGATGATCCAATCGTAAAGGTTCACGTTTTAAATACGGTCCAAAAGGGATTTAAGCCTGGAGACAAAAGCACCATCATGGATGTGAAGGCTGAGGCTGATTCTGGGGAACTGATCGATGTGGAAATGCAGCGTTATGTGCTGCCCTTTCTGAAGGCGATTCCCGCGGCAGAGACTTCGTTGACTGGCACTGCCGAAACCCCTGAACGGACGGCAAAAGGCGCCTCACGGGCATATCCGGAAAGGTCGCTATTTTATGGTGCGCGTCTTGTAAATTCGTCATTGGCATCAGGAGAAGACTATGATAAAATGAAGAAAAGCATAGTCATTTCTTTTATCGACGGAGTGATTTTTCCGCAGGTTCAATGTCTGCATACAGAGTTTTTGATGCAGGAGAAACAAGCGCATTTTACATTGACGGACAAGCTGTCAATCCATTTCTTAGAGTTGGGAAAGATAGATGGGAAGAAAGACCCTGCCGACATGACACCACTGGAGTGTTTATGCGCCTATATCCGGTTTGCCGGTGACGGGACAAGAGAAGACTATGTGAACAAACTGCTGGAAACAGGAGAGGAGGCTGTTAACATGTCTGAATATGTTTTCAAGAAATTGACAGAAGACGATATAGCCAGAGAAATGTTAGAACGTCAGATTAAGGCCGAGCATGACAATGCTACATGGCTCAAATATGCGAAAGAAGATGGGTATGAGACCGCCATGATTGAGATTGCCCAAAAGATGAAAAGAGCGGGCAAGCCACTGGAGGAAATCAAAGCCTTTACCGGATTAGAGGCAGAAACCATAGAGAAGTTATAGACTGTTTTGCTGTCTTACAAATAGGGAAGCAAATAGAAATGTAGGACGGGAAAAGATATGCTGAAAATTGCTATTTGTGACGATGAGAAATATTATAGAGATAGAATAGAGAACCTCCTGAAAGCGTATTTGCAGGAGCACAATTTAAACGCAGAACTCGTCTTGTTTCAGTCTGGTGAGTCTTTTATTTCTCAGCAAGAAAATCTTGTAAAATACGATATTGTTTTTTTGGATATCAACATGAACGAGATGGATGGAATTGAGACTGCTATGCGGATAAGGCGCTTTTATTCTTCGACCTATATTATTTTTGTGACCGCTTTTATCGATTATGCACTGGAAGGGTACAAAGTGAATGCGGTGCGATATATTATGAAAAATACGTTGGAGATCTCTGTCAGAGAATCCATGGACGCCGTTTTAGAAAAGATGAGACACCTGCAAGTAGGGTTTGACTTTCTGCAGGGCAGACAGAATATCTATATTGACAATTTGCTCTATGTGGAAAGCAAGAAGCACAAAGCGGTTTTTTACTATATGGACGTCTCTATTACCCAGTACGAAATTTACGACAAGCTGGATCATATCGAAGAAGAACTGTCAGAGTACGGATTCTTTCGCATTCATAAGAGTTATCTTGTCAATTTGAAGCACATTCGCAAAGTCAACAATTATGAAGCGGTGCTGGATACTGGAGAGCGCTTGCCGATTCCGCGGCGCAGGTTTCAAGCGGCCAAAGAAGCTTTTGCCGCATACAAAGGAGCGATGTGATGGAATTGGTCATCAAATGCCTGGCTCTTTCCGTAGTGATGAGCTTTAGCTGTAAACTGTTCTTCGAAACACTTATTCCCCTGCGGAAGTGGGAACACCGCTGGATTGAAAAAACGATAATTCCAGCCTTTGTGTCTGCTTTTATGATCATCTCCTTTAGTGAAGTGCCGCCATACATATTTCAAGCGCTGCGGCTGATCTTAGCGATCAGCATTATTACACAGATATATTACAAGATCAGAGTCATGCAAAATGTGATTCTATCGGTGCTTTTTTGTGCGCTGTTCTGGATTACCAACACCCTGGTTCTGGCCTGCGTCTATGCGCTTTCTCTGGAAAGGATGTTAATCTTTGATTTTCAGGAAGACATTGCAGATATCCTGTTTCTCTGTCTGATTGTGTTATTTCATCATCAATATAAAGGGAGGATGGACTCATTGGCAGATACAAAATGGGTTCGCTTCGGTTACTTTCCTATTTTCAGCCTGATTGTCATCATGTCCATCACAATCATGCTGTGGGGTGATGTCAATATAAACAGGAATGCAATTGTTGTAGCTGTTGTGAGCTTTGGTATCATCAATATCCTCGCCATTTATTTTATTGGAAATCTTCTTGAGAAAGAAGCCGAAATGCAGAAAATGCGGTTGAGCCAGGAACGAAACTTGAGTCAGATGAACCTATATAGGAGCATGCAGACCAGCTTTGACCAGCAGCGAAAATATTTGCACGATTACAAAAATCAACTCCTGTGTATTCAAGGCCTGCTAGAGGAGGGGCAGACGGAAGAAACCCTCTGCTATGTAAAAAAACTGACAGGCGGGTTACAGCAGCATACGAACACGATCAACACGAATCACAATGTGGTCAATGTGGTATTGAATCAGAAATATCAGTATGCGCAGAAAAAAGGAATCGCTTTGGTTATGAAAATAGGAGACTTATCCTCGCTGAACCTGGAGGAAGAGGATATTGTCACCCTTCTAGTCAACCTGCTTGACAACGCTATCGAGGCCTGCGATAGATTAAAAGATAACAAAATCATTCAATTCAAGATGATATTAGAAGAAGGACAATTGATTTTATCCGTACGAAACCCGGTAGAAGAGGCGGTTGAGATAAAGGACAAAACCGTATTGACAACGAAAAAGAATCGTGAAAGGCATGGGGTCGGGTTGCACAACATAAATTCTGTGATAGAGAAATACAATGGAACCAGCACGTTACAATGCAGAAACGGATGGTTCACTTTTTCGGCGATGCTGCCGTCTGTTTTTGCAATCTGACCGTCGATTTGTGTCATGGCTGTTGTTCCTGCTGAAATCAAGAAATATAATGATGGCAGCAGAATAGATAGGAGGAACGACAACATGAAAAAATGGATACTTGCCTTAGTGATGGTCTGCCTGTGTCTGACTGGTTGCAGCGGGAGGACGGGTGCTATGAGGCATCAATCGCCGGAAGCTGCTGCGGAGAGTATGATGCAGTCCCTGAAATCACTGGACCTAGAGGCCTTTAATGACTGCACGGATAATTTAGTGAGCAGGGACAGAAGCTGGCTGGGATTTACTACGGCAGAAGAATATCGCGTGTTTAACAGGATTTCGCAGACAGATTTAGTAAAAGGAAAACGGTATGAAGCTGATTTAAAATTTGCAGAAACGATTACAGAGAACCTGAGCTGGGAAATTAAAGATGTAAAACGGAATGGAGATAAGGCGAAGGTTTATCTTGCCATTACAAATACAGACATGACAGATGTAACGGGAAATTATATGATTCACGTCATGGAAAAGATGATTGCAAGCGATGACACTGGCTTAAAACAGATGATAAAGGATCTGTCTGGCATTGAAGATGACAAAGACGGCATGCAGCCGTATCTGGAAGCGGCAAAGGGAGATAAAACCATGGCTGTAACCGTATCCGCAAAGCTAGAAGATCATAAGTGGATATTTCATATCAGCGACGCTTTTATCAATGGGTTTATGGGCAATCTGAATACAGAACATTTTTCTAAAGATGTAGAGAATCGTTTGGAGGAATTGGAAGACCAATATGAACAGAAGATGGAGCAATGGGGTGACGACTTTGAAGACAAGGTGGACAATTGGCTTGCCAGTATATTTGGAGAATAAATAAAAATGCACGAAAAGAAGGGCTTTCGACAAAAAAGCCCTCTTTTATTTTTCCAGATGTTGTATTATAATGGAATAAGATTTGTAGTCCTAGAAAAGTTGTTTTCAAATGTATGAGGCGCTGTCCTCATATCCAGAGAGAATTCCCAAGAGATTAAAAAGACAAAATTCATTAGAAATTACATAGAAAGGAAAGGGCGCTGTTTTGGTGCCTGCAATGAAGATGCCAAGAAAGAAAAAAGAAGAACTATTAGAAGAAGAAAAAGAATGTATGATAGAAGAGCCTGACGCTCCTGAGGAGAAGAAAGAGATTATCTGCTGTGAAGAGGAGGCTGAGAAGCGGGAAAGACCTGTGCGAGAAGAAAAGAAGGAGCAGCCTCGTCCAGAAGTCGAGGGTATTTTGGAAATCGCTGAAGGCGGTTTCGGCTTTCTCAGATTTAATAACTTCTTGACCAGCGATAAGGATGTGTACGTATCGCCGACACAGATCAGACGCTTTAATCTGAAGACGGGGGACCAGATCAAGGGGATTTCCAGGCTGCCCAACGAGGGCGAACGATTTGGTGCGCTGCTGTATGTTTTGACCGTCAACGGAGACGAGCCGGGAGTGGCGATTAGAAGACCCGATTTTGAGGATTTGACGCCGATTTTTCCAAGAGAGAGACTGACACTAGAGGATGGTTCCAGAGATCTGTCCATGAGACTGATTGATTTGATTGCGCCGATCGGAAAAGGCCAAAGGGGTGTTATTGTAGCGCCGCCTAAGGCGGGAAAGACGACTTTGCTCAAGCGAGTCGCCAACAGTATTGAGAAACGACATCCGGAAGCAGAGATGATTGTGCTTTTGATCGACGAAAGACCAGAAGAAGTGACCGACATGAAGCGATCTCTAAACGGAGGTGAGGTCATCTATTCCACCTTTGACGAACTGCCGCAGCACCACGTCAAAGTTGCAGAGATGGTACTGGCTAGAGCGCAGAGATTGGTGGAGCACGGCAAAGATGTGGTCATTCTGCTGGACAGCATCACAAGACTCGCCAGAGCCTATAATCTTGTCGTACCGTCATCTGGCAGAACCCTGTCGGGCGGACTCGATCCAGGCGCCCTTCACAAACCGAAGAAATTCTTTGGCGCTGCTCGAAATATTGAAGAAGGCGGCAGCATCACCATTTTGGCGACAGCCTTGGTAGAAACAGGAAGCCGTATGGACGATGTTATATTTGAGGAATTTAAGGGTACAGGTAATATGGAGCTTCATTTAGACCGCAAGCTGTCTGAAAAGAGAATCTTCCCGGCTATCGATCTGAACAAATCAGGTACCAGGAAAGAAGACCTCTTGATGACGCAGGATGAATTAGAAGCGATTTGGGCAATGAGGCGCCAAATGGCCAATAGTCCGACCCAGGATGTCACAGAGACTATCATCGACAACCTGGCGCACACGAAAAACAATAGTGATTTTGTTCAGATCATAAAGAAGATATTTTTGCAATAGGGGAAAAAGATGGATTTAAGCAAGATTTTTTTGAAAGACGCCTGCCCGACTCCGGTCGGAGGACAGGCCGTCATGGAGGGCATCATGATGCGCGGACTGGAAAGAACGGCCGTTGCAGTCAGACTTCCTGACGGAAAGATACACATGAAGACGCAGCCCAATAAGAAGATGGGAAAGTGGACTAGAATTCCTATTGTCAGGGGCGTCGTCTCTTTTGTCACCTCACTGGTTCAGGGCACGGGTATTTTGATGTATTCGGCTGACGTGCTGGAAGCTAACTGGCCGGAAGAGGAACAAGAGGAAGCGGGCAAGCTGGAGACCTGGATGAATAAGAAGTTCGGAGAGAAGGGTACGTGGAACATCATGATCTATCTCTCTGTCATTCTCGCTTTGGCGATGACCATCGGTATGTTCATTCTGCTGCCGACAGTGGTGGCGAATTTCCTGAAGCCTTTGATTGACAGCGACTTTGTGTTTAATCTGGTGGAAGGAATCATGCGTATCGTGATCTTTGTGGTGTATATCGCCCTGATCAGCCAGATGAAAGACATTAAGACCGTGTTTCAATATCATGGGGCTGAGCACAAGACCATTCACTGCTTCGAAAACAATCTGGAACTGACGCCGCAGAATGCGCAGCAGTTTTATACTCTGCATCCGCGGTGCGGAACTAGTTTTCTGCTCTTCGTCATGGTGATCAGCTTTGTGCTGCACCTCTTTCTGGGCTGGCCGAATTTGGCGCTGCGTATCATTTCCAGACTGCTTTTAGTGCCGCTAGTTGCAGGTCTGTCCTATGAACTTCTTAAGTGGGCTGGACGCAGTGACAACTGGCTGGTCAAAATTCTCAGTATGCCGGGACTTTACCTGCAGAAGCTGACGACCAAGGAACCTTCTGACGATCAGCTGGAGGTAGCAATTGCTGCTACAAAGGCGGTTATGGTTCCTGACGGTACTCCGTACTTTGAAGGCATCTGCGACCTTGATGGGAATTTAGTTGAAGAACGAAAGATTGAACGTAAAAGTAAGAACGAAGTTGTGGAGGAATAGATGAGTCTCTCGGTAAAAGAAATTTTGAATATCGGCAGAAGACAGCTTGAGGAGAGTCACATCGCAGACGCTGCCATCGACTGCAAAATCCTATATTGTTTTTTGATGAATGTGAGCAGTGCCCAACTGATTCTGGAATATCAAAGAATCCTGCCGGACAGCCTTTGTGATGAGTATTTTAAGCTGCTGGACAAGCGGTCCGCCGGCGTGCCCGTGCAATATATTATCGGTACACAGGAGTTTATGGGTCTTACGTTCAAGGTCAATGAGAGCGTGTTGATTCCCCGGCAGGACACGGAGACCCTGGTGGAGGACGCGATCAGTATTATCAGAGAAAACAAGCTGCGCGGAGAAGATTTACTGCCAAAGAAAAAGAAGGAATTCGACGTTCTCGACCTCTGCTGTGGCAGCGGAGCAATCGGCCTTTCTCTGGCTAGTCTCTGCGACAACGTGAAGGTGACTTGTTCGGATATCAGCCGGGAAGCCATCGCCGTAGCCGAGGAAAATGCAGAAAAATTGGGCCTCACGAAGAAAGTCAGCTTTGAATGTGGTAATTTGCTGGTGCCTTTTAAAGGGAAGTTCAAAAATAAGAAATTCGATTTGATTATCTCTAATCCGCCTTACATAAAGACCAGCGTCATACCGACGCTGCAGAAAGAAGTCCGCGACCACGAGCCGATGATGGCTTTGGACGGCGGTCTGGGCGGCCTGGATTTCTATCGGGGCATCATCGCGGATGCGGCGGGCTGCCTCAAGAAAACAGGCGTATTGATGTTTGAAATCGGTCACGATCAGAAGGATGCGGTCAGCGCGCTAATTGAGGAGACTGAGCAGTTCGAGAAAATCACCTGCCATAAGGATCTTGCCGGCCGGGACCGAATTGTCGTCGCAACACTGGCTGGGAAAAAATGAGGAGGGACTATGGTAAAACATACTGGTAAGAATAAGCTAATTGTGATTACAATGATTATATGCATATTATTGGGCGGGATTGCTCTTCCTGCAACGGCTTTGGCGGAGGAAACAGGTACCACAAATACTAATACAATCGTTCCGGGGCCTGTAGCAAAAAGAATCAGAGCTTATCCTAATTGGTCGCAGACAGTATACGCTCCAGAAGGCTCGAAAATCAGAACGTGTAAAATAACTGCAGACAGTCTTTATGACCTCGCATTACGTTCTTATGATGTGGGTGCTGATGAGTTTTATATTGATGTGACGAGTAAAGATGGAGATGTTCATATCTCAGATCTTAAATTTGATGTTACGGAATTACCTCTTGGAGACAGGGGAAAAATGAATTCTTTTGGCATACTCACTGATGCAGGATATTTTCGTCTTACCGGTCTTGGAGCAAGAAAACTGTTCGACGAATATCGTTACCGGGCGGTTATGATGCAAATTGAGTGCAAAAATTTTGCTGAGAATCGGTATACGATAACCATTAAGGCAGAAGACTTGGAAGGAAATGTTGTTACTTCCTTTGATTTTCTTGAAGAAAATGCCACGTTTACCGTAGTGCCAAAGGGGGGAATTGCAAACAAACCTTTGACTTGCCGCGCAACCTCGCATGATAAAGAGGGCAGTGATTTCGTCTGCGTTTCTAATGAGGATGGCACAGTAACATTTCCTGTAACAGATCACGACTTTTATAAAGTATACTACAAGAAAGAATTTCACCAGGGAGAACAGTGTAACTACACCCTTGATGTGATAAACGATGTTGGCGGTTCAATTGATTTGGAGGATACTAATCTATTATCCATCCACCCTGAAGAGGGGTATTATACACAGGCAATAATCGTAAATGGGGTTTCAGTAGCAGTGACAACGCGGCTGAATATCTCAGAAGGAGACGTTATACAGGTCGTTTTTTCAAAAATTGGAGAGACGGTGGATTTAAACCCACCTGCCACTGGCAATGAGACACAGCGAGAGAAAATCAAAAATGGCGTACAGGCGACCAAGATCGATGTGAATGCCTCTTATGCCAAAAGAGGGGTTAAGGTAACCTGGAGGAAATCTAAAGGATATAGGGTGGACTACTATCAAGTTTTTCGCTCGAAGAAACGGACTACGGGATATGGAACTAAGGCAATTTACCAGACAAAAAGTGGAAAAGTCAACACATATATCAATACAAAGTCAATCAAAAAGGGCACTAGATATTACTACAAGATACGTGGTGTTCGCAGCGTAGATGGTAAAAAAATCTATACAAAGTGGTCTAACATTGCTAACCGAAAAGCTTAGTGAGCAAAGAAAAATAATTGTAGGCAAAAAAACACTTGTTTCTGACAGACAAGTATGATATAGTATAAAAGCTGTATTAGATTCAGCAAAAAATTATGCAAAGGTGTGTGCCTGAGCAGGAAAGAGGTAAAGCATGAAGGAAGGAATCCATCCTGATTATAAGGAATGTAAAGTAACTTGCGCATGTGGTAATTCTTTTGTTACAAAGTCAACAAAAGAAGAAATGAGACTTGATGTTTGCTCAGCATGTCATCCGTTCTTTACAGGTCAGCAGAAGTTCATCAACCGTGGTGGACGTGTTGAAAAGTTCAAGAACAAGTATCACATTGACTAATAATCAGAAGCTTAAACCGGAAATTTTAATTTCCGGTTTTTTAATATGAGAATTTATGGTATACTATACAATTAGATAACATTTCATCCAAATTGATAAGCGCGAGCTTCCGTTTGGCTGTATTTTGTCATATAAAATTGTAAATTATTAAAAATTGAGGAGATATAAATGTTTGATAAGTTAGATTTCATTGTTGAAAAATACAAAGAATTGTCCTTGAAGGTTTCTGATCCGGAAGTGATCAATGACCAGCCGCTGTGGCAGAAGCATATTAAGGAAATGGGAGAAATGGAACCCATCGTAAAAGAATACGAGGAATATAAGAAAGCCAAAGAGGAGCTCAAAGACGCCAAGGACATCGTAGAGAATGAAACTGACGAGGAAATGAGAGACCTTGCCAAGATGGAGGTCAATGAGCTGGAGGACAGAATTGAAGAGTTGGAAGGTGAACTGAAGATCTTGCTTCTGCCGAAAGACCCTAACGACGAAAAGAACGTAATTCTGGAAGTCAGAGCTGGTACGGGCGGCGAAGAAGCGGCTTTGTTCGGCCAGGATCTGCTCAGAATGTATATGAGATATGCAGAAAGACATAGATGGAAGACGGAATTGATGGATATCAATGATACGGGAATCGGCGGAATCAAAGAAGCCGTTGTTTTGATTAAGGGCAAGGGCGCTTATTCAAGGCTGAAGTATGAAAGCGGTGTCCACAGGGTACAGCGTGTACCGGAGACGGAATCCGCAGGCAGAGTGCATACCTCTGCGGCTACTGTTGCGGTGCTGCCAGAAGTGGACGACGTAGAAGTGGACTTAAACCCTAGTGACGTCAGAGTAGACGTGTACAGGGCGTCAGGTAACGGCGGACAGTGTGTAAATACCACGGACTCCGCAGTCAGATTGACCCATGAACCGACAGGGCTCGTCGTAACCTGCCAGGATGAAAAATCACAGATTAAGAATAAAGAGAAAGCGTTTAAGGTTCTCAAATCGAGATTATACGATTTGAAGCTGCAGGAGCAGAACAAGGAGATTTCTGCCGCTAGAAAGAGTCAGGTAGGTTCCGGTGACAGAAGCGAGAGAATCAGAACCTATAACTTCCCACAGGGAAGAGTATCCGAACACAGAATCGGTATGACGTTATATAAGCTGGGCGCCATCCTGGACGGAGAGCTGGATGAGATCATCGACGGATTGATTACCAGCGATCAGGCGGAGAAGATGAAGAACTTCTAATGACTGGCTCTTTTTGCCTATTGCTTCGCTTTCTTCGGCTGCAGACTCAATTACGCACTTCAAGTACGCGCATTCGTCTTTGCCTTGAAAGCTGTGCACTAGACAAAAAGTCCTGCGTCATTTAATGAAAGCTGGTTAAAGTTTACCGCGGAAGTCCAAGAATAGAAAATTATGAAAACAAAGATACTGAATGATACAACTGAAGAGATAGAAGAGGCCGCGAAGATTATCGCTGGCGGCGGGTTAGTCGCCTTTCCGACGGAAACGGTTTATGGACTGGGGGCTGATGCTTTGAACAGTCAGGCGGTAGGCAAAGTCTATGCTGCAAAGGGAAGACCGTCCGATAATCCCATGATTGTCCATATATCGTCATACGACGATATGAAGAAATTGACGCCCCAAATTACCAGAGATATGGAAAAACTGATGAAGGTATTTTGGCCAGGTGCAATGACCATGATCGTAGAACGGAATTCTGTGATACCAGATGTGACGACTGGCGGACTGGATACTGTCGGTATCAGGATGCCCGATCATCCTGTGGCATTGAAACTGATAGCAGAAGCGGGATGTCCCATTGCGGCGCCTAGCGCTAACCTTTCTGGCAAACCAAGCCCGACAGCAGCCCAGCATGTTATTGACGATTTAGCAGGACGGGTCGATGCCATCATCTGCAGTGATGATTGCAAATTTGGCATTGAATCTACGGTTATCGATATGACAGGTCAGACACCGATGATTCTGCGTCCGGGCATTATAACAAAAGAAGATTTGGAAACGGCTTTGGGCAAGAAAGTCCTTCTCGATCCGACTCTGAACAAACGGCCGGACAAGTTTAACAACGAAGACTTTCGGCCGAAAGCGCCAGGGATGAAATATAAGCATTATGCGCCTAAGGCGCAGATGATCGTTTATGAAGGGAGAATGGAAGCTGTCGAAGCCGCCATCGATCGTGAGCGGGTTGAGCGGGAGGCATTAGGACAGAAGGTCTGCGTAATCCTCTTTGATGATGCAGAACACAAGGCTGCCGCCCATCAGTTTTTTGCAAAACTGCGAGAAGCTGACAGAGAAGGCGCCGACGTGATTCTGGCTGCCGCCCTGAAAGAAGAGGGCGTCGGTTTTTCCGTCATGAACAGAATGTTAAAATCAGCAGGGTATAATATAAGAAAAGTTTGAAAGGAATTTGTTATGATTATAGCAATGGCAAATGACCACGGTGGATTGGCACTGAAGAAAATAGTAAAAGAACATCTGATAGAAAGGGGATATAAAGTAGTGGACCTCGGAACGCATTCCGAAGAGTCCGTGGATTATCCCATCTATGGAAAAGCCTGTGGAGAAGCAGTTGCCAGCGGCAAAGCGGACCTGGGCATCGTCGTCTGCGGTACAGGAATCGGCATTTCTATAGCCGCCAACAAAGTAAAAGGGATTCGCTGCGGTTTGTGCACTTCTGTAGAAATGGCAGAATTGACGAAAAAGCACAACGATGCCAACATGCTGGCTCTAGGCGGAAGAACGACTGATGCAGAACTGGCCATCAAAATTACCGACACTTGGCTGGATACAGAGTTTGAAGGCGGACGCCACAAGAGAAGAACAGACATGCTAGATGAAATGTAACGATATTGGAGGAAATGTAATGAGCAAAGTATATGTATTCGACCATCCATTAATTCAGCACAAAGTAGCGTTGATGAGACAGACCAACACCAGCGTCAAAGATTTCAGAGAGCTGGCAAGAGAAATTGCCTTGCTTATGGGTTTTGAAGCGACCAGGAATCTTCCCCTGGAAGAGGTTGAAATTGAAACGCCTATCTGTAAGACGAAGGTTAATATGCTGAAAGGGGAAGATATCGCCATTATCCCGATTTTAAGAGCGGGACTGGGATTTGTTGATGGAATGCTGGAGCTGGTGCCCAATGCAAAAGTTGGACATGTCGGCTTATATAGAGACCCGGATACCCATGAACCTGTCGAATATTATTGCAAGCTTCCAAAAGATATAGAAAAGCGGCAGATCTTTGTCGTAGATCCCATGCTGGCAACTGGAGGCAGCGCAGTCGCTGCGATTGACTTCATAAAACAGAGAGGCGGCACCAACATCACATTTATGTGCCTTATCGCTGCACCGGAAGGAATTGAAGCACTGCAGAAAGCGCATCCAGACGTAGACATCTACATTGCGGCCAAAGATGAAAGACTCAATGAAAATGCCTACATTGTCCCAGGACTGGGGGATGCGGGGGATCGGCTGTACGGCACCAAATAAAAGAACTTGTTAAATTTACCTGTGGCGTCGTTGGAGCCCTGCCCCAATTTCTGAAAAAAATTGTTGGCAGGCCTCATGCGAGGAAAACCCAAATCTTTGATTAGATGATTTTTACCGCGGCGTAAACGGAGCTTCTCGTACTAGTTGTACGCTCCGAGGCGCACTTACTGCGGCGCCTAGCCACAATCAAAATTTTCAGCGTTCTTCATTAGAGAAAATATATTATAGAAAGAGGAAAGATAGATGAAAAACTTTATACCGGATAACGTAAGTAAGTACGACAATGTTTATGACGTCCTAAAAGAGAGAGGTTTTATCGAACAGGTAACCGATGAACAAGCCGTCAGAGAGCTTTTGGGAAAAGAGAAGATCAAGTTCTATATTGGTTTTGACCCTACAGCCGATTGCTTGCATGTGGGCCACTTTATGCAGGTAATCATCATGATGTATATGCAGAAGTACGGCCATACTCCGGTAGTTCTTCTGGGAGGCGGTACCGGCATGGTCGGCGACCCGTCGGGAAGACAGGATATGCGTCAGATGATGACGGTAGAAACCATCGACAACAACTGCAACGCGTTCAAGAAACTGTTTGATCAGTTCCTCGATTTTGACGACGAGTGGAAGTATGAAGGAAACGAAGGTGTCTACTCTCCGGGACATCAAAACAGAGATCCGATCCCAGGCAAAGCGATCAGCGTCAATAACGCTTCGTGGCTGAGACCTCTGAATTATGTAGAGTTTGTAAGAGAAGTGGGAACTCACTTTAATGTAAACGAAATGCTGAGAGCAGAATGCTTTAAACAGAGAATGGCGGACGGATTGTCCTTCTTCGAATTTAACTATATGCTGATGCAGGGCTATGACTTCACCGTCATGGCGAGAGACTTCGGTGTCAAGATGCAGTTCGGCGGCAACGACCAGTGGTCTAACATTCTGGCGGGCAAGAGATTGTCCAGAAAATGGTGTGATATCAATGTAGAGGGTATGACCTTTGCGCTGCTGACCAACAGCGAAGGCCAGAAGATGGGCAAGACCATGAACGGAGCTTTGTGGCTTTCTGCGGATCGAGTTTCCCCGTACGAGTTCTTCCAGTACTGGAGAAACGTGGCGGATGCCGATGTGAATAAGTGCCTGAGAATGCTGACCTTCCTGCCGATGGAGGAAGTGAAGCGACTATCTTCTCTGGAAGGCGCAGAAATTAACGAAGCAAAGGAAATTCTCGCTTACGAAGTGACTAAACTAGTTCATGGCCAAGAAGAAGCCGAAAAAGCGCTGGAAGGCGCGAGAGCTGCCTTTGGCGGCGGCGGAGATGCAGCGAACATTCCGACGACAGAGATGGCTGCTGCTGCCTTTGAAGGCGAAGGGAAAGGTCTGGTCTCCTTGATTAAAGAACTGGGTCTGGTGCCAAGTAATGGAGAAGGTTTCAGAACCATCGAACAGGGAGGGCTTTCTGTCAATGGCGAGAAGGTAACAAATCCAAAGCAGAACGTAACCAAAGATATGTTCCGGGATGGAGAAATTTTGATTCAAAAGGGCAAAAAGAAGTTCCACAAGATCGTAATAAAATAATCGTATCAATAGAGCGGGCCGTCTGCAAAAGCGGCCCGTTTTTTCTGTACATAAAATTGCGCTATAGACGAATTTCTGTATCCATCTTTGAGGATTCAGACAATTGGTTTAGCGTCGATGTGGAAATCCCTGTTTAATCTTGGAGAATTTTATGATAAAATAAGACAATAAACAAAAGGAGACAGGCAAAATGTTGGGATTAACAAACAGAGAAGCAGCGGACCGGCGGCAGCAGGGCCTTGGCAATGAGCAGGTCAACTCGTCGACCCGGACAGTCAAAGAAATTGTCAAAGATAACGTATTTACCTATTTCAACTTGATTTTCACCGTCCTTGCGGTGCTCCTGATCGTGGTAGGCTCCTTTAAGGATCTTTCCTTTATGCTCATCGTATTAGCCAATACGGCAATCGGTATTGCACAGGAAATCAAATCAAAGAATACTTTGGATAAACTGAAACTTCTGAAGATGCCCAAGGCTCACGTGATAAGGGACGGCAAAGAGACTACTGTAGCGGTGGAGGAACTGGTCTTGTCTGACTGTGTGATTTTGCGGGCGGGAAGCCAGATTCCGGCTGACGCAAAGGTGGTCAGCGGCAGCATTCAGGTCAATGAAGCACTGATTACCGGTGAAGCTGATGAAATCACGAAAGGCCAGGATGCGCAGCTTTTGTCAGGCAGTTTTGTCGTGTCTGGCGAATGTGCGGCAGTTCTGACCGCGGTTGGGCGTGATTCTTACATATCAAAACTGACTATCGAGGCCACAAAAGATAAAGGCGGCGAGCAGTCGGAGATGATTAAATCTTTGGACAGACTTGTCAAAGCCGTTGGAATCATCATCATACCTGTGGGTATTATCTTGTTCGTGCAGCAGTGCTATATTCTGAACGACAGCTTTTCTGAAAGTGTAACCTCCATGGTTGCCGCCGTTCTGGGAATGATTCCGGAGGGGCTATATATGACGGCTAGTATTGCTATGGTTGTCAGCGCAATGCGTTTGGCTCGAAAAGACGTACTCGTTCAGAACATGCGGTGCATCGAAACCTTGGCCAGAGTTGACGTCTTGTGTGTGGACAAGACGGGAACCATCACGGAAAATGAGATGAAAGTGGATAGTTTTGACCTGATTTACGACGGTATCAGCAAAGAAGAGATGGCATTGCTTATTGGCGATATGGCGCAAAGTCAGAATTCCGATAACATTACCATGGCTGCACTGCAAGCCTATTTTGATAAGACCAGCGGGAGACATCCTAATACGGTCTGCCCCTTTTCATCAAAATACAAGTACTGCGGAGCCAGCTACAGCGACGGCAATTTCGTGCTGGGTGCGCCGGAGTTTGTTCTGCGGGAGGGATTTGACCAATTTGAAGAGCAGATTAACAGTATCGGTGAACAGGGCTATCGTGTTCTGGCTTTTGCTAAGGTCGCGGACGTGCCGGAAGGCCAGCCTCTCCAGGGACAGGCACAGTTGTTGGCTTTGGTTTACCTGACCAATCCAATACGAAAATCGGCGCCGGAAACTTTTGAATATTTTGCGGATAATGGCGTAGATATCAAAGTAATCTCAGGTGATAATCCGGTTACAGTTTCCAACGTTGCGCTGCAAGCTGGAATCAAGGACGCGGATATGTATATTGATGCGAGGCAGTTGGTCAATCAGCGGGCGATTTATGAAGCCGTGGAACGATATACGGTCTTTGGCAGAGTGACGCCGGAGCAAAAGCGTCAGTTTGTCAAAGCATTAAAGAAACAGGGCAGGACGGTGGGAATGACTGGCGACGGCGTCAACGATATTCTGGCTCTGCGCGATGCCGATTGTTCCATCGCCATGGCGTCTGGCAGTGAGGCGGCCTCTAATGCGGCCCAGCTGGTGCTGCTGGATTCTGACTTTTCAAAGATGCCTTCGGTCGTCGGTGAAGGCAGGCGGGTAGTAAACAATATAGAAAAGACAGCCAGCTTGTTTTTGACGAAAAATATTTTTTCCCTGCTGCTGGCTCTATTCTCTATGATTAGTGTACTGTCTTACCCGTTAAAACCGTCGCAGATTACTTTGATCAGTATGTTCACCATCGGAATGCCGTCCTTCGTGCTTTCCTTGGAACCTAACACCAACTTGATCAAAGGCACCTTCTTCGGCAACGTCTTTAAGATGGCTACACCGGCGGGAATCACCACCTTTATCAGCGTCAGTTCCCTGGTGGTCTTTGGGCAGGTATTTGAAATTGATCCGGTGTGTATCTCCACGGCCTGCACCATATTGGTAGGTCTGGTCGGATTTATGATATTGGGCAAAGTCGCGAAACCTGCCAACGGTCTGCATATTGCCTTGATTACAATCATGGTCTGCGGCATGGCTTTCTGTACGATTTTCATGCCGGATTTGTTTGGCATTAACAGTATCTCTGGCCAAGCGGCGATGTTGTTGGTGGTATTTCTCATTGCGACGGAGGCGCTGTTCCGGTATATCTATAAGTTCACCAGTCTGTGCGGGCGGATTCTGAACAGGAGGCCGCGCAGGAAAAAGAAATAATATAAACAGCTTTGAGAATGGCCGGCATGGCGGGGTGATAGAAACCCTGCTGTGCCGTTTTTTTGTTTGCATGCATTAAGGTTGCTGGCAACCTTTTGCGAGAGCAGAATTGCTAACCCAAATGAGTAAAAACTGGAACAAGAGGGATAACTATATTTAGTAAAAGCTGACCTTATCAGCGCTGCATGCGATTGCTTCTTAAAGCAAAGAACTAAAAAATGTTTGAATGCATAAAAAATATACCTAAAATTGCAAATAAATTGTTGATAAAGCACAAAAAATAATGCTATAATGTTTTGTGTTATTTATTGCCTGCAGAAAAAGGAGCGCCCTTTTGCTGGCATGACAGCATTATAACGGAGAGGGAATGTGAAAATGAAAAAAATTATAATCAACTATATCGGCATTTTGATGGGTTTAGCCCTGGCAGCCTTTGGTGTGGTAGCCTTTATATTGCCTAACGGCATCATGATCGGTAGCGCTACAGGTATTGGCAGGCTCATACAGCATTTTTACGGAATTCCGGTGTCTTATACGGTAGCGGTAGTGAATGGTCTGCTCTTTGCCCTGGGGTTTGCAGTGCTGGGAAAGAAATTTGCGCTGTCTATTGTAGTCAGCACCTTCGCCTATCCGATGTTTATCAATTTTTTCGAAAGATTGGATTTTTTAGCGGACCTTACGGACAACGCTTTACTGGCAGCCATTTATGGCGGCGTCCTAATCGGAGTGGGACTGGGTATTGTCATCAAATCGGGGGCGTCTACTGGCGGTACGGATATCGTGGCTATTATTTTTAACCGCAAGCTGGGTATTCCAGTCGGGCTGCCCATGTATCTCATCGACTTTTCAATTCTGGTATCTCAGGTCTTTTTTGCCAAAGGCAGCGAAGAGGTGCTTTTGGGCATTATGATGACGTTTCTATATTCTATGGTTGCTGACAAAGTAGTCGTAGCAGGAGGCAGCGCGGTACAGCTGGTAATCATCAGCCAAAAGTACGAAGAAATCCGCAGGCGTTTGGCGGAGTTGGTGGTCGGTAACACCGTCTTTTATGGGGAAAGCGGATATTTGGGAAATAGGCGGGATATCTTGCTGTGTGTAATTTCGGGACGGGAGTTGAATCGGGTGCAGAACGAAATTCTCGCTCTCGACCCTGAGGCTTTTATGACGATAAACAGTGTCAAAGAGGTAAAGGGACGTGGGTTTTCCTTTGAGAGGGGAAAAGCAAAACAGATTCGCAGCGAAAAGGCGAAATTATCGAGAACTTAGATATAGATAGTTTGCAAAAACGAACTAGTCCGATTTCGGACTAGTTCGTTTTTGCGACAGAATATACTATTCGTTTATGCGGTTTTGATCCTTCAGGCGACGTGCGACGTAGACGGCTGGCGTATCCAAAAGACTAGTCACGATATAGATGACGTAGCTGGAAATGCAGATGTTAATTAGAGTCGGCAGGCTGTGTACACCTGCAAAGGCTCCGAAGGTAAACAGCACCGTGTTCATCAGCTGTGATACCAGGGTAGAGCCGTTGTTGCGGATCCAAAGTCCTTTCTTTGCATCGCCGAAGAGTTTGGTAGTATGTTTCCAGATCGTGTGGTAGGCGAAGACGTCAAAGACCTGTACGATGCCGTAGACGGCGATGCTGACCAGCATGAGGCGCGGCGTGTTGGAAAAGACCGACCTGATGGCGGGCATGGCCCAGTCGTTGCCGTTAGGCTCATAGAGGAACCAGGACTGACTGATTAAAATGAAGGCGACACTGACGACAATGCCCATGCGGACTGCCTTGTTGGCATACTTCTTTCCTTCGGTTTCGCTGAGGATATCAGTGACCAAAAATGTAGAGGCGAAGAGCACGTTGCCTAAGGTCTGCTCCATGCCAAAGGCGTCCACCAGGATCAAGACTTCGATGTTGGCGGAAATGGTGGCGATGACGGTCCACATGTAGAGGCCGGTTCTGCCAAAGAATTTGTAAAACAGCACCACAGCGCTGTAGATACAGACCAGGCTGCAGAACAGGATGATTTCGTTACGCATTGGATTCACCTCCTACGCCGAAGTCGGTATTTTCCAGCAAAATATCCACACGGGAATTCCCCATATATTTAGGATACAGTTCCTTGAGAAAAACCTCGATAACGGCGGGATCAGGTTTGATCGGTTTGCCATTCTCCACCATGATGTTGATGCAGACCCGTTCAAAGTGGGTAAGGCCGGTCTCGATATCCCGCTCCATGGTTTCCCGGTTTTGGCCGGGCAGCCCGAAGAGCAGGCAGCATTCGTCAAAGTCTGCGGCAATTTCAGCCGGATCACTGGCAGTGATGCCCTTGTCCAAATAACTCTCCCGAAAAAGGGCATCAAAGGTTTCCACGCCGATTTTGACTTTTACCAGGATGTTCAAACTGGCGAAGGAGGCCCGAAGGGCTTTGATGGCAGATCGGTCCTTCCAGTGACATTCGAAGTGAATCTCTTTGATGCCTTTGCTGATGCAGATTTTCCGGATCAGATCCATGGTCTGCTGATCAAGGTCCGAAAAACTTCCGGAGTTGATGACCTCCAGCTTTTGATAGATTCCAGAGACTTTTGCCAGTTCTACCTGATTTAATTCGTAGTTTGCCAGTTCATCGGTGCAAAAGTCCAGGTGATAGTCGCAGAATCTGCATCTGCGCCAGGAGCAGCCGCGGCCCCGGAGCAGGACGATTTCCCGCGGATTTTTTTCTTTGATGATGGAATAACGCTCCATTTATCCTCCTCTCCTCGTGACGAACAAAAAATGCGCACGGAAACCGCACGCAATAAAGTGTCTATATTGGTTCCGTAGTTTTGTTTATAGACAGGATGGTCACGAACTGTCTGATGTAATTTACCTGTCTAATATAGCATATTTCCTGGCTGCTGTCAAAAATGTACGAGCAGGGTTGGTGACATAAAACGTCTCTTATGGTATACTATGCGTTAGACTAAATCATTTTTGATTGGAGAAGAAACGCAATGATATATCAAAATGTGCTGGAAGCCATGGGCCACACGCCTATGATTCAGTTAAATAAAATGCCAGATCCTGAAGGCGCCAGAGTGCTGGTAAAATTTGAGGGGCTGAATGTGGGCGGCTCTGTTAAGACGAGAACGGCCTTCAATATGATTACGAAAGCAGAAGAAGACGGTATTCTAAAACCGGACTCTGTCATCGTAGAGCCGACCAGCGGAAATCAGGGTATCGGCCTGGCTTTGGTAGGCGCTGTAAAGGGCTACGAAACCATCATTATCATGCCGGACTCTGTCAGCCAGGAGAGACGAATGTTGGTGGAACACTACGGGGCAACGGTCATTCTGGTTCACGATGCGGGCAATATCGGCGACTGCATTGAAGAATGTGTCGAGAAAGCGACCCAGATGGCGGCGGAAAATCCGAAAGTATTTGTGCCGCAGCAGTTTGAAAACGAAGCAAACCCTATGGTACACAGGCATCATACGGGGCTAGAAATCTTGGAGCAGGTGGCAGGTCCAATCGATGGATTTTGCTCCGGCATCGGAACGGGCGGCACCATTACAGGCATCGGGGAAACCTTGAAAGCGCTGAATCCGCAGATTGAAATCTGGGCGGTGGAGCCTGAAAATGCGGCGATTCTTGCAGGTGGTACGGTCAGCAATCATATTCAGATGGGCATCGGTGACGGTGTCATTCCTGCTGTGTTGAACCAGCAGATTTATGACGATATCTATATCGTTTCGGATGGGGAGGCACTGCAGACTGCCAAAGATCTGGCTGCAAAAGAAGGCCTCATGTGCGGTATTTCCAGCGGAACCAATGTAGCGGCGGCAATTAAGCTGGCTAAAAAATTGGGCAAAGGTAAAACTGTGGTGACGATTTTGCCCGATACAGCAGAACGATATTTCTCAACGCCGCTGTTCGAATGACAATATGTCAGTCAATATGAGAGGTGAATGCGAAAAAAGTGTTGCATTCACCTTGGTTTTGCTATATAATAGTCGTGCATTGTGTTTAAACGATGAATTGTAAGGCAGGACTTTACGAGTCCGGCAGCTTTGCAAGCTAAAAGTTTTTTAGTCATGTCGAAACAGATTCTTTGGGATCCCAGTAGACAGCGCCGAAAAAGATCTGTATGAGATCCCAGTAGGTAGAAAGGAAGAGGAAATGAAATCATACATTGCAAAACCTGCAGAGATTGAACGTAAATGGTACGTCGTCGATGCAGAAGGCAAAACTCTTGGAAGACTTGCTTCTGAAGTAGCTTCCGTTTTAAGAGGAAAGAACAAGCCGATTTATACGCCGCACGTTGACTGCGGAGATTATGTAATCGTAATCAATGCTGAGAAAATTGAAGTGACTGGCAAGAAGAGAAAAGAAAAAATCTACAAGAGACATACTGGATATCCAGGTGGACTCAGAGAGTTGACTTTCGAGAAATTACAGGAAAGAAAGCCAGAAGAAATCATCAAGCACGCGATCAAAGGCATGCTTCCTGATGGAAAGCTTGGCAGACAGATGTTTAAGAAGTTAAAAGTTTATGTTGGACCTGAACATGCACATACTGCTCAGAAGCCAGAAACTTTAGAGATTTAGGGAAAGGGAGGAATAGACCATGGCAAAATTACAATACCAAGGAACAGGTAGAAGAAAACATTCAGTTGCTAGAGTTAGATTAATCCCTGGAACTGGAAAAATCACTGTAAACAAGAAAGACTTAGAAGATTACTTCGGAATGGAAATCGTTAAGAGAGAAGTAAAGAGACCTTTTGACATCGCTGGATGCCCAGGTAAGTTTGACGTAATCGCTACCGTAACAGGCGGCGGATTCACAGGTCAGGCTGGTGCCCTGAGACACGGAATTTCAAGAGCTCTATGCCAGGCAGACAGAGACGCTTACAGAGCGCCACTGAAAGCTGCAGGATTCTTAACAAGAGATTCAAGAATGAAGGAAAGAAAGAAGTACGGATTAAAGAAAGCAAGAAGAGCTTCACAGTTCTCCAAGCGTTAATCGAGACTGTTTTCAAAACAATCTTACAAACTTCAAAAAGATTCAAAACCCTTGCAATTGCAGGGGTTTTTGTTTTATAAAAATCTGCAAGAATTGTTAAAATGCTGTTTACTAGCAACGTACTTGCAACAAATAAAAACCCCAAGTTTTTTGATATACTTTTATTTTTACTCTCGAAGTAAATTATTTAGCAGCTACTCGATAAAGCATTCTAATTTGTTAACTGCATTGAGTAAACCACTCATATCGAGGTGAGTGAAAGCTGCTTCGGTTACATTTCCAATCGAGTGCCCAATAAGCTTTGACCTAATTGTGGAGGGCACACCGAGGTCCGCTAAGAGAGACGCGAAGGTGTGTCTTGTTGAAACGGTGCATAGTTCCAACCAAGAGTTTCCATATCATCAGACGTTATTTCAATTTCGGAGACCTGATCGATTGCAAATAAGAGTAGAAGGCCTGATAGATCGAGTAAAATAGTAATAAAGAAGCCAGCAGTTCTGACTGTTAAAGGTGCGAGGAGAATAAGCCGTCAGGCAGTTTTTAAAATCGCGGAAAGAAAAAATCGAACCAAGATTGTCATAAATACAGTCACAGATAAGGGAACGACTACAGAAACCTTTATAAAAAGATGTTTTAAAAATGAGTCAAAAAAGTATCGAAAATTGAAACATTCTTGAATAAAAGGTATCTTACTAAGTGAAAAGGGTTTTAAGCGCTTAAAATATAAAGTTAATGAAAGAATTGGTTAGAAACGTAAAGAAGTTTAAGATGAGAACAAGAAAGCTTATAGGAACTATTCTATCTGCAACTATGATTTTTACATCTACGACTGTTGGGTTTGCAACTATTAATGAATCATCACAGAGCATTGTTCAAAGAATAGTTAATCAGGAAGCAGTGCGTAGCGAAAAGTATCTGAATAACAGCAAAATAGATGACGCAATTAAAAACAGTACAAATGCATATGTTATATCAAATTCCAATGAAAAGTTTAAATTGCCTAAGCGTGGAAGTTCCTTTGTTAGTGTTACTTTGAATGACGCAGGTTCTGAAATAAAGATGACCTTACCAAAAGAAGTTGAAAAGTCAAAAGGGGTATTAGCTGACAATGGATCTGTTGTGTATGGTTCACCCAATGATTCAGTAGTTGTAACTACACAAGTTTTAGAGAACTTCGAAGAGAATGAGGTTCTCAACTCATTAAGAACGTTAGTTACAATAAAGAATGAAACTGCCCCGACACAATATTTATACAATTTCAATATGCCTGACGGCTATAAAATGGTTAAAGATTATGATTTACATGATGAATATGATGAATATGATTGTGGTGCTGTTTTTATCCTAAATCAAAATGGCGATATTGTCAGCACAATTGAGCCGGCTTGGGCAAAAGATGCCAAGGGTGAGCAAGTAAAAACCGAGTACATAATTAGAGAGAATACTTTATTGCAAACAGTAGAGTTTGATGAAAATAGCGAATTTCCAATTACTGCAGATCCAACAGTACACCCTACAAAATATAGTTACTATTATCTGACTAAAGATCAGGTAAAAACTATGAAAGATCGTTACGCAGAACTGGGAACTTTAGGATATTTCTATACAAATATGCTTTCGGTATGTGCGGCATACAAGTCACCTATACTAGGTGTAGGGACATCGATATACTTTATCAATGTTATTTATGCTATAATAAAGAAGAACACCTGGAATGCATTTTATGTTAACTTTAAACAAAATTTTGCTCGGATACAGGTCGCATGGAATTGGAGAAACGGAGGGAAAAATAGTGGATATGTATTGGGTAAAACAAGTTGCTCCTATGTATCGGGGATTCCGATGTAGATATGAATAGGAAATTGAAGCCGCCGACCATCAGATTAATTGTCGCCATATGCACCTTAATTTTTGTAATGATATGTCTGTTCGTGAGTATGATTAAGTCTGGCGATCTGATCAAGGAGAATGTGCAATTTCTTTTGCGTACAGGCGGGATATTAATATTACTTTTTATATTCTTGTTTGTGGTTGATTATTTAATTATGACAATGCGGCAACGAAAAAAACAAGATGTTGATAGAAAGCTCTAAGACATTAGATTTATGTGATATTGTAGGGATTAATCTTCGCAATATTACTTTTTAAACAGCTATAAGAAAAATTTTATTTATAAGCAAAGAAAAGATAGCTGAAATATTTTAAAAGCATATACTATCTCTTTCATTTGGATGTACTCCCTTGAAACAAATAAAGGAGAATAGGCAAACAGATATTAGAAGTTTAATTTTTATCAATGATCTTAATGATTATTTCAACTCATTATATACAAAAAGACTCACCTATCTCTTTAGGCAAGTCTTTTTGTATGTTAACATCTCTGCTAAAAATGAATAGAAATAGACTGGCGATGCTAAGTTGTTTAAGAAAGACACAACACTTCAACTCGTTAAAATTTGGTTCTTTGAATATATCTTAAACTCCATGTAAACATGCTCTGAATAGACTCTGATGTTTACGTTATCGTCGTTGTGCGGTATATTGGGTTCGCCTGTGATTTTGATATAAGTATTCTCGGGACCAACTGTCGCTAGTGAAGTTGAGACGCCGATGTTAATCATTTTTGGAAGTAATTTAATCGCTTCTGCAGCAGTTCCTTCGAATAGCGTGCCTTTTACGCCTGTTGCTTCAATTTCAGGTTTGTAAACAGGAGTATCTTTATAGGAACCGGCCCATCTGTTTAGGGTTAGTTCGGATTTGGTACCGCCTATTAAACTGATAGACTGCATTGCATCAAATGCGCCAATTGTTTCTGATGAAAAATAAATTTTAACATTGTTTAGTAAAACGATTTCTTTTGCTTTTTATAAAAGTCTTGGTCTGCAAATGCTCCAATGGAAAGTGCCATAAATGAAATCTTGTTTTTGAGCACATCGATACAGTCTTTACGGTTTTGCAGCTGCATTTTGCTAAAAGTTCATCTGGCTTTTCATCAATTTTCCCCAGAATGCATGTCAGAGTGATATTCGTTCTACTTTTTTCTTCAAATATAAAACGATAGAGAATCCGAAGACGAAGAAGAAGATAGTGGAGCTTGAGTTTTCAACTCGTGTGGATTTCTATGAGAGTGGCTCATTTAGAGCGTTTTATAAAGCAGATACACCTAATGTGACAATTAAGACTTCTGTAACATCCATGGTGTTAACGAATACGGCCAAAAGTGTTAAATCTGCTACTGGTAAATATCCGACCTCGTCTTTGACATATGCTTTTCAACAAATCTAAAAACGGGTACTGATATATCTATAAGTACGAGTGCCCAACTGCCAGGTGCTGGATTTACGGCTTCTATGGGGTCACATATTTATTATTACAGGACTGTTAAAGAAACAGGAACTATTAATCTATTCTAAAGAGGCAATATGTCATAGGGGGTGAATGCATGAACGCACGTATTATGAAGTATATTGGCATTGCAATAATGACTCTTGCACATCCAGTGGGTTATTTCTTTTAAAATTTTATTATCTTGGAGCCATTGGCTTATTCAATAGAGTGTCCATTTGAAGAAAGTGCTATGTTAAAGGGTGTTGGCTCCTTGAATTCTTTCTGGTAGGATTAAGTCTGTTTATAATGGGTATTCTCAGGGAACACAAAGACAAATAGCTCACTCCGCTAAGAAGATAACGGATATTTTCTGCCAGCAGATTATCTGTTGGCAGTTTTTTAGTATAGAATGTCGAGAAATGTAGAGCTTTTCATACATATTTTCCACTTGATTTGTGTTACACTGTGTTTACAGTAAGTTACATAAGAAAAGGGGAATTTTTATGAGATTGAAGAGCAGGGGAATGATCGTGTTATTATTATCTAAAGTGGTTGATTTAATCACTGCAATTGTAATCAGCTTCGTGGAAGCTGTAGAAGCTTTTGAGTACAGCGTGGCGAAACAGGGGATTGAAACGCAAGGCTCAAATGTAAAAAGGGAAAAAGTGTACTGCCATACCAATTCAATGGCAGCTGTGAAATGGACTTCAAAGAAAAACTTGAGTTATATAACAAAAGCCAATAGAGATCTCGCTGAAACAGAAAGTTGTCAGAAACAAGGTTATGCTGTGTTCAAAGGGGGATAGAAATATAGATCTATTACATAAAGATGTGTTACAGGTTGGAATAAACAAGGAGGTGAAGACTGCTTATAAATTAGAGACTACGTAACAAAAGTTGGGAACCATAGTGAATGAAAAAGTACTGCGAATATTGGAACGATGACTTTCATCAAAGGCGGCCGATGATGCGGCTGAAATAGTGAGATAAAAGGATAATGGCATCGGAAACAATAGTAAGCGTTACTTTGCTGAACGAAATTTAAGTGCCTCCCTATCAAAAAAGGATATGGGTTTATAATAAATGCTTCTTTAGAGGCTTTCGCGTGGGACGAGCTTGCCGGGCTCTCCTTTCGCGGAGGTCTCTTTTTTTGCGTTATTCATAGCCAGGACGGAACGGTTTATGATAAAATATTTCCAGACCTTATTTTATTGAAACAAAAGGAGCCGCCAGATGTTTTTATATATTGCCATTGCAATCGTCAACTTATGCTCAGAATTCAGTTTTTTCTATATGTACTATGCCTTGCAGGCGAAACGCTTTCACATAGCAAAGATGATGCTGCTGATCGTAGTTCCAACGATTATCATTTTGTTCATCTCACCATTGCCGAAGTTTCTGCTGGCGCATTTTGGAATCAGTACGCTCTTGACTGCGCATGTGATCAATCTTGCGCTCAATCTGTTGTTTCTGATAGCAGTGGGAGAAAGAGATATCAAAAAAACCGCATTCTACACCTTGTTTTCCTACATGCTGTGGTTCATCTTCTCCCTTGGATTTGCAGGATTCCTGGACTTTTGCACAAGCAGATGGAACCCTTCTGTATATTTTTCATACCTTCTGAACATCCTGTTCAGCTTTTTGCTGGTCTGGGTGATGAGCAAGGCGATTCCCAAATACGATCTCTGCAGGATCACAGCCTATCTGCAGAGCCAAATTGACACCTGGCCCAAGACCATCGTGCTGTATCCGGCTTTTCTCTTTTTCACGACCATCATGGATTCTGTCAGGAGCGAGGACGTTGCCTACAGCATCACACTGTTTCTGACTTGTATGGTAGTTCTTTTCGTGTTGCTGGCTGTCCTGCGCAGCACTTCCGCCCGCATCAATATGGAAGACAAGGAACGAGCGCAGCAAACAGTCATCGACCAACAGAACCTGTATATTCAGAGCCTGGAGGAGATCCATCAAAACACACGCAGGCTGCGGCATGATTACAAAAACATGATTACATCCCTTTACCTGCAGTCCAAAGAAGGAAACCTGCAGGAAATTGAAGATGCCATGGGGAAAATCCTGGAGGATTTTGATATGGACATTGGCAGGAAGATGAATCTGACCAACCAGCTGGCGAACATACAAGTCATGGAGTTGAAAAGCCTTTTGCTGAACAAAATCACGATAATCAACCGACTCCATAATGGCTTTCGCTTCGAAGTCCTTTATCCGGTAGACGATCTGATCATCCCGAAGATGGATTTGGTCCGCGCTCTGGGCATTCTGCTGGACAACGCAATGGAAGAGGTCAGCGGCAACGGCGGAGATATCAGCCTGATGATATTGAGGGAGGAAAGGCTGCTGACTTTTGTGGTAGACAACAGCCTGCACCATGAAGTCAGCATGGCGGAGCTGTATCGAGAGGGCTATACGACCAAAGGAGAGGGCAGAGGGCTCGGGCTCAGCAGCTACAGAAAGCTGATTGACAAATACAGCAACGTTTCGTCTCAGACCGTGATTCAAGAGGGAAGGCTGATACAGGAACTGCAGATCGAGGTGAAATAAATGATTGAAATTTACATTTGTGATGACGAGGACGTCATCAGAGAAAATATTGAGCAGATTATTGCAAATCGAATCATCATTGAAGACTACGACATGAGAATAAAATGCAGTGTGGGAGTACCCGCGGATCTGATTGCACATCTGGAGGAATCGAACCAGAGACGTAATTTATATTTCCTGGATGTGGAACTGAACTGTCAGGACTACGACGGCTTCCTCCTGGGCAAAAAAATAAGGAGCCTTGATCCCCATGGCACCATCGTCTATATCACCAGCTACAAAGATCTTGCCTACAAGACCTTTCAGTATCACGTGGAAGCCTTCGACTATATCGTCAAAGGGGAGGAAAAACAGATGCAGGCGTCTGTTGCAAAGTGCCTGTCTTCCTTTGCGAGAAGAGTGGAGAGTGAAAATGGTGAAGAGGGACAGTTCTATACAGTGAGGACTGGTGATATCATCCGGCATATACCCCTCGCTGAAATCAATTTCTTTGAGACTTCATCGAAGCCGCATTTCATCGTCCTCCACGGGGACCACCAGCGAATTGAGTTTCTGGGCAGTCTGCAGGACATCGAAGTAGAACTGGGGGATCAGTTCATCAGAACACATCGCTCCTATCTGATCGCCGTAGACAAGATTGAGAGCATCGACCTGAAGCACAACCAGGTGATGGTGGGCGGAGAAGCCTGCCTCGTCTCGAAGAAGGAAAAGTCCAGACTCCTTGCACGAATCAACCGTTCATGAGATACCGTTCAGGAAGCAGAAGCGGCCGTTTAGGAACTATGCAACAAATTCCTTTTTGAAAATGCTATGATTCTCCCATAAAAGAAAGAATTTGACGGGAGGAAATAGAAATGTACGAAGAAATGATCAAGCTGGAACGTATTTCCAAGACCTTCAATACGGAACCGGTGCTCAAGGGCATCGACGCAGAACTTCACGCTGGAGAAATATTGGGGTTTCTCGGCCCCAGCGGCGCCGGGAAAACGACCACCATCAAAATCATCACCGGGCAGCTGCGGCAGACCGCAGGAGAAGCTTTTATCCTGGGCATCAACTGCCGCAATATCGACGAAACGATTTATGAACAGATCGGCATCGTGACGGATAGCAGCGGATGTTATGAGTACCTAAGTGTTTACAAAAATCTGGAGTATTTCGCCAAGCTGCTGAAGGTCAGCAAAGAGCGGATTACAGAGGTGCTCTGCCAGGTGGGACTTGCGGAGCACAGCAGGAAACTGGCGGGGAAATTATCTAAAGGACAGCGGCAGCGCCTCGTGCTGGCGAGAGCCGTTTTGCACAAACCGAAGGTTTTGTTTTTGGATGAACCCACGTCAGGACTGGATCCGTCTACAGCACAGGAAATTCACAAGATGCTGCTGCAGCTGAAGCGTGAGGGCATGGCGATTTTTTTGACGACCCACAACATGGAAGAGGCAGCCAAGCTCTGTGACCATGTGGCTTTGCTCAATGAGGGCGTCATTGTGGAGTATGGCAGGCCGAAAGAAATCTGTTTGAAATACAACAAGCAAAAACGGTATGCCGTCCACTTGAGCGACAACTCCGATCATGTGCTGGAGCAGACGCAGGAAAGCATCATGCAAATGGGAAGGTGGATGGAAGAAAACAAAATTGAATCTCTTCATTCCTGCGAGCCGACGTTGGAAAAGGTATTTCTCGAGGTTACGGGGAGGGAGTTATCATGAAGACCATGCATTTGAACAAAGTCATCGCTATCGCACAGGTGAAGCTGAAAGCTTTTATGGGAAAAAACTGCATCATCATGCCGCTTTTCAGCATCGGCTTCACCCTTTTGATGAAATATCTTTATAGCAGCATGTCCACGGGGGCTTCGTCCCCAGAGTATCTAAACGCCTATGTTCTGGGCATGGGGCTGGTGATGAATCTGGGCATGTGCGGAATATATTGCCCCAGCCTGCTTCTGGCGGAAGAGAAAGAGAAAAATACGCTGCGGGTGCTGATGACTTCTTCCGTAAACAGTTTGGAGTTTTTTGCCGGAAGCGTTCTGCCGGTATTTTTCATCACCGTGCTGATCAACTTTCTACTGATTCCAATCAGCGGCTTTGCCATGGATGGCGGGCAGCTGGGACTCTTTGCTCTGGTTTCAGTGATTGCATCGCTGACCAGCTGTATCATCGGAATGATCCTCGGTATCTTTGCGAAGAACCAGGTCAGTGCGGGAACCATTACCACCCCGGTTTTGCTGCTCCTCGTCATGGTGCCTATTTTCGGAGACGTCGTTGAGGCCCTGTCAGGCCTGTCAGAATATGTGTTTACGGGCATCGTGATGGATATGATCATGACCATGGGGGACGGGGCGAAGAAGGTTCTTGATAGCGGCAGCATTGTGGTCATGGCCTGTGAAGTTATTTTAGCAGTTTTGCTGTTCCTGTTTTTCTACAAGAGAAACGGCTTTGAGCGGGACTAGAGGCGAAGGAGGAACTATGAATTCAAAATCAAAAGTATTTCAGGGTATCGTGCTGGTCGCACTGAGTCTTACATTTATCGGGTACTATTTTTCCCTGTACAGAGGCTATGAAAGCAATATTGCCCACTATGGCAGGCAGATTGTTGTTCTCGCCTGTGCCAGCATGGTTCTATTTGGGAAAAAAGGCAAATTTGATAACCGCTTCTTAAATGGTCTGACGATAGTGAATGCCGTGCTGCTCGTGGCTTGGGCCGTCACGGAAGGTGTACAGATCTTGATGAATTGAACAAAACGGGCGTTGATATTTCAGCGTCCGTGTCTTTTTTTGCGCTAATCGTCTGTAAAACTTTCAGAAAACGCTTTCCGATTTGCTGGAACTTTATAGAATATTAAGATATAATATAAGTAATCGATATGATTCTTTGTTTTATGAATTATGAGGGGGTTAGCTTGTCATGATGCGTATTCTGAAAAAACACAAGGGGTTTCTTATTGTGCTTCTTATCCTTTTGCTTGCATTTGGTGTCTATCGAGTGTATTCCTGGATACAAGGCGAACCGAGAGAAGATTTGCTCTACACGCAGGAATATATCCCTGGAACAAGGAATATCAAAGGCGATGTAGACATAGAAAAGTGGGAAGCCTTAGGAGAAGAATTTTCCATCGGTGCAAATAAAGAAGGTTATGCGGTATTCAAGAATCCTCGGAAAGCGATGAATGCAATTTGCAGTGACTATAAAGCCGGAATCAGGGCCATGCAGAAAGAAGGAGCGCCAATGGGCTTTCGCAGCAATTACAGTTCTTATATCGATTACGAACTGGCAGTATCGGGTGATGCAGAGACAAACAGGCAGGCAAATATTGTAGCGGGCTTTGTGGATATTTACGAAAACAGCTTTGTGCCCATAGAACCAGAATAATTTACTTTGAATTTTAAATCGAATATGGTATAATGAACGCACGATCCTACAGCGTTGCTGCAAGGAAACGTTCATTGAATCATGTGCTGCGATTGCATTTTTAGCGGAATGCACATGGTATACTATTTACGAAATTAATTGTTTTACCGCCGGGTAACGTCTATGATTCTCTCCATTAGGCCATTGAAGGAGGAACTATAGGCGTTTTATTTTATCAAAAGAAAGAGGTGCCAATATGTTTAGAAACATGCGTCGAAGCAAACAGGTTTTATCACAGGAAGACAGTATCGCCGTTCTAGAAAAAGCAACGTCCGGGGTACTGGCGGTTTCCGGGGATGACAATTATCCTTATGCTGTACCCGTAAGCTTTGTCTATGCAGATGGAAAAATCTTCTTCCACTGTGCTAAAAGCGGACATAAGCTGGATGCCATCGCCAGAAACAGCAAAGTGTCGTTCTGCGTCATCGACGAGGACAAAATCGTGCCAGAAGAATATACGACATATTTCCGCAGTGTCATCGCTTTTGGAAAAGCCCGCATTCTGGAGGAAGAGGCAGAAAAGAGAAGTGCCATCGAAAAGCTGGCTGCAAAGTATACGCCGGATGATGAGGCCGGACGCCTTGCAGAAATTGACAAAGAATTCAAGGCGCTATGCATGGTAGAAATCGCCATTGAACACTTGAGCGGCAAAGAGGCCATCGAGTTCGTCAAGGCGAAACAGAAGCAATCATAAGGTCGTGTGTTTATGAAAAACAACAAGATGCTTTCACAGAGTATTGCGGATACGCTGATTTCCATGATAACCATAGAGAAACGATTTGCTGCCGGAGACAAATTGCCCAACGAAAATGAACTTGCTGCCGAACTAAGCGTCAGTCGGACGACAATCAGAGAGGCGATCAAAACACTGGCAGCCCGCGATATCGTAGAAATCCAGCGGGGAAGAGGGACTTTCGTGACCAAGGGCGCTTTGGCGCAAAAGCAGGAGATGGAGCAACTTACGGCCATCAAGGTCAACGCGAAAGATCTCTATGAGATGCGTCTGATCTTTGAGCCGGAAGCAGCTTATTTAGCAGCAGAGCGTGGAACGGAGACCGAAATAAGACGGATTTTGGAATATGGACGGAAAGTAGAAGAACAGATCCGCGCAGAGCAGGATCGGACTGAGAACGAGCAGGCTTTTCACAAAGCCATCGCCCAGGCGACACACAACGAGTTCATGAATCAATTGATGCCGATTCTCTTTCAGGCGATCTCAAAGGGTGTCACTCTCTCAGAACAGAGTGACAAGGCCATTGACGATACGCTGAATGACCACAGAACGATTATGGAATTCCTGCAGCAGCGCAATGCCGAGGGGGCAAAAAATGCTATGAAAATCCATATTTTGCACGCCATCAAAGAATTACATATCGATTAGACTGAAAGAGGACTTGCGAGAAGAAGCAAGTCCTCTTTATTCGATACATCATACGCCCCATTGACATCATATGACGCATAGAGGTATAATGACTCCAAAGAAACATCAAAATGATATTTATGGAGGAACGATGATGCAGGAAATTGATTTAACGTCGTGGAAGAGAGCGACTCACTATCAAGTGTTCAGAAACAGTGCACAGCCACAGTATTGCGTAAGCTTTGAACTGGATATTACAAACTTTTTGACAAAAATCAGGGAACGAGGTTATTCTTTTACCTTTGCCTTTGTCTATGCCGTCTCAAAGTGTGCCAACGAAATTGAAGAGTTTCGTTACCGGTTTCACGAGGGAAAGCCGGTGATTTATGAGAAAATCAACACGTCTTTTACATATCTGGAGCAGGAGACGGAATTGTTCAAAGTGGTCAACGTTGAAATGCAGGATACAATGGAAGCATATGTCACCCTGGCAGAACGCATCGAGAAGAATCAGAGCGTGTACTTCACAGGGCCGATGGCTGATGATATCTTTCAGTTCTCGCCTTTTCCCTGGGTATCTTTTACCCATATTTCTCATACGGATTCCGGCAATCGGGATCAAGCGACGCCGTTATTTGACTGGGGAAAGTTCTACGAGCGGTCAGGGAAGATCTTGCTGCCTTTTTCTGTCCAGGTTCATCACTCTTTTGTCGACGGTATCCACATCGGCAAATTGTCGCAGCATCTGCAAAAATACCTGGATGAATTTGCGTAGAATCGCAAGAAATTGTGGAAATATTCGGAAATCCTGTGTATAATTGAAGTATACGACAAACGCCAATCCAGCCGTAGGCTGGGGCGCTTTAGCATAAATTCTGTCTAGCAAATCGCCTTGCGGCTCTTTGGACAGAATGTCATACGACAGAGAAAGGATGAGCTTATGGAAAAACAACTTTTTACAAATGAGATAATTTTGTCTTGGCTTCAGTATTTTGCAGAGAACACACCTGTGGATCTGGAGCAGATCAAGATGATGGATATTACGAAGAGAAACAAAAATCTGATACCGACCGTAGAGTCGCACAAAGCGGTGCTGGCTTTTATGGAGGCTGGAGATCCGGAAATCTTTTATCACATGTGGAACGCCGGATTAGGGGACTGCGAAGTCTGGTACAACGAGGGGTCCGAGCCGACCGGAGAGATCAAGCACGACAAGGTCAGCGACATGATTAACCGGGGCATCAACGAATCTGCCGGGATGCTGGTGGTCAATCCAAATGCCCGCAATACCTATAAGCTGGGGCTGGACAGTTTGAATTTCCGCCAGGGCTCGTCGCGCCGCATGGGCAGCGAGATTCGGTCTGTCATTCTGAGCAAAATGCACATCAGTCATGAGGACACGGTCTGTGTCATCAATGGCGAAAGCATCGCCCTTGAAGCGGCTTTTATGGCAAGTGAAGGTACAGTCATCGCTGTTGAATATAACCAGAAAGAACGGGATGCCATGGAGGATAACATCGGTTATTTTGACCTGCGCAATGTCACCGTCATCGACCATGTAGATGAGGAGGCTCTGAAAGATATGCCAGTGCCTTCGGTCGCATTCCTGGTGGCTTCTGCCAGCATGGAGCAGGAAATCGAGTGCCTGCTCAAGCTGAATCCGCTGATTAATATCGTCGTCTACACGTTGGATTTCGTAGTCGCAGGCAACATGTGCAGCTTGCTTGAACGGTACGGCATCAAAGAGGCAGAGGTCATTCAGATCGCGGTGTCAAAACTGGGACCGAAAAATGCCTTTGACCTGCAGCCTGCGCCGTGGATCATCTCCGGCAAAGCGGAAACAAAAAATATTTAATCAGAGCGGAGTTGAGGCTTCGCTCCTGGCAGTAAAAAAGCAGGTATGAAAGTATCTGCTTTTTCTTTACATTTTCCATATGCGATATTCCCTGGCAAAAGAATTTGACTATCCGAGAAATTTAAGAGTTCTTGTCGTGAAGAGCAAAGGAAAACCCGCAGAACTAAGCCTGCAGGTCTATTCATAGCGTGGATCTTTCCTATTTAGCGATTCTGACCGCCTTGTTGGACCACTTGGTATAAACTTTTCCACCGTCGATTTTTCTGACACCTCTTACTTTGTAGTAGTATCTGGTGCCTTTTTTCAAAGCCTTCGTATTTTTGTAACTCCTCTGAGTGCCTTTCTTTGTGGTATAAAATGCTTCTTTTCCATATCCGCTGTTTTTCTTTGTGGAACGGAATACCTGATAGTAGTCCACTTTGTAACCGGCAGATTTCTTCCACTTGACAGTGATGGAATTCTTCTTGGCAGACGACCACGCCTTGATGGTCGTAGCTTTCACGCCAGCTTTGATTCTGCTGAGTCTTGCTTTCTCCTGCTCTGCGAGGATCTTGTCAGCCTCTTCTGCTGCCAGGATGGCATAGGCTGAGAAATGTCCTGTGCTGAAGGTATAAGTACCGTCAACGTTTTTGGTGCCGTCAACTTTGTGGTATACGCCTTCATCATCAATGTATACGCATACGACTTTCTTGTCCTTCAAGACTGCTGGAAACGCTAAGGTTACTTTTACATTGCCGCCCTTGAAGTCGGTGATGCTGCCGTTTTCCGTTAAGACCTTCAGCTTAACCTGAACCTGAGTGTCGTCTTCTTTTACCTTTTCCACGATGATGGAGACAGTGCCCGTGGTTGTTTTCTCTGCTATTGCTTCTGCCGCCTTCTGGTCAAAAACGACCTCCGCTGTATCCGTTTTGAAGATTATGTCTGCACTGGTCTTTTCAACGAGAGCCTTGACTGTTTCTGCGGGGAGTTTGATCTCTGCAGCCTTAGCGTCTGCTTTTGTCGTGGTCGCATCGATGATAACTTCTTTAGACTCGTTTGTAACAGCCTTGTCCACGATCTTGTCAGCGGTAATTTTGTCAACGGTTGCGGTCGCCTTACCGTCCGTTCCAGACGTAGTCGTTATGTCTGCTGTCGTGGTCTTCTCTGTCACATTGTTGGTAACGTTGTCATTCGGCATTACTGTACCGCCACCGCCTACTGGGGGAACGGCCTTTACTTTACTACGGAAATAGGTATTCGTTTTATATGCAGATATGTCGGTTTCTCCTGCGAATGGAGAATTTTCAACAGCTGCGGCGCTGTCTCTATCATTTCCGACGAAAATTTCGACTTTCTTGCCTGCTGACGGAGTAACCGTGGCAGATGTTAAGGCGCCGATACTGCCGGAGGTACCCGTTGCCACAACATCAGAATCCCCTTTAATAGCCAGAGAACCCTTTGACCAAATTCCCAGATCTGCAGTCGATTCTGCTTTTACGGTACTATCTGCAATTTCCAGTGTGCTCCCGCTGAACAATGCAGGATAGTAACTCTTCGCTGTAACGTCTGCATTTCGTATGGTCAGCGCGTTAGTAGCCAAAATAGCGTTTTCCTCTCCACTTTTACTTTCCACCTTTACAATGCTATCTGAAATCTCAATAGCATTCTTGCTGTTTAATGTGGGCCATACACTTTTAGCCGTTATTGATGAGTTGTTTTTTATCGTAAGCGTATCGTCTGCAAAAATTGCATTGCTTTGAACAGTGTCCAGATTGACAGTTGAATGATCGAATGTTACACTGCTTCCTGCAATGGCGGTATCATAATAATAGCTAGGAATGCCCGGTGTACCTGCAGGTGTAACAGAACCGGTGATGCTGCTGTCTGTGATTGTAACAACTCCGCTAGTATTTATCGCTTGCAAAGAATTTGTTACTTCCATTTTGGAGTTTTTAATCGTTATATTTTGATCTGGTATAACGGCAATGGAATCTAAATTTTCTCCTGTAATTGTAACTGCATCAAGTATAATTGTCGACGCAGAGCGGATGCCCGCGCTTGAGAAGTAAATATTATCAGAAGAGAATCTGCTCGCAGCCCAATCTTTGATGGTCAGGACAGCATCCTTGATTGAGACTGCCCCGTTTGCGTCTAGGGCGTCATGTGTTGTAGCTCGATTTGAACGGTTTGTGTTGATGTTCAAATTTCCAGAACCGGAAATATGCAGTGTGCCGTCTGTCATAATTCCTCCGCCAAGAGCCGTATTTTCGCCGTCGCCAATCACATTTTCCCCAACAAGGACGATATTCAAGTTACAGTTTGCTCTGATTCCAACATTTATTCCATAGAACGTTGGTCCATTATCCGGTCCACCGGCGTTGATAACTGCATTGGTCAATGTAAGGGTTCCTTCTGCAGGCTCGTAAACCGCTGTACCGTCTCCGCACTGTACAGCGTTGTCTGCAGCAGTTATGATATTAGTACCATTTACCCAGATTTGATTTGAATCCGCTGCTTCCGCATGAACATCCGTCGCGGGAATAAGAGGGAGCATCATCATAACTGCCAGCAGACATGCACCTCCCTTTTTCATCCATTTCTTTATCATTCCTTCTCGTTCTCCTTTCGTTTGATCTGTATTACTCATACAGCACCGTTTGTAAAAAAGTATACCTTTACCTCATCATCCCAATTTCACTATAAAGCATAAAAACTCGCTTGTTTCCTCTTTCAAACAGTGTAAAATATAAAGTGGCAGTTAGTCATGCAAAATAGTTGCTTAAAGGCATACCTTTACAAAACCAGACAGTTTCCCTAAGATTCCTCTTGTATACAGACACAGGAGGTGTTTTTATTTTATGGAACAACAGTTTTATGGCTACATGAGAGTATCAAGCGTGGAGCAGAATGTAGAGCGTCAAAGACAGGAGTTGGTGCGCTGGGGTATTGTGGAAAAGCATATCTATACTGACAAGGTATCCGGCAGGGACTTCAACCGCCCAAGTTACCAAAATATGCGGAAGAAGCTGAAAAAAGGAGATGTACTTGTGATAAAATCCATTGACCGCTTGGGACGTAATTATGAGGAGATACAAAGTGAGTGGCGGTATATTGTAAAGGAGATAAAGGCAGATATAGTAATTATCGATATGCCTATTCTCGATACCCGTACCAACAAGGACCTGATAGGCACGCTCATCTCTGATATCGTCCTACAGCTTTTATCCTATGTGGCACAGGCAGAACGGGAGTTCAACCACCAAAGGCAGGCGGAGGGTATTGCTATCGCACGGGCGAAAGGTAAGCATTTAGGCAGACCGCGAAAGCCCTATCCTGCTGATTTTGATACCTGCTTCAAATCATGGCAAGACGGACATCTAACTTTTGAAAAGATGGCTGAACGGCTTCATTTGACAGAAGGGGAGCTTCGCTGGCTCGTACGACGCAGAAATAAAGAATAAAATGGATTAAAAAGGCTTGCCAGACATACTGCATTGTATGAAAGCAAGCCCTTTCTTTATTATGTAGGAAATATCAAAGAACGTACCTTGACAAGCGCCGCCTCTTGCGGGCAACATGTGGAAATAGGAATCTTTGATTCCGTCATTTCCACGTTCCTTATAGGCCTTTTTTCTTTTTTTGCCTGGGCATGGGCAGTTCCTGGTAAGTTGCTGCAATAAATCGGCTCATCAGGTCGTAGTCATCTACTTTATCGATGAGAAAATGGGGTTTGGCACCCTCATAGGGAGGCGCTTCCTCGCAGCCTGGATAAAGCAGTGCACCTGCTTCGGTCTTTTTGATGTACAGCTGATTGTCGCAGATGACGCCGATGAATTTTCCGTTGCAGTAAACGCCGTACTCGCCAAACATCTTCTTATAGGAGATTTCTCCGGCGCCGCGCATTTGATCGCAGACGTAATCTACATAATCTAAAGTTGAGGACATGACTGACACCTACCCTTCCAACCAAAGTCTGCATTGCTCGATCCGCTTTCCATCATCGCCCTGTGCTTCGTCGTAGGCGAACTGATTGAGGAGTGCACAGGGAAAGTCCTTGCATTGTCCGCAGTGGTCGTGCTCCTTTTGTTCACAACACGACTTTATGGGACAGCTCTCACCCCAGAAAGGCTTGTCCATATGTACACATCCCGGGCAATTCATCTGCTCGCGATATTCGCAGTCTCTGCATCTTAATCCACATCTCGATTCTATCATCATTGTTCCCTCCTTTTTCTGCTATATTACCATAAGCAACATGACAACTGTCTGTCATGTTGCTTTCTCTTCTGCTGCTATTTGTGCATGAGGAATAACGGTCAGTCATCCATCTGCAAAATAGCCTTTGCGGCTCTGTATCGATCGTCCCGAAGGTCTGCTGGCTCCAAAATACGGACCAGATCTCCAAAACTGAATACCCACTCGCGCATGTTTTCATAGCTGGCAAAATCTTGTTCAAGCAGCAGCTCGCCATTTTCACGGGTAGAAAAGGAATCTATGCCATATTCTTCAATCAGCCTGTATTTTGCTGCTGGTGAAAAGAGGGCCTTTAGATGGATTTTGTTGGTGGTAAAGTAGTTTTCCAGGTTCAGCTTCACTGCGGGAACCGTGCGGGGGAGATAGGACTCTTCTGTTAATTCTAAATCCCAGAGACGATTCAGCTTGAAGAGACGGTAATCCATTCTATCCAGACAGTAGGCAAAGACGTACCAGGCAGACCATCTGAATACCAGATGATAGGGTTCGACTTTGCGTCTCTGCTCTCCCTTTTGATAATAATACTGAAATCTAATGATATTTTGCGTGGAAATAGCCTGTTTGATCGCTTCAATTTTCTGGGTGAGTGGGATTTGATAATGTGAAGCCAAGTCGATGATAATCGTATCCTTTGGGGAGACTCGATGCTCTTTGCTAGAGAACTTGTCGAGAAGTTTTGCCTGATTTGAGGCGCGAGATACTGTATCGATCCCCTTCAGCCCGGCTAGTATAGTTTGCAGTTCGTCTTCTGTAAACAGAGATTTGTCAATTTTATACCCGTCTGCGATGGAGATGCCGCCGCCATATCCCTGATGGGTAATCAAAGGGATACCAGCCTTGCAGATATCTTCAATATCCCGATTGATGGTTCGCCTGGACACTTCAAAACGCTCCGCCAGCTCCGGCGCAGTGATCTTATCTTGCTGCAATAAAATTGTAATGATGCCGATCAGGCGATCGATTTTCATGTTGTTATCCTCCCTGGCAGGATGATCTTATTTTGGTGTCCCTGTTAATAATATTTAATCATATTATACATGCCCTGCCCGAGCCAGACAAGAAGAATCAGTAGGTCTTATTGCGCGTCTAAGGGCGTTCTTTGATGGCAGGCAGTCTGCATAGTCTGCAAAGGAGCACGGCGGAAAAAATGTGCAAGACATTTCTGGGAACCAAGACGATTGCGGACTACAAGAGGGAGTTTGGCGGACTGACGAAGGGAGAGGGATGCAGCGCTGACAAGTATACAAAGTAAATATTGTTACTGCTCTTGTATCTTTGGAATCAGAGGAATATAATGCTAGAGGCGTATAGAGATTAGATTAAGAAACTGAATGAAATTTGAGAGGACTTTATGGAAGAAGAACGACAAAAGAAATCATTTGAAATTGATATGGTCAGAGGACCAGTACTGAAGAAGATGCTGATGTTTTCTCTGCCTCTGATGTGCTCCAGTATTCTGCAGCTATTGTTTAACGCGGCAGACATCATCGTAGTCGGACGTTTTGCAGGAGATAACTCTTTGGCGGCAGTGGGGTCAAACACCTCTCTGATTACGCTGATGACTAATCTGTTTATTGGGCTGTCCATCGGCGCCAATGTCACTGTTGCCAAGTATTACGGTGCAAAGAGAGAACGAGAACTGAAAGACACGGTACATACCGCTATGACGCTCAGTATCATTAGCGGCATTCTGCTCACTATTTTGGGACTCATCGGAGCCAGACAGGTCTTACTCTGGATGAAAGCCCCAGAAGAAGTCATGGATCTTGCGGCTACCTATCTGCGGGTATACTTCCTCGGAATGACTGGCATGATGGTCTATAACTTCGGCAGCGCAATCTTGCGGGCCGTGGGAGATACACGCAGACCGCTGTATTATCTGGCCTTTTCGGGCGTCATCAACGTGGTGCTGAACCTGTTTTTTGTCATCGTACTGAAAATGGATGTGGCTGGTGTAGGCATGGCGACTGCTATTTCACAGTGGGTTTCGGCGATATTGATCTTTCGCTGTCTGACCAAGGTAGACAGTGGGATTCGCGTGGTTCCGCGGGATTTGCGTATTCACAAAGATAAATTGGCGGCTATATTCCAAATTGGGCTGCCGGCCGGCGTACAGGGTGTGATTTTTTCTCTGACCAATGTACTGATCCAGGCCTCTGTAAACTCCTTTGGCGCTATTATCGTTGCGGGAAATTCAGCAGCGGCAAATTTGGAAGGATTCATCTATTTTGCCATGAATGCCTTTTACCAGGCGACCATTTCCTTTACCAGTCAGAATGTAGGCGCAAGGCGGATCAAGCGGATTGACAAGGTGATTACCAGGGGCGAGCTCTGTGTTGTTGCGGTAGGGTTAGGTTTGGGACTGCTGACGGTGACTTTCGGCCGAACGTTATTGAGTATTTACTCGCCTAGCGACGCGGTCATTGACGCCGGCATGGAGAGGCTGAAAATTATCGCTATGACCTATGCTCTTTGTGGTGCCATGGATGTCATGGTGGGCTCCCTCCGAGGAATGGGCTGTTCCGTTACACCGATGCTGGTCTCCCTGGTAGGCGTTTGTGGCATCAGAATCATATGGCTTGCAACCATCTTTCAGATACCAAAATTTCATACTATGAACATGCTTTTCCTCACATATCCCCTTACCTGGATATTGACACTGACCGCCCATGTCATCACATTCCTGATTGTAAGAAAGAGACTGCGCGAACAGGCTGTGGCTAGGCTGCTTTAACGAAAGGGGATACTGACAATTCTCCTTGACAATTCTAAAACCTGTAACTATAATGATTACAGGATAAGGAGGCGCATATGGCTGGGATTATTATGACCTGCAGTTCTCTCAGGAGACATGTCGATGCTGCACAGAAAAAGGAGAATACCGCATACGAAGTTTACGAACTCGACAGCAGACTTCATGCAGAACCGAAAGAGATGCGGGCTGCTGTCTTTGAAGCGATGAAGAATTTGCCCGAGCAGGTGGACACGGTGCTTTTGTCCATGGGCCTTTGCGGCGGTTCCGTGTCCGAGAGACCGTTGCCGGTAAGAGTGATCATGCCCAAGGTAGATGACTGCATCACGCTGCTGATGCACACCGATGAAAAATGGCATCCCAATCTCAAGAGGAGCGGTCATATGTATCTGACCGATACCGTAGACAGTGATTTGTCCATCATAAATATAAGGAATCGATTAGTGGAGCGATACGGTGAGAAAAAGGGTCTGATGGTTTTTGATATATGGTTTGAGTCCTATCAGAGCGTGGATATCATCGATACGGGCGTGTACGACTGCTACAGTAGCGATTATGTGACAAGAGCAAAGGCAAATGCGGATTTGATCCAGTGCCCGATCTGTTATGTGGAGGGCAGCAATCTTTTGCTGGAAAAACTGGTCTCAGGCAGATGGGATCATCAATTTCTGATCGGGGAAGCAGGCGATATATTCAGAGAGGAGGATTTTGTGCTGTGAGAATCAACACCAAATTTCCGATGGCGATCCATATCCTGGCAGTCGCTGCCCTGAACGTGGACGACACGATGCCGTCTACCTCAGAGCTCATCGCAAAGAGTGTGGGTACAAATCCGGTAGTCGTCAGAAGGCTGTCTTCCCAACTGAAAACGGCGGGACTCATCTGTGCAAGGGCTGGTGTTGCCGGTCTCAGTCTTGCAAAAGACGCTGAAGAAATTTCCCTTTTAGACATCTACAAAGCAGTAAGGGAAGAAGATGAGGTCATCTTTGACGTACATCAAAACCCGTCCGAGAAATGCTGGGTGGGCCACAATATTCAAGGTGCTTTAGAGACGCCTTTTGCAGAGGCGCAGAGAGCACTGGAGAACGCTTTGGAAAGCTACAGATTGTCCGATATCACTGTAGAAATACAGAGATGCTCCGGACGCGAGTAAATAGAGGACGCTTCAAATTAGACGTTGGAAATCCAACGTCTAATGTCGTTTTTTGGGCAAATAAACATTCTTTAGTAATAGAATGCTGAATAATGGGAAAATTCAAATTTCTGTATTGACAGAGCATATATGGAGCAGTTATACTCAAGCTGACGAATATTTTATTTGTGATATTTTATTGCCACTTTAGTTTGAAATGGAGGTAAACATGGACTGTTTTAGACGAAAAAGAACGAGAAGTAAGATCCTGACAATGGTACTTACCATTACAATGGTGATGTCCTCTTTTGTTATGGCAGTTCCTGCTTTCGCCGCTGACCAGACCGCGCCGCAGGACGCGATAGTATTTGATAATACAGGGGCAGGCGAAGACGCAATTTCACTTTTGGATGCCAGATCTTTCACGGCAAAAGTAAAAGTGGATATGACTAAGGAAGAACTTGAAAAAGCAATCACAGACGGAGCCTTTCAGTGGACGCTGAGCAGGGGTGCAGGGATGCAGGACGCATCGATGTTCCCATACCAGTATCTGGGCGGCAAGCTGGAGGATTGGAAGTGCGAAAAGACAGAGGCTCAGGAACGGGGACCGCTTTTCGAAAACATCAAACAGACCGCAGTGGCCGAGGGGGATGCCGTGTATCTGCAGCTATCCTTTGATGCGAAGACCATGTTCGGTTATAACGGTGTTGACGGAAGAGGCCGCAAGGTAGTCAGGAACAAAGTTCTGGACTATACTGGCGAATACACTCTCGCCTGTACTAACGGCGATGTGAAGCTGGGTGAAACTTCTGTATGGGTCAGACCATACGATTCTTTCTACACACAGAGCCAGGTTGACAAGAAGATGGACGAGCTGGCAGCAAGAGCCAACGCAGCAGGCATTTATGGCAAAGTAGAACAAATCGGCACTTCCTCCGCAGGATATCCGATGAGAGCCATCTTTGTTTCAGCTTCATCGAGCGATCTGTCCAACTCTCAGGCATTGTCAAAGAGAGCGGAGTCGGAGCCTGCTAAAGTGCAGTCTGAAATCAAAAACGGAAGCCTCAAGTACAAAGTGCCGGTGATGTACAGCAATGTCCATGCAGATGAAATCATCGGGCCGGATTCTTGCCTCGATTTTGTTGAAGCGCTGGTAGAAGCTGCTGAAGGCGACGGCAAAATCCCATATACCAAGATTACAGGACTGACAAGCGCCGGAACTGCCGCTGTGAAATCAGAAATGGCAGAGAGGGGCAAAGTGTGGTCTGAACTGATCAAAGACAAAGTGACGGGTGTCGGTTACATCCGCGGTAATGGTAAAGTTGAGCCAACGTCATCATCATCCGGCGCGTCCTCCTATTCGAGAACCAGCGATGCAACGGTAAATATGACAGATGAAGAGATGGCAAAATACTACAACATGAAAGACACTGACCTCAATGTGAAAGACGTTCTCGATGATATTTTCTTTATCGTAGTACCGTCAGAAAACGTTGACGGAAGAACCAACTTCACCCGTACCAATTCTAACTATTTTGACCTGAACAGAGACAATACTTATCAGACCCAGGCAGAAACCCAGGCGATGACTGCTTTGATCGCGAAGTGGAACCCGGTTTCTTTCCACGAAATCCATGGATTCTATGAGCAGTTCCAGGTAGAGCCTTGTTCGCCGACCCACGAGCCAAATGCAGAATACGATCTGTTTATGGATACCGCGTTGGCACAGGGAGAGAACTTCGGTTCTACAGCAATCGCAAACAACGAGAAGATCAACAGTTTCCAGGTTCCGATGCGCGATTATCTGGAAGTAGATAAGAGCGGAAAGAAGAACTGGATTCCATTTGACGACATGTCCACAAGCTATACGCCGCAGTACGCATTCCTCCATGGCGTGAATGCATTTACGGTTGAAGTTCCCTATGGAAGCCAGGAAGCTGTCGATGCCATCAAATATGGTTTCATCGGCAACGCAGCCTTCGTAGCAGAGAACAAAGACCGGATGTTTACAAATCAACTGGAATTTTACCGCAGAGGAATGGAAAACATCGACTCTGATGCCATTCGTCCTTGGTATGTGAGCCAGAGCGACGAAATCGGAGCAGAAGCAGACGTATTCCGTAAGAAGTATAAGGAAAACGATAACTTCTTCCCGGAATATTACATCATTCCGATGACATCCTCCAAGCAGCAGGATATGAAAGCTGCAAAAGAGATGGTAGAATATCTGCTGAGAAACGACGTCAAACTGAAAAAATTGACGGCGGATGTGAAAATCAACGGCGTTACCTATGTGAAAGGTTCTATCGTCGTAGACATGCATCAGGCCAAGCGGAATATGGCTAATGCAGCCCTTTACACCAACGTGGTTATCACCGATTGGAACGATCTCTACTCCGAACCGCTGACTGCGTTCTCCCAGTTAAGAGGTTTCGACATGGCCGTCATCACCAAGAAAGGCGCGATCAAATCTTCGAACATGCAGTCTGTCACCAAAGCGCCGACCATCAAATCTGCAAAATCCGGCAGCGGAAACTATACGATTTTGAGGAACAACAGTGTCGATGCAATTCAGGTGGTCAACGCGCTGCTCAAGAAAGGCAAATCTGTTGGAATGGTAACGTCAGGCACTTACAAAGGAGAGTTCCTGGTATCCACGGCAGATTTCAATTCTGTAAAGAATCAGTACATCCTGAAAGGATACTCTGTAAAGACAGCGCCGAAGGCAAAGGTCATCAAGAAGTCTGTAAAGGTTTACATTCCTGGCAGAACAGCATCACCGTTTGAGTCCAACGAACAGGGAGCCTACGGCGTGAAAAACTACTCTGACAGACTGAATACCAGCCTCGGATGGGATCTCTTTGCCTATGGAAAGCAGATGGGATTCACCATCGTCAGCGATCCTGCGAAGGCTGATGTCATCGTTGGAAACCGCAGCCTGACAGATGCAGAAATAAATCTGGTAAAAGAGGGCAAACCTTATGTCGGCTACACGGCAAACGCCCTGAAGGCTGCCAAGGCTATGGGTATCGGCGTGGAATATGTGGACGGAGGCGGTTATGACGCCCTGACCACTGTGACTTACGAAAGCGACAGCTTGATTACAGCAAAATATAAAAAAGAAAAAGACTTTATCATGTACGGATACGGCGGCAACTACATTACCAGCGTTCCAGAGGGCGCCAAAGTTCTGGTCAAGACCACGTCCGATTATCCGATTGAAGGCTTCATGTCTTCTGCACATATCGAAAAGTACAAGAATACAGTACAGGCCATCGACTATGCGAAGAATGGCATGAAGGTCACCCTGTTTGCCAACACTTTGACCAACAAAGCACACCAGCAGGACGATTACCGTTTTGCAGCAAATGCCATCTACGAAAAGATGCTGGGTGAGGATTTTGCAAACGCGAAGACCATCAAAGGCGTGAAGAATACGACGATCTCGGCAAAATCAGCAAAGGCAGAAAAGGGAATCAAAGTATCCTGGAAAAAGAGCGGCAGCTACAAGGTGGATAAATACCAGGTTTACAGAAGCACAAAAAAGAGCAGCTATGGAACCAAAGCGTACTATGTGACGAAGAACGCGAAGACCGTTTCTTTCACGGACAGCAAGAGTCTGAAGAAAGGAACTCGTTACTACTACAAAGTTCGCGGTGTGAGAAAGATTGACGGAAAGACTTATTACACTAAATGGTCCAACCAGGCGAACAGAGTCTATAAATAGAAATAAGATATATGACAGCGGCAGGGAGCCGGCGGACAATCGCCGGCTCCCTGCTATTTTGTTTTTTTGAAGACAGTAAACAATAAAAAAACATTTTTGTTGTATGAAGAATTGCCATATGATATAATGATTCCGTTCGTCTTACGGCGTTGCCATTCTGCTGCAAGGAAGCGTTCATTGAATCACGAACTCTGATTATTTAGGCAGTGGAACATTCGTGGTATAATTATCGAGCTGTTTTGACAGAATCGTTATAAAGAAACACACAATATATTTAGGATGTATTTAGAATTGAATGAGGAGAGGACAAACTATATGGAGAGATTTATTGATGCCTTTACGGCGTGGTCAGACGAGGTAGACGGTTGGATCTACAGTAACGTTCTTTTTTGGCTGTTGATTGTCACAGGCTTGTTTTTTACAGTTCGTACAAAATTTGTGCAGCTTAGATTGTTTCCGGAAGGAATCAGAGTTTTGACAGAGAAGAGCCACGACGGCGGAATTTCATCTTTTAGAGCTTTGATGATCGCTACTGCATCCAGGGTAGGTACGGGCAATATTTCCGGTGTTGCAACTGCCATTGTTGCCGGCGGTCCGGGTGCGGTATTCTGGATGTGGATCATGGCCATCATCGGTTCAGCGTCAGCCTTTATCGAATCGACCTTAGCGCAGATTTATAAGCAGAAAGAAGGCGAAATTTATAAAGGAGGGCCTGCATACTACATTGAAAGAGCGATGAACGCAAGATGGCTGGGCGTTCTTTTTGCTGTAATACTGGTTCTGACTTTTGCCTTTGGATTCAACGGGCTGCAGTCTTATAACATCGCTTCGTCTTTAGAACATTATGTAGGCGGCAATTACCAGATGGCGGCGTTAATCGCAGGCGGTATACTGGCTTTGATTTCTGCATTCCTGTTTTTTGGAGGCGCACAGAAAATCAGTATCGTATCCTCTATTTTAGTTCCCATCATGGCATGCATTTATATCATGATTGGGCTGATCATCACCTTTGCCCATGTGGGAGAGCTGCCTGCAATTTTTGGCGAGATTTTCAGACAGGCTTTTGATTTCAAATCGATTTTCGGCGGGTTTGCCGGTTCCTGTATGGTCTGGGGCGTGAAGAGAGGACTGTTCAGCAATGAAGCAGGTATGGGCTCCGCCCCAAATGCTGCGGCGTCTGCAGATGTCAGCCACCCTGTCAAACAGGGGCTTGTTCAGGTCATCTCTGTATTTATCGACACCATCGTCATCTGCTCTACGACGGTATTTATCGTGCTCTGTACAGGACAGTATACGGTAGGCGGCGATTTGAACGGCATTCCGCTGGTACAGCAGTCTGTACAGTCCATGTTCGGAGAGGTGGGCGTAGGCATCATTACTGTATCTGTGGCGTTGTTTGCCTTTACATCCCTCATCGGAAATTACTTTTATGCGGAGTTCAACATCAAATTTATCAGCGAGAACAAATTGTTTCTCACTGTATTCAGAATTTTGGCAGTGCTGATGGTATTTGTCGGCGCCAATGCAAACCTGGAAATCGCCTGGAATATGGCTGATATTTTGATGGCCGGTATGGCGCTTGTGAACATCATCGCTATGTTCTGCCTCGGCGGCATCGCCATCAAAGCACTGGACGACTATGTTTCCCAGAAGCGGGAAGGCAGGAATCCTGTATTTAAGGCTGCCAGCATCGGACTTCACAATACTGACGTTTGGAAATAGAAGATTTATAAATGGAAAAAGACGCTCCAATGTGGCAGCGTCTTTTTCTTATGCATTTATTCAATTTATTAGGATTTATCATTGTCACCTTGCTGATGCTCTTGTGATCCGTACGGGGCAGACCGTGAAGACAATTGCAGCGGCAATATCTACTGCAAACAGAAGATAGCTGACTGTTTTACTGACTTCTGCAAGACAGATTATGAAAGTTACTGTTACGACGACAATCAAACTTATCAACATGGTCCAGGCATATATAGAGGTATTGTTTTTCATGATGCATTCCTTTCTCTTTCGAATTCTATCGTTAACTTGCGGGCAATTTTGTCGAGAAGCTGTACAGTAGTTCGCATATCTGTTTCATTTGCCTCAGGATGAAGTGCACAGATTCTCAAGACTTTTCTGCCATTCAGTTCTGTTGTCAGAACTCCGGCATAGCCATCTTGCAGCATCTCTTTTGAAATTTGCTGGTTGAGGGCATCGATTTCTATTTCGGAGAGGCCGGGAGGTGCATAGCGGAAATTGACAATCGCCTGCTGTGCCGGACATATGACTTCCCAGCGTGGATGTTTCCTAATTTCATCCTCCGCCCATTGGGCTAACTGAAAACCGTGTTCGACGATATCACTGATTGTATCTGTTCCCAAGACTTGTAACGTCAGCCATAGCTTTAAGCTGCGAGCCGGCCTGGTTAATTCAGGTCCGTAGTCCCAATAGTTAACTTGTTCGTCATTTGCAGCGGCATCTTTGAGATATTCCGGACAAGTATGGAAACTGTCTGTCAAAGTCTTTTTGTCTTTTACGAGAATGGCGCTGCAGCTGTAAGTCTGCAGCAGCCACTTATGCGCATCCCAGCTGATACTGTCTGCTCGTTCGATTCCCTGCAGACGATGCCGATATTTAGAAGAGGCCAGCACAGATGCGCCGTATGCGCCGTCTACATGCATCCAGATATGATGTTTCTCACAGAGAGCTGCGATTTCGTTAAAAGGATCGATACTTCCAGTATTGGTACTTCCAGCGTTGGCAATCACTGCAAATGGAATTTTACCCGCTGCAAGATCTTCTGACACAGCATGTTTCAGCAGAGTGATATTTATGCGGAAATCAGAATCTGTTGGGATTTTTCTGATTTGATCTGTCCTCAGTCCGATAATGCGCAAGCCCTTCGATACAGAAGAATGGGTCTGCTCTGAGACATAGGCTGTCCCCAGGGGATATTGAAACTCTGACAGCTTTGCATTTCTGGCAGCAGTGAGGGCTGTGAGATTTGCCATAGAGCCGCCAGAAACAAATAAGCCGCCGCTGGTATCGGGATAACCTGCCTGCCTGCACATCCAGGCGATAACCTCCTGCTCAATGCAGGCTGCGGCTGATGACTGCATCCAGCTGCCTGCATGAGGGTCGTAAGCACTGGTCATAATGTCACCGAGCCATGAGAGCAGTGAAGCTGGGCTGGGTACGAATCCGAACCAGCGAGGGTGCTGCATGATTACTTGATTGGCGTAAACATCCTCCACCATTTCGTCCATGACAGCTTCTACGGCCCGTCCTTTTCTGGGGATTCCGCAGAGACGCAGCTTTGCAATGGTCTCATTGCTGGCAGTCTGCATGATCTTGTTGGACTTGATATCACTTTGTACGTCCATATAAGACTGTACGAATTTAATCATCGCGTTGAGCAATGGTTCTTGTTGTAGTTGTTGTTTTTGCTCCATATTATTAACTCCTTGAAAATTTGGAAGCAATGCATTGACTTCTTTCTAAATTTAAGATACCATGAGAACATGAATTTGTAAAACTAATGGTTTTTATAGAATGATTTAAAAAAAATAATGGGTGAGAAAATTGGAGATCAGGAACATCAGGACATTTTTACGAGTGGCTGAGCTGCAGAGTTTTACAAAGGCTGCAGAGCAGATGGGTTATTCTCAGGCAGCGGTTACGGTGCAGATCAAGCAGCTGGAAGAAGAGCTGGGAACGCAGCTCTTTGATCGAATTGGGAAACATATCAAATTAACAGAACACGGCATGCAGTTTATGGACCATGGAATGAAGGTGATGAAGGCTGCAGAGGACGCAAGCACCTTTGTCCATAAAGAGGAGACCCCCGCCGGGAAACTACGCATCGGTTCCATTGCATCATTGTCGATGGGCGTGCTGCCTCCGGTCCTGCTGGAATTCAGAACCCTGTGTCCACAGATAGAGACCAGTATTGAGACATCGAGACGCGTCACAGAATTGTTAGATATGATGCGGCAGAATGACGTTGATTTCCTTTATTTTCTGGATCGAAAGATTTATTCTCCAGACTGGATCAAGGTATTTGAGCGGCCGGAAACCATCATCTTTGTTACCTACCCTTCCCATCCGCTGGCGGACAAAGAGGACGTGCCCATTGAACGGCTCCTCGAGGAGCCGATGATTCTCACGACAAGGGGTGTCAGCTACTGTGATGATCTGGAACAGTTGTTGGCAGCACAGGGGTTGGAGTTACATCCTTTTTTAGAAATTGGGGATACGGATGTCATCATAAAGCTTCTGCAGCAAAAGGCAGGCATTTCTTTTCTGCCACAGTACCTGGTGCAGGAACACCTCGAGGCAGGGAATTTAGCTATCATATCTACCGATATTCCGGTTATTCAGATGTGGAGCCAGTTGATTTATCATAAGAATAAATGGGTCACTCCACAGATGAAGATTTTTATTGATCTTATCAAAAAGTATGCGGGCGCAGAACCGCATTGATTATGATTTGAAAATACACTGAACTGCTCGGTCAAGACGTGCTACAATGAAGAAAAGGAGAGAATATTATGGAACTATTTAACAATCATACAGCGCTGATCATCATCGACATGCAGAAAGCCTTTGTAGAACCGGGTGCACCGCTCTGTGTCAAAGGTGCAAAAGCCACCGTGCCCGCCTGTGCCAAGACAATTGAAGAGGCGAGGACGGCAGGCAGCCCTGTCATCTGGGTCAAGCGCCACTACAGATCTGACGGCAGCGATGTGGAGTTTACCCGTTATCAGACCTGGGAAGAGGGAGGCAGACCTCTAGCTCATGGTTCTAAAGGCATCGGAGGCGCTGAAGAGGCAGAGGGACTTGAGCGCAAGCCTGGCGATTACGTCGTCATCAAACCTCGCTGGAGCGGCTTTTTCCAGACAGAGCTGGATCTGATTCTGCGGCGTCTTCACATCGACACCGTAGTTCTCATCGGTACCACCACGCCAAACTGTGTCCGCACCACCTGCTATGACGCCATCGCTTTGGACTACAAAACCATCGTCATCGAGAGATGTTGTTCCTCTAATACAGAAGAAATCCAGAGAGTCAATATGGAGGATATGGAGAGAATCGGCGCGGTAATCCTTCGATAAAGATTTGATGCGATTGCTTGGTGGGACGTATACGGGATGGGGGTATGAATTGAGCATTCTTTACAATAAAGTTAGGTTTTTTGATGCTGTCCAAAAGGTTTCGCATAACGCTGCGGCGGTGGCAGACGCCATATCGATCCATACACCTTGAGATAAGACATGATTCACTGAAGAATTCAAAAATTTACTTCGCTCGGTTACTTTTGTGGATTGTGGACGGCCTTTGCATCGGAGAATTTGATAGAAAAAGTAACCGGAACCAGATATACCCCCCTGTTGAAGCCTTCTGACAGTGAACTGGTTATGCGAGAATGTGCAGATGTTCCCAAAAAGCATAACCTTATCGTTTTTGAAGCAGAACCGGAGCAATTGTCCTTCCCGGTAATGGCACAAAATAAATTGCGCGCCTTCATTATACAAAAGGAGATATTATAAATTTAGTAGCCCGAATACGTAATCGAAATATCTGTGTTCAATAGACCTGGTCACAAAGTATGAGTCTTGTTTCATGGACTTGCAGTGAATAATCCTTCGATAGAGGTTGCATTTTTAGGACATCGTTGTATAATAGAAACATATTCAAGGGGAGCCTGCGCGAAAGCGGGCTGAGAGTAAGCTGTATGGCTTTTACCCATAACCTGATTTGGATAATGCCAACGTAGGGAAATATTACGTGACTTTTAAACTGCGTATTTGCCAGGGGTTTGGCGAATACGCAGTTTTTGTTCTGCTTCTAGTCACATGCTAATTTTCCTGTGCAAATGTGGCTTGTTAAACACCTAATGAAAAGGAGAGGAAAACCATGTTAAAAGAAAGATTTGACCATTTGAGAGCGGACGGTGCACTGGTACACAACATTACCAACTATGTGACGGTTAACGATGTGGCTAACGTCCTGCTTGCCTGTGGCGGCAGCCCGATTATGGCTGACGACATCGACGACGCGCCGGAAATCACAGCAATCTGCGGCGGGCTCGCTATCAATATCGGAACCCTGAACAAAAATACCATTCCTTCCATGTTTGCGGCCGGCAAAAAAGCCAATGAGCTGGGACATAAAGTGCTTTTGGACCCCGTAGGCGCCGGGGCAAGTACCATTAGAACCCAGACCGCATACAAACTGATGGACGAAATTCATTTTGACGCAATTCGCGGAAACATCTCAGAAATCAAGACCCTGGCAACTGGTGAGGGAACCACCAAAGGCGTAGACGCTGATGTAGCAGATGCGGTGACAGAAGAAACCTTGGAGCAGACCATCGAATTCGCCAAGGCTTTTGCTGCAAAGACGGGCAGCATTATCGCCATCACCGGAGCTATTGACCTGGTGGCCGATGAAAGCAAATGCTATGTCATCAGGAACGGCAGACCGGAAATGGGGCTGATTACGGGAACTGGCTGCCAGCTGTCTGCTTTGATGTGCGCTTTCCTCGTAGCGAACCCGGAGGAACCGTTAGAAGCAGCGGCGGCTGCAGTCTGCGCCATGGGGCTTGCCGGTGAAATCGCTTATGCGCGCCTGGAAGAAGGCGACGGCAACGCGACGTACCGCAACAAAATCATCGACGCCATCTATAATATGGACGGCGCACAGTTAGAAGAAGGGGCGAAATATGAAATTAGATAAGAAGGATCTGCTGCTCTATGCAGTGACAGACCGGCATTGGCTGGCGAAAGACGAGACTCTCTACAGTGTGGTAGAAAAAGCACTGAAGGGCGGGGCGACTTTTATGCAGCTGCGAGAGAAGAACCTGGAAGAAGAAGCGTTCATAGAAGAAGCGAGAGAAATCAAGGCCTTATGCGCCCGCTACACTGTGCCTTTTGTCATCAACGATAACGTGGATATCGCTGTGTCCATGGATGCCGACGGTGTGCACGTGGGACAAAGCGATATGGAGGCTGGTGATGTCAGAGCGAAGATTGGCCCGGATAAGATTCTGGGCGTGTCGGCCCATACTGTGGAACAGGCAAAACTGGCGGAGGCCCAAGGAGCGGACTATTTAGGCGTAGGAGCGGTTTTTCCAACGGGATCAAAGGATGATGCTGATGAGGTTCCACACGACACCTTAAGGGCCATCTGCGATGCCGTAAATATACCGGTCATCGCCATCGGAGGCATAACAGAGGAAAATACGCCGGAACTTTCCGGCAGCGGAATCTGTGGAATTGCTGTTATCAGCGCCATCTTTGGGCAGAAGGACATTGAGAAGGCGACAATGCGTCTGAGAGCAGTGACGAAAGAAATGGTGGAAAAGAAATGATAAGAGGGGCAATTTTTGATGTGGACGGCACGCTGCTGGACACCATGCCGATCTGGACCAATTCGGGTGCCAATTATCTGGCATCGCTGGGTATCGAAGCAGAAGAAGGGCTGGGCAACAAATTGTTTGCCATGACAGTAGACATGGGCGCAGTATATTTGAAAGAAACTTACGGTCTGACGCAGTCCTGCCGGGAAATCGCCAAGGGCATCAACGGTATCGTGGAAGGTCATTATTTTGCGGACGCCGGGTTCAAGCCCGGGGCGCGAGAACTTTTGGAGCGTATGAAGGCGGCGGAAATTCCCATGGCCATTGCCACATCTACTGAGAAGTACTGTATCGAGGCAGCTTTTGAACGGCTGGGATACAAGGATTATTTTGATATCATTCTGACCTGCGGCGAAGTAGGCGCCAGCAAATCCAACCCGAAGATTTTTTTTGAGGCCATTGCGGAATTGGGTACACCGATTGAAGATACCTGGCTCTTTGAGGACGGCCTCTACTCAATCAAAACCGCCAAGGCGGAGGGCTTTAAAATCGTTGGCGTTTATGACAAGGTCAGTGAGGCGGATCAAGAAGAAATTAAACGGTACGCAGATGTCTATGTAAGAGATCTGACCGAATTCACCCTGGTATAAACCAGGTTTCCACGGCGGTAGACTGGGGGCACCACTTTCTGTCGCTCTTGCAGTCTGTTTCGCCAATCACACATGGGCAGGACCTCGTGTTCTTGGGAAACAGTTGCATAAGGCCTTCCATCAGTTTGTGCGGTTAGGCTCCGCACAAACTGTGGCAAGCGCCATTATAAAATTAATGCTTATGGAGGAATGATGAAAAAGAAGACAGCATTAACAATCGCAGGCAGCGATTCCTGCGGAGGCGCCGGCATCCAGGCAGATATCAAGACGATGACTGTAAATGGCGTATACGCCATGAGTGCAATCACCGCACTGACTGCCCAGAATACGACCGGCGTAAGTGATATATTGGAGGCAACTCCTGAGTTTTTGGCAGCACAACTGGACGCCGTGTTTACTGATATCTATCCGGATGCAGTAAAAATCGGAATGGTCTCTTCCAAGACTTTGATTGAAACCATAGCAGAAAAACTGCGGCAGTATGGGGCAAAGAACATTGTTCTCGATCCGGTCATGGTCGCCACCAGCGGATCAAAGCTTATTTCTGACGATGCGGTGGAGACGCTGTGCAGTGCACTGATCCCGCTTGCTGCAGTCATTACACCCAATATCCCAGAGGCTGAGGTTCTCTCAGGCATGAACATTGAGACTGAAGCTGACATGGAGAAAGCGGCAGCGGCAATTTACGGTAAGTATGGCTGCAGTGTTCTCTGCAAGGGCGGCCACCAGATCAGCGACGCCAACGATCTGCTCTTTGACGGACAAAAAAGCAAATGGTTCTACGGCCAAAGAATCGACAATCCAAATACACACGGAACGGGCTGCACCCTTTCCAGCGCCATTGCTTCCGGTCTGGCCAAGGGATTGCCATTGGAGACGGCGGTTAAAGAGGCGAAGGACTATATCTCTGGCGCTCTCTCCGCGATGCTGGACTTGGGGCAGGGCTGCGGTCCGATGGATCACGCCTATATGCTTGAAAGCGGTGATGTCTGTGAGTGAGAAAAGGACTTCGATATTTGCTAACGGTCTCATCTGGTTTGGGGCAGGCGTTTCCATCGCAGAAATCCTTACCGGCACCTACTTTGCGCCGCTGGGATTTTCGAAAGGCCTGCTAGCAATCCTGATCGGTCATATCATCGGCTGCGTGATGCTGTTTTTAGCCGGTTATATCGGTGCGCAGACGAGAAAAAGCGCCATGGAGACAGCAAAGATGAGTTTTGGAAACAAGGGCGGTCTGCTCTTTTCCATATTGAATGTTTTACAGTTAGTAGGCTGGACAGCTATCATGATTTACGATGGCGCCCTGGCGGCAAACGGCGTGCTTCATACAGGAGCCTGGATCTGGTGCCTGGTCATCGGCGTGCTGATTATCCTCTGGATTATGATCGGCATCACCAACCTGGGCAAGATCAACACCGTGGCTATGGCTGCTTTGTTTGTTCTGACCCTGGTACTTTGCAAGGTCATCTTCTTTGACGCGGGCGGCATCGCCATGGCGCCAAATGACAGCCTGTCTTTTGGCGCGGCTGTGGAGCTGGCCGTTGCCATGCCGCTGTCCTGGCTGCCTTTGATCAGCGACTACACCAGGGAGGCGGAGAAGCCTTTTGCCGCCACCATGACCAGCACCGTAGTCTATGGACTAGTCAGCACCTGGATGTATGTCATCGGTATGGGAGCGGCGATTTTTACGGGCGAATACGATATCGCACAGATCATGGTCAAAGCGGGCCTGGGCATCGCAGGGCTTTTGATCGTCGTATTCTCCACGGTGACGACCACCTTCCTGGACGCTTATTCTGCCGGCATTTCTGCGGAGTCCATCTTTGCCAGATGGAACGGAAAGTGGATCGCCGTGGCTGTGACCATCCTGGGAACCATCTGCGCGATTCTGTTCCCGATGGACGACATTAGCGACTTCCTCTATCTGATCGGTTCAGTCTTTGCGCCGATGATCGCGATCCTCATTGCGGATTTCTTTGTGCTGCGTCATAACCACATCAAAGAGAGCTTCAACTGGAGCAATCTAGTCGTGTGGGCCTGCGGCTTTGTCATTTACAGATATCTGATGACAGTGGATATTCCTTGCGGAAACACTTTGCCGGCGGTCGTGATCACCCTGGTTCTCGCGGTAGTGGCAGACAAAGTCCTGCCTTCTGGGGCAGCAAAATCCGTGTCGGATGGAGAAAAAGCGGCATAAGAGCAACAAAAAAACTGCACAGCCTGTCTCAAAGGTGTATAATAGAGAATATCGAACTACGAATCCATGAGGAAAGATTGGAGATGATTTTTTTGAAAACGAAAGAAGCTGTTGCAAGAAGATGCTCCTGCAGAGCATACAAACCATATCAAATTTCAGAAAAGGAATTGAACATTGTGCTCCAGTGTGGCAATGCTGCGCCGGTAGGCATGGGGAAATTTGAAACGCTGAAGTTCACAGTCATTCAGAATAGAGAGCTGCTGGACAAAATTGATGCGGAGGGGAGCAAGTTCTTTGGCGATCCCAACGTGCATCCTCTATACGGCGCGCCGACGCTGATTCTGGTTTCCGGCAAAGCGGACGACGTGGAGCTTTCCATGTGCAACGCGTCCTGTGTTGTGGAAAACATGGCCATCACAGCTACGGATATCGGTCTGGGCTCCTGCTACATCAGAGGGAATATCAAAGCCATCACCTATAACAAGGAGCTTTGTGAAGCCATGAAAGTTCCGGAAGGGTTCGTCCCTTGTGCGGGCATCATACTGGGCTACCCGGTGAAAGAGCCGGAAGAGAGAGAATTGACCATGGACAAAATCCAGGTAGAATATGTGAGGTAATGACGAGAAGAGCGCTGCGGATGAGAATTCGTGGCGCTTTTGAACATTAAGAGTGGCGTTGCATCAAATAAGTATAGGTTTGATTTTGACTTACCTAAAGGTTCTACTCTGATGAAAGATTATGATTATGCGTATGATGAATTATAAGATGAGTGTTTTTCCGATGGACGACTTACTTACGGAAGGGAAAATTATTTTAGCACTGCGTGCCGCTCTCATAGTTGTTTTTGGAATTGATTCTGCAGTTTCAAAAATCAGAAAGCGTACTCGTGATTGAAAAGGCAGCAAAACAGAAAAACGACAGAATAAGAAAAAAGAAAATAAAGTCGGAAGATGTATTCTTGTGTTGGCCGTCCCCCCTCATACAAATTCCCTTTGCAAAACCAGCGCAGACTGGTATAATCATTAGGTAGGAATATTTTGGAGCAACCGGAGGAAGGACATGGGGAAATTACTCAATTTTAAATACGCCTGTACACAGGGGACGTATTGGATGATATATGGAGTTGTAGGCAGTTTTGCATCGGTTTTTTTGTTAGCGCGAGGTTATTCTAACTCCGAAATCGGGGTCATACTGGCTGTGGCAAACGTAGTAGCTGTTGTTCTGCAGCCGCTGGTCGCTGATTTTGCCGATCGATCAAAGAAGATAACACTGATTGGGATTATTCAGCTGATGACCATCATCATGATTTTGATGATGGCGGGACTGTGTGTCCTTCAAAAGAAGACCCTTGCTCTGTCTTTGATCTTTCTCATGCTCATCGCATGGCATACCATATTGCAGCCGTTGATCAATTCACTGAGTTTTAAGCTGGAAGAATGCGGCATACATATCAGTTTTGGCGTAGCCAGAGGCGTGGGCTCTTTGGCGTATTCGGCTTTAGTTGGCGTTTTGGGTACCATGGTAGAAACTTATGGCGTCATGGTCATGCCCATCACCGGTGAAGTGGTTCTCGTCATGCTGCTCATCAGCCTGGCTTTGACTAAGTCACAATATAACAAGGTAAAGGCGGTCAACACAGAGGAGGGCGTCATCGACGTCAAATTAAAAGAGGAGACTGTAGAAGAAATCAATCTGGTTGACTTTATCAAGAGAAACAAGATGTTTTTGGTAGTGAACATCGGCGTCATCGGTGTCTATTTCAGCAATCAGATTCTCAATAACTATATGATTCAGGTCGTATCCGACGTAGGAGGCGACAGCGAAGATATGGGAAGGATCCTCTCCCTGATGGCCTTCCTGGAAATACCGGTCATGTTCTGCTTTGACAACCTGCGCAAACGCTTCACCTGTCAGCTGATGCTGAAAGTATCAGCCGTAGGTTTTGTCGTCAAAATTGCCATGTGTTATATTGCTACTACCGTGACTATGGTATATATTGCACAGCTGTTCCAACTGATTTCTTTCGGCCTGTTTCTGCCTGCTATGGTACATTTCATCGACGAGATGATGAGCAAAGGAGAAGCCGTCAAAGGGCAGGCGCTGTTCACCATGATGGTCACTGTGACTACGATGATTTCCAGTCTCTTCGGCGGCATCATTCTGGATATCAGCGGTGCAAAGATGCTGACCTTGGTTGCAACCGTCGTCACAACCATCGGCGCTTTAATTATCATCGGATCAGTAGATCGGGTAAAAAAACAAGAGAACGAAAAGGGCAAAGGATTGAGCTAAGAGAATAACTGTCTCAACACGATGTAACACGGAGGGAAATTGAATTTTTCGGATTTCTGCTCCGTTTTTTGTTGTCTTTATACCAATGCGAAGAAAAAATTATTGACAAACAATAATTCTGTGGTATTCTTAAATTAACAATTATCGTAAAACAATAATTGATGTACAGGAGGTCACCATGAATCAGGATATTTTTACGTTTCCTTTCGGACAGATTGGAGAAGCCTTGCGCGCGTTATCACTGGCCAGTTCAGCGGGAAACATTGCGGCAATGATCATTTATCTGTTGATTTCTATTTTGCCAGTGCTTTATTTGGTTGATAGAGTTGCCAGACAGAAGAAGGAACCCGATGCTATCGATATTCTTCTGATTATGATGTCGGTGATGCTCTTTATCATGATGTACTTGATGGTGAATCCCGGTTATGTCAACAGCAATCTCTATGGAGCGATGCCTGGCAAAGGCGGGGCTCTTGCGATGACCTTCTGGTCTATGGTGGTCGGCTATGCAGTGCTGAAATGCATGAAGGCGTCAGTGGGCACTGATGAGAAGAAGCTGGCAAAGTATCTGAAGCTAATTTTGACTGCAGTTGCCGTAACCATCGTTGCCGAAATTGTTTTAGGTATCTTTACAGAGGTGGTACCAGCCGCAAGGGGCGTTCGGGAGGTGGATCAGCTTTTAAACAGCGACTACAATACAACGGTGTTTCTATGGATTAAATATTTTGCGGATAAGATACCCTCGGTTTTAAATATCTTCGTCATCGTCCACGCCATCAAAATGGTCGATCAGCTGCGGGCAGACAGGTACAGCCAGGAGACCATTTCTGCAGCGGAAAAATTGAGCCGGATTTGCCGTATCTCCGTCACCGTGATGATAATAACTTCCATCGCTGTAAATCTGTCTCAATTTCTGATCTGGACAAAAGTATACAAAGCGAATTATGTAGTCGATATTCCTCTCTTTTCCATCGCTATGTGTATCGCCGTCCTCCTTCTGTCAAAGTTCATTGCATCAGACAAGGCCTTGAAGGAAGATAACGATATGATAATCTAGGAGGCGACGATGGCAATCAAAATCTATTTGGACGAGGTGCTGAAGAAGAATAACATGACTTCGAAGGAATTGTGTAAACTGGTGGGCATTACGGAAGCCAATTTGTCCATCCTGCGCAGCGGTAAGGCCAAGGGTATTCGTTTTCACACCATAAACAGAGTCTGCTATTTCCTGCACTGTGATGTGGGGGATATTCTCAAATTTGACGGCGTATTGGAGGAAGAGGAAGATGAATAAAAAAGGATATTGGGCAGCCTTGAGTCTGGTTCTGATGATATCGCTGTTAACCGGCTGCAGGCTGGCAGATAAGGAAAAAGGGCAGACCAGCGAAGATCTATTGATTGGATTCTTTGTGACCTTGGATTATATAGGCAGCGAAGATGAGCATGGCCGAGAGAGAGGACCAATCTACGGTAAAGAGAAGGGCGACACGTATCAGTTTGAGGATCTAAAAGGGTATGGCATGTATTTCAAAATGTACGACGATGCGGTCAGCGGAGTCAGCGATGGAGAAATCAGGGAGCTCAAAATAACCGGCGGAGATCAGTTCAGCCTGGAGGGCACCTTGTATGTGGAAGGCGGGAAGAAGCACTCTATGTATGCAAACGCTGTTTATCAGACCTCCGATGGCAAGGTCTATCTGATGCCGGGGCAGACTGGCTGCAGTGCAGAATTTGACGAAGAAGGAGATGCATTGTACCAGGACATGAAATATGAGTCCAGTGAGGGCTTTAAGACCAAGCACGGTGAATTAAAAAAATTCAGCTATAAGATCAACATGAAGAGCGCACCCAATTTACAGAAAATCGTCATCAAGCAGTTTGACAAAGGGGACAATGTGATAAGCACAACGGCGATGAATGCGGATTCCATCAGAAAGCAGGTCAAGAAATTGAAAAACGCCAGTTATATCATGGTTGAGTACTATACCAAAGGAAGGGTGGAACGGAAAATCTGCGAAGGTGATACCATCGAATACAGCCATACGAAAAAAGACGGCGTCATCATCATAAAAGATATTACAATTGTTTAAAATAGATACAAAAACCGCAATTGAGGAGTTTTGCCACGAGGCAGGCTCCTTTTTTAACGCTTGCCGCAAACTATCGCGGCAACAGCCGCTGCGGCATGCTTGCATAGTAAATCTGACATTCAGCAGATTTTTCTTTTATAAGAAACATCTCTGCTCGGACAGTCCCAACTAAGTCAAAAAGTGGTATACTAGTAACATGAATAAAAGTATGAAAAAGAATATAACACAATATGAAAAAATGACAGAAAGTCCTCTGACGCCGCTGATTGTCAGTCTGGCAGTGCCAACGACGATCACCATGCTGATCAGCAGTCTCTACAATTTGGCCGATACCTATTTTGTCAGCCAGCTGGGCGCCAGCGCCAGCGGCGCGACGGGCATCGTATTCACCCTCATGGCTGTCTTACAGGCCTTTGGCTTCATGTATGGACAGGGCGCGGGCAGCAACATCAGCAGAAAACTAGGTGCTAAGGATGTGGAAAGCGCAGGCCGCTTTGCATCCAGCAGTTTCTTTCTGGCAATAGGGACAGGGCTGTTGATCAGCTGTTTTGGACTGTTGTTTCTTGAACCGCTGCTCCGCTTTTTGGGAAGTACGGAGACTATCTTACCTTATTCCAAAGCGTATGGCATGTGTATTCTCACGGCTGCGCCTCTCTACATTTCCAGTTATGTGATGAACAACATCCTGCGCTACGAAGGGCGGGCCGCCCTGGCGATGATTGGGCTTTTGACGGGGGCGCTGCTGAACATTGGATTGGACCCGCTGTTTATCTTTGTCTTCCATATGGGAATCATGGGTGCGGGCATCGCCACGGCTCTATCCCAGTGCATCAGCTTCAGCATTCTTCTGAGCATGTTTCTCAGAAAAAAGACCCAGAGTAAAATCTCTATTCATTGCGTTTCGAAGAGACGTGACGATTATCTTAACATCCTCAAAACCGGCTTTCCAAGTTTGGTACGTCAAAGTCTGAACAGTGTTTCCTCCATGCTGCTCAATAAACAGGCCGCCCTTTATGGCGACGTGGCAATTGCAGCTATGAGCATCGTGGGAAGATGCTGCATGACGATTTTCAGCATTGGCATCGGCATCGGTCAGGGATTTCAGCCGGTAGCAGGCTTTAACTACGGAGCTGGGAAGTACAGTCGTGTAAAAAAGAGCTGCAAGATTACTTTTGTCATCAGTTTTGCGGCCATCGCAGTCCTGTCTCTCAGTTGTATCGCTGCATCGGATTACATCATCAATCATTTCTGTGACGAAAAAGGGGTAGGCGCTATCGGCACTTTTTCCCTTCGAATGCAGTGTATGGCCATTATGCTGGCGCCAATTACCATGTCTGCCAACATGCTGTTTCAAAGTACGGGCCATGCGGCAAGAGCGACAGTTACGGCAGCAATGAGAAGCGGCATCTGCTTTATCCCTCTGATTCTGATTCTGCCGCAGTTTCTTGGACTGCGCGGCATTCAGATTGCACAGCCTTTGGCGGACCTCATCACCGCAATGATTTCCGTTCCCTTAATTATGGACTTCTTTAAACGTATGCCGAAGGAAGATTTAACATAAACTTAATGGAAAAGCGCTGAGGCATATGTCATGATAAGAGCAGGTACATGCAAGAGGTGCAGAGGGAGGAATAGACGATGAAAAAAACTTATGTTTTAGATACCAATGTGCTGATACAGGCACCGGATGCAATCTATAGATTTAAAGAAAACGACCTGGTAATCCCATTGATGGTCTTAGAAGAATTAGACGGACTCAAGAAAGCTGAGGGCGAAAAAGGTCTCAATGCCAGGGCTTCTATCAGAGAGCTGGAAAGCTTGAGACAGACAGGTGATCTTTTGACCGGAGTGCAGCTGAAGGACGGCGGCAGACTGCGCATTGAATCCAACTGTGTCAATGTGGATCTGCCGGAGGAACTGCCGGATTCAAAGGCAGATAATCGCATTCTCAGGGTTTGTAAAGCTCTTTGCGATAGCGGAGAGAATGTAATTTTGGTCACGAAGGATATAGTTTTGCGGGTAAAAGCCTCCATGATCGATATCCCCGCCGAGGATTTCGAAAGCGAACAAGTGGTCCGCGGTGAGCATCAGTATACCGGTCGAATTGAATGTTTTGCTCCGGAAGAAGAATTTCGCTATTTTTCGAAAAAAGGCATGGCAAAAGACGTCCTTTACCTGGTCGATGAAGAGGGTCAGAGGAGGCAGCCGGAACTATATGAGAATCAATTTGTCATCATCAAAGCAGATCAGTCGAGAAAGAAAACGCAGCTGGGTAGAATTGAAGGAAACAAAGTCGTTCCCCTGGAATTTAAGAAGGCAAAACCGTACGGCGTGGAGCCGAGAAGCGCAGGGCAGTATTTTCTGCAGGAAGCGTTGATGATGCCCAGTGAGAAAGCGCCGTTGGTCATCGTAAAAGGCATGGCTGGAACAGCTAAAACTTTTTACTCTTTGGCCGTAGGCCTTGAGAAAGCGCTGAACAGCACAGAAGAGGAATACCGAAGGATTTTGGTCAGCCGGCCCAACGCGCAGTTTGACGAGGAGATCGGCTTTCTGCCGGGTGATGAACAGGATAAGATTGCCCCGCTGCTGAGACCGATCCTCGACAATCTGGAACAGCTGATTGACTCTGATGAGGAGGAACGCTACAAAAATGAACTGGAGCTGAGCGGTAAGGTGGATGAAGTCTTTGACCGAGGCATTATACAGGCGGAAGCTTTGAACTTTATTCGAGGCCGCTCCATCGTAAAAACCTATTTAATCATTGACGAGGCCCAGAATACGACGCCGAATCAAATCAAGGGCATTATTACTCGCGCAGGCAGGGGCACGAAGATTATTTTGCTGGGCGACCCTTTCCAGATTGACAAACCGTTTCTTGACGAGAGAACCAACGGTCTCAGCTATGCGGCGGAACATATGAAAGGCAGCAAGTACTGCTGTCAGATTACCATGACCGCCGATGAATGTGAACGATCGAATTTAGCGACTGACGCAGCAGAAAGATTGTAATGGAAAAAGCAGTCCATCAGATGTTGATGGGCTGCTTTTGACTTCAGCCATTGTGTAAATATGAACTACAATGTACTCTGCAGCACAAACCCTTTTACCATAGTGTTCCTATGTTTACATTTACTTATAGCATTATTGCAGAAAAGAAATGAACGAATATTTTGAAAACGATTGACCTGTTGAGATTGAAATGACATAATATTAATATGTATTACATAAACATGTATTGCGGAATAATTCTAGTGCAATAAAATTAATTGGAGTGTTTATTGAGATAAGGGTGCGGGGCAAAAGAAATTGACAGAGGTTGGACGTGTTCGGTTTACAGGGGCAGCCTCGGACAATCAGTTCACTAAAAGTGCCAACAAGACAGGCGTGTCGGGAACGTTTACTGCCTCGGATTCCTATGATTTCTATATTATAACCCTGCACAGTACGCATAAGTTCTCTTGCGAAGGCGGATCAGGAAGTTTTTATACCCAGATGTAGGGCATTGGCGGGAGAGCGTACCATGAATCAGCCGTCATTGTATTGTGGAGGTACCTATGAAAAAAGTAATTATAATTGGCATACTTGCGCTTTGTGTCTTGGGTTATATCATTTATTCCTATAGTCAGCCTGCATCCCTCTCTGTAGATATAGCAGGAACCTCGACAGATGCAGTGGTGCAGGGCGCTAATGATTCTCTAACGTTTTCGGCAGGAGAGACAGGCGTGCTGCGTATAAAAGACGGGAACCTCCTCTTTTTTGATTATAAATCGAGAAAAGATTATGTCATCTGCAGCAGAGCTAACTGCAGGCATAACGACGACAGCTGCAGCGGCTGGTATGAAGGTTATCGTGGAGCCTTGGGTCTCGCAGAATATGGGGAGAAGCTTTATTGCCTTATCAGCAATTCGGAGAAGAATGTATACGAGCTTGTTCAAATGAACCTGGATGGGAACCATCGGAAGGTTATTACAGAAATTGATCGGGGTGACGGTGCACCGGGAAAGTGGGAGGCGGATTTGAATCTGTCGTCTACATATTATGCGGGGCATAAAGTGATTACGATCTTAAACTGGCATTATAACCCGGCAGACAGCGATGAAGAGGACATACAGACTCAGCAGTGTATCGCAGTAGACCTGCAGTCGGGAGAAATCACGGAGGTCACGCCGAGACAGAAGGAACCAGTGCAGTGTTTCATTGAGGCAGTCTCAAAAAATCACAGTGCCATTGAAGTTTGCGGGTATCAGGAGCAGCCTTTGACACAAAGAGAATTCTACGAGCAGTATGAACAGGGCGCTTTTGCAAAAAATGACCGGATTATGAAAGCTAAAGATCCTTATGAAGGTTATCAGGACTGGTATTTTGATGAAACGCCCCAGTGGTATCGGTACCTTCTCTTCGATTTAAAACAGGAAGATACCAGTATAATAAAGAAAGGTTTCCTGAAAAAAGTCAGAAACGAGGACGGTGAAGTAAGGGCCTTTGTACCGCCTTTTTATATCAGTGGTTTGTACGAAGACGATTTGATCACAGAAGAAATTGAAGAAGAAATGATTGAAGACGAAGGATATCTTGGTTTTGTAAAGAACCGGGTTTATCGATGGGATTTGAAAAAGGATCAAAAAGAACTGTTGCTTGACCTGGAGAACGGCTATGTTTTCGATGCAGGCGGGGTAGATGTCAGCAGCATCATAGAAGGAGACACGCTGCTTTTCTTGAAGAGAAAACCAAACGGCAAAGCTGACTATTACAGGTATTCTCTGAAAACGGGAAAGGAGGAGCTGCTGTATGAGGCGGAGCGAAATGTCCCGTACCGAATCGTAGGGGAAACGAAGCGTTCTTTTCTCTATTATACCGCAGACGACACAAAGAAGTCCATGTATATGATGGACAAGGAGGACTATTATAAAGGGGATTTTGAAGGTTCCGTCAGATTGAAGGAACTGGATGAGTATTTTTAGGAGATACCATGAAACTTGAAGTGAAAGAATTGTGTAAGAATTATGGCAGGAAAGAGGCGCTGAAAAGCGTCTCGTTTTCCCTTACGCCGGGAATCTATGGACTTTTGGGACCCAATGGCGCCGGAAAATCGACGCTGATCAGCATACTGACAGGAAATTTAAAAGCGGACAGCGGCAAGGTCTGCCTTGATGGCGAAGATGTCGATAAGATGGGGGAAGCTTACCGAAAAATACTGGGATATATGCCTCAGCAGCAGGCTTTATACCCGGCCTTCAGAGTTAGAGCATTCTTGGACTATATGGCAGCTTTGAAAGGAATGGAAAAGAAGGAAGCCAGAGCGCAGATTCCCGCCATATTAGAAATGGTGGAGCTTTCAGAATATGCCGGAAGTAAAATCAAAACCCTTTCCGGCGGTATGAAACAGCGGCTTTTGATCGCGCAGGCGATTCTAAATGATCCTGACATCATCATTTTAGATGAGCCGACGGCAGGACTGGACCCAAAGCAGAGAATCGCGGTCCGTAATCTGATTTCGCGTATTGCCGTCAATAAGATTGTTCTGATCGCTACCCATGTAGTTTCAGATGTGGAATTTATTGCAAAGGAGCTTATCCTCATGGGGGAAGGGAAGATCCTCCGAAAAGCACGCAAGGATGAGATTCTAAACCACATGCGCTCACTGGTATATGAGACGGAACTGACGGAAGAGCAGTACGGCGGCCTGCCGTCTGCCTGGTGCATTGCGGGGATTTCCCAGCTGGAGGAAAAGCTGTTTGTCAGGATTATCACAGAAAATCCTGATCCCGTGTGGAATTGCAAAGAAGTCAGACCGTCTCTGGAAGATGTATACCTATATTATTTCGGAGGGCTTTAATTGTGGCAAATTTGATAACAGGTGAATGGAAGAAACTCTTTCAGTGGAAGTTTCTCTTGATATTGCTCCCGCTGGTGTTTCTTCTAAACGGCGTGTTGCTGTCTAATCAGATTACAAGAGATTTCGATGAAAATCAAAATATAGACAGATGGATAATAAACGAGGCTGAACCGGTTTCTTACGTAGACTTTCTGCAGAGTATTGATGAGCAAGCAGAGAAAATGCAGGATGCGGCCGTCTTTAATGGAAGCTATTTTAACAGGGAAAGTCTTGAAAAAACGAGAAGTGTATACAGCCGTCTTCACGGTATACGGCCGGAAACGGATTATCCGACGGGAATGCGGTACGTGACGGACTATCACATGACAGATGTCTTCCTGTTTCTTACTGTCATTGCGTTACTGATTCGGCTGATGCTGCAGGAACGGGCAGAAGGCTTGCTTCATTTAATAAAGCCGACAAAAAATGGCAGAGGGCGGTTGATCGGGGCCAAGTATCTGACATTAGTTACTGTGGTGTTTTTGCTTGTTGTCTTATTTTATGGAACCAATTATCTTGTGGCAGGCGCCATGGATCTGTTGGGAAGGGGAGATGCTGCCATCCAGTCATTGGACGGATATATGGCAAGCCCTTTCGCAATCAGCATCAATACATATTTTTATCTGTTTCTTCTCTGTAAGTGGATAGCTGTGACGGCTGTAAGCAGTGTGTTTTTTCTTTTCTGTATCTGCTGCCGCAATCAGGTCTATTCGATACTGTGCATTGTGACAGCTTTTACCGGTGAGCTGCTGCTATGGCTGAGCATAGAGGATTATTCCTGGCTCAGTCCGATTCGCCAGTTGAATCTGGCTGCTATCATGGATACTTCACATTATTTTAATGACTACATCAATTTTAATTTTTTCGGAATCCCAGTCTCTTCCGTAACTGCGGGCCTTCTGACAGTGGTTACTGCAGTCGTGGTCTCACTGCTGCTGTCAGTAAGGCTGTTCTCGTCAGAAGCTTCCGTTGAAGCAAAGAAAAACCAGTGGCTCCATCCTTTTAATAGGAAAAAATCCACGACGAAACTTTCTGCCAGCCTGCTTCAGGGGGAGTGTAAAAAGCTATTCCTGATGCAGCGGGGATTGTTTCTTCTGGCGCTGCTTCTTGTGATACAGGTAATCTCTTATTGGGATAGTCCATTTTTTACGGACAAAGAGGAGGCATATTATCAGAAGTATTCACAGATTCTCGAGGGAGAGCTATCAGAGGAGAAGGCTGAATGGATAAAAACGGAAGAAGAGCGATTTGAAGCTTTGTCAGTGAAGCTTGAGGAACAGTACCAGCGCCATGAGCAGGGAGAAATCAGCTCTGCCGTCTTGGAATATTATGTTTCCGAACTGACACCGGAACAAGCCGAATTGAATGGCTTTAAAAGAGCGAAAGAACAATATCAATATCTGCAGGAACAGTTTGTAAAGGATGAGAACGTTGCTTATCTATATCAAACAGGATGGAACCAGCTTTTGGGGCCGGAAGGAAGGCAGGCAGAAGTGCTTGATTTTGCAAAACTGTTCTTGATACTTCTGCTTGCGTTATCAACTCTGGGGACCATTGAAAAGACGTCTTCTGTAGAACTGCTGATTCGGCCCTCTGCAAAGGGAAGCAACGCCGTGAACCGTGTAAAATTCAAGTTGTGCACGGCGTATGCTTTCGCTGCGGCGGCAATTGTATTTATATGGAGACCGCTGCAAATTGCAGATTATTATTCGTTGTCTGGAATTAATTACAGCTTGCGGAGTCTGATGATCTTTTCGCAGACTAAATGGCCGGTATCCGTAGGGCTGTATTTAGGTGTCATTTATTTGTTAAAAGCAGCGTCGGCTGTCTTTGCCGGACAACTTATTTTCTGCCTGTCTCGGAAATGCAGGCAGGAGAGTACGGTCTTTTTTTTGGGAGGTATCATCTTTCTGATTCCTTCCGCAGCAGTATGGTTTTATTGTGGCTTGTGATTCTGGATATTACAGCGTTTTGACCATGTCATACCAGACTGCGCCGCCGTGGACGGAGGCGGATATTCCCTGTTTCTCAAAGCCGAACCTGGCATAATAGTGAATCAAGTGCTCCTTGCATGTCAAAGCCATGGAGGTCATGTCTAACTGCCTGGCAGTTTCTACGGCAGCATTGAGCATTTGTTCGGCAACACCCTGCTTTTGCCAGGCGGCGGCTGTCATGACAGATAGCACCGCGCACACTGTTCCCATGGGTACCTTTTCCATTTCAAAGATGTCATCGTCGATGACGGGCGTCGCCATGGGAATCATACAGACAACACCTACAATCTCTCCTTCTGCTTCCCCGACGATAAAGTAGTCGGGATAATTGGCAAGCCTCCAGGTATACTTCTCTTTTGAAGCAGCTTCTTCTGGCGGAAAACATTCCGCTTCAATTGCTGAAATTTTGTCCAGGTCAGTGATTTGCGCTTTTCTGATTTTCAATTCCATAATTAATACCCCGCACTTTCTTCGATTAAGATGACTTCCATTTCAGATGACATCATTTTCTTGTAGTGAATAACCATCGCATTGCAAATTCTTTCCTCGCTATTGCAGTCGTAGCAGCGGTTTCCTTTGACTGCGCAAGGGGTCTTGCAGTCCAGCCGTTTCCCATTGAGAGGTGCGGCTACATTACGGGCGCGGTCGATGGCCTGATGGAGGTTTTCGACGATTTTGTTGGTGCCCGCGATGAAGTAAACCTTTTCGTGACCGTAAAGGGTAGAGGCCAGACGGTTGCCTGCACCGTCGATATTGACCATTTCGCCGTCCTCACTGATGGCATTGACCGATGAAAGATAGATGGCAGTGTCCATCGCTTTTTTTCGTGTGTCTTCTGCCGTCAAACCATCGGCAGGATGCCAGTGCCAATAGACTTCGTTGTGGGTCGACAGGGTTTGGAAAGAACCCATTTCTTCCATGGTCATAGAACCGCCGATGCCGACGGTAGTGCTGTCGATCTGCTGGTTGAGATAGCGATCAGCCTCTTCCAGTGTTTGAAAGACCGAGACTTTGTAGCCGTTCTTTTCCAGAGACTGCGTTGTTTTTGTGAGATTCATCGATTCTTACCTCCTTGGATATATAGCAGTTATATATTATCTAAGTATACCATAAACCAAGGCCTGGCTGCAATTGAATGCTGCCTATAAGAAAAGATGTCCCACGATGGATGCCAGTGCAACGATGCAAACCACACGTTCAATCCAAATAATAAAAAGTTTTCCTAGCGAGACATCGATATTGCTTGGCAGGATGCAGGGAATTGTACCTGTAAAAAAGACAATTTCGCCAATTGCAAGCACGCCTACGACAAAGCGGGATACGATGGAAGCTGCACTGGAAGCAACGACCATGGAAGTGACCGGTTCTGCTACAGTGATTGCGGCAGCTTGGGCGACTGCCATCTCGTCAGGAATCATGGTCAGCTTGGTCAATGGATAAAACAACCAGGCGATGTAGTCGAAGACATCAGTAAAATTGACCAAAAGCAAGGTGATGGTACCCAAAGACATCATCAAAGGCAGCAGATTCATTATGGCGATCATACCGCCTTTGAAGTTGCCCCATAGACTGGCAAATAAATTCGGAGCGTTCTGTGCCTGGATCAATCCTGCCTGCCAAGCCTGCTTCAGCAGGCTGCCCTTTTCGTGGGCTTCTTCTACGTATTCAGCATTTTCCCAGCAGGTTTCCGGCACTTTGCAAAGAGGCCAGAGACGCACGGTGATAGCTGTCGTCAAGAAGGTGATGATCAAAGCAGACCAGAAGAAGAGACCCCAATGGGGCATCAGTCCCAGCAGATTGGCGGCGATAACCAGGAACGGCATGGACACCGTAGCAAACCCGGTTACAAGGATTGCCGCTTCTTTGTGTGTGAATTTTCCTTCACGATAGAGGTTATCCGTAGCTACGATACCTACGGAAAAGCTGCCAATAAAGGAAGCTACAGCAATAATTGCCGCCCGACCTGGCAGCTTCCACAGCGGTCGCATAATGGGTCTGACCAAGACGCCAAAGAAGTCGAGAATTCCGTAGTCCGTGATAAAAGTCAGAAGCAGGCAGCCGATCGGTACGGTCAGAGCGCCAGGTATGATTACCTTTGGAAACAGCATCTCAAAGACTGCTGTATTGACTGCTTCTGAACATAAGGAAAATGCTCCTGCGACAGCACACAAGACACCGATAAATTTTAACAGGGTAAAGATCACATCCATAGCAGATCTGTTCCAGGTTTTGTTGATAAAGGGCAGGATCGCGCCGGCGATGATGATCGCTAGGGAGACAGCCAGGGCTGCTGTGGGCAGGTTGGTGGAAATCGAAGTAACCAACTGATCGATTAAAATTGAACTTCGGCCGTTTACTGTGACAGGGACGAAAAATAGAATCAGACCTGCACCACTTCCGATGAAAAACTTAAGTATATTTTGATATTTACTTTCCATTATGTGCTCCTTTCTATTGGGATACTCCGAAGAGTGTTATCCCAGATAGACGCCTTGCTTCTTCAACTGCGTCTGTACCTTTTTTATGTCTACATCTCTCACTTTCACATCATCTGCAGCAGCAACAGCAGCGGCGACTCCGGCGGCCTGTCCATATGCAAAGCAGTGTGTAACCAAGTTCGTCATGCTGTTGACTGTCAGTTCCGAAGAGAAGCATCTTCCGGCGACTAAAAGTCCGTCTACTGTTATTGGAACTAGTACGCCGTATGGGATTTTTGAAGGAACCTGGGGCATAGCGGGATTGACGGTAGAGGGAATCACAGCGATGTGATTGTCACACTCCTTTTGGCCGTACAGATCCTCCATTTCCAGATGATGAAGACCAAGAATCCGGCGGCTGCCTCTGGTTCCCAGTTGTGGCGCGGTGTCATAAAGCCAGATATTTTCTAATCCGGGAATTTTGTTTGTGCGGATATAGTCCATGACATCGACAATGGTTCTTCTTACTAAAGTTTCAACGGCAGTGATATCTTTTACTTTGATACTGCTGTAACCGAGAACCCAGTTATCTACCCAAACAACATCATTTCTCGATGTTGGGAATATTTTCAGGGCGTATCCTGCAATTTGCTGTAAATTCTGTTCATGTTTTTTTAGCTGCTGCGGGTTTGTTGCTGCGTAATCGGCATAACGTTCATAGTCTGCACCACCGAATCTGTATACCAGAGCCAGTGAAGCCGTTCGGCTGACATCGTGAAGGATGTCTGTGTCTCTTGAAGCTGCCTGCATGCTTGACAAATCAATTTCGAACTCAGCGCCGGCCGATGCGAAGATGTCTCCATCGCCGCTGCAGTCGATCACCGTTTTCGCCATGACTGCCTTACGGCCTTCCTTGCTCTCAAAGCATACCCCTTTAACCGTACCGGCATCCGTGATCGCTCTGCAGCAGAGACTGTGGAGGTATAAATTGACACCGGCTTCTTCTATCATTTGAGAGAGAACGATTTTCATCAGATCGGGGTCTACATATCCTCCATAACATACCTCGTTGTTCCAAGTCATGTTGAAATATTTTTTCCATTTTTCCATGTGGGATGAATCTGTAGAACCGGTAATGGATTTGTCAGGTCCGCAGACGCCTCCAAGGGCTGTAAGACGTTCCATGATTTCCAGCATGATACCGCGAATCATAATGGTTTTTCCTGCACTCATGGATGGGATTAAGATCACTTCGCCTCCGGTAGGCATTCCGCCCAGTTGTCCATATCTCTCCAAAAGCACAGTCTTGGCACCGGCCCGGGCGGCGGCAATGGCAGCAGCACTTCCAGCTGACCCGCCGCCTACGACTAGTACATCGGCCTCCTCCAAGATTTCAATATTTCGTTCTTCTTCTAAATAATACTTTTCCATAAAAAATTCCTCCTTGATTTCTTTCCTAATTTAAAATATAAAGCAAAGTGGTGATAATGGGAAATACTAAAAAAATCATATAATTATAACTTTTTAGTTATTTTAATTGAAGGGCTGACCGGGTTATGTTATGATGACCTCAGAGGTGAACTTTATGAACGAAAAAGATTATGTGTATTTTCGAGAAGTAGCAAAATGTCTCAATTACACAAAAGCAGCTGAAAACCTGTATATCTCTCAGCCGGCCTTGACAAAGAGAATTGGCGATATCGAAAGAAAACTGGGAATTACATTATTCTATCGCACGAAACATAGTGTGACGCTTACACCGGCTGGAAGAATTTTGCTGGATGGATATCCAAAGATTACCACCAGCTTTCAAAACCTGATGGACAAAGCAAAGCTGGCAAATGAAGGGAAAATCGGAACAATCAGAATCGGTCTGCAGGAAGGCCAGAATTTGGACGAAGATTTAGTGTACGAGCTGAAGCGATTCAAGGAAAAATATCCGAATATTGAAGTGATGATCGCTTGTCATCCATATAACCAATTGCTGAAAATGCTGGAGACTGGCGAAATTGATTTTGGCTTTTCCCTATACTTTGATGCTGCTGACTACAACGCGTTAGAGGTCAAGGTGATAAAAGAAATGGAAAGTTACATCGTTGTTTCCGCTGATAATGAGATGTGTGCTTCTGATCAGATGGATTTTGAAGAACTGAACAATCATACGCTGCTGATTGTTGGCAGCGGCGTGGTTTCCTCTGGAGCATGGTTTGTAAAAAAACAATGCAGAGAGAATCACATTAATCCCGCGAAAATCAAATTGATTGACCGTTATTCCACTCTGCATTTGCTGCTGGTTTTGAACGAAGGCTTTGCTTTCATGAATCAGAACACTTGGTTTACGGATTCTAAACTGCGATTTTTCCCGATGCCGAAAGGAAATACTGTGACACGGGTTGCTTCTTGGCGAGGAAACAATGATAATCCAGTGTTATCGATACTCCTTGAGGAAATACATCTCTTTGGCAAATGATTACGACAATTTTGTCAGCAGGCATCGTCTGGAAAAGGATCCGTTTCATTGTCAGTCAGAAAACGCCTGTGATATTTTAGTTTCGCGTATTTGAGCACTTTCTGCAGATAAATGGTGTTATAGGCGCCGCCCACTGCGCCAACAATGGGAATCCCCTGCAGGAATTTGAGATAAAGCAGCTCCTTGGACATGGTTGCAGAAGTGATTTTGATCTGTCGGCCTTGATCATAATCTTGAGGCCAGGCGGACTGTTCAATGAATTCGTTGAGCTGCTGGTCTCCTTGCGCCAGATCATCACCGTAAGATAAAGCTGTCTCAACCATTTTGAGTATGAAATATTTCTCTTCTGGGGTATCATAGCTGTATCCAAAATTCAGCGCGACTTCGTAGACGCTCTTGAGAAGGACGCCGACAAATACAGGGATATCGGGAAGTCCGATGCCCAAGGCTCCCAGGCCTACCCCCTCAACGCTGGAAAGCAGCAGATTTTTTGTGTTAGCCGTATCGGTTTTCCTGGAAAACTTTCGCAGTGATTTCTTGTCCTCTTTCAGTTCTACCGCATAAGAATTGATCTTGAACTGTCTCTCCAGTTCTTCTTTTTTGTATGTTTTTTCTAGCACGCCCGTGCCCTTTTCGAAGATCGTTTCAAAAGCTTTCGCAAAGGCGGCATCGAGGGTGCCCTGTAATTTTTCGGGAACCTTGTCTTCAAGAATTTGGTTTAACTTGCTGTCCTTTTTGCGAGTTCCTTTCTCAAGAAAGGTCTGTTCTTGCTTGAGCAGCCTGCTCCATTCCTTCTCCCTCGGTGTGATTTTCACTAGTATAAACCCCCTTTTTGTGATAAGATATCATATGCATTCCCTGCGGAATAGAGAAGTATGATGAATACGTTCATTTTACCATTATATTAATCAGAAAGTGAGGAGTTTACATGAAATTTACGATGTATCACAGCTGTATTACAGTTTTAAATTTAGAAAAATCCATAGAGTTTTACGAGAAGGCCCTTGGGCTTTCGGAGATCAGGCGCATGGAAGGCGACGACTATAAAATTGTGTTCTTGGGAACGGAAGGAAATCCGTGTCAGTTAGAGCTGACCTGGTATGCGGACAGAAAAGAGCCTTATGACCTGGGTGACAATGAAATTCATGTCGGCTTTAGAGTGGACGACTTTGATGCTGCCAAGAAGTATCACGAAGAGATGGGTTGCATCTGCTTTGACAACTCCAATCTTGGAGTCTACTTTATTGAAGATCCGGATGGATATTGGATGGAGATTATTCCTACCAGATAGAAAACGATAGAATGTGATGACCCCGCTGAACACCAGTCAAACTGGAAGGTCGGCGGGGTTTTATATTGAATAAAAGCCGGGCCTTGGCGCCCGCCGTTACGTAGAATCGGCAAAAAACACTGTTTCTGTTATGCAGGCCCGGTCTGAACCCCGGCCGATGCGTAATCGAGCCGAGCCTTGGCGCCCGCCGTTACGCAGAATTGGCAAAAAACACTGTTACTGTTAAGCAGATCCGGTCTGGAACCCGGCCGATGCGTAACCAGGCCGAGCCTTGGCGCCCGCCGTTACGCAGAATCGGCGAAAAACACTGTTTCTGTTAAGCAGATCCGGTCTGGAACCCGGCCGATGCGTAATCGAGCCGAGCCTTAACCCTCGCCGTTACGCAGAATCGGCGAAAAACACTGTTTCTGTTAAGCAGGTGGGGTCTGAACCCCGGCCGATGCGTAACTGGGCCGAGCCTTGGCGCCCGCCGTTACGCAGAATCGGCGAAAAACGCCATTTCTGTTACGCAGGCCCGATTTGGAACCTAGCCGATGCGTAACCGAGCCGAGCCTTGGCGTCCGCCGTTACGCAGAATCGGCGAAAAACACTGTTTCTGTTAAACAGACCCGGTCTGAACCCCAGCCGATGCGTAACCGACTCGAGCTCTGGACGCCTGCAGGCGAAAAAATCAAAAATACATATTGACAAACTGTTATATCTATATATACTGTATATATACAGTGAAACGACAAAGGAGGCCAAACTTTGGATATCATTATCAGTAATTCTAGCAGTCAGCCGATCTATGAACAGATCTGCACACAGATCAAGAATCAGATTATTTCTGAAAAGTTGGCAGAAGGGGACGCTCTTCCGTCAATCAGATCACTGGCAAAGGACTTGAAAATCAGTGTCATTACGACGAAGCGTGCCTATGACGAACTTGAGCAAGAGGGGTTCATATATACAGTCGCTGGAAAGGGATGCTTTGTAGCAGAAAGAAACGTGGAACTCATCAGAGAGGGGAATCTCAAGAAAATCGAGCTTCTGATGGAAGAGATTTTAGCGCTGGGAGCGTCATGTAACTTGAGCAGTGATGAACTGATTGAGATGTTTCGATTGATGTCTGCGGGCAACGCGTAGTCAATTGAGCAAGGGCTCTCACAGCATAAAGTCTGCCATACCGCGCCTTTCACTTGCGGGACAGACCATCATATGGAGGAATAGTAATGGGATACGAAAATGCGATAGAACTAAAAAATGTGACAAAAGAGTTTAAAGGTTTTAAATTGGACAATATCAGTTTTGATTTGCCGAAAGGCTGTATTTTGGGGCTGGTAGGAGAAAATGGAGCTGGGAAAAGCACAACGATTAACTTGATTATGAACTCCTTGAAGAAAGATAGCGGAGAGATTTCCGTCATGGGAGTTGATAACGCTTCCGGAGATTTTGCAGAACTGAAAGAGGATATCGGGGTAGTCCTGGATGAAGCTTATTTTCCTATGGTCATCAACGCTGAAGTAGTCAACAAGATGATGAAAGCGACCTATACCAGATGGGATGAAGAAGTGTTCTTTGGCTATATACACAGGTTTGATCTTCCGCAGAAAAAACCGTTTAAGGAGTTTTCCAGGGGGATGAAGATGAAGCTTGCGATCGCAGTGGCACTGTCCCACGATCCAAAGCTTTTAGTCCTGGATGAAGCGACCAGCGGACTGGATCCCATCGTGAGAGATGAAATCCTTGAAATCTTTTACGATTTTACGAGAGATCCAGAACATTCCGTTCTGATTTCCTCACATATTCTCAGCGATTTAGAGAAACTCTGTGATTATGTGGCATTTATTCATAAAGGAAAGCTGTTGTTCTGCGAGGGAAAAGATGAATTGCTGGAGAAATACGGTGTCATCAGGTGTTCCCGAAGCCAGCTGGCAGATATTCCGTCGGGGGCGGTCAAAGGCAAGCGGATTAGTGACTATGGCGCTGAGTGCCTGGTTGAAAGAAACCTGGTTTCAAACTCCTTCAACATTGAAAAGGCAAGCGTTGAAGACATAATTTTATATATGGTGAAAGGGGATAAATAAAATGAGAGGACTTGTATTAAAAGATTCCTATGTACTGCTGAAGCAGATGAAGTTGTTTGGCATATTGATGCTGGCTATGGCGGTGATACCGAACACCTTTACACGGGGGTTTGCAATCATGTATGCGTCAATGCTGCCAATCACGGCTATAGCCTTTGATGAGCAGGCGAAATGGGATTATTACGCAAATATGATGCCGTACAAAAAAAGGGATATGGCTTTGTCTAAATACGTCATCGGCATGGTGTTCACTTTGGTGGTCTGTGTGGTTGAAGTGCTGGCCATTATCGTAACGGCGGCTGTCAAAAATCAATCGTCTGTGCTCATGCAGGAGGAACTGATGATTGTGCCTCTTGTAGCCGCTGCAGCCATGATCCTCATGTCTGTCAATCTTCCCATTATCATGAAAATGGGTGCAGAGCGGGGACGGATGGTGTATATACTGCTTACTGTCTTTGTTGCAGTAGCCGTGGTAGGCACCGTAGAAGTTGACAGCCCCCTTTGGCAGATGGACGAGAATCTGCTCATGATAGGGCTTGTGGCGATTGCCATTGCAGCGCTATTGATATCCATGGCGATTTCTGTCAAATTATACAACAACAAACGCTACTAGTCCCATCTTCCGTTATCAAAGACCCTCCGGGGTCTTTTTGTAATTCTTAAAAATTCTTAATTCTCACGATATCTATATATTTTTTCAGTGATACGGTATAAAATGTATGTGCAAAAGGGAACAGAAAGGACATTTTTATGGAACAGAACAGAATTTTAATTGTTGATGATGACCCCAATATCAGAGAGGTCTTGTCAGTTTTGCTCGGAAGTGAAGGCTATTCTGTGGACCAGGCGGAAGATGGAGAAGAGGCCCTTAAGAAAGTAGATAAAGACAAAAATATAGACTTAGTAATATTGGATATTATGATGCCTGGGATGTCAGGCGTAGAAGTCTGCGCATACATCAGAAAGAAGTCTCCCGTTCCGGTGCTTTTCCTAACGGCAAAGTCACAGGATCAGGACAAGGTAGAAGCCTATACCGAAGGCGGCGATGACTACCTGGTAAAGCCTTTTTCGCAGACGGAGCTGTTGATGAAGGTCAAATCTTTGCTGCGCCGCTATAAAGAATATCAGGGAAAATCAGCCCCGAAGGCCAGGCCGACCATCGGCGGCAACATTTCCATCGACACAAAGACCAGATCTGCCCTAAAAGGTGATCGGAAGATCGCTTTGACAGATAAAGAATTTGACATTCTGCAGTTTTTTATGGAACACAAGGGTGAGATTGTGGAGAACAAGGACCTTTACGAAGGCGTCTGGGGAGAAAAGTATCTCCCTTCCGCAGGAAACACCATCATGGTACATGTGCTGAACTTGAGAAAGAAACTAGAAGAAGACGTGAACAATCCGAAGATTATCAAAACCGTATGGGGAAAGGGGTATAAGGTTGAATAGGAAAAAAAGATTTATTTCTCTCAATCTCAAGATGACGGTAGCGATTCTGGCCGGCATCGTTTTGGCATTTGGCATGTATCTTTTCTGTACGTGGTTTGAAACGCATATTACCAATACTTATTATACCAGCGATAAGGCGATAGAAAAAAACGTGGGGGCTGTTTATGACGACCTGGAAAGCTACATCAAAAAATACAACGTCGAAGCCACGGACCGAGACGCTCTGACCAATTGGCTGAACGAACAGAAGTATACTTACTTCTTTATATACAATGACGAAACCAATGTTTTTGAGAAAGGCTGGTGGGGCAGTTCCAATTCAGATAATCAGAATGATCCCCTGGCAAATGAAGACGCACCGATAAATAATGATTTGAGCAGCAGCGATATCAAAGGCGACATGGTGACAGAGGATACATTTCTGACAGATGCCAAAAACCGAATTATTGAGTTTGCAGACGGCAGATATTACGTCTTTATAGATGTGTATAAGGAACAGCATTTTCATGAGATCATGGTTCTGGTGACCGTGGTGCTCTGTTTTCTCACTTTATTGGCAACAATTCTGATCTACAACAAGAGGACGTTGAACCGTATCATTACATTAGCATCTGAAGTACAGCAGGTCAGTGATGGAAAACTGGACTACGAAATTCACTCCTTCCACAATGATGAAATTGGCACGTTGTCTACTAGTGTGGATAATATGAGAAACTCCATCATTCAAAAACATCAGAACGAAAAAGAGGCCTGGGAGGCAAATACACAGCTGATTACAGCGATGTCCCACGATATCAGGACGCCTCTCACATCCATGATCGGCTACCTCGATATCATTGAAGGAAAGAAATACAAATCACAGGAGGAACTGGACAAATATATCGCTTCCTGCAGGGATAAGTCTTTTCAGTTGAAGGATCTATCGGATAAATTGTTTCAGTATTTTCTGGTCTTCGGCAATCAGGGCAGTGACAGAACCCTGGAGAGCTATGATGCCGGCATCCTGTTCCAGCAGCTGCTGGCAGAGCACTGCGCAGAGGCCATCAGTTACGATTACAAGGTGGATTTCCAATATACGATACCAGAGGAAGTCAATGTGATGACAGATATATCCGGCCTGCGGAGACTCTTCGACAATGTATTTTCTAACATTATGAAATACGGCGACAAAAGAGAAGACATTCGCGTGGAAGCTGCGCTCAATGGGACAATCGTCAAAATTGTCGTTGAAAATCATATTCTGGAGCAGGCGAAGAAGGTTGAGAGCACGCGCATCGGCTTGAAGACCTGTGAACGAATCTGCAGCGATTTGCAGGGAATATTCCGCTATACAGAGGAAGAGCATATCTTTACGGTAGAAATAACTTTTCCAATGGCGATAGAGACGACAAAGGACAACAAAGAAGAAGCAAAGGAAGCGAGGAGCAAGAATTAATGAAAAAAAGAGCAATTGTTTTTACATTGACTGCTGTTTTACTGCTGGCACTTACAGCCTGCGGAAATCAGAATGACTCTGTAAAATGTGTGAAAGCTGTGGAGACGGCTTTGGAAAAAGTAAAGTCAGCGGACATCGACACCACAGTTAACTATGACGAAGATGCTTATGGCGAAAATTTTGAGAGGCTGTATAATTTCTCCAAGGAGCAAGTGGACGACGGGGTAATCGCTTATGCATCCAGCGGAGGCAGTGCAGATGAAATTTCTGTCGTCCACGTAGCAGACAGCAGTGATGTAAACGGCATCAAAAAATATATGGAAGCCAGACTGGAGAAACGTCTGCAGGATTTTCAAAACTACAAGCCGGAGGAAGTATCAAAAATTGAAAACGGTAAAGTAGTGGTGCAGCAGCAATATGTAATTTTAGTTATTTCTAATAAAGCAGATGATATCATCAATGCGATGAGAGAGGTATTGCGTTAAAAGGGAGCAGAGTATGGAGAAGAAGAATAAGGTATTTATCATTGTATGCATTGCGATGCAAGTGACTTTGATTGTGGGGGTAGCCGTTTTGTTCGTACAGAACACGAAACTGGCAGATACCGTAAAGCAGTACGTAGCGTCAGCAGGAGATATTCACGACATCTACGATGACAGCAAAGTGGTTGAAGCTTATCAGTCCGGCAAGACAGACGGACTGAACGAACAGGAAAAATATGTTTTGGAGAAGGCGAAGGAGGTCATTAAGGAAAATATCAAAGACGGCATGTCAGATTACGAAAAAGAAAAAGCAATTTATGACTGGCAGGTAGCGTATGTGGCATATAATGATCAAAACCTGGCACCGATTTCTGCGGGCGACCAGTACAGTCACTTGCCTTATGGCGTTCTCAAATATCACCAGGCTATTTGCGTCGGAAATGCAACTACCTTTAAGTTGTTTATGGATCTGCTGGGGATTGAAAATCAGATTATCCACTCAACGGAAGAAGGGGAGCACGCCTGGAATCTGGTTAAGCTTGACGGGGATTGGTATCACAGCGATGTGACCTTCGACGGAGGAGCAAATGGAAAGCCTGCTTACACCAATTTTAATGTTCCAGACAGTGTAAAAGATGACGGCAGTTACCCTTGGAACCACGAGGTCATTCCGGCGGCAGACGGCACCAAGTATTGTTATCTCGCCAATGAAGCGAAAGAACTGAAAGACGTCTATGCCCTGCCAAAATACATAAAGCAGCAGCTGGATAAGGGGATAAAGACGATTACCTTTACATTAAAGAATTCTGCCGGCTACACCCAGAATGTGGCAGATTACATTACCTCAGCCTTTGCCAATGGTGATGGTGATCTATATACAAATCCAACGCTGCCTATCGGTTCTAAAAATGTCTACGTAATTACCGTGGATAGTTTTAACGACGAAGGCGAAGCAGACGCTGCCAGTCAGAAAATTATAAACAAACTGCAGGAGATTATCGATGGTCTTCAGTAGTACTGTATTTTTATTTACTTTTCTTCCAGCCGTATTATTCGTCTACTATCTATGCCCGGGAAGATGGCGCAATGCTTTTCTCTTGGCGGCAAGCCTGGTATTCTATGGCTGGGGGGAACCGCGATATATTATAGTCATGGTCCTATCCATTCTGTTCAATTATGGAAGCGGTCTGGTTATGGGTCATCTAAAAGGCGGGACTAGGCCGTCGCGGCTGACACTTGCTTTTTCAGTAGCTGGGAATCTTTTGATTCTCGGCTGCTTTAAATACGCGGATTTTTTAATCGAGAATATAAATGAACTCATCGGCTCATCTTTTGGGCTGCTGCAGCTTACACTGCCAATCGGCATCTCTTTTTACACTTTTCAGGCGATGTCCTATGTAATTGACGTCTATCGGGGTAAAGTGCGCCCGCAGCGCAATATATTAGATTTTGCAACCTATATCACCCTTTTTCCGCAGCTGATCGCCGGACCCATCGTCAGATATGTTACCGTTGAAGAGCAGCTGCGTTCTCGAAAGTACAGTTTGGAACAGGGCGCTGAAGGGGTACGCAGATTTATCATCGGTCTGGGCAAAAAAGTGCTGTTAGCCAATCAGGCTGGTTTGCTCTGGACGGAAATTTCATCTATGAACATGGAGCATTTGCCCGCTGTTACAGCTTGGCTGGGTGCGATTGCCTTTACTTTTCAGATTTACTTTGATTTTTCGGGCTACTCGGATATGGCCATCGGGTTGGGCAAGCTCCTGGGCTTTGAATTCTTAGAGAACTTCAACTACCCTTATATAGCAAAGAGCATTACAGAGTTTTGGCGCAGATGGCATATTTCCCTCAGCACCTGGTTTAAAGAGTACCTTTATATTCCTCTGGGGGGAAACAGAAAAGGTCTCGTCAGGCAATGTGTCAACATCATGATTGTGTGGGCGCTGACAGGCTTCTGGCACGGCGCCAGTTGGAACTTTCTCTGGTGGGGTATCTATTTTGGTCTGCTGTTGATTCTGGAAAAGGTTTTGCTGCTGAAATATCTGGCGAAACTTCCTGCTTGGATACAGCATCTTTACGCCCTTTTCCTCATCGTCTTGGGTTGGGTGATCTTTGCAGAAAGTTCAGGTTTGTCTTTTCTTACCTATCTCAGGGCCATGTTTGGCTCTATGGGTTTTGCAGATCAGAGATCGCTGTACTTTCTGATGACCAGCGGAGCCAGCCTCTGCATTATGGCCCTAGCTTCTACAGGGTTACCAAAGCGGATAGCCGGAAAAGGGCTGCAGAAGCTGTCCGGGAAACCGACGATTTACGTGGCGGCGAAGAATGTTTTTTTGCTGCTGATTCTTCTGCTGTCCACAGCTTTTCTCGTAAGCGATACCTATAACCCATTTCTTTACTTTAGATTTTAGGAGGTCACATGATGAAAAAAATAGATAATCTGACGACGATCATTTTGTTCGCTGTGTTCCTCCTTACCCTGGGAATTGGCGGCTGGATGCTGAGAGATCAGTCTTTTTCTGAAAATGAAAACCGATATCTGCAGCAGAAACCACAGATTTCGGCAGCGAGTATTTTGTCAGGAGAGTTTGAAGAGACATTCCAGAATTATCAAGACGATCAATTTCCCTTTCGGAATAGCTGGATTACTTTAAAGACTGCATCCAAGCTGGCTCTGTTCAGTAAAGATTTAAACGGTGTGTATTTGGGCAAAGACGGATATCTGATTGAAAAGATTTCTGAAGAAGATGCAGACAGGGAATTGTTTACGGCCAATTTGCAGACAATTAAGGAATTCTGCCAGAGTCTGCCGGAGGGAATATCAAAATCCGTCATTTTAGTGCCGACGACGGCTGCCATCATGAACAGAAAATTGCCCACAGGCGCGAGACCTTTTGACGAAACCTCTTTTGCTGAGGAAGCGGCAGAGCAATTGAAAAATCTCAATTATGTCGACTTGTATGCCGCTTTTAAGGGAGAAAAAGGCAGTCAGATCTATTACAAGACCGACCACCACTGGACGACAGAAGGCGCTCGTTTGGCTTATGGTGCATGGAGGCGGAAGATGGGAAAATCAGACGCCTCATTAAAAGAACTGAAGAAAGAGGTGCTGTCCAGCGATTTCCAAGGTACGCTCTATTCAAAGGTGCTTTGGGACGACGGAACCAGAGACCAGGTCACTGCTTATATCGGTTCTGCACAGGAGAACTGGCATGTCATTGCCGATAATAAAGACATCGGAGGTATTTATCAGAAAAAGTATGTCAACGAAAAAGATAAGTATGCTGTATTTTTTGGCGGCAATTACGGCAGATTGGAAATAAAAACTGGCAAAAAGACTGGAAGAAATCTTCTAATTATCAAGGATTCTTTTGCCAACGCCTTCGCACCTTTTGCGGCGGAAGATTTTGATCAGGTCTGCATGGTGGATCTGCGGTATTTCAGTGGAAATTTAGAAGCATATCTGAAAGAAAATCATATTACGGACCTGCTGGTCTTGTACAGTATGTCAGATATGACGAAAGACAAAAACATTTCTGTGCTGCAAAATGGAGGAGATATTCTCTCCTAGTACTGACACAGTACGGATACACATCGATATACATTGGCAATAGAAAACTGCCCATCTTTGTATGAGGGCAGTTTTTCATTGCATTAAATTTGACTGGTGTAAGGTTTATCAAAGTTGATGACGACGAAGTAATTGTCGCCTTCTGTCTTGACAGCCTTTTGGAAAGCCTCGTGTATTTCTTTCAATGACAGCGTGCAGTTAGAAGCTACTACCGTATCAAAGATGACATTGGTATGGGTGGGGCCGGTGACGATCCGCAGATCGTGAATGTTGGATACGCCGTCGATTTGTGCAGCGACTTCACTGGTCAGCTGCACCATTTTTTTGACAACCGGGTCGTTGGTTCTGACAGGGTCCAGGTGTCCGGTAATTTCGATATGCAGCTTTTTAGCCATCTCTCTTTCTATATTGTCGATCATATCGTGGCTCTCCATCATATCGGCCTCCGCGTCGACTTCGATGTGGATGGATGCGAAAATTCTGCCGGGGCCGTAGTTGTGCACTACCAAATCGTGTATGCCCAGGACGCCGTCATAGGACAGGGCCATATCGCTGATGGCGTTCACCAGTTCAGGATCAGGAGCCTCACCCAGCAGCGGGCTCATGGTCTCTTTGACCAGGCCGATGCCGGACCAGATGATGAAGAGCGCTACCAGGCAGCCCATGTAGCCGTCGATCTGCAGCCCGGTCAGTTTGCCGACGATGATGCTGATCAGAACCACGGTGGTGGCGATTACGTCGTTTCTGCTGTCTGTACCAGTGGCTGTCAAAGTAAGGGAATTAATTCTCTTGCCGATATTAATATTGAACAGCGCCTGCCAAATTTTGATGGCGATTGCAAGCAGCAGTACGACGATAATGGACCAGCTGAATTCCAGCGGGGAAGGATGCATAATCTTGTCTGCAGAAGACTTGATCAGTTCAATACCCACGACCACGATGAGGACAGAAACGATCATACCTGAAATATATTCGATTCTGGCGTGACCGTAAGGATGCTCCTTGTCTTCAGGCAGGGAGGACAGCTTAAACCCTGCCAGGGTGATGATGGAAGAGGATGCGTCTGCCAGGTTGTTGATTCCATCGGCGATGATGGCAATACTGCCTGAGATGGCGCCTACGAGGATTTTGGCAGCACAGAGGATGACATTTGACAGAATGCCTACGACTCCCGCAAATTTTCCGTAGCGCTCCCGGACCTGTGGATCCTTTGTGTTCTCGTAGTCTTTGACAAATATCCTGCAAAGGAAATTATTCATTTCTCATTGCCTCTTCCATCGCTTTGATGAGTTGGTCCGGACATGAGGTGGATTTGAAGCCACATTTGATGCCAGAGAGCTTTGCCTTGATTTCTTCATATGTCTGACCTTCTACCAAAGCGCTGATGCCCTGCAGGTTTCCATTACAGCCACCGTGAAAAACGGCATTCTTAAGCACATTTCCGTCCATATCGACGTCGATATATACGGAACAAGTACCCTTTGTTTTATATCTGTAAGCCATGTTCACTATGTCTCCTTTCATTTATTCAAATAATACAAGTATAACACAAAAAACAAACAATATGAAAGGAAAAATCATTTGAATTCATTTCTTGTACGGTGTATAATGATTTATCGTTATTTAGGATACTGATTATGGAGGGGTCTAATGGGAGATAAAGAAATACCAAGAATAAGTGGGACCTTGCGAGCCAAATCACTGCAGATACCGGAAGTAATCTGGCAGGCGAAAGGCATCGTAGTCATGGGGCGCAGAATGAAATCCGTATTGTTTTCAACAGACATCGCAATTATTCGAAATTGCAACGCAGATGCAGTGCTGGCCGTTTACCCGTTTACACCGCAGCAAATTATTTCGCAATCGATAATCAACGCTTCGTCAATCCCCGTCTTAGTCGGTGTTGGCGGCGGTATGACCAACGGTTTTCGTTCCGCTTTGATTGCTAAGGACGCAGAAGCACAGGGGGCTTTTGGCGTTGTGGTGAACGCGCCGATGAGCAATGAGAACATCGCTTTGATCAGAAAGGTAATTGATATACCGATTATCGCCACGGTCATAAATGATAATGTAGACATCGATGCCAGACTTGAGGCGGGGGTTTCAATACTCAACGTTTCTGCAGCCTCAAAGACATCGCAGCTGGTGAGGGACATCAGAGCGGAATACCCAAAAGTACCGATCATCGCCACGGGAGGGCCGACTGACGAAACGATTCTGGAGACCATCCGCGCTGGAGCCAATACAATCAGCTATACGCCGCCTTCGACGGCAGAAATCTTTGGAGACGTGATGGACTCTTATCGTGAAGCTTCGGAGGGAGTAGAAAGTCCGCCGGAGGAGGATCAGCAGCTGATTAATATGTTGGAGCTGCTTTAGACCGTACATAACTATTTATGAACTTAGCGCTGCCCAATCATTGGGGGCGCTTTGCTATATAAAGGAGAAGATGATAAAAGCGTGTTCATATCATGCGGAATTGGTTATAAAGCTTGTCTTGACTGGCAGAGCAGGATTGGCTAAAATGATGAGTAGATAGGGAAAGTCAGCACGGTTCACCATGGGAGGGTTTACAATGAGAGAACGTTTTATAGAGGAGTTAAAAAAGGTAGATGTCGCAAAGCTGACCTCGGATATGATTAAAATCCCCAGCTATTCTTTTATGGAGAATCAAGAGCAGGAAATTGCACAATATATCTACGATGTTTTTCAGTTAGAAGGTATTGAAAGCGAGTTAGTGGAAATCAAACCAGGCAGATATAATGTATATGGCAGAATTGCAGGCGGCGGAAAGGGCAGATCTTTGATGCTCTCTGGTCACATCGACACAGTGCCTGCCTACGACATGGCGGATGCTTTCAGTGGGCGCATTGCAGAAGGTAAAATCTATGGAAGAGGAGCCTGCGATATGAAAGGTCCTGTGGCGGCGATGATGGCCGTTCTCATCGCTTTTCGGCGTGCAGGAATCACTCTGCCTGGCGATGTGGTCTTTGCCGGCCTTGCCGATGAAGAGGAGCAGGGCAGAGGCGTAGAATATCTGGTCAACAATGGCCCGATTTGTGAGGGCACTATCATGGGAGAACCGACGGATATGAAGATTGCCATCGGTCACAAGGGTTTGGAGTGGATTGACGTCAAGGTCAAAGGGCACAAGGTTCATGGAGGCGATAAGGAACACGGCATCAACGCCATCGAAATGGCCGCCCGTTTTATCAATAGAATCTATGAGGAATATGTACCGCTGCTGAACACGAGAGAATATCCGGTACTTGGAGTGCCGACGATTAATATCGGCCGCATCGAAGGGGGAGACCAGCCCAGCACTGTGGCAGGCGAGTGTCTGATTAAGCTGGACAGACGCTGTGTTCCAACCGAAACCATCTCGCAGGTTTACGAAGAACTGAATCTGCTTTGCCAGGCGCTGCATCAAGAGGATGCCAGGTTTGAGGCTGACGTGAACGACGTCTTTGCAGGCGAAAATTTGCTGCCCCACGTTCCTTTCTGTATCGACGAGGATGACCCGCTGGTTTTGTCTGTACAGTCAGCTATGGCTGAAACCCTCTGGAGCGGAGAAGTTACCGCTTTTCCTGCCTGGAGCGATGCCGGTGCAATCAGCAGTGTGACAGACAGCAAATGCATCGTCATGGGACCGGGAGATCTGGGTGTTGCCCACTCTATTCACGAGTATATCAAAATAGAAGATATCGAAAATGCGGCAAGAGTCTATGGTTTGACGGCTATCGGTTATTGCAGATAAAGCTTTAATTATGAGGGACCGTTAAAGTCTGACGGTCCCAATCCATAATCTGGATGAGTATAAAATCTTCCGTTTTGATCAATGCTATTCTACGGAAATAAAAAAATCCATTTTTGGACAAATTGTTGTTGACAATGTATGCATAAAATGGTAAGATATCAAATGTGCCAAAGAGCACAGAACTGAATAAGATGTGCACCAATAGCTCAGCTGGTAGAGCACCTGACTCTTAATCAGGGTGTCCAGGGTTCGAACCCCTGTTGGTGTACCACATAAAAACAGATACCATTTGGTATCTGTTTTTCTATGTCTGTAATTAGGAACGGGAGTTCGAACCCGAAAGGGCGTGACTGCGAAGCGAGACAGTCTGGTGGACTGGCGAGTAAGGAGCGGTCCAACGTTCACTTCATTCACTCCTACGGTCACATCCGTTCCCTTCGCTGTCCGTTTTCGCATTGCGACTAAAGTCGCGCGAAAAAGGCAAGCCGACCGAAGGGGGAGGTGCGGGACGGCAGGCGTGCGGAGGCAAGGCTGCGAAGCCCCTGTGGGTACAATAAAAAAATATGAACTTTAATACGACCATTATAAATAAGATTGCAGTTTTTTAATCAGTTGTCATGTGGTACAATATGAACAAGATTGTTTTCAGGAGGAAGCATGGTGTGAATAGAAAAGAACATAATCGAATGATGACGATCCGAACGATTGAAGACACGTTTATGCAGCTCTATAAGAAAAAAGGATTGGAAAAAATTACTATACACGAGTTGTGTGAAACTGCAGGCATATCCAGAACCAATTTATATAGGTATTATGATGACAAATACCAAATTTTACAGACTATTGAAGATAGGCTTCTTGAAAATATCGAAGAAATTAATAAATCAGATTATTTTATTAATCAGTTAGAAAATGATATTGAAAAGAAATTACCTTTGCTCTATAAAACAGTTTGTTATATTGATGAAAATAGAGACTATTTTGCAACTTTGCTCGGTAGAAATGGAGATCCGTCCTTTGTGTTTAAATGGAAATCTTGTATGAGAAAAAATTTGAAGAGTAAAACGGCAAAATCAAAAGTATTTGATTACGATTTGGATGTTGTGGTGGAGATCATGGTGTCATCCTTCATCGGTATATATACATTTTGGTTAATAGAAAAACCAGAATTGTCATGTGAGAGCATTACTAAAATCTGCGGGGATATCCTATATGGGAAAATTTACAAAATATAAATATTAAAAGGAAAAACGATAACACGAGTACGGCACATTATGTTACAAAAGATACGCCACTGTAACATAATGGGTCGTACTCTTTTTGTTTGTACTTTCATTTAATGAGGAAATGTATAAAATGAACTTACTAATATTCAATCAGCAGAATTGAGAAAGGAGTATATCATGTCTAGATTTCCCACTATTACAAATGAATATTTACAAAGCAGAGAAAGATTTGAATTATCAGAGGAGGAGAAGAAAAGCCCATTAGCTGAAATTTTTAATCGTCCAATGCCAGAAATTGATCAGCGCAGATTGGACATTTTAAATGGAGGAATGGCAAATCCTCAGTTGGCACTTAAAATTGAGAACAGGAGCGATATGTTTCTGCCAGGCGATCAATCGATGGAAGAAGGATATTGCGTAATGGAAGATGGTTCAGGATTCGTTGCAAACAGACAATTCTTCCCAAATGCAACCCCGGAGATGTTTGATTGGTGGTTCAGCTGGCATTCGCTTGAGACAATCCGTTTGGCTATGTGGTTCCCTACGGAACATATGGAATGTATTTGTAAAGATCCTTATCCATTTACAGATGCAAGTGGTATATCATTGAAAACGCGTAATTGGAATAAAGAACATTTTCCAGTGGAAGGGTTTCATGGTGTACATGACAAAGGTGACGTGTGCATTAGATTTTTTTCTCCGGAGGAGTATGGCTTGGACATGTTAAAGGTAATGGTTTCGCCAGTAAAGGCACATGCAATGGCAACGTGTTTATGGATGAGTGGCTTGCTTGATTTTATTTACGGACCCGAAAAAGCAGCAAAAATCAAGACTGAAGATCCAGATCACAAAGTTCCCTTTAATACATTTCTACATACAATTAGACCGGTTGAAGGAGGCTGCGAACTTAGAAGTCGTTTCTGGGTGGGAAAGACAATCAAAGACGGCGAGGTTGTAACTGTTGATATGCCTGAAGAATTTGACATGGAAGAGAATGTATGGTTAATGTACCGACATACTGTACAAGAGTTCCTTAATCTTTCTACATTTCTTCCAGAGGTATATAACATGTACCATGGTAAAGTTGACGCTCCCGGCAAATAAAAGGAAGGTACCTTACGAATGGGAGATTTGAAAAACAAGAGGATCATTACTGTTGCAACTACAGGTGCCTGGCCCCAAAAAGAAGATAACCCTAATGTGCCGTTGCAGCCAGAAGAAATTGCTGAAGAAATCTACCAGTGCTGGAAAATAGGCGCAGCCGTAGCACATGTTCATATTCGAGACAAAGATGGAAATGATTCGATGGAAGTCAGAATTTTTAAGGACGTGATGGATTTACTACATGAAAATCATCCTGATTGTGATATTATCATAAACCTTACCGCAGCCGGTGGAATCACTAATTCACAAGAAAACCGAATGGCGCCGTTCAAAACGTTAAAACCTGAGATGGCGAGCTTCGACTGCGGAACTATGAACTGGATGCACAGCGGAGTTTTTAACAACAATCCTGCATTTTTGACGAAGATGGGTATAGCCATGCAGGAAAGTGGTGTAAAGCCTGAAGTCGAGGTGTTTGATGCAGGAATGATTTATGATGCGGCACATTATTTGAAAAAAGGTGTTCTTAAGGCACCGCTTCATTTCCAGTTTTGTATGGGATGCGCTGGCGGGATTGGCGCAACCATGGACGAGCTTTTGTTTATGAAAAAAATCATGGACAAGACTGTGCCTGGTTCAACATGGAGTGCATTCGGTATTGGAAAAGGTGCGATGGAAGTAATGTTTGCGGCAATTGCAGCAGGAGGAAACATTCGCGTTGGTATGGAAGACAACGTAATGTATAGTAAAGGCCAACTGGCTGAAAGTAACATGCAGCTCATTGCAAGAGCAAGACGTGTAATTGAAGAATATGGCTGTGAAGTAGCGACATCGGATGAGGCACGTGTGCTTCTTAGTTTAAAATAGGGGCTGTGAATAAAAAATAATCTTGTAGCAATCATACTGCAGGATTTTAGAAAGTGAGGAAAAAAATGACGTTAGGATTAATTGGAATCATTATTGGTTTCTGTATTATTTTGTTTCTAACCTTTAAAAATGTTAACACAATTATATTGGCTCCAATCGCTTGTGTAGTTGTTGCAATTTTTAACCAACTGAATCCCGTAGAAGCATTCACTGATACATATGTTTCAGGTATGATGTCAGTATTGGGCATGCTGTTGCCTATAATTTTGCTAGGCACTATTTTGGGAAAGGTATATACTCAGACTGGCGCTGCAGAATCCCTGGCTGATGGATTTATCAAAGCATTCGTTGACCGTGCACAGGGAGAAAATAAAGTACGTGTTGCAGTGGCAATTATCGTTGTACTATCTGTTTTACTTTGCCTGGGTGGCATCGATGGATTCATTGTTCTCTATACGACCTTTCCGATTGTTGTACGCGTATGGAAAAGACTGAATATGCCACGAAAGTATATTCCAGGCATGCTAATGTTTGCTACAGCAGCGTCAGTCTGCCCTGGTGCACCTTGTTGTACAGAATGTCATTCCAATGTCTATTTTGCATACATCGTCAACAGCAGGTCTTATTCCAGGTATCGTTGCAACTTTAATTATCGGAGTTGGAGCTTGGGCGATAACTTCTGTTCTATGTATTAGGGATATGAGAAAAGGCGCGCATTTCGAGTACGGTGATATGCCATCTGTCCCCGAGTTTGATGGAGACAAAAAACCAAACTTTTTTATCGCGTTGCTGCCAATGATTGTAGTGTTCATTCTCTTTGCTTTTGTTAAACTAGATATTTCTATTGCACTTTCCGCAGGTATTGTTGTTGCATTAGTATTGATGGAAAATTCGTCAAATATGTGGGATTACCTGAAGGGACAAAGCGAGGTGGGAAGATTCTTGCCACAGTAAACGAAGGTGCAATGACATCTGCAGGCGCGTTGTTCAATATTTCTGTTATCTCAGGATTCGCTGCCGTTGTTGCCGCTACAACGGCATTTCAGACAATGGCAGGAAGCACTGTTAATCTGCCAATACATCCGATCTTAATTGTTGTAGTTGCAATCGTCATTTTGGTGGCATTAACAAGTTCCCCACCAGCGGGGATGACGATCATTCTGCCGATTTTAGCATCAGCGCTTTTAGCAGGCGGATCAGCGGCAAATGCAGGAATATTGACGCCAGAGATGATTCATAGGGTAGCTACAATCGCATCTGTTTCTTTTGAAACCTTGCCGTTTAACGGCATGATTGTTATTATTCTTTCTATGACAAAACTGAGCCATAAAGAAGGATACATGCCGATGTTCCTTATTTTATGTATTCTTCCATTAATTGCAGCAATTGTCGCAGCGTTAATATATATCGTTGCGCCTAGCTTAAGTTAGTAAAGATATACTAGGTGCATTTTTCTGAATAAAATGACGGATGTCTATAAAGTCTTCTGCTAATTGTTGGCGTCCTTTGGCGGGTATCCAGAAAGTAAATCAAAGCTACCATTATCCCCAACCTCTTTATTTTTCTATCGGGGAAGGTTCTGCTGGTTGGTTTTCGGTAATAGAAAAACAGGAAGTCTATAGATATATAATAACTATAAAACATCATTTATAGATGTACATATAGGTAATGTACATTGACGCCGTGTATGAAAACTGGTACAATATAAATAATCAGAAAATTCAAATGATACATAAGGGTATTTAGTTCACATAAGACAAAGGGGTGTGATAATCATGAAGCGAGGTTTTTGTATTTTTGCAGCTGTTTTGATGGCAATGTCGATACCTGTATTTGCAGGAGTAAGTGAGAACAGCGCGAATACCGCCGAATTTGAACTCCATCACAATGCGGAGCCAAACATTGTCGACACTGACTGCGTGGATTTTGCCGCAGCCAAAACTTCGACAGCGCCAGCAAAAGTCAATGGCATCCGCCCGTCTATTTTCACCAGGACCATGGAGATGAAAGACAGAAAGACAGGCAAAACAGTCGCGAAGCTCAAATATCAGATCCAAGTGGATTTTTATGAGAGCGGATCCTTCAGAACTTTTTATGGGGCCAGTTCGCCGATGCTGATTATCGAGGACGCCATAGTCCCGATGAAACTGGCCAATACAGCAGAGGGCGTCAAATCTACGACTGACAGATACCCTAGCACATCTCTGACATATAATTATTCGACAAACCTCTGTACCACAGAGCCTGTCTCAGCAAAGGTCGGCAAGCTGCTTACCGGCGCTGGATTCAGCGCAACAGAAGACCGGAATCCGTATTATATAGGAACGGTGTTTGACACTGGAACCATCGACCTGTATTATCAACCGAGCAAATAAGATACAAAACTGCCAGCCGCGTGCCGGCAGTTTTTAAGTGGAATATTATCACGGGCTTACCAGATCTGACCGTGGAGATGATTTTCATCAGGCAGATGCTGTTCCCGTTTTGATGCTCTTTACTAATTTTCTTTGTACCGCTGACATACCCCTGGCCTCCTTACACTCATTGTACCACATTTTGCTGCCCGATTAAAAAGTTCAGTATGTGGTAAATAAGAATATAGAATCGCAACTTGTCCATTTCGGTCAAGAATTTTTTTTACAGATGAGGTAAACTGATGCAGCAGGAAAAAGATAAGGAAAAAATAGCAGCGGTGCAGCGGATGCAGGACTATATCAACAATCATGCAGAGTCAGAGGACTTTGACTTTGGCGAGGTATATGAAACGGCCGCGTATTCGAGACGTCATGCCGATCGAATCTTCAAGGAATTGACGGGGAAGACGCCCCAGGAGTATGTCACTGCAGTTCGCTTGTCAAAGGGTGCGGCAAAGCTTGCTGCTACCACGGACAGTGTCTTAGAAATCGCCCTGGACAGCAGTTTTCAGTCCCATGAAGGATTTTCCAGAGCGTTCAAACACTTGTTTCGGGCATCACCGCGGGAATACAGAAGGGGCGAGCGGGCGATACCGCTGTTTATCCAATATCCTGTCAGTCATTATCACGCATTGGTAAACTACAAGGAGGAAATGAAAATGGACAAGAATGTAAGCTTATGTATGGTTACACCCAAAGATAGACCGAAGAGAAAGTTACTCTATCTGCCGTCAAAAAAGGCAGAAGAATATTTATCTTATTGTGAGGAAATGGGCTGCGAATGGGAAGGTTTGCTGAACAGCATCAGCGAAAGATTTGATACGGCCGCCTTAATTGAACTGCCGGACTTTCTGGTAAAACCGGGTTTTTCTAAAATTGCAGCAGGAATTGAAGTGCCTATGGATTGTCAGTGCAGTCTGCCGGAAGGTTACGAAACAGCGGAACTCGAACCGTGCACAATGCTCTATTTTCAGAGCGAGCCTTATGAAGATGAACAGGATTTCTGCCAGGCGATTGAAAGCACTTATGGAGCCATTGAGAAATATGAGTCTCAGCGTTATGGCTACGACTTCGCGTATGATCTGGCGCCGAGCTTTAACTTCGGTGCAGAAGCTGCGACAGGTGCAAAGATTGCGGTGCCGGCAAAGAAGCTGTAGCTGATTCTATGGAATTGCATAGCATAGTCTAATACGAGTTGGATTGTTTCATTGCAGAAGCAATCCAACTCTTTATTGTCTTAAAACGAAATGTTGGAATCGACCAGTAGAAGCGGAATTGTGCCGGCGTTACAAAAGTCGATAACTTTATGTGGAAATAACGCAGCATCAAATCATTTTGCTGACCAAAGCTGAATCAGATTATTTTTAATCGGATTCAGTTTTTTAGTGGAATTATATTTCTCTGCCTTGCAGTTAAACATTAAAATAGCATTTAGGTGCAATAATAACAGATGCCAGGAGCCTTGCTCAGCTATAAATGAACGAAGGAGGTAGAGAAAATGAAAAAGATATATGGTTATATAAGAGTATCGACCAAAGATCAAAATGAAGATCGACAAAAGATTGCTTTGGCGCAGTTTCCGGTACCGTCAGAAAACATTTTTATGGATAAGCTCAGCGGAAAAGATTTTAATAGACCACAGTACAAGAGATTGGTGAAAAAACTGCGAAAGGGGGATATGCTGGTGATAAAATCCATCGATCGGCTAGGGCGAAATTATGAAGAAATATTAAATCAGTGGCGAATCATCACGAAAGAGAAAATGGCCGACGTGGTCGTGCTGGACATGCCGTTATTGGATACCAGACAGACTGGCAGAAATTTGACTGGCACTTTTGTAGCTGATTTGGTTTTGCAGATTTTATCTTACGTGGCCCAGACAGAGCGTGAGAACATCAAGCAGCGTCAGATGGAGGGCATTGCGGCGGCGAAGATGCGCGGCGTTCGCTTTGGAAGGCCGAGAAAAAATGTGCCTGGCGATTTCTACAGTATTAAATTAGAATGGGAGGACAAGAAAGTTTCATCGAGAGAGGCAGCCAGACGGTTGGGCGTGTCGCAGGATACTTTCCTTCGCTGGGTTCATGGGAGATAGTGTTTTGCAGGAAAAAGTAGGAAATTTCGTTCCTGTATTATATAGACAAAAATCGATAGAAACTTACATAATTCTTACTGCAATTTATTATAAACCACCTGAATGAAAAAGTCTGCTTTATCGTTCAGAATTTCCTCAGGAGGTGAACCGGATGAAAGGAACCATGCACAAATCAGGTCTGCTCGAATATATTGCAGAGAAAGCCGGCTGCGGCTATCTCTCTGACCTGCACAGCAAAAAAAGATCTTATCTGATCTATAAAGTCATAGCAGAGATTGCGCCTTCTGATTATGATTTAAAAGAGTGGCAGGATGCAGTGCGGTATATTACGGCCCAAATGGTTTCTTTTGAAGACAGCGGCCAAGCGGCAGAATATTTGTTGCATCACTTAAAAGCTTGACAACAAGACAGCGTCCTCACGATAACGAATGATAAGTTCGATATTGTGAGGTTTTTTTTATGTATCAACTTGCGTTCCCAATCATAACGTGCTAACATAATATACAGCGTGCTGTATATTATGGCGCAAAAGGAGGTCTTAACATGAACCACTCTTTTTTGAAATCAAAATGGAGTATTTTTATAGTAACGAGTATGGCAAATCTTGGCGTATCCTTTGCCATAAACAGCTTGAATCTTGCGCTGCCACTCATTCGAGAGGAATTTGGCGTCAGCCAGTCTGATGTCAGTTGGCTGGCGCTGGTCTATTCTCTGCTGCCCAGCTGTATGCTGCTGTTGTTTGGAAGGCTGGCGGATATCTGTGGGTATCGGAGACAATACATCTTTGGCTTTGGTTTTTTTACTGTCGTTTCCATGCTGGCGCCAATGCTGTCTTTTAACCTGCAGACTTTAATTGTCTTTCGGGCGCTGCAGGGCATCGGCTACAGTATTCTGATTTCCATCACCCAGGCTACAATTTTTAAAACCTTTCCGGAAAATGAACGAGGAAAGGCGCTGGGTATCAATTCTGTCTTTGTCTCCGTCGGTTTTGCAGCGGGGCCGACCATCGGCGGCGTGCTGCTGAATTTTTTTACCTGGCACGCCATTTTCTACTTCTGTGCGATTTTCAGTGTCCTCGGTCTGATCGGAACGCTGCTGGCTATGGAAGATGATACTACGGAGAAAGAAGGTCGGCCTAAGATGGACGCACTGGGCGGTCTGTTCTTTATGATTTTTATCGGTGCGCTGTCCGTAGGCATTAACTTTGTCGACGATTGGGGACTGTCATGGAGGATCGTCTTTTTGTTTGCCATTTCAGCAGCGGGACTAATTCTCTTCCTCCTGCGCGAAAGACATGCGGAGCATCCGCTTTTGCCGCTGACAATCTTTCGCAATCGGACATTTACCTTGGCAAACTGTACCTGTATGCTGTCCTACCTGACTCAGCAGCTGACCACATATCTGTATCCTTTCTTTCTGGCAGACGTTATGATGATGTCTGCTTATCATTCCGGGCTGGTCATGCTGACGGCGCCGGTGACGATGATGATTTTTTCGCCAGTGGGCGGGGATCTTTCTGATAAAAAAGGTACGAAGCTGCCAGCCGTATTAGGATTGTCTCTCATTATTTTCAGTTGTTTAGGAACCGCCTTTTTCCATCAGGGGCAAAATCTGTTTTACGTGATTGCAGTACTGGCCTCTATGGGCGCGGGAAATGGGCTCAGTGTGTCGGCCATCAACAGCTCTATATTGGGGTCAGTGGACACCAGCATGTCGGGAGCAGCATCAGGAACCTTGGCTACCATGAGAAATATTGGAAATACCCTTGGTATAGCGATTGGAAGTGTGATGCTGACCATGAGAGAAGTACATTATCGTTCCGCGGGATTGTCTGAGGTCAGCGGGTATTTGAAAGCGCAGCGGGATATTTTTCTCTTCGGCGCTTTGACAGCAGTTGCTGCCATCTGCCTGATTTTGCTCATTCACGATAAAAAGAAAAAGCAGAAGGTTACCCTTTCTGCTTCACAATGTTAGCCAGTGCGAGATCTAAAAGATGTTCAAACTGTTCTTTTTCATCGGCACTCATACCGGAGAGAATCTTTGCTCCAGTATGGGTGCCGTTTTGTTTTACTTGCGTGATTAAATCATTCCCCAGATCGGTCAGATGAACAACACTGCAGCGTCCGTCTTTTGTTGAGGGGGTCATGGAAAGCGCCTCTTTTTCGCATAGACGTTTCACGATACCGCTGGCCGTCTGATGTGTAATGCTGAGATAATTGCTCAAGTTCCGTATGGACGAGCCGGGATTTTCGACGAAATAAATCAAAGCGTCTGCCTGCTCTGCCGTCAAATTAATATTGCGCAGATTGTCGTTTCTATTGGCGATAATTGTTTTCCCTAATGTTAGTATTTTCCTTGCAAAGAGATACTCTGTGTTCATGACCTTCACTGCCCTTTCTTATTTTATCTCCACTGTCGTTGTAAATTCGATGTCTGGCAGAAGCTCAAAGTAAAAGTCCGTATACCTTTGTGCCAGAGCGTGAATGCAGTCGTTCTGTATGATTTTAAAACGGGAGATGGAGATTTCGTCTCGATCAAAGGTGATATAGACGCTGATCCATAGTTTTCGACCAGTCCTAACTATGTCATAATACAACTTTTCGTAGCCGTAATTGTACAAAATAGGCTCCACGGTTTCCTTTATATCCTCTACGGTTTCCTCTTCTGGCGGAATGAGGAACAGGTCCCGCAGTCCGGTAACGACGGCTTTGATTGGCGCCGGTATCATGAAAATTGAGAGTACTACGGTGATAATCTGGTCAAGATAAGGAATGACGGCGTCGAACCACTGTGCTGTGACGATGATCGGCAGGAAGAAGGCGATGGTCATCCCCATAGATACAATACTGTCTATCTGCCAGCCGCGCATTTCCATCGCCACTAATGGTGAATTGACTACCTTATTTTTGTTTTTTAAATAGATGAAAACGGCTACCCCCAAGATTGAGGCCGCCAGTTCAAAATAGGCGACAGTATGAAAGGATACCGATCTTCCGCCGTGAAACATGATTTCAATGTTATTGGCAATCAAACCTAAGGTAACGGCCGTCATCGTGACGCCTTTGACCACGACGAACATGGACTCTATTTGCAGATAACCGAAGGGATGTTTTTCGTTAGATGGTTTGTATAAGAGTGGAATCAGAAAGATGGACGGGAGCAGCATAATAAATTCCACGGCATCGTAAACCGCATCCAGCAAAACTGCCTGGGAACTGGTATAGATAGCCATAATCAGTTCGATTATGACAAAAAACAAATTTCCGTACAGTGAAACGGTCATGGCGGATTTTTCCTTTTTCTGCGTTTTTTTCCCTACGTGCATAGTCTCTCCTCCTTTCTGTTGGTAATCCCATTGCTCTATAATACGCTATTTCAAAGGATTTGACAAGAAAGGGAAAGTAAACCTTGGGTTTACTGCTTCTAAACAGAAACTGAAAATGTCAACTGCTGGTTGACTTTTTTAACTAAAGTCAACTTGCTCCCCATTGTTATTTTCGAACCGGAAGGCTACAATAACATTAGGAGGTAGGGGATATGAAAGAAATAAACATTGCACAGACAATTATTGATAAGCGAAAGGAGAAGGGGATTACCCAAGAAGATTTGGCAGAGTATATCGGTGTATCGAAAGCTTCTGTATCAAAGTGGGAAACTGGACAGAGTTATCCGGATATTACACTTTTACCGCAGCTGGCAGCTTTTTTTAATATCAGCATCGATGAGCTGATGGACTACTCTCCCCAACTGACGGGACCGGATATTAAAAAACTGTACCACAAGTTGTCGAAGGACTTCAGTGAAAAACCTTTTGAAGAGGTCTACAGAGAGTATGAGGCACTGCTAAAAAAATATTACTCCTGCTTTCCGTTCCTATTGCAGATGTGTGTTCTGCTTGTCAATCATTATATGCTGGCAGAAGGGAAGGTGCGTCAGGAGGAGCTTTTAGAGAAGAGCATCGAACTCTGCCTGCGCATTAAACGGGAGAATGACGATATGAGCATGGCAACACAAGCTAACCAGCTGCACGGAATCTGTCTTTTGATGCTGAACAGACCTGCAGAGGTGGTGGATCTGCTGGAAACCGATGAGCGTTATCTTACAAGCTCTCACAGCGGTATTTTGGCAAATGCTTATTTGGCGATGGGAAAAAAGGAGAGAGCGGAAGAAGTACTGCAGGGAGATATCTACAGTCATCTGATGACCATAATTAATGAAATTCCCATGCTGCTTAGCACTAGTATGAATCAGCCGCAGAAAGCAGAACAGATCATTGAGCGGATGTTTTCTATGATTGAGCTGTTCAATATAGAGAGATTGAATTTTAATGCGGTATTGATTCTTTGCCTGGCTGCAGGTGAAACTTATATCACCTTAGGCCAGCCGGAAAAGGCCATGGAGTATCTGAGGAAGTATACCGATATCTGCTGCAATTTGCAGATGCCCATGAGAATTCGCGGTGATGATTTCTTTGACCACATCGACGCTACCTTGAACAAATTGGAGATTGGAAGTGAGGCGCCCAGAGATGAGAGTCTGATTCGCGAAAGCATGTTCTGTGCGCTGAGGGAAAATCCAGCCTTCTCACAGCTGGCAGAATTACCGGAATTTCAATATTTATTAAAGCGATTAGAGAGATATAGGGGGGAAGAAAAATGAACTTACAGACAGAATACTTACCATTCTTAATACCAGTGATTATTATTGAACTTGCACTGATGATTACAGCGCTGATTCACGTCGTCAGACACGATCACTACAAATTTGGCAATAAACCGATTTGGATTATCGTAGTTGTATTGATTCAGATCATCGGCCCTATCGTATACTTTGTATTTGGAAGGAGCGATGAGGAATGAACGCATTAGAGATACGAAACTTACAGAAAAGTTTTGGCTCCCATGTGGTCTTAGATAACCTTACCATGACAGTACGAGAAGGAGAGGTCTTTGGTTTCATCGGACAGAACGGCGCAGGCAAGACGACGACGATGAAAGCTATTTTAGGATTATTACAGGCTGACGGTGGAGAAATAGAAATCTTTGGAAAAAGAGTACATTACGGACAGACCGCAACGAACAAGATGATCGGTTACCTGCCGGATGTCCCGGCGTTCTATAGTTATATGCGCCCTGGCGAATATTTGAAACTGTGCGGAGAAATCTGCGGGATGAGTCAAGGCGAAACGAAAGTGAAAAGCCAGGAACTTTTGGAGATGGTCGGTTTGACGGAGAGTGTCAAGAAAAAAATTGGTGGATTTTCAAGAGGCATGAAGCAGAGGTTAGGTCTGGCCCAGGCATTGTTGGCAGAACCCAGACTGCTGATCTGCGATGAACCGACCAGCGCGCTGGACCCGGCGGGAAGAAAAGAAATCCTTGACATCATGAGACAGGTAAAGGGCAGGACTACGGTGGTTTTCTCCACGCATGTACTATCTGATGTGGAACGAATCTGTGACACAGTAGCAGTCCTTCATAAAGGGAAGATTGCCCTGTCAGGCCCCCTTTCGGAGATCAAAGCAAAACATAGGGCGGATACGCTGCAGATCGAATTTACTGATCCGGCAGAGATTTTACAGCTGCAGTCAAAGCTCGGCAGTTCTTTAAAAGCAGAAGCCGACGGCTGTATTCTAAATATCAAGACAGCGAATTTGAAGCAGACGGAAGCGGAAGTACTTGCGATTTTATCCGCGCAGAATTTGATGCCTGTCAGGCTGGAAATTACAGAGCCAACTTTGGAGAACTTGTTTATGGAGGTGATAAAATGACGGGCTATGGAGCATTTGTGAAGAAAGAATTCATGGAGTTTTATCGTTCACATAAGTTGTTGATCATATTGGCGGTATTTCTGCTTTTGGGGATGATGAACCCTCTCACTGCGAAGATTACACCGCAGCTTGTAGAAAACTTCATGCCTGAAGGAATGATCGTCAATTTGGGCGAACCTACTGCATTTGATTCCTGGATGCAGTTTTACAAGAATGTGCCGCAGCTGGGTTTGGTCGTTTTGGTCATTCTGTTCAGCGGTATGATGAGCCAGGAGTATTCCAAAGGAACGCTGATTAATATGCTGACAAAAGGTCTTGCCCGCAGGTCCGTGATTCTTTCTAAGCTTACGGTGGCACTGGTCATGTGGACTGCGGCTTACGTTATTTGCACAGGCATATCCTGGGCGTATACCGCTTACTTTTGGAAAGGAGAGATTCTGCACGATCTCTTTTCCGCGGCAGTACTGGTCTGGATTTACGGAATCCTCCTTCTTGCCGTAGGCCTTTTCGGCAGCGTGTTGTGTAAGAATGCCTATGGAAACCTGTTGATTACAGGGGGCTTTGTCGGAGTGCAGTTCTTATTGAACATCATACCAGATGCTATCAAATACAATCCGCTGGCCCTTGTGTCAAGAAATATGGAATTGATCGAAGGCAGCTTGAAGTTTGAAGAACTTCTCTTCCCGATCGCTGTCTCGGCAGGATTGGCAATCGCTTTTGTAATCGCTGCTTGCGCAGTATTCAATAGAAAGACACTTTGACACATTATTGAAAACAGATCATTAGAATCTCCAGATCCTCTTGCGCAGAGCTGGGGATTCTTTTAATGTAAGGGCGGACGCAGACATGCTGATAAAATTGTGATATACTAACTTCATGGAGGAAGAGCGATGGAACTTTGGGATGTTTATAATGAAGAAAGAATCAGGACTGGCAGAACCATGGTCAGAGGAAGGCAGATGAAGCCAGGCGATTATCATCTGATCGTGCATATTGCCATAATCAATTCACAAGGGCAAATGCTGATACAGCGGCGTCAGCTGACAAAGAAAGGCTGGGCAGGAAAATGGGATATTTCTGTTGGCGGCTGCGCAATGAAAGGTGAAAGCAGTAAACAGGCTGCGCAAAGGGAACTGCAGGAGGAATTAGGCATCGACCTCTGCTTCGAAGAAAAAAGGGCGGCCTTTACCATCAACTTTAAAGAAGGCTTTGATGACATCTATATCTTCAATGGCGACTACGATTTGAGCGAGCTATCTTTACAGGAAAACGAGGTTCTGGCTGTGAAGTGGGTCAAGAGTGACGAAATCATGGATATGATTGACAGGGACGAGTTTGTTCCCTATCCGAAAAGTTATATTCGGTTAATCTTCGATACTGCCAGCAGACCGGTGTATTTATAAGATATTCGCTGTCTGTGGGGAATACAAAGAAAGATTCCTATGTTAAGATCATTTTAACGAGGGAAGGAGGCAGTATTATGGATCAGAAACGAATTGGACGTTTTATCGCACAGCTGAGGAAAGAGGCGGCAATGACGCAAGAAGAATTGGGTTCGGCCATCGGCGTCACAAACAAAACCATATCGCGATGGGAAAATGGGAACTATATGCCTGATATCGTGCTGATGAAAGAATTATGTGACGTCTTCCAGATTAATATCAATGAACTGCTCAGTGGAGAACGGCTCAGCAATGAGAATTTTCGTCAGAAGGCAGAAGAAAATATCATACTATCATTCGACCAAATAAAAAATGTACGAAAGGAAAAGTGCATCAGTGATCTTTTCTGCGGAGCAGGAACGGGCATTCTGGTATCCACTTTGTATGCGCCAGACGGTACACGAAAATTAATCGTCGGGATCGCTGCTCTGGCGATGATTGGCATCGGCTGGTACTTTCGCTCAAAATATCACAAATTTATCGGTCTCTGATTCATTTAGGAACATTTGGGGGTATCAATACTTTGAGAAATATCTTACAAGGGAATGAGAATCATGAAAAAAGAATTAAGCTATTTTAGAATTGGTAAGTGCTTTGGGGGCAATCAGGACTGGTTCCGCGACCCTATGATGAGGTTGGGCGGGTGCGCCGCAGCGACGGCCTGCGATTTGTGCGTTTACCTAGCTCTGTACCAGAATAAAAAACACCTTTGTCCATATGAGGCAGGGACATTAGATAAGAAACAATATATTGGGTTTTCAAAAATTATGAAACCTTATTTAAAGCCGCGCAGAGAAGGCGTCAATCGGTTGGAACTATATATAGACGGTTTTGGACAATATTTGAAGGATCGGGAAGAAAATAGCGTGGCGTTGTCGGGCTTTGACGGCGCTGCACCGCTGAAAGAGGCGGCAGCTGTTATCAAAGGACAGATTGACAGGGGGATGCCGGTACCCTACTTGTTACTCAAACACAAGGATCCGCTTCTCAAGGATTTCGTCTGGCACTGGTTTTTATTGGTAGGTTACGAGGACTTTGAGGATACGTTTATGGTTAAAACTGTCACCTACGGTGAATACCAGTGGATGGATTTTAAAAATTTGTGGAACACTGGGTATCCAGAGAAAGGCGGCCTCATCATTGTGGAAGCGCGCCCTTGGGATTCTGCCAGGCAAATCGCCTGGAGGGAATTTGGCGCAGAATATTATAAGAAATGAAAAGATTTTAATATGAACAGCCACAGTGTCAGCGTAAAAGCGCTGAAAAAGGTGGTCAGCATGACGGTGCTGCTGGTTAGGGTGCCGTCATGCCCCATGTTTTTGGCCATAACGTAACAACTGACGGTGGACGGCGAACCGCACATAATCAAAGCGGCTACGAGCTTATCCTCCCGGAATCCTAAGGCAACGGCTACAGGCACAAAGAGGCAGACCAGTCCGGCCAGCTTGATAAATGTGCTGAGACCGGCAGTTTTAATGCTGGATAACGCTTTTTTGATATCAAAGGAGGCGCCCATGGCCATCAATCCCAACGGCGTAGCGATTCTGGCTACATTTTCTACGGTTTTATCGATAATCGACGGAACCGGAATCTGTATCAGCGACCAGATCAGTCCTGCTAGAATTCCCAAAATAATGGGGTTTGTGATGATGCCCTTTCCTGTTTTGAGAAAGAGCTTCTTGTCCAGGGGTTCCCGTTCCGGCTTGAAAAAAGCTAGAACAATAACCGCCAGGATGTTGTAAAGCGGAACGGAACCGATAATCATCAAAGGCGTCATACCGGCGTTGCCGTAGATATTCTCTACCAAGGTGATACCTAAAATTGCTGCACTGCTGCGATAGGCTACTTGAATGAATTCACCCTGCACGGACTTGTCTTTCAGGATATAGGAGACGGCGGTTACAATAACGATACTTCCGGCAGTGGTCAGAAAACAGTAAAGCACGTATTTCGTATCCCATACCTGATAAAAGTCCTCTTGATACAGATCTTTAAAGACCAGGACGGGTAAAGCAATTTTGAAGACGAAAGCGTTCATTTTTTTTACGAAATTTTCGTCAAAGAGTTTGAATTTCATAAATATCATTCCCAAAATCATCAGCAAAAAGACCGGGATGGTAGCGTTGAGACAGAAGATCAAGTTTTCTAACATGGCCATATCCTTTCAATCATAGGGTAATTATGATACATTTTACTCCTATCAAAGGGAATTGTAAATTGATAACCAGAGAGTAACTAAAACTAAAATTAAAAATTTTCCATTAATACTTTACTGCTCCTTGAACACAATAATTAGTGTGAGGAGGGATGAAAAAATGGCTAAAAATAATCAGAAGAACAACCAGAAGAACAATCAGCAGAACAATAACAATCAGAACAACCAGAACAATAACAACCAGAACAACCAGCAGAAAAACAACAATAACAACAAGAGCGAGTATTAATTACGGCAGAAGCAAAAAGAGTCGGGCTGATACCAGTCTTATCGGTAAGAGCGGTTTCATTCCGCTCTTTTTGTTTAGAAAAAGCCCGAAAAAGTGGCATTTCGGTTTGCCATCGGAGCAGATTTATTGTATAATATTATGAAATGTGACTCCAGTCCATTTAAGGAGGAAATGCGAAGAATGAATGCGATAGGCCAATTTGGCAGATTCATAACTGAATATCAGAATCCCATACAAATTGTCCTGATTATCATTGTCCTGGCGGGAGCAATTTATGCGGCAGTAAAAGCCGTGGCTCACGGCAGAGAAAAAAAGGACATCCTATCACAGATCAACGAAACGGTTACAGAAATCAACACAGCAGTAAATAATCTAAATGAGCAAAAAGCAGATGTCATATACATAGACAACCGGGTACCAGGACAGGCCCCATATCAATCCAGTTCAGAAGTACAGAAAGAGCATATTGTAAAGGATACGCCACAAAGTGACGATGGCAACAGGGATGCAGAAAAGCCATGTGAAAAGACGGAAAAAGTTACTGATGAAGTTTGTCCGCAGATGCCGGCAGATGAGCCTGATGATGCGGAGGAAACTCGAGAGGAACCAGGACAGGCACCTGATGAGGAAACCTCAGCAGAGGATTTAAGTTGCGAAGAAGACGCATACTTTCCAAAGAAATATTTCAGTCGTGACTGTGCTGTTTCAAAAAATGGCAAAACCTATACCATAGAAGAATTGAACGAGCAGATTAAAGAATAGAATTTGGGTAGGAGGCAGTTATGTATTGTAAAAATTGTGGAAAACTACTAGAAGAGGGAGATAAGTTTTGCAGCGGTTGCGGAACGAAGGTAGAGGAAACGGCCTTTGCCCAACCTAAGCCAGTTTCAGAGGGATGTAAGGACCCTGCAGACGATAAACCGAAGAAGAGAATTCACATTGAAGAATTTAATTGGGATCTGGACGGTTATCCGACCAGCCAGACAAAGAAGACAGAAGAGATAGACTTTAATTGGGCCTCAGTGCTGGAGGAAAAACAGCGCAGAGCTTATGGACAGGCATTGTCCGGCAAACCAGCAGAGTCAATTGCCCCTGATGAAAAAGTGCCAGAGGAAAAGTCTTTGGAAGACGAAATCTTTGGAGACTTACAAAAACAAGGGCATGATGAGAAGACGAAGGTCTTTGGAAATACAGAGAAATCTGGAAGAATTGATAAATTTTATACATTTAACAAGAAAAATGAGGCTTTTCAGGCTCTATTAGATGAGGAATATGAAAGAATCAAAAATGGAGAAGAACCGCTGGCTGACGAAAAGCTGGCCTTTGCCAGAAGAGACAGCGTTTCTAAAGAAGCAGTCTTAGACCGAATTTTGGAAAAGACAGATGGAGAGCTTCCCGTATCGCAGAAAGAGGAGGTTCACCAGCCGCCATCAAATTTGATCGGCGTCACTTGGGCACAGACGCCAGATTGTGTAATTACTGCAGAAGCAGCATCTTTGGCAGGTTTAGATAAAAAGAGAGTGACAGAAGAAGCGCCGCCTGCAGATGTTGAAGCTTCCTGTCCCCCCAGCGAAGAAGAATCGAAAGCGCAGCCAGACCCAGGGCGCAAGCTTACTTTTGACGACGTTTTTGGCCCTGATGACAGGGATCCTGATGAGAAACCAAAGAAAAAGAGGAAAGCGCTGAAGGTAATCGCAATTATTCTATGCATTTTAGTCGTTTTAGAACTGGCGGCAATCGGCATTCAGCATTTTGCACCTGACTCTGCGGCAGGAAAAATGGTGAACCGGGGATTTCAATACGTGCTGGATTTATTTGGCGGTGATGATGAGAAAGAGAAGGAGAGAGACAAAATTGGCGGAAACCATGATATTTCTGCTACTGAAGCCTTGATTAAGGCCAACGAAGGGAAGAACAAGAACGTGGCTGAAATCACAGAGGACCCGGAGCTGCTATTTTCAGACAACAAGGATTACGGATATGAAGACTTCGGAAATTCCTATACCTTTGCCGATTCGCCGTGGTATACTGCTAAAGACGGCACTTCTGTCACCTACGGCAACGAGATTATTGGAACAATCATACAGTATTACTCTTCCTGGGTAGACATTGCGAACGGCAAGAATAAAAAGGTTTTTAACTTCATAGATGAGACTTCAGAGTTTTATACAGAGATAGAATCCATAGAGCCAAAGACAGACGTTCAATACGGCATCGACAAACTGGCCATTGGAGAGATTCGGGCAAATGGATCCGGCTTTTATGTGCTGACGGATATCACAAAGGTGTCAAGTGATCAGAAAAAAGATACAGTAGAACATCACATCGTGTATTTGGAACCAGAAAAAGAGACGATGAAAATCATTGAGATTAAAAGAATTTAGGAGGACGATTCATTGGAAAAAAAGAGCTCAAACGGGCAGCGAAAATTAAGTGTAATTGTTATGTTTATCATCATAATAGTGGCATTGTTTCTATTATTGATAAACTTCATTACCGACTGGCTGTGGTTTAAGGAGATGGGATATGTAAGCGTATTCTTCAAGCAGTTGTTTACTGAACTGAAGGTAGGCGTGCCAATCTTCATCGTTTTGACAGTCATAGTCAATGTCTATCTAAAAAGATTGAAAAAGAATTATTTTGCGAAGATTGCTTCAAATGAAGCGACAGATATGAAAAAGCTGAACCTGCAGACCAATCTCATTTCATTGGGATTTGGCCTGGTCTCCGCTTTTTATGCAATTTCAAACCTTTGGTTTGAGATTCTGCAGTACGCAAACAGTACAGATTTTAATGTCAAAGATCCGCTGTTCCATTTGGATATCTCGTTTTATATCTTTAAACTGGATTTCCTAAAACAGTTAAACGAGATGCTGATCGGCGCAGTGCTGCTGATCATAGTGGTGACGGTGATATACTATGCCATTTTGATGACGGTTCATACGCCAAACATATTTGAAGAAGAGGCAGAGCCGATTAATGACGACGAAAGATATGCCGGAAGCAGCAATCCATTTGAAGGCATGGGCGGCGACAATCCTTTTGGCAAGGCCTTTGAAGCCTTTGGCAAGAAAATGCAGCGTGAACCGAAACCGAAGCGGCATGTCGATGACAGCAACTTCAAACAGCTGATGCACATCGCATCAGGACAGCTATCCTTTTTGGGTGTCGTCTTTTTCATCATGATTGCACTGAACTTTTTCTTAAAGCAGTTCGATCTGCTTCATGCACATACAGGCGCTGTTTATGGAGCTGGTTTTACTGACGTAAACGTCACATTATGGGTTTACAGAGCCTTAGTTGTGTTAGCCCTGTTTGGCGCAGTTACCGTAGTGCATCATATTAGAAAAAAACAATTTAAGAAAATATTTACCGTTCCTGTCATTATGATCGTCGTAGGTGTGGTAGGCATCGGAGCAAGCTATTTGGTACAGAACTTTGTCGTTTCTCCGGATGAAATTAATAAGGAAGACAAATATCTCGAGAGAAATATCGAATATACCCAGTATGCATATGAGCTTGACGACGTATCTGTCAAGTCCTTTGCAGCAGATAACAAACTGACCAGCGAAGACATCAATGCCAATACAGAGACTGTCAGAAATATTAGAATTAACGATTATGAGCCGGTCAACACCTTCTACAACCAGACGCAGAGTATCAGACAGTACTACAAATTTAACGACGTCGATGTAGACCGTTATATGGTCAACGGAAAATATACCCAGACCTACATGTCCATGAGAGAAATTGATGAAGAAAAAATCAATGATACCTGGCTCAACCGACACCTGAAGTATACCCATGGGTATGGTGTAACCTTATCCCGTGTTGACGCCGTAACGGCCAGCGGCCAGCCGGATGTCATGATTAAAAACATTCCGCCTGAATCAAAGGTGAACGAGATTCAGATTGAACGGCCAGAGATTTACTTCGGCGAGTTGTCGAAGGACTATATCCTGGTAAACACCAGTGAAGACGAATTTGACTACCCATCCGGAGACTCCAACAAGTACACTCAGTACCAAGGCAAGGCTGGTATTGAGATGAACCTCCTCAACAGAGTGATGTTCGCTATCAGAGAACGAAGCCTTAAAATTTTGGTTTCGTCTAATATCAAGAGTGATTCCAAGATCATCATCAACAGAAACGTCATGGAGAGAGTCAATAAGATCATGCCTTACTTGAGCTACGAAAGTGATCCTTACTCGGTAGTGGCTGACGGCAAGCTTTACTGGATGCTGGACGCATATACCACTAGCTCTTATTATCCGTACTCTGAGCCGTATGACGGCAAGGTGGGCGGTACCAACTATATCCGAAATTCTGTAAAAGTTGTAGTTGACGCCTACAATGGCGACGTGAACTTTTACGTTGTAGACGAAAACGATCCGATGGCAAAGACCTATCAGAAGATTTATCCGCAGCTGTTTAAGTCCGTGGATAAAATGCCGGATAGTCTGAAAGCCCATATCAGATATCCGAATACCTTATTTGAAATTCAGGCTGGCGTTTACAGCCGTTACCACATGGAAGACGTCAAGGTATTCTACCAGAACGAGGACGTTTGGGATATCGCTAACGAGATTTACGGCAAAGACGAAAAGAGAATGGATCCGAACTACTATATCGTTAAGCTTCCAGGCGAAGACAACGCTGAGTTTATTAACTCCATCCCTTACACGCCAAAATCGAAGCAGAACATGACGGCGTTAATGGTAGCGCGAAACGATGGAAATCATTACGGTGAACTAGTCGTATATCGATTCCCAAAGAGCAAGACCGTCTACGGCCCGATGCAGATTGAGGCGCAGATCAACCAGAATACGGAGATTTCAGGAGACTTCACCCTTTGGAGTTCCAGAGGATCTTCATATAAGAGGGGGAACCTCTTCGTAATCCCGATTGAATCCTCTCTGCTCTACGTAGAACCGGTTTATCTGGAAGCTTCCAATTCGGCAATTCCAGAAGTCAAGAGAGTTATCGTAGCATATGACGATAAGATTGCTTACGAACCGACTTTAGGTGAAGCGCTAGAATCTTTATTTGGAGAAGACGCCAACGGCGGCAGCTCTGCCAGCACTGGCGGCGATGATAAAACCAGCGGTACGACCAGCAAATCTGACTGGATTAAGAAAGCTTCACAGGCTTATGATAATGCACAGAATGCATTGAAGAGCGGCGATTGGGCAAAATATGGGCAGTATATGGAAGAATTGGAGAATGCCCTTAATAAATTGAGCTAGAAGTGAATATGTTTTAATGAATTGGGACATTCAGATTGAATGTCCCAAAACCAATATATAATGAAATGAAAAGGAGGACGAATATGCTGGACTATGATTTAGACAAGATGCTGTTCAGAATACCCGCAGAGAAACACTCTGCAAAGGAGATTACAGAAATTTTAGAGGATCATCCAGAAGTCCAATTCGTTTCCCTGGTTGGAATCGACATCGGCGGCCACGATACCGACGAAAAGATTCCGGTAAAGTTATTCTTAGAAGATATAGACAAAGTGCTGACAAACGGTGTTCAGACAGACGGCTCCAGCGTTGCCCTGCCATTGATAGCAGAGTTGAACAATGCGAAAGTTGATATCATCCCTGACCTGGGTGTGCATTGGTATGTAGACTATAACTTCCGGAACAGGGGATATAAGACTGGACTTCCAATTGGAACGCTGAGAATTCCATCCTTCCTCGTCCATAACGAGGACTTTGAGGTTGGATCAAGGGTCATTCTCAGAGATGCCCTCCGCCATTTTAAAGAGGAACTGATGAGAGAACTGAAAGCACATCCTTATGTGTTCCAGTATATCAAAGGTGTTGACAGTGTTGATGACATTGAGGAATTGGCAATTACCAGCGCTACTGAACTGGAATTCTGGGTCAAGACGCCGGATGACAAGGGCGACAGAGAACAGCTCTTTACTGCACAGGTCTTGAAGGAGCAGTACTGGAAGAGAACCTACGGCGAAGTGAGAACTGCCTTGGAGGAAACACTGATGTTTCTCGATAAATACGGTTTCCAGGTGGAGATGGGACATAAAGAGGTCGGCGGCGTCAAAGCCAGGATGGGCAACAGCGGCCACTACGATCACGTTATGGAGCAGCTGGAAATTGACTGGAAATATGCGGATGCCATTCAGGCGGCGGACAATGAAAACCAGGTTAAGTATGTGGTAAGAGATATCTTCACCAAACACGGACTGGATGTGACTTTTATGGCAAAGCCATTTGAAGGTGTTGCCGGAAGCGGCGAGCATACCCATCTGGGCCTGGCGGCAAAGCTGAAAAACGGCAAGACTGTCAGTCTGTTTGCACCTGACGACTTTAACAAAGATTTCATGAACCCTCTTGGGTATGGCGCCCTCATGGGTGTCCTCAAGAATTATGAGGTGATCAACCCATTTGTAAGTTCCACCAACGATGCCTTTAACAGGCTCAAGCCGGGTTACGAAGCGCCAGTCTGTATCGTCACTTCTCTGGGAAGAGCCGTCGATGAGCCTTCAAGAAACAGAACCGTATTAGTCGGCCTGATCAGAGACTCCAAGAATCCCATGTCCACTAGATTTGAGCTGCGGGCGCCGAACCCGAAGAGCAACACCTATTTGGTCATCGCTGCTTCATATCTGGCTATTCTTGATGGAATCAAAGCAGTACTGGCAGCGGGCAAAGGCCCGTCAGAACTGGAGAAATCACTGTCAAAGAAATACGGCGACGAGGATTTCTATTTGGAAAGAGACAGGGAATACAGAAGTGAAGACGACGTCTTCGAGGATTTCACTGAGGAAGAAAGAAATAAGCTCTTCGGGCAGGCGCCGAGTACCGTATGGCAGAATCTGACCGCCTTTGACAGATACCCTGAGAAACTGAATATCTTCAAGGAAGGCGATGTGATGCCCGAAATTGTCTTGGAATCCTACAGAGAACAGACACTGTCTCAGTGGCGGACAGAGCTGCACGACCGTATCATTCCGCAGACGATGGATTTTATCAGAGGCTGCAAGAAGGTACACAGTGATGACGATTTCTCAGACTATGACATTAAAAACTGGCTGGAGATTGACAAAATCAGACATCAGATTGCTAAGGATACGATTACAGAAAAGTGCCTGCTGACTAGAGCTAAGGACGCTTTGGACCACAGCCGCTATGACGAGGCATCGGATCTGCAGTTGGAAATTCAGAAGAAAGTCAATGAACTGGCAGCGTTATATATTACATACAAGAAGAATTTATTATAAACAGAGGAGTTAAAAAATGTTAGACATTAAACGAATCAGAGAAGACTTTGAAGGCGTGAAGGAACGCGTTGCATTCAGAGGAAAAGGCGATTTCGGCATAGATAATGTAAAAAAATATGACGAAGAGAGAAGGGCGCTACTGGCAGATGTAGAAGCCATGAAGAACAGACAGAATACTGTATCGAGAGAAATTCCGAAGATGAAAAAAGAAGGCCAGGATACTACTGCAATCATGGCTGAAATGAAAGAACTGTCAGGCAAGATCAAAGAGATGGACGGCAGACTTTCCGAGATAGAAGAGAATTTAAAGATCGCCCTTCTTAACGTGCCGAATACGCCTTACAAAGACGTGCAGTACGGTGAAGACGACGCTTCCAATGTGGAGATGAGAAAATTTGAAGAGCCTACGAAATTTGATTTTGAACCGAAGGCGCACTGGGATATCGGAGAGAATCTCGATATCCTGGACTTCGAAAGAGCTGCAAAGATTTCGGGCACCAGATTTACCGTATATAAAGGTCTGGGTGCGAGATTAGAGAGAGCTGTAATCTCTTTCATGCTGGATCTGCACACCATCGACCAGGATTATACAGAAATCCTGCCTCCGTTTATGGTCAACAGAGCGGCTATGACTGGAACCGGTCAGCTTCCAAAGTTTGAGGAAGATATGTTCTACGTACCGCAGAAGGATTTTTTCCTGATTCCGACAGCAGAAGTACCAGTGACCAACCTGCGCGGAAATGAAATCATGGAAGAAGCAGAACTGCCGGTGTACTACACCGCTTACACCCCTTGCTTCAGAGCAGAGGCGGGATCTGCCGGCAGGGATACGAGAGGGCTGATTAGGCAGCACCAGTTCAACAAGGTGGAACTGGTCAAGTTTGTAGAACCGGAGACCTCCTACGATGAGCTGGAAAAACTCACTGCTGATGCTGAGGAAGTGCTGAAGATTTTGAACATCCCGTATAGAGTGGTCAGACTCAGCTCCGGAGACTTGGGTTTTTCTTCGGCGATGACCTACGATATCGAAGTTTGGATGCCAAGCTATGGCAGATACGTGGAGATTTCTTCCTGCAGTAACTTTGAAGATTTCCAGGCCAGAAGAGCTAACATCAGATTCAGAAGAGGCAAAGAAAAACCTGAGTTTGTACACACCTTAAACGGATCTGGTCTGGCGGTGGGTCGAACTGTTGCGGCTATTTTAGAAAATTACCAGCAGGCTGACGGCAGTGTGGTGATACCAGAAGCCTTAAGAAAATATATGGGAGTTGACAAGATTACAAAGTAATCTTGGAGTCGAAGAAACATGTTTAAGATACCAAAATATATCGAACCGGATTTTACACAGGAAAAGTTTGTAAAGGCGCCAGACGTGGTTCTGGCGGCCGCGCCGGTGGATAAGGCGGCGCCAGCAGGCTTTCACGCCACCTCCATCTATCCGGAATATTTTAAGATCGGAGGCAGATGGCTGCTGGCAGAAGACAGCCGCATGGACTGTGTTCCCGTCTATGAAGCAGGAAAGATCTTTGTCCGGGAGTTTCGCAATGTAAAGAAGGGCGACAGGGTCGTTCTGGGACGTACTGAAAATTGCGAAGACGGCATTTACGTTCACGCAGACTGTTTCGAAAAGGAGGCGCGCGGTCAGGCTGGCGCTTTTGCCTTCCGCCAGAGCCGGAGCCGGGAAACCGGATTTAGTTACGATTATAAGCAACTGATACAGCTGCTCAAACACGAGAGAGAACACGACGGTTATATCCTCTGGGTCCTGGGCCCGGCCTGCTCTTTTGACGCACAGGCCAGAGAGTGCTTTGCCAGCTTGGTAGAGAACGGTTATGTAAGCGCGCTGCTGGCTGGAAACGCTCTCGCTACCCATGATCTTGAGGGCGGTTATCTGGGTACAGCCTTGGGTATGGATATCCGTACCCAGGAGTCCTATCCTAACGGGCACTACAATCATCTGGATGCCATCAACAGAATCAACACCTATGGTTCAATTCCGGCATTTATCGAAGGAGAGAACATCAAAGACGGCATCATTCGCGCTTGCGTAGAGAATAATGTGCCTTTTGTTCTCAACGGATCCATCCGTGACGACGGACCATTGCCGGAGGTATATGAGCACACTTACGATGGACAGGACACCATTCGTTCTCACGTGAGAAAAGCTACGACCGTCATCGGCATGGCCACGGTACTACACACCATTGCCACGGGGAATATGACGCCGACTTACAGAGTGCTTTCTGATGGCACGATCAGACCGGTATACTTTTATATGGTTGACACCTCGGAATTCGCCGCCAACAAGCTGGGTGACCGCGGAAGCCTGTCGGCAAAGGGCATTGTGACTAATGTACAGGACTTTATGATGAACGTTTGCAAAGGACTTGGATTGTAATCCAGGTCCTTTGCTGAAAGGGATAGATTTTATGATTACAGCGCTAGGGAAAGCAATCAACAAAATATTCAACAGGCTGACGATTACGGTAGCTTTAATCCTGGTACAGCTGGGATGGTTTGCAGTCCTGCTCTTTAAATTGGCTGACTACGCCAGCTGGATTTCTGTTCTCTTTACCGTCCTGGCAGCGCTGATGGCGCTGTTCGTCATTTGGAGAGACGATAATCCTGCATACAAGATGGGCTGGATACTTCTGATCTGCCTGATGCCTATTTTGGGGGCCGCCATGTACGCCTTTTTTGGCAATAAACGTCCTGCGAAATCCTTGAAGTGGAGAATCGATCCCCAGGAGGCTCTGCACAGGGACGACTTAAAGCAGGAAGAAGATCTGGGGGAAATCATGAACACCAGACTGCTGGACACGGTCAATTACATAGCGCAGAAGGGACCCTATCCGGCATGGACGGATACGAAGAGCAAATATTATGCGGTGGGAGACGAGGTCTATCCGGACATTTTGGCAGATTTAAAAAAGGCGGAGCACTTTATCTTCATGGAGTACTTTATCATTGCAGAGGGGAAGATGTGGGACGGCATCTTTGCAATTTTAAAAGAAAAGGCGGCGGCTGGAGTGGACGTGCGTATTACATTTGACGATGTGGGCAGCATCAATAAGACGCCGAAACGGTTTATCAGCAGTTTGGCGCAGCACGGGATCAAAGTGCTGCCATTTAATCCGCTTACACCCATTGCATCTTTGATCTACAACAATCGGGATCACCGGAAGATTTTAGTTATCGACGGTTATATCGGCTATTCCGGCGGGTTTAATATCGCTGACGAATATATTAATGAAGTCGTCCGCTTCGGCCATTGGAAGGATACCGGCATCCGCCTGGAGGGTCATGCCGTCTGGAACTTTACAGTCATGTTCCTCAATATGTGGAACGCCTTCAAGAAGACGGAAGAGGATTATGAAACGTTCAGGCCGCACATCTGCCACCCTGAAGAATTCGGCAGTGACGGTATCATTCAGCCTTACTCTGATTCTCCTCTGGATGACGAGAACATGGGTGAAAACGTCTATCTGGAGATTCTCAGCCAAGCCGAGGATTACGTCTATATTTTCACTCCTTACCTGATTATCGATAACGAGATGCAGACGGCCTTGTCTTTGGCCGCCAAAAGAGGAGTGGATGTCAGAATCGTTACGCCGGCCATTCCTGATAAGAAAATGGTCTTCCGCTTGACCAGATCCTATTACAGGCCGCTGATTAAAGCTGGGGTCCGAATATACGAATACACGCCAGGTTTTATTCATGCTAAAAGCTATCTCAGCGATGACAGAATCGGCGTTGTGGGCACCATCAATATGGACTATCGCAGCCTGTTTTTACATTTTGAATGCGGTACTTTGATGATCGGCTGTGAAGCACTCTACGACCTGAAAAGGGATTGTGTAAATACCTTTTCTCTCTCTAAGGAAATTCACCACGAGGATTGCAGACGGGGCTTTTTCGGCGTCCTCTTTGACGGCGTGCTCCGCGTACTGAGCCCGTTACTGTGATCTTAAATTCAGATGGTTAAAACGTGCCGCATGATATTCTTTAAGGGGGAATTATGAACAAAGTAGACAAGTTTTATGAGGTAAAGAATCTGCTGCAGTGCCCGATTTGCGGCAAAAAAGTCAGATTTCACGCCGGCGGTTTGGTCTGCAAGCGAGAACACCGCTTTGACATTTCGACCAAAGGTTATGTCAACCTGCTGCAGAGCAGTAAACCGCTGAAGGGTTATGATCTGGGCTTTTTTGAAAGCCGTCAGCGTTTTTTTCAGGCAGGCTACTACGATCATATTGCAGAGGCTGTCATTTCTGCGGTATTGTCTCACCATCCTCTGGAGGTGGTTTTGGACGCAGGCTGCGGAGAAGGATTTTATTCCAGAGCCTTGTGTCAGCGGACTGAGGCCCAGGTACTGGCCTTTGATATCGCATCTGACGCTGTCAAAGTAGCAGCAAGAAGTCCTGCGCTCGTCAAATGGCTGGTAGCGGATATCACCCATATTCCAGTTAAGGATGGTCTCGTCGATTGTATTTTAGATGTCTTTACCCCGGCAAATTATGGAGAGTTTGGCAGAGTCCTCAAAGAGGATGGCATTGTCGTCAAAGTAGTTCCTGGCGATCATCATCTGAAAGAGCTGCGAGAAGCGGCCCGCAATCAGATCAGAAAGAAGGAATATGCAAATGATGAAGTCCTCGATTATTTCGCGGATCATTTTGAAGTAGTAAGTTCAGTAACAGCCACGAAGACAATGACCATTGCAGCTGATGACTTGAAGGATTTGATTCAGATGACGCCTTTGCTCTTTGATGTGGATAAGGCAGCCGTCGACATCAGCAAAATCCGGGAGATTACCGTAGAAGGCGAAGTGCTGGTGGGCCGGAGGAAATAAGTGACTTGTCTGCGGTTAAGGTAAAAAAGATATTTGTGAGAAAGCGGAGCAAAAGGTCAGAGTTAACCTTTTGCTCCGCTCTTTTGATTAGAAAAGTAAGGTTCACTTTTCGTCGGTGCCTTTGCTGCAGAGGAAAAATACCCGCAGGCAAAGTCGTGAAATTTCTTCATAGCAGGAGTAAAGACCAGGTTTTTGCGCCAGACCAGTCCCAAAATTCTTTTCTTCTTCGGTCTTGTAATGGCAAGGGCCGTTACCTGATCAGACTCCACACTTTCGGCCGAAGTCCTTGTAGTGATGGAGACGCCGTAATTCTCGACGACCATCTGGTCGCGCAAGGTATAGTCGCATTCCATGATGCTGTCCGGGACAAACCCTGCGGCCTCGCAGATAGTAGAGATAAACTGCTGCAAGTTGGTGCTTTTGCTCAAGTTGATAAAAGGCTCAGCTCTGCATTCTGACAAATCAACTGACCTTTTGCCAGCCAGGGGATGGGATTTGTTGACCAGCAGCACCATGTCGTCTTCATAGAGAACTTTGCTTGTTAGGTTTTCGTTGTCTAAACCGTTGAGAGCGCCCAGATAGATATCGATAGTCCCATTCAGCAGCGCTTTGATGTGGTTGCTGCCTTCCATGGAGTAACGGTCCATTTTGATCGACGGGTGGGCCTCGCTGAAACCGCGCAGCAGATCTTTCCAGATATAGGGACTGAGAATCCCCAGAGCCAAGTGGCGGTCGTCATTTCCCTTCAGTGTAGAAAGCGTCCGCTGGCCGTTTTCCAGAGCAGTAAAAATCTGTTCCACGTAGGGAAGATAAGCCGCGCCGTAAGGAGATATTTTGATATTGCGGCCCTGCCTGATGAAAAGAGGCACGCCCAACTCGTTTTCTAGCTTCTTGATGGTGGAGCTGAGGGAAGGCTGGGAGATATGCAAGGCGGCAGCCGTCTTTGAGACGTGTTCAGTCCGCGCCAGCATCAAAAAGTACTTCAGTTGCAGCAATTCCATAAAAACCTCCAAAAGATAGATTTGCGTTTATGTATATATAATTGATTATATCTTGGACTGCATAAAAAAACAATGATATCTTTAGTGTACGACAAACTGCAAGCCAGCCAGAGGCTGGACAGTTTCAGCATAAATTCTGCCAGGCAGATTACCTTCGGTTCTTTGGACAGAACGTCATAGTAAACTATTATCGTAAGAAAGGAAGGCGTCATGAAGAATAGATCCATTCGCATCGGTGTAGATGTAGGCGGCACCAATACGGACATCTGCGCCATCGATGAATACAGCGGGGAACTGATGGTGTACAAACTGCCGTCCTCTCTCCACGATCAGTCAGATGCTGTGGTTGCTGGCATCAAAGTCGTTGCAGAGCAGCATCGGTTTGACGGCAGTGAAGTCAGTCGTTTCATGCATGGGACGACGGTAGCTACCAATGCGATCCTGGAGGGACGGGGAGCAAAAACCGCATTGATTACTACAGGGGGATTTCGTGATTTGCTGGAAATCGGCAGACAGAAACGACCCGACCTCTATGACCTGCAGGCAGACAAGGTCAGGACGTTGATCAATCGCAGCCTTCGCTTTGAAGTTGAGGAGCGGATGGACTACAAGGGGCAGGTGGTCAGGCCGATTGATCGGTGTGCAGTCAGGGAACTGCTGGAAAAAATCAAAGACAGCGGCGCAGAATCCGTTGCCGTCATGCTCCTCAACGCATACCTGAATCCGGAAAACGAAAGGCTGCTCAGAGAAGAGATTGAGGAGGCGCTGCCAGAGGTGTTCCTGACCATCTCCAGTGATCTCTCCAAACAGTTCCGCGAGTACGAGCGGCTCTGCGGAACAGTGCTCAACTCCTTTGTCGGACCGGAAGTAAAAAAATACATGAACAACCTGAAGGAAACTCTCGGGAAAATCGGTATTCAGAACGCCTACATCAATCATTCTAACGGCGGACTCATGTCCATCGCCGAGTCCATGCAGTTTCCGATCAAAACGGGCTTATCAGGGCCTGCGGCCGGCGTGGTGGGAGCGCAGTATATTACCGCGCTCATCGGAGAAGAAGATCTGATTACTATCGACATCGGCGGTACCAGTACGGATATCAGTCTGGTAGCAGGCGGCAGATTCGAGGCTTCAGACGAAAAAACCATCAGCGGTTATCCGGTGCGGATTCCTGCTATTGATATTTCTACCATTGGCGCTGGCGGCGGCAGCATCGGATGGATTGACAGCGGTAAGATCTTGAAAGTAGGTCCGCAGAGTGCCGGTGCAAATCCCGGCCCTGCCTGTTATGACCTGGGCGGAAGGGAAGCGACCATAACAGATGCCAGGGTGCTGCTGGGGCATCTGAATGGGGAGAGCTTGCTTGCAGGCAGGCTGCATATCAAAAAAGAAAATTCCCAGGCGGCGGTGCAGAGACTGGCGGAGCAGATAGACATGGAACTTCTGGAGACGGCAAAGGGCATCATCGCAGTGAGCAATTCTAACATTGTCAAGGAGATTAAGAATGTCACTGTGGCAAAGGGCTACAACCCGAGCGATTTCTGCCTGGTAGCCTTTGGCGGCTCCGGCCCGCTTCATGCGGCAGAACTGATGGAAGAGATGATGATTCAAAAAGCCCTGATTCCGAAGACACCGGGACTTTTGGCTGCCTATGGACTTTTGACGGAAAACATGCGCAGAGATTTTGTACAGACCAAAGTCACAGACCTGCACGGAGACAGTTTTGCTGTATTAAGGAAAGAATTCTGTATTTTGGAAACTGAGGCGGCGGCCTGGTTTGACAGTGAAGAAATCCCTGCAGAAAAACGCGCACTGGAATACTTTCTCGATATGAGATACAAAGGGCAGAATCACGAGATTCGTGTGCCTTTGGACATGAAAGAGGTCAAAGACAGCGGAGCGATTGCAGAAGCCTTTATCAAAGCTTATGAGAGACTTTATTCTTTCAGCACGGACGACATGATGCAGATTGTCAACTTCGGCTTATCTGCCGTGGGAGACATCGTCTATCCGGTGATTACAGAGGAGGAATTTGCAGGATCAGACGCATCAAATGCCATCATTGGCAGCCGTTGGGTTTATCAGGGCGACGGCGTTTTTGCCGATTATCCCCTCTACGACAGGGCAGCTTTGCGGAATGGGAACGTGGTCAAGGGACCGGCCATTGTAGAACAGATGGACAGTACGACTTTGATTCTAGTGGGGCAGAAGGCGACAGTAGATCAGTATCTAAACATGGTCATCGAGAGGGAGGCATAGAGGATGAAAGAAATTAATTCCATTACGCTGGAGATTATCGCCAACAGCATGACTTCTATTGCGGAGCAGATGGGGGTCATTCTTGCAAAGACAGGATACAGCACCAATATTAAGGAGCGAAAGGATCTTTCGGTGGCGATTTTCAGTCCTGAGGGCAAGCTGCTGTCTTTGGCACAGCATATCCCCCTTCACTTCAGTTCTCTCTCAGGCGCGGTAGAGGTTTTGACGGAGAAGTATGATCTGGCGAATGTCCACGAGGGAGACATCTTCATCGCCAACGATCCCTATACGGGAGGAGGTTCTCACCTGCCGGATATCGTCTTGCTGCGGCCGGTGTTCTATGAAGAGAAGCTAATCGCCTACATGGTCAACACGGGACATCATGCTGATAGAAGTAGGAAGGGAACGACGATATATGACGAAGGCATGCGGATTCCAGTGGTCAAGCTCTACGACCGGGGCAAATTGGTAAAGGACGTCTCTGACCTGATCATGCTCAACTTCCAGATGAAATATGAGCGCCAGGGCGATTTGAACGCACAAGTCATCACCAATCAGTACGGCGCGGACAAATTGACAGAGTTAGTAGAAAAAATCGGTCTGGACACTTATGAAGCGTTCTGCGAGAAGTGGCTGGACTACGGCAGACGCAAAGCAAAGGCCGCCGTGGCATCTTTACCTGACGGAACATACGAATTTGCAGACTATATGGACGACGACGGTGCGGGACATCAGGATCTGCTGATTAAAACGACGGTACTCGTCAAAGGGGAAGATATCACCTTTGACTTTCGGGGAACCTGCCCACAGGTCAGCGGGCCTTATAACTGCGTCCCCTGTGCTCTGAAAGCCACGGTCTATTATTCCCTGATGTCGATCATGGACAAGACCATTCCTGCAAACTCTGGTTTTTTTGACAGCATCCACATCCTAGCAGAGCCTGGCAGCCTGGTCTGGGCAGAAGAACCGGCGCCAGTGGCAGACAGGGAGACGACCTCACAGAGAATCGCAGATGTCATCTTCGGCGCTTTTGCCAAAATGGATCCGAAGATGGTCACGGCGGCCGGTAACGGAGCGATGTCCTTTTTCTCCTTTGCCGGAACAGACGCCAGATTTGAAAGGCCGTATATCTACGTGGAGACCATTGGCGGCGGCGCGGGCGCCAGATATAACAAAGACGGGCTGGATGCCGTCCACGTCCATATGACCAATACTTCCAATCTGCCGGTAGAAGCATTGGAGATGGAATACCCTCTGATGGTAGAAAAATACGCCCTTCACGAAAACAGCGGCGGTGCAGGAAAATATCGAGGAGGCATGGGTATCGTCAGAACCATACGGATTCTGGAAGAAAGCCGAGACACGATGTTAGTGGCAGCAGCCACAGAGAGATCCCGCAGAGCGCCGTGGGGTCTTTGCGGCGGTGACAGTGGCGGAACCGCGGCGGTGAGGATCTATCGCGATGGGCAGATCATATCAGACAATCCAAAGCCGAGAAACGTAAAACTGCAGGCAGATGACATCGTGGAAATGGTGACAGCCGGCGCCGGCGGCTACGGGCCTGCAGCAGAAAGAAATCCTCAAGTTGTAAAAAGAGAGTATGAGGAAGGCATTGTCGATGAGAAATGGATTGCAGATGCCGGAATTGTTAGTGAAATTTGAGACGGCATGCCGTCTATGAGGTGACAATATGGAAACAAATACGAGAAAATTAGTCAGCCTGCCGATGGCGCTGCTGACCCTGGTCATTGTAGCGGGTATCATGTCTGTGGGACTGGCGGTACTGAAACTCAATACGATGGTAACCTTTATCCTGGCTTTGGTGGCGGTGTGTATTGTCGCTATCTGCCTGGGCATGAAACTGGAACGCCTGCAGGAGATCATTCTAAGCGGCTTTCGTAAGTTCGCTCTGACAGGTATGATTCTCATTTCTGTGGGCATGGTGGTGGGAACCTGGATCATTTCGGGTATCGTCCCTTCGATCATTTACTATGGGCTGCAGATTTTTACGCCGTCCTCTTTCCTTGCGGTAGGTTTTTTGATCTGCTGCATCATATCGTTCTTTACGGGTTCCTCCTATGCATCTCTTGGCACCATGGGCGTAGCGTTTATGGCAATCGGCTACGGGATGGAAATCAATCCGGGCCTGGTCGCCGGCATGGCGGTGTCTGGCGCAGTCTTTGGCGATAAGATGTCGCCCTTTTCTGATACGACCAACATGGCGCCGGCGGCTTCAGGCACCGATATCTTTGCCCATATCAAATCCATGTTTTATACGGTGATTCCCTCTTTTGTTATCACGACGGTCTTGTACTTCATCATGGGATTGAAGTTTAATGCTGCTTCGGAGGAATCTCTGCAGAGCATCAAAGCCATCGTGGTTGCCCTTGACGAGAGTTTTACGATTTCGCCGCTACTGTTGATTGTACCGGTGTTCACCATCATCCTCGTCGCAAAGAAGATTCCGGCCATGATTGCCTTGATCATCGGCGCACTGGCGGGCGTTATCGCAGCGCTGATTGCACAGCCGCAGTTCAGCTTTAACGAAGTGGTGACAGCCATGTCTGTGGGATTTGTCGGGGAGTTTGAAGAGGAAGCACTGGCCTCATTGCTGAACAGAGGCGGTATTTCGGCCATGATGTCCACCATTGTCTACTGCATCTTTGCTCTTGAACTGGGTGAATTGATGTATGAAATGGGAGTGCTCTCGGTGATTTTGGATAAAGTGAAGGACAGAATTTTGAAGCCGTGCAATTTGATTATCGCCACACTGATCTCCTGCCTGGCTACGGTCATGCTGACAACATCACAGTACATGGCTATTTTGCTGCCGGGAGAAGTGTTCCGCTCATCCTATGAGAAGGCCAACATGGCGCCATACGTGCTGTCCAGGACTTTAGAAGACGGCGGTACGATTTTTTCCTTCCTGGTACCGTGGTCGGCAGCAGCCATATACAGCTCCGGTGTGTTGGGTGTTTCCACGCTGCAGTATCTGCCCTATGCCTTCCTGCCGCTGCTCTGCCCCGTCTTTGCCATTCTCTGTGCCGTTACGGGCATCGGAGTTTTTGACCGCGAGGGGAAAAGTCTGCGGGGCAAGACTACGAGGAACGCTGCTTAAATAAAATAGGTTTCAAAGGCGCGTTCAATATCCATATTTTTTTAGTTTGTTGGAATAATGAAGAGCCGGTAAGGGATATGCCGGCTCTTTAAATTGCACTGAAATTATCTTTTGTTGTGTAGTTATTCTCATAGACCTAAATGTAAATTGATGTAAAATAAAAATGTAATAATTTTATATTAATTGAAAAAGGAGGAACCATACATATGGAAACCATAGACACCAAGGGTGGACTTCTGACGGCAACACCAGAAGCGAGGGCATCTCTTCGCAGAGAGTATAAAGACAGTGTTTTTCGGCTACTGTTTAATAACAAGGAAACTGTAATCAATCTGTACAATGCGATTGCGGGGGAAAGAATACACCACGGAAACCCAGGTGAACTTTACGACCATAGAGGATGCCGTGTTCAAAACAGAAAAGAACGATATCGCTTTTCTGCTTGAAAATACTTTTGTCGTATTGCTTGAGCATCAATCTTCGCCTAACAAAAATATGACGACCAGAGATTTGATCTATTATTCGACGATTCTGCAGAGGATGTATGGGATGAGCGCTTTTTTGAAGGAGAGATGCGTCAAAATTCCCCGCCCCGAATTCATCGTTCTATATAACGGCGTGAGGGAGATGCCTGATTACCAAGAGATGAAACTGTCTGATAATTTTTATGACCATGAGGAAGAAACTGGTTTACAACTGACCGTAAAAGTGTACAATATAAATAACGAGTGCATAACGGAGCGATGCTCCTATGCACTGATGTCGCCCGCAAGGGGGCGACGCTTTGCAAGGTACGTTCTTTGAAACATACGGAAATACGTCCTTTGGACGATATTTCCTATGTTATTAATAACAGAAGGAATCTTGAGGTGATGGAACGATGCAGGACTTTACAGGAGTACAGTCAGTTTGTCGGTATTGTACGAGAGTATGCGGAAACGCAAAAACTGAGTGACAGCGTTATGGCCGAAATCCTGCAGAAGTGCAGGGCGGAAAACATACTGAAGGAGTTCCTGGAAAAATACGGAACGGAGGTCATCGGGATGTTGTTCGAAGTGTTGACAGATTTGAACTGGTGGAAATCGCCGAACTTACTGATTTGCCGTTAGATGAGATTGAGGGGCTGTAATGCTTCTAAGTAATATGGAAGAGAAACAAGGTGGTGATAAAATGTGTAGGAACGAGAAAAGGCGAAACGATGTATGGCTCCATGCAAAGCCAGTATGATGAGCGACACTTGCATGGAGTAGATCGGCGTCGCTGAAACGAGATTGCTGGCTTTGCTGCTTGAAAGAAATAATCGAGGAGGAAGCCAACATGAAATATACAAATGCAACCCTGATTCTTCCGGATGAATTGGTAGAGGAACTGCAGAAATACATACAGGCAGGATATCTCTATGTTCCGGCAAAAGGAGAAAGGCGTAAATCCTGGGGAGAGTTATCCGGTTATCGCAAAGAACTGGATCAGCGAAACGCTGCTATATTGTCAGAGTACCGTCGCGGTATTTCTGCTGAGGCGTTGGCTGACCGCTATTGCCTTTCAATTTATGCAATCAGGAAAATCATATATCAGAAATAGTAAGACTCCTGTACACTGGTCAATAGGCCCAAGTGTGCAGGGGTTTTTTGCTTTTCGGGGGCAGGAGCTGCGTGAACCGGTTATGAAGAAATGAATTGACTGCATCATTTGGGAAAAACAGCCAGCTTTCATATAGTATACAGAACAGGTCTGCCTTATTTTGTATATTGAGAGGCGGGTATTCTCCATGTATGATAGAAGACAGAAAGGGGAGATTTGATGAATGTATATATGGGATATGCCTGTGCAGATATTACTCCAGAAGAGCAGGCAGAGATGATCGGTTTTGCCAGACCCGACAATTTATCGAAGGGAATACTGCACCGCTTAGAGGCATCGGTTATGGTTCTGAAATCTACAGAGGAAACCTGCTGCCTTGTAACCATTGACAGTCTGGGCTTCACTGCGGAGCTTTCCAATCTGCTGCGGCAGAAAATCGGGGCGAAATTGTGCACGCCGCCAGAGAAGGTAATGCTCTGTTTTTCCCATACTCACTCGGCTCCAAATGCCGGTACGGAAGACGGAACCTATTATCAGCTTGCCTGTGAGAAAATACTGACCGCAGTATCTGAGGCGGTTTCCGTGATGAATCCCATCAAAGCTGCCTGGGGACTCGGATCTGGTGAAATTGGCGTGAACCGTCGTGGCGATACCGCTTCAGTAGACAACCGCATTGGTATTTTGAAGGTGGTTGACAGCGATTCAGGCACATTGAAGCTGTTGCTGCTGCGAGTCACAGCGCATGCTAACGTACTTTCCAGTGACAATGATCTCATCTCAGCAGACTACTTTGGTGTGACGAGAAAATTATTAAAAGAAAAATACGGCTGTGAAGTGATGATGACACAGGGAGCAGCAGGCGATATCAGACCAAGATATCAGCAGGACAATGCCGCGTTTTTGGAAATACATGCATGGGAAGAACCGCATAAGAAGTATACAGAGGCAGAGAAGAAGAAATACTTTGACCAGAGCAGGGATGCACTGCGCAAAATGGCGGATAGCATAGATCGTGCAGTGGACAGCATCATCGATGACATGATACCACAGTCAATAACCAGACTTGCCATGTTTTCGATGCACAGCAGTTTTGCAGCAGATGTGCCCTCGCTGAAACGTGCAGCTGAGATTGCGCAGGAGGCGGCACAGATGGCGGGCATAGACGGAACCGGCTGGCTGAAGGAAGTACAGCGCCTGCAGGGCCTGCACATTAAAAAGCAGTTTGCCGATGTTGAAATACAGTATTTCTGTATTAACGACGGTTGTTTATGCGGCGCGGCAAATGAGACCATGTGCAGGATGGCTCTGGATGTGACGGACAAGGCAGGGAATCCTCTGCTGCTGTTTGGCGGCTATACCAATGGATGCAGCAGTTATCTTCCCACCGCTGAAGAATACGACAAAGGCGGTTACGAAGTGCTTTGGTCGAATCTGATTTATTATTCCTATCACGGCAGAGTCATGCCGCTGAACAGAGATACAGCCGACCGACTTGTTGCAGCCGTAGTGCAAGGCTGGAAACAGTTTTTATACAGAGGGGAGATTGAAAAATGAAAATATATCCGCGAACAGGAGACTTACAGACCATTTATTTAAAAGATGCAATCAAGAATCCGAATATTATGGTAGGCGAGTATACCATGTACAATGATTTCAGAGATGACCCAACGCTGTTTGAGCACAACAACGTGCTTTATCACTACCCGATTAACGACGATAAACTGATGATCGGCAAGTTTTGCTCCATCGCCTGCGGTGCAAAGTTCCTCTTTAACAGCGCCAATCATACTATGAACTCTTTGTCCACCTATCCCTTTCCTCTTTTCTTTGAAGAATGGGGACTGGATCGTAAAGACGTTGCAAGTTCTTGGGATCACAAGGGGGACATCGTCATTGGAAATGATGTTTGGATCGGCTATGAGGCCGTCGTCATGGCAGGCGTCACCATCGGGGACGGCGCTATCATTGGAACGCGGGCAGTGGTGACAAAAGATGTTCCGCCGTATATGATTGTCGGCGGGATACCGGCCAGACCGATAAAAAAGCGTTTTTCAGAAGAGACCATTGAAAAATTGCTGGACCTGCAGTGGTGGGACTGGCCGAGAGAGAAGCTGGCAGAGAATATTGAGGCGATCAAAAACGGCTGTATTGAACAGATAAAGTGAAGTTTTTTGCCATTGACTTCCCCATATATCCATGATAACGTAAAAGAAAACGGATATGGAATTATATGGGAAAAATCATACAATTTAACAAAAAAACGCAAATGCGTGATCATCTTTCTATGACTAACGATATTATTTTCTTTCTAGTCTATGGTGCGGGCACGAAGGAATCGAATAAGGCCCTGCTTTCTTTACTGAATGTAGTCCTAGAAAGAAAAGATCCTATTACGGAGGTTAAAATAGTCAATACCGTACATAAGGGATTTCATCCAGGGGATAAAGAGACGGTAATGGATGTCAAGGCACGATCGGAGAAGGGAGAGCAATTTAATATAGAGATGCAAGCCTCTGTGCAGTTATTTTTTGGAGAGCGGACGCTTATCTATGGGGCGAGAATGGTGAACTCTTCGTTGGCAAAGGGAGAGGATTATGATACAATGAAAAAAAGTATAGTCATCTCCTTTATTGACGGCGTCATGTTTAAGGATACGCCTAGTTTCCACACGAAGTTTGAATTGAGAGAAAACAGGGAAGGGCTGTTACTGACGGATAGACTGGAGATCTATTTTCTTGAACTTGGGAAGATAGATGACAGTAAAGATCCCGAAGAGATGGAACCATTAGAGCGGTTATGCGCATATCTCAAATTTGCTGGAGACCACAGGAGAGCTGACTATGTAGAAAAGCTGTTAGATACAGGAGAGGAGGCCGTCCTAATGTCGGATCAGGTATTCAGAGAGATAACAGAAGATGAGAGTCTTCAGGATTTATTGTGGCGCAGGGAGATTGCAGAGCACGATTTAGCCACCAAAGTAATGCTTGCGGAAAAAGACGGCGAGCGGATTGGCATTGAGAAAGGCATCGCTGCCTTTATACAGGATTATGTAGAAGACGGAAGGGAAGCGGAAGCAATTATTGAAAAGCTTGTGCTTCGCTTCGATTTGCAAGAGGATGAAGCGCGCCAGTATTATGAAACGTACAGCGATTGTTAATTCTGCCCCTGGTAGTGAGAGCCAGTATGAGCTTATTTGCTGGCGTAAAAGAACAATAATATAAATAGCTAGAGAAAAAAATCAGAGTAGGAACGGAACCTTCTACTCTGATTTTTGTTTCGTGCTGTTTGGTCCACGGATGATCTACTTCCTTATTTCTAAAGCATATGCTTCGTACTCCTGGCCGACCTCTTTTTCTGGAGGCGTTGTCAACAGGCTGACGATGATGTTGACTGCCAGAGCGACCAGGAATGCAGGCAGCAGTTCGTAAATGCCGAAAGCGCCGCCCAGCGGTTTGACTGCGTATTTCCAGACAAAGATCATCACTGCGCCGATTACCATGCCCGCAACAGCACCCTGCTTGTTAGAACGTTTCCAGAAAAGGGCGCAGAGCATGACAGGACCGAAGGTAGCCCCAAAACCTGCCCAGGCAAAAGAGACGATTTCAAAAACGGAGCTGTCCGGGTTAGAAGCGAAAAGCACTGCAATGACAGAGATTGCGATGACCGTACATCTTGCCGTCAGCATGGACTTCTTTTCACTCATATTGATTTTGAGAAAATCCCTAAAGATGTTCTGTGATACGCTGGAGGAGGCCGCCAGAAGCTGGGAGTCAGAGGTTGACATGGTAGCAGCCAGAATACCCGCTAAGATGACGCCGGCGACGAGGGCGGCCAGAGCACCGTGCTGGCTGATCAGTCCTGCAATCCGCACGATGATAGTCTCTGCGTTAGAACCGTCGAGGTATTCTACTGCGCCGGCCTGGGTCATCCCGTAGCCGACGACGCCGATGGTGATGGCAACCGCCAGAGAAATCAGAACCCATATGGTGGCAATTCTTCTGGAAAGTTTCAGCTTTTCCTTGTCCTCGATGGCCATGAAGCGAAGCAGAATATGGGGCATGCCGAAGTACCCGAGTCCCCAGGCCAGCATGGAACATTTTGATAGAAGACCGTAAGGGGATGCACTGCCAGACGTCGGATCATAGGTCTGGCTCAGATTGAGATATCCCGGCAGCGCGCTGGCGTTATCCACGACCGTGCTCCAGCCTCCGGCGGCATTGATCCCGAAACCTAGTACCACGATCAGAGCAATTGACATGACAATGCTTTGGATCAGATCGGTGGTGCTGGCTGCAAGGAAGCCGCCCAGCGTCGTATAACCTACGATGACGATGGCGCTGATGACCATGGCCCAGAAGTAATCGACGCCAAAGAGGCTGCCGAAGAGTTTTCCGCAGGCAGCAAAACCGGATGCTGTATAGGGAATAAAAAACAGGATGATGATGACGGCTGCAATGGCGTTGAGTACGTTTTTATCGTCGTGATAACGCTTCGAGAAAAAATCCGGAATCGTAATGGCATCGATATGATGGGAATAAGTACGAATTCGTTTGGCAACGATGAGCCAGTTGATATAGGTCCCCAGAGCCAGTCCGATGGCGGTCCAGGCAGCGTCAGCGATTCCCGTAAGGTAAGCGACGCCGGGCAGTCCCATCAGAAGCCAGCTGCTCATATCAGAGGCTTCGGCGCTCATGGCGGTGACAAAGGGACCCAGCTTTCTGCCGCCGAGATAAAAATCACCGACATTGTTGTTCTTCTTTGAAAAATAGACGCCTACGCCAAGAACGAAAAGCAAGTAGACGACGATTGCAATCGTGATGCAGACTTGTGATGTATTCATAATGAACGTTCTCCTTTCAATCAGAATCCATTGTAACACAAACAGAATTAGACTGAAATACAGAATAAAGTCTAAACTATTACCAGATAAAATAAAAATAAGCACTGAAATTTCAATGCTTATTAGTTAGACGATTTATTATACTAAAAATATTATTTTTTTAATCCGACGTAGATATGGATTTCGGCGTCACCGTCCATGCAGTCATCCTGATACTCTTCAAAGTCGCTGATGAAAGTGCGGGGCAGGTCCATGGACCATATTTCCATCCAGCAGTTTGCTACTGCGGTATGCATATCGCCCTTGACGACGAACTTGGCGTATCTGCCGGCTGGAATGGTTTTGACGATGGTATCTTTTGGCATCGTTTCGGATTCAGCGGCTTCACAGGCGACCATGATGGTATAATCATCCATGGCTCCGCCAGCGTAGTCTGTGTAGATACCGAGGGCTTTGTCACTGGTCTTGTTCTCTATTTGCGCATAAACACCTTCCCCATAAAACTTTTCCCAAAGCCCGCCGATGACGGCGCCCATTTCGGGAGACTGATTATTGGTTCTGGCGGCGAGACCGACGACTCTTTTTTCTTCTAAATTGACAATTTCGTAATTCATTTGTTTCTCCTATCTTTCTTTTGATAGGCTTATCTTAACATCGATAACATGACATCAGTGTGTCATCAATTTTTGTTTTTCAAACTAATTTCTGCGGCCAGTTCGCAGAGTTCTCTTCGCAAGTTTTTTGGTTCCGCCAGTTCGGCCTGATTGCCGAAACTGAGAACCCAACTGAAGAGGCTGAATTTGTCAAAGGCCTGATATGTGACCAGCAGCTTTCCGTCTGACTGTTCCTCTATGGTATCGATGCCAAACTCATCTATAATGCGCCATTTCATTGCCGGTTCAAACAAAATTTTTGCTTCAAATGAAGGCGGGAAAACTGTTTCGCTGGAGAGGTCGGGCGCCTGCACCGGTTTTGGATCAAATAACGTTTCTTCTTTTGTCAGATTCATCATCCTGCCCAGCTTGAACAGTCTGAAACCCTGTTTTTCCAGGCAGAATCCCCAGACATACCAGGAGGACCAGTGAAACACCAGATAGTAGGGTTCAATTTGGCGCTGACTTCCTCCTTTTTGGGAGTAATATTCGAATTTTAGCAGTTGGGCCTGCTCGATCGCGTCTTGGATCAGCCCGATCTTCGGCGCGACAGAGGACTTCTGCTGGGATGACAGATCAATCAGAATGTGGTCGTTATTGGCCAGGATATCGGAACTGCCTGCGGAGAGCTTTTCCATCAGCTGCTGGTAGCGATTTGTGCCGCTGACGCTGTCCAGACTGCGTAGACCTGCCAAGATGGACTTCATTTCACCTGAAGTCAGGAGAGTGCGGTCCATACGGTAACCGTCCATAATGGAAATACCGCCGTCCCTTCCCTGCTGGGTGACCAGAGGGATGCCGGCCATGCATAAATCTTCGATATCCCTGTTTATGGTGCGGCGGGATACTTCGAATTTTTCAGCCAGAAATGGCGCTGTCACCTTTTCCTGCTGCAGCAAAATAGATAGAATTCCGATGAGGCGGTCAATTTTCATAAATAGATTCTCCTTCTTGTCAGTGAAACTGTGAAATCATTGCACCATATGCTCTAAGCGCTGTCTTCGGCTTCGCCTCGCCAATCGCTAAGAGGCACTGGGCACCTGTCTTACCTCGATTCTGTCTTCGCTCTCGCTCGCCAATCATCGGGTAAGGACATTGTATCATGACTCCATGGCATTTGCCAATAATAAGAAGTTGTGGCGATTTCGAACATCGTATATAATTGCAGTAATAGAGAGGAGCTGCCCATGAGTAAAATCAATTTTCATTTCGCCTATACTGCCATGACGGCAGATCCATTTATGACGGATGCGACTTACATCAACGTCCTGCCTTCTCCGGCGCTGGAACCATATATCCGCTGCTTTTGGGGTTCAGAACAGGATTTTGACCCTGCCAGATCGGCCATATATAGAAACACCTTGATTGTTCCTGACACTTGCTTTGATTTGATGCTCTTGAAAGACAATGAGAGAGGCACTTATCGAATGACTTTTGTGGGTATGAGCAGCACCTACAGCATCGACCAATGGAGAGAAGATGAGAGAAAGATGTCTCTCTTTGCCATTCGTTTTCCTTTCTGGGCTATGCATCTAATTGGTGCGGACCATTATAAAGGTACGATGGATCAGCTTTTGCCTGCAGAAGAGTTTTTTCCCGATGCGCAGGCCCTCTGTGAGCAAATCTTTGATGTGACTGCTTTTTCGGAGAGGGTTCGCCTAGCCGAGCGGTATATAGAAAAACGGATTGCAGACAGCAGGCCTAACTCGCAATTTCTTAATGGCGCAGAACTGATGGTGAGACAGAAGGGAAACGTGACCCTGGATGATATCTCCGGTCATCTGGGATACAGCCATCGGCAGACACAGCGGATTTTTCGCGAAATGACAGGTCTTTCGCCGAAACAAATGGCGGATTTAGTCCGCTATCAGTCACTATGGCAGGAGCTATTGCGTTCAGGAGACTTGAACTATCAGGATATGGTGCACAAGTATGGCTATGCGGATCAGTCACATTTGATCAGCCATTTTAAAAAGTACCATTCTATGACACCGCGGGAAGCCGTCAAAAGAATTCTATAACAGACGGTAAAAGATGTCGCTTTTTTCCTATTTTCCGTTTTAGAAAGATGATAAAATTATAAAAACGACAAGGAGGAGATACAATGATTTTTGCATGTTTATTATCTGTGAAAGATATCAATAAGGCGAGGGCCTTTTATGAAGAAATATTTGATCTTAAAGTGGATGCCGACTTTGGCATAAATGTGGGGTTCGACTGCGGGCTGGCCTTGCAGCAGGATTTTAGCTGGCTTACAGGGATTCCGTCAGAAGAAATCAAGGACAGGGAGAACAGCTTTGAGGTTTATTTTGAAATGCAGGATTTTGACGAGTTCGTGGAAAAGCTGAAGAAAAGGAATGATATTCGCTTGCTTCATGACGTCAAAGAGCACGGCTGGGGACAGCGCGTCATTCGTTTCTACGATTTGGACAACCATCTCATCGAGGTCGGCGAAAGTATGAAGTCCGTTATAGAAAAGTTCATGGATCAGGGGATGACCTTGGAAGAAGTGGCAAAGAGAATTGACGGAACCGTCACGGATGTGGAAAAAATGCTGCGTGCAGCAGAATAATGACTGAAATAGAATCATCATTTGAGGGCGGGGGCGGAGGCTCCGCCCTTGCTTTTTTTGTATTTTCTCAGGGCTATGCATCGCAGTCTTTGTACACTGCCAGCATCATAGGCAGGACGCGTTTCGCATACTGCGCCAGGGAATAATCGCCGTTGCACAGGCACCAGTCGTACATCAGCCCCCGCTCCAGCATGGCGTAGGTCTTGATGATCTCGTTGATAGAAAGGTCGCGGCGCAGCTCGCCCTTTTGCTGGCCTTCCTGCAAGATTTTCCGCAGCAGCTTATAGTAGGTGCGGTCCTGGTCGAGGAGGTGGCGGTCGCCCCTGGTGATGAGCTGGGAAGAGAAGAGACGAGCCAGCAGATCTACAGAGATGGAATTCTCTATCATCAAAAACAACTCCTGATTGAGGTAAATCAATTGGTCTATGGCGCTGTCGTCTCCTTGCAGCGTCTCTTTTAATTCCTCATATTTTTCATCGAAGAGAAAGGAGAGGGAGGAGAGCAGCGCGTCCTTTCCGTCAAAATAGTGATAGAACGAACCCTTTGACGTGCCGGATTCTTCAACAATTTCGTCCACCGTCGTATCGTCGTACCCCTGGTCGTAGAACAGCTTCCAGGCGGCGGAAATAATTTTGCCCTTGGTATTTCTCGTATTTTTCTTTGCCATGTGTCGTTGTCCTTTCTAAAACAGGGAGAGCTGTACGCCCTCGTCCTTCTTTGGCGGCATGTAATTATGGGACAGGGTGTGTGCCTTTTTGATTTTTGCGAGGCGTTTGTAGAACGCCGTCCGATATTCCTGATCCAGCCGCCCCTCTCTATATAAATCGCGAAAGATCGGATCCAATCTGGGATACTCTAATCTGATAAAATCAAAAAAAGAGCGTCTCGTCCGTCCGCGAAGGCCGAGAAGGCCGGGCAGGGCGTAGGAAACCTTTGCATCTTCACCGTGAGAGTAAAGGGCGTTCAGATTTTCGTCAGAGTCGGTCAGATAGGGGATGATCGGCATCATGTGCAGCCCTCGTGACGCATCGGTCTTTGCAAATTCTTTGAGCATCTGAAAACGCCTGAGCGACGGGACGCCGCCCGGCTCAATTTTCTGCCTGACATTCTCATCCATGCAGGTGATGGTCGCCGCTACGTTGACATAGGTGATACTGGCAAGCTCGGCAATCAGGTCAAAGTCACGCAGAATCAGATCGGATTTTGTGGAGATGATGCAGGGCGTCCTGTATTTGATCAACAGCTTCAAGATATCTGGCATCATTTTGCGCTCTTTTTCGATGGGCTGATAGCTGTCGGTGACGCCGCCGATGTTGACGATTTCCCGTTTCCAGGAAGGGCTGGCAAGCTGCTTCTCAAGCTGTTCGACGACATTGGTTTTGATGTAGATGGTGTCAAAGAAATCATTATCGGGCATGTAGTCCTGGGTATACAGGGCGAAACAGTATTCGCACTTGTGCGCGCAGCCGCGATAGATATTCAGATCCCAGCTATAAGGCAGTCTGCGGCTGTGTAGTTTGTTTAGCGCCTGTTTACAAGTGATTTCACGAAAATGAGATGACATTTAATGCTTTCTTCCTCCCTGAATAAATGTTAGAATAAGTATAAGTATACCACAGTTGATAAATTTTAGGGAGAAGAACATGGAAAAGAAAGGCGTCTGCCAGTTTTTGTTAGATCATGCGGCACATGAACCCATATCCTTTCATATGCCGGGGCATAAAGGGGCGGCAATCTATCGCGAAAATGGATACGGCAGGTTTTTGGACCAGATGATGGACTGCGATATCACAGAGATTCCCGGAGCGGACAATCTCTTTCAGACAGAAGGCATTATCAAAGAGACCATGGAACGTTACCGCAGGTTGTATGGAGCTGAGGAAAGTTATCTTTTGATTAACGGCAGCAGTGCGGGTCTGATTGCGGCGATCCTGACCTGCGTACCAAAGGGCGGAGAGCTGATCCTTGCGCGGAACTGTCATAAGTCTATTTTCAACGCCATTTCCATGGCAGGCGCGCAGCCGGTGTACGCTTATCCAGAGGTAATTGCCGACGATGGGATTTCGGGTGAGATCACCGCTGACGAAATACGTTGCTGCCTGACGGCGCATCCTGGCTGCAGCGCAGTGATTCTGCCCAGCCCAAACTATTATGGCGTCTGCAGTGACATCAAAGCCATCGCCCAGGTGGTTCACGATGCGGGCAAACTCCTCATCGTCGATCAGGCTCACGGCGCCCACCTGAAGTTCTTTGACAAATACATCGGGGGCAATGCCAAAGCTGCAGAAAATCTGGGCGCGGACATTGTCATCGACAGCGTTCACAAGACGTTAGCCTCCTACACCCAGAGCGCTATTGTCAACCTCTGTTCGGACAAAGTTGACAAGTATGCCTTTGAGGACAAGCTGCAGCTGATTGAGAGCACCAGTCCATCCTACCTTTTGATGGCATCTCTGGATATTAATGCAGATCTGTTGGAACAAAAAGGAGAAGATTTGATTCGCCAGTGGGAGGAAAATTTACGGTTTTTTTATGAAAAAGCTGCCCGGATCGAAGGGTTGAGAGTGATGAAACATCCCCTTCTCGACCATACGAAAATCAACCTGGACATGAGCGCCTATGGTATCGACGGGTTGGAGCTGGAAGCGCTTTTGATGGAGCGGAATATCTTCGTAGAGTTGGTGACAGGGAATATCGTCATGTGTATGACAGGAATCGGCAATAAACGATGCGACTTCGACAGATTGCTGTCTGCTCTGCGGGAAATCGCCTCTAATCGCCAAATAGCGATAAACTCTGCACCGGCAAAACAGCGTCTGACGCAGAAAAAATTGGTGCAGAAACCTTTGCCGCAACAGAAAGAACGCATCAAATTGGAAAAAGCGGCGGGCAGAGTCTCGGCATCGTCAATCATTCCTTATCCGCCGGGAATCCCGATTATCTGTCCGGGCGAAGTCATCGACCAGGAGATTTTGACCTATGTAAAGGATTTGCGGACGAAAGGGGAGAAAGTGATCGGTATTGACGACCTGGGCAGAGTGGTAGTCGGAAAGGAGAGGCGGTAATGGCAGAGATTTGTATGGCGGGAGCAGGCAGTGTGATTGAAACTGCGGAGCTTATCAAAACAGAAATGTTAGAAAGGGGAAAAGTACCTCCCGATTTGAGAGCGGAAGTATATCATGTGCAGGACGGCGTAGGCGTTGCGTTATTCGTATTTGAACGATATTATATGAGGACAAGTGGATTTACCAGCCTTACCGTAGCAGTTACCGGTGACAATGAGGCGGTCTATGTAGACGGCATCGGTGCCGGTGGCGGTGGGATGATGGAGGCAATTTGGAGTACAGAAGACAAACTGCTGAAAACGCTGATAGAGATTTTAAAAGAACGTGGTTTTGAAGAGCTTATACAAGAGGAAAAGTGAGAAAGGTTTAAAATGAGGAGATTGGATAAATAAAAATGTTTATCGAGTAGGAAGTTCTGCGAGGAATATTTCGCTTTATGGGGCGAAGTCATCGACCAGGGCAGAGTGGTAGTCGGAAAGGAGAGTATCTGATGGCTAAGATTTGTATGGCGGGAGCAGGCAGTGTGATTGAAACTGCAGAGTATATAAAAAAAGAGATGCTGGAAAGGGGAGGTATATCCCCTGAACTCAAAGACGAAGTGAGCCATATTCAAGACGGCGTTGGTATTGATTTGATCGTCTTTGAGCGATACTATATGAGAAATGGGAGTTATGCTAGTTTGAGCGTAGCGATTACCGGCGATGATGAGGCAGTTTATGTAGACGGTATCGGTGCCGGCGGAGGCGGCGGTATCTTTAATATATCCTGGGGCAGTGAAACTGATTTCACAGATCTGCTGGCAGAGATTTTGGAGGAGCGGGGCTTTAAGGCACTCGCGGAGGAGGAACACTGAATGATAGAAATCTACAAGGATCAATCCTTAATGAGCAGGGACATCCCCTTTGGAATCCTGGATGTGCAGTATCCGGATCGGTCGGCATGGGATCTCGCGGGGTTTGCAGCGATGCGGGATCAAGAACTTGCCGCCATCAAAAGCCAGGCGGAAACCTACGACCGCAAGGCGGAGTTTTCGGAAGACCCCTATTTCCGTTATTTTCGGAAACACAAGAAGACCTATCCTGTCATGGCGCAATTGGAAAGTTTTTTGTTAAAAGACCGCCCTTTTCCAGAGTACAATCCTATCAACCAGGTGGCATTTCTGACGGAATTAAAGACACGCATGCTGACCGGTACCCATGATGCAGACAAAATTGAAGGGGCGCTGGTCTTGTTTGAGGCGGCGGAGGAAATTTCTTTTGTCGGCATGGGCGGGCGTGATAAACACAGCTATAAAGGTGACTTGACCGGCAGGGATGATGGCGGCGTGATTCTGACCATGATTTCCGGTCCCGACGAGAAAACGTGTCTGACAGAGGAGACGCGTCATCCCGTTTACATGGTCTTTGCACCGGAGGGATTGGCTGCCGTCCAGGTGGAAGACTGCCTCAATCAAATGGAATTTTATATCAAAACCTTAGCGCCGAGGGCGGAAATCGTGCGCAGAATCGTATAACCGCAGTTAATGGAGGATTAGATGATGAGTAAAGATACAGAGAAAATAGTTAGAGAGTTGCAGGAATTCATGGATCAGTTTAAGGATTTGTCAGAGGAAGAGGCGAGGGGGAAAGTAGATGAATTTCTGAAGCAATATAACGATAAATTAGCGGCAGTGGATCCAGTGGAAAAAGACCAGTGGTATTATCTGGATCTTGCAATGGAGGCTGAGGATGTCAAAGTGGCCAGGAAAAATGCCCAGAAAGCGCTGACGATTGACCCCTATTGTACTGACGCGGAACTGCTATTGATCGACCTGATGGACATCACGCCGGAAGAAGCAAAGAAGCGCTTTGAGAAGTTAATCAAAAAGACAGAGAAGCATTTGGAGGAGGAAGGGTACTTTGCGGAAGAAAATATCGGCAGTTTCTATATGATGCATGAAACCAGACCATATATTCGCGCGCTGGGAACCTATATGGACGATCTGATTGGACTGGGTAAGTTCAGAGCGGCTATCCGTGCAGGGTTGAATATCATCAGGCTCAATGAAAACGACAACCTGGGAATTCGTTATGACTTGATGGCTCTGTACGCTTTTATGGAGGACGTATCCTCTGCGGAAGCTCTTCTTGCGGCCTACGAGGAGGAAAGCGCAGGTATGCTGTTTCCTTTGATTCTGCTCTACTATAAAATGGACGATTACACCAAAGCCCGTAAATACTTGAAGCTGTTAGCGGGAAAAAATCCGGATTTGAAAAAATTGATGATGGAGGAATTGACTGATGAGGAGCTGGATCAAAATGCTATGCCCTTTGGTTATGCCATGGACACCATTGGCGAGTTGATGGATGTCATCAACAGAGATATGTTTTTGATCGATAGTTCCGTGGGCGGCATGCTGTGGATAAAGAGCGAGTTGTCCAAGATGTAGCAGCGGTTGAAAAAAGCCGGCGTATCAACGACTGAAAATGTTGGTGCGCCGGCTTTGATATGTAACAGGTTATCTCAGCTTAAATGTCTTCGGTGCGTACTTATAGGCAAAAACCAATGAAAGGATGACGTATAAGATAGCAAACCCTACCATGCAGGACCCGAAAGCGATTGTCGGCAGTTTGATGTACATAAAGGCGAAGGGAATGATGTAAGTGATGTAATTGACAATGGCATAAGTAACGCTTTTTGACTGCAGTTCCACGTTATATGGCTGCAGCAGGTAGTACATGACCAGGTGGTGGACGGAAAAGAACACCGACATGGAAATGATGGCGAGGAACAGCATCAAATAGTTCAGCGGATTATCCGTGCCGCCCGACAGATACAGTACCAGAGGCAGACCAAGGGCGATGAGCATCGCTGGCAGCAAATTGATGGCGACCAAAGTGCGCAGCCGCTGCCGGAACAACTGCAGAATCGCTTCAGGCTGACGATAAAAACGATAGGTGAGCATGCTGTGATCGCAGTTCATGAACATAGCCTGGGTGACATATTGTCCGCGGTTGACAAAATACATGATTAACAAGGCCAGCGGCAGAGAGTTTAACATCATCCGATTAGCTCTTGCTGCGACTTCTGGACTGATAAAAATCATGACCAAGGCAGTGACAAGGAATACGCCGATACCGATGGAAAAATTGCGGGCAGATCTGGTCAGCAGCTTTCGGTGACGCTTTACGAAAATTTCGTGAAGGTAACCGTAACCGCTTTTATTGCTGTTGACTTTGACGGAGCTGTCCAGCTGTTTCTTTTGGAAGGTATCAATATTGGCCTGTCTGACTGCTTCGCTGTAGCCGAAGAAGATGTTGTTGTCCGAGAGCAGCTCCTTATAGATCCTGCGGTATCCCTGGAATCTCCAAAGATATACGCTGCCCGCGAGACCAAAGACTATGACGGGCACCATCAAAATATAAAATAATGTTTCGCTGAGATTCAGGTTTATCAGCGGGAGCCCGTAGGCGCAGAGCAATATTGCGAATATGGCTATCCAAATTCTTGGCGAAGGTTTGTTTTCGTTATATGTTTTTCGGCCTGTCCGCTGAGATTGCCACAACAAAAAACTGTGAAAACAGATCTTGCTGAAGACGACAAAAAATGCCATGAGTATACAAGTCGGCAAACGCAATCCGACGAGAAGGCCGCAGACGATAAACGATGCGCCCAGACCCAGCAGTGATTTTAATAGAAAATATCCGTAATTAGACAGTACATATTCCCTGGGATCCATCTTCAGCAGGAACATGGCATAGTATTTATCCTTTGTAGGATTAAAGAGGTGTGAATTCATAATGACACCGATCAGGGTCATCAGCAGAAAAATGTGCAGTACAATGGCTGCGGTATCTGCTTGATACAAGGTGGCCGGCAGATAGATCAACAGGGCCACATAGACAGGCTTTGTGACAAAGACGTTAGCGAGTTCTAGTATAACGCTGACGATGCCCGCAAATAGCTTCAGGCCGCGGCTCCTGTAAAGAACAGCGGGAAGCAGCTTCTTGATCAGAGGAATCTGCTTCAGGGAAAAGATGATGCCGTTAACCCTGTATGTATTTTTCAATGCGAAGGCTTTTTTGAACGTTTTAAACATTGTCTTCCCCTTTCAGAATGCCGATGACTCGCTCCTTCAGTCCCGATTCAGTTAAGTTTGTCTTATCGATCTCTTCTAAAACGCCATTATTGAGAATTACGATTTCATCACAGAGGCTGACCGCTAGGTCCATGATATGGGTGGAGAAGATGATGATGTGGTCGCTTTTGATTTGGCGCAGAAGGTCCTTCATCTGTTCCGCCACCAGCACGTCGAAGGAAGTGAGCGGTTCGTCCAAGAGTAGAATACCAGCGTTGCCGATAATATTGACCAGCATCTGCATCTTGTTCTTCATGCCATGGGAATAGTCTTTCATCAGCTTGTCGCGGTCTGCTTCTTCAATATCCATGAAGGTAAAGTATTCGTCAATGGTCTTGGGTTCTTTTATTTTGGACCCATTAATGTCCAGAAAAAATTTTAGGAATTCTCGCCCTGTCAAAAATTCAGGAACAGCAGGAGTGGAGAGGACGTAGCCAATATCGTCAGGGCTTGCATTCCTCTCGGCGCCGTCTTCCTCAATGACAAAGGAGCCGCCGTCGATGGGAAGATCTTCGTCAATACAATTAAACAAAGTGGTTTTGCCTGCGCCGTTCTTACCTAAAAGACCGTAAATTTTTCCTGTTTCAAAGGTAAAGGTAATATCCTTTAAAACTTCCTTGCTTTCGAAGTTTTTCTGTAAGTTGATTATCTTTAATTTCATCATCATTCTCCTGGATTTCTATTTTTGTTCACTCATTATATTATAGTGGATTTCGGCGCACAAGTAAAATGTTTGTTAAACATTTTCATCTATGTTGACACATGTTAATATGGATGCTATTATAGCTATATTAACATGTGTTAATATAGTTTGATACTGAGAAGGAAGGGCAAAAATGTGAAAGAAAAACCATATCACCATGGAAACCTGCAGACTGAACTGATAGAAGAGGGCCTAGCCCTGATTCACGAAAAGGGCAGAGGGGATTTTTCCTTGAGGAAATTATCTAAGAGAGTAGGCGTGTCTCCTACGGCCTGCTACAATCATTTTGCAAATGTTGATGAACTGTTGGCTGAAATGAAAAATTATGTGACGAAGAAATTTTGTGACGCTTTATTAGAGGATATAGACGAAAGTGAAATGGCAACTGCGGCGATCAGAATGGGAAAATCATATGTCAATTTCTTTGCATGTAATCCACATTACTTTACGTTTATCTATGATAACGAAGAGTACCGGATCAATCTGACCGAAGCTGCTTTTGAAGGAGATTTTGCTCCATTTAACATTTTTAAGGAAACAGCTGTAAAGTGTATGGAACACCATCATATTGACAAAAAAAGATATCGAGATAACCTATTAGTCATGTGGGCGACGGTGCACGGCCTGGCCGCAATGGCCAATATGAGAGGTTTTCATTATGGGGGAGACTGGGGTCTGCTGACTGAAACATTACTGGATACGAAGATTAATTTGCTATGACAAATTATCTGAAAAGAAAGGGGAAATAACATGACAATTATAGAGGCAATGGAAGCTCGACATGCAGTAAGGCGTTATAAAGACAAAGAAATAGCAGCCAGCGCAGTTGAAGGGCTGCAGGAAGAAATCAACAGATGCAACCAGGAGGGCTCACTAACCATACAGATGATTTTAAATGATAAAGATGTATTCAAAGGTTTGATGGCCTACAGCGTAGGCTTTCGCGGCGTATCCAATTATATCGCCTTGGCAGGCCCTGCGGATGAGAAGCTGGAAGAAAAGCTAGGATATTATGGACAACGCATCGCTCTAAAGGCTCAACAGTTAGGCCTGAACACTTGCTGGGCAGCAGCTACCTATAAGAGGGGGAACTGTAAGGCCGTCGTGGGAGATCATGAAGAACTGATCTGCGTCCTGGCCTTAGGATATGGAGCGACGCAGGGGGTTCCCCATAAGTCGAAAGCCATGTCAGAGCTCTGCAACCTGGAGGATGATATGCCGGAATGGTTTCGAAAGGGGATGGAGGCTGTGCTGCTTGCACCAACAGCCATGAACAGACAAAACTTTTTTCTCACATTAAACGGTGAGGATGTAACTTTTGAAGTAAAAGAAAGTAAATACAGCAAGATAGACTTGGGCATTATCAAATATCACTTCGAAGTCGGATCGGGCTCTCTGTAAACGAATGGCTGCTGAGAAAATACAGCGGTCCAGCGGCGGCATTGGAACTTTTAAGTTCTTATGCCGCCGATTTTTACAATATAGGAAATATCATTTAAAGAACGTATTTCCACGTTTTTTATGAGCATTGACATTTGACTTTATTTGTAGTATTATACTTAGCGCACTAATTATTAGTTAGCTAAGTAAATTTGGAGGAAAAGAGATGAGTTGCGAAAAGGTATACTACAGTGATCTGTTCAAGAAAATTGCCAACGGCCAGAAAGCTATGCTGAATCACGGAGTGGCCCAGAACGACATTACTTATGTACAGTCGCTGGTACTGCTATTTCTCAATAATATGCGCTGTCAATTTGGGTCAGACCATGAGGTCAGCCAGAAGGATGTGGAAGATTACTTACTGCTGAAGGGTTCCACCGTAACCCGCCTTTTGTCACGCATGGAAGAGAGTGAATTGATTCAAAGAGTGCGCAGTCAAAAGGACTGCCGCAGTAATTATCTGGTCATGACAGAAAAAGGAGAGTCTTTTGTACCTGTATTTTATCAGGTGTTAGACAATGTGGAACAGTTGATGACAGACGGCTTCAGTCAAGAAGAAAAAGAGACGCTGATGACGCTGCTGCAGCGGGTTCTTAAAAATATAATAAACGCGGAAATAACGGGATCAAAGATTCCTATTTCCACAAAAAAGCAGATTTAGAAAGTTCTGCTGTGCTGGGAGGGAAAAAGTTGAAAGAAAAAAATTTATCGCAAGTTCCAAAATCAGGTGTTACAAAAAGAGAAATTATGATTATCGCAATTGTTGTCGGCGGTGCCTTTATCGCCATTCTCAATCAGACGGTCTTGTCGCCGGCGCTGCCGAAACTGATGGAAACGTTCCAAATTAATGCAGGGACCGCCCAATGGGTGACAACCATCTATATGCTTGTCAATGGGATTATGGTGCCGGTTACCGCCTATTTAATTGATCGGTTTGCGACAAAACTGCTGTTCATCATATCCATGGCAGTATTTATCGTCGGCACTTTGGTGACTGGCATGGCCGGTTCCTTTCCTATTTTGATCATAGGCAGAATCATGCAGGCCATGGGAGCCGGTATTCAGTTGCCTCTGGTAGCTTACGTACCGATGCTGGTATTTCCGCGAGAAAAGCGAGGCACGGCCATGGGTATGGCCGGCATCGTCATGAGCTGTGCGCCGGCTATCGGCCCAGTCTTTGCCGGTTGGATTATCGACCGCTTTGGCTGGAGAATGATGTTCTATTCGATCATCCCTCTAGCTATCGTTATTTTGGTTCTCAGCATCTTCTTGCTGGAAAACGTAGGCGAACGGAAGCGACCTCACCTGGATCTGCTGTCCATCGTGTTGTCATCCTTTGCTTTTGGCGGTTTGTTGTACGGCTTTTCCAGTGCAAGCACGAAGGGGTGGGGCAGTCCGCTGGTCATCCTGCCGCTGCTCATAGGGGCCGCTGCCTTTATCTGGTTTATTCGCAGACAGTTTCATCTGGATGAACCGCTGCTTGAACTGAGAATTTTAAAGACGCCGGTCTTTGCCTGTTCGGCAGCGATTGTGACCATTATTAATTCCGCTCTATCTGTGGGAAGTATCGTATTGCCTATTTACTTACAGAGCGTAAAAGGATTTTCTGCTTTTACGACTGGTATGCTGATGATGCCGGGAGCCGTTGCCTCAATTTTCATGAGCCCCATCAGTGGTCTGCTCTTTGATAAATTCGGACCGAGAGGAATTTCTATTATCGGACTGACCGCACTGACAGGCTCTTTGACTGCCTTGGCCTTTATCGGACCGACCACTTCGGTTCTGCTGTTGATTGTCATTTATGTCTTGCAGTCTTTTGGTCAGACCATTGCCAATATGCCGGTCAATACTTGGGGAATCAACTCTTTGAAAAACGAGTACATTGCTCATGGCAACGCCATCAGTAACACGGGACGCCAGGTAGGCGGCTCTATCAGTACAGCCTTGATTATCACAATTATGACCATGGTAACCAGCTCCAGCAAGGCGCCGACGTCGCTGCTTCAGACTGCCAGCGGAGTAAGAGCTGCCTATGCCGCATCTGCCTGCGTAGCTGCTGTGGCCCTCATCCTGGCTGTCTTAAAAGTACGCAAGGGCGGCGAAGCGCCTTTGGAAGAAGAATAAGGAGGAGTGTAATGAAAGCGCCAATCGGAAAGATTATGGATACAGATGTCTACACCTGTCCAGTGACAGCAACTTTGGGAGACGTGGTAAAGCTGCTGGTAGAAAAAGAAGTTGGCGGCCTGACAGTCGTCGATGAAGAGCGGCATGTAACTGGCTTTATCAGCGACGGCGACATCATGCGGGCCGTTTCAAAACAGAAGACGCGCTCTATTTATGGAGGCGACTCCGTCATGGTTCTCTACGACGATGAAACCTTTGAGCAGAAAGTCGCTGAGTTTAAACAGCGGAATGTGATGGATCTGGCCACACGCAAGGTCTTTTGTGTGACGGAAAATCATCCTATCGACGAGGTTGCCAGGATTCTGTCAAAGAAAAAGTTTAAGAAGATACCGATTATAGACCAGGAAGGCAAACTGGTGGGCATCGCCCGCAGAGCGACAATTATGCGCTATATCTTCAACATGTTATTTGATCTGCAGTTAGATCAAATAACAAAAGATCCAGTAAAATAAAAAAGGGCAGACACATAGCTGATGTTAAATCAACTGTATGTCTGCCCTGTCACGTTTTTAGAGTTTCAGCGCTCTCATTGCGTTGAGGATGGCGATAAAAGCGACCCCCACATCGGCGAACACGGCATCCCACATGGTAGCCATGCCCAATGCGCCCAGAGCCATGATGGCAAATTTGACAGCAAGCGCAAAGATGACGTTCTGCTTGCAGATGCGTAAGGTCTTGCGGGCAATCCTTGTCACCGTGACAAGCTTTGAGATGTCGTCGGCCATGATTACCACGTCAGATGCTTCAATTGCTGCATCTGAACCGAAAGCGCCCATGGCGATTCCCACATCAGCACGAGCCAGAACCGGGGCGTCATTAATGCCGTCACCGACAAAAACCAGACGGCCTTTCTGACTGGTGTGCAGGACGCTTTCCAGTGAAGTGACTTTGTCTTCTGGCAGCAGCTCAGAAAGTACATTGGTGATACCGATTTCTGATGCGACAGCTTCTGCGATTTCCTGTCTGTCTCCTGTCAGCATGATGGTCTGTTCCGCTCCAAGATGCATGAGGTCTTTAATGGTTGCGGCGCTGTTCTCTCTGATGGTATCTGCAACCACGATGTATCCCAGATAAGTACCGCCGTAGACGACGTGAACCACAGAACCGATTTCGGCCGGGGCATTAAACTTTACGTCCAGATCCTGCATCAGGCGGCTGTTGCCGCAGTAAATTTTCTTTCCTTTATATATTCCTGAAACGCCTTTCCCGGAAATTTCTTCATAATTTGTCACCTGGCTGCTGTCCACCTTGCCAAAGTGCTGGACGATGGAGAGGGCAATCGGATGATTTGACAAGCTTTCGCCATGGGCTGCGATTTCCAGCAGATGGTCTTCTGTCGCATCTGCCATCGTATGAACTTTTGTCACTGCAAATTTGCCTGTAGTCAGCGTGCCCGTCTTATCAAAAGCGAAGGCTTTGACGTGTGCCAATGCTTCCAGGTAATTACTGCCTTTGACTAAAATTCCCTGCTTTGACGCGGAACCGACGCCGGCGAATAAACTGAGCGGTACAGAAATGACCAGGGCGCAAGGGCAAGAGATGACCAGGAAGATCATCGCCCTGTAGAGCCAGTCGTCAAAGTGCTGTCCACTGAGGAGGAGGGGAGGAACTAGCGCTAATAAAATGGCTAACCCTACCACGATTGGCGTGTAGTAATGGGCAAACTTTGTAATAAATTTTTCTACTGAAGCTTTCCGGCTGCCGGAATTCTCGACTAAATCCAGCACCTTGGCAACAGTAGAATCCTCATATAATTTCGTAACCTTGACTTTGAGAACACCTGTCAAGTTGATGGTACCGCTGATAATCTCATTGTCAATCCCCACATCCCTTGGCACGGATTCTCCTGTCAGTGCAGCAGTATCCAGGGATGAATTACCTTCAATGACGATGCCGTCCACTGGAATCTTTTCCCCCGGTTTTACCAGAATCAAATCGCCGAGGGCCAGTTCTTCCGGTTCGACTGTAATCTCTTTCCCGTCAACCAGTTTGTTCGCAAACTCCGCTTTGATATCCATCAAGTCGGCAATGGATTTTCGGGAGTTGTTAACGGCGTAGTGCTCAAAAAACTCTCCCACCTGATAGAAAAGCATGACAGCTACCGCCTCGGGATAATCCCGGCAGTATGCTGCCCCCAGAGAGGCGATGGTCATCAGAAAATTCTCATCTAAGAGCTGGCCGCGGACGATGCCCATGACAGCTTCAATGATAGTCCTGTATCCGGCGATGACATAGGCTGCGATAAAAAACCAGATGATATCCGTTGCATATCCACCAATAAACAAAGCAGCAGCAGCGAAAATCTTGACCAAATCAAATTTTTGCGATTTCGTCATTGTGATATCCCCCTTTTCATTATAACATAGGAAATATCGTCCAAAGGACGTATTTCCGTATGTTTCAAAGAACGTACCTTGCGAAGAGTCGCCCCTTGCGGGCGACATGAGTGCATAGGAGCGACGCTCCGTTATGCACTCGTTTTCTATTTTACGATTTTACAGCCTCGGTCTACTTTTTTAATCGCCTTCTGCGCATCGTCAAGAATCAACTCGAATTTGTCTTCAGCAGCTTCGATTGTCATCTTCTGTGACATGAAGCTGATGGTGCAGGATTCCACATCGTCCATCTTGTTGATAGCGGTTTCCATCTTTGCTGCGCAGTTTGCACAATCCAAGTTTTCCAGTTTGTAAGTTTTTTTCATTGTCAGTACCTCTCTTTACAATTTAAATCGAATATGATGTCTACGATGTGATGTACCAATCTGGCTTCGTCTGTATCGGCCAAAGTGTAATACACTTCTTTGCCGCACTTTCGATAAGTGAGAAGTCCAGCCTGCTTCAGTACTCTTAAGTGATGCGATACGGCAGGAGAAGACATCTCGATGGCAGCGGCAATGTTGGCAACACAATCTTCTGTGTGGCACAGGAGCCAGAGGATTTTCACCCGAGTGGGATCGCTGATCAAAGCAAAGGTTTCGGCAGTCTTATCAAAGACATCCTGGCAGGGCATGTTTTGAATAAAAGCGGAAGTCTTATTGCCGTGATCGTGTGGCAGGTGTATCTCTTTCATTTCTTGCACATCCTTTCGTTTGGCTTAAACAATTAAATATTTGTTTAAACGTTATATAAATAATATTCCACTAAAAGGGAAAATAAAACATCTAAATTAAAAATTTTATTAAATCATATTTATGGCACGGCAAACGCATGATAACATTTTTCGCCTTCATTTTCATTTTTTTGCTTGTTACAGGCACATTTTTTGATTATTGTAAACCAATCCGCCTTCATTTTTGAATTCTGGTGTCCTACTTGCGCGAAGGTGGTAAAGAATCCCGCTATATCAAGAGTATTCCTCTTTTTATCAGGCTGCTTTTCGTCAAATTTATAAAATATACCATTATGTGGAAGTTTATGTATTGGAATCTGGCGTTTGCAAAGGGAGTTGCGCAAGTAAACTTAAAAAAATTAAAAATGAAGGCGGGAATGTTGGCTTAAGCAGCATTTTATGCCATCATGCCCAGTATTTTTGAAAAATGAAGGCGCGCTATTTTACTTTCATGGTTTTGCCGTGATATTTATGGTAAAGGCATTTGACAAAATCGTCGATTCGTAATACGGTGTATTACAAAGAAGGGGGATGAGAATATGACAATTTCATTACGATTAAGTGAAGAGGATTCCATGTTGATTAAAAAATATGCGGAGATGCATAACATTTCAGTTTCAGAACTTGTACGACAGTCTGTCTTTGATCGTATTGAAGAGGAGTATGATTTAAAGGCTTATGATAATGCATTGGCTGAATACCAAGCAGATTCCATCACTTATTCTCTCGATGAGGTGGAAAAGGAATTGGGACTGAGATGAAATAAAAAGTGGAATTTTCGAAAACAGCGCTGAAGGAGCTAAAAAACTAGATAAGTATACACCAAAATTAGTTTTGGCATGGGTACGGAAAAACTTGGAAAATTGTACAGAGCCTCGTCAATATGGAAAAGGGCTTACCGCTGACAGAAGCGGACAATGGAGGTATCGTGCAGGTGATTACCGTTTGATTGCACAGATAGAGGATGACAGAGTGATTATCCTGCTCCTCGCTATTGGACATAGAGAAAAAGTATACGATATTTGAGCCCTTGTTATCAGACGGAGAACCATTCTTACTTACATAAAGCAAAAACCACTCTCAAGTTGCAGACGGAGTGGTTTCTTATTTTGTCCTCTTATTCATCGTGCTCTGGTGTCTGCGAATTGACGAGATTCTGATAATAAGCTCCGAACTGTCCCATGGAATCGAGAATGGGGCGCAGGGTTTCACCTAATGGGGATAATGCGTACTCCACCCTTGGCGGTACTTCCGGATAGACGGTACGCTGGATGATACCGTCTGCCTCCATGGATCGCAGGCTGTCGGTGAGCACTTTCTGACTGATGCCTGTGAGCGACTTCTGCAGTTCTTTGAACCTCCATGGACGATCAAGAAGGTTGCGGATGATCAGCAGTTTCCATTTGCTGCCGATCAGTTGTACGGTGGTGGCGACCGGGCAGATTGGCAATTCTTCTTTCTTTATCATGATGAACAGACCTCTTTCCTTCATATTATATTAGATTATAATTCCTGACTGTCAAGAAGACAAGGATTTTTGACATTTTGATGTATACATCTGCATATGCTTTGGAGGAGAGTGAATCCAAAGCAAACAGATGGAATGGTTCTAGGGTAATTTTGGAACCTGCGAAGAGTTAAAAATATGTCAAAATTTTAATGATTTTTGTCGTTCTTTGTAGTATAATGTATTGCGTATGATTATTAGACAACTATTTTTTAGAAAGGAAGGTTTCAAATATGAGTTCAAATGCAAAGCATTTACATAGCATCGACGCCGGACACTATAAGAACACGGCGAAATGTGAAACCGAAGTTATGCCAATTCCTGACGTTGTCAAGATCTCAATGTCACAGCATATTGGTGCGCCTTGTAAGCCTTTAGTAGCGAAAGGTGATGCGGTCAAGGTCGGACAACTTATCGGCGATACAGATGCATTCGTAAGTGCACCTATTCACTCAAGCGTATCCGGAACCGTTGCAGGCATTGAAACACAGCGTTCTGCCACAGGCGGAAACGACACGTTGGTTGTGATTGAAACTGACAAAAAACAAGAGATGTGGGAGGAAATTAAAGTTCCTCAGGTAAATGATCTGGCTAGTTTTGTTAAGGCCGTCAGAGACAGTGGTCTCGTAGGATTGGGCGGCGCTTCATTCCCGACACACATCAAGTACAACCCAAAGAATCTCGACGAAGTACATACTTTAATCGTCAATGGTGCGGAATGTGAGCCGTTCATCACTTCTGACCACAGGACAATGCTTGAAGATACTCAGGACATTATCGACGGGATGAAATTGATCATGGACTACATCGGACTTGATGAAGGATATATTGGAATCGAGGAAAACAAGCCTGATGCAATCGAAAAGCTGGATAAGATGTTTGCTGAACAAGGTCTCACGAACATGCATACGTTCAAGCTGCAGGCCAGATATCCAAAAGGAGCGGAGCGTGTTCTTGTTTATGAAATCACTGGCAAGCCTATGGCAGCAGGCGTACTTCCTGCAGACCTAGGGGTCATTCTATCTAATGTAACATCTGTTGCATTTGTAGGACAGTATTTCAGGACCGGCGTACCTCTCATCCAGAAGAGAATGACAGTAGACGGCGACGCAGTAGCAGCGCCGAAGAACATTATCGCTCCAATCGGCGCACAGATTCACGATGTCATTGATTTCTGCGGCGGATACAAATCAGATCCAAGGAAGATTTTGATGGGTGGACCGATGATGGGCAGAGCGATTTTCTCCGACGAGATGCCAATCGTAAAAAACAATAATGCGATTCTTGCATTCTCAAAGGAAAAGTCATATATTCCTGAAGAAACTGCATGTATCAACTGCGGAAGATGTCATCACGCATGTCCGTTTAATCTGCTTCCTACAGCACTGGCAGAGGCGTATGAGCGCAGAGATGCACAGAAGCTCGCTGATCTGCAGGTAATGCAGTGTATGGAATGCGGAAGCTGTTCATACGTATGTCCTGCAAGAAGACCTCTGGGCTTCATGAACAAGCTTGGAAAGGCTGTTGTAAAGGAGGCTGGAATTAAATAATGGATAAAAAATACTATGGTAATTTAGCAGTATCCTCAGCACCGCACTTGGTCACCGGCCTGGATACTACAAAGACAATGGCAATGGTATTGATTGCCTTGTTACCTTCTTTTTTAGTAAGTATATATGTTTTCGGTTTCAGAGTTATCGCATTAACTCTCGTATGTGTAGCCGCCAGCATAGGATTTGAGTGGCTGTACAATAAACTGATGCACAAGAGACAGACTGTGGGCGACCTCAGTGCGGCCGTGACAGGCCTTTTGATCGCATTCAACGTTCCGTCCAGTTTCCCTTATTGGATGGCGATTATCGGATGTTTTGTAGCAATTATTATCGTAAAGCAGATTTATGGCGGTCTCGGAAGAAACGTCGTTAACCCTGCCATCACGGCAAGAATCGTATTATTTATCTCCTTTGCAACTGAAATGACGACATGGCCTACTCCATCGATGTCAACAGTTGATGCGGCAACAAGCGCAACGCCGCTGGGCGTGCTGCAGGAAGGCAACGTAGCGGACCTGCCTGCAAATATGGAGATGTTCCTCGGATTCATCGGCGGATCAGTAGGCGAAGTCAGCGCCGTCGCATTACTTCTGGGCGGCCTCTTCCTGATTTGGAAGAAGATCATTTCGCCGATCATTCCAGTTTGCTTCATCGGAACCGTATTCGTATTCGCATTTGTTTATTATGCAATCGTAGGCGGTGACGTAAGCGCACTCAATATGGCAGTCTTCCACATTTGCGCAGGAGGCGTTATGCTGGGAGCCTTCTTCATGGCAACCGATTATGTCACTTCCCCGATCATGCCTTTAGGCAAGGTGATCATGGGCATTGGCTGCGGACTGCTGACAATGATCATCAGACTTTGGGGTGCATATCCAGAAGGCGTTTCCTTCTCCATCCTGCTGATGAACATCTTGACTCCGCTGATCGATCAGTTGTGCATCAAATTAACTTATGGAGGTGCAAAGAAAAAATGAAAAACAACAACACATTTAAAGAATACGTTGCACCGATCGTAGTTCTTGTATGCATCTGTCTGGTTATTACAGCTGCTTTAGCGGCTACATACGGTGTGGCAAAACCAATTATCGACGAAAATACGATCAAAGCTGCAAATGAAGCTAGAGCGGAACTTCTTCCTGCGGCAGATACTTTTACTAAGTATACAGGAAAGCTGGTAACGGAAGAAAAAGATAAGGTTTACGTTGAGGAATGTTACGTTGCTGATAACGGCAGCGGAATGGTCGTTACAGTCGTAACGAAGTCATTTGGCGGCGCACTGACCGAGATGATCGGTATCGACAGCAATGGTGCGATTACAGGCGTTAAGGTAACTGCTCATGCAGATACGCCGGGCCTTGGAACAAAAGCCCATGCGCCTGAACACTTAAAGCAGTACAAGGGTCTTACAGAATTAACATCGACGGCGGCAAAGGATGATTCCAGCGTAACCTACATTACTGGAGCCACGATTTCTTCTAACGCGGTTCACTATGGTGTATATTGTGCATTAGACCAGTACAAAGCAATGGGAGGTGTGCAATAATGGAAAAGAAAGCAAGTAAATTGAGCATCCTTACCAAAGGTATCATCAAAGAAAACCCTGTACTGGTATTACTGTTAGGTACTTGTCCGACACTGGCGACAACCTCCTCAGCAATTAACGGTATCGGTATGGGCGTTTCTGCGACAGCGGTACTGATTTGCTCCAATATCGTTATTTCACTACTTAGAAAAATTATTCCTGACAAGGTGAGAATCCCGTGCTACATCGTAGTTATCGCAGGATTTGTAACCGTTGTTCAGCTGTTGTTGCAGGCTTTCGTGCCTTCCCTCTACGCTTCACTGGGATTATTCATTCCTCTGATCGTAGTAAACTGTATCATTCTGGGAAGAGCCGAAATGTTTGCCAGCAAGAACAACGCCTTTGATTCCGCCCTCGACGGTATCGGCATGGGTATTGGATTTACCCTCGCGCTTGGTGCAATGGGTCTGATCAGAGAGTTCTTCGGTTCCGGTACTGCTTTTGGAATCAACGTTCTGACGGATATCATCCCTGGCATGGGAATCTTTAACCTGGCTCCAGGCGGATTCTTTGTTTTCGCAATTCTGATTGCTGCTGTAAACTTCTTTACAAAAGGCAAAGGACTGAAGAAGAAGGAATTTGGCTGTGACGGATGCGCAATGTCCGCAATGTGCGGCGGCGCAAGAAAAGAATGTGAGAAAGGAGCTGACAAAGTATGCTAATAGTAACAACAGTGATGAGTATGATCTTGGTAAACAACTATGTATTGGCGCAGTTCCTGGGTATCTGTCCATTCTTAGGTGTATCAAAGAAACTCGACTCCGCAGTAGGCATGGGCGTTGCCGTTATCTTCGTAATGGTTCTGGCCACGATTGCCACATGGCCGATCATGAAACTGCTCAACAGTTTTGAGATCGGTTACTTACAGACTGTAGTATTCATCCTCGTAATCGCTGCATTAGTACAGCTGATTGAAATGATGATGAAAAAATATATCCCTTCCCTGCACAAAGCGCTGGGCGTTTATCTGCCATTGATTACAACAAACTGTGCAGTACTGGGTGTCTGCATCTCTAATATCGACGCTGGTTATGGTTATGTTTTATCAATCTTCAATGCTGCAGGTGCAGGAATCGGTTTCTTACTGGCAATGGTGCTATTTGCCGGTGTAAGAGGCAAATTAGAGAACGAAGACGGTGTTCCTTATGCATTTAGAGGAGTTCCTCTTACATTAATTACTGCTGCTATGTTATCCCTGGGCTTCATGGGCTTCAGCGGATTATTCCAGTAGAGAAGGAGGATAGGAATGTTAACACCAATTTTAATCGTAGTGGCAATGGGATTTGTTGCTGCGGCGATACTGACTATCGCTTCAAAGGTATTCTTTGTACCTGTTGATGAAACTTTTGCATTGCTCCGTGCAGAACTGCCAGGCGCGAACTGTGGCGCCTGCGGATATGCGGGCTGCGATGACTATGCGAATGCGCTTACTGAAGACCACAGTCTGAGCTGCTCAAAGTGCCCCGTAGGCGGCGCTGAGGTTGCAGATAAGCTGGCGGCTGTCCTGGGTGTTGAATCCGGTTCTGCTGACAAGCAGGTAGCAATGGTAATGTGTAACGGTACGAAAGAAGCGGCGAAGACCATCATGGAATATGACGGCATCAAAACTTGTGCCGCTGCAAAGCAGTTCTTTGGCGGACTGAGCGCGTGTCCTTATGGATGTATCGGTCTCGGTGACTGTGAAGCTGCTTGTGATTTTGACGCCATCCATATCTGCGACGGCGTGGCAGTTGTCAACAGAGATAATTGTGTGGGATGCGGTGTCTGCGCAAAGACTTGCCCTAACGCAGTTATCAAGATTCAGAGCGCTAAGAACCTGGTTGTGGTTCAGTGCAAATCTGAAGCAAAAGGCGCTGTAACTAGAAAAGCTTGCTCCAACGGATGTATCGGATGTAAGAAGTGCGAAAAGGCTTGTAAGTTTGATGCGATCACTGTGGAAAACAATGTTGCCCGCATCGATCCAGAGAAATGCAAAAACTGCGGACTCTGTGCAAAAGAATGTCCAACTGGCGCAATCAACAACATGAGAGTAAAAAAAGCACCGGCAAAACCGGCCGCTCCAAAAGCGGAAGCTGCGAAAGAAGCATAAACTGCATATTTGAATTTTTAGGCTGTCCTTATCGGGGCAGCCTTTTTCAATTTCCTATGAGTTTAAAAGGGGGGTGCAGAGAGGATTCCCCTCGCCGCATTAGCGTAGTGGCGTCCGCCGCTTTTTATGGAATCTCATTCGAGAAAGGTTAAATAAAATTGCAATTTATTTTTAGTATTGACTTTAATAAAATTGAGTGTTATATTTAAATAAATTAAAAAAAGGGGTGGGACGAATGATAATTTTTTTAGCATTTACATCAATTTTCATTTTTATTGGGGTTGCAGCGCTAACGATACTAGCAGAATGGCAGATGATAAAACTTCAGAAAAAGTGGAAATGGGTAATTCCAGCGGCGATTACTATCCTTGCGATCTTCTCTTCCATCCAATTCAGTTGGATTTCCCACAGCAGCAGTGGTATAAGAAGCGTCTCAGTCATGATTGAAGACGATCAATTTGGAGAAATCCAGACTGCTGCAGATCACGAGAAGCACATGCATGCTATAGGATATCTGGTGAATGGGGAAACAGAGAAGGATTTGGAGTATATAGCGCTGGAATACAAAGAAGGGGAGCTAGTCGGAAGTGAAGAGGCGATGCAGTATAAGAAACAGATCGACAATGCTATGCGCTCCTTTACGAAGGGGTTCACTGGCAGTACAGTATCACTTGAGGAACTGAGAGATGAGCAGGACAAAATCAGTGAGACAGTTAAAACCTTTTCCCTAAAAAATTATTTTATCGCATTTGCATTTCATGCAATCTGTCCGCTGATTCTTTGGCTTATGGTCCTGGGTGACAGACTGCAGAGAAAAAATAGAAACCAGTTAGACAAGACACGTCTGGAAGATTTGTAAGGGGGAAAAAAGAATGACGATTAGAGTAGTGCCATCTTGGATGGAAAATTTAGAAGAGGAGGATATCACGTTTATCAAGAACTTTATGTTGGTAAGCGGTTCGTTAAAGGAAATGGCTGCAAAATACGATGTGACGTATCCTACGGTTCGTCTGCGTCTGGATCGCTTGATTGACAGGATAAAGATGACGGACGATCAGGAAGCGGAACCCTATGTGAAACTGATCAAACGTCTTGCTTTAGAGGATCGATTAGACTTTGAGACTGCTAAACTTTTGATTAGTGAATATAAAAAGGAGCGATAATATGTTATACGTTTTGAGTTTGATTGGTATGAGCATATTGCTGATTCTGTTACAGCTATGGTTGTCCTCCAAAAAAAGTGTATTTCCAGGGCTGGCGCTCATCGCGGCTGCATGGGTCGTTTTTTTATCCCTGACTGTTTGGGCATATAGCTTGGACGTGCCGACAAAAGAAGAAAAATTGACATGCAGTTTGGACAAGGGAAGGACCGCAGAAGCAACAGTTACATGGAGTGAAGATCATGAGATAATTGCAGTGACAGATATATCGATCAAGGATGAAGAAGGGACTTTGATTGATGAAATCGCATGGGGAGAGTATAGATTGAAGGATGTGCAGAAAGAGTTAAAAGGGGATTATGCAATTACAATGGATACGCCCACCACATGGAAAGATGGGATGGACGATGGAGTGAAATTCGGTTATACTACTTTTTCGAAGAATATTTTCTTGTGGGATTTAGGAATCGTCACTCTGCCCTTGTTGCTGATTCATTTGACAAGAAGATTTCAGCTTCGTCATAAAAGGCAGAGAGAAGAACTTGAGAAAATGAATATTCAGGAACTGTAGAAAGGGGGATTTTATGGAAGACAAATTTGAGATAATAACCATTTTGATATTGCTTGTTTTCAATGTGATAGTCTTTGGAATATTGGAATTTTATTTGGCGGGGCGTAAAAACAAATGGATTGGCTTGCTAATTCCAGTCCTAAGCTTGTCATTTTTAGTACCGTTATCCATAGAATTTATAGACGAGTTCTCTGAAATACCGGTGTGGGAAAATTCTTATGGGGATGAGACCTTGGACGATGTAAAGATATATTTTGGCGTGATTGATGATGGATCAGGGAGCCCTGCAGCTTTCAGCGATCTCCAGGTTAAAGATAGAAACAGCGGGGAAAAGAAGTGGTATCCTATGGAATTCGATCAGCAGGGGAACTTGATTGGGGGGAAAGAAGCACTCAAATACAAGGCTAGTATTGAAGATCTATCACAAACAGACGGTTTCTTCACTGGAAAATCCTTGTCGCCAAAAGCTATGAAATGGGAGTACGTTAAAGGTGGGGAAGGCGGAAGGTATAGACGTCAGCTTATATTAGCAACGCTTTATATCGCCGTGGTTGTATTTTATTTTATCATCTACTGGCGCATGCGCAAGCGGGTATGCAGAAGAGAAACCATAGCGTCAATAGAGAAGAGACGTAAAATCGAATCATTATAGGGGGAATCATGATCTCACAGTTAACAGTCTAGCTCATCATCCTGCTCGTATTCATCCTGACTTGGGCAGGGATTATAACAATAGGGGTATTGTTAGTAAGACACTTTATCAGGAAGCAAAAAAAGTAATCTGCATCAGCTTTGAGCCGGACGTCACTGGGTCCGGCTCTGTTATTTCTACAGACGCGCTTATAGCAGCCACCTGCGCTTCAGCAGCAGGTGGTATTTGAGAATTTCGTTGCCGTCATCGAGGGGTGCGGCGCCGATTTTTTCTCGTATCTGATGAAGGCGGTATTTGATGGTATTTGGGTGCAGATACATCTGGCGTGCCGTCCGCCCCAGGTTGCAGTTATTTTCGTAGTAACACTCTAACGTGTCCATCAGTTCTCCGCTATGTTTTCCCAGTTTTTCACTGAGCTGGAAAAGTTCATCCCTGCAGAGCTGGTCAAAAGTATCAATGTCGCGGATATCCAGAAAATAATAGATGCCTAGCACCCCTTTGCCGTAGATGCCGTTATGTCTGTTCAGCTTTGAGAGGATACCCTGGATTTTGTCGGCGGATTGCAGACTGAGAGGCAGGCTAAAGAGACCTTGGACGAACTCTCCCTGATAGATGTCCACATAGTCGATATCAGGCAGAAATAATAGTTCCTCCTGAATCATGGAGCAAGTCTCGGAGAGCGTTCTATTGCAAGCCGTTTCTGACAGATCGCTGTAATGCAGGATGAACAAAATCTCCCGATCTGGCGCGATAACATAGGAATCCGCATTGCTGTGGATGGACAGCCAGTTGGACAGACGCTTGACCTTGATTAAGACATCTTTGAAATCGCAGAGACTATTTTTCTTGAAAGAAAGTTTGATTTTGCAGAGACTGTGCCTGCCATGGATGTGGATGTTCTTTTTATAAGCGGTGGCGAGAAGTTCTTCATCCTCTTTCCCGCATAAAATATCATAGTAGAAGGATTCCATGGAACTGTATACGTTTAAATCACTGCTGATACGAAGATTTCTTATGTAATGGATTGCCAGAATTTGTGCCGCGTATTCGAGGATGGAAACGACAAAATTGTCATCATCAGAGGAGGCCTTGTCTCTCCAGACGATGAAGTAATAGGGCGTCACGCCCTGTGCGCTGACTCGGTAGAGCAGTTGAGAATACCCCTTGCCGTTTACAGTCAGCACGGATTTGCTGATATTTTGATCGGAAAGCCTAATTTGCTTTTTTATATCTCGCAGGTAGGCCTTTGAAGAGGCTGTCTGCAGACTCCTCCGCAGGGACTCCTCCTCTGGATTTTTTGAGGCAAAGGCATCGGTCAAAAGGTATTCATTGAGTAGGGCTACAGGACTTCCGAGTATCTCGTTCAATTTTTCGATCAGACTGTGGACACTATCTTCTTCCATCAGCGTTGCTTTGATTTCATTCTGAATTTTTTCTATTTTATCCAGATATTCAGACCTGGTGTGCAGCAATTTATCGTAAAGGGCAGATAAAATTTGGCTGTAAGCGATGGTGTCTGGAATAATCAGCACTGCGATTTCCAGGCTGTCTGCAATTTCCACAACCGCAGGTGTAATTAATTCCTGCTTTCCCAAAGCGCAGTGTACGCCCAGGGCGGAAGCGTTGTTACAGCTCAGGCTTTTCAGAATTTCAATTACATTGGCAGGCGCGCTACACATATTCAACGTAGAGAGGATCAGCTCCCCGCCGGTAAGCCAGTCCGTATTTGGTGAACCGATTTCTAAAATATTGATATTAGTGACCAGCCGCAGCTTTTGAAAACGTTCAGAGTGGGTTTTCTCTTGTATCCCATATTGTGTCAGCAGTGAAATCACAGAACTTAACGTTATATTGATCATAAAGTCACTCCCTTCTATATGGCGTTATCATATCAAAATACAAATTCATTTACAATGGCATAAGTTTGCCATTTATTTTTTTGTCCGCTGTAGACAAAATTCGCTGTATTTCTTGTCTTTTCGGGATATTGTCCGCAGGCCTTTATTGGTTTAATATGGTAGAAAATTAAAGCTCGCCAATGAAACGGAGGTATATCATGTACGAATACGAATTGACAAACGCCTGTTTAAAACTTCTCAGGGACAGTTTTAAACTGCAAAAGGATGAAACAGTAGTAATTACAGTGGACACCAAGTCCAATCAGGAAGTGGCAGAAGCAACTGCGGAGGCGGCAGTCATCCTGGGTGCAAAGCCTGTGGTCATCAATATCAAAGCGACGAGAGGAAATGGAAAAGCGGGCGATCCAGACCTGCCGATTGAAACTCTGGTGGGAGCCATCAAAGGTGCAGATGCATGGGTGGAATATAATTATGAATGGCTTTTCTATTCCACAGTCTACGACAGAGCCATGGAGGAGAATAAGGAACTGAAATACATGTGCCTGGTCGGGGCTACACCGGAAATGATCATCAACAATATTGGCAAAATTGATATTCCGGTCCTGGCTGATCTGATTCACAAGGTCACTGACGTGACAGAAGAAGCGGTGCATGTGAAGATCACCAGCCCATCTGGATCTGACGTGGAATTTGATAACAAAAAAGGCAGGGAATTTGGTGTGGCAGACGGTTTAGTGGAAAAAGGAATCGCCAAGATGCTCATCGGACAGATTGGCTGGGCACCAGAGTTTGAAACGATTAACGGCGTCATTGTCGCAGATGGATCTATCAACCCGCCGTGTGGGATCGTGGATGCACCGGTAAAAATTTATGTAGAAAACGGAAAGGTAGTCAATGTGGAGGGCGGACAGTCGGCACAGGAGTTTTATCAGTGGATGAAATCCTTTGACGATCCGAACATGTTCAACGTGGCCCACCTCTGCTACGGCCTCGGACCTTATGCCCAGCTGACCGGCGAAGTCTGCGAGGATGAGAGAGTATGGGGCTGTGTAGAATGGGGATTCGGCAACATCGGCGCCTGTCTGACCATTCCTGACATTCCGGAGGGGATTCCGGCAGCATCCCATTCCGATGTCATCTGTCTCAATTCCTCTGTCTGGTTAGACGGCGTGCAATTCCTGGACGAAGGTAAGGTTGTCGGCCCCAATGAAGAAATCGTCGCTCTCGCAAGACAATTGGGGAAATAAACAGGTAAGGAGGCCGCAAAATGAAAATTACAGAAGGTTATATGCCGTTTAAAGAGGGACAGACCTATTACCGCATTACGGGAGAATGCAAAGGGGATAAAAAACCGCTGGTCCTGCTCCACGGTGGTCCCGGATCGACCCACAATTACTTTGAGGTATTAGATGAAGTGGCAGAACGCGATGACCGGGCCTTGATCATGTATGACCAGATCGGCTGCGGAAATTCCTACATCGAGGGACATCCGGAATATTTCAACGCAGAGACTTGGATTGAAGAATTGATGCAGTTGAGAGTGCATCTGGATTTGCCTGAGATTCACCTGATGGGGCAGTCCTGGGGCGGCATGCAGGCAATCTGGTACGCCATCGAATATCAGCCGGCAGGTGTGAAATCCTATATTCTTTCCTCAACGCTTTCTTCCGCCAAGCTGTGGGAGGAAGAACAACACAGGAGAATTTCCTATATGGAAACCTGCTATCAGGACGCTTTTGCCAAGGCAGAAAAGACGGGAAATTACGAGGGCAAAGATTACCAGAAAGCCCTGGACGTATTTATGAGCAGACATTGTATGCCTACAATTAACGATGATTCCCCAGAATGCCTGACCAGAGAGAAGAAATCAGGAGCAGAGGCCTACCTGGTGGGATGGGGGCCAAATGAATTCACGCCAACTGGCACTCTGGGCGGATATGAATTTACAGACAGACTCTGTGAAATAAAGACGCCTTGCCTGATTACTGACGGCCAGAGAGATCTCTGTTCCCCGTTCATCGCAAAGACTATGTACGACCGCCTGCCTGACGCAGAGTGGGAACTATTCCAATACAGCAGACACCTGCCATTTGTCGAGGAGCGAGAAAAGTATATGGACGTGTTGATTGGCTGGATGAACAAAAACGACAGATAATCTGTCGCTGTTAAGAAAGAAGGAAGAAATATGACGAGCAGCAATAATAAGTCTAAGACGGAGAACGTCGCGTTAGGAAGGATTGATTTATCTGAAAGAAAAAGCTGGCTGTCTATCGGGTTCATCTGGTCAGGTATTTTGATCTGTGTACCGGCATTGATGGTGGGCGGCATGGTGGGTACCAGCATGACCATCGGCAAAGCCATTTTCTCTATGCTCTTGGGATATATCTGTATCCTTGTATTTATGATCCCGCTGGGCATCAGCAGTGCAGATCTGGGTCTCCCGACGGTAATGAATGCTTCCAGGAGCTTTGGCATCGGGGGATCGAGAGTCATCGTTTCCATTATCATTGCAATATCGATGGTAGGCTGGTTCGGCTTTCAGGCCAATGTCTGCGGAAATTCCTTTTCACAGATTATGGGAGACTATCTGGGCATTTCGATTCCAGTATGGGTCAGTTCTATCATCTGGGGAGCCATTATGCTGATGACGGCAGTGTTGGGCATCGGCATGATTCGTTATCTGAACATGGTGGCAGTACCGCTGCTGCTGTTTGGTCTGCTTTATGGCCTCTACTATGGTCTGGTGCAGATGGATGGCGCCACTGTTCTGTCCGCTTATGAACCGCAGCAGGAAATGTCTGTTTTGACGGGCATGAATCTGACCATGTCGGGGTTCATCACGGGAGCCGTCACAGCAGGAGACTACACCAGGTATGCGAGGAGCAGGGGGGATACAGTAAAGGCCTGTCTTGTTGGCGTCGTTCCGGCGGGTATTGCCGTGCTGGGTATCGGCGCAATCCTGGCAGTCATCGCTGGAACAGGAGACCTGACTATCGTGCTGTCCAACACCAATCTTCCAGTATTAGGACTGCTGATCCTAGTCTTTGCTACATGGACTACAGCTACCAGTTCAGCTTACGCAGGCGGTATTGCCGGGGTCAATGTGTTGAAGCTGAAAGACGACAAGCGGGCGATGCTCACACTGATTCTGGGGATAGTCGGTATCGGTCTTGCAGCAGGAGGAATTATCGATCATTTTGTAGAGTTCCTGAACTTTTTGACCAATATGACGCCGCCCGTTGCAGGGGTTCTCGTAGCAGAGTATTTCGTGTTCTGCAAAGGGAAGGCGGAGCATTGGAAACCGACAAAGGGTGGAAATATCGTTGGAATCGTCGCCTGGCTATGCGGGGTCGTCGGATCCATGCTTCTCGGAAGCTTCTTTGTGCCTTCAATCAACGCCATCATCATTTCTTTCGTCATCTACCTTGTGCTGCGGCATTTTGTGCCAATCAAAGCAGAAGACGAAGTGGAATTAGCAGATGCCAACTGAACATAAAATTAGCAATAGCAAAAAGACAGGTTAGGAATTCCATGCATTTCCTGCCTGTCTTTCATTGGACTTATTCTGTTAATTCCCTTGCACTGGCGAGGTAGTAATGACGTCCGTTGGCGCTGGTCTCATACTCTGCCAGATATCTCAACGCGGAGGCCTTGAGTGCCTTAGCTTCTGTGACTTCTTGTGCACTATCTAAAAGCAGATCGCAGAGTTCTAATGTCCACTGGTACTCCTCTGTGATGAGGGCTTCTTTCGCTGCGCCCAGCACGGACTTGCTCCCTCCCATGAGAGCGATGGTTTTCACGGCCTTTTCCTCTGGCGGTAACGGATGCAGATGGGTCGGATTGCCATCGAACCAACCCAGATAGGCCGCATAGATAGCGCGAACCGTCCATTCCGCACATCCGTAGAATTCACCCAAATAAGGCAGAGACGCGTATTCCGGTTGCAGTCTTATTTCTGCAGCCAGATGGTCAGCGGATTTGCCCTGGTTCATGCCCACAAGCGTTCTGGTCAGAATATCGTCAATGGCCTTTCGGAAGTTCTGCAGGGTTTCTTGAATCTGTGCGCTGCCGATGACGGCGGCAGTATGCCCCGGCAGCAGATATTTGCAACGGTAAGAGGCCAGCTTATCAAGACTATGAAGCCACTGAGCCAGATCGCGGTACTGTCCGCCCCGAATGGCGTAGAGATTTGGAAAACAGCCGTAATAAGTATCGCCGCAACAGAGAACTTTTTTCTCCGGCAGCCATATCATGATCTGATCCTCTGTCTCACCGGGAACTCTGGTCAGTTCTAACTTGATGCCGTCTATCTCCCGCACGACTTGATCCTGTTGGTATACTGTAGTCGGAGGAACAAAGACGCGCTGTTCGCCATAGGCGATTCCTTCGCGGCGTCCGATGCCCTGAGAGATGTTTTCTCCATCAGTGAGGTTGTAACCGAACTGCCGGCTCCCTCGCTGGTTTTGGATATCCTGCAGCATTGCCGTCCCTTCCAGGGATGGTGTAATCGGTGAAAAGGCGATTACTTCCGGATTGCTTTCCATAAAAGCGCCGGCGCCGCCGCGGTGGTCCGGATGCCCGTGGGTGTAGATTATCGTAGAAATCCTTTTCCTTATCTTCTCTTCGATGAACTGTAAGAGAATTTTGCCTCTCTCAAGAGAGTCCAAGGTGTCGATCAGGATGACACTGGATTCTCCTTCAATGCAGATGGAATTGCTATGGCCCAGGCCTGTTATATGCCAGATACCCTTTGTGATTTCTGTATAGTTCTCTTGAAAATTCTCTTCTGTAAAGTCACGCAGCCTTTGGCTGCCGTTATCAACTAACATGATATTTCCTCCCCTAAAGATGATTTGAATTCTATCCTATAGTCTAGGGCAGTTTATATCTAATGTCAAATGACAAGCTTCGACCACTGTCTGAAGAATATAGCGGCAGTCCTCAAGGGTTCCGCGGCTTTCCATCATGTAAGCCGCGTGGCGGGCATCCAATTGTTTAGCGGAAAGCTGCGAGGAAGGCTGCTCTACGGAAATCGCAGAAGCGAGGTTTCTGTGAAGGAATTTTGCCAAGGTTTGGTGCAGCTGATGTTCATATTCCACGTGATCTTTCAGCGAATATTGAAATGCCTCATTGTGAGGTCTGGTAAAGGAATCTGCAAGATAGTGGGTCAGAATCCCTGTCTGATACCAAGTGAACCGCCTGCCAGCATGCCGTTTCTCCAGGGCGCTTTTCATAAAGGTTTTCCGATATGTGAAGCTGTGCCCTGAGAAACGACTGCCGCCAGCATCGGTTATATATGAAAACGGATTGATATCCGGTATTAGATTGCCCAGGATAAACAGGATCTTATTGAGTTTGCCAAGCTGCATGGCGCCTGCCAGGTTCTTGGAGAGATAATAGTGGTCTTTTGTTTCCATCCCATGTGCCCCTTTCGCCATTGATTACTTGACATTTTAGCCGTCCACTGCGATGGAATGTTGACCTGATTGTAATGGTTTGTTGAAGAACTTCTGTAGATTTTGCTCACATTGGTTCACAGGATGCGAATTCTGGTGGCAACGTTTTCACAGAAAGCGTTATCGTGCTCGACAAAGAGCATGGTCGGCTTATAAGTCAGAAGCAGATCTTCGATCTGCATGCGTGAGATGACGTCGATGTAATTGAGTGGTTCATCCCAGATATACAGATGGGCTTCTTCGCAGAGACTGGCCGCAATGAGCACCTTTTTTTTCTGACCGTCGCTGTAATCTTCGATCCTTTTCTCAAATTGTATCCTGGCAAAGTCCAGCTTCCGCAGAATGGCCTTGAAGAGGGTTGCGTCGATACTTCGTGCTGCAGCGTAATCATCCAGGGTTCCTGAAAGTCCCGAAGTTCCCTGCGGTACGTAGGATATTTTCAGACCGCTGCCGATACGCATCGTCCCGTCGAAAGGTACGTCAAAGCCGCAGATCAGCTTGACGACGCTGGATTTGCCGCAGCCGTTCCTGCCCTGCAGGGCGATACGCTCACCTCTTTTGACATCAAAAGTCAGATTGCCGAAGACCGGGGTTTCCCCATATCTGACAGAAACGTCTTCAAAGGTGATAAGGGGATCGGTATGGAAGGAGAGGGGATGAATCTTCAGACTGTCAGCCCTTTCTATATTTTTGAGCAGCTTGGATTTCTCCTCGATGGCATCCTGTTTCCGCTTCTGCACTGCCAGGGAGCGCTTCATCATTTTGGCAGCCTGAGCGCCGATATGGCCCTTATCCGGTTTGACGCCGGCATCGCGGTCACTGTTGCGGCTCTTCCGTTTCTCAATGGTATCTGACCAGCGGGCAGTTCTGCGGGCAGCAGATTCCATGGCTTTGATGTTTTTGACCAGCTTCTCATTTTCGGCGGTTTCAAAGCTGTCCTGCAGTTGTTTGTTGTAGTACCAGGTTGAAAAATTACCTTTCTGAATCTCAATATTGGTTTTGTTGATGGAAAGAATGTGGTCAATGCAGGCGTCGAGAAAGGTTCTGTCATGGGAGACGAGAATGAAGCCCTTCTTACGCTGCAGATAGTCACTGACGATTTGCCTCGCATGCTGATCCAGATGATTGGTCGGCTCATCGATCAAAAGGAAGTTGTTTTCCTTCAGAAAGAGGGCTGCCAGCAGGACTTTGGTCCGCTCACCGCTTGACAGGGTGCCGAAGGGACGGTACAACACTTCTTCAGAAACAGCAAGCTCGTTCAGCTCTTTTGCAAGCCGCCAATACTCGTAGGCTGGAACGACCTGCTCTACCACCTCGATGGTGGTAACTGATTGATCGGCCACTTCAAAGGGAAAATAATCAAAATGCACCTTTGATGAAATCTGCCCGCTGTATTCGTACTTCCCCAAGAGAAGATTGAGAAAAGTGGTCTTCCCCCGGCCGTTTCTACCGGTAAAACCCAGCTTCCAGTTTGTGTCGATCTGAAAGCTGACGTTCTCAAAAATATTGTCATAACTGCCATCGTAGGCAAAGGTTAGATTGTTTACACTGATTAAAGACATAAATACACCTCCATACTTGTTAAATGCAATGAAAAAAGCTGCGAGGAAAGTTTTCCCGCAGCTGAAAGCATCATAAACAAAGGCGCAAAAATGCCTTGATAATCTATATTAGCTGATCAGATTCGTAAACTTTCTCGCAGTTTTGCATGACGAAACAAGCGGGGTTCTCTGCCGCTACCATAAATTTCTATCATGCATATGAAACTTAGCAAGAAAAATTACGCATCTTTTCACCTCAAATCTTTTTATATTTCTTAGAGCATTATAACAAAGAAGACGGCGCAGTGCAAGGGGAGTTTGCGGAAAGAACACGGCAAACGCATGAAAGGTGTTTCAACCAGTCTGCAGGTGCAATTTTTACTGTATAGCGTTTATCTTTTAAATTAAGTATAATTTATTGGAATAAAATGTAAATCTTGTCGAGTTTGGAGCGATTTTATGTTATTTTTAACCCGTTTTGGCGACAATTCATGGAATTTACCAGGTTTTTTTATACTCATTTTTGCAAAAACGGTCCTCTATAGTAAAATTGCTGCTGTAGCCGAACCAACTCTGCTTACAAGCTGTTTTTCATGCGTCTGCCGTGGCGGAAAGAATTGCTTTCAGGGGGGTTATTGTTTATAATACAACTATAGAAGGGATGTGTCTTATGTATATTTATCATGGCAGCAATATGGTTGTAGAATGTCCGATGCTGGTACAGCAAAACCGAACATTGGATTTTGGCAACGGACTTTACACCACCACGAACAAAATGCAAGCATTAAATTTTGCTGAAAAAGTTACGAATCGAAGGGAAACTGGCGAAATTACAGTGAGCGTTTATAATCTGAATAAGGCAAAAGCGTTAAGGGAGCTTGAAGTGCTTTATTTTGATAAACCTGACGAAGCGTGGCTCGATTTTGTCGCAAAGAATCGAGCAGGAACCTACTCTGAAAAATTGTATGATTTAGTTTGCGGCCCAGTTGCCAACGACGATGTATACCAAACCTTAGCTTTATATGAAACAGGGGTCTTGTCAAGAGAACAGACCTTGCAGGCATTGAAAATTAAGAAATTGTTTGATCAATATGTCTGGAAAACAGAAAAAGCTCTAAGCTATTTTAACTTTGTGGGAACTTTATCGCTGCAGGAGGTGAAATAGATGGATAAAAAATGTTTTGACGGCATCATGCTCTTAATCGTTCCTGAAGTAATTAATCTGATTATAGAGGAAGGTGGCTATGACGAACGAACGGCAACTTTAAGATTTTATGAATCTAAGTTATATTCTTTACTTGAGAAAGAGGATACCAAGCTTTGGCATCTCAGTGCTTTATCGCTATATTCGCTGTTTGATGAAGAAATTAAAACGGGGAAGATTACTTTTCCTGAAGGGGCGTGAGTTGCATGAGTAAGGAAGGTAAGTTTTTGATTTACTGTATCGAACGGTATAAACTGGAGAAGAGAATGACTGGACGAGAAACCGTAGAACTATTTGAAACGTACGGAGTATCAGATTATATTATAAAGTATTATGAAGCACTGCATACCACAGGTGACAAATATATTATTGAGGATATTGATGAATACATTAACAAAAGGAAGGAAAGATATGAAACATAAAATTGGAATTATCTGTGCCGGGGAAGCTGAAATCAACCCGGTTTTGTCGTATCTTACAAATGAGAAAACCACAGAAAAAGCGATGCTCAAGTTCTACGAAGGGCAGATAGAGGGAATCGACGTAGTCGCACTGGCCTGCGGCGTCTGCAAAGTAAATGCCGCTATCGCAGCGCAGATTTTGATCGACACCTTTGGCTGCAATGTAATGATTAACGGCGGAACTTGCGGGGGCATGGATCATGGCCTGCACGTATTCGATACAGTGGTGGCTACAGAATCCGCTTACTGGGATGTGTCAGGTGATATTTTGACAGAATATCATCCGTTTATGAAATCTATCTATTTTGCATCGGATCAGAAACTGGTGGGTCTGGCGAGAAAGGCGGCAGATCAAAGCGCCCAAAAGGTGGTCTTTGGAAGGATGATGACTGGAGAGATTTTCATCGACCAGGAAAAGCGGGCAGAAATCAACCAGATACATAAACCGCTGGCTGTGGACATGGAGACTGGCGCCATCGCACATGTGTGCTACGTCAATCAGATTCCGTTTATCGCTGTCCGCACCATCACCGATACAGGAGAAGAAAGCGGCATCGATACCTTTGACCAAAACTGCGATAAAGCGTCGGAACTGTCGGCAGGGTTCATCAGGAAAGTAATTAGAGAGATGAGGGTAATGGTTGGAGAGTAGGACTTTGAAAGAAAGAATAAAGAAGTTGTGTACAGCCGCCATAGCCTACGGCCTAATTGTTGGAATTATCGTCGCAATTGTCGCCATGATCGCCTATTTTGGCGGCGCAGTCATGAAAGTTTTCGGTTTTGAATATGAGTCGCCCGGCAGCATCGTCTTGTTCTTCCTATTCACGGCCATTGCAGGCTTTCCAGCGGAAACCATCGCAAAAGCATTTCCAAGAGCACTGTTGTCCTTGGAAAAAATAACAGTTAGAGGGGCGAAAGTATTATTTGTAATATTAGACACTGCTGTGACGGCAGTGTCGATGGCTATTGTAGACTATTTTATGGATAGCGTTACAGCAACAGATGCCTCCATTTTGGCAATCAGTCTGATTTTGGCGCTGCTGTCCAGGGAAGATTTTGACGAGAGGGAGTGAGAACTATGAATTTTGTAAGAATGACATCTGCAGAAGATCCCATGTACGAAGTGGCCAGGGCCCTTTACAAGATGAGCTTTCCGGCGCACGAACAGAGGGAGGAAGGCGGCCAAAGACAAATCATGGACACACCGGACTACCACTTTGATTTGATCTACGATGGAGAAGTCTTTGCGGGGATGATTCTGTACTGGCAGACGGAGGGCTTTCTCTATGTGGAGCATTTCTGCATTGACCCCGGGCAACGCAATCAGCGTTATGGGCAGCGCGCCTTGGAACTGCTGAAAGAAAAGGGAAAGACGCTCATTTTGGAAATCGACCCGCCGACAGATGAGATGACAAAGAGGCGGCAAGGTTTCTATGAACGGGCAGGATTTCATGTAAACAGCTTCTCCCACGTCCATCCGCCTTACCGCCAGGGGAACCAGGGACACGACCTGGTGGTCATGTCCTGGCCGTCAAAGCTGGAGCAGGCCGTCTACGAAGAATTCGATGGTTACTTGAAAAACGTAGTCATGGAAGACGTTTAGTCCAATTAAAAACACCGCAATCCATACAGACTGATTGCGGTGCAGGCAGGTTGTCGTCTTATTTCTTTTCTTTTCCCCTGGCTTCTTCCAGATAATTGTACAATGTGAATTTTGAGATATCCAGAAGCTCGCAGACAGTCTGGCCGGATTTCTGAATCATGAACACACCGCGTTCATCCAGAAACCGCAGGAGCTTGATCTTGGCTTCTTTGTTCATCTTGTCCGGCGGCATACCGATCTGGGCAAGGCCTTCGGCGATGAGGCTGTCCATCAGGCCGTGAATGGAAGTGACGGGCCTGTCGAATTCGTCGTCACTGGCAAGGCGGTTGGTTTCAAAATATTTGTTATCGGACATGCCTTTGATGGCGTTTTCCAGCGCGACCAGATCTGTGATATCCTGGTTGATGCACATGGAACTGTTGAGAATGCCGTCCTCATCGAAGAAATTGACCGTAGAGGAGCGCACCATGCGCCCGTCGGCGGTGTGGGTAATATAGCGGACCTTTTCCATGGCGTGGGTCTCCCGCTTCATGTAGCGCAGGAAGGACTGGGTCGGCCCGTCTCCAATACGACGCCCCGTTACGTGGCCGTTCACGATGTATACGATGGTGTGGTCGATATCGCCCGAAAAGTCGTGGACGACGACTTCTGTGTTGGGGCCAAATTGTGCGGCGATCAAATCGGCTACCTGCTTTAGCTGCTTTTCATTCTTTATCATGTATCGTCTCCTGATTTCCCCCTTAGACCGTAAGGGCACTTTCCAAAAATAACATCTCCATTATATCAAGTTTTGATTCGCATTGCAACTATATATCAAACAAAAAGTTATATTATCAAAATAAAAATTTGAGAGCAAAAACGGCTTAATTCTGTGCACACTTGCTGTTTCGCACATAACAGTGCAAAAGTATTCAAACAAAAAGTTTTTGATTCTAAAAAAGAATTTGACCAGGGACGGCAAAAGTGATATTCTTTAACTAGATAATAGTTGTAAAAATGGGAGGGCACGCAAATGGTATTTAGAAATTTTGAGGAGCTGGAGGGTTCGTTTCACGCATCCTCGAAAAAGACCGTCGTCGTAGCAGCCGCACAGGATAAATCCGCCCTGACTGCAGTCAACGCATGCCGCAAAGACGGTTTGATCGACGCAATCCTCGTAGGTGACGAAGCACTGATCAGAGAAGAAATCAAACACTTCCACGGAGAAATGGACGACGCACCTATTGTCCACGCTGAAACTTTGGAAGAGGCGGCAAAGAAAGCCTGCCTCTGCGTCCGTGACGGCCAGGCGGATTTTATTCTAAAAGGAAAGATAGACACAGGGATTCTGCTCAAGGCCGCTGTTGCGGAGGAGAACGGGCTTCGCACAGGAAAATTGATGAGCCACCTGGCGTTCTTGAAAATCCCCAATTACCACAAGATCATCGTGCTGACGGACAGCGGCATGGTGCTGTATCCGACATTGGAACAGAAAAGAGAAATCATCGAAAATGCGGTGGAGAACCTGCGGAACATGGGTTATGACGAGCCGAAGGTGGGCATTCTGGCCGCCGTGGAGAAGGTCAATCCCAAGCAGCCGGAGACGGTGGATGCTGCAGAACTGACAGAGATGTACAGGCGCGGCGAAATCAAGGACTGCATCGTGGAAGGACCTTTGTCTTACGATATTTTGATGAGCAGAGAATCGGCTCATAAGAAAGGCTTTGACAGCGAACTGGTGGGAAATGCGGATATCCTGGTCGTACCGAACATGCCTTGCGGCAACATCCTGGGCAAAGCGCTGCTGTTCTCTGCCGAGGCAGATATGGCGGGGCTGATCGTGGGGGCAAAAGCGCCTATCGCATTGACCTCCAGAGGCGCAACAGAAAAAGAAAAACGTCAGTCCCTGCTTTTGGCGGCGGCCTGTGCGAAAGGAGCGAAATAACATGGCAGAATATATCTTAGTAATCAATCCTGGTTCTACCTCCACGAAGGTTGCAATCTACGATGGAGAAAAAGCGCTTGATGTCACCTCCATCGACCATCCGGCAGAAGATCTGAAAGGGTTTAAGGAAATCAACGATCAGCTGGACTTTCGTAAGGCTGCAGTGCTGGATTATCTGAAAGAGCAGAATTTGACACTTACTGATCTGGCGGCCATTGCTGCAAGAGGCGGTATCGTGGGGCAGCTTGACAGCGGCGCTTATCTGATAGACGAAGTCTTTGCAGAAGCTTCCCGAACTTCTACGATTCCCCATCCGGCCAATCTCTCTCCGATCATCGCCTATGAGTTGGCAGAGCAGGCTGGAACAGGCATTCACGGATATGTCTACGATGCGGTCTGCGGGTGCGGTGTGCCCGATCCGATTTTTACCTATACAGGCGTGCCGGAGATTAAGAAGCCCTTCCTAACCCACGTGCTCAACAGCCGTGCGGTCAGCATCGAACAGGCGAGGAGAGACGGCGTCAATCTGGAAGATACGACTTACATCGTCTGCCACCTGGGCGGCGGCGTTACCTCTAATCTGATCAAAGGCGGCAAGGTTGTGGAATTTGTCGGTGACGACGAAGGCGGATTTTCCCCTGAACGTTCCGGCGGTGTGCCGTGCAGAGAACTGGTCAAATTCTGTTTTCGGAGTGGCTTGACAGAAAAAGAAGTGCAGAAGAAGCTGAAAGGGCAGGGTGGCCTCATCGCGTATCTGGGCGTCAATGATCTCAGAGAGGCTGAGAAATTAGCGGAATCGGATCCGCAGGCAAAAACTATCATCGACGCCATGATCATGCAGCTCTCGACGGATATCGGTTCGCTTGCCCCGATCGTCTGTGGCAAGGTGGACAAAATCATCCTGACCGGCGGCATGGCGCACTCTGATTATCTGACGAAAGAGATGAAAAAGCGAGTAGCTTTTATCGCTCCCGTCAAAGTGATCCCGGGCACTTTCGAAATGGAAGCCCTGGCGAAAGGCATTCACAGAGTCATCACAGGCCAGGAAAAAGCGCATATATTAGAGTGATAATTGTTTTTTCATTTATCGCAGTTGAACCAGAGCTGACGCTAAAGACGCGGCTCTGGTTTTTTGTCATGACGGGCATGTTTTTCTTGGGTATCCGCATGGCAAATGCATGAAGTCCTAAAATATCCCCTCCCCTTCGCTTTAAATCCGGCAAAAGTGCCTGAAACGAGCAATTTTAGGTGCATTTATGGCAGATTTCAGCTTTCAGCAGTCTCTTCCGGGAACAAAATAGCTCAAATTTGACTAAATAAAGCTTAAAAACATCTTTTTATACAGAAGATGCCTACTATATATGATTCCGGTCCATTCGCTTTTTTTACTTTTTATGGTTAATCAGCCAAAAACAGGCTTATATTTCTCAAAAAAGTGCCTGAATTGACCAAAAAACAAGCATTTATGGCGGATTACTCGGTTCAGGTACATTTATCTTATCTTTTATTCAAGCGCTTGCCGTATGGGTACCAGCCGTCGCCTTGACTGAGGCTGCGCCAGGTGCTATATTGAGAGGAGCACTAGGAGGTGACACCATGCAGTTACAGCAATTGGAATATTTCGTCAAAGTAGCAGAACTGGGCAGTCTGAACAAAGCGGCAGAGGTGTTTTATGTGACACAGCCGGCGCTGAGCAAGGCGATTCAGAACCTGGAGCAGGAAATTGGCGCTGAAGTGCTGCGCAGAACCAACAAAGGAGTGTCCATGACCGAAGACGGAAAAAAGCTCTACGAATATGCCAAGGTCATCCTGTCACATGTGGATTTAATTAGAGATATCAAGGGCAAAGATGCACTGCAGACTTTGGCAGTGGCATCCTATCCACTGATTTCCATGTCACGTATCATCGCCGACTTCTATAACCGTCAATCGGACCGGAACGTGACTATCAGACTGAAAGAGGACAGGCTGATGCAGGTCATTGATCACGTGTACGAGGGGAGGGATGAAATCGGTTTTTTGCTGATCAATAACTCCCAGCTGCGGGAAGTAAAGAACACGCTGAAATTTAAGGGATTGTCATTAGAAATCCTCGGACACGACACCTGGTATGCAAATGTGGGCGAACATAGTCCCTTGTACGACAAAGAACTGGTCACCATGGAGGAGCTGATTCAGTATCCTATCGTCAGGCTTCATGACGACCACTATTCCAATCTAACCAATTATCTGCGCATTGATGGGATTTTGCTCCGGGACAGCCGGAAACACATTTATGTCAGCGATAATGCCGGACTAGTAAACGTGATGCGTCATACAGACGCTTACCGCTTCGGACCGGGTCTGAGCAACCGGGACTTTGCGGATCTCGGCATCAGAAGTATTCCAATCCGAAACTGTGATGTAGATGTGGTGGTGGGCTGGATTAAAAAGAAGTCAGCCGCGTTGAGCTTTATTGGGGAAGAATTTGTACATCTTCTGGAGGAGTGGACAGAGACAGAACTTGAAAGAAAATAGAAAATGAGATGCTGCCGGGTGCAGATGGTGATCGATACCATTTGTACCCGGTTTTTGATTTATGATTCGACTTGCAGATGAGCGGGGGATTGGCTGGAGGCTGTGACAGATTCCGTTTGCTATAAAAATAAGTTATTACTCAGGTCGGAAAAAAGTGAATTATACAAGTTGATAGAAAATTGATAAAATTCAATTAAACAATGACGAGGCGCCCAAAGTCATGTAAAGGAAAGGATCGATACGATATGAAAGAAATTTTTATAAAGATCAATGAATACATCGAGCAGCACCGCCGGGAGATGATTGACTTATGGGAGGAACTTGTGAACATCGACAGCGGTACTGACAATGCTGCCGGTGTCATGGAAGTCTGTACCCTCTTGCGGAAACGGATGAGTGCCGCGGACATGCAGACGAAGGTCATCGAGAGCGGGCCGGCGGGGCCGGTTTTGGTCGGCGAATGGAATAAGGAAGCGGATACTGCACCCATCGTCCTCATCGGCCACATGGATACTGTTTTTTCTGACGGCACAGCAAGAGAAAATCCGTTCCGTATTGACGAGGAAGGCCATGCCCACGGACCAGGTGTACTGGACATGAAGGCAGGACTGGTCATTGCAATCTATGCAGTCAAAGCGCTGCAGGCTGTGGGCTACGACAAGCATCCTATAAAGTGCATATTTGCCGGAGATGAAGAAAAAATCCATTCGCTGTCCAACGCCAAAGTGATTCTGACAGAGGAGATAAAAGGCGCGGCAGCAGCTTTTAACTTTGAAACTGGCTATATGGATGACGGTCTGGTAGTAGGCAGAAAAGGCGGCGGAATGGCGGTTTTGACGGTACACGGCGTGGCAGCCCACTCTGGTATTGCACCTGAAAAAGGGAGAAGTGCGATCCTGGAGATGTCTCACAAGATCGTGGAGCTGGAAGGCAAAAATGATCTGGAGCGGGGAAAGCTCATCAACTGCGGCGAAATCACTGGAGGTACCAATTCTAACACTATCCCGGGAGAGTGCCAGGTGGTCATCGCCTTCCGCTTCCCATCAGTAGCAATACGTGATGAAATCGTTGCAGATATTCAGGCAGCAGCCGACTGGACCCATGTGGAAGGGACGGAGGCAAAGGCTGAGGTCAAAGCGATGATGGAGTGCATGGAAAGCACAGGCAGCGTATTGGAACTGTTTGAGCATGTAAAGCGAACGGCGCAGGAATGCGGATATGGAGACGTCCACGCCTTTACCGTAGGCGGTGTATCTGATTCAGGAATCGCTGTAACAGAAGGCGTACCGGCGGTCTGTGCCATGGGCGTCAAGGGAGAGGGAAATCATACGGCAAAGGAATTTGCTGTCGTAGATTCCCTGTTCAGCAGGACGCTTTTGGCAGCCAGCTCGATTTATACCCTATAAGGAGGAAAGAACAATGGAAGAGAAAAAAGATAAAATAAAGATTGGAATCGGCGCATGGATTGCTTTAATTTTCTTTATCATCATATTATCCGGTGTATTCAGAACCAGCGATACACCACTGAAAATACTGGATTTGACCAACTTAACAGGAACATTTGGACTGATCGGCGATACAGAGAGCAATTTTATGGGAAGCGGGGGAAGCGGCGCCAAAGATGGTTTCATGGCAGGCCTCAATCTGCTGCCAGGCATCATGCTCTTTTGCGGGCTGCTGGGCGTCTTTGAACAGATGAAAGCCTTTGACGCTTCAGAAGTCGTGTTCAGACCGATTCTAAAGCCCCTTCTCGGCATTCCCGGAAGATGCGGCGTCGCTTTTGTCAGCAGCTTTAACGGCTCAGACGTGGCGGCCATCATGACCCGGGACCTCTACGAGGCAGGAGATATCACCGATGACCAGAGAACGATATTTGTATCTTATCAATACGCGGCTTCCGCCTGCATCACCAATACCATCAACTGTGGTGCGCCGATTATCGCTTTTTGTCCCATCGCCCTTGGAGTCATCATCGTCATCGAGTTTGTCTGCAAGCTGATCGGAGCCAACCTGGTTCGTTTGATTCTAAGACTGTCTAACAAGAAGAAAGGAGCGTAAGTCATGAGCGAGAATAAACAATTAACAAAAAAACCGTCCATCATCAGCACGTTCTTAGGGGGCTGCTACAGGGGATTCGAAGTAGGCATCAAAAATATCGTTCCAGCCATGATTTTAGGATATACTTTGGTTTATATCTTACAAGCCACCGGCGTCATGGATTTGCTGGGAAGCGTGCTGTCGCCAGTCATGGGCGTCTTCGGGCTGCCGGGGGAAGCTGTCGCCGTGCTGATTTCAGCCTTCTTTGCCAAAGCGGCAGGCTGCGGCACAGCAGCGACTATGTATGCCAGCGGCATTCTCACCATGGGTCAGGCGACCATGCTGTTTCCAGCCTGTATCCTCATGGGAACCCTCATTGGTCACTATGCCAGAATCGTGCTGGTAGCCGATGCTGATAAGAAATGGCACGGGCTACTCCTCGCCGTACCTCTTTTTGACGCAGTGATTTCACTGTTTATGATGAAAATCATTTTGACCTTTATGGGTATCGAATAGGAGGGATGGACAATGTCAAAACAAATCGCCCTGATCATGCAGCGGGCAGGCATGATTCTCATCGTGACCGTGATGCTGCTGGATCAATTTGTCTTTCAGATTGAAGAGGCTTTTCTTCTGACCTGCGCCATCATTTCGGCGGTACTTCTGGCCGTCTCCATCACCAGGTTAAAATACATAGAAGTAAAGAAAGAATGCCGTCAAGCCGGAAAGTAGACGACAAAACAGAGTATAGGATGCCTCCATATGCTCTGTTTTTATATATAATTCTTGACATACCGCCTACCGTTATATAGAATTTGTTTTAAGCTAGATTAGGAGGTACAGTATTTGAAGAAGTATGCGCTGTTTTTAGTCCTTTTGGCAGGGGTTTCCTGGGGGGCGATAGGGGTCTTCGTCAAAGCGCTCAATAACTATGGAGTTGATTCCATGCAGATTGTAGAAGCGAAGACGATAACCTCTATTTGCGCCATGGGTTTGATTATATTGTTCAGGGACAAAAGGATGTTTCAGTTCAAACTGAAACATAGCTGGACCTTTATTGGTGCTGGTATGGCGGGAGTCATTCTTTCTAATCAACTCTATTATATCACGATAAAAACCACCTCCCTCTCTGTTGCCGCCGTGCTGTTATATACGTCGCTAATTTTTATCATGCTTTTTTCTGCTGTGCTGTTTCAGGAAAAGATCACGAAGATAAAAGTGTTGTCTTTCGTTATGGCGTTCACCGGATGCATGCTGGTCAGCGGGATCTTTGAAAACTCTGCAGTGCTCAATTTTCAAGGAATGGCAATCGGTCTCTGCTCAGGAGTAGGATACGCGCTTTATACTATCTTTTCCAGATATGCCATCAACTATGGTTATCCGTCTTTGACGATACAATTTTATACGTTTGTTATAGCGGCAGTTGTCGGCGTCTTTTTTACAGATTTTGGACAAATAAAAGAAGCGATGGAAGCAGACTGCATTCCAGTCGTCTTGGCTATTTTAGGCGCCGGCTTACTATCTACGACGATACCGAGTCTGGCGTACACAGCGGGCATGCGGTACATGGACAACGGAAAAGCCTCCATTATGGTGTCCATTGACCCAGTAGTCGCAATACTGATTGGCATTGTTTTTTTCAGCGAAAAACCGACCGTCATCTCCGCTCTGGGTATGATCATTTCCATCGGAGCAGTCGTGCAGATCAATAGAACCCAAATCGAGGCTGCCAAACAATCCTGAATTCTTCGTGCGCATGTTAAATTACTAAGATACATAAAGATATTCTGAGGCTTTCATCTGATACTATGTTAGAATGTTTACAATGAATCAAACGGCAGGGAGGAAATCTATGATGACGGGAAAAAACAGGTATGCGGGGGCAATCTTCATTGCGCTTTTCAGTGAGATTTTATTTGGATTGAGCTTTATCTTCATCAAAATGTGCGTCTCTTCAATTTCTATCTTTACCCTGCTGTCCTGGCGCGGCTTGACGGCTTTTGCGGCCATGACGGTTTGTGCGCTTCTGGGCATCATAAAGATTGACTTGAAAGGGAAAAACCTGCGTCCGCTGCTGCTGCTCAGCTTTTTTCAGCCTATCTCCTATTTTGTGATGGAAACCTTGGGCATCCGTCTGACCACAGCCTCAGAAAGCGGCACCATTTTAGCCTGCGTTCCCATCGTGACCATGATTTTCAGCACCATTTTCCTCAAGGACAAACCGACCAAAAGACAAGTCTTTTTTATGATGATGTCCGTAACGGGAGCAGTGATTATCGGCCTATTGGGAGGCTTTCAGGCATCCAGCAATGTGCTGGGGTATCTGTTTATTGTTGGCGCCATGTGCAGTGAGAGCGCTTACGCCATCACCTCGCAGAAGCTGAAAGGCTTTAACAGCGCAGAAAAAACTTATGCCATGGTTGCCAGTGGTGCCGTCGTCTTTACTGGCTGTGCCCTGGTGGAGCATACGATCAAAGGAACCCTGGCCTATTACTTAACGCTGCCTTTTACAGATACCAACTTTTTGATCTGTATTCTCTATCTGAGCTTGGGCTGCAGTGTCGTCGCTTTTTTCTGCGCTAATTATTCCATTTCTATCATCGGTGCGACACGCAGAGCGGCCTTCGCTGGACTAGCCACTGTGACCGCTATTATCGGCGGTGTCTTCTACTTGGGCGAATCCTTTTCAATCGTGCAGGTTATGGCCGCAGTTCTGATACTGGTTGGCGCTTACGGTGTAAATATGAAAAGGAAGTAAGCGTTTTAATTGAAATGTTTTTTGCACGACTAGAAACTGCCATCTCTGCAAATAATAGTAGAGATTTTAGAAGAAAAGGCGGTTTTAATTATGTGGCTTACCATTGCCGTTATCTCGACGCTGTTCATCGGTGTCTCAACTATATTATCCAAAATCGGCATCAAAGATGCGGATGCCTATGTAACTGGCGCAGTGACGAATTCCGTATTATTGTTGGCTTTCGTCGGCACTGCGCTGTTCACCGGTAAATTTGACCAGATTTCAGATATGGGTATGTGGACTTGGATTTCTATTGCCGCCTCTGGCGCAGTGCTATCAATTTCTTGGGTCTTCTACTTTCTCGGCCTCAAAGGCGGCAGCGTCAGCGTATTTCTGGCAATTCAAAGCTTGACTATCGTAGTTTCTATGGTTCTCTGCGCTGTTTTCATCAAAGAAAAAATTACTTTATTCATGATAATCGGAACAGTAATGATTATCACGGGAACGCTGTTAATGATGGACAGAGAAGAACTTTCGGCGTTAAAAAACAAAAAAATATGGCAAAGTGATCAGAGATGGATTCTCTTTGCGGCCATATCCGCTGTCCTAGCCTCTGTCTCTTACGTCATCGTCAAAGCGGACAAAGCGCCTATTGATACGAATGTCACGTCAACTTTTCGTTATATTATTGTGGTTGTGCTCCTCTGGATTATCTTCTTTTCAAAGAAAAAACAGAGCAGTTTCAAAGAAATTGCGCCAAAATGCTGGCTGTTTATCTTATTGGGCGCGGCAGCGTCAGGCGCCGGACATGTTTTAGTTTACAAAGCGCTGTTTCTCGGCAAAGCGGCAGTCATCATGACCATTTACCGCATGGGTATGGTCATATCCATTATTTTGTCGAGGATTTTCCTGCACGAAAAACTGCAGAAAAAAGGCTGGTTCGGCTTTGCACTTTTGGTGGCAGGCGTCGTGCTCTTTGCAGTGGGAAGATAAAAGTATGCAGCGATGAAGTGGATAGGATGAATGTTGTTGTTTTTGTACAGAAAAAGAGAAGTGCCGATTACTATCGTGCACTTCTTTTTTCTTTGTTATTGATAGACATCGCTGCTATTTTGGTAGCATAATCGTAAGGCTTTATACATTGCTGGCGTCGTTTAATTCGAATAAATTGCCTTCTGGATCTCGGAAATAGGTGCAGCGCATACCCCAGCTTTCAATATACTGTGGCTCACCGAGAAACAGTACGCCCGCCTCCTTCAGCCGCAGATAGTCGCCATCCAAGTCTTTTGTAGGAATGACTGCGGCGATTGTGTCGGGCTGCATCCTGGTATTTGGCTGCTCATACCCCTGAAACATCGGCATGGCGTTTCCTGCAAAAATAGCGAAGCAGGGCGACGCTTCACTGCTGACCGCGAAGGAAGTGTAAGGACCGTTCCGATCACCCCAAACTGCAGTCAATCCAATTTTCTCTGTGTAAAAATCAAAGCATTCTCCATAATCTTTCCGCACCAAAATACGAATCGTCGTTTCATCAAATTTCATCTCCATCAATTCCTTTCTGTGTTGCTTAAATTTCTGACTCTATTATAGATTTAAAATTTTGCAATTTCACTGTAAAAATCGGACATCTTATTTCGATATTCTTGTGGCGTAATACCACATACCATCCTAAAGTCCTTTACAAAGTGAGAAACATCATAATAACCTAGTTTCTCACAGATGCGGGCTAACGTATTGGTGCTTTCGTTCAGAAGCTGAATTGATTTGTTGATTCTCACCAACCGTGAGAAGGATTTCATACTCATGCCGAGATATAGATTAAAGAGTCTGTTCAGGTGGCGCGAACTATAGAACGCCTGATTTGACAGTTCTGTCGAAGTTATGATGCCTTCCGTTTGAATGATTGTCTTGACGGTTAGGGAAAGCTCTTCCGGATATTGAAACCGAATACTAGCAACCAGGAATTTCTCAAGAGCTGGCAATAATTCATCCACAGATGAGGTATTAGTGAAAATACGCCGTATTGTCTGATCGAGTAAATCATCTACGGATGAGAACGGCAGAATTTTATCTGTCAGTTCCTTCTGACTAATGTTAGAAAATGGATAGAATCCCGCTGGCTGGAATTCAATAATAAATATGGCGCTGCATGTATTGGCAATATCGCCTACTCTCTGCGGTTTTGTAGTTGGACCAAATAAGAAGCTATGGAGGCCGCTGGTATCTTTAAACAGCACAAGCGTGACACTGCCGTGGGGCATAATGGTATAATTGTCTGAAATACCAGCCTCCCTTGGGAAGGAGATGGTAAAATTAGATAGGAAATTTCTGAGCGGTTCACAAGGTAATAAATAGACGAAACCCTCTCCTTCAATGAGTTTTGTCCTGGATTCAGATATGTCTTTTAGACTTTTTCTGCTGATCATATTCTCTTTTCCTTCAGGATCATAAAAAAGTTGATAATTGTACTTGTCATTCCGCTACTATCTGTGGTAAAATGTATGAGCGAAATGATTTGTTAGCTCAGCTGGGAGAGCGTCTGGGTGACAACCAGAAGGTCGGCGGTTCGAGCCCGCCACAGATCACCACATAGAGTTGAAAACGCAAGACTTTGAGTAAATTCAGTCTTGCGTTTTCTGTTTTTGAAACAGAAACGATCGCTGCGCATCTCCTTCTATCGCCATCTTTGCAGCAGTCTGCCCGTGAATCATGGTCGTATCAAAGAGTGGAATGTCCGTATGCGCCTGCTGCATCAGCAGACCGATTTCTGTGCAGCCAAGAATGACGCCTTCCGCACCCTGTCTTGTCAGGTTATCTGCGATTTGGTAGAACCGCTTTGACGATTCTTCGCGCACGAAACCGAAGCCGGTTTCGTCATAGAGGACATGGTCGATGAATTTCCGCTCTTCAAGGGTCGGAATCATCACCGATAGGCCCTGTTCCGCCAGACGACCTCTGTAAAAATCCTCTTCCATGGTGATACGTGTTCCCATAAGACCGATTTTTTTAATGCCTTTTTCTAAAATCGCCTCTGCGGTGGCGTCTGCAATATGCAGCAGAGGTGTTTTGACTTTACTCTGTAAATAAGGGGCGTGTTTGTGCATGGTATTGGAGCAGATGATATAGAAGTCACAGCCTGCAGCTTCGAGCTGCTTTGCTCCTTCGAGCAGTACCTTTTCCTGCTCATCTTTTCTGGTCACGAAGACCTCCTGTAAATTTACGTTGGCTAAAACCATCTTGGCACAATTGTATTCGCCTAAAGCCTCTGCAATAAAGTTATTGATGTATTCGTACATCTGAAGAGAAGAATGCCAGGACAGACCGCCGATCATTCCGATTGTTTTCATATCACACCTCCGATTACCTATTTTGTTCAGTTTACCCTAGAGAAGAACGCTTGTCAAATGTCGAAGATTGCCAGTTTGAGTCGCTTTTCATTGTCATCTTTAGCAATAAATGGTATGATGAACAGGGAGGTGGGATGGATGAAATTACATAATTCACGTAGGTTATGGGCAGTGCTCGTTATTTTCTTTTTATTTGCCTGCCTTTCAGCTTTCGTAGTGGTACGGATTAACGACTCGCAGCGGGCCAGCAACCTCGAGCACGGACGATACCTGTTAGAAAGTGAAGCCAATAAATTACAATATTCCATAGATTCCAGGCTCCTCAAGCTAGAGATTTTGGAGATGATGGTAATTGAAAAGAAAGGCATGATTCATGACTTTGAAAATACTGCAAAGCGACTCTATGATAGCGATTCCTCTATTCGCAGCATACAGATGGCCCCAAAGGGAGTTGTGAAATATGTCTATCCAGTAAAAGGAAATGAAGAGGCCTTTGGCAACTTGTTCACTGATCCCGGCCGGAAGGAAGAGGCTGAATATGCCAAAGATACTGGAAATATGACGATAGCAGGACCCTTTGAGCTGTATCAGGGAGGTATGGGAGTGGTGGTAAGACGTCCTATTTTTCTGACGCAGAATAACCAGAAATCGTTTTGGGGATTCGCCATTGCCGTAATGGACGTACCGGAGATCTTTGATAAAGCAGGTCTGCAAGAACTGAAGAAAGAAGGATATCTGTATCAGATTTCACGCATAATGGAGGACGGCAGCAAGCAGCTTATTGCTGGCAGCAAAAAAATTACGGCTGAAGATGCAATTGAAATTGGAGTGGATGTGCCGGGCGGGAAATGGAAATTGGCAATCTGCCCAACTGAAGGGTGGATTTCTAATCATTCTCTGGCCATCAAAGCCGTAGTCGCCCTGCTTATCGATATTCTGGCTGCATTGCTGGCCTTTTACTTTGTCACATCAGAGAGACAAAAAAAGGGCTTGGATCTGCTTGCCAACACAGATCCTATGACGAGATTATATAATGAACGTTATCTGACTTCCAAACTGAAGACGCTGATTCATAGGGAAACGCCTTTTGGCCTGTATTATTTGGACTTAAACAAATTTAAAGTAGTTAACGATTCCTATGGTCATGATGTAGGCGATAAACTGCTGATTGCAGTAGCAGAGCGCATTCAAGACAGTATTCGGGATGAGGACTATGCCTGCCGTATCGGAGGTGACGAGTTTGCCGTAATTATCTCCGCAGATTATGAAGACGCAGAGTATGACAGACTGCGCAAAAGCATCAAGAAGGCCGTAGAAGCGCCGTTTGCCGTAGATGAAATCCATCTATATCCAACCGTCAGCTGTGGTTATGCCAGATATCCTCATGATGAGCAGAGTATGGATAGATTGATTAAAATTGCAGACCAGAGAATGTATCGTGAAAAAATGGCCAGCAATAAAGATTGGTGACCAGGCGGAGAGGTTATCAGAGAAAGTTTTCTGCAAAAAAACCAATCTGCTATATCAGACCGTTTGCTGACCGCAGCAGACGGTTTCTTCAAATCAGTGTGTATATTATTACAACAATAATGAAGATGTTGACCGGCTCTGCAGGAAGATTAACCGGCAGTCGGGGTGGGGCCTTCTGCATATCGCAGAAGGCCCCACCCCGACGCGGCTTTACATAAACTTCCTTAAGTATCAAATTTTCAGCATAGAACTGTATAGAGCAAATGGGCGCTGATGCCTGCAAAGAGACCGCCGATAGTATGACAGAGGATGGCGTGCCCGGTCAGATTTCTAAAATGAATGGAATCCATCATGGCTACATGGGTACTCAGATAGCCGCTCCAGCACATGCACATCGCAGTGAAGACAGCAATATCGTTGCCTGTGGCCAGGCCTCCTTCAACCAGCTTTGGCACCAGGCCGATGGCCGCTCCTGCTGCTCCCAGAGCCGTAATCGGAACTGAAATTCCTTCAGCAGAAGTGAAACCGAATAGAGGCGAGAGAATGAATTCCGCTTTTTCTGCCAGCCAGGGCAGAAATCCGATGCCCTCATAAGCTGCGCCAGTAAAAGTGCCGTCGTCAGAAGGACCGTTGGTCAGCATCATGACCACAGTACAGATGATGAGTACGCCGGGGATGATAGAGGCGCCCATGACGACGCCGTTCTTACCGCCTTCCAGCATGGACTCTATAAATCGGCCGCCTACGCTGCCGATTCTGATGACGCGCTCGTCGAGGGAGATACCGCCGCCGATATTTTTTGTCGTGGCGGGAGCTTCTGTCCCATAGAGTTTTTTCGTCTTCAGAAGCATCAGACGCGCACTGATGACGCTGCCGATAATGGCTCCCAGGTTGCCGATCAGGGCTGCCGTCACAAAACTGCCGCCAGAGGGTGTTTTGATGCCGATCATGAAGGTAGTGATAATCATTCCCATGCCGAAAGCTGTACCGATGTTGGTCAGGGCAGGCAGCTGGTACTTCTTGAAATACCGTTTAAAGTTGTCGTCTCCGGCTAAGGTTAGAATCGCCGGGTTATCCGACAGATAAGTAGTGACGACGCCGACCACACTTGCGCCTGGCAGACCGTAAAGCGGCTTCATCAGAGGGGAAAGAATTTTGTTGATGGCGGCTACGACGCCGAATTCCATGAGCAGGCCGCTGACCGCACCGGCCAAAACCGCAATCGCCATGATGTAAAATACGGTATTGATCAAAAGGTCGTAAGCTGTGTTCATCAGCGTATTGACCATGTTGACAGCACCCATCTTCCCTCCGATGGTGCCAAAGATCAGAGCAAAGATACCGAGGAAAATCAAAGCTTCCAGACTCAGTGCCTTTTTCGTAAGGGGACCGCTTTTTTCCTGCGTTGATCCAGATGCAGAATGAGCAGTAGTATTGATAGGGATACCTGTAGTTACCTTTTCCATAAAATCGACCTTTCCATGTTTTGATAGAATCATTGTAGCACCGTAAGTGGCATGAGAAAAGCGAAAGTTTCTCATAACATATATGAGAAAACCAGATTGATAGAGAATGAAACGCGGCGCCACTGCCCTGCAGACAGAAACTGCGTTCTCTTGCATGACAGTTCTCTTGGATGATTAGTCCAAAGAAACTGATCACCGTAAGGAACTGGACATTTTATTCCATTGCAGCTAAAATAAGAGTTAGAAGATACAATCTGGAGGTGAATGTATGAGACCATACGAAAGATTTCTGAATTATGTCATGTTTGACACCATGTCCCTTGAAGGCCAAACCACCGTGCCCAGCACACCGGGACAACGCACGCTGGCGGAGGCCCTAGTCAGTGAACTGAGGGGATTTGGCATTGAAGACGTGCGCCTTGACGACAAAGGGTACATCTACGGCAGCGTGCCGTCCAACATTGAGAAAGAAGTGCCGGTCATCGGCTTTATTGCTCATGTGGATACCTCCGATGCCCATCCGTCCCCGTCAAAAGCGCCCCGCATTATCGAAAACTATGACGGCAGCCAGATTGAGTTGGCGCCTGGCGTCCTGCTAGATTCTGCCAATGACAGCAATCTGCAGAACGCCATCGGCTGTGACATCATCGTCACGGACGGAACCACCTTGTTGGGCGGCGACGACAAGGCCGGCGTAGCCGAAATCATCACTGCACTGGAATATATGGCTGAGCACCAGGATTTTAAACACGGAAAAATCGCATTTTCCTTTACACCGGATGAGGAAATCGGCACCAGCCAGGACAATTTCGATGTCCCTGCATTTGGCGCGGACTTCGCCTATACGGTGGATGGCGCAGACTTTGGCGACATAGAATATGAGAATTTCTACGGCGCCTCTCTGACAGTGGACATCAAAGGTGTTTCAACACACCCAGGTGAAGCAAAAGACAAAATGAAAAATGCCTCTCTGATCGCTATGGAATTTGACGCTTTGCTGCCGCCTTGGGAACGGCCGGAGCACACCCAGGACTATGAAGGGTTTTATCACCTGATGCACATCAGCGGCGACTGCGGGCATTGTCAGATGAACTACATCATCAGAGAGCATGATTACGAGAAATACCAGCAGCGAAAAACAATGGCTCTGCAAGGGGCAGAGATACTTAATCAGAGATATGGAGAAGGCACTGTCAGTGCCGAAGTCAAAGACGGATATCGAAACATGGCAGAGATGGTGCGCCCGCACATGCATCTGATCGACTTTGCAAAGGAGGCCATCGCTCAATGCGGCGTAACCCCTCGCGTTCCAGCTATTCGCGGTGGGACAGACGGTTCGGAGCTTTCTTACAAAGGTGTGCCTTGTCCCAACCTGGGAACCGGGTCCTTTAACCATCATTCTCTGACAGAAGTGGCCAACATCGACCATATGGATCAGTGTACAGAGGTGATTCTAAAAATCATCAGCCGGTATGCGGAATTTGAAGCATAAAGAAGCGGCGTATGAAATCACGTCTTCAGTCGTAAACATAAGTTGTTAAAAGACGACAGCTTCACATGGAAACTGTCGTCTTTTTTGGTTAGGTCGTATTACCTTCCTTTAAAATAAATTCTAAAACCTCAGTAATTTTTTGCTGTTCTTCTTCGCTGAACCGATGAAATACTCTTAGCAGTTCTTCCTCGCGGAGTTTTGCTTCAACGCCGATATCTATGTCATCCCGACTGGCGTTTAGAATGGAGTCGACCGAGACGTGAAACAGCTTTGAATAGTAAAAGAGAACGCGGAGATTTAGTTTGGTACGGTTATTTTCGATATTGCTGATAAAAGCGACGGTGCAGCCCAGGTCTGCGGCTACCTGCTCCTGCGTAAAAGAATGCTCTCTGCGCAGTCTCTTCATCTCCTTTCCAATCTTATAAAAGTCCAGTTCCTCCATAATTTCACCTCCTGCTTTGGAATATACTTATAAATATATTTTAATATAACAAATAGTAGAAAACAATTGGCGCAGTTAGTGTATTACTATATACTTATAAGTATAATTTGTTGCGATCTGGTTTATACAAGCATTGTGCAGAGCGGTGACGAATGGAATACTTAGCAAAAAAAGAGGCGGTTAAAAGAATTGACATACGTTTTTTTCATCCGTATAATGAATTGAGCAGAAAGGCAAGTAGTAAGAGGGAAGGCTTATGAGCCGCGGATGAGCATTTTTCTGCAAACGAGTGGACTTTAGCGCCATGTGAAGCGAAAGGAAAATATGAATGAACAAGAAAAAGAAATTACAAGCAATATATCTGATGATACCGTTTGCAATCGCCGTCATCACCTGTCTCATTGTCAATTATGCAGTGGATCAGCAGTTTACCTGGTCTCTTCTTGTGACAGGCAGCTGTGTTTACGCCTATCTGGCTTTGTTTGCGCTGCTATTGGGCGGCAAACAACGTCTGCTGTGGACCTATGCGGTAATTTGTGTCTTCATTGTGCCCTATCTCTATCTGATAGAATGGACAGCGAATCTGTATTTGCCAGATCCAATCTTTTGGGTGCTTAAATTGGGAGTGCCTCTCAGTGTTATCTGGCTTGTTGCCTGTGGACTGATCGCTTTGATTCGCAGAATAACCCGTGCCAACTTCTGGCTGATCGCAGGCCTCAGCATAGTGGCCTTTTATATATCAGAAAGGCTGACCAATTCCATGGTGGATGGCTTTGTCGGCAGCAACGAATCCTGGCAATTATCCGAACATTTTCCACTCATCTATCTAGGGCCGGCAGCGATCCTGATTTTTGTCGGTTTGACTCTTGCGATGATACGACATACGAAAAAAGCCGCAAGGTGAGGTCGGATTGAACAGTGAAAGAACAGAAGGGTTCTTCTTGTCTTTGAGGCAATGAGAGGCGCGAAGAGATTCGCGCTTTTTTGACGCTCACTTAAGCGTCATTTTTCTGCCGCAAGCCATTGCCAAGAACTTGATGCTGACCGCTTCGTCTGCTGGCGCTTTCCGCAAAGACTGCGCCGCCGATAATCAGGATACCTCCTAATATCTGCATGAGAGAGAGGCTTTCTCCCAGCAGGATTACGGAAAAGATGACTGCGGACAGCGGTTCTAAGTAACCGCAGATTGAGACCGTACCTACGGACAGTTTCTGAATCGATGAAAAATATAAATAACAGCCGACACCCGTATTTACGATGCCGATCATCAAAATCGGCAGCAGATTTTCCGCAATGGAGCCGAAGTGGACTCCCTGTTTCGCCAGCGTGAATAGGAACACCGTCAAGAAACTGGCGCCCAGCTGGTACATTGCGTTTTCAAGCCCCGTGATGCTGCGGGCTTTTTTGCTGGAGATGACCAGAACGGCATAGAAAACGGCTGATAAAATGGCATAGAACAGACCTTTGGTGAGACCGCTTTCGGAAGCTGCGCTGCCGTTAATTAAGAGCATGCCTGCCAGCACGATAACCATGCCGATTATTTTAACTGCGGACAGTTTCTCGTGGAAGATGAAGGGGGACAGCGCCATGACGATGACGGGACCACAATAGTAGATCAGCGTCGAAATGCCAACACCCACCCGTACATAAGCCTCGAACAAGACCAGCCAGCAGGCGCCCATGGCTGCACCGGAGAGCAGGAGATAGAGGAAGTGTTTTCTGTTGGCGGGTATCTGAGGACGGCCTTTGGTAATTACAAAGAGCAGCAGCAGAAATGCGCTGCCGATCAGTGTTCGGAAAAAGACAATTTCATTGCTGGCTAAAAGGATGTGGCTGGCAACGAAACCGTTGGATCCGAAAAGCAGCAGGGCGACGAGATATTTTAAAAACGCGGAGTTCATTTTCATCAGATTAAGTCCTTTCTCTTGCTTCTGGCATTTTTTTAGTGTATCATTCTCTATAAGATTACAAAAGTGAATTTTTCTCATGAACATAATAACAAAAATGGATGGAAAATGGATACAAATTTACAGAAATATATGGCCTTTTTAAAAACCGTTGAATATGGAAGCTTTACTAAAGCAGCAGAAGTGCTGCACTACTCGCAGTCAGGCATCAGCCGCATGATCAGCGACCTGGAGAAAGAGTGGAACTTATCAGTTTTGGAGCGGGGGCGAAGCGGCGTCAGGCTTACCTCTGATGGGGTAAAAATGCTGCCTTTCGTGCAGAACGTGTGCAGAGAGTACCAAAATCTGCAGGACCAAGTTGATCAGCTGCAGGGGCTGGAATCAGGACTGATTCGCATCGGTACCATTTCCAGCATCGCCACGCACTGGCTGCCGTCAGTAATCAAGGCGTTCCAGAAAGATTATCCCAATATCGAGTATGAATTGCTGTCGGGAGACTACGGCGAGATTGAGGAGTGGCTCCTTGCGGGAAGGGTGGACTGCGGTTTTCTTTTGCTGCCGGCTTCTGCAGAACTGGAAATCACCCCCCTGAAGCGGGATGAGATGATGGTGATTATGCCGCAGAATCATCCCCTGGCAGATTGCGAATCCTTTCCAATCAAAGCGTTGGAAGAAGAACCTTTTATGCTTTTGGAACGGGGAGAAAAGTCTCAGGTGTCTGAACTTTTGCGGCAGAGAGGTCTGCACCCCAAGGTGCGTTTTATCACTTTGGACGATTACGCGATCATGTCCATGGTAGAGAGCGGTCTGGGCATCAGCATTCTCCCTAACTTGATCTTACAGCGGACGCCCTATCACATTGTAAAAAAATCCCTGGAGGAGCCCGCTTACAGGGATCTGGGGCTGGCCATGCGAGACAGCAAATCGGCCTCTGCTGCTGTGAAGCGATTTTTGACATACGTATTGAAGGAGACAAATCATGGAATCATTGAAAGAATTATATAGAATCGGAAGGGGGCCGTCCAGCTCCCACACCATAGCGCCGACCAAGGCGGCGGAACTCTTTGCGGAAGAGAATCCTGCAGCCGCCCGATTTAAGGTTACTCTCTACGGTTCCCTATCGAAAACTGGCAGAGGCCACATGACTGACACGGCGATTCTCGACGTCCTGGGACATGAGAAGTGCGAAATCGTCTTCAGTGACAAACCTGATGAAGAACTGCCTCATCCTAACACCATGGTCTTTGAGGCTTTTGCCGTTGACGGCGGTGCAATGGCGCTGATGGAGGTCTACAGCGTAGGTGGCGGCCGCATCGTCATCAAAGGCCGTCCCGCTGAGAAGGCGCGAGACGTTTACAAACTGTCTACTTTTGGAGAAATCAAAGCATATTGTGAGCAGAACCACATGCGAATCTGTGACTATGTTTACGAGACGGAAGGGGAGTCAATCAAAGAATATCTGACTGCAATCTGGCAGCGGATGAAGCAGACCATTGAGGCAGGCCTTGCAGCAGAGGGAATCCTCCAGGGAGGGCTGGAAGTGCAACGGAAAGCCCGCTATCTGTATCGCCAAAACCACATTGACGAGAGCCCGCAGACCCGGGAGAATCGTTTGGTCTGCGCATTTGCCTATGCTGTCAGTGAAGAAAATGCCGACGGCGGCATCATCGTCACGGCGCCCACTTGCGGCGCCAGCGGCGTTTTGCCAGCCACCTTGTACTACATGCAGCAGCATCGCAGACTGCCGGATGAAAAAATCATCGATGCTTTGGCTACAGCTGGCATCATCGGCAATCTGATCAAAACAAACGCATCGATCAGCGGCGCAGAGTGCGGCTGCCAGGCCGAGGTAGGCAGCGCCTGTTCTATGGCAGCGGCAGGACTGGCAGAGCTTTTTGCCATGGAGATCGATCAGATTGAATATGCGGCTGAAGTAGCAATGGAGCATCATCTGGGCTTGACCTGCGACCCCATCAGCGGCCTGGTGCAGATTCCCTGTATCGAAAGAAATGCGGTGGCAGCCATGCGGGCGATTAACGCTTTGAGTCTGGCTAACTTTTTGACCCATACCAGGAAGATTTCCTTTGATGTGGTAATAAAGACCATGTACGAGACAGGCCGGGACCTGTTCAGTAAATACAGAGAAACCAGCGAAGGCGGTTTGGCAAAGACTTATTTTGAGTGAAAATAAACGAGCCGCAGTTTGGGCGTCTGCGGCCCGTTCAATCACCGTAACTGATATCTTGCGATGAAATTGGATACTTAACCCGCCTCCTTTCCCCTTTTGCTGTGGTGATGTCTTCATTGTACCACCATCAACCAGATCTGTCCTAGACAGAACCTTACAGTTAACTTGCATTTTTGAAAGGAACGAGAATCATGTCACGTAAAGAACATATACTGAGCCATTATTCAAGAGAAATTGCTGAAATCAAGGCGGCCAGTCTCTATAAAGAAGAACTGCCCATCACCTCTATGCAGGGGCGGGCGGTGACTTTGGCGGACGGCAGAAAGCTGCTGAATATGTGCGCCAACAATTATCTCGGACTGTGCGACCATCCGCGGCTGATCAAGGCGGCAAAAGATACTTACGATGCCAAGGGTTACGGCATGTCCTCTGTGAGATTTATCTGCGGTACCCAGGATATTCACAAAGAACTGGAGCAGAAAATCAGTCAATTCTTTGGCATGGAGGATGCGATTCTCTACGCTTCTTGTTTTGATGCCAACGGCGGCCTCTTTGAGACGATTCTGACCGAAGACGACGCTGTCATCAGCGATGAACTGAACCACGCGTCTATCATCGACGGTGTGCGGCTTTGCAAGGCAAAACGCTACCGTTATAAGAACAACGACATGGCGGACCTGGAACAGCAGCTGATTGCGGCGGAGCAGGCAGGCGCCAGAATCAAGCTGATTGCCACCGACGGTGTCTTTTCCATGGACGGCATTATCGCCAACCTGGCGGGAATCTGCGATCTGGCAGACAAGCATGACGCCCTCGTCATGGTGGATGACAGCCACGCCGCTGGCTTTGTCGGCGAAACCGGCAGGGGGACACCCGAATACTGCGGCGTCAAGGGGCGCATCGATATTCTGACAGGTACGCTGGGCAAAGCCCTGGGCGGCGCCTCCGGCGGTTATACGGCCGCACGCAGAGAAATCGTAGAACTTCTCCGCCAGAGGAGTAGGCCGTACCTCTTTTCCAACACCTTGGCCCCGTCCATCGCGGGAGCCAGCCTGGAAGTATTCAAAATGCTGGAAGAAAGTACACAGCTTCGCGATCATCTGGAGAAAATCACTGCTTACTACCGCCAGGCATTGACGGCGGCGGGATTTGATCTTATTGAAGGAAGCCATCCAATCGTGCCGGTGATGCTCTACGATGAGGAATTAGCTGTAGAATATGCAAATCGTATGGTGGAGAAGGGCGTCTACGTGGTTGCTTTCTCCTATCCTGTCGTGCCGAAAGGGAAAGCGAGAATCCGTACTCAGGTATGTGCCAGTCATACGAAAGACGATATTGATTTTATCGTAAACGCCCTGATAGAGACCCGCGCGGAAATCGGCAGATGATGACGACAGGCATATTCCTTTTAAAATGGAATGGAGTGTCGCACAAGATAATCTGCAAAATCGTCGTATTTTTCTGCTGCATTGAGATAAGCCGCATAGGCGTGATACAGTGCAGCAGTTTTTCTGATGAAAGGCTCTTCGTCGATTGAAAGCTTGCGGCAGATTTCTGCGAATTCCGCCAGATCCTGGATCATGGCAGGCAGAGCGGATGGTTCCGCAAAATCCATACCGTTTAGGATGCCGTAAGGCACTTCGTGAATAGAGAACGCAAAATACCGTCTCAAGAGGAAGTATTTGTGCTGCAGAGCCGCTTGATTTTGCGGCTCGCGGTTTAAAATCATATCGGCCAGTTGGTACGGATTATAGCGATGTCCCGTCTCCGCACAAAAGATTTCAACAAAATCCTCCGCAGTTCCAATTTCAAAGGCAGGTTTCGCCTGACTGTTTTCAAATAAAAAGCGGAGGCCGTCGATGTTTCCTTTTTCCATATCGGCGAGGACAGCGGGTACTATCACTTTTGTGCAGAATGGCTTTCCCAGTGGTAAAGCGGCGTGGGCTTTCTGGAAGGCATATAATTCTGCAATACTGACAATATCGTCACAGGGCTGATGCAGCCAGTTCATCAGAGCCTGATGCCGTTCTTTGCGCTGTTTTTTGCCAAGCGGTTTATCTGGGAACTGAGTGCAGATTGCCAGATATTCCTGCAAGATGGGCTGTTGTGTCTGGTAACTCGTCATAATTGAAAGATTTTCTCCTCACAGTATCTACAATCATTATATGGTTTCTTTTCCTTACCGTCAACAGCGGAGGGATACGACAATTATGGTAGTCTAAATGCGTAAGAATGTGGTAAAATAGAGTTATGAAAGAAGGTGTTTATTTGAAGAATAAGAATACATCCAAGTTCATCAGCTCGCTGATCTATGCGGCTCTGGGTTTGGTTTTGATCGTATATCCTACTCTGATCGGAGAGACGATTTGTTGGATGCTGGCGGGGGCCGCAGCGGCCATGGGTGCGGTCAACCTGATCGGCTATGCCATGAGTAAGGGAGACGCACCATCAGACGAAAGCTCTGACGGGCTGGCGACAGGCATCGTCCTGCTTCTCTTGGCGGTGTTCATCGTCATCAAATCGGAATTCGTCATCTCCATCATTCCTTTTGTCCTCGGATTTATGATTACCGTCAAAGGCGTCGTCGGCGTGCAGAGTGCCATCAATCTGAAACGATTCGGTTATGGCAGCTTTAAGGGGAGCCTCATCGCTGCTGTTCTGGTCATGGCCTTCGGCATCGTCATGATGATGAATCCATTCTCCACGGTAAAAGTTCTCTTCACCATGATCGGCATCGGACTGCTGGTCAGCGGTGTCGTCGATATCGCAGCGAATATCATGATGACCAGGGAAATGAAGAAGTTCAAGGATGACTGAGAACGAGTGCAGATCAAGAGAGCCGTATCACCATCAAAAGTTGCTCTTGCTAGGAACTTAAAAATAGCATATACTGGTAACAAATGAATTGCTATCATTAGACAGGGGGACAACGTATGGAAGAAAAGCTATCTGATAAGATTTATGCTGAAATCCGCAATGGCATCATTGACGGGGAGTATTCTGCCAGAGACTTCCTCAGCGAAGCGCAGGTTGCGAAGAAGTATGGGGTCAGCAAGGCACCGGTCAAGGAAGCGCTGCACATTTTGGCGGATCAGGGTTATCTGATCAGCTATCCGAGGCGGGGTTATATGATTAACACCTATTCTGATGAAGAGCTGGACAAGATACAAGAAATCCGCAAGACCTTGGAAGCGCTCTGCGTCCGTCTTGCTATCGCCAAAGCAAGCGACGAGGAACTTGAAGAGCTGCGCTTTTATCGGGATGGAGAGACGCGCGCCCTGGACCCGAGAGAGACTGTCAATTTCAAGTTTCACATCGGACTCGCCAGGCTGTCGGGGAATGAATTTTTGGTGGATACTCTGATTCCACTGGTTATCAAGGCGTCGATGAACAAAATTAACTGTGAAGCAGATATCGACAATTTTGATAAGATTATTGATGCCATGCTGGCTCGCGATGAGGCGAAGGCGTTGCAGTATTTGGACGAGGATATCCGGTACCTCAAGCGGAAGTAATCATCATCCTATGCGCAGACATAAGAAAGAAAAAGAAGTGAAAATGGGACTGTACCAAAGCATAAGGCTGAGGTACAGTTTTTTAGTATTAGTTGTCAGAAAATTTGCGAAGAATAACGAAAAACGTTGACAACTGATATCATCAGTGCTAATATCAAACAAACGATTATAGTGTTATCAGTGATGATATCAGAGAATTAAGAAGGAGAATTTGAACTTATGGAAACAAAAGAAAAAAAGAAAATTGGTTTGATCGGAGCATTGCTGATGGGTATCGGCTGTATTGTCGGCTCCGGCATCTTTGGAACCCTGCCTACAGTCATAGCGGAATATGGTTCCGGCGTCATCTGGGCTCTGCTGGGAGCTGCTTTTGTCGTGGTACTGCGCTCCTTGTCCTTGATGTACACCAGCGCAGCCATCCCATCCAGTGCAGCACAGTTTATGTGGGCGGCCAAGCTGATGCATCCTTATGCCGGCGTATTCGTATCTCTATCATCAATTCTGATGCCGACCATGGTATCTCTGTTCGGCACGCTGTTCGCCATGTATTTTACGCCGCTCTTCCCGAGCCTTTCTATCAGCAATACGGCAGCGGCAGTGGGGTTGTTGGTGGTATTTGCCGTCATCGCATGGTTTGGAAACAAGACGGCAGTTTCGGTCAGCAATATCATGGTTGCCCTTTTGATGATTGCAATTTTCTTGTACATCGTGCTCGGCCTGCCAAATCTGGATGCGGATAATGTCACCTTTGGAGAAATCATCAAACCTGGAATCGGTATCAGCAGTCTGGCAGCAGCAATCGGCGTATTGACTTCCTCCCTCTCGGGTGCAAGTTCTGTATCACAGATTGCCGATGATGTGAAAAATCCAGGAAAAACTGTTCCTTTTGCCTTGGTTTTGTGCCCGGTAATCGTTGCTGTCGTCTATATCCTCATGGCGGTAGTCACCATCGGCGTGGTTCCATCGGCAGAAGTAGAGTCCCTGTCGCAGGTGGCGTCTCACTTTATGTCGCCGGCGCTGCTGACCTTCTTCATTATCGGGGGACCTATCTGCGGTATCATCACATCGCTGGTTCCTGTCGCTCTTGCCTGTGTGGCGCTGTTTGAATTCTCTGCACGTGAAAAGGTGTACCCGGCAATTCTGGCGAAAAGAAATAAACATGGCGTTGCATATTGGAGTCTGTTCATTGTCATGGCAATCGCCATCGGGATCTGCGCCACTGGCGCTACCTTCGGCGTAGTAATGACTGTGTTCTCCTTTTGCAACACCATATCCGAACTGCCGAACACGGTATCACCTTTATTTGCATATAAAAAGTATCCGAAGTGCTGTGAAAACTCCAGCGTGAAGATGGGCGTGCAGGTCGCCCGGTGTCTGGCGATTCTCACCTGCATCATCTGTCTCTATCTCAGCGTGCAGATGGCCCTGACTTTGGACTTCAAGACGGTAGCGCTGATTCTGGCAGTCTATGTAATTGGATACATATATTTCTTTATCCGCGCAAAGTACCTGAAGAACAAAGGTGAAGATTTGATGGAAGAACTGAGACAGCCTTATGCACCTTGGGAAGAAAAAGAAGCTTCCTATCAATAAGAAATAAATGAAGAGGAGTATCATGATTGATTTTAGTAAGACGATAACTGACTTCCGGTCCCATGTCCCTGGCATTAGGGATTGGGCATATTTCGAGACGGGCAGCACCGGGCTTGTCCCGGACTTTGTCTATGAAGGCGTTCGCAGGTATATGGACGACAGATATTACAAAGGCGGAGATTCTCTGTGGGCATATGAAGATGAGACGGTGAGCACCCTGTTCATGCATCAGCGTTCCAAGGAAGCCCTCGCAGAGATGGTCCACTGCAAGCCGTCAGAAATCGCGTTTGGATTGAGTTCTACGCAGCTGTTCACTTTGGTCACGGAAGGCATCGATTATGCAGAAGACGATAACATCGTTACTGTACGGAAAGGCTGGATCGGCAGCCGTTTTGCCTGGCAGAAACGAGAGGCGGAAGGTCTGGAAATTCGATATGTTGAACCGGAGGACGGCAGGATGACGGCAGAGCGGATTGCAGCTCGCTGTGATGAACATACCCGCGCTGTTTCTGTCAATTTGGTAGAAAGCAATACGGGATATCGGCTCGACATGGATGCTCTGGGGCGGTTCTGTGCTGAAAAGAATATTTTGCTCTACGTCGATGGTGTGCAGGCGCTGGGTGCCCTGGAGGTAAATGTGGAGAAGTGGAATGTCGACTTTCTCGTAGGCAACGATTACAAGTGGATGATGAATTTCTGCGGTACGGGCTATGCTTACATTAGTCCAAAGGTACAGAAGCGCATTCGTCACTGGGGGGCAGGCTGGATGTCGGATACAGACCGTTTCAATACCGCAAAGGATCGCCTGGATTTGAGAGCTGACGCAGGCCGTTTTGAAATCGGTCACCAGCATAACGATGGGATTTACGGACTGGGTCTTGTAGCCATGCAGAACAACCGCCTGGGGCTTTCCAACATCGAAAGCTATGTCTGCGGCCTGGCGGACTATTTCTGCAGCAGGGTGGAGGAGACGGAGGGGATTCGGCTCAGTTACGATTTCCCCAGGAAAAACCGCTGCCAGATCGTGGTTGTGAAACTGGAAAAGAGCCTGCAGGTGTCGGAAAAAGACTTTGAAGCGGCAAAGGTCTGCGCCCCGATTGGTTCCCCGGACGAAAACGGGGAGAGAGAAATGCGGATCAGCCTTCACTATTACAATAACCGAGAAGATATAGACCGCTTCTTTGCGGTTCTGAAGAAAGGAGTCTGAAGATGAATGAGATTGAAAAAAATCTTGAGAATTTAGGAATTACATTGGATGCAGGACCGGAGCCGATGGCGAACTATGTAAGCGTACAGAAGGCAGGGGATATCTGGTTTTTCTCTGGTGCAGGTCCTTTTGAAAACGGAAAACCAGCAGTGTTTGGCAGGCTGGGTGAAAATATGACAACTGAGGAAGGCTATGACGCTGCAAGGCTGGCTGGTATCAATCTTCTGGCCATCTTAAAGAGGGAGCTGGGCGGCGATTGGAATCGCCTGGAGCAGATTATAAAAATCCAGGGATTTGTCAATAGTGCATCGGACTACTTTGAACAGCCTGCCGTTATCAACGGTGTGTCCGACCTGCTTGTAGAGGTATTGGGCGACAGAGGACGTCATGCTCGTACAGCGGTGGGCGCCAACGTACTGCCATTCCGCATTCCGCTGGAAGTGGAAATGATTATCAAAGTGAAATATTAACGCGGTTTGTCAATAGCAGTATGCACCGCCTGTGCCATGTTTTGATTAGAAATCACTAGGAAATTGCGTGAATGGCATGATGGAAGGAGAGGACTCATAGTGCGACTAAATTTAGTTGTAATGTGAGTCCTCTTATGTTATGCTAAAACAAAGGAGGACGTATACGTGGGAAAAAAGGAAAGCTAATCGAGAGGCTTCGGAAACCAAAAGACTTTACCTTTGCTGAAGCAGAGACTTTACTAGGGCTTTTAACATATAGGCGTTCTAATATGGGGAAGACCAGCGGTTCAAGAGTACGTTTTATTAGTAACAACCATGCTGCGATTTTATTACATAAGCCTCATGGGCGGAAAGAACTGCTAGAGTATCAAGTCAAGCAGCTGTTAGAAATTTTGGAGCAGGAGGATTTGTTATGAAGAACACGATGGAATATAAAGGCTATATAGGAAGTGTGGAATTCTCGGAAAAAGATAATCTCTTTTTTGGGAAAGTTATGGGAATCCGTCCTTTGCTATCCTATGAAGGCACGACTGCACAAGAATTGGTTGCAGACTTTCATGAAGCTGTAGATGACTACCTTGCGTTATGCAGAGAAGAAGGCACGGAACCGGAGACTGCATACAAAGGCAGTTTCAATGTGAGGATTTCTCCGGAACTTCATAAACAGGCGGTTATTTATGCCCAAGGGAGTCAGAAATCCTTAAACAGTTTTGTTGAGGAGGCCATAGCCGCTTATGTGGCAAAGAGAGAAATTTAATACAGGATATATGGCAGGTACTGATGGCATTGCAACTTACGATAGCCGTCTGCCTTCAGAGCGTGCATTTTAGATCAGAGAAAGAGGTATGACATGAAAAAGAAAAAATTAGGTTTAGGATCCATATCCCTGTTGCTTGTCATTGTGGCTGTCCTATGGAGTTACAACATTTCTGGTTACTGTTTAGGAGATCAGGTTCTCCATGCTCTTAACCTGTCTGCCTGGTCCAATGAAGCGGCAACACCTGACCAGACACTTTCCATAGTGCCTTTTGGACATCAGGCACAAGGTGTGCATTACACCGTATTCTATGCACTGATTCTGCTTGTACCGGCGTTTCTGCTTGCCATAAAGAACAAAGACCATCTGTTCGCCAAAGTTGGAAAGTGGACCTCGCTGATTCTCACTTTGCTGCTGCTGATCAGCCCGCTGTTTATGATTCTTTAATCATAGATTGCAGAGAAAGGAACTCGATATGTACGAAAGAATGCTCGATAAGCAAAATGAACCGACCATAGCCGAAATGACGGCGTATTGCGGTGAGAACGGAGAACTGTTTGCTTTGTTGAATGAATGGCTGGCCCAGACATATGGCACTGTGCAGAAACCCACTTTTCCCTATGGCAATCATTATGGATGGGGAATCGCCCACAGAAAAAAACAAAAATTGATGTGCAACATCTTCGCTGAGAAAAACGCTTTTACGGTGATGATGAGATTGTCAGAAAAACAGTTTCAATCGGTCTATGAACAGGTGCAGGCATATACGAGAGAATATATCGACAATCAGTACGCCTGTGGCGACGGCGGCTGGATTCATTATCGGATCACGTGCAGGGAGCATTTCGATGATATTCAGAAGCTGTTAGCTGTCAAATGTTCATAATACCAAAGATGATATAGGAGGATATCTATGATAGAGATCAGGAACGAAGAGGAACGCGACTATAAGAAGGTGGAGGAAGTCACTAGGGCGGCTTTTTGGAATTTGTATGTTCCTGGATGCGATGAACACTATTTGACCCACATCATGCGGTCTCATGAAGATTTTATACGAGATCTTGATTTTGTCATAGAAGTCGATGGCGAAATCGTCGGAAACATCATGTATACCAAAGCAAAACTCATAGATGAGAGTGGGGAAGAGAAAGACATCCTCACCTTTGGACCGGTCTGTATTTTGCCGGAGTATCAGAGAGCGGGATACGGAAAAAAAATCATCGAACATTCCTTTGATAAGGCGGCTGCTCTCGGCTTTGATGTGATCGTGATCTTCGGAAATCCTGGCAACTATGTAAGCCGCGGCTTTAAGAGCTGCAAAAAGTACAACATTTGTGTGTCGGATGGAGGATATCCGGCGGCTATGCTGGTAAAAGAACTGAAACCCGGCGCTTTGGATGGACGCAAGTGGATTTACCATCAGAGTGCTGTATACGAGATAGATCAAGAGGAAGCACGGCGATTTGATGACAGCCTGGAAAAATGGGAGAAGAAACACCTGCCATGCCAGGAAGAATTTTATATCCTCAGCCATGCCATCCTCCAGTAAGGTAAAAAATAGAAAACGAAAAGGCGCGCCTTGCTTTCCGGGAATACCCCGCATGCCATGGGCAGCGCCTTTTCTATTGAATGCTACTTTGTAATCGGTGCGGTCTGCTCAGCCAGCCATTCTGCGATCTCTTTACTGACCAGCGGCGTCAGCGTCTCCTGAACCTTTTTATGGTAGTTGTTGAGATATTCCAGTTCCTCGTCAGTGAGGCGGTCCGGCAAAATCGCTTCCCGATCAAATGGACAGAGGGTGATGGTTTCAAAGGCGTACGACGCATCTGACAGCTCCACGCAGAGCAGTTCGTTTTCCAGCCTGATGCCATATTCCCCTTCGATGTAGACGCCCGGCTCGTCGGATGTGATCATGCCGGGATAGAGGGGACATCTGGTTCCCTTCGGGCTGATGATCTGCGGCCCCTCATGGCAGCTGAGGATGTGGCCGACGCCGTGTCCTGTGCCGTGATTGTAATCCAGTCCCATATCCTTCAGCGGTTTCCTGGCGATTTCGTCCAGTTGTGCGCCAGTGGTGCCTGCGCTGAACTTTGCCATAGCCAGGTCGATATTGCAGCGCAGGACGGCGGTGTAATGCGCTTTCATCACATCGGTAATTGGCCCCAGCGCTATAGTTCTGGTGATATCGGTGGTACCATCCTCATATTGGCCCCCGGAGTCTACCAAAAGGAATCCCTCCGGACGCAGTTCCTTATCGGTTTCTGGAGTAGGATCGTAGTGGATGATGGCACCGTTTCCTGCATAACCGGAAATGGTACCGAAGCTCAAGTCGAACCAGCCTTTCTGCGAACGTCTGCAGTTTTCCAGGTAATCGGCGGCGGAAATTTCGGACATCGGGACTCTGCCGATGGTTTTTTTCAGCCAGTAAAGGAAATTGACCATGGCCACGCCGTCTTTGATATGAGCGTTTTTTGTAGCCGCAATTTCTACCGGATTCTTCAAAGCCTTCATCAGCTCCGCAGGATCGCTGTCGCTGATGATCTCCACAGAGTCAGGGATGGCGGCGGTGATGGCGTAGCTTGCGATTTCTTCATCCAGCAGAATCCTGCCCTTCTGCAATTTCCTCAAATCTTCGAAGATTTGCAGGTATGGGAAAAATTCTATGCCGTCAATGGCGAGGTCTGCTGAATCGTCCAGCACGTAGAGACTGGCGCGCTCCTGCTCGATCAGAGCAAAGGAGAAGAAGACCGGCGTATTGGCCACGTCGTTTCCACGAAGATTGAAAAGCCAGGCGATTTCTTCCATCTTGGTAATCAGATGATAGTCAGCGCCTTTTTCGGCCATGTAGCGGCGGACTCTGGAGAGCTTTGAAGAGGCTGACTCACCGGTGACGGACTCCGGAATTGCATAAATCTCAGAGCCGTCCAGGGTGGGGCGGTCAGTCCAGATCTCGCCGACGAGATCGATGTCCCAGCGTACCTTGAACTTTTCTGCCAGTTGGCGGCCCATTTCGCAGTCTACCACTCTGCCGTCAAAGCCGAGGCAGTCCTCCCTTGTCAATGTAGCCTCCAGGTATTCTGAGATGGTCGGAACATCAGGCTGCCCCATCTTCATGAGGTCGATACCGGTGCCCTCGAGCTGCTTTGCAGCCTGCAGGAAATAGCGGCCGTCTGTCCACAGCCAGGCCTCACCCATGGTGATGATCAGGGTTCCGGCGGATCCTGAGAAGCCGGATATATATTTTCTGCATTTAAAATAATCGTTGACGTATTCTGAACCGTGGTAGTCCGTCGTCGGAATCAGATAGGCGTCGATTTGGTTCTGCTGCATTTTCTGACGCAGATTGATGAGCTGCTGTCTCATAAGTTTTCCTCACTTTCTATTTAAACAAACTCTTTGGTACTTTTTTGTCGATGACATAGGCGACGATGCCGATCATGATGCCGCTGGCGATTCCCGAAAACATCAATATCGGAAAATAGAGAAACATTTTCAGGTTAGAGACGACCAGGGCAGCTACGAGGAGCTGACCCATGTTGTGGGCCACACCGCCAGCCATGCTCACGCCTATCATGCTGAACAGATTGGTCTTCTTGAGCAGCCACATGACGCAAAGACTGAGAAATCCTCCCGCCAGAGAGTAGAGGGCTCCGAAAACCCCGCTGAAAAGCAGGCCGGAAATGAGAATGCGCAAGGCATTGATGGCAAAGGCATATCTGAAGTTCATCTCGTAGAGGGCGATGATGACCACCAGGTTGGCGATGCCCAGTTTGACGCCGGGAATTCCTGCGTTGAAAGGGATGATCGCTTCTACATAGGAGAATATCAGCGCCAGGCAGGCAAACATGGATGAAATTGCCAATCGTTTTGTCCTCTGTGAATTCTTGCTAATTTGAGATTGCATCGAAGTCCTCCTCTCCGCCGGTGATTTCCACCATCACTTTGTTTGGCAGACAGACGATGCTCTGATTGGTCCTGCTGATCTTCCCGTCTTTGACGCAGACCTGGTTGCGGCAGTCAGAATAAGACATTTGCACAGTTTCGTCTTTTATGGTAATCTTATTGAGGCGGCCCCTTTGCCGGATTTCTACGGTCTGATTCTCGACCAGGCTGTAGGTGCCGTAAAGCTTGCCGTCTACAGTGACGACGACTTTCTGGCCCTGCGTTCCCGATGCGAGAGACCACCAGGACAGGCCCAGGCCGATCAAAATCAAAAGAACAAACAAAGCGATATCCGCTTTTTTGATGATTTTAAACATGAAATACTCCTATTATGAGGTGCATATGAAAAAATTTCTTACACTATTATTGACCATTTCTATGGTAACAACGCTTATTATATCACAGACCGCCTGTGCGGGAAAGACTGAGAAGGTTGAAAAAGACAGCTACTATATGGACACCATGTGTCGAATCAGTATCTATGACATGAAAGACATGGACGAGGAAAAGGCAGAATCCGCCATTGATGCAGCCTTTGCTCTCTGCGCAGAGTACGAGTCTCTGATCAGCGTCACTCGAGAAGGCTCTGACATCTATAAGATCAACCACGCCAAAGGCGCGCCAGTGACCTGCGACCCCCGCACGATAGAGGTGATCAAAAAAGGAATTGAATACGGTGAACTGTCTGATGGCAAGTTCGACATCACCATCGGACAGGTGACAGACCTTTGGGACTTCCATGCGGAAGAGCCCGAGCTGCCATCTGCATCAAAAATCAAAGCAGCTTTGGCAGCGGTGGATTATCATCAGATCAAAATTGACGGCAATACGGTGACCATGGAAAACCCTGCCGGAGAGATCAACCTGGGCGGCGTAGGCAAAGGCTATGTGGGAGACAAAGTCGCAGAGTTGCTGCAGGAAAGAGGCGTTACCAGCGCAGTCATCAATTTGGGCGGCAACATCATCGCTATCGGTGACAAAGATGGAGAGGATTTCAAAATCGGCATCACCAAGCCGTTTTCAGAACGGGACGAATTGATCGGATCTATGACAGTCAAAAATGCCACTGTCGTCACTTCCGGCACTTACGAAAGGTCCTTTGAAATAGACGGGAAGACTTATCACCACATTTTGGATGTAAACAGCGGCTATCCCGTGGACACCGACGTGGTCAGCGTGTCGCTTGTTTCCGGACTCGGACGTTCTGGCGACTGCGATGCCATGTCGACCATCTGTCTGATATTGGGCGTCAAAGAAGGCGTCAAGTTCATCGAGAAAGTCGATGGCGTGGAGGCTGTATTCGTGGACCAAGACGGCAAGATCACGAAGACCCGCGGCATGGACACCTTTACGGAGGAATAGCGCATCAAAAATGTAGCAAATCCGGAAAACTTCGCATCAAAAATGTTAAAAATTCAAAACGCAGATGTTAACGGGATGATTCCTGCGCAGATGCGTTTTTTCTTTTTTTGAAAATCCTGTGTGATGTACTTTTGAAAATGTCTATAATCTCCTGCGATGCAATTGCTGGGCGGAGCGTATACGGTATAGGGGTATGCTCCGGGCATTCTGTACAATAAAGTTAGGCTTTTTGACGCTGTTCAGAAAGTTTGGCATAACACTGCAGCAATATCAGACACCATATCTCTATATATGCCCTGAGGCCGGCGAAGAATTGCTGCAGAATCCATGAATTTGCTGCGTCAGGTTACTTTTTTGGAGTTTGAAGGGCCTTTGCAGCGGAGAAATGGATAGGAAAAGTAACCGAAATCAGAGATACCCCCCTGTTGAGGTGTTTTGACAATGATTCGGTTACGCGGGAATGCGCGGATATGCCCAAAAAGCATAAGGTTATCGTAACAGGAGGTCATCCAGGGGCATTTTCGCTTCGCTTACTTAAGTTATTATCATTTTTGAAGCAGACTCTTTTTTATTTTTTTCACAAACCCCTTGACAACAGTTTTCTAATGGGTTATATTTAAGACGTAGTCTAGTTTGTTACTTGACTAACTAACTAGCGAAGAGGTGATAACATTGAACATCAATCCAAATACAGACAAACCGATCTTCATTCAGATTGCGGAACAGTTAGAGGATTCCATCTTTACCGGCGTATTTCCAGAAGAGACGAAGATCCCTTCCACCAACGAGATATCAGCGCTGTTGAACATCAATCCCCATACGGTGCTGAAGGGGATGAACATGCTGGTAGAGGAAGAAATCATTTATAAGAAAAGAGGGCTGGGAATGTATGTAAAGACCGGTGCAGTGGAGAAAATACAGAAGAAGAGACAGGGGCAGTTTTATAATCAATACGTTGCTGCGCTCATTGAAGAGGCGCGCAAGCTGCAGATGTCTAAAGAGGACATCATTACGTTGATAGAAAGGGGTTATGAAGATGAATGCAATTGAAATTAAAAATGTGAGTAAACGATATAAAGACGTCACGGCGCTTGACGACGTTTCCCTCTCCTTTGAATATGGCAAGATTTATGGATTCCTGGGCAGAAATGGAGCGGGAAAATCCACACTGATCAATATCATGGCAAACAGAATCTTTGCTGATCAGGGAGAAATTTCCATCGATGGCCTTCAGGGAAAGGAAAACATGGAGATACACGAGAAGCTGTACTGTATGAGTGAAACGGATCTTTATGATTCCGGACTCAGAGTCAGAGAACTCTTCAAATGGTCGGCACGGTTTTATGACAGCTTTGACTTGAAGAAAGCCTATGAAATCGCAGAAAAGTTCAATCTGAATACAAACAAGAAACTAAAGACCTTATCCAAGGGCTATCAGTCCATCTTCAAGCTGACCGTCGCCCTCTCCTTAGACGTTCCCTATGTGGTCTTTGACGAGCCAGTGCTGGGGCTGGATGCGAATCACCGGGAGCTGTTCTATGACTTGCTGCTGGAGGATTACGAGGCAAACCAACGAACTATCATCATTGCGACCCACCTCATCGAAGAAGTGGCAAACATCATCGAAGAGGTGGTGGTCATAGACCAGGGCAAGATTTTACTGCAGGAGACTACGGAAGCCCTGATGGATAAGGGATACTGTGTTTCCGGTATCGCCGAGGAAGTGGACGGATACTGTGAAGGGAAAAATGTCATCGGCTATGACGAACTGGGGAACTTGAAACTGGCATATGTCCTTGGAGAGAGGGAAGAACTGCCGTCGGGCAGCAATTTGCAGCTTTCCAACATGAATCTGCAGAAATTATTTGTTAAGTTGACAGAGAAAGGCGGGAATGAACAATGAAGAAATTAGGTACGGTGATACGATACGAATGTGTGACTTCGTTCAAGTATATCTGGGTGTTTTACATCTGCGTATTCGCAGCCATTTCGGTTATTTCCGCCATCATTTACATCAGTACAGGCGATATGGAAAAAATCGGAACAAACGGGCTGGAGCTCAATTCCATGATTTATGTGGGAATTCTAGGGGTTTTTGGCTTCAAAGAGGACTTCAAAATGCTGATTCAGAATGGCTTTACCCGAAAATACATTTTTCTGGCAACACTTTCGTTGTTTGTTTTTACTTCGGCCATTATGGCTGCAGTCGATACCATCGTAGGAAATGCGCTTCACGCTGTGGCCAGTGGGTATTTTTCACTCTTCGGCGGGCTGTATGGATATGAGCACTCCTTCTTTCTGAACTGGCTGTGGTTGTTCCTAGCCTATATGCTCGTCTGCTGCCTGCTGTATCTGTCAATTTTGATCATCAACAAAATTGGCAAAGTGGCATCCATCTATCTGGCAATCGGCCTGGGTCTGACAGTCGTTCTGATCATCCCGGCTCTGCTGAAATTTGTTCTGCCGGAAGACTTTGCCGAGGCTGCCATTACGTTTGCCGTTAAGGCAATCGGCTTTGTGGCTGAGGATGCAATCAACTTTCTTTATCCTATCATGAGTCTGCTTCTCATAGCCGGAATTTTGAGCATAGGCTCCTATCTGATTATACGCAGGACGGAATTAAAAGTGTGACATTCTGTTCTTGACTCTCCCCTTAGGGCAAGGTGTATTCTGAACAGGAGAAGGAAAGGAGACGGTGATGCTGTCTATCGGTGAGTTTTCAAAGATCTGTCAGGTGTCTGCCAAGACGCTTCGCTATTATGACGAAATCGGACTGCTGCGCCCGGAGGAAATCAATCCGGAAAACGGCTATCGGTATTACAGAGTCGAACAATTGGAGAGAATGCTGTTTATCAACCGCTTGAAGTCGTATCATTTTTCTTTGGAGGAAATCAAGCGGATACTGGGATCTGATGAGGCGGAGGCTGAGATGCTTTGTCAGATTCTCAGCAAAAAGAAAAGTGAGATGGAAAAACAAATGCGGCAATTTCAAAACACTTTGGACCAGTTGGGAGATGATATCGACAGATTACAAGAAGGCAAATCCATAATGAATTATATGGACGAAATCGACGTAGGGCTTGCCGATGTACCGCTGATGAATCTGCTGTCCATGCGCAGGCTGGTCAGAGACTATGAATTCGCAGACGCCTATGGAACATACTTTGGCAGGCTGTTTCGAAAAATCGCCGACCAGCAGTTGACGATGACGGCACCGCCAATGGTCTTGTTTCACAGCAGTGCGTTTATGCCAGAGGGCATGGATACGGAATTTGCAGTTCCCATAGAGGAATGTGTAAAAGGAACGAGAGATTTCCAGCCGGGACTATGTCTGAAGACCATCCTGCACGGATCCTATCGCCAATTGCCTTCTGTATACGCAAGACAGTGCCAGTGGGCAGAAAATCACGGATATGAAGGCAGTGACGCCCTCTACGAAGTCTACGTGACAGATCCTTCTCAGGTCTCAGAGGAAAGTGAACTGATTACGGAAATCTATTTTCCAATCAGAAAGAAAAGAGGAGGATCTTATGAATCAAGAGAAACAGAGAGAACTGGAAGCGATGATCGAGAGTGAATACAGTCATATTGCAGGTCTGACTGTGCAGAAGGGCGGCAGGCTGCTATATGAACATTACTTCAATGGCTGTACGGAGCAGAGCCGCCTACACGTCTATTCCGTGACCAAAAGCATCGTGTCCATACTGATTGGTATCGCTATAGACAAGGGGTATATCAAAAGCGTCCAGCAGAAGGTATTGGACTTTTTTCCGGATTACAGAGTGAAGAAAGGGGAGAAAACCATTGCGGACGTGACTTTGGAACATCTGCTGACGATGACCGCCCCTTATCAATATGAGGAGGCGCCATATATCGATTACTTCACCAGCAGCGACTTCGTGACATTTTCTTTGGATTTGCTGGGCGGTACCAATCAGATCGGAACCTTCAGATATGCCGGCCTCATCGGACCGGATATTCTGTCAGGGATTCTGGTCAAAGCCACCGGCCAGTCCGTCCTCGACTTTGCGAAGGAAAACCTGTTTTCGCCGCTGGGGATGACGGTGGAGCAGCCGGTCGCGTTCAGCAGCCAGGAGGAGCAGATGGCCTTTAATACGCGCTCAGATATCAGCGGCTGGGTCTGTGATGAGGCGGGGACCAATACCGCTGGCTGGGGGCTAACCCTTTCTGCCAGAGATATGGTAAAGATCGGCCAGTTGTACCTGGACGGCGGCGTCTGGGAAGGAAAGCAGATCGTATCCAAAGAGTGGATCGACCAGAGCACCAGAGAACACAGCCGCTGGCAGGAGATGAATCTGCCATACGGTTATCTGTGGTGGGTGAACGACGGCGGATTTTCGGCCATGGGCGACGGCGGCAATGCGATCTATGTTAACGCAGAGAAAGGGCTGGTTATCTCCATCGCCGCATTCTTGCAACCGGAGGCAAAAGACAGTATCGAGCTGATTCAAAGATATATTGAACCTTTATGCTGACCATAGGCGGATCATCTCTTCGATAGAACTTTCCAATTCGTCCAGAGGAATCTGATTATAATAAAAGATCAAAGCGGCGGTATCCTGGTCGGTCAGGCTGGCGGCGGGCAGGACGTTGAGTCCGATGATCTTCGCCATGGCGGAAAGCTGACCGGGGTCTTTGCGAGTCCGCACTTTGAGGATGATGTTGATGCCCGAGTTGGTATTGGTGGGCGTGGTAAATCCTTTTCCGTATTTTGAGAAAGCTGCCAGGGCCGTCTGCAGCTTCTGGGAATAGAGGTTGCGCAGTTTTTTGATGTTGGTATAGTACAGCCCGTCTTCCATGAAAAGCGCCAGCGTCAGCTGCTCTGTCTTTGAGCAGGTCTGCGTATAGTCGCTTTTGATAGCATCGAAGATTTCTACCATTTCCTTAGGCAAAACCATGTAGCTGATTTTGATAGCAGGAAAGAGGGTGGACGAGAAGGACCCCAGATAGACGACGCGGGCGTTCTTGTCCAGTCCCTGCAGGGCGGGGACTGGTTTGCCAAAATAGCGCAGTTCACTGTCGTAATCGTCCTCCAGAATAAAGCTGTCGTTTTCATCTGCCCATTCGAGGAGGCGGTATCTCTTGCCGATGGGCATGACGGAACCCGTGGGAAATTGATTAGAGGGACTGACGTAGACTGCCGCCGGAATGTTGGTCGGCAGTTTTTCAATCATGATGCCGTCAGAGACGACGGGAATCTTCGTAATGCTCATACCGTGGTCGCGAAAGATGTTCTGTACTGGCAGGTAACCGGGATCTTCTGTCGCCACATGACCGATATTCATCTTGCGCATGATACGGCAAAGATGAGAGGTCAGCTGCTGGGTACCGGCGCCGATGACGATTTGGTCGGGGGCGGCGATGACACCGCGGGACGTATAAACGTATTTGGAAACCTCAAAGCGAAGGGCCGCTTCGCCTTGGGGGTCACTCTCAAATAAAAGCAAATGGGAATATTCATTGAGCACTCGCGACATACATTTCTTCCACTTATTGAAATCAAAGCAGGATAAATCGTATTTGTAGGCCGAATCCTCAAAGGTGTAGGTCGTAAAGTCATAGCTGATATTTGTATGGGCCTTTTCATCAGAAAAGTGCCCTGCGATACTGGCGACATAATAGCCGGACTGCGGCTTGCTGGTCACATAGCCTTCTACCAGTAATTGATTGTAGGCTAGTTCTGTCGTGGTAATACTGATGGATAGATCCCTGGACAAACGCCGCAGAGACGGCAGCTTCTCTCCTGCGTTCATATTGCCGCAGTTGATTTCATCCTTCAGATACCGGTATAACTGTATGTAGAGTGGTGTAGAACTATTGTGATTAAACTGTAGTGTAATCGGCTTCATTTCAGCAAAAACCTCCAAACTGTTCATATGAAAATAATTAAATTTGCATATTTAATTATTTACACTTTAATGCTATTATAATACTGCGATAGAAAATGTCAACAGATAGAATATGAAACAGGTGAGAATAATGATCAGAAATGAAAACGATAATAAGATAACAGCCATCGTGATGACTGGACTGATGATGTGTTTGATTATGGTAGCGACCATGTTCATCAAACTGCCTATTCCATTTACCCAAGGGTACGTGCATTTGGGCGATTCCATGATTTTCCTCTCCATTCTGGTGCTGGGAAAGAAGAACGGCAGTATCGCGGCTGGCGTGGGTTCTGCCATGGGAGACATCATCGGCGGCTATGCCTTCTGGGCGCCGTGGACTTTAGTTATCAAATTCCTCATGGCCTTCCTCATGGGCGCCTTTGTTGAACATATGGAGAAAAAGGGCAGGAACAATACAGGCAGCTTTGGCATATCAGCCATGGAAATCGTCGGTATGGTCATTGCCGGCATCGAAATGGTAGTCGGTTATTACATTGCGTCTGCAGTGATGTACGGCAATTTGCTGGTACCTGTTCCAAGCATTCCGTGGAACGTCGGTCAGTTCGCCGTGGGTATGGTCATTGCAAGTATCATCGCATCAGCGCTGTGTAAGACGCCGGCAAAGAAATATTTTGCCATCAAATAAGAACAGAATTTCAAGCGAGAGAATGAGAATTCTCTCGTTTTTTTATGTGTTTCATGATATCATATATGAATAGAATTGCAGGAGAGTGGGTTAATATGAAGAGAAAGAGAGTTTTTGCTGTTTTCTTAGCCGTTGTTGTTTTATTAAGCCTCACCGTGACGGCCTTTGGTGGCAACAGTGACGAGGATCATAAAAGCGTGAAAGTCGCCTTTGTTGAGCAAGAAGGGCTGATGGAAAAAGACGAAGACGGCAATTTGAGCGGATATTCATATGATTACATCATGAAGATGGCGCAGTATGCCAACTGGGATGTGGAATTCGTATTCCCTACAACGGACAGTTTAGATGGGGCCATCGTGGAGATGATGGATAAGGTAGAAAAAGGCCAGGTGGATATGATCAGCGGATTGGTCTATAACGAGGCATTGGCGGACATGTACGCGTATCCGGAGAAAGGTTACGGGTACGCTTTTACGACTTTGCTTGCCAGTAAGACCAATACTGCTATCAACGGGGACAATTTGGCTTTGCGCAAAAACTTGAAAGTCGCTGTGATGGATATGGCGGATACCAGAAATGAAGAGTTAGACGCCTTCTGCAAATCCAACAACATCGAGTATACTGAGGTTAAATGTAAGTCAGCAGAAGCACAATTGGAAGCTATTAAAAATGGAAAAGCAGACGTCATGGTATCTTTGAGCCTCTTACCGCTGGCCGGAACCAAAGTCATAGCCAGCTTTGCCGACAGACCCTTTTATTTCGCCTGCTCAAAAGATTATTCGCAGCTTTGTCGTGAGATAGATAAGGCGATAGAGTCTATCGAGTACGTTGAGCCGGATTACCGGAAAGATCTGCATGACAAGTATTTTTCTGACAAAGAGGGAGAATGCGCATTCAGTACCGCCTCTCAGACGTACATTGAGAAAAAAAAGAAACTGAAGGTTTTGGTGCCCGATGAGGTTAAACCGCTGCAGTCACAAGAACCCAGCGGCACCTATAAAGGCATTTTTGTCTCCTTTATGAAGCGCCTGACGGAGGCGACCGGCCTAAAAGTTGAGCTGTGCAGCCTGCCCAAAGGAATGACGCTGAAGGAGGCCATGGCCTCGGGAAAATACGATATGACGTTGGCTGTACCAGAAGACTACAAGTGGGCAGATGAAAACGGATTGATTTTCTCCGTGCCGCTTCTAACCAGTGATAAGGTACTGTATTATAACAAGTCGGCCGATATCTCCGACCTGTCTAAGCTTACACAGTGTAAAACAGGAGATTTAGAAAAGGAGATGAAACGAGTGGAAAAAGGAGATGCAGATTACGGCTATGGTTCTTCCCTGGTTGTCAATTACAATATCTCTAACCACGCATATCAGGAAATAGCCACCCTGCCGGTTTCTGAAGAAAAAAGCAACTATGTCTGTTCCTTCAGCAAGGATGCCTCGCGCGAATTGATTGCCGTCGTAAACGAGGTGATTGAAAATGTGGATTCGGCCACGATGAATTCCTATCTGTTAGAATCGTCGCAAATCGGCAATCAGGCGCTGCTGTCCTCCTGGATTCGTAAGAATCCTGTTCGGGCCATGGGCATCGTCGCCGCCTTTGTCGTGCTTGTCATCAGTCTCATCGCAGTGGTGCTTCTCAATCGCCGTAAAAGAGCAGAAAACTTGAAGCTGCAGAAGGCCAACAATGCAAAGAGTGAGTTCTTATCAAAGATGAGTCATGAGATGAGAACACCGCTCAATGCAATTATGGGAGTGACAGCCCTGGCAGAAGATGAGGTGAACAACCCCCAGGAGATAAGAGAACATCTGAAGTCCATCGATGCCTCCAGCGGTTATCTTCTCAGGCTGATCAACGACGTACTGGATATGGCAAAGATTGAGAGCGGGGAATTTACACTTAAGCCATCCCCCTATAAGTATGAAGACTTTGAACGAACGATCAGGGTGATGATGGAGCCCCTCTGCAAGCAGAAGGAGATTGCCTTCATCTGCAACTATGAACTGGACGGAGCGGATATCTTAGTTGATAAGATCAGATTCGATCAGGTTTTTATCAATCTGCTGACTAATGCGGTCAAATTTACGCCTGCAGGTGGTCGGGTAGAGTTTTCTATACGGGCGGTAAACAACGGCTCAGGATTTTTAGATTCGACCTTTGTTGTCAAAGACTCAGGTATCGGTATGCGAGAGGAGTTTCTCAAAAGCGTCTTTGAACCATTTGCCCAAGAGCGCAATGACGGAGCGGGGGGAGGAACCGGCCTGGGTCTGGCGATTGCAAAGAGCATCGTTGATATGATGGACGGCGTTTTTACCATTGAAAGCAAACAAGACGTCGGCACGACAATTACCATCAGGCTGCTGCTGAAGATGGCGCCTGAAAAAGATATCGCGGAACAGCCGGCAGAAGAGAACAGAGAAAAATCTCTAGCAGGGAAAAAGGTTCTTTTGGTGGAGGATAACGATATGAACCGGGAGATTGCCAAAAAGCTTCTCTTGAAAAAAGACCTTCAAGTTTTCTGTGCCGTAAATGGGAAAGAAGCAGTTGACCAGTTTGCAGACAGCCAGGAGGGCTACTTCGACGGTATTTTAATGGATATTCGGATGCCGGTAATGGACGGTCTGACGGCAACCGGCAATATCCGCGCTATGACTAGAGCAGATGCGAAACATATTCCAATTATAGCCATGACTGCGGACGCCTTTGAGGAAGATATAGAGAAGGCAAAGGCTGCAGGGATTACCAGCTATCTCGCAAAGCCGGTCAACGTCAAGCTGCTCTACGAAACTTTAGAAAATTTGCTGTAACCCATTGCCGTATACTACATATAGTGATATAATGATTTGCGTGACAATATATAATGTGTAGGAGGAAAAAATGGCAATAGAAGAAATAAGCAAAAATGCCCTTACGGTACTAGAGAAAAGATACCTGGGCAAAGACGAAAACGGCAACGTTCTCGAGAGCGTTGAGGACATGTTCCGCAGAGTTTCAGATACAATCGCAGCAGTAGATGCGAATTACGATACCAGTACAAATACGAGAGCGCAAAGCGACGAATTTTACGAGCTGATGACAGACCTCAAATTCCTGCCCAATTCACCGACCTTGATGAATGCAGGCAGGGCTTTAGGACAGCTTTCAGCTTGTTTTGTACTGCCTGTAGAAGACAGTATGGAGGGCATTTTTGATTCTGTCAAAAATGCGGCGTTGATTCACAAATCAGGCGGCGGAACGGGCTTCTCTTTTTCCAGGCTTCGCCAAAGCGGTTCGGCAGTCAGATCCACCGGCGGCGTTGCCAGCGGCCCCGTCAGCTTCATGAAAGTGTTTAACGCCGCTACAGAGGCGGTCAAGCAGGGCGGCACCAGAAGGGGCGCCAACATGGGTGTGCTTCGCATCGATCATCCGGATATTTTAGACTTTATCAACTGCAAAGCCAACAACAGCGAAATCACCAACTTTAATATCAGCGTCGGCATTACCGAGGCTTTTATGGAAGCTGTGGAAAAGCAGAGCGATTACGATTTGATCGATCCGAAGACCAAACAGGCCGTAGGCCATCTCAGCGCGGAGAAAGTCTTTGATATGATTGTCGACCACGCCTGGAGAAATGGAGAGCCGGGCATCATCTTCTTAGACAGGCTCAATCGCGATAACGTAACACCAAGTCAAGGTGAGATTGAAAGTACCAATCCTTGCGGCGAGCAGCCACTGCTGCCATACGAGAGCTGCAATCTGGGCTCCATAAACCTGGTCAAAATGCTTCGCAAGACTCTGACTGGTTACGAACTGGATTTCCGCCTGCTGGGCGAAACCGTAGAAAAGGCCGTGCATTTTCTCGATAATGTCATAGATGCGAATAACTATCCTTTAGAGAAGATTTCTGAAACAACCAGGGCTTCCAGAAAAATCGGACTGGGCGTCATGGGTTGGGCGGATGCACTTCTCATGCAGGGGATTCCATATAATTCTGACGAAGCTGTAGAACTGGCGGAGCGCGTGATGCGCTACATCAACAATACCGGTCATGCTGCAAGTGCCAGATTAGCAGAGAAGAGAGGCACCTTCCCATTATTTTCAGTCAGCACACTCAAGGACGGACCAGCCATGAGAAATGCGACCGTTTCAACGATTGCACCGACAGGCACCCTTTCTATCATTGGCGGGTGCTCTTCTGGTGTGGAGCCGGTGTTCGCGTACGCTTTTATTCGCAATATTATGGACGGTACAGAGATGATCGAGGTCAACCCTGTACTGATGGCAAAGTTGAAAGAACTGGGACTTTATAATGACGACGTTTTGAAGAAGATCGCTTCAGAGGGAACGATTGCTCACTGCGAAGAGATTCCTGAAGAAGTACGCCGCGTCTTCGTGTGCTCTCATGATATTAAACCGATCGACCACATCAAGATGCAGGCTGCTTTCCAAAAATATACGGACAATGCCGTTTCAAAGACTGTCAACTTCCCGAAGGAAGCGACGAGAAACGAGGTCAGAGACGTCTACCTGCTAGCGTATAAAGAAGGCTGCAAAGGTGTGACCATTTACCGCGACGGCAGCCGTGAAGAGCAGGTGCTCAATATCGGTAAGGTGAACCGTGAAGGCGCGCCGATTCAAAGCGTACATCAAAGCCCTTCCAGTTGCCCAACCTGCGATGAAATCGATTTTGGACATATTGAACCGCGTCCTCGCCCCGACATCACACGTGGATTTACTGAGAAGATGAAAATCGGCTGCGGCAGTCTGTATGTAACGACTAACTATGATGAGAATGGAATCTGTGAAGTGTTCACCAGCACGGGTAAGGCAGGCGGCTGCCCAAGCCAGAGTGAAGCGACGGCAAGACTGGTGTCCGTGGCTCTGCGCAGCGGAATTTCCATCAACGAAGTCTATGACCAGCTGAAAGGAATCAGATGTCCGTCCACGATTAGACAGCAGGGTATGAGCTGCACATCCTGCCCGGACGCCATCGCCAAAGTGGTAATGAAAGTTTCTAAGCTGATTGAAGAGCAGCCGAAAGAAAGGGCAGGCTATGAGATGCCGACGGAGACGCCTGTTCCTCAGAGACATCCCATCGTACCAGCCACCGCAAATGAGATTCACGCCTGCCCGGAATGCGGAAGTGTCGTTGAACATGAAGGCGGCTGTGTCATCTGCCGCAACTGTGGATTTTCCAAGTGTGGCTAAACTTGAACGATAGAATAGGATTTGCACCGGCTCAGGCCGGTGCATTTTTTTCTGCGCCCTGCGAGCATTTGCCACGCAGTTACGCAGAATTGGGCGAATTGGGCAAAACGGTTACGCATGCGAACAGGGCAGAGCGGCATTTGCATAACGGAGGCCGGGCAGCAGAGGGGCAGTTACGCAGAATTGGGTGAATCCGGCAAAACGGTTACGCAAGCCAGCCGGGCAGAGCGACATCTGCATAACGGAGGCCGGGCTGCAGAGGGGCAGTTACGCAGAATTGGGCGAATCCGGCAAAACGGTTACGCATGCGAACAGGGCAGAGCGGCATTTGCATAACGGAGGCCGGGCAGCAGAGGGGCAGTTACGCAGAATTGGGCGAATCCGGCAAAACGGTTATGCAAGCCAGCCGGGCAGAGCGGCATCTGCATAACGGAGGCCGGGCAGCAGAGGGGCAGTTACGCAGAATTGGGTGAATCCGGCAAAACGGTTACGCATGCGAACAGAGCAGAGCGGCATTTGCATAACGGAGGCCGGGCAGCAGAGGGGCAGTTACGCAGAATTGGGTGAATCCGGCAAAACGGTTACGCATGCGAACAGAGCAGAGCGGCATTTGCATAACGGAGGCCAGGCTGCAGAGAGGACGGCGGGTAGAAAACAGGTTTGGAATGAAAAAAGTTGGCGAATTTGTTTGACCATCCGAAATTCGAAAGCTATAATAAGAGGCAAACAGATAGGAGACGCCATGCTGAGAAGATATGTGGAACAGATTTTAAATTTATATAATTATATCGATGGAATTCTGGTGGTAGATGCCAAGGGAATCATCGAGTATTTTGTCACCTACAGGCCAGACGTCAATAATTTGAAAGAGAAGGACCTGATTGGCAGGCATGTTCTGGAGATTTATCCGAATCTGACGGAGGAAAGCAGCAGCCTGCTCAGGGTACTGAAAACAGGCAAGCCTATTTCCAATGAATATCAGGCCCTGTCTACGTATAATGGGCAGAGTATTAATGCCATCAACACCACCATGCCTATCAAAGCCGGTGACAGAATCATCGGAGCTGTGGATGTCTCTCGGTATATGGACTCGGCCTATGAACGACAGGATATCACCCTTGAGCTGAAGGATAAATCCGAAGAGAAAGCGTTATATACAGTGGACGACATTATCACTTCGTCACAGCAGATGGAGCTGATTAAAGAGCGCATTTGTATGATTGCCGATACCGATTCCTCGGTATTGATCGTTGGTGCTACAGGTACAGGCAAAGAACTGGTGGCGCAATCCATTCACACCAGCAGTTGCCGCAGAAAAAAACGCTTCGTATCACAGAATTGTGCGGCCATCCCGGCTAATCTGCTGGAAAGCATCCTCTTCGGCACGGTCAAAGGCAGTTATACCGGAGCGGAGAACAGGCCGGGCATCTTTGAAATTGCCAACGGCGGTACCATTTTTCTCGATGAAATCAATTCCATGGAGATCAGTGTCCAGGCAAAGATCCTCAAGGCGATCGAGGAAAAGAAAATCACTAGGATCGGAGGCGTAGCCCCAATCCCCATCGACGTGAAAATCGTCTCTGCCATCAACGAGAACCCCATCGACTGTATGGAGGCCGGCAAGCTGAGAGAAGACTTGTTCTACCGTCTCAGTGTAGTGCAGCTGACCCTGCCTCTGCTGAAGGAACGACGCAACGACTTGTTTTTTTTGGTCAACCATTTTATCGGAGAATACAACGAGAAAATGCACCGCAGCATTATCGGCATCGACGAGACGGTGGAAGAGATTTTCCGCAGCTACGATTGGCCGGGCAATGTCAGAGAGCTGAAAAACGTCATCGAAGGCGCTTTCAACGTCACCTCCTCTGGTTTTATTCAGAAAAAAGATCTGCCGGAATATCTGCTCAATGCCATGGAACGGAGCCAGTGCGGCGCCATAAACGGACATTGTATCGACCTAGATCATCCTGCATTTTCTCTGAACAAAACTATGGAAGAGTTTGAAAAGGATTTGATTCGCCGTGCGCTGAGCGGAAGCAGGAACTTGTCGGCGGCCGCAAGGAAAATGAAAATTTCTAAACAGACTTTGAGCTACAAGATGAGTAAATATAATTTGGAGTAAAATGACAAGTTTTTATGACAAAGGAGTAAAAATTTTTTGACTCCTAAAATGCGCAATGTATGAAACCGCTGAAAAAGCGGTTTTTCTTTTTGGCACGACTTTTGCTCTTTATAATGGCAGAGTAAAAGTTTGGAGGCGATAGAAATGAATGAAGAAAAAAAGAAGCTGGACATCGACGCGATTCCGGGAGAACGGTGGTTTCCCAAGGAAACCACTTTTGAAGAGGATATGAATCAATATTGGGGAGACTGGGGCGTTTCGTCTGAGGTGGATACGCTGAAAGCAGTTCTGCTGAGACGGCCGGGCAAGGAGGTAGAACACTTTGACGCTGCGGAATACCGCTTTGCAGACGTACCTGTAGATGTGGAGCTGATGCGCAGGCAGCACGACGCTGTGGCACGGATCTACAAGGAGCACGGGGTAAAGGTATACTATGTGGAGGAACAGAGGGAGGACAGGCCCAACGCCGTATTCTGCCGGGATCTGATGTTCATGACACCGGAAGGCGCCATCATCACCAGACCGGGCATGGCAGCGAGAAGAGGCGAAGAACGGTATATCGCAAAGGCGCTGGCAGACCTGGGGGTGCCCATCGTAAGAACCATCAACGGCGACGGCATGTTTGAAGGCGCCAACGCCATGTGGGTAGACCGCAAAACGGTAGTCCTTTCCACAGGCAGCCGATGCAACCGCAGTGGTTATGAACAGGTGGAGACCGAGCTGCGCCGCATGGGTGTTACAGAAGTCATTCACATGCAGCAGCCCTACAGCAACATTCACATCGACGGCCTGATGAATGCGGCCAGCAATGACGTGGTCATGGTTCACGCATCCCAGGTGCCTTATGACGTGTTAGATGTGCTGAAGAGGAAAGGTTATAAGGTTCTGGAAGCGCCGTCTACGACGGAGGTGAGAGAAACCTTCGGCTGTAACTTCGTGGCACTTTCGCCGGGGTTGGTTTTGATGCCGGAGGGGAATCCCCGCTGTCAGGCTCTTCTCGAAGAAAACGGCATCAAAGTGCTGACGGTAGACGTTTCGGAAATCATGAAAGGCAGAGGCGCGCTGCACTGCATCACCGCATTTTTGAAGAGAGGTTAGAAGGATGGAAAAAAGAAGAGACATTGACGCGATTCCAGGCGAAAAATGGTTTCCTAAGGAATCATCCATCATCGACGATATGAAGGATCTCTGGGGAGACTGGGGCGTTTGCTCAGAAGTGGATACGCTGAAGGCGGTATTGATGCGCAGGCCGGGGAAAGAGATCGAACACTTTGACTGGCAGGCAGCAAGGTTTAAGGAAGCGATCGATCCTGTGCGCTTTCGGGCACAGCACGATGCCTTGGCGGACATCTACCGTGCTCACGGCGTCAGGGTCCACTACATAGAGGAACAGCGGGAGGACAAACCCAACGCCCTATTCTGCAGAGACTTAGCTTTGATGACGCCGGAGGGAGCCATTGTGACCAGACCGGCTATGGAGGCGCGCCGCGGAGAAGAACGTTATGCGGCAAAAGCGCTGGCTGACTTGGGGGTTCCCATCATCCGCACCATCTGCGGTGATGCCACCTTTGAAGGCGCCATGGTCATGTGGGTAGATCGCAGAACCGCAATTCTGGCCTCCGGGGTCAGAACCAACCGCAGCGGATATGAGATGGTCGAATACGAACTCCGCCGCATGGGTGTTACAGAAATCCTGCACATGCAGGTGCCTTACGGCCACGCCCACATCGACGGCAACCTCAACTTTGCCAGCCAAGATGTAGCTATGATACACGCATCGCAGGTACCTTATGACGTGTGTGATGCCCTGAAGAAAAAGGGAATCAAGCTCCTTGAATGCCCGTCGCAGACAGAGGCGAAACAGTCCTTTGCCATCAACTTCGTGGCACTGGCACCGGGTAGGATCGTCATGCCGGCAGGAAATCCGCGCAGCCAGGAACTGCTCGAACAGAATGGAATAGAGGTTATACCGGTAGAATTTGATGAAGTGATGAAAGGGTTCGGTGCCATTCACTGCTGCACCGCATTCCTGAAGAGAGGATAAGGTGGAAACTATGGATTTTGGTATATTATCAATACTGCCTCCATTACTTGCAATTGTACTTGCATTTATTACAAAGAACGTTTTGTTATCACTGATTGCGGCGGTATTTGTCGGAGCGACTATGATCGCCGGTAATCCCATTGTGGGATTTGTAGATATCTTCGGCAATTATATGATTCCCAAGATTGCTGACCCGTGGAATGCAGGTGTCATCGCCATGACCTTATTTGTGGGCTGCTTCTCCGTCATGCTGGAACGAGGCGGCGGCGCATGGGCGTTTGGTCAGGCAGTCAAAGATAAGATCACGACGAGAAAGCAGGGACAGATTGCAGGCTGGATTGGAGGATTGATGATTTTCTTCAGCGACTCCTCTAACTCCGTTATCGTAGGACCGATTTTGCGGGCCGTTACAGACAGGCTGAAAATCTCCAGGGAGAAGCTGGCTTACATCTGCGACTCGACGGCATCGTCGGTACCCCTGCTTCTGCCTATCACTGGCTGGGGCGCGCTGGTTATGGGAATTTACAAGGAAAGTCTGCCTGCTGGTACAAACCTGGTTGACGTGTTTGTCAAATCCGTTCCTTTTAATCTGTACACCATTACCATTATTTTGATGGTGCTGGTCGTTGCGGTGACAGGCTGGGATTTCGGACCGATGAGAAAGGCTGAAATCAGAGCGAGAAAGCTTGGCAAGCTGACTGCCGATGATGCCCATATTAAAAAATCGGAAACATTTCAATTGAAAGAAGGAGCACATCCTACAGCCTGGGGTTTGATTGTTCCTCTGATCGTCCTGATTGGCAGTCTCTTTGCCACTATGTACTATACTGGACCGAAGGGTGAGGGCTTTATGAACACCATCACCAACAGCGATACGATGCTCAGTCTGACGGTAGCTTTTTTCTCTGCAGCACTGGTAGGCGTATTGATTGCCATGAAGAATAAAGTCCTCACCTTTAAAGAGGGGTATCAGGTATTCATTGACGGATTTCAACAGATGATTGAAGCGATCTTGATTCTGATCTTTGCATGGTGCATCGGGGGCGTGACTTCTGACGTAGGAGCAGCGGACTACATTGTAGAGGCGACAAGAGGCTTTATGACACCGGGCATCATGTTCATATCCTTGTTTATAACAGCATGTATCACATCTTTTGCAACGGGTTCCAGTTGGGGTTCTTTCGCCATTTTCCTGCCAATTGCCATTCCGCTGGCACTGGCCAATGACGTTTCTATTTACCCGGCAATTGGAGCCAGCTTGGCAGGCAGCTTGTTCGGCGATCATTGTTCACCGATCAGTGATTCGACGATTTTGGCATCCCTGGGAGCATCCTGTGATCATCTCGCCCATGTGAGAACGCAGTTGCCGTATGCGGTGTTAGCGGCTTTAGCTTCGATTGCTGGATTTGTCACAGCGGCAATCACTATGAACGGCTTTATATCGCTGGCGGTAAGCATCGTCTGCATGGTGCTGTTCCTTTACATCATGAACCGTGTGGACAAAGGGAGACATCCGGAAAGCGAGACGACAGAATAGCGATTATTCTTGCAATGGACATCTGGAAATGGTATCATTTCTATATAACTTAAAAAGGGAGCTCATAGTAATGGGCTGAGAGGAGGCTGATACTGCCTCGACCTGCAACCTGATTTGGATAATGCCAACGTAGGGAAATATTTGCGGAACAGAAACTGTCAATGAACCTATGCGGCGATTGGCAGTTTTTTGCGTGTAAGCGTGTTTGGACGTGAGGATTCCCCGCGCAGATACTAAGACTTACAGCAGACTGCGGCATTTGACAAAGAACACTGAAAAGGAGAAATGAAAATGAGACAGTATGCAACACAGATGGAAGCGGCCCGCAGAGGCATTGTTACGCCGGAGCTTAGGATAGTGGCAGAAAAGGAGCGGATGAGTGCAGAGGAACTGCTGCCTCTGGTCGCCTCAGGTCAGGTAGCAATCTGCGCCAATCGGCTTCACGAATGCATCAATCCAGAGGGTGTCGGTTCTATGCTGCAGACTAAGATTAACGTCAATCTGGGCGTATCACGGGACTGCAAGGATATGGACGTGGAACTGTCAAAGGTCATGGCGGCAGTGGATATGGGTGCCCACGCCATCATGGATCTTTCCTCCCACGGAGATACCATTCCTTTCCGCCGCAAGCTAACTTCGCAGTGTCCTGCCATAATCGGCACCGTTCCGGTTTACGATTCGGTCATTCACTATCAGAGAGACCTTGATACTTTGACTGCAAAGGACTTTATTGATGTAATCAGGCTTCATGCAGAGGATGGCGTCGATTTCGTCACGCTGCACTGCGGCATTACCCGCAAGACGATTGAACAGATCAAGACGCACAAGCGGAAGATGAACATCGTTTCACGCGGAGGTTCGCTGGTCTTCGCCTGGATGACCATGACAGGAAAGGAGAATCCCTTTTACGAATACTTCGATGAAATTCTCGATATCTGCCGTGAATACGATGTAACCATATCTTTAGGGGATGCGTGCCGTCCCGGCTGCCTGGCCGACGGCAGCGATGTCTGCCAGATCGAGGAACTGGTGCGCCTGGGTGAATTGACGAAGCGAGCCTGGGAAAAGGATGTCCAGGTCATGGTCGAGGGGCCGGGACACATGCCTATGGACCAAATTGCTGCTAACATGAAATTGCAGCAGACGATCTGCAGCGGCGCGCCCTTTTATGTGCTGGGGCCGATTGTCACTGATATCGCTCCCGGTTATGACCACATTACGGCGGCTATCGGCGGAGCCATTGCTGCGGCAGCAGGCGCAGCCTTTCTCTGCTATGTGACGCCGGCAGAACACTTGGCGCTGCCAAATGTGGAGGACGTGAAGCAGGGCATTATGGCCGCAAAGATCGCCGCCCATGCAGGGGACATCGCCAAAGGGGTCCGCGGCGCACGAGAGATGGACGACCGCATGGCAGACGCCCGCAGAGAGCTGGACTGGGAAGCGCAGTGGGCGTGCGCCATGGACCCTGAGACGGCAAAGCGAATCCGTCAGGAGCGCAAGCCGGAACACGACGATACCTGCTCCATGTGCGGCAAGTTCTGCGCTGTGCGCAGCATGAACAAAGCTTTGGCAGGAGAGCATATCGACATACTGTAGACACTGCTGCTGACGATGAGGAACCTGACTGCTGGCCAGTTACTGGGTTCGTTCAAGCGGACCATTGACGGAGGGAAATTGATTCGCTGCGATTTCCGCTCCGTTTTTTGTGCCTTGATTTTACGTATGCGTAAAGTATGGCACTCCCCACCATGGCATCAGCCGCAGACGGCTGTATACGGAGAAACTACCATAAAATGTAAAAATGATTGACAAATAACTGTTAAAAATGTAAAATAAATACATACAGGAGAAGGCGGAATGAGACCGCAGGGGTAATCGCTGCTTTGGGAACAAAAGCTGGTTTTATTCCGAATCACGTTGTGCTTGCATCGAAAAAAGGGTAGAATAAAGAAACAGCATAGCGTAGCAAAGCATTGCATTGCCTTTTCGTACCAGCCTGCGCCGTGGCAGGACCTATGCTATAAAAATCAGGAGGAAAACGATGAAGAAGATGATGAGCTGTCAGGAGGCAGCCTGGCGTTGGGGGATTTCTGACCGACGGGTATCCAAACTCTGTGCAGAGGGACGTATTCCGGGTGCATACAAAGAAGACCGCAGATGGCTGCTGCCGGAGGACGCACAAAGACCTTCTGATTTACGTATCAAGGATTCTTTCTGCCTAAGAAAGCCGACTTTGGCTTACAGAGCCAAACGGCCGCTGCCCATCGGTGTATCAGATTATTGTAGAGCCACGATGAATTATTACTACATCGATAAGACCCTGATGATTAAGAATGTGCTCGATGAACTGCCTGCAATATCCTTGTTTACCCGGCCGCGCCGCTTTGGCAAAACCCTGAATATGGATATGCTTCGCGTGTTTTTTGAAAACACAGGGGAAGACACCTCCGTCTACTTCAGGGACAAGAAAATCTGGCGGTGTGGAGAGAAATACAGACGCCATCAGGGCAGATACCCAGTGATTTTTTTTACCTTTAAAGATATCAAGTTTGCCACCTGGAAGGAATGCCTCGAGATCATCGGATTGCTCTTTCAAAGAGAGTTCGGCAGACATATGGAACTTCTTGAGAGCGACCGCTGCAGTGACTTTGAAAAGGCGTATTTCCGAAAGATTCTTGCCCTAGAAGCAGGCAGCGCAGAACTGACCCAGGCGTTGTCCCGGCTCTCTAAGATGCTGGACGATCACTACGGCGTCGCACCGATTTTAATCATAGACGAATACGATACGCCTGTACAGCAGGGTCATGTGAGGGGGTATTACGATCAGGTAGTGACCTTTATGCGAAACTTCTTCTCAGATGGCCTCAAGGATAACACGCATCTCTCTTACGGCTTCCTGACTGGTATATTGCGCGTGGCAAAGGAGAGCATCTTCAGCGGCCTCAATAATCTCAACGTGAATTCCATCCTCGAGGAACGATACGGCGAATATTTCGGTTTTACGCCGGATGAAGTCAGAGAGATGTGCAGATATTATGGCGTGCTGGAGAAATATGCAGAAGTCTGTGAGTGGTACGACGGCTATCGCTTTGGGAACAGCGAGATCTTCAATCCATGGTCTGTGATCAATTACTTTAATCGAAAATGTGAGCCGCAGGCGTTCTGGCTTTCCACCAGCAGTAATGATATCATCGGAGAGGTATTGGAGGCTGCTACGCCGGAAATACGTGCTAAATTGGCGGAACTGATGCTGGACGGGACGGTTTTGACCACGGTAGACATCGGTGTCATCTATCCGCAGATGAAAAAGAATCCGGCTTCGGTCTACAGCTTTCTGCTGATGACAGGATATCTGAAAATCGTAAAAAAGGAGCAGCAGTACAACGGCGCATATATATACCGTGTTGCGCTTCCCAACAAAGAAATCAAGCTTGCATATAACACAGAGATTCTCGCTGTGATGGAGGAGATTGTCTCATACGGTGTAGTCTCTGCCATACAGGAGGCCCTGTATATGGGGAATGGCAGTCTGCTTCAAGAAGAACTATCGCAGCTTTTGATGCGGACTGTGAGCTTTTACGATACGGCATCAGAGAGCTTTTATCACGGTCTGCTCTTGGGATTGTGCGCAGTGCTTGCAGGATACTATTTTATCAGTTCCAACAGGGAATCCGGGATTGGCCGTTATGATATCCAGTTGATGCCGCGGAAAAAAGGTATGCCGGGCATTCTCATAGAACTGAAAATCGCTCCGCAGGGCAGCAGTGAAGAACAGCTTCAAAAATTGGCCGACAAAGCTCTCCGTCAAATAAAAAGCTGCAGCTATGAAACGGAGCTGCAGCGGCAGGGTGTCGATAAAATTATTAGATACGGCGCGGCTTTTTGCGGAAAACAGGTGCAAGTAAAGGTAGAAGAATCTTAGGGCGAAAGTTGCTCTGTTAGACCAGCCCGTTGTTTACCAAAAACTTGGCGGCGTTAACCTCATCTTTCAGAATGCGGCGAGCGTATTTTGAAAGAAAAATACTGTCGCTGCTTTTGGCGCGCAGACTGTCAGCAATGAACAAGGTTACCGTTCTGCGGTTGGCAATCTTGAGAATCTCTTTCATTTTGCCTAAAGAGGCAAGGGACTTCAGCGAGGATAGAGACATGTCGATATCCAGATCCATATCGTCATTGGCGGAGATAACCGCCTGTTCTAACGCCTCGAGAAAACCGTTCTTCCGATATAAGATCAACGGGTCCAGATTAAAAATCTTTGCCGCTACGTCTGCCTGTTTCAGAGTGCGCTTATCGAATTCATTTTTTGCGAAAGTATAATAGCCGCCATCATATATTTCAAATGTTTTCATGGCATCCAGATAACCGATGCGGAGAATTCTCTTCGTATTTGTGTGATCAAAGACGAGAAAATCTCCTAGATCCCATTTGCTTTTAATAAAGGTCAGATTTGGCACTTCCTCTAATTCTTCCGGCCTGAAACGTCCGATGGCATCCAGATAGACAGCGATAACCTCTGTAGCGCCTTTCTCCAGCGCCATGGAAACCGGAAGATTATCCTCATATCCTCCATCGATAAAGTCCTTCCCGTTGATTTGATGCGTGTGGACTGCCGGGAAAGCCGATGCGCTGGCAGTGATATAATCGTAAAGCTTACCTCTTGGGATATCTTCTTTCCATACATAGTAGGGTTTCATGGCAGGAAATTCGACGGTCAGCAATCCGTATTCGATGGGGGAATCACGGACCACGTCTTCATCGATATATTCTCGCATCATTTTCTGCATTCCCGTCGATCCAGCGCCTCGGTTGACGACAAATTCTTTTGCAAAGTCCTGAATTTGAGCGTCTGCATCTACGTCAAAAACCATGTCGGTCGCCATTTCCCTCCAAAGATTTGTTGTCTTCACCACGTCGCCTTGGACGACCATGGCGCCATTGATGGCACCAACCGAAACACCGACCACAATATCTATTTTAATACCTAATTCGGAAAGCGCCTGCCAAACTCCACATTGATAAGCGCCGCGGGATCCTCCCCCGCTTAAAACTAATGCAATTTTTCTTTCATTCATATACACAATCCCCCTTTATTTATGGTATACTATGATATTATACCACGACAGTTCCAATAAAAATAGAATTGAATGTCGTGATTCAATGGTTTCTACCCTGCGACAACATATTGCTCAGCAATATTCCTACGCTCGCACAGTTCACTCCGCTGTCCGTTCTGCCTAGCCAAGCAAGCTTGGGGCAGAAAGGCAACGTCGTAAGAACGAGAAACCATTATACCATGTGCATTCCTTTAAGAAAATAATCGAAGCACATGATTCAATGAACGCTTCTTTGCAGCGAAGCTATAAGATATTTGCGTTCATTATACCCTGAAAGGGAGGTAAATAACAAGATGGATGACAGATTAAAAAAAGTAATTGATGAAAGCGAAAACATCGTTTTTTTTGGCGGCGCCGGTGTATCTACAGAGAGTAATATACCTGATTTTCGTTCCGAAAGCGGGCTCTACCACGCACAGCAGAAGTATGGCAATTCACCAGAAACCATGCTGTCACACACATTTTATAAGAATAATACAGAGATGTTTTTCAAATATTATAAGGAGAACCTCATTTATCCAGAAGCCCAGCCCAACGATGCACATAAAGCGCTGGCTAAATTGGAGCAAACGGGCAAGCTGAAAGCGGTGATTACACAGAATATCGATGGTCTTCACCAAAAAGCTGGCAGTGTGAACGTGTACGAACTTCACGGCAGCGTGTTGCGGAATTTTTGTGAACGATGCGGCAAATCCTACGATGTAGATTATATTATGGACGAAGCCCATTGCAAACACGGCATTCCGCACTGTGAGTGCGGTGGTATCATCAAGCCGGACGTGGTTCTCTACGAAGAGATGCTAAACGAGAACTGTATCCAGGGTGCGGTAGATGCGATTTCAAAGGCAGATACCATGATTATTGGAGGCACTTCCTTAGTAGTTTATCCAGCAGCAGGCCTGATTAATTACTTTCAAGGTAAAAACTTAGTTCTCATCAATAAGACGCAGACGCCTTATGACGGCAAGGCCAGCCTGGTGATCTATGATTCCATCGGAAAGGTTATGAGATTAGAATGAATATTTTAGTAGTAAATGATGACGGGATAAATGCACCGGGAATTCAGGCATTGGTACGAGCTTTGTCGGAAGCTGCGGATGTTTACGTCTGTGCGCCTGACGGGCAGCGGAGCGCCAAGAGTCACTCTGTGACCTTAGGGCAGCCAGTGACCATACAACCCGTGAATTTTCCTTATGCAAAAGAGGCCTATCAAACCAGCGGATCCCCCGCAGACTGCACCAAAATCGGACTGCAGTTTTTTGAAGAGGCTGGTATCAAAATTGACATGGTCTATTCTGGTATTAATATGGGCAGCAACCTGGGACGGGATACTTTATATTCCGGAACCGTGGGGGCTGCAGCAGAAGCGGCTCTCAGTGGATATCATGCAGTGGCAGTTTCCGCGGATGATCACCAAGCGACACACTTTGACGTTGCTGGTCAACTGGCGGTAGACGTCATGGATAAGGTCTACGGAAAGATGGACCCCCATACTGTAATTAGTATCAACGTGCCAGATCTGCCAAAAGAAGAAATCAAAGGTGTTAAATTTGTTCCCTTGGGACAGAGATATTATGATGATAAATTTCATCTGATTGAAGACAATAAATACGAATTATCAGGACAGCCTGCTGATTTTAAAGACCAGGCAGAGGAGTTCGATGTTACGGCGGTGGCCAACCACTATGCTACGATTACGCCGCTGCAATTTGATTTTACGGATTACGAGAATTTAGAAACAGTTAAGAAATGGGGCTTTAATATATGAACATTTTCAAACATTGTTTTGAAGAATTGACAGAGAAAGATGCAGAAGTACTGAAAGAATATTTCCACGGATTCGATTATCGCGGGGCAGGTTATACCTTCCTGGCCAATTATATTTGGCGGAATACCCACTGCTTGTGCTGGGAGGTTATCGGCGATTATCTGTGTATGGCAGGCGCGGACTGTATGATTGGCGATCCCAACGCTATTATCTCCATGCCGCTTACGAAAAATGGCGTTTACGAACCAGAGAAACTGCGTGAAACCATTTTGGAAGCAAAACGCAGATTTGATGACAGAAAAATCAAATTTCTTATTGAATTAGTACCGGGACATATGGTACAATTCTTGGAAAGCGCTTTTCCCGGTGAGATGATATTTGAACATGACAGGGATTCTGACGAGTACGTTTATCGGAAGGATAAGATGATTACCCTTAGCGGAAGGGCGCTCCACAAAAAGAAAAATCATCTGAACTATTTTTTGAAAAACTATCAATACGAGACGAAACCGCTCACTACAGAGATGACTGAGGAAGTTATAGATTTTGTCGTGCAGATGCGTGAGGGCAGAGATTATGATGCGGACGAGATGGAAAGTCTTCGTATGGAAGAAGAAGCCATTCGTGAAATTATGAAATTTGTGGACAGAAGCGAGGTGTATTCCACAGCGATTTTGATTGACGGCAAGCTGCAGGCCTTTGGCATTGGAGAAAGATTGAGCGAGGATACTGCAGTTGAACATTTTGAAAAAGCCAATGACGATTTCAGAGGACTTTACCAGGCGATCTGCAGCGAATTCTGCAAAAACCTACCGGAAGAAATCGTTTATTTAAATAGAGAAGAGGACATGGGGCTTGAGAATTTGAGACATGCTAAGGAAGCGCTGAAGCCGGACCACATGGAAGAAAAATATTCGGGTTGCTTTTTGTAAGTGGATATAGTAGAATAGTATGTGAAGAATTTAACAAATATATAATTATTGTCAATCAGCCAAAATAATGGCTTGTTAAATAAAGGAGGTACATATAAATGAAAGAGGTAGTAATCGTAAGCGCAGCCAGAACACCAATCGGAAGCTTTGGGGGATCACTGAAAGGCGTTTCAGCAAGAACTTTGGGTGCAATCGCTATTAAAGCGGCAGTTGAAAGAGCTGGAATCAAACCAGAGATGGTTGATGAGGTAATCATGGGCTGCGTATTACAGGGCGGATTAGGCCAGAACGTTTCAAGACAGATGTCTCTTGATGCTGGTTTGCCAAACGAAGTTCCTACAATGACAATAAACAAGGTTTGCGGTTCTGGACTTAGAGCTGTTGAACTGGCTGCACAGATCATCAAAGCTGGCGATGCTGATATCGTAATCGCTGGTGGTGCTGAGAACATGTCTGCATCTTCTTACGCTATGCCTGCAGCAAGATGGGGCGCAAGAATGAACAACACACAGATGGTAGACATGATGGTAAACGATGGACTTTGGGATGCATTTAACAACTACCACATGGGTATGACTGCTGAGAACATTGTTGAACAGTGGGGTCTGACAAGAGAAGAATTAGATGAGTTTGCACTTGCTTCACAGCAGAAGGCTGAAGCTGCAATCAAAGCTGGCAAATTCAAAGATGAAATCGTTCCGGTTGAAATTCCACAGAGAAAAGGCGATCCAATCGTATTTGATACTGATGAACACCCTAAGTTCGGTTCCACAATTGAAAAGCTTGCGAAGCTGAAACCTGCTTTCAAGAGAGACGGCGGAATTGTTACTGCAGCTAACGCTTCTGGTATCAATGATGCTGGTGCGGCTCTAGTAGTAATGTCCAAAGAAAAGGCTGACGAGTTAGGACTGAAGCCTCTTTGCTCAATTAAAGCATATGCATCTGCAGGTGTTGACCCTAAGATCATGGGTATCGGACCTGTACCTTCTTCACAGAAAGCATTAGAAAAGGCTGGACTTAAGATCGAGGACATGGACTTAATCGAAGCAAATGAAGCTTTCGCAGCACAGTCTGTAGCAGTAGGTAAGGACCTTGGCATCGACCCAGAAAAGCTCAACGTAAACGGTGGCGCAATCGCGCTTGGACACCCGATCGGAGCTTCCGGAGCTAGAATCCTCATCACTCTGATTTACGAGATGCAGAAGAGAGCAGACGCAAAATATGGTCTGGCTGCATTATGTATCGGCGGCGGTATGGGAACTGCTATGGTTGTTGAAAAATAAGATAAAATGAATTAAAAGAAAGACCCGTTTCATTTGATGCGGGTCTTTTTATGGTACTGTAAATTATCGTGTGAGTACTGAACCGAAAAATAAGAGCACTCTGGCTAAGAATAATGATATGCTACCTGAAAGTGCTCTTTTTGATTGAGTCCATCCCTTGTATTATTTTGTCAGAGAATTAGAAAAACTGTTGTCGTACAACAAATATGACTTGACAACAAGCACAAATGGTGGCATAATGATAAAAAAATAACTATTGAATGGAACGCAAACAGAGAGCGGAGATCTCAGACAAGAGGTAAGCAGATGAAACATGCGATTACGGTAGATTTTGGCAGTACCTTTACTAAAATTGTTGTGATAGATTTAGAAGAGAGAGAAATATTGCTGAGTGACAGGGTCGCTTCCAGTGTGGGAACTGATGCGGCAATTGGTTTGAACCGTTGTTTCCAGCTGGCAGAGACAGTGATCGGTCATGAAGCATTTGAAAAAGCAGTAAAATTAGCCTCGTCCAGTGCAGCTGGCGGTCTGCGGATGTCTGTGATTGGTCTGACTAATTCGCTGAGTACCCTGGCCGGAAAATCAGCAGCTCTTGGCGCCGGTGGAAAAATCATTGCGAATTACAGCGGTCTTATGACGGGAGAAAAGGTGAAAGACCTGGAAGGAAGTAAAACGGAGATTGTTCTTCTATGTGGCGGCTACGAGCGAGGGAATACTTCGATGGTATGGAAAAATACGCAGATGCTGGCTCATTCGAGCGTACAAGTGCCCATCATTTATTCTGGCAATTCTGCTCTCGGCAAAGATGTCCGAAAGACCCTGACGGCACACGGAAAACAATGTTTCACTGTAGAAAACATCATCCCCGAGTTAGGGGCGCTCAACGTAGAACCGACCCAGAATGTCATCAGAAATTTGTTCTTAGAACGTATCACTGATATGAAGGGATTTCGGAACGTAAAACGAGCGTTTGACAATCAATTTGTTCCTACACCTGTGGCGGTTTTGACGGCCGGAGAATTGTTGAACAAAGGGACTGACAGCTGTCAGGGCTTGGGACCGTTGATGATTGTAGATGTGGGCGGCGCGACTACAGATGTTTACTCTTTCAACGAAAACAAAAGTTATGAAGGCGCGAAGCTGGTAGGTCTTGCAGAACCCTTTGGAAAACGGACAGTGGAGGGTGATTTGGGAATGAGGGAAACTTCCAGCGGTGTGATGAAAGAAAATGATGTAGATGCCGTAATCAGTGCGTTGGCAATTACAGAAGATCAACTTCGAGAAGCCGTTGACAATCGAACGCAGAATACAGATTTTCTGCCGGATAATGAATTAGAAAAGCACATAGATGATATGATTGCAAAAGCTGCGGTATATGCAGCAAGCAGGCGGCATACAGGAAAAGTGATGCCCTCCTACAACAAGTCGTGTCAGAATATTCAGGTAGGTAAAAATATATCTGAGGTATCAAAGGTCATCGGTACAGGCGGAATTCTGGTACATAATCCTAATCCTTCAGAAATTTTGAAGGCGGTAGAGAGGGACAGCGCAGACAAGGGCATCCTACTGCCTGAGGCCATTGAACCTTATTTGGACACAGAATATGTTCTATTTGCAGCAGGTCTGCTAAAGGAAATAGATGAAGATGCAGCAATTGAAATAATGATGAAAAGCATAAGACGATGTTAGTCAATGCGGGAGGTTAACATGGAATTGAAGTTTAAGTGGAAGTTTAATATTAAAGACTTGCCTGACATGGGGACGTTAAATCATGAGATCGACGGGATTGCAAAGAATGTGACCATCGGCAGGACTCTGTTCATGGAAAAGTTCGGAGTTTCTTCCGAACGGGAATACAAGGAACGGATGATGAAAGAGAAGAAGGTCATGAAGCACTCAGCCGTCGGCCTGAATTCCTGGCAGGCACAGGAAGAGGGGCTGGAAAAGATTTACGACGAGCTGACGAAATCCGGTTCTTATATCGACCGTTATGGCGCCTGTCTGGACTGGGTCATGGGCGTGCCGGAAGAACATCGCAGCAAGATACAGCCGGGATCAGGGCTGATTTTGAAAAACGAGGATGAATGGGCGCGTCTCGGTCAGGTGGTGCCTGTCCAGCCTCATCTGGGCGACCACATCATCGGTTCACTGAATTCACTGCAGAATACGATGCTGGGGCTGAAGGCCGGTGTTACGACTATTGGAAACATCTCACACTACTATACATACGAATACCCCGGTTTAGATATGGAGGAGTATCGGACCATAGACATGGTCAAGGCGATCGGTCTGATGGCAAGATTAAGTGATCAGGGTACCATCATCCACTCGAACCTCGACGATGGTTTCGGCGCACAGTTCCATGACCTGGCGAACTTAGTGGGATATGCAAAGCTGGAAAGATATATCTGTGAAGACCTCTTAGGCGCTAGGGTAGGTCATTGCTTCGGCAATCTGTTTAACGATCCTATGATCAGGATTATCTTTAACAGTGCAATGGGTAAGATTAATACTTACCATACTCCTGGTTCGATGATTTATGGGAATACCATTGATTTCTCTTATAATATGCCGAAGAACTACGGCGCGGTAACTTCATATGCCATGGCAGATGCAATCGGCCAGATGATCTGTCCAAGCGGTCACGCGATTACGCCGATTCCTGTGACAGAAGCCATCAGGGTTCCTGCCATAGACGAGATCATCGATGCCCACAATACTGTAGATATGGCCATTGAATCGGCTAAATATTATAAGGATTACGTTGACGTGCAGCGAGTGGAAGCGGAGGCCGATATACTGGTCGCTTGCGGCAATATCTTCTTTGAGCGAGTTCTCAACGGACTGGACGAACAAAACATCGATATCACCCACCCGGGCGAAGTGCTGGCAGCCCTCAAGGCCATCGGCGTTACACAGCTGGAGACCAACTTTGGCGTAGGCAGGAAAGATGCGGAGGCCATGAGAGGCAGAATTCCTGTCAGACCGACGTCTATTGTAAAGGAAATTGACCGGCAGCAGACCACTATCATTAACGGGATCGACGGATTGGATAAACAGCCGTTAAAGGGGGTCAATGTCATCGTCGCTTCGACAGACGTTCACGAATTCGGCAAAGAGATCAGCAAAACCGTGCTGCAGAAAGCTGGAGCAGAGGTGTTCGATCTCGGCACAAATGTAGCAATTGCAGAACTGGGCGATACAGTCATTGAAACAGAAAGCCGTGCAGTATTAATTAGTACCTATAATGGAATTGCTTTCAGCTTTGGCGAAGAAATGGTCAAGACGTTCAGGAACCTGGGTATCAACGTACCGATCGTCATGGGCGGCAGATTAAACGAGCCAATGGATGGCAGTGACTTACCTGTTGACGTTGCAGACCGATTGGCAGCTATGGGAATTAATGTCGATAATGACATTGATAAAATCGTTGATTATTTAGTTAAAGTTTTAGATCTTTAACTGATTAATTATAATAGGGGACGGGATTAGACGCATCAACTATATTTTTATGTCTCGATGGTAAGAGGCAGAGAGGAGTGAATTATGTCAGGAATTACAATCGCGCTGCTGCTGATTTATGCAGTATTATTTGGCGGGGGAAGTGTTCTTCTTATTTTACAATCTATGAGAAAGAAGAAAAGCCCTGCAGGCGGTGATCAAAAAACTGTAAAAAATCAAGATGGATTTGGATCCAGGCTTGGATTTATCCTATCTACAGTCGGTTTAGCTGTAGGTGTCGGTGCAATGTGGAGGTTCCCTATGATGTGTGCGCAATGGGGAGGCGGCGCATTTGTACTCGCATTCGTAGTTATTTGTATTGTAATCGTGATACCCGCCGGATGGGCAGAAATCTCTTTCGGCAGAAAGTTCAAAAAGGGACCTGTCGGTGCGCTCAACGCAGTCGCTGGCAAAACTGGTAAAGGTCTCGGTTACATCATGGGTGGTACTTCTTTAGGTTTATTTGCATATTATCCCGCAATAATGGCAATTATTCTATGCTATATTTTTAAGTCTTTTGGTGGAATTGATTATGCACAGAATGCACAGGCAGTCTACGATGCTACCAACGACAACAGGCCGGTAATCTATATCCTTGTTGTGGCAGTGATTCTTCTGGTGGCATTTGTCAGTTTACGAGGCATTCAGAAGGGTATTGAGAAAATCTGTAAGATTCTCCTTCCACTGCTGTTCCTCATTTTGATTGCGATTACGATTCGTATCTGTCTGATTCCGGGAATTGCAGAAGGTATTGAATTCTACATCAGACCTGACTGGGCACAATTGGCAAACCCACAGATGTGGGCGGCAGCCGCTGGAATGGCTCTCTTCGCAGTAGGGCTTGGACCTGCATGCCTGTTGGCATATGGCAGATATGTGGACGATGATATGGATATTGCTACAGATTTTATCACTGTAAATGTAGTCCAGCTGACCATCTGCCTGATTTCTGGTTTTGTCGTCATACCGGCAGTCGTCGCTTTTGGATTAGATCCATTTATCGGAAAAGGATTGCTGTTTGTTTCACTGCCGACTGTATTTGCAACAATTCCAGGCGGCAGCATCTTCTTGATCCTGTTCTTTATCGCTCTGATGTTTGCTGGAATTTCATCATCGCTGAATCAGGTTGAGATTCCTGTCCAGGCTTTGATGGACGAAGAAGGTTTTGGCATGAGCAGAAAGAAAGCCGTATTGACCTGTGTCGTCATCGCAGTGCTGATTGCAATTCCATGTGTTTGGAATGACGCTTTCTTCGCTGTATTCGATAATGTCATCGGCAACATCATGTACACCTTTGACGCGGCAGCGCTTGCCATCGTATTAGCTTGGAAGGTTGGGGCAAAGACTGTCAGGGAAGAATGGTATCTTCCGACATCGGCTGTCAAATGGGGCAGACCAATTGACTATATGTATAAATACGTTGCGGTTATCTGTCTGGTATACTTTACGATTACCGCGGTAATTTCATTATTCTAAAGCAAACGATTGATTGGGCTGGTATGCGGACGCACGCAAATCAGCCCGTTCTGTTAAAAGGAGGAAACTGTTATGAGATTTACAGGAAAAGTAGTCATTATCACGGGCTCTGGAGCAGGTATCGGCCAGGCTGCCGCTGTGGCTTTTGCTAGGGAAGGCGCCAAAGTCGTAGTAAATTCCGTCACGGAAAAAAGTGGTGCAGAAACCCTGGCTCTCGTTGAAAAACAGGGAGGAGAAGGCATTTATGTGCAGGGAGACGTTTCAAAGTCAGAAGATGTAAAGAAAATTGTCGCAGCCACCATCGGCCGCTTTGGCACAGTTGACGTTCTGGTAAACGTTGCGGGGATTGTCATTGCAGGACGTGCGGACAACACTAGAGAAGAGGACTGGGATAAAATGATGGACGTCAATGCGAAGGGCACTTTTATGATGATTCGCGAGGTTTTGCCATGTATGCTGGAAAAACATCACGGTTCCATTGTCAATATCGCATCAATTGCGGCACAAAAAGGATTGAAGGATCGTTTTGCCTACTCTGCATCGAAAGGCGCTGTTCTTTCCATGAGCCATTCCCTTGCGGCAGAGTATGTGGACCAGGGGATTCGCTGCAATGTGGTATGCCCGGGAACGATTTTGACGCCGTCCCTGCAGTATCGCATCGATCACGCAGAAAATCCTGAAGCTATGAAAGCTGACTTCTTTGCCCGCCAGCCGATTGGGCGATTAGGCAAGCCGGAAGAAGTGGCAGAGGCGATTCTCTTTGCTGCTGACGACGCAGCAGGTTTTATGACTTCCGCGGTGGTTTCCATCAACGGAGGTATGATTATTTAGAGGTGGGCAGACAAAGCGCACGGCAAACGCATGAAAACATTTGCGTGCGCCTTCATTTTCATTTTTTGAGCTGTTACTTGCACTTTTTTTGATTATAGTAAACCAATCCGCCCTCATTTTTGAATTTAGACGATCTACTTGCGTGCGAGAGAAAAATCTGACTGGTTTCAAAGGCATTTACCCTTTTATCCATCAGGTTCCAGTCAATATCATTCCATATAATTCCTTATATGGCAATTTCTATAGTATGAATCCCATGTTTGCAAAGGGGGTAGCGCAAGTAAACTTAAAAAAAACAAGAATGAAGGCGGAAATATGGACATGGGCAGTGTTTTGTGCCATCATGCCCTGCTTTTTTAGAAATGAAGGCGTGTCAATTTATTTCATGCGTTTGCCGTAAGACAAAGCGTGGTTCCGCTTTATTTATTATGCAGGAAATATCGATGAAATCGATATTGACGGAATATCAAAGAAAGTACCCTGCGAAGAGTCACCCCTTGCGGGCGACATGTGGAAATAGGAATCGCAGGTTCCGTCATTTCCACTTTTTTTATAACTTGCTGTATGGTATAATAAACGTACAATCCTCTCAACTTCGTTGCAAGGAAACATTCATTGAATCATGACGTTTGATTCTATATTCAAAGGAAACGTCATGGTATAATAGTTCCAGAATCAAACGGCGTTGCCGAGAGGTAGGAACTATTGAATCATGTGCCTCGATTCTATTTTTAGAGGAATGCACATGGTATAATGAACGTACGATCCTCTCAACTTCGTTGCAAGGAAACGTTCATTGAATCATGACGTTTGATTCTATATTCAAAGGAATCGTCATGGTATAATAGTTCCAGAATCAAACGGCGTTGCCTTTCTGCCCCAAGCTTGCTTGGCTAGGCAGAACGGACAGCGGAGTGAACTGTGCGAGCGTAGGAATATTGCGAAGCAATATGTTGCCGAGAGACAGGAACTATTGAACCATAGAATTTTATTGAAAAATGGAGAATTACATGGAGAACGACAAGCTATTAGATAAACTGGTAATCAATGAGATTAAAACACAATCTGACTATCTGGCTGACAAAATAAAGAATATGATTGTATCAAGGGAGTTTCATGACGGGTTTGTTTTTCCAAATGAGAACGAATTCTGTAAAAAACTGAATGTGAGCCGCAGCACCTTGCGGGAAGCATATAAGATTCTCGATACACAAGGGTTTATACACCGGACCAAGCACGGAACCTACGTAAAGTGCAGAGACGATATTGCCAAGCAGGGAGACTTTGCTGCCAGTTTGGAGTTGGCGGACAACCATGAAATGGTAGAGTTCGTCTGTGCTTTAGAACCCGAAGCGGTTTTTCTCGCCGCCCAAAAAGTGGATGAAGAAGGTCTGGTCAAACTGGAAGAACTCATGATTGCCTGCGAAGAGGCAATGGGTAACTCAAAGAATCTGGTGGATATGAATTATCAGTTTCACGCCTGCATCAGAGAATTGGCAAAGAATAACCTGATCACCAGTGCCCTGACCGCATACTATGATATTTTCAATCATCAGATCATTGAGGACATCTATGCCGTTGGCACGGATACAGAGGCATTTAAGAAAGAGTCCCTAGTACAGCACAGAGAACTGTTTGAAGCGCTGAAGAATCATGAAGCTGAAAAAGCAAAGAGCCTGGCATACAATCATCTGCTGGACTCCATGAATTTCCAATTGAAAACGAGCGGAAAATAGGAACTTATAACAAATGAAAACCCGCGCCTGGTGACTGGCTGAAGTCTCAGGGGCGGGTTTTCGCATCTTTAACTATATAAGGAATTATACGCTTCTCTGAACGGTTCTTTCGATGATATTGTCCTGTATTTCTGCGCTAAGATCGACGAAGTATGCGGAGTATCCCGCTACACGGACTAGGATATGCCTGTAGTTATCCGGATCTTTTTGCGCCGCGCGCAGGGTCTCGTCGTCTACCACGTTGATCTGGATGTGATATCCGTTCTGGGCGAAGTGGGCGCGGAATACGGTTTCGATGATGTCGATGCCTTTTTCCCCAGCAACGATGGCTGGATCGAAGCGCTGATTCAATAACAGGCCGCTTTGCGGCACCAGCTCGTCGCAAGCGCTTAAGGAGTTCACCACTGCAGTAGGCCCGTTGACATCACAGCCCAGGGAAGGCGACGCATTGTCTGCCAGAGCCTCACCTGCCAGTCTGCCGTCAGGGGTTGCGCCGATCAGCTTGCCCAGTTCGATGTTGTAAGCCTGGGTAGCGACCAATGTAGTATATGGGCCGCCGTGAGCATCGTGATACTGCTGGAAGGAATCGTCGATGAATCCGATGAGCCAGCCGGCATACTTGTCAACCTCTTCGATGTTGTTGCCGAACTTCGGCGCTTTGTTGATCAAAAGCTGGCGCAGATCTTCGCGACCCTCAAAGTTGGTATCCAGCAGGTCGATCAGCTCACCCATAGTCAGGTAATGCTTCTTGAAGACGCACTCATCGATGGCAGCCAGGGAATCCACGATATTGGCGATGCCGGAGATGGCGATGGCCGAATAATGGTGATTGGAGCCTTTCTGCTGTAACAGCTTTCCCTTCTCAATGCAGCCTACGGAGAAACAGGAGCCGATCAAAGTCGGCAGCGCATAAGCGTGGGCCGCCAGGGTTCGGTTGCACAGTGTGACAAATTCTCTCAGGAAGAAGTTATGCTGCTCTGCATAGGCATCCATGACATCTTCTATGCAAGTGAACTCTCTTGGATCGCCGGTTACCGGTCCCAGCTGCGTCTTTGTCACAGGGTCACAGCCGTTATGGAGGGCGATTTCGAAGATTTTGATCGGGTTGAAATACCCCGGATTGCTCTGAAAGTCTGTCTTGCCCAGAACGTGCGGCTCGATGCAGCCGCAGATGCCCCAGTTACGCGCTTCCTTCAAGGTGAAGCCTAAGCCCAGAAGGTAGGTGATTGCCGTGGTGTCGTTGTAGAAGGCCGGGTGGCTGCCGCCTTCTCTCGCTACGTCGATGGCCAGCCGGAAGGTCTCCTCGTCGATATTCGGATGCCAGCGGAAAGAAATGCAAGGCTCGTCGGTCTGCAGGTCTTTCATGCTGCGTAAGAATACGCGGGTCAGTTCATTACAGCCGTCCTTGCCGTTAGGCAGGACGCCGCCCAACATGATGTGCATCCACAGAGGGCAGCCCGGATCGGCGATGGACTCCTTCTCTGTCCTGATATTCCAAAGTTCGCAGATTTTGAGCTTGAATTCTAAGATGATATCCTTGAAATATTCTTCACTGGCGCCTTTGGCAGCCTCCTTTTCGTAGAACGGATACATGTACTGGTCGTAACGTCCCAGGGTGTGGTCGCCGCCTGCCACTTCTAACACCTGGGACAAGTGGTTGAACCATACTAGCTGATTGGCTTGCAGGAAGGTCTTCGGCGCAAATTCCGGAACCACTCTGCAGTTTTCTGCCATGGTCAAAAGCTCAGCTTTCCGCGTCTCGTCGAGGCACTGTGCTGCCATGTTTTCTGCCATATCCGCATAGCGGTGAGCAAAGCTGATGATCGCTTCCATGGTGATGATCATGGCCTGCCATGCAATTCTCTGCTCCATGTCGTAGACATCGTCTACATTGTGCGCGGCCAGCTTTTCCTTGCACTGGTCGATGTAGTAGCGGTAACCGTGCTTCACCAGGTCTTCGTAATTAGGCGAATGATTCATGGTGGATTGGTTGGAAATACCGTGGGTGCAGATACCCACGTCGATCATCTTTCTCGTCAAATCTTCTGTCTGTGCTCTGGCAAAATCTCCAAAGGCGTGGCCTTTCCAAATCTTAGCGATCTTCCGCAGTTCATCCTTTTCACCAGGAAGAAATTCCAGACGATCAGAAGGTCTGGTGTCCAGGGTTTCCAAATCGTCGTATAACCAGGCAGTTACATCGGGATGGAGAGGAACAGCTTGCCAGCGGGAACCCAGGTGGCCTGCCAGCTGCTCACCGTCTGGATCGATAAAGATCTTCTTGTTCTCCAGAAAATACTGAAAGGCCTGTGCCCTCCGAAGAATATAGTTTTCCATGGACGGCTGGCTGTAAAATTCGGTCATCAACCTGGCGCGGTCCAGGCAGATGGTCGGTTGGGTGTTGCGCACTTTGTCGCTCATTGCCGCGATTCTCTCTGACATCATAACAATATCTCCTTTTTATTTTTTTTAGTATAAAAACACTGCTTGCCAGATGGTTTTAATATCTGACCCGCCAGTTTCACCAACTGAATGATTTGCTCCTCTGCAGGCGGCTCGGTGCCGCCCAGGGCATAAGGTCTGCCCAGAGAGGCGTATTTTCCGCTGCCCAGGTTGTGATAAGGCAGCAGCTCGTACTCTTTGACCGCCGGAATGTCTTTGATCAATGTGGCGATGCCGATGATGTTCTCTTGTGAGTCATTGTATCCTGGTACCACAGGCGTTCGCACGGTGATGGGAATGTCGTGGTTTGAAATCAAGTTAAGATTCTTTATGATTTCCTCGTTGCCTGCGCCGGTCAGCTGTTGATGGGCCGCAGAATCAATGTGCTTGAGGTCGAAGAATATGTGGTCTATATAAGGAAGCGCCGTTTTGAACGCCTCGTAATCACCAAAACCGCAGGTCTCTATGGCCGTGTTGATTCTGAACCGTTTGCATTTCTCTGTGATTGCGGTCAGAAATTCCGGATGGGTCAAAGGTTCGCCACCTGAAAAGGTTACGCCGCCGCCATACAATTCGTAGTAAAGCCGATCCTTGTAAATCTCTTTGAAAACGGCATCCGCATCCATCTCCCTGCCCACCAGCTCTTTGGATTCGGCATAGCAGACATCCACACATCTGAGACAGTTTCTGCATTGACTGCGGTCGATGACAAAATCGCCGTCAACCAGAGAAATCGCTGCCTCTGGGCAGACCCTCTGACAGGTGCCGCAGTGAATGCATTTTCTGGGGATTTCCATAATCTCCTCTTGATAGGATTGCGACTCTGGATTGGCACACCAAAGGCAGTGTAGAGGACAGCCTTTGAGAAATACCAGTGTGCGCAGTCCGTTTCCATCGTGAATGGAACATTTTTGTATATTGAATATCAAAACAGTTCTCCCTTTCTTTTCATGTTGCTGCACACAAAATACTACAGCAAGAAACGTGCCACGGTTCGGATAATTGATTTTGATTCGTTTTACTGTGGTTTTTGTAAAATGTTGATCAGAATTGAGACAAAGGCAGAGTCAGTCGTCTCAAATATAAGACGCGATTAAAATGCAAGTAAGTGGTATCAAGAAATAAGCATGATGAGAGTGTTTAAAATGTGAGACAGAATTGCGAGTAAAATCTCAAAAATGATACATAAAATGACACAATTTTGAGATGAATCCAGGTGATATGTCGCATTTTTCAGTCAATTTTGCGGAAAATTGCTCCATGGCATGATACTTGCTCTAATGATAAACGACATCGGCATATCGCATCTATTACGATATGAGCAGATTAGAAACTAAAAGTGAGGAGGTTGATAAAGTAAAACAGAAGTTTTGATATATCAAATACTCTCTAAGTGCTCAATATTGGTAAATATTGGACCATGGTAGAAGATGGAATCAATGGTATTATTATGTTAAGTGATGAAAAGGAGGAACTATCAATGAAGAAATCGTTTTTGGCAATCATGCTGACCCTTTGTCTAGTCTTTGGAATGACCGCTTGCGGACAGGGAGGCGGTGAAGGAGGTTCAGATTCAGAACTGCCTAGTTACACAATCCGTATTGCAGACGTCTGTGCTCCGGGAAGTGCATATGATCACGGTACTGCCGAGTTTAAGAAAATTGTAGAAGAAGCTACGGACGGAAGAGTGAAAGTGAATTGCTACCACGGCGATATGACTACTGATGAAATTGAGGGAATCGAGATGGTGCAGACAGGAAATCTGGAGATGATGTGGACATCGCTGGGAAGTCTGAATGGATTCACACCGATTACAGACATCATGCAGCTGCCGTTTCTTTTCGATGATCCGGAACATTTAGAAAAATGTCTGGATAGTGAATTTGGCGAGAAAATTCTCTCTGAAATTTCGGCGGTAGATAATTTGGAAGCAATCGCTTTCCACGAAGATGGATGGAGATATGTCTTTACGACAGACAGAAAAGTAAGCAAGCTTGCCGATATGAAGGGGCTGAAAATGAGAAGCATGATGAGTGAAATGCTGGTCGATATGTATAAGGAGTTAGGCGCTGTGCCGTTATCTATCAGTTATAGTGAATTGTACACCAGCCTTCAGACAGGGATGGTAGAGGCGCAGGACAACGGTTTTGTTCCTACAGAATCAGATGGATTTACGGAAGTTCTGAAAAATGTCTGCGTTTCAAATCACTTCTATGCCGGAGGAGTTGTGGTCGTTGCAGACGACTGGCTGGAAGGTCTGCCAGAAGAGGATCAGAAATTGATCAAAGATGCAGCGAAAGAAGCAGGGAAAGCACAGAGAGCTTATCTGCTCGAAGAAAACCAGAAGTTGATTGACAAGTACAGCAAAGAAGATGGATGGACCGTTACTGAAATTGAAGACAAGGATGCATGGGTTGAGGCTGTGCAGCCTGTATACAAAAAATACCTGAAGGCAAATCCAGAATGGCAAGAACTCCTTGACATCGTGGATGACCTAAGAAAGTAATTGTCGAATAACCAAAGTCTGCCACTGCCTGACGCCTATATAGCGGGGCGGTGGCGGTTAATCATAAGCGAGGAGGATGACTATGAAGGCACTGATACAAAGACTCGTTTTTGTAGGAGCCTGGATCGATAAAGGCTGCCAAATATTTTTAGGGATTCAAGCAGCACTGCTGCTGATCTTGGTTACAGTACAGATTGCGTTGAGGCAACTGGATGTGTCAATCAGCTGGGCTACAGAACTGAGCTGCCTGCTATTTATTTGGATGAGCCTATTAGGCTCTGCCATCTCGAGCAGATATTTACTGCATATTGGCGTAGACGTATTAAAAGACCGCTTAAAAGGAAAAGTGAAAAGGGCAATCTTATTTGTTTCTCATTTTATTTTACTGATTGGATTAATTATTTTTATATTTTCAAGTTTTGAATATACCTTGGCACAGATTGACCATATGGCTACCACGATGCCGAAGATATCTTTGGCGTGGTTCTACTGCTCATTGCCTATTTGCGGAGTGATTATGCTTTACTATACGATCATTCAGCTGCTTGAACTTCATGTTTACGGAGATATGGTGAAGCTGGAACTGTCTCCTGAAGCGGAGGAACCCGGAGAGGAGGTTGTTTTATGACAACGTGGATTCTGTTTGTGATTTTTTTCCTGCTGCTGGCCTTTGGGATTCCCATTGCATTTGTACTGGTTATTTCTACTGTCGGCTACGCGTTCATTATCGGTGACATCTCATGGGCACTTATTTCGCAAAGGATGATCTATGGAATCAACATTTTCGTAATGATTTCTTTGCCATTCTTTATCCTTGCAGGAAATATCATGGCAAGCGGGGGAATTACCAAGCGGCTGGTCGCCTGCGCACAATCCTTCGTAGGCCATGTCAGGGGAGGTCTTGCCATGGTAGACGTGCTTGCCTGTATGCTATTTGGTACTGTATCAGGCTCAGCCATCGCCGGAACTTCGGCGGTAGGTTCCCTCTTAATTCCTGCCATGAAAAAAGAAGGATATCCATCGGGCTTCTGCGCTGGACTGACTTCGGTGGCATCTACCTGTTGCCCTGTCATACCGCCGTCATTGGCTTTCGTCATATATGCTTCCTGCGCGAAGGTATCGGTAAGTGATATGTTCGTAGCAGGTGTCATGCCGGGGATATTGATGGGAGGCCTTTTGATGATGGTCATCTACATTTATTCGCGCAAAGATCATTTTCCAAGGATGGAAAAGACTACATGGAAGCAGCGCGGTAAAGCTACATTGGAAGCGCTGCCCTGCCTGGGAATTCCGGTGATGATTATCGGCGGCATTGTGTCGGGTGTTGTCACGCCTACAGAGGCGGCTGCCCTTGCAGTCGTTTATGCTTTGGTACTGTCCATGTTTTATAAAACAATCACTTGGAGGAGTTTATGGAAATGTGTTGTGCAGAGTGCGGTAGACAGCGGAGCTATCATGTTGATTGTTGGCGGATGTTATTTGTTCGGCTGGGTTATTTCAAATGAACGAATTACTGTAATACTGACAGAGGCTCTTGTCAGTATGGACTGTTCGTTAATTTTGAAGCTTTTAATTATCAATGTAGCTCTGTTAATTGTCGGAATGTTTATGGACAGTTCTCCTGCAATTCTTCTGGTAGCGCCGATTCTGGCGCCTGCTATGCAGAGTTTGGGCATTGATCCTATTCAAACAGGCCTGATCATCTGTATCAACCTCGTTTTGGGACTATCTACTCCGCCTGTAGGCGTATGTCTCTATGCTGCTACGAACATTTCCAAGGTTAGCTTTGGAGAAACTGTGCGAGCGGCGATGCCGTTTTTGCTGGCAACGCTGTGTGCGCTGTTATTGATTACATATGTACCGGTTCTCTCTCAGCTGCCATTTATGATACTGGGAAAATAAAGGACTGCAGTTGGTAATTATTATTGAAGGGGATCTCAGATTATTACGATGAGATTCCCTTTCTTTGAACTCAAGTAAAAGAATACTGAAAATGGAGAGAAGGTAAGGCGCAGCATGAAAACAAAGCTGGATTTTGTAACAGATCTATTAAACGACAGTGCCGCCAAAGGGCAGGAGATGCGGCATAGAAAATCAGTAAAGGATGACGTGGCAGAAAGGATCTGTAACTTTCTGATGGAACGACATGGGAGCGAAGTGGCGTTGATTCTTCTGTGCACAGAGGAGGGAAGGATGATCTGGATGTACCCTGCGCAGCAGATGCAGGTATATGGAAGATGCCTGTCTGCAGATGATTTGCTGGCTCTGAAGGAAACGCTGCATTGTTCTGACCGTGTGAAGGGCTATCTGCTCTTTGCCGAATCGCCAGCCGATAGTAATGGCGGATTTCTGGATGGTTTCTGTGGTGATATGACTCGCCTGATGAGTATCTATGAATCAGAGAATGCCGAAAAGGACTTTCTTCTCAAAGCCCTCGACTTCATGGATAACCCACTGTGCATCTACGACAGAGAAGCGATTTTCCGCTATGGGAATTCTGCATACTGCAATGTGATGAACATCAGCGACCGGGAAGCTGCTGTCGGCGTCCACGTCAACGACCTCATGAAGAACAGCGGCACGGCGATTCATGCTATGAAAAGTACATCGAATAAGTACAAGATGTTCGACGTATTGGAGAATGGCAGGAAAGTCCTGGATTGGGAAGTGACAGTGGAGTCCAGATCAAATTCTGCAGACACCTTGTCCGTTTCTAACAATATATATCCGATCTTTACGGATGATGACGAGATAGACGGCGTATTGGAATTTCTGTACCTGAATAAACTGAACTTGAATAAGGTGAACAAGATTATCGGGCATGCGGCGGAATACACCTTTGATTCCATTATCGGCGAGAGCGAGGAAATCCGTCAGAGCATCGCCGTCGCAAGCGAATTTGCAACGGCGGGAAGAAACAGCGTTCTGATCGTGGGCGAGAGCGGCGTGGGCAAAGAGCTGTTCGCCCAGGCGATTCACAATTACAGTAACAGAAGCCAGGAGGCGTTTATCGCTCTCAACTGTGCTAACTTCCCGGAAAATCTTTTTGAAAGTGAATTGTTCGGTTATGTGGGCGGGGCATTTACAGGAGCGTCAAAGAACGGACAGCTGGGCAAGTTCGAGCTGGCAGACGGCGGGACGCTGTTCCTGGACGAGATCGGGGAGATGCCATTCTACTTCCAGTCAAAATTGCTCCGTGTTCTTGAAACCGGAAAAATTACCAGAATCGGTGATACGAGAGAAATCGCAGTTGACGTGCGCGTCATAACAGCGACCAATCGCGACCTTGAGAGAATGGTCGAAGAGGGGTTGTTTCGAAAAGATCTCTACTACAGATTACAGGTTCTCAACCTGGTCATCCCCCCATTGCGCGAACGTGAAGACGACATTATCCCTCTGGCGGAAGTCTTTTTAAAACAGGTGGCGCAGTCTAACGGTAGATTGGCAAAGATGCTTGATCATAGCGCGAAGAAGACTTTGATCGAATATAACTGGCCTGGAAACGTGCGTGAGCTTAGAAACGTGATACAGCGAGTCGCGCTGCTTTCCAAACGCAACGTGATTAACGATAAAGACATTGAAGCATCTATCTCGTCAAAGCCCTATAGCTTTAAGGCTGATACACAGGAAACGCCGGAAGGCAGATTGGAAAAATGCCGCAGAGAGATTGAGAAGGCTAATGCCAACTTACTGAAGGAGGCGCTGGAAATCACCAATGGAAACAAACAAGAGGCGGCAGTTCTACTTGGGATGTCGCGCGCCACGTTCTACAGAATGATGGAGAAATACCTGGTATTTCCTCCTGCCTGCGAATGAGCTTGTCGTAATTATTTACTTTACTTTTAGCTTGTAAAACATTATAATTTTTTTAGACAATTTAATTGTCTTAGAATCATTGCCATTGTTGCGGGATAATGGCGAATGAACCTAACGAAAATACCGGCGGAGCTTTACCGATCCTGTCGGTATTTTTTGTTTATAAATCAGCTTCTGACGATATAACAAAAAGCTATGCATATCATAATGATTATTCGCTTTATTTTTAGTGCTTAAAACGCTATAATTCTTTTAGACAATGTAAATTGTCATAGAATCATTGCCATTGTTGCGGGATAATGGCGAATGTACCTAATGCAAGTGCCGGCAGGGCCTTACCAACTCTGTCGGCATTTCTGCAAAGAAGCAAGGAGAGAAGGGGGAATACAAACGTATGAGAAAGTGTTTTTTTGATATTCAATGGGATGCGTGCAACGATTTAGCCAGGACTCTTTTTATGAAAACCTCTGGAATTGATCGGGAAGGCTCCAAATTTGAACGGATGAAAAAAGATGCCGCTCATATCCGTCAAATGCTAAAGAACAGAATTACCCCCCGCGGACAGTACATTTGTTTCGACAAAGATGAAATAACACTCAGTGGAAAAAAACTATGGGCAGGCAAACAGGAATTCGCCTGCAAGGCCTTTGAGCAGCTGCGGGAGAGCAGCATAAAAGGTCTTTATATTTATGCATGTTCAGCGGGTGATTATACTCTGCCTGATGAGGACGTGCTCAGCCAGGTTTATGCTGATATATGGGGGACAGCCTTTACCGATGCGATTCGAATGCTGATTAAAAAGGAATTCGAATCGAAGGCGAAGATCAGCGACAGTTTTGGACCAGGCTTCTTTGGAATGCCCACAAGAGAAGTGGAAAAAATAAAATCTCTTTTGGATTTTAAGCAGCTAGGCATAGAAGTTCGAGACAGCGCTATCATGGTGCCTTTAAAATCCTGTGCAGGCCTCTATTTCATCGTTAACGACGACTATAAACCGATCAACAGCCAATGCGCATTTTGTTATGGAACAGAGACCAGTTGTAAATTTTGTCATGCACTTACGAACGGTGATGACGATGATATTATAAAATAAGAGAAATAAGGAGGCAGAAGAAATGAATTCTATCGAAAGAGTTACCAAAGCTTTAAAGCACCAGGAGGCAGATCATGTGCCGGTGTATCCATTGATTAACAGTATATCAAGAAATTATTTGGGGATTAACTATGCAGAGTGGACAAAAGACCCTCACAAATGTGCGCAGGCGATTATTAAAGCTACAGAAGAATGTGATGTGGATGTAATATGTACACTGGTAGACTTATCTATTGAAGCCGCTGATTGGGGAATGGAAATGGATTACCCGGAGGATAAGGCAGCAAGCCCATCAATAGAGGCTTTTGTAAAAAATGCAGAGGAATATGATAAAATTGGTGTTATTGATCCTTATCAAGGGGAACGCATGTCCAAATATATTCAACTGACAGAGGAATTGGTTACGGCAAAAGGGAAGGAAAAACCAATTGTCGCATTTGTATTTGGCCCGTTGGGAATTTTAAGTATGCTCCGCAGCCTGCAGGGGATGCTGATGGATACCTTCTCAGCTAAAGCGCAAATTCATAAGGCATTAGAAAATATTACCGAAACTTTGATGCGATTTACAGATGCATTGATGGATACAGGCTGTCATGCGATTATGTTTGATACTTTATATGCCTCTAAGACAATCATGAGTCCAAAGATGTGGTGTGAGCTGGAAGGTCCATATATTAAGCGGCTGGCAGACCATGTTCATGAGCGCGGATGCATGGTGATGATACATAACTGTGGTCAGGGCATTTACTTTAAAGAACAGATTGAATATATGAAGCCGGAGGCTATCTCCACCCTGCATATCCCTGCAGACTGCAAGACTACAGAAGAGATGAAAGAAAAGTATGGCAATCAAACGACCATCATCGGAATGATCAACCCTGGAGATCTGATGACTTATACCGAAGAACAACTTCGTGAAGAATGCCGACGAGAAATTGATCTGCTTGCGAAAGACGGGGGATTCATTCTTGCGACAGGCTGCGAATTTCCCGCTAATATGACTGATGAATATGCAAAAATCATCGTGGATGAAGCAAAGTCGTATGGAAGATACAATCAGAGATAAGATATACAAGTATCATTGAAAAATTAATTGTTACCTAGAACGAAAAGTCTTTTATGTATCACATTGTTTGATCATAAGAGACTTTTTTATTAAGTATTCTGAATCATTGCGTGGGTACTGAAGCAAAAAATAAGAGCACTTTGGCTAAGAAAAATGGCCGGGAGTGCTCTTTTTGGTTAGGTCAGTCCTTTTTCTTGTTGTAATGGCCCCTCTTTTTCGTATCCATTTTTTCGCTATGAAGCTTCGGAGTTAATGCATAGAGGTACTCGGCGGCAACATCCTTGTAAGGTTCCCACATGTCGATTGTCACGTATTTTACCCTGGTTCTCTGCACCCCCCCGGGTATAAAAATATTTGTTGCGTGGTTCATCAATGCTCGGGGATTCAGACAGGGGCTGGACGGCTGATGGTGCGCATCTTATGTCCATGACCAATCATCGGTCTGCCATAGAAGGGGCGATCCTTAGGCTTTCTGACAGGTGAGAGTTTTGCAATGTACAGCATTCTCGTTTGTGCGGATATTGCACCTTGCAATATCCGCAGTAGAGATATTCAGCAATGTTGAGATAAAATCAATATTAGGAATAACAATTCATCTCTTCATGTAAGATTGATGTATTTGACAAGGTGATCATACTACATGGAGGGTATCTTGTTACATCCACATGATAATTTAGAGCGCCCTAATTTAGAACCCTTGTCTGTCCCCTCGTTCAAACGAGGGGTTTTCAGTACTTTTATAATGATAAGTATTCTTTCGCCTTGATTTTGGATACTTTGACGAGTTCTTTCAGAGTTGGTGACGAAGTCTTCAGGGAGTTTATCCCAATGCCCATAATTCGATAAACGTCTTTTTCAAAGTTTAGCTTGATGACATTATCGGGCAAGTTATCACATTGAAGCTCAGATATGATATACACACCCAGGTTTTTTGATACCATAGCAACAGCAGCTACATCGCTGTGTACATAGTACTTGACGACTGGGGTGAATTTTTCTTCTCCCTTTATGACGTTTATCAAATCATCGCCTATGGATGGAATCATGATAAAATCACATCCGTTTAGATCTTTGATAGATATGGTTTTGTAAGATGCCAGCGGATGGTTCTTATTGACGATGAGTCTGATAGGATCTTTGAACAAGGGGATGAATTCGAGGCCTTTTGCTTCAAATTTGCTTGTGAATCCGATATCGAGAAGATTATCTTTTAGCTGCTCTATGATACCCAAAAAGGAGGTCTCGTATAAATATATCTGTATAATAGGATAGTCTTCCGAAAATGCTCTAATTAATTCAGGTACAAATTCAACGATGATTGAATTGAGGGCGCCTATGCGGACGCTGCCAGTAATGAGACCGTTCATGGCTTTTGCAGTATCGAGAAGAGCATCTTCATATTTTATTATTTGTTTGCAGAATACGTACAGTTGCTTACCATTCTCTGTAAGTTCGAGAGATGAATGATTTCTGAGGAAGAGTGTGACGTGTAGTTCGTCTTCTAAAGATTCGATCATTTTACTGATACCTGGCTGCGAATAACCCATGAGTCTGGCCGCCTTTGTAAGGCTGCCGTGCTCGACAACATGGATAAACGCCCTGTATTTTACTAAACTCATAAAAAGTCCTCCTTATGTTCATTGTACCATATTTCTACAGCATAACAAGAGGTTATGCCAAAGATAACAAATTTTAGCTTTATTTCTGATTAATCTGATAATATAATTGATGTAAGACAACGAGAATGAGTTGACAACTGTTCTCGCTATAATAAGGTCTATAGGAAGAAAGGATGAAAAAATGGTAGATAACAAGTATAATGAACGGGCCATACAGGCTATCGTCAACGCAGATGCTGATGAAGTTGAAAGCATACTTGAAGAAGCGAAAGCGGAAGGCATCACAGCAGTGGAATTACTAAAAGATGGATTTGGCAAAGGCATGGAAGAACTGGGGGAGGCATTTAGTGAGGGAACTATTTTTCTTCCCGAACTGATTATGTCATCTGAAGTGATGAAAATTGTTACGGAACGTGTTGAAGAAGAGGTTGCTTCTGGCAGTGATCTTTCTGAAAGAAAAGGAACGATTGTAATCGGAACAGTTAAGGATGACGTACATGATATTGGTAAATCAATTTGTGTCTCTATGCTGAAAGCATCAGGTTTTGATGTTTTCGACTTAGGAAAACAAGTTCCACTCCAGGAATTTGTAGATAAGGCGATTGAGGTGAATGCAGATATCATAGGCAGCAGCGCGCTTTTGACGACGACTATGGAGCACCAGAAAACAATTGAGGATTTGCTGAAAGAGGCTGGGATGAAAGGCAAGGTAAAAACAATGGTCGGAGGTGCTCCGGTTACTCAGATGTGGGCGGATCAAATCGGGGCGGATGGTTATTCTATCGATGCCATGACAGCTTGTAAAAAGGCAGAGGAACTAATTGCTGAAAAAGAGTAAATGTGGGAGGTGTCAAAAAATGAATAGTAAGAAGAAAGTCATGTATAAGTTGAACCCTGTGATTTTTTGGCCAATACTAATTATCATGGTCGCAATTATCGCTCTTAGTTTTATCAATCAAAATGGGTTTGCTTCGGTGGTATCTGCGGCATTAAATGCAGAAGTAATCAACTTTAAGTGGATTGTGGGTCCGATTACACTATTTATGTTTATCACAATGGCTGCAATGATTTTTCTCCCCATGGGAAAAATCAAATTGGGTGGACCAGATGCAAAACCTAAGTTCAGAACATTTTCATACTGGGGGATGTGTATCTGTGCAACGATTGCAATTGGTATTGTGTTTTACGGAGTAGCACAGCCCATGACCTACTTTATGGAACCATGGGAATCGTGGGGTGTTGAGGCGGGATCCCCTGCTGCAGCAGTAAAGGCTCTTGCCCAAAACAATCTTGAATGGGCTTGGGGTCAGTATGCACAGTATGGCATCTTTGCGATGGCATTAGGTATTGCTATCTATAATTATAAGCAGCCGTCAAGGGCAAGTTCTTTTCTTTATCTGATCAATGGAAAGCCGGCGAATAAAAAAATTAATAATATAGTGGACATACTTTGTCTATTCGGCATTGTTTCTGGTGTTACCTGCTCCCTTGGGACGGGGACCATGCAGATTAGCGCAGGACTGAATTCCATATTCGGCATTGAGCCATCTAAGTTTGTGTGGCTGATCGTTGAAATCATTATCGTCGCGGGATTTCTTTTGATGAGTATCGGCGGTATTGCAAAAGGTATCAAGATTATCACGGACAGGAATTTGGAATTATATATTCTGGTATTAATCTTTGTCATCGGATTTGGCCCTACACTTTATGTTTTTGACATGTTTACAGAAAGTACCTCAACCACATTTGGTTCGTTTGTGCAGAGCATTTGCTATACGGGAGGCATCGATGGTAACGACGGACCTATTTTCTGGATGGTATGGCAGTATGTAAGTGTGGCAGCATTTGCTCCAATTGTAGGATTGTTTCTTGCAAAAATCTCGTTCGGTCGTTCTCTTAAGGAGATTGCAATTGGTACAATGCTCATACCGGCATTATTTACTTGTATCTGGTTTGTAACTTTTGGGTCTCTTGCCTTTGATATGCAGTTAAGTGGGACTTTCGATATCTGGGGTTCCATGAATGAATTGGGCATGGAAGCGACCATGTTTAAAGTATTCGAGCAATTGCCGGGCGGTATCATCTGGTGTGTAGTTTTCCTGGTCGTCATCTACTTATCTTTCGTAACTTTGGCGAGCAGTTCAACGACTACTGCGGCAATGGTAAGTACGATAACCTTAGATCCTATCGGCGATGAAGATGAGCCGCCGCTATGGATAAAATCTATCTGGGCAATCATCATGGCAGTATCCGCATACGTATTCATTTCGTTTGCAGGAATTACCGGAGCAAAATCCATGGCATTGATTGGCGGCATGCCGTCAATGATACTGGGTGCAATCTGTGCGGTCTGTGTGTGGAAGATTAAGAAGACAGTGGAGACGATTGCTCCGACATATTCGATTGTAGCCACAGATGATGAATAAATATGGATTAGAAGGAGAGAATTTTATGGAATTAGCAAAAAACTTTAAGGTACTATCTGATGAAGACATTTACAGAGTACATATGGAGGTCTTGGAAGTTCTTTGGCAGATTGGTATTATGGTAGAAGACAAGGAATCTTTAAAAATACTAGAGAAAAATGGCGCTAAGATTAATTATGAGCTTAAGCGGGCCTATCTGCCCAACGAGCTTGTAAAACATACGCTGGACATCATGAGCGGATCCTATGGATTCTATGATGTGGAAGGAAAAAAGTGCTTCCAATTTGGTGGATTTGACTCAACTTATGCCACTGCCGGCTACTTTACCAGTATTGTTGATAAGGACGGCATTGAACATCAGGGAACTTATGAGGGGGCGTTGAGACACGCAAAGCTGATGGAAGTGATTGATGAAGTCGGCGTTCAGGTTCCAGCAGTGCAGCCTTGCGATATTCCGGCGGAATTACAGGATGTATATATGTATAAGGCATCTTTAGTAGGGACAAAGAAGCCAATTCATTCCCTTGCAAACTCAGAAAAAGGAGCAGAATGTATTATCGAAATGAATGCAGAAATGGTCGGCGGAGCGGATATCTTAGAGGCAAAGCCCAGACTAATGTTTAACCTCTGCACATTTTCACCATTGGGAATCAGGCAGGATGGCTGTGAGGTAATTCGGGCAGCATCAAAATACAACGTTCCGTGTATTTTCAGTACGGGAACCATGGCAGGAGCAACGGCACCTGTCACTCTTGCCGGATCAATCGTACAGTCCTTTGCTGAGGTCATCGGTCATATTGTATTGGCGCAGTGCTACAGACCGGGAATGCGCATAGGACTACTCACTGCATCGAGAATTTTTGATATGAAATTTGCAGCCTGTACAGTTGCTACGCCTGAGTACCCGATTCTCAAGATGGCATCGTTGCAGATGGCTCATTATTATGGGATTCCGACAGTGGGTATCGGTATCTCGGCAGATGCAAATACTTTTGACGCCCAATATGGATGGGAAAAACTGATGAACGGTTTGTTTGCAAGACAATCTGGAATGAATGTCATTAATGGTTTGGGAACATTCTCACAGTTGAATCGCTATTCTTTTGAGGCAACTGTTATGGACCTCGAGATTGTAAGAGTGATTGAAAGAATCTGCCGAGGTATCGAAGTAAATGACTTTTCTCTGGCGTATGATATTCTTGAAGAAGAAGGCGTCAAGGCTGAATTCTTATTCAATCAGCATACTCTTAAAAACTTTAAAACTGAATTTATGATGCCGATTCTTACAGACCGCGCACCATATCCTACGTATGTGGCAAGAGCCAGAACGGACACTTTGATTGAACGAGCTGCAAAACAGTTAGACAAGCTGGAAAGTTCATACAAATATACATACGGTCTTGAAAAAGAAGAAGAACTTCAAAAAATTATCGACAGATATGCAAAATAAAGATAACATTCTGCCAAGCGAACAAAAGCGAGATGACAGGCAGAGTTCATGCTGAAACTCCCCGGCTGGAACTGGCTAGTAGTTTGGTGTATAAATGAAGTTACGTTTATTTCAAGGACCTGGTTTTGCTGCCAGGTCCTTGTGTTATATTGAAAGGGATCAGCAATGAAAGAAAATAAAATAAAAACGCCGGGAATCATAGGAATTGACGCAGGGGGAACTTATACGGATTTAGCGTTTATAAGCAGTGAGGACTGGTCTGTACAGGCAAGGGTGAAAACGCCGACGAACCATGATGATATGGTAAAAACGATAGAAGAAGGGCTGGATCTGATACTGGAGAATATTGATGCCGCTGCAATTTGCTCTTTTAACCTTGCGACGACCCTGGCAACCAATGCCATTGTAGAGAATAAACTGCGCAAAGCTGCTCTGATTCTGATTGGCTATAATGAAACCATTGTCAAGAATGCAGTGGCAGATGGTGCACTGCATGCTGACGGCCTTTTTTTAGTAGGGGGCGGCCACAATCAGCGAGGCGAGGAAAAAGAATCTTTAAATGAAGAACAGATGAGGAAAAAAATAGCAGAGATTCCTGACAATGTAGAAGCTGTTGCCATTTCCAGCTTCTTTTCTGTAAGAAACCCCTCTCACGAAAATCGGGCAGCCGAAATTCTGCAGGAGTTGAGACCGGATCTGTATATCAGCTGTGGACATGAATTATCAACAGATTTAGACGCAATCAAGCGTGCGACGACAACGATGATGAATGCAGGTCTGATTCCCATCGTCATGGAGCTGTTGGCATCAGTGGAGGATGTCTGCAACAGAAAAGGAATCCAGGTGCCGATTACCATCGTAAGAGGAGATGGAACTATCGTGGGAGCCCCTTGGGCAAAGATGCATCCAGTCGAAATGGTATTATCAGGTCCGGCAGCAAGCGCATGTGGTGCGCGTTTTTTGGCTTTAGCCGATGCAGACGAGAGAGGCACCTTTATTGTAGACATCGGGGGAACGACTACGGATATAATCCGTCTGGACGGAAAGGGGAAACCTGTTCTTCTGGAAGAAGGCGCAATTGTTGCCGGACATAAAACTTTGGTAAAGGCAATTGATATCTGTACCTTTGGACTGGGAGGTGATAGCAGAATTATATATGACGATGCACAGACACTTACAATGGGATATAGAAGAGTCAGATCATTGTGTTCTCTTGCACACGAACACCCTCATATCATAGAAGAACTGAAGATGCTGCTGCAAAAGGGGCATCACGGAGAACCCTTATTTTTAATCAGAGGATCTGGTGATACAGAAGACGCATTTGAAGCAAAAATCCTTGCTAATCTGGAAGATGGACCCCATGCCAGAGAAGTCCTGCTATTTGGCGAAAACACATTGTGGCTGAAGCAAAGACAGATTGAGAGGATGGAGGAAAAGGGACTGATTCAATACGCCTCTTTTACACCCACAGATGCGCTTCATGTCCTGGGGTTGTTGGAGAAATGGAATCAGAAAGCTTCGATTTTAGGCGCACGTCTAATAGCACCTTACGGCAGATCGGCAAATGACGTTGCTCTTTATGTCAGAAATCTGGTGGTGAATACTATCGGAAGAGAATTGCTGAAGCAAAGTTTAGCCATGAAGGGCTTCTCTTTACTGACAGGAGGAGAAGGGCAGCGATTGATTGATGCCGCATTATGTGATGAAGGGAACGTTTCAAGACAAATACAACTGATGTTAGACAAAGCGCTGGTTGGGGCGGGGGCTCCCTCGTGGGCATTTATACCACTTGTAGGAGAATCTCTACACGAAGCTGCAATCCTTCCTGATCATGCAGACGTTGCCGGAGCGGTGGGCGCTGCTGTCGGTTCTTTCTCTCTCGTTTATTCTGTACAGATTATGCCCTTGAAGGAATCGGATCGGTTCAGAGTGCATTATCCTTTAGGAATTGCTGACTTCTCTGCGCTGGAGGAAGCCGTCGATTATGCATGTGAGTTTATGAATCCCTGGCTTACGGACCGCGCGTTGAATGCAGGAGCTGTGAATCCGAGGATCAACACACAGCGTTATGACAAAACTGCATCCATTAACGGTATAGGCGGTGAAATCTATCTATATACCCGTCTTACTTTTGAAGTGACTGATTTTTCTTAATCATAAGAGTTCGTGTTTTTTCATCATCCGATAAAAGGTATTGCGGGACACCCCGATTAAATCAGCAGCCTCTTTCCGCTTTCCTCCAGTAATCTCCAGAGCCAGGTGTACCAAATCCGCATTGGCGCTTTGGATCGCCTCTTTTGCCCGCTGAATTCTGCGCTCATCCGTGTCGCCTGGGCCTGCCTCTGGTGCGTTTCTTACGAGGGGAGTTTTTCTAACGGGAAGTATGCTTTCGAGAAAGCCGGCATCTATGACAGGATCAGGTGAAAGAATCGCGATGCGGCTGATTACATTTTTCAGTTCTCGCACATTTCCGGGCCATAGATGGTCTGAGAGAAGTCTTTTTGCCTCATTGGTGAGAGTTTTAGCTTGATTTTTACCGTCAGATGCAAACTGCTCCAGAAAATATTCAGCCAGAGGAACGATGTCCTCCCTTCGATCTCGGAGTGGGGGGATTTCTACATTCAGTACCTGAAGCCTGTAATATAAATCACTTCTGAAGAGGCCCTCTTCTACCATCTTTTCCAAATTTCTGTTTGTTGCAGCGACAAGACGCACATCTACTGGAATTGGCTTGCTGTCACCGACCTTGGTGATGGTCCACGTTTCAAGCACTCGCAAGAGCTTGGGCTGGAAGTAGTAAGGCAGTTCGCCTATTTCATCTAGGAATAGGGTACCGCCGTCGGCAAGTTCTATTTTTCCTGTCTGTCCGCGTTTGGAGGCTCCAGTAAAAGCACCCTCTACATAACCAAAGAGTTCACTTTCGATCAGTTCTGATGGAAAGCTGGCACAGTTCAAAGCGACAAAAGGTCCCTTGCTTCTTGAACTGTGATTATGGATCGCCTGTGCAAAGAGTTCTTTTCCGACACCGCTTTCTCCTGTAACCAGAACGTTTGCGGAGCTTTTTGCAAATTGTTTGGCGATATTGATTTTATCCCTGATCGCCTGACTGTATCCGATGATGGAGTTAAAGTCGTATCCCGCAGAAAGCCCCATGATCTTACGGGCGCTCTTGATTTCCTGCTCGTGTGAACGATAAATTTCAATGACGCCGGTTACATTGTCTGCGGCGTCCTTGATCGGGTACATATCAGTCGATAAAATCTGTCTTTCATTTGGCGACCGCTCATATTCAAGGTATACGTTCCAATCGAGAACTTCGATGCCGCTCTGCAGCACTTCCGGTACCTTGAGCCCAGGACGTTTCGAACCCACCGGGATAGCCTTGATTTTCCCCTTTCTCATGATGTCGGCGAGGGTGGTGCCGATAGCTTTTTCTCGTGAAGGTATATGAAATAAATTGCAAAATGCAGTATTGGCAAATAACAGTTCTGTTTTCTCTCCCCAGATCACAATGGGGTTTTGTGCAAAGTCGAGGCATTTTAAGAAATAACGTTCATTAAGCATTGCAACATTATTATCAGTTGTGGACTTCATGGAATTCCCTCCTAAAAATAGATTCATAAAGCTTGACGTGGAGAAACTGCTTTGAACTGCATTGTACCATATATTCAGGAAAGATAATAGCTAATTGTAATTCTTTTGGCACAAAAAAAGGATAACATGTGCCATAAATGGTGCGTATCTGTTTTTTTGGAGAGATTTCCTCCGAGGAAACAACATATTAAAAGTGAATCGTGTATTAGAATTGGCACGCGTTGGTAGTGTCCTGCCCGTTTATCGTCCGATTTTTCGAAAAATCTCATTGGATTCCATCAAAAAAAGGGTATAAAATTGGCATATTTTTTGCGGTTGTTAATGTTGGCTTAAAATTTGAGAGAATATAAGAACTTCTCTTGATTTGAGCACACGTTCTTTAACTTTGTGATTGTAGTAGAAAGGAGAAAAAATGGAAACACTGAACAAAAAGAAGGACGGATATTCGTCCCGGTTTGGCCTGCTGATGGTCATGGTAGGAGGCAGTGTAGGGACGGGTAATCTCTGGCGGTTCCCTCGTCTTGTCTGCACTTACGGCGGAGCCTTTGTGATAGCGGCAGTTGTATCGCTGCTGATTATCGCGATTCCACTGGTTATGGTTGAGAACTTTGCAGGGCGTGCATCTCGTCACTCTGCACCTGGAGCCTTTCGTGACCTGCTTGGTTCAAAATGGACGATTATGGGAACCTTTGCGACACTGTGCTATTTTATGATGCATTGCAATTATACGGTAATCCTTGCATGGGTCGTTCGCTATCTGTTTATGTCAATCACAGGAAGCTATTTTGGCGTCGAAGACAAACTGGAGCTTTTTACCAATGTGGCTTCGGCAGATTGGGGAACGGCGGTATGCTGGCTGGTTCCCATGGCCTTGGTATTTTTCTGTACAAACAGACAAGGATTCCTGGAAAAGACAGCAAAGTTCATCGTTCCGATTATGCTTGTCATTTTGGTAGGGCTTGCTTGTTACTCCATGACGCAGCCAGGCGCCGTTGAAGGTCTGAAATATTCCTTTGGATTTGAATTTTCAGAATTGCTCAATGCAAATATCTGGATTCAGGCCATAACACAGGATTTCTGGTCACTTGGTTCCGGTACGATGCTTTGTGTGACGTTATCCAAGTATTCCGCCAAGAAAGAGGATATCGTTGTAAATACCAATGTACAAGGATTTGGCGATATTTCTTTCGCTATGCTGGGAACCCTGGTCGTTCTTCCATGTATCTTCACATTTGCAGGAAGTACAGAAGAAGCGTTGGAACTGGCGCAGTCAGGAAACAACGGAGTTACCTTTGTCGGACTGACAAATTTATTTGAAACCCTGCCGATGGGAAGAGTGATCGGAACCTTATTCTTCCTGTCGCTGGCCTTTGCAGCCTTTACATCGATTATCGCTGTAACGACGGTATTCGCAGGGCCTTTCATCGACATGGGATGGAGTCGTAAAAAATGCATTGCGGGAGCTATTTTCTTCCAGGTATTGCTTGGATTCCCTAGCTTTATGAATCAGGACATTCTCACCAATCAAGACACGACATGGGGCTTCGGTATCTTCATTGGCGGTATGTTCTCAGGTATTCTCGCTATGAAATTTGGGGCAAGAAAGATGCGCGAAAAGTTCATCAACCCAGTCAGCGACAGAAAAATCACAAGAGCCTTTGATATCAAAGCCGGCTATATTGCCCCGATCGTATCAGGCGTCGTATTGCTCGTCTGGCTGAAAGATGCCATTGGCTGGGATGAACAATGGTGGAACCCGTTCAGAACAGAGAGTGTGGGAACCCTTCTTTTCCAGTGGGCAGTCGGATTTGTAGTAGCATACTTCTTTGCGAAGAAGTTTAATAAAGACACCATTGGCGTTTACTATGACCCTGATAAGGAAGAATTCCCTGAGATCCCTGAAAGAATCATGGATGAAGTATAGAGGAGGTAAATTATGTGGATTGCCAGTTTAATCTTCTGTCTAGCGATTACCTTTGGATCTGCAATCTTTTATATGACTGTAGCAATGAAAGGATCAAAGAAAAAGGAAGATAAGTAATTACAAAAAAGAGCGAGGCGGTTTTGCTGCTTCGCTCTTTTTTTCGCAGCCTGGAGGCTGAACCCCTGGTTTAACCTAAAAGGAACCCTTCTGGAAATGGGTCTTTGGGATCCAGCACCCAGGTTGCAAAGCCCATCACGCAGGCATTGCCGGTGACCTTGGGAATAATGGCTTTGATGCCGCCAACGGTTGTCTCCTCTATAATCTCGCATCGAAACTGGGAGCCGATAATACTTTCGTGCTGAAAGGAGTCGCCTACTTTTAGCTTGCCCTCTTCAAAGAGAAGGGCAGCCTTTGCCGAAGTGCCTGTGCCGCATGGCGAACGGTCAACTACCTTGGGCAGTGCGACTACGCAGTTTTGGATGTCAGCGCCCTCTCCCTTTGGGGGACCTGCGAATTCTACATGGGTAACCCGGTCAACGAAGTCAAGCTCTGGATGCTGAATTGTAACCTGTGCGTTAATATCGTCAGCAATGGAGTTTGCTGCTTCGACCAATTTGCTCGCATTGCCGGGATCAATTTCGATTCCCACGGCAGAAGCGGGAAGAATTGCATACACATTTCCTCCCCAAGAGATATCAACAGTCAGTTGGCCGTAATCCTTCGTTTGAACCGTGACATTTCTGTTTAAGACGAGAGCCGGGGCGTTAATGAATGATACTTCCTCCACAACGCCGTCTTCGACTTTTGCCTCAACCTCAACGATTCCGGCAGGTGTATCAAGACTGATCTTTGTAATCGGCTCGGTTACTTCAACTAAGCCAGACTCGATCAGCGCAACCGTTACGCCCATGGTATCGTGGCCGCACATTGGGAGCCAGCAGCTTGCTTCGAAATACAGGACGCCTACATCCGTACCAGGGGTACAGGGCTCCGTGATGATGGTGCATGACATGATTTCGCTCCCGCGAGGTTCGTAAGCCAGGATTTTACGAAACCAATCTTCATTCTCCTTCATATACGTAAATTTCTCGGTCATGGTTTTGCCGGGTATGTGACGGAATCCGCTGACCACATTACGAGTAGGATGACCTAATGTATGGGTTTCAACCGTTCTAAACATTTTTCTTGCTTTCATTTCTTTCCTCCATCTGATAGTTTTTCCTAAGCTTAGATATATGCAAGAATTGAACCAAACAGAAAAAGCCTCATATAGGCTCTGTTTGTGCATCCTTCCACAGGAATGTATCAAAAAAGGTACGAATTTTAAACGAAGAATGTATCGTTTTTGATACGCAAAATCTCAAGTTCACAAAAGAAAATGCAAGATGCTTGTTTTTCGCTGTTTTGCCAGGGAAAGCCCGCAATTTAAAAAGCAGAACGTAACAAAAATGGTACGAAAGAGCAGTGATTTGCAGATTTTCAACAGATTTTGCCCAGCAAAATGGCTCAAATTCCAGGGAAAATGCTTAAAAATCCTCTAAAACGGCAGATAAAGTTGGCACGGCCTTTGCGATATGTAAATGTATAAATGAAGAGATAACCAAAGATAGTGTGGAGGAATCATAATGATCTTTAATATCCAAAAATGCTCTATACACGATGGTCATGGACTGAGAACCCTGGTGTTTTTTAAAGGATGCCCCCTTAGATGCAAGTGGTGCGCAAATCCCGAATCCCAGGACTATGGTCAGGAAATCATGGAGTCCCAGGGTAAATGCATCGGATGCGGGGCCTGCCTCAAAGTATGTCCTGCAGATGCGATTTTCTCTGCAGAAGACGGACTTAGAATAGACAGAGAAAAATGCATTAAGTGCTTTCAGTGTGCAGAACACTGCTTCGCAGGTGCGAAGTATCTGGTAGGCCAAGAATATGAAATAGAAGAGCTTTACAAGCAAATTGAAAAAGACAAGATTTTTTATTCCATCATGGGAGGGGGCGTCACCTTCTCTGGAGGGGAACCTTTGACCCATCCAAGGTACCTTGCAGAAATTGCCAAGACTTGCAGGCAAAAAGGCATCGACGTTGCAATTGAAAGCTGTGGCGCGGGAAATTACGACGAGTTCAAGGAAGCGCTTCCTTATGTAAACAGCATGTTCCTGGACATAAAGCATATGGATTCAGGCAGGCATCGGCAGCTTACCGGTGCGGGAAACGAAATGATACTGGAAAATATCAAGAAGATCGCCTCTTTCGGGGTGGACATTACCATACGAACGCCGGTCATTCCAGGACTTAATGATTCGAAGGATAATATCACTTCCACGGCGGAATTTATCAAAGAGATTCCCCAGATAAAATCCTATGAGCTTCTCTTGTATCACCAATTTGGTGTGAACAAGTATTCTGCACTTGGCAGAGAGTATGCGTTAAGTGATGTGAATCCACCGGAGGAATCTCAAATCAGAGAGTTAGTAAAGGCTGCAAACGATGTACTGGATGGAACAGATAAAACCTGTTTCTATATAAAGGACAATGAGAAAATGATAGTGAAATAATATGTGAGAAAACGAAAGGAGCGAATGAGATGAACACGGCAAAAAAAGGAGACTGGGTACAAGTCGAAGAAACGGTACTAAAAGCAGGTCACAGGGCACCGCAGGTCCCGGAAGACACGCAGAATTGCGATTTGAAACTATGGGTAAAAGGAATCGCGAGGCATGAGGCAGTGATAGGAGAGGCCATGGAGATTGTAACTGTAACGGGAAGAAGAACCAGCGGAACTTTAGTTGAGGTAAATCCTAGATACATACACGACTATGGTGACTTCCAGCCGGAGTTATTAAAAATAGAATTACAATTAAAAGAACTGATGGAGGAGGCAAACTAGTGAAAGCAGATAAGAGTTATGAAGCGATAAACGCCCGCAAAAATGAGATTATAAAAAATGCAATGCAGATTGATTACGAGCAGTTTGAGTTACCCGGAATAGGCTTTGACTACGAAAGAATGATGAAAGAAGCGGGCTATTCCATGGAGGAGATGCAGAAGATTCAATTAGATCACGGTGTAGGCAATACCCCTTTGATCGAGCTTAAAAATCTCACTGCACTTTCCAGAAAATATGCGCCAAAAGGAAAAGGCGCGAGAATCGTCGTAAAGGATGAGGCAGCCAATGCGTCCGGAAGCTTTAAAGCAAGAAGGGCCTCCATCGCAGTGCATCATGCGAAAAAGCTTGGATACAAAGGCGTTATCGCTGCCACTTCCGGAAACTATGGTGCAGCAGTTGCATCTCAGGCGGCCATGCAGGGATTGAAATGTATTGTCGTACAGGAATGCTATGACGATCAGAAAATCGGTCAGCCGGAGATCCTGGAAAAACAGAGAATCTGCGAAGCTTACGGAGCAGAAGTCGTTCAGCTGACAGTAGGGCCTGAACTGTTTTCAACTCATTTAAGCCTGCTGGAAGATACAGGATACTTTAACGCATCTTTATATACACCATTTGGCATTGCAGGCGTAGAAACTTTAGGTTATGAACTGGCTATGCAGTGCAGAGAAAAATTTGGAAAAGACCCGGAAGCAGTTGTCTGCACCAATGCAGGCGGCGGCAACCTAACTGGCACGGCAAGAGGACTGATCAAAGCGGGCGCAATCGAAACGAAAATCATCGGCGCTTGTATCGACTTAAAAGGTCTGCATATGGCATCGAATAAAGACTTCAATAGAAAGTCCTGTACGACAGGCCACACCGGCTTCAGCTTACCGTTTACTACCTGGCCGGATCGTTCAGACTGCCCGAGAAATGCAGCCAGAGTGCTGAGATATATGGATGAACTGGTAACTGTCAAACAGGGCGAACTCTTCTATATTACCCAGGCACTAGCCGTTCTGGAAGGTTATGAAAGAGGTCCTGCAGGCAACACTTCATTAACAGCGGCTTTCGCCCTCGCACAGCAAATGGATGAAGATCAGATCCTGGTTGTCCAGGAAACGGAATACACAAGTGCAGGCAAGCACCCTATGCCGCAGCTGACCTTTGCCAAGGCAAATGGAGTGGATGTTGTATTCGGTAACCCCGATGATGAAGTTCCGGGACAGAACCTGGTGTTCCCGGCAGATCCGTCAATGATAAAAGCAAGGCCATACGATATGGATAAGGCGCACAAATCTTACATTAAGAACTGTGTGAACAACCACAATATGACTTCAGCCACTGAAGAAGATATTCAGTTCATTATGGCAGAAATCAAATGTGACAGAGACTACGTCGTGGCAGAGCTTAAGGATAAGGGAGTAACAATTAACGCTTAATTGAAAGGAAAGGAGACCCGTTATGCTTTCACAAAGAATCGAAAAACTCAGCAAAAGAGTTCGTGACACCCAGCCGACCATTGATTTGGACAGAGCCAGATTAATCACGGAATTTTACGCCCAGCCTTCCATGGATAACTATATTCTAAGAAGAGCAAAGGCTTTTAAACACTATTTGGAGAATATGGAGATCTTCATCGATGATGATGAGCAGCTTGCCGGCCATCAGGGCAGCCGCGTGCAATCCGTCATCTTACATCCGGATACCACAAAATGGCTTTACGACGATTTTGATACATTGGACAAAAGACCATCTGACAACTTGGCCTTCCGCTCAGAAAAAGATAAAGAGGACTTATGGGAGATCGTAAAGAAGTGGAGAGGCAACACCTTTGGAGATTTTGCAAGCAGTCTGATCGATGATGATACAAAGAAAATGATCGAGGCAGGCGTGCTGACCCATGGCATATCCAATCAGTCTACTATGAATCACTCGCCAGACTATGATAACTTCATCAAAAGGGGTTATCGTTATTACATCGATGAATGCAGGGAAAAGCTTGCAGCCCATAAAATCAATGATGTATACGATATGGAGCAGGAAATCGCATGGCAGTCCATGATCATTGTCATGGAGTCCATCATCAATTTGGCACATCGCTACGCTGATCTGGCTGAGCAGAAGGCCATAGAATGCAAAGATGCAAGGAGAAAAGAAGAACTTCTCACCATGGCTGAAAACTGCCGCACGGTTCCGGAAAATCCTCCGCAGACCTTTCTGCAGGCAACACAGCTTGTATGGTTCCATCATCTTGCCATTACTTTAGAGGTATCAGGCGGAGACCATAACCTGGGCAGATATGACCAGTATATGCTCCCGTTCTTTGAAAAGGAAGCAGCTGAGGGAAAGACGGAAGAATTTTTTGCCGACATCATCCATGAGTTCAAGCTGAAAATTATGGAGATGTGGAATATCAGATGCTATGCGGAATCTGTGGCTGACCCGGGCTGTCCTCTTTGGATGCACATCATCCTGGGCGGCGTAAAAGAAAACGGGAAAGACGCCTGTAATGAACTGACAAGAGTATTCCTTCGCTGCTTATTGGATTTACAGACGGACGAACCATGTATCTCCTTCCGTTATCATCGAAATATTGATGAAGAGACCTTCAGACTGGCCATCAAAGCGGCAAGAGATACGGGCGGACACCCGGCCTTCTACAATGACGATACGGCGATCAACTACCTGCTTCAGCTTGGCTTTACACTGAAAGAAGCACGGAACTGGGGAATCTGCGGCTGCATAGAACCACATGTTTTAGGAAAATCAGATTTCCAGAGTAATCCGGGATATTTTAATCCGATTAAAATCTTTGACATCATGCTTCATGACGGATATGACCATGTGACAGATACATTGATGGGAATGAAAACGGGTGATCCTAGAAACTTCAAGGATATTGAGGATGTAAAAGAAGCATTTAAGAAACAGCTTCAATTCTTCTTAAGCAAGTTTGTAGACATGTACGCAAGAACCTTGGCCGGCCATGCTTACACCCTGCCTACCATAACTGGCTCAACCCTGGCTGTTGGCTGCATGGAAAAGGGAAAGCTTTTACAGCAAAAGGGTTCGGATCATCATTACACGGCCATAGCAATTACAGGAATGGCAAATGTCATTGACTCCTTAGAAGCCATAGATGAATGCGTATTTAAGAAGAAATACATTTCCATGGACGAATTAATCGACATGCTGGATCACAATTTTGAGGGACATGAAGAGAAACGGCAGATGCTTCTGAACAAGGCGCCGAAGTTCGGCAACGACATCGAAGAGGTGGATCAGTATTCCTACTGGCTTGTGGATGTACTGGATACAGAAGCAAAGAAGTATCGTGACGCGATGGGCGGTGTGTTCACACTGGTCATTGCAACACAGGCTTACAATGTGGAACTGGGCAAACTGATCGGCGCGACGCCAGACGGACGACTGGCCGCGACGCCTCTCGCAGACAATGCGTCTCCAATGGCGGGAATGGATACAAACGGCCCTACTGCAGTCGTAAACTCTCTGGCATGCTGTGATCCGCTCGTTCCGGCAAGCGGGATGCTGCTAAATCAGAGATTCGACCCTACCGTGTGTGCAGGTGAAAAGGGCCTGGATATTATAGAGACCGTGTTCAAAGCACACTTTTTAAAAGGCGGTTTCCACATTCAGATTAACGTATTAGACGACAAGGTGCTGCGGGCTGCGCAGGAGGAACCGGATAAGTATAGAAACATCCTCGTCAGAGTAGCCGGATACTCCGCGTACTTCGTAGACTTGAGCGAAGAAATTCAAAATAATATTATCGACAGAACCATACAAACAGGATGTTAAGGAGGCAGAGATGTTATCATCAAGAATTGAAAGAATACGTGACCGAATCAGAACCACGACCCCTACGATCTGTCTTGACAGAGCCAGAATCGCGACGGAGTTTTATAAAACGCCATCAGTGGAGCCATATGTTCGCAGGAGAGCCGAGCTGTTCATGAAAGTGATGAAGACAAGGGAAATCTATATTGAAGAGGATTCCCTGTTAGCAGGAAGCATTGCGTCCAGAACCCATGCTGTGCCGGTGTTTCCTGAGATGATGAATTGGCTGCCTGAGGCAGTAGAAACTTTTGATACTCGCCAGTTTGACCCCTTCCAGTACATGCCGGGAGAAAAGGATGAACTGAGGGAAATTGCAGAGACATGGAAAGGCCATACCTTTGGAGACTATACCGATGCGCTCATGACCGAAGAAGAACACGAGCTGGTAGATATCGGAATCTTCACCAGGGGAATACAGCAATGCTCGACCATGTGCCATGCACCTGACTATGAGAATCTGGTGAAACGGGGATATCGTTACTATATCAATCAGTGCAAGGCGCAGATTGCAAAATTAGATGATGATATGACCATTGAAAACACGGATCAGAGAATGAAGTGGGAAGCAATGATCACTTCCATGGAAGCGGTCATTGTCATGGCTCACAGATATGCTGATCTGGCGGAGGAACTGGCAAAGGCATGTAGTGATGCAGAGCAAAAGAAGATGTATGAAACCATTGCCGAAAACTGCAGAATGGTACCGGAAAATCCGCCAGAGACTTTCTTGCAGGCAGCCCAGTTTGTCCTGTTCACCCATGATGCGATCATGATTGAAAATATGGGATATATCCATGCCCTGGGTCGTTTTGACCAGTATATGTACGAATTCTATAAAAAGGATTTGGAACAAGGCGTCTCTGAGCAGGAAATCGGGGATATCATCCATGAATTCAAACTGCGAATCGAGGAAATGTGGTATCTTAGAGACGAGTTTGAATCCGGTGCATACCCTGGATGTGCGCTGTACATTCAGCTGACCTTGGGCGGTCAAAAGGCAGACGGCACAGATGCATGCAATGATCTGACCAGACTGATACTTCACGGAATGGAGGATCTGCAGACGAAGGAACCGCCAGTTTCCTTCAGATATCATGACAATGTGGATGAAGAAACCTTCAGACTTGCTATCAATGTTGCATTAACTGGAGGAAGCCATCCGGCGTTCTTCAATGATAACAACAGTATCCCGGCCCTTATAAATATCGGTTTCACTCTGGAGCAGGCGAGGAACTGGTGCCTGCTGGGCTGTACTGAGCCAATTGTACCAGGTCTTTCAGACTATCAGTCCATGCTTGGATTCTTTAACACCATAAAGGTATTTGAAATCGCCCTTTATGGAGGAAAAGATCCTGTTACTGGAAAACAGATCGGACCGGAAACGGGAAATGCGAGAGACTTTACATCCATAGAACAATTGAAAGAAGCGTATTTAACACAGCAGGCATATTTCATCAAGCGTTTTGTCGGCAAGTTTAACAGAATGGTATCTGCCCACGCATATACCATGCCGACGCTGCTTGCCTCAGCATTTACCCAGGGCTGCATTGAAAAAGGGAAGCTGCTGCAGGACAAAGGAGCCGACTATCGATGGGATGCTATGGCGACGACGGGCCTTGGGAATATCGCAGACTCCTTTACGGCAATTGAAGAGTGTGTATTCAACAAAAAATATCTGACCATGTCAGAGTTGATGGATGCACTGGAATGCGACTTCAAGGATAAGGAAGATATTCGCCAGGTATTGATACAGAGAGCGCCGAAGTATGGCAATGATATTGAACAGGCTGACAAGTACGCGCAGTTTGTAATTGAAAATGCCGATGCCGAGATAAAGAAGTATATGGACGGAAGAGGCGGCAAGTTCATCTCTGTGTGCGCAACCCAGTCCTACAATGTACAGCTTGGAAAAAATATTACAGCGACTCCAGATGGAAGACATGGGTTTACACCGCTTTCAGATAATGCTTCCCCGATGATCGGCTGTGATACCTGTGGACCAACCGCTGTCGTGAAATCCCTGGATTCTATCAATCAGGAGGCGTCACAGGCTGGAATGCTGCTGAACCAGCGCTTTGATCCACAGATTGTAAAAGGTGAAAAGGGTATTGACATCGTGGAAACGGTGTTAAAGGCACACTTCCAAATGAAGGGCAGCCACATGCAGATCAACGTCGTGGATAACGAGACTCTGAGAGATGCACAGGTACATCCGGAAAACTATCGCAACATGCTGGTTCGAGTTGCAGGCTATTCTGCTTTCTTCGTCGACTTGGAGAAAAACATTCAGGAAAACATCATCGAAAGAACGATACAGACAGGACTGTAAAATCAAAAATCATAAATAATAAACAGGAAGGAACTGTTCCATAGCAATGGGCAGTTCTTTTTCTTTGTAAAATAAAAGGCCGCCAAATGGCAGCCTTAAGGATGGTATTTGTTTATTCAAATGCATTTACTTTTTCAAATGAAGCAATGACTGATTTCATGATTGCTGTAGAAAATCCTTCTTCTTGCAGCACTCTCAATCCTTCGATGGTTGTTCCGCCAGGTGAAGTCATCTGATCCACCTTAACAGCCGGATGCTCACCGGTTATTTCCAGGACGCCTGCCACGCCTGCCATGTTTTTGATTGCAATATTGCGGGCATCGGTACGGCTGAAGCCTATGTAGACACCAGCGTCAATCAACGCCTCTGTCATCTTATATAACCACATCGGTCCTACATTGCTGAACGCAGTAAAGGTATTGAACATTTCTTCTCTAATGTGCATCACCTGTCCCAGGGCATTGAGGACCTCATCCACCAATGCTTGATCTTGCTCTGTACAATTTTCGTTGAATGAGGCAGCACTATAGCCATCGCCTGACTGATTGAGGGTGTTGGGCATGACGCGAACAACCTTTTTATCACTGCCTGCGATATTTTCCACAGATGAGATCGTTACACCGGCTGCAATGGACATGATGATCGTTTTTTTGCTGATTAACGGTTTTAGCATCTTCGCGACTGTCGGCACTTGGGGCGGGTTGACCGCAATGATTACCATATGGGCTTCTTTAATTGATGCCTCTGCATCCTTTGTCGCCGTTACGCCATAGGTCTTCGTCAAGTATTCACAGCGGTTTGGAACCAATTCATTAACAGTAATGTCTTCAGGATGATTTACTCCATTCTGAAGCAGTCCTCGCATTATTCCTTCTGCCATGTTGCCGCCACCGCAGAAAACAATTTTTTTGCTCATTTCATTTCCTCATTTCTTATTATTTACACGTTCTTCCAGTCAATTTTATCTACCCTTATTATATCTATTGTCATTCCTGTTGTCAACTTATATTTGTTGTCATACAATAGATATATTCTCAAAGATAAGAAAGGTAGAACTACCGTTGGGCACAAAAAGAACACCTGCCCTGTGGACTGGCTGAAGTCTCGGGGCTGGTTGATGATCCTCAGCTTATGTCCATGACCTATCATCGGGCCTCCACATACAGGACAGAACATCGGTTTTCTTACCGGAGTAATTTCATAACGGACAGCATCCTCTTCCATTCTGATATCGCATTTTGCAATATCAGAGGTAGTGACATTTAGCAACGTTTTGATAAAATCAATATTAGGAATAACGCAGTCCTCCCTTCATGTAACATTGAATTATTGACAAGATAATCATAATACATGGAGGGTATATTTTTCTACCCACACGATAATTTAGAGCGCCCAGATATTCGTCACTATCAAGTGGGTAAAAAATACCCACTATTTTTTTGTTTTCCTTATTTCTCAAGGGCAGGTGCCCTAGGACAACGCCTTCTGGGGTACGCATAACTATCCGATATTATATAATTGCAAGTTATGTGCCAAATTGCAAAATATCTAACATTAAATTGAAGAAAATCTATAAATAAACAGTATATTAATCAATTTTTGGTAAATATAACTATTAATTGAAATCTTATTACATTTATACTCTTTAATGAAAATTCAGTGTTTAATAATAATTCAAACTTGTGTGTAAAATATCCACTCGGTAAACCGTTGACAAATAGAAAACGAGATGATATAAAGTCTGTATTGAACGTTCAATGCGGCATCGGAAGTCAGTGATTATAACTCTGAATTTATCAGCATGTCAATGAAGATTTTGATGTCAACTAAAATTATTGCTGCTCTTACCGATATTTTGGTAGAGCGGTGAGCAGCCGTTATCATAAAGAAAGGAGACACAATATGCCTACTTGGTTGTTTTTTATCGGTATTACAGCTCTTACTATGGTAATCTGTATTGTTGTCACCATCCTGTGGCTCGGAAAGAATCCAAGTGATGAGGATGATCTTGACCGTAGACTTGCTGAACTTGCTGCACAGAATGTTAAGAAAAGAAAAGAAAGAGATGCAGCAAGCGCGGCGACTAAATAGTATTAAGTAATTGTTTAATTTTTAAGTGAGGTGAAAAATATGAATAGCCTACGTGTAATGGCGTGGATATTCCTTGTTGCATTCTTGGGATTCTTATTATATGTCGGTGTTTGGGCCGGCAGAAAAAACAAATCCGGTGGTACTGGTGCTGAAGTTGAGTATTTCCTCGGTGGAAAATCAACGCCTCTGATTGTACTTGCAATGTCATATGCGGCATCTGCGGTATCAGCAGGATCCTTCATCGGAGACCCTGGTATGATGTCTACAATCGGCTGGCCTTATTTCTGGCTTGTTGTCGGCGTTGTTCCGGGACTGGTTCTTCCTGGATATATTGTTATCAGAAAGATGCGTGTTCAGGCAGAAAAGTATGGTTCGTTGACCTTAACCGAATATCTTGGCGATCGTTATCGTTGCCCATTCCTCAAGTACTACTTGACGATTGTTATTACTATATGCTTCCTGTTCATGCTGGTATCCCAGTTCAAGGGTGCGGCAGCTCTTCTGGAAACATATACCGGTATTCCGTTTAAGGTTGGCCTAATCATAATGTTAGCTGTTGTAGTATTCTACGTGAATACTGGAGGACTTCGTTCAGTAGCATGGACAGACTTCTTCCAGGGATGCTTCATGACAGTTATGTGTGTTATGATGGTAGTTGTAGCGGTTTATAAGGTTGGCGGTATGCATTCGCTAGAGGCTACACTGGCTGACAAGTGGCCAGAAGCTCTTTACATTTCTGAAGCTGGACCAACTCAGGCAGACGGAACCGTCGTTGGCTGGATGGGAATTATCAGCCTTATAACATGGGGATGCACTATTATGTTCTGCGCACCCCATATCACTTCAAGGTATTTGGCACTTCCAGCTGTACATAAGAAAGATGTTGCAAAGTTTTCCATGATTTCCATGGTTACCGGATTCTTGTTCAATCTTATGTTCATCTGCGGACTTTGCGGAAGAGTTATTTTCCCAGATGCAGAAGCAGATTATTTGACCGTAACAATGTCGTCTCAGCTGTTGCCGCCGATTCTTGCTTGTGTATGTATGATAGGATTCTTCTCTGCAATCGTATCAACAGCCACTTCAATTCTTCTGGTTATAGGACAGTCTATCGGACGCGACCTCTACGGTGGTCTTTCAAAGAAAGCGACGCCTGAAAAACAGGTACGCGTAACCCGGTATGCGACTGTTATCTGTGCACTGATTGTATTATTATTCAACATGGTTAACCCACCTGCATTCCTTCAGATTTTCATTTACCTTGGTCTGTCAGGGATAGGAAGCGCTGTATTTATGCCTCTTTATGGTGGTGTTCTGACAAAGAAGGGAACTAAGTTGGCAGCAATTTTGTCGTCAATTGCAGGACCTGCAATGTATGTAATATGGACTGTACCTTTGGGACTCAGTTGGGTATCCGGAATGGGTGTTGGACCGCTTGCAGCTCTGGTAGTGTATTGTGTAGTTACATGGATTGAAAACGCAGTCAAAGGACTTGATCAGGTTATGATCGATTGGGCTGACGGCTTCAAGGATGTTGCTGAAAATGATACATATATGGCAAGGAAACATGCATAATAGCTAATAAAATACACAAAAAAACTAATAGAAATGTTGGACTAAGGCTGATGATTATGCATTTTGCATGGAGTCAGCCTTTTTTCTTAATAATGAACAGGAGGAGAAGACAGATGATAAAAGTAATCATTACGGCGCCGAAAGGCAAAATGGATTCCTTGATTCTGGAAGAAGCTGTGAAATGCGACACCATTGAAGTGGTCGGAGCTATCGGACCCAAAGGGAGAGATTATATCGGAACCGAGATCTGCGGGGTAATGGTATATGATGACTTGGAAGCTGTGATCGATCAATGCGATATGGTGGTGGACTTTTCCGGGGCGGAAATTGCGATGGAAGTACTGGAGGTATGCCTTGCACATAACAAGGCATTGCTGGAAGGAAGCACCGGATTCACGGAAAAACAGAACAGGAAAATTGAAGAAGCCAGCAAAATGATACCTGTTTTGAAAGCGGCCAACACATCTTTTATGGTAAACGTGCTGATGCGTATTTTGGAATTTGCGGCTGATAATCTTGCCGATTCCTGCGATATCGAAGTCATGGATATTCACGACAGAAATAAGCTTGACGCACCTAGCGGAACAGCTCTGGAAATGGGAGAAGCTATTGCAGGGGCAGCCGGCATGGAAGTTTCGCAGATTGAATTCCATTCCGGAAGGATGGGTGATTCTCCTAGTACACACACCATCTATTTTGGCGGAATTGATGAAAGAATAGAAATTACACACCAGGCATATACAGGAAGATGCTTTGCAATTGGTGCCTGCAGAGCGATTGAGTTTATGGAGGGCAAAGACACAGGAATGTATACAATGGCTGATGTGATAGGCTAGCAGTATCTTTTTATCCCCGGCGACTTTTCTTTTAGAGATGAATCTACTCCCTTCCCAGCGACAAGTTTTTTTTATTTCACTTGTTCGCCTGGAAGGGAGTAGTTTTGTTTGCCAGTGAAGTTGCTGAGCAGTTACTTCTATTTTTTCTCTACAGACTTTCTAAATAAATATCGTATATTTCATCGTGAGTCAAAGGACGGAACGAGGTGCTGGATATGAGGCAGGTATTTGCAATCATACGTAAGTCGGATTCGTCGGTAATGCCTATTGATTTAGTTAATCTGTGCTTATACAAGAAGGAAGCCTTTCGGGAACGGATCGTCAGGATCGAGAATCCATGTTGCAAAGCCCTGGATATGGGCGTTGCCGGTTACCTTTGGAACTACGGCCTTAAATCCTGCAAATTCAGTTTCTTCGACAATCTCACAGCGGAAACAGGATCCGATGATGCTTTCGTGCACAAAAGATTCACCAACTCTCAGCATGCCTTTTTGATAAAGAACAGCTGATTTTGCGGAAGTGCCAGTGCCGCAAGGGGAACGGTCCACTGTTTTAGGCAGAGCGACAACAGTATTCTGAATATCTGCTCTCGGATTTTTTGGCGGACCGTAAAACTCAACATGAGTGACCTCGTAGACAAAGGGAAGATCAGGATGATGGAAATCTACCTGTCTGTTGATATCGCATGCGATTGACTGTGCGGCATGTATAATTTCAGCAGTATTTTTTGGATCGATTGTGATTCCAATTGATTCGGCTGGCATTATGGCATATAAATTGCCGCCCCATGCTACATCCATGGTAAGCTTACCGTAATCTTTCGTTTCGACGGTGAGATTTTCCCGAAGAACAAAGGCAGGGGCATTGGCAAAGGAGACTTCCTTTACAGAACCGTTTTCAACTTTTGCTTCAATTTTGATGACACCTGCGGCGGTATCCAGATTAATAGTTGTAATTGGCTCGGTGACAGTTACCATGCCTGTTTCTATCAAAGCTACGGAAAGACCGATGGTATCGTGTCCGCACATTGGAAGCCAGCCGCTGGTCTCAAAATAGAGAACGCCGACATCGGTTCCCGGAGTGCAGGGCTCAGTAACAAGTGTACATGACATATAATCATTTCCCCTTGGTTCATATGACATAAGTGTGCGGAACCAATCCTCGTGCTCTTTCATGTAAATAAATTTTTCGGCCATGGTGCTACCGGGGACATGAGGAAAACCGCCGATAATGTTTCGGGTAGGTTGTCCCAATGTGTGTGTTTCTACAGTCCGGAATATTTTTTTTGCATTCATGTTTATACCTCCATCGTTCCAGAATAATAATAGTCTTAAATAAATTATAGCAATATTTATGCCAAAAGAATTTGATGTTCGAAAGGAACTAAGCCGTACAAGTGTATTGTTTTTACACGCGGTGTAAAATTAATACACACATAAACAGCGACCGTGAAAAACAGGGGAGACGTAATTACGATTTTTCAACGTATAAAAGAATAAGCCGTTGGCATATTTTTTGCTTATTATCTTACCAATACCATGGGGATAGATTTCTGAGAAAGTTGAAAGAGGTGTAAAAATGATTTCTGACAGAATAAAAAGTTTATCATTGTATGAACATAGATGCTTCCCGTCTCTAAGGCGGTGAAACTTATCAGGAGCATTGCTCAGGCTTAAAATAATGATTAGAAAAAGGAGGACAAAATGGCAAAGAAAGGTGAATGGGTTCGCATTCATAACGTAGTATTGAAGGCCAGCGACAGAACGGCCAGAATTCCTGATGACACCAGGAAATGTGATCTTGAAATGTGGACTAAGGGGCAGCTTCTTGATGAAACTGCAGAAATCGGTGATGTTGTAACGATTAAAACTGCAACAGGAAGAGAAGAAAAAGGAACAATGATTGAAGTCGGTTCGTACTATACCCACAGCTATGGAAAGTTTGTGTCCGAGATCATTGAAATTGATAACATGCTCAGAGAAGAAATGTTCGGAGGTGAGGAATAATGGCATTGGCAAAAGATTACGATTCTGTAATGGAAAGATCCGAGGAGATTATGAAAAAGAGCTTGGGTCTGGACTATAACGAATTTGAAAGCGGATTAATTGCATTTGATTATGAAGCTTTGATGAAAGCTGCGGCATATAGCCTGGAAGAAATTCAGGAGATGCAGACTGAGGTAGGCGTTGGAAACACTCCGATGCTGGAACTGAGAAATATCACTAAGCTGGCAAGAAAATATTCAAAACCTGGATATGGCGCAAGAATCTTTACAAAGGACGAGGCGGCTAACCCGTCCGGTTCATTTAAGGACAGAAGAGCTTCCATTGCAGTAGCTCATGCAAAAAAGCTGGGCTATGAAGGCGTTATTGCTGCTACTTCCGGCAATTATGGTGCTGCAGTAGCATCTCAGGCTGCAATGCGAGGAATAAAATCGATCATTGTTCAGGAATGCTATGACTCCCGCAGGGTAGGACAGCCTGAAATCGTTGAAAAGGCAAGAAAGTGCGAGGCAATGGGAGCAGAAGTCATTCAGCTTACTGTTGGACCGGAATTGTTTTATGAACATCTTTCTGTAATGGAAGATACAGGTTATTTCAATGCTTCGCTGTACTCACCATTTGGTATTGCCGGTGTTGAGACTTTAGGCTATGAAATAGGCACAGAAATTCGCAAAAAATATGGCAAGGATCCTGCAATGGTTGTATGTACATATGCAGGTGGCGGAATGATTACAGGCTGTGCAAGAGGAGTAAGAAGAGCAGGCTGCAAAAGCACTCAGATTATCGGAGCATCCATTGATTTGACAGGTCTTTCAATGGCTTCAGACAATCAGTTTAACCTTAAGTCATGTACGACAGGGCATACCGGATTTGGCGTTCCCCATGCAATGAATCCAGATACAGGTGACATTCCAAGAAGTGCTGCCCGTCCGCTCAGATATATGGACCGCTATGTTACCACATCCCAGGGAGAGGTTATGTTCATGACTGAGATGCTTGCGGTACTGGAGGGAATCGAAAGAGGCCCAGCGGGAAACACGGCTTTGGCTGCTGCTTTTGCCCTGGCTATGGAACTTCCTGAAGATGAGATCATTGTTGTTTCTGAGACCGAGTACACTGGTGCAGGAAAACACATTCAGCCACAGCTGTCCTTTGCGAGAGATAACGGAATTGAAATCAGATTCGGAAATCCTGCAAAAGAAGATATACCGGGAACTAATATCATCCTGCCCGCAAATGCAGGACTTTTCCACTATAAGGAAGAAGATCTCCATCGTTTGAGAAAGGGGCTGATTAAGAAGTCGGCTGTCCGCACAAAGGACAAGGCTCCTACTGCAGCAGATATCACTTTCCTGGCAGAAGATACTAATACTGATGAAGAATATGTTAAGAATGTGCTGGCTGAACTGGGACTCATCTAGAAGACAATTAACGAAGATAAAATATGAAAACATCTTTGAAATGGAAAGGAAGTAAATATGTTAACAGAAAGGATCGAACGTCTAAATGACAAGGTGAGAAATACGTTTCCAACAATCGACCTGGATCGGGCTAAGCTGATGACAGAATTCTATAGCAAACCATCCATGGATAATTTTGTTATTCAAAGAGCAAAAGCCTTTGCTTTTTTCCTTGAGAACAAAAAAATCTTTATTGATGGGGATTCTCAGATTGTAGGACATGCCGGAGATAAGTTTCAGGCTGTACCACTTCATCCTGAAGCCACCAAATGGTTATACGATGATTTCGATACCCTTGACTGCAGAATATCAGATCATCTGAAGTTTGACAGCGAAGAAGAAAAAACAGAATTAAAAGAAATAGTAACTAAGTGGCGGGGACAGACATTCGGCGATTACGCTTCTTCACTTGAAGCCCCGGACGTTAAAGAGATGCTGGATGCACTGGTATTCACCCACGGTGTTTCAAATCAATCTACGATGAATCACTCCCCTGATTATGATAACCTGATCAAATTGGGGTACCGCCATTACATTGATGAATGCAAGAAGAATATTGCTGAATTCCAGTGTAATGATGTGTATGATATGGAAAAGAGGGTGAACTGGGAAGCCATGATTATTGTCATGGAGGCCATCATCAATTTTTCACATCGCTATGCAGACCTTGCCGAAAAGCAGGCCGCAGAATGTGCGGATGAAAAGAGAAAACAGGAGCTTCTTACCATGGCAGAAAACTGCAGAACTGTTCCGGAACATCCGGCACAGACTTTCCAGCAGGCATGTCAGATGGTATGGCTTACTCATCTTTGCATCTGCCTTGAAGCAGTAGGCGGAGATCATTGTCTGGGCAGATTTGACCAGTACACTTATCCGTTTTGGCAGAAAGAATCTTCGGAAGGAAAAGATGAAGTTTATTTCCAGGAGCTTATTCATGAGTTTAAGCTGAAGGTTGCGGAACTTTGGAATATACGCCAGTATAAGGAATCTATTGCAGTTCCCGGCTGTCCGCTCTGGATGCATGTTATGCTTGGCGGCGTCACGGAAGACGGAAAAGATGCATGTAATGAAGTGACTGACATTTTCCTGCGCTGTTTGCTGAATCTACAGACAGATGAGCCTTGCATATCCTTCCGCTATCATCAGAATGTCAATGAGGAAACTTTTCGCCTTGCAATTAGAGCAGCCAGAGACACCGGCGGTCATCCTGCATTCTATAATGATGATTCGGCAATTATCTATCTGCTCAGCCTGGGATTCACACTTAAGGAAGCACGCAACTGGGGTATTTGCGGATGCATTGAACCGATTGTACTTGGAAAAACTGATTTTCAGAGCAACTCCGGAAACTTTAATACAAATAAGGTTCTTGAAATTGCGCTCCATGATGGTGTTGACCCATTGACCGGCAAGCAGCTTGGACCAAAGACGGGCAAGGCAGAAGACTTCAAGTGCATAGATGATGTTAAGCGGGCATTTGAAACCCAGCTTGATTTCTTCATGGAAAAACTGATTCGAATGCATAATGCCACAATTGGGGCACATGGAGTTATGTTCCCTACCATTACAGCCTCCTGTTTCTCACAGGGTTGTATTGAAAAGGGTAAAGTGCTTCAGCAAAAAGGTTCGGATCATCACTACACGACGGTTTCCATTGCAAGTATGGCAAATACCATTGACTCCTTCGCTGCAATAGAAGAGTGCGTATTTAACAAAAATTACCTGACCATGGGGGAACTGGTTGACCTCCTTGACAGCAATTTTGAAGGGAAGGAAAACATGCGCCAGATGTTAATTAACAAAGCACCGAAGTTTGGCAATAACATCGAACAGGTGGATAAATATGGATACTATGTAGTTAACACAATAGATGACTCGTTACATAGATTTAAGGATGCTCATGGTGGACAATGGACAAGTTTACATGCGACAGTTGTATATAATGTCGAGATGGGTAAAAAGGTTGGAGCCCTTCCCGATGGCAGACTTGCACATACACCTCTTGCAGACAACGCTTCTCCAATGATTGGTATGGATGTAAACGGTCCCACTGCTGTTGTAAATTCTCTGGCATGTTGTGACGAGATGCTGCCACAGAGCGGTATGCTTCTGAACCAAAGATTTGATCCGGCAATTGCATCGGGCGAAAAAGGATTGGACATTATTGAAACCGTATTTCGCGCCCACTTCGCACAGCACGGTTATCACATTCAGATTAATGTACTGGATGATGAAACCCTTCTTGCAGCACAAAAGGAACCGGACAAATACAAGAATATTGTTGTGCGTGTTGCAGGTTATTCCGCCTACTTTGTCGAATTGGGCAAGGAAATCCAGGATAATATTATTGCAAGAACCATTCAGAAGGGTCTTTAATCCTGATAATATGACCGGAATTCCTGGATGAAATAAAGAAAATGATTATATATAAAAGTAAATGCATTAAAGGGAATCAGATAAAAACATCTTCTTCTTGCGGAAATTGTAAATGCCACTTTCGTGGTCATGGCTGCTGCAATTTTTTCGCAATATCTTTGGTGCATTTACTTTTTTCAATTGAACAAATCAAGAAAAGTTTATATGTGAAGTCCTATTTAACGGGAGAATATAACATGCGATTAGTGTATTAAAGGAGGTACTATGACGAAGATAGCATTAAAATTCAAAGAAGCCGTTTTGCAAAGCACTCCAATATTAATATGCGGACAGAATCAATTGGCATATGATCTTTTCAAAGTTTTTGTAAAGCAGACTAAACATAGTCTTCCTCTGATGGTGCTTACCACAACAGGCGGAAGAGTATTGTCTTTTTTGCACAATGGGGTAGAAGATGAAACCCTTTCAGGTCGTTTTATTCTTCCGGAAGAACGTAAGAAAATATGTCCTGAACTGACAGAATTTAAGTGCAGCGAAGAGTTTTTATTACTGTCAGAACCTAATAATCCTGCAGCTGCAGAGATACAATCTCTTATGTCGGGAGCACTGGCCTCAATTGCTACAAATGGGCAGCAGAATGCAAAGATTTTGAAATCTCTCGATGTAGTAGGTAATGCAATTTCAGTTTACGATGAGGAAGCAAGACTTCTTTTCGCCAATAGAAGGTTTTATGATGATTTCCACATAAGGGTTAAAGAAAAACCAATTGGGATGAAGATCACCGACATTACAGAAGAATTCGGGCTAAACTTTAGAAGTTTTGAAAAAACGTCCTCTGGGCGATTTAAGATGTTTGATGTCCTCGCTGAAGGCAAGGAGGCTCTTGACTGGGAAATCCGGCTGGAGTTCACCAAGAGCGGGGAGCCGTCCAGATTAGTGTCAAATGATATGTATCCCATTAAAGATGAAAATGGGAGAGTAAAGGGTCTTGTGGAAATTACGCGTTCCAGACAGCAGGACGTAAAGACTGCTCGTAAAATTGTAGGCTTGTCTGCAGACTACACCTTTGATGATATCATTGGATCCAGTAGGAAGATGCAGCAACAGATTCACGTAGCAAAGGAATATGCAAAGTCTTCCTTTAGCGTGCTGATTACAGGTGAAAGCGGAGTTGGAAAAGAACTTTTTGCCCAGTCAATTCATAATTACAGTCCGAGGAGAAAAGGACCTTTCATTGCCATCAACTGTGCCAACTTTCCTGAGAATCTCATTGAAAGCGAATTGTTTGGATATGTTGCCGGGGCGTTTACCGGTGCATCAAAAAATGGAAATATTGGTAAGTTCGAACTTGCAAATCACGGCACGCTTTTTCTGGATGAAATTGGTGAGCTGCCTTATCATTTCCAGTCAAAACTGCTTCGTGTTCTTGAGACTATGACTGTTACCAGAATCGGCAGCAATCAGAGCCTGCCAGTAGATGTACGTATAGTAGCTGCAACAAACAGGGACTTAAGGCAGATGGTAAAGGATGGCTTCTTCCGTGATGATCTTTACTTCCGCCTTGGCGTATTAAATGTCGATATTCCTCCGCTTCGCAACAGAAAGGAGGACCTTTTACTGCTTGCTGAAGCGCTTTTGGCACAGGGAAAAGATCCCGCTTCTTCAGGTGCAAAAAAATTGAGCGAAGCTTCCAAAAAAGTTCTGGAAGCCCATGCCTGGCCTGGAAATGTGCGTGAGCTGCGTAATGTTCTAAATCGTGCCAGTATTCTAGCGGGAAGTGATACTATTTCAGAAGAAACTCTCAGGAGATGCATTGACCCAAGCCAGTTGGCATTGGAGCCAATAATGGAGGACGTGCCCGAAGGGGCAGAAAATACTGCAGAATTATTTTATAAGGTATATCAGGAGTATCTTAATTCAATTGTACAAGAGATTGGGGATGATGATGACACAAGGCTGTCAAAGAGAATTCACGAGACCCAGCAAACTCTTATGGAGATTCTAATACGAAAAACTCTGGAGCATACCGAAGGAAATAAGAAAAGGGCAGCGGAGCTATTGATGATATCCCGCAAAACCTTATACAATATTCTTAACAGAGAAAGCTGGGATGTGTAAAATTATCGCACATAACCTTGAAACTGTAAAAAAATTATACATATATCCTATTAAGTTGAGAAAATTCATGCGGCACAGATATGAATCCAAGCTGAAAATCCGACTTATGCGAAAATGACGAAGTTGGCATGAGTGTTGCGTATCATTTATTATGGAAAATAAATCATGAAAATTGTGAGGAGAAAGAAAATTGATATTCAACGTTCAAAAGTGTTCTATACATGACGGAGTTGGGCTGAGAACCATCGTATTCTTCAAGGGATGTCCCCTTAGATGCAAGTGGTGCGCCAATCCGGAATCACAGTTATACACTCCGGAAATAATGGAGCATCCGCGAAAATGTGTCGGAGACGGGAACTGCGTTAGGGTTTGTCCTTCAAGTGCTATTTACCCCGCAGAGGAAGGCCTGCTAATCGATCGTGAAAAATGCAGAAAGTGTTTTAAGTGTACTGAGGTTTGTTATGCGTTAGCAAAGGAAGTTTGCGGAGAAGATAAGACGGCAGAGGAATTGTTTAAGGAAGTCAACAAAGACCGGCATTTCTATCACCTCAAAGGTGGTGGAGCGACCTTTTCCGGAGGGGAACCTCTTACTCAGCCGGAGCTTCTGACAGAACTTGCCCAAAAGTGCAGGGCCAATCGAATCGGTACTACAATTGAGACATGTGGATATGGTGATTACGAAAAATTTAAGGGGGCAATTCCTTACATTGACCATATCTTCTTCGATCTTAAGATGATGGATGGGGAAAAACACAGGGAACTTACTGGTGTGACAAACGAAGTAATATTGGATAACCTGAAAAAGATTAATTCCTTCGGTGTTCCAATCACAATCCGTACTCCTGTAGTTCCGGGCAGCAATGACGCAGTGGAAAATATTCAGGCCATAGCAGAATTCATCAAGGATCTGAGCAGTGTAAAGGAATATGAACTTTTGCCCTATCACAATTTAGGTGAATCCAAGTATAAAGCCCTTGGAAGGAAGTACGAATTAGAAGAAGTTAACCCTCCCGAAGATGAGTTTATCAGAGAGCGGGTCAAAATTGCCAATAAAGTATTAAAACCGTGTGGAAAAGAATGTTTCTACACAAAGAAAAATGCAAGGGAAGTTGTCTTGTAATGGATATGAGATAACACCATATAAAGGAAGCGAAAGGAGTAAAAAATGTTATCGGAAAGAATTCAAAGATTAAGTAATAAGGTGAGAAACACGCAGCCCACCATTGATCTTAACAGAGCAAGACTGTTTACAGAGTATTACAGTCATCCATCTATGGACAATTACATTTTAAGAAGGGCTAAGGCATTCCGCCACTACCTGCAGGAGAGAGAAATCTTTATTGATGAAGATTCCTGGTTGGCAGGACATCAGGGAGGTCAGTGGGAATCGGTTGTTATGTTCCCAGAGTCAACAAAGTGGCTTCGCGACGACTTTGACACCTTAGATAAGAGACCTTCCGACCATTTCCAATTCAGAAGTGAAGAAGAGAAAAAAGAGCTCAGAGATATCGTTGAGATTTGGAAGGATCAGACAACCGGCGATTTTATGGACAGTCTTTTAGACGACAATATGAGACCTATGCTGGAACTGGGACTTATGACCCATGGTATTTCACAGCAGTCAACCATGAATCATTCTCCTGATTATGATCATCTAATCAAGAGGGGATATCGCTACTACATTGATCAGTGCAAAAAGAATCTTGAAGAGCTTAGCGTCAATGATGTGGCTGATTTTGAAAAGAGAATTGCCTGGGAATCCATGATAATCGTTATGGAAGCAGTTATCGCATTCTCACACAGGTATGCGGATTTAGCTGAAAAGCAGGCAGCAGCGTGCACGGATGAAAAGAGAAAGGCAGAACTGCTTATAATGGCAGACAACTGCAGATATGTTCCGGAAAATCCGCCTCGTACCTTCCTGGAAGCAGCACAGTTTGTATGGATTAACCACCTTGCTCAATCTCTGGAGGCAGCTGGCGGTGATCACTGCCTTGGCAGATTTGACCAATATATGTATGCATTCTGGCAGAAGGAAAAGGATGATCATTCTGAGCAGTATTTCCAGGACGTCATTCATGAACTGAAGCTGAAAGTAGCAGAAATGTGGAATGCACGTTGTTACAAGGAATCCGTAGCTGATCCCGGTAACCCGCTCTGGATGCACATCATCTTAGGTGGAGTAAAGGAAAACGGCAAGGATGCATGTAATGAAGTTACAAGGATTTTCTTAAGAGCAATGAGAGATCTGCAGACAGACGAGCCTTGCATTACTTTCCGTTATCATCCGAATATCGATGAAGAAACTTTCCGTCTTGCAATTGAAGTTGCAAGAGATAACGGTGGACATCCGGCATTCTACAATGATACCACTGCGATTACATATCTTCTGAGCTTAGGATTCACGTTGAAGGAAGCACGTAACTGGGGTATTTGTGGATGTATCGAGCCCCACGTACTTGGAAAGACAGACTTCCAAAGTAATCCGGGATATTTCAACCCAATCAAAATTTTAGATCTGACACTGCATAATGGTTTCAGCCCTGAGATCAACATGCAGATAGGTCCGAAGACCGGCGATCCGAGAGACTGGACCGACATAGAGGATGTAAAGGCAGCATTTACGGAACAACTGGAATTCTTTATGGAACGTTTCGTATCCATGTATAACAGAACACTTGCCGCACATGCATATACCTTCCCTACAGTTCTCGGATCCTGTTTCTCGGTGGGATGTTTGGAAAAGGGTAAACTTCTTCAAAATAAGGGATCGGATCATCACTACTCTGCGATAGCAATGGCTGGATTTGCAGATATGGTAGACTCTCTGGAAGCCATAGACAAGTGTGTATTCAGAGATAAAGCCATGTCCATGGATGAACTGATTCATCTCCTCGACACAAACTTTGAAGGTGCAGAAGAGAAGAGGCAGATGCTGCTCAACAAGGCTCCAAAGTTCGGTAACGATATTGAAGAAGTGGACGAATATTCATACTGGGTAATAGATACATTGGATACTTGTATGAAACAATATCACGACGCACAAGGCGGACCGTTCACAGTATTGGTTGCAACACAGGCGTACAATGTAGAAATGGGTAAATGGGTTGGAGCAACTCCAAATGGCAGACTAGCTTTCACGCCCCTTGCTGATAATGTATCGCCGTCTGTAGGTATGGATACACACGGTCCAACTGCAGTTGTGAACTCATTGGCTTGTTGTGACGAACTCGTTCCGCAGAGCGGACTTCTGTTAAATCAGAGATTTGACCCTGCAGTTGTTGCCGGTGAAAAGGGACTTGACATCATCGAAACTGTATTCCGTGCTCACTTCAATCAGAACGGATATCACATTCAGATTAACGTATTTGATGATGAAACATTGAGAGCCGCACAAAAAGATCCGGACAGCTACAGAAATATCCTGGTTCGTGTTGCAGGATACTCGGCTTATTTCGTAGATTTAAGTGAAGAGGTTCAGAATAACATCATCGAAAGAACTATTCAGACAGGGCTGTAAAACAATCAATCTTCATCATATCTGCGTGAGTTCATTTGTGTGCACACGCAGGTATGATGTTTTCTTATCGGTTATGGCTCTGTTTTTCTTCAAGCACATGGTTATTCAAATGCATTTATAGGAATCATTATCGCTGCGGCAAATGTGCTGTCCGCTATAATACAAATTATAGCAGCGGACATAGCCGACCGTTCAAAAAAAGTGAGCTTATTTGAAATTGCCACAAAGCAGGAAGGAAGTTTATAGGAGGATTTAATATGTTACTTGAGAATAAAGCAATATTAATTACTGGAGCAGCTACCGGAATCGGCAGAGAAACTGCGCTGCTCTTTGCAAAGGAAGGCGCTGATTTGGCGCTTCTGACAGGAAAAAACCAAACCGCCCTTGAGAGGGTTGCGGAGGAAGTAGAGAAACTGGGAAGAAAGGTTTATTACGGTCTTGCTGATGTTGCCAATAAGGAGCAGGTTGAAGACTTTGTTAAAAAAAGTGTGGGACATTTAGGCAAGCTGGATGGTCTGGTTTGCTGTGCAGGCTTGTTTGAGCCGACTCCATTTTTGGAGGGTGACGAAGCTGTTTTGAAACGTGCCATTGACGTAAACATGCTGGGAGTATGGTACGTGACAAAAGCGGTGGCTCCTTATCTGATTGAACAAGGCGGGGGATCTATGGTGGCGATTACATCTTCAGACGCATTTACGGGCTGCATTAACTATGCGCCATATTCCATGGCTAAAGCTGGTGTTGTAGGAATGTATCGCACTGTCGCACTGGAACTTGGTCCCCAAAATATCAGATGCAATATGATTGCACCGGGAATTACAGATACCGCCCTTGTACACGACAGAATTGTTGAAAGAAGAGACGTGTATCTGGATGGAGCTGCATTGAGAAGAATAGGCGAGCCAATTGATATTGCAAATGCATGCCTGTATCTTTCGTCAGATATGAGTCTGCAGCTTACAGGACAGGTTCTTCATATCAATGGAGGATGCTATTTCTAAAGAACAAGGGTATTTTAAGCAAAGAGGTAAAAACATGAGAGCAAAGAAAACAATCAGAACTATTGAGACACATACACTGGGCATGTGCACTCGAAACGTTGTAAGCGGACTTCCTCCAATACCTGGAAAGACAATGGGGGAAAAGTTTCTGTATCTGAAGGAAAATTATGATTCTTTCAGAACTTTTGTCTGCTGGGAACCGAGAGGAAACTCCGATATGTCTGCAACAATATTTACAGAGCCATGCACTCCGGGGTGTGACATTGGTATCATTTATTTTGAAGCAAGCGATTGGCTTCCAATGTGCGGACACGACACCATTGGTGCAACGGTAGCCTTAATAGAAGGCGGTCTTATTGAAGCAAAAGAGCCGATTACAACAATCAAAATTGACACGCCTGCCGGTGTCGTGGAAGTTACGGCAGAGGTCAAGGATGGAAGCGTTACAAAGGTTTCCTTCCTAAATGCGCCTGCTATGCCTTTACTTCGTGATGTGGTAGTTAAGACTGAGGAGTATGGAGATCTGAAGCTGGATATTTCGTGGGGCGGCAATGTATATGCCATTTTGCCGGCAGAGTCAGTTGGGATTCCAATGGAACCCTGCAATGCAGACGCCTTTATCACGGCGGCTAATATCATTGGTGCACGCTGTAATGAACAGCTGACAATCAAGCATCCAGAGTTGGATTTTGTAAACAAAGTAACCCATGTGGAATTCTATGGACCGCCAAAGAATGAAAAAGCAGACATTCAGAATTGCGTTATCGCACTTCCAAAGGTAGTAGACCGCTCACCATGCGGAACCGGAACATCGGCGAAAGCGGCGCTGTTATATGCAGAAGGAAAGTTAGGCGTGGGGGAAAGCTTTGTACACGAAAGCATCATAGGTTCTTTATTTGAATGTACGGTTGCTGAAGTATGTGATGTGAACGGTGTCCAGGCGATCAAACCCATTGTATCTGGAAACGCTGCTATCTGTGGTTTTGCCACGTGGATTCTGGATCCCAAAGATCCGTTCCCTGAAGGATTCCTTTTAATTTAATCGGAGGTGACATTATCTGCATTCACTGGCAAAGAGATAATGGATACAATTAAAATATGAAGAATAATTTTTTTACAAGACCTGTAGTTGTAGCTGTCCTTGCACTTTTCACCTGCGCATTGTGGGGAAGTGCTTTTCCGGCTATAAAAATAGGGTTTGCTTTGATGAATATAGAAACAGCGGGCAGCAAAGTTTTATATGCCGGATGCAGATTTATGGTGGCAGGTATAATGACGTTAATTCTGGCCAGCATTATTGAAAAACGAATTGTAATTATTAAAAAAAGTTCTATACCGGCTATTTGCATTCAGGGGCTTATTCAGACGGCTCTGCAGTATTTTTTCTTTTACATAGGGTTGTCCCTTACTTCTGGAGCCAAGGCTTCCGTTATCAATGGGGCTAATACTTTCTTTTCTATCATTGCAGCCCATTTCCTGATAAAAGGAGAAAAAATAAACGGGAGAAAAATAGTGGGGTGTACCATAGGCTTTATTGGAATCATCGTTGTAAACATGAAAGACGGCAATTTGTTTGGAGATTTCAGCATTATTGGCGAAGGTCTGATAGTAGTGTGTACGGCCGCTTACGGCGTTGGCTCAGTGACTCTCAAAATTTTTTCGGACAAGGAATCGCCGGGAGCACTCTCGGCATATCAGCTTATTTTCGGTTCTTCGCTGCTGATTATAGCTGGCTTGCTGATGGGAGGAAGATTAGAAACCTTTAGCGGTCAAGCCGTTCTGCTGCTTTTTTACCTTTCTCTGCTTACTACTGTTTCTTTCTATTTGTGGGCTACCCTTCTCAAATACAATCCGGTAAGCAAGGTTACGGTATTTGGTCTCACGATTCCTATTTTTGGAGTGATGCTCTCGGCCATTACATTAGGGGAAGATGTGTTTAAGATTACCAATATTATAGCACTTTTACTGGTGTGTGTTGGGATTATAGTCGTTAATTATATACCTGAACATAAGAAATAAGGAGGATATTATGAATTTTGAATTAACACAAGAACAATTACTGCTTCAGAAGACTGCCCGTGAGTTTGCGCAGAACAAACTTCTGCCGGGCATTATAGAAAGAGATGAAACATCGGTTTTTCCTATGGATCTTTTTAAGGAATTTGGTAAAACAGGCGCATACGGTCTACCTTACCCTGAAGAATACGGCGGCACCGGCGGCAGCTACATGGACTACGTCCTTAGTGTTGAAGTGATTTCAAAGGTTGACGGCGCATTTGGTATTTCCTATTCGGTTAACACGTCACTTTACGGAGGCAGCATTATGAACTCCTCCGCATCAGATGATATCAAAAAGAAATTCCTTGCTCCCATCACTTACGGAGAAAAAGCCGGTTCTTTCGGTCTTACTGAACACAGTGCCGGATCTGATGCTGCAGGACAGACTACTGTTGCGGTGAAGAAAGGTGACAAATACATAATCAACGGTTCCAAATGCTTTAACACCAACGGGCCCTTTGCGGATTTTACTGTAATCTATGCACTGACAGATCCTGCTTTAGGAACTAAGGGAATGTGCGCATTTGTAGTAGAGAAAGATACAGCGGGATTTAGTGTAGGAAGGATCGAGAACAAGATGGGCATCCGTACGTCACCTGTTTCAGAGCTTCATCTTGAAAACGTTGAAGTTCCAGAGGAACAGATGATTGCAAGACCAGGCGAAGGCTTTAAGCTGGCCATGAAAACCTTAGACGGAGGCAGAATCGGGGTAGCTGCACAGGGGCTTGGAATAGCGGAAGGTGCTTTTGAGATTGCTCGCAGCTATATGATGGAAAGAGCCCAGTTCGGAAAGCCTATTGCAAAGCAACAGTACCTTGCATTTAAGATGGCTGAACTCCAGACAAAGATTGAATCTGCCAGAATGATGGTTTACAGAGCAGCGTGGATGAAGGACAACGGAAAGCCTTATACAGTGCCTGCTGCCATGGCAAAGATGACATGTACCAATGTGGCAATGGAAGTCACAACCGAAGCAGTGCAGCTGCTTGGCGGAAACGGATACATGAAGGAATACCATGTTGAAAGAATGATGCGAGACGCTAAGATTACTCAGATTTACGAAGGCACAAATGAAATTCAGAAACTGGTAATCAGCGGGCAGCTGTTCCGTTAACAAAATAGCCAACCTAAATTATCGTGTGGGTGCTGAATAAAAAAGGGGAGCATTTGAGGCTGAAATGACAGCTGAAAATGTTCCCTTTTGGTTGGGTTAATCTCTTGATTTGTTGTAAGAACCACGCTTTTTTCTGTCTCTCTTTTCACTTGCCAGCATCGGCGTCAGCGCATAGTAGATGTCCGGGGACAAAGCGAAGATAACACGCTTCCTGAATCTTTGAAAGCTGCTAATGCCGTTGGATACTGCCAGATAAGTTTTTATCCTGCCGTTGATGTTTTCAGTGAATGAATTAGAAAGGTTTCTATCGCCGTAAGGACGTATGAAGGAGTTAGGGATTTCATTGCGCCAGGTGCAGAGAATGGCTGTGAATTCATCAAACTGTCTGATTTCTTCCTTCTTAAACTTATCGATAAGAGCATTTATCCTGACAGCCGCTTCATCAGAAGCCAGTGCCATTTCTTCAGCAGATAGTATGCGTTGTGGATTTCATCGATACCGAGGCATTCCGGAAGGCGCCTTGGAGGAATGGTGACATAGGAGTCAATGATAGGGAATGGCGGATTTGCAGATTGCTAGGAAATGTTGGTGTATTTTTTGCGTTACTGATAAGAAACGGCAGTGCGGCATCAGGGATATTTTGGATATTGACAACGACCGTTACAACAAATAAGCTTTCAGTATGCGATAGGTTAAAAAGAAAAGGTGGGAAACATCATGAGAACAAAGCTGGATTCTGTAATGGAGCGATTAAACAGCAATGACACAGAGAAGCAGGAGATGCGGTACAAGAAGTCGACAAAGGATCATTTGGCAGAAAAGGTCTGCGACTTTTTGATGGGACGGTATGAGGGGAGTGTGGAGTTGCTGCTCCTGTGTACAGACGAAGGAAGGGTAATCAGTCTTTATCCTGCGCAGGAGGTACAGCGGTATGGGAGAGGCCTGTCGGCGGATGATTTGCTGGCCCTCAAGGAAATGCTGAACTGGTCTGATCGCGTCAAAGGGTATCTGCTCTTTGCAGTGGCTGCTGCAGAGGGTCAGAGTGGATTTCTGGATGGCTTCAGCAATGATATGATTCGTCTGATGGGAATCTATGAAAGGGAGAACGTCAAAAAAAACTTTTTGCTCAGAGCTTTGGATTTCATGGATAATCCTCTGTGCATTTACGACCGGGATGCGATTTTCCGCTATGGAAATTCTGCCTACTGCAATGTGATGAACATCCGTGACCGAGAAGCTGCTGTCGGGGTCCACGTCAACGACCTCATGAAAAACAGCGGTACGTCGATTCACGCTATGAAGAGTACATCAAATAAATACAAGATGTTCGGCTTGCGGGAGTTTTTGTACCTGAATAAATTGAACCTGAATAAGATGAACAAAATCATCGGCCATGCTGCGGAGTACACTTTTGATTCGATTATCGGCGAGAGCGAGGGAATACGGCAGAGCATCGCCATTGCAAGTGAGTTTGCAACGGCAGGACGAAACAGTGTTCTGATCGTCGGCGAGAGCGGCGTGGGAAAAGAGCTATTCGCCCAGGCGATCCACAATTACAGCAACAGGGGCCAGGAAGCCTTTATCGCTCTCAACTGCACCAACTTCTCAGAGAATCTTTTTGAAAGCGAACTGTTCGGCTGTGTGGGCAGCGCATTTACGGGGGCGTCAAAGAACGGACAGCTGGGCAAGTTTGAGCTGGCAGACGGCGGGACGCTCTTTTTGGACGAAATCGGAGAGATGCCTTTCTACTTCCAGTCAAAATTGCTGCGCGTCCTTGAAACCGGTAAGATTACCAGAATCGGCGACACCAGGGAAATCGAAGTCGACGTGCGCGTCATAGCGGCGACCAACCGCGACCTGGAGAGAATGGTCGAGGAAGGATTGTTTCGAAAAGATCTCTATTACAGATTGCAGGTCCTCAACCTGGTCATTCCGCCGCTACGAGAACGAGAGGATGATATCGTCCCCCTGGCGGAAATCTTTCTGAAACAGGTGGCGCAGTCCAACGGCAGATTGGCAAAGCTGCTTGATTATAGTGCAAAAAAGACTTTGACCGAATATAACTGGCCGGGAAATGTGCGGGAACTCCGGAACGTGATACAGCGCGTGGCCCTGCTTTCCAAACGCAATGTGATTAACGATAAAGACATTGAAGCATCTATTTTGTCAAAGCCTTATCGCTTTAAGGCTGATGCACCGGAAACGCCAGAGAATAGATTGGAAAAATGCCGCAGAGAAATCGAGAAGGCCAACGCCAATCTGTTGAAGGAGGCACTGGAAATCACCGATGGAAATAAACAAGAGGCGGCGGCACTACTTGGGATGTCGCGTGCCACCTTCTACAGGATGATGGAAAAATATATGGGATAGGCATTGGCTATTGAAAAAGAAGGGAAGATATAATAGAATACAAACTGAAAAGGAAGGAGATACACCAATGGAAAGAACAATTATGATTGCGGGAGAACAAGATCAGTATCATTTCTCGCAAGGGTGCGCTGAAGCAATTGCGGAATTAGGCGCAAAAGCCTTTATCTCTTATAATCCTGCGGATTTTGACAAATGCGATGCAGTATTGCTGCCGGGCAGCTGGACAGGCATCAACGCCAGGCTCTGGGGAGAAGAAAACGTGGGCTGCGATATCTTGGACGACCACCTGGATGCTTGTCAGACAGAAATCCTGCAGAAAGCCGCAGCTGCGGCAAAACCCGTCCTGGGCATATGCCGCGGCTTTCAGATGATCAATGTCTTCTTCGGCGGCAGCCTGTATCAGGAATTGCATCACAAGGATCACCACAAGGGAGAGCATATTCAGGAGAAGTATCACGATACCGCCTGTGTTCCGGACACCTTGCTTTACAATTTGTACGGGGAGCGCCTTTGTACAAATTCCATCCATTATCAGGCCGTCAGAGCAATACCCCCTTGTCTGCAAATCGCCCAAGTTTGGTTCAGCCCGCAAGTCACGGAGGAAGAGCAGGTTCATTTTCTCCGCCTCTGCCAGGAAGGCGCCATTACAGAGACTCCTTCTGACTGTATCATCGAGGCGGCCGTCCACGAGAGCCTGCCCATCGTCGGCCTGCAGTGGCATCCGGAGATTTTGCTGAAAAATCCAGCTCATGCTGCCGATGCAAAGAAGATCCTCCGGCGTTTTCTGGAGTTATAACGATTCCGCCCAGGTGTTTTTTCATCAGATCGATAAGGACCTTCATCTGAGGGGTGAACCATATATTTTTATGATGACCTCTGTTGACCCGGTTTGCAGAAATGAGCGTCTTAGCTTTTTAATTTTAGAAATCTTTATCAGTAAATAAGAACTATTAATTTTACATATAGATATTTCGATGGTACACTGCTTTATAGAGAAGTCAACGACACTGAAAGATAGAAGGAGAACATTTTGGCTGGATTATTAGTAGATGCTGTTTCAATCATTGCGGGCAGTTTCATCGGCTTACTGCTGAAAAAGGGAATAAGCAAAAAAATCTCCGATGCGATCATGATCGGCATCGGGCTTTGCGTGGTTTATATGGGTATCACTGGTTTGACAGGAGAGGTGGGAACCATCTTACTGTTATTTTCCGTCATCATCGGCACCCTCATTGGCACGGCTATTGATATTGACGCAAGAATCAATGCTCTTGCTCTCAGGCTGGAGAAAAAGTTTGTCAAAGAAGAGGGCAGCACCTTTGCCAAGGGGTTCGTCACATGCACTATTCTATCCTGCACGGGAGCCTATACCATTATGGCTTCTCTTAATGCCGGGCTTGGAAATAACACCATGCTGTACACGAAGGCGATCATAGATTTATGCGTAACCATGATGCTCGCCTCGACCCTTGGCATCGGCGTCATGTTTTCGGCTGCCGTGATATTTGCATATCAAGGGGCGCTGGCCTTGTTCTCTGGCGTATTGTCCCCACTGCTGTCTGACGAAATGATCGGTGCGTTTTCCTGCGTTGGGGCGCTTCTCACCATTCCTCTCGGAACCAATATGATGGGAGTGACCGACATCAAAATCGCAAACTATATTCCGGCAATCATCGCCGCCCCTGTCATCGTATGGCTGATGTCCTGGGTTTCCGCCCTGTAGGGATGTTGGTCAGTCTATACACTAGAGTTGCTGCCTAAAAGAATAAATAAAGCAAAAGGTCTCTTTGATGGATGAAAAGAGACCTTTTTTCTATTCACTTAAAACAGAAAACGGCGTGCTAATCTTTGTAAGATAAGCGCGCTATTTGTTTACTCTAAAAGAAATCCTCTTCCTGCTCTGATTCATGCTGTCAAAGGTTTGGCAGAAAGTTGAACGCTTGTTTTTGCAATAATTAAAAAAATTAGAAAAATTAACGAGCGCACTTGACAAATCATACAATTAAACTATAATATGATGTAAGACAACGTTGTTAAGATAATACAAATAGTTTGTACAAAGAAAGGAGGAAGGCATATTACATGATAATTTTGACAGCAGAGGCACGCTGCATCAGCTTTTTTCGTCTCAATTATCAATATGCGATTTCTAATATGAAGAATTTCAGGTTTTCAACAACAATCAGTGTAGCCGCTGCATTTTGCGCCTACTTCATAGGTTCGGGATTTGCCTCAGGTCAAGAGGCGCTGCAGTATTTTGCCGCATATGGCGGCATATGGCCGATTTTCATTCCTCTCATCGTATTCGCCTGCTTATGGTTCTTCTGGTCCAAAATCGGATATAACTCCTGGGATATTCCAGAAATAGACGCGCCCGCCGATGCCTACGATTACTTCTGCGGATTTAAAGGAGCGGCCAGAGTGGCAGACGTTTTAACGATTATCATCACTGGACTGTTCAGTTTATCCATGTTTGCAGGATGCGGCGCGACCTTAGAACAGTACTTAGGAATTCCCCAGTGGATTGGCGCTATTGGGCTGGGTATCATCGCCTACGCCGTCATCTGGTTCGGCCTTGAAAGTGTCACAAATGTACTCAGCTGTGTGGGACTGATTATCATCGGATTTGTCGTATTGATCGGTGTCTACTGTTTCGTGGCCCAGGGGCCTGGTGAAATTACAGATGGAGCAGAGAGAATCAGCCAATATGTGGACAACAGCGATGTCTATATCGCCAGTGTATTCGGGATTAAAAATCCGCTTCTGTCAGGGGCATGGTATTTTGGCACCTTTATCGTAACGGGATACGCCTTTATCGTAGCCCAGGGCAAGCGGTTCCACAGCTATAAAGAAAGCAACATGGCAGCCCTCTTTTCAGCCATCCTGTTCACCTTAGGCTTATACATGATCACCGGCGCCGTATTAGCCAATATCGACCATATCGTTGAGGTCAAAGCACAGATTCCTCTTCTTGCGGTCATCGACAATACGCTGCCTGTGTTACAGCCGGTATTTGCGCTAGTCGTCGTTGCAGGCATCTTCACAACAATTACAGGCTATTCCTGGACAATTGGAAGGAGATTTGCAAAAGATAAAACGACCAAGCAGAGACTGATCGTCGGCGGTTTGATGATCATCGGCATCCTGGGTGGCGCTTTTATCCCGTTCAGCACCTTGGTCAACTGGATTTCACCGGCATCCGGCCTGCTGGGTTTAATTATCGCAGTCTATATGACCATAGGCGCAATTGCAAAATCAAAGACCCGCAAAAAAGAGTCATAAAGGAGGAAATTATGGTATCTGAAAGAATCAACAGAATGAAAGAAAGACAGAGAAACACGGTCCCTACGTTCAGTGCAGAAAGAGCCAGGCTGGCCACGGAGGCCTATGAAAAGTTCGGCGGCGAACCCAATGTACTCCTAAAAGCCAAGATGCTGGACTACATTCTCACCCACATGACCGTCTATATTGATGACGACGATCTGATTGCTGGCAATTATACGGACCGCCCGCGGTGCGCGCCGATTTTCCCGGAATTCGCATCCCAGTGGATTTTGGACGAGATTGATACCTTTACCACCAGAACCCTTGATAAGATGGCGGCAGAAGACGGCATGAAAGAAGAAGTCATTGAGATCTTAAAACGCTGGGAAGGAAAATCCTTTGATGAAGTTACCGCAGGGGTGTGCAGACCAGAAGCCATTGAAGCGATGAACTCCGGCATCCTTTCCATCGGCGGTCTGGAAACCAGTACAGGCCATATTCTGCCTAACTATTTCCGTCTCTTTGACGGCGGTCTTGCCGGTGCCATCGAAGACTGCGAGAAGAACATCAAAGAAACAAAGGTAGCGAGAAAAGAAGAGCAGGAAAAGGTGGATTTCTGGAATGCCGTCATCATTTCCTGCAGGGCCTGCATCAAATTTGCCAACAGGTTTTCTGTGCTGGCGAAAGAGATGGCCGCAGCAGAAACCGATGAGCAGAGAAAACAGGAGCTGCTGGTTATGAGTGAAAACTGCGCCACGGTGCCGGAAAACAGCCCGCAGACTTTCTGGCAGGCCATCCAGTTCGTCTGGTTTATCCACATCACCCTCTGGATTGAAAGCAACGGACACGCTAATTCCTTCCCTGTATTTGACCGTCTGATCAACCCGCTCTACATAAAGGATCTGCAGGACGGCAAGGTGACAGAGAGAGAAGCGTTGGATATCCTGGAATGTTTCTTTATTAAAAACACAGACATCCTGAAACTGAGAAACGCTTTCTTCAGTGAAAGCTGGGCTGGCTATCCCGTCTGGCAGAACATGATTATCGGCGGCATCGGTGCAGACGGAAAGGATGCCTGCAATGAGGCTACCATGCTTCTTCTCAAAGCAAATGAAGAAGTACAGACCTCACAGCCGACCATGTCTTTGCGCTATCACAGGCACATGTCAGAGGAAGTATTCGACAAGGCCATTTCCATGATACAGAAAGGATTGGCTACGCCAGCCTTTTTCAACGACCATCTCTGTATCCCTCTCGTTCTGGCAAAGAGTGATGGAATCAATATTGAAGATGCCAGGAACTGGGGGGTTATGGGCTGCGTACAGCCCATGGTTGCCGGAAAATCCGACGGAAGAGCCCAGGTGGGTACGGTCAATCTGCTCAAATGTATTGAGTTTGCTATGCACGACGGTTTTGATCCGCAGACAGGCAAACAGACTGGTCCACACACCGGAAAGTTTGAAGACTTCGCCTCTTATGAAGATTTTTTCCAGGCCTTCCTGATTCAGGTGGATCACTCCTTCGATTTAATGATCAACGCTTACAATTCTGTAACAGCGATTCATGCGATCCGTCAGAATATGCCGTTCGCCTCCATGTGTGTGGACGACTGTATCGGCAAAGGGACGACGCTGCAGCAGGGCGGTGCCAAGTACAGCTATTCCGGCGCTTTGGCCGATGGGCTTGCAAACGCCATCGACTCCCTGGCCGCTGTGAGAAAGTTCGTATTTGAGGACAAGGTCATTACGCCGCAGGAACTGCTGACCGCCTGCGATAACGATTTCGCAGATGAAGTTCTGAGACAGAAGCTGCTCAACAAAGGACCGAAGTATGGCAACGACATCGATGAGGTGGATTTCATCGGACATTTGATTATCAAACACATCAATGAGATGATTTCTGACTACAGAGACAGCCGCGGCGCCAGATTCTGCTTTGACATCGAGTCTCAATCCTACAATATCGTACAGGGCAAATGTGTGGGCGCCACGCCGGACGGCCGTAAGGCCTTTGCACCACTGGGTGACAACGTTTCACCAGTCATGGGCAGGGATGTCAACGGACCGACGGCAACCGTTCTGTCTGTTGCAAAGATCGATCAGTTCTACACCACAGACGGAACCCTGTTCAACATCCGCTTCGACCCGAGATCCATCGCTGGAGAGAAGGGCAAAGACGTCCTGGGCGGCGTGGTAAAGACTTACTTTGACAACTATGGTGAGCACATTCAAATCAACGTGGTATCCGACGAAACCTTGCGTGAGGCGCAGAAACATCCAGAGGAGTATAAGAACCTCTTAGTCAGAGTGGCGGGATATTTAGCTTACTTTACAGAGCTGGATCAGAGCGTGCAGGACAACATCATCGCCCGTACCCTGCATTGCTGTGATTGTTAAAACGGAGCGACATCATGAATAGTAAAGAATTGATCGGCGGCATACAGCGGTTTTCCACCGAAGACGGCCCCGGAATCCGCACCACGGTGTTTTTTAAGGGATGCCCTCTGCGCTGTAAATGGTGCCATAATCCGGAACTGATAGATTATGACTTTACACTCCTATACACAGGCAATCAATGCATTGCCTGTGGCGAGTGCAGCGGCATATGCTCGGAAAAAGCTATCACCATGGGAAGTGATGGAGTCCACATTGATCGAAAGCAGTGCAAAAGATGCGGAAAATGCGCAGACAATTGCTGCACAGGTGCACTGCGGCTTGTAGGCATGCGTAAGACCGATGACGAACTGCTGTCTTTGCTGACCAAGGACAAAGGGTTTTATGCGGAGACGGGAGGTGGTATCACCTTCAGCGGAGGCGAGGTCACTAGTCAGACGGCCTACGCTCAGCGACTTTTAGAAAAGTGCCGGGCAGCGCATCTGGATGTTGCCATCGATACCTGCGGCTATTGTGGTTATGAACCGCTGCGAAATCTGTGTCAGGGTGCCAACACCGTGCTCTTTGATTTAAAGTGCATGGATGAAGCGCGGCATAGAGAGTTGACCGGGGTAAACAATAACATGATTTTGGAAAATCTGGAAAAGCTAAGCCGCCTGCCCGATGTCCATGACAAAATCATCATCAGGCTGCCGCTGATTCACGGATTAAATGATGGGGAAAGGGATATGGAGGCCATCTGCCGTCTCCTGCATGACCTTGACCTGAAAAATGTTGACGGTCTGCCTTATCACAGTCTCGGAGTTGCCAAAGGGAGAAATATAGGTGAACCTATGACAGAGTTTGAGACACCGTCAGAAACGCATCTTGACCAGATTGTGTCTTGGTTTCAGGCGGAGAGCATCGAGATTCGCATCATGGGCAGAGACAAAAAATAGAGGGAATCTTATGAGGTATACACTTTGTGTTGACTTTGGCAGCACTTTTACGAAGCTCTGCGTTCTTGATTTAGAGAATGGGGAACTGGTCATGACCACAAAACGTCCTACGACGGTGGAAACTGACGCCAAAATCGCCCTTCTTGCCTGTCTTGCAGAGGCGAAAAGTTATGTGGGAGAAAAAGGCGTGAAAGATGGACGGATCATCACCAGCAGCAGTGCAGCTGGAGGCCTTAGAATGGTAGTAGTGGGACTGACCAAGCGATTCAGTCTCTTGGCAGGAAAAAACGTGGCTTTAGGTGCAGGCGCTAGAATCATCAAAACCTATGAAAATAATCTGACCGCAGATGACGTGGGTGAAATAGAACAGATCAATCCAGAGATTCTTCTTCTCTGCGGCGGTATCGAGGGGGGGAATACGGACCGGATTTTACACAATGCCAGAATGCTGAAGAGGGCAGATGTGTCCTCCTACGTGGTCTATGCAGGCAACCAGGAAATCGCTTCTTATATCAGGCAGGAGCTGGTCAACAGTTCCATTTCCTGTTATATAGCAGAAAACGTATTCCCGGCATATGGGCAGCTCAACGGCGCGCCGGCAGGAGAAATCATCAGGCAGCTGTTTATGGAACGGATTGTAGGGGCCAAAGGCTTGGCATCAGCCTTTTCCATCATCGGTCGGGTAGTGATGCCGACACCGGCGGCAGTGCTGGCCGGCGGTCAATTGCTCTCACGGGGAACTGCCTTTGATGCAGGGGTTGGCGGCTTGATGGTCTTCGATGTGGGCGGAGCTACGACGGATGTGTATTCTTATTTGGAGGAGAATACATCCGCCGCCAAACATATCGGTTCACCGGAGCCCTTTGCCAAAAGAACGGTGGAGGGGGATTTAGGAGTCAGATCTTCTTGTCTCTCTCTGATGGAAGCTATGAAAATTTCTGGCAAGGCAGAAATAGCAGAACAAGAACTGCAGGCTTGCTGTAAGAAAAGAGCCGAAGCACCCACCTATGTGCCGGATAACGAAATGCAGAGGAAGATTGATTTGATCTTAGCAGAAGGGGCAGTGGAGATCAGCGCCCGCAGGCACTGCGGCAAAGCCACCAACGCTTATGCCAGAAATGTCTGTGAGGCGATAGAAGGAAAAGACCTGCGCGAAATCAACGGCATAATCGGTACGGGCGGCCCCCTCATTCACAGCCGCAATCCGGCGGAAGTCCTGCGCAAAGCCATCGGCAGACCAGCGGAAAAGGAACTGCTGCTGCCCAAGGAAAGCAAATTTTATCTTGATAAACGGTATATTTTATATGCCATAGGACTCTGTGCCGATATCAATCCGGCCAGCGCGCTGCATATTGCAAAAGAAAATATCGTGGAAATAAATTGAGGGAAAGAGAATGAAAACATATTCAAAACAGGATTTCATCACTGCGGATTTTCCGTCCTTGCAGGAGATGAAGGTACAAGCGGCGGAAATCAGCAAAGACTGGCAGTACGGACAAACTGCATTCTGCCGAGAGCGGGGCGTTTCATCAGAGAGAGCGTTCAAAGAACAGTGTAAGGCGGAGAACAGGATCTCCAGACACGCCGCCATCGGTTATCATTCAGTGACGGAAACCTGCAGTGCCATGAAGTGGCTCTATGAGGAATTAGATAAGAAGGGCTGCACCTTAGACCGAGTGGGCATACTTTTGGATGTTTCCATGGGTATCGCAGATGAATATAAGGATCATGCTATGGTCGGTTCAGGGCTTGTGCTTTGCAGCGAAGAGGAGTGGGCGGCCTTGGGACAGGCAGCGCCGCTGATGATTCATTTTGGCGACAACATGATCGGCTCTCTGCGCAGTCTTGAAAACCTCAAATTGGCCTTTCAAGCAGGGGCGACATCGGTGGGGAATTTTTCGCAGTATTTCAGCTACAGCTATCCCTTTCAATACGATAGGAACAAACGAACCCTGGATGCCTGTCTGGCCATCTGCATCATGGGGCAGAACAAAGAAAAGGGCATGGTGATGCATTCCAATTTGGATGACGGCTTTGCCGCAGCCTTTAACGACTTGGTTACGGTTCTGGCATGGGCCAAGGTCGAAAAATATCTGGCAGAGGATTTGATGGGGGCAAAGCTGGGCCATTGTTTCGGAAATCTGTTCAGCAGTCCCATTCTGCGCCTGACTTTCTCAATGGCACTGGATGAAATCAACGAAGGGGATTCCTGCGGCACCATGATTTACGGAAATACCACGGATTACACCAAGGATTTTGTCAGAAACAATGCCGTAGTAAACGGCTATATCATCGGTGACATGATCGGCCAGATTCACAAACCTACCGGCCACGCCATGAGTTCGGTGCCGGTATCAGAGGCGGCGAGAATTCCCACCAAAGAAGAAATTTTGGATGCCCAAATCATGAGTAACGAAATCGAACGCTACGCCAGAGCTTTTGAACCCTATATCAACTGGACTAAGGTTGAAAAAGATAAGCAATTGCTGCTGCAGGGGGCCGAGGCGGTCTTTGATAATATCATGGAAGGTCTGGCAGATATGGGTATCGATATGAAAAATCCGGCAGAGATTATGATTACCTGCAAGGAGCTGGGACCGGAGTACCTGGAACGGGCTTTTGGTCTGGGGGAGCCGACTGACGAATACGCAAATGGCAGAAGACCCATCTGGCCCACAGATATGGTGTGCAGCTTGGAAAAGATTCAGAACCAGTGCTTGCAGAATTTTGATCCGCAGAAGTCCGACCTAAAGGGACTGAAAGTAATTCTCTGTGCTACAGACATTCACGAATTTGGCAAGGTGGTCGTGGGCAACGTCCTGCGCAGATCCAATGCCGAAATCTTTGACATCGGAAGGGACGCCAGTCCTGGCGAAGCCGCTGAAATGGCCTTGGAAACGGACAGCCGTGTGATTTTGGTCAGCTCCTATAATGGAATCGCCAGAACCTTCGCCAAGACCTTGCTGCGGGAAATGGACCGCTTGGGTATCGAGGCGGAGATTTTTATGGGCGGCCTGCTCAATGAAAATGACGAAGGCGGCAATATTCCTGTTGACGTCACAGAGGAACTGGAGGCCATGGGCATACACTGTGTGAAGGAGGCAGAATGCCTGCCTGCAGAAATCAAGAAAGTCTTTGCAGTACGGTAAATGTCTCGACGGCGGAAATAAATCCACTTGTAAAAACCAACTGAATATGTAATAATTTCAGTAGTAATACAATTGGAGGGAAATAATATGTTGGATAAGCGAAGCCTGACAGATCAGACCATAAAAGAGCTTACGGAGATGATTACTGTGAAACAGACCTACAAGCCTGGAGACAAGCTGCCTAATGAATTGGTGTTGGCGGAAGAACTGGGGGTAAGCAGAACCACCCTTAGAGACGCGATTACTTATTTATCGTCAATCAATGTTCTCGAGCGAAAACGAGGAAAAGGGACCTTTGTCATCGATAATGAGGCGTTACACGACGACTATGGCTTTAATGACTTGAATTTTCTGCAGGTAAAGCTGAAGGATCTGTATGAGGTACGCTTGATTGTAGAGCCGGAAATGACAGCCATCGCAGCCAGAAAAGCCACTGACGAGGACCTGCAGAAAATTATTAAATATACGAAACTGATTGAAGCATCACCGGAAGAGGGTGACTTCACAGCAGATATGAATAAAAAGTTCCACAATGCAATTGCATTGGCAACTCACAATGAATTTATTATCAGACTGTATGAGAACATCAGTACGGCCACGGTGAAGGCTTTCAACGAAGAGAGCATCATCCAGAAAAACGATGAAGTACTCGTGATGAGCCACAGCATGATAACGGAGATGATGAAGTGCAGGGATGCGGAAGGCGCCAAGCTGGCAATGCGGCTCCACATCAAGCAGTCGATAGATTTTTATAATCTGAAGATCTAGTGGGACTATGAAAATAAACGGAGGACAGACATGAAAAAAGTAGACAAAAGAATCGTATTTTACGGCGGCGGCAAAATGGCCGAAAGCATCATCAGAGGATTGCTGGGGAACGATACCCTGAATCCTGAAAACATAACCGTGGGAGAGATGATTCCCGCCCGCTGCAGCTACCTGACTGATACTTATGGAATTACGGCAGTTACCGATGCATCGGAGGCAATCAAAGCGGCTGATATGGTACTTGTAGGCGTCAATCCGCCGCAGATTTCCAGTGTCACCAGCATACTGAAAACGATTCTGCGTTTGGATACCATCGTGCTGTCTTATGCCTGCGGTGTTGCAATCAGTGTTTTCGAGGAGCAGTTAGGCAGTGATAAAAAAATCGTGCGCATCGTGCCTAACACCCTCAGTCAGTCTGGCAACGGGTATTCGCTGGCTCACAGTAATGAAAACCTCAGCGAGGACGATAAAGCTTTCGTCGACCAGTTGCTCCAGGGCCTTGGAAAGGTCCTCTATATGGAGGAAAGCAAGTTCGACAGCTTTCAGGGATATGGCTGTACGGGACCGCTTTGGGTATACAAATTTATAGAAGCGATGATTGACGCTGGCATTTATGTGGGTTTTACCCGCGCAGAGGCCCGGGAGCTGATTCTCGAAAATATGCTGGGTGTCGTGAAGGTTCTGCAGGAAACGGGGGCTTCTCCTACAGCCAAGATTGAAGAGCTGACTTCTCCCGGCGGCGTGACCATCGAAGCGCTGAGGGTCCTGCAGGAAAACGGCAGTTATCTGACGCCTACCATCGCATCTATGGAGGCGGCCGTAAAGAAATGTGCAATTGTGGCATCGTAAGATGAGGAGCATAGAATGAAAAAATTTGATTTATTAGTGATGGTTGACAATACCGGCATTGCAGAGTTTGCTTTGCCGGCGCTGGAGTTGTCGGCCGAACAGGTGGTCTGCTATGAAGATTTCCCTTCTGACCAGGAAACCATCTTACGGCGGATTCAGGAAGCGGACGCTGTGCTGGTATCCTGGAACACGGTTTTGACGAAAGAAACTCTTTCTCAATGCCATAAACTGCGTTACGTCGGTCTGTGCTGTACTTATTTTAACGAAGCTTCCTGCAACGTGGACATTCCCTGCTGCAGAGAAAAGGGCATTACTGTGACGGGAGTCAGCCATTATGGCGATTACGGCGTAGCAGAGTACGTCATCAGTGAGTTGATTCAAGTGGTAAAGGGCTTGGGTCCCATTTCCCTTTATGAGGAACAGAGAGAACTGCGCCATATGAAACTGGGCATCATCGGCCTGGGCACGGTGGGGACCATGATTGCAGAGGCGGCGGCATTTTTCGGCATGGAAGTGGCCTATCACAACCGAACAAAAAAAGCAGACTGCCCGTATCCGTATATGGAGAAGGCAGATTTGCTTAGCAGCAGTGATGTGATTTTGACCAGCATTCCGAGAAACCAGATTGTCATGGAAAAAGAAGACTTTGACCAGATGGGAAAGCTTTTTATCAATGTGGGAGTAGGGCCATCCTTCAATCTGGAGGCCTTTGCGCATTGGATTGCAGCGGGAAATTACGCAATTCTCGACGCAGGATCGATTCACAAGGAATACCGCCAGTGGTACAGAGAGCAAGAACGAATCGTGCTTGCTGACCGGGTGGCGGGGTTCACCTATAACGCCCGTCAGCGTCTGGCAGAGAAGGCCGTTAAGAATATCAAAGATTTTCTCGACACAGAATAAAGTAAAAGCTCCTATTTTTTAAGAACGCGGCAGAAGGTGCGGTGAGAAACTGTACCTTCTGCCGCGTTTTTAGTCTAAGAGGCCTGATAAAAGCTGGTGCGACAGAGACACAGGTTAGCATCTATTTATCCCAATCCTTCTGTTATGACGGTTGAAGACGTTATAGTATCCTTCGTTAAAAACGAACTAGTCCGAATTCGTACTAGTTCATTCTTGCGCCAAAACATATACTATTATTAAGCCTTTTATATTTTTTGTAAATTTTTTGATTAAAATGGAAACAATATCAAGAAAATTCAAACTACCAAACAAAAAGTTATAAAATCTGAAAAATAATTTGACATTGCCCATCGAATTGGTTACAATGAAAAGTGTAAAGAGGCAATTTAATGGGGGATTTTGATGAAACAGATATTAACAGAACTTCTGAAAAATAAGAAGAATTTTGTCTTTGTTGGAGAAGCGGGCAGCGGAAAAAGTGAGATTGCTATTAACTTCGCAATTCAGCTTGCGAGGCTCAGCGATAAGCCGGTGCACTTCTTTGACGTAGACCAAACGAAACCATTGTTCAGGTCCAGAGACGTAAAGGAAAAACTGCAGGAGGAGAACGTAACGTTCCACTACGAAGAGCAGTTTTTTGACGCGCCGACCATCGTAGGCGGTGTCAGAGAGCATTTGATGGATGAAAATGTAATCGTAGTCATCGACGTAGGCGGCGACCATCTGGGAGCCAGACTGATCGGCGGCTTTGCACCTTTGCTGAACAGAGAATTTACACAGAACTTCTTTGTTATCAATTCTTACAGACCTTGGTCTAAGGATTTGGTAGCCATCGACGGAACCATGGCCCGGGTTTTGGGTATGGCTCACATCGAGCTTGCAAATGTTTCTATCATGAGTAATCCCAACGTGGGACTGACCACAACTGCCGAAGAAGCTATCCGTGGCAACGACAAGGTCAAGGCCCTGATTGACGAATATCTCTCGATAGATTATATGTGCGCGAGAGAAGAGATCTGTCCAGACATAGAGGACAAAGTTGAAGTTCCATTGCTTCCAATTAAACTTTATCTTACATATGAATGGAACGAATAAATTTATCAACGAACCCACTGCATCATGAATAGAGGGTTATTGAATATCGGTTGGCGGATTTAGCTTCTGCTGACCCGTCATACACCAATTAGGAGGTAATCAAAAATGGCAAAAGGAAAAGTAGAAATTAGAGCAGAGAGCTGCAAGAGCTGTGGCTATTGCGTCAAATTCTGCCCTAAAAACGTACTCGCAATTGGCGACAAAGTTAATTCAAAAGGCTATCAGTATGTTGTTGCGGCAAATCCGGATGATTGCATCGGCTGCGCTTCATGCGGTGTCGTATGTCCAGACGCAGCAATTGAGGTTTATAGGGAGGTTTAGAAAATGGCAAGAGTATTTATGAAAGGCTGTGAAGCGATTGCAGAAGCAGCTGTTAGAGCAGGTTGCAGGTTCTTCGCCGGCTACCCGATTACACCACAGAACGAAATTCCGGAATACTTCTCAAGAAGAATGCCGGAAGTTGACGGCGTTTTCGTACAGGGCGAAAGTGAAGTTGCATCCGTAAACATGCTTTATGGTGCAGTGCAGACTGGAACTAGATCCATGAGTTCCTCTTCAAGTACAGGTATCAGCCTTTACAGCGAAGGCGTATCCTATTGTGCGGGAGCACGTTTACCGATCGTTTATGTAAACGTAGGCAGAGGAGGCCCTGGTATCGGCGCAATCCAGCCGGCGCAGCAGGATTATCTGCAGGCGACAAAAGCCTCCGGTAACGGCGGTTTTGAAATGATCGTCCTTTCACCGTCCACCGTACAGGAAGCGGTCGATATGACTTACGAAGCATTTGATCTTGCTGAAAGAGACAATAACCCTGTATTGGTATTGACTGACGGCGTCATGGGTACGATGATGGAGCCGGTTGAACTTCCTCCTATGAAAACTGCAGAAGAAGTTGCTGCTATGAAGGAAGCACGCCGCAGCGTGTCTGCAGTCGGACATAAGCCTGAAGAACAAGTGAGAATTCTTCCGGGTGGTGTTGGCGGCAGTTTTGAGCCTGTCAATATCGCTGCTGCTGAATTATATAAATCATGGGTAGACAAGGACGTCAGAGTGGAAGAAATCATGCTGGATGATGCAGAAATCGTTTTAACTGCTTATGGCATTTCCGGACGTATTGCAAAAGTAGCAGTTAAGGAACTGAGAGCAGAAGGAATCAAGGCCGGAATGATTAGACCGATTGCGATTCATCCGTTCCCTTACAAGTCTTATGAAAACCTCGACTTTGACAGAGTAAAGGGCATTCTGGATGTAGAAATGTCCATTCCGGCGCAGATGGTATGGGATATCGACCATGCTGTTCATGGAAGATGTCCGATCAAAGAATGTCTGCGTTCAGGCGGAGAACTCATGACTAAAGAAAGAGTTTTGAGAGCTGCTCGTGAACTGGCAAAGGAGGTATTATAATGGAGAAGGTATATAAGAGAACCATTGGTATCAAGCCAGATGCAGTATCTGGTTTCTGCCCTGGCTGCATGCACGGAACGATTCATAAGCTCATCGGTGAAGTTTCTGAGGAATTGGGCATGCTGGAGAAATTAGTCCGCTGCGAAGGCGTAGGCTGCTGCGGATTGGGACAGTTATATGTAAGTCACGACCTGAACATCTCTGCACACGGAAGAGCTTGTGCAGTAGCGACAGGTCTCAAGAGAACCAGCCCGGAATCACTGGTTTATACATATCAGGGAGACGGCGACCTGGCATCCATCGGACTGGGCGAAACCGTTTCTGCTGCAAACAGAGGTGAAAACTTTACTGTCATTTTCGTCAACAACGGAATTTACGGCATGACTGGCGGACAGATGGCGCCGACGACTTTGATCGGCATGAAAGCTACTACTGCACCAAAGGGCAGAGACCCGAAGGAACACGGTTATCCGATCCACATGTGCGAAGTGCTGAACCAGCTGACAGCTCCTTACTATCTCGAGAGAACTTCCTGCAACACGCCGGGCAACGTTCGCAAGACCAAAGCTGCCATCAAAAAGGCGTTCCAGTATCAGATGGAAGGAAAAGGTTTCTCCATGGTAGAAATCGTCACTTCCTGTCCGACAAACTGGGGTCTCAACGAAGCAAAGGCGCTGGACTTCTTAGAAACGGATATGCTGAAGGAATTCCCTCTGGGAGTATTCAGAGATAAGGCGAAGGAGGAATAATCATGGAAAGAAATTTACTTGTTGCCGGATTCGGCGGACAGGGTGTCATGATGCTGGGAACTCTTTTGGCAACAGCAACCTGCGAATCAACAGATAAACACGTTACCTATTTCCCATCCTATGGCGCTGAGATGCGTGGAGGAACAGCGAACTGCTATGTCGTCATTTCTGACGACGAAATCGGTGCGCCGGTTATGGAAGCCATGGAAGACATGATCGTCATGAACGACCCTTCCCTGCACAAATTCCTTCCAAAACTGAAAGAGGGCGGAACCCTGTTCATCAACAGCTCCATCGTAAAATCAAAGATCGATAGAGACGACATCACAGTTGTAGAGGTGCCTGTAACGGAAATGGCTCTGGAGATGGGGAATCCAAAGGTGCTGAACATCATCATGCTCGGTGCATACATCGGATATACTGAAGTCGTTTCTGAAGACGTCATCTTAGAGGGCATCAGAAACAAAATCGGTAAGAAAAAACCACAGCTGCTTCCACTGAACGAAGAGGCTTATGCAAAAGGCCTTGCAATCGGAAAAGCTGCTAGAAAATAGTATATACTGCTAACACGGACCGGTGCTTCTGCGCCGGTCTTTTGTCGTTAAAAATGTATGATAACGCAAAATTTGAATACGCAGTGAAAGTGGATGGCAGAGCAGACTGGAAAATTTTGAGAAGATAACGAATGTTCTTGAATCGCTGGTAAAAACGTCGTATAATAAAACCAGAATTGAAGATTGGGTAAACCTGTCGAAAGGCAGCGACACAAAGCTATAGGGCCTTCCCTTTTACGGATGGCAGCCAGTTGCACAGATTATTTGAGTTTGTTCATAGATGAATGAAGTCTGTTTTATTGCGCAAAAAGAGCATGTGCCGTGGCCATGCTCTTTTAGTATTTTAAGAAAGGAACGATTATGAAAAAATTACTATCAATCCTTCTCTGCATCGCAGTGGTCATGGGCTGCATGCCGATAATGGCCTTTGCTGCCGGAGATGACCAAGGAAATCCGGACGTTTTGACCTTGAGGATGGGGACAGATACAGATCAAATGGTCACTTTGACTGCAGAAAACAGTCCATCATTTGGAAGTAGCCAGTTTTACAACTTATCTACTGTGAATAAGTGTAGTCTGGATCAGAAGCAATATGTATATTTACAGGCGGAGCGTAAAGAGGCTTATAAAGAAGATACGTCCGAAAAAATGTCCATCTCTTATCAGATAGGCGATCAGTATTATGAAATAGAGCCAACTGTCATTGACAATAATCAAGTTAAAATACCAACTCGTCAATTGAGACTGCATAATTATGATGATTATGATATGTTCATTATAACCGTAAAATATTTAGATTTGTCATATTACTATAAGGGATATTTTAAAGATCTTTTCACCTCATCTTCTGATGGGTATGATAAATATGACTTAGAAAAGTGTATCGGGTACTATACCGCAGACGGAAATGCACCTATCGGTATCTTTAAAGCTAGCAATGGAGAAGTGAAGGCAAGAATCTATGATGAGATGGATCGGAATGGCAATCCGGTTGTTAACGGAGTATCCTCATTGATGATACAAGATAAGGATGGAAATAGAAAATCCGAGGTTTTGACTTTGGGATATTCAGTAAATGCCAAGTTCGAGGTCGATGGAGAGTCTTTAACCTCACTGGAGGATTATAATTATCGTAATAAACCCGGAGCTGATATGACGGGCACAATTCACAAGGATACAGTCTATACCAAAGCCACTGCATCAGTCGTAAAAAATGATAGTACAAACAAGTCCTATCCATCTTTGGAGCAGGCTATGGCGGAAGCTGGCAGTGGAACCAAGCTTAAGCTTTTGGAAGATATGACGATTCATCAAAGCGTGAATGTCGGGACTGATATCACTTTGGATTTGAACGGGAAAACCATCACAACAGCAGAGGATTTAGTGCGACCGTTTTATATGAGCGAACAGGGAACGCTGACGGTAAAAAATTCTAGCAATTCGGGCGGCATCATAGTCAACGTGAATCCAACAAATGCGCAGAAAGCGTTGAACTATGCGGTGGACTATACGACACTCAACTTTGTACCAGGTAACTATGGAAAGCTGGAAATCAGAAATAGGAATATCGATAAGCTTGCAGATAAGAATGGGTATTATATGCGCACTTTGCAGCATATTACCCTAACAGGTCAGCAGGGTGCGGTTTTAGAGAATTTTCTGGTCGGACCGGGACATTATTCCAAAGGAGCAATGATAGTGGATTATATGACTGGAAATAATATTATAGTAGATAGTGACTATTTTGGATCCATCAATATTGACTATATGACTATCCAAGGCTTATCTTTTAAGAGTGCAGAGACGGATCGCGGAATTTACTTTTCCTATTGGAGCAATACTGATGCTTCACATCCGTTCGGAACAGTGGATCATCTGAATATCAGCGACTGTAAATTCAACCTGGAAAGTAAAGAAAATACAGCACAGGCCATATATCTAGCATCGAGCGATAAAGGTACCTTTAAAAGAGTCTCTATAAATAATAATAAAATTGAGAAAGCTTATCAAGGCATCTATCTGGGCGGAGCCTGCGGCGGGCCAGCGGACATCGAAATCAAAGGAAACGTCATCAAAAACACGGTTCACAACGCCATCGCTCTGCAAGGTGAGGTCAGAGGAAAAGCAGTCATCACGGAGAACATTATTGATGGTGCAAAGGACAGAGCGTTCAGGTTTAACGATGTTTTTTCCTCTGCGGATATTAAAATCAACAACAACATCATTTTGAACTCAGGGGATGGTGAAGGGAAGTTAATCAAAGACCATTTCATTGAAGCCGGTGCCAAGATTGACCTGGAACACAATTATTGGCAGCTCACAGATGGTAAAACGCTGGACCAGGCAGTTGAGGGAAACTTGCAGACCCCGACCACTACTGGCATCATTTCCGGTACCTTCCCACAGAATGTCAGTCAGTACGTTGGCGAAGGCTATGAATGTGTCAGTGATGGAACCGGCAGATATGTGGTCAGGGAGATTTACAGACCGATCATCGTACCGCCCGCCAAGCCAGACGTAACCACGGACAGCACAACAGAAGGAACGACGACAAAGACAGAGGCACAGGCGACTACTAGTGGCAAAGAGACCACAGCGACAATCAGCGATCAGGCGGCAAAGAAGCTGGTGGAGCAAGCTGCTGCGAAGGATGCTGATGAAGTGGCCGTTGAAGTTCCCAAGGGGAATAAGCCAGTGATAAAGGTAGAACTTCCAGCTGAGACAATCAATGGAATTGTAGAAAAGACAGATGCTGCTTTGACGATTAAAACAAGCAACGGGGATGTTTCCTTCGATAATAAAGCGTTAGAGGCTATTTCAAAAGGGGCAACAGGGGACAAAATAACCATTGTTGCCGAAGTTGTGGAACAACCTAGCAATGCACAAAAGAAAATTGTAGGAGATGACGGCGTCCTGTTAGACTTAAAAGTGATTCACGCAAATGGTTTTGTAACTGCTTTTGGCGAGGGAAAAGTGACTATTGCCATTCCGATTCCAGACCGCCTCTTGAACAAGACTGTAAAAGTAGTGTACCTGGCAGATGACGGCGCTTATGTGACTCTTTCAGGCAGTGAAGTAGTAAAAGACGGCAAGCAGTATTATGTGTTCGAAACTGGACATTTTTCCAGCTATGCCCTAGTAGATGGGAAAACAGCCGATCGATATTTCGCTAAAATAAGATTAGGTGTTAAAAACACTAAAATCAACGCTTCGACCACTGCTAAAAAAGGATCAATTACAGTTAAATGGAAGAAGTCGGCAGGTTTTAAGGTGGATTATTACCAGGTATTCCGCTCAACAAAGAAGAACATTGGCTATGGAACAAAGGCTTTTTATACGACGAAAACGGGGACACAGAAGTCCTACAAAAACACGAAACAGTTGAAAAAGGGCACGCGCTATTATTACAAAGTAAGAGGCGTCAGGGTACTGGACGGACAGAAGGTCTATACCAAATGGTCCAACAAAGCAATTAGAATCGCAAAATAAGTTGTTTTTCTTGACACAAACCTCCTACAGTTGTAGTATGTAATTAGATACTACAACTGTAGGAGGTGTTTTTATGCGCAGATTATCTGAAGCAGAATTAGCTGTTTTAAATGTGCTTTGGAGCGGAAAAAGGTTTAACCTAGGTCAGGTGGTAGACCAACTGAAACCTGTTACTGGATGGAGCCGCAATACGGTTCATACGTACTTGACCAGAATGGAGAGCAAAGGCCTTGTGACCATAGATCGTAGCAAAGATCCTCACCAGTACAAGGCAGGCGTCAGCCATGAGGAATGTGCCAGAAAAGAACGCCGCAATCTATTGGAAAAGATATATGGAGGAGCGACAGGGGATCTGGTAACGGCTTTTTTAAAGGAGTCCAAGATAACGGAAGAGGAGCGGGGTGCACTGAAAAAGCTGCTCGATGAGATGGAGGTCTGAGATGACAAATATATGGGAGTTTTTGCTGCAGACAGCGGAGGTGACAATCACAGCCGCAATTCTTTTGATCGTCAAGTGGCTTTTTGCCGACAAGCTATCACCCAGATGGCAATATGCGGTCTGGATTTTGTTAGCGTGCAAAATTCTTCTGCCAGCTCACTTGACAGGGCGCTATCTGAGTGTGACGCTTGCAGCAGGGATAGAAGCGGCCAAGACAACTGTAGAATCCGGTCTCGCCTCGGCGTACACCCAGCAGTGGATTCCCATCGGTCAAAATACATCTGGCCTGCCTTTTGTAAGTAAAATGCCAGTGTCTGTCACGGACTGGCTCTTTGTCCTATACATTCTAGGGGTATTGATTTCTATATTGTACTATGGCCTGTCTTACGTGCGGCTGCGCAGGATCTTGCGGCGCGGCAAAAGGGCGGAGGAGGCACTGCTGAAAAAGGTAGAAGAGACTTGCGCGCGATATGTCCTTAGCGGCTGTGAAGTTGTCACAGCAGAGGGAATTCCTTCTGCGTTCATCTGTGGCTTTTTCAGACCGCTTTTAGTAGTTCCGGCAGGGGAAGATATAGATGAAAAGATTTTGCTCCATGAGCTGATGCACAGGACCTATGCGGATGCTTTGCAGAATGCATTTTGGTGTATTCTTCGGGCTCTGCACTGGTGCAATCCGTTTCTGCAATATGTCTTTCATCGCATCGGAAATGATATGGAGAGTTTGTGCGATCAGAGGGTTTTGGAGGAACTGGAAGGGGAAGAGCGCCGAGCGTATGGCAAAATTTTGCTCTCCATGACCGATGAGAAATATGCAAGAGCTCCAGGTACGACATCTATCTCCAATGGCGGAAAAAACATCAAAAGGCGCATTGAAGCCATCGCCCGCTTTAAGAAATATCCCCGTGGGATGGCCTTGGTTTCGGTCTGTGCTTTGGTCGTGCTGGCTGCACCAATCTTTGCCGGAAGTGAGACGAGCGGCTACGGGACCGATTATCCGAATCTGTCTGATTATCGATCAAAGGTGATGATGGCGGAGGCGAGGATGAACGGATGCACGACGCCGGCAGGTGCGATTGACACTTGGGTCAAGGGGAAGGTGCTCAATCTGCCGAACTATCTGGCGGCTGTGACGCCCTGCCACCAGCAGGGAGAATTACATAAACAGGTGGAGCAGGAGAAGGATTTTTCTTCTGCTATTTCTCATGGGCTGAAGGACGTTCCGTTTTCCGACTATGCGGTATATAACCTGCAGAAAGAAAATGAGCATCGTTATACGGCGCTGGCAGTGATCGCGGGGCAGGAGGGATATGAAACACGGCCCGTGCTGATCATCCCTCTGACTTTACAGAAGGAGAAAGGCTGGACGGTGACACAGAGCGGAAAGATAAGCAAATACAAAGCTTCATTTATAGACATTTACTGGGGGCTTGAGAAACTGCCGGGGACGGTGGCATCGGAGGGCAAAGGGAAGACCGGAATCATCCGCATCAATGAACAGACCATCCGCATTGTCGATAATCAGATCCAAGATCAGGAGGATTTCTTTGCCGACATGATGGGAAATGGATTTTCTTTTGACATGCGCTCCAAGCGGTCTGCGAAATTTTCCGAGGAGAAGATGTTCATCTGGGGCGAGTATCAGGACTGCAGAAGCCAAGCAGAGCGAAGTAACGTCAAAGTGATTGGAATGATGACAGCGGCGCTTGATCACATGTCTGATGATGCTCCTGACGACATCATAGAAGAAGAGAATCTTCTCCAAGAAGTGAGCGGAAGCAGCAGTGCAGGCGCTGGATTTGATTTCCGATTTGTAAAGCAGCCATGGGACGGAAATTTTGACGGACTGAACTTCATTTTAGGGGAGTCGTCGGATTTTGATCTTGTCCGTTTCGAAGGCTTTGAAACCAGAATCTATCAAAATGGAGAACTGCTGGATACCTTGAAGATTAAGAGAGGGGCGAAACTATGAATTACCAGGATGCCATCGGGAAAATCAGCTGGGGCTATCTTTTCATTTACATCAGTTTGAACCTTGGATCGGTAAACATCTTCCCTTCCTGGGCGGGTTTTCTGCTGATTTATCTGGCGCTGGGCGCAGTGGCGGCGATGGACCCGTCGGCAAAGCTGCTGAAACCCTTTGCGCTGCTTTTGCTGGCAGAAGATCTGGCGGAATGGGTGCTGAACATATTTTCTATGGCGCCGGATTTGTATTGGGTTGACGTGTTCATCAACGTGATCATCCTCTATTTTCACTTCCAGCTTCTGACGAATCTTTCGAACATCGCAGAAGGTCAGGGATCTCAACACGCCGGGAGGCTGAAAAAACTGCGCACCATACAAACGATATTTATGACGGTGATCGCGTTGATACCGGTCAGCAAAAGAGCTGCGATCACTTTGGCGGAAAACGGTCTCGTCGTCTTTGGCATCGGACTGGTCAGCGTAATCGTAATGCTTGTCATTTGCGTAACGCTGTTCCAGTACAAAAGAGAACTGAGAGGGATGGAGGAGAAGCCTTCATTGGCAGGGGAATGAAGCGTCCTGCTGACTGTGCTTTTACCCCTATTGCTGCAAAAAATGCGAAAGCACCTAAAAAATTTGTCTTCTGCAAAGGGAGTCTCCTTGCGATAATGGCTGTACCCGTTGAAACTTCGTGGCATCCTTCGCTCAGGCCACCGTTACAGCCTCTCAACGACCAGGATATTTAAGCGCTTTTGCCCTTTTTTGATAAAATGACGGGTAAAACTGTACCGCGGGCAGCGTACCTGATTCCTCTGTTTACCTGGCTTCCCATCCGGGGGTTTGCGTCATACTGTTTCGCGTCAAGATATGAGCAGATGTTGATTAGAAGTGCGTAATAGGTTGAAAAACTGATGTTGACAAAATACCTGGGGGAGAGGTATACTGTAGAAGAAAGAATTGAATATTTGGTAAACCTGTCGAAAGGCAGTGACACAAAGCTATAGGGCCTTCCCTTTACGGATGGCAGCCAGTTGCACAAATTAGGTGGTTCTAGTTATTATGATTAGGGCTGTTTTTTGTATGGAAGGGAAGAGCTTTGTGAATCGGGTTCTTCTTTTTTGTTTTGTATTAGTATATTTTGAATTTACTAAGTTAGGAGATGTTTAAAATTAAGAAGTACGTTTACAGAGTTTTGACTGTTGCGTTAGCACTTTTGGTGATGCTGAACACGTCGGCGATTGGCGTGCTGGCAGAGAGCAGCGGTTCAAGGGAGGTAACACCAGGAGAAAATGATTATGAGTTTTTGGGTGGGACGATTACTGGACTGAAGACAACCTATTTGAATGGACTGACTGACGAACAGAAGCAGAACATTAGACTGGAGATACCAGGAGAAATTAATGGGGAGAAGGTTACTGCGATAGGGAATAGTGCGTTTGTGTTGTTTTATGGTGATTTAGCTTCTCAAAAGTATAAAGATTGTAATTTCACTAAATTAGATTTTACTAACGCTAAGTATTTAAAAAGCATTGGCAAAAATGCTTTTTATGATTGCAAGATATCAGGATCTTTGACCTTTCCAAATAGTTTGACTACAATTGGAGAAAACGCATTTAGGCAATCGAACAGCTTTAATGGAATTTCTGGTTCTTTGTGTTTTTCTTCTAATATAACTTTAATAGGGAAGTGCGCATTTTCTTACCAAAGTGGTTTAGAGAAAATTGATTTATCAAACTGCAATAAGTTGCAAAGTTTGCCAGATTCAGTATTTCGGTATACAGGAATAAAGGGAGTGCTGCGATTACCAGACAGCTTACAACAAATTGGAAGTACCACTTTTGGATCAACGCAGTTAACAACAGTATATTTGCCTAAAAAGATAGCAGATAATATCCTTGTATCGGCATCTTCCTTTCAAAGCAGTTCAAGTATTAAAAATATTATTTGTAGAGACAAGGATGACTATGTCTCAGTTAAAAATAAGCTCTCTGATTCGAATAGCAAAAATGCTGTGACCTATCCTGTCATAGTCAATTTTGATGATGGAAACGGTGGGTATTATGAACGCAAAAAATGTTTATATGGTAGACCATTTAGTTACGTTGAAGGAAATGATGGAACTTGGAGTGAGAATAAAGACTATAAGTTTCCGGCTATACGTGGCACACAAAGTGGTGAAAAAGCATGGGCGGAAAATCCATCTAGTTTGCTTCCAATGAAAGAAACAGATAAGATAAGCGGGGATACTTTGTATGCGATTAATAAACTGGAAGATCCGGTTATTGAGTATGGAGAAGGTATAGATAAAACCTATGACGGAGAAACAAACGTATTGAATGTAGTGGCGAAGCATTCCAATGCGAAAAAACTAGCGGAGGCAAAGGTAAATCAGGATGTAGTATTTTATTATACTTGGAGCTGGGATACTATAAACGCGACCCCTGCGGTAGAACAAGGCTTTGATATAAATAGTCTTGACATGGGAGCTGACGTACGTGCACCCTATGGTATTTGCTGTTGTGTAAGAGTACAGGCGTGTGTACTAATGTATAATGATGTGGGGAAAAAGGTGGCGCATGTTTTTTATCAGGAGGACCATGAGTTTCTAGTTAATCTCCGCCAAGCTGAATCAACGGTTAACCCAAATGTAACATCAGGTGTGTACAAAATGTCCGAAGGTCAGACTACGCTTCCTGAGATACAACTTTCTGCTGGCGATACTCCCGGAACGATTGCATGGGACGCAGACCAAACTTTGAAAGAGGGGTTCGGGATATACACGTGGACATTTACGCCCGAGCCTAATGGAGTAGATAACAATACGACGAGTAACTTTAAAGTAACAAAAGGTCAGGTAGAACTGTATGCCACGACAAAAGATGTGGACACAAAATCTTTAGAAGACAAAATTGATGATATTCCGGAAATTTCGGAAGAAAAGCCTGTGACTGAAGAAGAGAAGGACAAAATTTTAGACGCTTATTTTGCCTATGAGTCGTCAGAAGAAAATGTAAAAGAAAAAGTTTCTGAAGAAAAACTGGAGAAAATATATGACGCAATAAGCAAGCTTCCTCAAGTAGAGACTGCAGCCGAAGGATTACAGCTGGTTAATGAAAAAGATCTCTTGAAAAACATGACATCAAAGGATGCGGCGGCAATTAAAGACCAAGAAAAGGCTAAATGTACGATAAAAGTTGTCTCAAATAAAGAGACACCAGATGAACAAATAACTGACGCAATAAAACTGGCTGCTGGCAGCGAGGCAAAGATTGGGGAACACTTTGACGTCAAGGTTGCAAAAATTATTGAAAATGGTGCAAACCCTACGACTGAAGATTTGACCACCGTAAAAATACCTTTAAATCTGGTCTTTGATGTACCGGAAGTCCTTCAATCTTCGAATCGCAAATTCTTTATCATCCGGGCTCACAAAGATGCGAATGGCACGATCACTGCAGAGAAGCTCGAAGACGAAGATACGAACCCTGCAACGATCACTGTAACCAGCGATAAATTTTCAACCTATGCAATCGCTTATACAGAAGAGGAATCTTCGAGCGGCAGCTCCGGAGGCAATTCTTACGTCTACAATATATCCGCTTCTGCCAGCGAACACGGCGCAATCACTCCAGAGGGCAAAGTTTCCGCATACTATGGCAGCGCTAAAACTTTTAGCTTTACACCAGACGAAGGTTACAAGGTTGCAGACGTTATTGTGGACGGTGTCAGCGTGGGTGCGGTTTCTTCTTACACCTTTGATAATATAGTAAAGGCACACACCATATCGGTCACTTTCGAGCCGATTGCAGACGATCAAGATAGAATTATCAATGGCATCAAGGCAACGACCATCAAAGCGTCTTCCGCCGCAAAGAAGGGCTCTATCACCATCAAATGGAAGAAATCCGCAGGATTCAAGATGGACTATTTCCAAGTGTTCCGTTCGACAAAGATGAACAGCGGGTATGGCAACAAGGCTTTCTATACCACCAAGACAGGAACGCAGAAGAGCTATAAAAATACCAAAAAACTCAGAAAAGGCACCCGCTACTATTATAAAGTCAGAGGTGTCAGAACCATCTACGGCGTCAAAGTCTATACCAAATGGTCCAATAAGGCCATCAGAATCGCAAAATAAGCGCAGCAAAACCAGTCATAGCTCACCTAGAGCGTGGCTGGTTTTTCCTTTCCGCTCCCAACTGCTGCCAGGGGTTTACAGAAATATATCAAAAACGTACAAAATAAGTTCAAAAAATGACGTGAAGCTGTAATTCCCTTGTATTCCCCATACAGCGATGTTATCTTTATTGGAAAGGAAGACGAGGAGGTGAGGAGCGGGAATGAAACTTTTTGAAAATAATTATCGGAGCAGATTCAAACTGACCAGTGACCAGGTGTTTTACTGGGTCTACGGTATGGACACAGAAGAATCGAAACGGGCGCTGATCGCGCTGCTCAATGTGGTTCTGGACAGGAAGGACGACCCCATTATCGAGGTCAGACTCCTGAACCCGGTCCAGAAGGGCTTTGTCATCGGCGACAAGCCCACCGTCATGGACATCAAGTGCGAGACGTCATCGGGCGAACTGATCGACGTGGAGATGCAGAATGGCAGACTGCCATTCTATCCAGAGCGTTCGCTCTTTTATGGCGGAAAAATGGTGAATTCGGCATTGGAAGAAGGGGAAGACTATGATAAAATGAAGAAAAGCATAGTCATCTCCTTTGTGGACAGGGTACTCTTTCCAGACATACCGGGCATCCATACGAGGTTCCTGGTCAAAGAGGAAGATACAGGCCATCCGCTGACCGACAGGCTTGCCATGCACTTTGTGGAACTGGGCAAAGTTTCGGCAGACAGGCCGGTGGAGGAACTGGATCCCTTGGAGAGGTTTGCAGCCTACATGAAATACTGCAGCGACCCGCAGATGGAGGACTATGTGAACCAGCTGTTGGACAGCGGGGAGGAGGCGGTTCAGATGTCAGAACATGTATATAAGAAGGTGACCGAAAGCGATCTTGCAAGGGAGATGCTGGAACGGGAAGAGAAGGCTGCACATGATATAGCGACCATGAAGGTCCATGCCCGCAGGGAAGGCCTTGCAGAAGGAAGAGCAGAAGGAAGAACGGAAGGAAGAGCAGAAGGAAGAACGGAAGGAAGAGCAGAAGGAAGAATGGAAGGAAGAGCAGAAGGTATTGTCACAGGCGTTCAACAGATGAAACAAGCGCTCGGTCTTTCAGCTAAGGGGAAAACACCAGAGGAAATTGCCACAGAGCTTAATCTGTCGATAGAAATCGTCAGAGATATGCTGGATTTGGAGGCTGTCATAGAGTGAACATCAATATACCGGATTACGTAAACAGTGCTTTGTTGGCTTTGGAGAATGCAGGTCATCAAGGCTTTATTGTCGGTGGCTGCGTCAGAGACGCTTTGATGGGAAAAAAACCAGCAGATTGGGATGTCTGCACTTCGGCAAAGCCGGAGCAGATCAAAGACGCTTTTAGTGGCTATAAGACTATCGACATCGGAATGAAGCATGGGACTGTGGCAGTTTTGACCAGCGGCGGTTCAGTAGAAATCACTACTTACCGCATTGACGGAGAGTATCTGGACAACCGCCATCCTCAAAAAGTAGTGTTCACAGACGATTTGACAGAGGATCTGGCGCGCAGAGATTTCACCATGAACGCCATCGCTTATCACCCGAAAGACGGATTGCGGGACCCTTTTGATGGACAAAAGGCCATTGCGAACAGGCTGATCCGATGCGTGGGAGAGCCTGTAAAGCGATTTGAAGAAGATTCTTTGCGTATTCTGCGGGGATTGCGATTCGCATCTGTTCTGGGCTTTCAGATTGAAAAGGGGAGTGCAGAGGCTATGAGGCAGTGTGCAGAACGGATCAGAAAGGTATCTGCGGAACGAATCAACGTAGAACTATCGAAGCTGATTCTGGGAAGTTCTGCCGATAAGGTTCTACAGGAATTTGGGGACATCATCAAAATAGCTGCACCGGGATTAAGGGCAGTGTCAGTGTGCCATGCTCCAAAGAAATTACCAGTACGCCTGGCGATGTTGTTTCCAGAAAAGACAGAGGCTGCGCTGCGCCAGCTGAAATATGATAATCATACCATCAAAACAGCGGCGGTGGTGGCAGGTTTATTGCGAGAAGCACCGCCAGAGGGGGGATTCGCAGTCAAAAAACTTTTATATCGCCATGGCGAAGAGATAAGCAGAATGTATTTTGAAACCTTGGGCAGACTTCCAGAACTTGAAGAAATTTTGCAGTCAGGACAGTGCTACAGCGTCGGACAGCTGGCGGTAAATGGCAGGGACTTGATTGCTGCGGGGATAGAACCGGGCAAGGCTATCGGTGAGAGTTTAGAGTATCTTCTGCAGGCGGTTATGAAAGGGAAAGTGGAGAACGACAAAGAGCAGCTTCTGCAGACCGTTCTAAAAGAAGCGTTCTCATTACCACAAAAATATTGATGTAGAGGTGCTGCGCAGGCAGATAATGTGCATTGCGAAGTGCCTTGATTTCAATCCCTTTTTTATATTGCATTGATAATCCTGACTTAGTTTGCAAATAATGAATGCAGTAGAAAGAAAGGGAAAATTACTATGCAGAGAAAATCAAAAACATATTTCATCGTGACAGGGATGTTATTCCTGTCGTTTATCATCTTTACCGTTTTGGTGAAAATCATCGACGTAAAACCCATCGGTCCGCGAGGATCTGAAGTGGGGTTTGCAACAATCAACCATTTTTTCTTTCAACACCTGGGAACGAGCCGCCTCTGGTATGTTGTTACCAGCTGGCTTGGTTTTGTGGCGGTGGCGGTCATCTTTGCCTTTGCCATACTGGGTTTGGTGCAGCTCATTAGAAGACGAACCCTCCAAAAGGTAGACGAGAGGATTTTGCTGCTGGGGGGATTCTACTTTATTGTATTAATCGTGTATGCGGTTTTTGAATTTCTCGTCATCAATTACAGGCCAGTGATTTTGACGGAGGAACTAGAAGCGTCTTATCCGTCGTCTCATACCATGCTTATCATCTGCGTCATGGTTACTGCGATGATGCAGATGCATCACTACCTGAAAGAGAAAAGAGGATGGCTGGCAGCAGGTGATGCAGCGGCCGTTTTCGTCATAGGACTGACTGTAGTTGGTCGGCTTCTGTCAGGCGTCCACTGGTTTACTGACATCTTTGCCAGTATGATACTATCGTCGGCGCTCATTACGCTCTACGTGGCGGCACTGAAATATATAGAAGAAAAAGACTGCTGAGATAGCAGTCTTTTTGGTGGCGTCTTTAGTTGGATGTCGGAATAAACGGCCTTACAGCGCCTGCAACTACGTTGATTGGCATAGTCTGTAAGATGATTTTTCCAGGACCTTTGACGACTGTGTTGAATACGCCTTCTCCGCCGAAGAGCATATTCTTAACGCCAGGAACAGAAACGATTTCCATGGAACAAGTAGAGTCCATAGCGGCCAGATACCCAGTATCTACGACCATAGACTGGCCCGCTGCAAGATTGTATTCCACAGCATATCCGTCAATTTCTACAAAAACAGTACCGTGACCTGACAATTTCTGCATAATAAAACCTTCGCCTCCAAAGAAGCCGGCACCGATTTTTTTCTGGAAGAAAATTGAAAGGTTTACGCTGGCCTCACTGGCAAGAAATGCGCTTTTCTGAACAATCATTTCCTTTCCTGGGGCGATATCAAAGACTTTGATGGAACCGGGAAAACAGGAGGCAAAGGCAATTTGACCCGGACCGCCTTGAGCAGTGTATCTGTTCTGAAAAAGGGTATCCCCTGAGAACATTCTGCCTAGAGCTTTTCCGATTCCGCCGTTGCTGGTGGTTTCCATCTTCATATTCGGTGTCATCCAGCTCATCGCTCCACTTTCTGTTATTAGGGCTTCACCTGAGTCCAAGTCACAGATTACTGCTGGTAATGGTTCTCCGACAATTTTATAATTCATAAACTTATCCTTTCTTTTTCGGGCAATACCTAATGTTAATTAAATTTTATCAGATGGCGGCATGGACTGTAAAGTAGTTTTGTATTGAGCTTTTGAAATTCCTAGTAAATTTTGTTTTGTAATTGGGCAATTTATGGTATACTAACATATTATATGTACTAATACGAAGCATTTGGAGGAATTTTAAATGAGTGAACCTGTTTCAACTAATTTTATTCATGCAATCATTGATAAAGATTTAGAAAAAAAAAAATATGGGGATAAAGTTTACACTAGATTCCCGCCAGAACCAAACGGTTATCTGCACATCGGGCACGCCAAATCCATCTGCCTGAATTTTTCTACGGCAGCAAAATACGGCGGTAAGTGTAATCTGAGATATGACGACACCAATCCGGTCAAAGAAGATGTGGAGTATGTTGACTCCATCGAAGAAGACGTAAGATGGCTGGGCTGGCAATGGGACAAGCGCCTTTGGGCCTCCGACTACTTTGATCAGATGTACGAGGCAGCGGTGGAACTGATTAAAAAGGGCAAGGCTTATGTCTGCAATCTTAACGCCGAAGAGATGAAGGAATATAGAGGGACTTTGACCTGCGCCGGTAAAGAAAGCCCGTGCAGACAGCAGAGCGTAGAAGAGAACCTTAAGCTGTTTGAGGAGATGAAGGCTGGAAAATACGCCGATGGGGAACGCGTGCTCAGAGCAAAAATCGACATGTGCTCTCCGAACATCAACATGAGAGACCCTATCATTTATAGAATTGCGCATACAGAACATCACAATACAGGAAATAAATGGTGCATCTATCCGATGTACGATTTTGCCCATCCGATCGAAGACGCCATCGAGGGCATCACCCATTCCATCTGCACTTTGGAGTTCGAGGATCACAGACCTCTGTATGACTGGGTTCTGAAAGAAGTCGGCTGGTGGGAGACACCGCCGCAGCAGATTGAATTTGCCCGCCTAAACATTACCAACACGGTGATGAGCAAGCGCCACCTAAAAGCGCTAGTGGATGACGGGGTGGTTGACGGATGGGATGACCCGAGAATGCCGACCATCGCAGGCCTGCGCCGCCGCGGTTATACGCCAGAAGCCATCCGCGATTTCTGCGAGAGGATCGGCGTGGCAAAATCCAACAGCACTGTCGAGGTTTCCCTGCTGGAGCACTGCGTGCGTGAAGATCTCAAAGCCAAGGTGCCAAGCCGCAACGTCATCGAGAATCCGATCAAAGTGGTCATCACCAACTATCCAGAAGAGCGGACCGAGATGGTGGAACTTGAGAACAACAAGGAAGTGCCTGAAATGGGCACCCGCAAGATTCCGTTTTCCCGCGAGCTTTATGTGGACGGCGCCGACTTCATGGAAGTGCCGGTGAAGAAGTATTTCCGCCTCTTCCCAGGCAACGAAGTCCGCTTCAAGGGCGCTTACTTCATCACATGTAACGACGTAGTGAAAAACGACGACGGCTCCATCAAAGAATTACTCTGCACCTACGATCCAGAGACGAGAAGCGGCTCAGGCTTCGAAGGCCGCAAGGTGAAGGGCACCATTCATTTCGTGGATGCGAAGACTGCTGTGAAGGTGAAGATCAGAAACTATAACTATCTGATGATTGAAGACGAGAATGGCGAGTACGTCCTCTATCCAAATTCCGTCGAAGAAACCTGGGGCTACGCAGAACCGTCTCTGGCTGAAGCTGCACCGGGCGAACGATTCCAGTTCTTCCGCCATGGCTACTATATTGCAGACAGCAAGCTGACCACGGCAGACGAGAAGGTCTTTAATCGAATCGTGGATTTGAAGAGCTCCTGGAAACCAAATAAATAAAATATGTAAACTGTCGCACCACTGTGCGGCAGTTTTTCTATTTAGAGGGCTTTTTATAGGGCTTTGATTTTGGAACATCAGGCGCAAAATACACTTTTTTCTATACATAGCGCCGTTTTTTTGCCGAATTTGAAGGGATTCTCGATGTTTTGCGAGTGATTTAATTCTATGTAATAAGTTAACTCTGTATAAAATGATCAGTTTTTGTAGCAAATCCATACATTTGAGCAAGAGACTGCCTGCAGAGCAGACTCACGCCAGCAAAAAACGGCGCTTGCACACCGGTAAAAGCCAATTTACGCCGGTTTGCCGAAAATTTGGAAAAGACATCGCATAATATATTGTAAAATAATTACATTTATGGTATATTTAAGTATAGGAGGTGAGGCCATGGAAGATTTTTTGGAATTTATAGATGCAGAGATATTTCTACAGCGTATTTTGGCAAAGAAAAGTAAACAGACATTGAAGAGATGCCCGGAAGGATCGCTGTGCAGTAAGCAGAGGAAGGGTAAGACTGCCTTTTACCACCAGAAGAGAGTAGAAGGAGGTGTTCGGCAGTCTAATATCTCAAATCAGAAAGACTTGATCAAGGCGCTGCTTGACAAAAGAGTCAGTGAGGTAACGCTGACCGCCGCTGAAAAGAACATAAGGGCGCTGCAGAAATTAAAAGAACAATATCAGCCCAACGCTTTTACGGATATCATAGGGCAGTTGTCCAAGAGTTATCGCGATGCCGTCGCTGCCTTGGGCAGCGCGCAAACTCTGGATGAAGAGGGCAAGCCCATTCAATACCACTTTGATCCGGAAAAGCACATCCATGAGACGAACTGCGGACAGATGGTACGGTCTAAGTCTGAAGTCATTATCACCAATACCCTGACCGGCTACGGCATTCCCTTTTCCTACGAAAAAGACTTCCCACGCTATGAGGGAGATGAATGGCCGCTGCAGCCGGATTTCACCTTTGATCTGCCCAATGGGGAGGTCAAGCTGTGGGAACATCTGGGCATGCTGACGAAAGAAAAATATTGCAAGCATAACGCGGACAAGCTATATTGGTATCAAAAGCTGGGCTTTCACATCGGCAGAAATCTGATCATCACTCAGGATGACGCCAAGGGCAATTGCAGCAGCCCCTATATCGACAAGATGATTCGTGAACACCTGCTGCCGTATTATCGGAGGTGATTGAGCGGCTTTGCACCGGAGGCAGCCTTACAGTTCGTCCATATATTCGCTCGCGATATTGTTGACTTCCTCTATTTTTCCGGCGATGTTTTTCGGATCGCTTTGGAAGTCGTAATTAGGACTGCTATGAGCGAGACAGTCGTCCCAGGCATAACAGATTTCGCTGAGCGAAGTGAAGATTTTTTTCCTTACCGCAGGTGTCAGCTTGTCCTCGTGATCTGCATACTCGAATTTCAGCCATTGAGAATAGAGACCCACATCAAATATATCGTACTCTGCGTACATTTTATTGGCTCGTTTGAAATCCTTGATTGCCATGGCGTTGCTGTAACATCCGTAATAGAAATCGTCAATGAGTTCTTTGAACTGCGGCCTTGTGATGGAATCAGCATCCATTTCCTTTAATTCTTCACCCAACGCCGTAAGCTGGTCGTTGATACCATCGAGGCTCTGGTATACAGAACGGTCGATGTAGTGCCGCAGCTGATAGATATGACGGACGCTGAATGCCAGGCAGGCAATCAATACGATGCAAAGTAGGATGGTAACAATATTGATGTTTTCTTTCTTCATTACATTCACCTCTCTATAATCCAGATGATTCATAGATGCTGACGCTATCTGCCAGATCGTGCAAAGCTTGGGAATCTGTTATTAGGTATCCGCTCTTGTTTTTCGTCAAAATCCCTTTTTTGACGAAATCTGCTAACACATAGAGCAGATGGCGGTAGGAGACGCCTAGAAATTCTGCCGCCTCCGTATGCTTCTCTCGGTAGACGCCGCCAGTGGCAGCAGTGGAAATAAAGGCGGCCAAACGATTTTCCAGGGGATAGGCCTGGCTTTTTGAATATACTGCTGTATTGCGCAGCGCTTTTTTGCTCAAAAAGAGGCAGAGCTGGCGGAGAAATTTTGCGTCATTCATAATTTGCGCATGGCAGGCAGCGGTATCAATTCTGTAACATGTACACGGTGTAATTGCTGTCACGCCGTTTGTACATTGTTGCGCGCCTAAGAATTCCATTTCGCCAATGAAACAGGGGGCGTCGAGGAAGCTGACCAAAGAAGTTCGCCCATTCTCGTGAGTGAGAAACAATTTGGCCCTGCCCTCGGACAGGTAGTATAGGCGGGCAGTCTCTGAGCCTTCCTTTAAAATAGATTGGCCGCTTTCGAATTTCGCGGTAGAACAATAGGGCGCAATATCAAAGCTGAAGAACTCCGCAAGGGGGAATGATTTCATGAAATTAGAACCTCCGTAAATAATGTGAGATATCTCATATTCATATTACCCTGATTCGTGGTACAATGCAATAAAAGGAGGCTAAACATGGAACAGAAAGAATACTGGGACAGTGTTTCAGAAGAAAAGAAGTTTACTACACCATTTCAGACAGAGGCTTTTGGTCAGTACGTAAAAAAGACAGATGCGATTGTGGACATCGGCTGTGGTTATGGACGCACGCTGAATGAGTTGCAGCAGGAGGGGTTTACAAATCTCCTTGGTTTTGATTTTGCAGAGGGCATGATAGAACGAGGAAAGCAGCAGTTTCCCACTCTCGACTTACGAGTTAAGGAAGAGGAAAAAATCGACCTGCCTGACGACGGAGCCGACGCGGTCATCCTCTTTGCCGTTTTGACTTGCATCAGAGACGATGAGGAGCAAAGGCGTCTGATCAAAGAAATCCAGCGCGTACTAAAGCCAGGCGGCATTCTCTATGTCAATGATTTTCTCTTGAACACAGACGATCACAATCTGCCGCGTTATGAGAAATATAAGGACAAATACGGTGTATACGGCGTATTCGAACTGCCGGAAGGAGCTGTATGCAGACACCACGACGAGCGATGGATCAAAGCACTGCTGGCAGATTTCAGAGAACTGGAGTATCAGCACTTGATTTTTACAACCATGAACGGAAATCAGTCCAATGGATTTTATTTTATCGGCAGAAATAATAAGTAATAAATGACAGAAAAAGCGGCGGGTGATTCGACCCGCCGTTTCAAGTTGCATATCGTGTGTTTTTTTAAAGCTCCAGTCCTGTCAATTGGCAGTAGCGGCGAATCTCCTCCATCAAAATGGAACCTGCGGCATCGCCATCTCCGGCCAGAAGATATTTGTGAAGGCGTGCGATGCAGACGGCAGCTTGATCTCGCCGGGTCTCGCAGTATTTCTTGAAATGCAGGAGGGATACCTGCTTAAATGTGTTGTAAATCAGGGAGAATAGATTGTTGCCCGACTTGATATAGATGAAATGATGGTAGGCGAACAGTGCGTCTGCCCACTGGCCGGCATGCTGCGCGTCTGCCGGAATCTTCTCTGCGATATCAAAGAGTTCCTGCAGTTTTTCGTAGTCTGCCGGCGTGACTCTCTGGACAAACCGCTGAAATGCCAGCGGTTCCAGTACCATGCGCAGCTCCAATATGGAACGGTAGGTCTGGACGTCCATCCGATTGTTATTGTATTTGATGATTTCGGTCAAAGTTTCCAGCGACCCAGTCTCCACATAATCTGCCACAAAGGTACCCTGCTTGGGGACCGATTTGACAAAGCCGAAACGTTCCAAATCCTTCAGGCCGTCGTGGACGGCTGTCTTACTGATATTCATTTCTTCTGCCATGGCCCGTTCAGAGGGCAGTTTTTCTCCTACGGGCAGTTCTCCAGAGAGAATCATCGACTCCATCTTATTGATAAACACTTCTTTGATTGTAGGTCTTTTCAGGCTCTCGAATTTCAAAATATATTCCTCCATGCTGTTCTGGTCTGACCATATGATACCACGATTCAGAATATTTGTAAAGATTCCTTTATTTAGTTGACAAAAGGTGTTTCATCATGTATGTTAATAGTATAACAATCGTTATGGAATTTGGTCTGACCAACAGACAGTGAGTTGCAAGGTGGTAAGAATATGAAAGATTTCAAGATCATTGAGGTAAAGCAGAGCGTATTTGCAGATAATGACGCGGATGCGGAAAGGCTAAGACAGCAGCTGAAGGAAGAGAAGACCTTCCTGCTGAATCTGATGTCATCGCCAGGAGCGGGGAAGACGACGACCCTGAAGAGAACCATCGACATGCTGGCAGATGAGATGAAGATTGGCGTCATGGAGGCGGATATCGACTCCGATGTGGACGCCAGAGCCATTTCCGAGACAGGAGCCAGAACCATACAGCTTCACACCGGCGGCATGTGCCATCTGGACGCGGATATGACCAGACAGGGCGTTACCGAAATCGGCGCGAATGACCTGGATTTGGTCGTACTGGAAAACGTGGGAAATCTGGTCTGTCCGGCAGAGTTTGATACAGGCAGCGTCAAAAATGCGATGATTTTGTCTGTACCGGAAGGAGATGACAAACCGCTGAAATATCCGCTGATGTTCCAGATCAGCGACGTAGTTTTAATCAACAAATGCGATACACTGAGCGTCTTTGACGATTTTGATACAGAGGCAGTCAGAGAACGGATTCACAAGCTGAACCCGAAGGCGGAGATTTTTTTCGTATCGGCGAAGACTGGCGAAGGGTTTGAGTCCTGGACCGATTGGCTGAGATGTGAAGTGGATGATTGGAGGAACGAATAATGGCACAAGAGAGAGAATTGATCATAAAACTCGGTCAGAAGATTACTGACCGCATCGGCCACAAAGTCACCGTAGAAGATCCGGAATACTACGGACTGGCGTGTGTAGTGACGGATGAGATGGCAGAAGTGGCTTTGGCCATGAAGGTGAGAGTGCCGACCACGCCGGAAGCCATCGCAAAGAAGTGCGGCAAAAGTGTGGAGCTGACCCACCAGTTGATGGAAGAGATGAGCGTCATCGGCCTTTTGGAATACAACTGGGAAAATGCGGACCATCACAAGCAGTACGTCCTGCCCATGTTCGTACCGGGCTGTGCAGAGTTTATGAACATGAACAAAGAGCAGGTGGAAACCCATCCGGAGGTGGCACGGATGTTCGAACGGATGTCCTTTTTGCCCCTTGAGAAGATTACGCCGATGATTCCCCCGGGAGGAGCCGGGGTCGGCATGCACGTCATTCCGGTAGAAAAGGCCATACCGACAGAACAGAAGTCCCTCAGCATCGAGCATATTTCCCACTGGCTGAAAAAGTATGAGGGCAAATATGCAGTGGGCGCCTGTTCTTGTCGTCGTTCCCGCCGAATTTTGGGCGAGGGCTGCGGTCATCTGGAGGACGATATGTGCATCGGCGTCGGCGATATGGCGGACTACATTGTGGAGACGGGCAAAGGACGCTACATCGACATCGACGAAGTGATGGAGATTCTGCAGCGAGCCGAGGACAACGGTTTTGTACATCAGATTACCAACATCGACGGTGAAGATAAAATCTTCGCCATCTGCAACTGCTGCGTCTGTTCCTGTTACGCCTTGCGTACGTCACAGTATTTCAATACGCCGAACATGTCCAGGTCCAGCTACATCGCCAAAGTGGACACAGAGAAGTGCGTAGCCTGCGGCCAGTGCGTGGAATACTGTCCGGCGGGAGCTGTCAAGCTGGGACAGAAGCTCTGCACCAAGGAACCTATCGAATATCCGGTGCGGGAACTGCCTGACGCAGTCAAGTGGGGTCCTGAGAAATGGAGCCCGGATTACAGAGACGAAAATCAGATCAACTGTTATGACACGGGAACTTCCCCTTGTAAGACCAACTGTCCGGCTCATATTGCCGTGCAGGGTTACATAAAAATGGCAGCCCAGGGTAATTATCTGGATGCGCTCAAGCTGATCAAAAAAGAGAATCCGTTCCCTGCTGTCTGCGGCAGAATCTGCAACCGCCGCTGTGAGGACGCCTGTACTAGAGGCGAGATCGACGATCCAGTGGCAATAGACGATATCAAAGATTTCATTGCCCGGCAGGAGTTGAACGCGGAGAATCGTTACGTGCCGCAGATGCTCAACCAGCTGAACAAGCCGTTTGCAGAAAAGATTGCGGTCATCGGCGCGGGACCTGCTGGGATGAGTTGTGCCTTCTATCTGGCGCAAAAGGGCTATCCTGTCACAGTCTTTGAGAAAGCTGACAGGCCGGGCGGTATGCTGATGCACGGAATCCCTTCCTTCCGTCTGGAAAAAGACGTCATCGAAGCGGAGATCGACGTGCTGCGTCAGATGGGCGTCGAGTTCAAGTGCGGCGTCGAGGTTGGAAAAGATCTGACCATCGCAGGACTGCGCGAAGAAGGATACAAAGCATTTTACATAGCCATCGGCTGCCAGGGCGGACGCAAGATCGGCGTTGCCGGTGAGGAGGCAGAAGGCGTGGATACGGGCGTTGAGTTCTTATACAAGGTGAACAGCGGCGCAGACGCCAGTCTGACGGGACGCACCGTGGTCGTCGGCGGCGGCAACGTGGCGGTAGACGTAGCGAGAGCTGCGGCAAGAAGCGGCGCATCTGAGGTTTCTATGTACTGCCTGGAAAGCCGCGACATCATGCCGGCCGCAGATGACGAGGTGGCAGAGGCCGAAGAAGAGGATATCAAAATCAACAACAGCTGGGGACCGGCGGAGATTTTGACAGAAGACGGCAAAGTCAAGGCTGTCGTGTTCAGGAAATGTGTATCGGTATTTGACGATAATGGTCGATTTGCACCGGTTTACGACGAAAAAGATACCATTACGGTGGAATGTGAAAACGTGCTCCTCAGTGTAGGGCAGAGCATCCAGTGGGGCGGCCTCTTAGAGGGGAGCAAGGTTGCGCTGGGACGCGGAAACGGTGCTGAAGCAGACCCTGTTACTTACCAGACGGCTGAGCCGGACATCTTCGTGGGCGGCGACGTCTATACGGGACCGAAGTTCGCCATCGATGCCATCGCTGCGGGAAAAGAGGCGTCTGTGTCCATCCATCGCTTTGTTCACGAGGGACAGAGCCTGACCATCGGCAGAAACCTGCGCCAGTACATCGAGCTGGATAAGAAGAATCTGGATATCGCGGAGGACAGCTATGACAATTCCAGCCGCCAGGTGCCGGGCAGGAGTGATGAGGACGCAAAGACTACCTTCCGTGATCTGCGCAAGCCTCTGACCGAAGAACAGATTGCCGTCGAAACCGCGCGCTGTCTGGGCTGCGGCGCTTCCGTGGTGGACTACAACCAGTGCATCGGCTGCGGCGTCTGCACGACGAAATGCGAGTTCGATGCCATTCATCTGAACCGTGAGCTGGAAGCAAGCAAGATGATGAGAAGCGAAGACAAGATGAAGGGCATTTTGCCATACGCGGCAAAGCGTCAGATTAAGATTATGAGAAACAAGAAGGCAAATAAGAGGCGCTGATTATGCATGAATTTGGAATCGTGGTCCACGTAGTGGATACACTGGAAAAGCTGGCGACAGAAAATGATCTGACCGAGATTGCAAGTGTTACTTTGGAAATCGGCGAAGTCAGCTCGGTATTGCCGGACTACATCGTCGATGCATGGAAGTATCTGCATAAGAAATCTGCTGTTCTGACCGATGCTGAACTGAAGATTGAGCGGCTGCCGGCTGTATCCATCTGCCTGGATTGCAAGAAAACCTATCCAACCCTGGAGGGCAAGAAGCAGTGTCCCCACTGCGGCGGATTTATGACGGAATTGGTATCTGGCGATGAGTTCAATATCAAAGAGATAGAAGGCTGCTGATGATAATGGCCGGAGAACAAGGAAAACCTTGCCCTCCGGCCTATTTATATAAAAACGACCTTTGCAGGCCATTTTGTCCTATTATTCTCGTGCCATTGCCAGTGTGTATATTATATGGCTAAATTGAATTGGTCCGAATTAGGACTATTTTGTTTTTGCGCGTATATCCTATTGCTTCAACTTGTCATCGCATATAGTAAGCCGTGGTTTATGCCAGACTGCCGCCCATGAAGACGGAGAAGATAAAGCCGGCAGCGATGACGACAAATGTGATGATATCTGCCATGGAATCAAAGATTTTTTGGTGATGCTGCAGTCTGCTCCATGCATAGAAGAAAAAACCGGGAGCGAACATCAACGCGGATATGATGATATTGCTGATACCAGTTGCAAAGAGCAGCCAGAAGCCGTAAACCGTTCCCAAAATGGAAATCAGCCATACTTTGAACGTGACGTTGTTTTGCCCTAGCCTCTTATCGTGAATTGTGACTTTCAAGCAGTACAGGGCGGACAAGACAAAAGGAATCATGATGGCACTGGTTGCCAGGGTATACATGGCCTGATAAGTGGATGACTGAAAATACACGACCACAAGCAGCACCTGTACCACTGCGGCAGTCAGAATCAAGGCTGCTACCGGCGCCTTTTTTCTGTTTTCACCGGTAAGGAATTTAGGAAAACAGCCGTGAAGTGCAGGAGCAAAAGCGCTGTCCGCAGTTACGATGGTATAGGAGAACATGGCGCCTGCAATGGAAATGATGACACCGATATTGATCAGTGTTGCGCCCCAAGGCCCGACAACGCTGGCCAACAAAGTTGCCATGGCAGGGTTTCCCAGGGCAGCCAGTTCGCTTCTCGGCATCACTCCCATGCTGAGGATGGAAATTAACACATAGAGAACTAGCAGGCAGAGAAAGGACAGTTCCGTTGCTTTGCCAGCAATTGCTGTATTTTTTGCTCTGCCGGAAATGACCACAGCCCCTTCGATACCGGTGAATATCCAAACTGTTGTATAGGTGGTCTCAAGAACCTGTTTTCCAAGGGAAAGACCGGTATCCTGACCGAGGAAATTGTCCAGGAAGATATCGAAGTCGAAGGCTCCCAAAAATATAATAAATATAATAAAGGCAATAATCGGTACGATTTTGGCGATGACAATAACAGCATTTATGGTAACCGCTTCTTGCACGCCGCCCATGATTAATATGGTGAACGCCCAGATTAGAAGGGAAGCGCCGATGACGGATGCCAAATTGTTCCCGTCGCCGAACATGGGCATGAATTGCCCCAGGGCTGCAAATAATAGGGTGGCAAAGGAAACCTGAGAGAGTATGGCGCTGATCCAGTATCCCCAGGCAGCGTTGAATCCGATATATTCACCAAAGCCTTCTTTCGCATAAGCAAAAATACCACTTTTTAAATTGGGCTTTACGATACTCAATCTGTTAAAACACATGGCTAAGCAGTACATGCCGATGCCGGCGATGGCCCATCCGATGAGAACGGCAAGCGTTCCTGCTCCGTTGTTTGCCATATCAGCAAAACTGCTGAAAACCCCGCTTGCCAGGGTCGTTCCTATGGCGAAACAAGTTAATTTAAAAAGGCCGAGGCCTTGACGTTCACTCATAATTCGTGTCCTCGCTTGTAAATAAAGATAGTATTAATATGAGTGACAAGTGAGGATTTATACTTGGAAAAAAAGGGAACCTGCTTCATACGTGAAATGAAAGACAGGATTCCCTTTGTTAGTCATAGTATTACAGCTGCGGCGTAGATTTAGGAATGATTTTGTTTACAATATCGGAAGTTTAAACGTAATGATTGTAAAAATAATCATACCGAATAACGCAAACGGATAAGTAGCGCCGTAGCCTGCTCCGGGATCGTCGCTGCCCAGCGCGTCGGTGGCGGCGCCCAGTCCGGGAGTGGAGGTCATGCCGCCGCAGATGGCCCCGCAGAGCATGACCCAGTTCAGCTTAAATACGTAGCGGCCCAGGAGGAATCCGACCAGGATTGCCAGCAGACCGACAATGATAGACACAATTGCAAGGGTCAGACCCGCGCCTGCCAAAGCCGTAATCGCGCCGTATCCGTAGTTGAGTCCGACAATAGCCAGAAAGAAAACCAGGCCTAATTCTCTGACCGTGGCCAGGGTTTTGGGGTCCATTCTGAAGGAAAGGGGACCGATTTTACCGACGTATCCCAACGCCAGGGAGGCAATGAGGACGCCGCCGGTGGACTCCAGACTGACATACCCGAGAGGACCCATGTAGACGTTCAGGTTTCCCAACAAATATCCGGCGAAACACACGATGGCAAAAGAAAGGATATTGAACGGTGTGGTTGGGATTTCTTTGACTTTAATGTCTTTCTTTGCCTGGGCCATTTCCAATGCATATTTTCGCTTTTCCTCCTCCACATTAAAACGGAATATAACATTGAGAAAATTAACTGCTAAGATAACTACGATGACGCCGAATGGGTAACCGACGGCATAACCCATACCTACCTGTCCGGCTGCATTAGAGGCATAGGCTTTTATCATGTCCGCGTCCAGTTTATGAATCTCAGAAGCCTTTAAATCGTAGTCGTCGCTGATATTGATTACGTCAATGACTGCAGCTTTTTTTTCGGCAGACAAAGCTTCATAATCTGCAGCAGTCTCTTCCGCATGTTTTTCTGACGTCTCCAGTGCGGAGGCCAGCCCTGGAGAACTGGTGAGCGCGCCGGTATAGACGCCGGATACCGCATAGGCATTGGTTCCCTTGACGATGGCTGTCGCGCCGTAAGTGGCGCCAGCGCCGACCAAAGTGATGACCAGCCCCAATATGACAAACTTGGCGCCGTATTTTCTGAGGACGATACCTAAATCTTTTGCCGCAAGCAGGCCAACTGCCGCAACAAAGAATATCAGAGAGGTGGAAAAGAAATTCGTGTGAATCAGTTTCCCGCTGTTTCCTGAGAAAATGGTCGATGCTGCAGCAAAACCCGCCGCGTTTTCGTCGCCGGACATAAAGATTCCGTTGGCGTATTTATACACGATCCAGCCGATGACCAGACCTGCAAAGAGCGCACCCGATGCGCCAAAACTGAACTTTCCAAACTTGATTTTACCGAATAGCAGACCCAGAGCGATGGTGATGAACATCAGCACAAAGGGATTAAATAGCAGACTCATGTAGTCAAAGTGAATAAAACGCATTCTACCCTCCCATAAATAGTAAAGATACCATGAATAATTATATAGCAATAGAAAGGGGTTACAACCCCAGCGACAGATTGAAAACTTGTACATTTGTTTATTTTTTGTATATTCCGGTTGTACAACATGTAAAAATATGGTAGCATAAAGATAATGAACGGATTTACAAGAGAGGTTTTGGAGATGACAGATATATTGCTAATTGGAATCAAGTGCCTTGCGGCAATTCTAGCAGGAATTTTTGCTGGCAACGGTGCAGTGTACTTCTTTAATAAAATGCCCGCCGCCTGGCTTTGCGATTATGGGGAAAAACCGTCAGAGGAATTGCTGGATCCTTATACACAGAGAGTCAAGAGTTATCCGTGGAAATTCATCTTCACAATGTTGTTCGTCGTATTAGGAATTAAGATGGTCATGGACGACTGGCAGTTTGCTATAGCCGGCATCTGCGCCCTATGGCTTCTGCTGGAGATGGCCATTGCAGATCAAAAATATCGGATTGTGCCGGACCAGTTGATTATTCTTTTGGCGCTGACCGCATTGGGATTTATCCCTTTTCATGGAAATTGGCTGGACTGCCTGATTGGGGGCGCTGTCGGCTTTGGCGTTATGGGTTTCGTAGCCATACTGGGAAAAATGGCTTACAGGCGAGATACCCTGGGCGGCGGAGATATCAAACTATTTGCCAGTCTGGGATTGATTACAGGACTTAATGGTATTCTGATTATCTTTGTGATTGCGACCTTAATCAGCGCGGCTCACTTGATTTGGCTCCTTGCCCGCAAAAAAATAAAGCGCAGCGATACCGTTGCTATGGTTCCCTACATTGCCATTGCCGCATCGGTCTATCTGGTGTTTCTATGGGGTTATGCAGATGTTTTACTACTGTGATCGGGGCAGGAAATGACTGGAGTGTTAGGATGCCGCAGCGAATAAAGACAGTTGTGGTCTGGCAATCCGGCGCAGGAATATGCTGCTTGCGTCGGACTTAGCAAATCAACTTAATTTCTAAAACGGCAGAGAGGTGGTATTATGTTTATAGATATGAAATCCCAGTGCTTCATGGAAGCGGCAAAATGCTTGAATTTCACGAGAGCGGCGGAGAAGCTGTACATTTCACAGCCGGCACTGTCAAAGAACATCGCGGCCTTAGAAGAAGAGTGCGGCATGAAGCTATTTTACCGTGATACGAAACGCAGCAAAGTCAAGCTGACTGCTGCAGGAGCGGTCATGCTCTGTGAGTTTCAGAAGATGGAAGTGATTCTGGATGGCGTCATTGACAAGGCTCGCCGGGCGGAATCAGGACAGGAAGGACATTTGACCATCGGTTTGCTTTTCGGACAGATTTTTAATGAAATTACCAGAGGGGTGTTAAACCACATCGATGAAAACTATCCGAAGATTGAAATTGAGAAGTTATCAGGCGGCTTTCGCGACCTGCGCACCTGGCTTGACGATGGTTCGGCAGATATGGTCGTCACATATGAAGAAGAAGCCCAGCTGGTGAAGAATGTGATTTACGAAGAGGTTGCGGAAGTATACCTGGGATTTCTAATTCCCAGAGGGCATCCTTTGACAAGAAAACGGACCGTCAAGATCCGAGATTTAGAAAATCAAAGGATCATCATTCCCGACGAGAAAGAAACCTTCGCAGTGTATGAGCATTTCCGGGAACTGTGTATGATGGAAGGTTTTGTACCCCAGGAGATTCAGGCCGTGGACTTGAATCACATGAATATGATGGCAGAAATGGGAAGAGGGATCAGTATCGCCAGGGAAGATACTATGGTGACCAGAAGTCCAAACGTCAAATATTACCGCAGCGAGGAATTGGGGAAGGTCAGACTGGTGGCGGCTTGGAAGAGGGATAATCTCAATCCGATCATCACTTTCTACCACAACATGTACGAAGAAATCTATCAGAATAACAAAACAGAATAGTCAGACGTATTGCACCGAGCCCATAACTTCAAGTTATGGGCTTATAAATTATTTGAATTTTACGGCAGGTCAAATATTTGGTATCTTGTAATTGACAGAAAATTAACGGACTTATTTTAAACGTGATCTACACTAAAACAAAACTAAGTATCGGAGGAATTATTTATGAGTAACCAAACTACTACCGTAAAGGCCAGCAAGAGCAACTTTGGCTCTAAGGGCTGGTTCGTAATTATCTTTTCGTTCCTGTGCATCTTGCTGCAGAGTTCACTGATCAACGACTCGCTAAATGTCGTAATTGAACCATTTGCACAGACAAGAGGATGGAGCACCAATTCGCTGTATGCATTCTCATCGGTTTGCTCAGCGATTTCAGTGCTGGGTGCAGCATTCTGGGGATTTGTAACTAACAAGACCAACATCAGATTTGCATGGGGCATCTCCCTGGCAATCACAGCAGTTGCTTGCTTCTTTTGGGGCGGCGCACAGAGCAGCACGATCTACTTCGTCTGTCTGGCTGTTTCTACAGTCTGCGGCATGGCATTCTGCTACATCGCCAACATGAACGTCATCTCCAACTGGTTCCCCAAGAAGAAGGGCATCGCCATGGGATGGGTCACCATCGGATTCCCGCTATCCGCTGCTATCACCACACCGCTTGTAACGAAGCTGCTGGAAGCAGGGGGGCTGGAAAAGGTTTACACTACATATGCCATTGTGGCAGCAGTCTTCGCAGTTATCGCCTTTGCTTTCATCAGAGACTATCCGGAGCAGGCGGGCGCTTATCCTGACAACGACAAATCTTACTCAAAAGAGGAAGCGGATAAAGCACTTGCCGATGGCCTTGCATATATGAAGACATCGCCGTGGAAGCCGGGTAAGCTGTTCAAAACCGCTACCGTATGGAAGATGGCATTTTCTCTGGGCGTGCTCGAACTGCTCTCCCTGGGCATTATGACCAACTTCGTTCCGAGATTCCTGCAGGCAGGCTACCAGAAACCAGAAATCTTTACAATGCTGGGTATTGCCGGAGGGCTGGCTTGTTTAGGAAGCTACGCTTGCGGCCAGTTAGACGCTCACGTAGGATCAAAGAAAGCGATTCTGATCACACAGGTCATCGCCATCGTCGCCATCGTACTGAACCTGATTCCGACGAAACCGACACAGTATCTGTCACTGCCGTTCCTGGCTATGATGCTGGGCGGCGCGTCCAACTACCTGGTATCCCTGGCAAACACCATCTGGGGCCGTTATGACTTCCCAATGGCATATAAGGTGCTGAAACCGATGGTAGCCTTAGTAGGAGCCTGCGGCGTAGCGATTACAGGCATTATCGGTCAGACCTTCTCCTACGTGGTCGCATATGGCGTTCTTGGAGGACTGGCAGCCCTGGCGCTTGTCATCATGATGGCAACACCAGATACTTATATCGGAAGACGCGAGGACGAGGTGAGGAAAGCCTCCTAAGGCGTTTCACGAGTAATCATATTAATAACCAAATCGGCATTAGTCTTATTATAGAAAACAATGTATAATATTTTAGGAGAATAGAAAGAGGAGTTTTAAGATGAAGATTTTAGGCATTTCCGGCGGAAGCAAAAACGGTAACAATGATGCAATGTGCAAAGAAGCCCTCATGGGCGCAAAAGAAGCAGGAGCAGAAATTGAGTTTATCAACCTGAACGAACTACATATTGAACACTGCACGGGCTGTACGGCTTGCGTAATGAGTCTGATGAGCGGCAAAGGCGGAGCCTGTCCAGTCAAAGACGACTTCGAATGGCTGAGAGACAAGATGATGGACGCAGACGGCATTGTCTGGGCGATTCCAATCTTTGAAAAAGGCGCATCCGGCCTGTTCAGAACGATTACGGACAGAATGGGACCGAGAAACGACAAAGCGATGATTATCGTCGGCAGCAAGATTGCAGAGGAAACTGGCGGAACTCTGCCAGACCAGAGAATGCTGAAAGAGAAAGTCGTTTCTTATATCGGCATCGGCGGTTCCGACTGGTCCACAAGAATCCAGTGCGACTTCTTCAACCAGTCCCTGACACCGGCTTGGACCGTGGTGGATACGGAAGTATTCCCTTGGTCAAAATGCATCGTCATGGAAGAGGAAAAGGTGAAGAGAAGCCATCAGATCGGTGCGGACCTCGCCAATGCAGCCAAAGATATCGAAAATGCCAAGTGGATCGGCGATCCTGGAATCTGTCCTCACTGCCACTGCAGAAACTTCTATCTCAATGACGACGCAACAAAGGCTGTCTGCTGTGCGTGCGGCTTAGAGGGAGAAATCAAAGTCACAGACGGAAAAGTATCCTTCCACTTTGATCCAGAGACAGAAGGGCACGCACACGATACGCTGTCAGGAAAGTTCATCCATGTAGATGACATCAAAGAAAACGAAGGCAAGCTGATGGAATGGAAGAAGACCGACGAATTCAAGCAGAAGAAGCAGGCCTATATCGATTTCATTTCTTCCAGCAAACCGGCAAAATAAGAACAGGAGATGAGAAAATCATGACAAAGAACATGCTCGGCTTTGAGCCGATGAGAAGCTTGATCTATGTTGATGTAGCAAAAGAGGATTACAGAGTAAAATTGGAGAACTGGCTGTACAAATATCACATTCCGGACAGCATTTCTCAGTTCGGACCTTACGTATCTAAATATGCCTTTTATCAGGCATTGCCAGTACCAGAAGGCGGAGAACGCTTTGGCGCGATTAAAATGCAGCTGACGGAGCATTACTGGCTGGCAAATCCGAACAACATCGCCCAGTTTGACCACCACAAGGCGCTGACGGAGTTTTTCCCTCCGGACGTGCTCAAATGGCAGGGCAATCTTCCTGACGAAGATTTCCAGTGTGAAAACGTGGAAGGAGACGAAGCCAGAGCAGTAAAAGGCGACGCTTCTAAAGGAACGGTGCCGTTCATCTTCGCTTTTGTTCCGGTTTGGTGGGAAGAGGACTACAAGGGTGCAGGCCGGACCATCGAGGACGGCCCGAACTACAGATGGCAGATGGTCATCAAATTCCCGGACGACGCAAAGGATACTGGAGACAAGTGGCTGCGCGACGAATTCATCCCAGCTTTCGTAGAATGTGAAGAGACGACGAGAATTCTGTCCAGCAAAGTCATCAAAGAAGCCAACGGCTGCGAATTTGACAGAGTAGTTGAAATGTGGTTCGAGGGGCCGAGCGCTTGGAAAGCGGCAGTAGATAAGGCGGCCAAGAAAGTGCGCAGACCTGCCTGGTTCGAGACAGAGGACTTCCCATATCTGACACAGTCCTACGGTATCTCCAGCGTGTTCCTGTCTGATATCGCTAGATCAGACAACATGACACAGTACAACGGATATATTACAATGAGATAATGGTTCTGGTCCCAATTTGCGGGCAGCAAATTGCAGTACAGACCTTATGGTGGGAGACCTAACCCGATTCAGCAAAGCAGAATCGTTGGCAGGTCCCCTGTGAAGAGTGCAGCGCTTAAGCGTGTCACTCGACGGCAATGCGCCCCAAGAGAGCGAGAGAAGAGAAGCTCGATTGGTGAGGAGCGAGTCGTATAATGTGAAGAACGGTTAGAGACTGGCCCTGCCGGCCGGTCTTTCGCCTATTCAAGACAGGAAGGAGACAATATGGCAGAAGAGAAATTCTACGCAAAAGGACCTGGCAACGAAGGTTATATCAAGAACCTGGAAGTCCAGTCCTTCTGCAATCTGGACGGCGAATGCGGCATGTTCCAGATGGCTTTATATAAGACGGAAGAAGGTAAATACTACCTTTACGGCGCCTGCTTCGGCGGCACCAAGAACGGCGTCATGATCAGTGACGTGACAGACCCGAAGAATCCGCAGTTCATCAAGCATTTTCAGCTGGTAGATCCGAAGGAATATCCGACGACCACCACGCCGAAGCTGCAGATTGCAGATGACTTGATGATTTGCGCCATGAGCGCAGGCTCCGGCCCTGACGCGCTGGTGGACCAGTCTGAACTGAAGAACATGAAGTGTGAGGTGGGCATCAGGATTTACAGCCTCAAAGAAGACCCGCTGAACCCGAAATTTCTGGGTTACTGGGACTGCGGCGTACCCCACTCCATCGGCGTACATCGCTTTATGTATAACGGAGGCAGATATGTCCATCTTTCCTGCGAATCGGACCGCTTTGAGGGCACGATTTACAGAATCGTCGATATCGCGGATCCGACTAATCCCGTAGAAGCGGGCAACTGGTGGTCTCCGGAGCAGTTCGTAGACGGATATCCCGGCAGAACCGTGGATCATACGGCGCCGCATGTGCCGGCTTTCATGGACAAAGGCTGGATGCACGGACCTCCGTTTGTCAGAGACGGCAAAGCTTACCTGGGTTACTGCGGAGACGGTCTCTATGTCCTGGACGTAGAGGATATGACACGCCCTAAGTGTCTGGGAAATCTGCGGTTCATGCCGGCTTTCTGCAGCGAACTGGCTGGAGCCAGGACCCATACGGCGCTGCCGCTGCCTGGAAGAGATCTGGTAGTAGTAACCAACGAGGGTGAAAGATTCCAGTTCTTCCCAGCAGATAAGAAACTGGCGCCGCAGGCAATGAACAACATCCACATGGTGGACGTCAGCAATCCGGCAAAACCGACCCTCATCGCACAGTTCCCATATCCGGAAGTCCCGGAGGACTTCCCTTATCAGAATTTCAATGTGATGCAGAGAGTCAATGCGGGACCGTTCGGACCCCATAACCTTCACGAGCCGATGGATGGAAAACCGTGGCTGGAGCAGAGAGGGGACAGAGTCTACTGCTGTTACTTCCACGCGGGACTCAGAGTCTACGATGTGAGCGATCCCTATTACATCAAAGAAATCGCTTACTTTATTCCGCCGAATCCAAATAAGAAGCCGGAAGAATCCTACTTCCCTGGCTTCCCTGGACCGCGCAATGCGACGACGGAAGACTGCATTGTGGACGACAGAGGCAATATCATCATCGATGCTCTTGACGACGGATTCTATATTCTGAGGATGAAAGAAGACAAATAGTTTCTATAGCGATCTGTTCACTCAATAAAAAAATCAGGACTGGAAGCTTCATTTGGAGATTCCGGTTCTGATTTTTTATTTTAGAAGGGCATCAGGGGTGACTTTCTTATGAGTGCAAAAAAAACGGCTTTTGAGCACAATCCTCAATTGACATATGCTTGCCTAAATGATAACTTTAATATAGATAGATAGAAAGTGTGGAAAGATAGAGTATGAAGAGAAAATGCAGCCTGAAAAGTTTGATGATTGCAATTTTCCTATTGTGTGCCGTAATTTGCGCTGTGGGAGTCATTAAGATGGACACTTTTCCAAATCAGAGGATACCGCTCATGACGAAACCGGCTTTTGAAAAGGGGTGGACATACCAAGCAGGGGGCAGGCAGGGAACGGTGGACAGTTTTCCCTTCCATCGAAAAGATAAAACTGATACGCTGGTTTTAACTGCGGAGCTTCCCCACCTGGATGGCAGCGAGTACCTGTCTTTTTCCAATCAATATACCAGCTGCCAGGTCTTTGTGGACAGTGTGAAGATATTCGACTACGGGGAGGAAACAACGGCGCCTTTTGGCTCTATGCTGGGCAACGTGTCGTGCAATGTACCGCTGAAGAGTCAGTACAGTGGAAAGACGATTTCTATCCGTTTTGAGAAACAATACAGTTTTGCCGGTTTCAGTGTAGAGGAAATGCTCTTGGGCACAGGCAGTGAGATCCGCTTCTACTATGCGAAGGCTAACGTCGGGGTATTGGCTTGTACCCTGCTGATGGCCATCATTGCGGTCGCCATGTTTATTCTGTACCTGGTGCAGAAGGCAAAGCGATTTAAATACAATTATAGACTGTTTTTACATTTGAGTGTCGTCGCCTTCACAGGAGCGATGTGGATTCTGACAGATTCTCTGCTGCCGCAGTTCTTTTTGGGCAGCACCATTATCATTACAGTCCTGTCTTTTTGGTCGTTTATGGCTATGCCCATACCCGTCGTCAATATTGTGGCCGATTTCTGTAATCATGGGAAGAAAGGTCTGCATCTTGCCCAGATGGTGATCCTTCTCAATATGATCGTACAGACCTTGCTCTATATGCTCAACTTGGCGGATTTTCCCCAGATGCTGCTGGCCACTCACTTGATTTTAGTCTTTGCATTGATTTGTATTGTCTACGCCCTCATCAGGGAATGCAAAAGCAGAGAAGCCCGGTTTACCAATGATATTTTATTTGCAATCTTTGTGCTGGTTCTCTTCGGCCTTGTCGCCTTAGCAGACTTCTATGTGTCGGGAACCAGCAACAACAACAGTCTGTATTATCGCTGGGGCATCATCATTTTTGTCCTCCTTCTGACTGTGGTCAACATCAAGAGAATGGGCGTATTTCTGGAAGAGTGGGAGCAGAATCGCGTGCTCAGCAAATTGGCTTTCACGGACATCATGACCAAGACTAGCAATCGCTCGGCTTATGAACGTTATATGGACGACAAAGCCGGCTGCGACGTAAAGAAGGCAAACTTGTCGTTCATCTTGATCGATCTTAACGATTTGAAAAAGGTAAACGACACTTATGGACACAGCGCCGGAGATCAGGTACTCATCGACGCTGCGCGTTGCATTAAAAAAGTCTTAGGAAATGTGGGCGATGTGTACAGAATAGGCGGAGATGAGTTTGTAGTAATTATAGAAGGAAAAGACGTGGACGGCCAGGCGTATCAGGCAAAGCTGACAGAAGAAATTGAAAAAAGCAATCACAAGGCAAAGTATCCCTTTACGATGGCTTTTGGCTTCGCGTCAGCGAAAGCTGAGGGCTGCAATGATCTGAAAGAACTGCAGAAAAAAGCTGATCTGAACATGTATCTGGATAAACAGAACTATAAAAAGCAATAGAGGCGGCCTGCCGGCCGCCTCTTTTTGTTGCTGCAGCGTCAAAATTATGGGCATTCATCAATTAAATAGAGAAAAAAATAGGGATTTATGGTATACTATAATGGATTATAACTAGAAATAAGATGAAAGAGGATTTAAATATGATATCAAGCAAACAGAGAAGCTATTTAAGGGGACTTGCGCAGCAGGTCGACCCTACAGTATATATTGGAAAACAGGGACTTACGGAGAATGTGATTAAGGAAATCGACACAGGACTGAACTGCCGCGAGCTTGTAAAAGTCAAGCTGCAGGAAGGTGCCGACTTGAGTCCTAAAGACGTAGCCGACGATATGGCAGAGAAGCTGAAGGCAGAATTTGTACAGGCAATCGGCAGAAAATTTGTCTTATACAGAGAATCGAAGGATAACAAGCAGATTGAACTGCCGAAGAAATAGACATGGAAAGAAATATTCTGCTGACAATAGAATATGACGGCACCAACTTCTGCGGCTGGCAGAGACAGCCAGGTCTTCGTACAGTCCAGGGCCAGTTGGAACAGGCTTTGACGAAGGTCTGCGGCAAAGAAATCACGCTAAACGGGACCAGCCGCACCGACGCTGGCGTACACGCTTTGGGGCAGCGGGCTTCTTTTAGAGGAGAGTTTGGCATTCCTACGGACAGGATTATGCTGGCAGTGAATAATCTGCTCTGCGGCGGCATGAATGTTAGAGGCAAGTGCGCAGATGTGTGTATCCGCGATGTGAGAGAAATGCCGGCAGATTTTCACGCCCGCTTTGATTCCAAAGGAAAGAAATACCGCTATATCATCAGAAACAGCGGGGAAATGGACGTCTTTGCCCGCAATTACTGCTATCAGATAAAAAGCCCGCTGAATCTTGCGGCTATGCAGGAAGCGGCCGCTTTGATCGTCGGCACCCATGATTTTGCCTGTTTCCAGGCGGCAGGCGGCAATCCCCGGGAAACCACAGTGAGAACAGTGTTCAGCCTGGATGTTTTTCGCAGAGAAGTCGGGGATATCGCAATCGAAATCACTGGCGACGGATTCCTCTACAACATGGTGAGAATCATCGCGGGAACCCTGGTCGAAGTGGGACAGGGCAAAAAAAGGCCCCAGGAGATTTCCTCCATCATTACGAGCAAGGAGAGACAAAGGGCGGGACACACGGCTCCGCCAGAAGGATTATATCTAGTAGAAATTTATTATGGAGAGTTATATGAAAGAGAGGCATGAAGAAATGGTTCAGATTGTTGACGACAGACCCAGCTGGGACGAGTATTTTATGCAGATGGCACAGCTCACAGCACAGAGATCTACTTGTCTGCGCAGAAAGGTAGGAGCGGTTATCGTCAAGGACAAGCATATTATCGCCACAGGCTATAACGGAGCGCCGAGAGGCCTCAAGCACTGCGTCGAGCTGGGCGGCTGCCTCAGAGAGAAGCTGAAGATCCCCTCAGGTCAGAGACACGAGCTCTGCAGAGCCCTTCATGCGGAACAGAATGCCATCATACAGGCGGCGACGCTGGGGCAGAGCATAGAAGACGGAACCATTTATATCACACATCAGCCTTGTGCAATTTGTGCAAAGATGATAATTAACGCAGGATTGAAGAGAATAGTAGTAAAAGAAGGATATCCAGACGATCTTTCTGTAGAAATTCTGGATGAGGCAGGACTGAAGATCGTGATGCTGGATAAATAGACAGACTAGGAGATGTTGAAATAGTATTATGGAAATTACTAGGATTACATTACTGGCAGCCTTTGTTACTTCCTTTGTACTGGCGCTGATTTTTTCGCCAGTGGCGATGAAGCTTGCGCCCAAGATTGGAGCCATGGACGTACCAAAGGACGCCAGAAGAATGCATTCAAAAGCGATGCCGCGTTTTGGCGGATTGGCCATCTTTATAGGGACCATCGCGTCGCTGTTGATCTACGCAGGTGATAACGAAAAAATAGTTGCGGTTGCTGTAGGCGGTACTTTGATTTACCTATTGGGGATAATAGACGATTTGGTGAATCTGGATGCGAAAATTAAATTTGCGGGCCAGACCCTCGTAGCGGTTCTCATGTATTACATGGGTCTGCAGATTAAATTTATCAGCAATTATTTCGGGGAAGGCGCGCTGCATTTTGGTACAGCGATGTGTTTTATCGTTACAATCCTTTGGATTGTGGGTATTACAAATACGATCAATCTGATCGACGGATTAGATGGACTGGCTGCTGGAACGGCCTCCATTGCTGCCCTCTGTATCGCTTATGTGGCTTACATTCACGGCGATGAATACGGCATGATGGTGGTCTGCCTAGCCATGCTGGCGCTGGCTGGCGGGTGCATCGGATTCCTGCCGTTCAACTTTTATCCGGCAAAGATTTTTATGGGTGACGGCGGGTCCTTATTTCTCGGTTTTATGATGGCGGCGCTCTCTGTAGTAGGCCCGTTAAAACGTTCCACGGTAATTGCTGTGGTAGTGCCTGTCATCGTCTTGGGCATTCCTATCTTTGATACCTTTTTTGCCATCGTGCGCAGAGTCATCAACAGAAGGCCCATTATGGAAGCTGATAAAGGCCACCTGCACCACAAACTGATGGCTTCGGGTTATGGACAGCGGAGAGCAGTTCTGATGCTTTACGGCATCAGTGCGATTATGGGTATGGCGGCAGTTTTGATCAGCCGCGAGCTCTATAAGGATTCCTTTGTCCTCGTAGCTATTGCGGCAATTTATCTCTATGTGTTTTTGACAGATCCCAACCACAAGATGCCGCAGATTAAAGCCGTAAATATTGCAAAAGAAGAACGAAAAGAAGAAAAACAGGAGATGCAGTGTCAAGACCAGAAGGAAGAATAGAGAACGAAAACCGGCAGCTTTACAAAAAGCTGGCAAGAATAGCAGTGCCTATTTCCATTCAGGGCGTAGTCTCTGCTACGCTGAATCTGATAGACAACTTGATGGTCGGATTTCTGGGAGAAGCCGACCTGGCGGCAGTGGGCATCGCCTCGCAGATTTATTTCATCCATTATCTGATACTCTATGGATTCACCAGCGGGACTGCTACCTTTATGGCTCAATTCTATGGGGCAAAGGACTATAAGAACATTCGGAAAGTTGTAGGCTTCTCTATTGTCGTCGCTTTCTGCGTGGCCGTTGTCTTTTTTGTCTCGGCATTTTTCTTCACTGACAATATTTTGGGAATCTATTCTAATGATCCGCGTATCATAGAAATGGCTCGTCCTTATGTGAAAATCGGCACAGCGTGCTTCTTTTTTCTGGCATTTTCCGTGCCTTTGGAGATGGCATTTAAGGCTACGCAGCAGACCAGAGTTCCATTGATTGTCAGTACTGTCGTTTTCAGCACCAACACCTGCCTGAATTACATATTTATTTTCGGCAAATTTGGGGCGCCGGCTATGGGTGTAGCGGGTGCGGCACTGGCGACAGCCATTGCCAGATTCCTGGAGGTTTTAATCAGTTTGATCTTCGCCCATAGAAAAAGCAACTGTTTTCACGGCAGCTACAGAGACTTCTTTGGCTGGAAAAAAGAGATGGTTCTTAGAATTGTCAAGAACTCCATGCCGACTACACTCAATGAGCTGCTTTGGAGTGTGGGACAATCCATGTATGTAGCAGCTTTTTCTAGGATCGGCACGACAGCTTACGCCGCTTATCAGGCGGCGGCCTCCATCAACAGCATTTTTTCCTTTGCAGCGTTCAGCGTAGGCGACGCGGCTTTGATTTTAGTGGGGGAGAAGCTGGGTGAGGGTGAAAGGGAGCAGACCTATATTCTCGGAAAGAAGCTGCTGAAAATCGGCACTGTCTTGGGAATTTTGGTGGGGCTGCTGTTGGTCTTGGCGGCAAAACCGTTGGTTGGATTTTTTAGTCTGACCGCTTTGGGAAAGACCTATGCCTTTCGAATTTTAGTCATTTACGGCCTGTGCATGGGCCTGAACTTATATAATGGCATCAACATCACCGGCACCTTGCGGGGCGGCGGTGATACGCGTTTTGCGATGATGGCGGAATGCAGCTGCGTATGGCTGGTAGCCGTACCGCTGGCGTTTTTGGCATCCCAAGTGCTGCATGTACCGATCTTTATCGCTGTTTTGATGATTAAATCAGAGGAAGTGGTAAAGTGCATCATCTTGACAAGACGATTCATTTCAAAAAAGTGGGTAAACAACGTAATTACCGGATTATAACGCTCTGCCCAAAGTGCCGCCGGCGTTTTGTCAGGCAGGGTTAGTCGAATAACAAGAGGGGAATAACAATGCAAAAATCGAGGAATTTTAAGAGAATTATTTTAATGGTCACCATTGTGGCGATGATCGCCGTATCGGTGCCGATGGTTTCTTATGGTGATGAACAGCCGGAAACCATTAAAAAAGAGTATATTATTACTTCCAGTGGTGATTTGTCCGCCGTGAAAGCCGATGGGCACATTGTCGACGTCGTTCTTGCAGACAGTCATACAGCGCTGATCAAAGTGGACAGCACGGCAAATTTAAGCAGCGTGCAGCAGGATTTGAAAGATGCCTTTCCTGATCTGACGATGCAGCCGAACTATGTGTATGAATCTACCAGCGTCAACGACCCTTACTACAATCTGCAATGGGGACTTCTCAATACCTCTGGCGGCGTGGATATCGGCTTTGAAGAAGCGCAGAGTTTTATTGAGTCAAAAAAACCGATGCTGAAAAAGACTGTCGTTGCGGTCATCGACACGGGTTTTGATTTTACGCATAATGACCTTGCGGATAACGTTTGGATCAACAAGGATGAGATCCCAGGCAACGGCAAGGATGACGACGGAAACGGTTATGTCGACGATACTTATGGTTATGACTTTTCCTCTGGTTCATCAGTAACTCTGCGCCCTACAAGCAGTGAGTTCGAACACGGCACCCATTGTGCGGGCATCATCGGAGCCGTCAGCAACAACCACATCGGCATCACGGGAATCGGCTCGATCACTGGCAAGGTCCAGCTGATGAACTTAAAAGTGCTGGCTGGCAGTAAAGGGGAGGGATCTTCTTTCAACTTGATTCGGGCTATCAAATATGCGGAGAACAACGGTGCGGATATTTGTAATATCAGCATGGGTTCTTATGGCAATGACACAGCTCTTTATGCCGCGATGGCGAAATCCAATATGCTTTTCGTTTGCGCGGCAGGTAACGACGGAAAGAATCTGAACAATATGCCGGTTTATCCAGGCAGCTACGACCTGGACAATGTCATCTGCGTTGCAAATATCAAATCCGACGGAACTATAAACCGGCTTTCTAACTACAGCAGCAGATATGTAGATTTGGCGGCGCCAGGCACGGATATCTACAGCACCGTACCGGGAGACAAATACCGCAATATGAGCGGTACTTCTATGGCGACTCCTTATGTAAGCGGCGTGGCGGCCTTACTTCACTCTTACTATAATGGAATTGGGGCATCACAGATTCGTCAGCTGATTATGGATAACACCACTTATTCCCAAAGCTTGCGAGGAAGGGTGGCGACCAGCGGTTATCTCAATGCTTATAAACCGCTGGCGGCCCATGATTCTGACGCCTTTAAACCAGATGAGACGGCGCCTGTGATTGCAGCTTCTGTGGTGGATATCGAAGGTTCCTACAAGCAGAAACTGGTGATTATGGCCACAGATGACAGTGGGGAGGTTCCGGAGGTAAGATATGCAAGGGGAGACCTTACAAAGAAGTATTTCAGGAGTGGGAAAGGTTTTGACGTAGATTTGGACGAAGAGAATACTGGCTCTAAGACCATGGGCGTACCGTCGATTTATACGATTTACGCTGTGGACTCTTCGGGCAATGACGCGCTGTATCAAGTAGAATGCACAGCCGACGCGGTGAAGAGTATCAAGCTGAACTACGTAAAGAAAACCATTAAAAAGGGAAAAACCTACAAGCTGAAGACGACGCTGTCCAAGAGCGGAACTTATGGACGAAAGGTAACTTATACCTCATCTAAAAAGTCTGTCGCTTCGGTGTCCGGCACTGGCAAGGTCACTGCCAAGAAAAAGGGCACGGTTACGATTACGGCCAAGACTGGAAACGGTCTGACTGCTAAGTGCAAGATCGTAGTGAAGTGAGAAAATGAATAGATAAAAAAACTGCGGACCGAAGATGGTTCGCAGTTTTTAGTTGCAGTGAGATTTGTAGGTGCAGGGTTGTATATCAGATGTTGATTTCACCCTCGGCAAGAATTACAGCGCTGCCGCCTACTTTAATCAGGCAGTCAGTTCCTTCGGCATTGATTTCCGTCAAGATGACGGATGGACGATTCATTTTTTCTCCCTGAATGATCTTGCAGTGATCTTTTGCTTGCACGATTTTGTTGAGATAGAAGTAATAGGTCAGGGCGCCGTTGGAGGTTCCTGTTGCCGCTTCTTCATCGATATCGTACAGCGGCGCAAAATTTCTCGCGTGAGCGGTTATGTCGTCTTCTGCGTCCAGAGTAAAGGCGTGTACGCCAGTTACCTCATAACGGGCGGAGAGCGCCGACAGCGCTTTCATATCAGGTTCCATGGCGTTTAGGTCTCTTTGTGAGGCCAGAGGCATCATGATGTCAGGAAGTCCGGTAGAAATCAATTTTGGCAGAAGCTTGATCTTTGCTGGATCGTAAACCGAGCCCATGACTTCGTAGAGCTCTTTGATAGCGGCTTCATCTTCTATTGCTGCTATTTCCACTGGAGAAGCCATATCCATCATGACGAATCCGTCTTTGATATCGATGCAAAGATCCCCGGCAAGGGTGTGGTTGATGCAGCGGCAGTTATCGCTGACGATTCCCAGATGCATTAAAGCACAAAAGGAACCGATGGTCGCATGGCCGCAGAGATCGACTTCCGCAGCAGGCGTAAAATATCTGATTTTAAATTCGTTATCAGCCAGTTTTTTGATGAAAGCAGTTTCTGAATAACGAAGTTCGGCAGCAGTTTTTACCATGGTCTCATCAGATGGAAAATCGGCATTTTCTGGCAGAATGACCACCCCGGCAGGATTTCCACCAAAAGTGGTTTCTGTAAATGCGTCGACTATTAAAAATTTCATATGACTCATCCTCCTCATTTTGCTCTATAATGATACAATAAACTTCAATAGCTATAGTATATTGTAAAACCTTTTTTTTAGCAAGAAATATAAATAAATTGCATATAATAGTGTGTGATAAACAATAAATTAATTAAAAGTTTGTTTTATAAATACAATATAACCCTGCGGCGTGTGAAAGAAATGTGAAAACTATAGTGTTCGGGTGTATTCGACAATTTGAATGCTTATAATAGTAGAGTCGCTTAAATCGAGTGACAAATTTAAAACAGAAAAAGAGGAGAAACAAAAATATGGCAAAGAAGCTATTTGTTGTGTGGCTCTTAATTACCATGGTAATTTTCTCATCGATTTCTATTTATGCTACAGAACAAACACAAGGAGATTTTTTTATTCCAAAGACCCCGTTGACAAAAGTCAATGAGGAAGACGCGAAAAGCGCAAATGAGGAAGAAGAAAGCCGCACAAAGGCAGAACCGGAAAAACTGGAAACTGCCATGGCAGTAAAAGCTACTGCCGTCAGAAGTAAATTAGAAGACAAAGAATATTTAGAAGGCCTGTCCTCGTATATCCGACATGTGAACCGCAATGTCAGTAAACAGGAATCGATGGATATGGCAAAGAATTTTGTAAAATATGCTGAAAAATATGAAGTTGATGAGAAGATTGTCATGGCAATCGCTCAGAACGAAAGCTGTTATTACAGCGATGCAGTCAGCTGTGAGGACTTTAAAGGTCTGATGCAGACTGGAGACGGACTGGCAAGAAATGCGGGATATGATCCGCAGGAATTGTTTAATCCGGCTGTGAGCATCAAGGTTGGTGCGAGGTATATCAGCATGAAGCTGGATGAGTTTGGAGACGTAAGTCTCGCACTTACCGCATACAATCAAGGTTCAGGTTCCGTGCATTCAGGAAACTATTCTACCGGTTACGCAGAGCTTGCTATGGCAAGGACTGCCGCTATGGAGGATTATCTGGAAGATAACGGATATATTGAATAAAAAATCATTAGACTAATTTGAGAGCATTTAATAGAAAGCAGTAAGCGGCCGGGAGATTCCCGGTCGCTTACTGCTTTTTGTAATTCTTAAGAAATCTTAAGAATTTGGAAGTGAAATTGTATTCATTTGGTTTTGTTAACCAAATAATGAGAAAAAAATATGTTGATGGACATTAAAGAAGTGGAACGCTCTGTGAAAAGCCTGTGAAAAATAAGAATTTCTTAAGAAAAAGACTTGCACATTGTTTATAATAAATAAAGCGACAGGGAAGAAATACCTGCTGCACAATAAAAATAAGAGAGAAAAAGAGGAGAAGAAAGAAATGGCGAAAAAGCTAGTCACAGCGCTTTTAACAATTACCATCATCGCTTGCTCATCAATTTCCATTTATGCTACAGACACAAATATTACTGATACTACAGAAGCTAAAGCTACAGCGACGACAGAGGATTCAGAACAGACAGCGAATACTACAGTCAAAGTTCAGAGCATGTCTACAAAAACAAATTCAAAGTATAAAAAGGGATTGGCTGCTTATATTAGAAAAATTAATTCTAACGTAAGTAAAACGAAATCATTGAATATGGCAGGTTATTTTATTTCAAAAGCAAAGAAGTATAACTTAGACGCAAAAGTATTAATGGCAATTGCGCAGAATGAAAGTACATTCTATACCAATGCAAAAAGTCCCTATGGATACAAGGGACTGATGCAGACCAGCGACGCATTGGCGAGGCAGTACGGTTACAAGCCTTCAAGTCTTTATAAAGCGCAGGTAAGTATTGAAGTGGGAGCCAGATATCTGAGAGCGATGAAGAACGAGTTCAATACTTATACCAAAGCACTATCTGCGTATGCATATGGATCAGGGTCGGTAAAATCAGGAAACTACTCTACGAAGATTGCAAAGAAATTGCTGAATACCAGGGTGCAGATCAGAAGGTATCTTGAGAGGAATAATTATATTTAACCAAGGCTTATATTTACGGCAATAGCATGTAAATAGAATTTAAAAAGACGCCGGGGAAGGCAGGTTTGCTTTCCCCAGGCGTCTTTTATTGTCCTTTATTTAATCGACATGTTTATCGAAATGCTGAATCAGCAGTTTCTGAACTTGCTCGTGCTCGCCGGCTTTGACAGCGTCGAGGATCTGTATGTGTTCTTTGATATTGTCCTCTCGATTGAGGGCCGCCTTCTGATAGTTGTACCGCGCCAGGAGAAAGAGCAGGGTGTACTGCTCTTCAAAGGCTCTGGACAGCTTTTCATTGCCGATGACGTCGACAAAGCATCGGTCAAAAGCGAGAGCTGCATGAATGGAGGCGGCAATGTCTTTATTCAGGCTCTTCTGCTGTTTCTCCAATGCCTTCTCCAGCATGATGCGCAGCTTGCTGGTGCTGTTCTTAACTACGCAAAGCTGGTAGGAGCCGGAGATGAGCACGAGGAATATTTGATTCATCTCATTGTTGAGACTCTCTGTCATCTCGATGACCTTCACGCGGGAGTTAAGGGAAGAAGTCACCAGACCCTCCATTTCCAGCAGGGAAAGCGCCTCTCTCACAGGAGTATTGCTGACCCCCAGCTCTTTGCAGAGGGGCAGGATTCTGATCTGATCTCCCCAATCATATTCTTGCGAAAGTATTTTCTGCTTGATAATTTCATAGACCTGCATTCGCATACTGACTTTGTTCAACTGTAACATGTCTTTATTCTCCTTTAGGTAGATAGTGTGCACAGTACATATTCTAATACAATTTGAAAGAAATGTCAAATAATTGTGAAAACTGTCTTGACAAATTCTGAACCGGGTGTAAAATGATAATAATAGTTTTAAAGTATGCATACTATTGTGGGCATACTTTATGCCAGCAAAATAGGAGGATGTTATCATGTCTGAGAAAAAACAAAATGAGGGGTTCAGCTCGCTCTTTGGTTTCCTGCTTACGGTCATCGGTTTCGCTGTAGGCGTAGGAAGTCTTTGGCGCTTCCCTTATGTCTGCGGAACGAATGGCGGCGCACTATTTATCATTACATATGTGCTGGTCATTGTTCTGGTCGGCATTCCTTTGCTGACGGCAGAAATCTCAATGGGATATGTGTCGCAGAAGACAGCCATCGGCGCATATCAGACACTAAAACCCGGCAGCAAGTGGTATGCTGCCAGCTACCTGCACATTATCGTAGCGCTCTTAATCTTCTGCTACACAGTACCGATTTACGTCTGGGTTCTGGCTTACATCTGGAGAACCGCGGTCGGCTTCTTTGTGGGGTTAGATGCAGACGGCATTGCCCAGTCTTTTGAGGCTCTGTCCGGCGACCCCAAAACCATGTTTTTATTTGCAATTATCAACTGGGCGCTTATCGCTATTATCGTCAGCGGAGGAGTGCAGAAGGGCGTGGAAAAGGTTAACAAATTTCTGCTGCCGGCCTTGGCTGTTATCATGGTTGTCTGTATCGTCATCGGCCTCAATGTGGAAGGGTCGTCAAAGGGGCTGGCCTACATGTTCAAACCAGACCTTTCTTCTTTCTCTTTTGATGCGGTAACAGCGGCCACCGGTCAGGCATTCTTTGCATTAGGTCTGGCGATGCTGGGTTCTATGATCTTTGGAAGCTACATCAAAGATAAGAAGGCCAATATTCTGAAGCAGGCCACCATTGTCAGCGGTTCTATCGTGGCGGCCGGTCTTGCTGCAGGCATGATGATTTTTCCAATGGTATTTGCATTTGGTCTGGAGCCAGGCGCAGGCACGGGCCTGACCATGATTACGCTGCCAAATGTATTCAACTATATCACAGGCGGTAAAGTCATCGGCACTCTGTTTTACGTAGGTTTTTACTTCGCAGCTCTGTCGTCGGCCATTGGTCTGGCCGAGGCAATTTCAGCCGTGTTCATGGACTTGTTCCATATCAGCCGGAAAAAGGCTGTCGCTCTTGTCATGGCTTTTTCTGTAGTCATTGGCAGCTGCTCTATTCTGATTCCAGGTTTCTTGGATGTGGTGGACGGTATTACAAGCAATTATCTGCTGGTCATCAGCGGGCTTTTGATTGATATCTTCGTAGCGTGGATTTGGGGAGCAGATAATTTCCTCGATGCGATCCATATTAAAAACAAAGCGATGCGGATCTGGCTCAAGGTTTCTGTAAAGTATCTCTGTCCACTGGCAATCGTGATTATTCTGGTGGGGAATTTCCTGCAATGAAAATTTCATTATAAGTCTTTTAAAAAGGCCGCAATGCTGTTGATTGTCGAATCAGCAGCATTGCGGCCTTTTTTATGGGTTTATAGACTCTGCCTGTTTGCGAGTTACGCATTTTAGGCGTGTTATCAGTCTGCTGGATAACATTTTGCGGATTTTGTTGGAATCTGCGTAACCTCCTGGCATGTCGAGCTCGCCAGTTACGCAGCGGGAAGAGGTTCGGGGTCTGTTTCTTAACTTTTTGCAGTTTTTAACTGAATCTGCGTAACTGTGGAGTGATATCTGCTGTCAAGTTACGCATATTAGGCGAGTTATCAGTCTACTGGATAACATTTTGCTGATTTTGACCAAATCTGCGTAACCTTCTGGAATGTCGAGCTTGCCAGTTACGCAGCGAGAAGAGGTTCGGGGTCTGTTTCTTAACTTTTTGCAGTATTTAACTGAATCTGCGTAACGGCCCCGGTACGTCTAGCTGTCGTGTTACGCAAAATGGGGAGTACGCCTGACGTAACGATAATTTCTAAGAATTTTGAAAATTTCCCCTTGACAAAACATTTTAGAGGAGTAAAATGAAACTACAAAATATGCATAGTGCACGATGCATATATCCATGAGAACAAACTGAGGAGGAATATGATGAAAAGTTTATGCACGCCGATGAAGGCGGAGGACCTTACCACATTAAAGATCAGATATGACTGGAAAAAGGATCAGTTCTGGATGGAAGCCATGAAGCAGTGGGAGCAGGATCTGGATTTCAGTAAGTACAACAAAGAATTCTACGTGGAAAGCATTTTGACAGAAGACGTCGTTTACCTCAACACAAAGCAGGTGAGAGCACTGTACAAGAAATACGACCTGGAGGATTACCTGGATGAAATTCTCGACTTGATCAGACAGGGCAGACACTTTGGAATCGAGTGCTATTATAACGACAAATATAACATCCGGTTCATGTGCCACCAGCACAGCCGCAAGCTGGGTGTCAACAACCGGCTGCATGCCACTTTGGCAGGCGGAATCAGACGTCACGATGTAAACGAAGACGAAAAAGAAGTCATCATCGACGGATTGAATCTGGGAAGAGGCATGAGTTTCAAGAACGTGGCCGGCAACCTGGCTTTCGGCGGCTGCAAGACGACGGTGCAGATGGAGGAACTGGATCTTTCAAATCTGGAAATCATGGGATTCCTCGGCTTTGCCATCGATAACTGCAGAACCATGACCGGTCCGGATATGAACTTCCCAACGGAGATGGCTGACGTAGAAAATGCCAATTTCTCTATGAATTACACCAGCGGACCAAACTCTCCTTTGGGCGAAACGGGAAAACCGACAGCTTATGGGGTCTACGTGACCATGAAGCAGGCCGTCAGATTCAAGGAAGGAACCGACAGCCTGGACGGAAAGACCATCACGTTGATCGGTCTCGGCGCCGTGGGCTGGTATTTGGGAGAATATCTGCTGCAGGAAAACGTCAAGCTTTACATAGCGGACTTGAATCAGGAAACTGCACAGAAATTTATAGACGAAAATCCTGGCAAAGACATAGAAATCGTATCCCTGGATGAGGCTTTATATATGGATGTGGATATTGTCAGCCCTTGCGCCATCGGCGGGATCCTCTACGATGACAACATTCCAAAGCTGAGATGTAAGATGATCTGGGGATCGGCCAACAACCAGCTGCGCGCCTCCAGCCAGGAAGAAGAGATTCGCATCGCCAAGCTGCTGGCTGAGCGAGACATCCTCTTCCAGACAGAGTGGTGGCACAACACCGCTGGCGTCATCTGCGGAGCGCAGGAATACATGGAAGGCGAGAATGCAAGCTATGAAAAACTGACCAAGGTCATCGATGCAACCATGCCAAAGCAGACCTGGGATAACCTGACCAAGGCCGAGGCTTTAGGAATTACGCCGTGCGAGAACGTTTACAGGACTTGCCAGGACGTGATATACGGTAGATAACCGGGGGAGAGGACATGATTCTTGAGAAAAAACAAAACGAAGGATTCAGCTCGATTCTGGGCTTTCTCCTTACAACCATCGGGTTTGCAGTAGGCGTAGGGAGCCTCTGGCGTTTTCCATATGTGTGCGGAACCAACGGCGGCGCGCTGTTTATCATCACCTACGTGCTGGTCATCGTGCTGATCGGAATTCCCCTTTTGACAGCGGAGATTTCCATGGGTTACGTAACGCAGAAAACCGCAGTCGGCGCTTACCAGACTCTGAGGCCGGGAACAAAATGGTACGCTTCCAGCTATCTCCATATTCTGGTGGCACTGCTGGTCTTCTGCTATACCGTTCCTATCTATGTATGGGTTCTGGCCTATATTTGGAGGACAGCGACGGGCTTCTTCTCAGGTATGGATGCTGCGGGCATCGCAGACTCTTTTGCGGCACTGACCAGCGATCCCAAAACCATGTTTCTCTTTGCCGTCGTCAACTGGGTGATCATCGCTGTCATCATCAGCGGCGGCGTGCAGAAGGGCGTGGAGAAGGTGAATAAGTTCCTGCTGCCGGCATTGGCTGTCATCATGGTGGTATGCATCGTGATCGGCCTCAACGTGGAAGGGGCGTCAAAAGGGCTGGCATACATGTTCAAGCCGGATATAAGCACATTTTCTTTTGACGCAGTAACCTCTGCAGTGGGGCAGGCATTCTTTGCCATCGGCATCGGCATGTTGGCCTCCATGATCTTTGGCAGCTATATCAAAAATAAGAAGGAAAATATATTGAAGCAGGCTGCAATCGTCAGCACTTCCATCGTAGCAGCCGGAATCGCCGCCGGACTGATGATCTTCCCGATGGTATTTGCTTTCGGTTTAGAACCAGGGGCAGGCGTCGGCCTGACCATGATCACTTTGCCAAATGTCTTCAATTATATTTCTGGCGGGAGAATCATCGGTACTTTGTTTTATGTAGGCTTCTACTTTGCCGCACTGTCTTCTGCCATCGGCATCGGTGAAGCCATCGTAGCAGTGGTCATGGATGGCTTTCATATAAATAGGAAAAAAGCTGTCGCCATCGTCATGGCGTTCGCCGTGGTTATCGGCAGCTGCTCCATTCTGATTCCAGGCTTCCTGGACACCGTGGACGTCATCACCAGCAATTATCTGCTGGTCGTCAGCGGGCTGCTGATTTCTATCTTTGTAGGGTGGATTTGGGGAATTGACAACTTCCTCGATTCTATCAACGTACAAAATAAAGTCCAGCGCACCTGGCTGAGGATTTCAGTCAAATATCTGTGTCCAGTGGCAATCCTGATCATTTTCATAGGTAATTTCCTATAATATTTGCTTTAAAGCGCAAGAAACCGAAGAACACTGCCGGGCGGGGTCGCCTGGCAGTGTTCTTTTGCTTTTAGTATTCGAAATGTTTGTCGTAATGGATATAGATGAGCTTCTGGGCTCCCATGAAGTTGTTCTTTCTGACCGCATCGAGAATCTGCTGATGCTCACTGAGGTTGAATTCCCGATTAGGTTCGGGATGTTGGTGGGTGTAGCGAGTCAGCAGATAAAGAATCGGTGACTTGGTATCGAAGGTGTTGAGTAGATAATCGTTGCCTGTCGCAGCGACAAAACACCGGTCAAACTCAATGGCCTTGAAGGCATAATTCATATATTCCTTTTCCTTTAAAGCCTGTTCCTGCGCTAGAATGGCTTCCTCCATCAGTTCCAATAGACACTCGATTTTGTCTTCCAAATAGCAGGTTGTGTAGCAGCCGGATATAATTGAGAAAAAAGTATGGTCGATATCTTTGTAGAGGTCTTCTGTGATATCGATGACCTGGACCTTTGAATTCAATGTGGAGGTCACCAGGCCTTCCACTTCTAAGCGAGAAAGCGCCTCGCGGATCGGAGTGTTGCTGACGCCGAGTTCGCTGCTCAGCGCGGAAATATTGATGGTGTCGCCGAAGTTGTACTCCAATGTAAATATTTTCTCTTTGATAATCTGATAGACCTGGTCTTTCATACTGGTCTTTGTAATTGCCGTCATATTTGTTCCTCCCTGTTTCACTACAATTATATACTATCTGCCGATGAAAGTTAATTTAATTTTATTCACTCTAATCAAATCGCGCAGTAACATACAAAAGTGCCTTCTTTGCATTGCCTGCAAAATCAATGCGGGTTCATCAAAGGAATTTCATATTAGCAGGCGTGCGGACTAATGAACTTTTTACAGCAGATTGACAACATACATCGTGTATGTTATATTGGTGTATACAAACACGGTGTATGTATATAAGGAGGTGCGAGATGCCGCGCAATAAATATCCGGAAGAAACTGTTCAAAAAATACTGGACGTTTCCTTAAAGCTCTTTCTTGAGAAGGGCTACGAGGAGACTACTGTCTTAGATATTGTCAACAATTTGGGAGGGTTGACGCGAGGCGCTTTTTATCATCACTTCAAGTCAAAAGAAGAAGTTTTAGACGCGTTAGGCGATAAGCTGTTTTTCGACAACAATCCTTTTGAGAAAGTGAAAAAGGAAAAAGGTTTAAGCGGGTTGGAGAAAATTAAAAAGGTTATCAAGCTGCAATTTCAAAATCAGGAATTGCAAGAGGTTAACACGATGTCGATTTGCCTTCTGAATAACCCGCGAATTTTAGCAGACTTTTTGCAAAAGCAGCAGAAGATGATAGCCCCGTATTTAGAGGAACTCTTCCGGGAAGCCATTGAGGATGGCTCCATTAAAAATATAAAATATCCCAAATCTCTCGCCAGCTTTTTTACAGTCATGGTCGACGTTTGGGTGATTCCTTCCATCTTTCCATGCAGCCAAGAAGAGTTGATTGAAAAGATATATTTTTTAAAAGAGCTGTTTGATTCTATGGGTATTCCTGTTATGGACGAAGAAATCCTGCAGGGCTCCTTGCAGCAAATAAAACATTTAGACAGAGAATAAAATTGCCTGGCAATTTTATTTTTTAGCACATATACATACAGACAACATGTATCTAAAGGAGGATATAGTTATGAAGGCAACAGATTTAGCAATTTCTGTAAAAGGACTGAAGAAGAGCTATAAAAACAAGTTAGTGCTGAAGGATGTAAACTTTGATGTGGAGCGGGGATCGATCTACTCGCTTTTGGGTTCTAACGGTGCAGGGAAAACGACGACCATTAAGGTGCTGACCACACTGTTAAAACCAGATGACGGTGAACTGAAGGTAAGTGGTTATGACGTGCTAGGGGAATCTGAAAAAGTGCATCAGGCTATCAGTCTGACGGGACAGTTTGCAAGCGTAGATGAATCGCTGACAGGCATGGAGAATCTCATTTTGATCGGAAAACTCAATCATATTGGGAAGCCAAAAGACAGGGCAGTTGAACTATTGACTTATTTCAATCTGATGGATTCTGCAGGACGCCTGGTATCGACTTACTCTGGCGGAATGAAAAGAAAGCTGGATATTGCTATGAGTCTGGTCAATCGACCGGAGATCATTTTCCTGGACGAACCGACAACGGGTCTCGATCCCCAAAGCCGACACAGCATGTGGGCGATTATCGAGGAACTAAAAGATTCTGGCGTGACTATATTTTTAACTACGCAGTATCTGGAAGAGGCGGAGCAGCTAGCAGATAAAATCGGCGTCTTGGACAAAGGGACTATCATCGTAGAAGGAACAGCGCAGGAACTAAAAAATATGCTGCCTCAAGGTGTGGTAGAATTTACTTTTACAGATGAGGATCTCTTGAATCAGGCTTGCAGTCTCACTGCCAAATACAAAACAACTGCGATAAAGGAAGAAAATAAGCTGATAATCTATACTGACGGTTCAGCGGACACATTATCACTGATCTTTCAGAAGTTTGCTTCTAACGGGGTGGGAATCAAAGCATTCGCTCAGAAATCACCTACCCTTGAAGACGTTTTTTTAACACTGATTGGAGAAAAGGAAGGTATAGGGAATGAATAAAATTACGAACTTATTTGTGGACACGAAAACCATGGCTGGCCGCTGCTTATTACTGACTAGACGAAATCCTGACATGGTTTTGACCAGCTTTGTGGCGCCAGTAATGATGATGATTCTCTTCGCTTATGTATTGGGAGGAGCGATCAACGTGGGCAGTGCTTCTTACGTCAATTATATCGTACCAGGTATCATATTGCAGAGCTTGGGTCAATGCGCGACTACCACAGCAATCAGCGTAAGCACAGATATAAAAACGGGCATTATCGACCGCTTTTGTACGATGCCTATAAAAAAATCTTCTATCTTATCCGGTCATGTATGGGAGTCCTTTTCCAGGAACGGACTGGCTACAATTCTGGTTGTGGCTGTGGCATTTCTTGTCGGCTTCAGACCGAAGGCTGATTTTGCAGGCTGGCTTTTGGTTCTATTGATTCTGAGTCTGTATATCCTGGCTATTTCGTGGTGCTCCATTTTCTTTGGAATCATCGCTAAAAGCCCGGAAGGCGCGGGAGCCTTTTCTGTATTTGCTATTATTTTACCATATTTGAGTTCCGGCTTTGTGCCAACAGATACGATGCCCAAAGCTTTGGAACTCTTTGCAGAACATCAGCCGATGACGCCGATTATCGACACCTTACGGACAGTCTTGCAGGGGGAAGAACTGCAAAGCCACACATTGGCAGCCGCTATACTGTGGTGTGCACTGCTGCTGACGTTTTTTTATTTCCTATCTGTCAAAGCCTTTCGAAAAAACATTTCTAGATAATAAGAATCAAAATACTATATTTCATTCCAAGTTATGCAGACTTCGACAGAAATCAAAAAGAAGTTATCAAGACAAAAGAATTTATGAAGATTTGCGTAATCAGGCGGCTCGTGTTATGCAGATTCGGCAAAATTCATCTGAATAAGTAAGTAAAGGCGGATGAGGAGGGCATTCTGCATAACCGAGCGAATGATCTTCATGTGCAGTTACGCAGATTCGACTAGAAATCAGAAAAAGTTATACTGAAAACCGAGCCATCTTAAAAATTACGTAACCAAAGGCTGAAAGAGACAGCTGATTTTTTGTTTGGAGTTATCCGCTTATTTTAGGAGGAAGAACCAAGCTATTCCCCTTGCAGAGAAGGGAAGATTAATGGTATAATGAACGCTATAATCCGAACAGCTTTGCCTTTTTGCCCCAAGCTTGCTTTGGCTAGGCAAAACGGACAGCGGAGCGAGTGAAACGAGCGTAGGAGTATTGCGTGAGCAATACGTTGCTGCAAGGAAGCGTTCATTGAATCATGATAACAGGCAGGTGGAGAGATGAAGGTATTTGAAATCGCACCAGTGAAATATATAGATAATAAGATGTTGGTTTTGGATCAGACGCGCTTACCGGGCGAAGAGGTCTACGAAGAGATGCACACCAAGGAGGATGTCTGGGAGGCGATCTACAAGCTGAAGGTCAGAGGGGCGCCGGCGATCGGCGTTGCGGCGGCTTATGGTCTTTACTTGTCGGTGAGAGACTTTCGGGGCACGGATATCGACGACTTTGCGGCCCAATTGAAAGAAGCCAGGGACTATCTGGTCACTGCCAGACCTACGGCGGTGAATCTGGCATGGGCGCTTACCCGCATGTGGGACAAGTTCGAAGCCTTAGGGCGAGTCGACGTGGCGGCAGCTAAGTCTGCCCTCTTTGACGAGGCAGAAGCAATTCGCAGAGAGGACGAGGCGGCGTGCTTTGCCATGGGAGAATACGGGCTGTCGCTGCTCAAACCCGGCATGGGAATTCTGACCCATTGTAACGCGGGAACTATCGCGACGGCCAAGTATGGAACCTGTCTTGCGCCTATTTACTTAGGGCAGGAGAGGGGTTATGATTTCAAAGTCTTTGCTGATGAGACGAGACCGCTCCTGCAGGGAGCGCGGCTGACCAGTTGGGAGCTTTCTAAGTCTGGCATCGACGTGACTTTGATCTGCGATAACATGGCGTCCATCGTCATGAAAAACGGATGGATTGATGCCGTGGTCGTAGGGTGTGACCGTATGGCGGCCAACGGAGACGGCGCCAACAAAATCGGCACGTCAGGCGTTGCCATTCTGGCAAAAGAGTATGGCATTCCATTTTATATGTACGTGCCGACTTCCACGATCGACCTGGATACGCCTACGGGCGATGACATTCATATTGAACTCCGCGACGGAGAAGAAATCTACAAGATGTGGTACGAAAAGCCCATGGCGCCGGAGGGGGTAAAGACCTATAACCCTTCCTTTGACGTGACGCCGGCAAAATATATTACAGCAGTGATTACAGAGAAGGGAATATGCAGACCGCCATACGAAAAGAGCCTGGCGGCGCTGTTCAAATAAAAATGAAACATACTAGAATTTACATACTGATGGTGCTGGCGGCATTTTGCTGGTCAGGCGCTTTTATTGCCGGAAAATTTGCGGTACCCTACATTCCGACCGTATCGCTGACCTTTGGAAGATTTGTCGTGGCGACAGTCGCCATGGGCTTCATCAAAAAATATATGGAGGCAAAGAATCCGGAGGAAAAATACATATTTCAGAAGACAGATCTTAAGAAATTCCTCTTTACAGGTATCGTCGGCATGGTAGGATACCACATCTTTTTCTTTTTGTCGCTGAAGTATACCACGGCGATCAATTCGTCGATTATCGGGGCGACCAATCCGGTAGTGACGGCTTTGCTGGCATTGGCTTTTCTGAAACAAAAGCTGCCGCTGAAGCAGGTTCTGGGTATCGTTCTATCGCTCTTTGGCGTGGTGCTGACCATCACTGCAGGCGATTTGTCGGTACTGGCTGCCTTTGAACTGAACAAAGGGGATTTGATCATGTGCCTGGCGGTGGTCGTGTGGGCGGCTTACGGCGTTTACAGCAAAAGCAGATGTGCAGGGATTTCTCCTGTTGCCATCACCTACTACAGTTTTTTGGTATGTACCTTAGTGCTGATACCATTTGTGCTTTTGGAGAAGCCGTGGGAATTTCTGCCCGGTGTACCGGCAGAGGCTTATATTGCCGTCGTATTCATGGCAATTTTCCCATCCTGTTTCTCTTATCTGGTACAGCAGATCGCTATCAAAGAAATCGGACCGGCCAGGGCTTCCGTATTTATCAATTTGGTGCCGATTTTCTCTTTTGTCCTGGCGACTTTGATTTTAGGAGAAACTTTACAACCAGTGAAGATTCTGACTGCTGCACTGATTATTGCAGGGGTGTGCATTTGTCAGCTTTCTGGAAATACTAAAGAAGGAATCATAAAGAATGGAAAATAAAAAACAGGGCTTTCTGGCCCGCTATGTAAAAATTATCGTCGTCTTTGCCGTGGTGGCGGGATCGTCATCGGGCATCTTTGGCAGCGTCATTGAAGCGCCATCCATGGCCATCGGATTTTGGAGACTGAGCCTGGGAATGCCTGTCTTTGCAATCCCCGTTTTACTGAAACAACGAGACGTGCTGAAGAAAATTTCAATCAAAAATTACATATGGACCTTTGTGGCAGGGGCTTTTCTGTTCCTCCACTTTTTTACCTGGTTCAATGCCGTCAAGCTGACGGATATTGGCAGCGCCTCTGTGCTGGCGGCGCTGCATCCTCTGATCGTTTTGGTTATCACCATTTTCGTCTTTCGCAGAAAGGTGGGGGTGCGTCCCGTCATGGGCATCATTCTGGCTCTGCTGGGCGGCGCTTTGATCGCAGGGCTGGATTTCAGACAGCTGTCGGCAAGCAACTTTGCCGGAGATGTGCTGGCATTCCTCGCCGCCATGTTCATGGGCTTGTACTTCACAGTCGGAAATGAAGTGAGAAAAGAGGTATCGGGCAGCGCTTATGTGTTCCTGGTCTTTCTCGCCTGCTGGATCTGTTTTGCCATAGGGATGGTGGTTACAAAGACGCCGGTCTTCGGATATTCGACTACGGACTACGTCTATATCATCGGTCTGACGCTGGTATGCCAGATTGGCGCTCATGCCGTGTTCAATCTCTGCTTCGGCCATGTGGACTCTCTCTATGTCTCAGCTTGGGAGTCCGGCGAGTGTGTTTCGGCCATCATCATGGGCGTGATCTTCCTGGGACAGGTGCCGACCTCTTGGCAGATCATCGGCTGTGCAGTTGTGGTCATCGGGCTTTTGTACTATAATTACTATACGGGCCTCGCAGAAAAGGAAGCCGAAGAAAGGGAGCAAGTATGAGTTACAAGGTTAGACTGCAGTCCTTTGAAGGACCTTTTGACCTGCTCGTGTATTTGATAGAGAATGCGCAGATGAGCATTTATGACATACAGATTTCCGAGATTACGAAGCAATACCTCACTTACATCGAAGAGATGAAGTCTATGGACTTTAATGTGGCGACCGAATTTATGGTGCTGGCTGCCACTTTGATCGACATCAAATCAAAGATGATTCTGCCTCGGGCGACGGTGGAAGGTGAAGTGCTGATGGAGGAAGACCCTAGAAGTGAGCTGGTGGAACGGTTGCTGGAATACAAGAAGTACAAGCGGGGTGCAGAAGAACTGAAGGAGCGAGAGGACTACATGTCCCTGATCTACGAAAAACCCCAAGAAGATATTTCGGAGTATCTCAATCAACCGGACGAATACCTGGACCTGGACATCAAGAAATTTGCCGCCGCTTTTGATCAGTTCCTGCGCAAGAAAAAGCGAGAGGAAGAGGTGCGCGCCCACTATACAAAGGTGGAGCGGGAAAAGGCGACCATAGAAAGCCGCATGATGTATATCAAAGACCGTTTCAAAAACGTATTCCTGCGGGGGATTCAGAAGCTGAGCCTGAAGGAGCTGATTCCCAACAAAAAAGACCGGTATGACATTGTCGTAACCTTTGTCTCTGTTCTGCAGATGATAAGGGACAAGTATCTGGATGCAGATCAGCGAAGCGTCTATGGGGAAATTACAGTGGTACCAGGTGAACGAAAATTTGAGGAGGTCGGCGCAGATGAATAGCAAGAAGACGATTAAATCTGCCTTTGAGTCCATGATGTTCATTTGGGGACAGCCGTTGGACGTGAAGAGTTGTGCAGATATATTTAATATCAGTAAAGAGGATGCCCTGGCCTATTTTCTCGAACTGCAGGAAGAATATGAGCAGGAGGGAAGAGGCATCGTCATCAGGCAGGTGGGAAAATCTTTTCAGTTTGTAACCCGGCCTGAGAATGCAGAGTTCATAGAACGGCTCTGCACACCAGTTAAAGTGAAGAAGTTATCGCAGTCGGCTCTGGAGGTTCTGGCTATTATCGCTTATAAGCAGCCAGTGACCAAAGGGGAGATTGACGCCATCAGAGGTGTGAAATGCGACAGGGTCATCGACGGTCTTTTGAAGAAGGACTTGATCCTGCCAAAGGGGAGATCTGAGGGGATCGGCAGGCCGATTCTCTACGGAACCACCGATACATTTTTGAAGAATTTCGGATTTACCAGTCTGAAGGATTTGCCGGAGATTGAGGATATCGAAGGGGTGATCAACCTTTCTGAAGAAGAAGGGGAGGATGACGATAACGGTATGGAACAGATTTCAATAGAAGAGGTGGAGTATGGAGAAAGAGAAATTTAAGTGTCCCAATTGTGAACACGAAATCACGATGAATCTCAACGAGTTTGTGGATGTTTCCACGGACCCGGAGTTCAAAGAGAAGATTATGAACGGGGAATTTTTCCTGATCAAATGTCCGGAGTGCGGCGACGAGACGTTGGTGGAATACCCGGTGATGTACATGGACCCAGATAAGAAGCTGACGATTTACATGGCGCCGGAGCACGAGGCGGACCTGCTGGAACAGCTGAACAGCCTGGAAGTGCCGGAAGGCGACCTGGACGAAGAGGCGATTTTCCGCGTGGTCGGAAACAGCGCGGAGCTTTTGGAGAAGATCTTGCTGGCTGACGGCGGCAGAGACGACCGGGTCATGGAGCTTTACAAGGCCATCATCGTGGAAAACATGAAGGAAGAGTGGCCTGATGTGAAAATCAGAGACCTCTTGTATTTCTTCGACAATGGCGAAGAGTATTTCATCATCTGGGACTACGACAATGCGGCCGGCGAACAGTTGACGGTCAATGTGGACGATGAATTGTACACCCAGCTAAAAGATGACTATTTGGCGGCTTTGGCGATTCCGGCCAACAAGTACGCCGAGGTCAACGACAAGTGGCTGGCAGAGAGAATTGACGTGGTGGAATAGATTGCAGGCGCTGCCGCTTTGGCAGCGTTTTGACATATGGACAAATAGCAGAGAGCAGCGCATCGTGATGACGGTGCGCTTTTTGGTGGATATGATGTACATCTATTGTGTTGTATTTTGCGTCACAATAGGCTATAATATAATCAACCAAGATGAAAGGTGGTGGGATTATGGCAGCTAAGACGGCAAATGTTAATTCAAGGATGCAGTCTGATATCAAACAACAGGCTGAACGTATTCTTGAAAGGCTTGGGATTCCGCGCTCTGTTGCGATTGATATGTATTATCGCCAGATTATAGCACATAACGGTATTCCATTTTCAGTAACACTTCCTGCTAAGGTACCTGCACGTGATGAGATGACCAAGGCTGAATTCAATCGTATGATGGCTACAGGTTTGCAGCAGGCGAAAGACGATGATTCCTTTAATGTCGATGAAGTATTTAAAGACCTGGAGACGAATATATGAAGTCATATAGCGTAAGGATTACCAGACAAGCAAGAGAACACTTGAGAGGAATCAAATCATACATTGCGAATGAACTGCTTGCCCCAGAGGCTGCCGCAAATGCGATAGCTGGTCTGAAAAAGGGAATAAAGAACCTGTCAACTATGCCGGAGAGAATCAAACTTACGGAAGAAGAACCGTGGCGCAGTCAGGGTATCCATCGAATGAGAGTGAAAAATTATTATGTGTATTTCTGGATTGATGAAGAAAACAATATAGTCCAGGTAACTGCAGTAATCTATGTTGCCAGGGATCAGGCGGCACAGCTTGATATGATAGAAATGGAATAAGTGAATGAGCGCACCCGTGAAGACGGTGTGATTTTTGGTGGGCATGCCTCTATGGGAGAGATATTGTGCCGATTGCTGATCCTGCTCTTTGCGATAAGGAAGTCAACCTCCATGCGTGAGGAAGCATCATCGCGGGAGGGGTTGGAGTAAAAATAGAGCTTATGGCCATTTGCTGTCAACATTTGCGCTACGACGTTTTCGACAATCATACCCATGTTAACCTCTAAATTATCGAACAAAAGCTTTTTGTAAATTTCAGAACTGACCTCGCCGTTTTCACTAAAGGCGTGACTGATCAACTGCCCGGTGTCTCCCATGCAGCACTTTAAAAGGGTTCGGTCCAGGTTTAAACTGAGACCAATGTTTGGTTCCGTGGAGTTATAACAATTGTTGACGATCATTGCATCCAACAGCCAGAACATTGCATCTTTATATTCATCAAACCGGGCGCCTTGCACCAAAAGGGCGCTTTTTCCGTTTCGCTTCTTCCACTGGAGAAGGTTCTCATAAATATTTCTACGCATATTCTGCCTCCTGTCGTCACCATAACACAAATCAAGAGTTTTTTCGATGCGAACACCACATAAATCAAGAGATTTTTCCGGTGGAAAACCACACAAATCGATACTTTTTTCAAATTGATAAATTTTATCAATAAAATGCTCTTCTGACGGCTGTTTTATCACTTCTTAATGATAATAATTATCATTTTTGATAAACGTTGGCTGCTTACATTCGTTGGCAGAACCACTGAAACCCCTTGCATTTACAAGTGCAGGGGGTTTTTAATGTAAAAATACTAAATAGTCTGACAAATGGCACGGGTTTTGCATTATATTTAGCGTGATAACGTGAGAAAGCACAGAGACTTGAAGATAGGAGGGTTCACCAATGAACAATATACAGGAGACAGGTTTTCACTCTATGATGAAACAGCTCTACGGCGATTTCGGCGTCGATTCAGAAGTCGGCAGGCTGCGGAGTGTTTTGATGAGAAGGCCGGGTAAAGAAATCGAGGGTATCACGGACCCTGCGGCAGTAGCTATGAAAGAAATCTGGGACGTAGGAAAAGTCAGAGAAGAGCATGACGCTCTGGCAGAGATTTACAGGAGCAACGGCGTCGAAGTACATTACATCGAGGAGATGGCGCCGCACCTGCCCAATGCCGTTTATGCGAGAGATCTGGTTCTGATGACGCCAGAGGGCGCCATCGTCGCAAGACCGGCAGCAGGATGCCGCATCGGAGAGGAGGTTTACGCAGCTAGGCAACTTGCAAAGCTGGGCGTACCCATCATCAAGACAATCAATGGCGACGGCATCTTTGACGGCGCCTGCTGCTTGTGGATGGATCGCAAGACCTGCATGCTGGGATATGGCAAACGCTGCAATCCATCGGCGGCAGCCCAGGTAGAAGAGGAGCTGCGCAACATGGGCGTAGAACACCTGATCAAAGTAGAAATCCCAAGAGGTATGGCACATCTGGACAGCTTTATGGCTTTTGCAGATCTGAAGGTAGCGCTGGTGCTGAAGATCGCCGCGCCGGATACCATCTACAGAGAGTTGGAGGAGAGGGAGTTCAACATCGTGGATATCCCGGACTACGAAGAGTTCGGGCGCTTCTGCCAGAATTTCGTAGCTCTGGAGCCGGGCAAAATCGTCATGCCGACAGGCTGTCCGAAGACGGTAAGCGCACTGGAAAAAGCCGGCGTTGAGTGTATGCAGCTGGATGTCAGCGAGATCATGAAGGGCAACGGGGCCATCCACTGTATGACGGCTTTCCTGAAGAGAGACAGCGTGCCCCTTTATAAATAAGATGCTTTTGCGAAAAAAGATAAGGAGGAACTTATGAATGCGAAAAAAATGAAAAAAGTCAGTCTGCTCATCATCCTGGCTCTGACCGTGGGTTTGTTTGCAGGCTGCGGAGGCGGAGGCAATAGTGCAGGCCCGGTGAAAGACGACGGCAGCGTGGTACTGCGCATCCCGTTCAATGCAGAGCCGTCATCTCTGGATCCCGGATACGGCAACAGCTCTGACAGCATCTGTCCGCGAGGCATGATGTACGAAGGTTTAGTGAGAATTTACGACAATAAAATTGAACCGGCCATGGCGGAAAGCTGGAAAGTCTCCAAGGATGGCCTGACCTATACTTTCAAGCTGCGCGACAGCAAATGGTCTGACGGAGAACCAGTCACGGCCTACGACTTCGAATACGGCATCAAGCGTCTGCTGGATCCAAGTGACGAGGCGCCAAACGGAAACTATGCCTGGATGGGATACTATTTCAAAAATGGACAGGAGTTCAACGAAGGAAAAGTGTCAGCAGATGAAGTAGGCGTAAAGGCTCTCGACGACAAGACCCTGCAGATTACGGCGGTCAAGAATATGCCGTATTTCCTGGATCTGATGAAGATGCCGTGCTTCTATCCGGTTAGAAAGGATGTCGCTGAAGAGTACGGCAAGGATTATGCCGCAGCGCCAGACAAGGTCGTCTGCAACGGTCCTTTCGTTCTCAAAGAGTGGGAACACGAAAGCAAGCTGGTATTTGAGAAAAATCCGAATTACTGGAATGCCGACAATATCAATGTAGACGGGGTAGAAGCCTACATTATCTCTGAACAGGAAACTGTGATGAACATGTTCGACAACGGCGAACTGGACATCACCAACACCATCGAAAAAGAATATATCGATAAATACAAGGAAAAAGAAGAAGCGGTTTATATCGAGGGAGCAACGGTCTGGTACAACATCATCAACGTAAAGACCGACCGGGGCGAGATTTCGAAGCTGCTCAGGAATAAAAACTTCCGTCAGGCAGTGTCCTATGCCCTTGACCGCAACGCTATCGTGGACGCAGCCCGCGGAGACGGCTCCTTTGCCATCAGCCGCATGTGTCCTGACATGCTGTCGGTTTCAGATACCACGTTAGGTGAAAAGTATCCGCTTGATCCATATCCGGCAAAGGGAGATACAGATAAGGCAAAGACCCTCTTTGAGAAAGCCCTGAAAGAGACAGGGATCAGCGCCGATAAGCTGCCAAAGCTGACACTTCTGACCTTTGACGACTCCACGGCAAAGACCACTGCAGAAATCATTCAGAACGTGATGAGCACCACCTTTGGATTAGAAGTGACCATCGACACCCAGACTTATTCTGCCAGGGTAGAGAAGGAGAATAAAGGCGACTACGACTTCTGCATCACCAACTGGGCGCCTGACTACAACGATCCGATGACATTCCTGGAGTGCTACGAATCAAACAACAGCTATAACACCTATTTTGGCGGATATTCTAACGACAAATACGATCAGCTGATCAAATTCTGCAACACGACAAATGACATGAAGCAGAGAGCCGACAAGCTGTTCGAAGCAGAGAAGATGCTGGCAGACGAGATGGTCGGTGTACCGCTGTTCCAGACCAGCGGCTATTGGGGAAAGAAGACTTATGTCAGCGGCATCAGCAAATGCGGTTTTGGCGCAAACGATCCAGATCTTGCAAGGGTTCACTATGACGGAGACAAGTGATCCGCATCAAACCGATAGACAGGAACATTGCAGAGGGCGCGCCGGGTGGTGCGCCCTCAGAAAGGATTGTGACTTATGCTAAAATACACGCTTAAACGAATACTGATTGCAATTTTGACCTTGCTGATCCTTATTTCCGCCGTGTTTGTCATGATCAGGCTGCTGCCGGGAGACCCTTTCTCTGATCCTAAGGTGCCAGCGGCAACCCAGGAAAAGATGAGAGAGTATTATGGACTGGATGAACCGCTCCATAAACAATATCTCACTTACATGTCAAACTTATTTCATGGCGATTTGGGCTACAGCCTGCGTACACAGGGCCGGACTGTAAACGAAATTATTTCTACTGCCTTTCCATTTTCTATCGACCTGGGTGTGCGGGCGCTGCTCTTTGCTGTCATTGTCGGATTGCTGCTGGGAATTGTGGCGGCGCTGAATCAAAACGGATTTCTGGACCATCTCAGCATTGCCATCGCCGTCATAGGGATTTCCATCCCCAGCTTTATCATCGCCAGCGTGCTGCAATACCTGCTGTCAGTGAAACTGGGCATACTGCCGGTGGCGCTTTGGGGAGATTTCAAGTCTACCATACTGCCCACCTTTGCCCTGGGGATCGGTTCTGTGGCAACCATCGCCAGGCTGATGCGCACCAGCATGCTGGAGGTGACAGGCGAGGACTTTATCAAGACGGCAAAGGCAAAAGGCCTGAGCAAAGGGGAAATCACCATGAAGCATCAGCTGCGTAACTCCCTGCTGCCAGTGATAACGGTCATGGGGCCTCTGGTGGCAACCCTGCTGACAGGCACCTTTGTCATCGAAAATATTTTCGCGATTCCAGGGCTGGGACGTCATTATGTCATCAGCATCCAGACACTGGACTATCCGCTGATTCTGGGCATGACCATCGTTTACAGCGTGTTCCTGGTGCTGATGCAGGTGGTGGTGGATCTGGTGTACGGCCTTGTCGATCCTAGAATCAAGATGAAATAAGAACAGGAGGCAGCATATGGAACAGACAACCATAACGAAGACACAAGAAAACACGGAACTGACCAGAGACTTATTCACCTTTGTGGAACAGGATGATGCAGGTGCGGAAAAGATGTATGCGCCCAGCATCAGCTACTGGCAGGATGCCTGGAGGCGGCTGAAGCAGAACAGGGTGGCTATGGCCAGCCTGCTGTTCATACTGGTGCTCACTGCCTTTGCCATTGTGGCGCCCATGATGTCCTCTTCCACCCATTCGGACGTCGACTTTGGCGTCATGAATCAGGGGCTGTCTGCGGAACACTGGTTTGGCACAGACAACCTGGGCAGAGATTTATGGTGCAGAGTGTGGATGGGAGCGAGAGTCTCCCTCTTTATCGCCTTAGTCGCAGCTGTGGTTCAGAGTACCATCGGCATCATCATCGGAGGGGTTTCCGGCTTCTTCGGAGGCAAAATCGACCTCTTTCTGATGAGAGCGTCAGATATCATCGACTCCATTCCATTTCTCGTCTACGTCATATTAATCATGATGATTATGGGGTCTGGAATGGCGCCCATTATCATCGCCTTTGCACTGACAGGCTGGATCAGAATGGCAAGACTGGTCAGAGGACAGGCGCTATCTCTGAAGGAAAGTGATTACGTCATGGCTTCAAAGGGACTTGGCGGCTCCAACATGCGTATCATCATCAAACACATGGTGCCCAATATGCTGGGCGTCATCATCGTCACCCTGACCATGAGCATTCCGACAGCTATTTTTACAGAGGCTTATCTGAGTTATATCGGTATCGGCCTGCAGCCTCCACTGACCAGTTGGGGACAACTGGCTAACATCGGAGCCACGGTGATTAAGACCTATCCATATCAGATGATCATCCCGGCCATCTTTATCAGTCTGACCATGCTCTCCATGCAGCTTTTCGGAGACGGCCTGCGGGATGCACTGGATCCGAAGCTGAGAAAATAAAGGAGGAGCAAATGACGGAGACATTATTAAGAGTAGACGACTTGCGCGTTTCCTTTGATACCTATGCAGGGGAAGTGAGAGCCGTCAGAGGCGTATCTTTTCATATAGATAAGGGGGAAACCTTGGCTATCGTAGGGGAATCCGGCTCGGGGAAGAGTGTGACGGCACAGGCGACGATGCGCCTTTCCGCCGATAAACAGATTCGCTACAAATCGGGAAGCATCCGCTTTAACGAAAAAGAAATTCTCAAGCTGCAGGAAAAAGAATTGCAGCGTATCAGGGGAAGTGAGATCGGCATGATTTTGCAGGACCCTCTCACTTCACTAAATCCGATGATGACCGTCGGCAAGCAGATTGCAGAGGGGATTATCAAGCATCAGCATCTGCCGAAGCGGGAAGCCATAACCAAAGCGATAGAAATGCTGAGGCTGGTAGGAATTCCTGAGCCGGAGAGACGGGTAAATCAGTATCCCCATGAATTTTCCGGCGGTATGCGGCAGCGTGTTTCCATTGCAATTGCCCTGGCCTGCAATCCCAAGCTGCTCATCGCGGACGAACCGACGACTGCCCTGGATGTTACGATTCAGGCGCAGATCCTGGAACTGATGAAAGATCTGCAAGAGAAGCTGAACACAGCGATTTTGCTCATTACCCACGACTTGGGCATCGTTGCGGAGATGGCGGACAGAGTCATGATCATGTACGCCGGCAGCATCGTGGAAAGCGGTAACTGTGAAGACCTTTTTTATCATCCCGCCCATCCTTATACCTGGGGCCTTTTGGGCAGCATTCCCCAGGCGGACCAGAAAAACAAGGAGGCGCTGATCAGTATCAAGGGAACGCCGCCGGACCTCCATGCAGAGATTACGGGATGCCCCTTCAAACACAGATGCAGCTACGCGATGGCAGTCTGTCATGAACACAGGCCGCCCGCCTTTGAGATTGGGGAAGGTCACACTGCCGGCTGCTTTCTGCATCACGAGTTTTCGCCTTCTGTCATCAATCCGATTACCAAAGAGGAGGTGAAATAGATGCAGGACAATGTGTTATTGGAAGTAAAAAACCTGAAAAAGTGTTTTGATGTGGGAAACCGCCAGGTGCTCACGGCAGTGGACGGACTGGATTTTACCATCAGGCGGGGTGAGACCCTGGGTTTTGTGGGAGAATCCGGCTGCGGCAAATCCACCACGGGAAAGACAGTCATGCATCTGATTCCGCCTACCAGCGGACAGATTCTATACGACGGCAGGGACATTACCCATATGAAACGGCCCGAGTATCTGAAATTTACGAAGAAGGCACAGATGATTTTCCAAGATCCTTACGCGTCGCTGGATTCCCGCATGACTGCAGGCGAGATCATCGCTGAAGGGATGAAAATCCACGGGATGTATCATGCCAAAGAGAGGGAAGAGCGAGTCGTAGAACTGCTGAACACGGTGGGCCTCAACAAAGAGCATGCCAGCCGCTTCGTTCACGAGTTCTCTGGCGGACAGAGACAGAGGATTGGCATTGCCAGAGCCCTCGCCATAGATCCGGAATTCATCGTCTGCGACGAGCCGATTTCGGCATTGGACGTTTCGATTCAGGCGCAGGTCATCAATCTGCTGCTGAACCTGCAGAGGGACCGCGGTCTGACTTATCTGTTCATCGCTCACGATCTGGGAATCGTCAAGCACGTCTCGGACAGGGTGGCGGTCATGTATCTGGGCGCCATCGTGGAACTTGCTGAAAGCGATGAACTCTATGCACACCAGCTTCATCCTTACACCCAGGCGCTGCTGTCAGCGATTCCTTTGGCAGACCCTGTAAAGACCAGGGCAAAGCAGAGAATTCTGCTGGAGGGAGACGTGCCCAGCCCTATTGACGTCAAAGGGGGCTGCAAGTTTGCAGGGCGCTGTAAGAAATGCATGGGTATATGCAGGGATGAAGCGCCAAAGCTGAAAGATGCGGGGCATGGACATTATGTCGCATGTCATCTGATTTAAGGAGGTTGAAATGATCAGGTGTCTATCAAATGTTTTTTCAGAGACAGGGTTTTTGCAAATCCTGGACGGATTGACTGTAAACAGAACGGGAATTTTTCATATCAAAGAGGCCCCTTCTCCTGCACTGCTGCGCCTTTACATCGATGTGGCCGCCCGATTGGGCGTGGAGCTTGCAGGTATGGCGCTGCCTCTTATGGGAGATGGTCCTGAGGATGCTCTCTCCATCAGAATCGACGGGGAGGTTGCGGCGGGCTTTTGCGAAATCAGGCTGGCTGGCGGCGGTGTCTGCATCTCGGCATCCTGCCAGGAGGATCTGGAACGAGGCACCGCTTATTTTGCCACCTGCTATCCCTACGACGGCAGGGACAAAAGCCTGCAGGACCACCTGGAAGAAAGGGCGCTGCAGTGTCTGACTGCTTTGACCGTAGATGGGAAGACGCTGCAAGTACAAGAGATTACTGGAACGTCTGAAGGCGGGACCGTGACTTTTTCCCTTAGCTGTCCGAACAGGAATGAATGGGGAATTTCTAAATCTTATGAACAGGCAAAGCATCATTTCCAGCAGAATCTGGATGTACGCATTGTTGCAAATGAAGAGGCGGCGGCCTGTCCTGAGGCGGTGCTCTGTACAGCCCTGCGCCTTGCCCTTGAAAACTACGAGACCATTTCGCCATATGGAGTTCAGCAGGAACAGCCTGGCTGCAGAAATGTAAAATTCAGGCTGGCGGAGAGAACAGCCGCCATCGAAAACAGAGACGGTAATCTGACCTTTTCAGGACAGCCGCAGGCATTGGCAGCGCTAGCCGAGGGTTATGCTGCAGAGGAAAAAGACCCCTTTAATTCGCCCCTTCTTTCGGATTTGGAAGCGATTCTTTCTGCAAAAAACGAAATCGGGCAGGCATTGGAAGCAATCTGCCAGTATGATGGGAAAGAAGAGAAGCCTTCGGCTTTGGTCACCAGAGAATATACCAGGGCAATGGTGGACAGGAAAGGTCTGGAACATTTCCTAGCTGAAAAATGGGGTGAGGCCCATCTGCTAAATTTTAACGAAGGAAAGGAAGTCTATCGCGATCATTATCGGTGCAGATGGGAAGGCCGTGATTTTTTGTCAGCTTTTTGTGACGAAGTGCTGCCCGCTGTAAAGCCGGGAGACGTGGTGGACTTATTTGGACGGCTCAGTGAAGATACTGATGTGCGCAGATCCCTGGAAAGAGAAATAGAAAGGATGCTGCGGGAAAAGGGCGCCGGTATCGGCCGTATAGAGATTTTGCGCGCCTTTAAGTCCGGCTACAGCTGGATCGAGGAGCGGGTATTGCCTGCACTGAAGGAGTCGGGCCGGTCTGAACGGGTAGCGGCGGTGGAGATCCGCTTTCCTTATCTGCTCAATGAGAGAGGCGACGATACGTTTGAAGACGAGTCAACGCCTAATTATGGCAGGCACAGAGACGATCCTCTGAAATTTTTTGATATTCCGACCCGCTGGCTGCAGGAACTGTTTCCTGTCGACGAGCTGCTGCAGGAGAAGCTGTCCATACCGTCTGCGCAGGTGGCCTTCATCCGTGACGATGCGCTGCCTCACACCTATGTCCTGACCTGCTTTGACGAAGAGGGCGCCCTGATCTACGAGGACGACTTTGACGTTAAATACGTACAGAAGAAGTATATTAAAAAATATCCGCAGATCGGACGAACCCACGTGACTTGTGGCTGGCTGTCAGCCCGTATCAACGGAAGGACGGTTTTGGATAAGCATATTGCAAGTGACACGGAAAAGGTCTGGCAGATTCTCGAGGAAAAGATCATTCCTAAACTGGAAGCCTGTCTGCTGGAACGCTATGGGACCTCCGGCCTGGTTGCGGCACAGCCGCTGTTCAACCGTCTGCAGATCAACATCTCCATGAGCGAGATGGATTTTGATCTGGGTTATCGCCAGGAACGCATTTCCACCATAGAAGCTATGCAGGAGGATCTCTATTTCTACCTGCTGGACTGGTTCAAAACCTATGGGGAACGGGAATGCGGCTCTGAGCTTGACAATGTAGGACTGATTATGCCAGAGCCGGAGATTCGAAAAGGTATGGATACAGAAATTGAAGTCATTCTCTATGAAGATCTGACCGACGGCGCGAAGGTGTTTAGCCCGGGAGGAGACGTACCGATCGTTGAAAAGCCTGTACCTCTCAGGAGCAGCAGACTCACCTTTGAAGAAGGGGTACTGTGCCAATCCATAGAAACTGACGATGCTCTGGCTCTTCATAAGCTGCGGATTTTGGACGAGATGGTAAAGAAGGGCATCATCGACTTTTATCAGCAGCATCCTGTGACCATCCGCATGGAGAGTGCAGGTGAAATTGCAGAGGCCCAGATCCCAAAACACCAGAAGACGGCATCCACCCTCAGTGTGGCAGACAGGGTTGATTTGCTGGAGAACCAGGTTGTGGATTACGAGAAGTATCTGGATCTGCTCCGCTATTATGAAGGTATGGAGTATATACAGATCATACCAGCGGAAACGACATATAAAGGTAGGAAAATCTTTGCGATTTCCTGTATCTGCCGTAGCAAAGGCGTATGCTATGGACATAACAAGCTGAAGAGTGAGCGAATCTCCGCCGCCTTTACGGCGCGTCATCACGGCAATGAGTCCAGCAGTCTGAATTCTACGTTCCGTTTGCTGGATCGCCTGCTGGGCGATATGGCGCAGGTGCGCGAGAAGGTCAACGTGATTCTGGTGCCTTTTATCAATATCGACGGCGGCATGCTCCACTGCCAGGTGCAGAGGAAGCATCCGAAATGGCTCTGCCATCCGGCTCGTTACAACAGCGCAGGCTTTGAATTCCGCAAGGATTTTGATAACCCGCACAGCATATACGGGGAGGCCAGGCTTCTCGGCAAGCTTTGGGATGAATATCTCTTTGACGTGATTACCGATAATCACGGGTTTGAGGGTCACGAGCTGTGTCAGCCGTTTTCTGGCTATATTTCGCCGTGGTACAAGAGCTTTTGGGTGCCGAGAGCCTTTTATTACGGGTATGTCTGGTACAGAGGAGACGCTGCACATATGATGGAAATCGGCAGCAGAATCAGATCGAAGGTCTGTGACGCTATTAACGGCGATCGGGAAATCCGCACGCTCAATCTGGAATTTGCCGACCGCTTCTACAAGTATGCACAGCGTTGGTTCCCAGATCTGTTCAGGCTTGATAAATACGAGGATGTGGTCTTCTATTGGATTGATACCAATGAAAAACCACGGACAGCCAACTACGGCATTCGGAACCCGGAAATTACGGCGCTGGATTGGACCACGGAGGTTGCTGATGAAACGGCGGTAGGCGCTTATATGGGCACCAACGTGAGAGCACACCACATTTCGGATCTGGCTGTCTTCGAGGTGCTGGAGGATTGCCCGCTGCACAGAGACTGCGGCGTGAAAAAGACTGGCGAGGGCTGGACTTTCTCCAGATTTCGCAGGCACCCTTTGTTTTCAGAATGAAGATACATGCCATAGTAAGTCCATATGATATACAAAAAGTGCTGCAGAAGATGGCTTTCTGGGCACTTTTTGTCTGCTGCCAGCCAGCGTACTGCACGCGGCTGATTTAGGTTGCACACTCTGGTCAAATCGTGCTATGATATGATCATCATTGCAATCAGGGGAGGTTAGAGATGATAAAGGAAAAAACAGAAAACTATCAGCTGCACAGGGAAGGTGAAAGGCAATATCTAACCTTTTTGCAGCTAGATAAGTATAAGGAACTAAAGCATTTGTTCACCACACGCCACGGGGGTGTAAGTGAGGGACATTGTGCCAGCTGGAATTTCGGGGAACGACATCTGGACACAGCGGAGAATATTTTACAAAACTACGAAATTCTCGGGCAGGCGCTGGGTGCGGGCACTGACCAGATGGTGACGTCAGCCCAGACCCATACCACCAACATCAAGGTGGTGACAGGGGCAGATCGGGGTAAAGGCGTCATCAGGGACAGAGACTATACAGACATTGACGGCTTAGTGACAGATGAACGAAATATCGCCATCATTACGGGACACGCGGACTGCAACGCTATCTTTTTCTTTGATCCAGTCAAACAGGTTATCGGCCTGGCTCATTCGGGCTGGAGGGGAACCCTGGCAGGCATCGGTACAGCCATGATTTTGAAAATGGAGCAAGAGTATGGCTGCGGCCCATCGGACATCATAGCTGGTATCGGTCCGTCTCTGTGTCAGGACTGTTTTGAGGTGGATGAGGACGTGGCGCAGGCTTTTCTTGAAGCTGATGAGGGGAATCGGCAATTCTGTGAACGGCGGGGCTGTAAGACCCATATCGATCTGAAAGGGATCATCCGCCGTGATCTGCATGCTGCGGGTCTGAAACCAGGGAATTTGTCGGATATGGAGCTCTGTACCAAATGCAATAAGGAGATGTTTTTCTCCCATCGGGGTCATCAGGGAAGGCGAGGTCTCATGGTCGCGGCGATGATGCTGGTGTGATCCACCAAAACGATATTTCAAATTAGAAGAAAGGCGCTGTTAGATGATAGAATATGGAATAACGGAAATGGATTATATCTCTGCCAAAGATCCAGTCATGAAAGAATTGGTCGCACACTTTGGCCATATGGGCGGCGGTGAGAGAAACGACGTCTTTGCGTCTTTGGTCAGCAGTATCGTGGGTCAGATGCTCTCTAACAAAGTCGCCGACGTGATTGACGGCAGGCTGCGGCAGATGGTGGGGGATTACACGCCGGAGCTGATTTTGCAGAAGAGCGTAGAGGAGATCAAAGGATGCGGCATGTCCCAGCGAAAGGCGGAATACATCAGAGGGCTGGCAGCGGACGTATTGGATGGTAAGTATGATTTCATTTTGCTGCAGGATATGAATGACGAAGAAGTGGTCAAATATCTGATGCAGATCAGAGGCGTGGGACGTTGGACCGCGGAAATGATTGCGGAGTTCACCCTGGGCAGGCTGAACATTTTCAGCTTTGATGATGTGGCTTTGCAGAATGGCATTAAAAAAGCCCACGGTTATAAGACGCTGAGTAAGCAGAGATTTGAGCGGCTGCGGAAAAAGTATTACCCCTTTGCTTCCGTCGCATCGCTGTATTATTACGCCATTAATGATGAAAAATGAAGATTATATTTTGCTATCCCATGGCAGATGTGTTAGAATAGAGGCTGTGACTAAAAAATAAGAGGTACGAATAGATGAGAAACGTTATTTTAGTTGGAATGCCGGCCTGCGGTAAAAGCACCATAGGTGTCGTGCTGGCAAAGACCATGAACAAAGGGTTTGTGGATACAGACATCCTGATCCAGCAGGCAGAGAGCAGAACCCTGCAGGAAATCATCGACCAAGAGGGCAACGATTATTTCCACCACGTCGAAGAGCGGGTCCTCCTGGACTTTGATGGAGAAGACTATGTGGTAGCAACGGGCGGCAGCGCCATCTACTTTGATCGGGCCATGGACAAGTTCAAGGAAAAGGGCGTTGTGGTTTACATCAAAGTCTCCCTGGATACCATCTTAGAGAGGCTGAACAATATAAAGTCCAGAGGCGTCACATTGGAAAAGGGGCAGACTATCGCAGACCTGTATGCGCAGAGAATCCCACTGTACGAGAAACATGCAGGTGTCATCATCGAAGCCGACGGCCTCAGCGTAGAAGAAGTTGTAGAGAAAATTATTGAATTAGTATAAAGGAGCAGGAAATTAGTGATAGATGTAGTGAACGTGAGCCTGAATTTCAGCGGGCAGACACTTTTTAAAGATGTAGATCTCAAATTTACGCCGGGCAACTGCTACGGCATAATCGGCGCCAACGGAGCGGGCAAGTCCACCTTCCTGCGCATTCTCTCAGGGGAGCTGGAGCCGACCACAGGGAATGTATCCATCAAGAAAGGCGTCAGAATGTCGGTCCTCAAACAGGACCATTTTGAATACGACGAATATACGGTTCTCGATACCGTCATCATGGGCAACCAGCGTCTCTACGACGTGATGAAGGAAAAAGATGCCATCTATATGAAGGAAGATTTTAACGACGAGGACGGTATCAAAGCGGCGGAGCTGGAAGCGGAGTTTGCCGAGATGAATGGCTGGGAAGCGGAATCCGATGTCAGCCGCCTGATTCAGGGGCTGGGGCTTTCCAATGACATTTTGTACAGCCAGATGGGCAGCCTGAGCGGTAAAGAGAAGGTCAAAGTGCTGCTGGCACAGGCGCTCTTCGGCAATCCTGGCATCATCCTTCTGGACGAGCCGACCAACCATCTGGACATCAAAGCTGTCAACTGGCTGGAGGATTTTTTGATGGAGTACGAGGGCACGGTCATCGTGGTTTCCCACGACAGACATTTCCTCAATACGGTCTGCACCAACATCGTGGACGTGGACTACGGCAAGATCAAAATGTTCGTCGGCAATTACGAGTTCTGGTACGAATCCAGCCAGATGATTCAGAAGATGGTCAAGGACCAGAACAAGAAAAGCGAAGACAAGATCAAGGAACTGCAGGCCTTCATCCAGCGGTTCTCTGCCAATAAATCAAAATCGAAGCAGGCAACCAGCCGTCGTAAGCTGCTGGACAAGCTGACGGTGGAGGAGATGCCGTCGTCATCAAGGCGTTATCCTTTTGTGGGCTTTAACATGGATCGCGAAGCCGGCAAGGATATTTTGATCGTCGAGGGAATTTCAAAGACCATCGACGACGTCAAAGTGCTGGATAACGTTTCTTTCCGCGTCAACAAAGGGGACAAGATCGCTTTTGTCGGTGAAAACGAAATTGCCAATACCACCCTGTTCAAGATCATCATGGGCGAACTGGAGCCGGACGAGGGCAGTTACAAATGGGGCGTAACCATCACGTCTTCTTACTTCCCGATGGACAACTCGGAGTATTTCAACGGCTGCACCCTGAATCTGGTGGACTGGCTCAGTCAGTATACTTCAGAGACCACGGAGTCCTTTATGAGAGGTTTCCTGGGCAGGATGCTCTTCTCCGGCGACGACGTGTACAAAGAGGTGCAGGTGCTGTCGGGCGGAGAGAAGGTCCGCTGCATGCTGTCCCGCATGATGCTTTACGGCTCCAACGTGCTGGTGCTGGATCAGCCGACCAACCATCTGGATCTGGAATCCATCACAGCGGTCAACGAGGGGCTGATGAATTTCAAAGGGAATGTGCTCTTCGCATCCCACGACCACGAGTTCATCCAGACCATCGCCAACCGAATCATCGAGTTTAAGACCGATGGAACCATGGTGGACAGACTGGGAACATACGATGAGTATATAGAAGAGAATTAAATAAAGCAGCAGAGGCAGATTGGGTCTGCCTCTTTTTGTATGGAAGTAAAGACAGTTCGGCGAACGCATGAACAAATTGCGCGCCTTCATTATTCGAAAAACAGGTTATTATGGCGCAATACGCTGTCCGATCCCGCATTCGAGCCTTCATTTTTAATTTTTTTAAATTTACTTGCGCTACTCCCTTTGCAAGACACACGAAAAACAAGCAAATCTGTCTTTTTCGTTGATCGTCAGGGCAATTTAAGAGACTACGGGCTTTTTAATGGAAAATAGTGGATATATATTCGTGCTGAATTTATGAAACGCGCAAGTAGTAGTCAAGTCCAAATTTGTGTGTAAATTAATATCGGTATATGCAGGCGGCATTTGCCGCCTGCGAAGTTAACAACACTACAGCTTATCGGGCTGTAAGCTTCTTCATTTCATAATACTCCGTCATATCAAAGAGCTTCTGCGATGATGACCAGTCATTGTGGTCGTCAAGCAGGACGGCGCCTATCAGCCTGAGGGCAGACTCACGATTCGGGAAGATCCCGATGACCTTCTCCCTCCTGCGTATCTCCCGGTTCTCCCTCTCGATGATGTTGCCCGTCCTCAGTGAAACCCTGTATTTGCTGGGGAGGTTCATCACCGCCATCGCGTCCTCGAAGCCCTCGCTCAGCAGCTCCACTGCCTTTCCTGCCACATCCGCATAATCTGCAATGATCGAGTCCCTCTTCCCGCGTGCCATCTTTATGCTGGGTGCGGTGAACATCTCGCGCAGCTCGCTTGACAGGCCCTGCTGGTATTTCTTTGGCGTGGCGTCCATCAGGCTGCGCAGGAAATGGACCTGGCACCTCTGCCACGTGCTCCCCTCGAAGCTTTCCCCGGCAGCCTTCCGCAGCCCCTTGTGCGCATCGGAGACCACCATGTCCACCCCCGACAGGCCCCTGTCCTTCAGTCCTGTGAAGAAGTCCCTCCATGTCCCTTCCGTCTCCGCCCCGCATACGTCAAATCCCAGGACCTCCTTGCGGCCGCCCGGATTGATCCCCACTGCGATGAGCACCGCCTTGGAAACGATGCGCTGTTCCTCCCGCACCTTTATGTAGATTGCATCCGCCATGACGAACGGGCAGCTGGTGCCAAGGGGCCTGTCACGGAATTTCTTCACTGGCCCGTCAAGCTCCCGGCACATTTCCGAGACGGCTGATTTTGAGAAGGATTCGCCGCACAGCTGCTGGGTTATCTTCTGCACGTTGCGCGTCGAGACACCCTGGACCACCATCTCCATCATGGAAAGGATCAGGCCCTGCTCATTCCGCTTGTACTGGTCAAAAAGGACCGTTTTGAAGGGGAGGTCCCTGTGCCTGGGCACTTCCAGCTGGATCTTCCCGATCCTTGTCGTAAGGCTTCGTATACGGGTCCCGTTCCTGTAATCACTGCGTCCGTCGCTGCGTTCATAGCGCTCAGCGCCCAGCTGCTGCCTTGATTCGGCCAGCAGGGTCTGGTTCAGGATTTCCTCCATGATTTTTGCAAAGGCCTCTTCCTTCGAATCTTTAAAAAGTCCTACCAAAAAATCGTATTCTAGTGTAAAATTAATCTGAGCCATATCTATTACCTCCGGTTTTGTTTTTGTCGTTATTAACATTTTAACCGATTTAATAGATATGTGCTCTATTTTTTTAATTTACACCATTATACAGACTCTATCCAAGTAGTGAATAATAATTTGCGAATGAAGGCGCATTGGTTTACAATAATCAAAAAAACCGCCAGAAACAAACAGAAAAGTGAAAATGAAGGCGCGTCAGTTGCCGCCCCCCTTGCTTTTAAGCAAAGTTACAGTGGAAGTCTTGTCGATTTCCCTTGAAGTGACCTGTCCGATAGATTATAATAAACGAAAGAATAGCAACTCTATTAGGAGATAAATGAATGAAATATAATTGGGATTTGGATAATTTAGGAGAGAATATCAAGCGTAGCGTCCAGGATGCTGTGGATACAAAGGATTTTGGATGTCTTAATCAGACCATACGCAATACCATCAACAGCGCTTTCGGCGGAGCCATGGAGAGCACGAGGCCGCCGGACATCGACCTGGGAACTGGCGCGTCGTCTGGGCGCAGGAGCTATGAACACAGAAAGCAGGAACCGAATGACTATAAGGCGAGGACGGTAACTCCGGTGAATACAGCGCTATATACGGGCACTGCAGGAAAGAAAGCCTTTGCCATCTCTCTGATGGCGGTGGGATATAGCATGGGGGCGATTACAGCGCTGGCATTTCTGGCAGCAGCGGTATCTTCAACCATGGTCGGCGGCAGCCTGCTTCATGTGGCGCTCAGTACATTAGGTGCGCTGATTGTGCCTTTTGCGGCTATGGCTGTGGTCGGTACGCGCCGCCTGGGGAGAGTCAAGCGGTTCCAACTGTATTTGAATACGATCAAAGGCGAGCAGTACTGTAATGTAAAGGACTTGGCCAAGCGCATCATGAAGCCGGACAAGTATGTAGTAAAAGATTTACATTGGATGTTGAAGAACATGTGGTTTCTGCAGGGTCATCTGGATGACAAAGATACCTGTCTGATGACCACGGACAGCGCATATCAGGAATACCGCAGACTGATGCGTCAGCGGGAGGAACAGCAGAAGGCGGAATCCGAAAGGGCAGCGGCGGCAGCAGAAGCGGAGCGCGGCAGAAAACAATCTATGGACCCACAGGTGCTCTCTATTATCGAAAAAGGAAATGAATTCATCAAAAAGATACGCGCCTGCAACGACGCCATACCGGGTGAAGAGGTATCGGCAAAGATTTTCCGCATGGAGACTTTGACGAGAAGAATTTTTGCCCGCGTGGAAGAAGAGCCAGATACGGTGAGTGATATCAGGAGACTGATGGAATACTATCTTCCGACAGCCGTAAAGCTGCTGGAGGCTTACAAGGATTTAGACGCGCAGCCGGTACAGGGTGAAAATATCATCTCCTCCAAGCGAGAGATTGAGGAGACTTTAGACACGTTGAACGGGGCTTTTGAAGTTTTGCTGGACGATATGTTCCAGGATACGGCGTGGGACGTATCTTCAGATGTTTCCGTGCTGAAGACCATGCTGGCACAGGAGGGATTAACCGAAAAGGATTTTAAAACAGGAGGAAGAGGATGACAGAGGATTTTAAAGATATACAGGAGAAGCCGACGCTGACATTGGACCCGTTTCAGGAGACAGCAGTTCCAAAGGCCGAATTTCCGGCGATGCAGGAGGAGCCGGAGATGGACGAAACCGTTTTGTCAGAGGAAGAACGGCAGATGGCGGAGCAATTTGCACAGCAGATTGACCTGACGGATTCTTCCATGATTTTGCAGTACGGCATCGGTACCCAGAAAAAGATGGCGGATTTCTCCGAGTCGGCGCTGGAAAACGTGCGGACAAAGGATCTGGGCGAGATTGGAAACCTGCTCAGCGGAGTGGTTTCCGAACTCAAGAACTTTGACGAGGAAGAAGAAAAGGGATTCCTGGGCTTTTTCAAAAAACAGAGCAATAAGATTCAGAATATGAAAATCAAATATGCCAAGACGGAGGCCAATATCAACCAGATCTGTCAGGTGTTAGAAAACCATCAGGTGCAGCTCATGAAGGATATCGCACTGCTTGACAAGATGTACGATTTGAACCGAACCTACTTTAAGGAACTGACCATGTACATCATCGCCGGTAAGAAAAAGCTGAAGGAGGTCAGAGAGGGTCAGCTTCAGGTGATGCTGGCAAAGGCGCAGCAGTCCGGTCTGGCAGAAGACGCACAGGCGGCGAGAGACCTTGACTCTATGTGCCAGCGTTTTGAGAAAAAGATTCACGATCTGGAACTGACCAGGATGATCTCCATTCAGACGGCGCCGCAGATCAGGCTGGTGCAGGGCAACGATACGGTAATGACAGAAAAAATCCAGTCTACTCTGGTAAACACCATTCCTCTTTGGAAAAGCCAGATGGTTCTGGCCTTAGGTGTCGCTCATTCGACCCAGGCGGCAAAGGCGCAGCGCGAGGTTACGGATATGACCAATGAGCTGCTGAAAAAGAATGCGGAGACTTTGAAGATGGCTACAGTGGAAACTGCCAAAGAGTCTGAGCGAGGCATCGTCGATATCGAGACCCTCAAAGCGACCAACCAGTCTCTGATTTCCACCCTGGATGAAGTGATGAACATACAGGAAGAAGGCCGCCGCAAACGTCAGGAGGCGGAGGTTGAAATCACCAGGCTGGAGGCAGAATTGAAGGACAAAATGCTGCAGATCAACAGTCAGAGGTAAAAACAATCGGATTAGGAATCGGAAATCTATCGGATTGAAAACAAGAGCCGCTCACGGGAAACCGGAGCGGCTTTTAAAATGGATGCTATTAATGACATGCACTACTGCTGCACCTTGGCGAGCTCCGCCTTGGCGCTGATGACGGGGTTTCCGATGCGTCGGCTCATTGCAAGAGATGCAGCGACGCATTTGCCCAGATCCACGTCGCTACCAATGCCCAGCTTGTTCAGGAGATTGACAAAGTCCTCCGTGGCGATGTTGCCTCTGGCGTTCGGGATGACGGGACACCCGCCCATGGCGCCCAGGGACGTGTCAAAGTCCGTAATGCCGCCTTCCAAGGCAGCGTAAGCGTTGGCCATGCCGAAGCCTTCGGTGTCGTGGAGGTGGATGGATAGCTGTGAAGGCGAAAAGCTATCCAGGAATACACAGAGGGTGGATCGGATCTGATCGGGGGCTGCCATGCCGGCGGAATCTGCAAGGCCGATGGCGGAAGCGCCCAGTTCTATGCCGCGTCTGGCATAGGCGATGCTTCGCGAAACCGGCGTCTCGTCGCCAAAGGGGGAGCCAAAGACGGCGCCCAGTGCCAGGGTCACGTTGGCGCCAGGCAGCTTTGCGATTGCGGCAAGATCGGCAAAGCTCTTGTCAGCGGTGGTGTCAAAGCCTTTGGCGAATTCCTCACTGACGGAGAGGAAACAGGATACGTTGCTGATGCCCAGGTCAAGCGAACGGCGTGCATCCTCGTAATCGTTGACCAGGCTGGTGATTTTTACGCCCTGTTCTTTGGCGTAGGGCAGGATGGCTGCAGCAAGGGCTTCCATATCCTGATACTGCCTGGTCAGCTTTGGGATTCTGGAAAAAACCCCCAGCTCGATTTCGTTGCAGCCGTAATCGATCATCGACTTGATCAGAGAGATTTTGATGTCTGTGGGCAGGAGCTGGTGATACCGCTGCCAGCCGTCCCTGGGACAGACCTCGTGGATGTTCACATGAGTTGGAAATTTCATTTGCTATACCTCCCTTCCTTTCTTAAAGCATGAGCAGGATGCTGGAGGTGACAAAAGCAGACACCATCCAAAGTCCCAGGACAAGAAGGCCCGATGACCAGATGAACTTGTTGGTAATATTCTTTTCGCTGAGCAGCAGCGTCGCCTGCCCAGAGGAAGCAAAGGTCAGATACGCCATCTGTGCGCTGGTGCTGATTGCCACAGGAAATACGATGATGTTATAGCCTGCATCAAGAAACGGCATACAGAGGGATGCAACCAAAGCACTCATGATGTACATGGTAGCCGTGTTGGAGAAAAAGTTTGTAAGTACCGTCGAAAGGACGATGGCAATCCCCAGAAGGACCAACGGCGAGGAGGCCGTGATCGTGCTTCCCAGTTCGCCGACCAGCCAGCCTTTGATGCCGTAGTCGTCTGCCAGAAGCTGTCCGCCCAAGGTTGCAAGTGAACCGATAGCAAGGCAGATAGGCCAGTTGATGCCTTTGGTAAAGGCTTCGTTCAAGTCAAAGATGCGCTCCCCGTCTACGCGGACCAGAGCGAGAACCGCCATGACAGCGCAGCCGAAGACGATGTTTTCCATGCCTTTCAGACCGGAGATGACAGGAAGGTTCTCGGGGATAAAGCCGTAAAAGAAGGTGTAGACCGCGATGAGGAGGAATGCCAGCAGCGGGATCAGCTGTTTGCGGCTCGGGTTCGTGTTGTCTGTACCCAGAACCTGGATCAGGGCTACTCCGGGGAGCTTGTTCATGTCACATCTGAAGATGAATTTCATGGAGAGGATGTACACGAAGATGAATACTACCAGCAGAATCAGGGAGTAAAGGGAGAAGGCGTAGGGTGGGATGTCAACGCCGGTGCCGTCGATAAAGAACTGCGCCGTCGCCCAGTGGAGTGCATTCATCTTTCCCATGATATTGACGCCTACGCAGGCGCTGGTAAAGCATCCCAGATAGAGAAGGCGGCCGAACTGCGAGTTCGGGTCGATATCGGCCTCTTTGCAGATGCTTTTGAGCAGGACGAAGCAGATAATCAGCGCGCCGAAGACACCGACAAAGACGGCAGCCGTTGCCATGGTGATCATCAGCACGGCAATGATGAGCAGCGGACGCTTCTGGAAGCCTTTTCTGGTCAAAATAAAGCGGGCGATGGTTTCGCCGGTGCCATCGCGGACGATGACGTAACTCAGGGCGAAGAGGGTCATGACCTGCCATACCATCGGGTTTCCGATAAAAGCGCCGATGACGCCTGCCGGTTCAAAGATGCCGCTATAGACCAGGGCGCACATGGAAAACAGGGCGGCAAGAATACAGTCGTTGGTCGCAATCAGGCCGATGATGGTGCCGACAAAGATGAGGACGATGGTGACACCAGCGTCAGTAATGCCTTCGGCCCAAGGAGAGACAAAGCTTGGCAGCAGGAAGGAAAACAGGAACATGACGGCGGCTCCTATGTAATATTGTTTGCTTTTCTTATCCATTTTGTTACCTTTCTTCATTACTAGATCTGGAGATTCGTTCTCGCCTCGCGGGCGGTGTCCTGGAGATCATTCTGAATCTGTATCTCAGGACTTCCGCACATGATTAGGCGGCAGGCTTTGCCTGTGATGTCCCGACTGTCAGAGGGTTCCATGATCATACTCGTGTAGATTTTGCCATGTTTTTCGGCGAGAACTTCTGCCTTTGCTGCGGCTTCGCGTACTTTTGGGTGGTCGATCTGGCCGGCAACGCCCAGGGAGACGGACAGGTCAAACTGCCCGGTGCCCAGGCAGTCGATGCCGTCCAGGCTGATGATGTCTTCCATCTCCGCAAGGCCTTGCGCGTCTTCGATGGTGGCAACGATGAAGAGATCCTCGTTGGTCTTTTTGTAATAATCGGCGGGGGTATCGCTGCCGTAGTAGTTGGCTCTGGTGAAGGGGCAGGCGCCGCGATTTCCCAGAGGCGGATAGTAGGCTGCGTCTACAAGGGTGACAGCGTCTTCTTTGCTGCTGACGTTTGGCACCAGGAGACTGGTGATGCCCATGTCCAGGACCTGGTTGATCAGGATGGGGTCGATGTCAGAGATTCTCACCATGACAGCCAGGTCCACAGCTTCTGCGGCGCGAATCATAGATAACATCTGTTCATGGGAGATGTGACCGTGCTCGCCGTCGATGATGACATAGTCAAAGTGCCGTGCCATTTCGACGATTTCTGGTGAGGGGATTTGGACAAAACAACCGAATAGACAGTCGTTTTCCGCTAATAGGGTTCGTAGATTTTTTCTCATTTGTTTGGATTCCTTTCTTCAATTGATTAGATTATATATAAAGTCGATTAAAAAGTGAAATGCATCGTTTTTGTTAAAATTAATAACTGTTTGGAATAAGTGTCTTGCCAGCCTGCGGCCGCTTTGGTATAGTAGGGTTAAGGAGGTGCGTCATGACCATTGATCAACTGGAACATTTCTATGCGCTTTCGCAGTGCAGGAATTACACACTGGCTGCGAATCAGCTTTACATCTCACAGCCGGCACTGAGCAAGAGCATTCAGGCGCTGGAGAAGGAGCTGCACCTGGACCTGGTGCATCGCAATACGAGGACGGTAACCCTTACGGCGGAGGGGATCGCTTTCGCGGACACCTGCAGGGAGCTGCTGCACACGCTGCGCCATGGGATCAACAACGCAAAATCCGCATCTGGCACACTGAACGGCAGGGTGGTTTTCGGTCTGCCCTCTGACCACTATGATGCCGCTGCAATCAGTCTGCTTTCCGTCTTGAACGAGAAGCAGCCGGGCATACGGGCAGATCTGAAGTTCTTCCCGCCCAACGGATTGCTGCGGGCGCTGGATAACGATGCAGTGGACTTTATCTTTTCTTCCGACTGGCCCAGAGCGGAAAATCTGGCGTTTCTTCGGGTCTGCGAGAGTGTAAACTGTGCGGTTCTGCCAAAGGATCACAGGCTGGCAGAGAGGGACGAGATTTCCTTCACAGAGCTGAAAAACGAAAACTTTCTCGCCATTTCTTACATGGTCTCTGGCAGGGAGCACGATTTGATCATTGAACTTGCAAGGGAGGCAGGCCTTTCGCCCAACTTGAACTATGAAGCAAACTCCTTTCCAGAGCTTTTGATGATGGTTGCGGCAAAGCGGGGCGTGACCGTTTTGGCAGATGAACACAAAGCTTTGCAAACGGATGCGGTCGTCTTTGTTCCGCTGAAAGACGCACCGAGAAAAGAAGAAAACCTGATTTGGAAGAAAAGCGATAACCCGTGCATTTCGGCGGTGGCAGAGCTGGCAGCAAAGCAGACAGTGTGAGGGGGAATTGTAATGAGATATTATACAAAAGAATGGTATGATCTGATGCAGAAAACCAACTATACTTTCGGAATGAAGAAGATTCCCGACCAGGACTATTCGGAGGCTGAAATCAAGGCTTTTTACGATAAAGCATTGAAGAAGATGATTGCAGAGGAAAAGAAATGCTATAATGAACCGCCTTTTTTTCTCTTTGACGCATCGGATATTGATCCTGAGAGCACCGACTTGGAAGATTGGATTTTTGTCGATGAGGAAACGGGAAGTTTTATCAGACCAAAGTCTTTTGAGGAAGTGAAATCACATCTGGAAAAGGAACAGAGGGAAGCGCAGACAGAATATGAGAACCGCCCACCCTTTGACCCCTCGGAGACGATTCGGCTGTTTGAAGAAAGCTACAGAACCCGCATGAAGTATGGCGGCAGCAGATTTCCGGGATGGGTGCTGGAAAAGGTGGACAGGCGTTTGCTGGCGCTGAACTTGCTGCCTGAGAGTGTCTATTCGCTGCTAAAGATGGAGGAAAGGGCGAATCAGAAGGCATTGAGAGCCATCAATAAGAGGGCAGAAAGAGAATGGAGCAAGCAGCGAAAGCAAATCCCCAGAGAGGTTTATGTGGCTCTTCCGCAGCACGATAGCTGCATATTGTTCCTGAGACGACATGGAAAAGATGTTGTCATGGTGATTCGTGAAGATGGTTTTTGTAAGGAAGGCGCCCGTCCATATCGTAAGATTGTATTCAAGGACGTGATTTCTTTTGAACGGGAAAAAGGGCTGTATATACGTACCTATGAAGACCAGGGGCGCCGCACTTCAAATTGTACGTATGTCCATGATGAAGTGTATCTGCTGACGGATGGAAGCTATGAGATCCATTTTTTGGTTTCGACTAGAGATGTGAGATATGTTACGGTTAGGTACCGGGGTATTAGGTGTGAAAGGGGTGTAACGATTGAGAAATGAAGGGAGGTACGTGTGTGACGAAAATAAAGCGATATTTTAAACTTGACGCTGTTGGCGTGTGTATGACGATTTATTCAATTATCATTGTGGCAGTTACCACTGTTAACCAATCACAGCTTATTGAAAAAGTCGTAGCTTTTTCCTATTTTGCGTTGATTATCCTGTACTTGTTATTGAGACTTGTCTTCGTGAACTACGAATTTAGTTTTTTTGTTGTATTGGGGATTGTCATTCTTCCGATGCTTGTCTTTGTGTTGGGATCGAAGAGTCAATTGATTGAAGAGGTCAGCCTGGTTATACCGATTTGCCTTGGGGTTTTAATGGGAGTGCTGACTTTTGTGCGGAAGGGCGATGATATCAAAGAATATAAGATCGCCATAGCAGCGGTAAGTATTTTCTGGATTTTGTCTTTTATCAATGCAGCGGACTTTGTGGAGGTGACCTTTGACTCGGGAGAAATAAAGTCAGTTGACGTAGAGGTTCAGGAGAAAGCCTACGCTGTTAGTGGAAGGATGATTGAGGAATATGCTTTTTATGTATACGGGGACTTTGAAGGGCAAGAGGATCTTCCTATTGAAGTGACTTTTGAACAATACAGAAAATTAGAAACAGGAGATAAGATAAAGGTAAATGTGGGGGAGGGGTTGTTTCATCGAGGATACTACTATTATGAGAGAAATCCCGTACCGAGTTCAAAAACTCATTTTTCAATTATTGATGATGGCAGCGATGAGTTCCTGCATTTTTTAGAAGATGAGAAACTGACGTATGAGGTAGAAAGTGACTAAAACTTTTGTAACATAAGTAAATCGTAAATAAGTAAATCGAAATTTACTAGATTTGGCTTATAGTGTCGAGAAAAAGTATGAGAGTATGAAAGAATTTTACCAATAGATATGAATGTGTATCATGAGCTCAATGTAAATCAATGCCTGAAGGAGCTCAACCATGATGTGCTTCGCTTCAGTTTTTAGTGCAGCAGGGATTGTAATATTTACATTAGCTGAGGTGTAGCAGTTTGGCAGGGTGACTTTAAAAGCGTTATTGGTTACTTCGATTTTAGGCTCTAAACCAGTTTTGCCGTATGCTTTTACTCTCTTTGGCATACCAGTACCGTAGGCCTCAATCGGTTCCAGGCGATAGAAAATTGCTGCCAACTTTGGATTTTTACAAACGGAAAGACCGAGCATAATATTATCCAGAGTGATGCCAATAGGCAAACCACCGACAGAAATAAATTCACGTCTGTCCTGAAATGTGGTCTTATCTGTTCCGGTAAATGTGGCAGCTTTTATCGTATGACTGCACTGGTCCGATAAAAGCAGAGTAATATTGGAGTAAATGCCATCTTGAGATATCATGCCGAGGGTCTGCATTTTAGCAGCGTCAAATGGTATATTTCGCTTCCTGAATTGTTCCTTGTTATATCAGGTTTGATCGAATCGCGGATCATGTTATTCAGTTGTAAAATTACTTGATCAGCATTCTCTATACCAATGACATGACCATTGTCTTATTGTCATTCTTATCAAATTGTAATCACGTGATGAGAAAAAATAATGAATTTCACAAATAAACACGGGTGAAGTTCTACTTGTTCTGATTACATCATTCTGATAGTATTGCTACTATTCCGAAAATAGGGTATACTCTTGATTGATGTGAGGCGTAGAACTTTGAAACAAAGGCTTTCTGTAGGAACTGATAATTTACAATAAGGCTTCCATGTTAATATGCATTGCTTGCAGCAACGGGCAGTTCCTAATACAATGGCGTTAACGAATGAGGAAAAGAGGTTATTCAAAATGTTAAATGAAAACATGAAAGCAATCAGAAAATCAAAAGGACTTTCGCAAGAAGAGCTAGGCATCAAGCTGAATGTGGTGAGACAGACAATCTCTAAATGGGAGCAAGGACTGTCAGTCCCTGATTCTGATATGCTAATTTCCATATCAGAGGCACTTGAAACACCCGTGAGCACTTTGCTTGGCGAAACTGTGATTGAGCCTGAGGCTGATGATTTAAAGGTGATTTCTGAAAAATTGGAGATTATAAACTTGCAGTTGGCACAGAGGAAGACCACGAGGCGCAAAGTGCTCCATTGGCTGCTGATCTCCTTGTGTGTGGCCATAGTAATCATTTCTGCGGTCTTAATCGTATTGAATAGTTCTTACTTGGGTTGGGATTATCATGACTCTGAAACAGCCGTTGCCGTTGCAGCTTTACACGCATTTGAATGGCTGTTTGTCAGATTAGCCCCGATCATTCTTATCGGTGCGATCGTTGGGATTTTCTTGACACGGAAGAAAGTATAAAGCGGCTTTACTTTTGAAGTGTCGTGAAACTGCGATAACCTGCCAAAACATAAGCAAATCAGTACATTTTAGGAGGACTTTTAATTATGATTAAGATACTTTTTGTGTGCCACGGCAACATCTGTCGTTCACCGATGGCGGAATTCATGCTAAAGGATATGGTCGCTCGCAAGGGCTTGCAACACCAATTCCACATCGAGTCGGCGGCTACCAGCCGTGAGGAAATCGGCAACGATATTCACCGCGGTACCAAGGCAAAACTGCGTGAGGCGGGCATTCCTTTTGAACGCCGTGGCGCCCGCCAGGTTACACCCGGCGACTATGATGATTTTGATTACTTGATTGTAATGGATCAGGAAAATATTCGTGGCCTCGGGCGCATCATCAAACAAGACCCAGAGAACAAAATCTACAAGCTACTGGATTTCGCAGGGCAGGATCGGGACATCGCTGACCCTTGGTATACGGGGAACTTTGACGATACCTACGAGGATATTCTGATAGGACTTGAAGGTCTGATGCGGTTCTTAGAGAAAAAAGCATAAGATATGGCGAGCAGAACATCTATTGTCTAACTTAGGCTATGCTAGGTCCGTACTCCCTTCGCAGTTTGAACTTCAGTTCTCTGGGGTTAAAACCAGCGGACGTGCCTCATCCCTCATCCTCCCCCTCCACAAACAACCTTCACTCAAACCAAAAAATCATTCATAAATCCCCCTTACGAAAATATATTGGTAAGGGAGATTTTTTTATTTATGAAAAAGGTATTGATAATTATTTGTGTGATTTTAGCCTTCATCTTTGGTCTGATGATCTTTGGCTATCTATCTGAACCAGGCAGTAAGGTTACTGCGGCAGACTTGCCCACGCCGCCGTCAGTCAGCGCCCAGCAGGCGATTTTGATCGACGGTAAGACAGGCGAGGTTCTCTTTGAGAAAAATGCTGATGAAAAGGGGTATCCGGCCAGTACCACCAAAATCATGACCGCGCTGGTCGCACTAGATGTCTGTAAGGAGAGCGGCATCGGTATTGATGAAGAAGTGGCCATTCCCAAGGTGGCGGTAGGCGTGGAAGGCTCATCTCTATACTTGAAGGAGAATGAGAAGAAAACCATAGAAGAGCTGCTCTATGGGGTCATGCTCCGTTCGGGCAATGACGGAGCAACAGCGCTGGCGGCCTGTATGGGAGGCAACTTGGAACATTTTATCCGGATGATGAACGAAAAAGCGGAGCGTTTGGGGTGTACAGGCACGAATTTTGTGAATCCCAGCGGACTCTTTGATGAAAACCACTATACGACTGCGCGAGATTTAGCGAAAATTGCCAAATGTGCGATGGAAAACAAAACTTTTCGCAAAGTAGTAGGAACAAAAACGTGGAAACAGTATACAAATAAGAATAAGACCGTATTCCAGTACGACGGAGCCACGGGCATCAAAATCGGCTTTACCAAAGCGTCCGGCAGGACTTTGGTCGCTTCGGCAAAACGGGGAGATGTGGAGATGATCTGCGTCGTCCTCAACGATGGAGACTGGTTCAACGACGCTTATAGTCTGATGGACTACGGATTCAACGTAAAGGGGTGTAACAATGAAAAATAACGGATGTATCGACGCAGGAAGAGAAGGCTGTCCTTGCGCCCTTGCCGAATACGGAAAATGCCTTGTCTGCAGCAAACTGCGGGGCGGCAGCTGCGAAGATTGCAATTGGCAGGGATCATGCATTTATACACTGTATCAGCAGAACGCCAGAAAATTGGTTAAAGCACGACAGGATAAGACTTATGAAATCGCAGAGATAAAGCAGTACGGCGAGAACTTCAAAGTGTTCGTGCTCAAGGCAGACAAGGGTTTTTGTCAGAAAGCGCAGACGGCAGGAGCCTATGTATTTGTCAGAGCATCAGAAAGTGAAGAATGGTACGGAATGCCTGTTTCCGTGCTGAAAGCAGAGCCAGAGAAAGAGCGGCTGCACCTGGGTGTTTCCAGCTGCGGACCGAAGAGCGGCAGCCTTCTGGCAGCAGAGAAGACCCTGTGCGTGAGAGGCGTCTACTACAATGCTCTGTCCGGCATGGGCGGGTTAGATGCAGAACCGGAAGGATCACTGATTTACGCCAAGGGTATCGCCATGGCGCCCCTGCGTAACTTCTTAGATGGAGGAACGAGATACAGCAAGTGGCTGAAAAACATGAACCTCTATGTGGACCTCGACAAAGTGGGATTTGACTTCTTTAAAGACTATTTTGGAGATCTGCCAGTGGATTCCATCCACGTCAAAGACTTCGCCAGCGGTGGACTGGAGAGCACAGAGGTCTTGAACAACATGGAGCAGATGGCGCAGACCGGGAAGATTAATATTCTTTCACTGACTTCACCTTATTACGCTGACAAGGTCGAACCCTCAGCAGGAAAGAAGATCGTCAGACCGACCAGCGGCAACATGTGCTGTGGTGAGGGCGTTTGCGGAGCCTGCACCTATGACGATGAGACGGGCAAGACGATACATAGATGTAAGGCGAGAATCTAAAACGAATAAAAAACAAGCACTTTGCTGCAAGTGCTTGTTTCTTTTTGTGTTGATGCATAGGAGCAGCTGGGGGATAATCACTCCCAAAGACGTGGTTATTACGCTGAGCGGGATATACATCTTATATGTGTTTGCATCCAGATTTAACAAGGCGGGAATGCAGAAGAGCAAAATTCCTGCAGCAACAAGCAGTACCTTGATGACAGATAAAGTTCTGGTTTTCATAGTTATTACCTCCGTTCTTTTCTGCTTTCAGCATACTGCAGGAGAGCGTAGACCGCAATCAAACATGTGTAAAACCTTTGTTAACAATAGGTGAAGTGATGGAAGGTTCCGCACTTGTATATGTCTGCCAGTTTCATATGGCTCACCCTTGTCCTTTGTCGCGATGGTATGGTATAATGAATGCAAAGATCTTACAGCTTCGCTGCAAGGATGCGTTCATTGAATCACGGCAAACGATTCTAAATCCAAAGGAACTGCCGTGGTAAAATAATTCCACGATCCTGCGGCGTTGCCGAGAGGAAGGAATCATTGAATCACGGTAAACGATTCTAAATCCAAAGGAATTACCGTGGTAAAATAATTCCACGATCCTGCGGCGTTGCCGTAAGAAGAAAAGAGGGTGACACAGTTGATTAAAATCTGTATTTGCGACGATCGGATTGAGGACTTGGAGTATGCCTTTGACCTGGTAAAAGAATTTGCAGAATCAAATCCTGAATACGCGATAAATCTGCGAAAATTTCAGTCCGCTTATGATCTGCTGGACTGTATTGAAGCAAGCTGCAGCTTTGACATAATAATTTTGGACATCGTGTTGCCGCACATCAATGGCATTGAAGTGGCGAAGAAGATTCGACAGCGAAAAGAACCGTGCGAAATTATTTTTGCGAGTTCATCCAGAGAATATGGCGTGGATGCCTTTGGTGTAAATGCATCCAACTATATTGTAAAGCCCATCATCAAAGAAGACTTCAACAGGATCTTAGAGGATACTATCAAAAAGTTAAAACGCAATGACAGGCAGCCTTTGATTATTAAAGTGAAAGGCGGCTTGAGAAAAGTTGCTGCCTCTGACATTGTTACCATCGAAAGCTTTAACAGGAGAAGGGGGATTACGCTGCTCAGCGGAGAGCAGATTGAAACAGGAACGACACTCGCTGCGCTGCATGAGCTGTTAAGTGATGACGAACGTTTTTTTATGCCGCACAGGGCCTATATCGTAAATTTGGAACACATAAGCAGTATCATAGGAAGTGATATTTTGATGTGCGATGGCCAAAGAATTCCTATTTCCCGCAGCTGCGGAAAGGATTTAAAAGACGCATATTTAAAGTTTTTGTTTTAATAATATGCATTTTGAACAGAAATTTCTACATTTCGGACTAAAAATGACATTTTTCGACTTTTTTGATGTAAAATATCATCAGTACATCAAGGACACACATTATAGATTGTTTCACACATGTCCTTTTTCGTAACTACATAAAACTTTTTCCTAGGAACATTATGCTCAGCATCCCAATAGAGCATAATGTTTCTTTTTGTCTGGTCATAGGCAGGAAAGCCGAAGCCTTTGAGACTTGACAATCCGGGGTAAAATCGTTAAGATAGAATGAGTACATTATCATAGAAAGGCGAGATGAAAAATGAAAAGAATCAAGACAATAGAAACGAGAAATTTAGAGAAGAGCATCAAGGACGGCGGTTGCGGCGAGTGCCAGACTTCCTGCCAGTCAGCTTGCAAGACTTCCTGCGGCGTTGCAAACCAGGAGTGCGAGAAGAAGAACTAATGATACATCAATATAAACTGAACGGATACAATATCGTTTTAGACGTTTATAGCGGTTCGGTACATGTAGTGGATGATGTTGCCTATGACATCATCCACGATTACTTTTCTGAAGAAAAAGAAGCACTGACAGCACAGATCTTAGAAAAGTACGCCGGACAGCCCGACGTGACCCGCGAGGATATTTTAGAAGTCTTTGACGATATCGAGGAACTGAGAAGACAGAAAAAGCTGTTCTCTGAGGACATCTACGAACCCAATGCTTACGATCTGAAGAACCGCCATACAGAGGTCAAAGCTCTGTGCCTTCACGTGGCTCACACCTGCAATCTCAACTGTACATACTGCTTTGCCAGCCAGGGCAACTTCAACGGCGAAAGAGGTCTGATGAGTTTCGAGACAGGAAAACGGGCGCTGGACTTCTTGATCGAGAATTCGGGAGACCGCAGAAACCTGGAGGTGGATTTCTTTGGCGGAGAGCCGCTGATGAACTGGCAGGTGGTCAAAGATCTGGTGCGCTATGCCCGCAGCATCGAAGAAGCCCACGGCAAGAATTTCCGGTTTACGCTGACAACCAACGGCGTGGGCATCGACGACGACGTCATCGACTTTGCCAACAGAGAGATGCACAACGTGGTGCTCAGCCTGGATGGACGCAGGGAAGTTCACGACCGGCTGCGCAGGACCATCAATGACCAGGGCAGTTATGACATGATCGTGCCCAAGTTCAAGAAATTGGTGGAAGCGAGGGGCGGCAAAGACTACTACATGCGAGGTACCTTCACTCACAACAATGTGGACTTTACGGAGGACATCTTCCATATGGCCGATCTGGGCTTTACGGAGCTTTCCATGGAACCGGTGGTCTGCCCGCCGGAGGATCCCTTCGCTCTGACCGAGGAAGATCTGCCCAAGCTCTTTGAACAATATGAGATTCTGGCAAAGGAGATGATCCGGCGCAAGAAGGCGGGGAAGGGCTTCACCTTCTACCACTATATGATCGATCTGACACACGGACCATGTATCTACAAGAGAATTTCCGGCTGCGGTTCCGGGACGGAGTATTTTGCCGTGACTCCTTGGGGCGACCTCTACCCCTGCCATCAGTTCGTAGGCGACGAGAAATACAAGATGGGCGACATCTGGCAGGGTGTGGTTAACGAAGAAGTGCGTCAGGACTTCAAACTGTGCAACGTTTATGCCCGCGAAGAATGTAAGGACTGCTGGGCGAGGCTCTACTGCAGCGGCGGCTGTGCAGCCAATGCCTATCACGCGACTGGTTCCATCAAAGGCGTCTACGACTACGGCTGCCAGCTCTTCAAGAAGCGGATGGAATGCGCCATCATGATGCAGGTTGCAGAAACAAACTAGTACAAATAAAAAACATGTCCTCCTCACAGCTTTTTGTGTTTGAGGGCATTTTTTTGTGGTAAAATATGCTCATCAGTAATAATGGATACATTATTGTGTTGTATGTGATATCAAAGGAGGTAAATTTATGGCCAAAATCATTGGAAGTCCCAGCAGATATGTGCAGGGCAAAGGGGAACTGAAAAACTTGTGCGCCCATGCGGGCAACTTTGGTAAAAAACTCTTTATTCTTACCAGCCCTTCCGGCAGAAAAAGAGTGGAACCTGCAATCGCTCTCGGCCAGGGGGATGCGGAGATTGTTTACGAAGCTTTTAACGGTGAATGCTGCAAGACGGAGATCGAACGGGTCAAAGCGGCCTGCCAGGCGGCAGGAAGTGAGGTCATCGTCGGCATCGGCGGCGGAAAAATCCACGATACAGCAAAGGCAGCAGCCCATTATCTGGGCATGCCGGTGGTCATCGTACCGACCATCGCTTCCACTGATGCGCCTTGCAGCGCTCTGTCCGTCATCTATAAAGATGAGGGTGTTTTCGAAGAATACCTGTTCCTGCCTGCCAGCCCGAACATGGTTCTGGTAGATACAGACATCGTCAGCAAAGCGCCGGTGCGCCTGCTGATTTCCGGCATGGGAGATGCGCTCGCCACCTATTTTGAAGCGAGAGCCTGCCTGCAGTCTGACGCATCCAACTGCGTAGGAGGCAAAGCCACTTTGGCTGCCATGGCTCTGGCAAAGCTGTGCTACGAGACTTTGATGACAGACGGTATCAACGCCATGCTGGCTGTCAAGGAGGGCGTATGCACCAAGGCGGTTGAAAATATTATCGAAGCAAATACCTATCTGTCAGGCATCGGCTTTGAAAGCGGCGGCTTAGCGGGTGCTCATGCCATTCACAATGGGCTGACGGCTATCGAAGAAACCCACAGCCTGTACCATGGCGAGAAAGTGGCTTTCGGTACTTTGGTGCAGTTGGTCCTTGAGAATGCGCCTGAGGATGAGATTGCAGAGGTGCTGGATTTCTGTATGGAAGTGGGACTGCCTGTGACCCTGGCAGATCTGGGCATCAAAGAAGTCAAAGCAGATCAGATCATGGAAGTCGCAAAGCTGGCTGCTGGGGAAAATGACACCCTGGGCAACATGCCGTTTGCAGTGACGCCGGAAGACGTCTACGCCGCCATCATGGGCGCCGACGCTCTGGGTAGATATTACAAAGGTGAATAAGTACGTGTTACATGGGGCTGCAGATGCAGCCCCTTTTTATAACATAGGAAATACCGTCCGAAGGACGGATTTCTGTATGTTTCATCGTTCGCTCCGCTCACTCCTCCAGTCGCTAACGCGCCTTTCGCTGTCCGTTTCGCCAGGCCGGCTAAAGCTGGGGCGAAAAGGCAAAGAACGTACCTTGCGAAGAGTCGCCCTTTACGGGTGACATGAGGAAATAGGAATCTTTGATTCCGTCATTTCCACGTTTTTTATTGGTTAGAACCATGTTGAATTTATACTTTTTTAATCGTTTCGGTGGTTTGACCTAAAAAACCGCAATGGACCTTGCTTGCCGGAAATCATCTGCGGAAAATAGTGTTTACCGGAGGGCGGTTTTTGAGAAAGCGCTTATTTATAATTAAAAATGATTTCCTGTTTTTGTATAGAATATGGAGTTTCTACATATCCTAATGACAAAATTGATAATTTAGGATGTGATGAATTTGGCAAATCTTTATACGAAAACGGGAGACAAAGGGGAAACCGGCCTGGTGGGCGGCAGCAGAGTCAGAAAGGACAGTGCACGGGTAAACTGCTACGGCACCATGGACGAAGTGAATGCCGTGCTAGGAGTAGCCTATGCGCTGACGCACAACGATTATATCAAAGAGTGCATCGATCGGATTCAGCATACGCTGTTTCGTGTAGGGGCAGAACTGGCCAGCGATGAAAAAGGATTGGAGCTCTTAGGTGATGATGTGGTGTGCGACAAGGAGGTTACGGAACTAGAAGGCATGGTAGACCGCTGCACCTTGACGACAGGCGTGCAGACTGAGTTTGTAATCCCAGGGGTCAACGCAGCTTCTGCGGTTCTCCATGTGGCGAGAACTGTTGTAAGAAGAGGGGAAAGAACGATTATTGCCGCCGCGGAGGAGATAAAAGTGCGTGACGTATTACTGAAATATGTCAACCGCTTGTCTGATGCTATTTATGCGCTGGCAAGATTAGAAGAAACAGTTTGCCAGCAGGATCAGGGGAAGAGCAAAAGCCGCTGCTGGCCGTCCCGCTAGAGGCAGAGAGACGGCAGTTCTGTGAATACGTGAATGGCAGGTACGCTGCGATTTACCTGTCCGAACCCGTAGGCAGCGTGAATAAAGGGGATTGCAGCCAGATCTGCGGCATCCAGGTCGCCCTGGGTGTCCCCTACATAAACCGCCGCAGTCAACTGATTGCGCATCATGAGATCTCTGATATTTTCACCTTTCGATTGGCCGTGGCTGCCCTCCCATTGAAAATCCTTAAAATAGTGATTGAATTTGTGGACGTTCAGAAAAGTTTCGATATAACCTTCCTGGCAATTGCTGACGATAAACAAATCGTGCTGCCCGGCCAGAGTGCGAAGTGTTTTTTCCAGATGCGGATATAGCGTGCCGCCGCTCTTTTGCAGATATATCAATTCTTCCTGGCAGCAGGCCTTAACAATTTGGAGACTTCGTTCCAGTGGTTCATCTGGCAGTATTCTTTGTGCAATCTGTACAGCCGTCTTTCCCATACAGCCTTTGATATCCTGGTGACTGAGCCTGTGTTCTATGTTATAGCGCTGTAAGACGATGTTCCACGCCGGCAGAATCTGCAGCGTAGAATTCCATAAAGTGCCGTCTAAATCAAAAATAATTCCTTGATACATGGATGGTACCTCCTTGCTATTGCTATCTTATCTCTTTTGCCTGCGTTTTACAACAGGAAAAATGTGATTGGCGACTTGACAAAATAAGATTATAAATGTATTATAATATAGTAATGAAAATTATATTTACGAACATAAAAAATCATATTCTGCATAGAATATGATTAGAATCTAATAGCAGGAGGCTGATTTTATGGCAGATAGAACTTTAAAAAGATATACGGCAGGGGAGGAGATTTTCAACAGCGTGTCTCACGGCGTGGGATCGCTTCTGGCAATTGGCGGTACGGCGCTGATGACAGTCATGTCTGTGGCCCACGGCAGCGGACTGGCGCTTTCGGCCAGTTTGATTTACGGAATCTCTCTGATTGTGCTCTACACCATGTCAACGGTGTATCACGCAGTAGCCAATCCGAAAGCAAAAGAAATCCTGAGGATTTTCGATCATACATCGATCTTCCTTTTAATTGCGGGGAGTTATACGCCGTTTTGTCTGGTGGCCCTCGCAGGAAACAGCAGGGGACTTGCGGTAATCATCGCAGTATGGGCCTGTGCAATTCTGGGCATCGTGCTCAACGCCATCGATCTGAAAAAGACAGAGAAGTTTGGTACGGTACTCTATGTCATCATGGGATGGTCGATTTTGGCTGTGTTCAAGGACATCATCCATGTTCTGCCGGCACCGGCATTCTGGCTGCTTCTCATCGGCGGCATCAGCTATACAGGCGGTTTGGTATTTTACGCCTTGAAGAACGTAAAATACATGCACAGCATCTGGCATTTATTTGTCCTGGCGGGCAGCGTGCTCCATTATCTGTGCATTTCCATCTACGTTTTGCCTATGGCTTATTAATTCTTCCAACAAAATGACATATAGACGTGCCCCAGTATCATATGAATACTATACGGGGATACGATGTAAAACGGCATACCCTAAAGGGGTATGCTGTCTTTCGTTTTCGGGAGAAATGCCATAAAAAGATGTTTTTTTCTAAATTTGGGCAGATTTTCAGGTGGTTTAAAGGCCAATAGCGGGAAAAATGGGATGATTTTATAAGCTGAAACAAAAATTTCAGGATAATCAATACAAAAGCCCTAATTTATGAGCGTAATTTTGAGAATATCCTGCTGATGGCGCTGAAATCTGCCATAATTTCCTTGAAAATAGCACATATCAGGCGTTATGTGCGTGATCCCCGATACTCGGAAAAGTAAATTGGAGGTTCATATGGCAAAAATCGTAATTATCGGCGGCGGCTGGTCTGGCTGTGCTGCCGCCATCGCAGCAAGAAAAATGGGAGCGGAGGTAGAAATACTGGAACGGACAGATCTGCTTCTGGGACTAGGAAACGTTGGAGGAATCATGAGAAACAATGGCCGTTTTACTGCGACCGAAGAAAATATAGCGATGGGCGCAGACGAGCTCTTTGCTATTACAGATAAATGCGCGACCCACAAAAACGTAAATTTCCCAGGTCACGACCACGCAACTTTTTACAATGTCGTCAAAGTGGAGCCAGAAGTGAGGCGGCTAATGAGAGAAATGGATATCGAAGTACATCTGATAACGAGGATCACAGACGTTGTCAAAGAGGGCGATCGAATTACGGCACTGGAATCGGCGGACGGCGAACGCTTTGACGGCGACGTCTTTGTCGACTGTACGGGAACTACAGGCCCTATGGGAAACTGTATGGAGTTCGGCAACGGTTGCAGCATGTGCGTATTACGCTGTCCTGCTTTTGGCCCTCGCGTCAGCATTTCGGAAAAAGCCGGTGGCCATGACTACTATGGAAAGCGGGCTGACGGTACGCCGGGCGCTTTCAGCGGTTCCTGCAAGCTGGAAAAATCCAGCCTGTCAGAGAAAATCGTAAAAGAACTCAATGAAAAGGGCGTCGCAGTCGTGCCGTTGCCAAAAGAACTGATCAACGAGAGCAAGCTCTCGAAGAAAGTATGTCGTCAATACGCATTGCCGCCTTTTGCTGAGAATGTGATTTTGATCGACACGGGCTATGCCAAGATGATGACGCCGTACTTCCCATTGGCGGAGCTGCGCCAGGTAGAAGGTTTTGAAAATGCCCGGTTCGTCGATCCTTATGCCGGCGGAAAGGGAAATTCCATCAGGTATACGGCCGTTACGGAACGAGATCCTTTCATGAAGGTGAAGGACGTCGAGAATCTGTTCTGCGGCGGTGAAAAATCCGGACTGTTCATCGGACATACAGAGGCTATTTCTACTGGTTCCCTGGCCGGGCACAATGCGGGCAGAGCAGCGCGCGGTGAAACACTGATTACACTGCCGGAATCAACCGCTATCGGCTCTCTTCTTACATACGAAAAACCAGACGGGGGCATGATCACCTTTGCGGGAGATGAATTCTTTGCCCACATGAAGGAGACCGGGCTTTACACCACGGACATAGAGAAAATCGCAGACCGCATAGAGACAGCAGGGCTTACGGGAATATATAACGCTTTCAATTAATCGCGTTTTGTGTTAAAATCACTAAAGACAAAGTGAACGGAGAAAAAACCAATGAGAATTAACAAATATATTGCACAGGCTGGTGTAGCCAGCCGCAGAAAAGCAGATGAACTGATTGCCAATGGCAACGTCAAAGTCAACGGTCTGATTTTAAAGGAGCCGGGCTATGACGTTGTCACGGGCGATGTGGTGGAAGTCAACGGCAGGAGAATTGAGGCTGAGGAAAAGAAGGTGTACATCCTTCTTAACAAGCCGGTTGGTTACATTACCAGCGTCAGCGACGATCGGGACAGGCTGACCGTCATGGACCTGGTCCAGGATGTGGATGCGAGGATTTTCCCGGTGGGTCGTCTGGACTACAATACGTCGGGCATGCTGATCATGACAAACGATGGGGATTTTGCCTATACGTTATCTCACCCCAAACACGAGATGACAAAGACGTACCGCGCTGTGGTAGCCGGCGTACTGTCAAATGAAAAGTGCGCGAAACTCAGGGAAGGGGTGGACATCGGCGGTTTTGTCACCTCAAAGGCGAAGGTGGAGATCGTCAAAGGTCATCCGCGGAACACGGTGGTGGACATCACCATTCACGAGGGCAAAAACCGTCAGGTCCGCAAAATGTTCAAAGCTGTCGGCAACAACGTGCAGAGCCTGGAACGCATCGCCATCGGCGACGTCAGACTGGGAAGACTTGCAGAAGGCCATTACCGAAAACTGACGAGAGAAGAAATCGAGTATTTCAAGAATGGAAGATAAAAAACAGAGGGGATTGCGAAGCAGTAGCAAAGCTACTGTAATCGCAATCCCTTTTTAGTGCGCTTGATATACACAATTATTCTTTCTTTATCTTCGCTTCGGCATCATCACGATAGATGCCGAAGAAAAACATATCTGTCATCTTGCGCAGGATTTCTGTATCCTTAGAAAAATCGAGATCGTGGGCGATACAGTATTGGTAAGCGTTGAACTCGATGGTGGAATAAAGATAGGCGGCTACCTCCAAGTCGACATCATCCTTTAAAATACCGCGCTTTTGGTCCTTTGCCAGATAGTCCTTCAGTTTCTCCAGATAATCCGGTGTTGCCGTATCGCTGAACACTAAGCCCTGAAAGAGGCTGGTGTTTTGAAAAATAATATTCGCAAGGTCATTGCCCACCTGACTCGCTTCTAAATCTAAGCCGATTTCTTTTTTGGAATAATCATACAGCGTATCCGACTCCGCCAAAGTCTGCGGCTGCGCTTTGTTGCTGTTAAAAACGCAGAAGAACAGGTCGTCTTTGTCGTAAAAATACTTGTAGATACTGCCGACGGAGATGCCGGCCCTGTCTGCAATGCGATTGACACTGCTCTTTTCGTACTGGTCTTTATATTCAATAAACTCGTCCGCGGCCGCATTGAGGATTCGTTGCTGCTTCTCTGGCGGCAGTTTCAAAAATGTTTTTTTTGGCATGGATATTCCTCCTCTTTCTTATCTTGTTGTAACACAAATTCCCTTTTGGCGCAAGGAGAAAAGATCAGATTATCTCGTCTGCAATATCCTTATGCTTTTTGAATGTATTAGGACATTCTCGCGTAACCGGGTCGCTATCTGGCGGCCTACACCAGGGGGTATATTTAATTATGGTTACTTTTGACTTAAATTTCTTCGCTTCAAACACCGGCCTAAGCCTATAAAAGTAACCGCATACAGATGATTTACAGATTCTGCAAGCAATATGAACTATTTTCGTGAGGAATGGTTCCTGATGTCGTCGTTAAGTTACGCGAAACCTCTAAAATCGTATCAAAAAACCTAACCGTATCGTAGAAGAGACTTCTCTTATACCCCCATACCCTATACGCCGACAAAGAATCTACCTTTTGAGAGGCGATCAATAACAGAATTCAGTATTTTTTGAAAAAATCGATTGACTTGAGGAGGAAAAAGGTGTATAAAAAAAGTGAGTCGACTCACTTTTGCTAAAACGATCTTTTGACGAGGTGTACCGGCAGCGATCAATTTCGTGATGAATGCATGCTGCCTTAGAACACCTGGGGAGGAAATTATGAAAAAAGAAATAAAAGCGGCATCTGGGCTGAGCCTGGACAGAGAATTCAGTTTTCGCGCGATCTTCTTTGGCGTGATGATCGGGCTTCTGCTCATGGCGCTGATGATGTATCTGGATGCGGTATTAGGTCTGGATACTGATGTGGCGCCCATCGCCTCTATGATTGGCGTCCTTTTGATACCACTTTTCGGTGGTCCCACCAACAGACGAGAAGTCAACATCATGCAGACCTGTGCGACTGCGACGACTTTTGCCGCCTATTCGCTGACCGGTAATATCGTGCCGCTGCTGATGATGGGAGAAAAATTGGAAGTGCTGCCGACCTTTGCTCTGCTATTGCTTGCAGATGCCATCGGTATCTGCTTTGTATCCATACTCCGAGACCAGTTCGTCTACGACAAAAACCTGCCTTTTCCCGGCGCGGTCATGTGCACGACTGCCATGGATCAGATTGACGCCAAAGACAAGAGTTCAACAAAGCTGTTGTTTGGCGCAGTGGCCTTCAGCGTGGTGATTTCCTTTTTGCAGAACATGGAATATCTGCCGTATCTGGCGGATTTTACATCTCTTCTGCCGGAGAACGGCATGACCTTGGGCATTCTGATCATGCCTCTGATGCTGGGCATGGGATATGTGCTGGGTTCGAGAAATGCGCTCTGCATGTTGGCGACCAGTTTATTAATCTGCCTCATCGAAGCTCCTGTCGGCACGAGCCGCGGCTGGTTTGCAAATCCTGCCGAAGACTACTTTTCAGAGATCCAGGATTTTAACCTGCCGATTGTAATCGGCATTGCCCTTTTGGCGGCGGTGATTCCCATCTGCAGACAATGGAGAGCCATTGCCCACGCCTTTCAGTTCAAAAAAGGCGCGGACCAAAAGAGTGACCGAGATTATTCCATGAAATCTATCCTGATTCTGCTTTTGGTGCTGACCGCTGCCATGATCGCCTTCTGCAACTTCTATTACCAGATCAAAGTCTTCCACCTGGTCATCTGCACGGTGGTAAGCCTGCTCTTTGCCATGATTGCAGTCAGGGTTTCTGCGGAATCAGGTTTAAGTGCAGGACTGGCACTGAACATTTTTATGATCGTGATCTCCTACGGTCTGACTGGCAATGCGGTATTTTCCATGCTGATCGCCTTTATGAACTTCAATACGTTCATTCTGGCGCAGGATACCATGTATGATTTGAAAATCGGACAGATGGTCAGCGCTTCCCCTAAGAAGCAGATTAAGGCGCAGTTTATCGGCATTTTTTTCGGATGCCTGGTAGGTACGGCTCTGTTCTATGCAATCATCAAAGTCTTCGGACTCAACGACGAGCTGTTCACATTCCCTTTCGGAAACATGTATTATGCAGTAATCAACGGCATTTCTGAAGGCGGCGTCTCAACCCTGTTCAATCCAGGGCGATTTGCAATCGGCGGTGCCCTGGGGGCAGTGCTTTCTCTGATCGGCTTGCCGGCAGGAGGTATCGCTCTTGCCATGTATCTGGCGCCGAAGACCATTCTGGGTATTGCCCTGGGCGGTATGATCCGTCTGGTGGTGGAAAAGACAAAAGGCATCGCTTTTGCGGAGAAGATGGATAATGCGGCGACGGGATTCGTCATCGGAGACGCCATGGTCTGCGTACTGATGGTCATCATCACCATGTTTAGGTAAGGGGGAGACAGTATGTTTGACATAGTGATAAAAAACGGTCTCATCTGTGACGGCACAGGCGGACCGATCTACCTCGCCGATATCGGCATCACTGGCGATGTGATTACATATATCGGGGAAATTTCCCTGACAGACGACGACGGCAAAGACTGCAAAGTCATCGACGCTGCTGGAAAGACTGTGACACCTGGTTTCATCGACCCCCATACCCATGTGGATCAATCCATTCTCACGGCACCGGCAATGGAACCTTATTTAAAACAAGGCGTAACCACTGTGGTAACGGGAAACTGCGGCTATGGCATGGCGCCCCAGGGGGAAGAAGTCTTCTATTGTTCGGATCTGGACCAGGAATTTCTAAATCTGGCCGGAGCAGATCCCTTTGCGCTGCTGTCTCTGCTCTTTGACAGAGAGAAAGCTGCTGCCGCCTACGAAAAGCGATACGGAGTACGGCTGGATTGGCGGAGCTTTGATGCGTTCAACCGAAAATGCGATGAACTTACACTGGGAGGCAACCTGGCGCCTTTGATCGGTTACAGCGCTGTAAGGACTGCCGTCATGGGCAGAGACTGCATGCGGCAGGCGGCCGAAGGTGAAATTGCCTCCTTAGAATCTGTCACCCGGGACTGCATGGAGGCGGGCGCTTTTGGAATTTCAACGGGCAGGGATCCGATGTATATCCCTGGCCCCTTTGCGGCAGATGATGAAATGAACAGGATGCTGCAAGTCGTTGCCAGGTATGGGGGGATTTTTGCAAGCCATACCTTTAACTGCAATGGACAGGGCCAGCCGGACCGTCTCGCAGGTTATGGGGAAATGGTCAGACAGGCGGGAGATACAGGCATCAAAATGAATATTTCCCATGTTCACGTCATGAATATGGCTCGAGATGGGGCAGAGGCTGTAAAAGCAGCCAAAGAAACGATGGACTATTTTGACGGACTTGTCGCCTCGGGAATAGACCTGAGCTACGATGTCATACCCAGCGCGTCTTGTTCTGACTATACCCTGACATCCTGCGGCTATTATCTGCGCCCCTTAGTGCTGATGGCGGGGACGAGGAAAAAACTGGGAGAATTGTTCCGCCAAGAAGCTTTCCGCCAGCGAGTCCGCCAGATTGTAAAGGAAGGAAAGATGCCGATTCTGGATGAAAGTTCCGATACCTGCTGGCTGGGGGAACTTTTCATCACAAAGCATGGGAACCCGGCCTATGCGGGCCAATATTTACACCACTGTGCTGAAAAACGGAATCTCTCGGCTCTCGATGGCTTGATGGCAGTCTTTGCGGAAGACCCTGACATGACAGCGGATTTAGCAGCGCCGGACTTCCAGCAGAGTGTGGACCTTCTATGCAGCAGCGAAATCGCTATGCCATGTTCTGATGGCAGCAGCTACAGCAAGGATACCAACCTCAGCGGCAATGCAGAAATCGGAATTTACCCCAACAGCATGAACATCAGCTATATACCGCGCTATTTAAATCGTTATGGGAAAAAAGATTTTGCGAAGGCGGTTTCTCAGGCCAGCGGTTTTGTGGCGCGGCGGTTTGGGATCGAAAAAAGAGGTGTGATCAAAGAGGGCAGCTTCGCTGATCTGGTCGTCATGGACCGGACTTTGCTCCGCAGTTTTGATGAGGAAGAGAACCCACTGCAGGATCCAGAGGGGATTTTATATGTGTTGGTCAACGGGCAGATTGCCGCAGAGAACAATGTTTTGACGAAGAAAGCAGCCGGCAGAGTGCTGCGTAAAAAGTAAGGAAGAGGTGATGGAGATGGATAGCAGAATCGAGGGCTTGTCCAGGCAGCTGACGGAATATTCCTGTGACCTGAAGGCTGGAGAGCGGGTTTTGATAGAATATGAGGGGCGAGAATGCCTGCCTTTGGTGCGGCAGCTGATCAAGGATGCGTATCGCCTTGGCGGCAGGCCATTTGTTCTGGCGAGAGAAGACAGTGTGCTGAGAGAGATTTTGATGGAGGCAGATGCAGAACAACTGAAGCTGCTTTTTGACTGGGAGCTGACACAGATGGAAGCCATGGATGCCTATATCGGCATCAGAGGGAATGCCAACATTGCGGAACTGGCCGACGTGCCGACGAAACAGATGAGCCTTTATTATAAGCTGAGTCAGCCTGTAGTTGAACGCAGGGTCTATGAGACAAAATGGGTCATACTCCGCTATCCCAATGCTTCGATGGCGCAACTGGCCGGCAGAAGCCAAGAGGGCTTTGAAAGGTTTTTCTTTGATGTATGCACCATGGATTATGGGAAGATGAGCCGTGCCATGGATGCCCTGGTGGATTTGATGAACAGGACGGACCGGGTCAGAATCGTAGGGCCGGGTACGGATTTGTCCTTTTCTATCAAAGGGATTCCCGCTGTCAAATGCGATGGCAAAATGAATCTTCCGGACGGAGAGGTCTATACCGCGCCAGTAAAGAATTCGGTCAACGGTCTCATCCGCTATAACGCCTGCAGCGAAATGCTAGGGTTCACTTACGAAAATGTGCAGTTTGAAGTGAAGAACGGGCGCATTGTCAAGGCAGAAGCCAACGACACGGAGCGGATTAACGCCCTCCTGGATACCGATGAAGGGGCGCGTTTCTTCGGTGAATTTGCCATCGGAGTCAATCCGTTTGTGCTGGAACCGATGAAAGATATCCTCTTTGATGAGAAAATCTGCGGAAGCTTTCATCTGACACCGGGAGAGGCTTACGAGGATGCCGACAACGGCAATCGGTCTGCGGTCCACTGGGATTTAGTGATGATGCAGCGGCCGGAATATGGAGGCGGTGAAATCTGGTTTGACGATGTGCTCATCCGCAAGGACGGACGCTTTGTCTGTCCGGAACTGAAACCCCTGAATCCGGAGAACCTGCTCTAGCGCACGTACTTATTCTCCCATTTGTGACCACGATACCGCAGGACGAAGATGATGATGCGCACGATCCAGTCGATGAACATGGCCATCCAGATGCCGAGGACGCCGAATCCAAAATTCTTGGCTAAGAGGACACCGGCGGCGATGCGGAAGAGCCACATGGAAGCCACTGCTGCGCCCATGACGAAGGTGGTATCGCCGGCGGCTTTCAGGGTCTGGGGCAGGGTGAAGGACAGGGGCCAGAGGAGAATGCCCAGTCCGCCGTGCATCCAGAGAATCAGCTTTGCCAGATGCGAAGCCTCGTCAGAGACGTTGTACAGATTGATGACCAGCGGCAGGATCAAGAAAATCACTGCGTTGATGGCCAGCATGGACAGATAAGACCACTTGAGCAGTTTCTTGGTATAGAACCTGGCGCTTTCAAAGTCCTTGGCGCCCACACATTGACTGACCACGGTGATCATGCCCACCCCGATGGCCTGGGCTGGTAGAATCTGAAAGGTGGCCATGGAGTTGCCGATGGCATTTGCCGCGATGGAGGCGGTGCCAAAAGCAGAGACCACGCTGAGCAGCATGATCTTTCCCAGATGAAAGAGACTGCTCTCAAGACCGCTGGGCACGCCCAGCTTCAATATTGTTTTGACGATATGTCCCTCCAGACGGCAGCGGAATGGCTTGCTGATATGGAGGGTATATTTTTCATTGCGCAGGAGCCAGACCACGGCGACAGCGCCGATGATTCTCGAAGCCAGGGTCGGGATGGCAACGCCTTCTACACCCATGTGGAAACCGAAGATCAAAAGGGCGTTGCCCCCTACATTGATGATGTTCATGCCGATGGAAATCCGCATGGAGACAGCTGAGTTGCCCATGACGCGGAAGAGGGCGGCGCCGGCGTTGTAGAGCGCGATAAAGGGAATAGAGGCTTCTACGATGATAAAATAGGTATTAGCGTGATCCATCACATCCTGATCGATGTTGCCAAAGAGTCCGTGAAGGATGAAATACTTTGTCATATATAAAACTGCGGTCAGCCCTGCGGCCAGCAGGACGATGAAGACCAAAAGCTGCTCTGCGGAATCGTTGGCTTTTTTCAGGTCGCGGCTGCCGATAAACTGCCCGCAGACCACAGCGCCGCCAGTAGCCAGGGCTGCAAAGCCGTAAAACACAAGGGTGTTGATGGAGTCCACCAGGGAAACTGCTGATACGGCAGCTTCGCCCACGCTGGCTACCATGATCGAGTCAGCCAGGCCCACTGTGATTGCGAGGAACTGCTCGACGATCAAAGGCAGGATCAAGCTGCATAGTCGTTTGTTAGAAAAGTTGATTGTTAGTTCGTTCAAAAAATTCCACCACCTTATATATAGTAACAGAGATATTTTATCATATCTGTCAAGTTTCATCAGCATATAGTCGAAATCCTCAATGGCGTGCAATAAAGGCACGCCATTGCTGCACAACTTCATGACAGTGACTGTATCCAAAGAACCGCTTTACATTCTGCCAAAGCCGGCGAATATTTCTTATTAAAGTGTTATGACAGGCGTTTTAAGTGTCAAAATACATGGGAAAAGTAACCGGAACGAGCTATACCCCCCCCTTGGTTTTTCTGTATACAGTCGTTCTGTTGTGCAGAAGTGGAAGAACACGGCCAAAAAGTACAAAAATATTGTAAAGCATAATTGACAAATTACCTTGAAGGAGTATCCTGGTAAAGATAGGAACTGAAATGGGAAGAAGAGGAAGGTGGCTGTGACTTGGAGATAATCTTTGAAACGAACAAAAATGTAGATATTGTAGTGTTTTCCACTCCCAACGGAATGGGAGAAGGGACAACGGTTTGCGACAGGCGATTGACCTTAGAGGACGCAGAGGCGGGTTTTGTATTTAGCTACAAAGCTGCATCGGCTGGGTTTTATACCCTCATATCTACTGTTGTAATTGGTGAGAAGGATGTTGCTGCCGGCAGTAAAACAGTAAAGATAAAGCTGGAGCGAAGAACGGGTAAAGGCTATGAGCCGGAACTGATGTATCGTTGGAGTGATGAAATCGAAGATAAGATGTTTGGAACGGAAGATTTGTGCAATGTGGATACGAATGCCTTGAATACGCCTGCTTTCTGCGGAGAAACTCAGGGGCACCGATTTACAACCCTGGAGGAAGTTGTCGCTTTTTTGCAGGAGTTAGAACGGCAGAGCGCCAATGCCCATCTGTATTTCCTCGATGCAGACAACAGCATTCCTGTCGTACTCTTTACCAAAACGGATTTGTCCGAAGCAAAAGATCTTGACAGTGCACTGACAGTGATGAGAAAAGACGGCCATCTGACTATCATGTATCAGGCACAGATACACGGCAACGAACCGGCCTCTGGCGAGGGAGCGCTGGCTGTGGCGGAAATTCTCGCCAAGGATGAGGTCTATCTGGAGAAGTTGGATGTTGCATTAGCGCCTTGTGTAAATCGGTATGGTGCAGAGCACTTCAGCCGGTTTGGCGACACTCACAAACTGAATTTAAACAGAGACGGCCTCTGTCTGCGTTCTCAGATTGTAAGAAAACTCCATTGGCTATATGGAAGACTGATGCCGGAGGTTTTTATCGACGGTCATGAATTGGCTGGGAGGGTGTCCTTTGTAGAGAAAAGTGAGAGGGGATACTATTTGAATCACTTGGATGATATCAGAATTATTTGTGTCAACAATCTAAATCAAGGCCGCGGTGTCTTTGCTGATGCTGAAAAAATCCTGTGTAAGACCATCGTGGGATTACAGCGACAGGGGTTTCGGACTTTTTTCTATAAACTTTCCTGCGACAATACCACGTCCTGCGGTTATGCAAGACTGCGGAATTCCTACACCTTTCTCATCGAGTCCAACGGTATCAATCTTGGAAAACAGCACTTTGCGAGACGGGTATTGTCACAGCGAGAAGCGGTGCTGTCTATTCTGAGACAGGCCTCTGACAAAGCGGATACCATCCGCAGGACAGTAAAGGATGCCAGAGAACAGATGATTTTTATGGGAGGAAGAGATGCTGGGGAAAATCGATTTGTGTTAAAACATCAGGCTTCCCAAGAGTCTGGGATTGACGTGCTTCGGCCGTCCTATGATTTCTTTGGGCGCCCTGTGGGGAATCCCGGCAAAATGGACAGAGCCTATAACATAGACACCTGCATTAGGAGCAGACTGAGACCTGCTGCATATCTTTTGCCTAAAGGTGTTGAAGGAACGACAGAAGCCGCAGAGATTTTAGCGGCTAACGGTGCGGCGTATTACGAGTTGAAGAATGGCGCAAAGGTTAGGGCGATTCAGTATTCTGTCTCAAAAGATGGAATTCTAATTGGTGATGAGCAGACCGTTATATTTGAAGAAGGAGCCTATGTATTCCCTATGAATCAGGAAGGGGCAAATGTCATCGCAGCCAGCCTGGAACCTGATGTGGATGATACCGTGGAATCCAAAGGCTCCTTTGTCCAGGCAGGAATTCTGAAAAAAACTGAGTCTGGTGATTATCCCCTCTATCGCTGCCAAGACATGAGAATGCTGCGACTTTCCGGTAAGCAGAGAGATAATTGATGAAATTAGAAAAAAGCCTGAACATAAAAAGGGATGTGCATTGCCCGCACATCCCTCGTTCATTTTATCAGTATCTTATTTTCTCTTAAATTCTTTTGGTGTTACGCAAGTTCCTGTTGCTCTTGCTACGACGATTGGTTCTTCTAAGAAGTCAGCGGCAGAAGCGTTGATGTCTTTTCTGGAAACGATGACCTTTCTGGCTTCGAACTTCATCTGTCTGGAAGTGTTTCCGATCTTTGTGATCTCGCCGTAAGCTTCGATGTAGTCTCCAGCGTATGTAGGAGCTAAGAATTCGATGTTGTCATATGCGCAGAAAAGACCCTCGTCTCCGTCCAATTTGATCAAAAGTTCTGTCGCAACGTCTCCGAACAGGTGAACCATATGCGCGCCGTCCACTAATTCTCCGCCGTAATGAGCATCCTTTGCAGACATTCTCAGTCTGAGGGTTGATGTGATTTTTTCTTCCATGATAAAAATTCTCCTTTTCTATAATTAAAATTCTTCTTTTAGTATAACTTTGAATTCGTTACCTGTAAATAATAATTGCAAAATATGTGCCAATGGGTTATCATTGAAATTACATAAAAAGTGAACCGAAATGTGTTCATGCAAAAAGGAGCGAATCAAAAATGACCCGCAATTATGGAACCAACAGAGTCATGGAACCGCAGCACGTACTGCCCACCTCTGCCTGGCGTCTGGACAACAGCAGGAATATAGCACCGGAGGAAATCAGAGTAGATATCAAACGGATACATATTGAACAGACCAGTTTCAAACAGATCTGCCTGGAAGCGGCAGATAACGACCAGCGAATCAAACAGAAAATCATGGACATTGTGATTAGAAGAGGAAAACTGCATAATCCTGTCACGGACACAGGAGGCCTGTTCTACGGTACCGTCTCTGAGGTGGGAGCGGAGTATGACAACAAAAAAGGCTTCAAACCGGGAGAAGAAGTGGTCTGCAATGCGTCCCTGGCCTCGGTGCCTATATACATAGACAAAATCATTTCCATAGATAGAGCCTTTGGCCAGATCGACATAGAAGGGTATGCAGTCCTCTATAACGAGGTGCCGTTGGTCCGAAAGCCAGAAGGCATTCCCATCAACCTGCTGCTCTTCGCGTTCAACGAATCGGGCACCCTCTACAGAATCAGCAATACGGCGGTAGGGAAGAAAAAGTTTTTGATCGTGGGAAATAACCTGCTTTCCAACCTGCTCTTCGGTTATGCCGTCAGAAAAGTGGCTCGAGAAGACGCGGAGGTGGTCTGTCTGCTGGACAGGAAGACGGATATCGTTCTCAAAGGGCAGTCGATCAACGACTTGATTGCCAGAGTGTTTACGGAGGTGCATTATGTGGACATCCTCAAGCCCATGGAATGCCTGTCAGGGCTCAATGCAGATTCTCTGTTCGATCTGTCTGTAAACTGCGCCGACATCCCCGGTGCGGAAACCATCAATATTTTGGCGACAAAGAGCGGGGGAACGGTCGTCTTTGCCAATCTGATCAACAATTACAACATCGCCCTGTATATTACAGAGTCCATTTCGCGCCAATTGGACATCCGCTGTGCAGACGGTTATCTGGAGGCTTATGACGAATTTGACATTGAAATCGTCAAAGACCTGATTCCCTACATTGAAAATGCGGTGGAGACGGATCCTTATGTAGACGACGATCCGTCTTATCCCATCAACAGGGAGACCAGGCTGCTGGAGGCATCGGGCCAGAGGAAGACCATGCTTGAGGACTTTGTCTGTGAAAGCCGGGCTATGGCTGCAGTGCTCAACGATATGCTGACTGTGGCAAAGTACGACTGCAACGTCTTGATTACAGGAGACACGGGTGTCGGCAAAGAGAAGGTGGCAAATATCATCCACAAGAACAGCAATCGAAAGATGCAGCCCTTTATCAAGGTCAACTGTGCATCCATTTCGCCTACCCTGATAGAGTCAGAATTCTTTGGATATGAGAGGGGCGCCTTTACCGGCGCCAACTCCAATGGAAAGAAGGGATACTTTGAGCTGGCGGACAACGGAGCGATTTTCCTTGACGAAATCGGCGAATTGCAGCAGGACATGCAGGCGAAGCTTTTGCGCGTGATTCAGGATGGTGAGTTTTTCAGAGTAGGCGGCACGACGCCGATCAAAACCAACGTGAGAATTTTGTCCGCCACCAATCGCGATCTGGAAGATCTGATCCAAGAAGACAAATTCAGGCGGGACTTATATTATCGGCTCAATGTGGTGAGAATGCGCGTGCCCAATCTGCGGGAACGGACGGGAGATATCCCTGCGCTGGTCAACCATTTTATCAAGAAATACAGCGACAAGTTTGAGATACAGCGGAAAATTGACGACGACGCTGTAGAGTACCTGAAGCAGTGCGAATGGCCGGGCAATATCAGGGAATTGGAAAATGTAGTGCAGCGGCTGATGATTTCGGCAAAGGGAGAGCAGATTACTCTGCTGGACGTCATGAGGGAACTTCATGCAGAAGTTTTTGAGAATACGAGTCCCGAAGCCGCTGCCAATGCGGAAGAAGAGGGGCGGACCCTGAACCTGGAAAAGATGGTGGAAAACTTCGAAAAAAACATCATCAAGCACGCCTGTGAAAAGTACGGCTCTACTCGAAAAGTGGCGAAAGCCATTGGAATCAGCCAGACACAGCTAGTCAGAAAAAAGAAGAAATATGAAATTTAAGCGGAATGAACCGAATTAGGTTCGGGTGGTAAACATTTGAACATAAAACGGTTCGAATTTGACGTGGACCTCAGAAAAACCCATTGGAAACAGTGGGTTTTTATTTTGGCACGGCATTTGCTATATAATAAGGCGACGAAAATTTACATACATTAGAGGAGGAAACACACATGCAGAACATGGAATACAGAAAAGGTGATCCATTTGGCACACACAGAGTTATCAGTCCGGAGGGCGTGCTTCCACAACCAGCAGACGTAATTGACAATACGATGGAAATTTACGACAATGAAGTATTGATCGACGTGCAGACTTTGAACGTGGACTCGGCTTCATTTACTGAAATAGAAAAGAGAGCGGATGGCGATGTTGAAGAAATCAAAAACATCATGATGGGCATCGTCGAAAAGACTGGAAAACACAAGAATCCGTGGACTGGTTCCGGCGGCATGCTGATCGGAACTGTCGCAGAGGTTGGACCGAGCTATGACGGAGACTTGAGGGTAGGGGACAGAATCGCTACATTAGTATCTCTGTCGTTGACCCCTTTGAGAATCGACGAGATTGTCGAAGTGAGAAAAGACATCGACCAGGTGGACATCAAAGGGCAGGCCATCTTGTTTGAAAGCGGCATTTATTCCATCCTGCCGGCTGACATTCCGCAGAACCTGGCTCTCTCGGTACTTGATGTCGCAGGCGCACCTGCGCAGACTGCAAAAATCGTTGAACCGGGTGACACTGTAGTCATTTTAGGCGGCGGCGGAAAATCGGGCATGCTCTGCTGCTATCAGGCGAAGAAAGAAGCGGGCGTCAACGGAAAGGTGATCTGCGTAGACGGATTCGAAAGTTCCATCGAAAGAGCGAAGAGTGTGGACGTGGCAGACGAATACCTGGTGGCAAACGCGACTGATGCGGTTGGCCTGTATAGGGAAGTCGCCAGATTGACGGAGGATAAACTGGCCGACGTCGTAATTAATGTAGTAAATATACCGAATACGGAGATGGCTTCTATCATGGCCTGCAAAGATAACGGCATGGTATACTTCTTTTCCATGGCTTCTGACTTTACGAAGGCGGCCCTCGGAGCAGAAGGCGTCGGCAAAGATGTTAACATGCTGATCGGTAACGGTTATACAAAAGGACATGCAAATGTCGCTCTCCAGGTTCTGAGAGAGAATGACAAACTGAGAGACCTTTTCGCGCAGCTTTATGCGTAATAAACCTCAATCATTCGGGCTGAATTAAAAACGGTTCAGCCCGAAATGAAAATGAACACATTTCGGTTCGCTTGTTATTTTTTTAATAATCTTGCAAATTGGCTGACTGTAACTGTAGACACCGTATGGCGTGAGGCTTATAATGAAGACAGTCATGAGTTATGCGAGACGCATAAATTTAAAAAGTTAAAATATTTTTCTAGGAGGATGATTATTATGAAAAAAGGATGCCCTTACGGAACACACAGAGTTATTTCACCAAAAGGTGTTTTACCTCAGCCAGCAGATGTCATTGACAACACAATGGAAATCTATGACAACGAAGTACTGATCGACGTTAAAACTTTGAACATCGACTCCGCTTCTTTCACAGAAATCGAGAGAAGAGCTGGTGGAGACGTAGAAGAAATCAAAAAGACTATGCTTGGCATCGTTGCTAAAGCTGGTAAACATAAGAATCCTTGGACTGGATCCGGCGGCATGCTGATCGGTACAGTTAAGGAAATCGGACCTGCTTACGAAGGAGACCTGAAGGTTGGAGACAAGATCGCTACTTTAGTATCCCTGTCCCTGACTCCGTTAGTAATCGAAGAAATCTTAGAAGTAAGACCGGAAATCGACCAGGTAGACATCAAGGGCCAGGCTATCCTGTTCCAGAGCGGTATCTATGCAAAACTCCCAGAAGATATGCCAGAAGGACTCGCTCTTTCCGCATTAGACGTAGCTGGAGCGCCTGCACAGACTGCAAAGCTGGTGAAACCGGGTCAGACTGTACTGGTTATCGGCGGCGGCGGAAAATCAGGACTGCTGTGCTTATACGAGGCAAAGAAGAGAGCTGGCGTAACTGGTAAAGTTATCTGCGCTGCTGGTTCACAGAAATCAGAAGACAGAGCTAGAAAGTTAGACTTAGCTGACGAATACTTCCACCTGGATGCAACAGATGCAGTTGGAATGTACAACAAGATCATGGAACTGACTGACGGCGAGCTCTGTGACATCGTTATCAACAACGTAAATATCGAGAACACAGAAATGGCTTCTATCCTTGCTTGTAAGGATGACGGCCTTGTATACTTCTTCTCCATGGCAACAAGCTTTACAAAGGCTGCTCTGGGTGCAGAAGGCGTTGGCAAAGACGTTAACATGATCATCGGTAATGGTTATACAAAGGGACACGCTGCAATTACTCTTCAGTGCCTGAGAGAACACGAAGGACTGAGAAACTTATTTGCAGAAATGTACTCCTAATGGGGAGATTCTAACCCGATTTCCGCAGGAAATTGACGGTAAGCCCCGGTCAGGATTGCCCGAAGCGAAGCTGCAATCACGGCCCGCATAAACTGCTAACACATACTTATGCCACGGCTTCTTACGGGAGGCTGTGGCGCATCTTATGCAAAAAAACGGCTATTACCACTCCGCTAGGGAATCCCCTCAGCACATCCGATCTGTTTGATTCCTAGCATTCAAACACACAGCCGTAGGCTGCTTGAATATCAAAAAATCAAAAAATAATCATACGAAAATCGTAAATTAAGGAGATTTATTATGGCAATTAGAAATTGGAAGGATATTCCTCTATTCAAAGATGTTACTGATGAACAGTGGAATGACTGGCATTGGCAGGTTTCCCACAGACTTTCAACCGTAGAAGACATCGCGCAGGTTGTAAATCTGACTGACCAGGAAAAAGCTGATATCGAAAAAGTAATCGGTGGATTCAGAGTTGGAATCACTCCTTACTATGCTTCCCTGATGGATCCAGATGATCCAAGATGTCCTGTAAGAATGCAGGCGGTTCCTACTTTACTTGAGATGCACAGATCAGAAGCTGACGATGCTGACCCTCTTCACGAGGACGCTGATTCTCCAGCTCCAGGACTGACGCACAGATATCCGGACAGAGTTTTATTCCTGATTACTGACCAGTGTTCCATGTATTGCCGTCACTGCACAAGAAGAAGACTTGCAGGTGAAACTGACGGAGCTAGATCAAGAGAAGATATCGATGCATGTATCGAATACATCAGAAAGACACCAGTTGTAAGAGACGTTCTTCTTTCAGGCGGAGACTGCTTATGCGTTGAAGACGATACATTAGAATACATCATCAGCGAACTGAGAAAAATCGACCACGTTGAAATCGTAAGATTAGGTTCAAGAACTCCAGTTGTTATGCCTATGAGAATCACTGACAACCTGGTTAACATGCTGAAGAAATATCACCCAATCTGGCTGAACACACACTTCAACCATCCAAAAGAAATGACTGCCGATTCAGCTGAAGCATTAAGAAAGTTAGCTGACGCTGGTATTCCTCTTGGAAACCAGTCCGTACTGCTCAGAGGTGTAAACGACTGTAAGCACATCATGAGAGACCTGGTACACGTTCTAGTTAAGAACAGAGTAAGACCTTACTACATCTACATCTGCGACTTGTCCGTTGGCATCGAGCACTTCAGAACAACTGTTGCAAAGGGCATCGAAATCATCGAAGGTCTGAGAGGTCATACTTCAGGTTACGCAGTACCGACATTCGTAGTTGACGCTCCTGGCGGCGGCGGAAAGACTCCGGTTATGCCACAGTACATTATCTCAGAAACGCCTGACAAGGTCATCCTGAGAAACTACGAAGGTGTTATCACTACATATACACAGCCTCGTCTGCCAGATCTGAAATGCACTTGCGATTACTGCACAGGCAAGAAGACATATAAGTATCAGGGTGTATCAGCACTTGGAGAAGGACTTCAGATTAAATCTATGGAGCCGGCTAACCTGCTGAGACACGAAAGAAATAAACACGAATAAAGCATACGCAATAGGGGGGCCTTCCGACAATCCACTTTCTGGTGGATTAGGTCTCCGGTCGTAAACGTCTGCGGAGCAAACTCCTGACGTTCTGACGGGGGACCTACCAACAATCCGCGACGCAGATTGGGTTAGGTCTCCCTATCATTATCAATTGAAGGATTTTATTATGGGTTTACTCTATGATTTATCAACAAAATATAAGACGCTGTCTATAGTGGGAATGGCGAAAAACGCAGGTAAGACAACGGCACTCAACTATCTGATTGAAGAAGCCGATGACGAAGGAATCAGACTGGGCATCACTTCTACGGGGAGAGATGGCGAAACCCAGGACCTTGTTACGGGAACGGAGAAGCCGAAAGTATTTCTCTACGAAGATACCATCGTATCTGTGCCGACGCAGCTGTACGACCTAGCAGATGCGGGGCTGGAAATCATCAAGAAGTCAGAGTACAGAACTTCGATCGGAGATCTGCTTCTCTGCAGAGTAGCAGACAGTGGATATGTACAAATCGCTGGTCCCGTTGCTACGGTTCACACCAAGAAGATGTGCCAGGAGATGTTTGATATGGGCTGCCAATTGATTTTGATTGACGGTGCAATCGACCGAAAGTCCATCGCCTCACCTGAAACGTCTGATGCTATCATTCTTTCCACAGGAGCGGTGCTGTCGCGGAACCTGAAAAAGGTAATCGAGGATACGGCGCACATTGTAGAACTTTACAGTCTTCCTGAGCTAGAAGCTTGCACAGCCCGGCAACTCATTACAGAACATATGGACGAAGATAAAATCATGGTCATCAAAAAGGACAGGGCAGATATTCTTGATCTGACTACTGGTCTGGGTTCCAGTCGGTTTATCGATGAAGCCATAGACGACGATACCGATTATGTATACATTCCGGGAGCGTTTACCAATAGCGTGATTGCAGATATCAATCCCGCCAAGCTGAAAAGGGTAAACTTTGTACTGAAAGATCCGACGAAGATTTTTATCAACCAGATGGACTTTGGACAGCTGCGGAAAAAGAAGTTTAAAGTCAGCGTCATGAAGAATATCGAGGTTGCGGCGGTAACGGTAAACCCAATAGCGCCAAGCGGATATTCCTTCGACCACCAGGTGCTGAGAGACGCGATGCAGAAAGCGCTGCCGGACATTCCGGTTATTGACGTCAGGATATAGACAGGAGGGGCGTTTATGAAACATGGAAGCAACAGACGACTTGCAAATGTTAAGACCAGATCAGAAACAGGCCTTGATTATGTGATGTCGCAGATCGATCTCAACACTCCTTTTGGCAGAACTATCCTGAAGGCCACGAAACCTTTTTTTCCGGGAGAGGAAGAGGAGCTGAGACATGAGCTGAACAAGGTGGAGGACATGATCTGCTTTGCCAGAGAAAATCAGAGATCAATTGAAATGCTTTCCGAGGCTTTCATGGAGATCAAAGATACGACATATACCATCGATCGAAGCGGCAGAAATACACTTTCCGTTGTGGAATTATACGAGATAAAGACACTGCTTCTGATGATGCGGAAGATTGAACAGATCTGCAGCCAGACTCATACAGCAGTGCCAGAGGAGTTTATTTTAGAACCGACGGAAACGCTTTTGGACGTACTCGACCCGAACAAAGACAGGCTCAATACCTTCTATATCTATGACGAGTTTTCCGAAAAGCTCAGAGAGCTGCGTAAAGAAAAACACAGTATTGAAATTACCATCAGAAAGCAGCAGAAGGCAAGAAAAGAAGAAATCAGAAAAGAATACGGTATCGTATTGACTCCTAAGTTTGACTGTGCGGTTTCAAAGACGGGAGGCGATCTTGAGAAATATAAGGCTGTTCCCGATCTGGAACAGGTCGATGAAGACTACATGACAGTCACTTTTCAGCTGAAGCCGGGAGAAGCCGTCTATCAACTGACGCAGAAGATGGAGGATTTGACTACGCAGATTGAGGAAGAAGAGGCTGTCATCAGACAGGAGCTTTCTCTGAGAATCGCGGAATTTGCAGAAGTGCTTAAATCCAATTGCCATAGAATAGGCTGTCTGGATGTAGCGGTAGGAAAAGCTCTTTACGCCATCAAACATGATTGCGTTAAACCGGAGATTATAGACGAGCATCGAGTCACCATTGAAGAAGGCAGACACCTAAAGGTTGAAGATGTACTGAAATCGAAAGGGCAGAACTACTGCCCGGTTAGCATTGCCTTGTCTGACGGCGTCACCTGTATTACGGGCGCTAACATGGGAGGAAAGACCATCTCCCTCAAACTTGCTGGGCTGGTTCCGATTTTGGCGCAGTATGGTTTTTTTGTTCCTTGCAGGAGCGCAAAAGTCGGACTTTCTAATTACATGCAGATACTCATAGGAGACAGTCAATCGGTGGAAAGAGGCCTTTCCAGCTTTGGAAGCGAAATGGAAGAACTGAAGGAAATTTTGGACCACAGCGAAGACCGTTCCCTGCTTCTCGTAGACGAGATTGCCAGCGGAACGAATCCAGTAGAGGGTCTCGCTTTGACCAGAAGTCTGGTGGATTATCTGAAAGAAAAACCGTATATTACCCTCATCACTACGCATTTTGAAGCGGTCACTGAAGCTGATGGAGTTAAAAATATGCAGGTCAGAGGGCTGTCAGACGTCGATTTCAGAAAGCTGGACAGCGAACTTCGTTACGCCAATAGGAAAGAGCGGATTAATATCATATCAAAGTATATGGATTACAGACTATATACCATAGAACAACAAGGGCAAATACCAAAAGATGCTCTGAACATCGCCAAGATGTTAGGGATCAATAAAGAGATTATTGATGGGGCACAAAAATACATTAAGTAAGGAGAGAGAAAAGGATGAAAAGCAAATTAAACCTTGACCCGAAAGTAGTGGACAGTGCTCGTTCTCATGCTGCCAACATTGCACATGACATGCAGGCGTTTATTGACAGACACACCACTGTCAGCACAGAGAGAACGATTCTAAGACTTTTAGGGATTGACGGCGTGGACGACGTTGAAAATCCACTTCCAAATGTTGTAGTTGACCAGATTAAAGAAGTGGGAGGACTTCCAAGAGGAGTAGCTTACTGGATTGGCAACGCAATGGTACAGACCGGAAAGACACCACAGGAAATCGCAGAAGAAATGGCGGCAGGTAAGTTGGATGTTACAAAGCTTCCTACCTGCTCCGCAGAAGAAGCAGAGGCAGCGATCATGCCTATGGTTCATGAATCCTTGAAGAAAATTAAGGCGCAGACCGCGAAGAGAAACGAACTGCTCGATAGATTAGGAGAGGGCGCACAGCCTTATCTTTATGTTATCGTAGCTACCGGTAATATTTACGAGGACGTCGTGCAGGCACAGGCTGCTGCCAGACAGGGCGCCGACATTATCGCGGTTATCAGAACGACAGCGCAGTCACTGCTGGACTATGTACCTTACGGTCCTACGACCGAGGGATTTGGCGGTACTTATGCAACCCAGGAGAACTTCAAAATCATGAGAAAAGCCCTGGACGAAGTTGGCGAAGAAGTGGGCAGATACATCAGATTATGTAACTACTCATCCGGCATGTGCATGCCTGAAATCGCAGCTATGGGAGCCTTGGAAAGACTGGATGTTCTGCTGAACGACGCCATTTACGGCATTCTCTTCAGAGACATCAATATGCAGAGAACCCTGGTAGACCAGTACATGAGCCGTGTCATCATCGGTTACTGCGGAATCATCTTTAACTCTGGAGAAGACAATTATCTGACGACAGATGACGCTTATGAATCAGCCCATACTGTAACTGCATCTCAGTTCATCAACGAACAGTTTGCCGTTTTGGCCAACATCAAAGAAGAGCAGATGGGTCTTGGACACGCATTCGAGATGGATCCAAATACAGAAAACGGATTTTTATACGAATTGTCACAGGCTATCATGGCCAGAGAAATTTTCCCTAAAGCCAGCTTAAAATACATGCCGCCTACAAAGTTCATGACAGGAAATATTTTCAAGGGTCAGATTCAGGATGCGCTGTTTAATCTGGTATCCATCTGGTCAGGTCAGTCACTGCAGCTATTAGGTATGATGACTGAGGCTATTCACACTCCACATATGCATGATAGATATCTTTCTATAGAAAACGCACAGTACATCTTTAACAACTGTAAGGATTTGGGTTCAGAAGTTGAATTCAAAAAGGATGGTATCATTCAGCAGAGAGCACAGCTCGTTCTCTCGAAGGCTGACGACCTTCTTGCAAAAGTAGAAAAAGAAGGGCTGTTCTCAACGATCGAAAAGGGTATATTCGGCGGAGTAAAGAGACCAAAAGACGGCGGCCACGGTCTTGCTGGCGTTTGTGCTAAGGATGATATGTACTTCAATCCGTTTATCCCACTCATGCTTGGAGGTGAAGAATAATGACAACAGAATGCAAAGCAACTAGCAACGTAGATTTAACTAAGGTTAAGCCTTATGGTGATACCTTAAACGACGGAATGACAGAAATGTCTTTTACTCTTCCAGTACCTTACAGCGAAGAGGCAGAAGAAGCTGCAAAGCAGCTGGTGAAAAAAATCGGCTTTGACGAGCCAAATGTAACTTACTATAAAGAACTTTGCCCGGGTTTCACTTTCTTCGTAGTATACGGAAAGATGCAGGCGACGGTAGACTTTACGGCCATTAAAGTTCCAAAGGTAGAAGGAACGACTTTAGATCGTGTAGAATGCGGTGACTGGATTGGCGAACACATCGGCAGAGATATCGTAGTCGTTGGCGCATCCATCGAATCTGACGCGCATACGGTAGGTATCGACGCAATCATCCAGATGAAGGGTTTCCACGGACACTTCGGTCTGGAAAGATTCAAAAATGTAGTGCCTTACAACATGGGTTCGCAGGTTCCTTGTGAACAGTTAATTGCAAAGGCAAAGGAGGTTAACGCCGATGCGATTTTGGTATCACAGACTGTTACACAGAAGGACATTCACATCAAACAGCTGACAAAGATGGTGGAGCTGATGGAAGCAGAAGGACTTCGTGACAAAATAATCTTAACTTGCGGCGGACCGAGAATCTCTCACGAGCTGGCACAGGAATTGGGTTATGACGCTGGTTTTGGTCCTGGAAAATATGCAGAGCACGTCATGTCCTATATCATGCAGGAAGTCGAAAAGAGAGGCTGGCAGGATAAGGCAAACATCGCAGATCGTTAATCAGCTTACGATCCATTGGCAATGCTTACCAAAGGGTAACTTCTTGCGGGAGGTTCCCCTTTGGTGTATGATAATAAATAGATAACGATTCTAAGAACGGCGCTCGGGCGCTGCGGATAGAAAGAAAGAAAGGTGATTTTAAGCAATGATTAACAAAATCAAGACTGCTGACGAAGCAGTTTCCGGCATCAAAGACGGTATGACAATCATGGTCGGCGGATTCCTCGGAACAGGAACTCCAGAATGCCTGATCGATGCACTGGTAAAAAAGGGCGTAAAGCATTTGACTGTAATCGGTAACGATGGAGGCCTTCCCGTCGGTACATATGGGGCAAAGACTGCCAGAGGCATCGGTAAGCTGCTGGAAGCAGGCATGGTAGACCATATCATCGCTTCCCACGTAGGCATGAATCCGCTGATCGGTGACGGCATGGTAGCCGGAACCCTCAAGTGCACACTGGTTCCGCAGGGAACCCTGGCTGAGAAGATCAGAGCAGCAAACTACGGACTGGGCGGCGTTCTGACACCGACCGGCGTCGGCACACCGATGGAAGAAGAGCTGGACGAACTGGACAGACCGAAGAAGGTTCTCGAAATCGAAGGTAAAAAATATCTTCTGGAAATGCCGCTCCGAGCTGACTACGCACTGTGCAGAGCGTCTATCTGTGACAAGTTTGGCAACTTCAGATGTGATAAAGCGACAAAGAACTTCAACTATGTGATGGCTGGCGCTGCTGACCACGTAATCCTGGCGAGCGAAAAGGTCGTAGAGATCGGCGAAGCAGATCCAGATACATTTGTAGTTGCAGGTGTTGTTGTAGATACGATCGTGGAAGGAGAACCAAAATGGCAGATTTAAAACAGAGAATTGCGAAAAGATGCGCAAAAGAATTTAAAGACGGAGATTTCGTAAACCTGGGTATCGGTCTTCCTACGATGGTTGCAAACTACATTCCGGATGATATCGTCGTCACACTGCACTCCGAAAACGGATTCGCAGGACTTGCTGAGGCGGCTGAACCAGGAAAAGAAGATGTAGACATCATCAACTCCGGCGGAGCTTATGTAACAGCTGTAGACAGAGTCAACTACTTTGACACAGCTACCAGCTTCGGTCTTGTAAGAGGCGGACACGTTGCGGCAACGGTTCTGGGCGCTATGGAAGTTGCAGAGAACGGGGACCTGGCTAACTGGATCGTTCCAGGCAAGAAGGTTGCCGGCATGGGCGGCGCTATGGACCTGGTAGTTGGTGCCAGGGAGTGCATCATCGTCATGCTGCACACACAGAAAGGTGCGCACAAAATCCTAAAGAAGTGTACGCTTCCGCTGACAGCACCTGCATGTGTGAACAAGATCATCACGGAGATGGGCGTCATGGAAGTGACACCGGAAGGCCTGGTTGTAACAGAATTACATCCGGATTATTCGAAAGAAGACATTCAGGCGGCTACAGGATGTGAGCTGACATTCAGCCCAGACTTAAAGCCGATGGAAGAAGAATAAACGAAACGTTTTTAGACTGCTCTCGAGAGCAGTCTTTTTTCTTGGACAGATTATCATATTTCACTCGTAATCTGCTTCGCTTTTAGGTATAATGTAAAAGTAAATTTTATTGATATATATGAAAGAGGCATTATGGAAAAGGATAGAAAGTTACATCAGACAAAAGGTTATATCATGATTGCGGTTGCAGGAATCCTCTGGGGTACCATCGGGCTCTTTGTCAGTCTGCTAAAGAATTTAGGCGCTGAATCAGAACTGATTGTTGTCATCCGCATTGGAACGGCGACAATTCTCTTAATCCCGCTGATGCTGGCCAGCGGAGGCCCGTCGTTGTTTAAGGCGGATAAACAGACCATCATCGCCTGTATCGCCATGGGTATATTTAGTCAGGCACTCTTCAATTATTCCTATAGTGAATCTATTAATAACGTCGGAGTTGCGACAGGGGCGGTATTATTATATACGTCGCCGATCTTTGTTTCTGTCATGTCCAGAGTCGTATTCAAAGAGCATGTAGGGAAAATCAAGATTCTGGCGCTTTTTATCAACATCATCGGCTGCACCTTGACCGTAACGGGCGGTAATTTTACTTCAGTTAAGTTCTCCGTCTATGGGGTCGCTATGGGTGTTCTGGCAGGATTTCTCTATGGGCTGATGACGATTATCAGTACGCCTGTTACGGAGAAAAATCACCCTCTGACCATCGTTTTTTATCAGTTTCTCTTTGGAACGATTACCATGGCGCTGATTTCCCATCCGTTTGCAGGTGTTTCCCAGCTAATATCTCTCAAATTTGTGCTGGCAGCCATCGGCTACGGTCTGATTCCCACAGTAGGGTCCTATTTTTTCTATATGCACGGTTTATCACACGGTCTCGAGACATCAAAGGTGCCTGTAGTTGCATCGGTAGAAACCGTTGTGGCAGCCGTCATCGGTATCTTCGTCTTCAGCGAATCCATGAGTTTCTTGAAACTGTTTGGCATCGTATTAGTGTTGGCCTCCATCGCCATTATGAACATGGTGAAGCCGAAGAAAAAATTTTGAATTTTGCATAATTTCTTCTCGTAATTTTATCCATTTTTATGTATAATAGTGGAATAGCAAAAAATTCACCGTACATAATGAAAGAGGCAATATGAAACAGAAAATCAAGATGAGACCAGACCAGAGAAAAGGCTATTTTATGGTACTGATTGCAGGGTGTCTATGGGGAACCAACGGGTTCTTTGTCAGTATCCTTGGCGACTTAGGCGTACAGTCTTCCACTGTGGCCTTTTTAAGGCTTGCAGTTGCGGCGATATTACTCGCTCTTATTATGCTGGTCATGGGCGGAAAGAAACTCTTCAAGATTGACAAATATGGTCTGCTCGCCTGCCTTGCACTGGGTATTTTCAGCCAGGCATTGTTCAACTATTCCTATAATGAGGCCATCGATCATATCGGTGTAGCCATGGCTTGTATCCTGGCCTATACGTCACCGATCTTTGTCTGTATCATGTCGAGGCTCTTTTTTAAAGAAAAAATCGGACCCGTAAAGATCATTGCTCTTGCGGTCAATATTATAGGCTGTATTTTGACGGTTACCGGTGGAAATTTTACGTCAATCAAATTTTCGGTGTATGGCGCTGGTGCGGCAGTTTTGGCAGGGTTTCTCTTTGCTTTGATGACGATTATCAGTACGACGACGACAAGCTACCATCCTTTGACCATACTCTTCTACAGCTTTGTCTTCGGCGCGGTAACCCTGGGCGTCATCGCCAGGCCGTGGAATGCCATCGTTCAGGCGGCAAGTCTGCCGTTGCTGCTTGCTGTCCTTGGTTACTGTCTGATCGCTACGGTAGGGTCTTACTTCATCTATCTGAGGGGACTGTCAAAGAAGCTTGAAACTTCAAAGGTGCCAGTCGTTACCTCGGTGGAAACCGTGGTTGCCACCTGCATTGGAATTTTTGTGTTCAGCGAAGCCATCGGATTAGTTAAATTGATAGGTATCGGACTGGTTTTGGCATCTATCGTTATCATGAATATGGCTAGGCCGAAATAATAGGGACTGCAGTGATAGCAATGTCTGAAAAAGGATGTGACAGAGTGACAGAATTATCATCGATGAAAAATATCGGAAAGGAAATTGAAAAAAAACTCCAAGCTATTGGAATCCGTTCAGGAGAAGAACTGCTGCAAATTGGCAGCAAGGAAGCCTTCCTACAGATGAAAATGCGTTTCCCAAATGTCTGTTTGGTACATTTATATACACTTCAAGGGGCGATTGACGATATTGAATATCATCAACTGCCCGATGAAGTCAAACGAGATCTGAAACATTTCAGTGATGAGCTGAAATAGGCAGAAAGAATCGTCATCTTAGGTGTTTTTCAATTAAATCAATAAACGTATCCACATATTCCGCCTTTGAGAAAATCGCTCGGGCGGAATTTTTATTGCCGCCGCCTTTCCCTCCGTAGATGTCGGCATTCTCTTTGACCAGTTTATTACAGTCATACTGATCTGAGAAAAGCAGTACCGTATTAGAGGGTTGGTGGACTAGAAAAGCGATGGTAGGGATCAAGCCTTTCAACTCCTTGCCGATATCAAGTATATCGTTAATTGCCAATTTATCGTACTTTTTGACGAAGGCAGGCGTAAGAGAGGCTTTGATGTCGCTGATTTCCCGCATAATCACTGATTTTTTCAGGTGATATAATTCGTTACGGCTCTCTTTTGCTTTCTCCTGCTGCGCCTCATACTTAGAGAGCAGGTCGCCGAATCCGGCGGAAAGCTTATTTTCCAAGGTGGTGAGGACGTCAAATCGAGCCTGGTATTGAGTAAATGCCCGCTGACCGGCTTCAAAGTAGATGCGGAACATGCCTTTATTGCTTTCGACTTTATAAATTTTCAGCATTCCCACCTGGCCAGAGGTGCTGGGATGGGTGCCGCAGCAGGCCACACAATCAGCGGGGTTTGAGGTAGCGCCGACGCAGACGATGGTGATATCTTCGTCAAAAGCCAGAGCCTTCCGAAGGGGCAGATTCTCTGCATCCTCTCTCTTGTCAAAATGTCTCGTAATGACAGGAAGATTGCTCCAAATTGCCTGATTTGTGCGAAGTTCGGCCTCTTTTGCCATTTCCCAGGAAATCTTGTCAAATTCCGGCTTTTCCTCCAGACTGATGTCGATAGTCATATATTCTTCCCCCATGTGGAAGCCTCGATTGACGCCGCCATAGAGCTCGAAAAAGATACCAGAAAGGATATGTTCGCCGCAGTGACGCTGCATGTTATCAAAACGATGAGCCCAATCTATTGCTACTTCAACTTCATCGCCTATTGACAATCCATGGTTTAATTGGTCTGTCACATGAAAAATCTCGTCGTCTGACTCATAGACATCGACGATAGGAAGATTGTCAATGGTTCCGACATCACAGCTCTGACCGCCGCCTGTAGGGAAAAAAATGGTCTGATTCAATGTGATTTGGCATTTACCATCCTTTTCTGTTAAACCGGTTACTTTTGCCCGGCATTCTCTCAAATAGACGTCTTCTTGAAATCGTCTGATTGTATTCATAATAAAGCTCCTTCGTGGTTGTCGTATAATGGTTCTTGATAACAACAGTATAACATATATTAATGTGAATGAAAAAGAGTAAAGAAGGGGAAAGTGATTTGAAAATAAAGAAATTTGTCTTAGCATTTTTAATAATCCTCTGCATCTGCGCTATGCCGGGATATAGACAGGCGCTTCAGATTGCTGCAAAATTATCGGTGCCGATGACTTTGGTCATCGATCCTGGTCACGGCGGACCTGACAGCGGTGCAGTCGCCTCTGACGGTACCGTAGAAAAAAACATCAACTTGGCCATTTCGCTTGCCTTAAAACAAGAAGCAGAGAAATACGGGATCAAGGTTGTACTTACCAGAGACAGCGATGCGGGACTCTACGGAGAAGATAATACCAGCGGCCGCTGGCTGAAGCTGGGTGATCTGAAAGAACGGAAAAGAATCATCGACGAAGCCGCTCCCGATCTGATGATCAGCATTCATCTCAATAGTTTTCAGCAGGATTCAAAGGTCAAAGGCGCGCAGGTTTTTTATCCAAAGAATGGAACGGAAGAGGTAAGCGAGGAAAACAAGAGCATGGCGGAGAAGATTCAGAAGTCTTTGACGGCAGGAATCGACGATGGAACGGATCGAATCGTCCTACCCAAAAGCGATATTTACCTGTTTAAAAACGTTGACAGTAATATGGTTCTCGTAGAGTGTGGATTCCTGTCAAATCCTGAGGACCTGGCAAACTTGAAATCCGAGGCTTTTCAACAAAAACTGGCAAAATGTATCATGGATGCCATTGCCGATCAGTATTCGTTAAAAATTCAAAAAAGTCAAACGAATAAAGTAATAGCGAGTCGAACAAACAACTCATAATTATCCATTCAAAAATTGTGGATAACTATCTATTGACAAAAGAGAGCGTTCCTATTTAGCGTTGGAATTTTAATGGATACAGACGATAAAGTTTTCCACATTACAATGTGCACAAAATTGTATACGATTTGAGTTTTCCATGTGGAAAAGTCGTCCAACGGCTTAAAATAAGGGGTTTATCCACTGTTGAAAACTGTTTGCCTAAATGCGAACACTGGTTAACATAAAACCGGAGAATAAATTATTCTCCGGTTTTTATTGCGTCTACAAAGAGTTCAAAATCTTCAAATCCGCTCTGAATAAATTCGTATAGAACAGGTTCTTGAAATTCATATTTTGCAGTCGGTATTAATTTTCTTCCAAAAGAGGAAGTTCCTAAATCAATTTCCAGTTGGCGGATTTCTTCCAGCGAGTAGGAGGCGGAAATCAGCTGTCCCGAATCAGAAACAAAATACATGCCGAGGACGTCTTCGTTCAGGCGGTATTCTTTTTTTGCCACATGTTTATTGTTCGGATGAAAGATCATATAGAGGATACCGGTGTCATGTTTTGTAACCATAGCACCAGGCGTCAGCTTCGTAGAAGTGGCTGTAAATGTCGACGCATCGGCCAGCATTTTGTAGACCGATACAAACTCCGAGCGAGACAACATCATTGCAGCTTCGGCGGAAGAGACTCTGAAAGCAGAGATGCGTTCATAATTACAGATACGCATCTGCGAAAGCTCCACATGGGTTACGATTACGTAATAACTGTCGTCAAATTCGACGAGAGATTCGTTGATATAAGAATTAGGCGCATTCCCTTTGTCTATGGTATTTTTGCAGAAGGTCCCCGCCCTAAAGTCAGAGAAAAGCTCCAGATCAAAGTCCTGTGTCGTTAAATAAGCAGCGGCTCCAAAATCTTTTCCAAAACATCTCATCAGAAAATAATTGATTAGTTCATAAGGAGAATCAATTTGGACGCATTGTTTGCACATCAAAATAAAAAGTTCCGGCTCTGTCATGTGAATATCTTCTTCCAGCAGGAACTCATATTCTGCAAATCCTTCAGGCATAGGAATATTTTCCTTGCGGTTGAGACGCACGTATTCCTGCAGAATAAACTGTGCCTCTCTGAGGGTCAGATCAATTTTTTCTCCCCCCAGCCCACCGATCAGGGAACTTTCAATTTCAGATACCCGCCCATCGTCTGGACCAAGTACGCTGTCATAGGTTTCAAAACCATACTCCTCCGCATCAAAATAGAAAAATTGATGTAAGTCAAAAAGGGCTTTGTTGTCCGGCAGTTTAAAGTGGATGTACATACCCAGTACGCCCATTAATCTGGTGTTTGTCACGTATGCTGATACGAAAGTTTTTCTGCTTGTGTTGGCGCTGTCTAACAGACCGCCACGTATTACCTTAAAATTGTCTTTGTTCAAAATCACACCTCAATATAAGAATTACTACATAAGAGTATATCCTATTTTTACAAAATTACAATATGCCATTGACAAAGATTTTTAACAGAGTATAATTTAGAAGATGACGATCCTTATCAAGAGCGGCTGAGGGAATAGGCCCGAAGATGCCCAGCAACCTAGGTGTCAGTTTACTGACAGAAAAGGTGCTAAATCCTACAGAATTATCTTATTCTGAAAGATGAGGAATGATACCGATAATATCATGCCTTTTCTTTCAAGACGAGAGAAAAGGCTTTTTTCTTGCTAGGGATGTGCAGACAAATAAAAAGGGAGGAAAACTTCAATGAAAAAATTATTCACATCTGAGTCCGTAACAGAAGGACATCCAGATAAAATGTGCGACCAGATTTCGGACGCAATCTTAGATGCAATCATGGAAAAAGATCCATACGGCAGGGTAGCCTGTGAAACGACGGCGACTACCGGTTACGCTATGGTAATGGGAGAAATCAGTACAAACTGTTACATAGACATACCGAAGATTGTCAGGAGTGTGATCAAAGATATCGGCTATGACAGAGCCAAGTACGGTTTTGATGGAAGCACCTGTGCAGTATTGACTGCCATTGATGAACAATCCGGCGATATCGCCATGGGCGTTGATAAAGCCCTTGAATATAAGGAAGGCACTTTGGACGATCAGATCGATACCATTGGCGCCGGGGATCAGGGAATTATGTTTGGTTATGCCTGCGATGAGACCCCGGAATACATGCCGATGCCTATCGCCTTGGCACATAAGCTGGCGCTTCAGCTGACAAAGGTTAGGAATGAGGGCAATCTCAACTATCTAAGACCTGATGGAAAGACGCAGGTCACCGTGGAATACGATGGAAATCAGGTTAAAAGAGTCGACACTGTCCTCGTTTCCACACAGCATGACCCAGAAGCAACACAGGAACAGATCAGGGCAGATATGATAGAACACGTCATCAAACCGATTATTCCTGCTGAACTGCTAGACGACGAGACAAAGTATTTTGTAAACCCAACCGGCAGATTTGTCATCGGCGGACCCCATGGAGATTCCGGTCTGACTGGACGTAAGATCATCGTAGACACCTACGGCGGATATGCACGTCACGGCGGCGGCGCTTTCTCCGGAAAAGATCCAACAAAGGTAGACCGCTCCGCTACCTATGCAGCCAGACATGCTGCTAAGAATGTGGTTGCTGCGGGTCTTGCTGCAAAGTGCGAGATTCAGTTGGCCTATGCCATCGGCGTAGCAAAACCGGTTTCCATCATGGTTGACACTTTTGGCACTGGAAAACTGTCTGATGAGGAAATCGCAGAAATTATCAGCAGGCATTTTGACCTGCGGCCTGCGGCCATCATCAGAGACCTGGATCTCCGCAGACCTCTTTACAGACAGACTGCTGCTTACGGACACTTCGGCAGAACAGACGTCGATCTTCCATGGGAGCATCTGGACAAAGTAGAGGAACTAAAAACCTATCTGAAATAAACTTACCTGAGAAAATGAAAAAGATTTTTCTTTTTCATTTTCTTTTCATTTTTCTCCTTTATATTAAAGCCATAAACAAAACACACACGATATTCAAAGGAGGATATAGAATGAAAGCGATAAAAAACAGATTAGGAAAAGTATTGATCGTTACTACGATCGCCGTATCTCTGCTGGCAACATCTTTTGCTTTTGCAGATACAAAACCTGTGCCTAAGGTGACAGAGGGGACTACGGTATCAGCGAAAGCTTCATCGGTGATCTCATGGAGCAAGGCGAAACGGATCTTCTTAAATGAGTTTCCATCTCTGAGCGGCGTGAAGTATCTGCGTCTTACCAAAGATGATGGCGTGAGAGTATACAAGGGCAAGGCCGTAAAAGGCAGCTATGTGTATTCGATCGAGATCGACGCTTATACAGGTGAAGTCAGAGACAGCGAACGCGACTATGAGGGTTCCAGATATTCTGCATCCAGAGCAGGGGCAGTGAGCAAGAGCACCATCATATCAAAAATCAAAAGAAGAGTACCAGGAGCGACGATCATCTATGTGAAACTGGACAGAGATGACGGCAGATATGTCTATGAGGCAGAAGCGTACAAGAATGGGTACGAATATGATTTTGAATTTACCAAACGTGGTACATTGATTGAATCTGAAAGAGATAGAGTCTAAAAGTAATCAGCGATTCAACAATTTGAAATAGAGAGAAATCTGGCGCAAAAGAGCCGGAGGACAGAAATCCTCCGGCTCTTTGAGTGGATTAAGATATACTAGCTTCGAATTCTTCGATTGTTTCGGCTTTCACAGCCAGTTTGAGCCATCTTTTCAAAGTTTCCGGATATGCTGCGTTAAAACTGTCCTTTTGGATGAATCGGCTGTAGTCATGGAGTGTCGGGGATCTTTTCAGTATTTCTTTGTCTTTATTGTAATCGACATCCAGTGTTTTGACGACAATTTCTGCAGAGTTTTCTGGCAGGGCAGTGATGTAGCTGTCAGACAGACGGATAACAGATTTATCGGGCAGAGCAGGAGTTCCGTTGAATAAAACGCAGAATTCAGGAACGATGAGCTTTTGCTGTTTCGTACTGAAAAAGTTTACAACGCGATACATTCTTTCAAAGGTTTTGGCGGTATAACCCAACATTCGATAAGGCATATTCAGACAAATTGTAGATTGCCTTTTCGCCCCAGCTTTAGCTGGTCAGGCGAAACGGACAGCGAAAGGAACAACGCGACTAGAGGAGTGAGCGAAGCGAACGTTTATGTTCGATTAGCACTACAAATTTATCGCCGATACGAAAGGTCTGGTCTTTGACGGCGTCTACAAAAATTCCGTTTTCCAAGGTTTCGATAAATATCGGGTTGTCTTCTCCGTATACTGTGTCCTCTGGAACATTATAAAGTTCTCTTAATTTATCCTCATCATTGAACAGAGCACGAAATACGCTGTCTTTATCATTACGTTTGAGTTTTTCTTTTATCAATGTTCCTGCCTCCTTTCTAAAAATTATAACGTTTAAAATAATTACTGTAAATAAATGTTGAAAAAATTTATTGCTTCCGTATCTTTGGACAAATAGTCCAATTGTTCCTTAGCTTTTTTGTGACTCGTCAACAAAAATCGTTGCAAGACATGCTTCTGTGTAATATAATGATTCTAAATGATTGTAACGATTAAAACGGCGTTGCCGCAAGGTAAGAATCATTGAAACACGACTTTTGATTGTAACTTCAAAGGAAACGTCGCGTTATAATGATTCTAAATGATTGTAATGGTTAAAACGGCGTTGCCGCAAGGTAAGAATCATTGAAACACGACTTTTGATTGTAACTTCAAAGGAAACGTCGCGTTATAATGATTCTAAATGATTGTAACAGCTACGCTGCAAGGTAAGAATCATTGAAACACGACTTTTGATTGTAACTTTAAAGGAATCGTCGCGTTATAATGGTTCTAAATGATTGTAACGATTAAAACGGCGTTGCCGCGAAAATAAATGATATTGCGAAATAAGGAGGAAATTTCTGCATGGGAATTAAAGTAGCAAAGTTTGGCGGCTCATCAGTCGCTGACGGAATTCAGTTGACAAAGACGAAACAGATCATCGAAGCCGATCCTGAAAGAAGGTACATAGTGGTATCTGCACCGGGGAAAAGGTTTGACGGAGATAATAAGATTACAGATCTTCTGTATCTGTGTAAGACCCATATGGAACACAATCTGCCTTATGACCAGGTTTTTCAGGTAGTGACAGACAGATTCATGGCTGTGGAACTGAACCTGGGTGTTGAAGTGGACTTGCAAGAGAATTTTGATAGAATAAAAGAAAACTTGAAAAAAGGGTGTTCTGCCGACTATATTGCCAGTCGTGGAGAATACCTGAATGCTGTGCTGATTGCAGCGTTTCTCGGTTATGATTTTGTTGATACAGAAGGTTTGATCAAGTTTGACAACAAGGGCAGACTGTTGCTGGAAGAGACGGACGAAGCGCTCCGCGACGAGCTTTCAAAACACGAACGGGCAGTTCTTCCGGGATTTTATGGTACTAATGAAGAGGACGGAAAGGTGAGAACCTTCTCACGAGGCGGATCAGATATTACAGGTTCGCTGGTCGCCAGAGCAGTGGGAGCAGATGTCTATGAGAACTGGACAGACGTTTCCGGATTTCTGATGGCAGATCCGAGGATCGTCAAGAATGCGAGACCGATTCATAAGATTTCCTATAAGGAACTGAGAGAGCTTTCTTACATGGGTGCATCGGTACTTCACGAGGACGCTATCTATCCAGCAAGAATCGCGAACATTCCAATTAATATCAGAAATACGAACCTTCCGGAAGATCCGGGAACCATTATCACCGCAGAGCACGATGAGACCAGCACCAATGTCGTTACCGGCATTGCGGGAAGCAAGGACTTCCTGGTCATCGCAATCTACAAGAACATGATGAGTTCTGAGCGCGGTTTTGTGAGAAGGATTCTCGCGATTCTGGAAGATTTTGATATCAACTTTGAACATCTGCCAAGCGGAATTGACACGGTTTCCGTCGTCATCTCCAGGAAGAGCGTGGATGGCAGGATGGATGAACTGCTGGAAGCCTTTGAAAAGCAGCTCAGTCCTGACAACATGGAAGTCTTCGAGGACATTGCACTCATCGCCACTGTAGGATGCGGCATGAGCAGGAGAAGCGGCGTATCGGCGACGCTGTTCACGGCCCTTGCGGATGCGGATATCAACATCAGAATGATTGACCAGGGATCCAGCGAAATGAACATCATTGTCGGCGTGGAGAACAAGGATTTCGAGAAAGCAATCAAAGCGATCTATCAGGCATTTGAATAGAGAATTAAGGGGGACTGATAACTCTAAGGAGGTATCAGTCCTTTTTATTGGGAAATTCGGTATGAGAATTGCCCTTCTATATAACAGCAGGGACGATCAAGAGTCTGACGGGGAAAACTGCGAAATGGAATAAGAAGACAAAGACGATTTCTGTCAGTGATACAGTAAAAAATGGTCATAAAATCACATATCTTATAAAAGTTAAATAAAATTTAAAATAGAAATGCCGATGATTGCTTAAATACTAAGCTTATAAGTAATAACATAGGTTTTGAGAGTTTAGTTTAACACTTACCAAAGAGCTTTGATATGACGCAATGATTAAAAAGACATATTAAATATAAAGAGCGTAGATTATATGTAATTCACTTATTAGTGATAATTAACCTACGCTTTTTTTCATTGAATTTATAACCGACACCCCAGACGGTCAGTAAATATTGCCCATTGTCTGGCAAAAGAGGAAATACAACAGGTCAAATTCTTTTGCTGTCAGATTTCGTTTTCACTTTTATCGCTGATAAAGGTTCTTGAAAAGGGGCGATCTGAAATCCATTTACTTACTGCTTAATGAAAGTTGGAGAACTAGAGAGCCTAGAAGATCACTATTCAACTGTTTGTTGAAAGATAGTATCCTCGTTATCTGAAAATTTAACAATCGCATTTTCCCATAAACTCAACCACCTGCAGCCATATTCATAACACCTTCAAAGAATTAAAATCAGTTAAGAATACTTTTGTTTTGAAGTAAATATTAATTCCTTGATAAATCTATCGCTTTCATTTATCCAAGGGCTATGACCAGAATTTTCAAACCATACAATTTCTTTATGAGGCGCTTCTAAAACATTCAAATAATCTTCTACTAAGGGAGTAGGTGCATTGATATCATGCCTGCCAAGAAAAAAATAAATCGGTACATTGATTTTTGAATAATCTGTGCGTAAATCAATATCATATAATTGCGGATATACATGATTAAATGTAGTGACAATACCTCGTAAATAATTAATTTTATCAATTATACTATATTCAGATGAAAATATATCACGAAAGGTATTATAGCCCCTATTTTGAATTTTGGGATTGCTACTCATATATGAAGATAAATAGTTTAAATATTCAGCACTTTTCCATGTAACATCAGAACCATAATATGGAGGACGACCGTTTTCTTTTAGTTTTTTAATTTTATCTTTATCACCTTTTTCTGTGGCAATTTCAATCGCCTTGTCATAGTCTAAGTTTTCTGTTTCTATAAAATCAACCATTTGTCCTGTTCCAATTATGGCATGATAATAGTCTGGTGATTTTGACGCAAGAAATATTGCAAGCGTACTTCCCCAAGATTCGCCTACAAGATATATCTTTTCTTGCTTAAATTGGTTACGAAGGTACTCTGTTAAAGCTAATCCATCTTCAATATAGGTATTCACAGTCAAGTTTTCGTTTCCGACAGAATATGATTTACCAGAACCGGGCTGGTCCCATACTACGACTACAAAATGCTTCTCCAATTCTGAAAGTTCATGCCTAACTGCCGCCATTTGCGAACCACCTGGACCACCTGCCAAAAAAAGAAGAACTGGATTTTTTTTGTTTTGTCCACGAATACTGATCCACTCGCTTCTGGTGTTTAAATCAACACTTTCTAATTTAGCGATACTATTTTCCATTACTTTTCCATTTTCATCTTTGATTTTGGGTGTACTTACTGTGATTTGACTATATAGCATAAGACCTCCCATTAATATAATTGTAACGATCAATAGAATAGAGTTCCTTTTCAATCGTACTTGATTTTTTGAAGATGAAACTTTTTTTCGCTTCTTTAATGACCAACTAATTCCCAAAATAATCTCTGCCACCATGAGGACAAACATACTGATTAACAACACTATAAAGATTATTACTTCTACCATTTTTACGCTCCTTTGATATTTTTGACCGATGTTCAACATTATCATAACACAAACTTGACCGCTGTTCAAGTACATTAAGTTATGCTATAATGATTACAAAAGGTGGTGATTTTATGGAAAAGAAGGACTTAATATTAGATTCTATGCTGGAATTACTAGCGGAAAAAAAGGGAGAAAGCTGTTCTGTCAGTGAAATAGCAAAAAAAGCGGGAATAGCAAAGGGAGGAATGTACTATTATTTCAAGTCTAAAGAAGAAGTTTTTGACGCTTTAGTAGAACGGACTTATCAAAATATCATTGATGATTGTCAAAATATTGCCTCGTCTAGTGGAGAAAATGCTATTGAAAAATTAAAACACTTATATATTCATTACCGAAGTTCTATCATATCTTCTGATTTAGATGCATATCTCCATAAACCACAGAATGCTGGTATACACCAAAAATCTTTGGCTAAAATTCTAACCAGTCTTTCACCAATCGTTGCACAGATTATAGAGCAAGGGAATGAAGAAAAAGTATTTCATTGTACTTATCCACTGGAATTAAGTGAAACGATTATTTCTGTTTTTTGCTTTCTTTTAGACCCAGGTATTTTTAACTGGACACCAAAACAAATAGAGAGAAAGCTAACTGTTATCGTTTCTATGTTTGAATGTGAGTTGGGTGTTACTAAAGGTTGTATTGATTTTTTTATTTAATTAAAAATTGGATTCTGCCAGAAATAGGGCAGAGCCCTTTTTCGTTTGTAAAAGGAGGTGTATCGTGTTAGAATAAAGTGAATAAATGAAGTGTGGTGTTCGTAATGAATCAATTTTTAAGAATGAGAAGACTAATCGCTATTTCAGTAGTATTAGTTGTTTTTTGCGTGTCTTTCGTATACTGCGTTTACCCAGTCTTTGCGGAGGAGGGGCCTAAACAAAAGGTAATCAAAGTGGGCTGTGTAGATATCGAACAATTTCTTATGATGGACAAAAATGGCAACGTTCACGGATATGGAGAAGAATATCTTTCTGCAATCAGCAAATATACAGGCTGGCAATACGAGTACGTTGAAGGAAGCTGGAAACAATGCTTGAAGTGGCTGGAGCAAGGCAAGATTGACCTGCTGTTTCCTGCAGAATATACCGAGGAGCGGTCGGAATCATTTTTGTTCAGCGATACACAGTGCTGCATCGATTTTGTCGCATTGCTGACAAGGCAAGATAATCAGAACTTATATTATGGTGATTTTGACAATTACGACGGTATTAAAGTCGGAATGATTACCGAAAGCCATCTGAATAAGATATTTAAAGAAACGGCGAAGGCGAAGGGATTTTCCTATGAGCCTGTTTATTTTGAACGCATGGTCGATTTGCAGGCAGCGCTGAAAAATAAAAAAATCGATGCCATCGTCAACGGCAATCTGTCTATCCAAGAGGGACAGAAACTGCTGCTTCGCACCAAATCTGTTCCGGCCTATTTCATAACTTCAAAGGAAAATCAGAATTTGATGGAGCAGCTGAATCACGCTTTAGAGAAAATGGATATAGAAAATCCGTATTATGTTTCTAATCTGACGGAAAAATATTATGGAGATTTTTCCAAGCATGCCAAAGGCTTGACAAGGGAAGAGGCGGAGTTTGCCTCGGCCAGTGAGCCGATCAAAGTTGCTGTCGCGCCGGACACCTATCCTTACCAATGGTACGATAAGGAAGAAAAGAAGTATAAGGGCGTCGACCTGGATGTACTGAACAGTGTTGCAGAAAATACAGGCCTAGAATTTGAATATGTAGAGACCAGCGATCGGCAGGAGTCCTGGACATTTTTAAAAGAGGGAAAAGTCGATATGATTGCCGGTATCTACAGTGATAATACATTGGAGCGCAAGTATCGATTAACTTTATCTGACAGCTATGCTGACAAGATGAATACAGCAGTGACGCGGCAGGGAAACGTCGTCTATCCGACGGATAAACTAAAAGTGGTTATTCCTGAATCTTTTAAAGGATTGAGATCTTTTATAGAAAACAACTATCCTGAGTGGACCATTGTGACGGCAGTCAATGAGGAAGCTTGCCTGAGTATGGTGAGGGGCGGGAAGGCAGATATCACCTTTATCGATTCTTTGAAGATTCACTCAGATGTCAATTACCAATCAGCAAACGGCGTGGACCTAGTGTCTTCTATTACGATAAGTGTCCCGATCTATATAGGCATCTCCGATGGACAGTCACCTCTTTTGAGGTCTTTAATTGACAAAGGCATTTCGATGATGAACGCGGGCGATGTGGAGGATTATAAAATTTTTAACTCCATCAAACGGAACCAGTATTCACTGTCAGCATTGATTAGGACCAATCCCTTTACGGCATTAGCAGTCTCCCTTGCTTTGATGACGCTGATTTTCTTAGCAATTTTCTTGACGTATAAGAATCGTCAGAGGGCGGCCTACGCCAAACTCTTAGAATCTAACAACCGTCAGCTTCATGAAGCAAATAATGCGAAATCAGAATTTCTCCAGCGAGTCAGCCACGATATGCGTACGCCGATGAATGGTATCATGGGCTTGACCACATTGACTCTGGAGAAAGACGATGTCAAGGGGGAAATCAGGGAAAACCTTGAGCAAATCAATAACTCCAGCGTGTATCTGCTGAACTTGATTAACGATACATTAGACATGAGCAGAATCGAAGAGAAGAAAATGAGTCTGCAGACAGAACCGCTGCTGCTGCAATCTGTAATTGATGCAGTGGACAGTCAGATTAGGATTATGGCCAAGTCAAAGAAGCTGGATTTTATCTGCTGCACTGAAATGGCGAATGAAGTTCTATACGGAGATAAGATTCGCATTAAACAGATTTTGATCAATCTGTTGTCCAACGCTGTAAAATTTACACCGGCAGGCGGTAAAGTGGAATTGTCTGTAAAAGGCTGCAGGCGCAGTGAAACGGAGCTAGAAGCAGAGTTTCTCGTAACAGATACGGGTATCGGTATCAGTGAAGCGTTTCTGTCAAAGATATTTGACCCTTTTGAACAGGAATACGGCAATATTGTTGACAAGATAGGCGGCACAGGCCTGGGCATGTCCATCGTCAAGAACTTAGTTGACATGATGGACGGCACGATTGACATCAAAAGCGAGAAGGGCAGGGGAACCAGAATTTCCGTAACGCTCCCATTTCGAATTGCAGAACAGACAGTTTCAGAGACTGTGCCACCTTCTCATAACAGAGAGGCTGATTTTAATCAGTTAAAAGATAAAAGAATTTTGCTGTGTGAAGACCATAAAATTAACCGTGAGATCGCGTGTAAGATTTTGGAGAATGTGGGCTGCAGAGTTGACACTGCCGCCGATGGAAAACTTTGTCTCGAGAGGTTTGCAGGTTCAGAAGAATTTTTCTATGACTGCATCTTGATGGATATCAGAATGCCTGTCATGGATGGCCTGACCGCTGCGAGGGAAATCAGAAGACTCCATCGCAGTGATGCGAAGAAGGTGACGATCATCGCCATGACGGCCAACGCCTTTGACGAGGATGTAAAGAAGTCGCTGGATGCAGGGATGAACGCGCATATCAGCAAACCCATTGACAGAGAGATGTTATACAAGGCGATTTTAAAAGATTATTACAGCGGAGAATAAAAGTCCTTTCTGTAATGAAAAAGAGGCTGCCGCATGAACGAAATATGACCGTTCATGCGGCAGTTTTCTGCATGTAGAAACTTCTTTATTAAAAGTAAAATAACTCTTCGAATTTTTTATCCAAGGCAATACAGAGCACCAACGCTAACTTAGCTGTAGGATTAAACTGACCCGTTTCGATGGAACTGATCGTATTTCGCGATACACCTATCATTTCGGCAAGCTGGTTTTGTGATAACCGTTTTTCTGCCCGCGCTTCTTTTAAGCGATTCTTCAGTATTAATCTATCGTCCATAAGCTCACCAGGTTGCAATGATATAACCGGCAAAATAAAGAATTGCAGCCATGATGCCGAAGATTGCCGAAACTAATTGCAGAGTATTATGGGTTACGCGGTATTTTCCAAGCCATGAAAAGCCAAAATATGTCCAGAAGAGGATGAAGGCGACTTCATTCTGCAATCCCTTGAACATGTTATATACGATAACGATAATATAGACGGCGAACATGCCCAGTTCGCCAATACGGCGGGCTCTGCTTTCTGCATATTCAACCCCTTCGTCTTTTTTCTCATTGCGGCTCCTCGAGAGAATTTCTTCCTTATTCATTGTTCTTCCTCCTTTGCCAAGTTTACTTGTCAATATCATGATAGCATGCCAAGTTTACTTGTCAAGACTTTGATGTGTTTTTTCTGCAAAAAAGTACAATCACCCTATTGACATTGACCTTTCGTGGTGCTAAAATAGTGCAATACTGATAATAATTAACGTTGTTAATAATTAAATGCGATAAAAATTAACGAATTGTATGAATTGACAGATAAAACTGTTTTCGAAAGGAGAACGAGGTGAAAGAAGAACAAAAGGAATTTTTTGATATCATGACTTCCTTTAGGAAATTGAATATATCCACAATGCTGCCGGACATCAATCATGGGGATTTTGGCATTCTCAAGATGATCGATTACTGCAGTGAACGCAGCAGGGGCAAGAGCGTAAAGGTATCCACCGTGGTCAGGTGCAAGAACGTACCAGCGCCGGCAGTTTCCAGAAGCCTTCGCTCTTTGGAACAGAAGGGATACATTATCAGATCTGTTGACAGGAACGACCGCCGCAACACCTATGTGGAAGTGACAGATGAAGGCTATGCGGTGCTTCGTGAGACAGACGCAATCATGAACGATTTTGCAGATGCGGTCTTCGGGCGGATGGGTGATGAGAATATGAAGAAACTCAACTCTTTTTTGAGAGAATTTCTCGATACCGCTGAAAAGGAGGTCGCACTTCGCAGATATAAGGGCAAGAAGGGAGAGACAGAGAATGAAGAGAATATTTAAAAATCTGATTCCCTACTGGAAAACTATAATTTTGATCGTATTGCTGTTGATGGTGCAGGCATATTGTGACTTGGCGCTGCCGCAATACACTTCAGACATTATAGACGTAGGAATTCAGAACGGGGGCGTAGAGCACATCACGCCGGAGAAGATTACATCAAAGGAGTTCAAGGAGGCGCAGATCTTCATGAATGACGACGAGAAAGAACTCTGGCAGAGCGCTTATGCAAAAGATGGAGATGTTTATCATCTGAATATTACAGACGAAAAGAAACTGGATGAAATAGATGACAAGCTGCTGACATCGATTGTGCTGACCTATCAGCTGGGGCATATGAGTGAAGCTGATTTTAAGAATACGGTCAAAGAAACCATGGAGAAAGATCCTCAGACCGCGCCTATGGCTGAGCAGATTGACGATATGTCCATCAGCGATATAGAGAAACTGATGCATACGGATATAGACAGTTTTAAGGCGGAAGATGAAGAGGGCAATATGGCTACTTATGTTGACATGAGACCCTTGATGGAAGACATGATTGCAAGCGGGCAGATGGATGATTCTATGGTGAAGGAGTCCAGAAAGTCCATGGAGGATACAATTTCCTCCACAGGTGCAGAAACCCTGCACTCCATGGGTGTGGCATATGCCGTATCCTGCAATGAAGCCGCAGGACTAGATGTAGACGATATACAGATGAACTACCTTTGGTCTGAAGGTCTGAAGATGTTTATGATGGCGCTTTTGATGCTGGCGGCGGCAGTGATGGTGTCTTTCCTGGCAGCCAGAGTCGGCGCCGGTGTCGGACGGGATGTGAGAGGCAAGGTCTTCCGCAATGTAGTCGGTTTCTCCAATGCGGAAATGGATAAATTCTCCACCGCATCGCTGATTACAAGGAGCACCAATGACGTACAGCAGATTCAGATGGTTACGGCGATGATGCTGAGAATCGTACTCTACGCGCCGATTATCGGACTGGGCGGCGTCTATAAGGTTGCAAAGACAGGCGCCAATATGGAGTGGATCATCGCCCTGGCTGTTCTCGTCATCATCGGCTTTGTAGGAACCCTGGTGTCCATCACCATGCCGAAATTCAAGATGATGCAAAAGCTGGTGGACGCATTAAACCTGGTTTCAAGAGAAATTTTGACGGGCCTTTCCGTTATCCGCGCCTTTGGACGTGAGCAGACAGAAGAGGAACGCTTTGATGTGGCGAACCAGAACTTGAAGAAAACCCAATTGTTTACCAATCGAGTGATGACTTTTATGATGCCGGGTATGATGATGATTATGAACTGTCTGGTCATCCTCATCATGTGGGTATCTGCACACAGAATTGATACGGGCGATTTACAGGTCGGTGCAATGACGGCCTTCATCACATATTCCATGCAGATTGTCATGGCCTTCTTAATGCTGACGATGATGTCTATCATGCTGCCGCGAGCAGGCGTTGCTGCTGATCGTATCGATGAAGTCATCAGAACCCATTCCTCCATTGAGGACCCAGCAGAGCCAAAACAGATTACAGAGCCAAAAGGTGTTTTGGAATTTACCGATGTCTGCTTTAAGTATCCCAATGCAAAAGAAGATGTGCTCCACAACATCAGCTTCAAGGCAGAACCGGGTAAAGTGACTGCTATCATCGGCAGTACTGGTTCTGGAAAAAGCACGTTGGTTAACCTGATCCCTCGATTTTACGATGTGACGATGGGAACCATCACCTTAGACGGAGAAGACATTCGAAATCTCTCCATGAAAGAACTTCGTCAGGAAGTTGGATTCGTACCACAGAAAGGTGTCTTGTTTTCGGGCACCATTGCCAGCAACTTGCGCTTTGGCAACAAGGATGCGACGGATGAGCAAATCAGAACCGCCGCTGAAATCGCCCAGGCGGAGGACTTTATCGAAGAGAAAGATGAAAAATATGATAGCTATATTTCTCAGGGGGGAAGCAACGTATCTGGCGGCCAGAAGCAGAGACTTGCCATCGGCAGAGCCATTGCAAAAGAACCAAAGCTTTTTGTCTTTGACGACAGCTTTTCAGCTCTGGACATGAAGACGGACGCCAAATTGAGAAAAGCGTTGGAAACAAAAGTATCAGACTGTACTGAAGTCATCGTCGCACAGAGAATCAGTACGATTCTTCATGCGGATCAAATATTGGTATTAGATGATGGAGAGATCGTCGGCAAGGGAACCCATGAAGAGCTTCTGGCAAATTGTGAGGTATATCAGCAGATTGCAAAATCACAGCTTTCTGCTAAGGAACTTGGGATAGAAGAGGGGGTGAGCTAGTATGAGTAATGAAAGAGAACACGAGTTTAAAATGCCGAAAAGGCGTCCGAGAGGCCCTATGGGAGGTCCGGGCGCAGGTATGATGCCTGGTGAAAAAGCGAAGGACTTCCGGGGTTCTTTCAAAAAGCTCCTGGCTTACATTGGCAAATATAAGTTTGCGATTTTGGTCGTGGTCATCTTTGCAGCGGCTTCCACCGTGTTTAACGTTATGGGGCCGAAGGTCATGGGTCATGCGACCACAGAACTGGCCGAAGGTCTGATGAGAAAGATCGGAGGAACCGGCGGCATTGATTTTGACAAAATTGCACAGATACTCCTATTTACACTGGCGCTTTATTTGGCCAGCGCCGCATTTACCTTCGTTCAGGGCTGGATTATGACCGGCGTGACGCAGAAAATCTGTTATCGCATGCGCAAGGAAATATCCGAGAAGATCAACCGCATGCCGATGAAGTATTTTGAGAGCAGAACTTATGGTGAAGTACTTTCCAGGATTACCAACGATGTGGATACCCTTGGGCAGGGACTGAACCAGAGTGTGACGCAGATTATCACTTCTACAGCGACCATTATCGGTGTCATCGTGATGATGCTGACCATATCGCCGCTGATGACGCTGATTGCATTCGTCATACTTCCGATATCGGCCGTCTTGATGTCCATCGTCGTGAAATTTTCGCAGAAACATTTCCGCTCACAGCAAAAATACTTGGGCGTTATTAACGGCCAAGTGGAAGAAACCTATGCCGGCCATCTGGTTATCAAAGCCTTTAACAAGGAAGACGAGACCATCGATACGTTTAATGATACTAACAAGACCCTTTACAACTCGGCTTGGAAATCACAGTTCTTGTCCGGCATGATGCAGCCGATTATGATGTTTGTCGGCAATCTGGGATATGCAGGAGTTGCAATCTCCGGCGGAATCCTCGCCATCAAGGGAACCATCGGTATCGGAGATATTCAGGCGTTCATCCAGTATGTAAAGAACTTTACACAGCCGATTCAGCAGATTGCACAGGTCATCAATCAGGTGCAGTCCATGACTGCGGCCTCTGAGCGTGTGTTCGAGTTCCTCAACGAAGAGGAGGAGGATCAGACCGTAGCCAATGCGGTGAAGCTGGAAAATCCACAGGGCGCTGTCAAATTCGATCACGTCCGGTTCGGCTATGATCCGGAACAAGTCATCATCAAAGATTTCAGCGCTGATGTAAAGCCGGGACAGAAAATCGCTATTGTAGGGCCGACTGGCGCGGGCAAAACCACCATTGTAAAACTGCTGATGCGTTTCTATGACGTACAGAGCGGCAGCATTACGCTTGACGGCCACGATATACGAGATTTCAACCGGCAGGAGCTGCGGGATTATTTTGGCATGGTACTGCAGGATACCTGGCTGTTTAAGGGCAGCATCATGGAGAACATCCGCTACGGCAGACTGGACGCTACCGATGAAGAAGTGATGAAAGCGGCAGATGCTGCTTATGCTGATCACTTTATCAGGACGCTGCCAGGAGGTTACGACATGGAACTCAACGAAGATGCGTCCAACGTGTCACAGGGACAGAAGCAGCTGCTGACCATCGCCAGAGCAATCCTGGCGGATAACAGGGTGCTGATTCTCGATGAAGCGACTTCTTCGGTAGATACTCGTACAGAAGAGCGAATCCAGAAGGCCATGGATAATCTGATGGAAGGCAGAACCAGCTTTATCATCGCTCATAGATTGTCAACGATTCGCAATGCGGATTTGATTCTGGTCATGAAGGACGGCGACATTATCGAACAGGGTAATCACGAAGAACTACTGGCGCAGAACGGATTCTACGCAGATCTGTACAATTCACAGTTTGAAGAGGCAGAAGAAGCAGTGTAAGATTAGGTTGATATAGATGAAACAGGAGCAATGCCCCAGGGGGAGCTGCTCCTGTTTTTTTGTGAATAATATTACAATAATTGCTTTAATTTACATAAAATGTATGATATGATAATGACACTGCTGAACCTTCAGTAAGTTTGCTGGAAGGAAGTGATAGCAATGCTGGATTTTTGCTCTGCATTGAGTATTTCTGTCATGGGCAGTGTAATTGCATACTACATAGCCAAATGGCTGGACAGGAAGAAATAGCAGCAGTCAGCCAAATAAAAAACACGGAGTCGCACCTCCGTGTTTTTTGGTGATGTTATGCATTGAACTTTTGCTCTGCGTTGTTCAAGCTAACTCTATTCTAGTACAGTCATAAGGGGAAGTCAATGGCTATTTTCGTGTTTTTGTTACTGTTTTATTTCCACCTTTACTGGCGAATCGGGCTTCCAATCCCTGTTATAATAAGGCACGATCCAGGCTTCCTCTTCGGGATAATCTTCGAAGTAGATGCTGCCCAGGGAATCCCGCATGTTGATATCGTATATCTTCCTGTTGCTGTCACAGATATGACTGATCCACTGTTCTGCTGGCATTTTAGTATTGTCAAACCTGATTTTCCAGCGGTTTTCCTTCTGCCTGGTTGAGAGAACTTTGATTCCGTAGGGCAGCGTCTCCGACTTGCCGGTTCGTAGGTCTACGTGATATCTGTAGTGGTCTTTTTTGAGCCAGCGGGCGCCGGTGACGACGATGGAAAGCTTTTCTGCCTTCTGAAAATAGGCGCTGTCGCAGTAATAGGAATTCATCTCCATGGACTCCGTGCTTCCCGAAGCTGTTATCCCGTTAGCGGTGGGTTTGAACTTTTTGCCGCCGTCAGCCAGAATGTAGAGATCCAGACTCGCCAGCCAGGCAGTATTGGACGTATCGGTTTTGATGTCGATGCGCATGTGCGTCGGGTAGATTTCGATATCGGTAAAAGTGACCTTCTGACCGTCCAGCATCACGGTTTTATCGACAGGGATCTTCTTTCCTGTGGCGGTGAATACAGGATCAAAGTGTAGCTGAAACTGAAAGACGGCTATATATGGAGGCTGGTCATAAGTCGCATCCGGAAACTCGGAATCTTCTACAGGTGTGTCTCTTTGCGCATCCTCGTCGTACAGCTTTAATATCATCTCCATAGAGTCCGGCACATCCCGGTCTGTAAAATCCACAGTGATGCTCTGTAGGCTTCCATTCTCTACATCCCAATCGTTGAGGAAATAGGAGCAGGAGAGGAAGCCGCCGTCTGCGTTTTTGATCTTGGGATCTATGGCGAGATGGCTGTATTTTTCTGAATTGACCCGAAAGAAGATATTGACCTGCTTCTGGTCGACGATCAAGTATTCCACGGAGATTGAGACGCCGTTTTTGCTCTTTCTCAAATCCACCGGCTGCACGTAATCGTTATCCACTGCCTCTGAGAGAGAATTGGAGAAGGTCACAGCCTGTGCCAATTCCTTGAGGATAGGAATCTTGGAGCAGGCGTCTGCAATTGGCGCGCAGAGGTTGACTGCCAGCACGAAGGTCAGACATATGACTGCAAAACTGGTCAGGGGCTTTGCGACCCAGTTTCTTCTTTTTCGCCTTGCCTGCGCTCTCTGCAAGGCACCATCTAAGGCTGGAACCGGCTGACCCAGCTCCTGCAGCAGTTTGGCGTATTCTTCTCTGCGATTCATTTTGACACCTCCTCTTTTAATTCTAATCTGAGCAGCGACAAAGCGCGGCGCTGCCGGCTGGCCGCGGTTCCCTGGGGAATCTGCAGGATTTCCGCAGTCTCCACCAAGGTATAGCCTGAAAAATATCTTAAAATAATGACTTCCTTCAAGTCCTTCGGCAGCTTTGCGATGGCTTCTTTCAGTGGCAACCGGTCAAAAGCTTCTTCTGCTGTCTCCGGAAACTCATCAAAGCTGCCGCGGCGTTTTTGTCGTTTCAACTCTGTATAACATTCGTTGATTAATATTCTGATGATCCAGGTGTCGAAGTATTCCGGCTGCCGCAGCTTCTTCAGCGAACAAAGTGCTTTGTATACGGACTCGTCTACGGCATCCACTGCCAGAGTCTCGTTACCGAGATACAAAAGGGCCGTTCGATATAATTTGTATTTGATTTCTTCTATGTGAAGAGCAAATTGTTCCTCTGTCATATGCGCCTCCTTTTTGTCTATATATCTATTAGATACCGATGACAGTGATTTTTATTTTAGAATTGTAAAAAATTATAATAAAGAACATTTTGATATGGCTGTAAGAATAAGTGAGCTATCTAGAGACGGCTTTATCGAGGATAAATGCGCAGAGTACATTTCTTATTTAATAAAAAAGGAGCTGCTTCTGATAGATGTGAAACGCTCCTGTTTTGTCTTGACAACCTATGGTGAGCAAATTGGCCTTTGTTAGATATAGTCATTATACTTTTCGTAGGCAAATTTGTAAGTGTATATGCCTACTTGCAGTGTGATGATGGCAGATTTATGCTTAAACATCATCACTGTACCTTTGGAAAAATCGTGGCAATCTTTCTCAAATGTCATTTTATTTTCTGTGAAGGAGACAGGTATAGGGGTATTGTGCTGCGAATAAGCGGCAAGCTTTAGAGTTCCGTCACTTACAATATACCGAACTCTAAATGATTCCAGACCTGTGCTCCATTTAAAATCTTTACCATCCAATATAGAGGTACCCTTTGCTTCCTTAAGCTCCCAGTCTCCAACAAACGTTTTTTCTTTTTTACTTAATTTTAAGGCCTTTTTTATATCGCTCTTTAGTTTGTTTATTTTTGTTCCTTGCAAATCTGTTTCTTTAATATAATCAAGAGCAGCTTTTAAGTAACCAGATTCACCGAGCTTGACGACTTCTAGATAAGCACAGTCACTTGATCGCTGGGGACTATCTTTGTAATTCCCTAATTTCACAAAAGCAGCTCTTGCTGCATTGTAGTCTTCATCTTTATAATCTTCATCGGCTTTCAGGTAAGCGCACTCCTTATAGCGTTTACTACTGTCCTTATAATCTCCGAGCTGTTTAAATATAGATTTCGCTGTATCGTAATGTCCTTTTTCATACCAAGCTATAGCTTCATTGTAAGACTGCCTTGGAATAATAATTTTTGATATATTAAAAAACCGGACCCGCCTAGGATGATAACGGCAATGGCGATGCATATTAAGATTTTCTTGATCTTTTTTATCCGTTTATCTCGCACAGACTCGTTTTCTAACTGTGCTGTGCGGTCTGCCTGGTCATATGTTAGTTTTTTTTGCACTAGTAAATCTGTATCCAGGGCAGAGAATAATAAGTCCTTTTTGATTCCGCAGATACGGCAAGCTGATGTTTGAGGGGCATTAATGGTGCCGCAAGTACAAAGCCAACTACCGTTATGCTGCTTTGGGATAAATATACACTTGCTAGTAGATTTAATTTCTGAAATATATCTGATGAAAGTTTCTTTCATTATATCTAATGCATCGATAGATTCTTTTGGGAAGCTTTGATTTAAAGAGACATTAAGTTCTACAATACTTTCATCGCTAAAGTATACTTGATGAATAACAATTTCAAACCGACGTACATCACCGTTCTGAAGAATAATAGGAACTTTACTACCAAAGGTGTCGTTTTGGCCAGCTGTTAAATCCATATAAGTCTTTTTACATCGATATAGTTCAGTGTTGTCTAGATTTTTACAAATGATTTCAACTTCCAATGCTGAAATTTGTTTGAGCTGAATGTTTTCAAATTGCAATTGCAAAATAAATAATTTATTATGGTTATCGGCTAACAACGCACCTTTGCTGAAGATAATCGGTGATTGTTCATGATATAGCATAGTATCCAATGATAGTATGCGTGTATATCTCTCTGTCATAGTATTTCCTCCTGTTTTACAGTTCAGGTAAATCAATGCTCTTGTTTAAGGGATCAGTATTGTCCTTTATATTTTGAAGCAGTTCAATAATTTCACCAAAGCCATATAATATCAAGCTGCCGATAGCCGCAGGGATAAAAACGGCAATAAAACCTACAAACCCTATGGATTCGTAGTAGTTAACTGGATTATCAGCGAAGGCGATAATAAATCCAAGGACTAAGCCGCAAACGGCATTTACAATTGCGATGATTTGAATGATTTTTGCTGTTTTGTTTTTCTTATTCATGGTTAAATACCTCCCGTATAATTTCTTCAATCTTAACATAAATTACGGAAGAATCAACATATTATTTTACTATGATAGACCCTTGGGCTAAGGGCTGCGGTCTAGCTTAAGACTTTCTTTAATTTCGATTTCTAAAATATTTTAACATAATTTCCATTCACTTTAGGCGCATTTTGATATATAATAAGCACAAGGGGAAGGACAGAGAAAATAATAGAAAGGGTGTTTTTATGAAAAAGCTAGTTACAATAAGCAGAGAATATGGCAGCGGCGGAAGGATCGTCGGACGCCTCATTGCCGAAAAGCTGGGTGTTCCATTTTATGATAAAGAAATAATCGATATGGCCGTAGAAAAGAGCGGGTTGTCCAGAGAGATCGTGGAGACGGCGGAGCTTAGGGCAAAGAGCAGTTTTTCCTATAGTTTGTCTTCTGCCATGAACTTCGGTGAAGGCATGATGAGCGAGCCTGTCTCGGTGAACGAAAAACTGTTCATCACCCAGTTTGATGTCATCAATCAGATTGGAGATACAGGAGAAGGCGTTATCGTCGGCAGATGTGCAGATTATATTCTCAAGGATATGCCAGGCGTAACCAACATTTTTATCTATGCAGAGCTTGCAGACCGAATCAAACGCTGTATAGACACGTATGGCATTCCAGAGGAAAAGGCAAAAGAAACGGTAATGACCTATGACAAGGCGAGAGCAAACTACTACAACTATCATACCTGCCAGAAATGGGGTCACTTTTCAAATTATAACCTGGCGATTAACAGCAGCTACATATCTGAAGAGCAGGCAGCAAATTTAATTGTAGAGTATATCAATACCAGGTCATATAAATAAAACGTTTTGCGATCACAAAGGAGGAAGAGGAAATGGGAAAATGTAAAGACAATAAATTACAGCCGAACAAGGCGGATAAGGGCAGAAATCAGGGGCCTTCAACAGCGGCAAAAGCTGCTCTTGCTATTTTGGGCGTCGGCTTTGTGGCAGGAACCACACTTGTCATCGGCATGGATCGAATCATGAAGAAAATCTTTGTCAATGAAGACTGGCCGGACGAAGAATGGTCAACTGATGATTGGGCAGAAGAAGATTTGGACTATTAATCCTTAACAATGACAGCGGCAGGTATTCCTGCCGTTTTGTTGTTTTGACTAAACATGAAAAAAGTTATACAAATTTCCCTAAATAAATTACCGATTTCACGATTAACGTGAGTCGGTTTTTTTATGTAGTAAAATAAAGTGAAAACCGATTTCCTAAAATGAAATGCCCACTACACAGTTAAAGTTCAAGTAGGTTGAGCGTCATCTTAAATTAAGAAAGCAGGGAGAAGAAGTAATGGATAAGTTAAAGAAAAATATCAGCGCGAAAGCAAAGTCTCTTTGGCGGACAGAGAGGGGGAAGGCAGCACAGAGACTGCTTGTAATGACTCTGTCTCTGTGCATGATGGTCACGCTGATTCCATCGACAGGGTTTGCAGCGTCTAGCGAAGAAACTCCATTGAATAGCAGCGTAACCAGTTTTAACTCCGGCACCGTCTATACCATTGCCAGCCAGGAGCAGCTGACACGGCTGGCAACCTTGGTAAATGACGGGCGTAGTACCGAAGGCTGTACCTTTAAGCTGACTGCTAATATAAACCTTTCGGGAGGCTGGACACCGATAGGTAATAAAGACAATCAGTTTATGGGAACCTTTGACGGCAACAGTCACGTTATCTATCATTTGAACGTCAACGCCAGTACTCGCTATGCGGGACTCTTTGGCAGAATCGGTACCTCTGCTGTCATCCAAGACTTGGGTATAGAGGATGCAAAGGTAATTTCCACTGACAACGATGTGGCTATTATGGCAGGCAATGCCCAGGGCGGCAGCATAAATGGATGCTATGTTTCCGGGGAAGTCAAGGGAAAAAGCGCCGTCAGCGGAATTCTCGGCTCAACCCATAGTGCGAGCTATCCTACCTCAGTGACCGATTGTTATGCCAGAGTTTCCCTGACAAAGACTGGGACTACAAAAGATATTGCGGGGATTTCTGGCTGGAATGAATCGACCAGCATTGAAATTACCAACTGCTATTCCGCCTGTATTGGAGAGGTGCGTCCCATTGCCGGCTGGAGTGATGGAGGAGCAGTAAACAACGGCCAGTTTGTCAGCACCTATTTTGACAAGACCCTTTCCCCTAATTTTTCGGAAGGCAGCGGGCGAATTGATCTTGGTAAAACTTCCGAAGAATTGAAACAGCAAAAGACCTACAGCGGCTGGGATTTTAACAGCACCTGGACCATTGACCCTGCTAAAAACGGCGGTTACCCCTATTTGCAGGGCTTTGAGCCGGGGCTGGGCGGCGCGCCGGGGTCGGTTTCTGTTACTCTGAAGGACAAGGATGGGCAGCCTGTCTCGGACAAGACGGTAGAAATCCAGGAATCGTCGAAGGAGACAGACATAATACCGCTGAACCATCAGGGCGAAGGCGTCTATTCCGGCACCGTTACCACGACAGGCGGAATCTATGATGTCTATTTGGACGGCGAAAAAACTGACATTACCATTGCGCAGAATGGCAGTAATGCGGCCAGTGTTGTCATAGAGAATGTGACGACCGGCGGCGCGCCGGGCAGTCATACCCATGACGGCATTGCTTATACGGCCATAGATCAGAGTTTTTCTGGCGGGGCCCTTGAAGGGAATATTTACCTTGACCGTCAGGTCACTCTCACAAGCAGTGTCATAGTGAAAAACGGCAAAACACTCAACCTCTGCCTTAACGGGAACACCTTGTCAAATTCTTCAAGCGGGGCCATAGAGGTTGAGTCCGGCGGAACTTTAAACCTCTGTGACTGCGGCTCCGGCGGTAAGGTGGCAGGGGGATCTTATGCGAGCATTAAGAACTATGGCACGACTAAGATCTCTGGCGGAACGATGATCTCTATGTATGACAATGGCATTGTGAATTACAGCGGTGAAATTTACCTCAGCGGTTTGCCGATCATTACAAGTGGAAGCAGCTACGCTTCAATCTACATGTCTTCTGGCAAGTTGTTTGCCAATGATGGCAATGAAACGCAGAGTTATTACACTGGCGACAAGTTAACGCTGAATTGCGGCAATTATTCCTCAGGCAGCATAGCGGTCTATGGCGTGAACGATTCTAATAAGGACAGGTTTACGTTAAAAAATACTAATTATGAACTGCAAAAAGGCACTGACCACAACTTACATAATCTGGTCATAAAAGGAATTGATAAAAAGATCTCCTGGCAGGACGACAACGGACAGAACCTTTCGGGAGATGCCTACCCGACTGGGGCAGAATACGGCGCTGGTATCATTTTGCCTGACGTGCCGGCAAAGCCTGGCTTTATTGCCATAGGCTGGCTTTACTCCAGGGACAGCGGCATAACGTGGAGCAATGCCATATGGAAGAACTATGATGACATAAGGACAGACATCACTTTTAAGCCCCTATATACTGTGGATTTTGCAGGAGGCACGGGAACTGCCCAAGATCCATATCAGCTCAGTACGGCAGCGCAGCTAAAGACCCTTGCTGATCTGGTAAATGCAGGGAACATAGAGTATAACAGCAAGTATTACAAGCTCACAGCGAATATAGATCTTTCCTCGATTTGCAGCAGCAATAATGGGAGTTGGACACCGATAGGCAATTCCAGCAATTCGTTTGGAGGCAAACTGGACGGAAATCATCAAACCATCTCCGGCCTTTACATCGATAAACCAACGTCGGATTATCAGGGCTTGTTCGGCGACATCAGCGGCAGCAGCGCTTTCGTCAGGAATTTGAAACTTACAGATGTGAACATCACTGGGAATCACAGAGTTGGCGCCATCGCAGGCTCTGTATCTTATGCGGAGATCACAGGCTGCACTGTCAGCGGCAGCGTCACCGGTTACAAGAATATCGGTGCAGTGGCAGGGACTGCCTCTGGCAGCGGTGTGAGCAGCAATGACGTGGATGGATGCAGAGTCAAGGTTTTGCCTCCTGCGGGGTATACTGCAGATGCAAATGGTATCATGGCGTTTAAAAACAGCTCAAATATCATAGATGTAGAGGGCTTTTACAATGGCAATTGGATCCAGACGACCTATAGCGACAATGGTTATGAAATCCAAAGTGAGAACATGACAGATGACAATATTACCGCAAAGGCTTCCTTTATCAACGATGGTCGTTATGTGCAGCTTTCCTATACTGTAACCGCAAACAGGGGAGCGATTACAGACGGCAAGCTTGCCGTTCATGCTGACGTGAAAATCGGCGATAATGACAGAGCTGCCGTAGAGGCGATACAGGCTGCCGATGGACAGGTCATCGGTCTGAAAATGGTGGAGGATAACACAAGTAATTCTACGTATAACGCGCAGTTCAATCTGTACTTTGCCGGCGCAGGAGGCGTTACCCCGGTGAATACCTACTGGTTTGGCAACTATTCTGACAGAAATAAGAACTGTTTTAATCAGCTGGCTGAAGAAAATAAGAGCAGCAGCGGCACTTACAGCAAAGACGGTGATATTTTCACCAAACTCTCTGGAACAGACAGCGGCATGGCTTTCTCCTGGCAGAATATCAATCTAAAAGCAGGCGAGAGCAAAACCTATTCCGTTATTTTAGGCGTAGGAGAAAAGTCGGATCCGCCAGAATGGGAGACAGGCGGTGATACATCTCCGATCAGTCTGACCCTGGCAACGGAGCAGCAGGCTCTCAGTATCAATGTCAGTGCAAAAGTCGCTCATGTCGATGGAGTGACGGCAAGCCTGTTTTATGACATCGACGGCGGTGAGGGCATCAAACTAGGCGATTTTATACCTGGCAAAGACACCGATTCTATCACTGAAATCCTGGATATCTCTAATCTGAAGGCGGGCAGTCACGATCTGCACTTTTGGGTTGTCAATTCCAGCGGTGCTGCATCCTCTGCGGTGACAAAGACGATTACCATTAATGAGAAGGGCGAAATCTCCGGCGGACTGGATGGTGATATTCCACCTGCAGGTGAAACAACGCAGGAAAAACTGGATAAGCTATTCGGCCAAGGCAATGTGACTTTCGATGAGGAGAATCACAAAATAGTCATCAACAAGGATATTCAGCTTGAAAATACCGTTGCCATCAACAAAGATGTAACGGGAGAAAAAGACGTTGTCATAGATTTAAATGATAATAATATCACCGTAAAGCCTGACAGTGGAAACGGAAAAGACGCCATTGTCGTGGACCATGAAACGAAAGTAACGATTTCTGGCGGTGGCAGCATTACAGGCGGAAACGGAACGGGCAATGGCGCAGGCGGCAACGCAGTCAGCGGAAGCGGCAGCGTGATTGTAACGGACGGAACGACTCTTAGCGGCGGAAATGGTGCGGGAACCGGTACCGGTGGAAGTGGTGCTGCGATGAGCGGAGACGGCAAGGCTACCATTAGCGGCGGCACCTCTATAGGAGGAAACGGCGCAATTGGCGGAGCTGGAGTTCAAACCGAAAATGGAACGATCACCGTAGAAAATGGCGGAAAAGTTGTCGGCGGCAATGGAACAACAGGCGGCACTGGCGGAACAGGTGCAAAAACGGATAGCGGAAAAATTACCGTAGGGACCAGTAGCATTGTCAGTGGCGGCGCAGGCGGCAAGGGAAACAATAATACAGCAGGAGGCAACGGCGGCATTGGTACATCAACTGCCAGCGGAAGTACAATAGTGAATGGTACTGTCACTGGAGGTAACGGCGGAAATGGTGCAGGCGGCAAAGACGGCGGCAATGGCGGTACGGGTGCGAAAACAGAAAGTGGATCAATTGACGGCAATGGGACCATTATCGGCGGCAACGGTGGCAACATCTCTGACGGCGGCAGCGGGAAACCGGGAACTGGCGGCACGGCCATTGACGGAGGCTCTTTCGATAGCGGGACTGCAGTACCCGGCGTCGGCGGTATGAATGCAAATGCAACGGTTGAAAGCAAACCAGGCGCACCTGCAGTAACAGCGCCGGAAGAAAACTTGATTAACGGTGCGGTAACCGATGAAGAGCGCAATAATAACGAGATTACTCAAATCGATGTAACTCTGTCAGTTGAAGAAAAACCAAATCCGGCTGACAAGGATCTGGTGGATTCAAAAGTTACCGCAAACCAAAGAATCGGCGTCTATCTGGATATTATTTTGGAGAAGACGATATCCAAAGCTACTGGCAATCCGGTAACACAAGCAGTGACCAATGCAGTTAAGCCAATTACCATTACCGTGGCAATCCCAGAAAATATGAGAGACGGCAGCAATTACAAGATCATCAGAGTGCATAACGGCAGTTCAGAAGTCATTGTGCCAGCACACGATCAATCTGCTCATACGCTGACCTTTGAAACAGATAAGTTCTCCACCTATGCGATCGCCTACGAACCAAAGGGTACTTCTGTGCCTCCGTATACGCCGGGGGAGAAGAATCCTGTAACCAGCAGTGGGGAGAAAACGACATTAAAGCAGGACAGTGCTATCAAAGACGGCGTAGAGTCTGTCACCGTCAGTGACAGTGATGCGGATCGGCTGATTGCAGCCATAGAGAAAGAACAGGCAAAAGAAGTGATTATCGAGACGCAGCCAAAGAGTACTGTATCAAAGGCGGACGCTGTGGAGGTTTCACTGCCGGTCAAGGTGCCAGGCGCTATGATCAAAACAGGCACAAGCAAGCTCACCTACCAAATCGGCGACTTTATCATCACCTTTGATAGAAAAGCGATCAAAGCCATAAAAGCACAGGCAAAAGGCGAGACGCTCCTTCTCACCGCAAAAAGAGATTTCGACGGAACATGGGGTGTAAAAGTTACTGATAAAGACGGTGAAGCATTTACCGTGCAGATTAAAATGACAAGCGGCAAGGCAGACATAAACTATTTTAATGGCGGAACGGCGAAGGTCAGCGTAAGGACGCAGACTGAATCGTCTGCTGAATACGTATATGCCAGCGGCAAAATCGCAGCTTTTACTAACGAGATGAAAGACGGCTGGCTTATCTACACCACAGATCGCTTTGACAGCATTCCTTATTGGGGTGCAATCGCCAAGGCAGGCGTGCAGAAAACCAAAGTGATAAGCCTGAAAACCAAAGCGAGGAAGGGCTCCGTCACTTTGACGTGGAAGAAGTCCCGCTCTGGTTACAAAGTGGACGGCTATCAGGTATGGCGTTCAATCAAAAAGAACAGCGGATATAAGCTGATGAGAACCACGAAGTCCCAGACTTACAAGAACACGAAGTCCTTGAAAAAAGGAGTTAGATATTACTATAAAGTCAGAGGCTACAGAACCATAGATGGTAAGAAAATCTATACGAAGTGGTCGCCAAAGGCTTATAGAACAGCGAAATAAAGGATAGAAATAAAGACCGGCAAATTTATTTGCCGGTCTTTTAAAACGAAGCTGTGGAATAGGAGGCGCCTCATAATGAATTCATCATGAGGCGCCTCCTTTATATTTTGAATACGATAAGAGGAAACAAATTGTAGTTTGCAGCAAAGCCTTTGCAGGTCAGGCAGAATGTCCTTCTTCGGCTTCTGCATCAGGAATATACTGAAGGATGTCGTTGACACCACAGTGCAGAAAGGTGCACAAATCATTGATTGTCATAGTGCTCAGTGGTTCATCGTGACGCAGGCGGTTAATCGTAGAACTGCTGACCCCGTGCTTATTAATAAGAGCGTATGTACTGATACTTTTTTTCTTAAGTGTCTCCCAAAATGGCTTGTAAGTAATCATGCGTCCTCCAGTCTTTTCCTTCTACAGAAAAGTATATTTTGAATTCGGCTTCTTGACTATAGTCGATAAAGCGACTATAATGAAAAGAAGAGATGACTGAAAATTATGATAGGAACGCGGACAAGCTGTCCTCCAGCTAGCCTTCTATCGCTAAGGAAAATCAGCATCTCCATTCATTTTGTATGTCCATTTCGGCATACAGAATTCAAAACTTTTATAATAATAAGAAAGGAATGAGGGGATGAAAACAAAAATGAAAAAAACCGCTGTCGTGTTGATGTCATTGATCATGGTCATGTGTTACATGCCGATGATGGCTTTTGCAACAGAAGGTGATAATGTGGGGCCAACACCTACAGAGAATTCAACAAATGTTGCACAGGTAGATGGTAATATGTACACTAACCTAAAGGATGCATTTGCCGTGGAAAATAGTGGTAAAACAGTGAAACTGTTGGCTGATGTTACTATTGAGACCGAAGAAGACAGAGTTCTGATTAACAGCGGAACTTATACGCTTGATTTAAATGGATTTAAGATTAGTCAAAGTTTAATTGGAGATAATATCTCAAAGACAGCATGCCCAATTCGGTTAGAAAGTTGCAGTCTTACTGTTACTGATAGCAGTGAGAATAAGGCAGGTGAAATTTTTGGGTACCAGTGCGCTATTGGAACATTCAAAAACTCAAAATTTATACTGGAAGCTGGAACACTTAAAGGAGAGTGGTACGGCCTTGCAGGAAATGGATTAAATGAAAATGACACGGAAATTTCTATTAAAGGTGGAGCGGTTATAAGTAATGACCCCGCGGCTTGTGGCATTTATCATCCACAAAAAGGCACTATAAATGTTTCTGGTGGAATCATTCAGGGATCTACAGGACTGCAAATGTGCTCAGGCAATTTGTCTGTAGTCAACATGAATGGAGGCTCTATCATTGGAACGGGTGAGGATGAAAGAGAAGGAAAAACTGGTGATGGAGCAGTGTCAGATGGATCAGGTATCTCAGTTGTCAATCGCCCAGGATATAGTGGAGTACCATCTATTAAGATAAGTGGAGGGACCATAAAGTCTACGAAGAATGAAGCAGTACTTGCATATACTTGGCAGGGTGGAAAAGCATCTGTGTGGACTAATGCAAAAGATTACGTTACAATAGATGGCGGCAATTTTTCCTCTGATCCTAAAGAATTTCTTCTTCCAGGCTTTGTAAGTGTGAAGAAGGATGACAACACATTTGATGTTGAGAAAATAACTAACTCCATTAACATTAAATTACCTAATTTCGTAGTCAATGAAAAAGGCGAATTTGAAATAAGCACAATTACAAATTTACCACTTGCTGATACAGTAATGGTTGTTGGAAATGCAACATTGACAAAAGACGGTAAGGATGCAATGGATAAATTAGCATCATGTGAGTATTATGAGTCAACAAGTGGTACATGGAACAAGCTGGAAGGCAATTTCGGATCGAGTGATGGGTTCCCATTGGTAAATGCAACAAGCAGATTTAGAGTAGCATTCAAAGAAGCAGGGACCTACACAATTAAATATCAAATTGTAAAGGCTGAGGATCCAGATACAGTTGTTGCAAGTAATGAGGAGACATTCACTGTGACAAACGCAAATACCCCAACGCCGACACCAACGCCGACACCGGATGACAACGTAACCAGCAACCCTGGTGACAAGACGACGACTGCAGACGTGGAGACCTCAACCGGCACAGACGGCAAGGCCACTGCCACGGTGGACAAGGCCACTGCTGACAAGCTGGTCGACAAGGCAGTTGAAAACAAATCCGAACAGGTCATCGTCGATGCGACGACAAAGGGGGATGCCAAGACTGCGGAAGTCAGCCTGCCGGCAGAGACCGTCAAATCCATCGTCGAGAAGACTGACGCAGACGTGGTCATCAGGACCGACGCTGCGGAAGTGGTACTGGATCAGAAAGCGGCAGAAGCTGTGGCTGACCAGGCAAAGACGGGCAGCGTCACCATCGTCGTCGACAAGGTCAAGGAAGACGACAGCCAGGTCCAGGTGGAGCTGAAGGTCGTCACAGACAACGGGAACGTCACCGACTTCAAGGGAGGCAGCGTGAAGGTGACGGTTGCACTTCCGGCAGCCCTGAAGGACAAGGAGGTCGTATGCGTCTACATCGATGAGAAAGGCAATTACACCAAGGTCAGCGGCGTGAAGAATGCCGACGGCACCTATACCTTCACGACCGGCCATTTCTCAACCTATGCAGTCATGACGGCTGAAGAGGCTGACAAGGTCATCAGGGAGCAGGAAAAGGCGAAGAATGACAGACTGAAGGCAGGCGTGAAGGCCACGACACTCAAGGCATCTTCCACTGCGAAGAAGGGCTCCATCACCATCAAGTGGAAGAAGAGCTACGGATACAAGGTGGACTACTTCCAGGTGTTCAGATCGACGAAGAAAAACAGCGGATATGGAACAAAGGCATTCTACACCACCAAGAGTGGAACCCAGAAGAGCTACAAGAACACAAAAGCTCTGAAAAAAGGGACGAGATACTACTACAAGGTGAGAGGCGTCAGAACGATTGATGGCGTAAAGGTCTACACCAAGTGGTCGAGCAAGGCGATCAGAACCGCTAAATAATTATGTAGTTGATACATGAAAGGGACTGTGCAGACAGTCCCTTTTTGGTTGATAAAAACCCATGTCAATGTCTGCTGCGGTCTACACTTTTCAGTGGATGGGTGCTGATCATACTAATTTTAAGATTTCAGCTTGTAAGCTTTCTTCAAACGTTGACTAAACCTTGCAAAATGTGGTATCCTAAAAAGATACAAACTACCTCGCCCCATTCGGCGCAGGAGACGAAAGGAATGATTTGAAAATGACAGAGAAAAAGGGTACTTATTATATTACAACCCCGATCTATTATCCAAGCTCCAATCTTCATATAGGACATACGTATTGTACCGTCATGGCGGATGCTATGGCTAGATTTAAAAGACTTTCTGGTTATGACGTAAGATTTTTGACTGGTACAGATGAACACGGACAGAAAATCCAAACCATTGCAGAAGAAAAAGGCGTAAGCCCGCAGGAATACGTAGACGGCGTCGTCGCCGGCATCAAAGACCTCTGGAAGACCATGGAAATCTCTTACGATGATTTCATTAGGACCACAGAGGACAGACACGTACAGCGGGTACAGGCCATATTCAATAAAATGTACGAAAAAGGCGACATCTACAAAGGCGAGTATGAGGGCATGTACTGTACGCCTTGCGAATCATTTTGGACAGAGAGCCAGTTAGCTGACGGCTGTTGTCCGGATTGCGGCAGACCAGTGCAGAAAGCAAAAGAAGAAGCCTATTTCTTTAAGCTTTCCAAGTATCAGGACAAGCTGATTGACCTTTTAGAGAATACTAACTTCCTGGAGCCGGAGACTAGAAGAAACGAGATGCTGGGTTTCATCAAACAGGGTCTTGACGATCTCTGCATTTCCAGATCTACCTTTGATTGGGGAATTCCAGTGCCAATCGATGAGAAACACGTCATCTACGTATGGCTAGACGCATTGACCAACTATATCACTGCACTGGGGTATCCTGACGATCCAGCGCTTTTCGAAAAATACTGGCCGGCAAATGTGCACCTGGTGGGCAAGGAAATCGTCAGATTCCATTCCATCATCTGGCCGGCAATGCTGATGTCCCTGGATATTCCAATTCCAAAGCACGTGCTGGGACACGGCTGGCTGCTTTTGGAAGGCGGCAAGATGAGCAAGTCAAAGGGCAACGTAGTCGATCCAGTCAAACTGATTGACAGATACGGCATCGACGCCCTCAAATACTTCCTGCTCAGAGAGTACACCTTTGGTCAGGATGGCGTATTCACCAACGAAGTGATGCTGAAGAGGATGAACTACGACCTGGCTAACGACCTGGGCAATCTGGTGTCGAGAACGGCCTCCATGATTGAAAAATACTGCGCAGGTATCGTGCCTGAATCTCACGGCGAAGACGATTTCGATAAGGATTTGAAGGCCATTGCTACCGGCGCAGCGGCAAAGGTAGAAACCCAGATGGATAAATTCGCATTTAACATGGCCCTGGAGGAAATCTGGATCGTCGTCAGAAGAGCAAACAAATATATCGATGAAAAAGCGCCTTGGATTCTTGCCAAGGATGAAGCGAAGAAGCCGGAACTGGATACCTGTCTGCACAATCTGGCAGAATCCTTACGAATTATCTCCATTCTGATCCATCCGTTTATGCACACCACATCTGAGAAGATCAGGAAGCAGATGGGACTTTGGTATGCCGATGTTGTCTGGGAAGACGCATTTGAATTTAATATGATGTATCAGGAACAGGTGAAGAAGGGCGAAGCCATTTTCCCGAGACTGGATATCGAGAAAGAGCTGGAAGAACTTGACGCGATGCAGAAAGAAGGTCAGGAACCGGAGGACGAGAACATTCCGCTGGAACTGAAGCCGGAAATCGAGTACGAGGACTTTGATAAGATTGACTTCAGAGTCGGCCTCATCGAAAAGGCGGAGAAACATCCTAAAGCAGATAAGCTGCTGGTGTTCCAGATCAAGATGGGGACAGAAAGACGGCAGATCATCTCTGGCGTTGCTGAAGACTTCAAACCAGAAGACCTTGTCGGAAAGAAGGTGCTCATCGTAGCCAACCTGAAGCCGAGAAAGCTGAGAGGGCTGGAATCCAAGGGTATGATTATGTTTGCCGAAAACGGCGGCAGATGCGAAATTATGACGACTGTTGCGGAAGACGGCGTCGTCGTAGACTAATACTTGTTAAATTCATCTGTGACCTCGCGGTCTATGGTACCAAGGCACAGAGGTGCTTTTCCAGTTATCTATAAACGATCAACTCACAGGGCCTGAAATGAAGACAGGCCCTGTTTTTTAAAAAGGAGTGACCAATGTTATTTGACTCTCATACACATATCAACAACGAAAATTACACTGATGAGCAGCGGGCGGCGCTGATTGCGGAAATCGCTGCTTCCGATGTATCTTATGCCATGGACATCGGATTTGATCTGGCCTCTTCTGTGCAGGCTGTCAAAGATGCCCAGGAGAACGACTGGTGTTACGCGGTCGTCGGGTTTCATCCCCACGATGCGAAAAACATGGACGACATGACCTTAGAACTGATCGGAGGGCTGGCAAAAAAAGATAAGGTGAAGGCCATCGGCGAGATCGGCCTCGACTATTATTATGACCATTCAGAAAGAGACGTACAGCAGTTTTGGTTTCGACGGCAGATCCAGCTTGCTAACCAGTTAAAAATGCCGATTGTCATCCACACAAGAGAAGCCGATCAGGATACCATGGCCATACTCAAAGAAGAAGGCGCTTTTTCTGCTGAGCGGCAGAGTTGGTTTCCAAAGCGCAGAGGGCCTGAAGGCAAAGAGCTGGCTGACAGCCGGGTGCTGCTTCACTGTTTCTCAAGCAGCAAGGAATTGGCGAACCAGTATGTAAAGCTGGGAGCGACCCTTTCCATCTGCGGGCCAGTTACCTTTAAGAACAACCGCAGGACGAAAGAAGTAGTGGAGACGATTCCAATGGAATTTTTACTGGTGGAAACCGACGCGCCCTATCTGACGCCGGAGCCTTTCCGCGGCAGACCGAACAAATCGCCTTATGTGGAGTATACGACCCGCAAAGTGGCGGAGATCAAAGGCATCACCTATGAGGAAGCCGCCCGGATTACATGTGAGAATGCGAAGCATTTTTTCAACATTGATTGATCAGTTGATTTTGGACGGTTAGTCCCTTATAATGATAGTAAGTAAAAAGTCAGGTTTGACCTGTAATGGGAGGTATGTATGTTAAAGAAAGACCAATTTGCCCTCGACAAAGAGGCTTGGTGTAATCTGAACCAGCCAGATTGTAGTGAGGAAGATGTAGATATTGTAATTTTTGGGATTCCCTATGATAAAGGAGTCAGCTACAGAGGTGGTGCAGCCGAAGGTCCCGACTGTCTGAGGCAGAACGCTTTCACATCAACGCCGTACACTGAAAAATTACAATCCATAGAGGAACTGAAAGTCTTGGACGCTGGAAATTTTTGTGATGCCGACAGAGACGAGATGTTTGCCGAAATAGAGGATTATGTAGCGGATTTGGTGCGTAAAGGCATAAAATTTTCCATGGTGGGCGGCGATCATTCCGTTACGATCCCGGTAGAGCGGGGTGTGAACAAAGCCCTCGATGAGGAGTTCGGTATCATACATATCGACGCTCACTTTGACCTCTGCGACGCGCTGTACGGTGATAAGCTGTCACACGGCTCGACAGAGAGAAGAGCATTGGAGATGAACAACATCGGCGGACCGGAAAACCTTTATTTTATCGGAATCCGCTCCATTGAACCAGATGAATTTGCGTTCAAAGCGAAGAATGACATACAGGTAAAGACTGCTTACGATTGTTTTCGTGACAGCATTGAGTTTGTAGCCGCAGACTGCGTTGCAGCCATGAGCAAATATGATAAAGTCTATCTGACTTTTGATATCGACGCCTTAGATCCTGGGTATGCGGCAGGGACTGGAACGCCGCAGTTTGGCGGTTTGACACCGAGAATGTGTCTGACACTGCTGGAGACATTGTTCCGCAGCCTGAACATCATCGGCTTTGATATCGTAGAGGTAGCGCCGGCCTTAGACCCATCACTGACCGCCATGTTTGCGGCAAGAAAACTGCTCACTGAGATGTGGGGCTACTGGGCGGAACAAATGGGAAAGTTAAAGTAAGATCCTCCTTGTATTCTGTTGTAAAATAATATATGATTAGAAGAGCAGCATATCATATTTGAAGGATTTAGCATGGAAGACTACATAGACGATTTATACTTGCTTTTTTTAGGAGGAGGCAGCTATTTTCTGCTCCCTCTGTGTTATGTAAAACAAGTGCGGGAAAGAACAGCAGAACAGACGACAACAAAAGAATTTAATTTTTCAAGAAGACTTCATAAAGACGGACCTATAGAGAGGTACCAAGTCGTTCTCGGATTAGATGGTAAAGAACTCTGCTTGGCGGCAGAAGAGGTATTGGGCATCGAAACCCTGGATCAGTACCGTTTTACCAAACTGGAGGAATCGGTTTTAAATGAGAGAAACCGCTATCTGAAGGCCGTAATCCAAAATAAGAACGAAGCGTATCCATTTGAGGCCGCCTTTCTTTTGGAGCCTTCTTTTTTGCATATGGAGATGGAGGCGGCAAATGAAATGGCAGACTGCTAGAAACGGCGACGAAATCTATGCGTTGGAAAAAGAGAAACTTATCACCCTGGTAATGGACCCTCTGATTAGTGAAATACCAGAAACGAACGACAATATTCGAGGCATCTCTTTTTACCAGGATAAGGCGGTCGTCTTCTATCAGACTGATCAGCAACGCCCGGGGCGTATCGGCGTCTTGCTGGCTAATGAGCCGAGTATTTTAAATGGCATATTAGTAGAAGAAATTCTAGGTGAAATTGAGGAGTTGGATGAAAATGCAAAGGGGATTGCCCCTGGATTGTGGGTGATGAAGTGTGATTAGATTAAGTGAGGCTGAATATTTAGAAATCGTGGAATACATGAAAGAACACTTCGGAATTAATTTGAGCAAGAAAAAAACCCTGATTGAATGCAGGCTTGCAAAGCCCTTGAAAAATCATGGGATAGAGTCTTTTGACGGGTATATGGATATGGTGAAAAAAGACCGCAGCGGACAGGCGGCAGCAGAAATGGTGGATTGTCTTACAACAAACTACACTTATTTTCTGAGGGAACCTGCTCACTTTGATCTGCTTCAGGAGAAAATACTGCCAGATATCTTTGATAGAATTCGCATGGGCGTTTGCAATATCTGGTGCGCAGGCTGTTCCACAGGCGAGGAATGCTATTCCATGGCTATGGCTGTTGCAGATTTTAGAGATAAAAGAGCAGGCGCACTGCCGAAGATCAGTATCAAAGCGACAGACATATCCAAATCCGTTCTCAGGGAGGCGGAGGAGGGAATCTATCCTATTGAGGAGCTGGAGCGAATACCGAAGCCGTGGAGAGAACGGTATTGCAAAAAAGTGGGAGAGAAGAGCTTTCAGGTGGATCGAAATCTTCGCAGTTGGATTCACTTTCGAAAAGAAAATTTGATGCAGCCTGAGGGAGCGGTCAAGTACGATTTGATTTTCTGCCGCAATGTGATGATTTATTTTGACCGGGAAGCGAAGGGAAAACTGATCAGGAAATTCGAAAACAGCTTGAATCCGGGCGGTTATTTGATTCTGGGTCATGCGGAACTCCTTTCACGGGAGGATACAAAACTAGAGCCAGTCTTTCCGGCGGTATACCAAAGAATTTAGAAGAAATAGGAGCGCATATGGATAAGAAGATTTTGATTGTAGATGATGCCATGTTTATGAGAAGCGTCATACGCAAGACATTAAGCGAGATGGGGTACCAGCATATTTTTGAAGCCCAGGACGGAGAAGAAGCACTGCTCTCCTTCAGAGAGCATCAGCCAGATCTGATCATACTGGACATCACAATGCCGGGCAAATCTGGCATTGAAGTTTTAGAGGAAATTCACGATGAAAATCCTCAATTAAAGGTCGTCATGTGCTCTGCAATCGGACAGGAGATGATGATTCAAAAAGCCTTGGAAGCCGGCGCGGTAGATTTTATCGTGAAGCCCTTTAAGAAAGAAGAATTTTGTAGAGTGATTGATTACCACTTGGTTTAAGAAGAATGAGAGGATACCGCAGATGAAAGATTGGATAAAAAACCTGAAGATTGGAAAAAAACTGATGGCAGCTTTTGCTATTATCATTATACTATACAGCATCACAATGATTACTGCCGGAACCAATATCAAGAGCTTAGCAAAAAGCACGGAAGACTTGTACAATGGTCCCTTCGCCAACGTTGAAAATTCGCAGGAGATTCGATATGACTTAGAGTGCAACCGACGCAATTTGCTGCTTCTATCGGATTCGACAGATATTGATGAGGATGCAAAGCTGGCTGATATCAACGATCGGCTGTCACAAATCGATGACGGCTTAGAGAAACTATCCACTGGTTATATCAGCGGCCAGGGAAAAGTGGATCAGCTGCTAATTGAGTATGAGAAATTGGCGGCACCGAGAGCGAAAATTATCGATTATCTGGAGAAAGGCAATAAACAGAAAGCCCTTGAAATCTGCCTCACCGAATATGAAGAACAGTCCGGCATCGTGACAGATTTACTGAAAGACGTTGTCGAAGCAGCTTCTATCGATGCAGAAGAGACTCTGGCATCGGTTCAGAACCAGGCTGCAGGTGTCTTACTTGTTTTGATTATTATTTCGGTGATCTGCATTTTCGCCACGATTATTCTGTGTATTACTATGACACGCAGTATTGTAAATCCAATTAAGGAATTGAAGAACGCATCGGCCAGCATTGCCAACGGTGAATTGGATATCCAGCTCTCTTATACCAACAAAAATGAGTTAGGACAGCTTTGTGAGGACATCCGAAATACGGCGGCAGCCCTCTCTTTATATGTGACTGAAATACGCAAGGGTATGGAAGCCCTTGGAAATGGGAAATTAAACTATCACAGCGATGTGAAATTCGTAGGTGATTTTGTCGCTGTGGGGAATACCATGAATGAAATTGGAGCGCTTTTGCGTGATGCCATGGGCCAGATCACTAACAGCGCGGAACAAGTATCCAGCGGAGCGGAACAGGTGTCCAGCGGGGCGCAGGTTTTGGCCCAGGGCGCTTCTGAGCAGGCTGGATCTATTGAAGAGCTAGCGGTAAGCATCAATGAAATCGCAGAAAACGCAAAGGAAAGCGCAGAGAAATCAGAGAAATCCAGTGAATTGACGGAAAAGGTATCCAAAAAAATCTACGATAGCAACGATCAGATGACAATTTTGACCGAGTCTATCTATGAAATCAAGGAGAACTCAAAAGAAATCACAAGTATCCTCAAAGAAATTGAAAATATTGCATTCCAGACCAATATCCTGGCCTTAAACGCTTCGGTCGAGGCGGCGAGAGCCGGCGAGGCGGGCAGAGGATTTTCAGTAGTGGCAGGTGAAGTGAGACGACTGGCAACCAAGACCACCGAGGCGGCCAAGATGACGGCCGAACTGATTGACCGCAATGCCAACGTGGTCAATAAGGGAATTACCATCGTAAACGAAACTGCGGACGGCCTGACAAAATCCGTAGAAGGTGCTAAAACGGCAACGAAGATGGTCAATGAAATTGCTGAAACCTTTACGCAGCAGGCGAATGCCATCGTCCAGATCAGAAGGAATGTGGAGATGATTTCGGATATCGTGCAGGGAAACTCCGCTACGTCACAGGAAAGCGCTGCTGCCAGCGAGGAGCTATCCGCTCAGGCGCAGCTCTTGAAGTCGTTAGTAGAGCAGTTTGAAATATAAAGGAGTCAGAGATGAAGAGCTACGCAGAGATGGACGAAATGTCAGCAGACATACTGAAAGAGCTGGGCAATATCGGTACTGGCAATGCCATTACCTCTCTGGCCCAGATGATGGGGATCCCCTTGGATATTTCATCTCCCTCCCTGCATCTGGCACAGGTGCAGGAGATTTATACCTTGCTGGAACAGTCGCAGGAAGTGGAAACAGGTATATTGGTAGAAATAAAAGGTGAGATTACGGGAATGTTTTTATTCTTTCTCAACGAAAGCTTTACCAACATTGTTTTAGATGAAATCTTAGAAAAACGTGAGCGGAACATTTTAGAATTAGACGATTTGGAACGTTCACTGCTCAGCGAGCTGGGCAATATCATGTGCGGTTCATACATCAGAGCGCTTTCGGCTCTCATGGATATGGATATTGATGTTTCTGTCCCGGAGATCTGTGTCGATATGGGAGGCGCTATCCTCAGTGTGCCGTTGGCAAGAATAATGAGCAAAAGCGCAGACATCTTACTGATAGAAAATCAATTTCAAATTAATCACCATTCTTTTTCCGGTCGTATTCTGTTTTTTCCAGATCCGGAATGTCTGGAACCGATTCTGATGAAGCTGGGGATTGGGAAGTGATGAATAAGATTTTGGTACAGATTGGAGACGGAAACACAGCCGCAGCGGGACAGACTTTAGTCAGCTATGCCTTGGGTTCGTGCATCGGGGTCTGTCTCTATGATAAAGAAATTAAGATAGCGGGAATGGTCCACGCCGTGCTGCCAGCAAAAAAAGGCGGCGAGGTCACGGCTGCAGAGCAGCAGTATCGGTATGCAGACCAAGGCATCAGACGTCTGATCGACCAAATGTGCAGCTGCGGGGCAAAGAAATCCCGACTGACTGCAAAGCTGGTGGGAGGCGCGCAGATGTTTCAGACCATAAATTATGAATGGGACATCGGTAAGAAGAACATTCAGATGGCTAAGAAAATCCTTGCGGCAGAAGGAATTCCTCTTTTGGCGGAAGATACAGGCAGTGATTATGGAAGAACAGTTTGGTTTACTGCCGAAGACGGCAGGGTGAGAGTTGAAGCGGCCAAGCACCCTTCAATCGAGTTATAGTAGCGGAGGTAAGAGATGGATGAAAAGAAAAAACAGATTGTGATGGTCGTAGACGACAGTCTTTTAATATGTAAACAAGTGAAGATGGCCTTAAAGGATGAGCCATATTTTATCTGCGAAGCACACACTGGCGGAGAGGCAGAGGAACTGATTGAACAGTATCAGCCTGATCTGATTTTGCTTGACGTCGTTCTTCCCGATGCAGACGGCTATGAATTATTTCACAGACTGAGAGAACGAGATCAAAATGACGCGGTGATTTTGTTTCTGACATCTAAAGCGACAGACGAAGATGTGGTAAAAGGTTTCACCATGGGCGCTTGTGATTATATTAAGAAACCCTTTGTACCGGCGGAGTTGAAGTCCAGAGTCTTGGCGCATCTGCAGATGAAAAGACAGAAGGACGAACTAAATCAACAGAATAAAGAACTGCGTACAAATATGGAAAAGCTGAATTATATGGCCTTTCGAGACGGCTTGACGGGACTTTATAACCGCAGATATGTCATCAGCGAGCTGGTTGAGGACATGCGGGATATAAAACGGGAAGAATTGAAAAATGTGGTGATTCTCTCTGATATCGACGATTTTAAAAAAGTCAACGATACGTATGGTCATGAAGTGGGGGATACGACATTGGTCTGCATCGCCAATATTTTGGAAGGGGCATGCCGTAAACACCGGGTGATTCGCTGGGGCGGAGAAGAGTTTTTAATCATTCTGCTATCCGTTACAGAGGAGGAAGCTTTTGCAATCAGCGAACAAATTCGTAAAGAAGTAGAGCAGTTTCGGTTCTTTCATGAAAATGGAGAGTTTTCGTGTACCGTTACCTTGGGACTGCATGCATACAATGAAAACGAAGGCATCGAGAACAGCATCAACTTTGCGGATAAGGCCCTCTACGAAGGAAAACGCAGGGGAAAAAACTGCAGCATCTGGTATGAAAAGATTTAGTAAATGGAGAAATAAATGAGTTATTTTGATGAAGATGCCCGCGAAATGCTGGAGGTCTATTTGCTGGAGACCAGACAACTGACAGAGCAGCTGAATAACTGTCTGATGGAAGCGGAGAAGAACAATCGATTTGCTGAAGAGGATATTCACGGCATTTTTCGTGTCATGCATACGATCAAGAGTTCTTCTGCCATGATGGGCCTGACACAGCTTTCCGCTCTTGCCCATAAGCTGGAAGACATCTTTGCCTACTATCGAGAAGAGATCGGAACCATAGAAAATCCAGAACAGGAAATATTCGATCTGATGTTTCTGGTTTCGGATCACATTACAGCCGAAATGGAACGGATGGAGGCGGAAGAATATGTACCGTCAGATATAAAGCGAATTGAAAAGCAGGCGGAAGAGTATTGGGAACAGTTCTGCTGTGATGAGCAGAAAAAAGAGCAGATCGTGGAACCACAACAGGAGGATCCGCAGAAGTGCGACTACTTTGATGGAAAATCCGGTACCATAGTGAATGTCATTTTCGAACAGGGTTGCCGTTTGGAAAATGTCAGAGCCTTTATGCTGATTCGGCAGATTCGCGGATTATGCTCTGATTTGGAGACTTATCCGCCTGATCTGGAGCACTCTAGTGAGAGCAGCGCCTTTATCGGAGAAGAGGGGCTTTATATCTGCTTCACCAGTGATCAGAAAACAGAAGTTTTGGAGTTGATGGAAAAAGGCCTGTTTGTCAACCGCGTGATATTGATTGCTGATGAGGAAGAGCCGGAAGAGTCGACAGAAGAGTTGATCCCGCAGGAATCACAGACAAAGAAGCAGCAGGAAACCAGAGAAACTGAATTTTTAGATGTGAAGGCGGAAAAGCTGGACAAGATGCAGAATCTTTCTTGTGAAATGGTCATCCAAATGCTGGTCTTAGAAGAAGCGCTTCGTAAAAACGGACTGGAAGATATCAGGGAGGGGACCGCCCGTCAGATCAATCTATTAATCAGTGAAATGGAGCGGACCGTCATGGAAATGCGCATGCGGCCTGTCAACCGGATCGTACCGAAGCTGCGCAGGATTCTCAGAGATATTTGCAGGGATGAAGGGAAAGAAGCAGAACTCGTCATAAACTGCGGCGATATCGAAGCGGATAAGAGTATAGTAGAGTGCTGTTCAGAGGCCTTAATGCACTTGATTCGCAATGCCGTTGACCATGGCATCGAGTCTGGCCAGGTGCGCCAGGATCTGGGTAAAGAGAAGAAAGGCAAAATTGTCTTTCAGGTGGAAAGCACGGTGGGCGAACTGCTATTGACCCTGAGTGACGACGGCTGTGGGCTGGATGAGGAGAAAATCCTCAATAAAGCGAGAGAACGAGAGCTGCTTGTGAAGCCAGAAGCAGAATACACCTCGCAGGAGATTTATGAACTGATTTTGAAACCAGGCTTTACTACCAACGAGACGGTGAACGCGTACTCTGGCAGAGGAGTCGGTCTGGACGTGGTAAACAACATCATGGAAGAAATCGGCGGGCATCTGTATATTGAAAGCCAGGCAGGCGTGGGCAGTAAATTTACCATGGTGGCGCCTTTAACGCTGTCGACCATAGAGAGCGCCTGTTTCCGTGTGGGAGCCTATCACTTTTCCGTACCGGCACGGTACGTATTCAATTTTATGGAGTATGAGGAAAAGCAGAAACAAATCCGCCAAATTGATGGTCACTCCTATGTTTTATATGACGGCAAGATGGTTCCGCTGATCAATTTGCGCAAGGTATGCGGGCTGGAAGAGGAAGTCCCCGAGCACTCCATTGTAATTTATGTGAGAGGCACGAGGCGGGAAGGCTGCCTGGTGGCTGATGCCATGCAGGAACAAAAGCGTATTGTCGTCAGACCTCTGCCCACGCTGCTGGGAAGCAGCTTTCGAAAAGCAACTGGCATCAGCGGCTGCAGCATTATGGGAGACGGAAATATCTGCGCGGCCTTAGACCTGGAGACCGTCATCGGCAACTTTGAGAAGGAGGGCGCTCATGAATTCTAAAAGCAGCAGAGAGCTGCTCTGCATTACGGGCAGCGAAAAGAACTATGCCTTGGACTTGAAGTGGATTGCAGAAATTTATGCAGACGTGCATATTTCTCCCTTTCCCTGTCTGCCGCCACACTATATCGGCATGTACAATTATAAGGGGCAAATTATTCCAGTTATCAGCCTTGAAGAGGCTGATGCGAGAATTCTTATTATCATTCGATGTAATGACTGCCTTTTTGCCATGGCAGTATCAAAAGAACCCTTTATCATCGATCAGAAGGACGTAGAGGAAATTGATTCCCTGCATCCCGATACCATGTCCGGCCTTTGGGCGGAACAAGCCTTGTATCAGATGGAGGGCACTCTGGTTTCGCTGCTGGATATCCAGAGCAGCGTAGAAAAAATGCAATCGATGAATGAAAAGGAATTTTAAAAAGATAAACTGTTATGATTACACCTCTAGCGATCATAACAGTTTTTTATTTACGAGAAAAGAAATCAAAAAAGTCTTGACAGGCGAACAAATGTTAGCTAAAATATAAAAAAGAGAACGAACGTTAGCCTAAAGAGAAGGGGGATGGAACATTGAAGAGGAACACGAAGGAAGATATTTTGATTGCCGCATTGAATCTCTTTGCGGAGAAGGGCTTTGACGGCGTCAGTGTACGTGACATTGCAGAAGAAGTGGGAATCAGACAGAGCTCTTTGTATAAACATTACGAGAGTAAACAAGACATCTTTGACAACATTTTGATTCGGATGGAAGAACAGTATCAGCGAATGACGTTAGAGGTTCGTGCGCCGCAGGGTGCGATGCAGGATGTAGCAAAGGCTTACGAGATCATTACGACGGAGGAACTGAAGGAGATTGCCAGAGGAATGTTTTTCTATTGGACGGAGAGCGATTATGCCTCTCGTTTTCGCAAGATGCTTCTGGTGGAACAGTATAAGAGTGAAGAGAAGAGCAGGCTGTATCACGAATATCTGACAGACGGGCCGCTGAAGTTTATGGCTGAATTATTCAGACTGCTCGTTGAAAGAGAATGCTTCATACAAGAAGACTGGGAGTTTCTCGCTCTGGAATTCTACTCACCAATCATTTTTCTCATGGCCAGGTATGACAGCGGCGCGGAGAGAGAAGTCATTATTCGGCAGCTGAATCAGCATATAGAACACTTTGCAGCGCATTACAGAAAGGATTAGAGATGACAGTACAGAAACAATTTGATTTGGAAAACTATCTGACGACAGGGGTTGAAAATATCGTGAAGGGTGCAATCAAGGCCACCTTAAAAGACCCCAAGGAAAGCGCATTTATGGTTTCTTTTGCTGCTGCCAGCAAGAAAGGGGCCAGCCGCCGCAGACAGTGGGCGGATAAGGGCGAACATATCCCGCCCTTTCTCATCGCCAGTATCACCAGCGCCTGCAATTTACACTGCAGCGGCTGCTATGCCAGAAGCAACGAAAGTTGCGTAGATGGGCTGCCCGACTGTCAGCTCACAGCGGAACAATGGCTGGCAATTTTTCTGGAAGCCAGGGAGCTGGGCATTAACTTTATCCTCTTGGCAGGGGGAGAACCTTTTTTACGGAGGGATATTATTGAAGCGGCTGCAAAAGTGCCGGAAATACTCTTTCCGATTTTCACCAATGGGACCATGATGGATGAAGCGTATCTGCAGCTTTTTCAGCAGTGCAGAAATCTTGTTCCCATTTTCAGCATCGAGGGAGATGAGAATCTGACAGACCAGCGAAGAGGGGAAGGGACTTACGCCACTTTACTGACGGCTATGGAACAGATGAAACGGCGCGGTCTGCTCTTTGGAACTTCTGTCACAGTGACGACCGAAAACAAAGACGTCGTTACTTCCCCCGATTTTCTCAGCCAGCTTTCCCGTTTCGACTGTAAGGCGGTCATCTATGTGGAATATGTGCCAGTAACGGAGGAGAGCCGAGAACTGGCTTTTGGCGATGAGGAACGAGAGTGGTTTCAATCGAAGCTGTCGGCGGTGAGAGAAGAGAAGCCGGAGATGGTCTTCATCTCTTTTCCCGGCGATGAAAAGAGTTCCGGCGGCTGTTTGGCGGCGGGCAGGGGATTTTTCCACATCAATTCCCATGGCGGAGCAGAACCGTGTCCCTTTTCACCCTACTCTGATATCAACGTCAAGGAGACATCATTGAAAGAGGCTCTTCACTCCAGGTTGTTTACGTTTCTTCACGAACAGGAGCTTTTGACGGCAGACCATCAGGGCGGATGTGTATTGTTTGAAAAGCGGGAACAGGTGGAGAAACTCCTGGCCCAGTAAGTTCCTCTCTTTCGACACCCGCCTTCGACAGCAACCCCCACAGAGTTCATGATAGAATATGTAAAAAATGAGCACATAACGGAGCGAAAGCTCCTATGTACACATGCGCCGCTATGGCGGCGACATTTCATAAGGAACGTTTTTTGAAACATACGGAAATATCGCTTACGGTTCATATTTCCTATGTTATAAAAATCAAAGGGAACAAAGGGGAAGAAATATGGAATTTGTAGGGAACCAGATTAATTTCAAAACCGTGTTGGCCACTTTGACAGTGGCCTTCTTTATTGGTCGGATCAATCTGTTCGAAGGGACCTTTCCGGCCACAGTGGCGCTGATTACCGTCATGGTGGCGGTATCGACAGTATACATATATTTGGTGCCGGTCATTGCGGTTGCGATGCTGACTTATGGGGGAGCCGTCTTAAATCTCTATGGTGATATGATGGCTATGATATTTTGCGGGATATTTTTTCTGTTCTTTCACAATCACAGATTTACCATAAATCAGAGAACGTCAGTAGCAGTTGCCGCAGTTATTGTCTTCAACTGCGCTTATTACGCCTATGGGCATTTGACCTACCTGTTGAGCATAGAGACCATGATCAAAGAAACGATTGCGGTCATCGTCTTTATCAGAGTATTCAATACCATAGCAAGGATTCTTTTCGTAGGGAAAAATCCCATGCAGATCTCGGAAGAAAAAATTGGACTAGCCTACGAGATTTTCTTAATCTCATTAATCGGTGCCATTGATTCTGTACAAGTAGTCTTTCCACTCTGGCTGCTTGCCATTGTGGTGATTCAGTACTGCAAAGGGATTCAGCCGGCTATGGCAGCCGCCGGTATTGCGGCCGTTTTCTGGCAATGTCAGCATGTGGATTACGCAGAGCTCTTTATCGGTCTTTTTGCAGGCATGCTCACAGGATGGTTCCTGGCTTCGCTGATTGACGGAAAATATCGCAAAACGATGCTGGCGCTGACGATTTTTGCTACAATCGCATTATCTGCCAGTGACCAGATTTACGGCGCCGCGGCAGCTATGGCTCTGTTTATCGCTGTGCCGAGCGGTATCATCACCAGGTTATGGTGTGTTGGTGAGGAGCGGTTCTGTCAACAGTCTGCCACGGGAGCGGATTTGAAGCTGGAAGCGATTCGGCGTGACTTGATGAAAAAGCGGGAAGTCTTTCTCAGTCTGAGCAAGCTATACAGTGCCGGCATGGACAACAAACAGATTGTTTCTTATCAGTTTGACGGCATGGCGAGGACGGTTAATGAGCTGATGCAAGACTTGGAAGGCCGAGGTGAATCTTCTGCGGCTAGAAACGCGCCGCAGATTCTGGTGGGAAGCGCATCTTATGCCTTTGAAGCAGTGTCTGGCGATAGCTGCCTGTCCTTTTCTTTCGGCAAAAATAAGCAGGCGCTGATTATCAGTGACGGCATGGGCAAGGGCAGCCGGGCGGCCACAGAAAGCAAGCTGGTAGTTACAACCTTATCCAAGCTGCTGTCTGCCGGTTTTGACGTAGATATCGCCATGAAGACGGTCAACGCCATTTTGATGACGGGTAACAGTGCGGAGATGTTTGCCACGGTGGATTTGGCAATCATAGATAAGGTGACTGGCAGAGCGCAGATCTTTAAAATGGGCGCAGCCTCCACCTACGTAAAACACAACGGCAGCGTCTCTATGCTGAAACGGCCGGCGCCGCCGGTGGGCATTGTGGACGGACTGAAGTTAGAGTACATCGATGTAAGATTAAAAAGGGGAGACTTGCTGATTATGGTTTCTGACGGCGTCACTGACTGCGACCGCAGCGACCCTGACGGCCAGTGGCTGAGAGAGCGGCTGACGGAGCTGGGCAGCCGCGATCCAGATACAGTGGCAGAACTGATTGTAAACAAAGCAGCGGAGAAATATGGAATCAGAGAACGGGACGATTTGACCGTCATGGTGGCAGCCATTTAGGCTGCCGCTTTTTTTGTCCAATCTTATAAAATTCTGTTGCATTTTTGCCAAAATGGGCAAAATCTATGCTTTTGGAAAAAAGCTCGAAAATACTGAAATTCAGACATTTATAGGAAGAGCTTTAACGCAGTTTGATGATTTACGCTTTGAAACCGTTGCAAATACTCGCTCAAAAACTTTTTTCGAAATCGACAAAAAACACCTTTTAAGCAAAAAAGCCAGCCGAGCTTGGCAAAGCACAGTTTGCCATGGTGTTTCTTTTTCTTTGCCTTGACAAGAGCGTAAATGTCGTAGTAGAATGAAACTACAATTGAATGTAAGAAGGTCCCCAAATCGGGGTTAAAAGAGAAGCAAGTGAGAGACTTGCACGGTCACGCCGCTGTGAAGACGTAGCCACATCTCAACAATGTCACTGGGAAACTGGGAAGGCGTAGATGTGCGTGTTTGATGTCTAAGTCAGAAGAACTACCTGAATACAGCCAATTTGCACAAGGTTACGAACGATGGCCGGGTGTGAACGCGCATGGAAAACCCAAAGCGGTGTCATTGCTTATGGATTCCAGCGAGACGCCTGTCTGATTTCGGACAAGCGTTTTTATTTTGCGTGAATTTTTGTTTAACCATGAAAGGAGATAAAATGACAAAAAGGCAAAAACTAACTTTATCAATTGTTACAGCACTTTCCATTGTATTCGGTATCGTACCGACGGCAAGTGCAATGCACATTATGGAGGGCTATTTACCAGCGATGCATTCCCTTGTATGGGGAGTTATCTGCGTTCCCTTTGTAGTATGGGGTTTCATTTCCATTAAGAAAACCCTCAGCGAAAACAGAAAAGCAATTACCGTTCTGGCTATGGCTGGAGCATTCATCTTTGTTATATCATCACTGAAGATTCCTTCCGTTACAGGAAGCTGTTCTCACATGACAGGTACAGGACTGGGCGCCATTCTCTTTGGGCCTGCTTCTGTCAGCATCCTTGGAATTATCGTATTGCTATTCCAGGCAATCCTCCTTGCTCACGGCGGACTGACCACTTTGGGAGCAAACACCTTTTCCATGGCCATTGCAGGACCATTTGTTTCCTTCGGTGTGTATAAGCTCTGCGAAAAGTTAAAAGTCAACAAGATGGTCTCTGTGTTTTTGGCAGCGATGATCGGTGACATTTTTACATATTGTGTGACAAGTATTCAGCTTGCCGTTGCATATCCTTCTGAAGTAGGAGGCGTCATGGCTTCAGCTGTGAAGTTCCTGGGCGTTTTTGCGCCGACACAGCTTCCACTGGCAATCGTAGAAGGTATTTTGACGGTTGTCATCGTCATCGGCCTGGAGTCCTTTGCAAAACCTGAACTCAGATCAATAGGCTTTATTAAGGAGGGCAGATAGTCATGGAAAAGAAAAAAAGCAGAAAAGGACTCGTCATCGTCCTGCTGGTTATCGCCATTCTCATCGCAGTAATCCCATTCCTCGCCCTAAAAGGCGCGGAGTTTGGAGGATCTGACGATGCGGGCAGCCAGATGGTTGCCGAAATCCAGGGCAGCGAGTATACGCCTTGGTTTGAACCAATTCTTGAACAGTATCTGGGAGGAGAAATCCCAGGCGAAATAGAGAGTTTGATTTTCTGTCTGCAGACAGGCATCGGCGTCGGGATCGTCGCCTTTATCATGGGTCGTTTCTACGAGAGACATAAGTGGAAAAAGGATGAAGAAGAGGTAGAATAGTGATACTAATTGATAAGCTCTGTTACTTATCAAAGATCAGGTACGTTAATCCAGCAGAAAAGTTCGCCTTCGCGGTGCTGACTCTCATATTCTGTATTGTCAGTCGTTCCATCGTGATGGGGCTTTTCATCCTGGCCTTTAACAGTTTCCTGACTATAAAGATCGGCGGAATTTCAGCCAGGAGGTACGGCAATCTCATGCTGGTGCCTCTGGCTTTCCTATTGCTCAGTACGGTGGCTATCATCGTCAATCTGTCAAAGCATCCTCTGGATGCCTTTGCACTGCAGATTGGAGGCTGGTATCTGACCGGCAGCTGGAATTCTGTTTTGCACGGCCTGCAGCTCATTGTGACAGCCATGGCGGCAGTATCCTGCCTCTATTTTCTGTCTCTCAATACGACCATGACGGACATTCTTTCGGTACTGCGAAAAATGCATTGTCCCGCACTGCTTGTAGAACTGATGCTTTTAATTTACCGATACATCTTTGTATTGCTCGATGTGGCTTATTTTATCTCCACGTCGCAGAATGCCAGATTGGGTCATAAGGATCTGCGCACCTCTATCAAATCCTTTGGCGGAATGGTACAGGCGCTCTTCATCCGCGCCATGAAGCGTTCCAGGAACCTCTATGACGCCATGGAAGCCCGATGCTACGACGGCGAAATCAGAGTGCTGGAGGAGAATCATGAAGTCAGCAGACGAAATATCATAATGATTGCAGTATTTGAACTCGTTCTCTTCGGGTTCACCGTGTTTATAAAGATGCAAGGATAGGAGTTCTGATGAAAGACATCATTATCAAAGCAGATGATTTATATTTTTCCTATGATGACGAAAAGAGTTATTCCCTCAACGGCATGAGTCTGGAAATCGAAAGAGGGAAGAAGGTGGCCTTTATGGGGGCCAACGGCGCGGGGAAATCCACTTTTTTTCTCTGTCTCAATGGGATTCACAGACCGACAGCCGGCACTTTGTACGTTGACGGAGAAGCGGTAGATTATAGTAAAAAAGGACTTTTAAATCTGAGGAGCAAAGTAGGCATCGTCTTTCAAGACCCTGATAATCAGCTCTTTTCTGCCTCAGTTTTTCAAGAAATCTCTTTCGGCGCGCTGAACATCGGCATGAGTGAAACGGATGCCAAAACGGCGGTGGAACAGGTGATTGACACCCTGGAAATTACGCCTTTTATGGACAAACCGACCCACTCTCTTTCCGGCGGTCAGAAAAAGCAGGTTTCTATCGCAGATGTACTGGTCATGAATCCGGAGGTCATTATCTTGGACGAGCCGGCTTCCTCACTGGACCCTAAGCACACGGTCATTGTCAACAAAATCGTAGACATGCTGGTTGACCAGGGAATCACTGTACTGATGTCCACTCACAATGTAGACTATGCCCTGGAGTGGGCGGAAGAAATCATCTTGATTCACGATGGAAAGACTTTGATGCAGGGTTCGCCCGTAGAGGTGCTTTCAAACGGCCAGGTTCTGGAGAAGACCAATCTGAAAAAACCGGCGGCTATCGAACTCTTTGAAAGCTTGGTGAGCAAAGGTGTTCTGTCCGCCGATCTGCCAGTTCCCAAAAGCCTGAAAGAACTGGAGACTTATATCGCAAGCCTTTAACCAATAAAATATAAACTAAGAGACCGCACTGGAGACAGTGCGGTTTTGCCTTTAGGGAAAGTTGCCATATTCGGTTGAAAAATACATAAGTTCAGCGTATAATCGAAAGTAATTTAATTGAGAAGGTGAAAATAATGAAACGAATACTTGCGATATTGTTATCTCTGACCATGCTGTTTAGCTATATGCCGGCATCTGCTTTTGCGGCAGACGGTGAGACAGATGGCGGCGGACAGACTGAGGTGGAAAAAACTGATATCTCCACATTAACTTTAGGTTACTATCCTAAGTCCATCACCTATGATGGAACTGCCCAAAACCTGAGCACTCTGTATCTCGAGGAATCAAACCCCCATAAGTCTTTAAAGAAGGACATAGACTTTACAGTGGAAGTGACCAACAACATCAACGTCGGAGACATGGTGGTAACTTTGAGAGGAATTGGAGCGTACTGCGGAGAAGTTCAGCTGATTATCCCTATTTTGCCCAAGGACATCAAAGGCTGTTTTTATGTTGTAGATAAGTATACAGAAGAAGGGCATAAGCCGGGGATCAAACTTTCCTTTGGCAGCACAGCTTTAATAGAAAATGTAGACTACCAAGTAACAGACTATACGGAGAAAGAGGATAAAGGCGTTGTAACCGTAAAAGGAATCGGCAACTATACAGGCACTAAAAGCATCAACTATACTGTGGGCAGAGATATAGCCCGAGCTGACGCCACATTGTATCAGGACGGTGAATTTGTCTACACGGGCCGTTACCAATTTCCATCAGTAAAAGTGACCTACAATGGCGAGCGGCTGAGGGAGAGTTACGACTATAAAACTACATACAAGAACCACATGGAAGTGGGGACTGCTACGATTACAATTACTGGTATCGGTAAGTTTCACGGAGAGAAAGAGATTCATTTTACCATCAAGGGAAAAGAGCAGAAAGTCACCCCTGCCAAAGCAGTCTATGATGCGTATATAAGGAGTCAGCCTTTCAAAATTGAAGCAGAGGCTACGGGAGACGGAACCGGTTTCTCTTACACCTCTAGTAATCCGGCAGTTGTCACGGTAGATGCAGAAGGCATGGTTCATGCTCACAGTGAAGGAACTGCCGTGGTGACACTGAGAACTGTCGGCATGAAAGGTTATGCAGAAGCTTCTGCGCAGGTGACTGTCAACGTAAAACGCAGCAGTATTGACTTTGGAACTATTTTAGCAGAAGAAAAGGGTTTGTCTGCCTCTATCAATAAGCTGACTGCGGAAAAAATCGTGTCGGCATCTGTTTTCATCGGAGAAACGGAATATTCCTGTAAGATTGAAGATAAAGGGACCCAGGCGTTGATCAAAGCGACTTATCCGGAACAGAAAAAGGGACGGGAAATCAAAATCGTAGTAAAAGATGATCTCGACAAAGAAATTACAAAGACTGTAAAAGTAAAAAATGCAGTGATTGAACTCAGTGTCAATAAGATTTACGATAAAAGTACCTCAATCAAGGGAAAGACATACCCGGGAATGACTGTGAAAACGGTACTGAACGGAAAACTCTATCAGACAAAAGCCGGGAGCGGCGGCGCTTTTTCACTGAAAATTCCGAAACAGAAAATAGGTAAAAGTATTAAGATTACTGTTATCAGCGAAAATGGGAGTACCAAATCCATAAGCAAGAAGGTCTATAAGAGAACAGGCAGCAGCGTGGCCAGCAAATATTATGTTCTGCGGACCTCAAAATACGTTTATGTACGCTGCAGAGGCGCTTCTCAAGGCGATGTGATAAAAGTAAAAATCAACGGGAAGATCTATAAGAAAAAAATTGGAAAGACGAGCGGCAGCCCGACTGTAAAAATTTATACTGGCAAACATACAACGGGTTCTGCTGTCTACATGTACCTGTATAATTCTCATAATCAGAAGATTTGTTCCAGAAAAACCAAGGTGTATTTTGGCAATAAGCTCTATGTTGGAATGACCAGCAGCCAGGCGCTGCAGACCACATGGGGTAAGCCGATTGCAAGATACCAATATCCCGGTTACCAAATTTGGCTGTTCCAAAGCGGTGAAACAGTGGGATATGCATGTATTCAAGGCGGTAAAGTGACAGAAGTGGGTTATATATATTAGTGCAATAAAATCTTTTAAAACCCACCTGTTTGTGGTATACTTACTCTGTTATGATTAGAGAAACAGTGTTAAACACGATCAGGGAACATCATTTAATTGAAAAAAATCAGCACATCGTCATCGGCCTCTCGGGAGGTCCTGATTCGGTGTGCCTTTTTCATGTTCTGCAGAACTTGGCGAAAGAGTGGCCACTGACACTTCATCCGGTCCACGTCAATCACAAGTTCAGACCGGGTGATGCGGAAAGCGATCAGGCTTATGCAGAGCAAATCGCAGATGAGGCCGGCTGTCCGTGCAGGACCTTTGTCTACGACTGCAGCAAAATTGCCGCTGAAGAAAAGATTACTTCCGAAGAGGCTGGCCGTAAAGTGCGCTACCAGGCCTTTGCAGAGGTGGCCGCAGAGGTAGCAGCGGAGGGAATCCCGAGAGAAAACATCAAGATTGCCGTGGCGCAGAACGCTGACGATCAAGCGGAGACTATTTTGTTCCGCATCTTACGCGGGGCTGGAACGGACGGGCTTTCCGGCATCAGCTACAGACGCTTTGATGAATACGGAAATGAAATCATACGACCGCTGCTGGATGTCAGCAAAGCGGAGATCTTGGCCTATTGCACAGAGCATGATCTGCGCCCCTGCATCGACCATACCAATTTAGAACCGATTTACGCGAGAAATAAAATTCGCTTAAATCTGATTCCCTATCTGGAAAAGGAATATAACACGAATATAAAGGATACAATGATTAGAATGGGGAAAACTGCCTCTGTAGACAAAGACTTTTTGTGGCGGCAGGCCCTTGAGACTTTTGCAGATTTGGTCAAAGAAAAGAGTGAAAACAGCGTTCTGATGGACGGTGCAAAACTTCGCCGCCTGCACCGTGCGGTACGCCAGAGAGTTTTTGCCAAAGCCTTTCACAGCATCGGTCTGACAGAAGACCTGGCCTTCATCCATTTTGACGGCTGTGAAGAGATCGCCTTTCACCCGAAGCCGTCTGCACGGTTTGATCTGCCGAGAGGATATTATCTGACAAAGGTTTATGACGATGTCAAGGCTGCAAGAGCTGCGCCCTTGCAGACGAGGACTGTCCACGTGGCAGTTTTGTCCAAGGAAGATTATGAAAAACGAAAACTACCTAAAGATAAACATGCGGTTTTTGACTATGATTTGATTAGAGCGGCTTTTGGGGAAAATGCGGAAGCACAGATCACCTTGAGGAAGCGTATGGCAGGAGACTTTATCACAATCTTCGGCGGCAAGACGAAAAAACTGCAGGATTACTTGGTGGACCGCAAGATTCCAAAGGACGAAAGAGACAGCGTAGAGCTTGTTGCAATCAACCGGGAGATTCTCTGGATTCTGCCGCACCAGGGCAGGGGCCGGTATGCAGCCAGATACAAACTGTGTGAGGATACAAAAAAGGTGATTTGTATTGAAATAAATTGTTGAATATGATAAAATTATAAGACTGTTTTGTTAAGAGAGAACAAATTTGTATTACGAGAATTTGGGAATATAGATATGGGAGGAGAAAAACGAAATTGAAGAAATTCGCAAAGAATATCAGTATTTACTTAGTGATTTTTGCTCTGGTGTTAGCAGCGGCCTTTTTCTATAATGGCAGCGGCGGCTCAGAGTACAAACTGGTAAAATTTTCGACGCTAACCAATTATTTGGAGCAGGAGAAGATAACCGAGATCAAGATTGAAGACACGAAGATTACGGGGAAGATAGGAAAAGACAAATATGTCTATGCTTATGCGCCGTATATCACAGAGATCAACTGGCTGGAGGAAAACTATATTTTCCCGCAGATGCAGGAAAAAAAGCTGACCGTTGAGACGCCAAAACCGTCTTCCGGTTCCACCATTCTCAGTCTGCTGCCTACATTGATCATGGTAGTGGCGCTGGGTTTCTTGTTCTATCTGATGATGAATCAGGGAGGCAACGGCAAGGCATTTTCCTTCGGGAAGAGCAAGGCGCGGCTATATAAAGGAGAAGGCAAGAAGATCACCTTTGACGAAGTGGCCGGGCTGGACGAAGAGAAGGAAGAGCTTTCAGAAGTCGTAGACTTCTTGAAAGATCCGCGCAAATACAAAGAAGTAGGCGCCAGAATACCGAAAGGTATTTTGTTAGTCGGCCCTCCGGGAACAGGTAAAACCTATGTCTCTAAGGCGACTGCAGGTGAAGCAGGCGTACCGTTCTTCACCATCAGCGGTTCTGACTTCGTAGAGATGTTTGTCGGTGTCGGCGCATCGAGAGTGAGAGACTTATTTGACCAGGCTAAAAAGAACGCGCCTTGTATCGTTTTCATCGACGAAATCGATGCAGTCGGACGGAAAAGAGGCGCAGGTCTGGGCGGCGGCAACGATGAAAGAGAACAGACGCTCAATCAGCTGCTGGTTGAGATGGACGGATTCGGAGAGAACTCCGGCATCATCATTCTGGCTGCGACCAACAGACCGGACGTATTGGATCCGGCTCTGCTGAGACCGGGCAGATTTGACCGACAGGTGGTCATTGGCATTCCGGATATCAAAGGCAGAGAAGAGATCATCAAAGTCCACTCCAAAAACAAGCCGCTGTCTGACGAGGTTTCTCCGAAGATTTTGGCGAGAAGAACGCCGGGATTTACACCGGCCGACATAGAGAACCTGCTCAACGAAGCCGCTTTGATTACGGCCAGAAGAAACGGCCGCAAGATCAGAATGGCAGAAATTGAAGAAGCTGCCACCAAGGTAATGGCTGGACCTGCTAAGAAGAGCAGAGTGATCAGTCCGGAAGAGAGAAAGCTGACAGCGTACCACGAAGCAGGCCACGCGATTGTCATGAGAAGTCTGCCGGATTCAGATCCAGTGCATCAGATTACAATCATTCCGAGAGGCAATGCCGGCGGATTCACCATGTCTCTGCCAGAGAAAGACAAAGGCTTTGAGACGAAGAATGGCATGCTTAACAGCATCAAACACCTGCTGGGCGGACGTGTCGCTGAACAGCTGACCCTGGACGATATCAGCACAGGCGCCAGCAATGACATCATGAGAGCGACGGAGATTGCCAGAGCAATGGTTACAAAATACGGGTTCAGCGATAAGATCGGACCTGTCAATTACAGCGAGTCTGACGAAGTATTCCTGGGCAAGGATTTCTCAACGAGGAAAAATTACTCAGAAGGAATCGCCACAGAAATCGACCATGAGGTAAAATCCATCATTGAAGAAGCTTACGAAGTGACATCTCGCATTCTGACTGACAATATGGATAAGCTGGAGAGAGTAGCACAAGCCCTTCTGGAGGTGGAAACGCTCGACGGCGAGCAGTTCGAAGCACTGTACACTGGTGAAGTTGACGCCCAGGGTCTGGCAGAACTGGTAAAAGAAAAAGAAGAAGAAATTCAGAGAGTCAACGCAGAGGAAGCGGCTGAATTCGAGAGAATTCGCAAAGAAGAAGAGGAAAAACTGGCTGCTGAACTTGCAAAATATGATACTGACTATATGGATGACGAAGACCATCCATCTGATTCCGATGACGACACTGAAAGCGGAGAAGGGAAAGAAGCTATAGGTGAAGACAGTTCCGACGACGAAACAGCCAAAACGCTGACAAAAAAAGAGGAACCTAAGGAAGAAGAATAGAGGTAATTTATGAAAATAACTGTAAATGATTGTTTGAGTTTGGAGTCATTCAGCCCCAGCATTCTTGCGGCAGGAAAACGAAATATTGGCAACAGGGTCCGTTCCGTTTCGGTAATGGACGCTGCCAATGTGGAGACTGCCATAAAAAATAACGGGGTCAGGGAACAGATTGTTCTTACATCATTTTACGGAATGACGGGCAAGGAAAAGCTGCAATGCGAAGTTGTCAAAGGCCTGGCAAAGGAGGGAGTCAGTGCGCTGGTCATTTTTCATGTTGAAAAAGGTCTGACCGGAGCGGACAGCGAAGTCATTGAAACGGCCGAGCAGGTGGGACTTCCTTTGATTGTCATACCGAAAAATAACAAAGCAGAGTATTCTGACGCCATTGAACAGATCATGGACAAACTTCTATACGGCGACAATTTTAAAAACAGCTTGATTAACAATACCATCTATCATCTGCTGAACTTTGAAAAACATAAGACCTTTCAGGCAGCGCTGAGAGAGGCTGCCGTAAGCAACGACTTTCAGGTGGTGCTCTTATCAAAGGACTTTAATCCGATTTTGTCCATTGAGACAAGACAGAAGACTACCATCGCTGATGCAATCAGAATGGGGAAAGAACGAGATGTTGAAAAGGCGGGCATCTACACCTTTATCGATGTCAACGGCGTTCTGACCTATTGGGGTCCCATCACAATCAATAAAGAAAAGTACTTCCTCTTTATCGTAGACAACGAAGACAACTATTCAGCGGGGGAGATAACCAAGCTGGCGGAAATTATTGAGCTGGCGATGGGCATGTGGAAATACACGCCGGAAAGAGACGTGAGAGCCGAACTGATTAAGGCTTTGATCAGAGGCAACAAATCACTGGCTTATTCTTTAAAAGACGAGATGGAGATCAAAGCGGACAACATCCTCAGCGTTTTCTATGCCAAAGGTATCGAAAACAACCAGGGCAATGGAGTCATCAGCGAATTTGAAAAGAAAGAGAATATCGAGGTTCTCAGGATTACCGAAGGGGAAGAAACCTACGGCATGATTCTGAAGAACGGTGAAAAGCCGGAGGATGAAGAAACGACGCAGAAGTCCAGCTGTCTGGTGCTCTTCGACAAGTTGAAAGAGGGCAGCAAGACGGTGAGAATCTTCCATGCCACGGGTGTTGACGGAATCGAGGGTGCAGGCGACGCCTTCAGGCTGATCAGCGAAACCTGGACTTTTGTGGAAAGCGTTTTTCCTTATAAGAGAGTATTTACCAAATATGAACTTGCTCTGGTTTCTAACTGTATCAATTTGCAGGTACAGGGCGGGTATTTAAAGAAGAACTACATGGATCTTCTGGAACCCTTTAGAAAAGAAATGGGAGAAAATAAAGCAAAACAACTGCTGGAGACTTTAGAGACTTTTGTTCTCGACGCCGGGATGAACAGTGGCAAAACCTCAGAGTTTATGGGGATTCATACCAACACTGTGCAATATAGACTGAAGAGAATCAACGAAGTCCTGGGCGCAGAAATCACCGGAAATCGCGTTATACCGGGATTGACTATGGCCCTGGCCCTCAAAAGGCTTGACAGAGTTGTGAAATAGTACGACCGATTGCATTTTGTAAAGTCGTGAAATCACAACATAAGGCCTGTCCCGCAAATTGGGTCAGCGCCATTAGGAATGGAGAAAGACAATGCTTTTAGCTTTTGACGTTGGAAACAGCAACATCGTACTTGGAGTATTCAAAGACGGAAAGCTGGTCACCAACTGGAGAATCGAAACAGACAACAACAAAAGTGCCGATGAGTACGGCATGATCGTAACCCAGCTCTTTCAGTATGAAGGGCTGCAGGCATCGGACGTAAAAGACATCATTATTTCTACCGTTGTACCGTCAGTTCTCTACACGCTGCAGCACTTGGCCATGAAGTATTTTAAAAAGCGCGCCATCACTGTAGAATCCGGTGTAAAGACTGGACTGGTTGTAAAGTATGACAACCCTAAACAAGTAGGGGCCGACAGAATTGTCAATGCTGTGGCCGCCTACCAAAAATACGGCGGACCTTTGATTATCATCGATTTTGGAACAGCGACCACGTTCTGTGCGGTGACTGAGAAGGCCGAGTACTTAGGCGGATCCATTGCCCCGGGTCTGAAGATTGCATCTGAGGCGCTCTTTGAAAAGACCTCGAAGCTGCCAAAGGTAGAACTGGAGGAGCCTGGTCAGACGATCTGCAAAAATACCATTCAGAGTATGCAGTCCGGGCTTGTTTACGGACACATGGGAATGGTGGACTACATCGTAAAAAAGATGAAAAGAGAGTTGGAGGCCATTACGGAATCGGGCAAAGCGGTCACAGTTGTCGCAACTGGCGGTCTGTCTACGCTGATTGATGACGGGGTAGACTGTATCGATCATGTGGACAAGATGTTGACCCTGGAAGGGCTTGAAATCATCTATCAAAAAAATAAGAAGCCGGCAAAACCGTGCAAGGAAAAAAAGGAACCAATACAGAATGAGTAAAAGCTTGAAAATAGGAAATATTGAACTTGATAATCCTTTTCTTCTGGCTCCACTAGCAGGAATTACAGACGCTCCCACTCGCAGAATCTGCCGCGAGATGGGAGCGGCTTTGGTCTATTCGGAAATGGTCAGCGGAAAAGGCCTGTATTACGGCGACAGGAAGACAGACCAGCTGCTCTTTCTCTACGAGGAGGAAAAGCCGGTGGCATATCAGGTCTTCGGAAGTGAACCGGAGATCATGGCATTCACTGCCCGCGCATTAGAAGAGCGGGAAAATGCGATTCTGGATATCAACATGGGATGTCCTGTACCGAAAATTGTAAAGAATGGCGAGGGTTCGGCGCTTTTGAAGCGATTGGATCTAGTTTATGATTTGATTTCTGCCATGGTCAGCAATACGAGCAAGCCGGTGACGGCAAAAATACGCATCGGTTTTGACAAATCCTGTATAAATGCCGTGGAGACGGCAAAAGCTATTGAGGAAGCCGGCGCGGCGGCAGTTGCTGTTCACGGTAGGACGAGGGAGCAGTATTACAGTGGAAAAGCGGACTGGACGCAGATAAGGGCCGTGAAAAATGCGGTCAGCATCCCTGTCATTGGCAACGGAGATGTGGTGGACGGCGATTCTGCCATGGCTATGATGGAGGAAACCGGCTGTGACTTTGTGATGATTGGTCGTGGCGCTCTGGGAAACCCCTGGATTTTCCGCGACGTTCTGGCGGCTTGGAAGGGAGAACCACAGCCAGAATTGCCAAATCTTGTCGAAAAAAAAGAAATGATGCTGCGTCATTTTCATGATATGATAGAATTAAAGGGCGAATACGCCGCAGTCCGCGAAATGCGTAAATTTGTGGGCTGGTATCTCAAGGGCATTCCCGGAAGCGCCGCTTTGCGAGGAAAAATCAACTTAATTGACGATGCCCGGGAGCTGACTACTGCGATAGGAGAACTTTAAGATGAAAACCAAAAAGATATTGGTACGTTTCTTTATTGTCTGCATGGTTGTCATGTCTTTTACGACAACAGCTTTTGCAAACATTGTGGACGACCTTAAGAAAGAACCCAATGCTATGGCGCTTGTCACCATAGATAATGAAGACTGCACAGAAATTGCTAATTTAAAAGACCTGAGTGTGCGGATTACCGCACCTGGTACGAATATCAATATTATCATTCCCGTTGAAGAAGTGAAAGAGGATGGAGAGACACTGGGTCTTTGGCTGGGTTATCCCAAAGACCGGATCAGCGATGCCATTATGAAGGAACTGGCGGAAGTGCAGGGGAATATAGATTTGGGCACCTATGAAAAGGATCCGGAAAAATTTCTCACAGACATAGATAACGTCTTGTCGAAGTTTCATGTGGAGATCATCGGTCTGCCAGAGAATCATTATTCTGTTGTCAGCAGTTCCATCATTCTCACAAATGATATCTTCCAGCAGATTGTGGACATGTTCAAGGAGTTGATCAAAGAGGAAGTTGGCGATTTTGACAGTTTTGCATCCCTGATTGACGTGCTGCTTCAGGACGCCGGCCTGACAATGGATCAGTTCTTGGCAGAACTGGAACCTGAAGACGCGGAGGCGGTCAAGAATTTGATTGAAAACCTGGACCCTCTGCTGGCCTATATCACCAGTTCGGATTTCACCGGCCTTCTCATCGCAGGCGCCGAGCTGGCCTGCGAGTGTCCGTCCATAGATTACTTCCAGATTATTCACAAGTACTACCAGCGGACTGACGGCAGGTTGAAGCTGATGGCTACGGTTTATGAAGGCAGCTATGATGATTACTTTGAGGGGAAATGCCTTCAGGGCTATACAGGGGATATCATCAAGGCGAAGGACTTTGTAAACTGTAAATATGACGGACAGTTATTCGACTATATGGGCAGCTATGATTCTTACGTCCTCTACGACAATTACAAGTGGTCAGATTATGAGCTGGATTCTTTTACGCTGGGAGACTGGCAGACGGACGGGCTGATACTCCGATATGTAATCGACAAAGAAAAAGAGGCCGTGACGGAGAAGCCAGTTTCAACACAGACGCCAGATACAGGAGATCGGGCCTCCCTTGGGATGTATATCGTGCTGCTGTTTACCGCACTGGGTGCCAGTGGTGCCATTGCTGGTCATCGGAGGAAGAAGTAATACCCTGCGATAAATATAATTTATCGTGTTCAATTTTAAAAAAATGTAGAACAGTCATAAAAAGCTGTTTTGCATTTTTTTTTGATTTTTTGTACGAAAAATGAAGAAAAATTATAATTTTTATTTATTGTTTTAGAGTGTTTACTAATTTTACTTATAATCGGTAGCGTGTTAGAATTTTATCAATCCGATCGATCGAAAAGACTAAGGAGGAAAAAATGAAGAACTTAAACAAAAAGAAGGATATATCGTACTATATCAAAGCCCTTATCGGCATACTGATCATGCTGCTTTTCCCGATTCTTCCGGCACCAGCGCCGATTACAACGGTGGGCATGGTGATTATCGGGCAGCTGCTGGGACTGATTATCCTGTGGACTTTCGTGGATATGATGTGGCCGACCTTTCTGGCCATCATTTTGTTCGGGCTTCACGCCCTGGACGTTTACCCTGCATCATGGCAGACCAACGGAATCTACGAAGCGGGACAGCAATCCTTTGGTAACTGGATCGTACTGTTTGCCCTGGGCTGTTCGATTTTGTGTGTACTGCTGGAGGAATCAGGGATTATCCGAAGAATCGTATTTTGGTTCATTACCAGCAAACAGGCGAAGAACAATGCATGGACTTTCAGTTTCATGTTCCTCTTTGCAACGATGGCCATTTCGCTGTTTTTAGACTGCGTGGCGGCAGAATTCTTCATGCTCGGGATTGCACATGAAATATTTGCAATCTTCGGTTTTAAAAAGGGCGACAAATGGCCGAAATATATGGTAATCGGCATTACCTTCACGGTTATTTTGGCTTTTGCCATGACGCCGATCTGCCATACCGCAAGCATCTTGTTCATGGGGATTTACTCAGGAATCACCGGTCAGGCAGCCAATGTGCTGGGCTACATGCTGGTAGGTATTCCGGTAGGGTTTGTCATCTGGTTCCTGATGCTGCTTTGGTTCCGCTTTGTGGTCAAACCGGATATCTCTCACTTTGACAAAATTGACTTTGCTGCAATTGAAGCGATGCGGCCTGGTGCAATGGACAAGAAAGAAAAGCTGGTGGGAGCAGTTAGCATTCTGGTTCTGATACTTTGGATTATACCAGGTTTTCTGTCATTCCTGGCACCGACCTCAAGTGTCTTCCTGTTTATGGACAACTTGACGGCTACAGCGCCGCTGTTTATCGCCATTGTATTCCTTGCAATCGTTCGTATTGAAGGGAAACCGGTATTAGATTTACATGCCGCCATGAAGAAGGTGGACTGGCTTTCGATTGTGTTCCTGGCAGGCATCCTGATGATTGCGACTGCCATGGGTGAAGCAACCACCGGTATTCCGGATTTTATTGCCAAGAATATCATCCCACTGGCAGAAGGCAAAAGCCCGTATGCAGTCATTGCGCTCTTTGCCGTACTCAGCTGCGCCATCACGAACATTGCCAACAACATACCAGTAGGCATTATCTTTGTCAGCGTTGGCGTGCCGCTTGCGCAGGCGGCGGGAATCAATCCGTTCCTGCTAGTCGTCACCATTTGCATCGCAGCCAACATGGCTTATACGATACCGCCAGCCTTTGTACCTATCGGCATGGCTTATTCTGACGAATGGTGTGAAGGGAAATCCGTTTTAAAGAACGGACTTGTTATGACGGTTATCAGTTGTGCGTCGCTGGCGCTGCTGATTTACCCTCTGGGGAATCTGATTCTCGGAGCTTAAAATATTGAATATGTGATGGAGGAAAAACAAATGTATACATTAAGACTATATCAGGACTATGTTCCAGCAAATATCGAGTGCAGGCAGATTGAGTCGCAGCATTCCATCCTTTATGTACTACGGGGAGGCGCAGAAATCAATGGCGAAGCAGTCGCAGCAGATCAGGCTGTTTATTGTAAGGATAGCATCTTTATAAAGACGGCAGAAATGGATGCCGTTATCTGGCGGTGGGAGATTGTCAGAGAGGAAGCTGCAAACACCTATTTAGAAGGAGGCCCAGTACAAAGCAAGCTTGCAATCAGCAGGAAGGTGCAGATGTTTGAATTGACCTCCCGCAGTAAGTGGCTGTTCAGACTGGACTGTATCTATGGCAATCTGGGTTCAACAGGACTGCATTCCCATCCGGGTTCCGGCATCCGCTGCTTGCTTGAGGGAAATCTCCATGTGCGCGGCGTCATTGGGGAATGCTCAGACAACACTAAAACAGGAGACGCATGGTATGAAGAAGGTTCCTATCCGATTATTTCGACCACCTATGGCGATGAACCGGCTGCATTCCTGCGGGGGATGATTCTGCCTGTAGAATATGATGAATATCCAGACACAGCGATGTGGATTGAGGGAGAAAAGAAGGTCCAAAGTTCATGGAAGAATTACTCTCAGCAAGTCATCATGCTCAGATAGTCAAGGAGTATAAAGATGAAGAAAGTAAAAGGAAGTAAAGCCTTAATAGAGTTACTGAAGCATCATGGAACGGAATGTGTATTTGGAATTCCAGGTGCAACAGAGATTTTTTTCATGGAAGAGCTGGAAAGAACACCGGAAATAAAGTTCATTCTTGCCCTCAATGAAATGGTTTGTGTGGGGGCGGCGGAAGGATATGGCAGGGCAAAGGGAAAGCCAGCGGTGCTGAATCTGCATACCGGACCTGGGATGGCCGCAGCGATGCCCCTCCTGCTCAATGCGAAATACGGAAAAGTGCCCATGGTCATCCTGGTCGGACAGAATGACACCCGCCTCCTCGTAAAGGATCCACAGTTATCGGGGGATATCGTCTCAATGGCAAAGCCGGTAGTGAAGTGGGCGACAGAAATCCATCGCGGACAGGACATTCCAGTGGCAGTGAATCGGGCTTTCAAAATGGCGATGCAGCCGCCGATGGGACCGGTGGCTGTGTCGATTCCCTCGGATTTAATGAATGAAGAGGTGCAGCTCGATTTACGTTCTTTGCCGCCTTATGGATATAATGCAGGCAGGGGTGACAGCCACCAGATTGCCCATGCAAAATCCTTGATTTTACAGGCAGAGAATCCAGTACTGCTGGTGCAGGAGGGCGTGGCGCGCGCCAGGGCCCTCGCTGAAACGGTAAAGTTTGCTGAACTCTTGGGTGCGCCCGTGTATCAAATCTGGATGGGGGACGTCAATTTTCCGGTCAGGCATCCTCAGTACCGCGGGGATATCGATTCGACCAGCCCACAGATGGTAAGAGTGCTGTGCGAATCGGATCTTCTGATTGAAATCGGGGGACAGTTGTTTAACGATGCATTTTACAGCGATGCAGAGGCATTGCCAGAGGCGCTCCCTGTCGTACAAATTGACGACGACCCATGGGAGCTTGGAAAGAACTTCCCCGTGGACTGCCCAATCCAAGGAGATATCAGAGAAGTCCTTGCAGAACTGAATGGACTGCTAGAAAAAGAGTACGATTTGGCGGAAAAGGCGGCAAAGAGAAGGAAACTGTTGGCTGCAGAGTCGGAAAGACAACAGGAGGCGCTGTCAAACAAGATAGAGGCTGAAAAGAACCGGCAGCCTGTAGCAGTGACTGCGTTGATGGCCGGTGTATCTGCGGCGATGACTGACAAAACTTACATCGTCGATGACTGCTGGTCTTCTTCGGCCATGCTTCGCGCTATTGTAGACTTTAAAGACGAAAAGAGTCTTTATCGTCCGCGTAACGGAGGTAGTATCGGCTTCGGCCTGCCTGGGGGTCTTGGCGTCAAGCTGGCCTGTCCGGAAAAGGAAGTGCTGGTATTATCAGGGGACGGTAGCGCAGCTTGGTCTATGCAGACTTTCTGGACGGCAGCGCATTATCGAATACCGGTCATTATGATCATTACCAACAACGGAACTTACCGTCAGGTCAAAACCGTCCGAAAGAGGATTTTGGGGGATTATCCCTTGAATGAACCTCATCTGGGGATGGAAATTGATAATCCAGTCATTTCCTTTATGGCACTTGCCAAATCCATGGGGGTTTCCGGATGTCAAGTTCATAAGGCAGTGGAACTCAGCAAAGCGATAGAAAATGGAAGGAACTGCAAGGAACCATATTTAATCGAGGTCTTTGTTGAAAACAGGCCAGATTAGAAATTGCCACAATATGTGCAGGAAAGGAATAAAATGAGGTATAATTTTACAGTTAAGAGTAATATCCATTTTGGCTCGGGGTCAATGAGCGCCCTGTCAGAGATTTTGTCCGGCTATGCCTTTGAAAAAGTAATGATCGTCTATGATGGCGGAGTAAAAGCTGCCGGCATTACGAAAAAAATTCTTGCGGAAGTAGAGAAAAGTGAAACATCCTATTGTTGTTTTGACGAAGTAATTCCAAATCCTACTAACGAAGTGGTTGAAAAGGCAGCACGGATTGCAAAGGAAAACAGAGTGAAGGGATTGATCGCTATCGGCGGTGGAAGCAGCATCGATCTTGCTAAGGCTGTCAACATTTTAATGACAAACCCTGGCGCAATCGGAGATTATGGAGGGATAAACACTGTCAAAGAACCCTGCCTGCCATTGATCGCCATACCGACCACGGCAGGAACTTCCAGTGAAATTACCAATGTATGTGCCTTGATTGATACACAAAGGGTTGTAAAGTATGTTATAATAGACAACAAGATTATTGCATCAGATATCATTGCTGATCCGGAGTTGACTCTGACTATGCCAAAATCAGTCACAGCGGCGACGGGGATGGATGCCATAACCCATGCGATGGAGAGCTACATTTCTAATATGGCAACGCCACTGACAGAATATCATTCCCTCAAGGGTTTAAAGATTCTCTTTGAGAATATCCGGAGGGCATATGAGGATGGATCAAATCTTGATGCGAGAGAACAGATGATGCTGGGATGTATTATCACAGGATTTGGATTTTCTAATGCAAATCTGGGAATGGTTCACGCAATCGCGCATACACTGAGCGCACACTTTGCTATTGCCCATGGAATGGCTAACGCGGCAGTGCTGCCGTATGTAATGGAATTTAATATGCCGGCTTGCAGAAAGAAGATGGCTCAGATAGCAGAAGCGATAGGCCTTAAAAATAGCGGAGACGCAACTGCAGACAGCGCAGCGGTGGTGCAGGCGCTAAAAGAATTGTGCGATGCGGTTGGAATCCAAACATTATCTCAACTGGGTATTCATAGGGAAGATTTTGATGTTATAGCCGCTGACGCACTAAAGGAGGCGCCACTGCAGTTTAATCCTCGTCAAAATGTCTCTAAAGAGGATATTCTCTTTATCTTGGAGAGCGCTTACTAACTACATGGGAAGGTGTCAATTATGGATTTGCGTCAACTACAGATATTCGTATCACTTTCGAAAACCTTGAACTTTTCTGAGACGGCGAGGAACAGCTTTATTACACAGCCTGCAGTGAGCCATCACATAAAGTCACTAGAGATGGAACTGGGAACGGCCCTGCTTTATCGAAAAGGCCACAAGGTAATCCTAACAGAAGAGGGCGAAGTGTTCTTGGAGCATGCGCTGGACATCTTAAAGACGGAAGCCCGGGCAAAGACCATTATCAAAAACATGACCGACGGGATGAAGGGTGTCATTAAGGTAGCGGCAATCCCTACACTGAATGAGGAGTTATGCTGCTGCCTGGCTGAACTATCAAAGAACCACCCTAAAATACAGGTAATCATCGATCAGATGGAAGGTGACGAGTTCATGCGTTGCATCAGTGCAGACGAGTATGATTTCTACTTTGGCGCGAACCGAATGTTTTCAAATTTGGTAGGCTATAATCAAGTGATTACCAAGAAAACCAGGTTGAAGTTGTTCGTCCACAACGAAGTTGTTGAAAAAAACGATGTGACGGATTGGGAGGCTCTCAAAGATCTGCCATTTGTCTCCATCAGTCCCACCGATACGGTGCTCACCGAGCAAGTGCTCGAAATTTGCACGAAGAGAGGCTTTACGCCAAATATCATCAACTATTACAATCGGGCTGAATTGGTGCCGCTGGCAGTCAATGCAGGAATCGGCATTGCCATTCTTCCGGCGCCCCTTGAAGAAGGAAATCCTTTTCTGAATGTCAGAACCTTTGACATCAACGATGAAGGAGCAGAGCTTTTTCACATTATTGCCTGGAGAAAACTTAGGAATTCTGCTTCGGTGGAATTTCAGAAGGTGATTGATAAATTGTATATGAAACAAAACAATTGACATTGTTAAGACCCTTGCCGGCTCTGAATAAGAGCCGGCTTTTTAGGTTGGAATTAGAAACGTAGGATAGGCGCGATTACTTATTTTAAGCACTTGTTACCTGAATAATGCCATATTGCTAACGAGACAAGACGAATCCTGCTAACATCAATAAAGAATGAAAAAAATCGACAGCAGTTAAGGCATAATGGACTGGCAGGATATAAAGATACTTGCAAAGTGCTGTGCAAGGGACAATCATGACCAGAATCATTTTTTAAACCTGGAGCTGGCAACTATTTTACTTTCCAATTTGAAGGTGTAAATGTAAATACCTGTCGAAAAAAACTGGAGTATACGACATAACCGCAATCAAGAATGGCATATTGAAAACACATGAAAATACTTTATATTCAGCAAGATGGATCAAAACAAATAGAGGGAGTTGTAGCGAAATGAATAGAACACTAACTTGGTTTGCAATGCAGGCACACGGTTTGCCAATATTGGGAGTGAAGTAAACAGGGCGATTCAGTGGAGACGACGAGGGGATGTACAGCGTTCTGTTAATTTCTGTAGTAAGGCAATAGAATTATTGGATTAGACTTTTGATTGAAGAACTGAAAGATTATTTCTTGGGGGAAAATGTTTGGAAACCTTATTGGAATAGAATAAACTCTTTCGTTTTAATATAAATCTGCGGAAACTCAAGAAAGATTCGGCATTGAAGAAAAAAGAAAAAAAGTGTATACTAGAAGATAGAAAAATTGAAAAGAGCAAACTTGTCGAAAGGCAGGGACGCAAAGCTATAGGGCCTGTTCCAGAAGGATGGCTGCCAGTTGCCAATGTAATATCAGATTGTATATTTATGATTTGAGACAGGCGTTGGCCTGTCTCTTTTTTAATAACATAGGAAATATCGTCCAAAGGACGTATTTCCGTATGTTTCATCGTTTGCTTTACTCACTCCTCCAGTCGCTAACGTGCCTTTCGCTGTCCGTTTCGCTCGAGCCAGCTAAAGCTGGGGCGAAAGGGCAAAGAGCGTACCTTGCGAAGCGTCGCCCCTTGCGGGCGGCATGTGGAAATGGGAATCTTGAAGCCCTAGCCCGATTTACTTTAAGTAAATCGTTGGCAGGTCTCATGCGAAAAGTCCCCAAATCTTGATTTGGCAGACTTGACCGCTTGATTCCGTCATTTCCACGATCTTTATGAACCGAAATAAAGTATAAGGAGAGAACGATAATATGAAAAAGTTTTTAGCAATGCTGCTCACTGCAGGTCTGGTAATCTCCATGATTCCAGGCGTTGCTTTTGCGGAGGAGGTTCCGGCAGAGCCCGTAGCCCAAATTGGAGGGGATAAATTCCCTACACTGCAAAAGGCTTTCAACTCTGTAAGTACGAGTTCAGAGACAGAGATTACCTTGCTTGCAGACGTTGAGGAAGAAATTACTATTGATTATAATGACTACCGTAGTTTTATTCTGGATTTGAACGGATCCACCATAGGGGGGACGATTCAGAATGTCACTAGTTATTTGACCATTCAAGACAGCAGCGAGGGAAAGACAGGGACAGTAAATGCTTCTATTGAGCTTACTGGAGACATCAATACTTGGAAAAATTCGAAGCTCACAATACTGAGTGGAACTTTCACGGGAGACATTGTTGCAGGCAATAAAGGCACACTTTGTGTCGAAGGCGGGACGATTGACGGTACGATTACAAAAAACTCGGGAACAGTGGTGTGCACTGGTGGCTTATTTAAGGTGCAACCGGGAAATGATATGCTGGGAACAGGATATATCGTTAACGAAAATAAAATTGAGGGCTATTATCAGGTGGAATCGGATAAGGTTGCTCAGATTGGAGATAAGACCTATAATACGCTGAAAAAGGCGTTGGCTGCTGCGAAAGATGACGATACCGTGATCCTCTTAAAGGATCAAATTAATATAGGCAGTATAAACTATTATGTTATAGAGGATGCTATCATATTGGACTTGAATGGTAAAACGGTTTCGACGACAGGTACCAGGACAATTTATACTAATAAAAATGATGTAACAAAAAATATAACAATTAAAAACGGAACGATACTCAATACAAACACTTCCAATAATCCTTCCGTGGGAATTCTGGCTGAACAGCGAGTCAATCTGACCCTGGAAAATGTGACAGTGGAAGCAGCCGGTACCAACGGTTATGGAGTTTTTGCAAATCCCAAAGAGAATATTGTACAGCCAGTGATTACCGTCAAGGGCGACAAGACGAAAATTTCGGGGAATGTGGCAGGCATTGCTGTAAACGGCTATGGGGAGGATGTAAGTACGACTACTTTGCATGTGGAAGACGGTACGATTGAAGGCGGCAGGTATGGCATAGCAGGCAATGGTGAGCAACACAATACAGAGATCACGATAAATGGCGGAACGATTATTGGGGGCTCTTGTGGCATTTTTCACCCACAGGATGGCAAGCTGGACATCTCCGGCGGAAACATCACAGGCGCTACAGGCATTGAAATGCGGGCAGGGGAACTGAATGTTTCAGGCAGTCCTGTAATTACTGCTACGGGCGAGTACACGTCCGACAGCAATGATTCAGGAAATACGAGCAGCGGAGTAGGCATTGCGGTCGCCCAGCATACAACCAAGAAACCTATTTCTGTCAAAATTGACGGCGGAACGATCAAAGGAGAAAAATCTCTGGCGGAGATGAATCCGGAGGAAAATGACAAAGAAGATATCTCCAAAGTGACCATAGACGTTAGGGGTGGAACCTTTGATGGTGAGGTAGATGCAGAAGATGTCTCTAAATTTATCCACGGTGGAACATACTCAACAGACCCGACAGGTTTTGTTGGCGATGACAGGTACGCATACAAAATGAACGAACAATACATCGTTGCCCCAGAAGGATATCAGTCGGCAAATTGGGTATTTGAAAAAGACGCAGTCAACGACAAGCTGTATATTGGCACTTATCATATTCCATATGTTCCGCCTGCTCCAGTTGATCCGATAACCAACACCGGATCCGCTTCATCTGAATCGGCCACAACCAATGCAGATATCAGTAAGGATCCGGCTTCTACAAAGGAAGAAAAAACGGAAGTCACGGAAGACAATAAAGAAGTAACGACGACAACAATTAAGATTGCGCCGGAAACGGCAGAGAAGATTGTACAAAGGGCAATTCAACACAGTTCTGCCCATATTGTCATAGATGCGACCACAAGCAAGGCGGTAAATACTGGTGCGGGTGACAAGACAGAAGTTGTTCTTCCGGCGAGCACGATTTTGACCCTGGCCGAAAAGACAACAGCAGATGTCGTGATAAAATCAGATATAGCTGAGATTACTCTGGATGCAAAAGCAGTTAACGCGGTAGCAGCGCAGACAAGTGGGGAGATAGCTGCAAATGATACAGTAATCGTGGTTGCCCAAAAGGTCAAGGACGAAAGCAACGAGATGAGATTTGATTTGAAAGTCGTGACGCCAAATGGTCCCGTTTTGGATTTTGATGGAGGCGATGTATTGGTAAAGGTTCAATTGAACGATCAATTGAAAACAAAGGAACGTTTGGCCTGCCTATATATGGATGATTATGGCTGGCTCAACAGAGTGGAAGGTTCGAAAAACGCAGATGGTACCTATGCATTTGTGACGGGACACTTTTCGGCCTATGCCATTATGGCGGAAAAAGAAGCTGACCGGCTCATTGAAAAGCAGACATCACTGACAAATGGCGTGCGGAATACGACGATTAAACTTTCATCTTCTCTCGTATCAAAGGGAATTAAGCTGAAATGGAAAAAATCAAAAGGATTCAAAGTAGATCAATATCAGATCTACCGCGCTGTGAAAAAGAACGGGAAATATAGCAAGATTTATCTGACCAAGAAAGGTACGACAACTTCTGTAACGAACCGAAAAAATCTAAAGAAAGGAAAGCGGTATTTCTACAAGGTGAGGGGCGTGAGAACCATCGCGGGGAAGACCTTTTACACCAAGTGGTCAAATAAAGCAAACAGAATTTATAGATAGCAGATTTAATGGAACTTTGCGAAAAGGTGTGGCGTGTTAGCCATGCCTTTTCTTTTTGCCCGTTATCGGCTCTGCCCGACAGGGAGCTTCCACGATACTTTTGTGCTGCTACGAAAATATTTTATCCTATGACCTAAATGTCTCGTGACGATAGGTGAAAAAGAAGCAGTAAGAGGGCTTTGATGAGGTATCGGGGCGGATTTTGATGATCTATACTGAATAAAATTGCCAAAGTCGGTGGGAATGCAGACCGTACAATGGAGTATTAGTGGTATTTTGGGATATTGATGCCTTTGATGTGAGGTCATTTAGGTCAAACGATAGAAAAAGTTTCATATAGCATAAAAGTATCGTGGTGATAAGCGCAGACAAAAATAAATGGAAGAAAATGGTTGACGCATCCTGGGCGGTGATGTAAAATAATGTAAAAAGGAGGCGGAGAGAATGTTCGACAGTGGCAGTTATGTCGCTCGCGATTTGGCGCATCAACAGCGGATGCGGAGACTTTTGATGCAGCAGAAAAGGGGGCTGCCGAAGGGGAGACTGACAACGACGAAGATAAACGGAAGACTTTACTATTATCGAGTGGTTGACGGGAAAAAGGAATATCTTGGCACTGGGGAAAATGAGATAGTGCTGAAATTACAGAAGAAGTATTTTATTGAAGAAACCGTTAAACGGATTGATAAGAACTGCAAGTACATGGACAAGCTCATAGCAGGCTACGCCAGCGTGGATCCGGAGGACATCATGGAGGCTGCACCACGTGCCTATCAGTCGCTGCCAAAGTCCTGTTTCACCATGGTAGGCATCAACAACCAGAGGGGGTGGAGTTATGAACCCTACAAACGGTACATGGGCTATCCAGAGCAGCTCAACAATAAAACCCTCAAGGGAGATTTTGTCAGATCAAAATCTGAGGCGATCATCGCCAACATGCTATTTGTAAAAAAGATCGAGTACCACTACGAAGAAGAACTTGTGCTGGGAGAATACACCTTTGCGCCGGACTTTAAGATTGCAGTGAAGAGCCAACGGAAATGCAAACTGTTGGAACACTTTGGCCTGATTGGCGACAAAGACTACCGGGATACCTGCATGTGGAAAATCCGAACGTATCTGGAATTTGGTTATCGGCCATATGAAGACATCCTCTTCACCTATGATGATAAGGACGGCCATATCAATACACTGGATATCGACAAAGTCATCGAGTCATTTTGCAGATAAAGAACTGGATATCCGTTCTCCCAACTGCGGCTGCCGCTTAACCTCGACTGGCTCTGACCGCTTCGGACAGCCGCTCGATGCCTTCTGTCAGTTCATCCGGACTCACATTGCCATAGCAGAGCCTTACCAGGTTATCTCCCTTACTCCTGAAAGGAAAGAACAAATTGCCGGGCATGTAGGACACGCCCAGCTCGTGGGCTTTGCAGAGCAGTCTCTTCGGATTGATGTTCTCATTGATACAGCACCAAAGAGAAGTACCGCCCTTTGGCACAGTGAATCTGTAGTCGATATCCTCTGTATCTGTTAATGTCCGACAGAGAAGGTCGCGGTTCTGTCTGCCGAATTGACAGATCTTCTCGATAGAATCATAGATATAGCCTCTGCTGATAAACTGGCTGGCGATGTATTGATTGAGGGGGCTCAAAAATATCTGTGTGTTTTCCATGATCATGGAAAGCTTTTGAGTAATCTTTTCTGGCGCCACCATGTAAGCTGTCCGTATACCTGGACAGATGGTGGCGATAAAAGAATTGATATAGATGACGTTTCCCATAGTATCCAGCGCCTTCAGAGAAGGTACGGGGGTTCCTTCGTAGCGGATGACGGAATCGCAGTCCTCTTCGATGATAGGAATGTCGTACTTGTAGGACAGCTCCAGCAGTTCATAACGCCGCGACAGACTGAGGACACTGGAGGTAGGAAAGTGAAAGGTAGGGATGGTGTAGATCAGTTTAGGACGATATTTGACGATTAGCCCTTCCAGATAGCGCGTTTCCATGCCGTCTTCGTCCATCGGAATGGTGATGACGTTGACGTCCATGAACTGAAAAGCCTGCAGCATATCGGGGGAAATGGGTTCTTCCGCAATAATGGTATCGCGGGACGATAGAAAAATCTTGGCGGCGAACTGGATGGCTTCATAGGTTTCCGAAACCACTTGGATTTCTTTGGACGTCGCGTGGATATTTCGCCGCTTCAAAAGCCCTTGAATGCTGGCAATCAGTTCCGGCAGTCCTTGAGCCGGTGAAAATCCATACCAATCGAAGCCGCCGGCCCTGCTGAGTTCTCTTACGATTTCATTGAGATGCTCTCTCGGATAGAGATCCTTTGTAATGATATCTGCTGCCAGAGAGATGACCTTTTGCTCGGATTTTGCCAGTCCGTCATTATAAAACAGCTCGCTGAACAAAGAATCCATCTGCAGATACTCGTCTTTGAGCATATAGCTCAGAGCGCCGGGGTACTTGCGGCTGGAAAAGCCCGTCACTTTCTTATATTCTTTTTGCTGGCTGTAGGTGACAAAATAACCTCTGGGGGACACGGAAGACGTGATGAGCTCTTCTTTAATCAGTTCTTCATAAGCTCTGATGATGGTATTTCTGTGGACACCTGTTTCTTTAGCCAGTTCTCGCTCTGGAGGCAGCTTAAATCCGCTGACCAGCTCACCAGAGAGAATCTGTTTCTTTATGATGTTTTTAATCTGCATATATACGGGCGCACTCATCTGCCTGTCGATGTGAATGTTCATTTTCCACTATCCTCTTCATTCTTGACTTTCTTTGAACTCATTATAATCTTCCACTGCACTTTCGTAAAGTAAAATTTGGACTAGGAACAAAGGTACCATTTGGCACTTTATCGTCAGAGGAAGACGGAGTATGATGAGAAAAACGAAAATTCGGAAAATGAATGGAGGGAACATCATGATTGTGATACGCAATTGCAGATTGGTAAAAGAATTAACGGAAGGTTTTGATGGCGCCGTTGGAGACGTATACATAGAAGATAATCGAATAGCGGCAATAGCAGCGCCGGGCAGTCATCAGGCTGAAGAGAAAACCTTGATTGAAATCGACGGAGACGGCAGGACGCTGATACCGGGACTCTTCGAGATGCACGCCCATCTATATGGTTTCATCTACAACCCTTATGAACTGCAGTGCGCTACTGAAGGGAAAATCGTATTCGGTGCGCTGGACTTTGCCGGTGAATACCTGAAACAGGGGTTTACCACCATCAGAGACTGCGGAAGTTCGTATAACTGTGCGGCTTCCGTGAGGGATGCTATCAAAGCTGGCATCGTCAAGGGTCCGAGAATTGTATCCTGTGGACTGATCATCACGCCGACGGAAACGGGAAACGATACTTTCAGTGATCTTTATCTGGAAGCCGACGGACCGGAGGAGATGAGGAAGGCCTGTCGAAAAGAACTGCAGAAGGGAAATGATTTTATCAAGCTGATGGTCAGCGGCGCTTTTATGAACGAAGGGGCCGACCCGGGAATCCAGGTGCTGGAACCTGAGGAAATCGAAGCAGCCGTGTCGGCAGCCGCGCGGAAGGGAACTTACGTCTGTGCCCACTGCCACGGAACGGACTCCATCAAAGCAGCGATTACTGCGGGAGTACGCACGGTAGAACACGGAACCTTTATCGACGATGAGGGTATCGAAATGCTAAAAAACAACGAGAATACGTTTCTTACGCCGACGGGAGCGGTTGGACTGTACTGTCTGGATGAATCGAATCCGGACGTATCCGCGGAGTTGCTGGAACTGAGCAGAGAAGCTGCAGAAATTGAAATTGCCAACATCAACAAGGCTTATCACGCAGGACTGAAGCTTGGGTTTGGCTCCGACATCGACTTAGTCGCCCTGCGGAAACATCCAGGCTATGAGTTTATCGCCAGAAAAGAGTACTACACTTTTGATGATCTGGATATCCTGCTGCAGGCCACAAAAAACAGCGCGGAGATCATGGGATTTGGTCACTCCCTGGGAACGATCAAAGTGGGCAAGCTGGCTGATCTGGTCTTGGTGGACGGAAACCCTGATGAAGATATTTATGTGATGACAAAGCCGCCGGTCCACGTGATCAAGGACGGCGAGATACTCGTTTAAGAAAGGAAGTTCATAATGGATAAGAATACCTCGATAAGAAGAAAACTGTTTCTCGCCTGTATGGTGACGTTCTCCAGTATCGTACTGCTGATTCCCTACCTGGCTTACGATTTTTATAATCAATTTCTCAATACGTATGGCGTGACAGATAGTCAGATGGGCTGGCTCCTCACTGCTTATGCAGCTTCCGCCGTCCCCAGCTATTTTATCGGCGGCTGGATTGCTGATATCATCAATCCGAAAAAGCTTGTCATCGCATCCTGCGTGACGACGGCGCTGGTATCCTTTGCCGTAGCCATGTGCAGTTCCTTTGTGATGCTGGCACTGCTGTTCTTCTGCTTTGGCATTACAGCCATTACCCTCAACTGGAGCGCTTATTTGAAAATCATCAAAATGCTGGGCGGCGATGATGAGCAGGGCAGGCTCTTTGCTATGACCGATATCGCATACTCCATCATGTCCCTGGTGCTGCAGTACGTGGTATTGGCCATTATCACCTATGCGCTGGCTGATAATCCCAACGGTTTCAAAATCGCTTATGTCATTTACGGCGTACTGAGCATTTTGGTCGCCGCAGCGATCTTCTTCCTGATTCCGAACATGGAGTATGAGAAAGAGGGCAAAGGGATCAGGGAGGACCTCCGCCTCTTGGGACATGCGGCAAAACTGCCGATCACCTGGTACCTGGCAATCTTCACCCTGGGCTATTTTTTGATCAGATCGGTGATTCCGTATCTCAATCCATATCTGACGGATGCCTATGACCAAAGCATTCCTTTTGCACAGGCTTTTACGGCTGCAATCAGAACAGGCGCGCTGATGATCTTCTCACCGATCGGCGGGATGCTCAGGGACCGCATGGGGCAATCCGCCAGCAAGCTGATCAACCGCTTTTCCCTGGGCTGCATTTTTTTCTCCCTGGTCATGATGTTCATCCCTCAGGGAAAGCAGTACGCCGTCTGGATTATGGCGGTAGCAGTGCTGGTACTGATTTGCAATGCGATGATGTCTAATTTCCTCTACACCTTGGTTACGACAGCGTCAGTTCCTGTATTATACGTAGGAAGTGTCTATGGTATCGCTTCTGCCATCGGGTATTCTTCAGATCTTTGGCTCTATACCGTCTGCGGCAGTTGGCTGGATTCCATGGGAAATGACGGATACAGGTATATTTGGCTGGTAGGCGCAATGGGCGGACTGATGATGCTGGCGATGGGTATCGCCGTGGCGAAGAGGTATGGAAGTGGCGGTGAGACGGGGACGGACAAAGGGGAGCAGGCCGCATAGCCATCTGCTCCCGCCCGCGCTCCGCGGCTATACTGAATTTGCGATTCCGCCTGGCCAATGAAAGACTGCCGCACAGTAATATAAAGTTTGAGGAATCCACATAGCGCAGGCTGTGTGGATTTTTCAGGCTCAAAATTCCAACCCCAAAGAGAATACTCGGGACACCAAAAGGATACCACCACAATATGAAACCTCTTCAATTCCCAAAGAAAAAGAGAGCCATTTCTGACTCTCCATATCTTCTATGTACTTGAATTTCAAACATTTTTAAGGCATTGACCTTTAGCCGAAGTATCTCTTCAGAAGTCCTTCGAAAGCAGCGCCATGTCTTGCTTCGTCTTTTGCCATTTCGTGGACAGTATCGTGGATTGCGTCCAGATTCTGCTGTTTAGCCATAGTAGCAAGAGCCTTCTTACCTGCGCAAGCGCCTGCTTCAGCTTCCACTCTCATCTCTAAGTTCTTCTTTGTGGAATCTGTCACAACTTCGCCGAGAAGTTCTGCAAATTTAGCTGCGTGTTCTGCTTCTTCGTAAGCAGCCTTTTCCCAATAAAGACCGATTTCTGGATAGCCTTCTCTGTGGGCAACTCTTGACATTGCAAGGTACATGCCTACTTCTGAGCATTCGCCCTCAAAATTAGCTCTCAGTCCATCTATAATCTCCTGATCAACACCCTTTGCAACTCCGACAACGTGCTGGTCGGCCCATTCTACCTTGCCTTCTTCCTGCTTGATAAATTTGTCAGCTGGAACTTTGCACTGAGGACATTTCTCAGGCGGCTGATCTCCTTCATGAACGTATCCACATACTGAACATACCCATTTCATAATACTATTCCTCCTTTGAATTTCATTTTAACTTTGATATTGTTATTGTACCACATTTTGGAAAGACCAAACAAAATAATTTCGTTATCTTTCTGTGAAAGTTCCTTCACACAAAAAAGGTTTACTTTTATGCCAAATATAGTATAATTAATTGTATGTATGCAATTGGAACAAAGAAGGGGAAAATATGAGTAAAACGAGAAACATAGCCCTGGCACTTGTCTTGACAGTGGGTGTGACCCTCATGACAGGCTGCACAACTTTTGATAATTTTAAAGAAGCCTTTTTCTCCGAAAAGGGAGCTGCGGCAGATACGGTCAAGATCGGTATATTGGAGCCGCAGACAGGAAATGACAGCGAGAAGGGCCAGATGGAAATAGAGGGAATCGAACTTGCCCATGAAATTGCAGGAGAGGTATTAGGAAAGAAAGTAGAGTTGGTATACGCGGATACGCAGAGCAGCATCTATGTAGCGGAATCTGCCGTGACAGATTTGATAGATAAAAAACCTGTCATCGTCCTTGGCAGCTATGGAGAGGCAGTATCTCTCGTCGCCAGCCAGAAGCTTGGAAAGGTAAAAATACCGGCCATTGCAATTACGGCAACCAATCCGCTGATTATCAAGAACAACGAGTACTATTTTCGAGTGACTTTTACCGATGCGAGCCAGGGTAAAGCTTTGGCGGACTATGTCTTTGAAGAATTGGAACAAGCAAAAGCCGGCATCATTAAAATGGAAAATGAGGATACTACCAGCGAACTAGTGAGACAGTTTACGGCCGAGATGGAAAAATTGACAGAGGACGAAAACTGTATTGCTGCATCGGTTCAGATCAGCCCGAAAGCAAAGGACTACAAAGGGTATTTAGAAAAAATAAAAGCATCCGGCGTAAAGGCCGTGTTTATGCCAGTTTCCTTAAAGACTGCGGACAAAGTTTTTGCAGAGGCACAGAAGATCGGCCTGCGCGACGTTACTTTTGTTGCACCCAAAGATTGGCATAATAATGATTTAATTGAGTTACAAAATAGATATCAGGGTATAAAGATAGCGGTAGCTTCAAACTTTATGAGTACAAGCGCTGAAGAAACGGCGGATAAAGATATATTGTACAACCAATTTCTCAAAGCATATCAAGATAAGTTTGGTGAAAGCGAACCACCGGAGGAAACGGTTCTGGGATTTGACGCTTACATGATTGGACTTCAGGCCATAGAAAAAGCAGGGTCCATTGACGGTTACCTGGTAAAAGAAGCCTTGAAAGGAACAAACCACTTTAAAGGCGCTTCTGGTGAGATTTCTTTTGATGAGACAGGGGAGCCGACCAAACCGATCAACGTAGACGTCATCAAAGACGGCAAATTCGTTTCCGTCTATACAGCTAAATAAGTAATTTTATATTTAAATACAAAGGAGAAACAAAATGGAAGACAAAATTAAAGCAGCTTTAGAGCAGATCAGACCAGTATTACAGAGAGATGGAGGAGACATCGAATTTGTGGAACTGACTGCAGATAATATCGTAAAAGTAAGACTGCAGGGTCACTGCGCAGGATGCCCAGGCGCCAGAATGACTCTGAAAGGCATTGTAGAGAGAATTCTCGTAGAAAGCTATCCTGAAATCGCCGGTGTTGAAGCCGTAGAATAATGGATTATCTGAAAAAGATAGAGGAGAACAGGGAACTGCAGATTCAAACTCTGCAGGACCTTGTATCCATCAAAAGTGTGCAGTCAAATCCTGTAGCGACCAAAGACGGAGAAGTTTATCCCTTCGGAAAAGGCGTGCAGGATGCTTTTGCGTACACGCTAAATAAAGGAAAAGAACTGGGCTTTGAAATAAAAAACGTGGACCATTACGGGGGTCATATTGACTATGGCGTCGGAGATGAAATCGTGGGTATATTAGGTCATTTGGATGTGGTGCCGGAAGGTGACGGCTGGTCCTTTGACCCATACAGCGGTGCCGTCTCTGATGGATATATCTATGGTAGAGGCACCCTGGACGATAAGGGACCGGTTATCGCCGTTCTCTTTGCGATGAAGGCCTTGAAGGATGCCGGTTATGTGCCGTCAAAAAAGGTCCGTCTGATTTTAGGATTAGACGAAGAGACTAGTTGGAACGGCATGGCATACTATGGACAGCGAGAGCAGATGCCCAATTACGGCTTTACACCTGATGCCGAATTTCCCGCCCTCAATGGGGAGAAAGGTATTGTCAGTTTTGAAATCGCCAAGAAGTTTGCCAAAACCCAAAATATGGGGCTGGATCTGCGCAGTCTCACAGGCGGCGCTGCAGCCAATATGGTTGCCGAACATGCCAGGGCAGTCGTAAAGCATGATACGCCTGAGAGTTATGGACAGATTAGAGAATTGGCCGCCGCTTACAGGGAAGAGACCGGTTATAAAATCGGCGTCAAAGGTGTCGGAAAATCTTTGGAAATCACGTCAGACGGAAAGTCGGCCCACGGCGCTACCCCAGAAGCGGGACTCAACGCCATTTCCATCATGATGGATTTTTTGGGCAGATTGAACTTCTCTAATGATGACGTCAACGACTTTATTCAGTTCTACAATACTTATATCGGATTTGATTTAAATGGGGAGCAGATCGGCTGCGGTTTCTGCGATGAACCATCAGGAAAGCTGACGCTTAACGTGGGACTGGTATCTTATGACAGGGAATCTATCACTTTGACCATCAATGTTCGCTATCCGGTGACATATACGGACGAACAAGTCTTTGCGGCGATTACGCCACTGATCAACAAATACGATCTGGGCATTATCAAAGGCAGGGCACAGGCGCCGATCTTCATGAATCCAGAGAGCCCTATGATCAAAACCTTGATGGAAGTCTATCAGCAGAACACTGGCGATTATGAGAGTAAACCGCTGGTGATTGGCGGCGGCACCTATGCGAGAGCAGCGAAGAATATCGTCGCCTTCGGCGGCATGTTTCCAGGCGATCCGGATCTGATGCACCAAAAGGACGAGCGGTTGTCCATTGAAAAACTGATGAAGATGACGAAAATTTATGCAGATGCGATTTACAAACTCTCACAGGCAGAGTTTCGAATTACGGAGGAAGAATGAACAACAAATTCAACACAGTAAAATTAGCAAAACTGGCCATGATGGTGGCTATTTCCTGCGTTCTGGTTCTATTGATCAGAATCCCCTATCCACCAGCGCCGTTTTTAGTCTATGACCCGGCAGACATTCCAATCTATATCACGACCTTTGCCTTCGGACCGATAGCAGGACTGACGGTTACCTTGATCGTCAGCTTGATCCAGGCATTTGTCCTGGGTGGAGACGGCGTGTATGGCTTTATCATGCACTTCTTTGCCACAGGCATCTTTGCGCTGATTGCAGGCGGCCTTTACCGCCATAAGAAGTCAAAAAAGGAAGCGATTATCGCATTGGTGGTGGGCGTGATTGCCATTACCGCAGTGATGTGTTTAGCGAATTATATCGTTACTCCTTGGTTCTTAGGTACGCCGAGAAAAGCGGTCCTAGCCATGCTGATCCCCATTGTCATACCGTTTAACCTGCTGAAAGCCAGCATCAACGCGCTGATTACCTTCCTGGTATACAAGCGAATCTCTAAATTCTTACACAGGGGCGCATGAGACAGATGAGAGAAGTACTTATTAAAAACGAAGAAGACACCAAGGTCTTCGGACATAGACTGGCAGAAAGCTTGACGGAAAATGCCGTAGTCGCTTTGATTGGGGATCTGGGTACAGGAAAAACAACACTGACGAAATATATTGCAGAGGGGCTTGGCGTTGCAGAAACGATTACAAGCCCTACTTTTACGATTGTCTGCGAATATCATTCCGGCAGACTGCCTTTGTATCACTTTGACGTGTATCGTTTGGAGAATGCAGACGATCTGTTCGAAATCGGCGCTGAGGAGTATTTTTATGCAGGCGGCGTGTCTGTCATAGAATGGGCGGATCAGGTAGCGGAAATACTGCCAGAAGACACGAAATGTATCTTCATTGAATACGGTGAAAGAGAAGGAGAGCGAATATACAAATGTACATTTTAGCTATAGAGACGACAGGACCGCTGGGCAGCGTTGCAATCACAGACGGCGCAGGGAACTGCTCACTGAAAATTTCAGGTGAGGAAATGAATCATCTGAAAGATTTGATGCCCATGGCGCAGCAGCTGATGGACGAGTGGAAACTTGCCAAAAGTGATCTGTCAGCAGTGGCTGCATCAATCGGGCCAGGTTCTTTCACGGGTATCAGGATTGGCGTATCAACGGCTCGCGCCGTGGCGCAGGCTCTGAATCTGCCGGCCATCTCTGTTCCTACGTTGGATATGTTTAAACAGAGATGTGATGGTATGTCTCTGATTGTGCCAATTTTTAACGCACGCAGAGGACAGGTCTACGGCGGTGTTTTTGGTGAAGCTGGCGATGATATTTTGCGGAGCGGCCCTTACTTACTGACGGAGGTCTTTGAGGCAGTCGAGGCCCACTTGGAAGACGTGCGGTCAGAAATGCCCTGCGGCATGCTGCAGGCCGCTTCGGTAAAATTCTATGGAGACGGCGTAGACGCTTATGCGCAAGAATTGGCTGACTTCAAGGAAAAAATGCTGAAGCTGGAAGGCTGCCGCGTTTTGAATGCGCCAAAGGATGAGCGATATCAGGACGCTGGTATGACAGCACGCGCGGCTGTGAAGAAATATCGCAATGGAGAGCTGATTTCTGCAGATCAGCTGCTGCCTGATTACATGAGAGTGACTGAGGCGGAACAGAAGTTAAAAGACGGCAGCCTGGCAAGAGAAAGGGCTGCTAAAATGGCCAGATTTAAAGCGAGATAGGCTTATGATAAAATTAGTGATCAGAAGAGGACGGTTAGAAGATCTGGATGGCATTGCTGCCTTGGAGCAGGTGTGTTTTGCTTCGCCCTGGTCCAGAGAATCGCTCTATCGTGACATGGCAGAAAATCAGATGGCGATGTATTTCGTGGCTGAACTTGATGAAGAAGTGGTGGGTTACTTGGGCATATGGCTCGTCTCTGAAGAGGGGCATATTAATAATGTGGCTGTATCGCCGTCACATCGCAGACGGCGAATCGGGTCAGCTTTGATCGAGGCCATGCTGGAAGCTACGCAGGCGGAAGGAATTATTGCCCATACCCTGGAAGTACGCACAGGTAACGAGGCGGCTAAGAGACTTTATGAAAAATTCGGTTTTAAAGAAGCTGGCCTGCGAAAAGGTTATTATGAAGATAACGGAGAGGACGCCGTCATCATGTGGCGGTACTAAAAACCGCAGACAGGCAGTAAAATTGTAAAATGCATAATCCCAGGCAAATTAGACCAAAATAGCCTTAAACAACTAGACCGATTGGGAGGATTATGCGATGGAAATGGAAAAACGACCTTACGACGATATAGAAAGATACGGCGGTTTGATGGAGATTTGTACCCATTGTAATCGTTTTGAAAGGAGATATGACTTTGACACCTTTACGATGTCAGACTATCAATCCTGTGAAAACTGCAGGCATTGGGGGCCTGACGACCGGTGCTTAGTGAAATAAATATGAAAGATCAAAAGTTTTTGACGATGGCAATTGAATCCAGTTGTGATGAGACTTCCGTGGCGGTGCTTGCTGATGGCAGGACTGTTCTGAGTAACGTCATCTCGTCTCAGATTGCGATTCATACCGCCTTCGGCGGAGTGGTGCCGGAAATCGCCTCCCGCCATCATCTTGAGAATATGAATAGGGTAGTGGAGCAGAGCCTGACGGAAGCCGGCGTCACCTTGGATGACATCGATCTTTTAGGCGTTACCTACGGTCCAGGCCTTGTAGGCGCGCTGCTGATGGGCGTCGCTACGGCAAAAGCAATGGCCTTTGCCAAAGACATCCCTCTCGTAGGGGTCAATCATATGCACGGCCATATCAGTGCCAACTTCATACAGTATCCTGACCTTAAGCCGCCTTTTATGAGCCTGATCGTTTCAGGCGGCCATACCAACATCGTTGAAATGACGGATTACGGGCAATGCAATGTCCTAGGCGGAACACGCGACGATGCAGTGGGCGAGGCCTATGACAAGGTGGCGAGAGTGATTGGGCTGGGTTATCCCGGCGGTCCTAAAATCGATATAGCTGCGAAGGAGGGAAATTCGCAGGCAATTCACTTTAAACGAGTATTTCTGGAAAAAGGCAGCTTGGACTTCAGCTTCAGCGGTTTAAAGACAGCAGTACTCAATTACTTAAATACAGAGAAACAGGCAGGCAGGGAAATCAGCGTGCCAGACGTAGCGGCCAGCTTTCAGGCGGCGGTTATAGAAGTGATTGTCAAAAAGGCCATTGAAGCGGCCTTAGACAAAAGACAGGACAAACTAGTCCTGGCAGGAGGCGTAGCGGCCAATTCCAAGCTGCGCTGTGATTTACAGGCGGAATGTGATAAGCACGGAATCAGACTCTACGTGCCGGATCCTGTTTTGTGTACAGATAATGCGGCGATGATCGCCTGTGCAGCCTATTACAAATATCAGACGCTAGGGGCAGACGATCTTTATCTGGATGCTTACCCAAGCCTGGCGATATAACATACAGGGAGATTTACATGGTAATTTTATCAGCAAAAGATATAACGAAAACCTATGGCGTGGACACGATTTTAGAAAACGTGTCCTTTCACGTCAATGAGGGAGACCGTATCGGTATTGTCGGCGCCAATGGAGCAGGGAAGACTACTCTGCTCAACATTCTCTCAGGCCAGCTTGCGGCGGACGGCGGAAATTTTTTCATGTCGCAGAATCAAGTCATAGGTTACTTAAAACAGAAGGATAACTTTGACAGAGAGAATACAGTTCTGGAAGAAATCCACAAGATATTCAAACCTCTTGAAGAAATGGAAAAAGAGCTGACGGCGCTTTCTCTTAAAATCAGCGAGCTGGGCGCTGAAGCCGGCTGTGAAATGAACCGCTATGCAGCCTTGACAGAGACTTTTAAAAATGAAGGCGGTTATTCTTACAAAAGCGAGATTTCTGGTATTCTAAACAGCATGGCTTTTGGAGAAGAGTATTATGACAAGAAGATCAGCACCCTCAGCGGCGGTGAAAGAACCAGACTGGCGCTGGCCTGTCTGCTTCTGGAAAAACCGGATATTTTGTTCCTGGACGAGCCGACCAACCATCTTGACATCGGCACGCTGAAATGGCTGGAGCAGTATCTAAAGAGCTATAAGGGCACAATCATCATGGTATCCCATGACCGATATTTCCTCGATCAGATGACAAATCGAATTTTTGAAGTGGAGCACCACAAACTGAAATGTTATGAAGGAAATTACAGTGCTTTTGCTGAGAAGAAGCGGGCCCTTCGAGAAGCCGAAATGCGGGCTTACAATAAACAGCAGACGGAGATTAAGAGGCAAGAGGATCTGATCAGACGCTTTAAGGAGCGGGGCACGGAGAAGCTGGCGAAACGAGCCGCATCCAGAGAAAAACGATTGGATCATATCGACCGGCTGGATCGGCCCGAATCGGAACTGGGCAAGGTAAAAATTCACTTTCGTCAAGAATATCAAAGCGGCAACGACGTTCTTCACGGGGAGGAACTGGCAAAATCCTTCGGTTTCGGCGCCTCTCGCAGAGAACTCTTTGAACATGTGAATTTTGATATCAAACGGGGCGAGCGAATCTGCATCGTAGGTCCCAACGGCGTAGGGAAGACGACACTGCTGCGGGTTATGATGGAGGAGCTTTCTCCGAGTGAAGGATATCTGAAAATCGGACACAACGTGCTGTTCGGATATTACGATCAAGGACAACTGCTTTTAAACAACGAGGCTACTGTCATGGACGAAGTCCATGACTCTTACCGGCTGTATAAGGACAGCGAGATCCGTTCCATCCTAGGATGCTTCTTATTTAAGAACGATCAGGTGTTTCTGAAAGTCGGATCGCTTTCCGGCGGCGAGAAAGCCAGGCTGGCTCTCTTAAAATTGATGATGAGCGGCGCCAACGTGCTGGTCCTGGACGAACCGACCAACCATTTGGATATCGACTCAAAAGAGGTCTTTGAGGACGCTCTCATGGAGTATCCGGGAACCGTCATCGTCGTCTCTCACGACAGATATTTCCTGAACAAAATACCGACCAGGATTTTGGAACTGGAAAAAGAAGGCTTAACTGAATATCTGGGCACTTACGACTATTATGTGGAGAAAAAAGCTTCTATCGAATCGGGCAAGCGGTATTTAAAAGAGATGTCAGAAGCAGAAAAAGTGAATGGGGCAGAAATAGATTTTGACCAGGGGACAAACCTAAGTCCGGCAGAAGAGCGAGCGCTTAAGAAGAAAAAAGAAGCAGAGGAACGGCGCAGGATCAGAGAAAAAGAGAGGCTGGAGTCTTTGATCGAGGAACTTGAAGACAAGATTGGGCAGACCGAAGGTGAAATGTGCAAGCCTGAGAATCTGGCAAATACTGGACTTTTGACAGAACTCGACGAAAAAGTCAAAGATTTGAGGGTAAAATTGGAGGAAGCGTACGACAATTGGATGGAATTGTAATAGATTTAGTAAAAACTTGAAATTTTGTCTTGCATTACATATAGTAGTCAACTATAATAAGTTTTGTAATTTAGTAACGACAAATGGAGGTTAGTTATGGCTTTTGATAAAATAAGATCAATTATTATGGAGCAGCTGAGTGTAGAGGAGTCCTTAGTGACGATGGACACAAATCTGATGAAGGATTTGGAAGCAGACTCTCTTGACGCTGTGGAAATCATCATGGCGATCGAGGAAGAGTTCGATATCGAGATTCCTGACGAAGAAGCTGAAAAATTCCAGTTGGTAGGCGATTTAGTTAGATACGTTGAAGAAAATTGTGAACAGGAATAACAAGGAAAACCCGTCAGCCTCTGACGGGCTTTTTGTATGATAGAAGATATGGAATTCCTATCATTCAAAAAGAAGGTTGAATGATGTCCGATGAAAGGTGGGATGACAAATGAAAAATGCAAAGATATCCAATGCGGTAATTAAAAGGCTCCCGAGATATAGAAGATATCTGATCGAGCTGAGAAAAAAGGGAGTGGAGAAGATATCCTCCAAAGAGTTCAGTAATCTGATCGGATATACAGCATCCCAGATTAGACAGGACTTGAACAATTTTGGCGGATTTGGACAACAGGGCTACGGCTACAGCGTCGATGGCCTTTACGATGAGATCAGTGCGATCCTGGGACTGGATAAAGAATACAGAATGGTTATCATGGGTGCCGGAAATCTGGGACAGGCCATCGCCAAGTATACGCACTTTCATAAACAAGGTTTTAAGGTCTGCGGTGTATTTGAAATCAGCCCGAATTTGATCGGCAAGGATTTGGACGGCATCGAGATTATGGATTATGAGAACATCGTAGAGTACGTGGAGGAAGAAGAAATTGATATCGGCATCATCTGTGTCAATCAGAACAACGCACAGGAAGTTGCCGACAAACTGTCCTTTGCAGGGGTAAAGGGGATCTGGAACTTTGCTCCCACAGATATCGAAGTGCCAAAGCATGTAGCTCTGGAGAATGTACACTTATCTGACAGCTTGCATTCGCTGGCATACCATATGAACGATATCCAGAAAAAGGATCAATCAAAAGAGAAGGCTAAGAAGGAAGAGTAGGCGGCGACGGCTTGTAAGACAATGACGTTGCCGTATAAAAAAATAAGGCTGTTTCAAAAGAAGCAGCCTTATCATTTGGTAATAATGAAATATTAAGCCTCAACTGGAGCATCGACTGGGCAAGCACCAGCACAAGCGCCGCAATCAATGCATTTATCAGCATCGATTACATATGTACCGTCGCCCTCAGCGATAGCTTCAACTGGACATTCTGCTGCACAAGCTCCACAGCTGATGCAAGCGTCTGTAATTTTATAAGCCATGATATATCCTCCTTTAAGACATGTCTTGAATTCGAATTCTATTATAGCAGAAGGGCGAGTATAAGTAAAGATGAAAGTTTATACTTTGACGGGTAAAAGTGGTACTGGAAAGTCATACCAGGCCATCAACCTATGTAAGGAAAAAAACATAGTAAGCATCATTGACGACGGCTTATTTATCTACAAAAATCGAGTGGAAGCGGGAATATCCGCCAAGCGTCAGAAGACAATGGCAGGGGCCATCAAAACGGCGCTGTTCACCTTGGACGAGCATGCATCTTCAGTGGCAAAACGGATACAGGAGCTGAACCCATCGTCTCTGCTGATTATTGGAACCAGCGACCGTATGACAGACAGAATCGTCGCGCGCCTGGAACTGCCGCAGGTCAGCGAGCGCATCTATATTGACGATATTACCACGCCAGAAGAGCGGGATATCGCTGATAAGCAGCGGCACATGCAGGGGAAGCATATCATTCCTGTTCCTACGCTGCAGCTGAAACGCGATTTTGCCGGATATTTTCTGGATCCTCTGCGTATCTTCCGCGGTCTGAACGTTGGCGGCAAAGCCCAGTTTTCTGAGAAAACAGTCGTCCGGCCGACTTTTAGTTATATGGGTGAGTTTTTTATTTCTGACACTGTATTGACAGATATTGCCTCCTGCGTTGCAGGCGAAGTGAAGGGGGTTGTCGAAGTCATAAAAGTTTACGAGAATACGGCGCCAGATAATTTAGTGGTAGATGTTTCTATCACCATTGGAGAGGGCAGCCCCCTTTGGGAGACTGCGATGGATTTTCAGCAGCGCTTGGCGGAGGTGATCGAGTATATGACGGCCTTTAATGTGGTTAAAGTGGACGTAGAAATCAGCGGCATCGCCAGAGGCATTTGGGGCTAAAGCAGATTGTGCAAAGCCCTTTCCAGATGCTGGTCTTTGCTGTAAGGATCGTCTTGTGGTAAGATAAGTAAAACTACATAGAAGGACGAACGAAGGATGGATGAATATATTGTAAAAAATGTAAAGGACTTTCGCTTAGACCATGTCTTTGAATGCGGCCAATGTTTTCGATGGGAAAAGCAGGCCGACGGCTCTTACACCGGGACGGCGATGGATCGAGTGGTCAATATGCAGTTTGTCTGCGGCGATCGAGCCAGTGAGCCTGAGACAACAGGGGATTTGATTATCAAAAACTGCACGGAAGAAGATTTCCTGCAAATCTGGAAACCTTATCTGGATTTAGACAGAGACTATGGGGAGATAAAGAGGACCTTGACGGCTGATGATCTGGTGATGGGCGAAGCGGTGGCATGCGGCCAAGGGATTCGGATTTTAAAACAGGACCTCTGGGAGACCATTGTTTCTTTTATCATATCGCAGAATAATAACATTCCTAGAATCAAAGGCTGTATTGAGAACTTGTCTCAGATGTTTGGACTGCCGGCAGGCGAATACGCGGGCCGGACCTATTACAGTCTGCCCGGACCGCAGAAGCTGGCAAGTCTGACGGCGGAGGACCTGGCGCCGGTCAGACTTGGCTACAGGACTAGATATTTGCTTGAGACAGCAAAGATGGTGTGTGAAAAGGGACTGCCGGAGGATGAAGTTCAGCTTTCGGCATTATGCGGCGTAGGTCCAAAGGTTGCGAACTGTATACTCCTGTTTTCAATGGGCAAGTATGACAGCTTTCCCATCGATGTCTGGATGGCGAGGGTGATGAGTCAATTATATGGCATTGATGAAGGCGATCATAAGGGGATGTGTACTTATGCCCAGGAACACTTTGGCCAACTGGGAGGTTTTGCTCAGCAATATCTCTTCTATTATATTAGGGAAAAAAATAGATGAAACGTGTCGAAAGCTGTAGGCAGTGAATAGGGCAGGGGAGAAGAGGGGAGACTCTTTATGGGGAAAAAGAAGGCAGAAGTAAGGCAGTCTGGATTTTAGACTGCTTTTTTTAAAACATAAAGAAAATTTCACATAAAAATTTGCAAAAAAATATTGACATCAGAGCAAGAAAGACCTACAATAAAGAAGATGATTAGCACTCGAATTAATTGAGTGCTAACAAATCGACACGAAAGATGTGTCAGAACGCAAAAAAAACAGTACATAATAATATCAACATAAACTAGGAGGTAGAGAAAATGAGTTTTGGAATCAAGCCACTTGGCAGCAGAGTTGTGATTAAGAAATTAGAAGCTGAAGAAAAGACAGAAGGCGGTATCATCCTTGCGAGCGCAGCAAAGGAAAAACCACAGACAGCCGAAGTCGTAGCAGTAGGTCCTGGAACAAAGGACGAAGTGATGGAACTTTCTGCAGGGGACAAAGTTGTATTTTCTAAATACGCAGGAACAGAGATCAAATATAATGGTGAAGAATACACAATTATGAGCCAGGGCGATATACTGGCAATCGTAGAATAATTAATCAGGGAGGTAATGAAAAATGGCAAAGGATTTATTTTATGGCGAGGACGCCAGAAGAAAGCTTCAGGTAGGTGTAGATAAATTAGCAGATACCGTTAAAATCACATTAGGACCTAAAGGCAGAAACGTTTTGATCAACAAATCATTCGGATCACCTTTGATCACCAATGACGGTGTAACTATTGCAAGAGAAATTGAACTGGAAGACTCCGTCGAGAACATGGGTGCACAGTTGGTCAAGGAAGTTGCAACAAAGACAAACGACGTTGCCGGTGATGGAACGACGACAGCTACACTGCTTGCACAGATCATCATCAGAGAAGGATTCAAAAACGTGGCGGCAGGCGCAAATCCGATGGTACTGAAGAGAGGCATCCAGGGAGCAGTTGACACAGCTGTTGAAGAAATCAAAAAGACTTCACACAAAGTAGAAACAAAAGAATCTATCGCACAGGTTGCATCTGTTTCTGCTGCTGACGAAACAATCGGCGTTATGATTGCAGAAGCGATGGAAAAAGTCGGCAAGGATGGCGTTATTACAGTAGAAGAATCCAAGACCATGGGTACTACGTTAGATGTAGTAGAAGGTATGCAGTTTGACAGAGGATATCTGTCAGCGTACATGGTAAGCGACACAGATAAGATGGAAGCTGTTTTAGAAAATCCTTACATCTTATTAACCGATAAGAAAATCAGCAACATTCAGGATCTGCTTCCGCTGTTAGAGCAGATTGTAAAACAGGGCAGAAAACTTCTGATCGTGGCAGAAGACGTAGAAGGCGAAGCTTTGACAACATTAGTTCTCAACAAGCTGAGAGGAACTTTCGACGTTGTTGCCGTTAAATCACCTGGATTTGGCGAAAGAAAGAAAGCATTGGTAGAGGATATCGCAGTTCTGACTGGCGCTACAGTCATCAGCGAAGAAGTCGGTTATGACCTCAGAGAAGCGACAGTTGATATGCTTGGTCAGGCAGGCACTGTCAAAGTTGAAAAAGACAGAACTGTTATCGTCAATGGAGCCGGTGAAAAAGCAGATATCGATTCCAGAATCAGCGCTATCAAAACACAGCTTGCAGAATCTGAATCAGAATTTGATAAAGAAAAATGCCAGGAAAGATTGGCGAAATTGGCAGGCGGCGTAGCTGTCATCAAAGTCGGCGCTGCAACAGAAACGGAACTGAAAGAAAGAAAGCTGAGAATTGAAGACGCACTGAACGCAACACAGGCTGCGGTAGAAGAAGGTATTGTAGCAGGCGGCGGCGTAGCGCTCTGCAATGCAATTCCGGCTGTATCTAAATATGTTGAAACTCTGGAAGGTGACGAAAAGACTGGTGCAAAGATTATCGAGAGAGCACTGGAAGAGCCGGTTAGACAGATTGCTGACAACGCAGGCTTTGAGAGCAGTGTAGTCGTTGCAGAAGTGAAGAACCAGAAAGCTGGAGTTGGTTTCAACGCTGCAACAGAAGAGTATGTCGACATGATTGATGCTGGTATCGTTGACCCTGCAAAGGTAACAAGATCAGCAATTCAGAATGCTGCATCTGCATCCGCAATGCTGCTTACGACAGAAGCAGGCATCGTTGAAATCAAAGGAAGCGATCCACTGACAAATGCGATGGCGAATGGCGGCCCTGGCGGAATGGGCGGCATGGGCGGCATGATGTAAGTTAGAATTCCATAAAAACCGCAAGATTCATAGGGGAAACTGCTAGTGACGGCAGTTTCCTCTTTTTATTATGCAGGAAATATCGATAAAATCGATATTGACGCAATATGAAAGAACGTACTTGGCGAAGCGTCAACCCTTGTGAAAAGGTGTTAAGCCGTTTTCGACTGAATAATACATTGCGTTCTGTTACAATCAAGAGTAATATGAAGGTAGAATCTTTGACAGGAGAAAAAATATGGATTGGAAAAGTGCGGCTCCGATATTAGACAATCTGCCGGGAGGCATTGGACTATTCTGCTACGACGGGATAGGCTTTTCTCCTGTGTATATCAGTCAGCAGCTGCTGAAGACAGTGAAGTGCAGTGACTTGACTGAGCTGGAACAGCTGGTTCACCATGAGGACGTTTTTCAGCTGCGCGGCAAAGCAGAGGCCCTTTTGCAGCAGCAAGAACCGCTGATACACGATTTTCGCCTTCTTGATCGAACAAGCGGCGAGTATTTTTGGCTGCGGTTGAAAGCGAATTCCCAGGCTAATGAAGGAAGCGGGCAGATTATCTATGCAGAGGTCACGGACATAGACGCCGAAAAGAAGGCGGAGACCATGCTGACACTGACGGAGAAAACCCTATTTTCTGTCATTGAAGAATCTGGCGTCCAATTTTGGGAATATGACATCAAACATGACAGGGCCTACCTCGGACTTAAATCGCGAAAAGACTATAAAATAGAAGGAATAATTGAAAATTTCCCTGCATCGTGGATAGAAACAGGATACGTACATCCGGACGATGTGGCAGAATATCTCAATATGATGGCCAGATTGAAAAGAGACGCCGGCAGTGTCTGCTTTGATGCGAGAATCTGGAATCCCAACCTAGAAGGTTATGAGTGGAAGAAGATTCATTATACCGCGATTGCAGACGAAAATGGACAACCGGCCAAAGCCTTGGCCATAGCGGTCGACATTCATGATTTTAAACACAGTGAAGAGACGCTGCAGGCGGTCATGGAACAGATGGGCATTACATCATGGGAATATGATATTAACAACAGAACGATTGTTTGCAATGGAGGCTGCGCAAAGACTTTTGATGAGAATGATCTCATTGTCAAAAATATTCCCGAAGCACTTCTGGACAAGAGAGACGTGCATCAGGACGATGCAGATATATTGATGGATGGCTATCAGAAATTGTTTGATGGAGAGAGTCAAGTGAAATTTCAGTGCAGATATTGGGTTTCACGGATCGCACAGTACAAATGGTTTGAAACGGCATACACTGTGATTAGGGACGAAGGCGGAAGCTTTCTGCGGGCTATAGGCACGGCGCGGGATATCGAAAAACAAAAACGAGCTGAGGAACAGTATCAAGACCAGTTAAAGTTTATGAACGACGTCTCAGACGAGACTTTGATTGCCAAAGGCAGACACAACATTTCAAAAAACAAAGTGGAATTTTCTGTAGAACGCAGTTCTTATGCAATACCTGGCATGGAAGGCGAGGCCTATGATCAGTTTATCGAGAAGCTGATCAGACAGCCTTTGAGAGCGCATAAGCGTGAAGAACTTTCCCGCATTTTGTCCCGCAGACAGTTGATTGACTGCTTTGAAAAAGGAAGCAATCACTTTTCTGTTACGTATCAACGGAAGACGAAAGACGGTAAGCTGATCTGGGTGGAGACCACCTTAAGAACTTTCTTGCAGCCAGGCAGTGAAGATATCATCTGCTTTGCTTATACCTATGATCGAACTGATAGCGTGCTGCAGCAGCAGATTGTCAATCGTGTCGCTGACATGGAATATGATTTTCTCGCCATATTAGAGGTAGAATCTGAATCCTTTCGGCTGGTCACAGTAAATGGCAAGGCAGAAACGCAGAAAATGTCAAAGAAGATGCATTCTTTTGAGAGCTACAAACAAGACCTCAAGAAAAGCGTTTTGCCTGAACAACAGCAGCAGGTTATTGCGAATTTGGATTTTAGCTGCATTATTGATAGGCTGAGGGATTCTGATACATATTTCTTTATGTTCTCTTTTATTGAAAACGGCGAGTTAAGAAGGAAAAAGCTGCAATTTGCCTATTTAGATGAAAGCAAGGATCTTATTATGTTTACCCGCTCCGATATGACGGATGTTTACGAAAATGAACAGGCACAACTGCGACGCATAGCGACAGCCTTGAGAGAAGCAGAAGAAGCCAATCACGCGAAAACCGACTTTTTATCGAGAGTCAGCCACGATTTGCGGACGCCGATGAACGCTATTTTGGGCCTCTCTAATCTGGGACTGGAAACTGACGACGTGGCAGAGCTGAAGGGTTATATGGAAAAAATACAGTCCTCTGGTCAATACCTCTTGAGCTTGATTAACGACACGCTGGACGTCAACAGAATTGAGAGCGATCGATTGGAAGCACACCAATCGAAAATGAATAATTTGACATTAATTGAGCCAGTCGTATCTACTGGCAAGATTTTGGCAAAAGAAAAAGAAGTGCGTTTTGTTGTGGATCTCAGCGGAATGACTGCGGGCATGATAAAAGGAGATATCATCAATATCAGACGAATCTTGAACAATCTGGTTTCCAATGCCATTAAGTTTACTGATCCGGGCGGAACGGTGGAATTGAAGGTTGAAGAAGGACCCTCCAACAATTTGCGGCAGAGGGAGTCGATGCTGTATTGCTTCACCGTAACGGATAATGGAATCGGGATGAGCAAATCTTTTATGAAAAGCATGTATGAACCTTTCGCACAAGAAAACGAAGCTTCCTATATGGAGAAGGGATCTGGACTTGGACTGACGATTGTCAAGAAACTAGTCGAATTACTCGGCGGTGAGATTGAGGTAAAGAGCGCCTTAGGCAAAGGGACTGTCTTTAAAATTTATCTGAGTCTGGAGAAACGTGAAACCAGTGCAGAAGAAAAAGAGGAACGGTTTGCTGAAGCTTCGATGGAAGTGCTGTACGGGAAACAGATTCTCGTCTGTGAAGATCATCCACTAAACACCCTGGTGGTGAAGAAGCTCCTTTCCAAAGTCGGCTGCACTGTAACCACTGCAGAAAACGGTCAGCTGGGGCTGGATATTTTCAGGCACTCACCGCCTGAAACCTTCGCTGCGATTCTGATGGACATTCGCATGCCTGTGATGGATGGGTTAGAAGCGGCTAGACAGATTCGTCTGTTAGATGAGGATGTTCCTATCATCGCACTTTCCGCCAACGCCTACGATGTAGATGAAGAAAAGTCGGCAGAAGCAGGTATGAATGCCCATTTATCCAAGCCGATTGAACCGCAGCTATTGTATGAAACCCTACTAAAATATGTAAATTTTCGGTAACAATTGGGTTTAGTACCAAGAAAATTGCCGTATTGACACCTCCGTTTCGGCCGTACAAGCAATGGCTGCATCCCCGCAGAATGGGTATTTTCAGACGTTTTTCGACTTTTAACGAGAAACCGTCTGCAGGACTGGATTAACAAAAAATATCGCCAACCCATAATTTGCTATTGGAAAAGCAGTTGTTTTATGGTATAATGTGAACAAATGAAATACAAGTGCATAATGATGCATGGCCAAACCGGTCCAGATTGTGTACTAGCATTGATACATAAGGCTTTCAAGGTATTTAAAAAAACCAAATTATGGGATATTTTTATCCCTAAAATGTAAAAAATGCTTGCCAAGTTGGGTTGATTTAGGTTATACTCATTGTGAACTATCATTTCATTTGTAAGTTTTGTGCAAAAACGCGCATAACTATAATCTTACAAAACGTACAAAAAAAGAGGGAGGAATTCTTAAAATGAAGAAATTTTTAACAGTGCTTCTTGCATTGTCAGTTGTCTTCACTTACACAGTTGGTACTGCGTTTGCGGCTGAGCCTACATATGCTCAGAGATTAGCCCAGGCACACGAAGCTGTTCTAAGTTCATTGGGGACAAATTATGATAGCATGGTTAAGACTCTTGCTGACAAGACTGTTGATACAGACTATAATGTAAGCAAGGCTGCATGGACCAAAGCTGCTGCTGATGTAAAAACAGCACAGGAAGAATTGATCGGTAACAGAGTTAAGGAGCTGGCTGCTTTGTCTGCTGATGCAAGTTACAAAGATTTGTCAGCCATCGAACTGAGTGATGCAATTCTGGCAGCTGCTGATTCTACAGTAACCAGCACTCAGCCTACAATCAAGGTATCTGAACTGGCAGGTGCAATTGATGAAGACACTGCTGCAAGGTATCAGTTTGATCTTGATAAGGCAGAGTTCTTAAAGAACATCAACACCGTTAACCTTAACGCTTATTCAACTACAACACCAAAAGATGCCACATCATATTATGATCAGGCTAAAAAGGTTGTAGACGATTTGATTGCTGCAGTTAATGCTGCTGCTGTTGCTTCAACGGCAGATGCTGCTGCTGTAAATTCAGCTTATAAAGGCTTAAAAACAACAGTAACAGATGCTACAACAGGTATTAAAGAAAGCACAGTGGAAGGCGTATATGTTCTTACATCCACTACAATCTTAACGATTGACCAGGAAGCAGGTCAGGCTACTACGTTAGAAGCTGCAAAAGCTGCATTAAAAGCTGCAGTAGCAAAAGAAGCTGCCGCTTATGTAGCAGCAGAGATTGCAAAACCTGACTATAACATGACTGAGATTAACAAAGTGAAAGATGCTTTTACTACCGCAGAACTGTATAAAATCGATGCCCTTGAAAAACTAAGTGATGCACAATTATATACAGTTGAACCTATCTCATCAGCGATTGCAGCAAACGTTGTTAAAGTTGTAAATGCTGTTGCTGATTTAAATCAGTACGCTGCAAAGTATAAAGCTGAAAAAGATGCTAGTGGAAACGTTATCAGAGATGCTGAAAAAGTAGATGCCGAAGTGAAGAAGGCTACTAAAACTGCTTATGCAGATTTAACGTCTGATGCCTATAAAGCTGCAATTTCTACTGCAGAAGGTAATATCAAAGATAACTGCAACCTTGCTACATTAGATGCAGATAAGGTTGGAACCGCTAAAGCAACTGTAGAAAAAATTCGCAAAGAAGCTACTGATGCTTACTATGATTTGGAGTTAGCTAAAGTCAATGCAAAGCTGGATGAGCTGATTGCAAAGATTGATGCTGCTAAGACTGATGCTGAACTGGCTAAAGTTACAATTCCAGCAGATCTTGCTGCTGCACAGGCAGCTGGCGCAGTTCTGTATGGAATTAACACCCAGACTCAGGTAAAAGCGTTGTATGATGCAGCATTAAAGACTGAATTTGATGCTTTAACTGGCAAACTTACAAAATACGCTGATCTGCTAAACTCTGGTTTAACTGGTGATGCTGTAAAAGACTTCACTAATTATGACGCAACTTATTGGAAAGATTTCTGTGGTGAAAACGGTGCAAGAACTGCTGCCGAAGTCACTGCTCTATATGACAAGGCAAAATCTGTATTAGATGCTGTTAAGAGCAAAACAGATGTTAAAGCTGAAAGAAAAACAGTTGAAGATAAGATCAAAGCCCTTCCTACAACTATCACAGCTGCAGATGCTGTAGTCGTTGAAGATGCATGGAATGCAATGAATGCATATCTAAAGAACAATAACATTAAGGCTGTTGATAATGACGTTACTAACGCTTATCTGTTGACTAACGCTATTACAGATCTTTATAACGCAGAAGTGAAGGCTGTATCTGATGCAGTCAAAGCATTACCAAAAACAATTACTGCTGCTGATAAAGATGCATTGAAAACAATTGTAGGAATGATTAAAGCAATCAACGATAAGAGAGATCTTGGTAAGATTTTTGAAACTAAAGGAGAAGTCAAAGCGTCATCATTCACTCCTAACGTAGAAACAAAGCTTGCAGATATTAGAGCGGAAGAGTTGAAAGCTGTCAAAGCTGCTATTAATGCACTTCCTCTTAATATCACAAAAGAGGATAAAGATGCTGTAGAGGCTGCAAGAAAATTGTATGATGCATATATTGCAGAATACACTGATTATGCAGCCGGCGATAAACCTGCAACTACTGAGTTAAATGTTGTTGCCAAAGATTTATTCAAAGCTGAAGCAGCGTTAAAGGTTGTACAGGACGAGTATAACGAATACCTGAAGAATGGTGTGAAAATGACTACAGCGAAAGCATGGTCAAAGGCATACAAAGGTAGAACAAGGGTTTCATGGAAGAAGTCAGCAGGATTTAAGGTTGATGGATACCAGGTATACAGATCAACTAAAAAGACTACAGGATACTCTTACATGGGTAAGACTACAAAGACTTACATGGACAACAAGAAGAACCTGAAGAAGGGTACTAAATACTACTACAAGGTTCGCGGTTACAGAACCATTGATGGTGAAAAAGTTTACACTCAGTGGTCAACGCTAGCAATTAGAACTGCTAAATAATGTGAACTAAAATACTCAAAACTTAGAAGGCCGGAATTCCGGCCTTCTTTTTTATTCTAATTTAATCACAGTAATGTAAATATTTGTTTTTTTGAGATAAAAACACAATAAAAATCTGATTATCCGCTAAAACACAGTATCTATCAGCATTTTCAAGGAAACAAACACATCAATTTACTACTTATTTACTACTAACGAATGAGCCTTGATACGCAAGTTTTCCTAGATATGCAAAGATATGGTACAACACATCAGTATTGAAACAAGAAAAAATTGAATAACTTATAGACTATGGAACGCCTAACATGACGTTCCTTTTCTATTTCCAGCCGTTCTTATTGGACGGCTATTTTATTACCCAAAATGAAAGGAGCATTAGATTTATGAAAAAGATGTTAAAACGATTGTGTACTGGCTTCTTAGCTCTTGCAACTGTCGTTACTACTTTACCGACGACACCCGTTCATGCAGAAAGCAAGCAATACTGGACGGAGTCAAAAGAGCGTGTCGGTATCGTTGAAAAAGTAATGAATGACGGTTCGATTGGTTCTACTTTTAACGAGGGACATTTGACCGTCGAGGGCGAGGACGCTTACTGTATCGACATTAACACAGATTTTAGGAATGGCTACAAGACCAGAATTGACGCAAGCACCCGTATGAGTGCCGACCAGATAAGCGACGTTGCCTTATCTATCGAATATGTGAAACAGTACACAGACAGCCACAGCGGAATAAGCAACAATCACGCCTACCTTTTAAGACAGCTTGTTGTCTGGCAGAGATTGAGCGTACATCTTGGCTGGCAATGCGACAACGTGAGAGCTTCTTATGATGAAATTCCAAAGGCAACGCAGGACGAAGTTTTCTCTGGTGCAAGAGCCTTTGTCAAAGAAAATAAAGGACGTTATGAATGTGGCGGTTATATCTACTCTGGCGAGGGGCAGGAATTGGGGCAATTCTGGGCGAAGTTAAATATCGGAAATGCGAAACTTAAAAAGGCTACCAGTAATACCAGCATTACAGACGGTAACGGGAATTACTCTATCGCTGGTGCAACATACGGTGTCTTTTCTGATAAGAACTGCACGAAACAGCTTGCCACTCTTACGACTGATGAAAACGGAAATACAGATGTTGTAGAGGTAAAAGCAGGCACAGTCTATATCAAGGAATTATCCGCACCAGCAGGATATAAAGTAGATAAAACTATATATTCCTTAAAGGTTGAAGCTGGAAAAACAGCGACTTTGAAAGTATCTGATACACCAAAAGTAACGGACACGTTGATTGAGCTTTTCAAGATTGATATGGAAACACAGAAAGACAATCCGCAGGGGAACGCTTCTCTAGCAGGTGCGGAATTTACATGGAAGTATTATGCAGGCTTCTATAATAAAGACAATCTCCCTGCCGAAGCTACTCGTACATGGGTTACAAAGACAATCGCTGAAACAGACAGCGACGGGTCAACCCACTACATCACAAAATTTGCGGACGCATACAAAGTATCTGGCGATAGCTTCTATATGCAGGACGGTAAAGCGGTTCTTCCACTTGGAACGCTAACCGTTGAAGAAACAAAAGCTCCAAACGGATACTTGTTAGACGGTGCATATATGCAGGCTGGCGATAAGTCCGAACAGATAAAAGACTTATACCTTACACAGATTACCGAGGACGGCGACCTTGCCGTATTATCTGGAAGTAACCAGTTTTCCGTATCAGATAAGGTTATCCGTGGCGGTGTGAAAATTCAGAAACGAGATTTAGAAACGGGCGATACCAAACCACAAGGAAGTGCAACTTTAAAAGATACTGCCTTTGACATCATTTCCTTAAATGATAATGCAGTATTGGTTGAGGGCAAGCTCTATAAGAAAAATGAAGTGGTAAAGACAATTCGTACCGATATTGAGGGTATCGCTTCTACTTCTGCTGACCTTTTACCTTATGGAAACTTCCGTATCGTTGAGAGCGAAGCACCAGACGGATATTTGACAGACGGTGCAAAACCGATTGATTTTACAATCACAGAAAATGGAAAAATCGTGGACTTAACCGACGAAGCCCATTCTATCTATAATCAGATTAAGCGTGGAGATATTGAGGGTGTAAAAATCGGTGCAGGCACACACAAGCGTCTTGCTGATGTTCCTTTTAGGATCACAAGCAAGACAACGGGCGAAAATCATATAGTTGTAACTGATGATAACGGGCAGTTTTCCACTTCTTCTGAATGGGCTTCGCATAAGCACAATACCAACGCAGGCAAGACCAGCGAGGACGGTGTGTGGTTTGGAACTTCTGAACCAGACGACAGCAAGGGTGCATTACCTTATGATACCTACATCATTGAAGAAATGCGTTGCGACAGTAACAAAGGCTTTGAACTTATCCCACCTTTTGAAATCGTGGTATCAAGAAATAACCTTGTGATTGATTTAGGAACGTTGACTGATGAATACGAAAAAGAAATCTCTATCCATACCACAGCGACCAGCAAGGACGGCGAAAAAACTATCCTTGCAGGAAAAGAGGTAACAATCGTTGATACTGTCAAATTAAACGGGCTTACAAAAGGCACAAAGTATCAGTTGAAAGGTTGGCAGATGTTAAAGGAAGAAAACGCCGAGCTTATCATTGACGGGAAACGTGTAGAAAACGATTATACCTTTGTCGCTGATGATGAAGAAATGAAAGTGGAAATTTCCTATATATTCAATGCGTCTGCTTTAGGTGGCAAGAACCTTGTTACCTTTGAAGAATTGTATGATTTCAGCAATCCAGACGAACCCGTGAAAGTTGCGGAGCATAAAGACATTGAGGACGACGGGCAGACCGTACTTATCACAGAGCGTATCATCAAAATTCATACGACTGCTACCGATAAGGACGGCAACAAAGAGCTTGAAGCTGGAAAAGAGGTAACAATCATTGATACCGTAACCTTAGAGGGCTTAGAAGTCGGTACACAGTACAAACTGGTGGGCTGGCAGATGTTGAAAAAAGAAAATGCCGAGCTTCTTATCAATGGGAAACGTGTGGAAAGTGATTACACTTTTACTGCTGACAGCGAAACTATGAAAGTGGAAGTTGCCTTTACCCTTGACGCTACTTCCCTTGACGGCAAACAGCTTGTAACTTTTGAAGAATTGTACGATTTAAGCAATCCAGACGATCCGAAGAAAGTTACCGAGCATAAGGATATTGAGGATAAGGGACAGACGATTACCTTTAAGGAAAAGCCAAAAGAACCAGAGAAACCCGAAACACCACCGACACCAGAAAAGCCAAACAGACCGAGCGACAGTCCCAAAACGGGCGATAACACAAACCTTTACGGACTGCTTGCACTTCTTTTGACCTCTGGTGCTGGACTGGCAGGTATCTTCTTCTACAAACGCCGTAAAATGAAAAAATCATAAGGCGGTAACGGTATGAGAAAAGAAAAATCACGCTCTCCGCCGAAGTTGTCAAACGGCAGACTTCCGCTTATTCTGGCTTGTCTGCCAACAACCTGCAAGAACACGGATAGTCAAGGGTGCGTAAGCATTGATTTTACCCTTTACTATCTGTGGGATTGCTGGTACTTCCCAAACCGCCAGAATAAGAAATCACAATCAATTTATCAAAAATAGAAAGAAACGAGGTAAAACAATATGGAAATGAAATATGTCGTGCCAGATATGGTACAGTCTTTTGGAACTCTTGAATTTGCAGGCGAAAGTGAGCCAGTCTTTGAAAGAGATAAAAATAACCGCAGGGTCTTAGCAAGACGAAGCTATAACCTTTATTCTGACGTACAGAAAGGCGAAAATGTTGTGGTAGAAATTCCCGTGCAGGCTGGCGAAAAAAAGTTCAAGTATGAACAGAAAGTAAAACTTGTCAATCCGAAGTTATACGGCAGAGGTTATGCAATCGGGGATATGGGACATACCGATTATGTGTTAGTTGCTGATGATATTGTAGCAGTTGAAGAAAAGTAAAGGAGTGAAGAATTTATGAGATTATCAAACGGGTTTGTTATTGACAAAGAGAAAACATTTGGAGAATTAAAATTTACAGCGGTGCGTGATGTGTTCTTACAGAATGAGGACGGGACACCGAGTACCCAGCTTAAAAAGCGTATCTATGATTTGAAGTGCAGTTTGCATGGTGGAATTATCCCCGTGTCTGTACCGCCAGAAGTACCGTTAAGAGAATTTCCGTACAATGCAGTTGTGGAGCTTGTCAATCCAGTAGCCGATACGGTATCAAGAAAGACCTATACGGGTGCAGATGTGGACTGGTATGTAAAGGCAGAGGATATTGTATTGAAGAATAAAGGCAATCAAAACGTAGGCAGTCCACAGAACCATACACCGCAGGGACAGCCGAAAAAATAGGCTTGCTGAATAGATTTTCGTTGTAGCGGATATATAAAACTGTTATAATATGGGTATGAAAAATTTAATTATAAGGAGTGCTGTTTATGATAAGAGCTATTATATTTGCTGTATTCGTTGTCCCTATTATATCTCTCGTATTAGATAAGACACAAAAAGCAACTAAAAAAGAAAAATTCACAAATACTGTTTTTGTATCACACGCCTATCAAACAGTATGTCATATTTGTTCATTGATAATGGTAGGAATTGCAATAGCTTTAGGATTGTTCATGGGATTTGATAATACGGTGGGACACTCTGTTGTTTTTGCTATTTTTGTTCTATTGATTGAATTTTGTGCGTGGGCATTAAAAAGACATAAGGTAGTAATTGACGGAAATAATTTGCGTATTACTCCTGCTGTTGGAAGAACAAGAGAAATTTCATTTAATGATATTTCCCGTTGCACAGAAAAAGAGCAAATAGGATTGAAAATATTTGTAGGAAACAAAAAAATTTGTACAGTTTCTTGCGACTGTGTTGGATATAAAGAATTTCTTGAAATGTTAAAAGAGAAAAATTTACTCTAATACGTTTCGCCCAAATAAACAGTTATATTATTTTAGCAGTTAGTCTTAGGATTGACTGCTTTTTTCATACCCAGAAAGGAGTGATTGATTTATGCAAAAGATTTTTAACAAAGGACACCGTATCAGAGCCAGCGACAAGCACCTTGTCTACCACTTTTCCATAGGAACGCTTCTGTTTGTATTCGTGGCGGTTCTCCTGCTACTGAATATCAAACAGCTCATGCGTACTGATTGGGAACATTTCAGCTTGTTAGAGAACGGCTTGACGCTTTCCCCTTACAACTTCATAACTATACTGATAGCGACTGGTGTTTGTGCATTGGTCGTTTTTCTGTATTACCACTTCTGTTACGATAGTTTCAAGAAGCTCCTGCACCGTCAAAAGCTGGCAAGAATGGTACTGGAAAATAAGTGGTATGAAGCCGATACCGTACAAGACAGCGGTTTTTTTACTGACCTGCAAAGCAGATCAAGGGAAAAAATCGTCTGGTTTCCAAAGATTTATTATCAAATGGAAAAGGGACTGCTTCATATCCGCTGTGAAATTACGCTGGGAAAATATCAAGACCAGCTTTTACGGTTAGAGGATAAATTGGAAAGTGGCTTATATTGTGAGCTGACCGACAAGACCCTGCATGACGGCTATATTGAATATACCCTGCTTTATGATATGATAGCGAACCGCATTACCATTGATGAAGTACGGGCAGAAAACGGCTGTCTGAAACTGATGAAAAATCTTGTCTGGGAATATGACGCACTCCCTCACGCTCTGATTGCTGGTGGAACGGGTGGCGGTAAAACTTATTTTCTGCTGACGCTTATTGAAGCCTTACTGCATACCAACGCTGTCCTTTACATCTTAGACCCGAAGAACGCTGACCTTGCAGACTTAGGGACAGTTATGGGAAATGTGTATCACACCAAAGAAGAAATGATTGATTGTGTCAATGCCTTTTATGAGGGAATGGTACAGCGAAGTGAGGAAATGAAGCAACACCCGAACTATAAGACGGGCGAAAACTACGCCTATCTGGGACTGCCACCCTGCTTTCTTATCTTTGATGAATATGTGGCATTTTTTGAAATGCTGGGGACAAAGGAAAGCGTGGGCTTGCTTAGCCAGTTAAAGAAAATCGTTATGTTAGGACGACAAGCAGGTTATTTCCTTATCGTTGCCTGCCAGCGTCCAGACGCAAAGTATTTCTCTGACGGTATCAGAGATAACTTCAATTTCCGTGTGGGACTTGGGCGTATCAGCGAATTAGGTTACGGTATGCTGTTCGGTTCAGATGTGAAAAAGCAGTTTTTCCAGAAGCGTATCAAGGGGCGTGGCTATTGTGATATGGGAACAAGCGTGATAAGCGAATTTTACACGCCTTTAGTCCCCAAAGGACATGATTTTTTACAAACAATCGGCAGGCTTGCACAAGAAAGACAAGTCATGCCAGAACAACAAGGAAAGGAAGATGTGATTGAATAAGGACACATTAAATGTTTATCACGCACCCACAGAGAAAAACTACCTCTGTTTGTGCTTGAATACAGATATTTTTACAACGGATTGCAGGAAATATATGTTAGATTGTTTTTTAGATTATTCTGTCAATCCAAATCTGCGATTTCATTCAAGGATAGATAAAATCATTGATGATGTTATTCGTGAAAAAATCAACATTCCTCATAAGTTTAGAATGAGGTTGGAAAGTAGACATTGCGTTGAAAGCAGGATAATCTATTTTCGATTTCGAGTTTTAGATAAGGCTTGTCTGCAATGTAATGTATTTCTTAAAGGGCTGTCTGAAGAAATGAAAGAAGCACTTTCAGATGAAAGAATAGATTTTGCGGTTATCTATGAGGGCATACAAGGTTCACAGCAGGACACAGACACGGACGACAAGGACGGGTTTTGCGGTTCTCAACCGCAAGTTCCGTTCTTGGCGGACGGGGCTTGTCCCGTCCGCTGATAAAACCCCTCGGTATCTAACAGAGGGGTACGTTTGCAAATAGACAATAGACAAAAAACATAGGAAACATAAGGCTTCTGGCATGGTTTCCTAGCAAAAATCGGCTGTGAAGTCGCCTAAAAAAACTTCACACTTTACAGATTGGGGGTATGGTTCTGAATGAAGAACAATGGATAAAAGAATTACGGGAGAAACGGATTGCTTACGGTATCTCACAAGGCAGGCTGGCGGTGGCTTCTGGTATCACAAGAGAATATCTCAATAAGATAGAAAGCGGAAAAATGAAGCCGTCAAAGGAGCTTTTGGAAACTCTGCATAAAGAACTGGCAAGGTTCAATCCAGAAGCACCGCTTACCATGCTGTTTGATTATGTGAAAATTCGTTTTCCCACGCTGGATATACAGCATATCATCAAAGACATATTAAAACTGAATATCAACTATATGCTCCATGAAGATTATGGACATTACAGTTATACGGAGCATTACTCTTTAGGGGACATCTTTATCTATACGTCGGCTGACGAAGAAAAAGGTGTCCTTTTAGAGTTAAAGGGGCGTGGTTGCAGGCAGTTTGAAAGTTACCTGCTGGCACAGCAAAGAAGCTGGTATGACTTTCTCATGGACGCACTCGTAGACGGTGGCGTGATGAAGCGTATCGACCTTGCTATCAACGACCATACGGGCATTTTGGATATTCCAGAGCTTGCGGAAAAATGCAGAAAACGGGAATATATCGGAAAGTCCAGAAGTTATAAGTTTTACCAGTCGGGCGAGCTTATCAAGCATAGAGAGGACGACAGAGAATATATGGGACGCACCCTTTATCTTGGTTCGCTGAAATCAGATGTGTATTTTTGTATCTATGAAAAGGACTATGAGCAGTACGTCAAGTTAGGGACACCGCTTGAAGAAGCCGACATTATCAACCGTTTTGAGATACGGCTTAGAAATGAACGTGCCTATTATGCAGTACGAGATTTGCTGACCTATTATGACGCAGAGCAGACCGCCTTTTCTATCATCAACCAGTATGTACGGTTTGTTGATGAAGAACCCGACAAGCGAAAAAATGAATGGAAACTCAATGACCGCTGGGCTTGGTTTATTGGCGATAACAGACAGAGCTTGAAGCTGACGACAAAGCCAGAGCCTTACACCTTAGACCGCACATTGCGTTGGGTACAAAGGCAGGTAGCACCAACCTTGAAAATGCTGAAAAAGATTGATAAAGGAAACGGTACAGACTACATGGAAACAATCGAACAGCAGGCAAAGCTCACAGAAAAGCATAAAATGATAATCAAACAGCAGACGACCCCTGCAAAAGATTTGGTGGAAAGTTAGGAGTGATAAAAAATGTGGGTATTATTAAAAGATTTCCTGCTGGTATCTATGGGAATGGGTATCGGCGTAGTCTTGATGTGTATTTTGAATGTCGGCAAAGAAGCTGACTATGAAATGAAACAATTAGAAGAAAGTGAGGACAATTAAATGAATTTCGGACAAAATTTGTATCAATGGTTTTTATCAAACGCACAGAGCTTAGTGCTTATGGCGATTGTGGTTATCGGTATCTACTTAGGGTTCAAGCGTGAGTTTTCAAAACTTATCGGCTTCTTGGTAGTTGCCTTGATTGCTGTCGGTTTGGTATTCAACGCTGGCGGTGTGAAAGATGTATTGTTAGAGCTGTTCAATAAGATTATCGGTGCATAAAATTTTATTGTGGTGCTGATATGCGAATGTTATAATGTGGATATGAAACACAGTATCTAGGAGTGATGGAATGAAATATATAATGCTTCACGGTTTGGGACAATCTTCTGAAAGTTGGAGTGATACCGTAAAAGTATTCAATGATGATTTTGAAGTTTTATGCCCTAATTTATCAGATTGGCTTTTTGGAAAAATACCATGTTATGATACATTGTATCGGACATTGGAAACATACTGTGAACAGTTTGAAGAACCGCTAAATATTTGTGGACTTTCTTTAGGTGGTATTCTTGCTATGCAGTATGCGATAGAACACCCAGAAAAAATGAACTCATTAGTGTTAATAGTCACACAATATGAAATGCCAAAGTATCTGTTAAAAATGCAAAATCTGATATTCCGTATTATGCCTTGTTCAGCATTTGAAAAAATGGGTTTTCAGAAAACAGATTTTATCAATCTATGCAAATCTATGACAGAACTTAATTTTAAACATGAACTGAAAAAAATATCATGTTCGGTACTTGTTGTCTGTGGCGATAAGGATAAGATAAATAAAAAAGCTTCTTTAGAATTGCAACAACAGATAGAAAACGCAGAAATAGCTATTATTGAAAATGCAGGACATGAAGTAAATACAGATAACCCAACACTACTAGGGCAAAAGTTAAATGTATTTTTCAAACAATATGTCTGATAAACAATTTCATATCCATACACACAAAGCAGTTAGTCTTAGGATTGACTGCTTTTTTCATACCTAAATTTCAGATTGGAGTGATGAAATGAACGATATTTTTAAGGATATGCAGGCAAAAGTCGGCTGTGAATACATTTCCGACCTGCCCTCTTACAAGCGTAAGGTGTGGCATGAAATGAAACGGCTGAACCCTGCCGACTATGAAGAAAGACAGTTAGAAGATTTTTCTAAATATGTGTTTGGTATCTCATACCAGAACTTAAAAGATGTGATGAACCAACAGAAAGGACGTGAGGAACAATGCAGGAAACAAGGGTACTGGTGGAAACGAGAGGAACAACTGACGAAGAAACAATATCATACTGGTTCGACCTGCCGATAGATGTTGCCGAGTTTGAAGAAAAGTTAGGTATCGGTGCAGAAAGTGGGGATTACTGTATTATCGAAAAGGTGTTGCCTTATGCTGATGAAGTTCACGAACATACAAGCGTGTATCAGCTCAACGAATTAGATTTTATGTACCGCCAGCTTTCAAGTGATATGCAGGAAGAATATGTATCACTTCTGACCGTATATGACAATTTAGAAGCACTTTATATTTGCAGGAACGTGATTACGGTTTATCCTGACTGCAAAAGCATGATAGATGTTGCAAGGCAAAAGCTGATGAACGACCCGACATTTAAGCATTTATCCGAGGACTGTCAAGAATATTACTTTGACTTTGAAGCCTATGCTTCTCACTTGCAGGAACACGGGAAATTTTTAGTAACAGAACACGGTATCTTTGAACTGCCAGAGTAGGAAATGAGGTGGTGGTTATGATTGATGATATGGCGGTTTACATTGCTAATCTTGGCAAATACAATGAGGGCTATTTAGTCGGTGCTTGGTTCACATTTCCCATTGACGAGGAAGATGTGAAAGAAAAAATTGGCTTGAATGAACAGTATGAGGAATACGCTATCCATGATACCGATAACTTCCCCATTGCGATTGGCGAGTATGTTTCCATTGAAGAACTCAATGAGATGTATGAAATGATAGAGGAACTTCCCGACTATATCGTAGAGTGTCTGGACGAATTTATCAGCCACTACGGGTCGCTGGAAGAAGTCGTGGAACATAAGGACGATATTTATTATTATCCCGACTGTGAAACCATGACAGACGTTGCCTACTACTACATAGACGAATTGCAGGCACTAGGGGATATTCCACCCAGCTTACAGAACTACATTGACTATGAAGCCTACGGGCGAGATTTGGATATGGGCGGTTGCTTTATTGAAACAAGCCGAGGTATGTGCGAGATACCATATTAACGCTGGAAGATCAGCGACAAGCATTGTTGCTACTGACAGCGTATTTCTCTTTTAAGGGACAGTCTGAAAATGGCTGTCCTTTTCTATTTTGAAAGGAGCTGAAAGAACTTGAAAAAGATTAAAAGCTACACGGGTATCTGGAACGTGGAAAAAGTCTTATATGCAATCAATGACTTTAACTTACCCTTTCCCGTTACTTTTACACAGATTACATGGTTTGTGATTACGGAATTTATCATCATTCTGTTTGGGGATATTCCCCCACTTTCCATGATTGAGGGAGCATTTCTCAAATACTTTGGTATTCCCGTTGCTCTCACTTGGTTCATGTCGCAGAAAACCTTTGACGGAAAGAAGCCGTACAGCTTTTTGAAATCACAGATAACCTATGCCCTGCGACCAAAAATCACTTATGCAGGAAAAGCCGTAAAACTGCATAAGCAGATATTAAATGAAACAATCACGGCAGTAAGGAGTGTGAACTATGTTCCCGATAAAATATATTGACAATAACCTTGTCTGGAACAAGGACAATGAAGTGTTTGCCTATTATGAGCTGGTACCATACAACTATTCTTTTCTATCCGCAGAGCAGAAATTTATCGTGCATGACAGTTTCCGACAGCTAATCGCACAGTCCCGTGAGGGTAAAATTCATGCGTTGCAGATTGCCACAGAAAGCTCCATACGAAGTATGCAGGAGCAGTCAAAGAAACTGGTAACGGGAAAATTAAAGGAAGTTGCCTACCAGAAAATAGACGAACAGACCGAAGCGTTAGTATCTATGATTGGGAACAATCAAGTGGACTACCGCTTTTTTCTTGGCTTTAAGCTCATGGTTACGGAAGAACAGCTCAATCTGAAGAACATCAAAAAATCGGCGTGGCTGACATTCAAAGAGTTTCTCCATGAAGTAAACCATACGCTGATGAATGATTTTGTTTCCATGCCGAATGATGAAATCAACCGTTACATGAAAATGGAAAAGTTACTGGAAAATAAAATCTCCCGTCGCTTTAAGGTGCGTCGCTTGGAAATCAATGATTTTGGGTATCTCATGGAACATCTTTACGGCAGGGACGGTATCGCTTATGAAGATTATGCGTACCAGCTACCAAAAAAAAAATTGAACAAAGAAACGCTGATAAAATACTACGACCTTATCCGTCCGACAAGGTGTGTGATTGAAGAAAGCCAGCGGTATTTACGCTTGGAACATGAGGACAAGGAAAGTTATGTGTCCTATTTTACCGTCAATGCGATTGTCGGCGAGCTTGATTTTCCGTCAAGTGAAATCTTCTATTTCCAGCAACAGCAATTCACATTCCCCGTTGATACTTCTATGAATGTAGAAATCGTGGAGAACCGAAAAGCATTAACAACCGTACGCAACAAGAAAAAGGAATTGAAAGACCTTGACAATCACGCTTATCAAGCAGGAGGTGAAACCAGCTCAAATGTGGTGGACGCTTTAGACAGCGTGGACGAGCTGGAAACGGACTTAGACCAGACAAAAGAAAGTATGTATAAGTTAAGCTACGTTATACGGGTGTCTGCACCCGATCTTGACGAGCTGAAACGCCGTTGTGATGAAGTCAAAGACTTTTACGACGACCTCAATGTAAAGCTGGTACGTCCTGCTGGGGATATGCTGGGGCTTCATTCTGAATTTTTACCTGCCAGCAAGCGATATATCAATGACTATGTGCAGTATGTAAAATCAGACTTCTTGGCAGGGCTTGGCTTTGGAGCGACCCAGCAGTTAGGGGAAACTACGGGTATCTATATGGGCTATTCCGTTGATACGGGAAGAAATGTGTACCTGCAACCGTCTTTAGCTTCGCAGGGCGTAAAAGGTACAGTTACCAACGCTTTAGCGTCTGCTTTTGTCGGTTCGCTTGGCGGTGGAAAGTCGTTCTGCAACAATCTTCTGGTGTATTATTCGGTGTTGTTTGGCGGTCAAGCAGTCATTTTAGACCCCAAAGCCGAGCGTGGCAACTGGAGAGAAACACTTCCAGAAATCGCCCATGAAATCAATATCGTAAATCTTACCAGCGATAAAGACAATGCAGGACTTCTTGATCCATTCGTGATTATGAAGAATGTAAAAGACGCTGAAAGTCTGGCAATCGACATCTTGACATTCCTTACGGGTATTTCCTCTAGGGACGGCGAAAAATTCCCCGTGTTACGAAAAGCGGTTCGTTCCGTTACCCAGAGCGACAGTCGGGGCTTGCTCCATGTAATAGACGAGCTACGCCGTGAAGATACGCCCATATCAAGAAATATCGCAGACCATATCGACAGCTTCACGGACTACGACTTTGCACATCTGCTGTTTTCAGACGGTACGGTGGAAAATGCAATCAGCCTTGATAACCAGCTCAATATCATTCAAGTAGCCGACCTTGTACTGCCAGATAAGGACACGACCTTTGAAGAATACACGACTATTGAATTATTGTCGGTATCTATGCTGATTGTGATTAGTACCTTTGCCCTTGATTTTATCCATTCGGACAGAAGTATTTTTAAGATTGTCGATTTGGACGAAGCGTGGGCGTTCTTAAATGTGGCACAAGGAGAAACGCTCTCTAACAAGCTGGTTCGTGCTGGACGAGCTATGCAGGCAGGTGTTTATTTCGTTACACAATCTTCTGGGGACGTGGCAAAGGAAAGTCTGAAAAACAATATCGGCTTAAAATTCGCTTTCCGTTCTACTGACATCAACGAGATAAAACAGACCTTAGAATTTTTCGGTATCGACAAGGACGATGAAAACAACCAGAAACGGCTTCGTGATTTGGAGAACGGACAATGCTTATTGCAGGACTTATACGGGCGTGTCGGTGTGGTACAGATACACCCAGTTTTTGAAGAACTGCTACACGCCTTTGATACCAGACCGCCCGTACAGAGAAATGAGGTGGAGTGATGAAAGAAAGGATAAAAGGTGCGTTCACAAAAAGGAAGATACTTCACTTTCTCAAAATGGCTCTGTTCGTGGTGGCACTCTCCCTTATCCTGCTTTCACTTTTGGGGACGGTGGCTCATGCGACGGGGCTTGTGGACGATACCATAAACGCAGAAAATCTTTACTCAAAATATCCCCTTTCCAACTACCAGCTTGATTTTTATGTGGATAATAGCTGGTCATGGTTGCCGTGGAACTGGCTGGACGGCATTGGAAAATCGGTACAGTACGGGCTTTACTGCATTACCAACTTTGTCTGGACGATAAGCCTTTATTTAAGCAATGCCACGGGCTATGTGGTGCAGGAAGCCTATAAACTTGATTTTATTAACGATATGGCAGACAGTATCGGAAAGAGCATACAGACCCTTGCAGGTGTAACCGAGAACGGCTTTTCTTCTACGGGCTTCTATGTTGGTTTCCTGCTTCTCATTATCTTAGTGGTGGGAATGTATGTTGCTTATACGGGACTTATCAAACGGGAAACCAGCAAGGCACTTCACGCTGTTATCAACTTTGTGGTGGTGTTCGTGCTGTCCGCTTCGTTTATTGCCTACGCTCCCGACTACATCAAGAAGATAAATGAATTTTCATCAGACATCAGTACCGCTTCTTTGGACTTGGGAACAAAAATCATGCTCCCCAACTCCGACAGCGAGGGCAAGGACAGCGTGGACTTGATACGGGACAGCCTATTTTCTATTCAAGTGGAACAGCCGTGGCTACTTCTGCAATTCGGTAACAGCAACACAGAAGAAATCGGGGCAGACCGTGTCGAAGCTCTTGTATCGGCAAGTCCAGAGGACGAGGACGGGAAAACCAGAGAGGAAGTCGTGAAAACAGAAATCGAAGATAACGACAACAACAATCTGACGATACCGCAGGTCGTGAACCGTTTAGGCATGGTGTTCTTCCTACTGTTCTTCAATTTAGGGATAACGATATTTGTATTCTTGCTTACGGGCATGATGTTATTTAGCCAGATACTTTTTATTATCTTTGCAATGTTTTTACCTATCAGCTTTTTACTTTCCATGATACCGAGCTATGAAAGCATGGCGAAGCAGGCAATCGTAAGGGTGTTTAATACCATAATGACACGGGCAGGAATAACGCTCATTGTAACGGTGGCGTTCAGCATTTCCAGTATGTTTTATAACATCTCCACGGACTATCCGTTCTTTATGGTAGCGTTCTTGCAGATAGTATGTTTCGCTGGTATTTATATGAAGCTGGGCGATTTAATGAGTATGTTCTCTTTGAACGCTGGCGACAGTCAAAACATGGGACGCAGGATATTCCGCAGACCATATCTGTTTATGCGACATAGAGCTAGGCGTATGGAAAGACGGCTTGCTGGTGCGGTTACTGCTGGCGGTGTTGCTGGTGCGGTGGCAGGTAGCACGATTTCAAACAGAAAACCGACAAGGAACACAGCCACAAAAGACAGTCGGGGCAATACATCTACTTCCAGTATGGGACAGCGTGCAGGCTCAAAGGTGGGTGCTGTCTTAGATACGAAAAATAAAGTGAAAGACAAGGCAAATGCTGTCAAAGAGAATATCAAGGATATGCCGACACAGACCGCTTATGCGGTGTATTCCGCAAAGGAAAAGGCAAAGTCCAGCGTGTCCGACTTTAAGCGTGGCATGGTGCAGGAACAGCAGTCCAGACAGACGGGACGTTTGGAAAAGCAGGAAAAGCATAGACAGAGTATCGCTGACAAGCGTATGGAGCTTCAAAAGGCACAAGAAGCAAGGCAGGCACAGCGAAAGGCTGACGGATCAGCGACAACGGGAGCTACCCGTCCCCATGAGCGACCAGCCACAGCTTCAAAGCCGAGTGCGGAAAAAATGCAGGAAGTCAAACGTCCTGCCACAGCGACCACTTCAAAAGCAAGTGAGCCAGTCAAGACAAATGTTATCAAAGAGCGTCCGTTATCTTCTGGTGCTTCTGATAAGAAAGCGACCCAGTCGGCACAGCCAGTACATAGGCAGAATGTAGAAAAAGTGGTATCGCAGGAAACACGCCAGAATTACACAAAAGACCGCAGGACAAAGGTTCAGCAGACGCAAACCGTCCAAAAGAACCAGCAGACAACAGAGAAAACTCGTAACCTTGTGATGAAGAAAGGACAGAAGAAAAAATGAAACTGAAACATATCGCTATCATTGGCACTCTGTTTCCTATCCTCTTTTCTCTGGTGCTTTTCTTTGGTGTCTTGATTAGTGCGGACAGCGACGACGAGAACAGCAATTTTTCTTCTGGCATTACGGGTATGAACTTATCCGCAGAAGTCTTGAAACATCAGCCTATGGTAGAAAAGTACGCCAGAGAATACGGTATTTCCGAGTATGTCAATGTGCTATTGGCTATCATTCAAGTAGAAAGTGGCGGTACGGCAGAAGATGTTATGCAGAGTTCGGAAAGTCTTGGTTTACCGCCTAATTCCTTAGATACGGAAAGCTCAATCAAGCAGGGGTGTAAGTATTTTGCGTCCCTGCTTTCTTCCTGCAAAAATCAAGGTATCGACGATTTGAATGTAGCGATACAGTCTTATAACTATGGCGGTGGCTATGTGGGATATGTGGCAGGAAAAGGAAAGAAACACACCTTTAATCTTGCAGAGAGCTTCGCCCGTGAAAAATCGGGTGGAAAGAAAGTAACCTACACCAACCCGATAGCCGTTGCGAAGAACGGGGGCTGGCGGTATCAGTATGGCAATCAATTTTACGTCGAATTAGTCAATCAGTATTTAACTGTTCCGCAGGTATCGGGAGAACTGGCACAAAAAGTAATGAATGAAGCATTGAAGTATCAAGGCTGGAAGTATGTATATGGCGGTAGCAATCCTAACACTTCCTTTGACTGTTCGGGGCTGACGCAATGGTGCTATGGAAAAGCTGGTGTTTCCTTACCGAGAACAGCACAAGCACAGTATGACGCCACCCAACATCTTCCACTCTCGCAGGCAAAGGCTGGGGACTTGGTATTTTTCCATTCTACCTATAACGCTGGAAGTTATGTAACACATGTCGGTATTCTTGTTTCGCCGACGCAGATGTACCACGCAGGAAATCCGATAGGATATGCAGACCTAAATAATAGTTACTGGCAACAGCACTTAATCGGTGCAGGACGAGTAAAACAATAGAAAGTGAGGATAACATTATGTTTAAGAAGAATAAGAAACAGACAGAAAATGTCAAAGAAAAAAAGGTGCGTACTGTCAAGGTAGGCACACATAAGAAAACCGTGATTGCGTTGTGGGTGGTGCTTATCGCAAGCGTGAGCTTTGGGGTGTATAAGAATTTTACGGCTATCGACCAGCACACGACCCATGAAAAAGAAATCATTGAACTTCGTTTGCAGGACACCAACGGGATAGAAAATTTCGTGAAGAACTTTGCGAAGTCTTATTACACATGGAGTAACAGCAAAGAAGCGATTGAAGCAAGGACGCAGGCAATCAGCGGTTATCTGACAAAGGAATTGCAAGACTTGAATGTTGATACAATCAGAACGGATATACCGACCAGCTCCACAGTTACAGATGTGATTGTGTGGCATATCGAGCAATCGGGAACGGACACTTTTTCTGCTACCTACGAAGTAGATCAGCAGATAAAAGAGGGAGAACAGACAAGCAATGTGAAAGCGACTTATACTGTAAAAGTCCATGTAGACGCTGACGGGGATATGGTAATCATTCAGAACCCTACTCTTGCACCAGCAATCGAAAAATCAGACTATGAGCCTAAGACACCAGAAGCAGACGCAAGCGTGGACGCTGATACGGTAAATGACGCTACCGCATTTCTGGAAACATTCTTTAAGCTCTATCCAACAGCCACAGAAAAAGAGCTTGCTTACTATGTATCTGGAAATGTGATTGAGCCTATCGGCAGGGACTACCTTTATTCTGAACTGGTAAACCCTATCTTTACAAAGGACGGGGATAATGTGAAAGTTAAAGTAGCTGTAAAATTCCTTGATAATCAGACAAAGGCGACACAAGTATCACAGTATGAGCTTGTGCTACATAAGGATAGCAACTGGAAGATTGTAGGATAAAAGAAAAAGGCTTGCAGTTCTGTATTGATTTGCAAGCCTAAATATATTATTTATACTTCTGGAAAATCCCGACTAATAAAGTATCTATCGCTTCAGCTAATTCAAATCTAACTTTATCTGAGGCAGAAAAAGCGTTTCCTAATTGCAAAGTTGTATAACCGTGAATTATTCCAGTAAGCATATTTAATATTTCAAGTGTTTTGTCTTTGTTAAGACTGCACGATTGGATAAGAGTAGTTAATAATGAAAGATAGTTGTTAAAAATGGTTGCTGTTTCCTCTGTTCCGTGCCACACAGCCCATTGAATTGTTTCATAAACTCCGGGGTGTTCAATCATATAGTTTAGGTATTCGATAGAAACTAACTTAATTGCTTCTTTCCCTATTTTTCCAACGGCAATTTTCATCATTCTTTCATTCATGTCACGCATACCATTATGAGCAACTTCTAAAAGAAGATTATCTAAACTTTCTATGTGATTATATAAAGATGGTGTACGAATGTTTAATTTTTGAGCAACAGCTTTTAACGAAACGTTATTTAATCCTTTTTCATCTGCTAAGTCTGATGTTGCTTTTATTACTGCTTCTTTAGTGGTTTTCATAGTTATGCACCTCATTCAAAATATCATACAAACACAATTCTAGCTAATTGAATTAGTGTAGTCAATAACACAATTAGAAAATTATGATTATTTATTGACTTTCTTAAAATTTTGTGTATAATAGGAATTGAAGTTAAATTAGATGCTAAAAATTTGTAATTAAGAAGGAGGGATTCGTCATGTTGGTATTCCAAATGCGTAATGTAGATAAAACATCTACTGTTTTGAAACAGACTAAAAACAGTGATTACGCAGATAAATAAATACGTTAGATTAATTCCTACCAGTGACTAATCTTATGACTTTTTAAACAGATAACTAAAATTACAAACAAATCGTTTAACTTCTGTATTTATTTACAGATGTAATCACTTCAGGAGTGATTACATGAACAAAAATATAAAATATTCTCAAAACTTTTTAACGAGTGAAAAAGTACTCAACCAAATAATAAAACAATTGAATTTAAAAGAAACCGATACCGTTTACGAAATTGGAACAGGTAAAGGGCATTTAACGACGAAACTGGCTAAAATAAGTAAACAGGTAACGTCTATTGAATTAGACAGTCATCTATTCAACTTATCGTCAGAAAAATTAAAACTGAACACTCGTGTCACTTTAATTCACCAAGATATTCTACAGTTTCAATTCCCTAACAAACAGAGGTATAAAATTGTTGGGAGTATTCCTTACCATTTAAGCACACAAATTATTAAAAAAGTGGTTTTTGAAAGCCATGCGTCTGACATCTATCTGATTGTTGAAGAAGGATTCTACAAGCGTACCTTGGATATTCACCGAACACTAGGGTTGCTCTTGCACACTCAAGTCTCGATTCAGCAATTGCTTAAGCTGCCAGCGGAATGCTTTCATCCTAAACCAAAAGTAAACAGTGTCTTAATAAAACTTACCCGCCATACCACAGATGTTCCAGATAAATATTGGAAGCTATATACGTACTTTGTTTCAAAATGGGTCAATCGAGAATATCGTCAACTGTTTACTAAAAATCAGTTTCATCAAGCAATGAAACACGCCAAAGTAAACAATTTAAGTACCGTTACTTATGAGCAAGTATTGTCTATTTTTAATAGTTATCTATTATTTAACGGGAGGAAATAATTCTATGAGTCGCTTTTTTAAATTTGGAAAGTTACACGTTACTAAAGGGAATGGAGATAAATTATTAGATATACTACTGACAGCTTCCAAGAAGCTAAAGAGGTCCCTAGCGCCTACGGGGAATTTGTATCGATAAGGGGTACAAATTCCCACTAAGCGCTCGGGACCCCTTGTAGGAAAATGTCCTAAGTGTGGCAACAATATTGTATTAAAAAAATCGTTTTATGGTTGTTCAAATTATCCTGAATGTAAGTTTACTTTAGCTGAACATTTTAGAAAGAAAAAACTAACCAAAACGAATGTAAAAGAATTACTGGAGGGAAAAGAAACCCTGGTAAAAGGAATCAAAAACAAAGAGAAAAAGCCCTACAATGCCGTTGTAAAAATTGGGGAAAAGGGATATATTGATTTTATCTCTTTTTCAAAATAAACATAAAAGCCCTTTAAAGGGCGCAATAAATTTGGATGGGGTTAGGTGAATTTGCTCTCCAAAAATTTAAGGGGCGGTATATACCCCAAAACGGTTTATAGCTGATATTGGGCTCAGACAACATTTAGTTGTCTGGGTCCTTTTTTTCAACCATTTTAACGTTTCCGTCATCCTTGTCGATTTCAAAATCAATACCTTTTTCTAAGACCAACATACATCTGTTTCTGAATCGTTTTCAGTTGCGGTAGCCATTGGCTGCTTTTGTAACTAATTTGATGATCGCATTACGATTCTCTATCAGTGCATTGTTGATTCTTTTCTGTTCTACAGTAATTTCTTCTGTGTCTTTTGAAACGATACAACAGTAATTAAAGGCGTGTTTCAAAACAAAATAATCCGATTTTCATTCATATAATCCTGAAAGACATTTATATCTGAATGAAGAATATAAATGTACAACAATAATCTTATATTTCTATAATAGCGTATATTTATCCTCTTGAAAATCAACAATTGTATAGCTACTGGTACCCAAAAGGCCCCAAAATACTTTGGAGCGAATTTTAAGCTGCCTAGCACATTACCCTATGTAATCTTATAGCGTATCTAAACCCTAACTATTTTTATATAGTCGAAATGTATCTGTTGGACGGAGCAAGTGTTCTTGTGTTGATAACGGCTTCTGTTCTGGTATCTGGAATTGTAATACTAAAGAGAAACCCGAAAGATATTTTATCGGAAATGAGTTAGGAGGACGACGAAAATGTTAGAAGTAAAGAATGTAAGCTATGCTTACAAAACAAAAAAAGATAAAACCATTTTGAATAATGTATCTGCTACTTTCGAGGAGGGTATTTTTTATACTATTGTCGGTCCGAGTGGTGCAGGAAAAACAACACTCTTATCGTTGTTAGCAGGCTTAGACACAGCGGTAAAAGGGACTGTCCTTTGCAATGGCGAGGACATTACAAAAAAAGGGCTGAATTACCACAGAAAGCATAATATCTCATTGGTATTTCAAAATTATAATCTGATTGATTATTTGACAACGGTTGAAAATGTCAAATTAGGTGGTAGTGGAAATGCTGAAAAATTATTGGAAGAAGTCGGCATTGGAAAAGAATACTGGCAGAGAAATGTATTGCAACTATCTGGCGGACAGCAACAGCGTGTAGCGATTGCAAGAGCATTAGCCAGCGACGCTCATGTACTTTTGGCAGACGAACCGACGGGAAATCTTGACGAAACTACCGCTGATGAAATCATTGCTTTGCTGAAAAAGACTGCACATGAATTAGGAAAATGTGTTGTTGTGGTTACACACAGTAAGCATTTGGCAGAAGAAGCCGACGAAATCTTAGAAATTAAAAACGGTGCAATTTCTTTTCTGTCTGATTAAATTAGAATAGTGCCGTAAAGGAGTTGTCATTATGGAATATTTTAGATATACCTCGACGCAATCAGTTTGAACCTAACGGCATTTTTATAACAACTGAATATAGCACAGTTTTAAAAGCTCGTACAGACTATATGTTTTGTGCGGGCTTTTTTCATGCCAGAAAAAAATTTTTTAAAGTTTTTTCGATTTTGGTTACGCTGTCCCCCACTTTCAACGCGGTATATATGAAAAGGGGCAGACACCTCTTTTCGACTAGCGAAAGGAGGTGAGGAAAATGAAACCGTCAGAACTACAAGAAAAAACCTGTCATCAATTCGATTGTGCTATTAAAACAGTTATACGTCATAGAGCGATTGACTTCTATCGAGCGATACGTCGTTCAGAGAAAAAAGAAATGCCATTCGCCGAAATTATGGACGACCTCTTAAATTCCATAGGTACAGAAGATACATATTCTACGGATTATGTTGCGGTATTTGAAGTCTGTGGAGAAAAAGTATCAATCGAAGATGAACAACTGGCTCGTGCATTGAAAGCTATTGAAGAACGAAAGCGTAATATCGTTTTACAGTATTTTTTCATTGGCGACACGGACACTTACATTGGGAAAATGCTTGACTGTTCCAGAGCGAATGTAACGAAGTGCAGAATACAAGCACTAGACAAGTTAAAGCAACTGATTGAGGAGGAAAAAGAAAAATGCCAAAAGAGCTGACACCGACTTTCACGGTTATTTCCAAAGCCTGCGACGGCGACGAAACAGCAATTTCAAAAATCTTGGAATTTTATGACCCATATATCAATCAGTGCTGTATGCGTCCGTTTTACGACGATAACAACAACTTACGTCTTGCGGTAGATTTGGAAATGAAAGGTTTTATCAAAGAAGCGATTATTCGTAAAATCTTAAACTTTGATATTAAACGCTTCTAATTCATATTGGGATTGATTATGCCCGTCTGGTCTTTGACAACTGAATAAAGCAGACAGATACGTTTGTGAGATAGCAAGCCACGGGGACTGTACGCCATGACCTTTCCAAAAGAAAGCGAGCGACCCACGCAGTGATCCGAGAGCGACTGTTGGAATAGTCGTTTTGCCACGACCTATCCTCACAGAATAATGATACGTCCGCATGGTGCGGTTCTGCCCACAAGAATGGGAATAGTTGAGATACTAACGGAGCTTTCCAAAGCCGTTTGTCTGCTTGTAAAAAAATGACACACAGTAAAGGGGGTGCATAGATTATGAACAATACTGATGTGCCTATCTGGGAAAAATATACGCTGACGATTGAAGAAGCGTCTAAATACTTCCGTATTGGCGAAAAGAAATTGCGTAAATTAGCCGAAGAAAATCTTGACGCTGGCTGGGTTATCGTGAACGGTAATCGTATTCAGATTAAGCGAAAACAATTTGAAAAAATCATAGATACATTGGACGAAATCTAATGTCATTGAGCCGTAGATATGGTATAATATTAGTAGCGTATCACGGCTCATTCCATGACGGAAAGGAGCTTTACACTATGTCTAATGTGAAACGAAAAGACAGTAAAAATCGCAATTTGCGTAATGGAGAGAGCCAGCGAAAAGACGGAAGATACGTTTATAAATATACCGATATATACGGAAAGCCACAATTTATCTATTCTTGGAAACTTGTACCGACAGACAAGACACCTGCTGGAAAGCGTGATGATATATCGTTGAGGGAAAAAGAAGCACAGATAAAAAAAGACCTTAACGACGGTATCGACACAGTCGGCGGTAAAATGACAGTCTGCCAGCTCTACGACAAGAAGAACAGTCAAAGAAAGAACATCAAAAGGGCTACTGAAAAAGGACGACAGTATCTTATGAACGCTTTGAAAAATGACCCATTAGGTATGAGGGCGATTGATACGGTTAAGCAGTCGGACGCTAAAGAATGGGCTATCAGAATGAGCGAAAAAGGATATGCCTATAAAACGATTGATAACTATAAACGTTCCTTGAAAGCGTCATTTTACATGGCAATACAAGACGACTGTATCAGAAAGAACCCATTTGAATTTAAGTTAAGTGATGTTCTGGAAGATGATACCGAACAGAAAGTTATCCTTACACCAGAGCAGGAAGAACACCTGCTTGCCTTTATGGAAAAGGACAAGATTTACAGTAAGTATTATGATGAGGTTGTGCTTCTGCTGGAAACGGGACTTCGTATTTCTGAATTTTGCGGACTGACGACGCATATTGATATGCAGAACAGAATACTCAATATAGACCACCAGTTATTGAAAGATAGCGAAATGGGCTACTATATTGAAACACCAAAGACCAAAAACGGAAAACGGGAACTTCCATTGACAGAACGGGCTTATCAAGCAATCCAAAGAATACTAAAGAACAGAGGAAAGGCACAACCGCTGATTGTAGGTGGTTACAGCAATTTCCTATTCCTAAATCGTGAGGGCTTGCCTAAAGTTGCAGGAAACTATGAGGGCATGGTGCGAGGACTGATTAAGAAGTATAACAAGTATCACACGGACAAGTTACCGAACATCACGCCACATTCATTCAGACATACTTATTGTACGAATATGGCAAACAGAGGAATGAACCCAAACACTCTGCAATATCTCATGGGACACGCTAACATAACCATGACACTTGGCTATTATGCACACGGCACATTTCAATCTGCAAAAGCAGAACTGGAAAGGCTGGCTTGTTAATATCGGAGCTTATATTTACTACTCATTTACTACTTTTGGTTGCATTTTCATGCTGGTAAATGCCAGCTTATGCAAGGTATCTTCCGAAAAGAAAATACCGATAAAGCCCTAAAATACGGGATATATCGGCATTTACCAACTTATGAAAAGATAATCAGAAATTTAGTAAGTTTTTATAAATAAATATATATAAAATGTAATAATAATTAATTGACGTTTTTTCTTAACTGAATAGCACTTTTAATCTTTACATCGTTTATTTTTAAACAATTTTGTCTTTCTTTAGAATTAAGATGATTAGTACTTTTTTAGTACATTTCCCCCCTTACATGACATTGCTTTATTACTTTTTTTAACATTTTTATAAAATACCATAAATTCTATTTTTTTGCTGATAAATTTTGGTATATAATAGATTTAAAACCCAATTACTGAAATATTATAGGCAAGGAGGAATGTTTATGCCCGCATACAAAAATGTGAATGGAACCTGGTATGTTTCATTCTATTATAGGGATCTAAACGGAAAAAATGTAAAGAAAAAGAAAACAGGTTTTGTCACCAAGAAGGAGGCTCTAAAATGGGAGCGAAAGTTTATCGAAACTAAATCAGGCACCCTCAATATTACCTTTGCGGCTTTTGTTGAAATCTATACGCAGGATATGAAACCCAGGCTTAAATATAATACCTGGATTACTAAGGAGCACATTATTAGGCAAAAGCTGCTGCCTTATTTTGGCGCAAAATGCATATCTGATATTACCGCTGCTGACATCATTAAATGGCAGAATATCATGATTGATTACCGTTCTAAAGATGGACATGGGTACGCTGATACCTATCTTCGAAGTATCCACAATCAGCTCAGTGCCATTTTTAATCATGCTGTAAGGTTATATAATCTTACGACAAACCCAGTGCGCAAAGCCGGTAGCATGGGGCGTGAAAAGGCAAAGGAAATGCAGGTTTGGACTAAGGAGGAGTATATAAAGTTCTCTGATGCAATCAAAGACAATCCAGATTCATTTTATGCCTTTGAAATTCTTTACTGGTGTGGTGTGCGTATTGGAGAATTACTCGCATTAACGGGTAGAGATTTTAACTTTGAAGCTAAGACGATGACTATAAACAAGTCTTATCAAAGGCTTGGAAAAAAAGATTATATTACGGCTCCAAAGACGGAGAAAAGTAATAGAATTATTTCATTACCAGATTTTCTTTGTACAGAATTGCAGAAGTTTTTGCGTAGAAAAAGACGAATAAACTCAAAGAAAAGAATATTTACGATGTCCAGAAACTTTCTCCACACGGAGATGAACAGGGGAGCAAAAGCAGCTAATATCAAGAGGGTTAGAATCCATGATTTGCGTCACTCCCATGTTTCTCTTCTCATCTCCATGGGGTTCACACCCGTAGACATTGCCGGACGTCTAGGGCATGAAAGTATAGATATAACTCTTCACTATGCCCATATGTTTCCTACACGTCAGACCGAAATGGCTGAACGTTTGAATATGGAAGTTTCAGGAAACAAATTTTGAACAAAATAAAGTGAAAAGTACTAACATAGTACCAAAAAAGGAGGCGCTAATTTATGCCTTCTTTATTTGGTATATAGCCAATTCTAAAAATAATGGCTAGTCACTATAGAAATAAATTGCAAATTTATAATTATTTAAATAGCTGAATTATTACTAAAAAAATACCATATTATGTTAATTAAAAAAAGATTAATAAAGTACTAAATTATTTTATATATTATACTTGTTATTGTTAGGTATATTAGGCAAACATCTGTCATTTTCAATGTAAGAGTTTTGTCTTTATTATATAAGAATTTTATAATATTTTATATGGTCGATATATAGCTAATACGCTACAATTTGTTTGCAATTTCAGTCATGAAAATAAGATATCGAATTCACAGCTATATGTAGTCCGTTATTATTTAGTGCATAAAAAGAAGGCCGGAATTCCGGCCTTCTTGATTTTTTGTAAATATTAAGCTTTTAATTATTTGTAGTATCTGTTAGCCAGATTAGAATAATCTGAGTAGTAAGTCTTGCCATCTACTACTTTGTAAGCTCTTACTTTGTAGAAGTATCTCTTACCCTTCTTCAAGTCCTTTTTATTGTCCATGTAAAGTTTTTTAGTTTTACCCATGAACTTGTAGCCACTGTTCATCTTAGTTGACTTGTAAACTCTATATCCGTCTATTGTTGAAGCATCACCATCTGCAACTCTCCAGTTAACACGGATCTTCTTGCCTTTGTAGAGCTTGGAAGAAGCCTTAATCTTCAGAGATTCAACTGCCTTAATTTCAGAATCTCCGAAAGCTGCCTCAGCAGCAACCAATTTCTTCAGAAGTGATTCGCTAAATGCTTCTTTCTGTGCGTCAGTCAGAGCATCATAAGCAGCTCTAGCAGCTTCTACTGCAGCTTTGTCAGCAGCAGTGATGTTGATAGGAAGTTCAGCAATTTTCTTTGCTGCGTCAACAAGCATTGCATTTTCAAGTCCTGCTTTTGCAGTTTCAAGCTTTGGTGCATTGCTTGCAGCCAGATATCCATAGTCATATGGAGCTGTGTTATACTTTCCATAAGTATCATCATAAGCTTTCAAAGCAGCGTCAGCAGCTTCAATTGCTTCTTTGTCACTTACTGTTACAAGCTTTGGAAGCGCACTGATTTTAGCTTCCACAGCTGCCTTTTCCAGAGTAATCAACTTAGTCATATATGCTTCCAGCAGACCGCTGTTTGAAATGTTTGCAATGTCAGCACCTGGAGTGTTTACAAATGCTTCCAGGGCTTTTTGTGCAGCAACATATTTATCTTTGTCTTCCAGTGATACTACAGTTGGAAGCGCATTAATTGCGTTGATAACTTCTGTTTCAACTGTTTTCAGTTCAGCATCAGTCTTCAGTCCGCTCATGATGGCAAGTGCTTCCGCATAGTTTGCTTTTAGGATTGTCTGGATAGCTGATTCATTAGTCTTCTTAGTTGCATCAATATTGTTTACCACTTTATCAACCAGGAAGTCCACTGCAGCAGTTGCAGTATTCTGCAACAACGTGTCGCTGTAAGCTGTAGGGTTCTTTGCAGCCAGTGAAACTGCGTGTTGCATCAAAAGCCCTTCTGGTGCGGCTTTCGTTCCTACTGCACCAGCAGCGCCTGTATAACCCAGTGTTTCCATCTGAGCCTTTGTCAGAGTTTTCAAATCAGCCACGTCTGCAGTTTTTACAATTTTGTCAAGTGCAGCTTTTGCAGCAGTCTCTACCTTTGTTACCTCTGCAGCAGTTGCAGCAGCTTTGATCTTTGCAGTATATTCATCCTGCACTGCTTTCGCTCTGTCTGCATTATCACCAGACCATTCAGTTAATGCATAGCCCATTGTAGTAATAGCAGTAATTGCAGTTGTTTTTGCAGTTTCAAGGGCTGCCTTTTCTGCAACAGCAGTTTGAAGCTTTGGAGCGGTAAAGAATGCATCTACTTTAACAAAAGTATCTGCAGTACCTGCATAAATGTCTGCGGTAGCATCAGCCAACGCTTTATCTACGGAAGCAGTATTGTATTTTGCAAGTCCTGTGGATGTGTCATATTCTAATTTTTTCTGTTCAGCGGTAGCTTTTGCATACTCGAGTAACATAGTAGTTCCTCCAAGTGCATCGGCAGCATCTTCATATCCTGCCAAAGCCGAAGTTGCAAATGTAGTCGCCGCTTTTGTTGATACAGCATCTACAGCATCCTTGTTGGCTGTTGATACTCCAGTGTATGCTTTTTCACTGTCATATTCTACAGCATCAATCTGCGCACCATACATTTCTGTAAGAGTTGCAATTGTAGCATCAAGAGCATTTAATCTTGCTTTAGCTTCAGCAACTGCAGTTGGTGCTGAGGCATTGTTGTCGATTACTTTATTGTATTCGCTGACAGCATAAGTCTTAAATGCGGATGCAGCGGATGCGATATTGCTCTTTGCTTTGGACTTTACGGAATCCAAGTCAGCTTTGAAAGCAGCTTTGGTCTTAAAATCCTTTACAGCTGTATCAAAAGCATCTCTAGCTAACGCTAAATTATCTAACGCAGTCTTGTCTGCAGCAGCAGTTGTAGCCGTAGTAATAGCGGATTTTACAGTATTAATAGCAGACTCTAAAGCACTCTGATTAACCTCAGGATAGTCACTTACAGTATAAGTCGCTAATTTAGCATTGAGCGCTGCAACTTCGTCAGCAATAACTTTGGTATACAAATCTGTTGCATTGTCAGTAAAAATTACTCCAGCAAGTTTTGCATCAGTGTCGATATCAGCCCATGCAGCCGCAAGGTCTGTACCTGCATTATCAGCTTTGATGATTTCTCCCTCGTATTTGGAAATCACTTTGTTGATAACTGCATCAATCGCAGTCTTTGTAAGGTTCTTGTCCGCAGGATTAAGTTCTGGCGCCGAACCAAGTTTACCGCTTGCATCATAACTGATTCTGCTAGCGTAATCTGTTACAGCAGTCTTCATTTTTGCTTTCTCAGCGCTCACTTCGTCAGGTGTAGCCGCAAACGCAGTACCAACTGTGTAAGTGAAGACAACTGACAATGCAAGAAGCACTGTTAAAAATTTCTTCATTTTAAGAATTCCTCCCTCTTTTTTTGTACGTTTTGTAAGATTATAGTTATGCGCGTTTTTGCACAAAACTTACAAATGAAATGATAGTTCACAATGATCTCGGGGGATGGGTGTGAAAGCGTTAGAATTGCTGTACCCATTATGCTTAGTTAAAATTTTAGTAGTGAAAAAAGGTTTTATCTTCAAAAAAAAGAGATATTATGATTAAATATCTTCAAAAATAGTGAAATAACTGTTTGAGTGGGGTATAATATAAGAAAAGCAACAAAAGGGGGATATTATGGAACGACAGATCATGGAGGAACTTATCCTGTGGAAGAGAAAGAAGAACCGGAAGCCTCTGATTCTAAAAGGTGCCCGCCAGGTGGGGAAGACTTGGATCATGAAGGAATTCGGAGTCAGGCAGTTCAAGAATGTGGCCTATGTCAACTTTGACCGCAATTCCAGGATGCAGCGGGTGTTTGAAGGCGACTTTGATATCAGGAGCATCATCCAGGCCATCAACATAGAGACAAAGGAAGCTGTCCGTCCAGAAGATACGCTGATCATCTTTGATGAAATACAGGAGGCGCCCAGGGCGATTTCTTCCTTGAAATACTTCTGTGAGGAAGCGCCGGAATATGCCATCGTAGCAGCAGGCTCCTTGCTGGGCGTGGCAATCCACGAAGGCACGTCTTTCCCAGTGGGGAAGGTTGACACGCTGGACATCTATCCCATGAACTACAGGGAGTTCCTGACTGCCATGGGTGAGGAACAGCTCGCGTCATTGCTGAGCCAAAAGGATTACAGGATGATCGATGCCTTTTCTGAGAAATATATCAGATGGCTGAAGCTTTACTATTACATTGGAGGCATGCCTGAAGCCGTAGCCAGCTATGTTGACGAAGGGGATATCGTAGAAGTCCGTTCAATCCAGAAGGCTATCCTGGAGATGTATGAGGATGACTTCAGCAAGCACACGGACAAGGACATGCTGCCGCGGATCAGGATGGTGTGGAACTCGGTACCCATCCAGCTGGCCAAAGAGAACAGGAAATTTTTCTTCGGACAGGTCAAAGAAGGCGCCAGGGCCAGGGATTTTGAAACGGCTATCGAGTGGCTTCTGGATTGCGGACTGATCAGCAAAGCCTATCGAGTGCAGAAGCCGGCCATACCATTGAAAGCATATGTGGAGTTCTCCGTCTTCAAGATCTTCCTGCTTGATGTAGGGCTGCTCGGTGCCATGAGCGATCTGGATGCGGAGGCAATCCTGGAAGGGAGCAGCATATTTACAGAATTCAAGGGCGCACTGACCGAGCAGTATGTACACCAGCAGTTGGTCTCCGATACTGAATATATCCCGTATTATTATTCTGCATCATCCCATAACGAGATCGACTTCATCATACAGTGCAGGGGGCAGATTGTACCCATAGAGGTCAAGGCAGAAGAAAATCTGCGTTCCCGGAGCTTGAAAGCATACTGTGACAAATTCCATCCGGAAACTGCCGTTAGGACATCTATGGCAGCCTACAGGGAACAGGATTGGTTGGTCAACATTCCATTGTATGCAGTCATGACAATTTGAAATCAAGCACTAAAAAGAGGCCGAAATCCCGGCCTCTTTTAATAGATTCCATATGCAGATTATTTGTAAATTCTGTTTGCTTTGTTGGAATAGTCGGAGTAATATGTCTTACCATCAATTACTTTGTAAGCCCTTACTCTGTAGTACATTCTCTTGCCCTTCTTCAGGCCTTTCTTGTTGTCCATGTAGAGTTTCTTAGTCTTGCCCATGAACTTGTATCCGCTGTTGGCCTTGGTTGACTTGTAACCCTGATAGCCATCGATCTTAGTAGCATCAACGTCAGCAATTCTCCATTATACCTGGATTTTCTTGCCTTTGTACAGCTTGGAGGATGCCTTGATTTTTAAGGACTCAGTTGCCTTGATTATTGACTCTGAATCCAATATGGAAATTGCAGCTTCTGCAAGCGCTAATTCTTTATACTTTGATTCAACTTACTTAGCTGCATCGTAAGGAAATGCATAATCAGTCCAATCTTCGACAAATGCATAGTAAGCGGCTCTTGCCGCTATAACAACAGCCTGATCCGATAATGTCACATTTAGTTGTATTGCATTGATAGCTTTAATTACTGATGCTAGTTCAGCGTCACGAACATTCCCCAGAGTTGTGGTAATAATTGTCTTGAACGTAGAATCATTGCCGATTCCGTTTCCAAAGAGGTTATCCTTCTTTGCCAACTCAACAGCTGTTTCAATTTTTTCCTTCAATTCTTTTACAGCTACCTTGTTATTCTTATCGAGCTGATCATAAGCAATTGTCAAGTTTTTCAGCATATCTGTTTTAACTAGGTCTTTTGCATCATTCAGCTTAGTTGATAATTTAGCATCTATTTTTCCACCAATATCCTGGTATTCTTTAAGGGCCTTCCAGGCAGCTTCTACAGCAGCAAGGTTAGCTTCTGTTGCGTTTGCAGGCAATGCATTAATAGTATCTTCTACAGTTTTCTTTGCAGAAGCTTTTGCACCTACGGTTGGAAGAGGTGCAGCTACAGCAGTCGTATCGTTCTTCATTGTTTTGATTTCATTATCAGTGCGCGCGCCGGCTTCACCATAAATTTGAACGAGAACAGCTTTCATCTGAGTTTCAGTGAGTTGAAACGACGGGGTTTTGATGTATATGTAGGTCAGACTGAGAATGGAGAGGAAGCTCAATGCTTTGGATTGGATTCTGGGGAAAGTTAAATAATTAGCCTATAGGAAAAAAGAAGGCCGGAACTCCAGCCTTCTTTAAGTTTTAAAGTATTCAGTTTTGCTAAATTATTTAGCAGTTCTGATTGCCTTTAATGACCACTGGGTGTAAACTTTTTCTCCATCAATGGTTCTGTAGCCACGAACCTTGTAGTAGTATCTGGTACCCTTCTTCAGGTTCTTCTTATTGTCCATGTAAGTCTTCTTTGTGGTACCCATCTTAGTATATCCGCTGTTTCTCTTAGTGGATCTGTATACCTGGTATCCATCGACTTTGTATCCATAGGACTTCTTCCAAGATACTCTGGTTCTGCCTTTGTAAGCTTTGGATGTGGCTTTCAGAGTAGTAGCTTTCACGCCTAACTTCAGAGTCCTGTTCTTATCTTTATCCACTATAGCTAACTTAGCTTCTGCTACCATTAGTTTTTCCAGATACAGCTTAGACACTGAACCGTTAACAATTTCAGCCTGCTGTGCTGGTGTAAGTGCGTCAAAAGCAGCTCTTGCGGCCTTCACCGCTTCTGCATCTTTTGATGTAGGCTCGGCTGGAACAGCAGCTAACGCATCAATCACTTCGTTAACCTGTGCTTTGCTAAGCTTTACTTCGAGACCTGTATTATCCGCAGACAAGCTATCCTCTGTTACTTTTGTAGCTCCCATTGTTTCTGTTACAGTATAGAGGTCACAGTATGCGTCAAAACCTGCCCTTAGAGCCTCTATAGCGTCTTTATCAGCAGTAGTAATTTTTGCTTTATCATTTAATGCTTTCAATTGTGCCTCAAGTGCATCAGATTCAAGTTTCTGAAGTGCTCCAATAGCTGCATTATAAACTGTACTCGTGTATTCAGTTACACCTGGCAACTTGTTGTATTCTTCAATTGCATTCTTAGCGGCAACAATTGCGTCTTTTTGTGCTAAAGTTACTGGTGATTTAATTGCAGCTACTAATGCTTTAACAGCCTCAAGCTTAGTATCTAAATCTTTGTCACTAATAACAACGCTATCAACGTATTTTTTAGCTTCGGCTACTTTTGTAGCAATATCGCTAGCCGATGACGCTTCTTTAACAATCGCATATGCGTTGAACGCAATCTTTCCTTTTTGATCTGCATAACTGTTCCACTTATCACCAACAGTTACTGTTGTGACATAAGTACCTACTGCTGCATTTACTTTGGAATAATCTGAAGCTTCAACTCTTCCAACTACATATGCAATATACTTATCAAGATCAGTAGCATAGTTCTTTATAAATTCATTATAAAGAGATGCACCTTTCTCCCATTTTTTCTGAAGCTGTTCTGTAGTTGCAATCGCATCGTATTTCGCATAAGCATCAGTGTACACTTTCTTCAGTTCAGTTACGTCTTTTGTCGCAAGTATAGATTTTTCAGTATCTGCAACTAAAGCCTTTAAAGCTTCAGCGCTTTCTTTTGAATAGACATCAACTTTTGCGCTAGCATCTTCTCCGTAGTTGGCCACACCGCTTCTTTTTTCAGTAGGTGTATTCCATGGATTTGTTGTCTTTCCGGAAGTACTTCCGTCGTCAATCTTGATTTCATCAAGACCGCCTTTTGCAGCGTCTTTACCGTTAATAAAAGCAATATACTGGCTCTTCTTTGCGATAAGTCCAGTGCTTACTGTTGCTGTACCCTCCAGAGCTGTAGTAACAGCTGTACCATCAGCTTTAACATAAGTAGCTTCTATGTCTTTATTAAGATTGTCTGCCAAATCTGCCGCATCATAGTATGGTGCCCCATAAATATCAGTTAACTTTGACATTCTGTCAGCAAGCGCCTTTACTTCTTTAACAGCGGCAGAAGTTTTCGCATAGTTTGTCAATGCTTTAGTAGTAACTGCTAACTTACCGCTAGGGGTAGCATAATCAATTGCATTCCCGGAGTTAAATGTCCAAGCATTAATGATATCTCTGATATCGCTTGCTTTATCATTTACAGCTTTTGTTGTCTTCTGTGCATTAATCTGTGCAGTAAATGCTTCTAATGCACCAGCTTTTTGTTCAGCAAGCGCAGCCAGTTCATCATTGAGTAGCTTTAATTTTGCAGTGTCTACTTTTGCCTGTTTGTTTAATTCAGAGATTCCATCATTCAATTCTTTTTCAAGATCTACAAACTTAATATTGATTGCTGCCGAAATCTGGTTAATTGCTGCAGATTTTGCTGCCTCAACAGTCTTATCACTTGAAAGATCGTCCTTAGTAGGAAGCTTTTCGATATAGTAATCCTCTGGAGCTGCTGCAATCTTGTGGCCATCAATGTAATCCTTCACAACTTTTGCAGCAGTCTGATATATTCCTATTTTTTCTAAATCAGTGCCAGTTGCAGTGTTGATCTCTTCAATCTGAGCCTTTTTTAATGCCTTTACAAAATCATAAGCACTGTATTCTCCAGCTGTGATTTTAAGTGTATCTGCACCATATTCACCTTTAGTGTTTCCTGCAATGACTGTTACTTTATATTCTTTCATGTCTGTAGAATACTTGTTTTCGTCATATGCATTAATCGCCGCTATTGCGCTTGTTTTTGATACAGGCGCAGCCTCTGCAAATAAGTCATCCATTGGATAAAAAGCGTTTCCACCATCCAAGGCACCAATTACAGCTACAACATCCAATTTGTCAATTTCGGCAAGACCGGCTTTTCTTACAGCTTCTATTGCTGCCTTTAAAGCGTCGTCTGAAACATCTGCGTCAGCAGACATATTTTTGATTTCGTTATTTGCAGCCTCGTCTACAGCTGTTTTAGCTGCATCTGCTGCTTTTTTAATCTTTGCTTCTATGACTGCCTTAGCAATAAGGCCAGCACCCTCATCTTGAGCATTTCCTAGTTTCTTTGTTCCGTCACTTACCTTATCAAGGTATCCGTCTACAAATTTAAACTGGGATGTCAGGCTGGTTGCAGCTTTATCGATATCTTCTTTACTCTGTGTCACTTGGTTTGCGATAGACTGGGTTGCATCAACTTTGCTAACAGCAAACGCAGTACCAACTGTGTAAGTGAAGACAACTGACAATGCAAGAAGCACTGTTAAAAATTTCTTCATTTTAAGAATTCCTCCCTCTTTTTTTGTACGTTTTGTAAGATTATAGTTATGCGCGTTTTTGCACAAAACTTACAAATGAAATGATAGTTCACAATGATCTCGGGGGATGGGTGTGAAAGCGTTGAACGTGAAATGATTCGTTGTGGGATTGGTGAGACAGCACGTAATTGTAAGGGAGATATGGCAGCGTCGATCAAATGTTGCAGAAGATTCAAATGGAAGACCATTTTGGTGAAATCTGTGGTAGAATGGAATATATAGCAAGCGCACAGTCACTGAGAACGCCCAGGTGCGAAAGGCAAGTGAACATGGAATCCCCGGGTCTTTCGCACCTCAATATGGTGAAATGTGCAGGATATATGGCAGTGAATTATCATTTGGAGGACGTGGCAGTATAAAGGATCCCTGTATTTAGTACGTGTTCCGCCTATGATTACCATATATTGCGGTCGCATCCTCATGGATGCGTGGATTGAAATAACCTCAAAGTGCAGGTGGTCTCCTGTAGATATGTCGCATCCTCATGGATGCGTGGATTGAAATACGGCACGCCTGTATTTATCNATCTGTGGTAGAATGGAATATATAGCAAGCGCACAGTCACTGAGAACGCCCAGGTGCGAAAGGCAAGTGAACATGGAATCCCCGGGTCTTTCGCACCTCAATATGGTGAAATGTGCAGGATATATGGCAGTGAATTATCATTTGGAGGACGTGGCAGTATAAAGGATCCCTGTATTTAGTACGTGTTCCGCCTATGATTACCATATATTGCGGTCGCATCCTCATGGATGCGTGGATTGAAATAACCTCAAAGTGCAGGTGGTCTCCTGTAGATATGTCGCATCCTCATGGATGCGTGGATTGAAATACGGCACGCCTGTATTTATCGTAATACACTTCGATGTCGCATCCTCATGGATGCGTGGATTGAAATTATATTGCTACAGTGTGTAGGTGTAATTCCTCCTGTCGCATCCTCATGGATGCGTGGAATGAAATCAATCTCCCATCCGCTTATAGTAGACTGCGGCAGCGAGTCGCATCCTCATGGATGCGCGGATTGAAATTCATAATGATTTTAGGGGAAGGGAGGATAGAGGCGTGTGATTGACAAAGAAAGAATAGATTTATAACACAAAGTATAGAATAGAAGGAGTATAAGGTCAGATATATTTATCTTGGGAAGATGATGCCTGAAGTGTGCTTTTGTGTTATAATCAAATTACAGATAGGATGCGGAGGAGAACGATTGATGTTTTATACTTTGATGAACATGGGAAGAGAGATAGTCAGATTCAGGACTTACAGAAATGAATATGGGACGGTTCGTGCAGATGATGTCAAGGTATTGCAACAGGATCTGCTTCCGCAGGAATACACAGGTGATGTCATCCGCTTTATTGAAGGAAGGAAAGCGCCAAAGCACAGAAAGCATGTTCGAAGCATATTGAAGCAGTTGGGAGCGGAAGATGTAGAAGGGTTTATCAGAGTAAGCAGTGCAGCATCTCTTACAGATACGTTCTGGGTAAGAGATGAAGAAGCACCAAAAACCTGGGAAGAGGTATCCCTCTACCGGAATGACTTTGATGAAAATATCGCTCGCATTGCATTTGAAGGCGGATCAGGGACTCTGAGTACAACCACACCAGAACTTAGCGTAGATGGCAACTATGCTAAGTGTTGGATCAAAGAAGATCAGGGCCTGTTTCTACTGAAGCGGGGGAGCGAGACTTACGGCAGGGAGGTTTTTGCTGAATACTATGCGTCTCAGTTGGCAGAAGCCGTCTGCAATGAATCAGTTATATACGATCTTGTCCAACATCATGGGCATCTCGCAACAAAATGTGAAATTTTTACCAGTGAGGCCAAAGGATTTTCGCCGATGATGTATCATGTGGAGAATCCTCATTCCGTATCAGTTAAGGAAGCTTTAGCTATTATTGAAAAATATGGAGATGGGGACAACTTTAGACGAATGATGGTATTTGATGCACTGACCCTGAATATCGACCGTCATTTGGGCAATTTTGGTCTTCTGATGGAAAATGAGAGCCTCACTCCTCTAGGCATGGCACCAGTCTTTGATCATAATCGCTCAATGCTGTTCAACCTCAGTGACGAACGATTCATGGCGCAGGATATGGACGGCCTAATAGATATCTATCCCCGCCTAATGGGTGAATTTAATCTGAACGCCAATGATATGTTGACTGACGAAATCATAAGCGATCTCCGAAATCTCTCAGGATTTCAATTCAGCAGGCATGGTAGATTTGACTGGCCAGAGGAAAGGCTTAGGAAATTTGAACATTTTATAGATAGACAGATAGACAAGATTTTGAATAGGGAGAAACTGTTTATAAGCAGGTTTGAGTAATAAAAAGAAGGCCGGAATTCCGGCCTTCTAATTGTTTTAATATGAACTATTACAAATTATTTAGCAGTTCTAATAGCCTTTGATGACCATTTTGTATAAACTTTTTCATCACCAATGGTTCTGTAGCCTCTAACCTTGTAGTAGTATCTAGTACCCTTCTTCAGATCTTTTTTATTATCCATGTAAGACTTCTGTGTTCTGCCCATGAATTTATATCCAGTATCTTTTTTAGTAGATCTGTATACTTCATATCCATCGACTTTGTATCCATATGACTTAGTCCATGAAACCCTTGTTCTGCCTTTGTAAGCCTTTGAAGAAGCTTTCAAAGTTGTACTCTGTACGCCTACAGTCAATCTAGCATCCTGGATTTCCTGCAGTGCATCTACTCTCGCTTCAAGAAGGATTAACTTAGCAATATTCGTAACCTTTGCCTGTTGACTAGCTTCTAGTGCGTCATATGCCTCTTTGGCAGCCTTGACTGCATCCTTGTCAGCTAATTTGACATCATCTGCATCAGGGAGAGCAGCAATCATTTTGATTACTTCATCAACTGCAATAGAATTCAACTTATCAATTGCATTATTAAGGGCTGTTAACTTTGCTCCAGCGATGCTAAAGTTTGCAGCACCGTATTCTTCAACATAAGCGTCATAAGTCGATTTTGCAAGCTCTATGGCTTCCTTACTATCCTTTGTAACAGTTCCGATTGCATCAATAAGATCTTCTACCTTCTTAATCTCCAGCGCTTTTACATCTCTTTCTGCATTTGTTAGAACTGAAACGTAATCCGTACCAACTTCAACAGATTTACCAGGCATAGCATTGTATGCATCTAAGGCTTTCCTAGCAGCGACAATCTTGTCTTTGCTGTCAAGTATAACAGTATTGTCAATAGCTAAGATTAATGCCTCTACAGCAGATTTTGCTTCGAGCAGTTGTTCTGGAGTTTTCAAGGCGTCAATCATTGCTTTTACTTCTGTGAATTTTGTTGCCATTTCGTCTTTGGTGTAAGCCTTCATCATTTCAGTGTATAATGTTCCGCTTAAACCATCGGTAGCTAACAAATCATCTTTGTCTGCAGCTGGTTTCACGCTAGCTTTTGTATAGAAATCATTCAAGTATGAAAGAAGCTGTGCTTTGTATTTTACATCGTATTCTTTGAACAATTCGCCATTTGGACTGGCAATTTCCAAAGCATGCATCTGGTTACTGATTACGGCAGCCTTTGCATCTTCAGCAGCTTTAACAGCGGCATTAATCTCTGCAACCGTCTTGGCAGCTTTAACAGCAGCAACGCCATCTTTAACAATCTGTTTTACTTCATCAATTCTTGAACCACTATATAAAGCGTCTACGTCAGCTTTAAGCGCTTCTACTGTCCCTACTGCCGTAGCTCTTACACCAGATAAGCTTGCCTTGCTGTCAAATGCAGCCAGTAGCGCCTCTTTAGCCTTTTGTTCAGTAGTATAAGTATTTGTAGTGTAAATCTCAACAACTAAACTGTCGAGTTCTGCCTTAGCGACTGTTGCATCATATTTTAAGCTTCCATCGCTTTCAGTAGCATACGCTAGAATTGCAGCATATTCCTTTACTGCATTTGCAATAGCAATCTTTGCAGCATTGTCATCAAAACTGTTCCAGTCAATATTGGCTTTTACGTCAAACTTTTCTACGTCTACTTTCACTGCTATTTTATTGATTGCAACAGTCTGCACAGCAACAATTGCATCAATGTTTCCTCTTAAGTTTGCAACAGCAGCTTTGGCTGCATCAAGTGTTGCCTTGTTTGCATCACTCTTGTCTGCATCATATGCTTTCTGAGCAACGGCAACAGCAGCATTTGCATCAAAAAGTTGAGCAGCATATTCAACTTCTGCATAGTTTTTCAGTTCAGCAATTTTTGCTTCCTTAGCATCAGCAAGTGCCTTTGCATCTGCATCCTCATCTGTTAGAGACTTTACAGCCGCGGCCTTGGCAAGCACTGCATTGATTCCTGTACTGTCAGCCACAATTAACTCAATGTCAGCACCTTCGCCAGTTGAAGCATACTTTTTAATTGCTTCAAGTCCGCTGGCAGGATCTTCGATGATAGCTTTTAGTGTTGCTGCATTAGCAGCAGAATAACTCGCATAATTATATGCGCTTAGTGTATCTACTGCCTTGTCTCTAGTGACTACAAGTTCTGCAGCAGCCAATTTATCATTGGTAACTAAAGCTGTCCACTCAGCTACAGTATCATACTTTTCGTATTCGGCAGTAATGTCCGCCAATTTACCCTGCGCTGTTGGAACATCATCGGCCGCCTTAACGGCAATTACTTTTGCATCAATTGCGTCATTTATCGTAGCAATTTCTTCTGTAAGTACTTTATCAAAAGCATCTTTTGATGTATTTACAGTTCCGCCATTGGTAGCAGTTAACTTTAAGTCACTACATCTTTCAACTCCGGCAGAATCTTTGACAAAGTTCTTGTTTGCATAGATATTTTTCACAGAGTTTATCGAGTTTTTATAGCTCTGTGCCATTGCTTCTGCTTGCTTGATTACGTCTTCTTTTGTCGGTGTACCAGCAGCCGCAAACGCAGTACCAACTGTGTAAGTGAAGACAACTGACAATGCAAGAAGCACTGTTAAAAATTTCTTCATTTTAAGAATTCCTCCCTCTTTTTTTGTACGTTTTGTAAGATTATAGTTATGCGCGTTTTTGCACAAAACTTACAAATGAAATGATAGTTCACAATGATCTCGGGGGAAGGGTGTGAAAGCGTTGAACGTGAAATGATTTGTTGTGGGATTGGTGAGACAGCACGTAATTGTAAGGGAGATATGGCAGCGTCGCTCAGATGTTGCAGAAGATTCAAATGGAAGACCATTTTGGTGAAATCTGTGGTAGAATGGAATATATAGCAAGCGCACAGTCACTGAGAACGCCCAGGTGCGAAAGGCAAGTGAACATGGAATCCCCGGGTCTTTCGCACCTCAATATGGTGAAATGTGCAGGATATATGGTAGTGAATTATCATTTGGAGGACGTGGCAGTATAAAGGATCCCTGTATTTAGTACGTGTTCCGCCTATGATTACCATATATTGCAGTCGCATCCTCATGGATGCGTGGATTGAAATTTGAACTAACCAATTTTAATACAGAAATATCTGGTCGCATCCTCATGGATGCGTGGATTGAAATATAGGTTGGATTTTTTGTTGCTGCAGTATCACCCCGTCGCATCCTCATGGATGCGTGGATTGAAATGCCGTAAGGTGTACTGTTCACGACTCCACGATCAGGTCGCATCCTCATGGATGCGTGGATTGAAATCATTTTAACAACTGGGGAAGTCAATTGCAATCCGGTCGCATCCTCATGGATGCGTGGATTGAAATCCATATGTCTTATAGGCGTTTGGGGAATACTTATAAGTCGCATCCTCATGGATGCGTGGATTGAAATTGGTTCGGTTATATATTAATAAGCCGTACTCGTGTCGCATCCTCATGGATGCGTGGATTGAAATTGTGTCTTGCTGATTTTGATGCCTAATTGCCAAGTCGCATCCTCATGGATGCGTGGATTGAAATACTGCCGTACTCTGCGGTCTGTTCTTTGCGTTTTTGTCGCATCCTCATGGATGCGTGGATTGAAATGAGTTATGACAACGCGCATGGGTTTCTTCCGATTGTGTCGCATCCTCATGGATGCGTAGATTGAATTTCACAATGATCTCGGGGGAAGGGAGGGCGCTATATAACAAAATTTCTGCAATGATACGACATCAAGTAAAAGTATAGTGCAAAAACATAAAAAAAGGTCAAGTGGGTATCCTTGACCTTCTTTCGCTATTAAAACTGCGTAACCCCCAAGTTACATTTTAATAGCTATTGGTGTTTGCTTTGAACAAAAGCAATTTATAGATTGTGAGACCAGTGTAATATCTGCAATCTATAATCATATTATACAGAAAAATCTAAAAAAGAAAAGACCATGTCTAAAATTGGAACATTTTGTTTGCATTTGACTACATAGGATTGGGTTTATTTGTATAGGTGACAATAAAAATAATTTGTGTTAGAATAATTACATTGATAAAACAAGAAAGGAAAGAAAACATGAAAAAACTAATGGCGTTAGTATTATCAGTTGCGATGGTGATCTGTGCATTGCCAGCGGCAATTTTTGCCGATGATACAGCAGCAACTGCAACTGACTTAAGCACTGCGACGATTGCCGCTATTGCAGATGTTACTTATACTGGTAAAGAAATCATACCAGAGGTGAAAGTAACATTAGACGGAAAAGAGGTAGAAGCAGCAAACTATGATGTTGCATACGAAAGCAACACAAATGTTGGTGAAGCGAAGGTAACGATAACGGGAAAAGCACCCGCTTATACCGGCAGCGTTACAAAGAACTTCAACATTATAGCAAAAGCTTTCAGTAACTCAAATAAGCCGACAATCAACATACCGACACAATTGACAGGTGCCGATACAATTCGAGGGGTGAAAATCACTTGGAATGGAAATACTCTTGCAGAAGGAACCGATTTTGCAGTAGAGCAGCCAAAAGAAGCACTTGCCGCAGGAACAGAAACAGCGACAATTGAATTCAAAGGAAACTATGCTGGCACAGTTACACATCAATTCAACGTAGTGACCAACGATTTCGGCAAAGCTGCTGTATATTTTGAACAGATCAACCAGACATACACTTTTGATGGTACTGAGCAGAAACCTGCAGTCAGAGTGGAACTGGGCGGCAAAACCCTTGTAGAGAATACAGACTATACCGTAGAATACATGAATAATGTGAACGCTGGAACTGCTAATATTGTTGTAACGGGAGCAGGCTCCTATGCGGGAACAAAAGGTGTTTCTTTTACCATCAATAAGGCAAAATTAGCAGATGCTGTTTTGACAATCAGTCCGGATTCCTATGGCACTACAGGACAGCCTATCATGCCTACTTATACAGTAAAGCTCGGAGGTTATGACCTAAAAGCTACAGATTATACAGCAAAAGCAACGAATAATGTGAACACAGGTACTGCGACATTGACTTTGTCTGCAACAGATGCAGGTAACTTTACTGGAACAATCAGTGGTACATTTACAATTGCTGGTAAAGATGTTTCAACATTAGACATCGCTTTGACCGGCGCCGATGATTTAAAGTATGACGGAACTGCAAAAACACCAGCAGTTACTGTAAAAGATGGAGCCAAGACTCTCGTCCTGGGAACTGATTACACGGTTACTTATGAGAATAATGTAAACGCAGGTACTGGTAAAGCCATCGTCAAAGGCATTGGCACATACGCAGGCGAAAAGACTTTGGAGTTCAAGATCAAAGGTGCAGCCAGCAAAGTGATCACAGGATACACCACCTATACGAGATATACGAACAGCGTTTCATTCAACCTAAATGCCAGAATTTCAACTGCTGAAGCAGGTGTTACTTTCAAGTACACTTCAGATGATCCTGAGGTTGCAACTGTTGATGAAGACGGATATGTGACCATCGTAAACACAGGTGTTGCAAAGATTACTGTTGAAACTGTAGGAACAAAGACTTCCGATCCTGCATCAAAAGTAGTAACTGTCAAAGTGAAACCTGTAAAACCAGGAGTAGCGCTTTCAAAGCCTGCCAAGAAGCAGATCAAAGTACAGATTACAAAAGTTAAAGGCGCAACAAAATATGAAGTTAGATACGGCAGAAACGGTAAGTATTATTCAAAATACGTTAAACATATCGACAGCAAGTACACTAAGACTTCAACAACTTTGAAGAACCGCACGTCAGGTAAGACGTATTACGTCAAAGTTCGCGCGATTAAAGTACTGGATAACGGAGATACCTTAGTCGGTAATTGGTCCGCTAATAAAAAGATCAAAGCAAAATAACTCACTTCAAAATTCATAACAAAACACCAAAGCGGCCGCTCCTTCGGAGCAGCCGCTTTGCATATCTTCACAAAAATCTCATTTGCATTCAATAGAATTTTCAAGTTATAATGATATTATAACTACGAGATGACAGTGATAGGAGAAAGATATGAAACACAAAAAATTACTACCAGTTTTGCTTGGCATCATGTTGATTCTGACCTTTACGGCTTGTGGAAGTGACGATAAAGAACCCGGGCCGCTTTTAAATGAACTGAAAGAAGCAGAGTTTTATCAAGGTGAGCTTACTACGGGCATGGTCGGCGACACCATGAAGAATTCCTTCTTCGAATGGAAGGTGAACTCCGTCAAGACGGAGACAGAACTAAATGGAAAGTCTGTGGGTGCAGGTAAGAAATACGTAGTTGCTAATATTTCGGTGAAGAATACCACAAAAGAAACCTTTGTAACAGGCAACTATGACTTTATCGGATACATGGAAGCATCAGAAGACGGACACTTGGACACGGCTGACAGTTTTTACGACGATATGTACCCGGATGAAACCGAACTGGCAGCAGGGAAGACTTTGACGGGAGATATCGTGTTTATCGTAGATGAAGATGTGGACGAGATCGTCATGGACTACATGGAGTTTTATGGGGACGAGAGCATAGGTAATACCAACTGGGTAGATCTCAAATTATAACTGGATTTTTCGTCTTTCAGGCCGGTACTCAGTTACCGGCCTGAAATATTTTGTCTTTGATCTGCGAAAGGGAAAATTTACCCTTGCAAATGAGTATAAAATAGTATAAAATAATTGGAAACATAAGACGGCACGCGCGATTAAAAGCCGTCTATTTTCATAAGTAATTTGTATTTTAATATTATTTTTAGGAGAGGAGAACAACACATGGCCCACTATTTTAATGAACCATCAAGAACTTTCAACGAGTATCTGCTTGTACCAGGCTATTCATCAAAAGACTGCAGAATTGAGAATGTCAGCCTGAAAACCCCTATTGTAAAATATAAGAAGGGTGAAGAACCCAAGATTACAGCGAATATTCCACTGGTTTCAGCAGTGATGCAGGCCGTATCAGACGATAAGATGGCGGTAGCACTTGCAAAGGAAGGTGGAATTTCTTTTATATTCGGTTCACAGAGCGTGGAAAACCAGGTAGAAATGGTGAAACGCGTAAAGTCCTACAAGGCTGGATTTGTTAAGAGCGACACCAACCTGAGACCGGATCAGACTTTGACAGATGTACTGGAACTGAAAGCCAGGACAGGCCATTCCACCATTGCGGTAACAGAGGATGGAACAGCAGAAGGCAGAATTCTCGGTCTGGTAACCAGCAGGGACTATCGTGTCAGCAGAATGGATCCGGACACGAAGATCAGCGAATTCATGACGCCTTTTGAGAAACTGATTTATGCAAAGGAAGGCTGCTCGCTGAGCGAAGCCAACGACATTCTTTGGGACAATAAGCTTAATGCAGTCCCTGTCATCGACGACAACCAGAGACTGACCCATTTCGTGTTTAGAAAAGACTACGACAACCACAAATCAAATCCTAACGAACTTCTCGATTCTCACAAGAGATATGTGGTAGGAGCAGGTGTCAATACCCGCGATTACGAAGAGAGAATTCCGGCTCTTGTTGAGGCAGGCGCTGACGTGCTCTGCATTGACTCTTCCGAAGGATATTCCGAGTGGCAGCTGGACACAATTAAATGGGTGAGAGAAAGATACGGCGACACCGTCAAAATCGGCGCAGGCAACGTGGTAGATAAGGATGGATTCAACTTCCTGGCAGAAGCGGGCGCAGACTTTGTCAAAATCGGTATCGGCGGCGGTTCCATCTGCATCACGAGAGAGCAGAAGGGTATCGGCCGCGGCCAAGCTTCTGCAGTAATTGAAGTGGCAGAAGCGAGAGACGAATATTTCAAGAAAACAGGCGTTTACGTGCCAATCTGCTCAGACGGCGGCATCGTTTACGATTACCATATGACCTTGGCTCTGGCTATGGGAGCAGATTTTATCATGCTGGGCAGATATTTCGCCAGGTTCGATGAATCTCCTACGAACAAGTTGAACATCAACGGAAACTATGTCAAAGAATATTGGGGTGAAGGCTCCAACCGTGCCCGTAACTGGCAGAGATACGACCTGGGCGGCGACGCTAAGATGAAGTTTGAAGAGGGCGTGGACTCCTATGTTCCGTATGCCGGTTCACTTCACGATAACGTAAATCTTTCATTGAACAAAGTAAAAGCAACCATGTGCAATTGCGGCGTTGTGAGCATTCAGGAACTGCAGAGAGATGCCAAGTTGACATTGGTATCTGCAACATCTATCGTAGAGGGCGGAGCTCATGATGTTATTCTGCGTGACAGCAGCCAGAACGCAATCAGATAGTACTCAAAATTGTCTTTAACGGTGTTGGCTTCAGCTGTGCACTCCTCACGTACCTACAAGTACGCTCCGGGGCGCACAGCTTTGCCGCTTTGTTACAAACAATTTGTGAGCATGATCTGCATATATTTAGAAGCTAATTTAACATAGGAGTGTGTATGAACAAAGAACTGATTATCGTTTTGGACTTCGGAGGTCAGTACAACCAGCTGATTGCTCGCCGCGTGCGTGAATCTGGTGTATACTGCGAAGTTCATCCTTATAAAATTTCTATAGAAGAGCTGAAAGAAAAGAATCCGAAGGGTATCATTTTAACTGGAGGACCAAACAGCGTTTACGGTGAAGACGGGTTAATTCCAGATGAAGGTCTTTGGGAATTGGGCATTCCAATTCTGGGTATTTGCTACGGTGCACAGCTGATGACCCATGCGCTGGGCGGTAAAGTGTCTTTGGCATCGAGCAAAGAGTATGGCAAAACAAAGATTTTGATCGACTCTAAAGAGAACCTGTTTAAAGACTTTGATGATACGACGATTATGTGGATGAGCCACAGCGACTATATTGAAAGACTGCCAGAGGGCTTCTGCGTCACTGCCCATACAGCGGCTTGTCCGATTGCGGCCATGGAAAATGCGAGCAAGAAGATGTACGGTGTGCAGTTCCATCCTGAGGTGATGCACTCGGTCAAAGGCAAGGAGCTGCTGGCTAATTTCGTTTACGGTCCGTGCGGATGCAAGGGCGACTGGAAGATGGATTCCTTTGTGGAAGCGACCATTAGCGAGATCCGAGAAAAAGTCGGCGATGGCAAAGTGCTGTGTGCTTTGTCCGGCGGCGTAGATTCTTCTGTTGCGGCGGTGCTTCTGTCAAAGGCCGTTGGCAAACAATTGACCTGCGTATTCGTGGATCACGGCCTGTTGCGCAAAGACGAGGGCGACGAGGTAGAAGAGGTGTTCGGACCTGCCGGTTCCTATGACCTGAACTTCATCCGTGTCAACGCCCAGCAGCGCTTTTACCATAAGCTGGCCGGAGTGACAGAACCGGAGGCAAAGAGGAAAATTATCGGTGAGGAGTTTATTCGGGTCTTTGAAGAGGAAGCTAAGAAGATTGGCGCCGTGGACTACCTGGTGCAGGGCACAATTTATCCGGACGTGATTGAGAGCGGCCTGGGCGAATCCTCTGTCATCAAGTCTCACCACAACGTGGGCGGACTTCCTGATTATGTAGATTTCAAGGAAATCATCGAACCGCTGCGCATGCTGTTTAAGGACGAAGTGCGTCAGGCTGGTCTGGAACTTGGAATTCCAGAGTATCTAGTGTTCCGGCAGCCATTCCCTGGTCCCGGTCTTGGAGTGCGTATTATCGGTGAAGTGACAGCAGAGAAGGTGAAAATCGTTCAGGATGCAGATGCAATCTACCGGGAAGAAATCGCTGCTGCCGGACTGGACAGAGAAATCAACCAGTACTTTGCAGCGCTGACCAACATGCAGTCTGTTGGTGTCATGGGGGACTTCAGAACCTATGACTATGCTGTAGCGCTGAGGGCAGTGACGACTTCCGATTTTATGACCGCAGAAGCAGCAAAGCTTCCGTGGGAGGTGCTGGAGAAAATCGCCAGCAGAATCGGCAACGAAGTGGATCACGTCAACAGAGTGTTCTATGACTTGACCGGAAAACCGCCGGGAACCATAGAGTTTGAATAGATAAAATAATAAAGTGAAAACCACAAACCCCTTGCTCTTTCAAGATGTTTGTGGTTTTGTTTTAGTTGACGTTTCTTCTAAGACTATGGGATAAAAATGATAACTTCAAGAAACTGCAGCTTTATTTATCACGATAACATTTATTCCTGCTCCGGCGATGGAAACGCTGATATTGAGCTTATCTTCGATATTTTCGATGCTGACTTGGGTCTGCGGTTCGGTGTTCAACAGGTGAATCCACCCGTCTGGCAGGGGGAAACTCTCAGGAAACCCAAGCTGAGACATATGAGTGAAGATGGAATTGGCGTTGGACAAGGCATATTTAGCGATGACGTATTGTCCGGAGCTGACCGGAATGCTGAAATCTACATTGAGTTCGTCCATAAAGCCATTAATGACGTCGTTTGTTTCATACAGCCCTGCGCTTCGTGTGGACAGATGCTGGATATCTTCATTGTAATTTAAAACAATGATTGTATAGGAGTCTTCCTGCTCCAAATCGTTTTTTATCACATAATAATACTTTCCCCAATAAAGCAAAGTGCCCTTGATATTCTGAAGCAAGCGGTATGCATAAAAAGCCGGCTTAGGAACCAGAGCCGAAGTCAGACAGCCGGGACAGCCCTTGAGGATTTTCAATGACGCTCCTTGATCGCGCAGCCGGCAATGGAGGTTATTCTCTTTTGATGCAAAATAGGTTTGAAAGATCTGTATCGCAGCAGCGATTGAATCGTATCCCGAAGAAGAACTGCCGCAGCCGCTATTTTCAAAATAGGTTGAAACATCATACCCTGAGAATGTCAGTCTGTTGGAAATCAAAGCCGTAGTGGTTTCGCTGTCACCCTGGCGAACCGCGAGTACGACTTTTGAGGCATTTAGTTCGTACAGCATGTTGAACAGCCTTTCGCCCATGACGCTGTAATCCTCGTGGGTGATTACAATTTCCAGTGAAGGGTGTATTTTCATAATCGAGTCAACCTCTGGAAGTACCTCGACATTCAGGTGGAGTCGGTTGATGACAGAGGAACTGTTTTCTTGGTCGCTGACAGCTGACAGGCATCGCCGTATGCAGCTGACAGCTTGATTTTCAGACAAACCCTTAAACCTTGCAGGCCTTGTAGGGCTTAGAATGTGCGATGAGAACTGCTTTCGGTGCTCTTCAGGTGTATGTCCAAACCACTTGATAAAAAACTTTTCGTAGTAGGATGTGGTAGAAAATCCTACATCTCTTGCCACGACACTTACTTTTCGGTCGGTCTGCAAAAGGAGTATTTCTGACATCTCAACCCTTGCAAAGCAGAGAAACTCTTGAAAACTGATGCCCATATAGTCTCGTATGAGATGTGAAAGATAGAATGTGCTCAGGTGTTCCATTTTGGCCAGGTCATTGAGAGTAATCCTGTCCGCATGGTTTTCATACACATAATTTATGATACGGCTGATGCGTTCAACGATAACAGGATTGTCGTTTTTAAAATGAATGACAACCTGGCCTTCAAAGGCGAACAAATTGAAATACTGGTTGAGGTATTTGATGACTTCAATCATTTGATAAATACAGGTTCTTTTATAATTAAAATTTCTTCTTGAATAGTCCAGCAAAATGTGCAGCAGCATTTTACGGAGCGTATCCAGCTTAGGGTGCTTATCATTATTCACATATGTCATGAAACAAGCCTTATTCAGAGTCGGAAAATACTGTGTAAAAAAGCGGTTGCTGACCTGTATGATTGCCACGACATTTTCTTTATCTGTGGCAGTCAGACCGTGAACTTCATGCCCATTGTTAGTAAAAATATCTCCTTCTTTCAAAAGATAGTTAGAACATACGTCTTTCGCACGAATTTCTCCTTTCAGAACATAGACGAACTCGACATCTTGATGATAATGAAAAGGATATTCTGTAACTTTTGCAATTCTTATGTTTATTGGAAAATCATCAAGATATGTAGTTTTTTCAAATAGCAAGTCAAACACCTCCTTAGAAATACATTATATACCAGACCAGAAAAGGGAGAAAAGCTTTTCCTCGTTTTTTTTAGCAAAGTAATCAAGGTTTACAGCAAACTAATATCGAGTGTTTTAGTGAAGCAGAATGTAACCGAAAAAAGCCTTTTGCTCGGTAAAGAACAGGATAATTCTGTGATTTCTTTGATTTAGACAGATATGTGGCCGTAAATTATGAGAATCTTCCAATCATTTTACGGCGCAGCATTGCGTTATTTATTTAAATTATAGCCTTTTCCTTGCAACAACACAATTGGAAATATCAGCAAGGCAATTCTTGTCTTCCAATCTAACATATTATATGATGAAAGAAGTTGAAATAACGGAAGGAGTACAATATGTTAACACCGAGAGTGAAGCGAATGAAGGAAAAGTATTTTGATACCATTCCACAAATCACGGCAGAGAGACTGGTATTAGCAACTGAAGCATATCAGAAGTTTGCCGGCGATGCGGTCCCTATTTTTAGAGCCAAGGTCGTTGACTACATCATGGAGAACATGACCACACTGATTCTGGATGATGAGCTGATTGTAGGAACAGCAACCAATGCATATAGAGGCGCCAGCCTGCACCCGGAATTCCAGTCAAGTTCATGGTATATCAGTGATATTGATGAATTCGGAACAAGAAAAAAGGACCCGTATTATATTTCTCCGGAAGATAAGGTGACGATTCTGGAGACCCTAAAATACTGGGAAGGAAAGTCAATGGAAGACCTGTCACAGACAGCGATGCCTGCCAAAATTCGCGAGCTTGAAAAGGATGACATCATTTGCGTAGGTCTTGAAAATGGTGTTTCAGGTGAAACGACATGTGACCACGAAAAGATTCTGACAATAGGGCTGAGGGGATACATCGAAGAGTGTCAGAGAAATATCGACAGCACGCTGCCGCAGACCATGGAAGAACAGGCTAAGGTGGATTTCTGGAAGGCATGCATCATTCAGTGCCAAGGACTGATTACTTATGCGCACAGAATGGCGGACGAAGCCGAAAGGAAAGCTTCTGCCTGCACCGATGAGAAAAGAAGACAGGAGCTTCTGACGATTGCAGAAAACTGCAGAATCGTTCCGGAGCAGCCGCCGCAGACCTTCCAGCAAGCCCTGCAGGCAGTTTGGTTTGTACACGTTTATTTCTATATCGAAGTATGTACGACTGCATGTGGATTCGGCAGATTTGACCAGTATATGTGGGAGTTTTATAAAAAGGACGTAATTGACGAGAAGAGCATCACACGGGAAGAGGCTCTGGAAATGCTGGAATGCCTCTACCTCAAAACCTGCGAAGTCTACGAAGTGAGAGACAGTTGGTACGCGACCGCATTTGCAGGATATCCGATGTGGCAGATTTTAGTCGTCGGCGGACAGACACCAGACGGCAAAGATGCCTGCAACGATCTTTCATACCTTTGTTTAGAAGCGGCAGATGAGCTTCAGGTCAAACAGCCTGTCATGGCACTAAGAGTTTGGGAAGAAACGCCAGAGGATCTAATTCAGTTTGGCTGCAGAATGATTCAGGAGGGACAGGCAAATCCAGGTTTCTTCAATGACGACACTGCAATCAAGATTTCTCTTGGCAAAGGAAGAGGAAGTACCATAGAAGAAGCAAGAGACTGGACGATTGTGGGCTGCATCCAGCCAGGACCTGGCGGCGGCGGAACAGACGGTTCGCCTGATGCCGGTTACGTGAACATGGGCAAGATGATTGAATTCGTTCTGCACAATGGCGTTGATCCCGCCACAGGCAAACTGGCGGGGCTTGAAACCGGCGATCCTAGAGAGTTTAAGAATATAGAAGAATTTAAAGATGCGCTCAAGAAACAGATTCTGCATCATTACGATCTGATTAGAACAGGTTATAACCTGATGCAGAGCATCCATATGAACAGATATCCTGTAATTTTCGCGTCCATGGTAACGAAGGGCTGCGTAGAAAGCGGAAAATCCGTGCAGCACGGTGGAGCAAAGTATTCGACTGCTGGTCTTTATGTCACTGGACCTGCAAATCTGGCTGACTCCATTGCAGCAGTGGAAAAGTGCGTATTCGAAGATAAGGATTTGACAATGGATGAGCTGATTAAGGCCTGCGACTCCAACTTCGAAGGACAGGAAAGGCTTCGCCAGCTTCTGCTGAACAAGCCGGAGAAATATGGCAACAATCAGCAGCACGTCGACGGTATCTACAAGGAAATGATGGACTATATTGCAGATCACGTTCAGAAGTGGAACGACGCCAGAGGCGGTTATTATGCATTTGGCATCGATTCCCAGACGATGAACATTCCTCACGGTCAGGTAACGGGAGCACTTCCTGATGGGCGACTTGCAGGGGAACCCCTTTGCGATGCTTCCTCACCGATGATGGGCAGAGATATAAACGGTCCGACAGCGACAGTAAAATCCGTTGCCAGCATGGTAGACGAAGCATTACATGAGGGCGCTCTGTACAACCTGCGTTTTGATCCAAAGGGCGTCCAAGGAGAAAACGGCCTGAACATTATTGAAGGCGTGATCAAAACCTATTTTGAAGACGGAGGCCAGCATATACAGATCAACGTAGTCGATAATGAAACTTTGAAGAAAGCCCAGGAAAAGCCGGAGAACTACAAAGGACTGATGGTTCGTGTAGCAGGCTATATGGCATACTTTACAGAACTTGATAAAAGCGCACAGGATGCGATTATCTACAGAACTGCGCACTTATCGCAGAATTAGGATAGCGGGGAGGATGTTTTAATGAAGAATGCCCCTGAAAGCGTTTTTGTGGGAAGCCTTCAGAAGTTCTCTGTAGAAGACGGGCCTGGAATCAGAACTACTGTCTTCATGAAAGGTTGTCCCCTCCGCTGTAAATGGTGCCACAATCCGGAACTGATTGACTCACAGCAGCAGCTGATTCAGTCACCAAACAATTGTATCGGATGCGGATACTGTGTCGAGATATGTCCGCAGGGGGCAGTGACCATGAGCCCGCAAGAGGGCGTTGTAATCGACAGGAACAAATGCGATGTGTGTCTTGTGTGTGCAGACGGGTGCTATGCAAAGGCTTTAAGACCTGTGGCAAAGTGGATGACCATAGATGAAATACTCTGCGTAGCGGAGCAGGATAAAGGTTTTTATGATAACACAGGCGGCGGTATTACAGTCAGCGGAGGAGAAATCCTCCTGCACGCCGAATTTGTAAGCAGGCTCATCGACGAAGCGGGCAGGCGAGGCATTAACGTGTGCATAGATACATGTGGTTTTGGAAATGCACAGGCGCTCATGGAGATGGCCCTTAAGGAAAACGTCACGGACATTCTTTACGATATGAAGTCCATTGACGAGGCCGTACACAGAACATACACCGGCGTCAGCAATCAGCTGATTCTTGATAACCTGAGAATGCTGGCGGCAGATGGGAGAACTGTGGATAAGCTGACCATGAGAATGCCCCTCATGAAAGGGGTAAATGACACTGACGACATCATAACGCGCACAGGTGAATTTTACAGAGAAATAGGCGTAAGGCGAGTGAACCTGCTTCCATACCACAATCTTGGAATCAGTAAGAAAAGAAATGTGGGCGGCACGCAGGAAGAATTTGAACAGCCAACAGAAGAGCGTTTAACAGAAATAGAAATTTATTTTAAAAATGAAATAAATTTAAAGGTGGAAATTTTGGGTAGAGTATAAAAAATTATTTATTGCTAGTTTAATAGGAAGGAAACACTATGGACGGAACTAATTTAGGAATCATCACCTTAATTCCAGCAATCAGCTTCTTAGTATTCGCGCTGGTAACTAAGAAGTGTATTCTAAGTATCATGTTATCTGGTATACTTGGATACATATTTTACTACAAGGCAGCGTTTTTCATGCCAATGATGGATGCATTACAATCAGCAGCATGCGATGCAGACAACAACTATATCGTAATCATTTGTCTGTTATTTGGATGTTTCGTACAGCTGCTTAGACAGTCACAAGGCGCCGTAGCAGTAGGCAACTTGGCTAGAAAATATGTCAAGTCAGAAAAACAAGTACTATTTTTGACCTGGTTATGCGGTATTATCATCTTCATCGATGACTATCTCAGCATTCTGGTTACTGCAAACTGTGTAATGACTCTTTCAGACGAACATAAAACGCCGAGAGAAATGCTCTGCTACATCATCAATACAACCTCGGCGCCAGTTTGCTTAATCATACCGATTTCCGCATGGGTCGTATTCTTCTCTGGCGTCTTTGAACAGCAGAAAGAAGCTGCAGTGGTTGGCGACAGTGCAATGAGTATTTACTATCATATCATGCCATATTTCTTCTATCCATTCCTATGTGTCATCTTCGTACTCCTGGTGATTTGGGGAGTCGTGCCAAAGATGGGCGGTATTAAGAAAGCATATCAGAGAGTCGCAGAAACAGGACAGCTTTGGCCGGCATCGAGCAACATGCAGAACCAGGGCGACGAACTGGGTGAAGTCATGGGTGCGATTAGTGACGATAGTGCAAAAGAAGAAAAAGAAGTAACGCCGCATCTTTGGGCATTTGTTGTACCGATGGCGGTGGTCATCATCGTAACCTTGTGGTTAGATGATATTCTTTACGGTGTAAGCTGCGGCATCTTTGCCTGCTTCCTCCTGTTCGTTCCAACAAGAATGATGAGCCTGGGAAAATTCTGTGACGCCTGCTACAAAGGTCTTGAGGATATGTTGTTTATAGCAGTGGTACTGGTTACTTCATTATTCTACAGAGAGTCCATCGGTCTCATCGGGTTACCTGATTACCTGATCGATGTTGCAGGCCCATATATGAGTGCAGAATGGCTTCCGGCAATTGCATTCATCCTCATCGGCTTGGTTTGCTTTGCAACGGGTAATATCTGGAGTGTACCGGCAGTATGTACCCCGATTATTCTGCCCCTAGCCGCTTCCAGTGGCGCCAGCATTCCGCTGACGCTGGGAGCAATTATTTCAGCGGCGTGCTTTGGCGCACAGGCCTGCTTCTATTCAGACGTAACGCTGCTGTCAGCTTCAGCTTGCCGAATCAATAACGTAGATTATGCAGTTGCACAACTGCCGTACATAGGAATTGTTACAGCAGTCTCCTTTATCGGATATGTAATCGCTGGTTTCGTTATGGCCTAAATAGCCGCAGGAAATACTGCTGGTAATGATAAAAACTTTAATGGAAAGATTCCGGTCAATTGATTGCTCAATTGGCCGGAATCTTTCTTTCTCTTCCACCCTATAAGAACCTGCCGATTTCTTTACGCAGGGAATCCAGGTTAAAAGGCTTCGGTAGATGACTGTTCATTCCTGCTTTTCTGGTTGCTTCTACATCCTCTGCAAAAGCGTCTGCGGTCATTGCAATAATTGGGATGGCAGAAGAATCCTGGCGAGGCAGGGTCCTAATCTGGCGAGTTGCTTCATATCCATTCATATTAGGCATTTGTACGTCCATCAGGACAAGGTCGTAATACCCTTCACTAGACTGGCGGAACTGTGCTACGCCTATCGCGCCATCGGCAGCAGTCTCCACCGATGCGCCCAGTGAGGACAATAACTCAACGGCAATTTCTCTATTAAGCAGATTGTCTTCAACGAGCAGAATCCGTCTGCCTTGCAGTTGAGGCGAGGTGATTTTTTGCAAAACAGGCTGCTGGCCTGCCAAATAACGCTGAATTCCTGAGCACAAGGTGGATTTAAACAAAGGCTTTTGCAAGAAGCCGTTGACACCAGCACTTTTTGCCTCCGCTTCAATGTCCACCCAATCATAGGCGGAGGTAATTAAAATAGGCACATCTGCATCTGCCTGTCGTCGAATCGCAAGGGAAGTCTGCACGCCATCCATACCGGGCATCTGCCAATCCAGCAGTACGAGATTAAACTTTTGACCTGACAGACGTTCCTGCGCCACCGTCTTTACAGCATCGGCTCCGTTCCAGCACCAGAGGGCTTCTGCGCCCAATTCCGCAAGGGTCTGTGCCAGGTGCTTGCACACGTCGATATCGTTATCTACCACCAAAACTTTTAGACCTTCACAGCTGATTGGTTCCCACCCAAGGGAGTCAATTTTTAAGGGCAATTCAACACAGAAGGTGGTTCCTTCGCCTAGTTGGCTTTTAACGCTGATTGTGCCGCCAAACAGTTCGGTCAGTTTATGGGTAATTGCCAGTCCCAGTCCGCTGCCTTCGGTTTTGTCCACACGGCTGTCGCGCTCACGCGTAAAGGCATCAAACAGATAGGGCAGAAACTCAGGCTTAATGCCCATGCCAGTATCAGAAAAGGTAAAACGAAACAGGGAAGATTCTGGAATTTCACAGGAAAGCTCTTCAATTTCAAATGTAATTTTGCCGCCTTCTGGTGTAAACTTGGAGGCGTTCGATAAAATATTAATAAAGATTTGACGCAGCCGCAGAGGATCGCTGAACAATTCTTCATGCTCTACATGCAGAAGACGGACATCAAATTGCTGTTTTCGTTCCTTGACGGTGGGCTGCATAATCGCCACGACGTTTTCCAGTATGCTAGGCAGCGACACATGTTCCAAATTAATCACTATATTGCCGCTTTCAATTTTCGACATATCCAGCACGTCGTTGATGAGACCCAAAAGGTGCTGAGAGGACAGGGCGATTTTTTTCAGGCAATCTTGTGTTTTCGTCGGGTCGTTGATGTGCATCGCCGCAATCTCAGTCATGCCGATAATTGCGTTCATGGGTGTGCGGATGTCGTGACTCATTTGCGACAGAAAATTCGACTTTGCCCGATTGGCGCTTTCTGCCAGTTTCAGTGCCTCTGAAAGCTTCCGCTGCATTGCCTTGAGATCAGTGATATCCGTATATATCGTATAGATGACAGGAATCCCTTCAAATATTTCGTCGGTGAAGCGCCCCGTCACTCGTATCCAGGTCGTCTTTCCACTTTTCACTTGCATGGGACATTCAAATTCATAGCCAGGTTCCTGCTGCTGGTATGCTTTTGTGATGATTTCCCCCATAAGGGCGACGGCGTCGGGATCGTTTTTAAAATATTCGTCCACGTGATTATGAAATAACGCCTCATATTCGTCCTTTGTATAACCAATCAGCCGATAAAAATAGTCGTTAGCCCAGAGGACGGTAAAATGCTCATCAAAGAGGTGCTTGCTTACACTGACGTTCATGAGCGTCATAAAAGCGTTATACTCATAATCCATTACCTTGTTCGCATAGTTTTTTATCATTTATACAGTCTCCTTATTACAGTGTAACACTACAGGTATTTTTTCTCGTATTCTCCAATAGGGATCGGTTTGCTGAACAGAAAACCTTGGACTAGTTCCACGCCGCATGCCCGCAGCACATCCAACTGTTCTACCGTTTCAATTCCTTCCGCTACCACCTCAATGTGCATTCTCCTGCAGATTCCTATAATTGTTTCCACGACGGTCCTTGCCTTTGCGTTGTTGGCCACATCGTCTATCAGACTTTTATCCAGCTTGAGAACATCGAAATCCACTTTAGATAGCAGTGCTAGGTTGGCGTACTCCGTTCCAAAATCGTCGATGGAGACTAAAAATCCTTCCTGCCTGAGTGCTTGAATCAGATTCTGCAGATCCAAAAAGTCTGCCACCTGGGCAGTCTCCGTAAGCTCTACCTCCAGGCAGTGTTTTTCTACGCCATACTTCTGGCACAAGGCAGAAAGCTGAGCAACAAAGTCTGGCTGAGAAAGAGAGCAGCGGGAAAAGTTGACCGAAATGGGGAGCGTGCGTACGCCTCTCTTTTGCCATTCCTGCAGCTGCACACAAATTTGTTCAAAAACATAAAAATCTATCTGACTAACTGTCTGACTCTCCTCCAATAGCGGGAGAAAATTGCCCGGCAGCACCAGAGAGCCGGAGCGTGAATAATAGCGGATCAGAGCTTCTGCACCCACGGCGGAACCCTGAAAGGAGACTTTAGGCTGCAGATAGACCACAAATCGATCCTGGAGGATTTCCTCTCGCAGAATTTCCGGATCTGAGAGTCGCAATACCTCGTCACTGTGATGACGATAACGTTTGCTGGCAGGATTTTTGCGATAAAAATCCTTCTTGTCCTCGTACATCTGTGCATCGGCATCGGCCACAAGCTGCTGTACATCCTGATACTGGGTGGTCCACTGGGAGCCAATTGCAGCGCGGCAAAGCCCGCCGTTTCTAAAGCGGCTGCGCAAAATAGAGACTTGATACTCGAAAGTGTCTCGATCCAGATTTGGGCAAATAATGACAAATTCATCTCCGCCTATACGATAGAAGTCAGCCGCTTGAAAGACTTCTCGCATCTGTCTAGCACACTCCGCCAGCACCTGATCTCCAAAAGCATGTCCTTTTTGGTCGTTGATATCCTTTAGGCCGTTTATATCCAAATATACGACCCCCATTGGACCAGACATATCGGAGAGTCTGCTGCAGTCCTCCATGTACCGATTGCGATTATAGAAGGAAGTGAGAGTATCATAGTAGCTCAAATGATATAGTTTCTGCTCATCCTCTGTGCGGCGGTAGGCAAGCATAAGGAAATAACACAGTGTCTGTAACAGCGATGCGATGCTCCTTATGCGCTCCGGCGGCGGGTTGTCCACGCCTACCAGGCCAAAAAGCTGGCCATCCAGTTCCATAGGAGCGGCTACAAGGCTGTGGATACCTTGGCCGTGCAATAGCTGGTATTCTTCTGGATAAGTTTGCCGCAGCTCTTCCAGGTCCTCTAGTATCACGCACTCCTGCCTGCTAAAGGCAGGCTGCCAGCTTTCGATGGAGGACATTGGAAGCGCCTGGAGCATCTCCTGCTGGGGAGAAACGCCGTCTCTGCACCATTCATAATCATTGTATAGCAAGTTGTCGCGCACTGTTGCCAGGTAGGCGCGGTCTGCAGCTAAAAATATGCCAAGGTCCTTTAGCACAGCTGGAATGGATTTTCCGATATCCTGTTCCCGGTACAAAGTGCGTACACACGCCATAATCATGGATTCTGCGTCCAGAGCCGTTTTTAGAGACTGCTTTTCCGCCTCTGTCTCCGTAATATCAAAGGCAATCTCTAACCGCGCAGAACGTCCTTCCCACTGAATCAGACGGTCTTTCAGCAGGTAGTGCCTTTTAGTGAGCGGGTTAGTAGTCTCCCAGGTATAATTCTCCCCGGATTTAAGAAAAGAGGTCGTACAGAAGTCACAAGGAGCGTCTTTTCCCTGTAGAGCTGTGTAACACTTCTGTCCGGATAGCTCTGTAATACCAAAGGTTTTTCGTCCCGCTTCGTTTATGTACAGCAGTTCGTAGGTTATTGGATCGGCAATATACATCAGTTCAGAGACCTGATCCATCGGAGCGCGCAAATCCTGAGACATCTGTTCTAATTTTTCACTTTCTACTCTGTTGGCATCCTCTGCTTGAATCAGCACCTTCTGTCTGCGAGACTGTATCCAAGCCAGCAGAGCCGCTAGCAGCAGAAAAACAGCGCCAAAGACAATCAGGATTAACTCTGCCTGCTGTACCTGTTTCTCTGCATAAATCTCCGCAGCCAAGACGGCTTGGTCTGCCAAAGAAAAGTAGTTTTCACTGAGTGTATAGAGCCGTGTGCCATTCGCCCCCTGGCGTACTGCTCGGATTTCGTCCTTTAAACTATCCCATTGCGTCTGCATCTGATCGATCAGTTCCTGATAGTCATCGTCATCAAGATATTCCAGGCTGTTTTTTCCCTTGCCGGAAGCAAGTTCTGTAAGGATGCCATCTAGCCGCTGAAACAGCCTATCGTTGGGCTCTCCATGCAGTTCCTGCTTGACCAGCCGCTGGGTAGCTCCCCGCACTACGCCCGTATAATTGATGATCCGTGCATTTCCCTGAAGGCTATGGATTGTCAAAATCGAGAGCAGGCTGGAAACAAGTAACGCTATGGTGAGAAGCGTCGGTATAATTCGTCTTTGCATTACATCGCCTCCGATTAATTAGATTATTGTTCTCTAGTATCAGTTCATCGAGCAAAATACCTTGCTCATGTATATATGTCTTTGCGTTTTATTATAAAGCATTTAGCTGAATAAATAAAGCCCGGTTCAAAAATATTTCTCTATGTCAACGGCATTGCTTACAAAAGATCTAAAAAAGAAGTGCAGATTGATTTCGGTCTTGCCAGCAAGTATAATATAAAGTAATGAATCGAACTCTTTTTAGAAGAAGTGGAGAATGAATATGAATAGAGGAATTACCCGCCGTGAACGTGAAGTAACAGACAGAGATGAGATGATAGAAATCCTGAAAAAATGCAGGATTTTGCACTTGGGCCTCGTAGATGGCGATACACCTTATGTGGTGCCCATGAACTACGGCTATACCATGGAGGAGGGCAAGCTGACCCTGTATCTGCATGGAGCAACCCAGGGACGCAAGATTGAGGTGATGCGGAACAATCCAAAGGTATTTTTTGAAATGGAGTGTGATGTTCTAGCCTTTGACGGAAACGCAGCCTGCCAATACGGCACCTCCTACGCTTCTATTATGGGAGAAGGCAGGGCGGAGATTTTAGAAGATACGGAAGAAAAGAAAGAAGCTCTCTCCATTTTCATGAAATCTCAGACGGGCAAAGACTTTGTCTTTCAGGACAAGATGGTTTCTGTGGTTCATGTAATCAAAATACATGTCGCAGAATATACGGCAAAACGGCGGCCGCTGCCGCCTGCAATGCAGAAAGCGACAGAATAGAGGAGGAATCTGAGCATGAGCAAATGTACATGGTGTCAATCTGACATCCTTTCAGAAGCCTATCACGATGAGGAGTGGGGTATTCCGCTCCACGATGACCGTAAACACTTTGAATACTTATTGATGGAAGTCATGCAGTGCGGTCTAAGCTGGAATTTAATGTTAAAGAAGCGGGAGACTTTTCGAATGTGCTTTGACGATTTTGACTATGATAAGATTGCGTTATATGACGAACAAAAGATCAGGTCCATCATGCTGACAGAGAATATGATCAAGTCGGAACGAAAGATTCGCGCAATTATCAACAACGCGATACAGTATAGGAAGATCATAGACGAGTTTGGCACTTTTGATGAATTTCTATGGGCCTACAGCAAACACAAGACCATTGTATATCAAAGTCATCAAAAACAGCATGTAGCAAGCAACGAGCTGTCTGACCTAGTGAGCAAAGAATTGAAACAGAGGGGATTTAAGTATCTGGGTTCGATTACGGTTTACTCCCATCTGCAGGCCTGCGGTATCATCAACGATCACGAAAAGAAATGTTTTCAATATCAATATATTATGGAGAATTATCCTGTGGAAATTCAAGAATGAAACGAAAAGGACTGTCTGCATAACTGTATTACCGTATACTGCGTAAACTATCGCGTTTATATACAAGTTTCCGCGAGCAACAGGGATGAGTTATTTAATGAGTTGCAGAACAGGAAGAGCAATATTGGGGAACGATGAAAGAGAAAAGAAAACGTCCGCTTGATAAATTTGCTAAGACTTTAGATAACATCTGTACGATTGGACAGATACTCTGTTTTATTACTCTTTTTATTCTTGTAATTTTGTCATTTGCAAGACCGTCGGCTATAATGAGGAATACACAAGGAATAAACCTAAAGAGACAGCGCTCTAACAAAAGAACGCCCTCTTTAGGTTTATTCCTTTCTTCCATTCTCTATTCTCTATTCTCTATTCTTTAACACATCTACCGGTGCCAGCTTTCTGAGCCGTCTCATTAGAACAATACGAATCATCAGATAAGACAAGAGGATGCTGATATAGACGATTCCATAAAGTACAGGCGGCCAGGTCATATCGATTCCACAGGCTACGTTAGCGATGAAGAACGGATAGACGGCATCCATGAGCAGCTTCGCTATGGGGATGACAGCCAGAGCGCCTACTGCAACCAAAAGGAAGTTGCCGTCAAGATAGAGTTTGCGGATTTCTCGGCTTCGATAACCGAAGATTTTCATCAGCGCGATACTTTCTGCAGACCTATTTACCATGACCTTCATCATCTGATACATGACAATCAAAAAGAGCATCAAAGCGACCGTAATCAGCATGGTTACCAGTGGTGCCATGATATCCATGAAAATTTCTGCACTTTTTTTGATATCATCTTTGGTAGTGACAGAATAGAGCCTGCCTGCATCTATATCCAATTCACGATTGGCATAGACCACATTGTAATAATCATCTTCCTGGCCGAAAAGGGCACGCATACTATCCAAATCCATGAAACAGGAAAGTCCCACCGAATAAGGAACGACCTCCTTTACAGTAAATCCAAAGTCCCTCTCATTGATCTCATCGCTGAAGAGAACCTTGTCGCCGGCAGACAGACCGTACTTTTTGGCGACAGAAGAAGATATGCTGATTTCATTCTTGCGCTGGCTTTTGATAACCGGAAAATATGGGTTTGTTTCGTCAATTCCGATGAAGCTGACTTCCTTATTATAGCCGTATACTTCTTTCTTCAATCCTTCTACATAAGCGCCATGTCCGTCAGCAGGTATAGTTTTGTCGGGGTATTTGTACTGATACATATAGGTATACTTCGTGTCCTGGATATTCTGTACTTTTACGTTATGGCAAAGGGCATAGCAATTGAGGCCCAGTATTAAAATCAGCAGTGAAACGAACATGCCGGCAAGGACGGCCAGACAACTGCGTTTTTCCCGCAGAAACTGCCTTATTTGAAAGGCTCTCATAAAACCAAAACCGGACAGCTTTACTTGATTGACCTTTTTGACCGGCTGCTCTTTGCGCAGCAGAGAGAGTGCGCTGCGGTTCAGTCTCTTTCGGATGACTAATTGGTTGACGGCAAAAGCAATCAGCGGTGGCAATAGAAGTCCATAGGCGAGCAGATAAGGGCTGTAGGCGATTTCCACCGCAGGGATTGAGAAATAGGTGCGTGATTGATCTGCCATCAAATAGATGCCAAAGTCTGAGTAGCCCAGCGCTGTTCCCAGGATACCGCCGAAGAGGCACAGCACGACAGGCAGCATGGTGTAGTGGAGCATGAGCTGACGACGTTTTGCTCCCAAAGCATAAAGGGCGCCAATCACGGTGCTTTCACGATCGATAGAGTGGATTACGAAGACAGAAATCACGTAAGTAATCAGAATCAAGACGACGATGCCAGCCATAATGCCGATGTTAATATTGACCTGCACATCGTTGTTGGCACCTTTGATTCTTGGATTATCTTTCCCTAGGACGAAATCTGTAAGATTGTGAATCTCAAAAGGAGCGTATTGATTCAGCAAACCATTTGTCTTTGTTTGCAGCGCTTTTGTTGCCGAATAAAATGCACTGCTATTCTCATACAGTGATTTTGTAGTGTCTGTCAAAGCTTGAGATCCCTCTGCAATCTGTCTGAAGCCGTCAGAAATCTGAGAAACACTGTCGGCGTAGGCTGAAATACTGTTGTCTAGTCGTTCATATTCCTTTCGCAGATGTGTCACTGCATTGCCCAATTTCTTAAGATCGGCATCAAACTCTTTTAGGGCTTTGGACAAGGAGGCCATGGAAATATCAAAGGCTTTGAAGTTTTTGCTCAAGTCTGCAGAGCCTTTTGCGGCTTCTGTTAAATATGTGCTGACATCTGTCAAATAAGATTCCATGGTGCCAAGCAGAATCTGCGCATCATGCGACAGCGCTGAAGGATTCATCCCCGCATCTCTTAGAGTCGATTTAGCCATCGACTCAAAATTAGCAAAGGTTACTTGGCGGGAACGCCTCTGCAGAGTAGTATCCAATTTCTGCGTACCTGTCAGAAGGCGAGCAGACACATCACGCATCTTTTGAATAGAAGAAGAGGAGAAAGAAAGCTTGTTTACTGCTGATTCCAGTTTTTTCAATGCAGAGAGAATTTCTTTAGAGCCACTCGTCAGACTGCCGTTATTTTGCTGCAGCGCAGAAAGACCTGCGTATACCTGCTGTATGCCGGTATTTAAGTCAGTTGATCCATCGGAAAGGCCTTTCAGGGCGTCGTCTATTTCCTCTGCGCCCTCAGAAAGCCGCTTAACATCTTCAGAAATTTCTTCCCGACCGGCAGACGAATCTTTCACCATCTGTCTAAAGTAGGGGTTCTTTACCTGGTTTGGGACAATTTGAATTTCTGCTAAGTAGTCCTGCAATTGGGCAGCTTTTGCACCGCGGCCCAGACGATAGCTATAGCGGTATTCTTCACCGCGCATAATTTCCTTGCTGGATGTCAGCTTTGCATAAGCCTCTGGTGTCACAAAGGCGGTGCCAAAGGCTTTTCCATCTGCGGAAACAGCGGACATGGTCTGCAGACAGCAGTCATAGTCAGGGGAGGTGGCGATGCCTGTAATCGTATAATTTGTGCCGGAGACAGACAGCGTATCGCCAGGCGAAAGGCCGTGAGCGTCAGCATAAAGCCGCTCGAGAACAATCTCCCTGTCAGCTGCCGCCTGATGGCCTTGTTCCAGTTCTAAAAGATTGATTTTTTTACGATTCCTCATAACCCGCAGGATGGAATCGTCTTCCATTGCTAGATCAAGTGAGAAACAGGCCTCCAAGGTAATACCCATGGCTTCAATCTCTGAAATTGCGACCGGATCTAAAGGAAGAAACAGACCGAACTGACCGTCTTCCAGATGGTTTTTCGCTGCTTTTTGGTTCACTGTCGTTATGACACTTTTTGCTGAAGCCACGGTGCTGATTACAATGAACATGGAAAGCACAATGAGCAAAAAAAGGGTCAGATAGCGGAACAGATTGGCTTTTAGATCGCGCACGGTGCGCCTGAGCAATATCTTCTGCATAGCGGCCTCCTTTTACCATTCCAGCTTTTCAGCAGGAATTCGATTGGTATTAACATATTCTTCATAAATCTGGCCGTCTCTGATTTTGATGACTTTATGTGTCATGCTGCTGATGATATCATTGTGGGTAACAATCAGCATGGTGGTTTTAAATCTCTGATTAATATCTTCCAAAAGCTGCAGTATTTCTTTTGCTGTTTTAGAATCCAGAGCGCCAGTCGGTTCGTCGCAGAGAAGCAGCTTTGGCCTTTTAATCAAGGCGCGAGCCAAAGAGCAGCGCTGCTGCTGACCGCCGGAGAGCTGAGAAGGAAATTTACTTCGATGTTCGGTCAAACCCAGAATTTCCAAAAGCTCGTTTATATCCAGCGGTGATTCTGAAAGGTAACTGCAGACTTCAATATTCTCCTGCACTGTCAGGTTTGGAATCAAGTTGTAAAATTGAAAGACAAATCCTAAAGTATCGCGGCGATAGTCCGAAAGGGCGTCCTGCGACAGAGTCGTGATGTCTCTATTCTCGATTTGTATACTGCCGCTGTCAACTGTATCCAGGCCGCCGACAGCATTTAGAAGAGTAGATTTACCGGAGCCGGATGGCCCCAGGATCGCGCATATTTGGCCTTTCTGAACTTGTGTAGTGATGCCGTCTAATACCTGGACGAAGCTGCTGCCTTCGCCGTAGCTTTTCTTAATGTTATTTATGGTTATGTACATCATAAAACCTCCTCGAAATAAAATAACAATGTTATGTTAATGTTATTTAAAAAGGACTCTGTGGTCCTTCATATAGTTTATATTGTGCTCTCTGAAAGCAGAGACAGCATGCCGCCACGCAGAAAGCGGGTAATAATTTTTAACTGTTCTTTCGCTCGCGGCTCGTCGAAATCGTGGGAGAGGATATGGATGACGGAATCAATCAGCATATGGGAAAACCAGTGAACCGTACACTCGTTAAAGATGGGGCTGTCTGAAGAATCAGGCGCAAGTGTTTTCAGCAATAAAATTGTTTGGCGGTTCATCAATTCTGTCAGCTGCTCAAAAAATTCCTTTACTGCCGGATGCTCTTGATTGTCTAAGACGATGTTAACTAGTATTTTGTTCCGGTAATAGAACTCTATAAATTCCTCTCCGGCTCGTACATCTTCTCTTTCGTCTGTAATCAGTTCCTCAGCGTCGCTGGCAAGTTCCGTTTCGTAGTGCTCTTTCATCAAGGTCAGAACATTGTTCGTCACCGGGGCGACAACGCTAGTAAACAAATCTTCTTTATCTTCAAAAAAGAAATAGAGCGCTCCTGTAGTGACGCCAGCTTTAGCACAAATGCGTCGCAAAGAAGATTTTTGGTATCCATGTTCTGCAAATTCACTAATTGCAGCTTTTATAAGATTTTTTTGCGTGTCCTCTGATACTGTGCCCGCTTTTCTCGACATCTGCTCACCTCCAAGTAAATAACAATGTTATTTTAACCCGGTAGAGATGAATTGTCAACTGAAAAAACCAATTGGGCACCAAATGACTATATGTATTCAAATACATATTGATTTTTCTCAGCTTATATGGTATAGTTTGACTAACAAGGAGGAATTCGCATTGAAAAAACGAGTGGAATGGATATGGAATCAACTTGAGAAAAAGCTTACAGCAGAACAAGTATTTTATCTGTTGCTTATGTTGCTGTTCTCTAGTTATTTTGAACATAAATTAATTGGTCATAATCCTGACGTTAACCTTTCAGAAGGAGACTTAAGAAGCTTGTTTAAACAAGTACATCCGGCAGCCCGTCGATTTGCTGAAAGAGTGGATTGGAATACGATAGACTGTGATCTTGAAGTGCAAGTAACAATACAAGAAGTAAGACGAACCTTCTCTTATTTTATGTTAGAACAAAATAATACCTGTGCAGAGGAACAGCAATTAATTATTGAGAAATTTGACATCTTGCTCAGCCTTATATTAGAATTAGCAGGAAATATGGGATTATTTGTTGCTACGCCTAGCAGTACTGTGCATTTAATAACAAAATTATTGAGGGAATCTAAACCAAATGCTATTGCAGATTTCTGCAGCGGATCAGCTGCAGTTGGATTAAAATTATGGAAACATTATAGTAAAAATGACAGTGAGAGGTTCTTGTATTGCACTGACATTGATCCGATTCTTTGTGACATAGCGACGGTTAATTTATGTGCACATGGTGTACAAGCTTATAAAGTTGAAAAACGAGATTTATTGGCAAATCCGCAAAAGGTCCATCCCAGACTATTTGATCTTCTTGTTATGGACATTCCACGAGGGAGAAATAAAAGTCTTCCTAATTATGAGAATGATCCTCGTATCAGTGACATTAAAATAAGCAATATTTATTCAGATTGGATATTTATCCAAGACGCACTGTATCATTTAAGCAATCATGGTCAGGCAATGATTCTGGCCACAACGAGTACCTTAATTCGCGCAAATGAGAAGCCCTTGCGTGAAGAGATTATATTAAAAGATTGGTTAGAAGCTGTTATTACATTACCGCCTAATTTATATTCTAATACAAGAACAGGAACTGAACTTTTAATTTTTAATAAGAAGAAGCGTGCTGAACGACAAGGCAAGATACTATTTATCGATATTAGCAAGTATTATTATCGTCAACAGAGAAATGCATATGCCATATCTGAAGAAGGTCTTCAATATGCTTGTGAAAGTTTCTTGAATTATAGGGACATTGTGGGAATTAGTGCAATTCAAGAGACTAGTATGCTAAGCCCTAACACTTGTTCCTTTAAACCGTTGCAATATATACAACAAAGATCAGAGTTACATGATCCGCAATCTGTTCGCCTTGAGGATATTTCTAAAATAGTGAGAGGCGCACAAGTTGCATCAGTAAACGATAGTACAGGGAATGGCGATGCCTATTTTATCAATATCAAAGATATTCAGGACGGCAGAATTATATATGAAACTGCTGAAAGAATCGACCCTGCACATCCAGCATATCGAGAGAAATTTCGCATTTGTGAAGATGATATTCTAATAACGTCCAAAGGTACTGCGATTAAAATGACCATTGTTGAAAACGATCCTCCGCTAGCATTTATAAGCGGCAATATTACGATAATTCGTGTAGATAACTGCAAATATGATCCATATGTGCTTTTTGAATATCTTAATTCAGAAACGGGCCAAGTCAATTTAGACCGAATCCAGTCAGGCACGACAATAAAAATATTGAGCAATGGAAACCTAAAAAATCTACAGATACCTTCTTTTGAACTGCTGAAAATGCAAGAAGTGGGTAAACAGTTAAAGGAAAATAGAAACGAATTTTTCAGAGTATGGCGAGAGTTAATCAATAACTATCAGGAGAAAAAAAAGGAGTTGTCAGAACTGATATTTAAGGAGGAGTAAAAGATGGCCAAGGCATTTATTAGCTATAGTACAAAAAATAAAACATTAGTGCAGGTTTTTAATGAATTTCTACAATTAGGTATGGGTGTGAATAAAGATGATATTTTCTGTACTGATTTTTCAGAATCTCTAGCTACTGGTAGAATTTTTTCTGAAAGAGTAAAAAAAGAATTAGCAAGCTGTGAAATTGTTATTTCTTTAATAACAGAAGAATATCTACAGAGTAAATATTGCTTAGTAGAAATGGGAGCTGCCTGGGGAATGAACAAACATCACTTTCCTCTAATTTCAGTGCCTTTTGAGCAGTTAAGCGACACGCCTTTGCAGGGAATGCAGATGCGAAGATTAAACGACAGCAGTGATATTAGTATGGTTTATGACGAACTGCTTGAATATGACATTAGAAAAAAATCACAAACCGCAGAGTTTAATAAGAGACTTCCTGGCTTTATAAAAGCGGTTAATAAAATATGTGATTGTGCAAAAGTGAATTTGCAATGACTGGATAAACATGGTAAAATGTAGACAAATATTAGTAGAAAGAGGGCGAATGATTATGAATAAAGAAGTTTTAGATTTTGTCATGGAAAAAACCCATGAGCTGATTGACGCTGCAACCTGCAGCAGTGAGACAAAGGCGGCGGCAGAAAGCTGGCTGGCGGCAGTAGGAACAGACCGAGAGGCAGAAGAAACAAAGAATTATGTAGCCGAGCTGGAAGAAGATATCATGCCTATTGACACTTTAATCGCCTTTGCAGAATCCGACGCAGGAGCGCAGGTTTTTGGAGCAGATGCCGCAGGTGTAGCAGCCCACGCAAAAGAAATCAAGTCTGCGGGAGCAAATTATTGCGACTGCCCAGCCTGCAATGTTGTGGCTGAAATCCTTGAGAAAAAGGAACTGCTTCTCAAATAAAAGCCACAATAATTTAATCATTTCTTTTATAAACTAGCGAATGCCGATGTAACCTGCTTTTATAGGTTTTGTCGGCATTCGTTCTTTCGTCAGATGCAGTTAGTACATATGATCTGGATCATTCCCGCCGCGTACTTTTTAGATTACTCTTATACGATAAAAAAGTTAGTCTGTTTCATGTTTTTAATTTCATCTGGGGTAAGCTGGAGCTTGCTTACGAGGTAGTCCCTATCTGTGATAGGGACCTTGGAGGCTAGAGTTTTAATTGCATTTGGCTGATAGAAAAAGGTGATTGTAGAAATCAAGCCAATTTTGTAGTATTGATCTTTTGTGAGGAAGGGCATGCAAAATGTCAGCAGATCAAAGGGCGGCGCCGTATTGTAATAGACAAAGTATGTGCTGGCATCAGTGTAGGTAACATGGCCATTATAAATAAAGTCCGCATCATAGAAATTATTCTGATCATTCACATCAAAATAGAACATTGACTTCATAGATACATTGTCATTTTCAATGACGTGGCAATGTATTTTGCGTTCTCCGCCTTTATACCAATATAAATAGAGCCGGTCCATAAAGTATTTTTCATAGCGAGCGGCGTGAGAACCTTCTTTTTCGACAGTGCCTGGCAATAAGGATGCAATATCAATCTCTAAATAGCGGCACCAATCGATGAGAACTTCTAAATCTATTGAAATTTCCCCCTTTTCGTACTTTCCAACGGTAGCGAGACTTTTGTTGAGCACTTTAGCGAGATCACTTAAGGTAAGCTGTTTCGCCTTGCGGTAAGTCCGAAGCTTGAGTCCGAGAGTCTCATAAAATGAATGATCCAATAAAATGACACCTCCTTTTTGTCTGCATAAACAAAGCACAGAAACATTTTATATTATTTTAACATTGATTATCCGTCTTTGCCAGCGGATTTGTCGAAAATTTCTCTTAATAATAGAAAAAGCGTTAAAAATAAAGGTGTTTGATAACTGATTAAATCGAAACCCTGAATAAAAACACAATTTATCGTATTACGAGAATTTTATGAATAAATTTTGCATTGAGAGTAAAACGGTGTGATTTTAACTGCAGCAGAAGTTAAGTTATAATTCTTAACAACAAAGCTTTGGAGTACTTACTACTTATGAACACGATAAAAGGAGAAACGATCATGAGCACTGACTCAAAGTTAAAGAAGAATATTTGGAAGCTAGTTCTATTGACTGCTGCAGGTTCACTGATTTACGGACTGCCGTACTTTCGATCATACTATTATGACGCATATCTTGACGTTTACAATTTAAGCAACACACAGATGGGGATGTTTGGCTCCATGTTTGGAATCTTCGGTGCAATTTCTTATCTATTCGGAGGCGTATTAGCAGACATCATATCTCCGAGAAAGCTATTGTCTGTTTCGATGGTCTTATCTGGCTTAGCCGGTCTGTTGCACCTGTTGAATCCTAGTTACGGTATGCTTCTGGTGATTTATATGGTATGGGGATTCACAAGTCTGTTTGCATTTTGGCCAGCTCTGTTAAAAGCACTGCGGGGTTTAGCCAGTGAACATGAACAGAGCAAAGCCTATGGTTTTATGGAAGGCGGAAGAGGTGTCGTTAACGCTATCCACTTGGCAATTACTTTGGCAATTTTTAATTATTTTAGTAAGACCGCCAGCAATTTAGCGGGATTAAACGGAGTTATCATTTTTTATTCCGCCATCGTGATTTTATTGGGCATTTTTATCTTTATCCTGATGAAAGAAGAGAAAATGGAGCGCAGCGGAGAGAAATTCAACTTTGGACAAGTTCTTACCGTGCTGAAAATGCCAGCTGTTTGGATTCTTTCACTGATTCTTTGCTGTACGTATACGATGAATATTGCCTTTTACTATTTCACGCCTTATGCAACGTCTGCATTTGGGGTTACAGCTACAGGCGACGCCATGGTGACCATGCTGGCACAGTATATTCGTCCATTTGCATCGGCTGGCGGCGGTATCATAGGCGACAAATTAGGCAGAGGATCCACAATGGTAGTCGGTTTTGGACTGATGGCTGTCTGCACTTTTGTCATTGCACTAATGAACGGCATGTCTACACCAATGTTTATTATTGTCTGCGCTGTCATTTACTTTGGTATGTATTTTAATTACGGACTGGTATTTTCCATGATGGACGAAGGCGGTATTCCTACCAACGTGGCAGGTACGGCAATCGGAGTTGTCTGTACCTTAGGATACCTGCCAGAGGTTTTCTGCCCGATTATTGCAGGTCGTTTCTTAGACACTTATCCAGAAACCGGGTATCAATACTTTTTCATATGTGTTGGCGCTATGCTGGTACTCGGTATTTTTGCTCTGGGTCTTTGGAAGAGACATCTGAAAAAAATGGGAACTCTAAAAGTCGTATAAGAAGCGCTTGCTGGAAAAAAGGAAAACTTTAATATAAGAAGATAGGAATCATGAGGAGGAAAAATATGTTAGTATTAAGAAACGCAAGGCTGATTCAAGAATTGACAGAAGGATATGAAGATGGGCAGGGAGATATCGTCATAGAAGACGGTGTGATTCAGGAAATCAGGCCAGCGAAAACCGTTACAGCGCCAGAAGAAATGACCATGGACATGACAGGAAAAACGGTAATTCCGGGACTGATTGAAGGACACCTGCATTTGGATCTGTGTGGTATGGACACTTGGGAAGAAAACGTGCAGCCAGATGCTTACCGGACCATGCGTTGCTTACGTTTAGCGCAGGATAATTTAAGAATGGGCTATACCACTGTCCGAGATTTGGGCGACCGCAATAATATCGTGCTCAGCGTCACAAAAGGCATTCGGGAAGGGATGGCCGTAGGACCTGATATCTTAGCCAGCGGCATGATATTGTCGCCGACAGAAGCTGGCAACGATTTCTTTGGCGGGATGTATACCGAAGCGGACTCACCGGACGAATTTACAAAAGCGGTCCGTCGCCAGTATCAGCTGGGAGCAGATTGGATTAAAATTATGGGAACTGGCGCGATTATGAATCCAGGTGCAGTTCCAGGCACGCCGATTCTCTATGAGGAAGAATTGCAGGCAGCCTGCCGGGCAGCCGCATATGTGGGCCTGCCAGTAGCCGTGCATTGCCACGGCGAAGAAGGTACAAAGATGTGTATTCGCTGCGGCGTCAGAACTGTAGAACACGCTTCGCTGCTGGATGATGAATGTATCAGGATGTTCAAGGATAGTGAGCAGACTTTTCCGATGCTGACACTGTCGCCAAACGTTAACTTTCTGGAGTTTTCTGAAGGCAAACCGAAGCACTATGTCGAAAAAGCAAGAAAAATGTGGGAAAGACAGCGTGAAAGCTGGCAGGCGTTACGAGAGGCAAAAGTTAAAATTGGTTGGGCCACGGACGCAGGGGTTTACGAGGGCAGCCACGGAAACGGTATTTATGAGTTCCGTGCAAGAGTTAATATGGCAGGATTTACGCCCCTGGAATGTTTGATACAGGCAACCAAAAACAATTCTGAGATTTTAATGATTGATGATCAAGTGGGGACAATTGCCTGTGGCAAGAGGGCAAACCTAGTGGCCTTAGAAGGCAATCCGGACGAAAATATCGAAGTATTGAACCAAGTCGCACTTGTATTAAAAGCTGGCCAGGCTGTGCAGCGATAACTAGTGAAATAGGAGTGTATAGAGGAGTTAAGTCTTCTATACACTCGTTTTTAATTTGGGCCTGTTTGGAACATAGTTTATGAAAAACATGGTTACAGAAGTGAGAGAAGTGATATAATGTTATCAGCTAATCAGTATTATCGTGGATATCATATTGTCGACGATGATGGATGATATAAATAATTTATGCAATTACTTCGTGTGATTTTGAAGAAAGAGATGCATTGCAGAGATGAGCAGAAAAGTAAAAAATAGGGGGATAAAATGAAACAAAAATTTGCAGTTGTGACAGGGGCGTCTAAAGGTATCGGTTTTGCTGTTGCAAAGTTTTTGCTTGCAGAAGGTTATATCGTCTACGGGCTTTCGCGAAAGGCTGGCAGCTTGGAGGGAGTAAGATGGCTGACCTGCGATGTGACGCAGAAGGAGAGCGTAGAGAGCGCCTTTGCCCAGATCATGGAGGAGGCAGGGCGAGTGGATCTGCTGGTCTGCAATGCGGGAATCGGCATTTCGGGAGCGGCGGAATTTACCTCGGCAGAAGATTATACACGTCAGATGGAAGTCAACTTTGTGGGCACAGTCTGCTGTGCATTGCAGGCCGTGCCTTTGATGCGTGAGCAGAGAGCTGGCAGAATACTCTTCATTTCGTCGCTGGCGGCCATTTTCCCTCTGCCTTTTCAAAGCTTTTATTCGGCCAGCAAAGCTGCGGTCAACGCTTTCAGCGATGCGCTGGGACTTGAACTGCAACCCTTTGGGGTAGAGACCTGCACTTTGATGCTCAACGACGTAAGGACAGAATTCACAGATAACCGCCGAAAAACCGCAGAGGGCGACGCCGTCTATGGCGGCAGAATCAGCGCATCAGTAGGGAAGATGGAAAAGTCAGAACGAAACGGCATGTCACCTGATCAAGTAGCAGAGACGGCGTGTAAACTGCTTAGAAGAAAACATCTGCCCTCTCATAAGATTGTAGGCATATCTAACGAATTTCTCGGATTTTTGTGCCGCATATTGCCGACAAACCTGATGCTGTATCTGCTGGGAAAAATCTACGGCTGATGATTACGAAAGGAGCAGGGTATGACGCTTTACCCATGGTATGTATTTATTACGGTAGCAGAACAGAAAAGCTTTGTAAAAGCTGCCCGCATATTGAACGTTACACAATCAGCGGTGAGCCACACCATCGCGAAACTGGAAGCGGAGTACGGCTATTTCCTCTTTGTTCGAAATAGAAACAACGTGGAACTGACCACAAACGGAAAGCTGATGATGCCCTATGTGCGCAACCTGCTCGCATGTATGGAGTCTTTGGACCAGGAAATCGCCAACCTGGGCAATATCAGCAAAGGACAGGTGAAGGTGGCAGCATTCAACAGCGCAACCCTGTCCTGGATTCCGGAGATTTTGAAGGAATTTCAGAAGGAGTATCCCGGTATCAGAGTGATTGTAAGACAGGCAGGGGATAAGAATATCCAGCGCATGATTCAGGCGGGAGAAGTGGATCTGGCCTTTGTCTCAAAAGACATGATAGACAGTAATACTCTGTTTTTTCCGCTGCACAAGACGCCCCTGGTCTGCCTGACACCGAAGGAGTATACGCCGATCAACGGCAAGAGTATTACGGCGGAAGATTTGAGAGGAAAGCCTCTGATTCTGCAGTCAGAAGGATATGATACGGAAATGATTAAGTTTTTACGACAGAACAAACTGCCTGTCAAAGCTGATTTTAGAATCGAAGTAGATGCGACTTGCCACGCCTATGTGGAGAAAGGCTTCGGCTTCTGTATTGCACCGCTGATGACCTTTCACTGTAACCCGAGAGACGTGAGCGTGTGGCCCATCGAACCTGCTTACATGCGTATCATTGGCCTAGTGACCGTCTTCCCCGATTTTATTTCTCCTGCTGCCAGCCTGTTCAGAGACCGCATTATCAGATATATGTCTGAGTCACAATTGATGAACGTATAGAATTGTATTACAAAAAACTGCTTCAGTTTAAGCCGCTGAGGCAGTTTTTTTGTCCTCAAAAGGCCAATGCATGAGAATTTACTCAACTTAGCATGATTTCTTGATGTATCTGGCTGCTGGCGATTTGCAAGGGTGCGTTACGCAAGATTGGATAAAATCGCTCTTTCGGTTACGGAGACTGCCCGGTCAAAGGCGGTTTTGCGTAACTGCAGCCGCCTGGGCAAGGGTGAGTTACGCAGATTGGGCTGATTTGGAGAGTTTTGTTAAGCAGCCCGCGGCAGAGTGCCTGCAAATGCGTAACAGCCCCAGCCTGTGCTAATGCCAGTTACGCAGATTGGGCTGATTTGGAGAGTTTTGTTAAGCAGCCCGTGGCAGAGTGCCTGCAAATGCGTAACAGCCCTAGCCTGTGCAAGGGTGAGTTACGCAGATTAAGCTGGTTTGCGCAGTTTTGTTAAGCAGCCCGCGGCAGAGTGCCTGCAAATGCGTAACTGATGCACGCTAGAGTGCTATGTCAGAGCCAATAGATGAGTAATTACTCATGTTTACATGGTTATAAATGCGCTTTTCTACAAGAAGAAATGCGCTTATAATAATGATAGCGACAGAAGATTCAGATAATTGGACTAAAAACACAAGGAGGTTATGATTATGAGTGAATTTTCAAAAAGAGTTTCTGTGATGGCAAATGAGGTGAAGAATTTAAAGGTTTTGACGGAGTCTTTAGTCTCGCCTGACATCATTTCTTTTGCCGGCGGCGCACCGGCAAAAGAAGCTTACCCCTTTAAAATCATCGGCGACATTGCCAAGGAAGTGTTCCAGCCGGACGCCAGAGGGTTCGGATCAGTGGTTTATGGAACGACCATGGGCGTAGTCGCCTTAAGAGAAGCTGTGCGAGATATTCTCCTAAAGCCCCGCGGCCTTGATGTGGATATCGACAACATCATGATTACGGCGGGCGGTATCCAGCCGATCAATATGCTGTGCCAGCTGTTCATCGACCCCGGCGATACCATTTTAGTGGAGACGCCTACCTTTGTGCACACCAGCATGATTTACAAGATGTTTCAGGCGAATCTGGTGCCATGCGAAATGGATGATGACGGACTGGTCATCGCTGACGTAGAAGCGAAAATCAAGAAATACCACCCGAAGATGATCTATACCGTGCCGACTTTCCAGAACCCGACAGGTGTTACCCTCGCACAGGAGAGGAGAAAACAGCTGGCGGAACTGGGCAGCAGATATGACATCATCATTTTGGAAGATGACCCTTACAGAGAAATCAGATACAGCGGTGAGGAACTGATTCCAATCAAAGCCTTTGACCAGACCGGAAACACCATCTTCGCAGGCAGCTTTTCCAAGATTTTCTCACCGGGCAGCCGGCTGGGTTTCATGGTGGCAAGTGACGAATTTATGGATAAACTCTGCAACATCAAGCTGGGCACGGACACCTGCACCAATACTATGACCCAGACCATCGCCGGCGAATTCTTTAAACAGGGGCATTATCCGCAGCACCTGGAAAATTTGAAAAATTTGTATAGAAGCAGAAGAGATGCTATGGTAAAAGCTTTAGACGCTTACTTTCCGGAAGGGACAAAACATACCTATCCTGACGGCGGGTATTATGTATGGGTGGAACTGCCGAAGGAACTGGATACAGGAAAACTGGCGCCGGAAGTGGCAGAGAAGCTCAACGTCTGTTACGGAGACGGCTCCATCTTCTTCAGTGAAGGAAATCCGGAAGGTGCGGGCAGCAACTGCATGAGAATGAACTTCAGCGGGCAGCCCGAGCAGGTTATCACCGAGAATCTTGAAAAACTGGGCAATTTTTTCAAAGAGAAATTAGAGCAGGGAGGCACATCATGTTAAATCGTTTGAGAGAAAAGTTTGAGAAGGGCGAACAGGTCATCGGTACATTTTTCTGTATGAGCAACGTGGCGGTGATGGAGTGCCTGGGCTATACGGGGCTGGATTACGTCATCATCGACACGGAACATGGCGTTTTTGACACCCAGCCCATGAGCGACCTGATCAAAGCTGCTGAAAACGGCGGTATCACGCCCCTGGTTCGCATCGCGGATGTGACCCACAAGGAAATCCAAAGAGCCGTGGACAATGGCGCGGGCGGTCTGATTGTTCCGTGCCTTCGGGATATCGAAGACATCAAGAAGCTGGTCGACCTGGCAAAGTTTGCCCCTATCGGAAACAGAGGCTTCATCAAAAGCCGTGGCTGTGGGTTCGGCAATGAGCCATGGGCAGCGGGGACGCTGGAAGAGTACATGGCAAACAGCAACGAAAAGGTTTTGGTGCTGCCTCAGTGTGAAACTGTTGAGTGCCTGGAATCCATCGAGGAGGTCGTCGCTATAGACGGTGTGGATGGCATCTTCATCGGACCTTTTGACCTGTCTATCACCATGGGGATTCCCGCTAAGTTTGACAAACCGGAGTTCAAGGCGGCGGTGGGTCGCATTTTGGAGGCCTGCAAGGACGCTGGAAAGCCGTGCTTTATCTTTACCAACAACGCCGAGGAATCCAGGAGATACCTGGACGCTGGCTTTGACGCAGTAGCAAACAGCATCGACTCGGTAGTCATCACGGAGGCGTACCGGTCCTTCGTGAACAAAATCCGCGGCTAGCGGATGGGAAAGGAGGAAAAAATGGAAGAGAAAAAATATCCTCTCGTATTCAGGGGCAGTAAAGGAATGAGTTTGATTCCCCTGGTCGTCATGATTGCCTTCGCAGTCTACTTCTTTGGATTTGCGGGCGTTTACGACACCTTGGCGCTGGCGCTGGGGGGACTGGTGGCACTGATCATCGGCAGCTTCTTTGCTAAAAATATTATATCTTTTTGGGACGCAGCCATCGGCGGTATGGCTGACGAACTTGGCAATGTCCTCGCGCTGATCCTGCTGGTAGTCGGCATCTTCGGCAAGATGATGACGAGAGGGCATATCGCTGAAGGCTTTGTCTGGATCGGCGACTCCCTCAACGTCAGCGGCAGCACCATCTGCGTATTTGCCTTTATCGTTACTGCCATCATCGCAACATCCACGGGAACGTCCATCGGTACGATTTTGACCATGGTTCCCATCTTGATGCCTGTCGCTGCCATTATGGGAGCCAACATGAACGTTTTGATCGGCGCGATTATGAGCGGCGCGCTGTTTGGGGACTCCATCGGTCCGGTATCTGACGTCACTATCGCATCGTCACAGACCCAGGAGTTCAGGGGCGGCAGCAGGCCGGATATTGGCGGTGTGGTGAAAGCCAGGATCAAATATTCCCTCATCGCGGCAGCCCTGTCCATCGTGCTGTTCTTCGTATTCGGAGGCGGCGGAGAGATGACGGCAGAGAGCAAAGCATTGCTGACCCAGTATTCCGATCCGAAGGGGCTCTTGATGCTCATTCCGATGATCGTTCTGCTGTTGGTTGCTTTTAAGACAAAGAGTATTTTCCTGGCGGCTACTATCGGCATTGTCACTGGCACGATTGTGGGCCTGGTTTCTGGCATCATGCATCCGTCGGACATATTGATGGTGGAGGACGGCGCTATGAGCGGCTTTATCATCGACGGCATCAACAATATGATCGGAACGGTTCTGGCGGTATACATGATCGTGGCGATGATCGGCATTCTCAAGAGCTGCGGCATGATGGATTCCATAGTCACCAAGCTGACAAACAGCAAAGCCGGCAAAAGCCCGCTGGGTGCAGATCTGATGATCGCACTGGGCACGGCGCTGACCAGTCTGATGCTGGGATCCATGAACGGCCCTTCTTGCTTGATGTACGGACCCATTGCCAACGAAGTGGGCAAAGGCGCAGGCTTACATCCTTATAGACGTGCGAATCTGTTGGCCTGCTTCTCATCGACCCTGCCGACTATGAATCCATTTTCCAGCGTATTCGTTATCTTGACTTTGGGCGGTGTCAGCGGCGTAGTTGAGCAATATAGCTTTATCGATCCAGTCAGCCCGATGTCACTGCCTGGCGGCATGTTCTACTGCATGATGTTCCCTCTGGTATTCTTCGTTACCATGTTCACCGGCTGGGGGAGAGAATTTGAAGGAGAGAACGGGGAAATTGTGAAGAGAAGAAGTAAAAAAGCTGCATAACCCTCGTTAGTAAAATAAGTGAAAGGCATTGTCCGACAGTTATAAGACAGTAATTGGACAGTGTCTTTTTCTTTTTGCTGCTAAAATACCTCAATCTGTGGTAAGATGAAAAGAAGAAATCATTAGAAAGATAAAGGGAGAAACCATGAAATTCATGCATTTATCTGATCTTCACCTGGGGAAGCGAGTCAACGAGTTTTCCATGATCGAAGATCAGCAATATATTTTAAATCAGATTGCAGAGATTGCAGACAGGGAGAAGCCGGACGGGGTGCTCATCGCAGGAGACGTCTACGACAAATCCGTGCCACCTACAGAGGCAGTGCAGCTCTTTGACGATTTTCTCGTTGATCTGGCAGAGCAAGGCCTGCCGGTGTTCATCATCAGCGGCAATCACGACAGCGCGGAGCGAGTCGCCTTTGGCAGCCGGCTCATGATCAGCAGCGGCGTCTATCTGTCGCCTGTTTATGATGGGTCAGTAAAACCTGTGACCTTGGAGGACGGCTATGGCAAAATCGATGTCTATCTGCTGCCATTTCTGAAGCCGGCTCACGTGCGCCGTTTTTTCCCTGATGAGGAAATTGGCAGCTATACCGATGCGATGAGAGTAGCGATAGAGTATTTAGATTTAGATTTGGGCAGGCGGAACATTTTGATCACCCATCAATTTGTAACAGGTGCAGTGCGCAGTGAATCAGAGGAGATTTCCGTAGGCGGGGCTGACAATGTAGATGCCTCCGTCTTTGAAGCCTTTGATTATGTGGCTTTGGGGCACCTTCACAGAGCACAGAGCGTGACCAGGGAGACGATTCGTTACTGCGGGACACCGCTGAAGTATTCTTTTTCTGAGGCAGATCACGAGAAGTCGGTGACTTTGGTTGAATTAGGTGAGAAAGGACAGGTGTCGGTAGAGACACTTCCCCTTGTGCCGCTTAGGGACATGCACGAGATCAAAGGCACGTATGAAGAGGTGACATTAAAGCGTTTCTATGAGGAAACGGATTATCAGGAATCCTATATGCACATTACCTTGACCGATGAAGAGGATATTCCCGATGCGCTGGGGAAACTGCGGGCCATCTATTCCAATATCATGAAGCTGGATTACGATAATGAACGAACCCGCACCAATGGGAAATTGGACGGGACAGATCGGGCAGAGCAGAAATCCCCCATAGAACTGTTTGCAGAACTCTATGAGAAACAGAATAAACAGCCTATGAGCCAGGTGCAGCAGGATTTCCTGGAAGGGATAGTTGAAGATATTTGGGAGGAGCAGCGATGAGACCGACAAAACTGACGATTTCGGCCTTCGGGCCTTATGCCGGACGGCAGGTCCTGGACTTGGACAAGCTGGGGACAAAGGGGATCTACCTGGTGACCGGGGATACCGGAGCGGGAAAGACCACGATTTTTGATGCCATCACCTTTGCCCTCTATGGGGAAACCAGCGGAGACACTCGCAGGAGCGACATGCTGAGGTCGAAATACGCGGCAGACGACGTGCCGACGGAGGTGGAATTGATCTTTGCCTATGGCGGCAAGGAATATACGGTACGCAGAAATCCGGAATACCAGCGACCGTCAAAGCGGGGAGGCGGTATAGTCACCCAGAAGGCAGATGCTCAGTTAACATATCCGGACGGCAATATTGTGACCAAGAGCAAGGATGTGACGGCAGCAGTGGAGTCGATACTGGGTGTAAACCGAAATCAATTTACCCAGATCGCCATGATCGCCCAGGGGGAATTTTTGAAACTTCTTTTGGCGCCCACAGAAGATCGGAAGAAGATTTTTCGCAAGATTTTCAAGACGGAGTTGTTCCAGGAACTGCAGGATCGCCTCAAATCGGAATCAGGAAAGCTGTCACAGCGGCTTGAGGAGATAAAAAACAGCATCGGCCAGTACATCGACGGACTGGAGATTGAAGGAAACGAAGAATTGCTGAAAAATGCAAAAGAATCCGATATATTGTTAGCTGATTTGATTGGAAAAGTTGACGATGTAATTGCCAGTGACCAGGCAGAGCAAGATAAAATCGAGGGCGATATCGCCAAAATTGAAAAGCGGCTTACCCAGGTCAATGTGGATCTGGGAAAGGCAGAAGAAGTGGAACGGATTAAGGCCGCCCTGCAAGAGGCGAGTTCCGCTTTGGGGGAAAAGAAGGAGAGACTGCAGCTTCTTTTGGCAGAGTACGAGGCAGAGCAGAAGCGGGAGCCGGAGCAGTCCGCTCTGCGCCAGCAGATCGCTTTGGCGGAGAATGAATTGCCCCGATACAATGAGCTTGACCAGGTGCGAAAAGAGCTGGATGCCAGGAGAGATGCGCTTAAGGCGGCATTGGACCAGAGAGAGGAACAGAAGAATCTGCAGGATAAATGCGCATTGTTGTTAAACGATGCAAAGGAAAAAATGGAAGCAATCAAGGATGCGGGCAGAGAAGAAGCGGTTTTGGAAGGCAGGCTGCAGCAGGCAGAAAGCCGGCTGCACGCCGTAGAAGCCTTGGGCGGCGCATTGAAAGAATGGGAAAGCCTTTCGAAGCGATGGGAAGAGGAGCAGCAGAAGTATCTGGCCGCTGCAGCAAAGGCGGAGAAACTGCAGCAGAAGTATCAGCAGATGAACAGGGCATTCCTCGATGAACAAGCCGGGATTTTGGCGCTGGCTCTGGATGCAGGCATGCCGTGCCCGGTATGCGGTGCGACGGAACACCCGTCCCCTGCGGAGAAGACGGCTGATGCACCTTCTGAATCCGATTTGGAAAAGGCAAAGAAGAAGAGTGAAACGGCACAGGCTGATGCCGCTTCTTGTAGTGCAGAGGCCAGTACCCTTGGGGGCAAGGTCACTGCGAAAGAAGAGGAACTCAAGAAGAAAGGCGCGGAGCTCTTTGACGAGGTGGTCTTTGCAGAACTCGGTATGAAAATCGCAGGTGAAGTGAAGGAAATTAAATCGCAGATTGGCGATTTGAAAGAGCTTTTGCGACTGGAACAGGAAAAATTGCAGCAGAAAGCAAGGCTGGAGGCGCAGATCCCAAAACTGGAGACAGAGCTTCAAAAACGGCAGGAGACACTGGCGAGCCTGGATCAACAGTCGGCGGCCTTAGAAGGTGAAAACAAGGAGAGCGAGAAGACTTTGGCTTCTGTGGCGGGCAGGCTGAAATATGAGAGCAAGGCTCAGGCAGAGAGGCAGATTAAGAAACTGCAGTCAGAGGCGGATGCGATACAGAAAACCTTGGAGAAGGCAAGGGATGGCTACACCGCCTGCAAAGAGGAAGTAAGCACTCTGCAGGGACGGGTGGAAAGTCTTTCTGGGCAGCTGGAAGCGGCGCCGGAGTACGACGTCGGCGTCATGCGACGCAGGCAGGCTGAACTGACAGAAGAGAAAAAAGCCTTGAGCGAGTCTTTTACGGCAATCTCGGCGCGGATTGGGTCTAACAGAGCAGCCCTTGAGAAAATCCGCAGGCAGGCAGAAAACTTGACAGAGGTCTCAGAAGAATGGGGCTGGGCCAAGGTTCTTTCCAATACTGCAAACGGCAATCTCGGCGGCAAAGAGAAAATTATGCTGGAAACCTACGTGCAGATGCGGTACTTCGATTTGGTCATTCAGCGCGCCAACAGGCGGCTGATGGTCATGAGCGATGGGCAGTACGAGCTGAAACGACGCAATGAGGCAGAGAACAACCGCAGCCAGAGCGGTCTGGAACTGGATGTCATCGACCACTATAACGGGTCACAGCGCAGCGTGCGCACCCTGTCCGGCGGTGAATCCTTCAAAGCCTCCCTATGTCTGGCTCTGGGTCTTTCTGACGAAATCCAGTCCTCGGCAGGGGGTATCCGCCTGGACACCATGTTCGTGGACGAGGGTTTCGGTTCCCTGGACGATGAATCTCTGCAGCAGGCCATCAAGGTACTTTCCGGTCTGTCCGAAGGGAACAAGCTGGTGGGCATCATCTCCCATGTGGGCGAACTGAAAGAAAGAATCGAAAAGCAGATCGTGGTGACGAAGGACAGAGCAGGAGGCAGCCGGGCGGAAATCAGAGTGGAAGCGTAATTGAAGGCTGTAAATTGTTTGAAATTTGTGATAAAATAAATGTAAGAAGACGCGATAACTGGAGTAACTGGAGACAATGAATAATCCAACTTTAACTTACTATAATGAAAATGTTGATGCATTTTTAAGTTCGACAACGACGGTAGACCTTAGTGAAATTCAAGATCAATTTTTATCCTACCTAAATCCTGGTGATAGAATCCTGGATTTAGGGTGCGGTTCAGGCAGAGATACGAAGTATTTTTTGGATGAAGGCTTTGATGTGGATGCGGTGGATGGTTCTGTCGAATTAGTGATTCGAGCGTCGTCATATACAGGAATTCAAGTAAAGCGGATGCTCTTTGACGAATTGGCCTGCATAAATAAATACGATGGGATTTGGGCTTGTGCGTCCCTGTTGCATTTGCCCTATAGTCAGTTATCCCCGATGTTGGACAAAATTGCGAGAGCGTTGAATGAGCATGGAATTTTTTATGCTTCTTTTAAATACGGAGAGTTTGAAGGGGAGCGGAACGGCAGATACTTCACAGATCTGAACGAGGAGAGATGCAGGGAACTGATTGGTAATAATGGGAAGTTTCATATTGAATGTTTATGGACTACAGGTGATACACGTCTAGAAAAAGGTGAGGAAAAATGGCTGAACATGATTTTAATCAAAGACTTCCAAAATCAGAGATAGTCGAATCAGGGTATCTGGAGAGCATGTTGGACAACTTTGCGTCTAGTTATAAGTTGTTTTGGTTTAAGGGGATTTTTATGGAAATTCAAAAAGGCAATACAACTTTGGAGTACAGAAGAATCGTTGCCCGCATGATAGCAGAGGCGTGGTATCCAGTTGTATTTTATCATCTCAGCTTAGGATTTTCGGATAAGCTGGCAGATGCCATACATTACATGCAAGAGGAACTGCATATCCCAAGAGAAGAAAAGGCGAATAGGATTGTTGAATTTGTCTGCACGACTACAGACAAGAAGCTGCTGCAGATGGTCAAAGATTTCACTAATTTTGTTCCCTATAGATTGATCAGACCGTTCTATCAGAGAGAAATTGAATTTGAGCGTAAGAGAGATTTGACATTTCGCGATAGCAGAATTAATCGGATTATTGAGGAACATAATCAAAACGATCGAAATAACGCGCTTTATGTGATGAATCGAATTGATGGGATTCTGACTATTTCGCCAAAGTGGGAACAGTATTTGAAAACAAACGCGATAGTAGTGGAAGGATGGCTCAACTATAAACTGATTAAATATATCCAGCAGCGTAATCCTAATGTTCCAGCCATTCCATTTAAACTTTTTCCGCCGACGTCAAAAGATCGTAATCTATCAGAGGCGACAAAGTTTTGGAAATCCATTCAGACAAAGATGAAACTTTTTGATCTTTATACGGACAAAGAGTTCACAGAAGAGAATTTTGAGCAGTTTGGCAGTTTTAGCGTAGATCATTTCATTCCTTGGAGTTTTGTCTTACATAATGAGATATGGAATCTCTACCCGATGTTTAAGAATATCAACAGCAGCAAAAATAGTATGCTGCCTGATAAGGAACGCTATTTGGACAAGTTCTGTGAATGCCAGTACCAAGCATTTCTAAAGACGAAGGAGCTGCAGGTGTCAAAAAAAGTCATGGAACAATATCTGAACGTGAAGCGAGACATTTTCAGCATTGGCGAAAGTGATATCGGACACGATGTATTCTTGCAGGCCATGAAGCAAACCATTGAGCCGCTGTATCAGATTGCAAACAACCAAGGATATGGAATTTGGTGGTATGAGTGAAGCGTCATACTATTAAAGGTACTTAGAATTAATCGAAGGAGAAAATATTGAAAAAGATTTTTGTTTCAGAAGTAGAAGCATATGACCCAAGAACTCCATTAGAAAAGATTTACTGTGTTTTTAAGGAGAACACGGCTCAATTTGTTTTAATTATCCCTTTCATATATGGGACTTTAAAATTCATTTTTAATGTTATATTATATCAATGCCAAAAAGGATATTATAACTATTTTAATATTGATGATATTTTTATAGACTTTGATTCAAAAATCAGTTTATATAATATTATGGTGACGGTTGGACTTGGAGTAATCATAATTCTATATTCTGTTTTTGCAGTTTTAACAATTCGTCTCAAACGACCAGTAGCAATAGCCGTTTTCTGGGGTGTGATACCTTTATTAGTAGCACTTATTACTGCTAAATATTTTTACTTATTTAGCAGCAAAGCTTATTTGCGGATTATTCTAATAGTATACTCTATGTGCAATGTAATTGTTTTTGCTTTAGGTGGATGTATGTTTAGAGAGGTACTTGATTACATCGCGCCAATTAGAAAACCTAAAAATACGCAAGGTAAACCTAAAAAAAGTTATATATCAGATAATGCATGGCGTTTAATAGGGGTACTACTAATTACTCTAGGATGTGTAGCTGCTGGTATAAATGGCTATAACATGGAAAAAAGTAAAGCTGCTGATATAAGAACTTTTGATATAATTCAAGTTGACAATAAGAATTACGCACGAGTTTCCATATATCAGGATTATTATTATATGATCAGTTGCCAGAGAACATCTAAAGATACTTTAACTTTAAATACAAATTTATATAGATTAGAATCTCTAAATAAAATGGAGGTCAGTAGGGAAACATTTAAGAATATTATTATAAAAAATTAATGTTGTTATAATAATATTTATGTTAGATATTTAATGAAAAGAATAGATGGAAAATTCTAAATTATCCAAATTAATTTTAGGTTTTATAAGAAATAGGTAATAGGAGCCACATTATATTTTTAATTGAAAAGGAATACCATTAAACAAAGCTCAGATTCAGGCATCTTTAGTACACAGAAAAGCAGGGCTTTATCGGCTTTCACCATTGAATCATCCCAAGAAAGCATTGATTCAGCACCCCCTCCGTCGTAATTGCTGTCTGGTAATTCAGACGCTAACTGCTTTACTTTTTCAAGGTTCTCTGAAATAAAGGTATCCTTGGAGGTAAATCTACTTTGGGGAGTTCCTGCTTCAGCTGTAGTAAACGTTCAACCTCATAGTTTCAATTCTAATTCCAATTGGGCTTCAGTCAGGTTCATAAACTTTATCGTTGCCAGCAATGGGCGTAGGGTATAAAAGTTTTTTTCAATCGGACTTGATCTGCTTTTAGATGATTGTCATAAGTATGCGCCGCCATGTGCCAATAGTGATATAGGTTTTTCTTACCTGAGAAATAGTGTGGTAGAAGTCTTTCAGCTTTTCAAATTCAGGACTGGTTCTATAGACGATGAGCGATGCGCACCATTCAAAGATCGTAGGGGTTGATTTGTACAACAAATGTAGGGTTTTATGTAGATTCCAGCCATTGATATCCAGAACTTCGGTAAGCTGCCATTCAATTACATCTCTCATTGGAGCAAGGCTCAGATAGTCTTCTGCTTTTTTCACATAGATAGACCTGACATCATAATCATTGTCGGGCGAGGCAAAACCCTATGCGCGGCTTCTGGATTCAACAGCTGTGATAATCTTGATATTTTCTTTGCTTTCAATCTCCTGCAGCTTTTCTTTGATGATTTAATTCATGTTCCATTCCTGCTTTTCGATACTTCAGTCAGTGCTGTTTAATAGTGTAATTACATTTCTTTAAGAATATTGATTGCTATTGTATTATCATTTACTTTTTCTACAGCATATCTGCTCGTCGAGGTTTCTTTAGTTTCGCCAAAAAATTTTTTTATAAGTGGTTTCGAGTTAATATTAATTCCCTCAACGATTTGTCCTTTATACTTTCTTCTCAATGCTCGCAATGAATTTTTCTCTTTGGTTTTTGTAAATCTAAGTCCTATCATTACCACCTTGTTGCCGTCTTTACCTTGTAATATATTAACCCATTCGTAAGAGTATATGTTATCCAATAGACTACAAGCTGCTGAACTTAGTGAAATCCGTCCTTGACCTATGCTGGCAAATTTCTCTCCTGAAGAATGTGAAGATTGTTTAATATCTACAGATTCCCAAACTATATTTGACATGCGTGTTCCTCCTATTTCGTTGTGTACATATTATAATCTTTTGTGATTCCTGTGTCAATACGCTATGCAAAATATAGGCTTTATGCTAAAATAAAACTTAGATTTTACTATGTGCATTATTGCGCGCTATGTTTTTGTGCTAAATTGCGTTTGCAAAATGCATCACGAATAGTAGATGGATTGATATTACGTTATATTTAATTTCTTTTAATTTTCAGCTCCGCTATTCTAGACAAATTTTTTTTACCATATTAAAATAGACCTATCAAAACAGACGGAGGGGGTCTATGACAAGTATTAATCGTGATATTTTCCGCGCCATCCACGAAGGCAGGTGGATCAGCATCGAATACCGCAACAAGGCGGGTCAGCTCACAAAATATTGGATTGCCGTCAGGGATCTGAATCCCAGAAACAAGACGCTCTCTGTAGAGGGGCTTCATATCGGCCAATATACCATAGATCAATTTCCTCATATTCACATAGACGCCATCACGTCATCCCAGGTGATAGATGGTTCCTATTACCCGGTCAATGAACGCCTCGTCAGGGACATCGCAGAGAATCCTCATAAGTATCAAAGTCTCTTTGACCATGCTGCAAACCTGAAAATCCTCAGTTATCTGGAAGAATGCAGCCGCATGGACAGAACGCCTTATGAGGCGGATTTTGCACTGATCAGATTTCTGGATCGAGACCGCATAGCAGGCGGCGACTATCTGCTCAGTGAAGAGCAGTTCCGTCAGATTGTCAGGCATTTTCAGCGAAAGGCGGAGGATGACAAAAAAGCAAAGCAGAGATTTCAGCTCAAACGGCTGGCCATGAACGTGCTCAGTGTGCATACACCAAAAGGACTCTATGTGCTCGCCTATCGCAAGCTGGATTTGGACGTCAAAAACAAAAGGCTCCGCCCAGATGAGGATATTACCATTTGTACGGAATTTACGATCAATGGGGAAAAAGAAAGCATCCGTCAATTCCTGGATGCGGAGGACTATTTGCTTCTGGAGGACTTCGATGCTAATCAGGAGCGGATCAAAGACCGGATTACGGAGAGCAATCGTCACATCAATGGGGTAGACGACATGCCTTACGTGATCGGCCTCGGTATGGATCTGGTGCTGGATCTGCACGAGGAATACGGCGCTATCATCGACATGTACCACGAGGAGAACATTTCGGTGCCCCTGCAGGCATTCTTTGGCGGATTGCTGAACAGGCCTGTCAGACGAAAAGCTTATCCCATTACGCTGCTCAATCGGAGGGTCAATCTGGATCAGCTTCTTGCCATTAACAACGCTATGAAATATCCTCTCGCCTACATCCAGGGCCCGCCTGGAACGGGCAAAACCAATACCATCATCAACACCATCGTGACGGCGTTTTTCAATGAGCGAACCGTCTTGTTTGCATCCAATAACAACCATCCCATTGACGGTGTTTATGAAAAGCTGTCCCACCTCAAATACAATGGCAGGGAGATCCCCTTCCCCATAGTCCGTCTAGGGAATAACGACAAGGTGGAAGAAGCGGCAAAGACCATCAAGCGGCTGTACCTTGAGACCAAAGACATCAAAATCTTCGATAGGACTTTGGACAGGAACAAAGGCGACCGCACTCAGAGAGCCAGGGAACTGGCGAAGCTGCTCAAGCGATACGAGGATGTGTTGGAACTGAGGGAACGCAGTGAGACCATCGACCGGCTGCTGGATTTTGAAGGAAGGCAGGAGTCCAACATTCATCTCATTCCCTTCCAGATGGACATCCGCCAGCGGCAGCACCGCTGGATTCAGGAAGAAATCGAGAAGCGGGGCGACATTACTGATGAAGACGCCTTTGCACTTTTGACCGATGACATAGAGGACTTTAAGAAATACCTCTATTATACGTCTGCAAAATATATCAAAAGACTGGATGAACCGAAGTATGGTGATTTGAAGGAGATCATCCTGGATCTCACGGGAAAAACGCAGCGGGAAGCGCTGAATCACTACCTCAGCGAAGGCGAAAATCTAAAGAAGTTCCTGCGTATCTTTCCCATTGTAGCGACCACCTGTATTTCGGCCCACAAATTGGGCGAGCCTGGCCGCTATTTTGACATGACCATCATGGATGAAGCCAGCCAGTGCAATGTAGCGGTGTCTTTGATCCCGATTTTGCGAGGCGAAAACCTGATGTTGGTGGGAGATCCGCAGCAGCTGAATCCTGTGATTTTGCTGGATGAACTGACCAACAAAAAGCTGCGAAGGAAGTACCGGGTGTCGGAGGAATATGACTACCTAAAAAACTCTATTTACAAAACGTTTCTGACCTGTGATTCTGTCAGCGATGAAATTTTGCTCCACAACCATTATCGCTGCAACCAGCAGATTATCGAGTTTAACAACAAAAAATATTACAATGATAAGCTTGCGATTCTCTCAAAGAGTGAAGAAAAGGAACCTTTGGTATTTATTGATGTGGCGGATCAAATCAGCGGCAGTAAGAACACTGCGCCAGGTGAGGCAGAGGAAATCGTCCGCTATGCAGCGTCTCATCCGGAAAAATCCATCGGTATCATCACGCCTTTTGTCAATCAAAAGAAAATGATTCAGCAGAGTCTGGAAGCGGCAGGAATTGATAATGCCGTCTGCGGGACAGTCCACTCTTTTCAGGGCGACGAGAAGGACGTGGTTTTGTTCTCCACCGCCATTACGGGCGCTACCCATGAGACGACCTACCAGTGGCTTAGGAACAACAAGGAACTGCTCAACGTTGCAACCTCCAGGGCGAAGGATAAGCTGATTGTCCTGGGCAGCCTCGAGAATCTGCATCGCCTGCATCAAAGGAATGAAGAGGATGATCTTTATGAGCTGGTGGAATATGTGAGAACCAATGGAAGGTCAGAGGTGACGCCAAAATCTGCCGCTTCCAGGGCGCTGGGCGTAAAACCCTTCAGCACAGCTACAGAGGAGGCTTTTTTGCAGAATATGCATCATGCCCTGGAAAACATCTGGCTTTCTCACAATCGTTTCGTCGTGGAGAAAGAGGTGGGCATCGCCCATGTATTTCAGGACAATACCACCTGCAGTGACTTGTTTTATTCCGGCCGGTTCGATTTTGTGGTCTACGAAAAAGTCGATGAGAATCACAAGCTGCCTGTTTTGGTCATTGAACTGGACGGACGGGAGCATTTCGAGGATGAAGTGGTAAAACGCCGCGACGCACAAAAGAAGGAAATCTGCCGGGCACACCAAATGGAACTGATTCGGGTGGAAAATTCCTACGCAAGGAGGTATAATCATATTAAGGATATATTGGAGAACTACTTCAAGGCACTGCGGTAACACAAAGAAAATACCAAACTGTTCTGTTTTACGCTGGTGCGAAAGGCAAGTGAACATGAAATCCCCAGGTGTTTCGCACCAAAATCTTTGCGCGTAAAATGACATAGATGGGTAATAATGGGAGTTAGCTTGCTGTTAAAAAGAGAAAAAGCGCTAAGAAATATAAATATTTCTAGAATATTGGAGATATTTTGCAGTCTTGCTCCGCATGGAGCAAGTGGATTGAAATATTCTTGAATCTATCAGATTGCTTCGCCTTTTCGGGTCTTGCTCCGCATGGAGCAAGTGGATTGAAATCTCCGTTTCCAGTTCCTCCGTTGTCGGTTCTGTCGGGTCTTGCTCCGCATGGAGCAAGTGGATTGAAATCCCTCTATACTTGACTACGTAACACAAAGCGGGAAGTCTTGCTCCGCATGGAGCAAGTGGATTGAAATCTCTATGAGTTCAGGCGTGATACTGCTTATTTCGTCTTGCTCTGCATGGAGCAAATGGATTGAAATGAAGAAATACGGATTTAACCAAACGAAGGTCGCAACCCTGCAAGGGTCGCGTAGATTGAAATACAGATTGAAAGGGTTACCCTGGTATGAGTATAAAAATCAAAGATAAAAATGGTTTTGAAAAAGAATATATTAGAATCGAGCAATCACCGCATGCAAAACTTGCTGAGAAAGACACAGAGATAAAGCGAAAGGACGGAACAAAGGTAGAATATATCAACTCTTCGCAGGTCGATGAAGAAGAAATGCATCAACTACTTCGTCAAGCTGAGATTCGTGAAACCATTGCGAGAAATGAAAAAATAGAAAAGCGCATTGAAGAAAGAATACAGAAGGAAGCCAAGAAAGAAAAGAAGATAAGGGATGCAGAACAACAGAAGCAAGCGCGCCTAGCACTTAAACGAAATAAGACTGCCAAAAGCAACCAAAATAAAAGGGACTGGTCAGATTGCATTAAAGCTGTCCAGTATTTAGGCGCGGAGGTAGTCGGTGGCGGAATGGCATACAAATACAATAAAGGAAGTGCAGTGTTACGGAGTTTAATTGGCAGCAGTTTTGGCCCCGTCGGTGCTTTCCTAGGTGCCGCCTCTGCAGTCGAGGAAAAACAGATACCAGAAAAGGTATTTCATAGACTTTTCATCTTATATAAAAACGGCAGTTCCAAAACGATCATCGTACAGGAAGGTACGCAAAAATTTCGAGACTTAATGACTTTAAGTATGAGATAATGTATCTTGCAGTAAGTAGTAAGAGGCAATACAAAATTTGTATTCGGAGGACAATTATGAACGACATCAAAGAACAACTGAGAATTTTTAACGAGGAGCGGGATTGGGACCAGTTCCATTCGCCGGAGAATTTGGCAAAATCCGTCGCCATAGAAGCAGGAGAACTTTTGGAATGCTTTCAGTGGAACAACGACTTTGACCAGAGAGCTGTTAGCGACGAAATCGCAGATGTAATGATGTACTGCATCATGCTTGCCGACAAAATTGACATCGACCTGGAGCAGGAAATTCTCAGAAAGCTGGAACAGAACAAGGAAAAATATCCTGTGGAAAAATGCAAGGGAAGCAGCAAAAAATACGACGAGTTCGATTAAAATATAAGGAGACAAATCATGGAACTGGGTATCACGATTCCACTACAGAAACATCTAAAAATAAAGGAACTGAATTACGGCGGCATCACAGACCTCTTCTTCTGCTGGGAACTCCACATCATCCGTTTCGAAAAGAAAAACCTGCTGATCGTGGTTAATGCCAGCAATCGATTTTGCTGTATCATGGCGGGTATGATGGCAAAGGACTGGAAGATAATCGCACAGCGGGCAGAAGAGGCGATTCGATTGGGATTCGCCAGTGAGGGATATACAGAAGAACAAATTGATCAGTATTTTGCCATGGCAGGCGATGCAGTCATGACCAAAACCCACGGCAGAAGGCCTGTCGCCGGACTGAATCGTGCTATTGAAGGGCTTTATTACGTACCGACACCTGCTGAAGAGCAGCTATATCAAAACTTTTGGAGCCATGAAGTGAACCGCGATCTATGCCACGCAGCCGGCTTCACGGGCTGTGGCTACGATAACCCGTGGAGCTTTTTAAAGAGAGATATGCAGAGAGTGGGAATCCTATGACCATTAAGAAAAAAATATTCATTACCAATACGGTCATGATATTGGCTGCCCTGTTGGTATTGCTAGGAGTGGGGAGCCTTTTGCTGACGATTTTTCAGCATACCTTTCTGACCCACCAAAGCGAAAACGCAGAACTTTCAGCGCACACGACGCAGGTACAGCAATTGCTGGAAGAGGACCCAGGTTACGGCGAGGACTGGCAGCAGTGGGCCGATGCCTTGGACAGCTATGACTTTCGGCTGGCAGTGCGGGATCAAGATGGAGAGACCGTCTATTCCAACCTGAGTCAAACAGAGACAGAAAGTGTGGATTCCATCGGTGAGCAAGACGATAGCGATACTGAATCAGGACACCATGGCCATGACCACGCATCAGAGATTACCGTGAGCACCTTCTTTATCAACAGCGTGACGGTGCTTTCCGCAAGGTTTCCTGCGGACGACACAACCTATCAAATCTATGCCGCTAGCAACGCAGTCGAAGAATCTCTTTTTAGTACGGACAGACGCGTCTTTCAGTTATTCCTTTTGCTATTTATCACTATTGGTGCATTTGTGATTCTGGCGATTTTGCTCGCCAGCCGCATGTTCACAAAAAAACTGGTCCGCCAGATTATGGAGCCGGTGGATCAGCTTGCCGCTGCAGCTTCGCGTATCGAGAGCGGAGATCTGACTCAGCCGGTCGTGTACCCGCGAGACGACGAGTTTCGCAATGTTTGTGACAGCTTTAATCAGATGCAGAGACACCTCAAAGAAGGCATAGAACAAAATGCGGCATACGAAAAGGCGCGTACCGAAATGATCAGCGGCATCTCCCACGATCTGAGAACGCCGTTGACTTCTGTCAAAGGCTACATCAAAGGTCTGCAGGACGGCGTTGCCAATACAGAGGAAAAACGCAGGCAGTATCTTGATATCGCCTATAGCTGTGCTTGTGATATGGAAGGATTGCTGGCAAAACTGTTCTATTATTCCAAGCTGGAGACGGGAAACATGCCGTTTTATAAACAGAAAACGGATATGGGAGAATATCTCGGGCGTTATGTGGAAGGGAAAAAAGATTTAATCGCAGAAAAGGCTTGTTTGGAGTTCCAAAGCATTTGTCAAGGGGACTGCTTCCTCGATATCGACCTGGAGCAGATGAAACGCGTCTTCGATAACTTTGTGGAGAACAGTCTCAAATACGCCCATGCGGAGCCTTTGATCATGAAAATCACGCTGGAGAAAGAGCAGGATGACAGCCTGACAATCGCTTTCTGTGATAACGGTGTCGGTGTGCCGCCTGCAAAACTGCCCCATCTGTTTGAACAGTTTTACCGGGGAGATGAGGCACGAAGCGATGGAGAGGGCAGCGGACTTGGTCTCTACGTCTGTCAATATATCGTCAAAGCGCACGGCGGCACCATTAGGGCGGAGAATCAGGGAGGACTGCATCTGATCATGAATTTTCGAAATGAAAAGGGGGAAGTGTGATGGCACACATTTTGATCGCAGAAGACGACAATCGAATCGCCATGTTGGAAAAAGACTATTTGGAAATCGACGGCTTTCAAGTGACCATCGCCAGTGACGGCAACGAAGCATTGAAGCTGATTTTGGCGGAAGACTTTGATCTGCTTCTGCTGGATATCATGCTGCCGGGGAAAGACGGCTATGATATCTGCCGGGAGGTGAGAGACAAAATCGACATACCTATTCTGATGGTGACGGCAAAGCAGGAATCCATTGACAAGATCAGAGGGTTGGGGCTGGGCGCAGACGACTACATCGTCAAGCCTTTTGATCCGGCGGAACTGGTGGCAAGAGTCAAGTCTCACCTGGCAAGATATGAACGATTGACGGCAGGCAGATCTGCACATGGGGATGTGGCGGAGGACTACCTGATTCAAATCGGCGGACTCAAAATTCTAGCTAAAAGCTGGAAGGTCATTAAGAACGGAGAGGAGATTCATTTCCCTAACAGAGAATTTGAACTGCTCAAATACCTGGCTCTGAACCCTAACATCGTTTTTTCAAAAGAGCATCTCTTTGAGAAGATTTGGGGCTATGACTATGTGGGAGACAGCGCGACTGTGACGGTGCATATCAACCGCATACGAGAAAAAATCGAAGAAGATCCAAAGAATCCCCAGATCATCGAAACCGTATGGGGTGCCGGATATCGGCTGAATCTTTCATGAGTCGAAAAGTTTAGAATTTGTTTAGAAATAACCTCTAAAGTGTTTATAACAGGGGATTATACTGTTAGCAAATAAAAAGTATAATTGACCTGGAGGAGATAAAATTGAAAAAAGTAATGAAAAAGAAATGGATTGTATTGGCGCTTGTACTCACAATTGTTGCTGTGGGTGCGGTATCACTGACTGCTTTCGGTGCAGATAATCAGCGGGTGGATTATCAAAGCCAGATGCAGAAAAAACAGCCCATCTGTACGGTAAATCAGGATTGCTTCAAAAGAGGCGTTCATCATGCAAAGCAGAACCGTGTCTCACCAGTGACTTCAACGGCGAACACATCTGCGGCTTCTACAGCAAGTACCTCTGCGGCTCCAGTTTATGGAACCTGTCAGTATCCTGACTGCGATGGAACCCACGCAAACCACCAAAATTACGGCCATCATAATAGTGGTCAAAATCACCATGGTTCCTCCCACGGAGGCGGGCACCATGGCGGATGGCACGAGTAAGCGCTTTATTGAGACTGCTGTCAGCGAATAAGAGATTCGCTGATGGCAGTTTTTTTGTGCGGTAATTTCAACCTACGCCTGGCATCCCAGGCACTCCGGTTACGCAGAATGGGTCGAAAGTGCCAAATCGGTTACAGAAAATTAGGGCTAAGCAGAAAGAATGCGTAACGGGCGTGCGTCCTAGGCGCCCCGGTTACGCAGAATAGGCCGAAAACGCCAAATCGGTTACGGAGAATCAGAGCTAAGCAGGCAAAGTGCTTAACGACCCTGGGCACCAGACGCCCCAGTTACGCAGAATAGGCCGAAAACGCCAAATCGGTTACGGAGAATTAGGGCTGAGCAGAAAGAATGCGTAATGGGTGTGCGTCCCAGACGCCCCAGTTACGCAGAATAGGCCGAAAACGCCAAATCGGTTACGGAGAATCAGAGCTAAGCAGGCAAAATGCGTAACGAGCCTGGGCACCAGGCGCCCCGGTTACGCAGAATGGGCCGAAAACGCCAAATCGGTTACGGAGAATCAGAGCTGAGCAGGCAAAGTGCGTAACGGATCCGCATGCCAAGCTCGTATCCCGGATCCACGTCCTGGATCCGCATCCCAGGCTCGTATTCCGGATCCACGTCCAGGATCCGCATCCCAGGCTTGTATCCCGAACTCATGTCCCGGGGCTCGCATTCCGAAGCCTGCCGTATCCCAGCCGCCCACTTGAACCAGGTATTTTGCAGAGTGCTATTTTGTGATATACTGATTGTAATATGGAGACGGTAGGAGGAAGAGATGGAAAAGATCTTAGTGGTAGAAGACGATAATAGCATTCGCGAGGAGCTTTGTACGCTGCTTCGCGCTAACGGCTATATGCCAGTCAGCGAGGCCCCTTGTGACTTGGCGCTTCTGGATATCAATTTGCCGGGAGAAAGTGGATTTGAAGTGTGCCGGAAACTGCGCCTGCATTCTGATGTGCCGGTGATTTTCCTAACAGCCAGAGATTCAGCCGATGACGAACTGTTGGGGTTTGGCGTGGGCGCTGATGACTATATCCGCAAGCCCTACAATTCCTCTGTGCTTTTAGCAAGGATCAGCAGACTGCTGAAGCGCAAGAGCAGTCCTGTCCTCACGGTGCGTAATCTGACTCTGAACCTCTCTGACATGACCGTCCACTATGACGGGCATTCTCAGGAACTGACCAAAAATGAGACGAGGATTCTGGCGTGCCTGATGCAAAAAGAACTGTGTACCAGGGAGGAAATTATCGAAGATCTTTGGCGCAACAGTTTGTATATCGACGAGAATACCCTTTACGTCAATGTCAACCGGCTCAGGGATAAACTGAAAAAAATGGGCGCGGAGGAATATATCCGCACCGTCAGGGGAGTGGGGTATCGCTTATGAAATTCAGAGATTACTTATACGCAAAGACAGTCACACTTTGCTTTGTCTGTATCGGCGCGCTGCTCGCCGGTGTTTTTCTGGCATTTGCAGAGGTAAGCGCTGCGTTGATTGCCGTCATAGAACTCTTCCTTTTGCTTTTGACCGGCAGTTGGCTGCTGGTCAGCTTTGTCATGGAGCGAAAACAGATCCGCCGCTTGCAGAAGCTAGAAGAAGAATTAGAAGACAAATATCTGCTCGGAGAGATTTTGCCGCAGCCGACGGGGTATCTTGAGCAGCAGTATTACCACATGCTCAGAACGATTTCCCGATCGGCAGTGGGGCTTGTAGAAGAAGCAAGACGGGAAAAAGAGGAATACTGTGACTACGTGGAAAGCTGGATTCATGAGACTAAAACGCCTTTGACCGCATGTTCCCTCATTTTGGACAATGATGGCGATGTCAGAAAGCTGAGGCGGGAGTTAAAGCGAGCAGATAATCTGACGGAAAACATACTCTACTATGCAAGACTTCGCAGTGCCGAGAAGGACACCAAGATCAAAATCCTGCAGGCGGCAGACGTGATTGAGGAAGCGGTGAAAAGTCAGATGGAACTTTTGATCGCATCGAAAATCAGTGTGGAGACGGCGGGGAGTTTTACCGTCTGTACAGACGACAAATCTCTTTGCTTTATTTTAAAGCAACTGCTGATTAACAGTGCGAAGTATTGCCCTGGCTGTCATGTGAATATCACTGCAGCAGAGGGGAAGATGATCTTTGAGGACGACGGCATCGGAATCCCCTCCCATGAAGTCAGGCGTGTCACGGAGAGAGGCTTTACGGGCAGCAACGGCAGGCAGATGGGTCGCAGCACGGGAATGGGATTGTACATCGTAAACGAACTATGCAAGAGATTGGACATCGAGCTGCAAGTTGAATCGGAAGAAGGAAAATTTACCCGGATTACGCTTTTCTTCAGGAATCTAACAAAATTGTAAGATTGATACCCTGCCTGTGTTAGACAAGATATGGCCTTTTCATGCTAGTATTAGAATGAAAAGGAGGAGACGATCAAATGAATGAGATTTTAGAGATTAAAAATGTAACGAAGTATTACGGCAAGGGGAGTGTAGTGACAAAGGCGCTGGACGGTATCTCTTTTTCCGTGGAGAAAGGGGAATTTACGGCAATTATGGGAGCGTCGGGCTCCGGAAAAAGCACCCTGCTCAACGTGATTTCGACCATCGACCGCGTCAGCAGCGGTGAAATTTTCATCGAGGGAGCCAGGCTGACAGAGATGGAAGAAAAGCAGCTGGCCAATTTCCGCAGAGACCAGCTTGGTTTTATCTTTCAGGAATACAACTTGCTCGACACTTTGACTATTGGTGAGAATATTTTGCTGCCGCTAAATTTGCAGAGGAAACCTCATGAAGATGCGGACAGAGAGCTGGTGCGAGTATCGGAGGCTTTAGGTGTTTCCGATCAGCTATCCAAGTTTCCTTATGAGCTGTCTGGGGGACAGCGTCAGAGGGCGGCATGTGCCAGGGCGATTATCACGAACCCGGCGCTGGTTTTGGCAGATGAACCGACAGGCGCTTTGGACTCCAAGAACTCAAAACTTCTGATGGAAACCTTTCAGATGATGAATCAGTCACTGGGTTCGACGATTCTCATGGTAACCCATGATCCGGTCGTAGGCTCCTACGCCAATCGAGTATTGTTTTTAAAAGACGGCAAAATATGGAACGAAGTGAATCGGGGACAGCGGAAGAGACAGGAATTTTACCAGGCGATCGTATCTGTTACAGCGGCGCTGGGAGGTGAGCTTGATGTTCACTAAACTTGCGGTGCGGAATGTCAAGAGACAGTTAGGGAATTATCTGATTTATTTTATGACCGTTTCCCTGACTGTTTCTTTTATATTCGCGATAAACAACGTAATCTATAGTCCGCAGCTTTTGCAGTGGGTGGAAGAAGCGAGTTCCATGAAAATCGCGTTAATCGGACTTACCATATTTATCGCATTGATCGTCGCTTTTGTGCTGGGGTATGCCACCGCATTTATGCTGAAATTGCGCAAGCGGGAGTTCGGTACTTACCTGACATTGGGCATGACTAGAAAAAATATTCTCTCCATCTTTGTTTCGGAAACGATGATCATGTGTTTTACGGCACTGGGACTGGGGATTTTGCTGGGATTGTTTATCTATCAGGGGCTGATTATGATCATGACCAATTTGATGGAAATGGAATTCACCTTTGCCGATTATTCTGCCAAGGGTCTGCTTTGGACCGTCGTGCTGGTGGCGGCCATGTTTGCCATATCGTCCATGGCTTCTGCTCGTTATCTGAAAAAAGTCAGCATTCATGAGCTGATCCATGGCGATCAAATGGTAGAAAAAAGGGTAAAACACCCAACCCTTTGGCTGCTTCTGACTCTGATTTCTCTGAGCGTCGTCATCGGTAGCTGCGTCATGTTCTGCAAGCAGGTAGATATTCTGCTTTTGAAAGACGCTTCAAGTCTGGGCTCTGTTTTCATCAGCTTGTTTGTATTGGCGGGCGGTCTGATTTTATTCCATACGGCAGTTTCCAGAAGTATCGTGAACCTGCTTTTGAAGAGGAAACATTTTTGCAGCAGTGGCAGCCATACCTTCGTTTTGCGCCAGCTCAGCGCATCCCTTCGTGCAAATTCCATAATGATCGGAATGATTGCTTTTTTGATGGCATTTGCAGTCATCGGCGCCAACGCATCCTTCGCCCTGCGAGCGAATACGCGCGCAGTTCTGGACAGAGACATCCCTTTTGACGCTCTCTATATAGAAGAGCAATCTGATGCCGACAATCAATATAGTCCGATTTCCGTGGACGAAGGCGAGAAGATGATTGAAAAATACGCAAAAATTGTCGAAAGACTTCCCTTTGCGTTCTATACGACGGGCAGAGATGATTTGCACAACTGTACAGAATGGTCCGGGGAAGACGATCTGTTCATAACAGAGAGCGATTTTAACAAAATATGCCAGTCTCTGGGATTTGATCCAGTTCAGTTGAATCAGGAATACCTGGTGATCGCAAACGACGCATATACCCTGCAATTTGATTTTTCCCAGACGGAGATTGGCGCTGGTGGCAGAACTTATCGCTACGGCGGCATCAGTCAGGATTACCCTCATTTTGCCTACGTATATTTTTATGTAGTCATACCAGATGAAGCGGTGAAAAATATGGAAACAGCTACGAGATGCGTCGCCTATGATCTGGCAGACGGAAAGTATGATGGCAATCGCCTGAAAGAAGAGTTGAGTTATACCGTGCCAGGTGATGATGAAAATGACGGGCCATACGAGATGTGCAATTATGTATTAAAAGAGTATAACCGAATCAGGAGTAACAGCATTCTTGCAGTTTTTGTCGTCGGCGCCCTGTACATCGCTGCCATATTTCTCTTTATGGCCATGGCGATTCTGGCTTTAAAAATATTATCCACCCTCGCTGAAGACAAAAAGAGATACCGCGTTTTATACCGTCTGGGGGCGGATGAACAGGAGCAGAGCAAAGCGCTGTTCCAGCAGACGTTCAGTTTCTTCTTCCTGCCTTTTGCAATACCTATACTATTGAGCATTCCTACCGGATGGATTTGCGGAAGAATCATGAAGCTGACCGGTTTTGCGGCGCAGCAGACAGAGGTATATCTCATTGCGGCTGTCATCGCTCTTGTCATGATACTGATCTATGTGTTGTATTTTACAGCAACCTATCAGATTGCCAAGCGGACGGTGATCGTAAATAACCAATCGGGGAGGTGATGGAGATGTTAGCGAAGCTGGCCCTGCGAAATGTAAGAAGACAGATGAGCAATTACTTCGTTTACTTTATGACAGTGATTTTGACTGTGGCTTTGTTATTCGCCTTGTGCAACATGATTTTCAGTCCTCAGCTGAATCTGGATGCGGAGAGTAACAGCGGCATGAAGAATGGCTTGATGGTGCTGATTGCCTTTGTCTTCGTCATCGTAACCTTTGTACTGGGGTATGCTGCGTCCTTCCTGCTCAAATTCCGCAAACAGGAGTTTGGCATGTATCTGACCCTTGGCATGACGAGAAATAATATCCTTCTGATTTTTTTGACAGAGACTTTGATCATGGGCATCGTTGCGCTGGGGACGGGCATCCTGCTGGGATTATTTTTCTATCAGGGTATGGTGGCGATCATGATGAAGCTGATGCAGCTGGAACTCACCTTTGCGTCGTATTCTGCCAAAGGCCTTTTGGTCACCATCGGACTTGTCATCGCGATTTTCCTGCTTTCCGCATTTACCTCTTTCGTCTATTTGGAAGTCGTCAACATTTACGACTTACTGCACGGAGCGCAAAAAAGTGAAAAGAAGAGCCGTCATCCAAAGGTTTGGGTCTTCATCATGGCGGCATCTCTATTGATAATGATCGGGGCGGCCATGGATTTCATTGGATTAATTGAAATTCGGTATTCCAGCAGTAAGGGAAACCTGGATACCGAAATCATGCTGGACCTGCTTATCATAGCCATTGCTCTGATTTTCCTCCATATAGGCGTTGCAAAGAGTCTGATTCCGTTTCTGTTTAAGAAAAAAACCTTTTGCGGCAGAGGCACGAACACCTTCACCCTGAGGCAGCTCAGCGGCACCCTCAGCGTCAATTCTGTCATGGTCGGATTGATGGCATTCCTTCTGACAGCGGCAATCTTCGTCTCTAACTGCGCATTTTTCTTAAAAATACTGGAAAGAACAGGGCACGAAAGATCTAACCCCTTTGACGTAACCTATGTTGAAAACAACGATACAGACAGAAAGACTGATCAGGCCATCCTGCCGGAGGAGGCAGAGCCCATCATCGACAACTACGCAAAAATAGAAAAGAAGTGCACCTATACCACCTATAGAGATGAAACCAACGAGCTAGCAGAACCTTTGGACACCTGGTATGAGAAAAACGTCCTCTATGTGTGTACGAATATCTCGCAGTCTGACTTCAATGCACTCTGCAGAGCACTGGGATATCCGACAGTGAATCTGGGCGGACGGTTTCTGGTAGTGACAAATTCGACGCTCGCCGCTGAGACAGATTATTCTTCTGTCACCTTACATTTCGGCAGCAAAGATTACCCTTATGGCGGCAAAAGGGAAGGGCAGTCGCCTCTGCCTGATTCCATTTATACTGTGGTGCCTGATGAGGCGGTGGAGTCTTTGGAGGGGCAGGAGAAAAAAGTCGTCTATGTCTTAGAGCAAAAACAATACGACGCAGAGGGTCTTCAAGAAGATCTGACTTATCATTATACATACACAGATGAATATGGAGAAAATACAAATGATACCTGTGACTACAGGCTGAAAGAAATGGATCGGCAGGTGGGGGACAGTGAAATTGCTATCTTCATCATCGGCGCCCTTTACATCGGCATTGTGTTTCTGCTCATGGTCATGGCGATTCTGGCGCTGAAGATCATGTCGGGATTGACGGAGGACAAGCGCAGATACCGGATGCTCTCCTGCCTGGGGGTCAGTGAAGGTGAACAGAGGCAGACGCTGCTGCGCCAGACGGCCGGCTTCTTTTTCCAGCCACTGATACTGCCCGTTTTGTCCAGCGTCCCCATGGGATGGCTGTTCGGCAGGCTGCTGCAGCTGCACGGCTGCGCAGGACAAGTGGGAGAAATGTATCTTACAACTTTTCTCATCGCTCTGGTCATCACGATCCTCTACCTATTATATTTCATCGCCATCTATCAGATTGCCAAGCGAACTGTGGTGCAGAAAACAAAATGCTGAAATTACATAAGAATAATTGCTATTTCATCGGAATATTGTTAAAATTAAGACAAGCGAACAAATTAAGGAAGGAGATGTTCCTATGAAATACGCATTTACCCACGCCAATTTGCTGGATGGCAGCAGGGATATGGAGGTGCGCCCGTCCATGACGGTGCTCGTAGAAAACGACAAAATCGTATCCCTGAAGGAGAAGGGCAGCGTGCCGGAGGGGTTCGAAGAAATCGACTTACAGGGCAGATACCTGATGCCAGGTCTGATCAACGCCCACGTCCATCTGCCGGGAACCGGGAAACCGACCAATGCCAGCGAAGCGTCTGACTTGGCGGCAAAGGTGGACAAATCCAAGCTGATGCAGACGGTGCTCAGTTCCGTAGTGAAGAAGAATATCCTCACTTCTCTCAATGCAGGGATTACGACCATCCGCTCCGTGGGTGAAGTCAGTTATCGAGATCTGGCGAACAGAGATATGATCAACATCGGGAAATATGTCGGACCGCGGGTTCTGGCCTGTGGCTACGGCGTGACAGTCCACGGCGGCCACACGGATGGCCTGATGGGGATTCCCTGTGAAACGCCGGAAGAGTGTGTCAAAGTCATCCGAGACAATGCGGCCAAGGGGGCGGACTGGATCAAAATCTTCGTCACCGGCGGGGGCTTTGATGCAGCCGTAAAAGGGGAGCCAGGCGTGGTCAGAATGCCTTATGAACTGGCAAAGGCCTCTTGTGATGAAGCCCACAAGCTGGGATTCAAGGTTGCATCCCATACAGAGAGCACAGAAGGGGTGCGCATTGCCCTGAAGGCAGGTGTGGATACCATCGAACACGGTGCACGGATGGACGAGGAAATCATCCGTCTTTATAAAGAAAACGGCTCCGCAGTGATCTGCACCATCATTCCGGCTCTGGCCATTGCCAGACTGCCGGGAGAGATGACCAAGATGACAGAGGTGAATCAGTATAACGCAGAGGTGGTCATGGAGAATATCATCGAAAGCGCCAAACAGGCTTTGGCAAATGATATTCCTGTGGGTCTGGGCACCGATGCCTCCTGCCCGTACATTACCCACTATGCTCTGTGGCGGGAGGTGTACTACTTTGCCAAATTCTGCGGCGTGTCAAACGCTTTTGCCTTGCACACCGTGACCCTCAGAAACGCCGAAATCCTGGGACTCTCTGAAATCACAGGTTCTATTGAAGACGGCAAGTGTGCGGATCTGATTGTGACAGAACAAAATCCTCTGGAAGACCTGACTGCCTTGAAAGACGTATCTCTAGTCATGGCCCGCGGGCATTTCATCAGAGAACCGAAGGTGAAGCGGATAGATTACATAGATCAGGAACTGGATAAATTGCTTTAAAAAGACCAATACTGAATAACGGAAAGGCGGTGCGTGTGCGCCGCCTTTGATATTGCGTCAAAAGTCAGTCTTTACTTGCGTGAAATAGAAACGTATAATAGAAAGTAGACTAGGGTACCAGGGGGAGGATTTATGATTACGGATTCATTTATTCGTGCTTTAACAATAGATAAGACCTATCGAAAGGGCATGCAGATTTTTCTGGAAAAAGACAGGATTTTGGAGTTCAATACCGAAGCAGATGAGGAAGATCCTGATCGCAAGCATATTGATGCATTGGTCAGGGGATCAGACAGGCGGTACTACGACGTCAGTTTAACCTATAACGAAAGAACTGACCAGTTGGAAGAGGAATTTTGTGAATGTCCGGCATTTTCTAATTATGACGGCATCTGCAAGCACTGTGTGGCAGTTCTCAGAGAGTATATGAATCATCAGCAGGGAACCACCCGTCTGGCATCTAAGGTCAGGCAGACATCCTGGGATGGCAGCCGCAGCAATTTTGCTGTCCATAAGCCCCAGACGACTTATGCCATCAAAAACCTTCTCAATATGCAGATTCAAAAAAAGACCGCGCCGATCTTACAAAAAGATGCTTTTGGACGCGTGCGCCTGCTGCCGTCCTTTAAGGTGAATAGGGAGAATCTGGAGACAAAGATTCAGGTTTCCTTTAAAATCGGCATTGACCACATGTATGTTCTGAAGGACGTTTCTGAATTTGCTGAGAATATGGAGGCAGCCGCCAACTTTGCCTATGGCAAGAGATTGCAGTTTATCCATTCTGTAGAGAGTTTTGATCGGGAATCCCAGCCGTTGGCAGAGTTTTTGGTAAAGTGGGTCAAAGATTGGGAGAAAAAAGAACAGGGGAATTCTGTTCTTTACTATACACGGACGATTCCCAAGGTAAGGGAACTATCCATCAGTGGAGCAGAGCTGGAAACCCTTCTGGATATCATGGGAGAGGATACTTTTGAGCTGGAACTGAGCGATTCTGCGGTCAGAGAATGGCGTGTCAGTGAGAAGATTCCGGAGATGGATCTATATATTACAGGCAAAGAAGGCGGCATCGAAGTCGCTACCGATGCCAATCCTCTGGTGAGGGGGCGGGAGCATTATCTCTATTTTGCAGAGGGCGAGATTTTCAAGGTGCCGATCAAAGATGTGAAAGCGATTGACCGCCTGCTTTTCTGCATGGAGAGAAAAGTGAACAATCCGTTCTTTGTCGCAGAAGACGACATCCCTATTTTCTGCCGGGAACTGTATCCCACTCTGAAGCAGCAGTTTCTCTGCCATATAGAGAACTTTGTTGAAGAGGACTACGGCATCGCAGAGGCAGAATTTAAGATTTACCTGGATGCACCGGAGAAAAACGTGGTAACAGGGAAGATTGAAGCTGTTTACGGGGACAAAAAATACAACGTTTATGACCGGCAGACTGATTACGAGAGCCGGGATTTTGTGAAGGAAATTGAGACTGCCGCTCAGATTGTCCCTTATTTTGAGCGCATAGACGAAAGCAGACAGGAACTGGTCATCAGTAAGGATGAGGATACTCTTTACAGCCTGCTGACAGAGGGAATTGACGAAATACAGCAGTTAGGCCAGGTCTATGTCTCGGAAAGCCTCAAAAGAGTCAATATCAGATCGACGCCGACGGTATCCATCGGCATTTCGTTATCCGGCGATTTGCTGGAGCTGTCGTTGACAGCAGGCGATATCTCGCGGGAAGATTTGATCGATATTTTGGGAAGATACAACAAAAAGAAAAAATTTTACCGCTTGAAGAACGGAGATTTTGTACAGATAGAAGACGATGGGATCACCACCTTGGCAGAACTGCGGGAAGGGCTGAACCTGACTGCAAAGCAGCTCCGGCAGGAGACGGTGCTGCTGCCCAAGTACCGTGCACTTTACTTGGACAGTGAATTGCAGGCAAAGACCTCTCTTTCGGTGGATCGCAGCAGAGATTTCCGCGCTTTGATCCGCGACATGAAGACGGTGGACGACAATGATTTCGAGGTGCCGGCGACCTTGTCGAAGACCTTGAGAGAATATCAGAAGAAGGGCTTCCTGTGGCTGAAAACTTTGGCGCACAATGGATTTGGCGGAATTCTGGCTGACGATATGGGGCTTGGGAAGACGCTGCAGATTATCGCCTATCTGCTGTCAGAACAGGAAGAGAAGGAAACTGCAGACAGCCGCCCATCGCTGATCGTCTGTCCGGCATCCCTGGTGTACAACTGGGAGAGTGAAATCCATCGGTTTGCACCTGCCCTAAAGACGCGGTTGATCATCGGAACTGCGGCGGGACGCCAGACTTTGATCGAGGCCATAGAAGCCGGGGAGGTTTGCATCACGTCTTACGAACTGCTGAAGCGGGATATCAAGATTTATCAAGAGGTCGCCTTTGGCTGCCAGGTCATCGACGAAGCGCAGTATATCAAGAACCACAATACCCAGGCGGCAAAGTCTGTAAAGTCAATTCACGCTGGCTTCCGCGTGGCACTGACGGGGACGCCTGTTGAAAACAGACTCAGCGAGCTTTGGAGTATTTTCGATTTCCTGATGCCGGGTTTCTTACATTCCTACGACCGATTCCGCAAGGAAATGGAAAACCCTATCATCCAAGGGCAGGACGAAGAAGCGATGGAGCGGCTTCGCAAGATGACCCATCCCTTTATCCTGCGGCGGCTGAAAAAGGATGTGCTCAAAGATCTGCCGGATAAGATTGAAAAGAATATGTTCACCAGAATGGACGGCGAGCAGCAGAAGTTATATGACGCCCACGTGAAGCAGCTGCAGATGTTCTTAGACGGGGCCAGCGACGAGGAGCTTTCAATGTCGAAGATCCAAATTCTCTCGCAGCTGACCAGGCTGCGCCAAATCTGTTGTGACCCGGCTCTCGTCTATGAAAATTATCAGGGAGTATCGGCCAAGACCCAGATGTGCATCGAACTGATCAGCAATGCAGTCAGCGCAGGACATAAGATTTTATTGTTTTCACAGTTTACCACCATGCTCAGCGATTTGGAAGGGAGACTTGAGCAGGAGGGCATCTCCTACTACATTTTGACAGGAGCGACCAGCAAAGAGAAACGGAGCAGAATGGTGAAAGCTTTTAACGAGGACGATACCTCTGTCTTCTTAATTTCCCTCAAAGCAGGGGGCACCGGATTGAACCTGACGGCCGCAGACATGGTCATTCACTTTGATCCTTGGTGGAACCTGGCGGTGCAGAATCAGGCGACGGACAGAGCCCACCGCATCGGTCAGAAAAATGTGGTGACCGTCTATAAGCTGATTGCGCAGGATACCATCGAGGACAAAATTTTGGAACTGCAGGAGCGCAAGAAGGATCTGGCTGATCAGATTCTCACTGGCAGGGCTATGGAGAGTGTTGACTTTAACCGAGAAGAACTGATGGATTTATTGCGAAAATCATAAGGAGGAACGATATGAGCATTGTTAAGAATGAACCGAAGATTAAGTTTGCACTGATTGCAGCGATTCGCGAACAGTTGGAACAGAGAGCAGCCTGGCTTTATCTTCTCTGCGACGAGGCGCGTAAGAAGGGGCTTCAGCCCATGGACTTTGCACCGGAAGCCATCCGCCGCTGTGGAATTGGCGAAGGCAAGTTTTTGATTAAGAAAGGTAAGACCGATAGTCTGAAAGGCCTTCGCAAGACGTTGTTTTCTCTGCCCGCCAGAAAAGTCTTTGAAATGGATGTGATCAAAAGCACCGATGATGAGCTGGAGCTGCATTTTCATTACTGCCCGCTGGTCAAGGCCTGGCAGAAATGCGGCTGCTCTGACGAGGAAATCGCCATGCTCTGTGACATCGCCATGTGTGGCGATCGGGGTATCGGTGAGGCCTACGGCTGTGAGCTGGAGCTGACAAAGACTATTGCAGGCGGAGATGATATCTGCCATCTGAGATATCACAAATAGAATTAGTGTGGCAGGAATGGGCGGAAAATGTTATAATAGTTTCACAATCTTACGACGTTGCCGTTTTGCCCCAAGCTTGCTTGGCTAGGCAAAACGGACAGCGGAGTGAGTGAAACGAGCGTAGGAGTATTGCGTAAGCAATACGTTGTCGCAAAGAAGAAACCATTGAATCATGAATTTCGATTGAATTTTTAAAGGAATATTCATGATATAATGAGGATAGATTTTACGAGACGAGAAAGGAAGAGATAAGATGATTCAGATTGAAATGTTAAATGTAAAAGGCCAGCCGGTTCAGGGCGTGCGTATTGTAGCACCTGGCGGAGAAGGGCATCCGAATATGCTGGTTCTTCTCTGCAAGAAAGGTTACATCATGTGCGGCTATTTAAATCAGGGAACAGCAGAAGCTGTTAAGGATGCGGCAGCCGTTGTTGGCGGAAGCACTTTTGATGAAATTCTGGCTAATCCGGTCAAGAGCGTTTCTCCTGAGGCAGAAGCTCTCGGCGTCGCTGTCGGTATGACTGGTGCAGAGGCTTGCGAGAAGCTTAACGCATAACAAATCTTAGCTGCCTGCTGGAATCAGTGTGGCAGCTTTTTTTAATAGGAAATATCGATTTCCTATTAAAAAAAAGGGTGTGCAGAGGGGAATCCCCTCGCCGCCCTCAGGAGGGTGCTCAGCCTGAGTAGCAGGCGCCGAAGGGAACCTAGGGTTCCCTAGCGGAGTGGTGCAGCCACTTTTTTTGTATACTAAGATAGAATGGAAAGAGGTGAGCCTGAAGTGAAACTGGTAATTGCTGAAGCTCCATGCAAGGTCTGTTAGGGCAAAACTGCATGGAGTGAATCGATGATTTGCCCAAACGACTTTGCATTTTAATTGAATGATACTAAATTAAAAGGAGCAAAGTCAAAATGAAAAATATCAATTTAATAATGAAAGAACTTCACAATTTTCTGATTTTGTGGTCGACACAATCATTGTCACTGCTCGGAAGTTCGATGACCAATTTTGCGCTTGTGATGTGGACCTATCAGGAAAAGGGTTCAGCTTTAACGACGGCGCTTTTATCCGTCTGTTCCTACGCGCCTTATATCGTGATGAGTATCTTCGCAGGTGCACTGAGCGACACATGGAATAAAAAAGTGACCATGCTGGTCAGCGACAGTTTTGCCGCTCTTTGCACAGTAATGGTCCTCGTATTGCTGAAGTCTGGACAACTGGAAATCTGGCACCTCTATTGCCTCAATGCCTTGAACGGATTGATGGGCACGGTACAGCAGCCGGCTGGAGATGTGGCGATCAGTTTGATCACACCGAGGGAACATTATCAAAAAGTGAGCGGACTGCGTTCCTTCTCAAACTCACTGGTTAACATTCTGTCGCCTGTGGCAGCGACGTCTATTTTCGCAGCTTTTGGGCTAGATGCAGTGATCTACTTTGATTTGTCTACCTTTACTGTAGCCTTTATAGCGCTCTGCTTCTTTGTGGATATTCCCATAGTACAGGAAATAAAGGACAAAGGGAATTCTTTGATTGAGTCGGCAAAGGATGGACTGCGATACCTGAAAGAACACCGCGGGATTTTGGACTTGATTCTCTTTCTGGCAGGCATTAATCTGACAGCGTCTATGTACAACGCAGCTTTTCCCGCCATGCTTCTCTCACGGAGCGGGGGAGGAGAAAGGGCACTGGCCATTGTCAACGCATCGGTGGGAATCGCCATGCTTGTAGGAAGCCTCGCTGCATCTGTGCTGCCAGAACCTAAGAGCAGGGTTCGCATTATTTGCAACACCTTATTCTTGTCCATGAGCACGGAGAACTTCTTTTTGGCCTTTGGCAGTTCGGTTCCTGTCTGGTGTCTGGGTGCAATCTTAGGCTGGATCTGGGTTCCGATTATGAACGCAAACATGGACGTGCTCTTTCGCAGCTATATCCCGGTGGCAATGCAGGGACGAGTCTATTCGACCAGAAATACACTGCAGTTTTTTACCATCCCGGTGGGATACCTTTTTGGCGGTGTACTGGTTGACAAGGTTTTCGAGCCGTTCATGGCCATGCAGCAGCCAGACAGTCTATGGCTTACTGCATTTGGCAGCGGCAAAGGTTCCGGTGCGGCCATGTTCTTTATGATCATCGGCATTCTCGGTGTTGTGACTTGTCTTATTTTTCGAAATGACAGTCATATTTGGAAACTGGAAGAGTGAATAAATATAGGAGCGCCTGCTTGCAGGATGCTCCTTTTTTCATTCATAGAAAATTGCGTTTTTATAATTTCTTATAAATTGAAAAGTGGTTTATGCAGAGGGGAATCCCCTGGCCGCCCTAAGGAGGGTGCTCAGCCTGCAAAGCAGGCACCGAAGGGAACCCTAGGTTCCCTAGCGGAGTGGCGTCAGCCACTTTTTTATGTCAGAAATTAGTATAATAATTTCACGGTGTATCCCTAGAAAGACTTGACAAGTATGGTAAAATAGAAGGGCTGAAATGAAAAAAACGGAGGTTAGGATGAAATTGACAAATCTGCAAGGGGCGGAGCTTATAAATGTTTTAAAAAGTACGATGGGGTCTTTATGGTTGATCACTCTCGAGAGTCAGGAAGTTGAAATTCTGCAGAATGTCATGATACCGGAATTAACCGGCAGAGTGATGGATTACAAAGAGTTAATTGCCATTTATCTGCAGGAATATGTTTACCCTTCAGATAAGGAAAAATGGCAGGCGTGTATGTCTCTGTCGGCTTTAAAAGAGATGTGTCAGTCTGCGTGCAGGGAAAAGGTCTTTGAGATGCGGTTTCGGAATCAATCTTTTGGATTTGAATGGCACCAGGCTTTCTTACACGTATTTGAAGACGAGAGCGGAAAGCCGGATCGTATACTGCTGTCAAGCAGATATATCAATGAATTCAAGAGAGGCGAAATCATTGCCAAAGCTGTCGAGACCGAGTACGATTATGTCAATTACATAGATGCAGATACGAACAGCTATGTGATGTACGCTTCGAATGTGCAGTCGGGAACACCGATGCCTCCGATCACGAGTAACGATTATGAAATGGAAGTGCAGACCTATAACCGCATCTATGTTCCCGCAGAGCAGCAGGAGGAACTGACTGAGAAAATGATGCTTGCAAACATTTTGCCAATTATTGAGGAAAAGGGAGAATGTATCATATATGGTAATATGCTGGAAGATGGCGTTTTAAAAGACAAAAAAATGCGCTACAGCTATTTTGACCGAGAAAATAACATCCTGGTAATGACGAGAACGGATATCACAGAAATCAAAGAAGAAAAACGTCAGAAGCAGCTTTTGCAGGATGCGCTGAACGCTGCTTCTGCCGCCAACAAGGCAAAGTCAGAGTTCCTATCGCGGATGAGCCACGACATCAGAACGCCCATGAACGCCATCATTGGAATGACGGCGATTGCAGGCGCACATATTGAGGAACAGGATCGGGTTGCAGACTGCCTTGCAAAGATTACTTCCTCATCAAGGCTTTTGCTGGGACTGATTAATGAAGTTCTCGATATGGCAAAGGTGGAAAGCGGCAATATTGTTTTGGCGGAAGAAAAGATCGACATGGCTGGCATGACGCAAAGCATTATTAACATGATTCAGCCGATGATTGACAGAAAGAAACAATTTTTTGAAGCCCATATCGAAGATGTGAAGGATGAAATGGTCATTGGAGATTTGCAGCGTTTGCAGCAGGTGCTTCTCAATCTGCTCTCCAATGCGACAAAGTACACGCCGGAAGGCGGCCATATTCTCTTTGAAATTAAGGAAAAGCCTTCTATGCAGAGAGGAATGGGCTGTTATGAATTTTCCGTATCTGACGATGGTATCGGCATGACTCAGGATTTTTTGGAAAGGATATTTGAACCCTTTGAAAGAGCTGATGACGAAGCAATTCGTTCCATTCCGGGAACTGGTCTGGGTATGGCAATCAGCAAAAATATTGTGGAAATGCTGGATGGTACAATTCAGGTTGAAAGTACCTATGGAAAAGGGTCAAAATTTACAGCCACTTTCTGTCTCAGACTGCAGGAGCAGCCAGAGTGGAATACGGCATCCCTGGCCGGGCTTCCAATTTTGGTAGTGGATGATGATGAAATCGTCTGTGTGGATGTATGTGAAAGACTTGAAAAAATGGGCATGGACGGCGAATATACTCTTTGCGGAAGAGATGCGGTAGAGAAGGTGGTGTCCGCGCATTACAAGGGCAGAGACTACTTTGCCGTTATTATAGATTTGAGGATGCCAGGGATGGACGGCATAGAAACCACGAGACGAATACGCGCACAAGTGGGTAAAGAGGTGCCGATCATCATGATTTCGGCCTATGATTGGTCAGAATTCGAGGATGAAGCCGTTAAAGCCGGGGTCAACGACTTTATCGTCAAACCTTTGTTCCAGTCCAGATTGGTTTACAAGCTGAATCAACTCGTTTCCAAACAGTCAGAGCCTATTTCAAAGGGATTTAATTCTTTGCCGCAAGGCGAGTATGGCGGAAAGCGAATCCTCTTGGCAGAAGACAATGCTCTGAACCGCGAAATCGCTACAGAACTGCTCTCTGCTGTCAATCTCGATGTAGAGGTAGCGGAGAATGGTCAGATTGCCGTGAATATGGTGCAGGAGAAACCAGAGGATTACTACGATTTGATCTTCATGGATATGCAGATGCCTGTTATGGACGGCTGCGATGCTGTGAGAAATATTCGAGGATTGAACCGCAAAGATGTGAAGCGGATGCCCATCATCGCTATGACCGCCAACGCTTTTTCTGACGACGTCGAAAAGACAAAGGCAGCGGGAATGAATGAACATTTGTCAAAACCAATCGATATGGAAGTGTTGAGCCAGACATTGGCTAAGTGGCTGTTGTAAAGGATATGGGGTGAAAATACAACTGGTAAGAATTTCTTACCAGTTGTTTGTTTATTCCATAGGAAATATCGTCCGTAGGACGTATTTCCGCGTTGCTTATATTAATCTAGTAATTGCCCTTTTCTATAAGACTATTCTAAATAATCGGGGTTCTGGTAGTAAACGCCGATTTTGAAGTTGGAAATCTCATCGCTGATAAAGGATTTGAAGATTTTGATCATTTGCTGACTTCTTCACCAGGCTTTGCGCAGTCTTCGATCATAATGGAGTAGAGTCTGCCAATATCCATGAAACCAGGAATCCTATATTTGCTATTTGTTATGGTATCAAACTCACCAGGTTTGATGCCATAGATTTCTATGATTTCATCGCTGACCTGTTCGAAGGAGAGGCAGTGGTTGACCTCTGCATCCTACAGCTGCTTGAGTACGCCGTCCTTTCCAAGGGCATCGATAATCGCACCTCTTTGGTTATTCGTTCTACGTGCCGTGTCCTCGATGAGAGAGCATACGTAGAAAAAATCATTTTGCTGTTTGTCAGTCATAGATTATCTCGCTTTCTTTGAAGGTAAGGCAGTCAAGTGCTGCTAGCGTGTAGAAGCTGATTTGATGGGTAGGATATCGAAATTCTGCAAGTGCTCAAAATTGTTTTTTTTGATTTTACCAAATATGAAATCGTTCACATAATTCCATATGGTATCATTGGCCATGGGGCCTTCTACGATGTCATGACGATGGGTTTCTCTACTTCTGCAATGAGCTACAAAATCTAACCATTCATCTGTCAACTGATCAAATCTCAAAATATTTAATGAATTGTCAGGCTCATAATCATATGAATTGATAATGGGCGTGCCGTCACTGCGGTTGGCGCAGCGTATGGCCTGATCAAGCTTGTTGGTGCAGTAAAAACCCACGAGGAATCTTTTGTGTATTTTGTATAACGGATTTTAGGAATTTCAACGATTTTCTTACTGGCGTGGTATAGGATCATTAAATTGACTCCTTTCAAATATCATGAATTTGAGTATATTATACCAAATTAACAGTCTATAAAAAAGTTTCATAGTATTATATGTAAAGAAGCGAATATAAAATATTCGTTGACAAATATGTGAAGGAGTGCTATGATAAAAATATGAAAAGTCTGAAAATTAAAAAAGGGATTGATAATGACAATCCCTCCTTCTTTACAGTATAAAACTATTTTTCAATCCACTAAGTGAGGCACCTAGACACAGTTATCATACCATATAATTAATTTGCAACGCAAGTGGAAGATATTGGAGGAATCAATGAGGCAGAAATCCCATCTCGCACATATCGCAAATATTGACGGAAAACGAGTAGAACAGACAGTTAAAGAGCACTCCCTACAAACAGCTGCATATACTGCCAAGTGCTTAAAATCAGCAGGGCTATATTACACTGGCCTCTTTGCAGGATTGCTACACGATTGCGGAAAGACAAAGATAGCTATGACCGAATACCTTGAGGCATCATTCGAGGGTAAAGGACCGCGGCGTGGAAGCGTAAATCACACCTTTGCGGCGGCAAAGCTTATTATGCAGCGCTATTGGGAAAAAGCAAAGACGCCGCATGAGAAACTAGCCTGTGAGATTCTTGCAGTCGCAATAGGATCACATCATGGTCTCTACGATATAGAAGATTCCACGGGTCTTAAAGAGGAGAACGGTCTTTCCCATAGAGCAGATTGTGATGATGAGGAAATCAGTTATGTAGAGACAATCAATAATTTCTTTCAAGAAGTAGCGGATCAAGAAACAATAGATGATTATTTTGCTAAAGCTTGTGAAGAAATCCTCGCTTTTGTTAAGAAAATGGAAATTTATGCTTCAGAATATGAAGCATCTGGTATGTCTTTTATGTTTGGACTTCTCGCACGATTGATTACATCAGCTGTGATAGAAGGAGACCGCCGCGATACCGCTGAATTTATGAATGGTAAATCAATCGACTTGCTTCAAGCAGATCAGAAGTTCTGGCAGAGACAAATAGAATATATGGAAGGACAGTTGAAAAATTTCCATTCGGACACTCCATTGAATAAAGTGCGTTCAGACATTTCTAATCAGTGCAAAATTTTTGCAAAAGAAAAAGGCGGTATCCATAGACTGACCGTACAGACGGGTTCTGGGAAAACTCTAGCATCGCTCAGATATGCACTGGCTCACGCTGCAGAGTATAACAAAGAGCGGATCATTTACATTATTCCCTTGCTTAGCGTCCTAGATCAAAATAGCAAGGACATACATACATATATAAAAGATAATCAGTGTATTCTCGAACATCATTCTAACCTTGTTAAAACGATAGAGGATCAGGAAGAATTGGACAAGCGAGAATTAATGACTGAAACTTGGGATGCGCCTGTGATAATTTCAACGTTAGTACAGCTTTTAAATATCCTGTTTTCACATAAGTCTACAGCAATTAGGAGAATGAATTCGCTATGTAACAGTGTGATTATCATTGATGAGGTTCAATCTCTTCCACTGAAATTTGGAGAATTGTTTAACATGGTTCTGAATTTTCTGGCAGAGCATTGTGGCGTAACCATTATTCTCTGTTCAGCCACACAACCGGCATTTGAACAATTTAAGTGGTCATTACATTTAGCAGAAAACATCGATCTGGTTAAAATTAAACCAGAATATGAACAAGTTTTCAGAAGAACCTCAATCATAAACAAAATTACGCCACAAGGAATGACTCTTGATGAATTATCTGACTTTGCGGTGGAAAACGTAGAAAATAAGGATTCCCTCTTAATCATCTGCAATACAAAAAAGACTGCGAGGGAACTGTACAAAAAACTCAAATTGGTGAAGCAGGATGACTGGGATATTTGCCATCTTTCGACCTCCATGTGTAAGGAACACAGAAATAAGGTGCTGAATCGGATCGGTAAGACACCTGGACTTAATGAAGAACGTAAGGTAATCTGCATCTCAACACAGTTGGTGGAGGCGGGCATAGATTTTTCCTTTGAAAGTGTTATTAGAATTTGGGCAGGACTTGATAGTATTGTTCAGGCGGCTGGAAGATGTAATCGTAATAATGATTGGGAAAAAATCTGTCCAGTATATATCGTCAACTTGCAAAATGAATCCCTTGGATCTCTGGAATACATCAAGGAAGGACAGAAGACCTTAGAATCGGTTCTTCATGAAGTGGAAAATCAGAGAAATCAAGATTACTTATCTCCAGCCTTTACAGAAAGATATTTTAAACGTTTGTATTCGTCTGTTTATAGTGAAAAAGAAACCCAATTTATTGTAAAGGTACATAATCAACCACTTTCCATCCGCACCATGCTTTCAACAAATGGAGGTCTAAAATGTAACAAGCACTATTATTTAAAACAAGCTTTTAAAACAGCTGGTGAAAACTGCAAAGTCTTTGATGATGATAAATCAGATGTCATCGTTGCTTACGATGAAAAAGCTAAGGAATATCAACTCAACCTTACATCAGCGAAAGCAGAGAATGACATACAATATGTTAAGGAACAGCTCAAAAACTTGAAACCGTATACTGTGAGCTTATTTGAAAATGAACTACGGGCATTACGGGAAGACAATAAACTGGAAGAAGTGATTTTTCCTGGTGTGATTTTCTTAGATAAATCGGCTTATTCAGACGAATTAGGAGTTTGTATAGGTGAGTATTTTATAGATGATGGTATTTTAATGAGTTAGTGAAAGGAGGAGTTATATGATCCATGATAATTTTGTGGAATTTAAGGTTACGGGAGAATATGCACTTTTCTCCGATCCTGTAAATCGGGTTGGGGGAGAAAAGTTTACCTATCAAGTACCTACTTATGAGGCGCTGAAAGGTATTATGCACAGCATCTACTGGAAACCGACAATCATTTGGATTATCGATTCTGTTCGAGTTATGAATCAAATTCAAACAGAGTCTAAGGGAATCAGGCCTATTAAATACAGTAGCAATAAAAATGATCTTTCATATTATACATACCTGAAAGATTGCTGTTATCAAGTAAAGGCTCATTTTATTTGGAATGAGAACAGACCTGAACTTGCAAATGATCGAAATGAAAATAAACACCACATGATAGCAAAGAGGATGATTGAAAGAGGAGGGCGTCGTGACATCTATCTAGGTACCCGTGAATGCCAAGGGTATGTAGAGCCATGCCGATTTGGTGAGGACAGGAGTGCTTATGATGAAACAACAGAGTTGGATTTTGGCATGATGTATCATGGCATAACCTATGCCGATGAGGCATATTCGGAAGAAACGAAAGGGAAATTATCCGTTAGGCTTTGGCATGCTGTCATGCGCAATGGAATCATCAATTTTGACCGGCCAGAAGACTGCCTGCATCGTCAAATAAAGGAAATGGATATGAAACCTTTTGGAGAGGAATACGACAATTTTGTGAGTGTCGATGTGACAGGAGGTGAGTGCGGTGTCCTGGATGAAGATGCTCTATGATACTTATGATCAAAATGAAGGCGAGATAGCTAACTTCAAGAGAGAAAACTATCTGTGCCCAATTGCACATATGACAGCGAGTTCTCAAATAGAAATTACTGTAGATATACAGGGGGAATTTCATAGCGCAAGGCAAATAACAGATAGAGGAGATGCAGAGACTATTATACCTGTTACGGATGAGTCAGCGGGAAGAGCTAGTGGTATCGCCCCACATCCGCTGTGCGATAATCTGACTTATGTAGCTGGCGATTATGTAGAGTATATAAGTGTTAAAAAAGATGTCGAATCTAGTAAAGGAAGGTTTGAGGAGTACATCAAAGCTTTAGAAAAATGGCAGCAATCACCTTACACATGTAAGAAAATCCAAGGCATCTATCAATATGTGACCAAAAAGTCAATGATAAAAGACCTGATTGGCGCTGGAATTATCGTCCTTGATGAGACTGGACAGCTATCAAAAGAGAAAATTGCAGGGAGATCTTACGACAAATGTATTGTGCGTTTTCGTATTCTAGGATCAGGGCAGCCAGAAGAATGCTGGCAGGATAAATCGCTTTTTCAAGCATATCAGACATACTATCTGGAACAGAGGAAGGAGTATGGCAGGTCGGATATCTGCTATCTGACGGGAAAGCAGGCTGTTACATCTGAGAATCATCCGAAAGGGATTCTGCCGGCGAGTTACGGTGCGAAACTTGTCTCTGCCAATGACAATACAGACTTTACTTTTAGAGGGCGTTTTAGAACAGGCGAAGAAGCATATGCCGTCAGCTACGAGGCAACGCAGAAAGCACACAATGCTCTGAAATGGCTGGCAAAAATACAAGGGTATATTGTAGGTATGCAGGATAAGAGAACTTATATTTGCTGGAACACCAAAGGGAAAAAAGTCGTACAAATTGATGAATTAGGCTATTTGACGGATGATGAAGATGATCGGCCATCGACCATGCCGGAGTATAAGCAAAAATTGCAAGAACTTATCGAGGGATATCGTGATCAATTTGATGACACAGATGAAGTTGCTTTGATGGCTCTTGAAGCGGCAACCACGGGACGGCTATCCATCGTATACTACAATCAGTTGTTAGCTAATGATTACTTTGAGCGAATTAGAGATTGGCATGAGCACTGCTGCTGGCAATTCACAACCTTTGATCAAGCGGGAAATCCAAAACAGGAGATTAAAACGCCAACCATTAAAAGAATGGTGGAATACACCTTTGGCGTTCAGCAGGGAGACTTTGTAAAGGTTAGTGATAAATTGATGATCATGCAGTATCAAAGACTTTTTCACTGTATTGTTGATAAGCAAAGCATTCCACATGATTTTGTCGAAGCAATTTTCCATCGTGCGTGTCAGCCACTGGGATACTCTTTTGGCAATAGAGAGCGACTGCTTTCAATAGCTTGCGCAATGATTGCAAAGTACTATTATGATAAGAACGATAAGGAGGGAATAAACATGGAAGTCGATAAAAACATAAATGATCGGGACTATCTCTATGGCAGACTTTTGGCAGTATACGAGAAGCTGGAAAGAAGCACATATGGAAAGGATGAGAAAAGAGAGCCTAATGCGATTCGCTTGCAGACAGTTTATGCGCAGCATCCTGCTTCTACCAGGCTGATTATTGAGAATGCATTGAATCCGTATTTTCAGAGGCTGAGTCCTCAGTCCAGGGAATTTTATAGAAAGGAAATCGAAGAGATTTCTAATAAGATTTCCCTGGATATGGAGAATAAGCAACTTGGCTATAAATATCTGATCGGCTATTGGGCTGAACGAGCAGATTTACGAAAAAAGAATGATGACGCGAAGAAAGTTGAGGAGGAGTAAAAATGAGTATTTTAGAGAACAAGATTGATTTTATCGTTTTAGCTGCAGTAAAAGACGCAAATCCTAACGGTGATCCGTTAAATGGCAACAGACCGAGAAGTACATATGACGGCTTTGGAGAAATTTCCGATGTCTGCATCAAAAGAAAATTGCGTAATCGTCTTCAGGATGAAGGGCAAAGAATTTTTGTGCAGTCAGAAGAGCGTTGCGACGATGGATTTACCAGTCTTAGTGACAGGGCTAAGAAAAGCTTGCCAGAAAAACTCTCTAAGGATGAATTTGCACAGAAAGCTTGTGAAGCATGGTACGATGTTAGAGCTTTTGGACAAGTTTTCGCATTCAAAGGTGCGGGACCAAAAGAAGGTGTTTCTGTAGGCGTTCGTGGACCCGTATCCATACATCAGGCGAAAAGTATCACTCCTGTGGAAATCATCAGCCAGCAAATTACGAAGAGCGTTAACAGTGAATCTGGTGACAAAAAAGGTGCAGATACTATGGGGATGAAACACAGGGTGAATTTTGGACTCTATGAAATAAAAGGCTCTATTAATGTGCAGTTAGCCGAAAAAACGGGATTTACGGAGGAAGATGCGGATCTGCTGAAGCAGTGCTTACGTTCGCTATTTATCAATGATGCTTCCTCAGCCCGACCGGATGGCAGCATGGAAGTGATAAGTGTTTACTGGTGGAAACACAATAATAAAATAGGACAGTATTCATCAGCAAAAGTACACCGCTCTTTGGAAGTTAAACTGGTGGACGAGATGTCGATACCAACTTCAATTAATGATTATGAAATTAAGTTGGAACCTTTAGAAGGGCTAGAACCTGAAATTATAGAAGGTATGTAATATGGCTTACAACGAATCTGACTATCTCATGCTTTCTGGCATCCAGCACTTTGAATTCTGCCGCAGACAGTGGGCTTTGATTCACATCGAGCAGCAGTGGGCAGAGAACTACCGAACCACTGCCGGTGAATTGATGCATAAACGGGCTCATGAGGAAATATCTGTGGAGAAGCGGGGCAAGCTTTTGATCATGAGAGGGCTTCGCATCGCCTCGGCAGAGTTAGGTGTATCAGGCCAATGTGATATTGTGGAGTTTCATCAAGTGAAGTCAGGTATCACGATTTCGGGGTACGATGGCAATTGGGATGTGATGCCTGTAGAGTACAAGCGCGGCACAGAAAAAGAAGGGCGTGAAGATGAGGTTCAGCTTTGCGCCCAGGCCATGTGCCTGGAGGAGATGTTTCTGACTGAAATCCCCAAAGGCTATTTATATTACGGGGAAAATAAACGGCGGACTGAGGTTCTATTTGATGAAGAACTGCGGCTACATGTGAAAGAAATCTGTCACGAGATGCACGGGTTATATCAAAAAGGTTATACACCAAAGGTAAAGACCAATAAAAAATGCCGATCCTGTTCGCTAAAAGACCTTTGTCTGCCGAAACTGAACAAAACGCTTAGCGTGGAAGAATATATCAAGGAAAGGCTTACTGGAACGGGTGGCGGAGAATGAGAAAACTGTTGAATACGCTTTATGTAATGTCAGAGGACGTTTACCTTGCTTTAGATGGAGAAAATATAGTCATCCTGCGTGATGAAGAGACCGTTGGCAGGTTCCCGTTACATACTTTGGAGAATATCGTAAGCTTTTCTTACAAAGGTGCTTCGCCTTATTTGATGGGTGCATGTGCAGAGAAGGGAATTGATCTCAGCTTTTATTCTCCGAGAGGACGATTTCTGGCGAGAGCTTCGGGGCGGTCATATGGCAATGTACTGCTTCGAAAAGAGCAATATCGAATATCTGATGATTTGAATCGAAGTGTGCTATATGCGAGGAACATGATCTTAGGGAAAGTTTTTAATTGCAGATGGAGTTTGGAACGTACAATCCGAGACAATGGAATGAGAGTGGATGCGGAACGTATCAAAGAGGTTTCCCAAGAATTGAACGAGGGTCTGGAACAAATCAGAACTTGTGAAGATTTGGATACCCTTAGAGGAATTGAGGGTGAATTAGCCTCTCGCTATTTCTGTGTGTTTGATGAGTTGATTATCAATCAGAAATCGGATTTTGTATTCCGTGGACGCAATCGGAGACCACCGCTGGACAACATCAATGCGCTGCTTTCTTTTGGATACACTGTTCTTGGCAATGAATGTGCAGCGGCGCTGGAAAGCGTGGGTCTCGATCCATATGTTGGATTTTTGCATCGGGACAGGCCGGGCAGACAATCGCTGTCATTAGATTTAATGGAAGAGCTGCGTGGTATCATGGCTGACCGATTTGCTCTAACTTTGATCAATAAAAAGATAATTAAAGGAGAGCATTTTGATTATCAAGGTGATAGTGCCGTTTTGCTAAGTGATGAAGGAAGAAAGCAGTTTTTTGCAGCATGGCACCAGCGTAAAAAGGAAACGATTACGCATCCGTTCCTCAATGAAAAGATCCCCTGGGGGTTGGTGCCATATGTACAGGCGATGCTTTTGGCACGAACAATTCGAGGCGATTTGGAGAGCTATCCGCCGTTTTTGTGGAAGTAAGGAGGGGGTTATGTTAGTCTTAATTACCTATGACGTGTCTACGCAGGATGGTGCCGGAAAGAAAAGGCTGCGTAAAGTTGCCAAGGAGTGCGTGAACTATGGTCAAAGAGTGCAAAACTCAGTATTTGAGTGCATACTTGATGCATCACAAGCCTTACTGCTGAAAGACAAGCTTTTGTCAATTATTGATGAGACGCAGGATAGCCTCAGGTTTTATAATCTCGGAAACAATTACGAGACAAAAGTGGAACATTATGGAGCTAAAGAAAGTTATAAAGCAGAAGGCGTTTTGATGGTATAACCTAGGTGCGAAAGGCAAGTGAACATGAAATCCCTGGGTCTTTCGCACCTGTATTCTTGTAAGTTTAATTCCATATGTGGAAATATATGTTACATATGGTTTGTCCAAATCTAAAAGTAATACAAATTAATGGGAATTTCTTTAGGAGATTGGCGTTAATTTGCAGTCGCACTCCGCATGGAGTGCGTGGATTGAAATCAGATTCCAAAAGCGAGACTTTTATCAAAAGTCATGGTCGCACTCCGCATGGAGTGCGTGGATTGAAATTCCCAATTACTGGAAACTACCCTAAAAGGTGTAGTAGTCGCACTCCGCATGGAGTGCGTGGATTGAAATACCAAAACTGATTAGGACAATTAGACAAAGTATGTCGCACTCCGCATGGAGTGCGTGGATTGAAATCAATATTTTTTGACCTGCCCATAACCATACATCTAGTCGCACTCCGCATGGAGTGCGTGGATTGAAATTGAGTTTAAATCGTCGCTCATTGCAATCATTGATGTCGCACTCCGCATGGAGTGCGTGGATTGAAATAAAAACCCACTTAAAAAACTCATTAAATGTGTCTTGTCGCACTCCGCATGGAGTGCGTGGATTGAAATATAATTTCCCTCCTTTTAGGCTCCTGCCCTTACTACGTCGCACTCCGCATGGAGTGCGTGGATTGAAATATGAAGCTGATGGGGCTTGGCACTTTGACATTGACGTCGCACTCCGCATGGAGTGCGTGGATTGAAATAGCGTTGCCATCGTATGAGAAGAAGGAGGTAAAAGTGTCGCACTCCGCATGGAGTGCGTGGATTGAAATCATGATTTTACCAAACCGCAACCCAATCCGATATGGTCGCACTCCGCATGGAGTGCGTGGATTGAAATGACCTCATTTTCAATCTTTAACAGGTATTTAATCGTCGCACTCCGCATGGAGTGCGTGGATTGAAATCATTGATGGTTTATCAAAAGAAACGGCTGCAAGTGGTCGCACTCCGCATGGAGTGCGTGGATTGAAATTTTGGTGCCCAGACGGTAGCCGCCAACTTTTGAGTCGCACTCCGCATGGAGTGCGTGGATTGAAATTTAAGCAGCATGGACTCTATGTTGTCTACCTTTACCTGGGTCGCACTCCGCATGGAGTGCGTGGATTGAAATCATTTCTTCCAGCAATTGTTCGATTTGTGCCTCATAGTCGCACTCCGCATGGAGTGCGTGGATTGAAATTACGGCTAATGCTCCCGCCTTTTTTACACGCTGGTCGCACTCCGCATGGAGTGCGTGGATTGAAATATTTCTGAGGAAGAAAAAGTGGAATTTACAATGCACGTCGCACTCCGCATGGAGTGCGTGGATTGAAATATTTAAATCGTTAAAATATCCTGCATCAAACTTATGTCGCACTCCGCATGGAGTGCGTGGATTGAAATACGTCTATTCTTTAGCATATCATCAACGAGAGGGTCGCACTCCGCATGGAGTGCGTGGATTGAAATACCTGCTTATACAGATATTGGACATATCCGCAGACTAGTCGCACTCCGCATGGAGTGCGTGGATTGAAATAGTGCCAGCCCGCTCATGTCTCCGTAGTAGATGGGTCGCACTCCGCATGGAGTGCGTGGATTGAAATGTTGTAGTATGTAACGCCTCCATTATCGTGGATCATTGTCGCACTCCGCATGGAGTGCGTGGATTGAAATCGCTCCAACTGTGCGTGCCTGCCAGCTTCCTGCATGTCGCACTCCGCATGGAGTGCGTGGATTGAAATCTCCATAGTCCAGCTTCAGCGGAATTCTCCCTTGGTCGCACTCCGCATGGAGTGCGTGGATTGAAATGGTATTAAAATTGGTAAGTTCAAGAACTGAGGCTTTGTCGCACTCCGCATGGAGTGCGTGGATTGAAATCTAATCTGTGACAATGCACTTAGACCTATATATGTCGCACTCCGCATGGAGTGCGTGGATTGAAATCCAACCGTCCATTAATACAGATGGGGCACCTCCCCTGTCGCACTCCGCATGGAGTGCGTGGATTGAAATCCGAAGCATCTGAAAATGAATCTTGGGAACTCGTAGGTCGCACTCCGCATGGAGTGCATGGATTGAAATCCACTACGGAAATAGGCTGGCTTGAAAAGCTGTGGGGTCGCACTCCGCATGGAGTGCGTGGATTGAAATGTTTCCGTAGTTAAAGGCTTACTTGCAGTATTCGCTGGAGTCGCACTCCGCATGGAGTGCGTGGATTAAAATTTTTGTATAGCAATATTTAAACGGTACGATTGTGTGTCGCACTCCGCTTGGATTGAAATATCATCCAGTTTATACAGCAGCACCAAATCACCTTTGCTACACTCTGCGCAGAGCAGAAGCATACATACCACCATATTGTGCTATATTAGAATACGAAATAGAAGGCATGGTATTAACTAACTGTTGGAACAAAATAGACACGCCTTTCACCAGATTTTCTTGCGTTTTTAAAAAATCTTTTTAAAGATGAATTGATTTTATGATCAATTCTTTTTCTATATCCAGTGACTTTCCTCTATCTCTTCCGCATGAAATCCTCATGTTTTGTAAACACTATCCATACGACAAATTTCGACAGCGTAGATTGTTTGGCATTTACGGTTGATGACAGGCTTGAGCTGTTCAATTGTCGTATTGGGCAAACTTTTTCTGCAATTATCTAAATGAAATGCAGACGAATGTCAATAAGCGTGCCTATTAGTTCAATTTTATCATTACGATCAAAATTGTATTGTTTTATGTATGAGAGGTGCATGGTATACGTATTGTTCCCCTTGTACAAGCGAGATAATCAAATTTTATTATTAAAATTATGGAGGTATGTATTTTGAAGATACAAGGAATAACAGAAAACGTCGTCACTGCAGGCGTTTCAGATTTACAGGAACCGAAAACAGAAGGGATTCCGGCGCTGCAGGGTGATTTCAAGCAGCCGGGCAATGCGGGGATAGCGCAAAACAATCAGTCAAAATTAGCACAATTGCAGAACAGTGATATTCCAGCAGGTCTATTTGAAATGCTGCAGAACAAGCAGAATCAGGCAGGCTTACAGGAATTCGAGACATTACAAAGCAGTCCGCAGGTTGATATGGGTAATATCAAATCCAGGGATTTGGGAAACATGCTTTCAGGAGAATTAGTGCGTTTAGGTGAAGCCGTAGCAAAAGCACAGAATCCTAATGTGGACTTTGGTGATCTGCCGTCCAGGGCTTTGACAGAGATGGGCAAAGACGTCATCAAATCAGAGTAGAGGCATCAATATGAAAAAAACGGGATTCCATTATTGCTGGCTGGTATTGGCTGGTATCATTTTAATACGAGGATTTGCAGGCGGCGGTATCAACATGACCTCGGGGCTGTTTTTAGCTCCAGTAGCGGCAGACATCGGAGTTGGAATCGGCAGCTTATCAATTTATCTTAGCATTACGTCCATCGTCATGGTATTATGGCTGCCTACGGCAGGCAAGTTAATCAATAAATACGACATACGCATTATGGCCGTAATCGGAGCTGTTCTACAGGCTTTGTCCTTTGCGGCTATGGGTTTGATGCATCATGTTTACGCCTGGTATCTTTTGGCCGTTCCTGGCGCTATGGGTGCATCCATTCTAGTCAGTCTGCTGGGTCCGATTTTAATTAACCGTTGGTTTACCAAAAATGCAGGCCTGATGCTGGGTATTCAGATGGCGTTTGTTGGACTTTTTGGCGCAGTGCTGCAGCCGTTTACGTCGGTGCTCATCGCTGCCGATGGCTGGAGATATTCCTATTTCATAATCGGCGGACTGACTTTCGTCGTCGTCATTGCTGCGGCAATATTGCTTTTGAGGAATAAACCGGAAGACAAAGGCTTGCTGCCCTATGGAGCGGAGATTGAAGATGGCAGTACTGGTGCCGAAGTGAAAGTCAGTAATCAGGCTGCAATCGAAATTTCCGAGAAAGAAGCAATCCATTCCGCATCCTTTTTCCTGCTTCTATTCTTTATGATTGCCATTACCGGAGTCGGTGTATTCACGCAGCACATTCCGACCTTTGGGGGAACGAGAGGATTGACCATAGAAGAGACCGGTCGGGCGCTGGCCTTCGCATCCGTTGGGAACGCCATCGGTTCTGTGGCTATTGGTGTAATCTGTGACCGCATCGGCAGTCTGAAGACCTGCTTTGGCATCATCGGTCTGGGCTTGATTACAGTAGTTGGCTTTTTAATCAGCGGTCATAGTTTCTTCATCTTTGGACTGCTGACCTTTATTCACGGCCTGGTGACATCAGGAATCATGGTTCTGGCGCCGATTCTGACAATTACGTTCTATGGGAAAAAGGACTATGAGAAAATCTATGCCAAAGTCTCCATGGGCGCACCGCTGGCCTCAATTATACTCATTCCGGTCTATGGCTTTATCTATGATTTGACCAAAAATTATACGATGGTCTTGATTGGTATGATTGTTCTGCTCCTTCTGGCGGCGTTCTGTATTGCGCTGGGGTGGAAAAAACGATGCACCTCTGCAGGATGTCCTGCTTTTAGAACAAAGTAATCCTTTTCAATGTGGTTTAGATTCTCCTAAAAATGGTATATATCATACAGCAAATTATCAAAATTTACTAGTTCCATCCATGGGTCAGCGGAAAACTGCCTCGTGGAGGGAACTTTTATATCCTCGATTGGGCAGGACTGGTTGGAATGCTATGCGGTTGAGCAGCTATATTCAATTACTAAACCAGATACGTCAAGGGAGGGTTACCAACAAAATCAGGAGAGGAACTGAGGAGGAATAGTATGCTCACATTGAACAATGTATGCTGGAAGCCGGAAGATGGCGAAGCAGTTTTAAAAGGAATCGATCTAAAGATTCCTGCCGGAAAGCTGACCGTGGTGACGGGACCAAATGGAGGAGGGAAAACTTCCCTGGCAAAAGTGATTGCAGGTCTCAATGCAGTCACTGAGGGGACCATTTTGCTGGACGATATAGATATAACAGATAAAGATATCACAGAGAGAGCACAGCTGGGCGTCAGCTACGCGTTTCAGCAGCCAGTAAGATTTAAGGGCGTTGCCGTTAGAGACCTTTTGGAACTGGCAGCAGGCGGAACCATCAACGAAGAAAATGTCTGTAGCATCCTGGCGAAAGTCGGGCTTTGTACAAAGGACTATATCGACAGGGAGGTCAACGCCAGCCTGTCAGGCGGCGAGATCAAACGTATCGAGATTGCATCAGTTTTGGCCAGAAAGAACAGCAGGCTTTTGATCTTTGACGAACCGGAAGCAGGTATCGACTTGTGGAGTTTTTCCGGTCTCATCGATACCTTCGAAGAGTTAAAAAAGGAAAAAGATAAGTCTCTTCTAGTCATTTCGCACCAGGAAAGACTTCTGGAAATCGCAGACGAAATCGCAGTTATTGTAGACGGAAAAGTGCGCATTGCAGGGCCAGGAAAAGAAATCATGCCGCAGCTCATGGAGGGCGAAAAATCAGGATCATGCCCGATGGGAAAGGAGTGGTAATCATGGATAAATTGACAGTAGATCTATTAAAGGCAGTATCAGAATACGTAGACGGCGGTTATACCGGCGCCTTTAACATACGTGAAAATGGAGGCTGTGCAGGCAGACAGTCCACCGATAATATTTTGATAGAGGGAAAAAAAGACGGCAGCGGATTGGATATCTACATCAAAGCAGGCACGAAGGGGGAAAAGGTCTTTATCCCGGCATGTGTGACGAGGGGCAGCGTCAGCGATTTGGTGTACAACGATTTTCATGTAGGGGAAGATGCTGATGTGACCATCATTGCAGGCTGCGGCGTACACACTGATGATGAAGGAGAAGCGGTTCACAACGGAATACATAGGTTTTATCTGGAAAAAGGCGCCCATGTACTTTACGAAGAAAAACATCTGGGAACTGGAGAGGGCAGCGGCCAGAAAAAAATCGATCCGGTGACTCATGTGGAGCTGGCGGAAGATGCAGTTCTGGAGATGAATACCATTCAGCTGGGCGGCGTGGACCACTCGACCCGAACCACCGGCGGCAGTCTCGCCGATCGAGCGAAGCTGCTGATACACGAAAGCATTATGACCGACGGCGATGAATACGCCATGACTGATTTTGACGTAGATATGAACGGAGAAGATTGTGCGGTAGATCTGATATCCAGATCCGTCGCCAAAGGCAATTCCTATCAGGAATACCATTCCCGCATCAAAGGCAATAACCGCTGCAGCGGTCACTCCGAATGCGACGCTATCCTCGTAGGAAAAGGCAGAGTCAATGCGGCGCCGGAACTTTACGCAGGACATTTGGACGCTTCGCTGATTCATGAGGCCGCCATCGGCAAGGTGGCCGGCGAACAGATTCTCAAGCTGCGTACCCTAGGGCTGACAGAAGAGGAAGCGGAGAAAAAGATCATAGAAGGGTTCTTAAAGGGATAATGACAAAAGAATTGGATTTGACTTTTACCAAAGTGATGACAGACTGGTATGCAGAAAATAAAAGAGACCTGCCCTGGCGCATAGACAAGAACCCTTATCACGTTTGGGTTTCAGAGATTATGCTGCAGCAGACCAGGGTAGAGGCGGTGCGGGACTATTACATTCGTTTTATGAACGAACTGCCTGCTGTCAAAGACTTGGCGCAGGCTGATGAACAGACTCTTCTGAAACTTTGGCAGGGCTTGGGTTATTACAATCGCATCCGCAATATGCACAAGGCTGCCACCGTGATTGAGCAGGATTTCGGCGGGGTTTTCCCTAAAACCTACGAAGATATTAAAGCCCTGCCAGGCATCGGCGATTATACGGCTGGAGCCATTGCCTCTATCTGCTTTGACAGAAAGGTTGCTGCAGTGGACGGCAACGTACTAAGAGTGATGAGTCGACTCTGTGAAGATTACGAGGACATCAAAAACGCCGCCATGAAAAAGCGAATGGCAGCTTATCTGCAGGCTCTTTATCCCAAAGAGAACTGCGGCGATTTTACCCAGGGGCTCATTGAGCTGGGTGCTTTGATTTGCGTACCCAATGGGCAGCCAAAGTGTCACGCCTGTCCGGTCAGTGGCTACTGCAAAGCGCGGGCAAATGGTACGATCAGCCAGCTTCCTGTCAAGAGCAGCAAAAAAGAACGCAAGAAGATCAAAAAGATTGTTTTTATCCTGCAATGCGGTGATAAAATCGCAGTCCGGAAACGCGATAAAAAAGGCCTTTTGGCTGGCTTATACGAATTCCCAAATGTAGACCAGGAACTGACGGCTGAGCAGGCTGTAAAACAAGTGGAAGATTGGGGCTGCCGACCGCGGGATTTGCAGCGAAAAGCAGAATACAAACACATCTTTACCCATGTGGAGTGGGAGATGACAGGCTATTATTTTTCCTGCGACAGCGAAAATGAGGATTTTCAATGGGCAAACCAAAAAGAAATGGCAGAGGAGATTCCTCTGCCCTCCGCATTTGGATATTTCATTTGACTTGTGCATAGACATAGAATAGACAAATGTTCTGCACAAATTGATTTAATGGGAGTCCGTTATGACAAAAAAACAAAGAATCATGTTCATTACTGCAGGCGCAATTCTATTGCTGGCCTGCAGTTTTTGGCAGATAAATAAAATAAATGAATACAGCAGTCAATATTTTCTCGACCACACGATAATCAACGGCGTCAATTGTTCCAACATGACGTTGACGGAGGCGAAGGAAACTTTGACAGAGCGTTGGAATGGACATAATTTTAAGATTATGAAAAACGGTGAGACCCTTGGCGAGATACAGGATCTCAATCTGACTTATGCTATAGATCAGCAGCTGAAACGAGCGATGAACGAGCCGCTGTTTAAACGTGTTTTTCACTATGTGACGAAAAAGAAAGAAGTGATTTCAATCACAATGACAGTGGCGGCAGAGAATGATCACTTTAGGAAACAAATAGAGGAGATGGATTTTCTTAATCGAAAGAGCACGGTTAAGACCAAAGACGCCCACGTCGACTTGTCCAATCGAAAGTTCGAAATTGTCAAAGAAGTGCAGGGGGACAATATCGACAAGAGCAGATTTAAAAGAGCGGTTTTGAAAGCCATCGCCGCTGGCAATTTTACTTTAGAATACAACGCGTCTGACTATTATCAGCAGCCCAAGATTTACAGTACAGATCCGGCTCTGAATGATTACAAGGCATATTGCGAAAAGAATTATTCCCAGATCATTACTTATCGCTTTTACAATAAAGGTTATACGGTGACGCCGGCGGAGCTGAAATCTATGATTACTATTAAAGAGGGAAAACGGCAGGTGGACGAAAAAGCAGTTGAGAAATTTGTTTCTCATCTGGCCATCACCTACGACACCCTGGGAACTGCCAGAAAGTTTCAGTCTACATATAAAGGAACGATAAGTGTAACAGGCGGCAGTTATGGTTATCTCATCGATCAAAAGAAGGAATGTCAGGCGCTGATCAAAGATTTAAAAAGTGAAAAGGATGTAAGCAGAAAACCGATATACAGCCAGATACCATATTATACTGGCGGCGGTACCAACGATATCGGCTCCAGCTACGTAGAAATCGACATTTCCAATCAGCATCTGTGGCTCTATCAAAAAGGCCGTGTCGTGATAGAAAGCCCCATTGTCACCGGAAGTCTGGCCGGCGGTTATGCGACGCCAAAAGGTGTCTACTATCTGGTCTATAAGGCAGAAGGCGTTAATCTGCGGGGACGGAACAGCGACGGCACAGCTTATAACTCGCCTGTAAAATACTGGATGCCTTTTTATCAGGACTACGGCATGCACGATGCGTCCTGGCGGGGAGATTTTGGAGGAGACATCTACCGTACCAGCGGTTCACATGGCTGTGTCAATATGCCCAGCAACTCTGCCGCCATCCTGTATGCGAGGATCACGGCTGGATACCCAGTGGTTGTTCATTGACAGAATGAGGGGATATGCATTTCACAATAATTTATTTGCATAATATGGCTTTCTTGATTATAATGAACGCATCGATCATACGGCTTTGCCGCAAGGAAGCGTTCATTGAAACATGTGCTTAGATGTTATGTTCAAAGGAATGCACATGTTATAATAGTTCCACGATCTTACGACGTTGTCGAGCGGTAGGAACTATTGAATCATGAATTTCAATTCTATTCTCAAAGGAAGATTCATGTTATAATAAACGCATCGATCTTACGACGTCGTCGCAAGGAAGCGTTCATTGAAACATGTGCTTCGATGCTATGTTCAAAGGAATGCACATGTTATAATAGTTCCACGATCTTACGACGTTGTCGAGCGGTAGGAACTATTGAAACATGAATTTCAATTATAAATTTAAAGGAAGATTCATGTTATAATCAATATATACAAAAGGACAAGGGGAGAGGGAATATGAGAAAAAAGTTTATCGCATTAGTATTGATTGTCGTCTTTATGTTTACCGTGACAGGTTGTGGCTCGATCAGAACGGTAGAAGGACCGGATCTGAAGAAACCGGTCTTTGTCAAGGAACTCATTTACACTGACGAGATGAATGTGGATTTGTCCTATATACAAGACTACAACTGGGACAAAGAAATTTCCAAGGTTTCCATTGTCGACGGACCAAAGGGAGTGACCTGCAAGGTCTATGACAACGAGGAGTATCAGGAGGACGAGAAATACACCCTGATAACAGTCCATCTGGGCATAAACAGCAACCGGACTGATGACGAGGGAAATTTGCCAGAGGATATTGCCTTCAACAAGGTAAATATCACTTGGGACGATGGAAGCGAAAGCATTGAGGACGTGGGGTCGATTGTCATATCCTCAGATGATTTTGATTCCGATATGGTCGATGAAAGCGGCGGCAGCGAAATGGGCGAGAGTTATATCAGTTTAGAACCGGCAGAAAGAGATGTAAAGATTACAGGCTTGAAATTTAGGGTAAAGGATGCCGAGCAATATTTTACAGATATTACTTTCAACGAAACGCCGCTAAAAGAAATCAGCATTAGACGTCCTTTGGAGTTATATGAAGGGGAATCGACAGATATCTCCGTAAATACTGGCAGCAATATGGACTATGGAAATATTTCGGTGGCGGCAGACGTCATGGAAAAGACAGAAAAGGGAGAGAAAGTCTACACTACCATTTTCCTGGGTTGGAACTTATGGAGTGACGGAACGATCAGAGCGTACTTAAAGTCGGTATTAGATTAGCAATTTAGAGACTGGATGAAAAGAAATCCAGTCTTTTTTGTGCAAAAAGTAAAACTGCCATTGACATAGTAAAACACATTCATATATTATATTCTATGTGTCGAAAGTGAACTAGTTATAGAAAGAACTAAAAAGTAGTAAAGGTAGGAGTAACGAATGAAACAAAAGCAAAACCGAATTTGGAACGGAATTGAGAAATTTGGCAACAGCCTTCCTCATCCCGTCTACATCTTCATTATTTTGACTGCCGTCGTGTTTGTCGTGTCAGCTCTATGTTCCAGTATAGAGTTTCCACATCCAAACACCGGCGAAGAACAGCACATCAGCAACCTGATGAGCAAAGACGGCCTGGTCTGGTTCTTACAATCCATGGTCGAGAATTTTGTAACCTTCAGTCCCCTTGGCGTAACTTTGGTAGCCATGTTGGGCATCGGTATTGCGGAGGAGACTGGCCTTGTAAAAACTGTCATCAAATCCAGCATCGCAGGGGCGCCCAAGTTTTTGGTCACAGCCATCGTCCTGCTGGTAGGCATCATGGGCAGTCTGGCCGGATCAGCAACCTTCGTCATCATACCGCCACTGGGCGCCATGATTTTCAGAGGGATGGATCGTCATCCAATTGCAGGACTTGCCACCGGGTTTGCCGGCGTTGCAGCAGGGCTTTCTGCCAACCTGATGGTTACGCAGACCGATATTCTGCTCTCTGGTATTACAGAATCCGCTGCGCAGATATATGATCCGAATTATACAGTAAACCCTACAGTGAACTGGTACTTCATGGCAGCTTCTACTATCATGCTGACCATCGTGGGAACTTTCGTAGTAGAGAAAATCATCGAACCGAGACTTGGCGAATACAAACGCGAAGAAGGGGAACCCGGTGCGATTGAGACAGAAGATACCACCCTGGCTGACGTAACAGCAGAAGAAAAATCCGGCATGAAGTGGGCCGGCATCGCAGTACTGGTATATCTGGCTGTCCTGGCAATTACCATCGTGCCGACAAACGGCATTCTCAGAGGAGAAGATGGCGCAATTATTGATTCACCGTTTTTCAGCAGCATGGTGCCAATCCTGACCATCTTTTTCCTGGTCGCTGGACTTGCCTATGGCATCAAGACCAAGGTGATTCAAAAGTCGGCTGACGTCGTACAGCTTTGGGGGAAATCCATGGCTGGACTGGCAGGCTTTGTCGTGCTCTGCTTCTTTGCAGGTCAATTCGTCAAAGCGTTTGCCCAATCCAATTTAGGGTTATACTTATCCGTAAAGGGATCTGAATTCCTCAGCGGAAGCAGTCTGACCGGAGCGCCTCTGATTGTAGGCTTTATCTGTATCACTATGCTGATCAACTTCATGATTGGCAGTGCGTCGGCAAAATGGGCGCTGATGGCGCCGATCTTTGTACCGATGTTCATGAAGCTGGGTTTCACTCCGGCCTTTACACAGGCGGCTTTCCGTATCGCGGATTCCGTAACCAATGCTGTTTCACCTCTTGAGCCGTTCATGCCGTTTATCATCATGACCGCGCTGAAGTACGACAGAAAGTCAGGCCTTGGTTCCATTATTGCAACCATGCTTCCGTTGGTAATATCCTTTGCAATCAGCTGGATCATCTTGATTTTGATCTGGTACAAGCTGAACCTGCCATTGGGACCGGGAAGCAGCATCTTGATGTAAGGAGTTAGAAATGTTAGCAGAGAAATATATTGAGACTTTAACAAAAGAATTAGAGAGCAGACGAGACGCTTTGACTGCCATGAGCCGCACGATCTGGGAGAATCCGGAAATCGGTCATCAGGAATACACAGCCTCAAAGCTTCTGACAGAAATGCTGGAAGACAATGGCTTTACAGTAGAAAAGGGCGTTTGCGAGATGGAGACAGCCTTTTCTGCCGTGAAGAAGTCTGGCAAGCCGGGTCCTGTCATCGCCTTCGTAGCTGAATATGACGCTTTGCCGCAGATTGGACATGCCTGCGGGCACAATCTGTTCTGTTGTTCAGCAGTCGGCGCGGGCATCGTACTTTCGCAGCTCCAGGAAGAACTGGGCGGGGAAGTCCGCGTTCTGGGCACGCCGGCAGAAGAGGGGACAGTACCAAACTACGGTGCTAAAGTTGTTTTTGTAGAAAAAGGTTACTTTGACGATGTGGATGCCGTGTTCACCGCTCACGGTGAAGGTGAAACGGTAATTGAACGTTCTCTGGTCGCAGCCACTATGATAAAAATAAAGTTCAAAGGTGTGGCAATCCATGCAGGCGGCGATCAAGTACACGGCAAAAACGCTCTGACTGCTGGAATGCTCTGTATCAATAATATGAACGCCATCCGCCAGCAGAACAGACCTTGCGACGTGGTCAACTCCATCGTCACTGACGGCGGACTTGCCGCCAATACCATTCCGGACAACTGTGAACTGCAGTTCAGTGTTCGTTCTGATACTTCGGAACATTTGAAGAGAGTATTGACCAATTTAGAGCATTCTGTGCAGGCCGCCGCCCTGGTCACAGGCTGTGAATACGAGATGGAAGCCGTTAAGAATCCGATGAGGGATACCAAATCCAATCACCAGCTGGGTATGGTGCTGGCAGAGTATCTTGACAGCATTGGAGCGCCTTATGTGCAGGCGGATTCCAGAAACTTCGCTTGGGATGTGGGCGATATCACTTATGTGTGCCCAACCTTGGGCTCATACTTCAAGATGGGTCCGGAAGAAATCATCTGCCATACCCCAGGCTTCCGGGAAGCGGCAGGCTCCCAGCTGGGCTTTGACGGCATGATGCTGGCCGCCAAGGGCATGAGCGTCGTAGCCTGCGAATATCTGGTCAATCCAGAGCTTCGTGAACAGGCTTGGAAAGAATTTGAAGCAACACGTAAATAATATAGAAACCGCAGAAGATGTTTCAACTGTGAGAGGAAATCTCCACAGGTGAGACATCTTTTTCTTTGCGCTCAGCAGATTCTATTTGCTGAGCGATGGGATTGTATGGACGTGTTTCATGAAATTGTCCCAGGATTCTGTTCATTCATTGTCAATCTAACCTTTCTGATATTAACCACCTCCAAAGAGACAATCTGCTATATTCGCATGGGATTTTTGAAGACCCCCCCGGATATTTTCCACGGCAAAGGGATGAAACCATCTTCCGCCTTCATTTTCATTTTTTTGCTTGTTATCGGCACATTTTTTGATTATTGTAAACCAATCCGCCTTCATTTTTGAATTCCGGCGTCCTGCCTGCGCAAAGGCGACGAATCTGGCTGATATCAAGGGCATTTGCAAAGGGAGTCATGCAGATAAATTCATAAAAATCAAAAATGAAGGCGGAAATGCACGCTTAAACAGCATTTTATGCCGTCACGCCCTGCTTTTTTGAAAAGTGAAGGCGCGCTATTTTATCTTCATGCATCTGTCGTGGAGAAGCTTATTGAAGCATGTGATGCAACTTTGAAAGTGTCCATCATCTCCTATGATGCGATTCCCTGAAGAATTTACGAATATGCTGCTCCCGGTTGCTTTTGTGGATTGTGGACGTCTTTGCGGTGGAGAAATTGATAAAAAAGTAACCGGAATCAGATATACCCCCTTGAAGCCTTTTGACAGTGAGCCGGTTACGCGAGTTCGCTTACTTAAGACATCATCATTTTTGAATCAGAGCGCCACAACGTAAAAAAATTAAGTGTTGACAATAATCCGAAATCGGATTATAATGATTTTTGTCCGAAATCGGATTATTGAAAGGTGAAGTGAATGGAAGATAAAATAACAGGAAAAATGATATTATACAATCAGTTTAGTAAAGAACTAGACGGCCTCTATCATCTCTATGCGCGAAAAAGCGGACTTTCAGATACGGCTTTTTGGATTCTCTACAGCGTAGAGGAAAGTCAGTCCGTTTATACGCAGAAGGAACTTTGTGAGGATTGGTCTTACAGTCGCCAGACCGTCAACTCCGCTCTGAAAAAGCTGGTGGAACAGGAAATTATAGAGCTGAGACCGTTACCGGGCAATCGCAAGAATAAGCAGATTGTTTTGACTGCCTCTGGCAAAGCCCTTGTGGCAGAGATTATTTCGCCGCTGATCGAAGCAGAGAGAAACAGCTTTCTCAAGTTAGGCGAAGAAGACGGAGAAGAATTCCTGAGACTGACCAAAAGCCATTTGGAATTATTTCACAGAGAAATTGAACAGATATTAAAATAGATGTCAAGCGTCTGCGACAAAGGCGCTGACACATAAAAGGAGAAGGGAAATGGAGAAAAAAAGAGAATACAGCTATCAGATCATTTTACTTATAAACGGCTGCTCCGCTTTGTAATATCACCGATTCTGATGATGATTTGCACCTCGTTATATAGCATCGTGGACGGATTTTTTGTTTCAAATTTCGTGGGCAAGACGCCCTTTGCTGCGGTAAATTTAATCATGCCCATCGCCATGGGTGTGGCAGCCATCGGCTTTATGATTGGCACAGGAGGAAGCGCCATCGTATCAAAGACTTTGGGGGAGGGGAAGCCGGATAAGGCCAATGAATATTTTTCCCTATTGATTTACACGGCAATCGGCATTTCGGTGACATTGTCGATTTTGGGCTTTATCTTTATCAAGCCGATTTCTGTTATGCTGGGCGCCAGTGGAGAATTGCTGGAAAACTGCATCGTCTATGGCAGGATTTTGTTTGTCTCAATGCCGGCTTTTATTTTGATGAACATCTTTCAAAACTTCTTTATTGCTGCAGAAAAGCCTTCTCTGAGCCTGAAGGTGTCCCTGCTAGCGGGAATTACCAATGTCATCTTGGACTTTATATTTATCGTCGTGCTGAAATGGGGCATCGCAGGGGCTGCATGGGCAACTGCCGCAGGAGAATTTCTCGGCGGTGTGATTCCAATGATCTACTTTCTTAGAAAGAACGACAGCCTCCTGCAGTTAACGAAGACGACCTTCAACGGCAGAATATTGTTAAAGGCGTTCACTAACGGCTCATCGGAGATGGTGACCAATCTTTCTCTCTCCATCGTAGGCGTATTGTACAATTTCCAGCTGATGAGGCTGGCGGGAGAGGATGGCGTTGCGGCCTATGGCATCATCATGTATGTGAACTTTATCTTCATGGCCATTTTCTTTGGATATTCTATCGGTACAGGTCCAATCGTTGCCTACCAATATGGCGCAGGCAACCACGATGAGTTGAAAAACGTCTTCCGAAAGAGTATAAAACTGGTGATTTCAACAGGTATTGTTTTGACACTGCTGGCAGAAATCTTAAACGTTCCATTGATTAAAATCTTTGCCAGCTATGATCAGGACATGTTCAATATGACCAGCCACGGCTTTCGAATTTATGCCATCGCTTTTTTAGTCATCGGTGTCAACGTGTGGGGTTCGGCCTTTTTTACAGCACTGAACAACGGTGTCGTATCGGCGGCCATTTCTTTTTTAAGAACGCTGATCTTCCAGGTAACTGCTATCCTGCTTTTGCCGGCAGTTTTCGGTATCGACGGCGTTTGGTTTGCTGTTGTGGCCGCGGAGATGCTGGCGTTATTGGTGACGACGACCTTCTTGGTTAAGAACAAAGATAAATATCAGTACAGCTGAATGAAGAGCGGCATTTGATATAAACCAGATAACCGCGCAAAAGAAAAGAGGATGTCTCTGCAGTCGAATTACGGCTAACTACAGACATCCTCTTCGTATGTTTTTGTCAGTTGTTTTCTGCTTCTGCTGCTTCTCTGAGGCGTTTTTTGGTTTCGCATTCAATCGGTGTAAAAGTGCCGTCCTCATTAGGGGTGAACACATAATGTTCTTTGAGGAAAATGATGTCCTCTCGGTAAACAGAGTCCAACTCCGCCAGAACTGCGGCACGAGCGACCACTTTTGCACCAGCCTCTTCTGCCAGCTTTTCCAAAGCATTGAGAGATTCTCCAGTTGCGATGACATCGTCGATGATGGCAACGCGTTTTCCTTTGATCTTCTCCACATCACAGCCGTCTAAATACAGAGTTTGTTTCTTCTGGGTTGTGATGGAATAGACGACTGCTTCTAAAACGTTCTGCATGTAAGGCTTCTTGGTCTTGCGGGCTACGACAAATTCTTTGCCGAGCAGACGGCTCATCTCATAGGTGAGGATGATGCCCTTGGCTTCTGCCGTCAGCAAAATATCGACTTCCGGTAACTTTTCGGCTAATTTTGGCGCTACAGCTTGTACTAATTCCGTGTCTGACACGATGCAGAAGCTGGCTAAGGCCATATTGTCTTTAATCTTTACAAAAGGCAGCTGCCTCTTGACTCCGCAGATTTCAAAATCAAAATGTGGGGGATGGTATCGCATGTTGAATCCTTTCTAACGTGAATGAATTTGTTTCGGGATTATTCTACCATATTTTCATCTTTTCGGCAATGGGTCATTGAGTTCTTTCATGACCGTGAGACGCATGGTGATATAACAGGCGAGTCCGCCTAATAGATTAGAAATCGGTTCTGCCAGGAACACGCCTTTGACTCCCAGACCGGCAATGTGAGGCAGCAAAAAGGTCAGCGGTGCCACGATTATCGCCTTTCTGAGGATGGAGAAGAATACAGCGTAACCAGCTCGATTGAGAGATTTAAAGGTGGCCTGACCTGCAAACTGGAAAGCCATCATGACGAAACCGAAGAAGTAGATATGCATTGAGGGGATAGCTGCCTTGACAAGATCTGTTTCCTGAGTAAAGATATGAATGAAAAACTGGGGAAAAAGAAAAAGCAGACCCCAGACGATCATAGTATAGAAAAAACCAGATCGGGTCATAAATTTGACAGCCTCTCGTACCTTGTCATATTTCTTTGCACCATAGTTATAGCTGATCACTGGTGCAGCACCGTCAGTTAGTGCGCCTACTGGCGTTTGGGCAATTTGACGGATAGAATTGATGACGGTCATAACGCCGATATAGATGTCGCCGCCAAAGGACTGCAGCATGGCATTACAGGCGACTTGTACCAGACTGTCGGTAAAAGACATCATGAAACTGGCCGTGCCCAGGAAAGATATTTTTCTGATACAGGCAAAATCCGCACGAAATCCTCTAAAATCCAGCTTTAGTTCAGCCTTTTTCGTAAGAAACCGCAGTACCCAGGCAGCGGAAAGAAACTGAGAGAGGACCGTGGCAATGGCAGCCCCTTTGACACCTAGGCGGAAGACAAAGATAAAGACGGGATCGAGGACGATATTGCTGACCGCGCCCAGAAGTACGGTCAGCATGCCGATTTTGGCAAAACCCTGGCTGTTAATATACGGGTTAAGTCCCAGCGAAGTCATGACAAATACGGTCCCCAGAAGATAGATGGTCATGTAGCCGGCGGCGTAAGGATAAGTTTCACCGCTGGCTCCGAACAGGTAGAGCAGGGGCCGCTGAAAGGTGATGCCGAGGATTGTCAGCAGGATACCTGTCCCCAGCAGCATGAAATAAGCGTTTATAATGATTTTTTTGGCCTCAGCAGTATCTTTTCGTCCCATGGCGATACTGCAAAGGGGTGCGCCCCCAATGCCGAAGAGGTTAGAAAAGGCTGCTATCATTGTGATGATCGGAAAACAAAGCCCCAGGCCTGCCAAGGCGACCGTACCTTCTCCCGGAATTTTACCGATGTAAATCCGATCGATGATATTATATAAGAGATTCAAGATCTGCGCTGCCAGCATAGGTGATGCGGCAGCGACGATATTTTGACGAACCTGACCGCCGGAAAAATCTATCTGTTTTGCTTTCAACATACCCATCTCCCTTCAAAACAGTTTTATCTTGCAGCCATATATTATATCACTTCTCATGTAGGAAAAGCAAATCGAGGACTCTTTATGTCCTGCTTCATAGGCCTCATAGCCGTTCCCATAGGAGAAAAGCCGTTGTCAATGGGACAATGCAGTGATAAGATTGAAGTAACATATTAGAAAAGAGGGTGTACCTATGAACAACGAACTGAAAATTGGATTTATCGGATTTGGCAATATGGCGCAGGCCATGGCAAAGGGACTGCTTGCAATGGACGTCTGTCAGAGCAGTCAGATCTTCGCCTGTGCAGCGCATTTTGACAAGCTGCAGAAGAACACGGAGGCGCTCGGCGTTACGGCGCTGCAGACGGCGGCAGAGGTGGCGGAAAAGGCGGATTACGTCATTCTGGCAGTGAAGCCCAATATGATAGAATCGGTCGTCGCACCGGTCGTAGATCTGCTGCAGAAAAAAGTGGTCATTTCAGTGGCGGCGGGTTTTGACTTTGGCAGGTACGAAGAAATCCTCAAGGCAGGGACGCATCATATCAGCACCATACCTAACACGCCGATTTCAGTAGGCGAAGGAATCATGATCTGCGAAGACAGACATTCTCTCAGCCAGGCGGAACTGGAAGACTTTGTGCGTATCTTCGGCAAAATCGCTCTGGTAGAAATGGTAAAACCTGCGCAGCTTTCTATTGCAGGCACTTTGAGCGGCTGTTCGCCTGCCTTTACTGCTATGTACTTGGAAGCCCTGGCGGATGCAGGCGTTCAGTACGGGTTGACCAGGGATGCCGCTTATCGTCTGGGAGCCAAAATGATCTGCGGCACCGGCAAACTGTATTTGGAGAACGGAACCCATCCAGGCGTTATGAAAGATGCGGTCTGTTCCCCGGGCGGTACGACTATCAGAGGGGTCGCCTCTTTGGAAAAAGACGGGTTCAGAGGCGCCGTTATCGGGGCCATTGATGCTATCGAGGGCTGATTGGCAGATAGAATGAAGCGTTGATAATATACATACAGAAAGTTACGATTCACGTCACAGTCATTTCTACCGCCACGGTGATTTTATACTTTTTGTGGGTAAAAATCCACTATTGGGATAATTTGCAAGGCCATTCTTGTGCAGAATAAGGGAAAGGGGTTTAAAAAGTACAAAACTATCGTGAAGGGTATTCTGAAAAACTTCTATTATTGACAAGAAGCACAAAAAAAGATAGTATGAAATTGGCGGAGATAAAAACACATCCCGGTAGGTAGTCCGGGAGCAGCTATTGGGGTATATAATCCAAAAGCTGTCAGTAACCTTCCTTCCAGGTCGTCCATTCTCACTTGCGCCACTTAAGGGAGGAATTTGTATGGACAATGTAACACTGCGCTTGAACGTGTTTTTTGAGGACCCCTTTTGGGTCGGCGTCGTTGAAAAGGTGGAGGATGGGAAACTGTCTGTCAGTAAGGTCGTTTTTGGCCCCGAACCGAAATCCTACCAAGTATATGATTACTTCATCAAAAATTACGATCAGCTAAAGTTCAGTCCAGCTGTGGAAACTGATGTAAAAGAGAAGCGGGTGAACCCAAAGCGTATGCAGAGGGAAGTGCATAAGAGCGTCGCAGTAAGCGGCATCGGCACCAAATCACAGCAGGCTTTGAAGTTGCAGCAGGAGCAGATGAAAACCAAGCGTAAGGCTAAAAGCCGTGAGCTAAAAGAGGCAGAGAAACAGCGCCGGTTTGACTTGAAACAGCAAAAGAAGAAAGAGAAGCACAGGGGCAGATAATGCCCCTGTCTCTATATGCAGAAAAGGAGGATTCATATGGGAGAGTTATCGAAACTTCCGAACATCGGAAAAGTGGTGGAGGAACAGTTAAACCAAGTAGGAATTACGACTGTAGATCAGTTGATAGATTTGGGCAGCAAAGAGGCTTGGCTGCGCATTAAGGCTATAGATGATTCTGCGTGTATCAACCGTTTACAGGGACTTGAGGGGGCGATTCAAGGAATCAAGAAGAACGACCTGCCAGAAAAGACAAAGGAAGATTTAAAAGAATTCTATCGAGAACACAAATAAAAATGGAATAAAACGACAGTTTACGCCAACTTCTGCCTGGGTAAAATATATAATATAAGGAAAAGAAAGGGCAGGAATTGGAAGATGAGAAGAGAAATGAACGCAAAATCCTGGGACCGCTTTGCTAAGATTTACGACGGTTTTATGGCAAAAGATGCGCTTGCCTATGAGCAGATGTATGATTTGATTCGCAGGAAAGTGAAGGATAAAACTGTGCTGGAATTGGCGACGGGTACGGGCCTGATTGCTGGACATATCGTAAAGAAGGCTACGCACATTGAAGCGACGGATTTTTCTGCTGAAATGATAGAAAAGGCCAAGAAAAATTACAACTCCACAAAGCTTCATTTTTCTGTGCAGGATGCCAGAACCCTGCCTTATGCCGATCAGTCCTTCGACGTTGTCATCATTGCTAATGCGCTTCACATTATGCCGGAACCAGAAAAAGCGTTAAGCGAAATCAAACGAGTGCTGAAGGATGATGGTATTTTGATCGCCCCTAATTTTACTGATGCAGACAGCAGTTTTAAGACTCGGCTCAGGCTGCGGTTCATGAGCGCCGCTGGCTTTAAACTGACGAGCAAATGGTCGGGAGATGCTTACATCGCTTTCTTGAGAAAGAATGGCTGGCTTATTGAATCAGCCAAGACGTTAAAAGCCGCCTTTCCGTTGACCTATGTAGAATGCAAAAAAGAAATGAATTCTTAATATAAAAAAGAAGTTGACATACATACTAGCGGTATGTATAATAAACATACCGCTAGTATGTAAAAGGAGGGTGTCAAGTGGCGAGGAATAAATATCCAGAAGCAACGAAGAAATTGATTATAGAGACTGCCGGCCGGCTGTTCCTTGAAAAGGGGTACGAACATACATCGATTCAGGATATCATTGATAACCTTGGAGGCTTGAGCAAAGGGGCGATTTACCATCATTTCAAATCAAAAGAAGAAATTATGATGGCAGTAGGCGACACATTTTATGCCAACTCAGAAATGAGAATGAAAGAGGTCTGTGATCGAACAGATCTTAACGGTAAGGAGAAACTGCAGGAAATCTTCAGAGTTTCTTTAGACACGCCGGCCCAGGTGGAGATGGCTACGATAGCGCCCGATATGCTGAAAAATCCACAGCTTCTCGTCATGTTTCTGAAGGATTCTGTACAGCGGGAAGCACCTGATTTGCTGACGCCGATTATAGAAGAGGGGATTCGAGACGGCTCCATTCAGTCAGAATACCCTAGGGAATTAGCTGAAGTGCTCATGCTGATTGGAAACCTTTGGATTAACCCGATGATTTATCCTGGCAGCACAGAAGAAGTTATCAAGAAGGTAGAATTTTTCAGATATTTAACTGATAAATTGGGACTTGAGGTCATCACTGATGACATAATTATTAAAATTAAAAACTTCTCTGAGGTCTTTCATGGGAATAAGGCCAAACAGTAAACAATCTGCCTTGTTCAACAGGGCAGAATCATTTTTAATTTAATACATACCGACGGTCGGTATTATTCGAGAAAGGAATTATGATATGGAACAAAACAAATTTTCTAAGGACTTTATTTTAGTAGTGATAGGTCAGATTATCTCACTCTTCGGCAACGCTGTCATGCGCTTTGCACTGCCCATGCATTTGCTCAATGTAACGGGGTCGGCGGCTTTGCTTGGAGTTGTTTCCGGTTTAGCCTTCATCCCACTGGCTATTATGTCGCCCATCGGCGGTCTAATTGCAGACCGAGTCAATAAGAAAAACATCATGGTCTGCTTGGATTTCTTTACTGCCTTTTTGGTTACCCTATTTGTATTACTGTATGGGGAAATCAATATTGTAACCATCATCTTGGTCATGTTATTCCTACTCTACGGCATTTCCGGCGCATATCAGCCGTCTGTTCAGTCCAGTATCCCTCTTCTGGTCTCAGAGGAGAAAGTGATGCCTGCCAATGCCGCCATCAACATGGTCTCTTCTCTATCCGGACTTCTGGGCCCAGCGCTTGGCGGCATGGCTTACGCCGCCTGGGGAATCATGCCTGTGCTTTATGTATGCATCGGATGCTTTATCTTTTCAGCAGTAATGGAAATTTTCATCAAAATTCCTTTTGCGAAAAGAGAAAGAAACGCCTCTCTGTTTCACGAGGCGAAAGCGGATTTGATAGAAAGTATTCACTATATCAGCAAAGAAAGATCAGAAATTGGCAAGCTGACACTTTGCTGCGCCTGCATCAATATCAGCCTGTCCGCACTGATGATTATCGGTCTTCCCGTCATCGTCATGCAGGTATTGGAATTTCCGTCATCACAAGACGCATCTCAGATGTACGGTTTCATTGAGGCGATTTTGGCGATGGGCGGTCTGGCAGGCGGTCTTTACGCAGGCATTTTTGGCAGTAAGATGGACATCAGAGGTTTCTGGAAAATGCTCCTTGCAGCAGGAATTCTGCTAATCCCGATCGGTATTGTTCTTCTGATAGACTGCAGCGCGTATACGGCATATGCAGTCATGGCTGTCAGCGGCTTGATTATCATGGCCTGCGCAACCATCTTTACGATACAGGCGATGTCGTACATACAGATTACGACGCCAGCACAGCTCATCGGAAAAGTTATCGCTTGGATCATTGCCCTATCCACCTGCGCACAGCCAATCGGTCAAGTTTTGTACGGATTCACTTTTGAAAAACTGGCAGGACATCTATGGATCATATTCTTTGTCTCTGCAGCAGTGACCGCACTCATTGCAGTCTTTGGCAAAAAAATCTGCGCGCAATTGAAATCGGTATAGAACCCAAAAAATAGAGAGGTCTGACGAATTGTCGGACCTCTCTTTCTTTTTATACTATACCATGTGCATTCCTTTGGAAATAAAATCGAAGCACATGATTCAATGAACGCTTCCTTGCAGCAAAGCTGTTTGGTTGATGCGTTCATTATACCACATTTTCAGCAAAAAATCAATTCTTGTAATAGTATTGGTGTTGGTGTAAAATTTGTCTCTACATGGGAGGGATGGATATGGATGAATTGTATTCAATTATCAGCGAACTGACAGAGCGGTACACAGGAGGAGACAGTACATCGGTGCGTTACGAAATCGCAGAACAACTCACTGAAGCGGTCTGCTACTGCATCGATCAGGTTTGGAATCACGATGGCTTAGTTCCGGAGAATCAAGAAGTACGAGGCATCTATGAAGCGGGCTGTCAAAGCGTTCTGCACAAAGTGGAAGAGGCGCAGCAGCTTTACAGCGAGATGATGAAAGACTTTGACGCCTATGGAAACCGAACCTTGCGGGAGACCATAGCTGACGGTATGGCAAAATTCTTTCTCTATTATGACGCGGACTATTGTCCGCAAGATCACATACTGACCTTAGATTATCCCGTTCTGTTGCCTTTGGAGGAGCTGCGGGGAATCGATCGGATTTTGGCCTATCTCAACTGTATCCGGCTGGAACAGAGCTTTATGAAGTTATTTCCCAGAGACTACGTCTTAAAGGTTCTGAGAAACTATAATCGAAGTTACACGATTTTGATCGTCAATCTGCCTGGAATCTTGCTTCGAAAACTGTTGGCCAATTTGCTGCTGGAGCTGCCTCTCTGGAAGACGGAACTGGAACAGCGCCACTATGAAAATCTGGCCCGATTGATACAGCGGCAAGGCAGGGATAACCTGGAACTGACCTTGTTTCGCCAGCTGCAGTCTCTAGCAGGCAGGTCGCCAGAAGTGTTTCAGTATCTGAAGAGAGAACTGGCCGATGTAGCGGCTCAATTTGTCAATGGGGCAAAGCACGATTGCCTGGAAAGGATGGTATAGATGAGTCATATTTTTGATCTCGTTCAGAGAGGACAGAGACAGCAGGAAGTGCAGACAGTTATGGACTGTAATCAGGTGTCAAAGGGTTTCGGGTTGGTTTTGACAGAGGCAGAGGCAAAGCAGCTGATGCAGAGCAGAGACGCCTCCCTGAGGGACAGCGGAAGAGTAGAATTTGGTGGTGGAATTCTGCAGGCGGTTATTTATGCATTCTGCGATTCGCCTTATATGAACCAGGCAGAGTATGCGGACAGTCTGGCACAGCTGCAGGAAATCTTTTATCTGTACAAAAGCGAAGCGCTCGATTTACTGACTGATGAAGAACTGCTCAGTTTTATGCGCAGACATTTTGACGAAACCTGCTATGGAGACATAGAATACCTCTCCGGCACCTGTCTCGAGCGATTTGCCAGAGCCATTCGCCAGGGGTACAAGACCCGCAGCGCAAAACAGGAACGTGATGAGTACCTGCTTCGTAAGGCGGACAGTGAATATTGTGATCTGGATGAAGAGGGGGGCTGGTCTGTAGAGCTGTTTCTGCAGGCCTTAGAGAACGAATTTTAAACTCTTCTTCATTCCATCTTCACCGATGACCGTGTTTGGAAAAATCTTCTGTACGGCAGTTTTATATTCAAAAGGATCAGCAATAGAAGGGCTGAAATGCGTCAGCCACAGTTCCTTGGCTGCAGCCTGTTCTGCTAGACGGGCTGCCTCAGAAAAAATCATATGAGTTCGTTCCTTTGCTTTTTCCAATTTCTCCTCTTCGCCATACATGCCTTCAAGGATTAAAATATCCGATTCCCTGCCATACTCAGCGATGGCGTCAACCGGTCTGGTATCAGTGGCGTAAGTGACTTTGAGACCTTTGCGGGCCGGACCGAGTACCATCTCTGGTGTGAACTGATTCCCTGCTGCAGAGACAGTCTCTCCTTTCTGCAGATGAGACCATAGCTGCATCGGAATGTGCAGTGATTGGGCCTTTTCCAGCAGGAATTGACCAGCTCGCGGCACTTCTATTGTGTAACCCTGACAGGGAATTCTGTGTTCCAACGGGAAATTCTGTATTTTCATTGCGCCCAAGGAAATCGGCGTGTCAATATGCCCTGTTTCTCTGACATAAACTTCAAAGGGCAGTTCTGGTGCGATGACCATGAGACCGGATAAAATTCGGCAGAGGCCGTTTGGACCCGCAATTGTAACAGGTTCTGTGCGATCTGCGTTGCCCATAGAAAGAAGCAGCCCTGCGATACCGCTGATGTGGTCAGCGTGAAAGTGGGTGATGCAGATCAGGTCGATGGACTTAAAACTGCAGCCAGCTTTGCGCAAGGCAATTTGCGTGCCTTCTCCGCAGTCGATAAGCAGTGCATGACCTTGGCATTTGATGTATAATGATGTTAAAAAGCGACTCGGGAGCGGCAGCATTCCGCCAGTTCCGACCAGGCATAAGTCCAGCATGGTAATTACCTCCAAAAGGATGTTTCTTATTTAATTTTACCATAACTGCTGACATTATGCTTGAAGAATTTAGGGTTCAGGCGGCGTGAGCACCCGAGCAGTTAAGCAACAAGCCGCGTACCGGCGAGTTTGGCGTAACGAAACAGAAGAAAACAGCCGAAACTGCGTAACGGGGCGGCATGATAACCCGGGCAGTTAAGCAACAAGCCGCGTACCGGCGAGTTTGGCGTAACGAAACAGAAGAAAACAGCCGAAACTGCGTAACGGAGCGGCATGATAACCCGGGCAGTTAAGCAGGAAGTGAACCACTAGGAGGCACTATGGAAGATAAAAGAGTTTTAATTTATGGAGATTCGAACACCCACGGATATCGCGTCAGCGATGGACTGAGATATTCTAAAGAAGAGCGATGGACGGGAATTTGTCAACAAATTACCCAGGGGAAGATAGAAATTTTAGAAGAGGGGCTCAACGGCAGAACGACTTGCTTTGATGAAGACGGTATGGAATTCAGAAATGGGCTGCAATATATACAGCCATGTATTCGCACCCACCTGCCTTTAGATATGGTCTGCGTCATGTTAGGCAGCAATGATTTGAAAGCAGCTTTTCGACTGACTGCGGAAGAAATCGCTGGCCAGGCGGCAAGGGTATTAGCCAGGGCGAGAGAGGTGGTAGAAAGCAAGTACCCGGACAGCCCGTGCGAGTATCTTTTAATCTCTCCCATTGAAGCAGGGCAGGAACTGTTGGATGGTCCTTTTGGCTGGGAATTTGAAGGACTGCTGACCATAAAAAAATCAAAGGAATTCGCCATTTGTTTCGCAAAGGAAGCACAGGATCACGACTTCCTATTCTTTGATGCGGCAAAATATGCAGCAGCTGGAAAAATCGACGGTCTGCACATGGATGCGGCAAACCACAGAAAATTGGGTGAAGCCATGGGCCGCTGGCTATTGGCACATTACGCGTAAGATCCGCCTTATTCCAGCCGAGGCCAAAGGCGGCGCCGCGCGCCTGTCCACAGTGCTGTCTGAATACATACCGCCGAAGCTAAGTGCGGGGCAGCATTTCCAGCTCTTCTAAATAGATACAGTTAGGGAAGTCTTTGTCTTCCTTTTTGACCAACTCCATGCAGCGGTCCAGATCCATCCAGATGACCTCGTCTACTTCAGATTTTTGCAGAGTCAGGCGGGCAGTCTTTACATCCCGCCACAGGCAATAGATATTACTGATCTGGTTATCCTTAAAGAGTTTTCCGTGAAAGACCTCCTGTATTTTGATGGTACGCTGACCGCAGAAACAGAGATCGTCACATGATACATCGGTAATCCCCAGTTCTTCTCTCAGTTCACGCAGGGCAGAGGTGAGAAAATCCTCTCCGGCAGGAATATGACCAGCGCTGGAAATATCATAACGGCCTGGGTTAGAGTCCTTATCTCTGCTGCGCTTCTGTAAAAGAACCTCTGTACCTGAGCTTGTTCTGCGTAGAATCCAAACGTGCGCAGTTCTATGACGAATGCCTTTCTCATGTGCAGTTTGACGATCGACCGTTTTTCCTGTGGGAAGACCTTTTTCATCTACAATATCGAGTATTTCCGTCATTTCAATCCTCGCTGTTCTCAATTAAATAATCTATAAGCTGACCGGGCTCTTCAAAGATGCCAAAGAGCTGTAAGACCTGGTCAGACATAAAACCTTCGGAGACGGTATGTTTTAGGAGCTCCACCAGTTTATCAAAATATCCGTTGACATTGAGCAGTGCAATAGGCTTGTGATGTCTGCCTAACTGCCTCAATGTAAATATCTCAAAGAATTCCTCCAGCGTACCAATCCCGCCAGGGACGACTGCGAAGCCATCGGACAGATCCTCCATGCGCTGCTTTCGTTCACGCATGGTATCTGTGAATATCATTTGACTGCAGTTTTGAAAGAGAATTCCGTCCTGCTGAAAGAATCGAGGTGCGATGCCGATGATTTCGCCGCCGTATTCTGCAGCACCTCGGCAGGCCGCACCCATCAATCCTGTGGCACCGCCGCCAAAGACCAGGCCGATCTGACGCCTGCCCATTTCTTTTCCCAATAAGTTAACGGCTTCAAAATATGCAGAAGCAAGGTGATCGCTGCTGGCACCAAATAGACAAAGTTTCATTACCTTCGTTCTCCTTTTCTATACTCGCTGACTATTTTATCACATATCGGCAGAGGATAGAATGATATCTTACAAATTTGTAAGGATTCTGTAAGTCATTTCTATGGAATCGAAATTTGTCGTAATATATAATATGTACAAAAGGGAGATACATAAAGGAGATGAAATTAATGAGCAGAAGTGGGAAAATTGCATGCGGCGCTCTGGCAGTAACTGTCATATGCGGGATATTGGGATTGATCGGTCTGGTTGTCTTTGGGGTAGACACTATTAATCAGACGGATGCAGTTCTGCCGGAGCCAGGGGACTTGATGCCGGCCTTTTATGCATTACTTGCGGTAATGGCTGGTTCCATACTTGTTATGATTGCCGCATTAGCAAAGAAAAAATAAGTTGTAGACGATATTTCCTATGTAATGAGAAAGACGAAGTGCTGTCAGGCAGAGATGCCGGACAGCACTTTTTCGTGTCTCCGCTTTCCATACGGTATCACTCCAGGGCAGCGTCTTTTTTTTCCTCTTTTTCCAAGCTGAGCAGCATAGACGCCCTTTCAAGCAGACAGCCCTGGGCAAAGGGGGAGAGGCGGAAAAAGGTATCTGTCAGTTCATTCATCTGTTCGCCGCCCATACGCTGCAGCGTCACTTGCTTAATAAACTTCTTTTTATCCAGTTCAAGGAGTACGCTGGTCCTCAAATGATAGAGCTCTGCCAGAGAGATGAGAATGTTTGCACTGATCATTTCTCTGCCAGCCTCACAGCTGCTATAGGAGGTACGCGAAATATGTAGGTAATTTGCTACCTCCTCCCGTGTATAAGCGGAAATTTTCCTGAGATAACCGATATTTTCTGCGATTCTTGCCTGCATTTTCATGTTCATTGATGATTCCTCCTGTCAGTTACATATAAATAATAGCGTTTATATATATAGAGTATCGTACTTCAAAAACGGTTTCAACTTCTGTCGAATTTTTTAGAAAAAAGTCGGAAAAAATAAGAACTTCCCTTCTAAGTTATAGAAAATTCCCCTGCTAGTTTATTTAAAAGACTGTTAACTACAAATAAACTAGTAGTTGTTAATAACTCGTCTGAGTAGGGGGAAACCAAGTGAAGTGTGATTACGAATTAAAGCATCTGGACTATATCGAGATGGGCCGAAGAATTAGAAAACAGCGAGAATTTTTGAATTTGACCCGAGAAGAACTGGCCGGTCAACTTGAAGTATCGAGTAAATTTATTGCTGATATTGAATATGGCGAAAAGGGAGTTTCAATTAAAAAACTATATTTGTTGACACAGGTGCTTGACGTATCTGCCGATTATATTCTAGCTGGGGAAGAGAATGTATTAGTAGAAGGCACTGAGAAAAGAAGGATTAAGGAAAATATACTGGAGCCTCTAAAACAGTGCAATGTGCAGCAATTAAGATGTTTGGAACAGATCGTCAGGTTTTATGTTGAGGCGTTAAAAGAAAAATGACGCTTCCAAGTAAAGAGCTGGAAGAGCGGAAAGATCTTCTCTGTGACCAGCTCGGCCTTGTAAAAGATGCGTTGTCCTTCTTCAGGGTTCCAGAAAAATACAAAGACGATTTGATACAGGAAATATTTATTGTTGCATACAAAAACATAGACAAAATAAACGACATCAGTAAGCTGAATTCCTGGCTTTATAAAATATCATACAGAAAGATGTTGTCATTCATGCAGAAACAGAGGGCATTGAACGAAAGAGAAGTTTTATATTCGCCCGAAGAATGGGAGCGAGAAGAATTTCGAGAGTCAGAGGCGATCTTGGTATGGGATATCATAGACGGCTATTTTGACGACAGCGATATTTATGAATTGGTAGAGAAGCTGAAATATCCAGCGCCGCAGATTATTCGGCTCCGCTTCGTAGACGGATTCATGCTGAAGGAGATTTCTGAAATGCTCGGTTTGAAGTATAACACAGTCAAAACAATAGAATACCGGGCATTTAAACAGTTGAAGCAGATGATTGAGAATGAGGGGAAAGAATCTGAGGACGATATAGAAGCATAGAGGAGAAAATATTTAACAATAACGTGGCACATCCTGGTGAATTATGGTAAGATTAAGATAACTTATCGTTATGCTGATTTCAGGGATGTGCTTTTTCTATGGACAAAATGAATCAAAGACCGTTGGAGCTTTTAAAGAACTTTTGCTATTACAACTTTATTCAGAGGGACTATCAGCGTGCTGCCCATTGCCTGAGCAGTGATATCCACTGGTTCGGAACTGGAGAAAATGAGGAGGTTCATAACAGGAGGCAGGCTGTTGCCTATCTGAAAAATGAAATTTCCTCCTTCCCCGAAAGCTATGAATTAGAATACATCGAAGAGTCTGAGAAGCTGCTTTTCGGTGATATTGGATCTGCCTACGCTAAAGTCAATGTGACGGGCGGAGGCTTATTTTTGCCATGCAGAATCTCAATGACCACATGTGTAGAAGAGGGCAGAACTGTCATCTGTTCTCTGCACATATCCCTTCCGGAGTTAATGCAGCAGAGTGGGACGTATATTCCTTTTTCCATGGCAGAAGGGTATGTAAAGGAGAAGGCTTTCGATTTCTTTAATGAAGCTATCTCCGGCGGTATGATAGGCGGATATGTGGAAGAAGGTTTTCCCTTTTACTTTGTCAACAAAGCGATGCTGGATTACCTGGATTATGAAAGTGAAGCGGAGTTCGTAACGGCTATCGGCGGTCTGATTAAAAATTGTGTGCACCCTGAAGACAGAGAAAAGGTAAGCTGTGAGCTGAAAGATCAGTTGGCTCAGGGCGACGACTATCAGGTAACCTATCGAATGCTGAAAAAAGATGGCAGTTTTATCTGGGTCGATAATAAAGGAAGAGCTTCGTCACTGCCCAATGGAAGAAGGGCCGTCTATAGTATCTGCATGGATATTACTCCGCTTATAGAGGCTAACGAGGATTTGGAGCGCCTCAATTGGGAGATACAGAATTTAATTAACGCCATACCCGGCGGCGTAGTAACCTTCAAGATTTTGGACAACCTTGTGGAATGTCTGTATTTTTCAGAAGGCGTCGCGCAGATGTGCGGCTACACCTCGCAGGAATACCGCCGTGAATTAGAAAAAAACGGACTGGGGCGCATGATCAATGAGAATGACCTGTATAGAGTCGTGTCCGCCATTGAGGAAGCTGTCAATAACGACAGCGGCATAGACCTCACCTATCGATTGAATGGCAAATCAGGCAACGAGACGGTGTGGGTAAACTTTCAGGGGCGGAAGCTGCGGGAAGAAGACGGTCGTCCGATCATACATGGCGTTATCCACAATCTTTCGCAGGAGTCGCAGCTTTATGTGGACTTGCTCAACGAAACGGATCGAATCATGTTTGTTGCTGATGCGCAGACTCGTGAAATTCTATACGCCAATGATACGGCTGCAAAATACAGAGGTCACGAAATAGGCAGTCACATCGGCGAATACTGCTATCGTTACCTCAGAGGTCAAGAAATGCCGTGCAGCTGGTGCGATGTCGATCGTTTGAATGACAATTGTCTCATTAGCAGTCTGGAAACTGATTTAGAGAACGGACGGACTTTCAAGGTGCGCGGCAAGCGCATAGATTGGCGCGGACGAGAGGCCTTTGTCAAGTACGCCGAAGATATTACTGAGCTCCTTACAGCACAGGAAAAGGCGGAGCGGCAGTCTGATTATCAAAGGAATCTTTACGATACCTTGCCGTGCGGAATCGTGCAGTTTAATACTAATAATGATGGTACTGTTTTATGTAGCTACGCTAACCGGATGTGCTATACCATACTGGGTATAGATGATTCCTCCTGCAGCTTGGTTGAAACCAATATGCTGGACTTTGTTGTAGAAGAAGATGAAGAAGAACTGCTCAGCCGGCTACAGAGAGTCTCCAATGCAGAGACACCGGAATTTTTTGAACATAGAATTGTAAGGACGGACAATTCTGATGCCTGGATCAGTGGGGTTATGACGAAAATTGAAGATATCGATGGTCAAGACCTGATTCAGAGCGTTTTTTATGATATCACAGAGCAGAAGAAGATCGAGAACGCACTGAAAGAAAGTAAATTAAGGAATACCATGGCCTTGGATTCTACAGGCTTAGCCATATGGACCTATGACGTTACCAATCAAACTTTCTGCAACACGAGCAAAGGGGCCCATATCATCGATTATGATGAAAAAATCGAAGGCTCTTACCGGACCGTAATCGGCAATGGCCACATAATGACAGAAAGCATCGACGATTATATAACCCTGCATCAAGCGATTGAGAAAGGAGAGCCGTATTCAGAAGCGATAATACACTTTAACCCTCACAAAGCGGACATTGAATGGCAGAAAATCAGGTATTCTACAATCTACGATGAAAAGGGAGCTGTCGTCAGCGCAGTTGGCGTCGGTGAAGATATCACGCCATTGATGGAAGCTGAAAATCGCTTTACAGAAGAGCTGCTGTATCGTCAGGCGCTGCGAGACAAAATCATCGCTTCTTATAAGCTGAATTTGACGCAGAACATTGTAGCCAGTGCGGAGACAGACTTTGAACACTTTGAGCACATTACAGGAGAGTCGGCAGATAAATACTTTGAAATGGTGTATGCGGATATTCCTGATCTCCATGAGCGGGAAAGATTCAGAAAGATGTTCAGCCGCAAAGCGTTGCTGCACAGTTATGCCAGCGGAACGACTACCTTGAACTTAGAGAATATAAGATATTTTAACAGTGACAAAAACCTGTGGCTTCTGACCACAGCCCACATCATGAAAAAGCCGGAATCCAGTGACATCGTATGTTTTATCTATTGTCAGGATATTACCTATGAAAAAATGCTGAAAAATATCATGGATACCATTATTCAGACCGACTACGATTTTGCGATTGCAATTGACGGGAGGACCGGTATGTCCACCCAGTTCAGTACCTGTGACGACTGTGAAGAGGAATCCATGGATCTGCAGTCAGATATGGCAAAATACGAAGACTTTGTAAAATGCCGAAGCAAAGCATTAATCGATGAAGAAAGCCGGCTCCAATTTTTACAGCAGACCAGCTTAGATGTGGTTTTGCAGAAACTGGCGGAGGAAGACAGCTACAATCTTACGTATACCATGCATAACCGCGCTCAAGACGTGCGATGCAAGAGTCTGCATTATTGTTATATAGACAGGGAATATCAGACTATTCTCTGCACGCGTTCTGATGTGACCAACATCCTGGCAGAACAGGAGCGGAAGAACAATGAACTGCAAGCAGCTCTGCATATGGCCAAAGAGGCAAATAACATCAAGTCTGACTTCATGGCCAGGATGAGCCATGAAATCCGCACGCCTCTTAACGCAATCATCGGTCTTGCCGAAATTCAAAAGCTCAATAAAAAAGATGCCGAGATGTGCAGTGACTGCGCAGACAAGACGTTGTCTTCGGCTGAATATTTGCTATCGTTAATAAACGATATTCTTGATATGTCCAGGATTGAAAGCGGCAAAATCATCTTGGCAAAAGAACCGTTTTCCTGTAAAGACATGATTGATGACATCAATGCAATGATCGCCTCTCAGACAAAGCTGAAGCATATTCACTATCAATTTATAAATAGTGTGCAAAATGATTATTTCTTCCGCGGTGATGAAACCAGAATCAAGCAGATTCTCTTAAATCTGCTGAATAATGCCATCAAGTTTACAGCTGATGGGGGCACGGTGAGACTGCAGTATGAAGTTCTTACAGTCATGAATGGGAAAGGACGGGTCAGATTTACGGTTTCTGATTCCGGCATCGGCATATCAAAAGAGTTTTTAAAACGGATCTTTGAACCGTTTACGCAGGAACACGATGGCACGATCACTGAGTACCAGGGGAGCGGATTAGGATTGGCGATAGCAAGAAATCTGGCCAGACTCATGGATGGCGATATTGCAGTAGAAAGTCAGATTGGGCAGGGCACGATCTTCGAAACAACGCTCTGTCTGGAAACCGCAGAAGGAATCACAGAACTGGAATCCGAAGAGTTCTGCCGGAAGAGCTACGCAGACTTTAAAGGAAAGGTTTTCCTTCTATGCGAAGATCATCCGCTGAACACCATGGTGGCGACAAAGCTCTTAGAAGCGAAAGGCGCCAAGATTATCCACGCTAAGGACGGCAAGATGGGCGTGCGTTTGTTCGAAGAGAGCGAATCAAGTACTTTTGATGTGATTTTAATGGACATCAGGATGCCTGTCATGGACGGACTGACGGCGGCAAAAAAAATCAGATCACTGTCTCGTCCAGACGCTGACACGGTACCGATTATCGCCATGACAGCCAACGCATATGCAGAAGATATTGAAAAATCCAAAGAAGCAGGTATGAACGCTCATCTGGCGAAACCCATTGAGGCACAGCTCCTCTATTCTACGATTGATCAGTTTTTACAGGAGTGAACCATTCAGATTGACTTTGCCAGAAAACGTGTTAAGATATAGTTCAAAAAGAGAATACAGGCTGATAGAATTCTAATGCATATCAGTGTCAGCCTTTGGTAAAATAAAAAAGAAGTACTGTCGGTATTGTGGACAAAAGGAGGAATTTATGAGTATTAAAGTTGCAATTAATGGATTTGGAAGAATTGGCAGACTGGCGTTTCGTAAAATATTTGGCGATCCGGAATTTGAGATTGTCGCCGTCAACGACTTGACAAAACCTGAAATGCTGGCCTATCTTCTCAAATATGATAGTGTGCAGGGGGCCTATAGAGGCCACACTGTAGAGCATAATGAGGAATTTATTACTGTGGATGGAGAGAAGATCAATATCTACGCGGAACCAGATCCGGCAAAACTGCCGTGGAAAGCTCTTGATGTAGACGTGGTTCTCGAGTGCACAGGCTTTTTCGCATCCAAGGCGAAATCCCAGGCTCATATCGATGCAGGCGCAAAAAAAGTTTTAATCTCTGCTCCCGCGGGAAATGATCTGCCGACCATCGTATACGGCGTAAATCATGAGACGTTGAAGAAAGACGATTTGATTGTCTCCGGCGCCAGTTGCACGACCAACTGCCTTGCGCCTATGGCAAAGGCGCTGAACAACTACAGAGAGCTGAGAACAGGCTTTATGACTACCATTCACGCCTACACAGGGGATCAGATGATTTTAGACGGACCGCACAAAAAGGGCGATTTTAGGCGTGCCCGCGCAGGAGCTATCAACATCGTGCCTAACAGCACTGGTGCGGCAAAGGCCATTGGCCTGGTCATTCCTGAGCTTGACGGCAAGCTGATCGGTTCAGCCCAGAGAGTTCCGGTACCATCAGGCTCCATCACCATTTTGGACGCCACCCTGAAGGACGACACCGAGAGCGTCAGTGTAGAAGGTCTCAACGCAGCCATGAAAGCGGCGGCGGACGAATCCTTCGGCTATTCTGAGGAGGAACTGGTGTCCAGTGACATCATCGGCATGTCCTACGGTTCTCTCTTTGATGCCACCCAGACCCTGGCCCAGAGATGCGGAACAAAGATCTACGAGGTCAGAGTGGTTTCCTGGTACGACAACGAGATGAGCTATACCTGCCAGCTGATCAGAACCCTCAGGTATATGGCAAAACTGCAGTAGAGATGCGGGTATCAAAGGGGCTGCCTTCACGAAACCAGAGGAGCCGACCTCAAAAGTCGGCTGAATCAGACCAAACGGCGCAAACGTCTATTTTTAGATAGCGTTACGCCGTTTTTTCGTTGGTAGAAGCAATTTAAAGTGAAAAGTGATTACTATATTGATCAGATTGGCTAAATTGTGGATGGACTCTTAACTATGTTAAACAAAAGTGCCACCTATACTCCTTTTTGCTATTAAAAACGGAGCAAAACGGTATATATGTCTCCTGGTTTTGCGTGCAAACGGCGTAAAGCATCTGATAAACAGTGTTTTGCGCCGTTTCTGCGTTGATCCAGGCAGCCACTTTTGTTCAAGAGGAGCGCGGTATCTTAAGAATTCTTAAGTGGTCTTTTTCTTTTATATTAGATATAATAAAGTTAGAAGAAAGAGGAGGTGATGAGATGGAAATAAAGGAATTGGAACCGAAAACAGAGCCTGAGGAAATCGAAGAAACAGAAAAGGCTTTGGTGGAACCAGATAGAAAGAGTTCCCTTGGCTGGAAGGGTTTGGTGGGCATTCCCATCGCCGCATATTTAGGACTGTCTTTTGTCATCGGTATATTGATGGTATTCCTTTTGATGGACATGGACGGCGGTCTTTCCCAAGCGATGAATCTTTCACTGTGGCTCCTAAACGGCCAGACTGTGATTATTTTTTTCTTGTGCAAATATTTGATACGCTGCAATAAAGTTATCAAACTGAAGTGGAGGCCGGTGCAAGGGACAGGCGGAAAAACCCTCATTGCGGTGCTGGTATACAGCCTTGCCATGATCGCTTTTGAATATGGCTTATCCGATATCATAAGTGATTTTGTCGATACAGAAGAAGCCAACCAGATGATTATAGAATATTTCCAGTTCGGCAACATTGCTCTTGCGGTAATATTAGTGGTGGTCGTAACGCCTCTGGCAGAAGAAATGCTCTTCCGCGGAACCCTTTTTGGCGGACTGCGGGAGCGGTATGGATTCTGGACGGCGGCAATCATCAGTTCAGCCGTCTTTGCCGTCATGCACCTGAACCCTTGGTCCATCGTATGTACCTTCATCATCGGCATGTTCTATGCGCTGCTCTTTGAAAAGACGGGAAGTCTGGTCTACTCCATGATCGGCCACGGCATCAATAATCTGATCGCTGTGATTTCTCTGGCTGTACCTGAAGTACCGTTTAGCGCGACCCTCGGTCCGGTCATATCCGCTGCTGCCATGGCACTGATGGTGACTGTATATATTAAAGTTTACAAGAGGCAGACTGGAGAGGAACTGGACATTCAAGTGTTCAAGGAGGACCTCTCTTATGTGGATGAAAAGTATCAGAGAGTAGGGCAGGAAGAAGAAGGGAATAGTAATGGATAGCAATCAATATACCTACATTATCTGCGTGACGCAATACATTTAGACGATACATTGATTCTGACTTCAAGAGGGCGATGGAATTGGATGATATACATGAAGGAGATATCATTCAAATGTTTACCTGAGGCTGATTATTTTAAAAAGGTGACATTTGTATGCATGGGTTCGTTTGTATGCGGGACACTTTTGAACATTTTGCTTGTACGTCAACTCAATATTTTCTTTTATCGCTTTAGATTCCCAGCCTCTGGCACTTCTTGACCAGAGTGGAGTGGTCCACCCCCAGCGCCTTTGCAGCTTTTCTCTTGGAGCCGCAGCGTTCCAGGGCGCTTTCTATCATCTGTCGCTCCAGAGACTCTGTGGCGGCTTTAAGCGTGCCATGACGAGAATTTGTCGATTGTACTTTCGCAGCGGGGAGGCCGAGAACTCTGGCAACTACATCGCCGTCAATCACGCCGGTGAAATTTATCACCACCATTCTTTCGATTACATTCTTTAACTCTCTTATATTGCCTGGCCAGGAATATTCCATCATCATAGCCATAGCCAGACGGGTCATGATGAGATTCTTGTTATACCTGGTATTGTACTTCTTTAAAAAGGTTTCCACCAACGGCTCGATATCTGCCTGCCGCTCCTTGAGCGGTTTCAAATCGATGGGTACTACGTTGAGCCTGTAATATAGATCTTCTCGGAAAGTGCCTCGTTCGATCCCGACTTTCAGATTTTTGTTGGTGGAGGCGATCAGCCTGATGTCTAAAGGAATGGGGTCTTTACCGCCGACGCGGGTAACCTCTCGGCTTTGCAGTACGCGCAGCAGTTTTACCTGTAAGTCCATAGGCATATCGCCCACCTCGTCCAGCAAAACGACGCCGCCGCTGGCAATTTCAAAGAGACCTGCTTTGCCGCCTTTGCGCGCCCCAGTGAAAGAACCTTCCTCGTAACCGAAAAGTTCAGATTCCAGCAGGTTCGCAGGGATTGCAGAGCAGTTCAGCTTGATAAATGGCTTTCCATTCCGTTCACTTGCCATGTAGATGGCGTCAGCGATGATTTCCTTGCCAGTGCCGCTCTCCCCAGTGATGAGAACCGTGACGTCCGTTTTGGCGACAGAACGAGCGACGGCAAAGGCCTCCTGCATACAGGCGCTTTCCATGACCACGTCGATGTCGTAAATCTGGCGATCGCGAAGATATGCAAGCTCAGCGGCGCCCTGTGTATTCTCTTTCCGCAGTTCTGCCAAATGATCCTTCAGCTCCTCCAGCCTGGCGACGTCTTTTTCCGTAGCAACTGCGTATTGAATCTCTCCGTTTTCATCAAAGATGGGAATGCCGGTGATGTGGACCTTCGTATTCGTTCGTTTTAGCGTTCCGACCTTTTCGCAGCGTCTGCCGCTCTTTAATACGTCTGGCAGGACGCCGCCGGTGTAGACTTGCTTCGTCTGGTCAGGGTTGAACACATTCATTCCCATAAGCTCTTCTCTTCTCAAATTGCCCAATTTCAGATAGGCATCGTTAACGTAAATGGTGTTTCCTTCCGCATCAGTAACGTAAATGGCATCGATTAAATTGTCACAAATCTTTTTAAAATCTATTTCTTTCATATAGAATGCTCCCTTCTAGTGAGACAGATGGCTGCCTTCTTTCTATCAAAACAGAGACAATGATTGCACCGAAAGGCTTTCGTGTTGTCTCAGTCTGCGTTATGCATCTGTTTCTAATTCCTCCATAAAACCCTCTGTTTCATCAAAACGGTGAAATAATTCAACATTCTTATTATAATGGTGCCATATTTCACCGCAAAAAGCAACCTAAATCATAAAAGGCATCTGCAAGAACGTAGAAAGCCAATCTCTTCAACTTTTCTTTTCCTTGCAATTCAGCCATCCTTCCCACAGTTACCAGGGAGTTATCTGAAAATTTGGCACAGCCCTTGCTTTATACAGAGGTGTCGAAAGACAGACAGAGAAAATGCAGATTATAATATATATGAACAATAATGGAGGGAAATAAAATGGCAAAGAAAAAGACAATTATTACGGCAGCCGTGACAGGCGCATGGCCGAAGAAGGAGAACAATCCAAACGTACCGATGACACCGGCAGAAATTGCAGACGACGTTTACGCATGCTGGCAGGCAGGGGCTGCCGTTGCACATCTTCATATGAGAGACGATGAAGGAAACGGCACCATGGATCACAACAAGTTCCGTGAAACCGTTGAGCTGTTACATAGCAAGTATCCTGACTGCGATATCATTTTAAATCTGACTACATCAGGAGATCTCAATGCCACTGACGAGACGAGAGTGGAACACGTAAAAGAATTGAAACCAGAGATGGCTTCTTTTGACTGCGGTTCCATGAACTGGATGCACAGCGGTCTGTTCATCAACTCTCCAAAATTCTTGACTGACTGCGGACTTCTGTTCCAGGAGACAAACACCAAACCGGAAATCGAGGCTTTTGATCCTGGCATGATCGCTAATGCCGCATATTATCTGAAAAAAGGCGTTCTTAGAGCACCCCTTCACTTTCAGTTCTGCATGGGATGTGCCAACGGAATTCCAGGTTCCACAAAGAATCTTGTATTTATGAAAGAAACTATGGATCAGCTTTGTCCAGGTTCCACGTGGTCCTGCTTTGGTGTAGGACACAGCGCTATGGAGATGCTCTACGCAGCGGTTGCTATGGGCGGAAATGTACGCGTGGGTATGGAAGACAACGTCATGTATTCCAAGGGCGTGCTGGCTGAAAGCAACGCGCAGTTCGTCGAAAGAGCAAAGAGAGTGATCGAAGAGTACGGCAATGAGGTAGCGACGCCTGATGAGGCACGCGAAATCCTCGGTCTCAAATAGTACCTAAAATTGCTCATGGCTGTGTTAGCTTCGGACTGCCCGTATCTTTGATACGGCATGCAGGTCTCATGCAAGAAACGCCCAAATCTTGATTTGGTGAGTTTTACTGCCACGTACTTCAAGTACGTTCCGGGACTCGCATCCTCGCTGCCTTGCCCTGAACAATTTATATGCACTATTTGTAAATCGCGTCTTAAATTACCTATATTCATATAGAAAAGGAGTCGATATAATGATTAACAATATAGCTGTACTGGGCGCAGGTACCATGGGCCACGGCATTGCGGAATTTTTCGCCATGAACGGCTATCCAGTGAACCTGTATGAACCATACGAACCCATGAGACTTTCTTGTCTGGACACAATCAAAGGAGAACTGGAATTCCTCGCGGAGAATGAGCTGATCAAAGCAGAAGAAGTCCAGGAGAGCCTGGACAGAATTACTTTGTTTGCAGACTTGGCGCCTGCTGTCAAAGATGTCGATTATGTCATCGAAGCTACCCGTGAAGATTTGACGTTGAAACAGGATCTCTTCGCTGATTTAGAAAAATATACGAAGCCGGAGACCATTTTGGCGAGCAATACGTCCTCCCTTGCCCTGAACAAGATGATTGAGAAGGTCAGCGACGAGAAGAAGGGCAAATGCATGGTATGCCACTGGTATAACCCGGCACACCTGATGCCTTTGGTAGAACTGTCCTTCTTCGGCAATATGGACGAAGAGACATTCAAGGAAGTAGAAGAACTTTACGATAGAGCCGGAAAACAGACCTGTCGCGTGCTGAAAGACGTACCGGGATTGGTTGCTAATAGAATTCAGCAGGGCGTCGCCCGTGAGGCGTTTTCCCTGATCGAGCAGGGCATTGCATCGCCGAAGGACATCGACAAGGCCCTCAAATTCGGCCCGGCCTTCCGCTACGCGACGACCGGACAGTTGGAAGTAGCAGACATGGGCGGCCTGGACATCTGGTGTACGGTGGGCGACAACCTTCTCGCCGATATGGACAACAGAAAGGAAGCCAATCCTGTTCTCAGAGCCAAAGTTGAAGAGGGCAAACTGGGCATGAAGAATGGAGCAGGATTCTTCGAATATCCAGCAGACAAAGTACAGGAGATTAAAAATGCTTTCAATAAGAAGCTGATTATTCAGCTGAAGGCATCGAAAAATTACATTGAATAACGAAATTAAATATCAACTTGGTGATACTGTGCCTCAGAGAGAAAATTTTCTTCTTGCGCTGCAGCATGTGATTTTCTTTGTGGCCTCGGCGGTGGTAATGCCTGTCGTCGTAGGCTATGCTCTCGGACTCTCTCAGACAGAGGTTGCCGATACGCTGCAGAGGACCTTTTTTCTCTGCGGGGTCGTTTCTATACTGCAGGCAGCCTTAGGGCACAGATATCCCATCATAGACGGCCCTGCCGGGCTTTGGTCGGGGCTTTTGATTCTGATGGCAGGCACGGTGGGTTCCTTGGGGAAAAGTGCTGAAATCCTTCGTACTGACCTGGAAACAGGGATGCTGATCGGCGGGACTGTCATCGTGTTGTTAGTAATACTGGGACTGATGAATAGATTGATGAAACTGTTTACTCCTCTAATTAACGGCGTGTTGATTTTACTCATGGTACTCCAAATCAGTCCCAGTATTGTTAAGGGAATGACTGGCATTACTGCGGATCATACGACAATTGATTGGAAGAGCTGCCTGGTGTTCTTTTTCACCATGTTTCTGATTCTCTTTCTCAATATGTTTGTTGGCGGTTTTATCAAAAGCATCGCCACCTTTATCGGCGTCCTGGCAGGTTGGGTGCTGGCCTATATCATGGGCATTACCACCCGGGCCGACCTGATGGCGGATGGCGTCATCTCTCTGCCAAAAGTGTTTGCATGGGGCAGGCCGACCTTTGACGTCGGAATCGTCGTGACTTGCATTATTGCAGCCTTTGTGCTGCTTTCCATGACCTTTGCCAGCATCAATGGCATGTCTGAGGTTGTGGGAGATGAAGTGGACAGCAAAAGAATGAACAAAACCATCGGTATACACGGCTTTGCAACAGTGCTGTGCGGAATCTTTCCCACAGTGGCTTTTATGCCTTACGTATCGTCTACAGGTATCGTCAAAATGACCGGCGTTGCTGCGAGAAAGCCTTTTTACCTTGCTTCTGTGCTGATGATGGTCATGGGAATGATCGCGCCATTCGGCGCATTCTTCTCTACCATACCAAACGCCGTAGGCTATGCGGCCCTGATTATGATTTACGCTCTGATTATGGGGCAGGGGTTCAACGAATTCCGAAAAGTAGACTTTACGAACAGAGAAAATTTTATTGTAGGAATTTCCATGCTGATTGGAATGGGCGTCATGTTCCTTCCTTCAGAGGCCTTTCGCGGTCTGCCGCAGGTGGCAGGTTATATTCTGTCCAACGGACTGATTGACGGCATGGCTATCGCCTTCTTGCTGGAACACGTGATACTCAAAAAAAGAGCCCTCTAATTTGAGGACTCATGGGCTTTGATGATGTCGAGAACTTCTTTTCCGTCGAGATCGTGGTCGTTTGCATATTCCATGACGGCGCAGATATCGTCGTAGTGGTCGAGGAACTTTTTGAGCGAGCCTTCGTATTTGTCTTCGGGATGTACCACAAAGGCGTCCGGATCGATTTCAATGTCGAGTTCTCTCATGCGATGGATGCTCCAGACGTAAATCAGATCCAGTGCAGGAATGATGTTTTTGCCTGTTTCTGTCAGATGATATTCGACGCGCAGAGGAATCTCGTTATATTGAATCCTTTCAACTAGGCCGTCGGCAACCAGTTCCTTGAGCTGCTGACTGAGAACCTTTTCGCTGATCGGAAATGTCTTCTTGGTTTTGGAAAAACGGATAAATCCGTAGTAGTTGATATGGTTTAAGATGCTCATCTTCCATTTACCTGAAATGCAGGATAGCGCGTACAGATATGGATTCGTGCCCTGATTGGAATCAGTCATTGGTTTGTCTCCTTTCGCGTTGTTTGTATTTATTGTAACACAATTTGGGGAGATGACAAGAGAAAAGTAAGTGGCTTACCAGTCGGTAAGTGTATAACGCGGCTGTTACCCTGTAACTGAAAAGTGCCTAATTGTCAGACAATTTTAAATCTGTTATCATCAAAGTGTAAAGATAAAAAATTAACAAAGATCAATTTTAACCGAATATATAATAAAAATTAGGAGGATTCCAAATGATTAAGAGAACTGTAAGTGATTTAAAGCCGTACGACGCTCCAGGCCATTACAACATGGTTGCCATGAGATATCACGGCAAAGAAGAGACTGGCGCAGAGAAATTCTGGATCGGTAAATCCACCTTCCTGCCAGGCGGCGGTGCAGAGTGGGCATACGATGACAACCCGTTAGAAAAGGTTTACTTCGTTCTGAAAGGCGAAATGACCGTAACTGACAAAGACGGCAAAGAATATGTGATCCACGAAAACGAATCCATCTCCTTCCCGCCGAACGAAGGCAGAGGGCTGGAAAACAGAACGAACGAAGTGGCGGAGATGCTTGTCATCATCAATTACCCAGCGTAAGACTTGCTGATTTTCCGTACTGCTTCGCAAGTTGCTGCTCTCGTGCTCGATTACGTACTTCAAGTACGCGCTCTCGCACTCCTTTGCAATGTGCTGTGCATTACGAAAAATCATCGGCGTCTTAAAATCCGGCGCTTTTGAAAAAAAGTATCACTCAAAATGATTTAAAAATAATAGAGGAGAAATACAAATGGTAAAGTTAGAGAAAAATTTCGTTGATACGATGTTCTCAGTTGAGGGCAAGGTTGCTCTGGTAACAGGTGCCACAGGCGCTCTGGGAAGAGTGCTTGCAAAGGCTTACGGCTATGCAGGCGCAAAAGTCATCCTGACAGGCCGCAGCATGGAAAAGCTCAACGCCCTTGTTGATGAATTCAAGGCAGAAGACATCGACTGCTACGCAGTTGCTGCAGACCCTGCTAACGAAGAAGATGTAAAGAAGCTGATCGCTGAATCCGTAAAGGCTTACGGCGAAATCAATATCCTTGCAATCTGCCACGGATATAACAAGCCTGCGAACATTCTGGATCAGTCCGTTGAAGATTGGCAGTACATCATGGATGCAGACTGCAAATCCGTTTACATCGTCTGCAAATACGTATCACAGCAGATGGTTGACCAGGGTAAGGGCGGCAAGATCGTCGTGGTTACATCCCAGCGTTCCAAGCGCGGCATGGCTGGATACACAGGATACTGCACATCAAAGGGCGGCGCGGACCTGATGGTTTCCTCCATGGCCTGTGACCTGACTGCCAAGTATGGCATCAACGTCAACTCCATCTGCCCGACCGTATTCCGCAGCGAATTGACAGAGTGGATGTTCGACCCAGAATCAGCGGTATATCAGAACTTCATGAAGCGCGAGCCAATCGGACGTCTTGCAGAACCTGATGATTTCGTCGGATTCGCATTATTCCTCTCATCAGAGGCTTCCAAGTTCATGACAGGCGGAAACTACGACTGCTCAGGCGGTTACCTGACTTGCTAATCAATTAGTATCAAAAGATGATGATAAAAAAGGAGAAAAAGAAAATGGGAAAGAAAGTATATGTAGATTTAGCACATCCGTTCAGCGCAGAGATTCCAAGATGGCCGTACTTTGACAAACCGGCAATCGACAATGCGCACACCATGGCAAAGGGCGGCGTTTTGACATCAAAGATCACTTGCACCATGCATACAGGAACACACTGTGACGCGCCGAGACACGTTATGGAATATGAGTTTGACGGCAGAAGAGCTCGTTACACCCACGAAATGCCAGTAGACGCTTACACTGGAGATGCAGTGGTTCTGAAGCTGGACGTTGAACCTTGGACACTGATCACTGGCGAGCATCTGGATGCTGCCTGCAAAGCCTGCGGATTTGACCCTGCTGACTTAGAAGGAAAAGTTCTCTGCCTGAACACCGGAATGCACCGTCTCTTCGATGACTCCAAAGCATATTACCACTATTCCATCGGTACAGGTGTTGACGCCGGAAAATGGTTCGTTGACCACAAAGTAAAATGTGTCGCTATGGACAGCCAGGCCCTTGACCACCCGCTTCACACAGCTATGGGCAACAACGGTATGACCAGAATGAACCTGCTGGGAGCAACTGGCAAACCGATTACAGAAGAATACAAAGAATTATTTGGCGAAGAAGCTTATGCAGAATTCGACAAAGAAGAATACATCAGAATCCACGGCCAGGCTGCTTATGACGAGAAGTTCGGCGATTTAGAAAACATCGGCTGCTGGGGAACCTGGGAACCATGCCACAAAGAAATGCTGGGCCACGGCATCGTCGGCGTTGAAAACCTGGGCGGAGACCTGGACAAAATCCCTGCAGGAAAAGTATTCACATTCTTATGTTTCCCTCTGAGATGGTACATGGGCGACGGTTCCATGGCTCGCTGCGCAGCACAGATTGACGAGGACCTTCTTTTAGATGTACCTGATCGTACATACGCTTACGGCGGAACTGGTTTCGGCGAAGCAGAAGGCAATGGAGACAGCTGTTTGGAATACATGCAGAAACTGTTCAACAGAAACAAATAATCATCGGTACACTGTAAAAGGAGCCAGCCGGCAGGACAGCTGATTTGGTTGTCCTGCTCGCTTTAGCTCCTTTTTCTTTGTGAAAAATTTATTTATTGTAAGTAGGAGAAATAGAAAGGCGGGATCGCGTATGAGTAATACAAAAGGTTCTTTAACTAATTTTGGTAAAGCAGGCTGGGGCACGATATTATATTGCTTATTTATGTTTTTCTTTTACGTCGGTATGATTAACGACGGAACCAATGTGTTAGCCCCTGCAGCAGCAGAAAACATCGGCGTAGAGCCAGGCACCATCATCCAGTGGAACGGCTATGCCGGCATGATTGCGGTCATCGGTTTTATCATCGTAGGACAGATCAACAAAAAGATCGGCGCTCGCGCAACTTCGGCGATTTTTACTATTTTGGCGGGTATTATGTATATTGTGTGCGGTAATGCAACAAGCCTTCCAGTCTACGTCATCGCCATGGTGCTCTGTGCGACTGGCATGATGTCAGCAGGCTATATTGCAGGCGGCACATTGGTTGCAACCTGGTTCCCGAAGAGAAAGGGCATCGTTATGGGTTACACCACCATGGGACACAATTTCGCATCTGCGTTTTATGTCGCCATTCTGACCGGCTTGGTAGCAGTTTTCGGCTCCATCAAAGGCGGCAGCGTACCTATCGGCATTGCAGCAATCATTCTGGGCATCATCGGGGCGATCTTTGTCAGAAACACGCCGCAGGAAAGAGGACTGAACCCCGACAATGTATCTGACGAGGTTTACAAAAAAGAATACTACACGGCATCTGACGATTCTAAAGAAGCAGGCGGTTGGACGACAAAGGCGCTGCTAAAGACCAAAGAACTGTGGTTTGCAGCCATCGTGACAGGCATGTTTCAGATCTGTTCGGTCGGTGTCATGCAGCAGCTGGTGACGAGAAATATCAGAGACTTTGGCATGAGCCAGGCGGGCGCGCTGACGCTGATGACCATCGTAGCGCTGATCGGTGTAGTCGGTTCCTGGCTGATCGGTGCCATCGATCAGAAGATTGGCACGAAGAAGACCATGCAGGGTTTTGGCATTTGGTATGCAATCGCACTGGTAATCAACGTTCTTTCTGGCGGCCACGTAGGCATCCTGTTCTACCTGTCCATCTTCATGATCGGCATGGGTATCGGCGGCTCCGCCAACTTCACGACGTCACTGCCGACTTCCATCTTCGGAAGACAGGGCTTTGACCGCGTGAATTCCGTCATTTTCCCGATTCAGGGCTTCGTCACGGCATGGTGTTTCGTTATAAACGGTATCGTAACAAACGTGATCGGGAATTTGAACTATGCTTATCTGATTTTCGCAGGGGCGGCGATCATCGTATCTATCGCAGTTTCCTTTATCAACGAGTACAAGTACAACAAAGACCACCAGGTGGAAGCGGTATACGAAGAACTTGAAGCAGATGCGGAAGCGACTTTTGAGAAACCAAAAAGAGCGTAGAAAAGGGTGAGACCTCTGAAAAGGAGCTGTCACACTAATGAAAGAACGGCGTAAAGCATTATTTTCTAAGTGCTTTACGCCGTTTGTAATTAAATTCAGGGGGTCAATTTTACCGATTTTAATAGAATCGCAGGTGTGTCGTAATTTCTTTCAATTAAAGTTGTATTGGTGCTGTTTATCTCATAAATTTCTTCAGCAGCACCGGGGTAATGATAGTGGTCACAATGACGACAAGTACCACAGGCGAAAATAATTGTCCACTGAGCAAGCCCATGTGATAACCTTTTTGCGCGACAATTAGAGCGACTTCACCTCTGGAGATCATCCCGATTCCCACGTTCAGCGATTCTCGTCTGCTATATCGGCAAATCCAGGCACCGAGCCCGCAGCCCAGCACTTTTGTTAAGACGGCGATTACCAGAATGAAAAAAGAAAAGATCAACATGGACTTTGTCATTCCGTTAAGCTCTGTTTTAATACCGATGCTGGCAAAGAAAATCGGTGAGAAAAACAGATAGCTGGGCACGGTCATTTTACGGGCGATATCAGACTTGACCTCAAAGGTGGAAATAATCAATCCTAAAAGATAGGCGCCTGTGATATCAGCGATTCCAAAGTATCGTTCTGACATAAAAGAGATGATTAACACCAGCGCCATGACGTAGATGGATAATCTGCGCCGATCCTTAAATTCCTCCACCGTGGGTTTTGAGGCAGTGATGACCACTGCCAGGACGCCCATTAAAATGATATAGAGTCCTATTTTGATCAGGATGCTGATAATGCTGATAGACGGGTCTTTCAGACTGCTGACGACAGTCAAAATGATGATGCCGATAATGTCGTCGAGAACAGCGGCTCCCAGAATAGCGCTGCCGACCCGGCCGTTGAGCCGTCCCATTTCACGCAGGGCTTCGACCGTGATGCTGACCGATGTAGCCGTTAAAATGACGCCCATAAATACTGCTCGCAGGACCTCATTAAAATCAGATGAATCCACGTGGAAATAAAAGTAATAGCATGCTGCGCCGCCAATTAAAGGCAGGAGGACGCCCATAGAAGCGATGACTACCAGAGAGACTTTATTTTTCTTGATTTCCGAGATGTTGGTATCAAGTCCCGCAATGAACATCAAAAGAATTACGCCGATTTCGGCGGTCTTTGCAAGAAAATCAGTTTCTTCAACCCAGCCCAATACCGATGGCCCCAGAATTACACCGGCGATGAGAGCGCCCACCACTTGGGGCATGTTCACTCTTTCAGACAGGCCGCCTAGAAGCCTTGTCGACAGAATGATGACAGCGATCATTAGTAGATAGTAGTAACTAGTCATTTTAAATACCTCAAACTTCTTTAAATAAATATCACAGAATATTTATAATTCTCTACAAAGAAGTATTCTACCACTAATAAAATGATTTGTACATCTCATAAGTTACAAAAAAACTTGGAAATATTTAAGAAAATCCCAATATATTTCTGAAAATTCTTTGACAATGGAATAATTATGTAGTAAAATATATATGAAAATAATCTGAGAATCTCGGAATTAGTTTCTAAGATTATAGTTAATACTATGCGCCAGAAATATAAGCAAAGAAAAAACACATTGGGTAATACCCAATGTGTTTTTTGTAGAAAAAGAAATACTACCAGGAGAGATAAAATGAAAAAATCAGTTTTGATTACAGGCGGTTCCAGAGGAATCGGCGCCGCCGCCGTCAGAAAGTTTATTGAACAGGGATATGAGACTGCCTTCTTTTATCGGGAGAGTGACGAAGCCGCCAAGGCTCTGCAGGAGGAGACAGGCGCGGCAGCAATTCGGTGTGACGTAGGGGACCGCTGGCAGATTGGGGAAGGCGTCAAAGCCGCTAAGACTTGTTTAGGAATTACGGCTTTCGATACTCTAGTATGCAATGCAGGTCTCAGCGTATCGGGACTGTTTACAGATCTAAGCGACGAAGATTGGAGCCGCCTGCTAAATGTCAACTTGAATGGAATTGTTAATGTGACAAGAGAGATTCTGCCAGCCATGGTTAGTGAGCGGAAAGGTCAGATTGTCATGGTTTCTTCTATGTGGGGGCAGACCGGCGCATCTTGTGAAGCTGCGTACGCAGCAACGAAGGCTGCTGTCATCGGTCTTGCCAAGAGCCTTGCAAAAGAAGTAGGTCCCTCCGGTATCCGGGTCAACACGGTATCGCCGGGTGTAATTGACACTGATATGAACCGCTGCTACAGTGCAGAAACCATGGGGCAGCTGGCAGAAGAGGTTCCTTTGGGACGGATCGGCAGTGCGGAGGAAGTGGCCAAAGCCATTTATTTCCTGGCATCAGAAGAAGCCTCTTATATTACGGGACAAGTGCTGGGAGTGAATGGAGGCTTTTATATCTAAAAAAACTGTGGTATACTAGCAGAATAGAGATCAATAAGGGAGGGATTATGGATAACGTATTGAATATTTTACAAGGTATTCTCGAGGCAATCGGAGATTTTTTCAAAGGCCTGCTGGGCGGTATTACGGACATATTCAGCGCCACCGACAGCACGGAACTGATATATACTGCCATCGCCAGATGGGTGTTTATCTTCCTTGCCGTTTTTGTGTTGCTCAAATCAATTTTGTCCTTACTGCGTTCGAAAAATCCTTCGGAAGTGTGGGCATATCTGCATTTGAGTACAGGGGAAAACCTGCCGATCACCCATTGGGAAAATGTGATTGGCAGATCGAAGAGTTGTGACATCAACATTGATGATCCGAGGGTTTCAAGAAATCACGGCACCTTGTCCAGAGATAACAAAGGGGTCTGGACCTATCGTGACCTGGGCTCCACCAATGGAGCATATATCAACGGCGATAAGGTTGTGCCCGATGAACCGGTGGAAATTGAGCCGGGCGACAACATCGACATCGGCGTGACCGGATGCACGCTGTTCCCAATCAGCCTGGAGGAACGCAGAAATAACATCGAAATGAGAAAGATGGACACCATTCTGCTGTCACCGTGGCTTTCGTTAATTGCACTTACCATCTTTCAGTTTATGACCTGGCTGCAGCTGAAATTTGCCCTGAAGGATGACTTCGTACCGTCTATTACCATGGCTTTTATCGGCATCAGCGCTCTGATGTGGGGTTATGTGATTTTGCTGCGCTCCATGAGGAGAAAAGGTTTTGAGATGGAAACCATCGCTTTCTTTCTGTCTACCTTGAGTTTGGCTGTGACGGCAAGTAAATACCCAGAGGCTGTATTCAAGCAATTCATCGCCATCGCTGTGGGAGTTGTTTTGTTCTTCTTTATGTGCGCATATTTGAGGAACTTGAATCGGGCAAAGGCGATTCAGAAGCTGATGTATATTGCAGCGGCGGTATTGTTATTGTTTAATCTGATCTTTGCTACGTCAAAATTTGGCGCAAACAATTGGGTCGAGTTCGGGGGAATCTCCTTTCAGCCGTCTGAAATCGTCAAGCTGGCCTATATCTGGGTTGGTGCGGCAACTTTAGATCAGCTTTTTGAAAAGAAAAATTCTCTCATATTTATGATATTTTCTGGCTTCTGTTTCTGCTGTCTGGCGTTAATGGGAGACTTTGGAACGGCGCTGATCTTCTTCGTCACATTCCTGGTCATTTCTTTCCTCAGAAGCGGAGATTTTACAAAACTGATTTTAATCGTGGGCGTCGCCTTTGTCGGCGGCTTGATGGTACTTAAATTTAAATCCTATATCGCAGAACGTTTTGCATCCTGGGGTCACGCCTGGGATTACGCTGATGTCGGCAGTGGATTTCAGCAGACGAGAACCATGTCTGCAGCGGCCAGCGGAGGCCTGGTTGGCGTCGGCGCAGGGAAAGGCTGGCTCTCAGATCCCAGCATCCCGGCCTCAGATACCGACTTGGTATTCGGAATGCTGACAGAAGAATGGGGATTGATCATAGCGATATTGGCAGTGCTGTCTATTATTACTTTATCAATTTTTGCCGTCAGATCCATATGGGCGGGCAGGTCTACTTATTACACCATAGCAGCGTGTTCCGCCATGTCGATGCTGCTATTTCAGACGATCCTTAATGTTTTTGGCTCTGTAGATCTTCTTCCGTTAACTGGCGTAACCTTTCCATTTGTCTCCAACGGCGGAACCAGTATGATGGCATCGTGGGGACTGCTGGCATTCCTAAAATCGGCTGATACCAGGCAGAACGCCAGTATTGCCATCAGCCTGTCAGAGAAAGGACTTGCGGTGGAAGGAGATGATGATATATGAAAAAACTAGAAAAAAGAGCCATTATCTGTCTGGCCTTAGCTGCAGTGCTATTCTTGGGAATCGGGGTTTTTACCTATCGTTTTGTCGTATATGGTTCAGACTGGGCTACTTTCTATGCCAACCAGCACATCTACACGGAAGGAAGGCTGGCCGTGGGCAGTATCTACGATATTAACGGCAAACTGTTGACGGAAAACAAAGACGGCAAGATCAAATACAATGACGATGAACTCATCAGAAGAGCCACTGTTCACGCTGTCGGTGATATGAACGGAAACATCGCAACCGCGGCGAGAAGCGCTTTTAAAAGCCGTATTGTAGGTTATAACGTGTTGACAGGAACCTACAGCATTACCGGAAACGGAAATGATCTGACACTGTCTATCGATGCAGACGTCAGCAAAGCCGCCTATCAGGCTTTGAACGGACGCAGCGGCACTGTTGGCGTATATAACTACAAAACCGGCGAGATTATCTGTATGGTCAGCTCTCCTGGTCTGGATCCTGAAAATCCGCCTCAAGAGGAGACCTCCGGCATGTATATCAATAAATTTCTTTCCTCTAAGTTGATTCCAGGCTCCATCTTCAAGCTGGTCACATCTGCGGCAGCGATTGAAAACCTGGATAATCTGGATTCGTGGAGTTACTACTGCACAGGTGTCAGCTATATCAATGGGGAAAAGATTACTTGTACGGCAGCCCACGGCACAGTCAACTTTGAAAGCGCGCTGGCGCAGTCCTGTAACTGCGGATTCGGAGATTTGACCAGAAAAGTCGGCGCCACTTTGATGGGCGAATATGTCAACAAACTGGGGCTGCGTACCTCTTATGATATCGACGGCGTAGAAAATGCGAAGGGCTCTTTTACCTTCCCGACTGATGCGCCGCTGAATCTGGCTTGGGCAGGCATCGGCCAGTATGACGATGAGTTGAATCCGTGTTCCATGATGGTATACATGGGAGCGATTGCAAATGGAGGCAAGTCGGTGGTGCCAAAGATGATTCACTCTGCCCTTTCCAGCGCTGACGAGACAGATCGAATGATTGAAGAGTCAACAGCGGATAAGCTGACTTCAATGATGAAAAATAACGTGGTATCCAACTACGGCGAATCTAATTTCCCCGGTCTGGACATCTACGCAAAGTCCGGTACAGCGGAAGTTTACGGTAAAGAACCGAACGCCTGGTTTACCGGATTCATCAAAAATGAGGATGCGCCATACGCGTTCATCGTGTGTATTGAAAACGGCGGTTACGGAAGTTCCGTGGCAGGACCTGTGGCTAACAGTGTGCTGCAGGCTATCGTCAATAAGTAAATAGGAAAGAGAATCCCGGTCAGCTTTAGGCGGCCGGGATTTTTGATTGCGGGCAATTCTTAATAATTCTTAATTTGGTATCTGATGTATTGATTTACTATAAAAATCGGATTATGATGATGATAAATAAAATGCAGGAGGATATTTATGAAAGAACGCAAAGGTAAACGTACCGCTATCGTATTGGCTGTCGTAGTTACTGCAGCAGTCATTGTTTCTGCATTTGTTCATGCGGGGGAGGACGACTTCTTGACGGATCCGGCGAGACTGACTGCCAGCTGGCAAGTGGAAGAAGTCTGGCAGAACGGCAAGCGGGTGAACAGGTCTCTGATTTTGATCGACATCGACAAAAATGGCGGATTTCGTCTCGACAACGATGATCGAGGGGATGAGCAGAGGGGGAAACTCAAGGAAGTGGACGGACAGCTCCGTTTTTTCGGCGATGATGGATGGATTTATGACATTCACGGCAGGCAGCGGCAGTTGGTCGTAACTGCCCGGAAGGGGGGAAAAGAGGAAACGTGGATTTGTCAGCGGTATAGCTATTGCCGCGATGCGTTGCGGACAGAAGAAGAGCAGCAGGAAGTCTTCTTTCAAATCTGCAAAAGAGCTCTAAACATCGAAGATGATACCGAGAGAAATCTTTATTTTTTAATTATGAACATGATGGATAGTGGATGTCCTGAAGGAAAAGCGATAACTGCAGCCAAAGAATTTTGTATCAGAGGCAGGGCCTTTGTCTGGTATGCAGAGGAACATGGCATTGTCGTTACAGATGAAGCAGTGCAAGAATACAAGCGTGAGTTTGCCAAAATTATGAAGGAAACTCCACAGGCCTTTGAAGGCTATGATGTAGGTTTGAAGAAGGTAGGAATGACCTATGAGGATTATGTACAGGTAGAGGCAGAAGCCCATCGCTGGGATGTGTATGAGAGCGCCGTCTATCGTAAATACTTGGCGGAGCAGGAGGATCTCGGGGAAGATGTGGTCAGAAGATTCCATCATACTAAGGCATACCAGAAGTTGAAGGTGGAGATGAACGATGCAATAGACAACATCAAGAAAATTCTTAATAATTCTTAATTCGACCGCTGATATATTGACTTTAACATAGTATAGAGCGTAATATACTAAGTAGAAAAGGCAGGAGGGTGATGAAGATGGCAGATAAGAAAAAACAAGGATTGATTTTATTGGCTGTGCTCGTCGCAGTAGCAGTCATCGTCTCCGCATTCATACATGCAGGCGAGGACGATCAGATCACCGACCCGGGCCGTCTTGCGGGAGTGTGGCAGCCGAAGGAAATTTGGCAAGGCGGAAAGCTGATCAGCGAAGAAGGAAATACCGCGAGCCTCGCCATCGACAAAGAAGGCGGATATCGCTTTTGGAACGGATATGGACAGGATCAGACAGGCAGGTTGCAGGAGAAGAATGGAGAGCTGCGCTTTGACGGAAAAAACGGCGGCAGCTACGTTTTACATGGAGAGAAGAAGCAGCTGATTGTAACTGCCAAAGTGGGAGACGAAGAGGAAACTTGGATTTGTGAGTGGACAAATTATTACGGCGATACCCAGCTCACAGATGAAGAGCGGCTTACAGCCCTTTATACTATTCAGAAGAAAGGCATGGATATGAAGGATCAGACATGCGGTTGGTTTTATACCGCCATCGCAGGCAACTTGTTCACTGGGATGCCGGAGGGAGAGGCCGTTACGCAGGCGAAAGACAAGTTTATCGAGGATGCTGCTTTTACCTGGTACGCAAAGGAACACGATCTTGTCGTCACAGACAAAGAGCTGGACAAGTATATGGACGATCTCATCTCCGAGGCAAAAGGTGCAGATAATTTCCAGGTGTATGAAAAGGCACTTCAAAATGCGGGTCTGACCTACGAGAATTCCATCAGAGGAAATGCAGACATTTATCGTGAACGCTGCATTGTGAACAAGCTTTATGAGGAGCATTTCAATGATTGGGATGCCTTTGCAAAGGACGTGGTCAATCGGTTTAAGCATACGAATGCGTATAGGAGTCTGAAAGTGGAAATGAACGATGCAGTGGAACAGGCAAAAGAAGAGATTTAAGTAAGCAGACATTGCTCTGGACGATTGGAACCCTGGACTGCCGGGGTTCTTTTTGTTGTGAATTTTCCGGGTTTCGCATATACTATAGACATAGAGACAAGTGTAATTTGTATTATGTGGACAAGCACCTGCAGGTCAGGGAGCTGAAGGCCGTATCGCGCTTTGACCAAATGAAGGAAAAGAGCGATAAGCAAATATTGCTATTCGCTGGAACGGGATGCATCCTGTTCCATTTTTTTCTAGCATTTGAAAGCATCTGCGACTTGTGTTAAAATTTGTTTAAGAATTTCGTAAGAAATAGCATCACCGCTTTGTAATATTTAAGGATTAATATAAACTTGTAAACGAAAGGAGAAAGGTTTTATGAACATATTGGTTTGCGATGACGATAAAGAAATTGCTGGCGCCATAGAGATCTATTTGAGAAATGAGGGGTATACGGTCTTTAAGGCTTTTGATGGAGTGGAGGCACTCTCCATCGCCAGGGGGCAGCAGGTTCACTTAATCATTATGGACGTCATGATGCCGAAGATGGACGGCGTGCAGGCGACAATGAAAATCAGAGAAGAGAAAAACATACCAATTATCATGCTTTCAGCAAAGTCAGAGGATTACGACAAGATCACCGGTCTTAACGTAGGCGCCGACGACTATATTACAAAACCTTTCAATCCATTGGAGCTGATTGCCAGAGTCAAATCCCAATTGCGGAGGTACGTAGACCTGGGCAGCATGGAGAAAAAAAGTGGGGTTTACAAAACAGGGGGACTTACGATCGACGACGGAGAGAAGACTGTGACCATTGATGGAGAATACGTTACAGTAACGCCGACTGAATTCGGTATTCTAAAACTTCTGACGGAGAATGCAGGGAAAGTTTTCTCTATGGAACAGATTTACGAAAATGTGTGGAACGAGCCGGCATACAATCCAGAAAACACCGTAGCTGTCCATATCCGAAGAATTAGAGAAAAAATTGAAATTAATCCTAAAAATCCAAAATATTTGAAGGTGGTGTGGGGAATTGGATACAAAATTGAAAAAATATAAAGGCACGGTCTGCTTTGCCAGCAGCGCCATATGTGTAGTTGCCGTAACAGTATCTATCATCGTGGGGTGCATGTTGGCATTGGCTTACAATCTAAACTACGCATGGGAAACGGAAATTGACGCAATCAGTGAAAATATCTCTATCCTATGGATGGTAGAAGTGGCCGCAGTGCTATCGGCAATCATCATGCTGATTCTGGCTATGTGGAAAGTGGGCGCCAGAGACGAAGAGGGGAACATCAGTCTCAATTGGTTCGACCGTTTGTTTACTGACTTACAGGTCGTAGGGGGCGGTTTCGCTGTGTTCTTCACTGGTATGCTCTGTATGCTTCATGTGGATGTTTTGTCCAGAAGCGGCTGGTATGAGGGGCTGTTAAGTTATCTGACAAAGAGTCAGCTGAAAGAATACAACGATTGGTACAAAGTCTATGATTCGGAGTTTGAACCGAAGTGGCTGGAAACCTTCTTTGCCATCTTGGCTACGGTAGTTCTGATATCCATCACATTGATTGTGATTCTGTCTTTGGTGAAAAAGATTAAAGCAGGCGCTTTTTGGAGGCATACGATTATCGGCAAGGTTTGCTGTTACATCTACGATGCCGCAAAAGAGAGCGAAGGCATCTTTTGGAAGGTGATGGCTGTTCTGATCGGATGTTGTCTGTTGTCGGCCACCTGGTTCGGCATCATACCGGTATTGATTCTGATCTTCATTTTCGTGCCAAAATATGTACGCAAATACCAGTCTATCAAGAGAGGTGTAAACGAAGTAAAACGGGGAAACCTGGACTATAAAATTCCGGTAACAGACAATGGAGAACTGGATCGTCTGGCCATGAGCATCAACGAAATATCTGAGGCGACCAGCCTGGCTGTCCAGAATGAACTGAAGAATCAGAGGATGAAAACGGATCTGATTTCTAACGTCTCTCACGATTTGAAGACGCCTCTGACCTCCATGGTATCCTATGTGGATCTCTTAAAGACAGAGGGTTTGAGCAGTGAAAATGCGCCGGAGTATCTGAACATCATAGAGGAGAAGACGAAGAGACTGCAGAAGCTGACAGAGGATTTATTCGAAGCTGCAAAGGCTTCCAGCGGGGCAATTCCGGTGGACATCAGCAGAATCGAAATGACCTCCATCGTCAACCAGGCTTTAGGGGAACTGGAAGAACGATTGGCGGCAAACGATTTAGATGTGATCTTTACCAACAAAGCGGATACCGTCTTTGTTATGGCTGATGGTCAGCTTTTGTGGAGAGTGATAGAAAACTTGCTGGTTAACGTAAGCAAATATGCCCTGCCTGGCAGCAGAGTCTACATGGACATCGTGGAAAAAGCGGGCATGATTGTCCTGGAAGTGAAAAATATGTCCAAAGAGCAGCTGAATATCAGCGCCGAGGAACTGATGGAACGTTTTAAGCGCGGCGACGAATCTCGAAACACAGAGGGCAGCGGCCTGGGCTTATCTATTGCCAAGGATCTGACAAAGCTGATGTGCGGCTGGTTTGACATCACGATCGATGGTGATTTGTTTAAGGCCAGCGTCGCACTGAACAAAGCAGAGGCGCCAGAGCCAGAAATGACAGTATAACAAATGATGCAGGGGCATGAGAATTCATGTCCCTCTTTTTTAATGTAGGAAATAGGAATCTTTGATTCCGTCATTTCTGCGTTTTTTAGGAGCACTCCCGCAGATTGCAGTGGAGCACCGTAAGGGGAAATATCTTCAGAATTAATCACTATACTAATTTGCCGATTTGTATTATAATATCTATTAGTATAGTGATTTTTTTCAATTACATTTATGGAGATAACAGAATGAAACAATATTACGCAGCAGATTTAAGAAACCAAACGGAAGTTACAGAATTTTTTATGGTCAAGAGTGCCGGCATCAAGGTTGGCGCCAATAAGAAACAGTATTTTGACGTACTTCTGGGAGATAAGACCGGCGAGGTCAACTCCAAGAAATGGGATATTGCTGAGAGTGAAATAGAGATGCTTACGCAGATGAAGGAAGGCGACATTATCAAAGTCAGAGCCCAAGTCACGGACTGGCAGGGACAGACCCAGCTTCGAATCGGCAGAATCCGCATGTGCAACGCCGATGATAAGCTGGATATTTCAGACTTTATCAAAGCTGCACCCGAAAAATCAGAGGATATGTACGACTTTATCTATCAGGTTGCAGACGAGATGAAGGACCAGGATCTGCGCAAGCTCTGCACCAAAGTTCTCGGCGACAATAAGACTAAGCTGATGTATTATCCGGCGGCCTCAAAGAACCATCATGCAGAATACGGCGGACTTCTTTACCATATAAAGAGAATGCTGATGACTGGCCTGCGCGTGTGCCAGGTCTATACTTTCCTGAACCAGGACATGGTGGCGGCAGGGGTAATTCTGCACGATATCGAAAAGCTGAACGAAATTGAGTCAAACGAATACGGCATTTCACCTGGATATTCGTTTGAAGGACAGCTGCTGGGTCATATTGTGCAGGGAATCAAGCTTTTAGACAAGGTCACTGAGGAGCTGGGGTTTCCGAGAGAGAAAGCTTTGATGCTGGAACATATGATTCTTTCCCACCATTACGAGCCGGAGTTCGGCAGTCCTAAGAAACCGCTGTTTCCGGAGGCAGAAGTTTTGCACTACTTAGATATTTTAGATGCCAGAATGTTTGATATGGAAAATGCTCTCGAAGGGATTGCGCCAGGGGAGTTTTCTGATCGAGTCTGGACACTGGATAATAGAAGATTATACAAGCCGATGGATTAAGAAAGCGGAGGATGTGGAAGTGATTAAATTTGACAAAGATGTGCTTTTAACCCTGAAGACCTTGGAAAAAGAAGGATTTGAGACTTACGCTGCAGGAAACTGTGTGAGAGATTTAGTGAGAGGCTTGCCAGCCTATGATTGGGATCTGGTGACAAAGGCCACCATGGGAGATTTGCAGAAACTCTTTCCAAAGGGAGAAGTCATAGACGGAGAATTGCCCGTAATGCGTATCGACTTTACATACGAAGTAAAAGGAAAAGACGAGGACGAGCCTTCTCATCTTGAAGGAGCCGTACTGGATATTCACCATATGGAACACGGTCTTAGAGAGGAATTGGAAAATAGAGGGTTTACCATCGACGCCATGGCGGATAACCCAGAGAGGACCTTTGCTGACCCCTATGGCGGAAGAGAAGACATCAAGAAAAAGCTGGTGAGAACGATTTACGATCCTGATCGGATGTTCAAAGCGGAGCCGATCAGAATGATGGAGGCGGTCAGACTGGCGGCAGAAATGGACTATGATCTTCAGAAGGAGGTATATGAAGCTATCCGTGTCAACTGGCAGCTTTTGATGGATTACGACGTCAATGCTATCAGAGTGCAGCTGGAGAGGCTTCTTGTTTCTGACCATGCCGGCAAGGGACTCAATATGCTGGGAGGTACAGGCCTGATGGCTGTCGTACTGGGTGAAGACGTGTCAAACAAAATGTCCAAGGCAGATATGCAGGCTTTCCATACGGTCTGCAAAAACATCGACAAGACAAAGCCGGTTCGTGCGCGCCGGCTGGGACTTCTGTACACGGCGCTTTCCAAGAAGAGAGGGTATGCCGCCATTGAACGTCTCAACTTTGATGAGAAGACGAAAAAACAGCTGCTCACCGCCATCGATGAGATGATCAACATTCACTTTCTCATCGATGATCAAACCTTCAAACGCTATCTCCACAAGCACGGTTTGGAAATGTACAACTATCTGCACAATTTGTCAAAAGCGCAGCGTATCGTCTATGATCAGCCGTCCAATAAGATCGAAGCGCGTAATTATTTTATGCAGGTCATTCAGAGCAACCATGAACCTGTCTTTACAGAAGACCTGGTCATCGATGCCAACGATATCATGGAGGCAGGCATTACTGATTCTCCGGAAAGGGCAGAAGAGCTGCTTGATTTGGTTGTCTCTGAGGTGCACAAGAATTCGAAGAACAATCAGAGGGATATCTTGTTGAAAGCAGCCAAGAAGTATTCTAAAAATAAGTTTGCTGCAAAGACGAGATACGTCAAATGGATTAAGTAAATGGAAGAAAAACAGGGCATTATAACAGAAATCATTTTTCATAACGAAGATAACGGATATACAATCGCAGTGATGGAGACAGAGGCCGAGTATTTTACTGTGGTCGGCTGTCTTCCTTCCTGCGTAAAGGGGTCCAGTTACAAGCTGCGGGGAACCTTCAAAGTCCATCCTACCTATGGGGAGCAATTCGCTTTCACCGAATTTGAAGAGATGCTTCCTACAGGCAAGGCCGGAATTGAAGGTTTTTTGGCTTCGGGCGTTATCAAGGGAATCGGCCCCAAAATGGCAGCGGCCATCGTCAATCTGTTTGGCGAGGAGACCTTGGAAATCATGGAACATGAGCCGGAAAAACTGTCCCGCGTCAGTGGTATCGGACCCAAGAAAGCGGAATCTATCGCGGAGTCTTTTGCCGCCCATCGAGAATTCGCTAATGTCTCTATGTTCTTCCAGGAATACGGTGTCTCGGCCGATTATGCGCTGAAGCTTTACAAGATTTATGGCGCCAGCGCTACAGAACTGATTAAAGAAAATCCTTATCGCCTGGTTGAAGAGGTTTATGGTATCGGGTTTCGAAAAGCGGACACGATTGCAGAGAAGATGGGGATCGAAAAGGAAAGCACCTTTCGCATTCACAGCGGCATCAAGTATGGGCTCAGTTACTATGTAGGAGAGGGAAATACCTATATGCCCCAGCAGGAGCTTTGCGAAAAAGTGGCTGAACTCCTGGATGTTTCTACAGAGTTAATTTATGAGAATATGGTAACTATGGCTTTTGAAGGGGATATTCAGATTGACAGCCTGGATGGCCAGACGGTGGTGTATCTCTATCTGTACTATCTGGCTGAACAGAAAGTCTGCAAGAATATTGCCGCCATTGCGGGAGCCGGTCTGAAAGCGTTGTCGGTGGATATCGACAGCATGATCAAAATGACAGAGGGAGAGACAGGGATTATCCTCTCTGAACAACAGATTACTGCTGTCAAAAGCTCTCTGACCAGCGGTGTATCCGTCATCACAGGCGGACCAGGTACTGGTAAGACGACGATTATCAATACCATTATCAATATTTTTGAGCAAAGTGAGTTCAAGGTCGCCATTGCCGCTCCTACGGGACGGGCAGCAAAACGAATTACAGAAACCAGCGGACATTACGCCTCCACAGTACATCGTCTTTTGGAATATTATTATTGTGAGGGTGAGGACGTGATGAAATTTGGGAAGACCAGTGAAGATCCTCTCAACTATGACGTCGTCATCGTGGACGAGGCTTCCATGATTGACCTGATGCTGATGCAGGGGCTGACCGATGCGATTAAGCCGGGCACTCGTTTAATCATTGTAGGCGATTACGATCAGCTTCCTTCCGTAGGTGCAGGCAACGTCCTTCGCGATATCATCGAAAGTGAATATGTCCATACGGTAATCCTAAAAGAAATCTTCCGACAGGCAGAAGAGAGCATGATTGTTGTCAACGCCCACAGAATTAACAAAGGAGAATATCCTTTTGTCAACGGAAAGGACAAGGATTTCTTTCTTATGGAAAGACCTTCAGAAAAAGCGATACTGGATTTGATTTTAGAACTGATTACCAAGCGGCTGGCAGCTTATTATGAAGGAATCGTTCCCGTCAGGGATATTCAAGTTTTGACGCCAGTGCGCAAAGGTGCGCTGGGCAGCATTTTTCTCAACAAGGAGCTGCAGCAGGCCTTGAATCCGCCGCGGGACGATTTGATGGAGCGAAAGTTCGGCGAAAAGTTATTTCGCGAAAACGACAAGGTGATGCAGATCAAAAACAATTATCAGATGGGCTGGAAGAAACGGCGAGACTTTTCAGAAGGACAGGGGATTTTTAACGGCGACGTGGGTTTTATTGAGAAGATAGACAAAGAATTCAATCAGATGACAGTTATCTTTGACGAAGACAAATACGTAACTTATGATTTCTCCCAATTGGATGAATTAGAGCTGGCCTACGCTGTGACGGTACATAAAAGCCAAGGAAGCGAATTTCCTATCGTAGTGATGCCCATATCCTGGTTCCCGCCGGTACTGGCTACTCGGAATTTGCTGTATACGGCTGTTACGAGAGGAAAGCAGATCGTCGTTCTTGTCGGTTCAGAAGGTCGCATGAATGCCATGATTGACAATAACCGAATCAAAATGCGGTATTCAGGTCTCAGATACAGGCTGGAAAATTTGTTAGAGGTTGGGCGATGAACGAAAGAACTGTGAACTTTAGAACCATAGGCAATGCGGCTTTGGATTTACTTTTTCCGCCGTCGTTGTATTGCAACTGCTGCGGAAATGTTATCGATGAGAGCAGGACCTACAACCTATGCGATCACTGCATTGCTCACATCAGGTGGGACGGTTCTCCGGTCAAAGATCTTGGCGGACTGAAAGTGCTCAGATGTACGGAGTACGGCCTTTACGAGAGAACCCTGATCTTTGCACTGAAATATAACGGCAAAACCTATATTGCCAGGGACATTGCCCAAATTATGGCGGATCGGCTGTCTTTGGCGGAAATATCTTTTGATGTCATCGTGCCGGTGCCCATGTATGCGGCAAAGGAACGAAAACGGGGCTTTAACCATGCCGCTCTGATTGGTAAATATCTAGGCCGCCTGGTATCAAAACCGCACCTGGCTCACGGGCTTTTGCGCATGGACAATACTCTGCCCATGAGAGGACTGAGTCCCACAGAACGCAGTCAGAATGTGAAAGGAAAGTTTGCAATCAACGAAAAATATGTTAAAATGCTAAAAGGCAAGAAGATTCTTCTGCTTGATGATTTCTATACCACTGGCAGCACTGCCTTGGAGTGTTATTCCGCTCTTAAGCGTGCCGGTGCAGCAGATGTGTATCTGCTGGCTTTTGCTGCCAGGTGAGATAAGGAGGCATTTCCAATAGATTTAACTTTGACGGCATTGCAGTTGTCTGGGTCTGTGGTTGAAAATCCAAGCCAGTTACGGGCAAAGGGATCCACGTAAGCTGACCGCAGGATGCGGCAGTGATCATGGCGTAGCTTAGATGTAAGTCCTCGGGAAAATCCCGGTAAAGGCGAGTGTGGGGGCAAAGACCAGGTCAGCCAGACAACTGCAATGCCGTTTTTTTATTTTTGCTAAATCAAAGAAAAGATTATGTATAATTTTTCTGAAAACTATGGTATACTGTTATCAATAAAATAACTTATGGCCGCAAGGCCCTGAGGCAACTAAGGAGGTCATCAAATGAAGGTAATCATCACAGGTAAGAATTTTAACACCTACAAACATTTACAGGACACAATGGAAAAGAAATTTGATAAATTAGGAAAGTTCTTTTCAGACGACATTACCGTAAATGTAGTATTATCTCAGGAGAGAGGCAAGGACAAGATTGAAGCGACGATAAATGCCAAGGGAGCTGTATTCAGAGCAGAAGAAGTCGTTCCAGATATCTATGAGGGGATCGACAGAGTCGTTGATAAGCTATCAAGTCAGATGTCGAGATTTAAGGGGAAACTTCAGAGAAGATACAATGACAACAAGTCAGTGAGATTTGAAACCCTTCCAGAGATGGAGGAAGAAGTGGAAGAAGTTAAGGTAGTGAGAACCAAGAAATTTGAGCTTGCACCGATGACTGTAGATGAAGCGATCCTCGAAATGGAGATGCTTCAACACGATTTCTTTGTTTTCCTGGATATGGAAACTGATAGCGTGAATGTCGTATATAGCAGAAAGGATGGGAATTACGGGGTTTTAGAAACAACATACTAAAATTACGAGCTGCCGGGAGGCAGCTCTTTTTTGTGCATTGGTAAATTTATGCATTTTTTTCAGCGCAACAAAGAAGAGTGTGCAGTGTGGCATAAGCCACCTTTTTTGTGCCCGCCCCCTTGAATTTTTGAGCCGTTTACTGTAAAATTAATCTAATACGTATAAGGGGATAGATATATGAAGGATTTTTTTGACAACATAATTGCAAGTATTGGAATTAACGATGTTTTGGATATTTTGATCGTATCCTTTATCGTGTATAAGATACTTGGATTTATCAGGGAGACGAGAGCCCAGCAGCTGGTAAAAGGACTGCTGGTATTAGTAGTAGCATTTTTCCTGTCAGATATTCTGAACCTGTATGCACTGAACTGGATATTGAGGGGAACTATGACACTGGGCGTCATTGCTTTGGTCGTAGTATTTCAGCCAGAGCTGCGCAGGGGATTAGAATATGTGGGGAGAAGCAAGATTGTGAAAGCGCCGTTTGGGCAGCTGGACAAAGAAAAAGCAAAAACGGTGACAGATGAGTTTGCAAAAGCCGTGGACTCTTTTTCCAGCACCAAGACAGGGGCGCTGATTATTTTAGAACGAGAGACAGCACTTTCTGACATCGCAGAGACGGGGACAGAAGTCAATGCGGATATCACATCAGAGCTTTTAGGCAATATCTTTTATGAAGGCGCGCCCCTTCACGACGGCGCAGTCCTTATCAGGGGCGACAAGATTTTTGCTGCAGGCTGCGTGCTGCCGCTTACTGGGAACAAGAATCTGAATAAGAGTCTGGGGACAAGGCACAGAGCCGGTATTGGGATTACCGAGAATTCTGATGCCATTGCAATTATCGTCAGTGAAGAGACCGGGATTATTTCTATGGCAGTCGATGGAAAGCTGACCAGGTTTTTGGACACAAAGACCGTAGAAAAGACACTGTTAAACCTGTATCTTTCAAACAACGAAGACGACTCCTTTAAGTTCAGCAAAATATTCGATAAGCTAGGGAGGAAGAAAGATGCTAAATAACAAAAAGTTTAATATCGTCCTCTCCCTTATCATAGCAGTTGGGTTATGGGCATATGTTATCGGTGAGACAAATCCCACCGATACGAGGACTTTTAGGGACATTCCCATCACGTTCGTAAACGGAGAAGTTTTGGCCAACAGCAACCTTGCGGTTCTGGAGGCCAGCGCGGATACGATGAATGTTACTTTGAGCGGAACCAGGAGCAACATCAACAAAATCAGCGAGAAGGACATCACGGCTGTGGTTGATCTTGCCGATGCAGCGAAAGGGACGAATGAATTAAAAATTAACGTGAGAGTGCCAGACAACGTTGAGATTGAAGATAAGAGTATTAACAAGGTCACCGTTGTCGTTGAGAATAGCAAATCAAAAGAAGTCGATATTGACGTCGACTATCAAGGAAACTTCGAAAGTGAAGAAGAGCCGATTACTGTAGAAATGAGCCGGGAGTCAGTCATTGTCAGCGGGCCGTCTTCGCTGGTCAACAAAGTTGTCAGCGTAAAGGCTGTTGTCGCTGAAGGTAAGGTTACCGATAAGCTGAAAACCATCAAAAGTCAACTGAAACCTGTTGACAAGAGCGGCAACGAAGTGGAAAAGGTAAAACTGTCAGCCGAATCTATTTCTGTCACCGCAGAACTTGCAAAGACGAAGACGGTGCCTTTGATCGTGCCGATTAACGACGACGCAGAAGATACGCTGGAAAAAAATACTACAGTGCCGAAGACAATAACCATCAAAGGCAAGAGCAGTGATTTAGAGAACATTGAATCCATTAAAACACAGGAAGTGGATATCACAGAGATCACTGAAGATACGACGATTGACCTAGTGCCGATTTTACCGGATAAGATACAGATATCAGACAACTCAAGTTCTCTGGTTCTGATCGTCAAAATTCAGGCCCTTTCCAGCAAGACCTTCACCTTTGATGAGGGCGATGTGGATTTAACTGGCCTGGAGGATGATCTGAAGGGACAGGTCAAAGCTGGAAAAATAGAAATTGTGGTCAAAGGAACCGAGGAGGCCATGGCAGCGATCAAAAAAAGTGACCTGCGCCTTTCTGCTGATTTGGGAGACCTGGGAGAGGGGACGCATCAGGTAGATTTGACCGTCACATGTGGAAAGACGTACACGTCCATGGACATCAGTCCGCAAAAAATTAGAGTAACGATAGAATAGAGGTAGATATGGGTAGATTATTTGGTACGGATGGCGTGAGAGGTGTCGCCAACGCAGAACTGACGCCGGAGCTTGCTTTTAATTTGGGAAAAGCAGGTGCGTTTGTCCTGAGAAAAGAGAATAAAAGGCCGGTTATTGTCATAGGAAAAGACACTAGAGTATCGGGAGATATGCTGGAAAACGCTTTGACGGCGGGGATTTTGGCTGTAGGCGGCAATGTGATTAAAGCTGGAGTCATTCCGACGCCGGCAGTTGCATACTTGGTCAAGTATTATCAGGCTGACGCCGGCATTGTGATTTCGGCGTCTCACAATCCTTTTGAGTATAATGGCATTAAATTTTTTAATGGAGACGGATTTAAATTGGACGATACCATCGAAGAGAAGATAGAAGATATTATTATCAGAGATATCGATCCTAACAGTCACATGGCAGGGGATGAATTGGGCAGATGTTTGGAAGCAGAAGAAAATGCAACGGAACTTTACTGTAATTTTCTTTTGGAGAGTATTGATGTGAGACTGGACGGCATGAAAATCGTTTTAGACTGTGCCAATGGTGCTGCTTATAAGACAGCGCCGGCAGTTTACAAAGCTCTGGGGGCTGAAGTCGTTACCATCGGCTGTGACCCTAATGGAATTAATATTAACGACCAGATCGGCTCCACCCATCCGGAGAAACTGCAGCAAAAGGTGGTAGAAGAGAAGGCTGACATCGGTCTTGCTTTTGATGGAGATGCGGACAGATTGATCGTTGTAGACGAAAAAGGCCTGGTCATCGACGGGGATAAGACGATATGTATCTGTGCCAAGATGCTGAAAGATGCCGGGCAGTTAGCTGCTAATAAAGTTACTGCAACAGTGATGAGCAACATCGGCTTTCACCAGTACATCATCGGGAAAGTCGGCGCAGAGGTGGATGTAACGGCTGTCGGCGACAGATATGTTCTGGAATCCATGCTGAAGACTGGCTGTGTGCTGGGCGGAGAACAGTCGGGACATATCATCTTCCTGAACTACACGACCACAGGAGACGGCACGTTATCTTCCCTGCAGTTCATGAAGGCAGTAAAAGCATCAGGAAAAAAACCTTCTCAGCTTTCTGCAGAGATTGAAATTTTTCCACAGGTTTTAGTCAATGCAGATGTAACAAATGAGAATAAAAAGAAGTACATGGAGGATCAGGAGGTTCAGGCGGCAATCGAATCCATAGAAGCAGAGATGGAAGGCAGCGGCAGAGTTTTGATCAGACCATCGGGAACAGAACCTTTGGTCCGGGTTATGATAGAAGGGGAAGATATCGAGCAGATTCATCAGATGGCTCAGGAATTGGCTGATTTAATCAGCAGAAAATTCAGTTAAGGAAAGGTTAAATTATGTGTGGAATTGTAGGATACGTCGGGAATGATAACTGCAGAGATATTATCATCGACGGATTGAAAAAATTAGAATACAGAGGATATGATTCAGCAGGAATTGCCCTTATTGATAAGGGCAGCATTGCTGTTAGGAAACAAAAAGGAAAAATCGAAAATTTGGAGAGAGCCATTGCCGGTGAAAAGCTGTATGGCACGACGGGAATCGGACATACCAGATGGGCTACGCACGGTGTACCATCCGATGAAAATGCCCATCCTCACAGCAATCAAGATGAAAGTATTGCCATCGTGCACAATGGCATCGTGGAAAACTATGTGGAACTGAAAGAATGGCTTATGGCTGAACACGGTATCCACTTTAAGACGGAGACGGATTCAGAAGTCATCGCGCAGTTGATTGGCGTACTGAACAAGGGTTGTCTGGAAGATGCAGTTCTTGCAGCAGTGGATAAGATGAAAGGCGCCTATGCCTTTGCCGCCATTTCTAAGGATGAGCCGGGAAAAATAGTAGCATTTCGTAAAGATGCTCCGCTGATTGCAGGCCTGGGCAAAGGCTGTAACTTCATTGCATCGGATATTCCGGCGCTGCTGAAATATCTGGACAAAATCTACTTGATTGAAAACGGCGAGATGGTTATCTGCACGCCAGAGAAGATTCAAATTATGGATCAGAAGAAGAATCCGATCAAGCGGGATGTGCTGCAGGTCACCTGGAGTCTGGAAGACGCCGAAAAAGAAGGTTATGAGCACTTTATGCTGAAAGAAATCCACGAACAGCCAAAGGCCATTCGCGAGACTTTGATGAGAAGACTGGATGACGACGATCAGATTAAGTTGGATGGAATCTCTTTGACCTTAGAGGATTTGGAGAATTTCAATAAAATCTATATTGTGGCGTGCGGCACGGCTTACCATGCAGGTCTGGTTGGAAAATACGCCATTGAAAAGATGGCAAGAGTGCCGGTGGAAGTGGACGTGGCATCTGAATTCAGATATCGTGACCCTTTTGTCGACGACAAGACTTTGTTCATCGCCATCAGCCAGTCGGGTGAAACCCTGGATACACTGGCGGCGCTTAGGGAAGCCAAACGCAAAGGGGCCAGAGTGCTTTCCATCGTCAACGTGGTGGGCAGTTCTGTCGCCAGAGAGTCTGACGACGTGTTCTACACCTGGGCGGGACCGGAAATCGCGGTAGCTTCAACCAAAGCCTACACGACCCAGTTGGTCTGCATGTATCTGATCGCTCTCTACATGGGGAAACTGAAAGGGACGATCAGCAAAGAATATTATGCGGAGATGATTGCTGAACTGAAAGCAATTCCTGAGAAAGTGGAAAAAATAATCGAGAAGGCCGGCGAAGTGGAAGAACTGGCTAAATTCCTCTACAACAGGGATCAGGTCTTCTTTATCGGACGCGGCATTGATTCCGCCGTCGCCTACGAAGGCTCCTTAAAACTAAAGGAAGTCTCTTACATTAATTCTTTTGCAATTGCGGCGGGAGAACTGAAGCATGGAACAATCGCTTTGATGGAACCGGAGACGATCGTCATCGCCCTGGCTAGCCAGGACAGACTGTTCGATAAGATGTACTCCAACATCGTTGAAGTAAAAGCGAGATTGGCCCATGTGGTTTCCATCGCCAAAGAAGGTAATACGAAGATTGAACAGGAGAGTACGGAAGTCATCTACATTCCGAACTGTGCTGATGAAGTGACACCGCTGTTGACTGTAATTCCGCTGCAGCTGTTCGCTTATTACGTTGCAAGAGAAAGAGACGAAGACATCGACAAACCGAGGAACCTGGCTAAGAGTGTTACCGTCGAATAGGAGCTGTTTATGAAACATGGTTTTTTAAAAGTAGTCATTATGCTCATCGTCATTTCCCTCTTTATGGCTCTGACTGGATGCGGAAACCGGCAGCGAGTGGTGTTGGCTGTAGTCAATCCGCAATTCCTCCTAAAGGGAAAAGCGGATCAGATTTTGCTCACTGTGGATACAGAGGTCAAAGGCTCAGGCAGAGCGGAGCTTTATCTGAATACTCTCAATGCCTTGCAGGAGAGCAGACTCAAGGGAAAGGACGGCGTCGCCACCGCATTTAGAGATGATTATACTGTAATCAATGTAAACGAAAAAAAGGGAGATGTCATTGTAGACTTTTCCAGCAGAAATCTGACAGGAAGCGCTGTGGAAGAGCAGCTTTTGATTTCCCAGATCGTGGAGACTCTGATGCAGTCATATGACGAAGTAAAGTCCGTTTCTTTTACTGTTGACGGTGAAGAAGCAGAAACCTTGATGGGTCACGTGGATATTACAGAGAGCTTTACTGCGCCTCTGGATATAGAGTAAATTAACAGAAGAAGAGGAATTGATATGCGAGAATACGAGATCAGAGACATCACACTTGCGCCTTCCGGGCATCAGAAAATCGAGTGGGTGAAAAATAATATGCCGCTGCTTCGCGGCTTAGAAGAGGAATTCGTCAAGACAAAGCCTTTTGAAGGTGTCAAGATTTCTCTTTCAGTTCATTTGGAGGCAAAGACTGCTTACTTGTGCCTGGTATTGGCGGCTGGCGGCGCCAAGATGTCGGTGACGGGAAGCAATGTGCTTTCTACCCAGGACGATGTGGCAGCAGCCCTTGCGGACAGCGGATTGGCAGTTTTTGCTTATCATGGCGCTACGGCGGAGGAATATGACAGACACATCGAAATGTGCCTGGAACAGAAACCGAACATCATCATCGACGACGGGGGAGATTTGGTCGGATTGATTCATACGAAACGTCCGGACCTGGCAGAAGAAGTCTGGGGCGGCTGTGAAGAAACGACCACTGGCGTCATCAGGCTCAAGGCCATGGAGAAAGAGGGAATCCTTAAATTCCCTATGGTAGCGGTCAATGACGCAGATTGCAAGCATCTCTTTGATAACCGTTATGGCACGGGACAATCTGTCTGGGACAGCATTATGAGAAATACGAATTTGATCGTCGCATCAAAGACTGTGGTTGTCGTGGGTTATGGCTGGTGCAGCCGGGGCATTGCCATGAGAGCAGCTGCTTTGGGAGCAAAAGTCATCGTCACGGAGATCAATCCTGTCAAGGCCATCGAAGCGAAGATGGACGGCTACGACGTGATGACTATGGCAGAAGCTGCGCCTCTCGGCGATATTTTCGTATCTGCTACAGGCTGCTGTAAGACGATTACAGTGGATCACATGCTGAAAATGAAGGATAGAGCAATTCTAAGCAACGCAGGACATTTTGACTGCGAGGTGGATATGGCCGGACTGGAAGCTGCTGCTGCAGAAAAGAAGGAGACTCGCAAAAACATCATGGGCTACCGGCTTTCAAACGGAAAGTGGATTAACGTCATCGGTGAAGGCAGGCTGGTCAACATCGCTGCTGCTGACGGACACCCGGCAGAGATTATGGATATGAGTTTTGCCGTACAGGCTTTGTCGGCTATGTATATCAAAGACCATCACGAGAAATTGGGCAATCAGGTTATCGATGTCAGCGGCGAAATAGACGATTTAGTTGCCAGGAGAAAGCTGGCAGCCTGGGGGATCGAAATCGACCAGCTGACGGAAGAGCAGGCTGCTTATCTCTCCAGCTGGAATGTATAAACTAAGAAGGTGATTAGTAATGACTTATGAAGAAATCAGAGAGCAGGCGGCACATGCGGTGACAGAGCTGCTTGCAGTAGCAAAACTGAACAAAGGTGACATCTTTGTCATTGGCTGTTCGTCCAGTGAGATAAAAGGGGCGCATATCGGAAAAGGGTCCGATATCGATGCCGCCAAGGCCGTCTATGAGGGCGTAATGCCGATTCTAAGGGAGAAAGGCATCTTTTTGGCAGCACAGTGCTGTGAGCACCTGAATCGCGCTGTTATCGTCGAAAAAGCTGCTTTACTGCCAGGGATAGAAATTGCAAATGTAGTACCGCAGCTCCACGCTGGCGGATCTTTTGCCATGACCGTCTATCAAAATGCGGAGCATCCTGTAGCTGTGGAGGAGATTAAGGCAGACGCAGGCATGGATATCGGTGATACGCTGATCGGCATGCAGCTGAAAAGAGTGGCTGTTCCCGTACGTATTTCTGTGAAGAAGATTGGAGAAGCGAATGTGGTGTGCGCTAGAACCAGGCCGAAATTCATCGGCGGCAGCCGCGCAGTCTACGACGATGTCCTATCCGGCGGAGATATCAAAAGGTAATGGTTCTGGTTCCATGGAAGAAGTCAGTCGTGTTATCATCGCATAATATTTAAAAATAACCATAGAATTCTGTAACAATTTTGCCTCTTTTCTCATACTGTATATTAAAAAATATGAAAGAAGCAGGTGAATTACATGTCAAATAATTGTGGTTTATTTAATGGTGAAGGCGGCGGTATTGATACCAGCCTATTATTCTTCTTCTTACTGTTAGTTATCATTTTCTGTAACTGCTATAACTAGAGAGAAGCACCAATATAAAAAGGACTCCGAAAGGAGTCCTTTTTAACGTGGGGTTATAGCCATTTCATCTTGTAATATCCGTTGCCGCCGCTGTACTTCTGCACTTTTACATAATAAGTTCCTGGCGCAAGTTTTTTGCCGTAACCGTAGGTATATGGCTGAACTGTGCCTGATGGAGTATAAGAAGAGAAACTCTGTGATCCGAAGGCATAGCTGCTGCCCGCTTTGTAGAAGGAAACTCTCAATCCGCCGTTGGAGCTAGCCAGTGTTGATATACTGAATTTCACTGTCTGCGATTTTGTAATCTTGAATTTATACCAGTCGCCAGAAGTACTGCTCTGAGAGGCTGTGATAATTCCTTTCTTTGTGCCTTTTTTATAGATGGACTTTGCCTTTGACTTAGTGCTGCCGCTTTTTTCTGTAACCTTATTGTAAGTTGTTCTGATTCCATATATTGGATCACTAGTTTTTACGGCGATGTAGTAAGTGCCTTTTCCTACACCAAAATAAGTCGTATAGTTTTTGCTTGCATAAACAGATTGATAATCACCAGAGATACTTTTTTTCTTGGAATTCATCAACTTTACGCTGTAGGATGGACTATATGTGCTTGCTGTGGAAGGGAAGGTCACTTTCATATAACCTGTTCCAGGGGCTGTTATTTTGTAATAAGACACCTTTCCATTAGGGCTTGTTCCAAAGAACTGTGTGCCAGACTTGAGCGTTCCGCCAGCCGGTGCATAGGATACGCTGAAAGCGGTTTTATAGGTACCAGGTAAAGTGGTCGAAAATTCAAGGTAGTAGGTGCCGCCCTTGCTGACTTCACCAAAAATAACTCCTTCTGGTGAAGAGGATGAGATGTACTCATAGGAGCCGATTGCTCCCGCCTCTGCAGTTGCGCCATTTTTTAGCTTTATATAGCTGCCGTACTGATAGTCTATGCCGGCAAGATCAATTTTAAAGGTGCCCGCTTTTGGAATGTAGACTGGAATATAGGTCGTCGAATTTTGGTCGTAAGATACTGTCCAGATATCGGCTTTATCTTTGCTGTTCAGACTGACGGCATTGATTCGGTCAGTTGATTTTGCCTGCATTTCCTGAGAACTTGCAGCAAAGATGGATTCTGTACCGGCGAAAACCGTGGTAAAGACCAATGCCAAGGTTAATGCCAAGCTTAATAGTTTACTTTTCTTCATTGCTTTAGGTCCTTTCTTAAATCATTTTTAAAATACGCTGGACGAGACGATCCAGCGTATTTATCTAGTATTAGTTTATTTCCATTGAATCTGATATTGGCCGTTGCCATTACCATATTTTTGAACCTTGATATAATATGTGCCTTTTGCAAGTTTGCCGCCGTTATAATCTGTATAAAGATTCAATGTTCCTGCCGGATCGCCATAATAGAAATCGTAAGAACCGAAGGCTTTAGTCTTTCCGCTGCTGTATACAGAAACTCTGATTCCGCCAGATGAACCGCCTGTTAAAGTTTTCACTGCAAGGTTTACCTTTTGCGAACTGTTGACTTTGATCTTGTACCAATCTGCGTTGCTGCTGGTCTGTGTAACTAAAATTGTTCCTCTCTTTGTGTTACCCTTAAGCAGAGATTTCGCCTTTGAACGGCTGCTGCCGCTATTCTCGGTAACTTTTGTGAAATTAAGCTTAATTCCGTAACAACTATCTGTTGTAGATTTGACTGCTACATAGTATGTTCCCTTTGGTACCGCAGCGTAGGTAGTAAAGTTTTTGCTGTAATTTACTTTCGTCACGTACTTTAGTAAATTCTTGCTCTTCTTGGAATTCATTAGCTTAATGCTGTAAACTGAATTGTTTCCGGCCGTACCGTGTGGAAATTGAATTTTGATATAACCAGTTGAAGGTGCAGTAATCTTATAATATGTATAAGAACTACTCGTTGCTGAGCTAAAGTACTCTTTGTTTTTGGTCGGCGTAACATTGCCGGATGGGGCATACAGTGCATTAAATTGAGATGTGCATTCCGTAGTGCTGTTAGTGTAGAACGCAATGTAATAGGTGCCTGCTTTTTTTGCTTTTACATAGAATGATTCTGCACTGCCGTCGTATGACTGATATAGATTTTTCGTTGCAATTGGTGTTGTTGCAGTCAGCGAATCGTATAACGCTACTGTTGTATTAGCTCCGGCGACAATATTAAATTCAAATGTGCCTGCTTTTGGTAATTTGATTGCTCCTGCAAAGGGATTGTCTTTACTATACTTTACATTGTAAGTATCGGCAGGTGTTTTGCTGTTCATATTGGTAGCCGTAATAGAACCGTCTTCATTGACGGCAAATGTGGATAAGCCTGTTGAAGACGCGCCACTAATGGCTCTAGTGGAGTCTGCAAAAATGCTTTCAGTTCCTGCAAATACTGTGGTTAGAACAAGTGCCAGTGTCAATGCGACACTAATGATTCTTGACTTTTTCATAATATTTGTCCTTTCTTAACCTTAACTATTTTCCTGTTAAAATTATTATACGAAGATATCTAAAAAAGCACAATAGATATTTGAAATATTAACTAAAAATTAACTAATTTCACTATTTTTACTATATTATTGTAATTTCTAAAATGAGTGGTAAAATAGTAATTAAGAATAAGAAGTACTATGCAATATTTTATATTAATTAAAGGAGAAAAAAGTGAAAAAGAAAAGCAGAATTGCCATTATTTTGGCTATGTCATTCATTATTTCCATACTGCCTGTAAATGTGATTTCCGCCTTTGGTGCTACAGGTGAAGCACCGAGTAATTTACAGGTTGATGAAGGGTGGAATGGGATCTATCTCTTTTGGGATAATATAGATAGGGGTAATAATAAAGGCTTAAATTATTATGAACTCTATGTTAAAGCACCTGGAGAAAGTGATTACGAATTGCTGTCAAAAGTCAGTGACAGTGATAAAGATCAAAAGGATTTCTGGCAGTCACTGGACCCTAATAAAACACAGTTTCGATATATTCACAGGCCGACAGTGCCCGGCACATATTATTACAAATTAAGGGCGGTCTACGTAGATGACATATTCAGCGAATGGATTTATGGTGATATAGATTATGCCGCCTTAGAAAATCCAAAGATTAAGGCATCTGCTTTGAATGGTTCATCGATAAAGGTATCATGGAATAAAATTAAAAATGCCGATGGATATTATATTTACAAAACCGTTAAAAGTACTCGACGTCCGTTTCCTGAGGTGACAATCGCATCGGGGAATACTACTAGTTGGATAGATAAGGATATTAAAAAAGGTGTAAAATATGAATATCAAGTAATTCCGTATATTTATGTAGATGGAAAGGCTATTTCTAACATGGGGTCAGACTATGTAACTGGCGCTGCAGGGGTTGCAAAGGCAAAGATTACGTCTTTGACTACATCTGCCGGCAGTGCCACAATCAAATGGTCAAAGCTTTCAAACGCTAACGGCTATGAAGTTTTTAGAGCAGAAAGTGCCTCGGGAACATACAAAAAAATTAAAACAGCAGCAGGCTATGCAGCTACCACCTTCACAGATCAGAAGAAAACATATGGGAAGACATATTACTATAAGGTCAGAGCCTATACTAAAGTTAATGGAACAAAATATTATGGTGATTTCAGCAGTAGTAAAAGTATTAAGATATCGAGCAAGACTTTGACGCAGCGACAGGCAAGAAAAGCTTACCTTGCATTGAAAAATCAAAGCTTGTATTTTCCAAGCACATTGATAGTCAATAAAATTTACTCTGGCAAAATTAATGGTCAAAAGGTAATCATGATTGATTACAGTGCAGAAAATGCGTATGGCATTAGGACAAGAGATTATTTTACATACTGGCCGTCAAACGGATATTGGAATCACGACTATTCACTATTAGCGTTAAAGAACAAAGTTACTCTCAACAAGAGTAAAATCATTCATTGGAACTAAGAAAAGCACGCTCGGCAATGCCGAGCGTGCTTTTTGATGTAGAAGTTATCTGGTGGCGTTGGTAGGCAGGGTAGGCTGTGAATAATAGATATATACATATTTGATGTTGTAGAAGTCCACCGCCATGATGTTCTGTGTATTGATTTCCTGCAGAAGGATGTAATTGAGGCCGACACCGACTAAGTAACCATAACGATCTTCGATGACCGTAGAACCGACAATCTGCTCAACACGGATATATTTTCCAATCTGTGTTCTGAGAAAACCGTTCATGTACTGCAGGTTTTCATAGTTGATCACTTCTTGATAACCCGGCGGAAGAAGAGGATTGTTTGGAACCTGAAATTCTGGTGCGTTTGGCAGGACGCCTTCCGGCTGTACTGAACTGCCGCCTGTGGATGGTCTTAAATTATTGGCGCCGCCGGGCATAGCCGGATTATCGAGATCGAGACCCTGTGCAGCTGCAACGCCGGAGGCCGTAGGGATATTTGACGTACCAGGTACAGGAGCAACGTTTGCTGTAGCAGAGGAAGAAGGCATAAATCCTGTCATCTCCTCATAGGAAATTCCGTCAATCGGTCTGTAAGCCAAGTCGTCGAATTGGTTGTTGCGGACGGAAACCGTTCCGCATCCATTTGCACTGTTGCATGGCATAATCATAAAAAATTACCTCATTTCTATATTTTTTCTCTTTATTGATTTATCATCATGTATCTGCATAGTATGAAGTCGGAAGGTAGAAGCAGTGGTCGCCTATCCGGTTATGGATAACGCCTACATTGGTTGGAAAGTATGTTGGACATTTGGTACTATAGGGGTTGTGAAAGAAGAGTGATTCATCAACACCCATCAATCGGCCTCCTCCCATTGCCCAGTCTACAATATCAAAATGCTCCTGTGTAGGATTCATATTATAAACATTTTGCGGGTTATAAACACCGCCGACGCTTTCTCTCATGCAGACGAACTGTCCTGGCTGCGTGATGATGTTTCTCACGTCTCCGCCCTTGCTGACACGGGCAAACTCGCCGTAGCTGATGGTCGCCCGGTTCATAATGACAGTTGCAACTGCTCTCATTCCATCTTCACCTTCGCCTCCTGCCTCGCACTGTATCAGGCGGGCAAAGAGTTCTCTGGTGTCATAAGCCATGATTTTCACCTCAAGGTTAAAAGATTTCACTAACATAATATGCAGATTCGACAAAATGTGGTATACTTTTATTCATATAGACATAAAAAGAAGAAGGGAGACTGAGATTATGTTATTTGGAGCTTTTGCTGTTTTGATGATTATTCCGGTGATTTTGATCTTTACGATTGGAATCCCTATCGTCATAGCAGTATGCGTCTACAAAGATGCAGATAAAAGAGTAGACTGCAGTCCGTGGCTGTGGGCGTTGGTCGCAGCTTTGGTGCCGAGTTACCTGGGATTGGTAGTGTACCTGGTCATCAGACGGGACTATCCGTTAAAGAGCCAGGCAGCGCAGAATTACCAGAGAAATCCACAGGAAGAGGGTACCTATTATCAGGAGAATTACGATCAGCAGGTGCAGCCGCAAAAGACCGGGCTGCCAACATGGGCAAAGGCCTTGATTATTATCGGCGCGGTAATTATAGGAATCTGCATCATTTCTTTGATCGGTACTGTATTGTATTCTGTCTTTGGTTATGATCAGGGAATCTCGTATTACCATAACTTTTAATTATAGAAGATTGTTTGTACTTAAAAAACAGGTAATCCGGTTACGCCGGAAAACCTGTTTTTTTTATAACATAGGAAATATCGTCCAAAGGACGTATTTGCGTATGTTTCATCGTTCGCTCCGTTCACTCCTCCAGTCGCTAACGCGCCTTTCGCTGTCCGTTTCGCTGGTTGACGTTTACGGCTGAGCGACGCTCCGTCATGCACTTGTTTTTTATTATGAAATATCTAAAAAACGCTTTAATTCAGTGAGCATCAGTGCAACTTCTTTTTTCTTTATTCTATATAAAATGTTGTTCTTTCTTCGTATAGAATAGAGCATATCTGCTTCTTTTAATATTTTCAAATGTTGTGAGATGGACGCAGGCGTAATATTCAGAAGAGAGGCTAACGCTTTGTTGGTCAACTCTCTGTCCAGAAGCAGTTTCACAATCGAGAGCCTGGTGGGATCGCTAAATACACGGATGGATTTTGCCATGTTGTCAAAAGTGGTAGACATGTCCGGCATCAGCATATTTCGATAAAGGCTGATGCGATTGCCATAGATATTGATCATCAAATGCGGATAAGTAAAGGCAGACAGAATAATCTTTATCTCTTTGATTTCTTCAGACTGCACTTTGAAGTCGATCTGCTTCCTCATGATGAGGGTGTCAGACTCGTAAATCAGGTCATCGTGGAGAGAAGCGATAAAATTGGCCGGGTCTGCGGCAGCAAACTGTGCCTTTTCTTTGATTGCAGCGCCGCGATAAAAGGCACAGGTTTTTTTCCAGTGTTCTTGAAAATAGACGTTGTAATAAAGGGTGATAATGTCAATCATCTCTTTTCGAACTTCATCTACATGCCGGATGAAGTATTCTGCGTTATCACGGCTGACATACTGATACAAGTCATATAAGTCGTACTGATCTAAGTGTTCGGGATGCAGCAGCAGGTCATAGATGTTATCATCATTGCCTAATAGGGTTTCTCCAAGAAAAATATAGGCAAATTGTTCCCGCGGCAGATTATCCAGCCTTTCGATGACTGAGAAAAAATCATCGAAATAACCTGATCGTTCCGCGCAGGGCTTTGTAAAGTTATCAATTAAGTCCATAACTAAGTCCCAGTTTGCATAGCGGCTGCCAAAATCGACAATCTGTCTGATTAATTTTTTCTCGACGTGGCTGATGACGTGATCATACCAGTCGATACAATTGACGTGATGGCTGGGGTCTGTAATCACGTGGAGGCTGCAGACCAGCTCCATGGCGCAGCCATACTGAAACGAAACTTTGACCTTTCCTGGCAGGCTCTTTTTTATCACTGGCATGTCAATTCCTCCTTTTCCTCTATTATCTTCTATTCTTGCACAAAAAACAATACAGATATAGCTAATTAAGTGATGAACTAATCCTTTCAATGGTATTGCAATAGACAGATAATTCTGATTTAATGAAGGCGAATTCATTAACCGGTTGATAGAAAATGGAGGATCAATGGAACATGTTAGTAAATAAACAAAAAATCGCAGGTGGTTGTTTTGAGTATCTGTCACAAGAACAGATTCACGTCATTCACATGGCGTCTTTAGAAATCTTAGAGCGTACCGGCGTTGTAGTCCTGGATGATGAGGCGCTCGCACTTCTTGCAGAAGCAGGCGCCCACGTAGAGGGAAACCGAGTGAGAATTCCCGCAAAGCTTGTTGAAGACGCCATCAAAAGCGCGCCGCCAAAGATCACCCTCTGCAATGTGGATGGGGAGAGAAAACTGCACCTTTACAGAAACAACGTCTATTATGGCCTGGGAACAGATCTGCCGAAGTTCATCGACCCCTATTCAGGTGAAATCAGAGACACGGTACTGAAAGATGTAGAGGATGTCGCCAAGATTGCCCAATACGCAGTCAACATCGACTTTGTTGCAAATTTAGGTTTGGCAAGTGATGTCAGCCAGGATGTTGTGGACCTATATCACTTCAAAGCGATGAGAAGTTATTGCGGTAAACCGAACTGGATTACGGCTACTGATTATGGGAACATGAAAGCCCTTATCGACATGGCGGCAGTCAATGCAGGCGGTTATGACCAACTGCGGCTCAACCCGACCATCGGCTTATATGGCGAGCCGATTTCACCACTGACCAACAGCAAAGAGGCGACACAGAAACTGCTGCTCTGTGCAGAATATGGCATTCCTGTAACTTGGGCCTCGGGCATTATCGCAGGTGGAACGGGACCAGCGACCTTAGCGGGAACCATTGCCTTAGGTAATGCAGAAGGGCTCAGCGGTCTTGTCATTCACCAGCTTAAGAATCCAGGCGCACCATTCATCTTTGGCCTTGTGGGGTCCACGATGGATATGAAGGCGTCCATCAGCTGCTACGGCGGAGCGGAACTGCCGATTATCCATGCCGTTGTGGGACAGCTGGCTAAGTTCTATAATCTGCCGTGTTATGGTACAGGCGGATGTTCAGATTCCAATGCCATTGACGTGCAGGCAGGGGTAGAGTCTACCTTCTCTAATATGTTGGCTGCTCTCAGCGGAACGAATCTAGTTCACGATAACGCCTATTTGGGCGCCGGTTTGATTGGCAGCTTGGAAATGATTTTGATGAACAGTGACATCGTCGGTTATATCAAACGGATGGAAAAAGGGATAGATGTCAACGAGGAAACCTTATGTCTGGATCTGATTGACCAAGTGGGGCCAGGCGGCCAGTATATGACGCAGACGCATACCTTCCAGCATTTCAGGGAGGAGACTTACTATCCGGAATTTATGAACCGAAAACAGTATCAGGCTTGGCAGATCGCTGGCAGCGAAGATATCCGCACTGTTTTAAACAAAAAAGCACGGGAAATCATCGAATCTGATTCGGAACTTTTCGTTGATGAAGCAGTCATCAGAGAATACGATCAGATCATCAGACGCAGAGAGAGGGAAATTGCTGAGGGCAAGCATCACAGAGAAGATTTTTAAGGAGATGAGAACATGTTAAACAAAATTGCAGACGCAGTCAAAAATTATGAAATTGATGCCATAGAGACTTATGTCAGTGCGGCACTTACGTCTGGCATCAGCGCTAAGGAGATCCTCGATGAGGGACTGGTGAAGGGCATGGACGACATTGGCAGAAGATTTTCTTCTGGGGAGGTCTTTGTGCCAGAGGTTTTGATGGCGGCAAATACTATGCAAGCTGGAATGGACCTCATAAGGGAGGAGTTGGTCGCTTCTGGTGATGACCAGTCAAGGGGCCGTGTGATAATCGGAACGGTAAAAGGCGATCTCCACGATATCGGAAAAAAATTGGTTGGCATGATGTTCGAAGGAGCCGGTTACGAGGTCATAGACTTGGGGGTGGACATTCCGGCAGAAATCTTTGTGGAAGAAGCAAAAAACTTGGACGTCGACTTTGTTGGCATGTCGGCCATGCTGACTACGACCATGACGGAGATGAAACAGGTGGTAGACCTGTTGAAGACGCAGAATGTCAGGGCGGTTCCGCTGGTTGGCGGCGCTCCTCTGACTGCTGAATTTGCAGCATCCATCGGCGCTAACTACTCCCACGATGCCGCCAGTGCAGTGGATTTAATCAAGAGTTTATAGAACATGGGGGCAGGTTTGCGATGGAAAGCAAACCTGTCTACGCAAAAGAAAGGAGTGAAAAGAAATGCTTACATTGGTGGACAATATCATCGTCGTAACGGCGGTAATCGGCATTCTATTTGTAGCAGCATATTTTTCTAAGACCGTACAGGACATGGAAAGCTACTTCGTCTGCAACAAGTCTCTGCCTTGGTCTCTGACAGTAGGGACTTTGGTATCTACCTGGTACGGGGGCGTAGGCACTTTGGGTTCGGTGGAATGGTTCGCAATTTATGGACTTTCCATGTTTCTCATGTGGTGTTTTACCGCCCATGCGGCCAGAATTCCTCTAGCCTTGTGGATAGGGCCGAAGATGCAGATCAGAACGGACATGACCGTGCCGGATGTATTGAAACGTTCCTACGGTAAATCGGTGGCTATCATCGGTGCAGTTCTGATGTTGATATATACTTGTCAATTCGGCAATGTAACCTCTAGCGGATTTGTCGGCAAAGTGGCATGGGATGCTCCGTTTCTGGTAACAGGCGGTATCGTCATGATTTTGGTGGTTCTCATCGCAGTGGCAGCAGGATTGATGGGCGTGGCAGTTACGGATATGATCATGTTTTTCTTCCTGGGCGTGGCTGTAGCTATTACGGTTCCCATTCAATGGGGCGCTATGGGCGGCTGGGATGCGGTCACTGCAGCTATGGCGGACAAGCCCGGCATCCTCGATCCTGTAGGCGGATTGACAGTGACCAAAGCACTGTTCTTTATGATCATCGCCCTGACTGTTTATGCTGATCCGGCTTTTTATCAGAGATTCTCTGCTTCGGATTCACCAAAGGCGGGCAGACGCGCTATGCTGACCTGCCTTCTGATCTGGGTGGTCATGGACGCAGTGTTGTGCGCAACCGGCATGATGGTCAATGTGGTTCACCCGGAGATGGACCCGGGGCAAGGGTATGTGGCCCTGGTGCTTGAGACCCTTCCTGTAGGCCTGCGCGCTTTGTTCGTCGTCGCTTTGATCGGTTCGGCTATCTCTGCACTGGATAGCTATTTATTATGCGGAGGCACCCTCTTTGCTTATGATATCTATGGCAAGCTGAGAAAGAACCCAAGTCAGAAAGAATTATTATTGCTGACGAGGGCTTCCATCGTTGTTCTTGGCATCATCGGTCTGGTCGTTGCATCAAAGTTCACCGTGGCTATGGATTTGTTCGGTTATGTCTCGGCAATCTGGGCCGCCGGCGGCGTGATTCCTGTGGCAGGTGCGTTGATTTACAAGGGGCAGAAGACCCCAGTCGGCGGATTGCTGAGCATGCTTGGAGGCAGCCTGGCCTATATTTATACACTGATTTGGCCGCTGACCTTTGTAGACGACCCGCTGCCGCTCTGTTTCCTCGTGTCTCTGATTCTTTATATTGTCGGCAACCGCATTGGAAAACCTGTTGAGACAGCAGAAATCCAGGCGGCATGAAAGGAGCTTCATCATGGATAATAAGAAAAAAGATAAGATAGAATGGCTGGGAATGGATGGTCTGTTAGTCTTCGGATACTTTCTGCTAGTCGTTATTATTTTCTGTTCCTTTAAGTTCAGAATTGACTTTCTGACTGCATGGGTTTTCCCCCTGGTGCTTCTCGCCATTGTTTTGACAGTTACCGTCAATTACGCCAGGACCTTGGGCAGCTTCATCAAAATGCAGAATCAGAAGATAAGGGAAGGTAAGAGAAAATGAGCAGGGTTATTGCAGCGCTGAGGCAGAAAATGCAGAAAGAGGAAGCCATGAAAATCGCTGAAAAAAAGGGTGACTGGCTTTGGAACATCGTGTTCTGTAAAAGTCCTCTCAGCGAAGTTCGGCTCATTTATATCGAGTATGTGCTTTTAGATATTGAAACGGTGTCTTCTCCTACTCTAATGAATAAGATACGTAAAAAAGCTTCGCAGCCTGTCAGGAAAAAGCTGAAAGTATTGGTCAACGGCAGCACTGGCGGCGTATCTTTAGTAACAGATCAAAACTTACAGATTGAGGAGATAGAACTGAATGATGAGGCAGAGATGCAGAACAAGGCTTTTGACGATGCAGAAGCCGACAAGAGGGCAAAAGTGCTGGCGCATAAGATCACCCATCGGGCTATGGGCGGCATGCATGAAGCAGAAATCGTCGGTCGTTTGTCAATCTACCGTCCTTTCTGGGTTGCCTTTTACGGCGATATGAAACAAGGGAATCGAGTGCGGTATATCACCATCGCTGCCGATGGAGGACAGCACCGGAGAGCGCGATGAAATAACTATTTAAAGATCAAGTAAACAATACTTCTTTTCACGGCAAACGCATGATAACATTTTTTGATTACTGTAAACCAATCCGACTTCATTTTTGAATTTTGGTGTCATACTTGACTACTTAAAGAGTATTTTCGGTCCGCAATTCCTTCTTCCTAAAAAAATATACGGAACTTTTACTGCTATCTATGGAATTGCGGACTGAGAAGGCGGACTTCTTGGACATTATAGTCCGCAATCTTTTATTTCAGAAAAAATATGGCGACCATTTTTTAAATATAGGTTGGTTGCGGACGGTAAAAACTGATAACTCGGTTTTTTACCGAAAGGCTGCAGCAACGCATCAGTTTCTTTTCATCTTACGAGAATTCAGAGATATTTTTATGGTATAATATTTTATATTAAGTTTGCTCTGTCATATGAAAAGGAGGAACATGTGGACAAAGGAATTAAAAAACTCAGTATTGTGTTATGTGCCCTATTAGTTTTATTGGCATTCCTTGTTGTAATCAGATATTTTGTCAATCACCCTAGGTCCATCAAAGAAGGTGACAATAAGTTTGACCTGGAAGTATACGATTTGGAAAAGGAAGGTCTGATAGGTTTAAAGAGCATTATTGAGAAGTCACAGGATCAAGATATGTCAATGGTTTATAATGTGGCTTACTTTCAAATAGAAGTCGACAAAGAAGCAATCGTGCAGTCCTTTACGCTTTCACTAGATACATATAATGATAATGGAGAATATATGGGACTTTGGGATACGAGTATTCAGCCGATAAAAAAGAACTATCTTATTCCAAACCAGGGGAGAGCGATGATAAAAAAATAATTCATGAAGAAAATAAAAACAGCACTCTTGAATATCTCGATGAGCAGATTCGTAAGATTCCGTTAAAAGAGCAGTTGAAAGTCTGCAAATTGGAGAGATATGTAATTCAGTATAAACCTTATACTATGATAGAGTCAGGGATGCCGATTTTTGATGGACGAGAAAGCAAGGTGTTTCCTGTTTTAGACAGAGCCTCCTATTGTCGGGGAGAAGGCGGAATCAGTGATGGAAAAACGAATGTGGTATTTTGGCTTTATGATGGGTCGAGCCAGAAGAAAGACGCCTATCTCTACGTATTCCCTCCGTTAGAAGAAAAAACGGCTGTTGGTAACCGAGAAACAAATATGAAATGTGATTATTACATGATTGACGGCAAGATGAAGTTTACCAGAAATTATGGGCAGAGTTGGTTTGATGGAGATATTACAAAAGAGGAATTAGATGAAACACTGACCTTTTACCATTTTCCTGTCGCACTGCCGATAGAGTCCATTTTTCTGCCGACGAACAAACGATTGCCAATTGCCCTTTTTTACGGTGAAGAGCCGAAGCTGAAGATTTTGCCGGCAAATTCTAATGAATGGAAGACGGTAATCATTCCACATACGACGACACACGATTTTGGGCGAGGAATCACAAAGAGAGCGATTGGTTTTGTATCAGAATCTTTCGGTTATGCGGCTCTTGGAACAGATTGGACGATGAGTACAGGTGAAAGCAAACGGTGTTATCTGACTTTTGATGGCGGCGATACCTGGACTCAGAAGCCTTTGCCCCTGGATTGCAGTACAAAGACACTGATTGATCTATGTATGCTCAATGAAGAGGTAGGCGTGGTTTCTCTAAATGACGGACAGTGGGAAAATTTTCCTCTGATTTATGTGACTAGAGACGGTGCAGAGAATTGGAAACAAATAAAGCTGCCTTATGATGATTTGGGTGAGGGCTTCTACTTGATTGACATCGTTTCTTTTAAGAAAGTAAATGGAAAATACACCTTAATCTTGGGGCAGGAAAATGAGAGTGTAAAGCAGGCCGTCTTTACTTCAGAAAATTTAACGAAAGGTTGGAAGTTTTTAGAGATTCGTGAAGAAAAGATTCACACAGTAGGTTGAGAACCAAGAACTTCCATGCACAAAGACTAAACCAGTCCGACTAAGAATCAGTTACGGACAAAAAGAGGATTTTGCAGACAGGGCATCTGTCGGCGAAATCCTCTTTGTCTTTTAATGATTGTGCGGTTACCTTTTCTTTGTCGCTCCTAAGTTTTCTTTGATGGTACATAACGTCCCGTACCGTTTTGAAAAGTCTACACCCAGGCTGTTGCCGACAAATTCCAGAACGTTATCATAATACGTAGTGACGTAGTAATTATCCTCGATATGTACGCAGCTGCATTTTTTCAGACTTCGAATGACCTGCTGCAGAGGATATTTCCGCTGGGTCTTCAGCTCCAGAAGGCGAGTCAGAGTGAGCGCCACGAAACAAGTGGAAAAGTGGGTGTACATATGGTCTGCTCTCGACACGTAATCAGGTCTGGCATGGAAGGTGCTGTTGATCAATCTGAAAGAGTTTTCTATCTCCCACAGGCCTGTATAAACATCGACGATTTCTTCCTCGCTCATATCCAGTTCACTGGTTAACAGCATATAGTAGCCGTCGTACTTTTCCTCTTCCCGCAGGCTCTTTTCGTCCAGATACAGTCCCTGTCTGTCCTGGATGACTGCCCCTGTTTTTTTATCGTATTCGAGATTTTTTACGTACGTCGCCGCGCCATAAGTGGTGGCTTTGTTGTATTTTTCGGGAGAGGCGATGATATCCTTTGATTTCAGAATGACGTCTTCTCTTTCGGCAATCGCCCATCTTGCATGGATGTCATTATAAAAGACGATTTGTTTTTCTTTGAGCAAAACAGTCTTTTTCTTGCCGTCAGGCGTCGTAATGCGAACCTCTCGCTTGCAGACCCGCGATTTGATTTTGCAGTCTTTGCCCAAAGGTCTATAGCCGTCTTGGTTTAGGACATACTTTTTGATTTCCGGTTTTGCGTTGCGAATGGTCTGGCTTATGATATAGCCGTTTCCGCCGGAAAGCACGCTGTTGTAGAGAACATCAGCGTTGTTGGATCTGTTGTCGTCTACAATGACGACCTTGTCTACGCCGAAGTTATAACGGGCCTTCTTCAGCGCTGGTTTTAACAGAGGCACGTCGCCTCTGACCCGCGGGAAAAGTTCATATGATACAGGAAGTCTGTTTGTGTCGACAAAAAGCCCCATCTGAATAATCGGGTCCTCTCTATATTCTCTGGATACGCCTTTTTTTTGTAACAGATCTTGCTCGCTGACCTCGAAGTAATGGTTGGTCACATAGTAATACATCTGAGTTGTATCTTTGCCGTAATTTTCACAAATACGGTCGTGAATCCAAGATTGCAGTTGATTTTTGTATTGATGAAAATAGGGAAAAGAGTGATATAAGTCGTCCAAAGTAAAATCCGTCTTGTCAAATAGACGATCCTTTTTTCCATAAATCTGTTTTTCTGATCCTGGATAAAGTATACGCCCATATACGAGAAGTTTCATGATGCTGTTGAGGCTGTAATCGATGTCCACGGTTCTCTGGCGCCCTCTGAAGAACACGTCCAGCTTTAACTCGTGATAAAGGGCAGAGAGAGCGGCATAACCATAGTTTTTAATTAGGTCGACACCTTGATCTAAGGATTTGGCTGGATTAATCGTCAGATAGGTCGGCTTCGTTTTTGTACTGTATTCTTCGGTCATCTGCTTTGCAACTTCTTGGAAATGGGCGATGGGATCATCGTATTGCTTTTGCAAATCCTCTAAATAACCCACATTCATAATGCGTTTTGTCTTAGAAACCTTGGTTATTGGATCTCTATAGGACTGTACGATACAAAGATTGGTACCATTCTTTCTCTTTTCTTTTATTAAAAACACGAGCTCCTCCTTTCTTGGATAAATCTGTCACCCATATTATATTATAAACAACTGCAAAATGCCACAGAAATATTCATAAAAAAAATAGAAATATTACTAAGCAATCCTTTGAATTTCAACGGATTGAGGAAATGCAAGAAAAAAGGATGACAGAAAAATCTGTGAAAAGAGTTTGTCTCGTCAAAAGAAAGATGCTATTATGTGAATTGTAAAGAGGAGCTACATAAGAGTATTGGAAGAAAAGGTAATCGACAGCCAATACATTGACCACTTGTAAATATAAAATAATAAAGGTTTATAGAAGTGGTTTGTAGTCATTATTCATTATTGTTTTATAATTGAAAGGAGCATATTATTATGGATTTTAAACTAAGCAAGGAGCATCGCGCATTACAGGTTAAGGCAAAGGAATTTACAGAGCAGGTACTTTTCCCTTACGAAATGGAATGTGAAGAAAACAACGGTATCACTCCAGAGACTCATAAATACATAACACAGCAGGTTATGGACTGGGGCTTCAACGCTACTAACCACTCCAAAGAGCACGGCGGACAGGGAATGACTTTATTTGAGCAGGCACTGTGCAGCGAACAGTTTGGTATGTCAACAGGCGCTATCTGGGATGCTATTCCACAGCCATCATTCCCAATGAAATTCGGTACACAGGAACAGATCGAAGAATATCTGATTCCTTCTAACCAGTGCAAACGTAGAGACGCTTATGCAATCACAGAAGCTGACGCTGGTTCCGATCCAACTCAGTGCCAGACTACTGCTGTTAAATGCGACGGCGGATACAAGATCAACGGAGAAAAATGGTATGTAACTGTTGGTAACGTTGCTGACTTCCTTCTTGTTCATACACATATCGATGGAGATCCAGAAAAGGCTACAGTATTCTTCGTAGAAAAGGATGCTCCTGGCGTAAGCGTTAAGAGAACACCAGAGTTCACTCACCACTTCGCATTCAAACATCCAGAATTCACTTTCACAGATGTAATCGTTGACGAATCTAAGATTCTGAAGGGAATCGGAGAAGGCTTCAACATGACAAAGGACTGGTTCGTAGAAGCTAGACTTGGAATCGCAGCACGTTGCGTAGGCGGAGCTGAGAGAGTTCTCAACGTAGCAAATGACTGGGCTGCAGAACGTATTCAGGGCGGACGTCCAATCAGAGAATATCAGGTAATCGAGCACATGATCGCTGATATGACTATGGAAATCATGGCTGCTAAGAGCTTACTGTACAGAGTTTGCTGGGAAATCTCAGACCCTGATATGGATCGTAAGCTGAAGCATGCAAGAGCATCCGCTATCAAACTGTGGTGCTCAGAAATGGTTAACCACGTAACTGACAAGGGTGTTCAGATCCTGGGCGGACGTGGATACATGAGAGAAAACCCAGTTGAAAGACTGTGGAGAGACCAGAGAGTTGACAGAATTTGGGAAGGAACTTCCGAGATTCAGAGAAACGTCATCGGCGGACAGATCAAAAAACGTGGCGTAGAACTTTACACTGGATGGGATTACGAAAAATAAATAACGAGTGTGCATGAGGTCGCTTCGCTCAGCCGTAAACGCCAACCAGCTAAAGCTGTGGCGTTCTGGCATGAGACCTGCATCAGCGCTGGTTTGACCAGTCGCTGTGCTGGGGCTTCCTATACACTGATGTCGCCCATAAGGGGCGGCGCTTCGTAAGATACGTTCTTTGAAACACACGGAAATACGTCTATAGACGATATTTCCGTGTGTTATAAATAACTGTATCACAACCGTGAGGCTCAAATTCTCACAGTAAAAGGAGGTTTACATGTTACCTTTAGAAGGAATAAGAATTCTTGATTTAACAACACTTTCCGGCTACTGCGGGATGGAATTGGCTGATTATGGAGCAGAGGTTATTAAAGTAGAAACACCAAGTGGAGGGGATCCTCTTCGTGAGCTGGCACCGCTGAAAAATGGCGCTAGTCCCCATCATGTTTTTCGCGATCGCGGCAAAAAAAGTGTGACTCTCAATCTAATGCATCCGGAAGGAAAAGAACTCTTTAAGAAATTAGTAGCGACAGCCGATGCTGTTCTGGAAAACTTTACCCCAGGCACCATGGAAAAACTTGGCTTGGGTTATGAGGACTTATCAGCAATCAAACCATCCCTCGTATACGGACGCGTTTCAGCATACGGTTCTACGGGACCTGAAACAGATATTCCGCAGTCTGACTTAATTGCGCAGGCAAAGAGTGGTGTTATGCATTTTACCGGGTTTCCGGAAAACCCGCCGACTAGAATCGGATTTTCAATCTCAGAACACTACGCTGCCAGCTTCCTTGCGTCTGCTGTATGCGTAGCTATTTATTATGCAAGAAGTACAGGAGAAGGACAGATGGTGGAAACCTCTCTCTGCGGCTCCGCAATTGCTGTATCGGAAGATAAAGTCATTACTTGGGGCGCAGATGGTGAAGACCCTATGCGTACAGGAAATGCACACCCTCTGATCAATCCGTATGACATCTTAAAATGTAAGAACGGATATGTTGCAATGGGTATTTCGTCCGATGCACAGTGGACGAAATTCTGCAAAGCGTTCAATACTCCAGAGTGGGACGAAGATGAAAAGTACTGCTCTAACTTAGTAAGAGGATACCATTATTTCGGAGATCTCAGAAACAAGATCGAAGATTTGTTTTCCAATTATACAATGCAGGAAATCGCAGCGATTTGCGATGAAAACCTTATTCCAGGCACGATGTGCAGTACGACAAGAGAAGCGTTAGAAGAACCGCAATTGCAGGTTAGAAATATGATCGTTTCACTGGAAGACGAGAAGATCGGCAAGCTGGAGATGCCTGGCAAACCGGTAAAGTTTGTCGGTGAAGAGGAAGAACCTCTGAAAGCAGCACCGAACCTTGGAGAACATAACGCTGAAGTTTATGGTGCCTTAGCAATTGATTCTGTAGAACTCGCGCACCTGCAACAACAAGGTGTCATCTAGGAAGGAGTATAAGGCATGAAAAAGAGACCTCTCGAAGGAATTAAAATTCTTGATTTTTCTCAGGTTTTGTCTGCACCATTCTGTGGCATGTTGCTTGCGGATATGGGTGCAGAGATTATAAAAGTAGAACGACCAGGTAATGGTGATATTTCCCGTGAATACGGACCATATAAAAACGACATCAGTCTGTACTTCTGCCAGTATAACAGAGGCAAAAAGGGTGTGGCTGTCGATATGCGTTCAGAAGAAGGCAAAAACGTGGTCATGGATTTGGTATCTAAGGTGGATATCGTCATTGAAAACTTCAAGTCCGGCACATTGGAAAAACTCGGGATAGGCTATGAGGAGATGCTCAAGGTTAATCCAGGATTGATATACGGATCCATTGCTGGCTTTGGTACCTACGGTCCTTTATCCCATCTGCCGTGTATGGACATCATCGCAGCTGCGAGAAGCGGTCTGGTGAGCACCACTGGACAGGGCGCAGATGCACCGATTAAGCCAGGCTTTTCCTTATGCGACACATGGGCTGGATTGCAGCTGTTCCGTGGTCTTACCATGGCGCTGCTTCACAAGCAGAAGACCGGCAAAGGCCTTCGTGTAGACATTGCAATGTTAGACTGCGCATTCTATATGTGCGAAGCGCCTGTATTGGAACATTCTCTGACAGGAGAATTTACGCCGCGGACAGGCAATCATCATCCGTGGTATGCTCCATGTGGAGAGTTTGTTACAAATGATGGAAATGCAGTCATCGCCGTGACCCGCGAGGAAGAGTGGACGCAGCTTTGCGAAACGTTGGGCTTGTCCGCCTTAGAGCAGGATCCACGGTTTAACAATAATGAATCTCGTGTCCGCAACAGGGAGGCGCTGATAGCCGAATTGGAAAAGGTGACCTCTGCAATGGGAAGATACGAAATCGAAAAGAAATTATGCGAAGTTGGTGTTCCGGCATCAGCTGTTCAGACTTTAGCTGAGTTTGCAGGTAATCCGCAGACGAAGGAGTTAAAAGTTATCACCGAAATCAATCAGCCGGGAGTAGGCGATTATACCGTCGTCAATACACCGATTCGCTTCAGCAAAACACCGGTAGATCCAAATGGTGTAGCAGCAGGATTCCCTGGCGCAAACAGCAAAGATATTCTCAATGAATTGGGATACAGCCAGGAAAAAATCGACGAGTTGATTGATAGCGGCGCAATTTATCAATCTGTTTAATGCTTAAAATAGTGGCGAAATATATATAAATCTGTCTGATGTTTGAATGTTTTGCTATAATAGTAAGAGTTCAAACATTAGACGGATTCATACAGAAGACCTAATCTTAGAAAGGACTTAACCCGTGAAACTAATTTCTCCAGATACAACGAAATGCGTGAAGTGTTATGCATGTACGGAGGTATGCCCCATGAAGGTCATCGGAATATCCGCCAGCGGATTCCCTGAGCCTAAAAGTTATGCATACCGTCTTTGTATCAATTGCGGCTATTGTGTGGATATCTGTGTTTTTGACGCTTTACATCACAAGGTCAGAAAACAGCGTTCTTCAGATCCTGGAGCAGCAATTAGAAGATATGAAGAAATGAAGAAAAAAAGAAAGAGTGAGCAAGAGATAAAGTAATTGTATATTCTTTTGCCCTGTTCGAGTCAGATATAGAATGGAGAAACGGATCTGTGCAGCCGCAGCGCTGCTCACAGATCCCATCTATCTATACCTGCTGTAGCCCAGTTCTTTGTATCACTGGTAATTAGATTTCTCTACTCGCCCATCTTAGAAATGCGAAGTGTTAGGCCGACTGCACCAGGCAGTGGCTGACACGAATATTAGTTATGACTCTTTTGTGAAACACAAGGAGGTAATATGGAAAATTTAAATAAAAAAGACCGCGGGAATATAGAGATCGGACTTATCATTGTCAGCGTGGCAGTACTCGCTGTATTTATCATTTTTATGGTCTTAAATCCAGAGACGACAATCCGTGGAATCGGCGGATTCTTCAACAAGATGATTTCAGGATTAGGACCTGTCTTTGAAGTCGTCGCCTTTGTAACATTTCTGATCGGCCTTTATCTTGGTCTCGGTAAGTACGGAAAAATCAGGCTGGGCGATTGCAAGCCGGAATATTCCACTTTCAGTTACTTGGCAATGATGCTGCTGGCATCCCTCGCTTCCGCAGCCCTTTATTGGTCCTTTACAGAATGGGCATTTTACTACGAAGCACCGGGACTCGGCATGGAGCCTCACAGCACTGAGGCGTTAGAATCATCCCTTGGTTATCAGTTCTTCCACTGGGGAATGGTAAACCAGGCGATGTACACCGTAATGGGCGTAGCCATCGCATACGGCGTATATGTCAGAAAGATCAAATCTTTCCAGACCAGCGCAATCTGCTGCTCTATGCTGGGAGAAAAAGTCAAAGGAAAATCAGCAATCGGTAAAGTCATCGACTTCCTGGTCATCTTTGGCGTATTGGGCGCACTGAGTTCTTCTCTGGGCCTGGCAGTTCCTCTGGCAGCAGGCGGATTAAAAACGTTATTTGGAATCGAGGCGACTCCGGTTGTGCAGATTGGCATCATCGTTGTCATTGCCCTCGTATATACCTTCACATCCTATCTCGGAACAGAAAAAGGTATGAAGGTCATCAGTAATGCGGCCGCTGGTCTGTGTATCGTGTTCCTGCTTTATGTTCTGTGTGCAGGACCGACGACCTTCATTCTGAAAAATATCGTAAACTCTTTAGGACATATGATTTCCAAGCTGCCGAGAATGAGCTTGTTTACAGATCCTATTGAAAATACAGGTTTTGCTGAAAGCTGGACCATTTACTTCAACGCATTCTACCTGAACTATGTAGCGATGATGGGTATCTTTATCGCCAAGGTTTCCAAGGGCAGAACCATCAGAGAAGTTGCAGTTGCAACAATTTTCGGAATGACAGCCGGCGGCTGGTTTATCTTCGGAATTAACGGCAGCTTCTCCATCAAGACCTTCTTAGATGGAAGCGCTGATGTTGTAGGACTGGTTAACAGCGGCGTAGGCGATGCTGCTATCTACAGCATCTTGAAAGTTCTGCCAGGCGGAGCAACCTTGCTGCCATTCCTGATTCTGCTTTTGATCGTGGGATTCGTAGCACCGTCCATGGACTCTGCATCTCTGGCTTTGGCAGAAACCGTTACAAAGCGTGGAACACCGAAGATGGCTCTGAGAATCTTCTTCTGCGTACTGCTTGCGATCATTCCGATGGCAATCATCTTGTCAGGCGCTGGATTCGACCCGATCAAGCAGGTGGCAATCATCATATCTGCACCGTTCATGGTCATTCTGGTCGGTGTAGAGATAGGGCTGTTCAAATGGCTCAAACATGACAGCCGTTCAGGATTGCATGCGAAGAATATCGCACTGCAGGAAAAAGAAGATCATGAGGCTTTCTTGAAAGAAGAGGCTGAATTACAAGGTGAAGAGGAAGAAACTTCCGAAACCGCTTAATTGATTTAACATATGACACTCCATAGTGCCGGAAAGGGGATCGAAAGCAAGTGGTTTCTCTGTCCGGCACTTTGTGACGCATCGGGGCAGCCTTCTCGATGTTATATATATAAAAAGGAAGGTAAGTGAAATGAGAAGTGATTGCATTTTCTTTTGCCCTATCCGCGTTCGCTATAATGAAGTGGATCAGCAGGGCATCGTATACAATGGACATTATGTGATTTATACCGATATTGCATTTGAGGAGTTTTTCCGCTCGAAGGGGTATCCGTATAAAACCCTCGTCGAGGAGCATGATTCTGAGGTCTGCCACAAAAAGTCCACCTACGAGTTTTTTGCAAGTGCCTATGAAGGCGATTTGATAGAGGTCGGCATGCGTGTGCTGAAGATTGGAAACAGGAGTATGACCATCGGTTTTGAAATTTATCGCGAAGGCGAAGACGACGTCATCGTTACCTGCGAAACCGTCTATGTGGGATACGACACGAAAAACAGAGCCAGCAAGCCGATATCTGACTTAATGCGTCAGCTCTTAGGCGCATAAAAAGAAAAAATTACATAAACATTACCCATAAAATAGACCGTGCACTGACGATCGTTAACGACGTTGGTGTACGGTCCTTTCCTTACTATCACTTATTTAGAAGTCCGGAACAGCAGCTTTTTCAGCGATGCCCAGTGGAATGGGATCAGCGGGTACAAGTAAGAATGTCCGCTTACCGTCTTCGTAGCGGCAACGATGATAAAGCCGATAACCAGGCCGCCGCCAAGTCCCCAGAAACCGAACAGCATACTTCCTACCAGCATAATCACTCTGATGAATTTGATGCCGTAGGACAATTCGATGCTGGGCTGCGTAAAGGATGCCAATGCGACCACCGCCATGACTAATATGGTCTGGGGAATGAACCAGCCTGAGTCGATGGAGAATTGGCCTAAAATCAAAGCGCCGATGACAGACAAAGAGGTCCCCAAAGACTCCGGTGTATTGAGAGAGGCCAGTTTTAGTCCGTCAATGGCAAATTCCAGCAGAATGAACTGCCAGAAGATAGGAAGCGCGTAAGGGTCCTCAGGAATGATAAAATCCATATCCAACGGAGCGCCTATGTGGCCTTCCACTATCAAAAGATAAACTGGTGAAATGAAGAGAATGACCAGCATGTTGATAATGCGGATTAATCGCAGGTAGTTTCCTGTAATAAGAGGGAAGTAATAATCGTCAACGTCCTGGGTGAAGTCAAAGATTCCCACTGGCAGCAATACCACAGTTGGGGAATTGTCGATGACGATAGCAATTTTTCCCTCTGTCAGATGGGCGCCGATAATATCGGGTCTCTGGGTGTATCGAACCTTTGGGAAAGGATTAAACTTGCTCTTTCGCTTTCCTCCCTCCAATTCTTTCATCAGATTTTCCACCAGAGTCTGGTCACCGACGGAAACGCTGTCCAATTTGATTTTTGACAAGGCAGTATCCACTTTTGAGACAAGGTCTGCATCGGCAACCCCTTTCATATAGCAGAGTGCCACATCGGTCTTAGACTTTTCGCCGATGTTGAAACTTTTGAAGATCAGACGATTGTCACGGATTCGCCTGCGGATCAGTCCCAGATTTTCCATGAAGCTCTCAGTAAAGCCGTCCTTTGCGCCGCGCAGGGTCTTTTCCTTCTCTGGTTCCTGGACACTGCGGCTGGGATAGCTTCTGGTATCGGCTACGATGAGCTTGTCGAAGCCGTCCATCATCACTACGGACAGACCGGCGTAGAGCTGCTTTACTACATTGGGGATATCCGTCTCTGCCGTGCTGGCAAGGAACGGAAAGACTTTTTCTAAAAAGTCGTCGCTCGTATCCACATCTTGCATATCAGAAGTGGTCACTCCCATAAGGAAATTGAGTAGCAGCTGGCATTTCTGGCCGTCAGTCAGGCCGTCGACAAAATACATGCGCCCTGGTTTTCCGGCGATTTTGATGTGTCTCTCCACAAGATCAAAGCTTTCTCCTACTGGCAGCTGACCGGTAAAATGTTCTAAAAAATATTCATATCTATTTAAACTCATAAAAACCTCCTTATTGCTTATCATATATTTTGTCAAAAACCTTGAAATTCATACCGTCCAAAGTATATAATGTAAGAACTTAGCGAATTACCAAAATGGAGGTTTTAATAAATGGATGATAACAAATTAGCAGAATTGCTGTTTCCGCAGATAAAAAAGAGAGCGGAGGATTATGAAGCCATGTATCCTGCGAGAAATCTGCCGGAAGGAGCGAAAGTGACCAGACTTGGTCCAAGCCCGACAGGATTTATCCATCTGGGCAATTTGTACGGCGCTTTTGTCGATGAAAGACTGGCCCACCAGAGCGATGGGATCTTCTATCTCCGAATTGAAGACACCGACGATAAAAGATATGTAGAAGGCGCTGTAGAAATCATCATCAATTCTTTAAAGTTTTTCGGCATTCACTTCGACGAAGGTGCGAGTCTGGAAGGCGACTTGGGCGATTACGGCGATTATACCCAGAGCAAGAGAGGTGAGATCTATCAGAGTTTTGCAAAGAAGCTGGTAGCAGAAGGAAAAGCCTATCCTTGTTTTCTGACGGAAGAAGAGATTGCAGAGATCAGAGCAGGACAGGAAGCGGCTAAAGCAAATCCGGGAATCTATGGAGAATATGCAAAAAGCAGAGAACTATCTTACGAGGAAATTCTGGAAAACCTGAATGCTGGAAAACCTTACGTTCTCAGGCTTAAATCTGATGGAAATCCTAATCAGTCAGACGAAACCGTAAGGAAAATCAGAGTCAACGACGCAATCAGAGGGATTTTAGAGATGCCGGAGAACTTCCAGGATGTGGTCATCCTCAAGGCAACTGGTATTCCGACTTATCACTTTGCCCATGTAGTTGACGACCATTTGATGCGGACAACCCATGTAATCAGAGGGGCTGAATGGCTGCCATCTCTGCCGATTCATGTGGAACTGTTTGAAAAGCTAGGCTGGGAACCGCCGATTTACTGCCATACTGCTCAGCTGATGAAGTTAGACGAAGAAGGCAATAAGAGAAAGCTATCCAAGCGGAAAGATCCTGAACTTTCACTGGATTACTATAGGAACCAGGGGTACCATCCCGCTGCTGTGAGAGAATATCTGCTGACCATTCTCAATTCCAACTTTGAAGAGTGGAGAATGGAAAATCCAGACGCACCGATTGACGATTTTACATTTACCACGGAGAAGATGAGCAATTCCGGCGCTTTATTTGATTTGAACAAGCTCAATGATATCAGCAAAGACGTGCTGCTGCGCATTCCGGCAGCAGAGTTGTATGCATTTCTCAAGGAATGGGCGGAAGAATTTAAGCCTGAGATCATGCACATTTTTGACGATAGAGCATATCTCGAAAAAATCCTCGACTTGGGAAGGAACGACAAGAAACCGAGAAAGGATTTCATCTATGCCCAGCAGATGATTGCTTTTATCAGCTACTTCTTTGATGATCTGTTTCAGGTAGAAGATGAGATGCCGCAAGAGGTGCCGTCAGAGGATGTACCAGCGATTTTAAATGCTTATCTGGCAGGTTATGATCACAGCGACGACCAGAGCCAGTGGTTTGATAAGATTAGAAATATCGCCACAGAGCTGGGTTATGCCGCAAAACCGAAGGACTTTAAAAAGCATCCGGAGGATTACAAAGGTCACGTGGGCCATGTCAGCACTGTCATCAGAATTGCATTGATGGGACGGGCACAGTCTCCTGATGTTTGGGAGATTCAGCAGATTCTTGGTGAAGAAAGAACAAAAGCGAGAATTAGCAGGTATCAATAGAGTTTAAATAGCGGGCTGCTCTGCAGCCCGTTTTTAGCGCAAAAACGGAGTAAAAAAGACGGCCTATTGATGATAACAGCCAGCTTGATTATTATAAAAGACAAAGAAAGCCGAAGACTTTGGTATATTGGACTCTTTGCTGTTCTCTTTAGCATATACAGCGCCTCAGAAAACCGTTTCAACCTGTATATGACTGCGAATCCATATCTGATGTATCTGATTAACTTTATTGTATTTGCAGCATTTCCGCTGCCTTTACTGATGTTTTTCCGTGAATCGGTAAATAAAAACTACAAAAAGTTCTACAATGTCATTATAGGGGCCGGTCTGGTCAATCTCACCGTGCAGATGGCGCTTCACTTTGGCCGCATTCTCGACTTGCGCGAGATGCTGCTGGCCACTCATATTGTTGATTTTGGCGGACTTATTATCATTATATGTACGCTTTTGAAAACGCCTTATGACGTCTCAGAAAGGAAGAGGCGGACACTGCTCAGCATTATCCCCATCGGGTTGGGTATGTGCCTGGATCTGCTGACGCATTACACCCATTTCATAGAATCGGCCAGCAATAGCTTTTACACCCAGGTGGGCATCCTGCTTTTCCTGGCTATGGGGGCAGGCTCCGTGATCAAAACCGTCCTAAACAGCTACAAAGAAAACTTCAAAAACCGTTACTATAAGATGATGGCGTTTCAGGATGGACTGACCGGACTCTACAACAGAGCAGCCTTTATGGAGGAACAAAAGCAAATAGACCGGAATCGAAAGAAGTATCAAAATGTAATCTGCATCTGTGCTGATGTCAACAATTTGAAGCAGATAAACGATGAAGACGGTCATTTAATTGGTGATCAGGTCTTGTGCAGGGTTACGATAGCCTGCAGCCAGGAGAAAAGATGGAGACATGTACCAAACGAGCTGACGATCGAATGTATGAGCATAAAAAGGCAATGAAAGAGGGACGCCTGCGTTAACGGGCCCATAGGCTAAGTGTCTCTGCTTTCATGATTTCTGCAAAGTCCTCCATGCCATTCGCCCATCAAATTGCTGTTTGAATCCTTTTCGGGCAGATTCCGCCGCTCCAACGCCAATTTAGCCGCCAGCATACAATCGTTACAAAATAAAAATGCAGCAGGATATCCTGCTGCATTCTTGACGTGCTATATTTTCTCGATTTCTTCTAAGGAAAGTCCGGTGATCTCTGCAATATCATTCGCCTCAAAGCCTTTTGCCTTCATCTTGCGGGCAGTTTCGCAGAGTGCGTTTTTTTCGCCTTCTTTGCGTCCTTCTGAAAGTCCCTCTTTTTTGCCGATGCTGAAACGTACATCCATTTCTTCTTCCAGTGTCATAATCTGTTCAATCTCCTTTCTACCGTTCAGTTCCTCTACCAGGTGATGGATCTGTTCAATAAAGGAGTCATTTGACGGTATTTCCTGGCTATTGACATAGCTGAAAAATTTTCTCAGCGACGTCGGAACCTTTTCTTTTGGACAGGTTGTATTTAAGATTACTGTATACGTTTCGTCGCCATAAGGCAAGGCATTTTTCACGTCATATTTCTCAAAGAAGTAGACAGGTTCCTCCAGGTTGTAATAATCAAAAGTACAGATGAAAATGACAAAAGTTGGCTTTAACTCAGAATAGGAGGAGCTTTATTGCAATATTGACCTTAATTGTAATATATTGACTGTAAATATATTACAATTAATTGGTTGATATGTCAAGTATGCAAATCCGATTTTATGTAAGTTATGTGAAGAATCCAATTTTCTATTGACTTTTGCGTCAATGCTTGATAAGATACTTAAAGTTTTTTAATTAAATATTTTTAAATAAATAAATTTAATTAAAAATATTAAAATAATTTTGATTGTAAACAAGGAGAAATAAAGATGAATTTTGAAAAAGTAAAAGAGACAATGGTTAACACTTTAGGATGTGACGAAGAGAAGATCACCATGGAAGCAAGTATTGCAGATGATCTGGGCATCGATTCATTGGATGCAGTGGAGCTGGTTATGGCACTGGAAGAAGAGTTCGATATCAAAATTCCTGACGAAGAGCTGGGCAAGATGAAAAAAGTCAGTGACATTGTAGGCTGCATCGAGAAGTATCAGGCGTAAACCATGGAACAGAAGGAAATTTATGATCTCATTGCCAGATTTGAAGGTTCCTCTCTGACTGTCATGGAGATTGAACAGGACGCCTTTAAAATTCATCTGGAAAAAGGCGGTAGAGAGACGCAGCCAATACAGGCAGCAGCGCCCCAGATACAGATACCGCAGGCCCAGGCAGCGGAAAATGGCTATGAGAAGGTCAGAGCGCCTCTGGTAGGCGTATATTATGCGGCAGCAGCGCCGGATGAACCGCCTTATGTCAGCCTGGGAGACCGTGTAGCGAAGGGGCAGGTGCTCTGCTTAGTGGAAGCAATGAAGATGATGAACGAACTGAAATCCCCTGTGGATGGAATCGTGCGCAGCATCAAAGGCGTCAGCGGCGAACTGGTAGAGTATGATCAGATTCTATTTGAGGTTGAACCATGTTAAAAAAGGTACTTATTGCAAATCGGGGTGAGATTGCGGTCAGGATCATCCGCGAGTGTCTGGATTGTTCTATTGAGGCGGTCTCCGTCTATTCAACAGCTGATAAACAGGCGCTCCATACCATCATTGCGACAAAGGCGATTTGCATCGGTGGTCCGAGAGCAGGCGAGAGTTATCTCAATATCAGCAACATCATAGAAGCGGCCAAGGCGGAAAAATGCGACGCTATCCATCCGGGCTTCGGTTTTCTCTCTGAGAACAGCCAGTTTGCCCGGGCCTGTGAGGAAAACGGCATTAAATTTATCGGCCCGGCTTCTGACACCATCGACAGGATGGGAAACAAGTCTGCCGCCCGCAGACTGATGGTGAAGGCCGGCGTTCCTGTAGTGCCAGGTTCTGATGGCGCCGTCAAAGACGCAGAAGAAGCCGTGACCATTGCAGACAAAATCGGCTATCCGGTTTTGCTCAAAGCCTCTGCTGGCGGCGGCGGCCGGGGCATGAGAAAGGCCTATGATAAAGAAGAAGTCCGAGAAGGTTTTGCAGCGGCATCAGCGGAAGCGGAGAGCTGCTTCGGCAATGGCGAAATGTATGTGGAGAAGCTGATTGAAAATCCACGTCATATCGAATTTCAAATTTTGGCCGACGGCCAGGGCAATGTGGTACATCTAGGAGAACGAGACTGTTCTGTGCAGAGAAGAAACCAGAAGCTGGTGGAAGAAGCGCCGGCCTGGGGACTTTCCAGCAAACTGCGAGACGAGATGGGGGCGGCGGCCGTCAAAGCGGCGAAAGCCGCAAATTATGAAAATGCAGGGACCATCGAATTTGTCGTCGACAAAGACAACAAGTTCTATTTCATAGAGATGAACACCCGGATTCAGGTGGAGCATCCAGTCACGGAAATGGTGACAGGCGTCAATATCGTTAAAGAACAATTGCGTATTGCCGCCGGTCTGCCATTAGGGTTTTCGCAAGAGGATGTGCAGCTTTCCGGCCATGCGATTGAATGCAGAATTACAGCGGAGAATGTCTTTGCTAATTTTGCCCCGTGTCCCGGGAGGGTAGAGTTCATTCATTTTCCAGCCGGTGCAGGAATCAGAGTGGACAGCGCCCTCTATAACGGATGTCAGATCAGCCCGTTTTATGATTCCATGGTGGCAAAGATCATCGCTCGCGGCGACACTCGTTTAGAGGCGGTGAGAAGAATGCGGCGTGCGCTGGAAGAGACGGTCATCACCGGGGTAGAAACGACACTGCCTGTGCAGCATCTTTTGATGTACAACGCGGATTTCCTCAGAGGAGGTTATGACACAAGTTTTATTGAGAATCACTTAACCGAACTTCTCAGTATTTATGAGGCAGCAGGAGGAAAAAATGAATCCCTTTAAACAAAAGAGAGAGCTTCTCTCATCTTTGAAAGAATTGAAGCAGAATGAAAAGCTGATTATCTGTCCTGGATGTGAGCAGAAGTTTACCAAAGAACAGCTGGCGGAGGGAATGTACGTGTGCCCGTCTTGCGGTCATCACTATAATATATCAGCAAAATACAGATTAAAGACCGTTCTCGATCCGAAATCTTTTCGGGAAATCTGCGGCAGCATCAAAGGCGGAAATCCTCTGGATTTTCCAGAATACGATGAAAAACTGGCAGCACAGAGAAAGAAGACCAACTTGAGAGAGGCGGTCATTACCGGAACGGGAAAGATTCAAGGCACCAAGACGGTAATCTGTGTCATGGACAATCGATTCATGATGGGCAGCATGGGCATGGCCGTAGGGGAAAAGATCACGAGAGCCTGCGAATATGCGACAAAGAATAGGCTGCCATTGATTATATTTTGCGCTTCAGGAGGAGCCAGAATGCAGGAAGGGATTCTTTCCCTGTTCCAGATGGCGAAAACCTCTGCCGCCGTGGCCAGACACGGTGAGGAAGGGCTGCCCTACATATCGGTGCTGACCCATCCGACCACAGGCGGCGTAACCGCCAGCTTTGCCAGCCTGGGAGATATTATTCTGGCAGAACCGAAAGCCTTGATCGGCTTTGCAGGACCGAGGGTCATCGAGCAGACCATCGGGGAATCACTGCCAGAAGGTTTTCAGCGAGCAGAATATTTGAAAGATCACGGTTTTGTGGATGCTATTGTGCCGCGAAAGGATCTTCGGGCAAAATTAGGCTTATTATTACAGATCCACGACAGGAGGGGCAGAAGATGAGAATCAGTGAAAAAACGGCAGCCGAAAGGGTTGCACTCGCCAGACACCCGCAAAGACCGACGACCAGAGATTATATCGAGGCAATTTTTGATGACTTTTTCCCTCTGGCCGGAGATCGAAAAAACGGGGAAGACGCCAGCATTTTAGGCGGCCTGGCTTTTTTTCACGGGTATCCTGTGACTGTGATTGGACATCAAAAGGGCAGAGACCTAGAAGAAAATTTGAAGTACCGTTTCGGTATGCCGAATCCGGAAGGGTATAGAAAAGCAGAACGGCTGATGCTGCAGGCGGAGAAATTCCACCGCCCGGTCATTACCTTTGTGGATACGCCGGGAGCTTATCCAGGACTGAAAGCGGAAGCAGGCGGCCAGGGTGAGGCCATCGCCAGATCCATTGCGGTCATGGCAAGGCTCAGGGTGCCGACCATTTCCGTCTTTATCGGAGAAGGCGGCAGCGGCGGCGCTCTGGCAATCGGTGTCAGTGATAAAAACATCATGCTGGAAAACAGCATTTTTTCTGTCCTTTCACCAGAAGGATTTGCGACAATTCTCTGGAAAGACGCAGGCCGCTGGGAAGAAGCCTGCGAAGTAATGAAGCTGACAGCGCCGGATTTGGCTGAGCTGGGCATCTGCGATGTGGTGATACCAGAGACAGAAGAGGGGGCACACAAGGCGAAGGCTTATGTATTTGAGGCTGTAGAAAGAGAAATCTACAGCGGGCTTATACACTTTGGAAAGACCAGTGGGTCTGCTTTGGCAAAAGACAGATATAAGAAACTACGGAATACAGGAAACTTTAAGAGAAAGGCGGAAAAAGCAGATCATGGCAGGAATTAAGATAATCGGCCTTGGAAAGTCCCAGGGAGATAAAGTCGTCACCAATGATGACCTGGCCCAGATTGTGGACACCAGCGATCAATGGGTGAGGGCCAAGACAGGCATCAAATCCCGTTATTTTGCAGAGAACAAGACCAATGAAGACATGGCTTTTGAAGCGGCCAGCCAGGCTATCGAAAATGCTGGCATTGATAGAAAAGAGATTGCGATGTGCATCGTCTGCACTTTTACGCCTGACGACTACACGCCGGCAGTGGCGTGCAATGTAGCCGGAAGACTGGGGCTTTTAGAGCAGATACAGGCTTACGATATTAATGGCGCCTGCTCAGGTTTTATTTACGGCTGCAATTTAGCTAATGGCCTTCTCGCTTGTCAGCAGGAAAAATACGCCTTGGTCATTGGAAGCGAGAAGATTTCACCTCTCATGGACATGACAGACAGAGGAACCTGTGTCCTCTTTGGCGATGGCGCCGGGGCGGCAGTTTTGAAATATGATGCGGCAGCTGATTTTGTCTTTTATGCTGGCTGTGCTGCAAATAAAGAGATTCTCTACTGCTCACGCCAGGATACGGCAATTAAAATGGCAGGACAGGAAGTCTATCGCTTTGCGGTCAGCAAGGTGCCCGAATGCATCAAAGCGGTGCTGGACGAAGCAGGATATACTGACAAGGAAATAGACCATTTCGTCTGCCACCAAGCCAATGAACGAATTATCGATAATGCGGCCAGGCGTATATCAAAGGATACGGATAAGTTTTTTAAGAATCTTTACGATTACGGAAATACTTCAGCGGCCAGTATTCCAATCGCACTTTGCGAAATGGAAGAGCAGGGCCTTTTACATGCGGGCTCAAAGTTGGTCTGCACCGGTTTCGGCGCTGGACTGACTTATGGATGCATGTTAGTTACATTCTGCCCCGGGAGCGGAGCGAGCGGCTAGGCGTTCGTCGTATTACCTTCCGTCCAGTAAAGGCTGCGCGATAGGTGAGCAGCCAGCGTACTAAAATCAAGACAGATTAAGATATAGCGAAAAATGACAAAGGAAAATACAAGTATGAGAATTAACGAACTTTTAAATATAGAATTTCCGATTTTTCAGGGCGGTATGGCAAACATTGCAACAGGTGAGTTTGCTGCAGCGGTGTCAAACGCCGGCGCTCTTGGGACCATCGGAGCCGGCGGCATGGACGCCGAAACCTTGAGAGAGCACATAAAAGTGTGCAAGTCTCTGACTGACAAACCATTCAGCGTCAACATCATGCTGATGAATCCCGACGCTGACAAGATGGCGGAAATCGTTGTCGAGGAAAAAGTTGCGGCGGTTACTACTGGCGCCGGCAATCCTGGAAAATACATGGAAAGCTGGAAAAACGCAGGCATCAAAGTGTTCCCCGTAGTTTCTTCTGTAGCTTTGGCCAAGAGACTGTCCGGCCTGGGTGCCGACGGCATCGTGGCTGAAGGCTGTGAAAGCGGGGGGCACATTGGTGAATTAACGACTATGGCTCTGGTACCGCAAATTTGCGACGCGGTCAATGTTCCCGTCATTGCAGCAGGCGGCATCGCCGGCGGCAGGCAGATGGCGGCGGCTTTTGTCCTCGGCGCCAGCGGCGTCCAGATTGGAACCTGCCTTTTGGCCAGCGACGAGTGTCCGATCCATCAAAACTATAAAGAAGCGGTAGTAAAAGCGAGGGATAACGACACCATCGTGACGGGCAGAATCGGCGGGGCGCCGGTCAGAATCCTAAAGAATCCTATGGCGCGAGAATACGTCAAGCAGGAAAAAGCAGGGGCAAGCCTGATGGAACTGGAGAAATACACTCTCGGTTCTCTGCGGAAAGCCGTTGTGGATGGAGATGTCAAGAATGGTTCTTTGATGGCCGGTCAGGTCAGCGGCATGGTGAAAGAAATTCTGCCAGTGAGAACAATACTGGAGAACATGGTAAGAGAATATGAAAACATTAGATAAATTGAGAGTCCCTGTCATTCAGGGCGGTATGGGCGTCGGCATTTCTCTGGGAGGACTGGCCGGAGCTGTCGCCAGAGAAGGCGGTATGGGTGTCATCTCTACGGCAAACATAGGCTTTAGAGAGGCGGATTTTTGGCAGAATGCAGAAGAGGCGGATCGGCGCGCACTGCGCAAGGAAATTGAAAAAGCGCGTGACATTTCTGAAGGAAAGGGACTGATCGCTATCAACGCCATGGTGGCAACCACCAATTTTGGAGATATGGTGCGCCTGGCCTGTGAGTGCGGCATTGATGTCGTCATATCGGGTGCCGGTCTGCCCTTGGAATTACCAGAACTGACGGCGGGCTTTGATGTGCTCATCGCACCCATCGTTTCCAGCGGCAGAGCGGCAAAGACTCTGCGCAGAATGTGGGGAAAACGTCACGGACATGAGCCTGATTTCTTCGTAGTGGAAGGAAGCCAGGCCGGCGGTCACTTAGGATTCTCCCAAGAGGAAGTGGAGAGCGGCAGTGCCCCTCCTTTGATGGAGATCTTGGCAGGTGTGGTGGAGGAGGCCGGGGAGATCCCTGTCTTTGCCGCCGGCAGCGTCTTCGACTGTGCAGACATACGGAATTGTCTCGCGGCAGGGGCCAGGGGTGTGCAGATCGCGACGCGTTTTATCGCCTGTGAAGAATGTGATGCGACCCAAGGGTTTAAAAATGTGATTCTCGGCGCCTCTGCCGATGACGTAATGATCTTAAAAAGCCCTGTGGGAATGCCGGGCAGAGGAATCAGAACACCGCTGATGGAAAAGGTTGCAGACGGCCGGCGCTTTGGACCGGAAACCTGTATCGGCTGTATTCATACCTGCAATCCGGCTGAAACGCCATATTGCATCAATAAGGCCTTGATTGAAGGATATTATGGAAACTACGAAGAAGGACTTTTTTTCTGCGGGGGCAATGTGGGCAGGATCAATGAAATGACTACTGTCAAAGCCTTGATGGAAGAACTGTCTTCAGAATGGAGCAGATAGATGAAATTAGGAATTTTATTTGCCGGCCAGGGGAGCCAGGCTGTGGGCATGGGAAAAGATCTATATGAGAATTGCCAGGCTTTCCGGCAGGTATTTGATATCTTGTCGGAGCAGCAGCGACAGATCGCTTTTGAGGGGCCGATGGAAGCCCTTTCCGATACGCGTTACACCCAACCCATCATGGTCGCTTTCGCAGCAGGTGTTATGGCAGAATTGCAGAAGGCGGGCGTAGAGCCTGTCATGACGGCAGGTCTGAGTCTGGGAGAATACTCCGCGCTTCACGCGGCAGGAGTTTTTGATGCTGCAACAGCCATAAATTTGGTCAGTCTTCGTGCCCAGGAAATGCATAAAGCGGCAGAGGGCGTCGACTGTAAAATGAGCGCTGTTATGGGTTTTGACCGCGAGGCTTTGGCAGAATGCTGTGCTTTGTCCTCTGATGCGGGTGTGGTACAGATTGCCAACTACAACTGCCCCGGACAGATTGTAATCGCCGGAGAAGGAGCGGCAGTGGACAAATGTGTAGCTCTGGCTTCAGAAAAAGGCGCCCGCCGCTGTGTGCCGCTGCCTGTCAGCGGACCGTTCCACACCGTATTTATGGAGCCGGCAGGCAAAGCGCTGGAATCGGTATTTTCTGATACAGAATTTAGCGCCATGAGGTTTCCTGTCATCTTTAATGCAGTTGGGCGTGAAAAAACGGCAGCGGAAACGATAGCGGACTTATTGGTTCGCCAGGTGTCAAACAGCGTATATTTTGAAGATACCATCAAGACCATGGCAGAAGCCGGAATCGATACCATCATTGAGGTTGGACCGGGCAAAGCGTTATCCGGCTTTGTGCGCAAGACCTGCAAGGAGATCAAGTGCCTGAATGTAGAGGATTATCAAGGTCTGCAGGCCGTATTAGCAGCGCTGAAGGGAGAACAGTAATGATGCAGGGAAAGACAGCAATCGTGACAGGCGCCAGCCGCGGTATCGGCAGAGCAGTGGCTCTGACCTTAGCCGAAGAAGGCGCTAACATCGTAATCAATTATGCAGGTAATGAAAACGCGGCAGCGGAAACTGCCAGGCTATGCGAAAAATTTGGCGTTCAGACCCTGCTTGTCCGCGGGAACGTGGCTTTATCTGAGGACTGCAGCCGTTTGGTTGAGGAAACAGTAAAAGCCTTCGGAACAGTAGATATCTTAGTCAATAATGCTGGCATCACTCGCGATAACATTCTGATGAGAATGTCTGACGAGGACTTTGATCAGGTCATCGCAACAAACCTGCGCGGTACTTACCTGATGATGAAAGCAGTCAGCCGGATCATGATGAAGCAGCGATTTGGACGCATTGTCAATATGGCCAGCGTGGTAGGTCTCATGGGCAACAGCGGCCAAGTCAATTATGCGGCCAGCAAAGCGGGAGTCGTCGGTATGACAAAATCCTTTGCACGTGAGATTGCCGCCCGCGGCGTTACGGTCAATGCAGTAGCGCCAGGATTTATCGCTACAGATATGACAGCTGATTTGCCGGAAGCGGCAGTTTCTTCGCTGATTGCATCCATTCCAAAGGGTTCTTTGGGAAGCCCTGAGGATGTGGCCAATGCGGTGAAGTTTTTGGCAGCAGACCAGTCTGGTTATATTACCGGACAGGTAATCTGTGTTGACGGCGGCATGTGCATGATGTAAGCAGGAAAGTAAATTCCGCGCCGATTTGACGTGTCTCACTGGGATTTCAGCCCCCGCTCCTGTGCTTTGGAGGAACTGCCGAAACGACGGCAGCTCCTTAGCCAAAGCATCAGTTCGCTTGCGGTGCGAAATCGCTACGTTCGACCCGAAGAATCGGCGCGGAACACTTCCTGCTTACTGCGGGGAAAGTTGACTGAGTTTGTTTTGGCAGTCTTCTTTGCCGGAGATTTCAGCGGGTTGATTTTTGCTAAATAGGCGATTTTTCGGGCTTTTGGAAAAACTGTTGTACACAAGTGTTTCCAATGGGTATGGCGTTTGAATGAGAAGGCTGAATTGCTGTAATGATTGAAATTTCAGTATTTCTATGAGTTTTGCCTAATTGGCAAAAAACTGCGATTTTGGCAAAAAATCGACTGCGTACAGGTTTGCACAATGTCATTTGGACGAGAATATATAAGAGAAGGTAGATATTATGAAGAGAAGAGTTGTAATCACGGGCATGGGAGGTCTTTCTCCTATCGGAAACACGGTGCCGGAGATGTGGGAAAATGCCAAAAACGGAGTTTGCGGTATCGACACGATCAAAAGTTTTGATACAGAAAATCACAAGGTGAAGGTCGCGGGGGAGTTAAAAAACTACAATCCAGAAGACTACATGGATAAGATGCAGGCGAGAAGGACGGCCAGGTTCACCCAGTTCGCTTTGATTGCCGCTAGAGAAGCCATGGCGCACAGCGGCATTTCCATGGAAAAGGAAGATGCTGCCAGATGCGGCGTCAACATTTCCAGTGGAATCGGCGGACTGCCGACTATTGAAGAAGAACATTACAAAGGCATCAAGAGAGGTTTTGACAGAGTTTCACCGCTCTTCGTGCCTATGGCAATTACCAATATGGCGGCAGGCATGGTAGCAATTGAACACGGCTTTAAAGGAAGCTGCACTTGTATTGTCACAGCCTGCGCCTCTGGAACCAATGCTATCGGTGAAGCTTTCAGGCAGATCAGAGACGGCTACGCCGATATTTTCCTGACTGGCGGCGCAGAGAGCTGCATCAGCGAGCTGGGCATCGGCGGGTTTACTTCTATGAAAGCCCTTTCAGAAGAACCTGACCCGAAGAGAGCGTCTATTCCTTTTGACAAAGAACGAGGCGGTTTTGTCATGGGTGAAGGCGCAGGCGTGCTTTTGCTGGAAGAATATGAACACGCGGCGGCAAGAGGCGCAAAGATTCTGGGCGAGGTTGCTGGATACGGTGTCAGTTGTGATGCCAACCATATGACCGCGCCTTTGGAAGACGGCAGCGGTGCGGCGGCATGTATGATGCAAGCCATGGAAGATGCGGGAATCACCGCAGAGCAGATCGGTTATGTCAACGCACATGGCACGGCGACGCCGATGAACGATAAGTGTGAGACTTTAGCGGTGAAATCGGCATTTGGTGATGCAGCGGCAAAGCTGCTGATGTCATCTACAAAATCTATGACAGGACATCTGCTGGGTGCATCAGGAGCTGTGGAAGCGCTGTTTACCGTATCTGCTTTGGCAGATCAGTTTGCGCCGCCGACGGTCGGCTACAAAGTGCCTGATCCAGAATGCGATTTGGAAATCGTACCGGGCAGAGGACGTACCATGGATACCGAATACGCTATGTCCAATTCCTTGGGATTTGGCGGTCACAATGCATCAATTATCTTCAGGAGGGTATAATAATGGAACTAAATTCAAATCAGATACAGGAAATCCTTCCGCACAGATATCCGTTTTTGCTGGTAGATAAAATCACTGATATGGAAGTAGGCAAATGGGCCAAAGGCATCAAATGCGTCAGCGCCAATGAGATGCAGTTTCTAGGTCACTTTCCGGAGAAACACGTGATGCCGGGGGTTTTAATCATGGAAGCCCTGGCTCAGGTGGGAGCAGTAGCAATTCTCTCTGAACCAGCAAACCGAGGTAAGCTTGCTGTCTTTGGCGGAATCAAAAACTGCCGTTTTAAGCAGCAGGTGGTGCCAGGAGACGTGTTGGACCTCTATTGTGAGATGATAGATATCAGAGGTGCGGTCGGTTTTGGCAAAGTAGTGGCAAAAGTCGGCGATAAAATTGCGGCCCAGGGCGAGATATCATTTGTGATAACATAGGAGATTCGGCCTAATGTATTCCCCTATGCTTCAACAAATGTACATAAGTTTCATTGCAAATAATCAAAAACTTTGCTAAAATAAAAGTAGTCGTTGGATTGTAGAAATGGAGAGAGGTATGCTTGAGAAAAATTTTTCAGACATTTATACAAAATTTAAAATGAGTCTTTATTCCAAGGTGTTCAATCAGAATGTCAAAGCAGAAGACAGCCTTTCATCCATGGAGGTGTTGTGCGTAGAGGTGATTTTTGCTCTGGGCAGACCGACAATCAATGAATTTGCTTCTTTTGCCCAGCTTTCGGCGCCAAATGCTGCGTACAAAGTGAACAACCTGATCAAAAAGGGTTATGTGAACAAAATACAGAGCGAGGTGGATAAGAGAGAATACCATCTGGAAGTGACAGATAAATATATGAAGACTTATGGGGTCACATATGATTATATCGGTACCGTGATGAAGAGAATCAGAGAGCGTTTTTCACCTGAAGAGGTCAAGGAGCTGGAGGAGATTCTCGGTGTCATCGACGATGAGTTGATGCCGGAGGTCAAGCTGGAAGAAGAATAGCAATAGTAATTACGTAAGGAACAGTTATAGACGACTGTTCCTTTTTTGATGTCCAAAATGCCGATTTTTTTGTATTTCTTTCGTTTTGCAATCGCTGGATACCCCCTCCCCCTGCGTGATTCGATTCTTAGTATAACATAATTTAGAGAATGTTTTGCCAATACAACTTGCAAAAATGTACCGGGGGGGGGTATAATCATATTAGACAGATTGTCCCCTCGGTGCCTGTCAGAAGTGATGCAAGAGAGCATACCGACGACAGGTCGCCTTTCTTAAAATACAGAACAGGGGATGACTGGCATATCATGCAGCTAAATAAGACGATATGGGTAAACCTGCCGAAAGGCCGGGGCACAAAACCACAGGGCCTGTTCTGAGAGGATGGTAGCCAGTTGCAGACAAGCGAGTGACGAGCAGACCTATATGTCTGTTTTTTTATTGTTGCCATATGGTCAGATGCAGCAAGACGAGTAATTCGGAAAGGGTGATTGGAAGAGGATGGCGTTACTTTGGGTACAGTCAAATATTCTATTAGTCTGTCTAACACTGGGAAGCATGGTTGGCTGCATTTGGCTCTCGATCTTTCGAGAGCGATTGGCAATTCATGGTGTAATGATTCCTATCATGTCAATTTTGCATTCAATTGCAGGAGTGATTTGCGTCAGACTGTTCGCCAGCATCGAATCCTGGGGAACGCTTTTGTCCAGCGGGCAGAGTTTATTTGGAAGTATCTTCTTGCTGCCTTTGTTTTATTTTGCAGGAGCAAAGATCTTTCGCCGCAGGATTGGTGACGTATTTGATGTATTTACCATGTGTACCGTTACGACTTTGCTATTCGCACGAATTGCATGTATCTTTTCAGGCTGTTGTTACGGAATGCTTCTCCCAGGAAGTGAATCTGTCCGTTGGCCTACCAGGGAACTAGAACTAGTTTTTTATATTATTTTGCTGATCGTTCTGTATCGCAAAAATCGCAGTGTCTCTCATAAAGGAGAAATATGGCCGATTTATATGATTTCATATGGGGTATTCCGATTTGTTGTGGAATGGATGCGGGAAGAAAAGGCTATCTTGGGATTCTTCCATTATGGGCATATATGGGCAATACTGAGTGTGGTGATAGGGTTTTCCGTGTATTTTGAAGTGAAGAAACGAAGAAATAGTCATAGATGAGATATTAAAAGGAGAAGGAACATGATAGGTGGAATTTTGAAACGTTTACTGGCGCAGATATTGGCACTGCTGCTCATATTCAGCTTGCTGCCAGTGATTGGACCGTCAGAAGTGTTTGCAGCTGCAGAAATCGAAGGCGCTGGTCTGACAGATAGGGGAATTGGACTTTCTGTAGATGGTGGGACATGGTTCGCTGAGGGTGCAGCTATCGAGGGGAGTGTAACGGGTACAAAAAACTGTAATAGTGAAGTACCGGGGACATCAACCCTGACAATTACCAACAATAAAGCAAATACAGCAACCTTGGCATTTTCTTATACCATTGTAAACAAAGGAACTATCGTGATAGACGGAGAGCCTGTTACGAAGGCAGGTCGTTTTCAAAAAAAACTGGATGCAGGTGCATCAATCACTGTAGAGCTGACTGCTCCAACAAGCAAAGTAGAGACATCTATATCTATTCAAAATATAGAACTTTTGCAGGACCTTTCTCCATCTGTGACTTTCGTGATGCCTGAAAAAGGAACCTATACTATTGATGGAACTGCGCTAAGTGAGGAAATCACATATAACAAACATGCATCAGAAGGGTATGTTTTAACTGCAACGCCTGATGCAGGATATAAATTTGCTGGCTGGTATCAAAATGGGATTTTTCTGTCTGAGAGACAGGCGTATACATTGAAGACGGATACTGATGCAAAAATCAGCGCTAAATTTATTGCAGAAACAGCACCGACGCTAAAAGTAGGCAACGACAAGTATTATGACTGGCAGGAGGCTATCGATGCAGCGTATGCTTCGGCTACTGACAAAACCATTACAGTGCTGCAGAACAGCGTGATGGAGGATAACTATACGATTCCTGATGGAGTCACTTTGCTGGTACCTTTTAATGCTGCTGGAGATTGCTATACAGAAAAACCAGAGAGCGTGAAGACTCCAGGGACGAGAAGTGAATACTGCAGGCTGACGGTGAACGGTACACTGACTGTCAGCCCGGGCGGTGCGGTCAGTGTCAGCGCCAAGCATTGCTCACAACAGGGTTATATTGGAACCACGGGCGGTGCATATGGTCACTTGATTCTCGGTCAGAATGGAAAAATAGATGTTCAAAATGGGGCATCTTTGTATGCCTATGGTTACATTACCGGCGACGGAGTCGTCGAGGCAAATGCAGGGGCAAAGGTCTATGAGTATTTTCAGATTATGGACTGGAGGGGCGGTACAGCTGGCTCCAACATGCTAAGTGAAAGTAATAAGGCACATAGAACGTTTTTGTTTTCGCAGTACTATGTGCAGAACATCGAGGCAAAACTGCGGATCCATAGTGGGGCAGTTGAAAATATCGTGACATCGGTAACTGCTTCCATTGTAACCCAATCTGTGACTGTACCGTTTTTAGGTACCGACGGACTCTTTGAACTGACGGGAGAAGGGTACATCGAAAAATGGTATGATGGAACAACAGACCGTCTTCACATAGATTTTTATGGAGATGCAGCTTTAAACTCGATTTCTATGAGTGTAGGCATCAAAGTATCTTCTGAAGACTTCGTGTTGCCGATTACAAACAATTTGTCAATTGGGGTGAATCGAGGAACCTTCGTTCTTAATGAAGAAGTTGAACTGCTCCCTGGCGTAGAAGTAGCGGTTGCTGAAAATGCGACCTTAGAAGTCGCTGAGGGCAAATCCCTGTTTGTATATGACAGAGATAATTGGATCAACAAAAAATTCGTCTTTAACAATACTGATTTCAGGACGGTCGGATTTACTCCTTCCACGATATATAAGCGCACACAATCAGATTTGAAAGACGCTGTACTGGACATTAATGGAAAGCTCATCGCTAAGGGCGGATTCTATACGACGAAAGCAGATATTGGAGAAGCGGCAGATGGACCTGACATCATCAGCAGCGAAGGAACGGGCAAGATTCAAATTGTGACACCGTCAGATCCAGAGCGTAAGTTATATGAGGCTACGCAGGCAAACACGACGATAACGTATCAGGAAATTCCAATCTGGCCAGCTAGATTGAAAAATGCAGACGGAAGTTTTATGGAAACAGAAACGGATTTGGCTGGTTTGCACATCATATATGCAGACGGAACATGGAAACAGGAAAAGGCAGAGACTCCTAGTGCTGACATTGACAGCGGAACCTATGAGACCAATTTGAAGATAGCACTGCAGACTGTGACAGAAGGGGCAGAGATTTACTACACCACAGACGGATCGGAGCCGACTGCAGAGAGCAGTTTGTATACAGTGCCAATCCAAGTTACTGGAGAAGAAGGAAAGTCTGTCACAACTGTGATAAAAGCAATCGCAATAAAGCCAGGCGCTATTGTCAGCCCAGTAGCTGCATTTGCATATATCATCGAGATTCCGCACCAACATCAATGGGCTGAAACGTGGCAGTCCGATGAAACTTCCCACTGGCATGAATGTAAAGGATTGAATTGCCCGATCAAAGAAGATGATAAAAAAGAGGGATATGCGACACACATAGAAGTTATCGACGAGGGAAAAGCGCCGACCTGCACAGAAACAGGGCTAACGGAAGGAAAGCACTGCAGTGTCTGCGGCAAGGTCTTGATTAAACAAGACATCATCGAAGCAATGGGACATACAGAAATCATCGACGAGGGAAAGGCGCCGACCTGCACAGAAACAGGGCTAACGGAAGGAAAGCACTGCAGTGTCTGCGGTGAAATCTTAGTTGCACAGGAAACGATTGCAGCTCTCGGTCATGATTACGTAAATGGAGTCTGCAAAAACTGCGGAGAAAAGCAACCTGTCATTCCGCCGCCAGGAGGCGGAGGCATTGTACCGCCGCCAAACCCTGAGAGCATTGTGACTAATACAGAGAATCAAGGCGAGAAGGTCACCAGTGTGAATATCGGAGCAGAAATAAAAGAGAGTTCTGACGGTATCCTGACTGCAGTTACAGAAATTACACAATCGATTGCGGAGGAAATCATCAAAAAGGCTGCAGCGCATAATTCGGAGCAGATTACCATTGAAGCAACCACATCTGCAGGTAAGACAGATACAGCAGAAGTAAAGATGCCAGCTGATGCCCTATCCCAATTAGTAGAAAAGGTACATGCAGACATTATCGTTAGGACTGATGCCGCAGAAGTAAAGCTAGATCAAAAAGCGGCTGCGGCGGTAGCGAAAACGGCGCCTGCAGATTCAAGCGTTACGATTGCAGTTGTAAAGGTTAAGGAAAATGCAGATAGACTAGAGTTGGAACTGAAGATTGTAACCGAAAATGGAAATGTCACTGACTTCAAGGGTGGAAACGCCACTGTAACTATTAAAATTCCTGAGGGCATGAAGGACAAGGAAGTCGTATGCGTCTACATCGACGAGGACGGCAATTACGTCAAGATGGAAGGCAGGAAGAATGCTGACGGCACCTACACCTTCAAAACAGGCCATTTCTCCATCTACGCCGTCATGACAGCTGAAGAGGCTGACAAGGTAATCGCAGAGCAGGAGAAGGCGAAAATTGAAAGAATCAAGGCAGGCGTGAAGGCTACGACCATCAAGGCTTCTTCCTCTGCGAAGAAGGGGTCCATCACAATCAAGTGGAAGAAGAGTTACGGATACAAGGTGGACTATTTCCAGGTATTCCGCTCCACGAAGAAAAACAGTGGGTACAGAACGAAGGCCTTCTACACCACAAAGAAGGGAACCCAGAAGAGTTACAAGAACACCAAGAAACTGAAAAAGGGAACCAGATATTACTACAAAGTGAGAGGCGTTAGGAGAATAAACGGCAAAAACGTGTATACCAGGTACTCCAACAAGGTATGGCGTACCGCTAAATAAAATCGGCTAATGGCAAATTGCTTTAGCATATATCAATTATAACATTTAAGAAAGAGAGGAAAGAAAGATGAAGAAATTTTTATCGCTATTTCTGGCTGCTGCGATGATCCTTTGCATGATGCCAGCCATGGCGTTTGCAGACGAAGATTTCTCAATGCAACCTGACGAAAAAGTGAAGCTGGAATTGAAGTCAGGCAAGACTACCGCTACAGTGACTGCAAAGGATAACTATTCTATTGTTGCAGAAGTAACGGGAACAGAGGTTGACAAGTCGCAGGTTACAGTGACACTAGGCATGCAGAATATCGCAGGCCTGGGAATCAAGGACATGAAAAAACACGAACTGACATTTAACACGGGACTTGCCAGCAGTGAAGTGGACTTGAACGTTTGGCTTGAAAATGTGTTGAAATTTAGCGGATGCATCATCAACGGCAAGGTGAATGATAAAGTATTTGATTATACTGTTGCAAAAGATGACGATAGCCCTAAATGGATGGCAACTCCAAATACAGAAGATGCCGTAAGAGCCGCATGGCGGACGCTGACTGGCACAGATTTGCTCACCGCAAACACCAATGAAACAGCAGACAACAGTAAGATCATAATTGGACACGGTGCATATCTGCAGATTGGCAAGGAAAAGCTGGTCTTTGACGAGAAAGATGGGAACTGCACCATTGACAACATTTCTACGGCAGAGGGGTTGAGCGCTGCAGTAAACACGATTAAAGAGCACGCGCAGCTGACTACTGATGCGGCACCTGCAGAGAAAAATATAGAGATCTATCTGCCAAAGGGAAGTGTACTGCAGATCAGCAGTTCCAGCGTAACACTGAAAAGAGACATGTATATCAGAAGCGATGTAGATGTGGCAGCAGGCGAAAATGCGCCGTTAGCTGCTTTGAGAACAGCTGTCAATGGTAATAATGATGCAATGGCAGAAGTGATCAAAGCACTGGTGAACATGTTTAACAATGTAGTAAAGAGTGTTGACAAGGGAAGTTTTGACGTAGAACTTCTCGGCGGCTATACTGTTACATATAACGGAACTTCTGTCACTGTTCCATACGGAACTGCTGTAAGCAAAGCCATAGAAAAACTGAACCTGACAGGAACACAGTTTAATGAGAGCGGCACTGTAACAGAGGATATGACCTTAACAAAGAAAGACCCAACTCCACCAAGTGGCGGCGGTGCAGTGACTCCTGGCGACAACGTTACCAATGACCCTGGTGACAAGACTACGACTGCTGACGTAAACACTTCAACAGGTGCGGACGGCAAAGCAACTGCAACGGTAGACAAGACTACAGCTGACAAAATCGTGGATAAGGCTGTTGAAAACAAATCAGAAGAGATCATCATTGATGCAAAGACGACAGGAAATGCCAACGCTGCAGAAATCAACCTTCCGGCAGAAACTGTCAAAGATATCGTTGAAAAAACAGAAGCGAATGTAGTTGTGAAAACTGATGTCGCAGAAGTCGTCCTCGACCAAAAGGCTGCAGAAGCAGTGGCTGAAAAAGCGACGACCGGTACGGTATCCATCGTTGTTGAAAAAGTAAAGGAGGACGACAAACAGGTCCATATTGAGCTGAAGGTCGTAACTGCAAATGGCAACGTAACCGATTTCAAGGGCGGTAATGTAAAGGTAACATTGGCACTGCCGGCAGCCTTAAAGGACAAGGAAGTCGTATGCGTATACATCGACGAGAAAGGCAACTATACGAAGGTAGCTGGAACTAAGAACGCTGACGGCACTTATACCTTCAACACAGGGCATTTCTCCACTTATGCTATCATGACTGCTGAAGAAGCAGACAAGGTCATCAAAGCACAGGAAAAGGCAAAGAACGATAAACTGAAGGCGGGCGTAAAAGCTACCACTATCAAGGCGTCTTCCTCTGCAAAGAAGAAATCCATCACAATCAAGTGGAAGAAGAGCTATGGCTACAAGGTCGACTACTTCCAGGTATTCCGCTCTACGAAGAAAAACAGCGGATATGGGACAAAGGCATTCTACACCACCAAGAGTGGAACCCAGAAGAGCTACAAGAACACAAAAGCTCTGAAAAAAGGGACGAGATACTACTACAAGGTAAGAGGCGTCAGAAAGATCGACGGTGTAAAAGTTTATACCAAGTGGTCTAACAAAGCGATCAGAACTGCCAAATAATAGAATACAAACGCTACTAATAAACCCGCAGACTCGGCTCTGCGGGTTTTTCAGTAGCAAAAATTGGACAGGACTCTCGCAGTTTTGGTTCCGAAAATGAGAGGACAAGGGGGAGGATATCCCTTATAATGGAGAAAACTAGCGAGGAGGAGCATACATGAAGTTACCATTTAGGATTGTAAAGCGGGACAGTTTTCGTGTCGTCGGCTATCGCATACAGACAACGAATAAGAGAAAAGAAGGGAAAAAGATGATTCCTGCCCAGTGGAAGGAATTCCGGGAGAAGGGACAGCAGGCTGTTTTGCTGCCTTTGATGAATCAGGAGCCTTACGGCTTGTTTGGAATCAGCGTCTATAATACGGATCAGGGGGATTCGAGAAAGTTCGATCATTACATTGCAGTTTCCAGCGATCAGGAAGCAGAGGGGCTGGACGTGTACACCGTGCCGGCGGCAACTTGGGCTGTCTTTTCGTGTACCGTGGAAACCATCGGAAAGACCGAGGCGATGGCCATCACGAAGTGGCTGCCCAAGTCAGATTACAAGCCTCTCAATGCAGGCTACCTCACAGGCAGGATGAAGTCGGGAGCACCGGATATCGAGTATTACGGCGAAGGGAATTCAGTGGAAGTCTGGGTTGCAGTCAGAGAAAAATAACCAAAAGAGCGTATCATCAATTTGACGATATGCTCTTTTGCTTAGTTTGTCAGTTATCCCTGCTATGTGGTAAAGTTTGCATGAGTGCAAAGAAACGTTCTGGTTCTCCAGTACGGAAATATTCGTACCAGGCTTCTAAAGTATTCGCTTCAAAAACACCCAAATGCTCGATAATTTGTTTCGCCCACGGCAAAGCCCCGGTGGAACTTGCAGTAATCAGGTTGTTGTCCGCTACAGAGGGCCTGTCTATATAGAAGCTCTGCCCTTTATAACCAGGAGAAAACATTTCAAGAAAGCCCGGCCCATTACTGGTATGGGGACGATGATCCAATAGCCCGAAGCTGGCAAGGGCAGTAGTTGCTCCACAGATTGCACACACAGTCGCCCCTAAAGAGAGAAATTCGCCTGCTTTTTCGATGATGGCGCCGTGTTTTGGGTCATTCCAGGTATCTGCACCTGGTAACACCAACACGCTTGTTTCACTTATAACCATGTCATCTATCGAGCAATCGGGTAGGATTGTCAGCCCGCCCATTGTATGGATTGGCAATTTTGAATCGCTGACTGTTTTGAGAGATAGACGCGGCGCATCCTTTTTGAAGAAACGACCAGAATGCAACTCGGCAGTAACGTAGCCTATCTCCCAGTCAGCTAAGGTATCAAGAACATAAATATAGATTGTATACATAAACTTCCTCCGTCTCTATTGTCTTATTGATTTGCTTGTATTTTTATAGTACCATATAATTGTTGACAACAGTATGGCAACAATCAAAAAATGATGAATGGCGGTGAGCAGATGAAAGTTGACAGGCTTGTCAGCATTATTATGATACTCCTTGACAAAGAACGCATTGGGGCGCAGGAGCTGGCAGATATGTTTGAAGTATCGCCCCGCACCATTTACCGCGACATAGATGCGATCAATATGGCAGGGATTCCGGTCCGTTCGACATCGGGAGTGGGCGGCGGTTTTGAAATCATGGAGCGATATAAAATTGATAGAAAGGTCTTTTCGACTGACGATCTTTCTGCCCTCTTGATGGGACTTTCCAGTCTCTCGGGTGTGATGCGAGGTGATGAACTGGTACACGCCCTTGCGAAGGTCAAAAGCTTTATTCCTGCTGAGAGAGCAAAAGACATCGAATTAAAAACAAATCAAATCTGTATTGATTTAAGCCCCTGGATGGGAAACAGGAATCTGCAATCCTGTGTTGACCTTATTAAAACTGCTTTGTCTGAAAAGAGGCGGCTGACCTTTGCATATATAGCGCACCACGGAAATAAAACCGCACGGACGGTCGAGCCATATCAGCTTGTATTGAAAAACAGTCATTGGTATTTGTACGGGTATTGTCAGGAAAGAAACGATTTTCGCTTATTCAGACTATCCCGAATTTCAGACTTACGAATGCAGGTGGAAACCTTTACGCCGCGAGATTGTCAAAAACCGAATCTAGACTTTGCAGAAATTTTAGAAACGATACAAACAAAAATAAAAATCCGTATTCATAAATCTGTGATGGACAGAGTCCTTGACTTTTGCTCTTATGAAGATTTTTCGCCAGACGATGATGAACATTACATTGTCAGTTTCCCTTTTATAGAGAACGAATATCACTACAACATTCTGTTCAGTTTTGGGGATAAATGTGAGTGCTTGGAGCCGTCGCATATTCGGTCTGAAATGAAACGCAGAATACGCCAGATAGCAGCCATATATGAAAGTTAAAATTAGAGAGGAACGGAAAAGAGAGTGGCATTTGACTGCTCTTTCACGTCAAATATTCGCAAAAATCCCATACTCCAAAAGGATTGACTTCCTCATTGGAAAAAGGGCAGGACTATGATAAAATGAAGAAAAGCATAGTCATCTTCATCATCAACGGCAGGCTTTTCACGGAGACGGAGCGACTGCATATAGTATTCTTATTGAAGGAGGCGGTAAGGATGAGTGAGAAAATTTTCCGCGAACTGACGGAGGACGAGATCGCATACGAGATGCTGGAACGGGAAGAGAGGTACGAGCACGACAAGGCAACTTGGATTGCAGAGGAACGGAAAGCGATTGCCCGGGTGATGAAAGCAGACGGATACCCTGTGGAAGAGATATGCAGGCTGACCAAGCTGTCCGAACACGAGATAGAAAAATTATGAAATGAACAAAGCCGCGGACTTGTGCCGCGGCTTTTGTCATGATGATATGGTCTTTACCCATATTTCCATCTCAGTGGTATCGGAACTGTGGCTATGGTAACGTTCGGCAGAAAAAGGCTCTGTCGTAATGCCGTGGCGTGGAAGCCAGGTGCCGAAAAGATACTGATGGGCTTTATAGAGCACATCCATGACCAGATGCTCAAAGTTTTCTGCTTCAAAGGTACAGACGACGTACTCTCCCGGTGTCAGCTGCCAGCTCTGAAAGCCGTCGATATTGGCACCTGCAGAGGCCCTTCCGCCGGCAAAATAGTTGAAGAACCCTTCTTCATCACTTGCATAGGTGATTCCTATTTCATCGCCGCCTCGGACTAAAGCGGGGATGGAATTTTTTTGATCGTGGAATGTCCGCCAAAGGGTATCCAGGGGATCGGGACCCGACGCTACGCCGAGATCGTTGATGAACTGGAGTGGCGCTTTTGCTGACAAGCCTACAAAAGATTCTGCGCTCTGCAGCTGCCTTCTGCCAATTTCCAGAACGATGCCGTCGCTGATTAAGGGGACGTTTTCATCTATCAGCGTGTAATGGAGCAGGAGCTGCGGTTTGGTCATTCGATTGAAGACGGCCGGGTTTTGCCGGTATTCTTCCGGTGTGAGGCCAAAAGTCTTTTTAAATACCCTGGTGAAGTGTTCGTGGGTAGCAAATCCTAGATCCAGGGCCACATCCAGAATCCGCCGATCCTTTTCCAGAAGTTTTTCCGTCGCAATGGCCATGCGGCGCAGCTTGATGTATTCACCTGGCGGTTTTTTCACCAGCCGGCGAAAGAGCCTTTGATAATAGAATGGTGATAGAGCGGCCATCTTTGCCAACTCTTCAATCTCTAAGGGTTCTGCGATATGATTTTCAATATAGTCTATGGTTACTTGTATTTGTTCCCATGCGTGCATGATCAGCACCTCCTTTTCCTCTATAGAATAACATAGGAATTGAAAAATATGCTTGTCTGGCAGTGCTCTTTTTGCTGCCAAAGAAAAAACACTTGTTCTTCTCGTTTATACATTGTAAAATAGAAGAGCATAAAGAAAGGGGAACATCATGAACGACAAGAGCAAGGCAAACTGCCAATTATTTATAGAAAACAGGGATCGCATCAAAGGGGAATTCCCATGGGAGAGCGCCTATATGTATCCTCTCTGTGCGGCGCTGTATACTGCAAAAGGCCGCAGGGTCAACGATGAAGTTCTGCGGGAGGCGATGGATCTGCTCAAGGCGCGTGCAGGTCTCTTTTCCAACTTTCGCAGCACGGTGAAGCTGGCGATTGCCGCCATGCTGGATCTCAGCGGGAACCCGGAAAAAACTTTAAACGACGGACTCAAGGTCTACGACAAACTCAAAGAATCCTTCTTTTCATCGGCTTTTCTGCCCATTGCGGCGATGACTATCGCCCAGATGGCAGAACCCTCTCAATATGAAGAGATTGTCCTGCGGACCAGACGGATCTATGACAGGATGAAGTCCAATCATTTTTTCCTCACTTCCAGCGAGGACAGCGGCTTTGCTGCCATGCTGGCATTATCCGAGAAGACGGACGATGCCCTGGTAGAAGATATGGAAAGCTGTTTTGCTATTTTAAGCGGCATGTCCATGTCCAGCAACGCGGTACAGTCACTGAGTCACGTCCTGTCTATCAGCGAAGCGGCAGCCGATGACAAATGCAGGCGCACGGCAGCGCTCTTTGATGCGCTGAAGAAGGCAGGATATAAGTACGGCAAAGGGTATGAGCTGCCGACTTTGGGAGTTTTGGCGCTCTCAGAGGGAGACGTGGAGGACATCGCGGGCACCATGGGGGAAATCGACGATTTTCTGTCGGAGCAGAAAGGCTTCGGCATCTTTGGCATCGGTGCAAAACAGAGATTGATGTATGCAGGGATTCTGGCACAGAGCGAATATCTGGACAAAGACGTCATGAGCGCAGCTGCAGTGAGCAGCACCGTATCCATCATCGTAGCCCAGCAGGCGGCCATGTGCGCTGCAGTAGCAGCATCGGCAGCCGCGGCATCTGCATCATCATCAAGTTAGAACTAGCGAAAGGGGAAGGGAAATGATTATCATGATATGCCTGGATGACAGGGGCGGCATGCTGTTTAATAAGAGACGGCAGAGCCAGGATGTGCTTCTGCGCCAGCAGATTTTGACGGAAACCGCAGGAGGAAGACTGTGGATGAACAGCTACTCGGCAAAGCAGTTCGCAGAGGAAAGCGCGGCAAATATAGTCGTAGACGAAACTTTTTTGGACAAAGCCCGGCCAGGTGACTTTTGTTTTATAGAAAACGTCGCGCCCTCTGCTTACGAAGATAAAATTGAAAAAATCATATTATACAGATGGAACAGAAACTATCCGGGGGATCTCTATTTTGATATTCCCCTGGAAGAACACGGCTGGAAACTGATCGAAACCGATGACTTTGCCGGCCGCTCTCACGAGAAAATCACAAAGGAGGTATATGAGAGATGAAAAGAATGAGCAAAATTTTGATGCCTCTGATTCTGATTCTCGCTTTGACGGTGACTGGCTGCACCATGGGCGAATCGAATTCTGACGGCACGATGCACGCGTCTTCGGCGGAGTCTGTGGTCAGCCTGGATGAGGTGCCAGAGTACGGGGGCGATCCTTTTGTGGTGGTAAACGACAATGAACCGTCTTTCAGCAAGAGCGACTTGCAGTCGGCATCTTTTGAGGAGTACAGTGATCTGGACAATCTGGGCAGGTGCGGCACCGCCTTTGCCAATATCGGCAGGGATCTGATGCCCACGGAGAAGCGGGGCAGCATCGGTTCCGTAAAACCCAGCGGATGGAAGACCGTCAAGTACGACAATGTAGACGGCAAATATCTCTACAATCGCTGCCATCTGATCGGATATCAGCTTACGGCGGAAAACGCCAACGAAAAGAATCTGATTACGGGAACCAGGTATATGAACGTGGAGGGCATGCTGCCTTTCGAAAATCTGGTAGCCGACTACATCAAAGAAACGAACAATCACGTGCTCTATCGTGTGACGCCGATTTACGATGGGAAGAACCTGGTGGCAAGCGGCGTGCAGATGGAAGCGGAATCTGTGGAGGACGAAGGAGAAGGTGTCAAATTCAACGTCTATGTCTACAACAACCAGCCAGGCATTGTCATCGACTATGCCACGGGTGACAGCCGCAGGGCAGGTGATACGTCAAAGAAATCTGATTCATCAAAGGAGCAGACTTTTGTGGTCAACACCAACACTCACAAATTCCACAATCCGTCCTGCAGCAGTGCCAAGGACACGAAAGCTTCCAACAAAGAGACTCTCCGGTGCCCACGCCAGGAGCTGATCGACCAGGGCTATGAGCCTTGTCAGAGGTGCAGGCCGTAGCTGCCTGCTGCGGCAGAAGTAGACACAGGATGTCTACCAGGGCTAAATACGATATTTCTCACTTTGTGTCGTGTTAAATGCCGCCGGATTTGTGTATCTTGAGAGTGAAAGGAGGAAATTTCGTGGATCAGAAAAAAACGGGCCGCTTCTTTAAAGAGCTGCGCAATGAAAAAGGATGGACACAAGAGCAGTTGGCCGAAAAGCTGAATGTGTCGGGAAGAACCATATCGAGATGGGAAACTGGAAACAACATGCCTGATCTAGACATGCTGATTGAAATGGCCGACTTTTATGACGTGGATATCAGGGAACTGATTGATGGAGAAAGGAAAAGTGAGAAGATGAATAAAGACATGGAAGAAACCGTATTAAAAGTAGCTGACTACAGTAATGAAGAAAAGAACCGATTGATGAAAAAACTGCACTATTTTTCTTGGGCAGGGGTTATCACATTTATTGTTTTTCTCGTGCTGGATGCCATGGACTTAGCAGACACGGGGATAACGGAACACATCGCCTCCCTCTGCCTGGGATTTTCTTTTGGCATGCTGATCGTAGCGGTCCTCTACACGAGCCGCCATATCTATAAGTTCAGAGCATTTAAGAAGAGGGTATTTCAACAGAAGTAGAGAATGAACAGGACACCGTTAAGGTGTCCTGTTGTGTTCTCGCCTTTCAGGGGATCATTCAAATTGCCCCCTGACTATCGGTATGCCGTTTCTGACCATGACACGCCCCATTACTACGACCGTGTCAATCTGCAGACTTTCCGTCAAGATGCATAGATCGGCATCAAAGCCCTCCGCTATGCGGCCTTTTTTCTTCAGGCCCAATACCCTTGCCGGATTGGCTGTAATAGCTTTGATGGCAGTTTCTAAAGGAATGTTCTCTCGTTCTGTGCATTCCCGCACTTCTTTTATAAGGGAACTGGACTGACCCATGCCGATTCCCAGGAACTGACCATGTTCATCGAATAATGGCAGGCTGCCCTGGCCGTCGGAGGAAATTGTAAATGAATCGCTGTCTGCGCCTTCTTCTAATAAGCTTTTTATGCCTTTGCTCACGCGGACTTCATCGGAAACGGTTTCCCAGTAGTCGATATCTTCATTGCCTGTAAAGTCGATGACTCCGCCCAGTTTGGCATATTCTATTGCCCTTTCAAAAAGTGCGGAATTGCGGTTCACATGGGTGGGCAGAAACTGTGAGGGCGGAATTTCCGTCTCTTGGACTACCCGTTCGATAAGATCCATGCAACGGCTGCCATCTCCCAGATGAACATTGACGATGCCCGCTTTGCCGGAAAGAATTCCTCCGACTCGTGCGTCGGCGCAGACTCTGGCAAATTCATCAAAAGTAGGCTGCGATGATCTGTGATCTGAAATAGCGATCTCTCCTACGCCGATGATTTCGTCAATCATCATGATGTCCTCCGTCACATTGCCCAGCAGAGTGTGAACAGGAATCTGATAGCTGCCCGTGTATGCGTAAGCCGATAGCCCCTGTTCTCTGAGACTTTTCACTTTTGCAATCAGGGACGCCATATTTCTGCCGACCCCATCTGTGCCAAGGCAGCCGACTACCGTAGTGACACCGTGTTTGGTAAGATCCGACAAGGCAGCTTCTGGTGTCCTGTTGGCGAACCCGCCTTCGCCGCCGCCGCCCAGGATGTGCACATGGGAATCAATGAAACCTGGGAGGAGCAGCAAGCCTGTTCCATCGATGATTTCCACGCCCAGATCGGAAGGGAGTTTGATGTTCTCACCAATTTTGCAGATTTTGCCCCCGGCGATAAATACATCTCTTACACCTAAATATTCCGGGCTGTATAGTTTGATATTTTTAATCAGCTTCATATTCTTTTACCTTCGCTAAAATCCGATGACACTTGCAATAATCATGGTGGCAATGGACATGATGACTAGTACGCCTAAATACTTCCACATAAACTTAATCCACTGCGACCAGTCGATTCTTGCCACAGCCAGTGCGCCCATGAGACATCCGGAAGTGGGAACGATGATATTGGTCAGACCGTCGCCCAGCTGGAAGCCCAAAACCGCAGTCTGTCTGGTTACGTCGAGCAAATCTGCCAATGGCGCCATGATCGGCATAGTAATTGCGGCCTGGCCGGAGCCGGATACGACAAAGAAATTGAAAACTGCCTGGAATAGGTACATCAGCACTGCCGCAAAGGTTCCCGATACACCGACAAAAGCCTCGGAGATACCGTGTAGGATGGTGTTAAGTACGGTTGGAGCGGCAGGATCAGAACCGCCGAGTACCAGCATGATTCCTTGGGCCATACCGACAATCAGCGCGGCACCTACCAGATCGGCCGCACCCTGTTTAAAGGAAGAAGCGATGTCGTTGAGTTTCATACCGTTGAGTTTGAAAATAACGCCAATGATACCGGAGACCAGACCCATGATGAAGAATTGTGTGGAGATTTCAGGAATATAGTATCCTTCTTTTAGTACGCCCCAGATAACCCAGATGATGCCCGCTGCCATGGTCAGGAGAACCAAAATGTGTCCAGTCTTAAATTTTTCTGTCTTGTCGATCGGCGTATTTGTCTCTAGGTCATTTCTGAAATATGCGTCAGATACATAGGAAATAGACGATAGAGGATTTTTTTTAACTTTGTTGGCGTGGAACAGCATCATAGCCATTCCCGCACCGGTAAAGATAATCCAAAGAACGACTCTGAATGTAGCGCCAGAAAGGACGGGAACGCCTGCCACACCTTGGGCGATGGCAACAGAAAATGGATTCATCCACGATGTGCCAAAGCCAATCTGGGTAGCCACGTAAGTAATCAACACGCCGGTGACTGCGTCGTAGCCCATGGCGATTACCATTGGCACTAAGAGCATGGCGAAAGGAATTGACTCTTCACCCATACCCCAGATTGCACCGCCTAGAGAAAAGAAGATGAATAAAACTGGCAGTAAGAACTTTTCTTTTCCATTGCCTTTGCGAATCATGCCCATGATTCCGGCTTCAACTGCGCCGGTTCTCATGATAATGCCAAATGCGCCGCCGCAGACCAAAATGATTGCAATGACGCCGATAGCAGAACCCCATTTGTCGCCGCTGACCATGCCTTCAAACAAATAGTTTAAAAGACCTACGCCGCCGCCAGCTTCAAAGAGGCCAACGCCTTTTTTCAAAGGTTCTCCGTTGGCATCCAGCACATATTGGAAGCTGTTGTCTTTGATGACTGTTCTGGTAGACTCGGCCCCGTCAATCATATAGGAAACCTCCTGGGTTTCGTACATGCCCTGGGGAATAAGATAAGTGAGCAGAGCAGCAAAGCATACGACGAAAAAAATAATGACATAGGTGTCAGGAACCTTAAACCCTTTGTTTAAGGTTTCCAGGGTTTCACCTTTTTTCTTTTTACTCATGGTGAGTACCTCCTTAATATATTTTGTATCGCAGTGGATACTCTACATATAGCAAGGGACGTGCCAATCAAAAAATCCTCTAATTTAGACCTTCTCGCTGACAGAGATGTAAATACAGGATTTATATGGGATTGATTTTGGATGAAATTTGGCTTTACTGCCGATTTTAATTGCTGTCGAAATCTGAGTATAAACAGGCAAAGCCTTTTTCGGTCAGGGTCAGGCCGTATTTTCCCTGGTGATTTGCAATGAGATTTCTGGAAAGCAGGGTTGAAATACCTTTTCTAATCTTGTACTCCGAAACATGGTGAGGCTGTTCTTTCAGAAAGCGTAAAATGCTGCCGCGGCCTGCGATATCGCCTTTCAAGTTGATTTCCCAAATAGCAGAAAGGACCAGCAGAGCTATCTCGTCCATGTGAAGTGCAGGCGCGCAAGCAGATATTGGCTGCGGGCATTCAAAACTGTCAGCGGGCAAATCTTCTTTTGTAATTACATCTCTCTCACTTACGGCAAAAGCGAATTTGATGACATTGAGCAGTTCCCTGATATTTCCCGGCCAGTCGTGTCCCATGAGAATTTCCATGACTTCATGGTCGATGGGTTTCGGATCAGAGAAGAGATGGCTCTGCCAATGGCGCACCAACAGGGGAATATCTGTTTTTCGTTCTTTCAAAGAGGGCAGGTGAATGTATCCTTCGCGAAGACGGTAATAAAGATCCTTGCGGAAGGTTTTCTCATAAATCATCTGTTTTAGGTCTCGATTTGTTGCAGCGATGATTCGTACATCGATGGGAATGATCCGATCTCCGCCTATTTTCATGATTTCCCGTTCTTCGATGACGCGCAGCAGCTTTGCCTGCATCTTTATGGAGATATCCCCAATCTCGTCGAGAAAGATCGTACCGCCGTTGGCCTGCTGAAATAATCCCACTTTGCCGCCCTTTTTTGCACCGGTAAAAGACCCTTCCTCATAACCGAACAGTTCAGATTCCAAAAGATGGTCTGGCAGGGCAGAAAAGTTGATTGCTACAAAAGGCTGGCGCACCCGCTGCGAAGCGTTGTGGATGGCGCTGGCAAAGAGCTCTTTGCCAGTACCGTTATCTCCTTCGATCAAAACGGTCAGATCAGTTCTGGCAATTTTCTGAGATATGACCTTGGTCTTTTGAATGTTTTCACTTTCTCCGATAATGTCATCAAAACGATATTTGGCGTAGTATCCGGTTCCAATCAGTTCTCTGCGCACGGTCTTCATCACTTTGCTGGCCTCATCGGCGATGTTGGATACTCTCTTGGCAAAATCTAAAATGTTGGTTAGATATAAATTGGCGTAGTCTTGGGTTTTTTGCTCTAAGACGCCATAATGAGACATGATTTTGACCACGGTGGGAAAGTCCATGACTCTGGTGCCGATGTTGTAGACTGCATCGATGCCGGGCGGCACTTTGTCGACCTCTCCAGGGGTTATGGCGATGGAAATGTCTTTTGGGACAGACTGACAGCCTGGATAATAAGGCACTAGATGTAAAAAGTCAAAACCGATGTCTTTTAAATGATCGATACTTTCTAAAGCGCTGACAGGAGAATCATTGACCAGCAGAATTCTTTGATTGCGCGGCAGGGTGAGAATGGTATCAAGCTGGTTGTTAAACATGGTTCTGTTGGTAATGATGTACTCCTTGATGAGAGGACGGAAACCGGACTTTAAGAAATCATCATAAACCTCCTGACTGGAAAACACGGAGAAATAATTGCCCTCAGGCGTGTCTTTGCCTTCATAGAAAAAGAAAGGAATGATGGGAACTTCCTTTGGAAGAAACCCCCGCAGCTGCTCTAGTAATGCGTTTTCTGTAGAACGGCTTCCACAGATTAAAAGCAGCGGCTCGTAATTTAAATTGTAATTCATAGTATCTCCTTCTATTTGACTGTGCTCACTGTTCTTCTATATTATCAACATCATAGCATATCTGCCGTCGTTTGTAATCCTTCAAACAAAAAAAGAAGAGACTGTCGCTACCAGCAGATTCTTCATCTGCTAGTGCGACAGCACCTCTCAATAATTAACAAGTACCTGTTAGCTTTTTGCCCAAAAAAGACGCTTGTATCAAGGACCCCGGCAGGAATAAGGAGCAGGCGCGATAGCGCCGGGGACGCAGCCATCATTTCAACTTGTATGCTGGTTTTTTAGACCCCAGACCACCAAAAAAATGATAATTGACATGTATGGATGTCTATGGTATTATAATTATACCGCGTTCGGTTTAATAATAAGGAGGGATATTATGTCACGCACCCAGAAAGACTTTGCGCCACGTAAAGAGAAATTGATTCAAATTGCTTTGGATCAGTTTCTCGAAAAGGGCTATGAAAATACAACCATCACTGACTTGCAAAAAGCGTTTGGGCTCACGAAGGGCGGAATGTACCATTACTTCAACAGCAAGGAAGAAATACTGGATGCTGTAATTAAAAAAGGGATAGGGGATTGGATTGACGAAGTGCGCAATCACATAATGGAGTTACCGGCGGAAGACAGATTGATGTATCTGTGTTTCACCGACACAGCGAACAGCTTCTCCAGTCAGCTGCTCCAATACGGCAGATCGGGAGATAGCTCCATCGTAACTTATAAGCTGCGGGAACAGCGCATGAAAATGTCGGTTCCGCTGGTGACGGAAATTATTAAACAGTATATGGACAGCGGGTTTTATACATGTGATTATCCTGAAGAAATAGCGGAAATCCTCTTGATGCTGGCTGTTTCCACCAGTGATCAAATATTTGGCCCCGCCACGAATGAGGATAAGTGGAAGAGGCGAATTGATGCTATGATAACATTGTGGAGAAATTGCGTACACCCTCCTGAAAGCCATTTGGATGAGTTGCGAGACAATTTGACCCGTTTTTATGAGGATAGTATGACAAGAAGTAACTCATGCAATTATGACTCACATAAGGAGAATATCACATGACACTAAAAGCAAAACTTTGGAACAAGGATTTTACTCTGGTCGTAATAGGCCAAATTATCTCACTGTTCGGTAACGCTGTTCTTCGCTTTGCGCTGCCGCTGTATATCTTGGAGCAAAGCGGCTCACCCGCCCTGTTTGGGCAAGTTTCGGCACTGGCTTTTTTACCTATGATTCTGCTTTCGCCAGTGGGAGGCATGATCGCTGACCGTGTGAATAAACAACGTATCATGGTTGTCTTAGATTTTATTACCTCCGCTTTGGTTTTTGGCTATATCGCCATAAGTGGTTATTTTTCAGCCATAGCCATTGTAGTCGTGCTGATGATGGCGCTCTATGCCATTCAAGGGGCGTATAGCCCGGCGGTGCAAGCCAGCATCCCATTGCTGGTAGAAGAGGAAAAGTTGGTTCCAGCAAACGCCGCCGTAAACCTCGTAAATTCACTGTCTAATATGCTGGGACCGGTCATAGGCGGCATACTTTATGGAACGTTTGGACTTCCTATAGTGCTTATTGTAAGCGCCATATGTTTTTTTCTATCAGCGGTCATGGAATTATTTATTAGAATACCGCACAAAAAGCAAGCGTCCACCGGTAATATGTGGACTACAGTGAAAAAGGATATGGGCAGCAGCCTTCGCTTTATGTTCAAGACAAAACCGATTTTAGCAAAAATTATCTTTATCATGACATTGTTTGAACTGTTTGCCAGTTCAGTACTTATTATCGGCGTGCCAGTGTTGATTACACAAACATATGCGTTTTCCAGCCAATGGCTAGGTGTGACACAAGGCATTATGATGGGTGGGGGATTAGTAGGTGGAGTGCTGGCTGGAGTGCTGGCGAAAAAATTATCCATAAAAAAAATACACCGGTTGCTGTTACTGATCGCTCTGTGCTTTGTACCGATTGTGTTAGGACTACTGTTAGGCGTTTCTGCTATCGTTGGCTATGGTATCATTACTGCGGCTTGCTTTTTTACGATGATTGCCGGTGTACTGATGCGCGTGCAGTTGTTTGCATTCATCCAGCAGGTAGTTCCGGAAGAAATAATGGGCAAGGTATTTTCTTGTTTGATGGCAATTATTCTTTGTGCTCAACCCGTTGGTCAATGGCTTGCTGGCTGGAGTTTTGAGCGTTTTGCAGAGTTGCCGTGGGTCGTGTTATTGGCGGCTGTCGCACTATCCAGCATAGTATCCGTCTATTCCCGCAGTTGCTTCCACAAAATCGAAGTATAGTTCATTCCATCCCTACGAAAGTTTCGGCTGGCGTAAGTGGTTGATTGTTAGAGGGATATTTTTCCCTCCCCTGATACAGAACGGGCGGCTTCTGGACAAAATGTCCAGAGGCCGCCCGTTCCCCTTTGCGGCGGCATCCTTGTTGAAGATGGCCGGCAGAGGTATAATATAGCGGAGATGGATTACGGCCAGGCCGATATGGATATTTACGAATACTTCAAGGCCCAGGGCGTGAAAATCGAAAGCCCGCCGGAACTGCAAGCTACAGTTCCGAACTGACCGCCGCCCGCGCCGCGCTTGCCAAAACTGAAAGCGAGATTGAAAAACTGCTTGATACGCTTCCCGGTGCAAACCCCACCTTGCTACAATACGCAAACAACCGCATTGAGGAACTGGATGGGTAACGGCAAACCCAGGCGAAACGGGTGGCCGACCTTACCGCTAATTCCGTTTTGTCCTCTCAGGTTGAAAGTATATTCGGCTATCTGCGGGACTGGGAGTCCGTGACTTTGACGACAAGCGCCAGGTGCTTGACACGCTTGTTTCACAAGTGCGGGCCACGAGTGCGCAAGTTGTGTTATATTGAAAACTTTGTTTTTTTCACCTCACATCATGCCATTGTCAAAGACATTTAAAAATCCTGTGTTGCAATTATTCTTTATGAAAGCTTACTAGGAGCTGATTGTATTGAGGAATTATTGATACTATGCGAAAGAAAAGCTTTTTAACTTTCAACCTGCCGATATTTAAAATATAAGTTGATTTCCGTACGAAGAAGGCAGAAGCAGCAGCGAAATATGCCGATTCCGGAGATATTTATTAGTCTCCATGCGGAAAATCAAAGAGAGGAGTATCGTTTCGTTATTTGTTATCTGCTAGCACCTTGGCGCATAGTAAAGTCTGATTACATTTTCGCCGTTACAGAGGTTGATGTGATATGGCTTTGCGCAGACAAAGCGAAAGCCTGGAATGCAGCGGATGTTGTGACAGGCGGAAACACAGATGCAGGCGCTGACATTGGTGACAGTCTGATCTGGAATGATTCGCTTACCTGTACAGCAGTTGAGATATTGTACGGTATACGAGGCAGTACCGTCAATGACAGTTGCAGAAGCGTTATCATAGAGATAGGTTGTGCCTGTCTCCAGGACGGCGAAGTCGGATAGAACCGTGTCTCGGCAGTCAGTTTTTCCATAGAAAGGAAATTCTGCTGCGCTGTGGGCGGGAACTACGAGATTTTCAGCTAAGATGCGGCGGTTTTGGCTGACCAAAGCTTCTTCAATAGTTTCTGCGCCCTGTACGTCGTAGAGCAGAGGGAAGGTCAACTGCGTATCGGTGTAGTTTTCTACCATGACTCGATAATAGATATTTCGGCAGGCAGAGATAGAAATTTCCTTATAGTTGACATTGTCTGCAGAACTGCCGACGAATTTTTTGATAGAAAAATCTGCGCTGCAAGCTACAATTGGCGATGGAAAGTTTAACAAACGAGAGGGTTGATTATAACTCAAATCAGATGCATCAGCGACAAGGTGGTTTGGCTCCAGGAAGGTGACGTAAGTTCTTTCATCGTAATTGGTGTGAAGATGGGTTCCGTGGGCGGAGCCTTTATTTGCAAGATCATAGGTGATTCTGATTTGTGTCCGACTGTCGGGGGAGGCGAGGGGAAAAGGAACTTTTCCCAAATCTATGACGATGGTATCGCCATGAATATTGGCATCGCCCACATCTGGCAATAGAGCTGGTTTGACATAAATCGTGTAGTCTGGGTCAGCAGGATCGATAATATCGGAATCGCTGACGGACTTCAGCCGAAGACCGTCCTGCCAGCCAGTGATTTTGATGGAGCCGGGTACATAATAGAAGAGTGCCTTGTTGATGGTATCCACAATGGTAAGCTGCAGGCTGCCCGTCAGTACAAAGAGATCGCGAACCAGGCGTTCCAGTTCTTCAATAATAGGACTTTCTGAGCCGTTTTCCGTGGCTTCACGCAGATAGGAGCCGGTAGAGGCGATTGTCCGCATGATATTGAGCACGTCGTCTCTGGTGTAAGGACCAGGTGTCTGCGCGTCGATTTCAATTCCCAGAACAAAGAGGGACGCGTTACCTTCAGAAGGGTTTTTCACGCGCAGCGCAGCCTCATAAGCTCTCTGCAAGGCCAAAACCAATTCCTCAGAAGTAGCTGATCTGTTAGCGATTTCTCCGAGAAGTGTAGGCAGTGTTTGCCGCAGATAGAGATAATATTTCCAAGGTTCACCGGCTGTATCAGGCAGAAAATCACTGTTGACGCTGGTCGGTTTCGCATAGACGCCTCTGTACTCTGGATTGACAGAGCGATTAGCCTGACCGTCGGTAATGAGCACTACCGCCCTGCGCAGGATATCGTCAGACTGTGTGAATCCTGGCGTCTTCAACAGAATATAAGCTTCTTCCAGACCGGCTTCTGTGTTGGTATCTTCGCCATAAGGAATGGCCCAGATCATGTTATCCAGTATGGTATTGTTTTCATAACCGCTGTCATTCATACTGTAGGGCAGCTGCGAAGGTGTCAAAGGCGTCGAAGCTGCCACAGCAGTGATGAAATTCCCCGTATAAGCCGATGGATTCGCCGCATACACAGTCGATAGATATTCCTGCAGAACAGTGTCTGCTTTGGCGGAACCGTCGTCGTTGTAAATGTCCGTATACTGAATCTGGTAATATCGGTAGTAATTGTAGAGACTGAGCTGGGTGCTGGCAGCGATGGGCGCAGATTGTTCCATATACACTGTCATATCAGTCGATGAGACGAAAGATCCGTTGCGATAGCCCAGAATCTGTCCGATCAGATTACCGCTGGTAGTAGAGCGGCGCCAGGTAAAAAGCGTACCTAGATAATCGTAAGAAAAGCCTCTATCTACACCCGGAACGTAAGCGTCACGGGCAAAGGGCACTATCGTGACCCTGGTCTCTTTATTTTGCTGCCATAGCAGATTAATTGTCTGAATCAAGGCCCTTTTGGCAAGCGCCATTTTTCTGCTGCCGCCGGACATCATGCTGGCTGTCACATCTAGGACGAAGATGACATCCAGCGAATGAGGCGGATAGTAAGAGAAGACCAGCGGATTTGCTTCTAAATCTAAGGTTACAGTAGGGTTACAATCACCTTCTGCGCCCTTGGAAATTCTCAGCCGGTCATAAAAATGAAGGTCTGCGCCGGTGCCGTTATTTGCGGCAGCATCAAAGACTGTAGTTTCACCCGACGTAATCCAGTAGTCCGGATTGAGGGGGTCGTTGACGGGGCGAATCAAATCGTACCCGCCCAGATATGCTGGATTCTCTTTTCCAACCCCCTGATAAAGACATGGTATTTTTGTGATAGACATAGCTATACCTCCAATCTCTATCAGTATATTAAAGGACAACATTTCATGTGTTTTTCAGGACAAAGGCAGACTGCCTGATTCTAATGCAGTTTGGTTGGGTGAATTTCTCAAGGGATGGTTGTGTACCATCTAAACAAAGTGTGATACTATCAGTTTAATGAAAGAACTGCAGGGAGGTAGAAAATGAAAATCAATGATTTTAAACTGGAATGTTACTTTGGTCTGTACGAGTTTACAGCACCGTATTTATTGACGCAGTCAGACTGCGAGTCTATGACGACAGAGGAGCTTCTTGCCATGGAACCGGGCGCCAAGGAAGATTATCTCAAGCAATGGTTGGGTTATACAGAGACCTGGGGCGATCCTGCGTTGAGAGAAGTAATCGCCGGACTATATCAGGACATGAAAGCGGAAAACATTTTGGTATTCCACGGCGCCCAAGAGGCAATTTTTGCCTATATGAACGTCATGCTAAATCCAGGCGACCATATGATCGCCATGTATCCAAACTACCAGTCAGCTTATGAGGTGGCAAATTCCGTTCCCGACTGCGCCTTCTCTAAGTGGTGGGTAAAGGACGGCGGCGATAAATGGGTGATTGATTTTGATGAGCTGGAAGGTCTGATTCAACCAAATACCAAGGTGCTGGCGATCAACTCACCGAATAATCCTACTGGCTATACTTTTACCAATGAGGAGATAAGACGTCTGTGCAAAATCTGCAAAGATCACGACATCTATCTATTCTCTGATGAGGTATATAAGGGATTGGAGATGGATGGAGAGACGCGAGACTGGATGGCAGACCATTACGAAGGATGCGTTTCTCTAGGCGTCATGTCGAAGGCTTACGGTCTGGCCGGTCTGCGAGTAGGCTGGCTGGCTTCTAAAGATACGGAAATGCTCAATAAAGTCGTAAAATTCAAGCATTATATGAGTATCTGTGATTCAGCGCCGTCTGAATTCCTATCAAAGGTAGCGCTAAAGCATAGCGATCAGCTTCTGAAGCGAAGTCACGACTTGATTGTTGAAAACATTAAACTGGCAGATCAATTCTTTGAGAAATACGCTTACTTATTTGAGAAAAAAGAGATTACCTGTGGGCCTGTTGCGTTCCATAAGCTTTTAATCGACATGCCGGTGGATGAATTCTGCCAGATGGCTGTAGATAAAAAAGGCGTGCTTTTGCTGCCTGCTGGAATTTACGATATGGAAGGCCAGTATTTCAGGATGGGTTATGGAAGAAAAGGTGTTCCTGAGGCTTTAGAAAAATTTGAAGAGTTCCTGATCGAGAATGGATTTACCAAGTAGGAGGTGAAGCCGATGAAGACGATGCTGCTTTGCATGAACGATGTGAGAAGTTCCTTATCCATGGCGGCGGTCATTGAGGCTGTAGAGGAAGGATACCTGGCCTTTGAAGAGGGGAAAGTACAGCAGCCCGACATCGTATCAATGGAGATGCCGGAGCATCACGGAGAAACCGACATCAAATCCTGCTATAATGCTTTAAACGAGAGCGTGTCTGTTAAGATTGCTTCGGGATTTTATGATAATGGGAAAACAAACGATTTACCGACGATGATAGGTACGATTCTGCTTTTCGATGGCAGGACTGGCGCGCCTGTCTGCATTATGGACGGCAGTTTGATTACGGCAATCCGTACAGGCGCTGCCGGCGCAATTTCCTCAAAGCTTTTGGCCAGGAAGGATTCTAAAACAGTCGCGGTTTTTGGCGGAGGCGGTCAGGCCAGAATGCAGGTCTACGGACTCTGTCAGGTGATGGACATTGAAACGATTAAAGTATACAGCCAGTATCCACATGAGCTGGCGGCTTATAAAGCCGACGTAGAAAAAGAGACTGGAAGACAGGTCATCCTATGCGATTCTGTAGAGATGACGATGGAAGACGCCGATATTGCCATATCTACAACGCCGTCAAAGGAGTTTTTGGTGAACAGCAGCCTGGTCAAACCGGGCATGCATATTGTCGCTGTCGGCGCCGATATGGCTGGAAAAAACGAGTGGGATCCACAGATTTTCAGAGGTGCAAAAGTTGTAGGCGACAGTATTGCACAGTGTGTAAGCCGCGGCGAAATGCGAAACGCCATTGTGGCGAAAGTGATTGCAGAAGATGATATCTATGGGGAGATTGGAGAAATCCTCGCTGGGAAGAAGGCAGGCAGAGAGTCAGCAGAAGAAATTACGATCTTTGATACCACGGGAATGGGAATTCAAGATAATGTGACAGCTATGAGGGTTTACGAAATTGCAAAAGAAAAGGGACTTGGCCAGTGGTTCGAGTTTCTGTAGGAAAAGAGCGCCAGCCGCGTTAGAAGGCTGGCGCTCTTTTAGAATTTTGCGGCGCTGATTTAATATTCCGCCAGTGTGAAACCTTATTTTACTCATGGTCGTTTTATGATACAATAGAAAGAAAGACAGCGCGAAGTTGTAAGTTATCAGTTAACAGGACAATTCGAAAGGTACTCTATTACAGCCATCATTTTATACCCGATTTTTCTTAAATGGAAACAGTCAGACGATATATGTAAGCTGAAAAAATATTGAAGGGAATTGTAATGATAGAATTCGAGTGGAAACCCGATAAGACGGCCAAGACGCCAATTTATCGGCAGATTGTAAAATACATCAGCGATAAGATTGCCGCAGGGGACTGGGTGATCGGCAGCCGCCTGCCATCCCAGCGGGCAATGGCTTTGGCTTTTGACGTCAACCGCAGTACCATCGTCACCGCCATGGAAGAATTATTATCTTACGACATTTTGGAGAGTGATTTTGGCGGCGGAACCAGAGTCAAAAGCAACTCTTGGTCTCTTTTGATGAGCCAGCCGCCAGACTGGAACAAATATATCAGCAGCGGGCCGTTTCACGCCAACCTCCCGACCATTCAGACCATCAACAAGCTGGAGTTTGAACCGGGTTATATCAGGATTGGCACAGGAGAACTGGCGCCAGAACTGTATCCCAACAAGCTGGTCACGAAAATCTTCCGCAGGATGCCGGAAGTTGTGCCACATCTGGGTTATCTGGGACCCCTCGGCTTACCAGAACTGGGGCGGGCCTTGTCTGAGCGCCTTCAATTGGAACAGGGTATTGAAGCCGATCCGGCCAATATTATGGTCGCTTCTGGTTCGCTGCAAGGGCTGCAGCTGATCAGCGTCTGCATGCTGAAGCGTGGCAGCCGCGTTTATACAGAGGCGCCTACCTATTTAAAATCTCTGCAGATTTTTCAGTCTGCAGGTATGAATTTGTGTGGTATACCGATGGACGAAGAGGGTATAAAATACTGGAACATCAAAGGCGCTTCCATCGATTCGCTGCTTTATACCATTCCAACTCATCACAATCCGACGGGCCTGGTCATGAGCGAAGAACGCAGGAAAGCGCTTCTCAGCTTCTGCCAGAAGAACTGTCTGCCTGTGCTGGAGGACGATGCTTACGGTCAGCTGTGGTTTGAAGAAAAGCCCCCAAAGGCTATTAAGGCCAGCGACAAAACAGGTTCAGTCATTTACCTGGGCACTGTCTCCAAGACCATGGCGCCAGGCCTGCGTATTGGCTGGGTCGTTGGACCAGAGGCTGTTGTACAGAGGCTGGGTGACGTTAAAATGCAGACCGACTACGGGGCCAGTTCAGTTTCCCAGTGGATGATGACAGAGTTATTGACCAGTGGAGATTATGATATCTATTTAGACGATTTGCGCCGGGAGCTGAAAGGGAGAAGAGATAACGCCCTGGCGGCTCTCAGACGTAATTTCAACGATATGGCTACGTGGAACCGACCCAGCGGAGGATTTTACATCTGGCTTCGTCTCAATAAAGAAGTACCGATTGACAAGGTGTTTCATGAGGCGCTGCAGCATGGGCTTCTGCTGAATCCGGGAAACATTTACGACTATATAGAAAACCACGCCATCAGGATTTCCTACGCTTATGCCGATCCGGAGGATATGACGAAAGCGATAGAAATTTTGGCATCCATTGTAGAAAAATATGATTAGAGGTAGTTATATGGCATTTACACATTTACATGTTCATACAGAGTTCAGCCTGCTGGACGGCGCCGCTCGCATTACCGACGTGGTAACGAGGGCCAAAGAGCTGGGCATGGACTCTTTAGCAATTACAGACCACGGCGTCATGTTCGGCGTCATTGATTTTTACAAAGAGTGTAAGAAGCAGGGAATCAAGCCGATTATAGGCTGTGAAGTCTATACGGCGGCCAGGACCATGCTGGACAAAGACGCGGACAAGGACAAATATCAGGGACACCTTGTCTTGCTGGCGAAAGACAACGAAGGTTATAGAAATTTAATTAAAATCGTATCCAAGGGTTTTACGGAAGGATACTATTATAAACCCCGCATAGATAAAAACGTTTTGCGGGAACATAACGAGGGAATTATCGCGCTTTCTGCCTGCCTGGCAGGAAAAGTGCAGAACTGTCTCCTCAACAGGGATTATGATGGTGCCAGGACAGAAGCGATGGCTATGGACGAAATCTTCGGTCACGGTAATTTTTACTTGGAACTGCAAGACCAGGGGCTGGAAGAAGAAGCGATGATTAACCCCAGCTTGGTAAAGCTGTCAAAGGAGCTTGATATTCCGCTGGTGGCTACCAACGACGTGCATTATGTCAGGCAAGAGGACGCCGAGGCACACGATGTGCTGCTGGCGATTCAGACAGCCACCACGATCGACGATGAAAAGAGAATGCGCTTTCCTAACGATCAGTTTTATTTAAAGAGCGAGGATGAGATGAAGAAGATCTTCGCCTATGCGCCGGAGGCCATCGAAAATACCCAAAGAATCGCAGAGCGCTGTAATGTGGAGTTTACCTTTGGCGAATACCACTTGCCAGAGTTCGTACCGCCAGAAGGTAAAACGAACCAGCAATATCTGCGAGAGTTATGCCAGAAAGGACTGCACGAGAGATATGACCATGTGACCGAAGAGCTGCAGGAACGACTGTCATACGAGATGGGTGTCATCGAGTCCATGGGTTATGTAGAGTACTTTCTCATCGTATGGGATTTTATTAACTTTGCTAAGGTAAATAACATCATGGTAGGGCCGGGACGAGGCTCCGCCGCCGGCAGTCTGGTAGCTTACAGCCTGAAGATCACCGACATCGATCCGATTAGATATAACTTGATTTTTGAGCGATTCTTAAACCCTGAGAGAGTCAGCATGCCCGATGTGGATATCGACTTCTGCATTGAACGCCGGGGTGAGGTGATCGACTATGTCATTAAAAAATACGGCAAGGAGAACGTTTCGCAGATCATCACCTTTGGAACCATGAAAGCGAAGGCGGCTGTACGTGACGTGGGCCGCGCGCTGAATCTCAGCTATGCCGAAGCGGACAAAGTTGCCAAGGCCATACCCTTTGAACTGAAGATGACCATCGACAAAGCCATGGACATGAATCCGGAGCTGAGAGAGATGTACCAGTCCGATGATCGAATCGCCAAGGTCATCGACATGTCGAGAGCCATTGAAGGCATGCCGCGCCACGCATCGACCCATGCGGCAGGCGTTGTAATATCAAAGCTTCCTCTGGACGAGTACGTACCGCTGTATATGTCTGACAAAGGGGTCGCTACCCAGTTCAATATGACCACCATCGAAGAGTTGGGTTTGTTGAAGATGGACTTCCTCGGTCTGCGAAATCTGACGGTAATCAGAGACGCCCTGGAGTTAATCGAAAAAAATTACGGCGTTACCATCGACTTTGCCAGAATGGGTTATGATGAGCCTTCGGTCTACGAAATGATTGCCAGCGGAAATACCGACGGCGTGTTTCAGCTGGAGAGCGGCGGTATGACCCAGTTCATGAAAAACCTGAAGCCGACCTGCTTTGAGGATGTCGTAGCGGGCATCTCTCTTTACAGACCGGGACCGATGGACTCCATTCCCAAATATATAGAATACAAGAAAAACCCTCATAAAATTAAGTACGTGACGCCGGAGCTGGCACCGATTTTGGACGTCACTTACGGCTGCCTTGTTTATCAGGAACAGGTTATGCAGATTGTCCGGGATTTAGCTGGCTACAGCTTTGGCCGTTCAGACATCGTGCGTCGTGCCATGAGTAAAAAGAAGAAAGACGTCATGCTGCAGGAGAAAGAGTATTTCATCAACGGCAAGACGGATGAAGAGGGCAACATCGAAATCATGGGCTGCGTACGCAACGGTATTTCGGCCCAGGCGGCAGAGGCTATCTTTGCCGATATGGAGACCTTTGCCCAGTACGCTTTCAACAAATCTCACGCGGCGGCTTATGCGGTGGTCGCTTACGAAACGGGCTATTTGAAAAAATTCTATCCTGTAGAGTTTATGGCGGCGCTGATGACCAGCGTTATGGGTGACGCCAAGTATATATCGAGATATATTAGAAATTGCCAGGATATGGGCATCGAAGTTCTGCCGCCATGTATCAACGAGAGTCAGAAAAAGTTTTCTGTAGTCGATGGAAAAATCAGATTTGGACTTCTCGGTGTAAAGAACGTGGGGGAAGGCGCGATTGACGCGATTATCAAAGCGAGAGAAGAGAAGGGGTACCCTAGCGATATCTTCCAGTTTATCAACAACGTGGAAATCAGCGAGGTTAACAAGAAAGCGGTGGAGAGTCTGATTAAAGCCGGCGCTCTCGACTGTCTGAATACCAATAGGGCGGCGCACCTGGCTGTTTACGAAGGTCTGGTAGAGTCGGCACAGAATAACGCCAAGAAAAACATCGCCGGCCAGATGTCTCTCTTCCAGATCAGCAGCGAAGAGATGAGCAGCGGCGATACGTCGGGAACCCTGCCGCAGGTGAACAACTTTAGCAAGGATGTTCTGCTGGCTATGGAGAAAGAGATGGTGGGCGTGTACATCACGGATCATCCTCTCAACGAATATACCGATCGCATTAAGAAATTGGCGACGACCACCAGTGAGGAATTGGCCAGCGCTGCCGAATCGGAGACGCCGGACACTCGCATCAAAGACGGGATGACAGTGACTATGGCGGGCATGATTGCAGGAAAGAAAAACCTGGTGACAAAAAACAACAAGATGATGGCCTTTGTAGACTTAGAAGACTTGTACGGCGAAGTGGAAGTCGTGGTTTTCCCCAACGTCTACGAGCGCTGCCGTGAAGCGATCGAAGAGGACAACGTCGTCGTCGTCAAAGGAAAGCTTAATTTTAAGGAAGAAGAGATGCCGAAGCTGCTTGCTGATTCCGTTGTGGATATCGACGGGGTAGAAGAGAAGCTGTCTCAGTCGTCTGAGCGGCCATCCCGGCCGTCCAGAGGAACAGAGCCAGACTCAGTCAAGGTGAGAATTCCGGCGGAGGCAGATGAAGAGGAAACCCTTGCCGCTTTGCGAGAGATTTTCCATCAGCACAGAGGAAATGCGCCAGTTCTGATTTATTTGCAAAATGGCAAAATTGTCAAGACTGGTCAAGGCGCAGGTGTTTATCCGACCATTGACTTTTTTGATACAGTGGCTGAAGTAGTAGGACGACCTAACGTTAAAGGGAGACCTAGCTTTTAACCATTATACGGCTAACGCCTAGCCAGCTAGAGCTGGGGCGTTATAGCATAAGGAGTTCCCAGCAATTTACTTTGTAAATTGGCGCAACTCCATTAGGAGGAAATTATGAAACGAATCGGAGTACTAACCAGCGGAGGAGATTCTCCTGGAATGAATGCGGCAGTCAGGTCTGTAGTGAGATGCGGCATCGATGAAGGCATGGAAGTCTACGGAATTTACAGAGGTTACGAGGGTCTCATGGATGGAGAAATAGAAGAGTTAGATCGAAATTCTGTAGGAGATATTCTGCAGAGAGGCGGTACGATTCTGAAGACTGCCAGAAGCGAAAAGTTCAGAACGGAGGAAGGGCAAGCTCATGCAGCAGCTATGCTGGATACCTTCGGCATTGAAGGTCTGGTCGTTATCGGCGGGGACGGTTCCCTGCGCGGCGGTGCAGACCTGGCAAGGAGAGGCATCAGAGTCATCGGCCTGCCGGGAACCATAGATAACGATCTGGGGTATACGGACTATACCATCGGCTTTGATACGGCAGTCAATACCGTATTAGAAGCAATTACCAAGATCCGGGACACCTCTTCTTCACATGAAAGGACCACGGTCATTGAGGTTATGGGCAGACACTGTGGAGATATCGCTCTTTTTGCCGGTTTAGCCGGAGGGGCGGAAGGCGTTTTGATTCCAGAAATAGAGAATGATATCAACGAACTCTGCAAAAAAATCGTCATGGGCGCTAATCGGGGCAAACAGCATAGTATCATCATCAATGCGGAGGGTTCGGGCATCTCTTCTCAGGAACTGACAGAGACGATACAGTATAGAACGGGGAAAGATACCAGGCTGGTGGTTTTGTCCTATCTGCAGCGCGGCGGCAGTCCGACGTTGCGGGACCGCATGCTGGCCACTTTGACAGGAGCAAAGGCCGTTGAACTGCTGAAAGACGATTCTGACAGCAAAGCGATCGGTACTGTCGATGGTGAGATTGCGGCATACGATTTGATTGACGCCCTTGAGCAGAAAAGAGAAATCGACAGGGCGATGTACGATTTAATCGGCGTGCTGAGCAAATAGAAAGGTTAAAAAATGAAAATCGCAGTAGTATATACCAGTAAGTATGGAACGACGCAGCAGTACGCACAATGGATTGCCAAGGATGTAGGCGCCGATCTTTTACGGCAGGATGCGTGCAAGGTGAAAGATTTAGAAAAATACGAATGTCTTGTTTTTGGCGGGCCTATTCATGCCGGCGGCATTTTAGGCATTAGGTTTTTGCAGAAGAATTACAAGAAATTGTCGGACAAAAAGATCTTTGTTTTTGCGGTGGGACTCAATATCGAAGACCCGGCTGTACAGCAGGAATGCAGGGAAATCAATTTTGTCAAGACGATAAAGGATTTACCTTGTTATTTTCTGCGGGGCGGGTATGATCCATCAAAGGTAACCGGTATGGACAAGAGGCTGATGGGTATAGTCAAGAAGATGATTGCCGGAAAAGGAGAGATGACCGAATCAGAGCGGGAATTGCTTGATGCTATTGAGCAGGGCGCTGATTACACCAGCTACAGCGCCACCTATGATTTGGTATATGCAATTCAAACGTTACATTTAGAAACTAAAAGTTGGTAGAGGATTGTCGCTGGGTTCGGTTATAATTGGGTCATCAGGAGGTGACAAATGAAAATAGGTGAGAAAATCGCAGAGGCAAGAAAGAAGAAGAATTTGACACAGGAACAGCTGGCAGAGCTGATGGCGGTGACCAGGCAGACGGTTTCCCGTTGGGAATCAAATCTGGCTTATCCGGAGATGGAAAAAGTAGTAAAACTGGCATCCCTTCTCAAGGTGAGCTGCGACTATCTGCTCAATGACGATTATGAAAGTCCGACAGACGGTGCGGAATCGGCAGGCGGCCCGAGAAACCCTGTGACTAGACTGCTTTTAGCGGCCAAGGGACGACTGGTCAGAATGCAGTTAACCGACGAAGCTGATTATGATTTGTATAATAAATTGTGCACGATTGTAGAATTTGACGGCATGTGGATGAAAGTGGAGTATAAAAAGGGGAAGGCGACGGAGTCCAGGCTAGTCCCGATTTCAGCGATTACTTCATTGAAGTTTGAGAAGGAGGGGAAGTAAATGGAGACCATGGGAAATGTCTTTGGCCTCCTCGGTATCGTGGCCTTTGTCATGTATTTCGATCTAGCAAAAAAGGTAAAGAAGCTGGAACGAATGATAAAGGATTCTGGCATTGTGGATTTTGAAAAAGAGTCCCTTAAGGATATCCTGAAGAAAAACTTAGGTAAAACCGCCAAGCTGGAGCTGGAACGAGAGGCAGAAGACTCGGATTTTGCCGCAAAGGAATGCCTTATCGTGGATATTGATGAGGAGTGGCTCCAGATCAGATCAGTCAAAAAGGGACAGGAAGGTCTGATCAGAGTGGATTTCGTAAAAGGCGTGCAATTTGTTTAGAGTATAGAAAAACCGTGGCCTAAGAAATGAGGTCCACGGTTTTTTATTATGTAGGAAATATCGATGAAATCGATATTGACGGAATATCAAAGAACGTACCTTGCGAAGCGTCGCCCCTTGCGGGCGACATGAGTGCATAGGAGCGACGCTCCGTCATGCACTCGTTTTTTATTATTCTTTGTGTTCTGCCAGGTATCGAAGAATGGCTTCCTTGAAAAATTCTATAAAGGTTTCAATGACCATTTCTTCTTTTGCTGGATATACGCCGAGTGAACGCTGAATAGCCATGCCGTCCAGTGCAGCAACAAAGAAAGAAGCCATCAGATATTTATATTTGTCATTTTCGATTCCTGAAGCCGGTCCGAATAAATTGCCGGCGTTTTGTATCGTCATCTTATAATTCTTAATGACGCGATCTCTGTTCTCATCGTTTTTGCTGATGAGATCTCCAAGGAGCGCGATGTGCAGCTTCTGTTCATCCTCTTTGAGGAGACGGCGACGCACATTATCTGCTATTTCGTTAAAAAGCTCCTGCTGGGTTTTTTCACCGCTGTCTGCGGCAGTGATAATTCTTTGAGAGAAATGAATGGATTCGTTGATGATATCCTGAAACAGTTCTTCTTTGTTCTTATAATAATGATAGACGGCGCCAGTAGTGACGCCGGCCTGAGAAGCGATTTCTCTGACCGTGGTTTTCTCCATACCCTGTGTGCGGATTACGCGCATTGCGGCTTCTAATATCTTCTGCTTTTTCTCTGAATTTTTCATCTTTTCTCCTTAATGACTCTATTCTTGTTTATAAATCAATTCCTAAATCATTATCAATAATCTGACCAAAAGTGATGGAGCTATCTCCGAACTTTTTACGAATATCGTCCATGGTCCGCTCGATGGATTCACGTTTTCCTCGTCCGCCGTCTGCGGCGCTGTCAAAGAGGGAAAGCTGTTCGTCAGCGGTTTCATCTGTCAGATTGATGGCTGTAATCGTCAGCAGCCTGATAGGGTCTGAAAGATTCCATGATGTTTTTAGAATTTCCAGGCTGGTCATTCTGATTTCTGACGCCAGGTTTGTCGGCAGATGCAGCTGCTTTTGTCTGGAAATCGTTTTGAAATACGGGTCTTTGATATCCACTTTGACGCCATAAGCCTTCATCTGGTATTTACGCAGGCGGCTTGCTACTGTGTCAGCCAGACTGGTTACGGCAGTCAGAATATCTTCCATCCCTTTTAGGTTGCGTTTAAATGTGATGCCATTTCCAACTGACTTAATTTTTTCTCTCTGATCATACAGGGTGACGGGGCTGTCATCTAAACCGTTAGCATAACTGTAAAGAATGGAACCTTGTTTTCCGAGCAGGGCTTCTAGGGCGAGGGGATCGCTATGAGCTAAATCGCCGATGGTGTGGACACCTAGTTTTTCTAATTTTTCAGCGGTAGCCCAGCCCACGAAGAACAATTCCCGCACTGGCTGAGGCCACAGCAGGTCTCGGTAGTTTTCGCGGGTGATTTCTGTCGTCGCATCCGGTTTTCTGTATTCACTGCCCATTTTTGCAAAGATTTTGTTGTAGGAAACGCCTACTGATAAAGTTAGATTCAGCTCGCTTTTGACACGTGCTCTGATCATATCGGCGATCTGTCTGCCGGTACCGAAGAGTCTTTGGCTTGCGGTGACATCCAACCAGGATTCATCGATACTGAAGGGTTCCACCATATCGGTGTATGATAGATAGATTTTATTGATTTTCTCGCTGAACTCCTTATATCTGTCGTGGTGTGGTTTGACCAGCTGTAAATCAGGGCACTTTTTCTTCGCTTGCCAGATGGTTTCGGCAGTAACGACGCCGTATTTCTTAGCAATTTCGTTTTTCGCTAATATGATACCGTGACGGCTCTCTGGGTCTCCGCAGACCGCCATGGGCTTGTCCCTGAGATCTGGTCGGGAGAGGAGTTCCACTGATGCGTAAAAACCATTCATATCACAATGTAAAATTACTCTGTCCATACGAATATTTTACCACAAGAAAGAAATATAGCAAATCAGAAACGTCTAAAAGATAAAAAATAGTGGAATGACGACAAACAATTTATAACTAGAAGAAAAGATATCAAATAACATTCACATTTCACTGGTAGATTTATGATATAATGAACGCACGATTTCACGACGTTGTCGCAAAGAAGCGTTCATTGAATCATAAATTGCGATTCAATCCCTAAAGGAATATTCATGATATAATGAGCGCACGATTTCACGACGTTGTCGCAAGGCAGAAATCATTGAAACATGACTTACGATTGCATTTTTAAAGGTATCGTCATGTTATAGTAAATACGAATGGGAGAAAAGGGGTTCTCCCTGAAAGCGATTTGATAGTAAAATAAGGGGTGAAAAAATGAATAATATCATGGTCTGCGTAACCAAACAGAAGACTTGTCAACGACTGATCGACTATGGCAAGAAGCTGAAAAAGTCTGATGATGACCAACTGTTTGTAATCCATATTGCAAAGAGTGATGATTCATTTCTTGATAATTCGGAGGAAGGGGAAGCACTGGAGTTCCTCTACGAGAAGGCGAGAGATGCAGGCGCGAGCCTGACAGTAGAAAAATCAGACGATGTGATGAAGACTTTGATCGATATTGTGGATAGAAATGGGATTACAGAGGTTATTACAGGACAATCTGGAGAAAAAGAAGGCAGGGATTCTTTCCTTGACCGTTTTAACGAGTACCTTGCAGGCAAGGCGGAGCTGATCGTCGTTCCAGCACATTCTTGACTAAAAGCCCGAAGCCAAGTATAATGGTACAAGTAATATTAAATATACGAATAACGCAGCCAAATGAGCAGTGCAGGATGTGCCTGCGTTTAGGAATTGGCCGCCTGCGTGCCACGCGCTAATGCGCTGCACTTTTGACCGGGTACCTATCAGCGATTAAGCTGCGCTGAATTGGGTTAGGTCTCCCAAAGCATAGGGACTTTCTCACAAACTGTGACAAGTCCATTATACAACAAGCGCCAGACCGCTCACTGCGTTTGCGGGGCGCTAAAGCATAAGGACTTTCATCAATTTGTTTCACAAATTGTGACAAGTCCATTATACGACAAGCGCCAGACCGCTCACTGCGTTTGCGGGGCGCAAAAGCATAAGGACTTTCATCAATTTGTTTCACAAATTGTGACAAGTCCATTAAGGAGGTAAACTGAGTGAGAATATTAACAATAATCGTCGGTGCTCTGCTGACAATACTCGGTGTGTTTTCAGTAGCAAATGCCGGATTATCATTTCTTTCCCTAGCCTTTCCCATCGGCGTCGTTCTGATTATTGTCGGAATGGTAGAATGTTTTGCATATAAGAGAACCGTTGAAGACGAGGAGAACAGGCACTGGGTTCTCATCGAAGGGCTGACAACTTTTATACTAGGTGTCGTCGTTCTGACCGGGCAGCTGGCAGCAGATATCGCTGTACCTGTAGTTTTCGGTATGTGGAGTATGATTTCGGGCATCAGAGGATTTGTCATCGTTACTCAAGTCGTAGAAAAGAAAGAGAAAGATATAGATTTTTATTGGACTGTCGTAGTGAGCGCGTTGAACTTGATTGTAGGTGTATATACTTTCTTCAACCTGATGCTCTTCCATTTGTCGGTGCTCATGATCTTAGGTGTATGCTTCGTCGTACAAGGTGCAAATGTCATCAAAATCGGCGTCGACATATCCTACACCAAGCCCGAGCTGATTAAGACCAAAGAAGAGAAGATTGCCGATGCGGAGGCAGCGGCAGAAGAAGCCCATGAAGAAGTAAAGAAAGCGATCAAGAAAGCAAGGCAGGCGCGAAAAGGTATTAAGAAAGCGGAAGAGTCAAAGGAATTTCACGAGATGATCAGTGAGCCAATTGGCGAAACCAATAGTGAAGAGCCTGAAGAATCGAAAGAAGAATAATGAAATCGGGGGTGTCGCAAAATAGTTGAAATCAGCTATGGAACGACACCTTTACTTATTAGGAGTGACAGAGAAATGATTGACATATGTATCATTGGCGGCGGCGCAGCGGGAATGACGGCCGCAATCTGCGCGAAGGAAAAGAATCCTTCGTTAGATGTCCTGATCATAGAGAAAAAAGAACAGATGGGAAAAAAGATTTTGGCATCGGGTAATGGAAAGTGCAACCTTACTAATATCAAATGCCAAAATTACCGACAGACTTTGGCCTTTTTTGCCCATCTGGGGCTTTTGACTCGGACCGACGAAGAGGGCAGAGTCTACCCCTACACGGAGGAAGCCCGGGCAGTTTACACGGCGATGGAAAAAAGGATTGGGATTCTCGGCATCAGAACTGAGACCTCCAGCCAGGTTCTAGCGGTGGACAAGAAGGAGCATTTTCAAATTCATACTGCAAAGGACTGTTTTGAAGCCAGAAAGCTTTTGATCGCATGCGGAGGAAAAGCTGGACCGCAGTTTGGAACTACGGGAGATGGCAGCAAGTTGGCAAAACAGCTGGGACATCATGTCACCAGACTGGTGCCGGTGCTGACGGCCATTGATGTGAAAGAAGATAACCGGGATCTAGCGGGTATCAGGGTCAAGGCCTGTGTTTCTTTGTGTCACAGAGGTGAGATCATTGCTGAGGAAACCGGCGAGCTGCAGTTTACAAAGACGGGAGTTTCCGGCATCTGTGTGTTTAACCTATCCCGTTTTCTCTTGCTTCCGCAGGGGAAGACGATAAAGGATGGCTTTGATGACTACCGTATCCTGATCGATTTCTTTCCTGGAAAAGGTAATCTTACGGAAGTTTTACTTGAGAGAAGTCAAATGAAGGGGTTTGAGAGAGAACATCTGCTGGACTTCTTGGTGAGAGGTCCTATTGCAGAAAGAATATATCAATTGTCAAAAGGCGATATCAAAGAAATGGCGAGACTGCTTCGCCACTTCCCGCTGTCTCCTAAAGGAGCAAAAGGTTGGGATTATGCCCAGGTGACCAAAGGCGGAGTTTGCCTCGATGAAATTGATCTGACGGCCATGGAATCGAAAATAACAAAAGACCTATATTTTGCAGGGGAAGTTGTCGATTATGACGGACCGTGCGGCGGCTATAATTTACAGTATGCTTTTGAGACGGGCATGTTGGCTGGAAAGGAAATGGCAAATGAATAGCAGATATAGAATGCATCAGATAAAATTGAACATGAATGAAACCAAGAGTGATATCCCCAAGAAAATACTAAAGAGACTGAACAACAGGGATTTGATATTGACGGATTTGAAAATTATAAAAGAATCTCTCGACGCGAGGGACAAGAAGGATATCAAGTTAGTGTATACTGTGGATTTTCAGGCAGTAACCAGACAGCGGCCGAAGCAGTATGCCAGCCTTCCTTTAAACCCTAAGCTAGGCCTCGAAGAAGCGCCGGATATGAGTTACATCGATGTTGAATCAGGCGGCGAAGAGATGATTGACCAGCCTGTCATCGTTGGCTTTGGACCGTGCGGCATGTTTGCCGGCTTGATTCTGGCAAAGAGAGGATATCGCCCTATCATCATAGAGCGAGGCAGTCAGATTGAAAAGAGGGTAAAGGATGTGGAGTGCTTTTGGAATGAAGGCATTTTAAATCCGGAATCCAACGTGCAGTTCGGTGAAGGCGGCGCCGGGACCTTTTCTGACGGAAAATTGACTACTGGGATCAAGGATCCGCGCATCAGAAAGGTGCTCGAAGAGTTTGTGCGCGCTGGGGCTGACGAAGATATTCTCTACAAACAGAAGCCACATATCGGCACCGATGTGCTGCGGACTGTAGTCAAAAACATCAGAGAAGAGATTATCCGCTGCGGAGGAGAGGTTAGATTTGATACCCGCTTTGCAGAAGTAAATACAAAGAAGAAATGTGTGAAATCTGTGGTCGCAGAGTGTGAAGGCCAACGTTATGAAATTCCTACACAGAATGTAATCTTGGCTGTAGGGCACAGCGCCCGCGATACCTTCCGCTATCTCTGCGAGCGGGGAATCAAAATGCAGCAGAAACCCTTTTCTGTCGGTGTGCGGATTGAGCATTCCCAGGAACTGATAGACAAGTCACAATATGGCGACACAATGGGACTGCCGCCGGCGGATTATAAGTTGAATTACCACTGTGAAAACGGCAGAGGGGTCTACACTTTCTGTATGTGCCCCGGCGGTGAAGTCATCGTAGCATCTTCTCAGGAGGGCGGTGTCGTAACCAATGGAATGAGTAACAGAGCCAGAAACAGCGGCAAGGCCAACAGCGGGCTTTTAGTCGATGTCAGATGCGAAGATTTCGGTTCACCCCATCCACTTGCCGGCATTGAGTTTCAGGAGAAATATGAAAAGCTGGCTTTTGAAAATGGCGGAAGTAATTATCAGCCGCCAAAGACCACTTGGGGTGAATTCCGCAGCGAAACCCTGGCTGCCGCACCAGTCATCCGCTCCCTGCCGGACTTTGCTGTAGAGGCTATACGGGAAGCCATGCCGAACCTGGGCAGAAAGCTGTCCGGTTTTGATCGGGACGATGCGTTGATGACCGCTGTAGAAACGAGAAGTTCCTCACCGGTCAGATTTGCGAGGAATGAGCAGATGGAAGGGACTTTTGGCGGGTTTTACCCGGCCGGTGAGGGTACCGGCTACGCCGGCGGCATCATGAGCGCCGCCTGTGATGGTATCAAAGTGGCAGAAAAGATCATATCAAAATACAAACCCTTCTAACTCAAGGATAACTAAAGCACGGAGAGAACTTGGCGTTCAGCGTCTTCTCCGTGCTTTTCTTTGAAACCGTGGATTCTGTTGAAATACGTGCCAAGGGTATGTATTCTCTCAGGCGGCAGACCGCTGTCAATCCCACCAGGATGCCGCATTGTGGGCGCATTAAGCAAAAAGGCAGATGTGGAGTGAATCTGCGTAGCGAATATGTCGTTATAGGGAGAAACTGCGTAACGGAGGCTCCAGAACTGTGGTCGCATTAAGCAAAAAGGCAGATGTGGAGTGAATCTGCGTAGCGAATATGTCGTTATAGGGCGAATCTGCGTAACGGAGGCTGCAGAGCTGTGGTCGCATTAAGCAAAAAGGCAGATGTGGAGTGAATCTGCGTAGCGAATATGTCGTTATGGGGCGAATCTGCGTAACGGAGGCTGCAGAGCTGTGGGCGCACACCTTGACACACAACATTAAGTCTGGCCTCACTGTAACTTTATGCGGCTGTTGCGGACGAATTGTCTTACATGTTGATATTTGTCGAAAAAAACGGTATAATGGTTCCGATACTCAAACGGCGAAGCCGCAAGGAGGGAACCATTGAATCATATCGTTGGATGCTATTTCAAAAGGAATCGGCCGGGTATGATAAAACAGATAAGCATATTGGAAAAAAGATACGTAGATTAAAAGGGGATAAGAAAGTGAGAAGCAAGCGTTACAAGAAAACATACGAATTTAAAGACGAAAAATACAGTCCGGAATTAATTCGAAAATATGAAGATCCTGAATACGCGAAAGCTGCCGAAAAATACGAGAGGCAGGCTCGCAGAAAACAAACCGGCAGAAGCAAAAAACGACATGCCGCCAGTGAAGTTACAGCACCTACGGGTAAGGGGAAACGTAGTGCGCGCAGTACAAAAAAGAAGAAATATCGCCTCAATAAGAAAAAACTGTTTCGCAATATACTGGCTTTAGTGCTTTTATTGGCGGTGTTTGGCTCAGGCTTCTTTTTTTATCTGACGAGGAATTTCGACAAGGTTGATACGTCAAATGCAGATTTTGCCATAGACGATCAGGTGGCTGACGATTTGAGCGGCTATCGGAATATCGCCATTTTGGGCTCTGATGCCAGAGCGGATGAGGGGTATGACGGCAGCAGGACCGACGCGATTATCATCATGAGTATCAAAAAGTCCTCCGGCGATATCAGACTGATTTCCGTGATGCGAGATTCCTATCTCAAGATGGAGTATTTCGATGGAAACATGGTTTTGGACAAGGTTACCCATGCGCATCATTATGCGGGCGGAATGAACACAATTGCATCGCTGAACCGAAGCTTGGATTTGAATATCAAGGAGTTCGTCATCTTTAACTGGAAGGCTGTGGCAGATGCAGTGGACTGTCTGGGTGGGATCAAGGTGGATGTAAAAGCCAATGAAATCAATGACATGAATAAGTGGGGCAATGAGACTGCCGTAAACGTAGGCGGCACATATAATCAGATTACGGAGACAGGTAAACAGACTTTAGACGGTATCCAGGCCACCACTTACTGTAGAATCAGAAAGACCAGCGGCGGTGACGAAGGGCGAAGCCGCAGGTATAAAAAAATCATGGCTGCAGTGATGAAAAAGGCTATGCTCCAGCCTTGGAAGCTGAACGAATTATCTGAGACCGTATTTCCAAATATCAGGACGAACATGAGCCAGTTCAAGATGTATACGGCTGCTATCAACGCGCCGCGTTACAGTTTTGGCAAGAGCATCAGCTGGCCGAAAGCATATTGGGCAGGCTATCTGGGTGAAATATCTTATGTCGTACCTCAGACTTTAGAGTCTAATGTGCAGAGACTGCATCGGCTGGCCTTCGGACAGAAGAATTATAGCGTATCGGCAACCTGCAGGCAGATCAGCCAGGAAATCATTGACGATACGGGCGTTTATTAATACATCTCTGGCTTGACAAAGTAAAGGGCTATGGTCAACGATTTTATCGTTAATCATAGCCCTTATTAACTATTTTGTTTTTATTTTCTTGACGGCACTGTAAGTGCTGTGTACCTTCTTTTCACTTACAACCCTGTAGGCCCTCATTTTGTAATAATAGGTTTTTTTCGTTTTAAGGTTTGCGCTGGTATAGGAACGCTGTGAGGCTTTGGCATCTTTTATCAGGCGATATTTGCCGTTCTTTGATGTTGCGCGATAGATTTTGTAACCGCTGGCTCCTGCAGAAGCAATGCTGGATAAACTGCTGTAAATCTTTTTCGTATTGACCGTTGTATAAACCCGCACTTTGTAATAACCGACGAAAAACGAGAGAACGGTCTAAAAATTCTTCATCTTATAAATTTTGACGGCCACAGAAATGGTCTCATAAAAGTCCATGTCGCTTTTGCCGTAGGGAATCAGAGCCTTGATTTTGTTGATACGATACCGAATCGTATTTTCGTGGACAAACATGGTCTGGCAGGTCTTCTTGTAATCCATTTCGTTCTCAACAAAACAGAGCATGGTTTCAAATAGGTTGCTGCTGCTTTCTTGGTCGGTCTTACAGATCGGGTTCATGATATCTGCGTAAAACTCCTCCAGAGCTGTGTTCCCCTGCAGTTCCAGCAGGATGCGCGAAATTCCCAGCTGGTTGTAATAAGAAAGGCCGTGGCTGTCTGCTGCGCCTGCGCTGACTGCCATATGGCATTGAGAGACAGAAGTACCCAGGTCTGCAATGTTGCAAATGTTACTGATACCGATTTGGGCGCGGGGGATATATCTGCGCACCACATCGACAGCATCAGAGAGGATTTTGTCAAGCAGAGGCCGCCTGGCATCGCTGAAGGTCAGCACGAGAAGGATGCCGTCCCGGTATTCAGCAGCAAAGTTCAGAGTATTCCGATTGAACGCATTGAGCAGGTTGATGCTCTCCGGGCTGGGAGATGCCATATTGGTCAAAAGGTCTTTTTCCATACAGAACAGAGCCACCGCATTCTTCTGGAAACTGGGATTCAGATCCTCTATGAACTCCTGCTTTTCCTCTGGGGAAGTTCTGCTGCTGACAATGGCGTTAAGCTTGTCTTCGATGGTCTTTTTCAGATCAGCAGCCAGCCGGTATTCGATGATGCTGGAGATGATCAAAGAGTAGGGAATCTGACAGTCCATAAAAATGACTGGCAGACCGGTTTCGTCGCACAATTTTTCTGCGGAAGGCGGCAGAGCTTGGATGTTTTCGTCAAAGATAATCAACGCCGCTGCGCCGAAACTGATAATCATCTTTACTAAATTGAGAACATATTCCTCGTTTCCTTTTCCATAAGAACAGAAGGTCAGGTAAATATCCCCTTCAAAGACCTGAATTTTCGCATCCAGCTCCGTCGGGATGTTATCGTAGACGCTGACGTAGCGAATCTCATTTGAAAGACCGTTCTCCCCAGCCACAAGGCGGCCGCTTTTCATAATATCCAAGTTTAAGATATCCGAGACTGTTATCTTCTTCAATTTATCACTTCCTTTGTTGAATTTACTAAATGTTATCACATAAATGATAGAAATGCACGTTCTAATTGTGAAATTCCCAAAAAAAGAGAAAATCTGTTGTCACCTTCGCCAAAGACAATTTATCAGAAAATTGTTATCATTGAACCAATAAAGAATATGGAGGAACGGATATGGCTGAACAACAAAAAAATAATTCAGAAGTTTTCGCACTGCGTCCAACGCCAATGAACGAAAGAAAATCCATGCTCGACATGGTCTGGGTCCAGGCGGGATGTGTCATCTGTATACCGGCATTTATGCTGGGAGGACTGGTAGCGGCACAGATGCCTACCTGGACGGGCGTGGCCGCCTGTGGCGTCGGTTACCTGCTGACGCTGATTTTGATGATCGTACTGGGAATACAGGGGGCTGATTTGGGCATACCCACTTGTGCAGTGTCCCAGTCAACCTTTGGGAAAAACGGAACCAGACTTTTGGTCAGTTCCCTGTTTGCGATTTCCCTGATGGGATTTTTCGGACTGCAGGTCAATGTCTGCGGCGAAGCCTTTGCCAACTTGATGGGGGACGCCTTTGGCATCCAGATTCCATTGACACTGTCTTCATTGATCTGGGGCATCGTGATGTCTGTTATCGCCATTATCGGTATGGAAGGACTGAAGATCTTTGATAAACTGTCCGTGCCGCTGCTGTTCATCATCATGGTAGTAGGTCTTGTACTGGCATTCCAAAAATACGGAACAGCGGGAATCACAGCTAACGAAGTGGAAACGGCGACTATGTCCTTTGCGGAAGCCGTAGCGCTGTCCTTCTCTTTCTTCTCCGCCATGGCCTTTACGGCGGCTGATGTAACGAGATGGCAGAGAAACAGAAAAGACACGATCAAATCCTCTGTTTGGGGTCTGATGCCGGCTGGACTGGCAACCTGCATCATCGGCGTTTTGCTGGCCAGGATTGCCGGAGAATACGATATCAGTCTGGTATTGGCAAAGGTGGGCATCCCTATTTTGGGACTGATCGTCATCATCACCGCGTCAGTTTCAACAAACTCCTTAAACGCCTATTGCGGAGGTCTGGACACGATCATGACCTTTAACCTGCCAGATAACAGGAGAAGAGAAGCCACCGCAGGCGTCTGCTTCGTCGGTGTGATTCTGGCCTTGACGGGGATTCTCGGCTACATCGAAACCTTCCTCAATTGGATTTGTTTCCTAGGTGCACCGGTAGCGGGCGTGATGATTGCCGATTACTGGATTGTAGGCAAGGGCAGACCAGAAAGCTGGCATAAGGTCGACGGATGGAACTGGACTGGCTGTATCGTAGCAGTCGTTTCCATGGTCATCGCCCTCCTTTTATACAACGTGCTGCACATCGGGGTTTTCAATCTCAACGGCGTGGCTGTAGCCATGGTGCTGTACGTCATCGCGGAGAAGTTTTTCCCGTCAAAATCGAGAAAGCTGGACGGCGGCACGAAAGCTTTTGTAGAAGCAGAAAGAGAGGAACCAGCCAATGTCAGTTAGAATTAAACAGGTGGTGCCAGTTACGGGGGATTTTCTCCTGGATCAGGCAACCCGAGATTACATAGGAAAATATCTTGCTCCTGATACGGTGGTAGACGTAGAGGTGATTCCGGAAGGACAGTATTCTATCGAAAGCGAGTACGACGAGGCAGTCAACGCGCCACAGGTAGTCAAGCTCTGTAAAAAAGCGGCAGCAGAAGGTTACGATGGCATCTATGTGGATTGCTTTGGCGATCCAGGCGTGAGAGCGGCACGAGAATGTGTCAGCATCCCGGTTTTCGGGGGCTTTGAACCAGCCATGCTTATGGCTATGGGGCTAGGCGACAAAATAGGCATTGTGACCGTTCTAAAAAACGTCATTCCACTGATAGAGGGGAATATCGCAAAAGCGCATCTGGATGGACGCACGACCAAAGTCAGAGCGGTCAATATGCCAGTAGCCGATTTGGAGAACACAGAAAAACTGATAGAAAACCTAGTGCCAGAATGTATCAGATCCATTGAAGACGGCGCGTCTGTTATCGTACTGGGATGCACTGGCATGATTGACGTAGCAGAGAATGTGCAAGCCAGACTTTTAGCAGAGGGCTTTGACGTACCAGTGGTGGAAGCCGCTGGGGCGGCTTTGAACACGGTAGAAATGTACGCCAAAATGAAGTTAAAACACAGCGGTCTGACCTATATGGCGCCGCCTGAAAAATAGAAAATTAATAGAGAAAAACGGAGGGTAACATGAAAAAACTAACAAAGCAGGAAATTATCGATATTCTTTACGGATGCACCATCGTGGGTACCGGCGGCGGCGGAGATCTGGATCTGGGCCTTCGTACCATGCAGGAAGACTTTGACCAGGGCAGAGAACTCTACATGGCGGATCTGTCGGAAGTACCGGACGACGCTTACGTGGCGGTTCCCTATATGTGCGGATCGCCCGCATCCTTGGAGGGCGGCGGAGATGAATTTTCTCATCTGCCGCAGCTTGGATATCCAGAATCTCTGCTGGCCTTCAGAACTCTGGAAGACTATTTCGGTCAGAAATTTTACGGCGCAGTATCCACAGAACTGGGCGGCGCAAACACGGCTTATGCGCTTCACACGGCCTGCCAGCTGGGCGTGCCCATCGTCGACGCGGACCCTGCCGGCCGCTCAGTACCTGAGCTGCAGCACAGCACTTTTTATGTAAAAGATATTCCGATGGCGCCGATTGCTCTTGCTACGCAGTTCGGAGACGCTATGATCGTAAAGGAGATTGTAAACGATATGCGCGCAGAGGATATCGTCAGAGCTGTTGCCATCGCCAGCGGCAACAAAGTGGGTGTTGCGGATCATGCCATTACAGGAAAACAGCTGAAAGGAGCGATTATCCCAAATGCACTATCTTATACATTGAAACTGGGCGAAGCCCTGCGCAAAGCGAAAGAAAATGGCGAGGATGTTGTGCAGAAGGTGGTAGAAGCCGGAGAAGGAAAGATTTTGTTCAGAGGTATTGTAAAAGAATGGAAGGTAGAGGAAACTGGCGGCTTTATCTTCGGTGATACTGTGCTGACAGGTACAGGAGAATACGAGGGTCATGAATACAAAGTATGGTACAAGAACGAACACCTGGTATCCTATTTAGACGGAAAAGTGGATATCTGTGCACCTGATCTGATCTGCGTCATCGATAATAACACAGGGATGCCGGTGACCAATCCGAATTATGAAAACGGCATGGATCTGTCAGTCTTTGTGCTTCCTGCACCGGAAATCTGGAAGACAGAGAGAGGATTAGAAGTATTCGGACCAAGAAGCTTTGGCTTTGATTTCGATTACGTGCCGTTTAACGAGAGGTAAGCTTGGTCATGAAGATAAAAATCATCAATCCGGTGCCGGATCTTGAGAAGGAAACCGTGGAGGCCATGAGGCGCTATCTGGCGGCCAGTCTGGAGGCTGGGACCTGCATTGAATTTGAACCTGTAGCAAGGGGCTTTCGTTCCATCGAAACGGAAGCCCAGGGCGTGATCAACGGCGCAGAGATCCTCCGCCTGGTCGTAAAGGCGCAAAGGGAAGACTGCGACGGCATCTTTATCAACTGTTTTGACGATCCGGCTCTGATTGGAGCCAGAGAGCTGTCGCGAAAACCGGTGCTGGGCCCTTATGGCGCGTCAGTTCACTTTGCATCTATGATCAGTGAGAAGGTAGGTATCATCACCACTGACGACTATGGCATCTGCTGCGAAGAGCGGAAGGCTCTGCATTACCAATTTGCAGGCCGCATTGCCGCTGTAGAGAAGGTGGAAATGACCGTGCTCGATCTCTGCGAAGGTGACCTTTTGGCGCGGCTGACCGCCTGCTGCCAGCGCCTCGAGGCACAGCAAATTTACGCTGTTGTTCTGGGCTGCACCGGTATGAACTTTGCAGCCGATGAATTGAAGACAGCGCTGAAAAAGGCCGGTTTGCAGATACAGGTCATCGAGCCGCTGAAGATGGGAGTCAAGGCACTGGAACTGCTGATTAAAATGGAATATACAAATGCTATCAAAGGTACGAAGGTCAGAATGGAGGACTATATAGAATGATTGACGCATTAAGAAAACTCATTGCGATTCCCAGCATCACAGATGCGACTGCCGAAGAAGGAAAACCCTTTGGCAAGAACGTTAACGATGCCCTTGTCTATATGCTGAACTTCTGTCAGGATTTGGGCTTCCGCACGAAAAACTGCGGCAATTACCTGGGTTTTGCTGAAATCGGGCAGGGAGAGGAACTGATGGGCATTCTCTGCCACTTAGATGTGGTTCCCACCGGCGAGGGCTGGCAGCACGATCCCTTTGGCGGAGAAGTTGTGGACGGCAGGATTTATGGGCGAGGAGCCATGGACGACAAAGGCCCCGCTATGGCGGCCGTTTACGCAATGAAAGACATTTTGGATTCCGGCAGAAAGCTCAATAAACGAGTCCGCATCATCTTCGGCTGTCAGGAAGAGACTGGTGATTGGGTGGATATGGAATATTACAAAGAGCACGAAGAGATTCCCTCCTTCGGCTTTACCCCCGACGCGGATTTTCCGGCTATCTATGGAGAAAAAGGCATCTTGATGGTTCGGCTGTCTATGGAGGCTTCAAAATCAGGCTTTGTAAAGATCAGCGGTGGAGAAGCGCCCAACATGGTGGCAGACTGGGCGAAAGGGACTTTGGCAGACGGTACGGTTCTGGCGGAAAAAGGCAGAGCTGCCCACGGAAGCACACCGGAAGAGGGCGAAAATGCCATCAGTAAACTGATGGAAAAGGCCGCGGATTTTGATTGTCCCTTTGCCAAGTTCTATATGGAAAAAATCGGCTGGTGCCTGGACGGATCGAATATCGGCATTGGACTGTGTGATGAAGCCAGCGGGACTCTGACCTTTAATGCTGGACGCATCGGCTTAACAGACGACAGGCTGTTCCTGGAAGCAGACATCCGTTACCCAGTCACTTACAGCGAAGAAGAGGTGCTGGACCGCATGGAAAAAGCAGTGTCTTCCCATGGGGTCAAAATAAACGTCATCACTTCCATGGATCCGGTCTACATGGACAAGGACGGAGAGGTCATCAAAAAGCTGATGTCAGCCTATAAAGAAGTGACGGGAGATGAGACACAGCCCCAGGTCATGGGCGGCGGAACCTATGCCAGATCCATGGATAACATTGTGGCTTTTGGACCAGTTTTTCCTGGCAGAGACTGTACAGAACATAAAAAAGACGAGTGGATTTATGTAGAGGACCTGGAAAAAGCCAGGGAAATTTACAAATTGGCAATTGAAAAACTGGCATGCGAATAAAATGACGGGATGGAGTTCAGTACGTTGAGCTGGACGCAAACAGAATGAAGAGAAAAACTTATGGAACTTAGATTTGCCGAGTTTCATAAGTTTTTTTATGTAAGACGATTTTAGCGGTGATTCCTGCGCAAAGGATTTGAAATCGACATTTCCAGCAATTGGTGTTAAAATAGAACTATCTTTGCGAGAAGAAATGCGAGAGGAAGTACTGATGAAGAAGAGAGCTGCTCTATTGATCGCTGCATGGATCCTTTTGACGCTGCTGACAGGATGTGCGCAGCAAACAAACAGTCTGCCAGCTAAAGGGGAGGCGTTTACTGAGCCAGTCTACGACTGGAATAAAAGCAGCGGCGATAAACTGATTATTTGGGGTGTGTATCCGGATTTGGAACGCAGTTATATAAAGAAGGCGTTAGATCGTTATGAGGATCTGACGGAAAATGATCTGGAAGTGGTACAGATTCCAAAAGAAGAATTTGAAAAACGCATGCAGGCTTCTGTAAAAGGGGAGATTGAGAAGCCTGATATTTTGTTGAGTTACGGAGGCACGAATATAGAGACCTATTATCCGGACGAAAACTTTTACGATTTTACAGAGGAGCCGTGGGTGGACGACTTGACGGACACTTCTATCAATCAGACCATCTACAACGGCAAAGTCATCGGTCTGCCCCATTGGGAGGCTTCCATTTCCGGGACCCTTTACAATAAAGAAATCTTTGAAAAGTACGGTCTGGAGATACCAGAAAATCAAGAGGAGTTCATGGAGGTCTGCCGTGTATTGAAGAAGAAGGGTATAACACCGCTGTATCTGCCGGCAAAGGAGATTTCCATGCTGTTATATCAATTCCCCTTAGATTCCATCGTCATGAACAGCGAAACCCTGGAAAAACTGAACGAGGGGAAAATAGGCTATGCCGATATTCCAGAGATGAAGAAAGTCGTAAAGTGGTATAAAGAAATGGCAGAAAAGGGCTATCTCGGGCAGGATTATGAGAAAAACGACTGGGATGGCATGAACGAGGCCATGGACAGCGGCAGGTATGCCATGATGCTCTGCTGGGATACATGGCTGTACACGGATTTCCAGGGAGATGCTGCAAAGTTTGGGCTGATGCCGGCTTTTGTTGGCACTCCTGAAGAGGGAACTTTTGAGGGACCCAATTTAGGTCTGTTCATCGTCAACAAAAACAGCGCCAGGCTGGATGCGGCGCTGAACTTCATCACGTTTTTGGCGGATCCGTATAATTACAACGCTGTCTTTGAAAATATATATACCGCTCCGGTTTTTAAAAATCAAGTAGCCAGCATATCTACACCGCAGTATCTTGAGGCGGAGCAGCTGATAGAACAGAAATTTAGGGATTCTATTGGCTGGCTTAGAATTCGAGGTTTTTCGCAGATGGACGCTTCCTGCATTTTGGAATATATGAAAAAAGACAGCGGGCTTTCTCCGGAAGACTGTCTGAAAAAAATGGACCATCTCAGAACAGTGCGGATTGCAGGAGGTGACGAGACGCAATGAAAGTGAACCATCCGATGAAGAATCAGCGCCATTTCTTTTTCATCATTGCAGCCCTGCTGACTGTCGTCATTCTGTTCGGCATCTTTGCTATATCCTATATTCAGCGATTTGACAAGACACTGCAGGCAGAGAATCGGGTCATGATGGCAGAAGTAGCTGATAACATCGCTGCTTATACAAAGATGGTAGTGAAGGATACGCAGAATTCCCTGCAGACCATAGGAAATACCTTCCTCGTGATTCCAGAAGAAAAGAGAAATGCCTATCTTACTGACATCGTGGAAACCCAGGGTTTCGTCTTTGCTGGATTCGCGGACAGAGATGGAAATTTAAAGGCGACGGAGCCGTCCAGAAACGAAGATATTTCTGACCAGCCGTATTTTAAAAAGGCGATCAAAGGTCAATTTGCAATCAGCGGCATTGTCCGTTACATTTTTACCAGCCAGGCGGCATCAGGCATCATCTTAGCAGTACCCGTAAAAGACCAAAGGGGAGAAGTCTCAGGAGTCATGACGGCCATGCTGAGCATTTCCAAGCTGCAGGAAGCCTTGGGCACAGAAAGCTTTGGCGGTGAGGGGTACTCGTATATCATCGACAGAGACGGGAATCTGGTCATGCGCAATAAGAGCATGGATTACAACAACTTGTTCAGAGTTTTAGAAAATGTGGAAATTAAGACAGGCGGCAGTGCCGGGCAGATCAGAGAAAACATATTGGCGGGTAAATCGGGAACGATTCTCTACGATCAGCTGGGAACAGAGCGCTTCGGATATTACTGCCCTTTGGGACTCAATGGCTGGACCATCGTAAATATCGTGCCAAAGGACGTGATTACGGCAAAGACAGACATGCTGACCAAGGAATTGATGCGTACTGGTATTGGCGCCATCATCATCTTTTTGATTCTGCTGGCAGCGGCAGGTGTGATATGGATCGTATCCCAGAATCAGCGCCATGCAGCAGAAGCAAAGTCGATATTCCTGGCCAATATCAGTCATGAAATCCGCACGCCTATGAACGCCATCGTAGGCATGGGTGAGCTTTTGATGAGAAGTGACCTGAACAACAGACAGAAAGAATACGTGCGCAGCATTCTCAGCTCTGGCAGAGGACTTTTGACCATCATCAACGATGTTCTCGATATGTCAAAATTTGAAGCCGGTAAATTTACAATTTTAAATGAAAGATACCAGACGGAGACGCTGCTGTATGACGTTGCGTTTCTCGCAGCAGTTAGAATTGAAGATAAACCGATACGATTCTTATTGGATGTGGATAAAACGGTACCAGAGCAAATGATAGGAGATATGACGAGAATCAAGCAGGTTTTGATTAATATCGTAGGCAATGCGGTGAAGTTTACAGAAGAAGGTTATGTCAAATTATCTCTGCACTGTGAAAGAGAGGGGAAACGCATAATCCTAGTCATGGCAGTGGAGGATACGGGAATCGGCATCAAAAAACAGGATATGGATAAACTGTTTGAAAGCTTCAACCAAATTGACTCTTCTTATAATCACGGGAAAGAGGGAACTGGATTGGGCTTAGCCATCGCCAGTTCTCTGTGCCGAATCATGGGAGGAGATATCACAGTTGAAAGCGAGTATGGCGCCGGTTCTGTATTTACAGCCAGAATTGAGCAGACAGCCGCAGGTGAGAAACCTTTGATGGAGATAGCAGGAAAAAAACTTCCACGAATTTTGATTTATGAGGAGTCTGAATCGCTGCGGGAGTATTATACTTTTTATCTGCAGGAACTGGGGTTGGATTATGAAGTCTGCGCTGATTACAGATATTTTCAAGAGGCACTATCTGAAGGCAGCTTTGATTTGGTCATGGCAGATAGGGAAACCGTCCACGAAAAATTGGCTGATCAGTTGGATACTGGGGGAAAATTAGTGACACTGTTGAAAATTCAGGAACATGCGCTGATGTCTGACGAGCCGGAGAACGCAGCGATATTTGTACCCCTCTTTGGGATACAGCTGGTATCTCTGCTCAAAGGAGTTAAAGCAGAGAGAATTGAATCGGAAGGCAAAGTGGCTGAAATGCCAGTGCTGCCTCATGTGAGGATTTTGATTGTAGACGATAATGATCTGAATTTGCAGATTGCGGAGGCCCTGCTGCAGACCTTTGAAATGAAAATAGACTGTGCGGGCTCCGGCAGGGAGGCTATAGAAGCGGTCAGCTGCCGAGATTATGATTTGATTTTCATGGATTATATGATGCCAGAAATGGACGGCATCAAAACGATGAAGAAAATTCGCGGACTGCCGGGTGACCAATACGAGAAACTGCCCATTGTCGTACTGACAGCCGACGCTACAAGCAGTGCAAAAGACAGGCTGCTTGCCGAAGGATTTGACGATTACCTGACAAAACCTATTAACATAGAAGAGACTGGAAGGCTTTTGACAAAATGGCTCTGCGACCTCAATGAGCAGCGCAGCCGGACGGAGGATTAACGAATCGGAAATCTATTGCATATCATAATATGTAAAACTTTAAGAAGGTGATGATTATGAAATTATGGAATAGATGTTGCTGCTGCTGGCCGCTTCGCTGTGTATGCAAACCGAAGCCGGAGCCTGCAGCAGGATCTTTTACGGCAGTGAAATACGATCAGGATACTGGCCGGCCTCTGGCAGACGCGGGTTATACCCTTTATCAAAATGAAAACTTGATTGCAACGGCGATTTCCGATGAAAGCGGCAGGCTGTCCTTCACCGATCTTGCTCCAGGTGAATATACGCTGATAGAGACGACAATCCCCGCCGGTTATCTGCCGGAGAGGACCAGTCATCAAGTAGTGGTAGACGAAGACGGAACTGTGATGATTGACGGAATCCCTGCCGACAACTTTTCTCTATATGATGTGCCGAACCGCGACGCTGAAATATCCTTTCGAAAAGTCGACGCTGATACGGGGCAGCCTCTTGCAGGTGCGGTCTTTACTCTGCCCAACGGTGTGAGAGCTGTTTCGGGAAGTGATGGAGTGGTCAATTTCGGAATTTTCGGGCCCGGCAGCTATGTGATCCAAGAAGTTACTGCGCCGGAAGGCTATGCTGCTGTGCAGACGGATTTTACCGTGGTGGTGACTACTGATGGCAGAGCTTTCATTGATGGAACGTCAATTGCAAACTTTACTGCAAAAAATACAAGACTTCCCGATCCTAGTCAGCGTCCTGTCATCAATGCGGTGACAGAGGGCGATCATTTTGTTACTGGAACCGGTGTGCCAGGTGCGGAGATTGCAGTGACCCTGCCGGACGGTATCGTTGTTACGACTACGGTCAATGATTCTGGTATCTGGGTGGCCGCGGTGCCGCAGGGAACGGACTTACAGGCAGGTCAGACCATTTATGCAATACAAACGGAAATCGGTCGTGGACCTAGTGCGGCGGCATCTTTCGAGGTGCAGGCGAAAACATTCCAGCCCGTACTGACTAAAAAATAAAGTGATAATGAGCGAGGGGTATGCCCGTACAGCTTGCTGCAGATGCAGCAGGCCGACGGGCAGCCCCTCGTTTTGCTGCATCTGAGATTTGGGGGAGAGAGGGACAAAGCAGCTGGCAGATGTTCGATGTTACAATAAGGTTATGCTTTTTGGCTGTATCCTGACACTCCCCGCGTAACCGGATGCCCGTCAAAGTGCCTTGACAGGGGGTATATTCGTTTTTAGTCACTTTCCCTGTGAGTTCCTATGTGCAAAATGCGGTTCGCAGTTGATAAAAGATGTAAAATATAACGCAATCACGGTTTTTTTAGGCGATTTGAGCTTTTTTTTTGGGTGGACTGCCGTTGTCCTTGCCACAGAGTTACGCGAGAAATCTGGAATAGTATCAAAAAACCTAACTTTATCGTAGAAATCACTACTATCATACCCCCCTCCCCTAGATGACGAGAAGCGATTTCAAAAATATCTTGTAAAAGAAGTCTTCGCCAGCCTCGCCTTTATCCTCTACTTATTCAAAAATGCCAAAAACACCTAAAAATTTCTTGGCTGCAAAGGGAGTGTCTATTTCCGATGGCTGTAACCGTTGAAACTTCGATACGTCCTTTGCATTCGTTGGGGCTACATACAGTTTTTTTAGGTGCTTTCGACTATTATTTAAAAGACGGGTAAAACCGTAGAAAGGACTATTGTCTGCCAGACGTCTTCTTTCTTCTGACTACAGCAGTCATTGTGCCGCAGGCGACGCCTGCCAGGAGGATATAGAGCAGAAACCGGCTTTCATCGCCGGTCTTCGAGGACTTGCGCAGCTTTCGCTAGCGGCAGGGTCTTTTGGATTCTCCTGGTCCTCTGCGCTTGCCTGCAGTGGTTAATAGGCGAGAATCAGGCACAGGGCAAGAACCGTCGCCAGGGCTTTCTTTATATTCAGTTGTCGTCTCATATCGTTCCTCCTCCCGCAATCATGCAGTATCTTTTACCTGCATTGTACAAAATCGTGGGGGCAAGGGTATCAGCGTAAGCCGTAGTTTTTTGACGCAAACCGTAAGAAAGTCGCGAGATTTACTCCGGCAATGCCGGGTTCAGCCGCCAGCAGGCGATGGCCGTATACATCAGATAGGACTCCAGCCTGTCGCCTGTTCTGAAGTTGGTGATGGCCTGGATTTTGGAAAGACGGTACTGAATCGTGTTCCTGTGGACAAAGAGCAGCTTTGCCGTCTTCTTCACTTCACAGTCGGCATCCAGGTAATAGACGGCCAAGGTGTGCAGCAGTTCGCCGGAGGCATCATCTCGCAGCAAAGGCTTCAGGATGTTGCGGCAGATGCGGTAGTCTTCATTTTTTTCGGCAGACATATCAAAGCAGCGCTTGGCGAACATCAGATCTCCGTAGGAGATTTTCTTCTTATGGGGGAAGATTTCCACCACATGGGGAATGTATTCAGAGTAGAGCAGGTACGTGCGGCGCACGTCTTTGGCATTGTCGTCGTTAGGGAAAAAAGCTACGGTGTAATCCTCCGTGACCTGGTCCATGGCGCAGGTCATCTCCTCAATGTATTCATTGTCTGCATGGATCGTAGAAGCGTAGACGATAAAACAGATGATGTAGATGCCGTAGGTGTCGATGATGATGTCTTTGCCGAAAGCATCTGCACAGTTTTTGACGGCACGGATCAGAGAGCGCAAGGTTTGGAGCTGCTCCCGGGTATCGGCATGATCAAAGACGGGCCGGATGATGATAGCAGTGTTGATGGCATCAATGTCGATGCCAAGACGGTCAGAGATATTGTACATCTTCTCTTCATCACCTTCGATAATGGCGGGAACCAGGGCATTCTCCAGGATGTTATCCGAATCCAGGTCCCACAGCTTCGAGAAAATCTGCAGAAGCTCGATGACACGGTACATGTCGTCCAAAGTCAGGCGGTCAAAATCGTCGGCTGCATAGAGGGAGAAGCTGCGGTATTCAAAGGCAGAAAAAGGCACGCAGAAAATCTTGAGAGGCATGTCGTTCAAAGTGGTTTCCACACAGTATTCGTCCGTGGCGGCAGCGCTTTCATAAAGAGCAGAGATGGTGTCTGCGGTGATGTCGTTGGACATGGGCCACTTGCTGAGGCAGACATTGTTCAGTGAAGCGTCAGAGAGTAAAAACGTACACTTGAGATTATCACTGATGAGCCGCATGAGTGTGGCGATATTTTTACGGTTTTCCGGCAGGCGGGATACCAGGGAAGCGATGGTGTCGATAAAATCGTTGTCGTTGGCCCGATTGCGGAAGATGGCTTCGTAGACTTCACCAATGACGTCGGTATAGAAGAAATCGGTACGGTTTTCCTGCATGATGATGATGGGGAAATTCAGCCGGTCGGCCATTTCCAACAGAGAAGGATGGATTTCCTTGATAAACACGCCGACATAGTAGATGACCACACAGGCATCGCCGGAATTGTACATGTAGTTGATGTGGTCGCACTGCGCCTTGGGATCATCTTTGATCGTATAAAATGAAGTCAGAACCATGTCGCTGTTTTTGACGGGCTTTCCCAGATCAAAGATGACGTTGTCGACGATTTCCAAAACGGTCACGCTGTTGACGATATTAGATACTCCTTTTTCTCCTGCGACGACTCGGCTGTTTCGCAGTGATGGTAATTTCAGGCATTCTTCTACGGTTATACTCATTTTTGTCACCTCATAACAATTATTATCTCAATTATAGCGTAAAAAAGGTCGAATTACAATGTTGATTTATGCACATGCACAATAAATTGTCAGAATAATCAGCGGCCGCGCTAATGACAGAAAGGGCAAAAGTTGATATACTTTTAATAAATTTATTCGAACTTTTGAAAGGAGGCTATTTTATGGCCGAAGGAAAAAAGAACTTTGAGGTAGAGAGCATCACCTTAGAAAAAGTGCCAGACAGTGAAAAGAAGAGCTGGCCGTCAATTGCATTTATCTGGGCAGGAAATGTCATCTGTGTACCGGCGCTGATGGTAGGCGCCATGGTATCATCCGGACTTAATTTTAAAGAATCAATCGCTGCCATGTTTATCGGTTACGGCATCGTCGTTGCTCTGATGATGCTCATCGCTGCACAGTCAGCGCAGACTGGAAGACCGACTGCCGTTGCAGTATCGAGAGCATTGGGAGAAAGAGGGTCACAGGTGACCATCTCCTTGATTATCGCAGTATCCATGGTGGGCTGGTATGCCTATCAGACCATCGTCTGCGCCACATCATTCTGCTCCCTGATGCAGCAAAGCTTTGGCATCGCGTTTCCAGAGTGGATCGCATGCATCTTCTGGGGCGGACTGATGCTGATCACCGCATTCTACGGAATCGGACTGACGAAGATTCTCAACATCGTCAGCGTACCGCTGCTATTCATATTTTTGATCTACGGTGTGTCCATCGCTCTGGGTAACGGCGGCGCAGAGATTTTGGCGGCGTACAATCCTGGCGGCGAAGGCGGCATGGTCATGGGCATCACCATTTCCGTGGGCGGCTTCATCTCCGGCGCAGCGACCTGCGGAGACTACAACAGATACAGCAAAAACGGCAAAAGCGCAGCGCTTTCCTGCCTCTTTGGCGTCATCCCGGCAGGCGTGGGCGCACTGGCCTGTGGCGCTGTCCTGGCAATCTGCTCTGGAAACTCCGACATCACAATCATGTTTGCTAACGTAGGACTGCCTGCCATCGGCATGATCGTTTTGATTCTGGCGACTTGGACAACCAACGTAGGAAATGCCTATTCCGCTGGAATCGCAGTAGTCAACATGTTCAAACTGAGAGATGACAGAAGAGCCATCGTAACGGCGATCTGCGGTCTCATCGGTATCGCCCTGTCCCTGGGCGGCATCGTCTACTATTTTGTAGATTTCCTCTCACTGCTCAGTTACTTCATCACCCCGATCTGCGCCGTTTTGATCGCAGACTACTGGGTTATGGGAAAAGGCAGAGCCGATACATGGAAACCGTTCCCAGGTGTCAACTGGCTGGGCATCGTCGCCTGGCTCGTCGGAGCAGCGGTGACCTATTTTGATACATTTTTCATCCCGGAAATCGTGGGTATCGTCGCCACAGTGGTCGTCTATGCGGTACTGTGCAGCGTGATAAAAAATCCGAAACTCAATCCTTTTGCAAAGAGCGAGGAAACAGAACTGAAGGAGGCTTGTTAATGAAAGGTACTTATGAAGCGGCGAAGACATCCATCGCATCCTGCATGGGTGCAAAATCAGGCGAAAAGCTTTTGATCCTGACGGACGAGGATCAGATGGATCTGGCGAGAGAATTTGTCCGGGCGGGAAACGACCTGGGCGTGGAAACGGTCATGGCCAGCGGACCGGTAAGACATTCCGGTGAAATGCCGGCTTTGTCCCAGGCAGCTTTGGCAGAAGCCGACGCCTGCATGATGATTACCAGTGGGTCTTTTACCCATACCAAGGGCAGGGCAGACGCTACGGCGAGGGGCTGCCGCATCGCCTCCATGCCGACGATTACAGAAGAAATCGTCAACATGACCCTGAACGCTGACTATGACGAGGTGGAGCGCATCGGGGATATCCTGGCGGCAAAGCTGGACAAGTGCGAGAAAATCCGCATTACCACAGAGGCAGGAACTGATCTGACCTTATACTGCGGCGGCCGCAGCGGCATCGCAGACACCGGCAAGCTGGTGGCGAGAGGCGCCTTCGGCAATCTGCCGGCAGGAGAAGCCATGGTCGCACCCATTGAAACTAAGGGCGACGGCAGACTGGTCGTAGACGGCGTCATCGCCGACTTCAAGGTCATGGAAGAGCCTCTGACGATCACCTTCAAGGACGGGCGCATCGTCAAAACCGAAGGTCCCGATGCGGAAGACTTTGATCAGTTCGTGGCGCAATTTGACGACACGGCAAAGAACGTCTGCGAATTCGGCATCGGCACCAATCCGTCCTGCAGGATCATGGGCAACGGGCTGGTGGACGAGAAGGTATTCGGCACCATCCACATCGCCTGCGGAAACAACCTGTTCATGGGCGGACAGCAGGACTGCAATATGCACTATGACATGATTATCAAAGCGCCGACGGTTTATCTTGATGACGAGTGCGTCATCGAAAACGGCAAGCACATTTATTAATGGAGGATTTGAAAATGATTCGTGATTTACATAAAGATGATTTAAAATATATCGTGTACGGCTCCAGCTTTTATGGCGGCGGAGGCGGCGGTTCCATGGAAGAGGGAGAAGCCCTCCTGGCGGCAATGCTGGCGGAAGATACAGATCTGACCATCAAGATGTACGATGTAGAAGACATGGAAGATGACCCGGCAGTGGTATCCACCATGGTAGCCGCTCTCGGATCTCCTGTAGCGACAAAGGGAAGAACCTTCCAGGACGAGTCGGTCAATGCTGTCAAGGGTATGGCGGAAGAAGCCAGCTTCACTGGCAGAACGCTGAAATACGTCTACTCTGGCGAGCAGGGCGGCGGAAACACGCTGCTGCCACTGTACGCGGCATGGAAGAACGGACTGCCGATCCTCAATACAGACGGCAACGGCAGAGCGGTTCCAGAATTAAATACAGGTCTCTTGCCAGTGCACGGCATTCCGACCAGTCCGGTGGTTCTGGCCAGCGAAAAGGGCGATACCATCGTAGGCAGAGCAAAAGATCCGATGGACAGCAAGGCCTGCGAGAACATCGCCAGATACATGTGCCAGGCTTACGACCAGGGCATCGGTTTTGCCGCTTGGATGATGAATAAAGAAGACCACCTCAAGGCATCGGCAGTGGGCCAGATGACCAAGACCATCGAAGTGGGCAAAGCCCTGGCTGGCTCCACGGCGGACACTGTGACAGCGGCACTGGAGAAGTGCTTTGACGCAATGGGCGCAGCATTCAAAATGGTCATTCCAACGGGCACCATCACTGACATCGAAATCGACTCTGCCGGCGGCTTTGATACTGGCGTGACTACTATTGTGGACGACCAGAGCGGCGAGGAATACAAAGTCACTTTCCAGAACGAGAACCTCTTTGTGGAAGACCCGAATGGCAAGGTTATCGTGACCATCCCGAGCATCATTTCCCTGTTGGATCTGAGTCTCGAGGGCGAAGTGCGCGCATTGTCCAACAGTGAGACAGAAGTAGGCCAGAAGGTGGCTCTGACCATCACAAGAGCTGACGACAGATGGTACGATCTGCCGGAGTGCTATACCTGCTGGGACGGCGTCATGGTCAGCGCGGGCTACTGCAGAGCCAATGAAGAAGTTTCTCTTTAGTGTGAGGTGGAAAAATGAGCAGAACGTTATATAAACAGGATATTTTGGAGATTTTGTACGGTGCCACATTCCTGGGCGCTGGCGGCGGCGGTTCCCTGTCCTTCGGGCTGGATATGCTGGAAAAATTGGAAAAGCAGGGCGAGACCATCGAACTGGAACTGCTTTCGCTGGATGAACTGGAGAAAGATGACTATGCGGCCATGGTAGCAGGTCTCGGCAGTCCCGTCGCCATGCTGGAAGGGGAGTTCGGCCCCGATGCAGTCAATGCTTTCAAGGCTTTCCAGAGAGGCTTTGCTGCGGAAGGAAAGACGGTAAAATACTTGTACCCGGGCGAAATGGGCGGCTTCAATACCTTCGTTCCTATGATGGTTGCCATCCTCTCCGACAAAGATCCGGCAAAACGAATTGGATTCGTGGATACGGATGGAAACGGCAGAGCGGTTCCCGAGCTGAATACGACGCTGACCGACCTTCGCGGCTATCCGCCAAGCCCTATCGGTCTGGGCAACGGCACGGGAGATCAGATCATCGCTTATGCCACAGACGACAAGGCGGCAGAGGTCATCGCCAGACAGCTTTGCATGGCTTACGGTCAGCAGATCGGCTTCTCCACCTGGGGACTTTCCAGAGACGAGATGAAGGAACATTCTTCTGTCGGCTGTGTGACTTACGCGCAGAAGATCGGGAAGGTCTTCCTGCAGCTGATGGCGGATCAAAACCTGAATCCTGTGGAAGAGCTGTCAAAGGTCATGGAGATCAGAGAAATCTGCCGTGGCAAAATCGAAAAGATCGACCTGAAAGCAGAGGGCGGTTTTGACTTCGGAACCACGGTCATTCTTGCGGAAAACGGAGCTAGATTTTATATCGACTTCAAGAACGAAAACATGCTGGTCAGAGACGAAGCAGGCAAAGTTTATCTGACAGCGCCGGATATCATCTGTTTCATGGACATGGATACTTATCTGCCGCTGACCAATGCCGATACAAAAGAAGGCATGAACATCTTCCTGGGCATCTCGCCAGTGGACGAGAAGTGGTGGCTCGAGGACTTCAAGGCCTATGAGTGCTGGAAACCGATCTTAGAAGCCATCGGTTATACAGGAGATTTTGTGAGATATTAAAGAAAACAGGCAGCCGAGAAGAGATTCCCGGCTGTTTTTAAGTTTTGTGGATATAAATGATAAGCGCTTTTTGCCAAAATGCAGTTTTTTTGGCGTTTCTGAAAAAACTCTGTGACTATTGGAATTTCAACGGTTTCTCATGCGTATTGTCGAAAATACAGGCGCCAAAATAGCGCAAACCCTTGCAATTGCTTGAACAAATAGTTTTTTCCAAATCGAAAATTTTTGCTGTTTCTGCAAAAAATAACCCAGAATTGAGGTCATATAGCTCTTTTATCGAGACAGACAGTGTGAATCTGCTGCATTATGAGTACCGGAAGTTGATTGTGAAGAACGAGATCCTTCTGTACTGGGTAGACGAAAAAAGCGTAATTGCTACAATTGCAAGAGTCATCTATTACAGATGTGATGATAGTGATTTCATCAAATAGACCATGGCAGCTCGACCTGCTACTTCTTCAACCCATAGCTGAGTCTCTGCCTCGCTATGCCTAAATTTGTCGCCAGCTCGCTGAGGGAATTGGTCATCTGGATTTCAGCCTCCATGTAGTTCTTATCGTACGCGAGAAGGCATCTATATCATGGGCTTTACGGATATCGGCATGTAGAAAAAAGGGTGTCGGGCCGACTTCGTCGTGCTGGATCGGGATCTCTCCTGCATACCAGAAAATTAGATTCATCAGCTGCGAGTAGAGGAAAACTACATGGACGGGAACAACGCTGTCAAAAGAAATAATGCGGCTGCAATACTTTATATTATGCCGACAGTCGGTTGATATATAGGGGAGGGGGGTATAAGAAGAGCGTTTTGTACGATAAAGTTAAGCTTTTTGATGCTATTCTGCAAGTTTTGCGTAACTCCATGAAAGCATCAGAAGCCATTCCTCTGAAAACAGCCCTGATTGCTTGCAGAATTTGTGAATATGCAGCAGGTGGTTACTTATATGGACTACGGAAGGTATTTTAGATGCGAAGATTTGTACAAAAAGTAACCAGAATCAGATATACCCCCATGCTGATACATCCAGGCTGTAATCCAGTTACGCGGGTATGCTCAGATACATCCAAAAAGTATAACTTTATTGTAACCGAGCGAGGTGTGGCTGTTGTTTTGGAATTAAAAATCGCGGATACTTTCTAGCGGATTGAAGCGAAGGATTACAAAGCAGAGCAGAGAAAACAAGGTTACTCTCAGATTCGGAGTTACGGCGTCTGCTTTTATAGAAAAGAATGTGTCGTCATGGAAAAAGCGCAGCAGAATTGATCAGTTCCGATGCGCTTTTTAAGTGTTATTTCACCAGGCTCTTTCCTGTCATCTCCTCTGGAATGGGAAGTCCCATCAGCTCCAGCATGGTCGGCGCAATGTCGCAGAGGCGGCCTCCATCTGCCAGTTGAACCGGTTTATCAGCGATGTGCAGCAGAGGCACCTGATTCAGAGAATGGGCTGTCACCACGTTGCCCTGCTCATCTACCATGCAGTCGGCGTTGCCGTGGTCTGCTGTCAGCAAAATCTGTCCGCCTTTGGCCAATACAGCTTCCACAATCTGCGGCACACATTTGTCCAGGGTCTCAATGGCTTTTACCGCCGCTTCCATGATGCCTGTATGCCCCACCATATCGGCGTTGGCGAAGTTGAGAATGATACAGTCGTACTTTTCCGCCTTAATTTGTTCCAGCACGCGTTCCGTGACAATTGGCGCGCTCATCTCCGGCTGCAAATCGTAGGTGGCAACCTGCGGAGAAGGGACCAGGATTCGGTCCTCACCTTTGCAAGGCGCCTCTACGCCGCCATTAAAGAAAAAAGTTACGTGGGCGTATTTTTCTGTCTCGGCAATGCGCAGTTGGGTCAATCCCAGAGATGCGACATAATCCCCAAAGGTATTGGAAAGCGTTTGTGGTGGAAATGCTACCTCCACATTTGGCATTGCTGCGTCATACTGCGTCATGCAGACGTACTTCAGGTTTTTGACTACCTTCTTGCGGGGGAATCCGTCGAAGTCTTCGTCGACAAAGGCACGAGTGATTTCTCTGGCTCTGTCTGGCCGGAAGTTGAACATGATCATTGCGTCTCCATCACATACAGTGGCAGTTCCCATAGAAGTTGGCTGCACGAATTCGTCGTTTTCATCCCGTTCATAAGCGCTGTCTACGGCGGCGCAGCCAGTAGCAGCGGCAAAACCCTGTCCCAGGGTCATGGCATCGTATGCTTTCTCGAGCCGATCCCATCTCTTGTCTCTGTCCATGGCGTAGTATCTGCCGATGACGGTGGCGATTTCGCCCACGCCGATTTGATTCATGTGGTTCTGCAGGGCTTCGATGTATGCTCCCGCGCATCTTGGCGGTACGTCGCGGCCATCCAGGAAACAGTGGACGTAAATTCTCGTCAGCCCTTTTCTCTTTGCCAGATCCAATAGAGCAAAGAGATGACTGATGTGACTGTGAACGCCGCCATCGGATAATAAACCCAGCAGATGAAGAGCAGATCCTCTCTCCAGGGCGCAGTCCATGGCTTCATTGAGGGCAGCGTTATCAAAAAAATCTCCCTCTTCAATGGACTTGCTGATTCTGGTCAGTTCCTGGTATACGACTCTTCCGGCACCGATGTTCAGGTGTCCCACCTCTGAATTTCCCATTTGGCCGTCAGGCAAACCTACTGCCAAGCCGCTGGCAGAAAGACGTGTGCCGGGATAAGTCTTAAATATCTGATCTAAGGCAGGTTTTTCTGCCTTAGCAATTGCGTTTCCTTCTATTCTCGCACTGAGGCCGAAACCGTCGAGAATCATCAGCATTGTAGGTCGTTTTTTTATTTCCATCAAAATCATTTCCCTTCTCACATATTATCTTTCCATTATATCAAATTTTTTGGTATAATCAATAAGAAGCCATTGACAATGCAGTCATACTTTCTGCATTGTTTTTCAATATTTATACCCTATATGCCGATAGAAAAAACAAGCAGGACAAAAGAAAAGAGAGCAAAAATGAACTGGACAAGAGAACAACAGAGAGCGATAGACGAAAGAGAAAAGAACATACTGGTCGCTGCCGCCGCCGGATCCGGAAAGACAGCGGTTTTGGTAGAACGTATCAAAAAATTAGTCATAGAGGACGGCGTATCTATTGATAGAATGCTAATCGTGACCTTTACCAATGCAGCAGCAGCAGAGATGAAAGAGAAAATCCGCGTTGCCATCAATCAGGAAATCGACGCTGATCCGGCAAATTCTCAAAACCTGAGGCAGCAGCTAAATCTTTTGCCGCGAGCGAATATCAGTACTTTCCATGCCTTCGCCTTGGACGTCATCAGGACCTTTTTCTTTTTGACTGATATTGAACCGGGATTTGCCATTTGCGACGACGCGCAGAGAACCATCATCAAAGAAGATTCCATGGACCAGCTGATGGAGCAGTGCTTTGCATCCGATGCAAAGGAGTTTTACGATTTCCTCAACTGGTACAGTTCGGACCGAAATCAAAACAAGATCAGAGACATTATCAATACGTCCTATAACGTGCTCCAGTCCCTGCCTTACCCTTGGCAGTGGCTGAAAGAAAAAATAGAGGAACTCTCTCTTCCGCCGGAAGCGTTCCTGCTGTCACCAGTTATGAACTATATCTGGGATTATATCGGCGATGCAGTGGAGAAGGCCGTACAATTTGAAGAGCGGGCAGTCGAAGAACTGTCGGCAGCCGGTCTTTCTCGATTGGCGGAAAAAACAGCGTCAGAAGAGCTTTGCTTTTACCAGCAGATGGCAGAGGCGGCAGCCAGAAAGGACCTTACGGATCTGAGTAACTGTATCGCTGCCTTCAAGGCTGTCAGACTGGTGGCTAAGAAAGAGGAAAAAGAAGCCTATGCCCAGGTCAAAGATCTGGCGGCCGCTTGCCGAAAGAAGGCCTCTGGCCTGATCAATGATATCAAAGGTCTTTTCTTTACCCAGAGTCTGGAAGAAATGGTCTCAGAAATGAACGAGACGGCACCGAAAGCGGAAACTCTGCGCAAGCTGCTGGAAGATTTTGACCAGATTTTTAAGGCCAACAAAGCGGACAAGAAGCTGGTCGATTTTAACGACATCGAACATTATTGCCTTTCTATTTTGGAAGAGACCCAGGCGCAGGACCATTACAGAAAAAAATTTGAATATATCTTTATCGATGAATACCAGGACACCAACATTCTGCAGGAGGAGATCATCGCCAAAGTTGCCAGAAATAATAATCTCTTTATGGTCGGCGATATGAAACAGAGCATTTATAAATTCAGACTTGCGGAGCCAGAGATTTTCAAGCGTAAATACCTTTCCTACGGCAGTGCAGAAAATGAGCAATCCACCAAAATCGATCTGAACCAGAACTTCCGCAGCAAGCCGTTGATTCTTTCTGAAATTAATCACATCTTTGAGAATCTGATGGAAGATTACGATGAGGACGCCATGCTTTATCCGGGCGTCAGTTATGATGGTCCTTATCATTACGTGCCGGAAGTAAAAGTGGTGGACACGTCTACCATCGATGATGCCGATGAAGAGCTGGCCAATCTGAAGAATGCCGAAATCGAAGCTCTCGAAATATGCCGTTTGATAAAAGAGAACTTGGGCAGGAAGTTCTTTGACCATAAAGCCGGCATCGAAAGGGAAATCCGTCTACACGATATGGTCATTCTCATGAGAGGCGTAAGAAATTACGCTGATGTATATCGCAGCATTCTAAAAGAAAATGGCGTTGACAGTTTTGTAGATGACAGTGAGGGATACTTTGATACCATGGAAATCAACGTATTTATGAATCTTTTATCGGTGATAGACAATAAAATGCAGGATGTGCCGCTGATCAGCGTGCTGCATTCGGAGATTTTCAGCTTTTCCACCGATGAACTGGGACAAATCAGAGCCGCCTGCAAAAACGGACAGTATGCGGCAGCCTTTCTTAAATTCGCCAAAGAAGGTAAATTAGAGCCATTAAGGGAAAAATGCAGAGTCGCGCTGGATTCCATAAAGAAGTGGAAGACTATGGCGACCTCACAGCCTTTGGGGCAGTTCATCTGGAAGCTGCTGCTGGAAACTGGTTACTATCTGGAAATGGGAGCCATGCCGGGAGGAACCCAGCGTCAGGCGAACTTGCGGGCTTTGGTGGACAAGGCCGAAAAATTTGCGGCAGATAGACAGAGCTCCCTATATAGTTTTGTCCGTTATATCGACGCAGTGAAGAGACGGGGCGTGCCCATGGGCCAAGTAAAGCTGGTAGGAGAAAACGACGACTTGGTGCGCATTATGACGATTCACAAGAGCAAAGGGCTGGAATTTCCCCTGGTCATTGTCTGCGGTATGGGCCGAAGACTCAATTACACCAAGATTGGCAGCGGTATCGCTTTGCACAAAGACATCGGCATCGGCATGACGCTTACCGATTTTGAAGGGCATTGGTATAAACAGACGCTGCTGCAGCGGCTGATTCAGAAACAGATTCACAAAGAGGAGGTCAGTGAAGAAATCAGAGTTCTCTATGTGGCGCTGACCCGTGCGAAAGACTTGCTTTACCTGACAGGTACGGTCAGAGACGGGGCAAAATTTATGGAGAGCCGTCAAATCGGCCTGGGCGGTGATACGATGTATCTGGATATGATTGGAGACGTTTCCCGCTTTGAACTGGTAGACGCCAACAGGTTGTCGCCCGATTCTGTGGAAAAAAGCGGTATAGAGGGAAATCCGATGGGAAAAGATATCTTTGACAGACGCCTTACCCCAGAAGAAGAGGCAGAAGTGCTGCGGAGGCTGAATTTCAACTATCCTTATGAGTCATCCCGTAAACTCAAATCCAAGTATTCTGTGACAGAAGTCTATCGCATGGGACTGAGCGACCAAAGGGAGTTTGAGACAGTGCTTGCCGTGCCAAAGTTCAGGCAGGGCGAAAGACGGCTGACCGCGGCAGAGAAGGGGACGATCTATCACAGCATCATGGAACGACTTGACTTTGACCGGGCAGAACGGGAAGGGATGCCGTACATTGAAGAGGCAGCGGCAGACTATGCCAATCGTGAAATTTTCCAGACGGAGGATTTAAAAGCCATAGAGCTGTCCCACATTGCTGATTTTTTTACTTCGGAGCTAGGACATCGCTGTGCCAGCGCCTATCGAGCCGGCAGGCTGGACCGGGAGCGGCCTTTTGACTTGCAGATGGAGATGGAGGGGGAAACCGTCATCGTTCAGGGTATCATCGACTGCTATTTTGAGGAAGGGGATGGTTTTGTGCTTCTCGACTATAAAACCAACTGGATTGATGAAAATAAGGACTTCGATCAGGAGGCGAAGCGATTACGCCGAACCTATAGGGGACAGATTGAAATCTACCGACAAGCGCTGGAGGCTTCAAAAGGACGGCCTGTGAAGGAAGCCTGCCTCTACCTTTTCGGTTCAGGAAAATTAGTGGAAATGTAAATAAAGGAAGTGAAATAGATATGAGTAATGCTTTGATTTTAGAGGGCGGCGGTATGCGGGGCATCTTTGCAGCCGGCGTCATCGATTATCTTTTGGATCAGGAGATTCGATTTGACAACGTAATCGGCGTATCCGCCGGCGCTTGCCACGGATGCAGTTTTGTCTGCAGGCAGCGGGGACGTGCCTATGCCACGGCTACCGACTATCTGGACGACAAAGAGTATTGCAGCATGCGGAGCCTGCGGAAAACCGGAGATCTCTTTGGCGCAGATTTTCTCTATTACAAAATTCCCAAAGAGCTTTATCCCATCGACAATGAGGCTTTTTTGAAAAGCGGCACCAAGTTTCAAGCTGTGGTGACCAATTGCGAAACCGGTAAACCGGAGTATCCGATCATTAAGGATATGTTTGAGGATATTGAATACGTGAGGGCTTCCAGTTCACTGCCCCTGCTGGCAAACATGGTTGAAATCGATGGAAAATTGTACATGGACGGCGGTATTTCAGATTCTATCCCATTGAAACAGTCCATCAGACAGGGCAACGAAAAAAATGTCGTCGTTCTGACCAGACCTCGTGATTACAGGAAAAAGAACAGCCGAGCTGCAGTTGCAGCCGCGCTGAAATACAGGAAATATCCAAAGATGGCGGCGGCGCTGAGAAGCAGGACGAAGACTTACAACGAAACACTGGATTTCATCGCAGCAGAAGAGGCCGCAGGCAGAGCCTTTGTCATCGCTCCCATGGGACCGCTTTCCATCGGACGGACGGAGAGAGATCGGAATAAACTGAGAGCCGCCTACCAGGAAGGTTACTTTGTGGCGGAAGGGCTGGCGGAAAAGATGAACGCCTTCCTCACGGAATAGCCTATCACCTGAGAGCACTACACGTCTCTATAAAGGCCTTCAGCGGTTTTGAGAGATATTTATCTCGATGCCAGATGGCATACATGTTATTTTTCAGCACCAGGCCGGGAACGAAGAGTTCCACCAGGTGCTGTTTTTTTAGTTCTTCCAGCACGTAAGCTTCCGGCAGGATGGCGATACCGAGCCCTGCCACAGCGGCTGCCAGCAGGGCAGAGTCGTTGACACTGCACCAGAGCGGATAAACCGTTTTGCCCGCTAAATAAAGCTGGCTTTCAAAGGTGTCCCGAATGGCGCTGCCGGGTTCTCGCAATAAAAGTCGTTCTCTGCACAGTTCGTCCAGGGTCAATTCTGTCTGCTGCAGTGGATAGTCAGGGCTGCAGACTACTTTCAAAAGATAGGCTCCCATCTCTTTGCTGCAGCAAGGTTCTTGTGGAATGGCGCCCTCGATCAAAGCTAAATCCGCTTTTCCCGTTACCAAATAATCTATGGCCGTAGCTGCCGGAACCACATCTACGTTTACAGAGGTATGGGGATATTCCTTGGAGAAGTCTGTCAGCAGCCCGGGCAGGCGAAAATTAGCAATTGTGATGTTACAGGCAATGTGAATTGACGCCGTGTTTTCCAAGGTTTGGAGCCGAGAGGAGAGGGCTTGGCCAGCAGCCAGGAGCGGTTCGGCTTCTTGTAACAGTAATTCCCCAGTCCGTGTAATCTGGACTCTATGGGAAAGACGATCAAAGAGCGGCGTTTTGGTCATCTTCTCCAGATCATGAATCCCATGGGAAACGGCAGACTGGGTGATAAATAGTTTTTTCGCGGCTTTGGTAAAGCTGCCTGTTTCGACAACCGCTTTAAAGATTTCCAGATGACGAAAGGTCATGTCCATTTTGTATCCTCCTTCATGGTCCAGCTCTGCGAAGTGTACAGCGCCTTCGTGTGCGGCACTCTATGGCAGCGCCTCAGCTTCGGATGGATAGAGACGCTGCTCTTATCTTTCACATGAATAAAATGAATGCTTACGATTAAATTATATCGTTTTTCTTATACTATGACAAGAGGTATACTATGAACGGTGACAAAAGCGGCAGAGGTTTTGCTGCGGAGGGAATTGTAAAATTATATGTCCCTCCGTGTCGGCATTTGCGTCGAGGAACAAATGAATCAATCGACAGAATGACAGAAAGGGAATTTAAAAATGTCCAAGAAGGATCAACTAAAACAGGGCCTGTGGCTCTTCAATATCAATTTGTTTATCAGCGCCTTTACTTTTGGCGGCGGTTATGTGGTGGTGCCTATGGTACGGAAGTATTACGTAGAGAAAAAGGAATTGTTCTCTGAAGAGGAGCTGATGGACATTGCCGCCATATCTCAATCTGCGCCGGGAGCGATTGCCATCAATCTGACTGCCCTCGCCGGGTATCGCGTATTGGGCTGGCTGGGTGCTGGTGTCAGTTGTATGGCAGCTATAATTCCGCCCCTTCTGATTTTGATGGCTGTTTCTACCTGGTACGACGTCTTCGTCGGCAGCGCCTTGGTTACGGCGATTCTCAAAGGCATGCAAGGCGGAGTCGCTGCTCTGATGGTAGATTTAATTATCGATATGGCCAGATTTGTAGCCAAAGACGGATCACGGCTTCTGACTCTGTTGATTCCAGCGGCCTTTGTTGCGAATTTCTTCTGTCAGATCAACGCAGCCGTAGTGCTGGTAAGCTGCGGAATGATCTGTTTGGCTCGCCTATGGTGGCTGCAGGGGAAAGGGGGTAAAACATGCTGATCTATCTTTTTCTGACTTTCTTTCAAATCGGATTGTTCAGCATTGGGGGCGGCTACGCGATTATCCCTCTGATTCAGGAGCAAGTCGTGCAGATTCACGGCTGGATTACCCAGAAAACCTTTGCAGATATCATCACCATATCCCAGATGACGCCAGGTCCCCTGGCTGTCAACACTTCCACCTTTGTGGGTCTGCAGGTTGCGGGGATCTGGGGCGCTGTCCTGGCGACCATCGGCTGCATATTGGCAGGCGTTGTTATTTCCATTGCGCTCTGCTGGTTTTTTCAGAGCCATCAGAAGTCCGTGTATTTGTCTGGACTGCTGAAAGGATTGAAGGCGGCATCTGTCGGTTTAATTACTTCGGCAGCGGGTATCATTATCTTATTAACTTTTACGGGAAACTCGCGGCTAATGCTGCCAGCACATTTTGATTTCAGGGCGGCGGCGATTTTTACTGGCGCACTGATTCTCCTGCTGCAAAAAAAAGTAAAGGTCAATCCCATGGTCTTGATGGTCTTGACAGGTCTTGCAGGTGTAGTAATATATTAGGTGCCGTGATAATATAAATACAAAGAAAGTGGGTGGAACTATGGAACGAATAGATTTAAGCGTATTTCCGTTTTGGCAGTACCTGACGGAAGATGAAAAAGAGCGACTGCAGTCTCAGGCCAGGATTGTTCAATTCTCGGAGAACCAAATGATCGCTTCGACGGAAATGGACTGTCTGGGCGTGTTATATGTGAAATCAGGCGTTATCAGGCTGTATCTTTATTCAGAAGACGGCAGGGAAGTGACCATCGCACGTTTAGCAGAAGACGACGTGTGTCTCCTATCCGCATCCTGCATGTTGTCGCAGATTTCATTTCCGGCACAGGTATCGGCAGAGAGCCAAGTGGAGGCGATACTGATTCCCGTCAATATCATTTCTGACATCAAAGAGAAGAACGTCTATGTTGAAAACTATGTCTACCGATTGACTACAGAGCGTTTTTCAGATGTGATTTCGGCAGTAGAGCAGATGCTGTTCATGACTTTGGAACAACGAATTATTACCTTTCTTCTCGATGAAACGGCAAGGACTGGCGGCGATACGGTACATATGACCCAGGAAAAATTGGCCCAGGCCATCGGCAGCGCCCGTGAGGCAGTGACCCGGACTCTGAAGCAACTGTCTTCCGCAGGGGTAATAGAAGTCTTCCGTGGCGGCATCAAAATCACAGACCGCAAAACTCTCTATGAAAAAGTTACCGGATAATGAAAGTAGTTTTTTATGCCATTAATCCAGCCGGTTTTATGTATGAAAAAAGGCTGCCGCATGAACAGTCATTTTTCGTTCAAGCGGTCAGCCTTTTTATATGTTTAATTCTGGATGAGGGCCTCCAGCGCTTTCTTTGGTTTAAATCCGGAGGACTGTTTAACTGGTCTGCCTCCCTCAAAGACGATGACGGTCGGAATGCTCATGATGCCATAGCTTCTTGCCAGTTCTGGTTCTTCATCTATGTTCACTTTGCCGACTTTGTAGCCGTCTGCATCTTCTGCAATTTCTTCGATGACGGGACCCAGCATCTTGCATGGCCCGCACCACGATGCCCAAAAGTCCACCATTACCGGTACGTCGGATTTGAGGACTTCCTCATTAAAATTATTCTTATTAAAAGCCTTAGCCATAATATCAACTCCTTTTTTCTTTATTTGATAAACAAAGTATAGCATTAATATATGACTGACTTCTGTGACCCGGTTACAAAAGACACGGCAAACGCATAAAACATTTGTGTGCGCCTTCATTTTCATTTTTTGAGTCGTTACTTGCACTTTTTTTAATTATTGTAAACCAATCTGCCTTCATTTTTGAATTTCGACGACCTACTTGCGTGCGAGAGAAAAATCTGACTGATTTCAAAGGCATTTGCCCTTTTACCCATCAGGTTCCGGTCAATATCATTCCATATAATTCCTTATATAGCAATTTCTATAGTATAAATCCCCTGTTTGCAAAGGGGGTAGCGCAAGTAAACTTAAAAAAATCAAGAATGAAGGCGGAAATATGGGCATGAGCAGCGTTTTGTGCCATCATGCCCTGCTTTTTTGAGGAATGAAGGCGTGTCAATTTATTTCATGGGGTTGCCATGTTACAGAAGAAAAAAACGCTTGCTATCTGGCTGAAAACTTGTTATGATGAAAACAATTATGAAGAAGGCGAGGTGGCTTGATGTATCTACGTTAAGATGAGGAACAATGAATGAGAAACTCCGAAAAGACAGGAGTTATTTGTTGTACTTACTTAACAATATGGATGCATGAGGTCATGAAATCGCTATCTGACGAGACAATGAGGTCTTACGTACCTTTCTTTGCATACGCCATTTGTTTTGATTACAGATAACTCCAAGATCAGAGTTATCTTTTTTTGTTCCCAAATGAGGTTTGCTATTGTATAACGAAAATAGAGGAGAACGAAGATGGAAAATAATACAAAATGGCGGGGCAGATTTCTAACCATTGCGATAGGACAGGCCATTTCTTTGATTGGAAGCTCAGCCGTCCAGTTTGCTTTGATTTGGTGGTTGGCAGAACAGACCGCTTCGCCGATGATTATGGGAGTCGCAGGGTTGGCTGCATATCTGCCTATGGCGTTTCTCAGCCCCTTTGCCGGGGTTGCCGCAGATAAATACAGCCGGAAAATCATCTGCATCACGGCAGATTTATCCATGGGATTGGCAGCACTGGCAGCGGCATTTTTGCTTAACGCGATTACATTCCCCATATGGGCGGTCCTGGTGATTCTGTTTGTACGAGGAATTGGTGGCACCTTCCATCAGCCGGCGATTCAGTCAATCATACCGCAGCTGGTACCAGCAGAAGAGCTGGTCAGAGTAAATGGCTGGATGCAGCTGATGACGGCAGGTTCTTTTATCTTAGGGCCAGTGATCGGGGCAGCCCTGTATGCTGCGCTCCCTATGTCGCTGGTGCTGTTAACCGACGTCATTGGAGCGATCTTTGCCAGTGCGGCACTGGCCGCAGTGAAGATTCCACGTCTTGAAAACCATGAGCGTCATAAAGTCGGTTTTTTTGCTCATTTTAAAGAAGGAATTCAAGTGTACAGAGAGGACAAGAAATTGTTGACGCTGATCATTGCAGAGGTTTTGTGCATGTTGTTTTTTGCACCGCTGTCTACCTTCTATCCGCTGATGACCAGTGATTATTTTGATCTGTCCGCTATGTACGGAAGCATCGTAGAAGTTGCCTTCGCTGCTGGCATGATGATTGCTGCAGTGCTCTTCGGCAGCGTTTTGAAGATCAAAAACAAAATCAGAACGTCCTATTTGGGTCTGTGGGGCATCGGTGTGGCTACGACCATCTGTGGGTTGATGCCGGCGACCTTCGTGGGATGGATCATATTTGCTGGTACCTGTGCAGCTATGGGAGCCTTTGGAAATGTCCATGGAATTCCACTGACGGCTTACATTCAAGAGACTGTGGCGCCGGAAAAGATGGGAAGGGCCTTTTCTCTGATCGGCCAGGTCACAGCCTTTACCATGCCCATCGGTCTTCTGATCAGCAGTCCGGTTGCGGAAAAGATGGGTGTGCACATGTGGTTTCTGATTTCTGGTCTGGGGATTCTTTTGATACTGGTAATTTTGATTGGAATAGGCGGACTTCTGAAAAAGAAACGGAGCCCACTTACATAAATGTAAATTTTAAACACGGAGCAGCCGCTCCGTGTTTTTTTGTGAGATAAATACCAAAAGGTTTCTGTTTTCATTATAATAGTATTTTTTCATCTTTTGTTTGGTATTTTATCAAAGAATAGACAGATTTTTTTGAAAACTTCTAAGCTGAAATAGGGTGAAATCCCTTATAATGAAAAAAGATTTTGAAAGGAGAAATCGAACTATGAAGAAACAAAAGGAAAAAAGAAAGGCGACTTTGATCGAAGCACTCAGTGCGGTACTGGTATTATTGGTGATCTTCTTCTTCGGCTCTCTAGCCGATTTGTCTGCACCTGCTTTGATGGGAATCGCCCTCATGTACGTGGTATTTATCGGCTGGCGATGCGGCTACACGTGGAAGGACCTCGAAGAGTTTTCTGCTGAAAAGGTCAAGGCGGCCGCGCCGGCCAACTCGGTGCTGATCGCCGTAGGTTTTTTGCTGGGGGCGTGGATGTTCTCCGGTACGATTCCCATGTTCATCTACTACGGCGTGCAGCTAGTCAGCGCAAAATGGATCCTGGTATCGGCATTCGTTCTCTGCGCGATCTTTTCAACCTGTACGGGAACGTCCTGGGGATCTGCGGCTACCGCCGGCATCACCATGATGGGAATTGCCATGGCGATGCCAAACGTAAATATCGCAGCAGTGGCAGGGGCATGCTATACTGGCGCCATTTTTGGCGACAAGCTGTCTCCGCTATCTGACACGACGATTCTGGCATCTCTTGCGACAAAGAATGACATCTTCGACCACATCAAAAACATGTCCAAGACGGTTGTACCGGGAGGATTGATCGGACTGGTCATCTACGCGGTCATGGGCATCAAAGCGGATGCAGGTGCGGCGGGCCTGCCGGAAAACACCCTGCAGCTCCTCGATGCGCTGGACGGCGCGTTCAAATGGAACGTCATCGTCCTGCTGCCGATGGTGCTTCTGATTTACGGCTGTATCGCCAAAAAGCCATCGACCGTTATCATGATGCTGTCTGCCGTTCTCGCGCTTTTGATTGGCGTGTTCTACCAGGGTTTCAGCCTGGAGGACGGAATCACAGCCCTCTACAGCGGATTTAATTTAGAAATGGTAGAAAGCGCAAGAAGCGGCTTTGTTGCTGCTGAGGCAGGTGACGACGCCATGGCCCTGCTCAACAGAGGCGGGCTGGCTTCCATGATGAAATCCTTTATCACGGTATATATCTGCTTATACTTTGCGGCGATCATGGAGCATATCGGCGCCATCGAAGCGCTGCTGGGAAAACTGCTGCTGTCTGTGAAGACCAGATTCAGCCTCGTCTTCGTGACTTCTATTTCTTGTGTAGTTCTGACGGCGATCGGAGGAAGTTCGACACTGGCGTTGATTCTCACAGGTGAAATGTATTCGGAGAAGTACAAAGAGATGGGACTGTCCACCTTGAATCTGTCCAGAACCATGGAGGACTTCTGTACCGGTACGGCTGGGTTCATTCCTTGGTCGGCTTCCGGCATCTATTATCCGTCTGTACTGGGCGTGCCAATCGCACAATACTTCCCATTCTGCTTCATGAGCTACGCCATCTGGATTCTGGCATACTTCTACAGCATTACGGGAATCTGCATGAAACCGCTTGAAAAAGAGGCGGAAACTGCAACTGCATAGAAGAAAGAAGGCTGCAATATGATTAGTGACATGCATATACATACGAGGTGGTCCAGCGACTCCGAGACGCCGGTTCGCCATCAAGTCGAAAGTGCGCTGCGGCTGGGCATGAAGCACATCTGCATCACGGAGCATCAGGACTACGATCAGCCCATCTTCCCGCCGGACAATTACACATTTTTGATCGGTGACACGGACGATATGGAAGGATATCTTGCTGATCTGGCGCAGATCAGAGAAGCGTATGCGGGCAGAATTGAAGTGCTGACGGGGGTGGAGCTGGGCTTACAGCCCCACCTGCCGGAAAAACTGGCGGCGTATGCGAAAGACTATCCCTTTGATTTCATCATCGGCTCGACCCATAATTTCAGAGGGAGGGGCGCTGACGATCTCAGAATTTATGAAGGGAAGAGCACAGAGGAAATCTGCAGGCTCTACTTTCAGGAGGAGTACGAAAATATCGTCAGGATACCGGACTTCGATGTCTGCGGCCATCTGGACTTCATCTTCCGATATGCGCCGGGCGCCATCGAGACCTTTTCCTACAGCAAATATGGTGACGTACTGGACAGCATCCTGCAGGCTCTGATCGAGTCCGGCAGGGGCATAGAGGTGAACACCTCCAGGCTGAAAAGCCTGGGGCTGACCAACCCGAAGGTTGAAATTATCAGCCGCTATGCGGAGCTTGGCGGTGAGATCATCACCTTTGGCTCCGATGCGCACACCCCGCAGCGTGTGGGAGAGTGCTTTGAAGAGGCAGGGGAGATCGTAAAGACATGCGGATTCAAGTATTATGCAGTCTACAAAGAACGGAAACCTGTATTTTATAAGTTGTAAAATGAAAGAAACGGCTCAAAGCATTTCGAAAACAATGCTGTGAGCCGTTTCTTTGTGGTGGCGGCAACGCTCTGCTTGTTTGCAGTTGTATGGGGAAGTCAATAACCTATGCAAAGTATTTTTATCCATATATCATTTATTCTCATTGAGCATATAGAGGCGCACAGCCAGGGAGATGTTGACGTAGAACTCCTGATCGCTCATCTCTTCACAGAACAGGAACTGCTTGATCTTGCTGATTCGATAACGGATGGTGTTGTGATGACACTGGAGGGACGATGCCGTTCTGAAGATGTCCCCTTCATTGAGCGCCAGCTGCCTGATCGTTTCGAAGAACTCCGGCTTTTCTCTGATTGGATCAATCAGGGAAGTCATGAAATCCTTCATGGCCTCTGTATCGGCCAGTGGCACCAGGAGCTGATAAGCGCCGATTTTATCGTAGCTGCCAAAGGATTTCTCTTCCGCCTTGGAAGCGATATGGGTGTAATAGCTTTCTCTGATGCACTGATCCAGTTCTTTATAGGGGTCGTGAATGCGGCTGCAGCTGACATAGAGTCCTTCTTTGGAAGGAGAGAGAAACTCCATTAATTCACGTAATATGATTGCAAAACTTTGTTTTTTCTTTTGACGGGCGGTCAGGAGCGCAAAGAGGCCGTTTTTGTATTTGCATACGAGGGCCTTGGTGTTCAGGTTGCGATTGAGATAGAAGACTTTTGAATAACGCTCCAGATTGAGTTGAAAATCCTCGTCTTCCCCTTTGATATAGACGGCCATGACATATTCCTTCAGCTTCAGGGAGATGTTTTTGCTCAGGGAATAGATCTGTGTTTTTGTCAGATTGCCCGCAATCATCTGATCCAGGTTTTCTTCCGAAAAGAAATTGTCGTCCTCTTTTCGAACCGCATCCAGTATTTCAAAGATGATGCTCTCCATGTAAAGGTCAGCGTCGTATTGAATGATCGGGAAGTCGTGCGCATTGGCAAAGTCGATAACCTCCTGGGGAAGCTTCTCAAAGATTGTCGTCTTACAGGCAAAGGCGGCAGCGCCGATTTCACAGAGAAATTTTGTCGTTGAGAGGATGAGGCCAGGTTCTTCTTTGGAAAAGAGCAGGGTGCTCAGTATGATCATGTCCGCCTCAAAGACGTTCCTTTCTGATTGATCGGCAAAGGAAGAAAATTCATTATCCGCGATGCCGAGGGAAACCACGTAACGATCCAGACCGCCCTCGCCTGCGATGAGACGCATCTTTGAAAGACCGTCAAGCTGCAGGATATCTTTTACTGTCAGTGCCATTCTAAAACCTCCTCCGCTGTTTTTCTATACATCTAATTATAAACAGATCTCCGCCAATTTCGATTGGTAAAATACCAAAAAATATAGAGAGAATTCAAAAAAATACTAAAAAAAAACAGACTTGTCTGCAAGTAAAATGTTATTGAAATCGAACAGAGGCGGAAAGGAGACGAGAAAATGTTAGAGATGAAAGTCTTGAAAATGGAAGACACCGTCAAGGTGCTGAAGATGGAGGACGTGATTGCTGCCATAGAAGAAGTCTATCGGGCCCAGTCTGCCGGGGCTTCGGCAATTTATCCTTTGATTACAGAGGAGTTTGTTCCAGGCAGCGCAGAGATGGATATCAAATCGGGATGGCTGAAGGATGCCGGTATCTACGGTCTGAAGTCAGTATCCTGGTTTGAGGAGAACGGCAAGGCAGGCCTGCCGGCACTGCTGGGCACCATTTTGATCTTTGATGCAAAGACCGGGGCGCCTGTCGGGCTGCTGGACGGTTCCCATATTACAGGCATCAGAACCGGCGCTGCCGGCGCTATAGGAGCAAAGCTATTGGCGAGAAAGGATGCGAAAAATCTGCTGATCGTGGGGGCAGGACACGTGGCAACCTTCCAGGCAGCGGCAACCCTGCTCAGCTTCCCTGGAATTGAAAAGGTGATGGTCTATGACGGACTGGACTATGACAATGCAGACAGATTTGTAAAAAACCTCAGAGGCACCCTGGCAAAAGACTTTGGTATAGAGGATGTAAAAGCAGAATTTACCGCGGTAAAAGACATTGCAGAGGCGACCGGCACAAGTGATATCATCATCACCGTCACGCCTTCGAGAGAACCCATCATCAAAAAGGAATGGGTCAAGCCGGGAACCCACTTTTCCTGCATCGGATCCGACATGGCGGGCAAAGAGGAAATCGACCCGGAAATCTTCGCAGATGCAAAGGTCTTTACGGACGATATCGAGCAATGTATCAACGTGGGAGAAATTGAGATTCCCATCAAAAAAGGCATCATGAACAGAGAAAATATCAGCGGCATCATCGGTGATATCATCACAGGAAAAGCATCGGGCAGAGAGGATGATGAACAGATTACCGTCTTCGATGCTACAGGAACCGCACTTCTTGATCTGGCCACAGGCATGCTTGCCATCAGAGAGGCAAAAAAGCAAGGCTTGGGACAGACAATAGAATTATAGAAAGTAACAAAGGAGAATGCATTATGAAACTGGAAAGATTTAAAGTGGAACGCTGGATGGATGAGTACGAAGGATTTTTGACTTACGACCTGGGAGAAACCTGTATCGACTCTTTGGAAGTCGGGGAGTTATTGGAACTCTGTGGAAAAGATCCGGACGCATTTCTGTCCGGGCTGAAAGGGGAGAGACTGGTATACGGACATATCCACGGCTCCCCTGAACTGAAGAAAGGGATTGCAGGCCTCTACAGAGATCTGACGCCGGAAGACGTGGTGCCGACCCACGGCGGAATCAGCGCCAACCACATGGTCATCGCGACGCTGGTAGACCGGGGCGATAATGTCGTCACCGTACTGCCGACCTATCAGCAGCACTATTCCATTCCTGAATCCATCGGTGCCGAGGTGAGACAGCTCTGGCTGAAGAAAGAGAATGAATTTGTACCTGACCTTCTGGAGATGGAAGCTTTGATCGATGAGAACACGAAGCTGATTTCCATCTGCAATCCGAATAACCCGACGGGCGCTTTTGTTCCAGAAGACGTCATGATGGAAATCGTCAAGATGGCTGACAAGGTGGGGGCTTACATACTCTGCGACGAAGCGTACAGAGGCATTTCAGAGGACGGAAGCTACATGTATTCCATTGCCGATCTCTATGACAAGGGCATTTCGACGTCCAGCATGTCTAAGGTTTTCGGTCTTGCAGGCCTTCGCATCGGCTGGATCGCGACAAAGGATCAGGAAATCATGAAACAGTTCTGCGGCAGAAGAGATTACGACACCATCAGCTGCGGCTACATCGACGATATTCTGGCAAGCCTGGCTCTTGCGCATAAAGATAAGCTCTACGAGAGAAATGCCAAGATCCTGTTGGAAGGAAGAAACGTCCTCGACAAGTGGGTGAAGGAGACGGAAGGTGTGGACTACGTGAGACCTGTTGCCGGTACGACAGCCCTGGTGTATTACGACAAAGACATTCCGTCCTTTGATTTCTGCGTCCGCCTGGTCAAGGAGAGAGGCGTTCTGACGACGCCGGGTTCTTGTTTCGAGATGGAGCACTGCATCAGAATCGGCTATGCCTTCAGCCCGGACGTACTGCAGAAGGGTCTGGACATCATCGCGGGACTGTTAAAAGAAATTTAAGACAATGAAACATCGGTTTATTGCAAAACGATACTGGAAAGATCAGGCTACGGCTATGGGACAGTCCGATGTGCTGGCAAAGTGCTTTGACGACGTCATCAACCTGAGCCTGGGAGATCCCGATATCGTGACACCGCAGATCATCATCGACAAATCCTATGAGGACGCCAGATCCGGTCACACCAAGTATACCGATTTCAGGGGCGACCCCGAACTGCGGAAAGAAATCTGCAACTACTACAAGGAAGAATTTGAGATGGATGTTGCCGATGAAGAGGTCTTTGTCACGGCATCTGCTTCCCTGGGCATGTATCTGGCGCTGGAAGCCGTACTAGACGACGGCGACGAGGTGATTCTGCAGTCACCCCATTTTACGCCTTATCCCCAGCAGGTGGAACTGGCGCGGGGAATTCCCATAGAGCTGGATACCTTCGAGAATGAGGATTTTCAGATCAACCCCGCCAGGCTGAGAGCCTGCATAACGGAACGAACGAAGGCGATCGTCATCAATTCTCCCAACAATCCGACGGGGAGCTGCCTGACACGGGAGACCATGGCGCAGATTGCAGCCATTGCTGAGGAGTACGATCTCGTAGTCATTTCAGATGAAATCTATACGGCGTACAGCTATCAGCATCCCTTTGTCCCCTTTGCATCTCTGCCGGACATGGCGGAGCGGACAATTACGCTGAACAGTTTTTCAAAGGATTATGTCATGACAGGCTGGCGTGTGGGAAACATCATCGCCGCGCCCCATATCATCAAAGTGATTCAGCAGATTAACGAAAACGTGGTCTTTACCGCGCCGTCTATTTCCCAGAGAGCTGCGATTCATGCGCTGCGCTGCCGCAAGGAGATTCAGCCGCAGCTTGTTGCAACCTTTCGGGAAAGGATGTGTTATGCGGCGGAACGAATCAACAGGGTTCCCGGCATGCATGTCATCCAGCCGCCGAAAGGCAGCTTCTACCTGTTTATCAACATCAGAGACACCCGGATGACCTCAGAGGAGGCTGCCGAAAGAATCCTGCAGGAATGCCACGTGCTGATGCTGCCGGGAAATGCCTTTGGCAGCTGCGGAGAAGGTTATCTGCGGATTGCCTGTACAGTAGAGATTCCTGTGCTGAAAGAAGCATTTGACAGGATAGAAAAATCAGAGTGTTTTAGCAATAGTGAAATAGAAAGGAGAAACAATGAGTAAGATTAACGTCTATTCGGAAATCGGAAGACTGAAGAAGGTCATGCTCCACAGGCCCGGGGACGAGATCGACGGCGTGATCCCCCAGACCATGCCGCGCCACCTCTTCGACGACATCCCGTGGAAGAAGGGGGCACAGTACGAGCACGACTGCTTCGCCGACATCCTGCGGTCAGAGGGCACGGAGGTGGTCTACATCGAAGACCTGTTCCGGGAATCCTTCGACAGGGAAGGGAGCCGCGGGGCATTCCTGGAGCGGTTCCTGGACGTCCACGGCATCCATAACGGGCACCTGCGGGGCCAGCTCGCGGAATACCTGCTGTCCCTGGACGCCCGCGCCATGGCGGACAAAATCATGGCAGGCGTCAGGAAGAGCGACATCGGGGAACGGGGGGCTGCGGACTTCTGCCGCTTCTTCCCCGACGCGGAGTACGAGCTGTACTATACGGAGCCCCTGGCGAACCTGTACTACACCAGGGATCCCGGTTCCTCCATCGGACGGGGCATGAGCTTCCACAACATGGAGAAGCTGGGCAGGGAACTGGAGACCGTGGTCTGGCAGCACATCTTCTGTAACCACCCGGATTTTGCCGACGGGGATACGCCCATGTGGCTCAGCAACGAAAGCCCCTTCGGCATCGAGGGCGGGGACATCGCCGTCCTGTCAAAGGACGTCATCGCCATCGGCAGCAGCCTGAGGACCAGGCCGGAAGCCATCGAGCAGCTGGCACGCAACATCCTGCCGAGGGATTCCTTCAAGAAGGTGCTGGCCTTCACCATCCCCCACGACAGGAAGTTCATGCACCTGGATACGGTGCTGACCATGATCGACTATGACAAATTCACCATCCATCCCGGCATCGAGGCGACGCTGAACGTCTTTGAAATCAGCCTGGGCAGGGATGGGGAGCTGGTATACAAAGACCGTTCCGCCCCGGTGGAGAAGGTTCTGGCCGGGGCCCTGGGCCTTGACAGTGTACAGGTGTTCCGCTGTGCAGGCGGCTCCTACATCGACGCTGAAAGAGAGCAGTGGAACGATGGGACCAATACTCTGGCAATCGCACCGGGCACGGTGGTGACCTACAGCCGCAACGAAGTGACCAACGAGCTTCTGGAGAAGCACGGGATCCGCGTCCTGCAGATGCCGTGCGGCGAGCTGTCGAGGGGCAGAGGAGGCCCGAGATGTATGAGCATGCCGTTAGTGAGAGAAGATATTATATTCTGACATATAGGAGGAAAAAACAATGGAAGTAAGACACTTTATCGAGACAGATGATTTTACAAAGGAAGAATACCTTGAGATGCTGAAGGTGATCAGAACACTGAAGGATGCGGAGCGCAAGGGTATCCGTCTGCCGCTGCTGAAGGACCAGTCCCTGGCTATGATGTTCGACCAGCCATCCACAAGGACCAGGGTCTCTTTCGAGGCAGCCATGACCCAGCTGGGCGGCCATGCCCTCTATCTGGAGACCAAGACGCTGCACTGCGGCGAGGACCGTGAGACCATCAAGGACACGGCCCAGGTACTGTCCGGCATGTGCGATGCCATCGAGATCAGGACGGAATCCCAGGACACCATCATCGAGCTGGCGAAATATTCCGATGTCCCGGTATTCAGCGGCATGAGCTCCAAGTGCATGCACCCGACTCAGGCCCTCTGTGACCTGTTCACCATGACGGAATACATGGAAGAGGGGAAGAAGATCGAGGACCTGGTCTACATGTTCATCGGCGACAACTCCGTGCAGGGCGACAACATCGGCGGCGTCTGCAGGACAGAGGCAAGACTTTTGTCCAAAATGGGCGTGACCTTCATCTCCTGTGCACCAGAGGAAGCGGAAATGGCGCCGGAAGACGTGGCATACTGCAAGGCAGAGATGGAGAAATCCGGCGGGAAGTTCATCCAGACCAATGATCCGTATGAATACATCGACCAGGTGGACTTCATCGCCACGGATGCATGGTGGTACCACGGCAGTGACCATCTGAAGGACAAGAAGATCGCCACCTTCTATCCGAAGTACGCGGTCAACAGGGAACTGCTGGCTAAGGCGAAGCCGTCAGTCAAAGTGATGCACAACCTGCCGGGAAACCGCGGCTACGAAATCGCAGACGATGTATGGGACAGCGAGCAGTCCATCCTGATCCCGCAGGCGGAGAACAGACTGCATACCGAGAAGGGCCTGCTCGTCTACTTCATGTACCCGCTCCTGAAAGAGAAGGAAGCACTGCACACAGAAGACGACATCGCATACTACAAGGATGCTGTTGACAAACTGGTCTTAGGAAAATAACGGCAGGATGGCCGGACGGATGGCTGAGCCGTCCGTCCGGTATTTAGATTGGTGAGGGGAAAAAATGAAGACAATCAAACTGGCTTTGATCGGCTGCGGCAATGTGGGAAAGGCGTTTGCAAGGATGCTCCGTCAGAAGACGGATGATATCTGTGAAAATTTTGATACTGAGGTCCGGATCACTGCCATCTGCACCAGGAGCAAAGGTGCGCTCACAGACAGCAGGGGCATCGACATAGAACATCTCGACGACCAGGTGTTTGACGGGAAGAAAAGCGCGATGGAGGTGATCGCGGAAGCTGATTATGATGTTCTCATAGAGCTGACGCCCATCAATATTCTGACAGGGATGCCTGCCATCGAACATATCAGAGACGGCATCAATAGAGGAAAACACGTGATTACTGCCAACAAAGGACCGGTCGCCTGGGCTTATAGGGAACTTTCTGATCTGGCAGCGGCAAAGGGCGTCTGCTTCTGCCACGAGGCCGCCGTCATGGATGGCGTTCCAGTCTTTAACCTGGCGAAAGAAACCCTGATGGGATGTCGGATCACGGAAATCAAAGGAATCCTCAATGCGACGACCAATTACATTTTGAACGAGATGGAAAAGGGCGTGGCATACGAAGACGCGGTAAAGGAAGGACAGAGGAGAGGCTTTGTCGAAGCAGATCCTGCCATGGACCTGGAAGGATGGGATGCGGCAGCGAAACTGACCGCTTTGATGAACGTTCTGATGGACGTAAAAATCACACCGCAGGAGATCAGGCGGGAGGGCATCGGTGCAATCACCAAGGAGCAGATTGACCAGGCCAAGGCTCGCGGTCAGAAATACAAACTGCTCTGCCACGGCAAAATCGAAAATGGCAGGCCGATCGGCACAGTCGGTCCGCAGCTCGTTGGCGGGGACGCGCTCTTTGCCTCTATCAACGGCACTGCTGCCTGTGTGACCCTGACCACTGATTTGATGGGCGATGTCTCAGTCATTGAACATGTCTATGAGCCGGAGATCGACCAGACCGCATACGGCGTGCTCAGCGATCTGCTGCGGATTTTGACGGTAATTGAAAAGTAGGTACAACTGAATAGATAGGAGGAAAAGAAGATGGGAAAGAAGATTCCGTTCTGGCAGGCGATACTGGTTATCGTGGTGACTGCCTTTAACATTTGCTATTGTCTCGGCGTACTGGAGAGTGTCTTTGGCAGCGCTTTCGCCTGCTCTTACGGCGATATCCACGTAGGCCTGATTATATCCGCCGTGTTCGCAGCCCTGGTGGCGGCTATTAACGGCTGGAAATGGCCAGTCATGGAGAAAGGGCTGCTGAAGTCCATCAACAGCACCATGCAGTCCATCCTGATCATCATCGTCACTGGCGCTCTGATCGGCTCCTGGATTCAGGCGGGCATCGTGCCGGCCATGGTCTATTATGGATTGGGAATCCTGACGCCGGGACTGTTCCTGGTGGCAAGCTGCATCATCTGCGCCATCGTCTCCCTGTCGACGGGAACTTCCTGGGGTACCTGCGGCACCGTGGGAATCGCCCTGATCGGCATCGGCGGCGGTCTGGGCATCCCTACTGGCGTCGCAGCGGGCGCGGTCATTTCCGGTGCCTATTTCGGCGACAAGATGTCCCCGCTTTCCGATACGACCAACATGGCATCTGCCGTGGCAGGTGTCAACCTCTTTGAGCACATCCGCCACATGGTCTATACCGTGACACCGACTTTGATCATCGCCCTGGTTCTCTATGCGATCCTGGGCACCCGTTACTCGGGCAGCACGGATATGTCCCAGGTGGAGGCTATTCGCAGCGGCATCCTTGATTGTTTCAATATCAACCCGCTGCTGGTGCTGCCGCCGCTGTTCGTCATCGTCATGATCGCCCTGAAGCTCCCGGCTTTACCGGGGATGCTCTTCGGTGCGATCCTGGGAAGCATCTTTGGCGTGATCTTCCAGGGAACCCCGGTGGGGGACATCCCTGCAGTCTGGCACTACGGGTTTGAGTTTGCAGATCCGGACAGCGTCCTGCCTGAACTGGTGGAACTGCTGACCCGCGGCGGCATGGATTCCATGATGTGGACCATCCACCTGATGCTCTGCGCCCTGGCGCTGGGCGGCATCATGGACTGCACCGGCATGCTGGGCGTCATCACGGAAACCATGATGCGCCACGTGAAGAGAAGGGGCTCCGTGGTCGTCACGACCCTGTGTACGGCGATCTTCATCAACATCATCCCTGGCGACCTGTACCTGTCCATCGTCATGACAGGCAGGATGTACAAGGAGGTTTTCGAGGACATGCGGCTCAAGCGGAAGAACCTGTCCCGTATCCTGGAGGATTCGGCGACCCTGACCTCCAATCTGGTGCCGTGGAATGCCTGCGGCGCGTACATGCAGGGCGTCTTCGGCATCCCGCAGTGGGGCGCGGGCGGTTATGCACCTTATGCCTTCCTCAATCTGATCTGCCCGTTTGTATCCGCCTTCTACGGCTTCACCGGCATCACCATGGAGAAGATGACGGAGGAAGAGTACCAGCAGATTCTGATCGAACGGGAGAAGGAACGGCAGGAAGCCCTGGCTGCTGTCGAAGCATAAACGTTTAGAAGGAGACGATGATGGAGAAGAGACAGGTAAGATGTTCTTGTTATTTAATGATAACTGCTTTGATTTGGGGTGCAGCTTTTGTCGCCCAGAGTAAAGGCGGTGATGCCATCGGTCCCTATTCCTTCAGCTGTCTGCGTTACTTTCTGGCAGGTCTTATGATGTTGCCCCTGCGCAGCCTGTTTAATCGCTGGGGAATTACTGACTGCATGCCGCCGACGAGGAAGAATCAGAGAAATCTATGGATTGGCGGCATCTTGTGCGGTGTGTTTCTATGCTTTGTGTCCATCTTTCAACAGCTGGGCCTGTATATGGGAACGCAGTCCGGAAAAGCTGGATTTCTCTCCTCCTGCTATATTGTCATTGTTCCCATCCTGGGCCTGTTTCTGAAAAAGAAATGTTCCTGGAATGTCTGGCTTGCCGTCGCGGTTACGCTGGCAGGCCTCTATCTGCTTTGTATCAAAGGCTCCCTCTCTTTGCAGATGTCAGATCTTTTGATCCTTTTCGCCGCACTGATGAGTGCGTTGCACATTTTGACAGTTGACCGGTTCATGAACAAAGTCGATGTGGTCAGAATGGTGTGCATCCAGTTTTTTACGGCATCTGCGCTGGCGGCAATCCCTATGGCATGTTTTGACATAGGGATTTCTTTGGAGGGACTGCAGACCTGGGCTGAGGCACTCTTCTCCCAAGATGCGGTCTGGTCTCTCCTCTATGCAGGCGTTCTGTCGGGCGGTATCGCCTATACGCTGCAAAATCTAGGTCAGCAGGGCGTTCATCCGACCATTGCGTCTCTGCTTCTCAGCTTGGAATCAGTATTTGCTGTATTGGCAGGCTGGCTCGTCCTGGGAGAGAGCCTCAATCAGAGAGAAGTCCTGGGCTGTGTGCTGATCTTTGCAGCTATCGTCACTGCACAGATGCCTGTAAAGAAAAATTGCTAGTTCTTCTGCTGATCGGCCAGATAGAGGGCATAAAGGGCCTCGCATCCGGCTTTGCTGAGTTTTTCTATGCTGTCGTCAGAATGCTCAAGCTGCGCGTCGGGATCGAATCTGCCTTCGTCTCCAGAGACGGTGAGCAGGTTGTCCAGGCAGACGGCGATGCCGCCGGCACGCAGTCCCCAGAGGCGGGCGAGAACCAGGACGATGCTGGCTTCCATTTCAGCCCCATATACGTTCATCCGCTTCAAATCCTCAAAGAAATGTTCCCAGGAGGAGTGCCAATAATCGTTGAAAGACGAACCCGGGCGGGGATGGCCGGCAAAAAAGGTGTCGGCAGTGCGGGTAGTGCCCACGTGATAAGGGTATTGCAGCTCCTCCATGGCGGCAACGCAGGCGTTGATGACCTGGTAATGAGCGGCGGCAGGGTACTCCGGCGGTGCGTAGAGGTCGGTGGTGCCGTCATATCTGCAGGCGGAGTCAAAGACGATGATGTCGCCGTTCTTGATAAAGTCCTGGAAGGTGCCGCAGGTGCCGATCCGCAGGAAGGTACGTGCGCCTGCCCGAGCCAGTTCTTCCATGGCGATGGCCGTGCTGGGACAGCCCATGCCCGTACTGGTGCAGGAAATCGGCATGCCTTTGTAGGTGCCGGTATAGGTCACGTGCTCCCTGTTATCCGCTACTTGATGGGCTTCATCCCAGTAAGAAGCGACCACCTGGACTCTCTTGGGATCTCCCGGCAGCAGGACGTAAGGCGCCACATCCCCGGTATTTAATTTGGTGTGATATTGTAATGCCATGATAAACCTCCTTATGATGCAATCGTTTCTTTCATTATACAATAATAGGAGACTTCTGACAAAGCCACTGGTATAAGCTTCTTTCTGAAATGTTGTTTGAACTGGAGGAAACGGCGCAAATGCTGAAATAAAAGCGGGTTGACGCCGTTTTTTCCAGGTTTTGATGCGGGAAGAGATAAAAAAGAAGAAAAAATGAGGCAAAAATATAATTTATATAATTATATAATATGAATATAATGCATAAAATCCTGCCAATTTATAAAATAAAAAGCCGATAATGGTATATATTGGAATGAATTTTCCTCATGTGATCAGTGAATCCGGCGCCGCAGGGGTGAAATTTTGACGATTGCGCCGTTTCGAGAGAAAATAAGGACATGATTCATTCTTGAGGTAGACGGGTGATAGAAAACGCCCGGAATTCCTTGACAAGCAAAATGGCATATTATAGAATGAATAGAACAGAATGGAGACCTTCCCCTTCACCGGATGGGGATTACAAGGTGTTTAGGATGAGCCGTAGGTACAGCATTTGAGAAAATGCTGCAAGGCGAATCCTGAGCACTTTTTTGTTTCTAAGGAGGGAATGCAACGTGAAGAGAGAATTGGGAAAAGAAAGTTTAGTCCTTGTACTCGTCCGCTTCAGTCTGCCGCTCATTCTCAGCGGTATGCTGCAGCAGCTATACAACTGGGCGGATGCCTTTATCGTAGGCAATGTAGAAGGGGAGCTGGCTTTGGCTGCCATCGGAGCGACGGGAACCGTCGTCAATTTTTATATCATGGCTATGACGGGATTCACCATGGGGCTGTCCATCCTCTTTGCTCATAAATATGGCGGAGGAGAGACGGATATCATACACCGCATTTTGTCTACCTTTGTGATGATTGTAGGATGCGCATTCTTGGCATTTACAGTCGCAGGGATGTTCTTCACATCACCCTTGCTCAGTCTGCTCAACACGCCGGGGGATATCACCGGACTGGCGAAGACCTATCTGCGGATAATCTTCATCGGCATCCCTTTTCTAGCGGTCTATAATGTTTACTTTGCGGCGCTGCGGGCGATTGGAGACAGCAAAGCGCCTTTCTGGGCAATCCTGTTTTCTTCGGTCACCAACGTACTCTTGGACATTTTGTTCGTAGCAGTGTTACGGTGGGGCGTAGAAGGCGCGGCAGCGGCGACCGTCGTCTCTCAGATTTTGATGATGGTATTCATCATCTGTTATACGATCAAAAAGCACCCGATGCTGCGATTCCGTTTTGACAGGCATATGATGGACATGGCAACGATAAAAGAAGGATTTCGGCTGGGAATGCCGCCGATGATCCAGTCCAGCGTCGGCGCATTCGGCAGCCTGTTCCTGCAGAACTTCATGAATGGGTTTGGTACCCAGACCGTGGCAGCCATAACGACTGCTTACCGTGTCGATACGATTATTCTGCTGCCGATCATCAATCTGGGTTCAGCCATCGCCACCATGGTCGCACAGGCAAACGGAGCCAGAGACAAGGAGCGTATCCGAAAGTTTTTCAAAATTGGCACGCTGCTGATGATTGGGATTTCCCTGGCATTGACCGTGCTGGTGATTCCCACCGGAGGATATCTGATCTCCATGTTCGGCGTAGAAGCGGAAGCAGCAAGAATCGGACGCGACTTCTTCCAGCGCATTGCCGCTTTTTATGTGATATATGGATTGTCCATGGCAGTCCGCGGCGTATTAGAAGGGGTAGGGGATGTGACCTTTTCCAGCATTGCCGGAATCTTGTCCCTGATTGCGAGGATCATCATGTCCTACACCCTGGTTGCCTTCAGCGGCAACATGATCATCGCCTATGCGGAAGGTTTGTCCTGGCTGCTGCTGCTCTTGCTGTACCTGGGACGTTATATGGTGAAACGCAGAGAATTACAATAAATAACGGCAGCTTCTCGGGTCAGAAGCTGCCGTTTTTCTGCTATAGTTCGTTGATGGTTTCTGTGACTGCCATATTGCGAATCCGTTTTGACGGTGCATAGACTGCGGCAATCGCAGCGGCCAGAACAAATAGAAGGATGACTGCCAAGTCACCAGCGGGCAGGCTCCAGGCAGCAAAATGAAAGTGACTCGTGATGAGGAAGTAATAGATTGCTTTGCTGATCCACAGCCCGATGATGCAGCCGACGATACAGCCGGACAAGGCATAGGTAAATGCTTCCGCAGCGATCATCTTCGTGATTTGACGCGCATCCATTCCGACTGCCCGCATCGCCCCGTATTGTTTGATCCTGGCAGATACGCTCATGGAAATGCTGTTGACAATATTCAAGATTGTAACCAGGGTGATAATTGCCAAAAATCCATAAATACAGAACACGAAGGCCATATAAGTGCCAGAAGTGTTTTGCTCGCGCTGGTCTTTGAAGGTGTATCTGCCATCTGTGCGCTGACGGATAGCCTGGACATCCTTTTCACTCGCGTCTTTTGACAGCTGGATCATGACAAGAGAATAATTCGTTCTTCCTGTCAGACGTTCAAAGGTTTTGCCAGAAGTGATGAGGGTGATTTTTCCCCTGGTGCTGCCGTCGCTGTTGAATGGGTCGTATTTCAGCAAGCCTGCAATTTCGACATCCTTGGTGCCGACTCGCATTTTATCACCGATCTTCAGAGGACTGTTCTGATCCCAGGTCGCCAGTACATAATTGCTGTCACCGTAAACCATTGAAATGTCGCTGCCCTTTTTCAGCATGTCGTCTTCGGTCAGACAGTCTAAATCAAACTTGTCATAAGAAATGATGTCGATGGGTTGCACTTTCTTCTCATTCAGTTCGGCTTTTACATCAAAAGCGCTCTTGCGCCCGAAGACGCGTTTTACACCGTCCATACCGCCGATGGTGTTCAGGAGCCCTTGATCGATGGGTTCAGAGCGGCGGCCTGCAATGGAGATATCGTAGGTATTAGAGTATTGTGGCATCAGGTAGTTGACAAAATCGATCAAAACTGAAAAACTGAGAAACAGTATGATGCTGAGGGCAAAGGAGCCTGTCATCAGGATCAGGTTTTTCTTCGTAGATAGGGCGTGTCGGACGCCGAGTGCCGTGTCGATTTTGAACATATTTTTCCTGACTCCATGGTGTACTCCGCTTGTGATCTCTGCGTTTCCCGAAACCGCGGAGGCAGGAGATACCCTGGCGGCACGCTTTGCCGGAGACCTGGCGGCAATCAGTACAGTGACGATGCCGATAACGATACCGCTGATGATGCCGATGACGCTGATCCCGAAGAGTGGGATATGAGAAAATTCTTCTCCTACGAGAAACCGCAAAACAGCACAGAGACCCCACGTGGTTACAATGCCGAGACCGAGACCGATGGGAACCGCCGTTTTGCACCAATTGAGCGCCTCTAGTCTGACAAAGCGCACGATCTGCTGTTTGCTCATGCCGATACAGCGCATCATGCCAAAGAATTTTGTGCGCTGGGCAACGTTGCTGTTGATACTGCTTGAGATCATCAGAACACCTGCAATCAGTATGAGGACAAACAGAACGCTTGCGGACAGATAGAGAGATTGTCCCATGGCGCTATCCGTGATATCCTGCATATTCAGACCATCATGCTTTTCCAGCAACCGCTGCTGTTCCATTCTGATTCCCATATCTGCCATACTGAAAACAGCAGTTACCAGGAATACCGCAAAGATGATACAGAGAAGGGTCATGCGGTTCTGCCTTTTGTGGACTTTTGCAGAGATGGGGATTAAACTGAGATAACTTTTCATTCGCGGCACCTCCCAAAATCGGTCAGCACGCCGTCAGACACCTGCAATACACGGTCTGCTGCCTGTGCGGTACTGCGGCTGTGAGTGATCATGACGATGGTCTGCTCATATTCTCGGGATGCTTCCTTTAACAGCGCAATGACTTCGTGGCTGTTCTGGGTGTCCAGATTTCCCGTGGGCTCGTCCGCCAGAATCAAAGCCGGCCGGGTGATCAAAGCGCGCCCGATGGCCACGCGCTGCTGCTGTCCGCCAGATAATTGACTCGGCAGATGGTGGCGGCGTTCCTTCAGATTGAGCACCGTAAGCAATTCCTCCAGATAATTTTTGTCTGGCTTCTGATAGTCCAGTAATACGGGGAATATGATGTTCTGCTCAACGGTCAGCTCGGGAATCAGATTAAAGCTCTGAAAAATAAAGCCGATGTTTCTGCGGCGGAAGATGGTCAGCTTTTTGTCCTTCATCGCAAAAATATCTTTTCCGCCGATGAATACCTTGCCAGAGGTAGGGACGTCCAAGGCACCGATCATATTGAGAAGGGTAGTCTTTCCCGATCCCGATTCACCGACAACAGCGACAAATTCTCCTTTTGGCACAGTGAAGCTTGCGTTTCTTAACGCATGGACGGCGGCTTCACCGCGCCCATAGGTCTTTGATATTGATTTGACTTCCAATAAACTCATAGAATAAACACCTCTTTTGATTTTGATATTTCAAATCATATCAAAACAATCCTACGGCATTATGACTCTTATCCTACAATTTTGTAGGAATTAAAAAGGTGAGTGTAAAAGTGGTGCCGGCGCCAGGTTGGCTGTCCACTTCAATGGTACCGCTGTGGGCTTCGATGATGGCTTTTGCCAGAGGAAGGCCCAGGCCGATCCCCTGAGTGTCTTTGGAAAAGCGGCTGCGATAAAATCTTTTGAAAATATGGGGCAGGTCCTCAGGGTGGATGCCGCTTCCGTTGTCCTTTATGATGATCTGGAGCATAGAAGGGAAGGTGCGCCAGGCGATGCTTACAAAATCACCCGCCTGCATATGGTCGAGAGCGTTTTTTACGATGTTGCCGACTGCTTCGGTCATCCAACTGCGGTCGCACAGAAAGGGAACGTCATCGCCTTCGGATAAGGTGATGGTCTTATTTTCCTGTTGGGCGCGAAAGAGGAACTGATTCCTTACACTTTCCAGCAGTTGGGATACGGATGTGAAAGACTTTTCTAAGCAGATGGTGCCAGCGTCCAGCTTGGTGATTTTGAGAAGGCTCTGCACCAGGGCTTCGATTCTGTCAAGCTCTTGCTCGGAAAGGGTTAGAAACTCTTTGATAGTCGGAAACTCTGCTGCCTCCTCCTGAAGAATACCGTTGTAGATATTGAGGGCGGCCAGGGGTGTTTTCAGTTGATGTGAAATATCTGATATCGTATTCTTTAGGAATGCTTTTGAGTTCGTCTCGTTTTCTGCGTGGGCATTGAGGATAGAAACCAGTGTATTCACCTCATGGAACAGGCGGTATAGCTGCCCCTCGTCATCACATTCGATGCGTGCATCTTTATCCCCGGAAAGGTATCCTGTGATCTGGGAGACGGCATCTTCCATGATTTTGTTCTGTTCGCTGAAATACCTGTAACAGAGTATCAATATGGCGACACTTATGGCCAGGCCTGAGAGAAGCACATAGAATGCAGCATATTTGACGTCAAAGCTTATCAGCAGCATCGCAGCCGACAAAAATGCCAGCAGGCAGAGTGCGATGGAGACAAATAGGCATTTGATTTTCTGATTTACGAAGATCTTCATCATATACCTCAACCTTTCGTGTTCCACTTATAACCCATGCGGCGGACTGTGACAATTCGTCTTGGTTCTGCAGGATTGTCCTCAATTTTTGTGCGCAGCCTGCGGATATAGACAGTGAGGGAATTGTTATCGATATAGTTTTCGTCACAATCCCACAATTTACTCAAGATCCGTTCTGGTGAAAGCACTGCATCGGGGTTTTCCATGAACAGACACAGCAATTTGTATTCACTGGCAGTCAGGTCAAGGAGCGCGCCGTTTTTGTAAACCTCTCTTTGCAGCATCCGTATCCTTATGTCATGTGAGTGCAGTTCTGCAGCCTGCTGACTGAAATTCTCACTCCTGCGGAGCAGGGCGTTGATCCTCGAGAGGAATACGGCCAGTTTAAAAGGTTTTGTCATATAATCGTCGCCTCCGATATCCAGACCCATGATGATGTCGGTTTCTTCGTCGGCAGCGGTGAGGAACAGGATGGGGACTTTTGAAGTCTGACGTATTTTCTTGCACAGGTCAAAGCCGCAGCCGTCGGGAAGAGATACGTCCAATATAACAAGATCATATCTTCCGTCAACCCATAATGTGTTTGCTTCTTGCGTCGTACGAGCAACGTCTATCTCGTATCCCTGTTTTTTGAGGGCAAAAGAAAGGCCGTTGATCAGGCTCAGATCATCTTCCACTAAAAAAAGTCTCTTCATTGGTTCTCCTCATTCTTTCGTCAAAATAGGTCCAGTAACGAAAAACGGCATAGCAAAAGCTACGCCGTTTCTAATAACAATCTTATGAGATTTTTATACGATGCCCTGAGCCATCATAGCTTCTGCAACCTTTTCGAATCCAGCGATGTTAGCGCCAGCGATCAGATTGTAGCCGATGCCGTATTTTTCACAAGCGTCAGCAGCTGCCTTATGGATGTTCACCATGATTGTCTCTAACTGTTCATAAACCTGAGCAGGTGAGAAGACTGTGTGACCAGCGTTCTGTCCCATTTCGATACATGAAGTAGCAACGCCGCCGGCATTTGCTGCCTTGGATGGTCCGACAATAACGCCGTTTTCCTGTAAGTATTCGATGGCTTCGTTAGTCGTAGGCATGTTAGCGCCTTCGCAGAGATACTTACAACCGTTAGCAACCATTGTCTTAGCATCCTCGATGCGGATTTCGTTCTGTGTTGCGCAAGGGATGTAGAGATCAGCTTTGACTTCCCAAGGTTTCTTTCCAGCGTAGAACGTTGCGCTAGGGAATTTGTCTGCGTAAGGTGCGCAGATGTTCTTGCCGGATCCTCTCAGCTCAAGAAGGTAATCAACTTTTTCGCCAGTAACGCCTTCTGGATCGTGGATGTATCCGTCTGGTCCGGAAATCGTGATGACTTTAGCGCCTAATTCGTTGAGTTTCTGAACTGTTCCCCAAGTTACGTTACCGAAACCGGAAACTGCAACAGTCTTGCCCTTGACTTCTTCTCCGCAGTGTTTCAGCATTTCTCTTGCAAAGAATACGATTCCGTATCCAGTTGCTTCTGTTCTGCCTGCTAATCCGCCGTAGGATAAACCTTTGCCTGTGAGAACGCCTTCGTATCTGTTGACGATTCTCTTGTACTGTCCGAATAAGTAACCGATTTCTCTTGCGCCTACACCGATATCTCCAGCAGGAACGTCAGTGTGAGGACCGATATGTCTGTAAAGCTCTGTCATAAATGACTGGCAGAATCTCATGACTTCTGCATCTGATTTGCCGTTAGGATCAAAGTCGGAGCCGCCTTTGCCGCCGCCGATAGGAAGACCAGTCAAGCTGTTCTTGAAGATCTGTTCAAAACCTAAGAATTTGATGATTCCTGGGTATACATTTGCTGCAAATCTCAGGCCGCCTTTGTAAGGTCCAAGTGCGCTGTTGAATTCATATCTGTAACCTCTGTTGACCTGTACTTTGCCGTTATCGTCAACCCAAGGTACTCTGAAGCTGATTCCTCTTTCAGGCTCGATCAATCTCTCCACTAATCCTGCTTCTATATATTCAGGATGTGCTTCAAGAACTGGTTCGATGGAAGTAAGAACCTCTTCAATTGTCTGTAAAAATTCTGGTTCGCCAGGATTTCTCTTCTTAGCAATCTCAATGTATTGCTCAACTAATTTACCCATTTCGATCTCCTCTTTTCTTTAAAATTATTTACTAAAAGTTGTAAATATTGTCGCCGTTACTTTCAATATAACACTTTGAGAATTTGTAGTCAACCTTTTCCCAATGTTTTTCTTTTGAAACATCAACTTGGATATAATAGTTGAAATTCCAATGATTTCGCAATGTACATTGCTAAAGTGGGGCGTACACAAAATGGTTGCAAAGTTTGTCGTATGTGGGGTATAATTAAGTGTTAATACTTGCGCTTTGTCGTATAGAGTAAATAAATGAGAGGAAGTGAAGATATGGATAACGGGCCCGACTCTAAACGAAGCAATAACTTTATAAGTCATCAAAGACGATTCCTGTCTTCACGCAAAAAATAGATCCTAATTGGTATACTTTTCGTGTAGATAGGGAAATACATGGAAAGTGAGGAACATACCGATGGATAATATCATGATGGATTCCGATATGCTGATGGAAGAATCCTTAGAAAAGATCTTGGAATTATTGGAGAACAAGAAGTATTTCCAGGCAAGAGACGAGTTATTAAAATATAACGGTGTAGATATTGCAGAACTGTTGGAAGAAGTTACAGAGGAAACGGATATCGACATGACGATCATCTTATTCCGGCTCCTTCCCAAAGATGTATCAGTAGAAGTGTTTTCAGAACTGCCCACAGACGATCAGGTCGAGATCGTCAATGGGATTACCGATAAAGAAATCACCTTTATCGTGCAGGAGATGGACTTTGACGATAAGATCGACGTGCTGGAAGAACTGCCGGCCAATGTGGTAGACAAGATTCTCGAGAAGACACCGAAGAACGAACGAAAGCTGATCAATACATTTTTAAATTATCCCGATACCTGTGCAGGAAGTCTGATGACACCGGATTACATCAGCCTGCAGAAGGATTGGTCTGTTGGCGAAGCGCTCGAATATATCAAGAAAGTGGGCATGGATGCGGAAACCGTCTATACTTGTTACGTCAAAGACAGCGGCAGAAAGCTGATTGGAATCGTGTCTCTGAGTACTCTGGTTATTTCTGATGACGAGATTAAGATCAAGGACATCATGCGCACGGATTACGTCTATGAAAATGTATACGACGACCAGGAGGACGTATCCGAGGATTTCAAGAAGTACGGTTTTCTTGCCATTCCTGTCGTAGATAAGGAACAGAGACTGGTGGGCATCATCACCGTCGACGATATTCTGGATGTCATGGAAGAAGAGGCGACAGAGGACATCGAGAGAATGAACGGCGTCATCGACTGGGAGAACTCCGACAAAGGGTATCTGGATATGTCTGTATGGCAGCATGTCATCAACCGATTGCCTTGGCTGGTCATCCTGATGATCGCCTATATCTTTACAGGCATGATCATCACCAGCTTTGAAGGAAGGCTGTCACAGATCATCAGCCTTGTAGCTTATATGCCGATGCTCATGGGCACTGGCGGAAACACCGGTTCTCAGGCGGCGACTTTGATCATCCGCGGACTGGCTACAGACGAAGTGGACACTTCTGATGTATTTAAAATACTATGGAAAGAAGTGAGAATCGGATTTTTGATCGGGGCGATTCTCAGCGCGCTGAACTTTGCCAGGGTCTACTGGCTGGACGGGCAGAGCGCTATGATCGCTTTGACTGTCTGCACGGCTATGCTGGCCATCGTCATCTTTGCAAAGATCATTGGCAGTATGATACCGCTCTTTGTCAAGAAACTGAAACTGGACCCGGCGCTGATTGCAAATCCGGCCATATCTTCTGTTTCCGATATGGTAGCCCTGTCCATCTATTTTGCAATGGCCATGTTGCTTTTGGGGTTATAACTGATGCAGAGATTTTGGCTGTATTTTAAATGAGGTAGGATTCATGAGGAAATTTACAATTGGGATTTTGATCGTGCTGGTGTGTGCGGGCAGTTTTGCCTTGAACGCCTGCAAGGAGGAGCCGCCGCAGGAGAAACCGGACAAGCAGGACGAGCTGGCGCCTTTTGTAGGGGATTGGGAATGTGAGGACAATCCTCTCAACGATCCGGATAACTACACTGGCTATCTAAAACTGCAGATTACCAAGGATGGTAAGTTCATCATATATGACGATGAGGCAGGAAATCCTGGTATCGAGGGAACGGTCAAGATTCTTTCCGATCGCGAATTGGAATTGAAATGCATCGACAATGCAGACTTTGATCCGCCGTCCACATGGTATGATATGAAGAAGAAGCAGACACTCTCTTACAAGTTCAAATCAGAAGAAAAACTCTACCTCATCTACCAGTCCGACTCGGAAGAAGAGAAAATAGAATCGACGTTGATATTTGATAAGGTGAAAAAATAAATGGAAATAAGAGGTTTAATTGATCGCGGATATGTCCATACTGTTATTAGAAAGCGCCCCGTAGATGTACATAAAGGGGACTGTGGAAAGGTTTTGATTGTTGCAGGATCAAGGGAAATGGCAGGCGCCGCCATTTTCGCCGGCAAGGCTGCCATAAGATGTGGCAGCGGTCTTGTCAAGATTTGCACCAATAAAAAGATCTTTCTAAGTCTCCAAACTTCCGTACCGGAAGCCATATGTATGGAGTGGGGTAATACGAAGGATGACCTAATGCAGTATGATTGCATAGCAATAGGCCCGGGAATGGGAGTTGATAGACGATCAAAGAACATCTTAAAGATGATTCTAAAGGATTTTGATAAGACTGTCGTGATCGATGCAGATGGACTCAACACGATTGCAAAATACGATGAGTTGCAGCAATTGGTTCGAAAAACTGAAGCGTCCGTAATCATGACACCTCATATAGGTGAGGCCAAAAGGCTTTTAGGCAACGCGGACATCGCAGACCTTACGAGAATAGAGATTGCCTCTTTTTTACGGAAGAAATACGGCTGTATGATTATTGTAAAAGGTGCTAATACCTTGGTAGCCGTTTCCGATGAAGACGCATATACTAATACTACAGGTAACCCGGGAATGGCAACTGCCGGATCGGGTGATGTCCTAACAGGCATCATCACATCTTTGGCAGGTCAGGGGCTTGCACCAGAAGATGCAGCCAAAGCCGGAGTATTTGTACACGGACTGTCAGGTGACCTGGCAGCAGATAAACTTGGAGAATACGGCCTGGTGGCCAGCGATATAGCAGATTATGTGCCTTTTGCCTTAAAAGAGTTGACAGAGTAAAAGACAAGGAGTGTTGGACTTGATAGTAAAAAAGGGAGACCTTTACTTTGCAGATCTAAGTCCGGTTGTCGGCTCCGAACAAGGGGGAGTCAGACCAGTACTAGTAGTTCAAAACGACGTAGGAAACAAATACAGCCCAACGATTATTGTGGCTGCAGTTACATCACAGATAAATAAGGCTAAATTGCCTACCCATGTGGAGCTTGGAGCAACCGATGGCGGACTTAGTAAGAATTCGGTAGTATTGATGGAACAACTTCGTACTATCGATAAGCGAAGACTAAAGGAGCACATTGGTACACTCAGCGACAGTCAGTTGCCGACAGTAGATCAGGCATTGAGTGTCAGTCTGGGTATTACTGATAATAATAAAAACCACTAAATTAGATTTTCATGGGGAGAATCTCACTTCGGTTCTCCCCGTAAATAATATAAATTTATATGGAGGAAAAGAATGGATCAAAAACATTATGAGGAATTGGCCGCGAAGGTCAGAATTGACGTTATTCGCGCAATACATAGTGCCGGGTCAGGACATCCCGGCGGATCACTTTCTGCAGCGGACATCGTAACGGCCCTGTATTTTAAAGAGATGAACATCGACCCTGCTGACCCGGCAAAGTCAGACAGGGATAAATTCATATTGTCGAAGGGACATGCCGGCCCTGTCCAGTATGCGGCTCTGGCAGAGCGGGGATATTATCCTGTCAGCGAAATGATGACCCTGCGTAAGCTGGGAAGCAAGTTCCAGGGACACCCTAATATGCACAAGGTGCCAGGCATCGAAATGTCCACAGGCTCTCTGGGCCAGGGTATTTCCGTCAGCGTCGGTATGGCACTGGCGAACAAAATGGACGAGAACCCAGGCAGGGTATATACGCTTTTAGGCGATGGAGAGCTGCAGGAGGGTATCGTATGGGAAGCCGCCATGTCAGCGGCACATTACGGCTTAGATAATCTGGTCGCTATCGTAGACTGGAACGGTCTGCAGATCGACGGCAAAAATGATGATGTCATGACGGTGAAGCCGGTGGATGAAAAGTTTGCCGCCTTTGGCTGGAACGTCCTGGTCATCGACGGACACAACTTTGACGAAATCTTTGCTGCTTTTGATAAAGCGCGTACATATAAAGGAAAACCGACGGCGATTATCGCGAGGACCCACAAAGGCAGAGGGGTTTCTTTCATGGAAGACAATCCTGGCTGGCACGGCAAAGCGCCGAGTGAAGAGGAAGCCAGGATGGCAGTAGAGGAATTGGGAGGTGAATGGTAATGGCAGAGAAAATGGCAACAAGAGCGGCATACGGTAAAACTCTCGTAGAGGTTGGAGCTGAGAATCCAAATTTGGTAGTCTTAGACGCCGACCTTTCAAAATCCACCATGACCAACGAATTCAGCAAGACCTACCCGGAAAGATTCTACAATATGGGTATCGCTGAGCAGAACATGTACGGCGTGGCCTGTGGACTGGCATTATCGGGCAAGACGGTCTGCGCATCGACTTTTGCGATGTTCGCCAGTGGCAGGGCCTTTGAAATTATCAGAAACTCCATCGGTTATACAGGTGCCAATGTAAAGGTCTGTGCAACCCATGCAGGTATCACAGTAGGTGAAGACGGAGCCAGCCATCAGACCTTTGAGGATATTGCCTTGATGCGCACCATTCCGGGCATGACCGTAGTCAACCCATCTGACGGTGCCAGTGCCAGACTGCTTTTGAAACAGGTCATCGACTTCGACGGTCCGGCTTATGTGAGACTCGGCCGTGCTGCAGTTCCCACCTTCTATGACGAGACAGCGGATATCAAGCTGGGCAAGGGCAATGAGCTGCGTCCGGGCAGTGATGTGACCGTCATCGCAACAGGAATCATGGTTGCAGAAGCCATGATGGCGGCATCTCAACTGGCTGAGGAGGGAATCGACGTCCGTGTCATCGACATGCACACCATCAAGCCTATTGACGAAGAAATCATTATCAAAGCAGCCCGCGAAACAGGAAAGATTGTAACCGCAGAAGAACATTCTGTAGTGGGCGGTCTCGGAAGCGCCGTAGCTGAGGTCATCGTCAAGAATTGTCCTGTCAAGATGGAAATGGTTGGACAACTGGATACTTATGGAGAATCCGGCAAACCTGACGAACTGAAAGAAAAGTATGGAATGACTGCGGCGGATATCGTCAGAGCAGTAAAAGAAATATATTAGTTTTGTACATACGAACTTACTGGGAAAAGGGCCGGCTGCACAATCAGCCGGCCCTTTCTCCTATTGAATATTGGGGGATTCATTGAAGGCTTGCACCTTCGGTAGAATTAAGATATATAATAATCTGGTCGGTGCTATGCGTATGGCTGTCACCGCCAGGGTTATCCTCCGCAACAATGAGACCGGCGTTCCTGGAAAAAATGACGGCGCAGCGGCACAGCCGAATCATGTAAACAGCCTTTCGCATATTGATGTTCCGCTCAAGAGGCCCCGCAGACTTTTGCGTGAAGAGGTAACAATGACTGAATCGGGATAAGTGAAACAAAACAACCTCGTTTGCATTGCTATGAGTGAACCCTGCTGGACCCCTGATCTGAGCGGCATATTGTGATATTCTGTCCTGTGAGATGCAAAGCAAACTGCATGACAGAACTGATACGGGAACTCTCCGAATTACTGCTTTATTGCGCCTGCAAAACATGATTTTCATATAATGGATCTGAATAACAACGCGCGGGCAGATCTTTATAGGAATTAGGAAGTTTCTTCTGTATATACTCAGGGGAATCGTCATGGTATGTCTTTTCTGTTCGCTTAAGGGTCTTTGCGTTATAATCTAACATTAGCTGGCCGTATCTCTGCTTGTATGTATGCGTACCGTTTAGGTCGAGTTCTATCTTCTCGCCATATGGGTTTCTCATCATTTCTGTAATTGCTGTTTCATCTTTTAGAAGTTTCATAAAGCTGTTCATGACCAGTTCTCCTTTTCCTATTGATTTTTCTGACTGATGGATTCTCTTGTTAGCATCAAGATACGACAGGCAGAAAGGGAAAGCAAGCGTTTTTTCGGTATATGTCAGTTTTTGGACTTTTTTTGTCGATTCTTAAAATATTTTTGCATCACGGTTTTTAGATGGGTAGACGGCGCGAGAACTTTTTCTGAGTATGCGGACTATCTAAGCGGATATTAGAAGACAGAAGTCCGCAGCCGGGGCAGTCAGCTCGATAATTTTGGCATGGTAACACGGACAACAAGACTCAAATGAACCGAATATCATAGATATCTTGCATAATTTCGAATCTTGTCTCATAAGTTTTATTAGACTTTGGGAAAGGGAGCATTGGGTTATGAAGAAAGAGATTATTGCAATTGCGGTAGCTGCGGTGGTTTTAGTAGGACTAATTGTGGCATTTGGTGTAAGCTCAAAAGAGACAAATATAAAATTTGAGAAAGTAGCGGAAAAAGTTATGCCAAGAGAGATTGAAGCTGATATTTTACCAGAATACAGAGATCTTGAGAGGGCCTTGGCATGTAAAGTGGGTAAAGATATCTACGTCATCGTAACAAGAGGCGAAAAGCCGACAGCCGGTTATGAGGTCGAAGTAGAGAAAGTCGCTTTGGAGAGCAAAGACGATAAGAGTAATTTGATCGTATATGCGAACTTTGCAGATCCGGCTGATTCAGAAAATATGGCACAAGTGGCATGCTATCCTTGTGCGGTAGTAAAAGTAGACATGAAAGGTCTGCCTGATACCATCGAACTGAGAACAAAGTTTGTGGATTAGTGCAGCAGAAAATGCAATAAAGCTTGCCCATTTTGCAGAAATATGGTAATATATACCATATAAAGCGGTGGTACGATAAGAACACTGCCAATTACAGGAGGCGGCAAGTGAACAGGCTATTTATTCGTGAAAGTCAAGGCAGATTGACTTCAGAGGTGGGAAACCCCATAGACAAAGTGAATATTGCAGTAACCGGCCTGGGTCAGAACGTTGGAACTACTTTTGTTGCATCGTCTCTGGCCTTTTATTTTGCAGAGAAAGGGAATAATCTGACTTTTACCCAATGTTTGACGCCAAGCCGCAGCAACGGCCTGTTGTACGATGCAGTTGCCATGGATCAGCGTTTTCACAGCAGAACCTTTGTCGACTTTTACGATTTAATTAAAGACGGAAAACCTATTAAAGATAAGAAAAATATTGAGAGCGGCATCAATTGGCGGCTTCCTACACCTTGGGACTGTGAAAAGAAATTGGACCTGGACCAGGAGCAAAAGTCCAGACTGATCCAGGGGGCGAGAAGCCAGATTTGCGTCTATGATTTTGAAGTAGAAGAGGACTGGGACAAATTTCTACTGGACATGGACGTGATACTGGTGGTCGTAGATCCGCTGCCGTCAAAGCTGATCAGACACAGCGGCCGTTTTAAACAATTGAAACAGATGGAACTGGCGGGAGCAAAAGTCAAATGGCTTGTAAATCGTGTCAACGCAGGCATCAATCGAAGGCAAGTCAGCGGTTATCTTAAGTCCAATGACTTGATTTTGATCGAAGAATTCCCCATAGAAGCCGTATATGCAGATGAATTTTTTTGCAGATTTCACTGGCAGAATCATGAAATCAGGTGTAAATTAATGGATATTTTCACAAAAGTTTCACACGAAATGGACGTATTATAGCCCATTTTCTATTTAAAAAAAGGTCAGAATATAGTATACTTTAGATATATGTGTTGAACAAACTAGAAAAAAGGGGAAAAACATGATAACATTCGACAACGTGACTAAAATATACAATACTAATGTTGGTCTTGAGAATGCAAGTGTGAACATTGATAAAGGTGATTTTGTTTTCCTCGTGGGCCCCAGCGGCGCAGGGAAATCAACTTTCATTAAACTGATATTAAAAGAAATCGATGCCGATGCAGGCAGCATCATCGTAGACGGAGATGAAGTAACCGCCATGAGCAACCGGGAGATACCGGATCTCAGGAGGAAAATTGGCATCGTATTCCAGGATTTCCGGCTGCTGCCGAAGAAGACCGTTTACGAAAACGTCGCCTTTGCTATGGAAATCCTACATAGAACAAAGCGACAGATCCGAAAGAAAGTTCCTCAGGTGTTGAGCCTGGTGGGAATCAGCGACAAGGCGGACAAATATCCCGATGAGCTGTCGGCGGGAGAACAGCAGAGAGTCGCCATCGCAAGAGCAATTATCAATAATCCTACGGTTCTCATCGCAGATGAACCTACGGGAAACCTGGACCCAGATACAGCAAACGACATTATGGACCTTTTGAACCAAATTAATATGACGGGCACAACGATTGTGATGGTAACCCACGCCAAGGATATTGTGGACAGAATGCAGAAGCGTGTCGTTGCAATTGAGTCCGGACATATTGTCAGAGACGAATTCGGACAGTACGGCTATGAAGAGGAGAATGACATCAGGGAGGAGGTCTTTGACGATGAGTAGAGTTGGCTATAACATCAAACAAGCCCTATTGCAGATTGGCAGAAACAAAGGCATGAGCCTGGCCTCCGTCTTTGCTATTACAGCCATGATGCTGATTTTAGGGTTATTCTTTGTAATAACAGTGAATGTGAATCTATTTACCGAGATGGTGAAATCAGATTATGATCAAGTAGAAATTTTCTTAAAGGATGCGACGACGACGGATGACGCACAATCGATTATGGACAAAGTAGAAACCTACGATGATGTGAAATCCGTTGAATACAGAAGCAAAGAAGACGCTCTGAAAATCATGAAGAAGCGGTGGGGAGAAAGCAGCTATCTGCTGGACTCTCTTGGCGATAATCCGCTCCCTAATTCTATCTTGATTACGGTGGATTCTTTGGACAGCGCTGGTAAGGTTACTGAATATGCCGGCAGTATGGACGGCGTAGAAGACGTCAAATACTATAAAGAAACTGTGGAAAAGCTGACAAAGGTAACAAATTTTCTTCAGATTGCAGCGCTAGTGATCATGGCGTTCCTGATCGTCGTATCAGTGGTCGTCGTATCCAACACCATCAAATTGACTGTCTTTGCCAGGTCGCGCGAGATTTCTATTATGAAATATGTGGGGGCCACAAACTGGTTCATCAGAGGGCCGTTCCTGGTAGAGGGGATTCTCATCGGTATCTTTGCATCGCTGGTTTCAGCAGGAATTACATATCTTCTGTACAGCAAAATTGTATCGATTATCGGCACACAAGCTATGATGATTTTGTCTTCGCCGCTGGTGCCGGCCGGATATCTGGCCGGAAACCTGATCTGCATCTTCCTGGCAATGGGAGTCAGCATCGGCGCCTGCGGAAGTATTATTTCGATGAGAAAGTTCTTAGATACGTAAATCGCATTGAAAAACATGATTCGATCAACGCAATTAGGAGGTAAATTATGAAGAAAAAGTCTTTAGTGAGTATTCTGATCTTTGTACTGATAGCAGCAATGGGGACCTTTAGCTTATCCTACGCAACTTCTGTTTCGGATAAACAGGATGAGCTGGATTCAATTAACCAGCAGAAAGATGATGTATCCAGCGATATGAATGCGCTCACATCCAGCATCAAAGAACAGCAGGCCGAGATTGACAGACTGCAGGGCACCATGGACAAAAAACAGTCAGAAATAAATGAGGCTGAAAGAGATATCGAAGAAACCAAGAGGAATATTGAAGAGAGACAGGACGGTCTCGACAATAGATTGCGGACAATGTACAAGAACGGTTCCGTCGGATTTCTCGATGTACTTTTGGGATCTAACAGTATTTCTGAGTTCATCTCAAATCTGGAGATGATTCAGAGAATCTACAAGAACGACCAGAACACTTTGACGACGCTGGAAGAGCAGCATCAGGAATTGGAAGAAAAACAGACGGCGCTGAAGAACGAAAAAGCGGAGCTCAGTGAACAGAAGGCTGTGGCAGAAGAGAAACAGTCTGCCCTGCAGAGTGACAAAGAAAAGCTGCAGAAGAAGTTAGACGAACTCAATGCAGAGGCGGATAAGGTCAGCAGCGAAATCGCTGGTCTGCAGGATCACGACAAAGTATACAAAGGCGGCAAATTCATTTGGCCTACTACATCGAGTACGATCACTTCACCCTTTGGCTTTAGAATTCATCCGGTTACCGGGGTCTACACAGGTCATACCGGGGTGGATATCGGCGTGGGCATGGGATCGCCCGTATATGCAGCCGCATCAGGCAGAGTCATCATCGCAGGCGGTTACGGCGGTTACGGTGAGGCAGTCGTCATCGACCATGGAAGCGGTCTCAGCACCCTGTACGGACACAACAGCAGTGTCAGCGTCAGTGTAGGACAGAACGTAAAACAGGGCCAGGTCATCGCCAGCTCCGGTTCTACCGGTATCTCCACTGGACCGCATTTACATTTCGAAGTGAGAGTCAACGGCTCTTATGTTGACCCGATGTCATATTTTAATTAATTGCCGGGGAGAATGATGAAGTTACAACCGAGAATTTTAGAGCTACTGAATAAGAGAGGGATTCGCACAGAAGAAGAAATCAAAGAATTTCTGTCTGACAAACCTCAGAAGACATATGATCCATTCCTGCTTCTCAATATGGAAGCAGGGGTGGATTTCATATTGTCTTCCATAGAAGAAAATGAACGAATCTGCATCTATGGCGATTACGATGCCGATGGAATTACTTCCACCTCTGTCTTGATGGAGGTTTTGTCCAAGCTGACGAAAAATTTGACCTATTACATTCCATCCAGATTTGAAGAAGGTTATGGACTGAACTGCGAAGCGCTGAAGAAAATCAAAGCAAATGGGGTGGATTTGGTCATCACCGTGGATTGCGGCAGTGTTTCCTGTGCAGAAGTAGAGTATGCAAAGGAAATCGGGCTGAAAATTTTAGTAACAGATCACCACACTATTACAGACAAGCAGGCAGACTGCCTGGTCATCAATCCCATGCAGCCCGGCTGTCCTTACCCATTTAAACATCTGGCCGGTGTGGGTGTCGCTTTTAAGCTGGCACAGGCATTGGCAGCAGAAACAGGTCTGCCGAAAAGCGTGGTGAACCGAACACTTGACCTGGTGGGGATCGGAACTATCGGTGACATCGTTCCTTTGGTAGATGAAAACAGAACCCTGGCAAAATACGGCATCAGGGCGATCAATGTCAGCCAACGGCTGGGCCTGGTCAAGCTGATGGAAGGCGTCAGTCTGGATAAGGGCGCCGTCAGCTCGGAAAATATATCTTATATCATCGTACCGCATTTGAATGCCTCAGGCAGAATGGAAAACGCCGGAATTGCCGCAGGACTGATGATGGGAAACGATCAGGAAAAGGTCAGTCAGGGCGTAAACAAGCTGATTGCATGCAACACAGAACGGAAAAAGATACAGAGCGACACTTTTGAAATCTGCAAGAGCTTGGTGGAAGAAAGATATAAGGACGACTATTTTCTCGTGCTGGATTTGGAAGACGCACATGAAGGCATTACCGGTATCGTGGCCGGTAAGATCAAAGAGACTTATAACAAACCAGCCGTAATCGTAACGCCGACGGGAGAAGACTGCCTCAAAGGGACAGGGCGCAGTATTGAAGGCGTAAATATATACGACCTCTTAAAAGAAAATGACTTTCTCTTTGAACGATTTGGCGGACATGCCGCCGCCTGCGGATTTACCATGAAGCGGCAAAACCTGTCAACTCTCCGGGAGAATCTGAATCGCAGTATGGAGCGTCTCCTCAAGGAGAATCCGGCTCTGTTCAATCAGAGACGAAAGGCAGACATGATACTCAGCGCTGCGGACGTCAATTTGGAATTGATTGAGGAAATGAAACTGCTGGAGCCATTCGGCTGCGATAACCCGCAGCCTTTGGTGCAGGTCAGTCTAGTGCCTGAGGCACTGCGGAGAATGGGAACCAACGGACAGTATACGAAGTTTAACGGCCGCCTGGATGACGGCCGCGAATTGCAATGTGTCATATTCAAAGATGCCAGTGAATATGATGAAATATTGCAAAGGAATCAAAAAATTAGTATAATAGGCACATTGGGTTGTCAGTCGTGGAATGGCAGACAATACATGCAGATTACTGTCTTAGGTGCAGAAGAATAAGGTGGCATTATGATTAAAATGAAAAAGAGAAGATTTGTACTTCTCATTGTGGGCGTAGTGATTGCTGCGCTTTTATTCGGTTTTGCAGGTCTGAATCTCTTTGCCAGCGCTAAGGATATGGTGTTGGTGAAACGATCTGATTATGAAACCTTGAATCAGATAGGGGATAAATATTCTAAGCTGTATTCTCTGCAGAAGTCTATCGACGAGAAAAGTCTGTGGGATACTGACGAAGAGACACAGATGAACGCAATTTACAAAGCTCTTTTAGATTCATTAGGAGACAAGTACTCCAGGTACATGAATAAAGAGGAGTACAAGGCCTGGTCAAAATACGTGAACGGTACTTTTACTGGAATCGGCCTTACCTTCACCACTGATAAAAAAGGCAATTTTATCATCACAAAGGTGCTCACTGACAGTCCGGCAGCTTCTGGCGGCCTGAAGGAGGGCGACAAGCTCCTCAAAGTAGACGGAAAAACCTACAGCGATGCGGATGCTATGATGCTGGATATGCGCGGAGATGAGGGGACGAAGGTGGCGATTACCTATGAGCGGGGCGGAAGACAGAAGACAGTTAATTTAATCAGAGCAGAAGTCGCCGAACAATCAGTCTTTGCAAATGTTATAGATAAAAAATATGGTTACATACAGATTACCGGTTTTGAGAAAACGACTGCAGAGCAGTTCAAAGCGGAGCTGGCCAACCTTGAAAACAAAAACGTAAAAGGTCTGATTATTGATCTGAGAAATAACTTAGGCGGGTTTATGGATCAAGGAATTGAAATTGCAGATATGCTTCTGCCGGAATGCACCATAACCCATACGGAAGACAAGAACGGCAAGAAGGAGTTTTATAATTCTGACGAAAACTGCACGAAGCTGAAGTATGTGGTTCTAGTCAACGAGAATACAGCCAGCGCTTCGGAAATTGTGGCGGCAGCCATTAAAGACAACGGCGGAGGCAAACTGGTGGGAACGACGACCTATGGGAAAGGTATCATCCAGAGTACGGTTGCTTTTAAAGACGGTACGGCTATGAGTCTGACAATTATGCAGTATCTGTCTCCAAAGAACAACAAAATTCACGGCATAGGCGTCAAACCTGATTACCAAGTGGATCAGAAAAAAGGTGCAAAAAAAGATTATCAGCTGGAAAAAGCCATCGATCTTTTATCATGATGAAGAGTGGCAGAATCCTTGCTTTCTCTTGCGAGAAGCGATTGACTTTAGCGTGTAAAAGTGCTATACTTGTATTGCGATAAAGCAGATGAAAGGAGTTTTCGCAAGATGGCATACGATTCAAAATTTAAAAGAGATGATATTGATGAACTTTTTGATGGCGTATTGACCCTGAAGGATAGGGAAGACTGCTATAGGTTTTTTGAAGATATATGCACGATTAATGAGATACATGCAATCGCGCAAAGGCTGCAGGTAGCGAAGTTACTTTCGCAGAAGAAGACGTACAGTGAAATCGAAGAGATCACCAAAGCGTCCACAGCAACGATCAGCAGGATCAACAAATGTCTCGTTTACGGCGCTGACGGTTATCAGCGGGTGCTGGAGAGACTGGCAAATCAAAAGAACAAGAAATAAAGGTTATAGCTTCAGGACATCCGCGGATGTCCTTATTTTTTTAGCCTAATGAAAATCAAATAGAGCAGAACGTGGTCACAGACGATCATTTGTGATAAAATAAAGAGAATAAAGAGAGGTGAAACTGATTGAATCATATCTATTTATATGAAGGACCTTTTGAAAAGGGCGATAAGGGATATCCTATGATCAAAGAGGCTGCAAGAAGATATGCCCTGGAAAATGATTTAAACTTGGATTTGGAACAGGCAGAGATCGTGAGAGAAGAAAAGGGGAAACCATATTTTGCAGATCTACCGCTGGAATTTTCCCTGACTCACAGCGGACAGCTTTGGATGTGTTTGTTCAGCCAGCAGCCTTGCGGCATCGATTTACAGCAGGTGCAGCCCTGTGAATATGAGAAAATTGCCGGCAGACAGTATACCGAAGAGGAACGGCACTACGTCAGGCTCTGGGGCTTGGCAGGCTTTTTTGACCTCTGGGTGCGCAAAGAAGCCTTTTGCAAATGCACAGGGCAGGGCTTATTTACTGAGATGCCGTCCATGGTTGACGCGGACAGCGACTTATGCGAAACAGTCAATTGGAAAGAAAAAAATTATTGCTTTACGGAAATTCCCATCGCTGACGATTTGAAATGCGTCGTCTGCGGCGAGGAAAAGATGGATATAGAAATGAGGATTTTAGGATGATGAACTTTACATTTTTGTCAGAGAACAAGACGGACAACCCTGGCTGCGATGCCGAACACGGTTTGTCTATTTACATTGAAACAGACGAAATGACCATTCTCTTTGATACAGGAGCCTCCAATCTCTTTGAAAGAAATGCAGAGAGGAAGCATATCGATTTGACGAAGCCGGAGGCTTTGGTCATCAGTCACGGTCACTATGATCATACAGAAGGGGTGCCTAGATTTTGCGAAATCAATAAGACTGCGCCAATCTACATTCACAGAGACGCTTTTGGCGAATGTTACGGCATGGAGGGGGACAAAATAGACAAGAAACCCTGCAGCCTGAAATGGAGTCAAGAAGAACGAAAACGGATAGAAGACAGATTCTGTCTCACCGAGGGACCGCTGTGGCTGACCGATAACATCGTCATTTCCGGAACCATTCCAGATGTGCCTGGCAATGAACCGACAGAGAAGTTTTTTGAAAAGAAAGCGGACGGACAGATGGTGCCCGATCCCATGAACCACGAACAATTTTTAGGAATCCGCAACGGGGAGAAGGGAATTTTTCTCTTTTCTGGCTGCAGTCACAAGGGCATTATTCCCGTACTGGAATACAGTAAGCAGCTGTTCCCGGGTGAAAAGATTGCCGGAATCATCGCCGGTATGCATCTGTTCTCGGCTACAGATGAAATGCGGAAGACCGTAGTAGGAAAGGTAATTGCGGAACATCCCACAATGGTGATGCCGGTGCATTGTACAGGCATCGAGGCCATCTGTATGTTGAAATCGGAGTTAGGCGATCAGTGTATCGTTGCAACGGCGGGGAATTCCTATGCATATTAACGATGCAGCTCTGCGATACCTATCATCTCGCAGCCGTACTGTCTTTGAGATGAAAAAGCAATTGTCCCAAAAAGGATTTGCGGAGGAGGAAATCAACAGTCTGATCAGTGAATTTAAAGACTGCGGTTATCTTGACGATTTACGCTATTGCCAGGAGTACTTTCACTATGCTTTTGGCAAGGGAAAAGGCAAACGGCTGGTGCTGAATGAGCTGCGGGAAAAGGGCGTCGACCAGGCAGATATTGACATCGCCTTTGAAGAATATGATCTGGAAGTAGACGAGGTTGGCCGTGCCAGGGAAGAGGCTGCAAAAGTCCTGCGAATGGCTGGCATTGAAGACGGACAGCCCGTTCCAGAGAAAATCGTAGGTCGTATCGCCAGAAAGCTGCAGTCCAAGGGTTATAGCAGCGACACGATTTACAGCATAATTGGAGACATGAGAAGATGAGCATGACAGAAAGAACAGCATTACTAATTGGAGAACAGGGCGTCAAGCGGCTGTCAGAGGCAAAGGTTTTGGTCTTTGGCGTCGGCGGCGTCGGCGGATTTGTCTGTGAGGCATTGGCCAGAGCAGGCGTCGGTCAGATTGATATCGTGGATAATGACGTTGTCTCGGAGAGCAATATCAACAGACAGATTATCGCTACTTGGGAGACCATAGGACAGGCAAAAACGGAGCTGATGCAAAAACGAATCGCATCGATCAATCCAGCGTGCAGAGCAGAGGCGTTTCACTGTTTTTACCTGCCGGAAGATAAAACAGTAACGGACCAGTTTCATTTTGCTGCATACGACTATGTAGTGGACGCTATCGATACGGTTTCTGCAAAAATCGATATTATCATCAGAAGCAAGGGCGCAGGCGTACCCGTTATTTCTTCTATGGGAACTGGCAACAAGCTGGACCCCGGCAAATTTGAAATAACGGATATCAGTAAGACCAGTGTCTGTCCTTTGGCCAAAGTAGTTCGCAGGGAACTGCGCCAGCGAGGCGTCAACGATGTAAAAGTGTTGTTTTCAAAAGAAGAGCCGATTAAAAATGGCGGCCGGACACCTGGAAGCATCAGCTTTGTTCCTTCTACTGCAGGACTGCTCATTGCAGGAGAAGTGATAAGGGATCTCCTGGGATTAAACACCAAATGATTTGTAAAATTTAACACAACCAACATATTCATACTGTATAATAAACGCGTTGATCCTACGCCATTGCCCGCATGGAAGCGTTTATTGAATCATGACGTTCGATTCTTTTTTAGAGGAATCGTCATGGTAAAATAGCCATGTTTTCATGCCGCAATGGCGTGCAATTATCACATGACTATTTTTTTTATCGAAAGGGAGGAAAAAATGAGAAAATATTTTGCAGAATTTATTGGAACTGCAGTTCTCGTATTCTTTGGATGCGGAAGTGCGGTGGCGGCTGGCGCCTTGTTCAGCGCAATGGGTATGGGGCTGCCGGTAGCCTTTACTACATTATTAGTCGCTTTCGCTTTTGGTCTCGCACTGATGGCGGCGTATTATATGATAGGAGGGATTTCCGGATGTCATATAAACCCTGCTGTATCTTTGGCAATGCTGATTACAAAGAGAATGTCAGTAAAAGATTTCTTCGGTTATATCATCGGGCAGTTTGTCGGCGGTATTGCAGGCGCGGCATTGCTATCTGTCATAATAGGAGGCAGGACCTCGCTAGGCGCAAACGGATACGGCACAGCCAGCACCTTTGGTATCACCATGTGGATGGCAATTTTGACAGAAGTAATTTTGGCCTTTGTATTCGTATCAGCCTTTCTCAGTGTAACAGAGAAAGAGGAGAATAAACCGATTGCCGGATTGATTGTCGGTCTGACGATGACCATGACTTACATCTTCGGCGTACCTTTTACGGGCGCTTCTGTAAATCCGGCTAGATCTTTTGGACCTGCGCTTCTGCAGGGCAGCGACGCGCTGACGCAGGTATGGGTGTTTATCGCAGCGCCTCTTGCCGGAGCGATCGTAGCGGCGATCGTCTATCTTCTGCTGAGAATGGAGCCGAAGAAATCCGCAGCGGCAGTAGCCGACAAAACGGAAATCACTGAAGAGCCTATGGACGATACTACTGAACTGGAAGATTCGGAAGATGCAGAATTTGAACAGTTAGATGCGGCAGAGCCTGTGGAAGATGTCCAGTCAGATGAAAATAAATAATAATCGATAGATCCTTCCTAAAAAGCGCCTAAACTTTCTTCCTATTTTATAGAAGCTGCAGAGATTCAGAGCGGAGGAAGCAGATAGACTGAGGCAGAAACTTGTCTTTTTTGCACTTTTAACGTACCAGCATCATAGTATATATGCGAAGAAACAAACTAGGAGGGATGATATGAACCAAAACTATCCATTTGTTAATCCGCCATTGCCGTATGATTACGATGCGCTTGAGCCATATATTGATACTGGTACAATGATCTTGCATCACGATGCCCATTTGCAGACTTATGTGGATAATCTCAATAAATTACTGCGCGATTATCCACAGTTCCAAATGATGACCCTGACTGGGCTGATTCAGAATCTCGACAGCTTGCCTTATGAGATTGCTGAGGGTGTAAAGAATAATGCCGGCGGCGTTTACAACCATATTATGTATTTTAACCAGCTGACACCGGCGGAGAATTACAAAGAGATGGATGGCAAGTTGTTAGAGATGACGCAGCAGCGTTTCGGCAGTGCAGACGCTTTAAGAGCTGAACTGAAGAAGGCGGCCTTATCGGTCTTCGGATCAGGAAACGCTTGGCTAGTCACAGACCGTAACGGCACGCTGCAAGTCGTGACAACAAAAAATCAAGATAATCCGTTTGCCAGCGGGTTACGTCCGATTCTCATCATAGACGTATGGGAACACGCTTATTACCTGAAGCACTATAATAAGAGAGCGGAATACATAGACGACTTCTTCCAAGTAATCGACTGGGAGAAAGTCGGTGAAAGACTGTCGTAAAAGAATGCCACGCATTATGAAAATGCGTGGCATTTTGATTATTTAATATTATTCATTCTGATTGGAATGTATTTTCTCGTATAATCACCATTATTGGCTGTGCCGTTAAATAAATTATAGAAAGTATCAGACTTGTATACGTTCCAAGAAGAAGTAGCGTTGTATTGTCCCTTCGGGAAACCAATCTGTTCAGTCCAATAAATTTTGCTTCTAGTTTCATCAACCGTTTTTTGTTTAGAATCGGTATAGAATATTTCTACATTTGTGACAAGTCGAACATGACCATAATTTGCGTTACGTGCGATTAATGCATCTCCAGGCAGGATCTTGGCATATACTTGATTATATACGTTTTCTCCAGTTGGATAATTAGCATAATTCTTAATCCCGTCCACTATTGTTGTAGTGTAATCTGCATCACTGTTATAAGCAGCATAGTCACCGTAAGATCCAACTAGGGATACAAAGCATCCTGTCTTATATTCCACGTCCCCAACGGTAAAGCTTGATTCTACCTGCTTGGTAGCATCCCTCAGCAAAGCTCTGGTCGTATAGATATTTTTGCTACTTGAATTACTGCCTTTCTTTTTCCTTGTCATTTTCATGAAATCATCAGTATATGACGGCAAATCGTTTTTGGCAGCAGTTCTCCAAGCGAAAGAGACTGCAGAGGAACAATCAACGCCTTTAACTGAATAGTAAGTTTTTTCATTAATCACTGTTATTGGCTCAAGCTTTCTGATAAACGGATTTGCTGTGGTGCTGCTGAATTCTCTGTATACCTGTGAATATGGTATTCCTGTACGTGTGATGATTCCCCCAGAAATATCGCCGTGTAGATACTTGTTTAGAGATACTTTACTATCTGTATCTAATGTACCATCACTATTTTTCTTTGAACAATAACGCAAAGTTTCATCCAGCTCCCACTTAACGCTTGCCATATCGTTCATTCTTTTGCATGCTTTGGCACGCATTCCTGAGACTGTTTCCGTTACCACGCCATCCTTAGATACAGTGTAAGCTTCATTAGCAAATACAAGCGATGAAGATGACATTGCGATTAATAACAAGGATATTATTGAAATAACAGATTTTTTCTTTAAACTCTTTCTCATTTGACTTCCTCCTTAATTTATGGTCCTTAAATTATATCACAAAATATAAAATAGTAAAAGCATAGTTAATTAATTTATTGTTAAACTATATATATTAATTTGTTTAGTAACAATGAATAATCTTTCGCAATATCCGACAATTTGTTACAGATATCGTGCTTACAGCCTCATTCTTTTGGTGTAGAATAAAAAGAAAAAGGAGTTATTTTATGGAAAAAAGTGCAATGCCTATTGTAAACGCAAGACTGCACGAAAAGCGGTATCAGATATTTATCAGTTCAACTTACAGTGATTTATTAGAAGAACGCAGGGCCGTTATGGATGCGATACTAGATTTAAAATGTTTTCCTTCGGGGATGGAGATGTTTCCAGCTGTTGATATGGAGCAATTTGAGTATATCAAACAAATTATCGATGAAAGTGACTACTATGTACTCCTTCTGGCAGGAAGGTACGGCTCCACAGCGCCCGACGGAATCAGTTATACAGAAAAAGAATACGATTATGCAAGGTCGAGGAATATTCCTGTTACCGCCCTCGTCTACCGTGATATCGAGCAGCTGCCGCAGGGAAAATGTGAAAAGAGCGAGGAGAATCAGAGAAAGCTGTTGGCATTTCGCAGAAAAGTGATGGAGGGCAGGCTCTGTACTTTCTGGGATTCGGCGGATAATTTGAAATACGAGCTTTCCAGGAGCTTAAAAGCGGCTTTTGACCAGTATCCCCGGAACGGTTGGATTCGCAATATCGATCAACGTGCCGACACGACAGATTCGGACTTATAGAAATAGCAGATTCCTCCATTGAAGTTTCAACTTTTATGTGTTACGATGAAATTCACGAGAATAGAAACAATAATAACCTGTCGTTAATCTAATTTTAATTTTTTTACATAGTGTGAATGTGTAAATTTCAATATTTAAGCGTGGTATTGTGAGGCTTCTGCCCACGGTTCGCCCACGCTTTTTATTTTGCCCACGCATCCATAGCGGACACGGCAGTATCCTCCATTTTCTCTGTGGACTCGGCATACTTGTCTAGTGTCGTGACGATAGTTGAATGTCCAAGACGTGTTTGCACCTCTTTGATGGATACATCGGCTTCAACAAGGATGGTTGCATGGGTATGCCGTTACGGTATAATAACGACAAACAGAAAAAGCCTTTATTTTCAAGGGGTTTGAGCGTTTGTCGTCTTTTATTCAATTCCTTTTCCAAGTTGAAAATTGACGAAAACTATAAAGAAAAAAGGAGGCTGTTTTATTAACGACAAAATTTAATAGTGCCAGCGGTCCGGCTTTATGTCTGACCGCTGGTTGCCGTGGGCGTTTCACTTTTATAGGTGGACGCCCTTTTTTCATACTCATTTTCGAGAGAAAGGAGATCCACATGGAATTAAACGAAATGGAAAAAAAGCTGCTCTTTCAAGTGGAGGGCGATTATCAGACAAAGATCCTGAATGAACTTTATATGACCGTGCGGTATTCAAATAATTCCGAACAGCGGGAGGCGGCAGAAGGTCTTATGGCAAAACTTCGTGTTCTGTCAAATGCAGAGTGCATGGACTTGGTAAAAGATATTCAGAAGAATTACCGTCTGCCCTATCCAGCCCGGACGATTGGAGAAAAGATCGCCGAGGCCAGACAACAATCAGGGGCAGAAAAATTGAAGGGGCATGACATCATGGCACTTGAACGCTTTGATCCAGAAGTAAAGCACATGATCGTCTTTGATGTATTGTCTTACGATTCCCCTGTTGGCGACAAAGGCGATAAGATGCGCTTGTTCCTTACAGATGCCGGCTATCAGAAATTTTTAGAGAGCCAGGAACGGGGCGAAGTGAAACTGAAAAACCATGCGAAGGTCTCTGACGGTCATCTCCATTATGACCGCAGGGATCATGCCTTGTAACGGAATAGTCGAAGAAAGGAGGCGGTACAATGGCAGTATTCCGTGTAGAGAAAACAAAGGACTTTACGATAATGAGCAATCACCATCTGCGCAATACGGAGTTGTCCTTAAAGGCAAAGGGGCTTTTATCACTTATGTTGTCGCTGCCGGAAGATTGGGATTATACCACAAAGGGACTCGCCCATATCTGCAAGGATGGTGTGGATTCTATCACTACTGCCCTGAAGGAACTGGAGCGGCATGGTTATCTCACCAGACAGCGCCTCCGCTATGATAACGGGCAGTTGGGAGACATTGAATATACGATCCATGAGCAGCCTGTAAGTACCGAAAACACAGGGCTTTCACCTAAACGGGAAAATCCAAGACAGGTAAAACCAGAACAGGCAAAACCTAAACAGGCGGAACCTGAACAGGAAAATCCGGCACAATTAAATACTAATCCATTAAAAACAAAAAAATCAAAAAAAGATAAATCAATAACTTATCCATCAATCTATCCGGCAGAGCCGGAAGCGGCAAACCGCACGGATGGGATGGATCGGATAGAGCTGATAGAAGCCTATCGTGAAATCATCAAAGAAAATATTGAATATGACTTACTGGTCTTACGGTATGGCAGGGAACGTTTGGATGAAGCCCTTGAACTTATGCTTGAAGTGATTTTGTCGAAACGCCCTTACATTCGCATTGCCGGAGATGATTTTCCGAGGGAAATCGTCAAGAGCCGGTTCCTGAAGATCAATTCCGGCCACTTAGAGTATGTCTTTGACTGTATCGACAAGAACACAACGAAGGTCGGAAACATCAAAGCGTATCTGCTGGCGGCGCTGTATAATGCCCCGGCTACAATGGACAGCTATTACCGTGCCGAGGTCAATCACGACCTGTACGGCTGTTAGGCACCTTTGGGTGTCTTTTTTCATTTCATCACAGGAAGGAGGCAAAGCACAATGAAAAGAAACACTGTGCCGGTACTATGCCCGGCGTAACCAAAGAACAGATTCAGGCAGCGCGGGAAGCTGACTTGTTTACTTACCTGCAATTCCATGAACCCGGCGTGCTGAAACAGGATGGACCTAATTTCCGGCATAAGGAGCATGACAGTCTGGTATATGTGACCGGGAAAAGGTACTGGTACTGGAACAGCCGCGGACGGAGTATCAATGCGCTGGACTACCTGATCCAGATTCGGGGATATGGTCTTGTGGATGCGGTTCATGCTCTGGTAGGTGGCGAAATCCCACAGGAACCGGCTTACCGAAGTACGGCAGAAATACAGGTATCAAAAGAGCCGGAAAAGAAAACATTCGCTCTCCCCTGGGCCAGACGTTGCGCGACCGCTGCGGTCTTCTATTTGCAGAAACGGGGGATCAGCTCAGAAGTCATTCGCCAGTGTTTACAAGCCGGGATTTTTTACGAAGCCCGGTATCATGGAGAACCGGTTTGTGTGTTTGTTGGGAAAGATGATTCCGGGAAAGCGAAGTTTGCCTGTATGCGCAGTATCAGCGGCAATCTCAAAAAGGATGTCTATGGCAGCGACAAAGGATATAACTTTTGTTATCCCCCGCAAAGTCCGGGCAGCCGGCATGTGGCAGTCTTTGAAGCTCCTATTGATGCGCTTTCCCATGCGACACTTCAAGAGCTGGAGGGATGGAAATGGAATGGTTATCGCTTGTCTTTGGGCGGTACTTCCCATGTGGCGCTGACTTCTTTCCTGGAACGCCACCCGGAGATACGGCGTGTTACCCTTTATATGGACCACGACCTTGCCGGATTTGTCAATGCCCGGAAAATCAAGACCATGCTTCACGAGGATAAACGTTTCCGTCATATCCGGGTAAGTGTCAACCCTCCCCGGATGGGAAAAGATTACAATGAGAAATTGCTGCTGGTTCGGGAACAACTGCAAACCAGCCAGCACCAACGCCGCCCAAAAGAGGCGGCTGTTTCAATTTAGGGAGGATTTCAACATGAATGGATCTCAACATATCTGCTTTACAGACAGCGCCGGAAAAGCGCTGTTTTCCATTCCCGACAATGGTTTACTCTGCCTGTTCTATGGAAACGGGGACAGGCACTTTGCTGTTTGTCATCGTCTGGATGACACCCATGCAGAAATTGACGGGGTAAATTATTCGATGCCGGACTTTGCCAAAAGGATGAAACACAACCAGATCAGCTTTGCCCCGGCATAAGGCTGGAAAACAAATAACAGGAGGATTTGAAAATGAAAAAAATTGAAAATACCGCTTTGCAGATGATTGCCGAGGCTTCCCGGTGTCCAGACTACGGCCCCGATATGGTTAAATCGCTGATGAAAAAGCTGGACATGAACGAAAAGGGCTTTGCGCTTTTGATGAATGTTGCCCCATCCACAGTGCGTCTTTGGACCAGCGGAGCTGCACAGCCTTGCGGCACAGCAAAACGCCTCATGCAGATTTATGAAACCGGTCCGGAGATTGTCGGCAAGATTGCCGGTGGGCAGCTACCGGCAGATGGGAGGGATTGATTAAATGGCGGGGACAGATAGCCAGCCGTTTGCGGAAAATGAGCAGGTCAAAGAGCTGCTTCACATGAAAGGAGGAATTTGATTGAATCAGGAACCACTACCGCAGATTCATTTGATCCGCGATACAGACTTATCCGTCTTTGCGTATGAACTCCATATTTTTGCCGGAGATTTTCTTAGAGAATGCGAATTCAATATGCGTTCTCTGGCAACAAATACCGGGGCTGATTCCATTGCCATCATGGGGAAAAATCACATGTGGCTTTCCGACGCCTTATTTGCTTATTGTTCTACGGCGGATCTTCATCAAATGATCTTAACAACGGAGTTCATCGGAGCGAGGGCTTTCCTGTTTCATACGGATCGGAGCGAGGGCGGTCACTTGTACGGAGATGTCCTGATGATGGATTTAGACACGCTGCGGCAGGATATAAAAAGAAATATCCTCTATCCCTGCGGCGTCAATATTGAACGCAAAGATGGTTCAGCGGCTACGGTCAGCCTGAAAGAATGGACTGAAATGGAGCTTTACGAAAAAGATGCTCTGAAAAGTTGGGGATTTTCTTATGCCCCGAATCAAGTTACGGAATGGCAGTACCACTATTCCACGATGTTCAGACAGTGGATGGATCAGGCATTTCGTTATATGCCCCAGGATTTAGAAGAACGCCTGAATATGCAATATATGGAGGCAGCCCAGAACCCGGATATGGATAAGTACCGCATACCACAGGGAACGGCAAAGCAGATGCTTCTTTATGACGAAGCCCCTGTGTATCGCCTTCTTCCATCCGGTTCGGAGAAAATTGCGCCCATCGCGGCAATCTCTACGGGCCTGTGGTATGAAAATTACCGGGAGTTTGCCATTGCACCGGAGGATTTAGGCGCTCTGGACAAACTGATCCGCAGGGAAACTGACCGGCTCACAGGAAACCTCCCACAACTTCACAAAAACGAAGAACGCCGCCCTGCCCCGGAGCGATAAGAATTTTACACTGACTGGAGGTGATGAAGATTGGCAGGAGTGCATGAAGATTTCGGCGAAAAGATCGGCGGTGCGAAAAAAGACCTGTGGAAAGACCGCGGGCTGTATGCAGATGATCTGGAAGCCATGAATGAGCGCGAAGCCGAAAAATTTGTGAAAAAGGATAATGTTTGGAAAAAGCCGGACTATGCAGCCATGCTGGAGGAAGGGATTCCTCTTGGCGTGGTCTATTTTATTAAAAAAGCAAGAGACGGCTTAAACGCTTCCCCTCAGTATTACCGCACGGATGACACCCCGGAAAAACGGACCGCGAGACAAAAGGAATATATAAAAACAGTCCGGGAATTGCAGACAGTGCTTTCAGATGTCCGTACTGTGGAGGATGCTGTGAGAGCCTATGACCGCTTTTTCGTTGACAATGGATATTTAGAAAAGGTACAGGGCTGGGGAAGCGGAATCCATTACCGGGCAACGAAAAAGGGACAGGACAATCCCGTGATCACAAACAAATTGTCCAATACCATGCTGATCCGCTCAGCTGAATATTTTGAGCGCAACTTTACTCAGGAAGCAAAAAAGGAACAGTTTTGTGTTTCCAAAGAGCAGAAAATACCGAAAGGTTATGCGATCCACTTCAACGACGGGAAACAGACCTATTCTAAAAATGGGGACTGGAAACCCGGTACCTACTATGTGACAAAAGGCTATTCGATCCTGCGGACCAATTTTGGGACCAAAGAAGCTGCCCTGAAATGGGTGCAGGAACTTGCCAAAGGCAGGAACAAAAACGGAAAGATCCGTTTTGTCCCTCCACAGCTTGCCCATGTCAAACGTACCGGACCGGATTATCGGAATGGCGTGGAGATCACCGGACAGCATTATCTTGATACCTTTGGGTTCCGCGGCGGTGAGTTTGGAAACTGGATGAACCAGAACGACCGGCAGACCTCCCTTAACATGGGATTTGAAGCACTAAAGGATCTGGCGTCAGCCCTTAAGATCAGCGATAAAGATATTGCTTATCAGGGAACGCTTGCTATCGCTTTTGGTGCAAGAGGCAGCGGCAATGCTGCGGCTCATTATGAACCTTTGCGTACAGTCATCAATCTTACGAAAATGCACGGGGCCGGTTCGCTGGCACATGAATGGTGGCATGGACTTGACGATTATCTTGGTACAAAGATGGGCGCAAAAGGGATGCTGTCAGAACAGCCCCGCCTCTATGCACCGTTCCAAAAACTCATTGACACCATGAAGTATAAACCGGAAACACCGGAACAGGCAGCAAAGCGCACGGAAGCACAAACAGAACGCACCCGGAAAAATGCGGCAAGCTGGCTGGATTCCTCGGTTCTTGCCTCTCTGAAACGGTATGGCAATGAGGAACAGATGGAAACCTACGCAGTCTTGCGGGAAGCATTTTTGTCCGGCGAACCCGGCTCTGTGGGACAGATCAGCGCATTTAAGAAGAATGTTACCGGCCGGGTAATTCCCAAAAGTGAACGGGAACGGCTGGAAATTTTTGAGCGTATGCTTTCCAGGATGCAGGCGCAGGAAGCTCCGCAGATTGGACGGACGGAAACTGATTTTTACCGTAATTCGGTACGCATGGGAAAAGAATGTGAAAAAGACGGCGGTTATTGGGACAGCAATGTGGAAATGACAGCCAGAGCCTTTGCCTGTTATATCAAGGACAAACTGCCCTACACATCGGATTATCTGGCAGGCCATGCCGACTGTGCCCTTACCCTGGTTTCCGGTAAAGACGGAGAAATGGAGGTATTGAAAGCCTTTCCTGTGGGGGAAGAACGCCGTGCGATCAACGCTGTTTTTGACGAGATCATTCAGGATTTGAAACGGGAACAGCTATTGACCCATGCCGATGTAACGCTTCCTCTCTCTGTTTCTGAACTTCGTGAGGCAGCGGACGGTCAGCTATCCATGTTCGGCGTCGGCCGTCCTTCCGTGATGGATCAGCTTGCGGCAAACAGGCCGGCAGATAAAAAATCACCGGCACAGACGTTTTCCAGAAAAAACCACGAGCCGGAAATATAGCAGGAGGTGAACAGCATTTTGGAAGAAAATAAAGATTATCATGCCTACCGGTATGGCGACCACTTGACGCCGGGATCGGAGCTTAAAATTGAGCACAGCGTAGTTTGTGAAAATGTGGATATTTCTACACTGATCACAATGGGAACAGATAGCCTGGAAGCCATGCGCCAGGGAAGTATCGACGGGGAGCAGAAAGCCTATGAAATCGTGGTGGCTGCCGCAAAACAGTGGGAACAGCAGGCAGCGGCAACACAGACGATCAACCGGGCTTTGGAATATCTTCGTACACCTGAGATTGAACATACCGGCAATCAGTGGAAAGACACCGATAACTGGAGGGCGGATCAGAAAATCAGCAACCGGGTCTATCAGATGACCTGCAGTATTTGGGAAGATACGAAATATGACAGGGAAACAAAACAGAGTATTCCGGTTGCCTGGTATGTGACATGGGAAGTCCGTATTCATTCCCCGAAGCAGGGATATGGAGAAAAGATTGCCGGACAAAACCAGAAACGATATACAGATAAGAATGCAGCCATAAAATACCTGGACGGGCGGAAGAAAGCCTATTCCCATTTATTCACGGAAATTTCCCCGCCAATTCCGAAAGAATATGAGCGTCATTTTATGGTTCATGGCACTCTCTTACCTGGTTATACGGTTGAAGGACTGGAACAGACCAAAACGGAACATGCCGCCGCCGAGGTTTCGGAGGGCGGTATTTTTACGCCCCAAAACCAGGAGAAGCCTTCCGTCCTGGGGAAGCTCTCTGTGGCAAAAACCCAGGAAAAAACGCCAGCCGCTCCCGGTATGGCAATGAAAAAGAAGGAGGATATACAGTTATGAAAGTGTTAATGGTAGAGCCGGGCAAGTCCCCTTATGCTGCGGAGATTGAAAGCGGTCTGAAATCTTTGCAGGCGGCAGTGGGTGGAGACATTCAGGCGGTCTATCCGTATGAGGACCCGGTGGCTCTGATCTGCAATGATGAAGGCAAGCTGATGGGACTGCCTCTGAACCGGGCTCTCTTTGATGATGACGGCCACGTTTATGATATTGTGTCCGGGAATTTTCTGATCGTTGGTCTTGGCGAGGAAGATTTTACAGACCTTTCCCCGGACTTGATGGAGAAATACGGGGAGCAGTTCAAGTACCCTGAAAAATTTGCAAGGATTGCCGGCGAGATCATTGCAGTCAAGCAGCCTGCAACCAATGAACACCGGGAAAAACCGATGATGCACCATTCCGGCCCGGATTTGTAGAAAGAAAGGAGCCAATTATGTTAATGGCAGTAAATGAACCTTATGCCCTTATGGTGCAGCCGGACGATATTCTGATCTCTCCCCGTGAGGTAGATGAACATTTTGGGACGATGGTATGCTTCCATCCCCGCTATGCGCTGGGCGACCATCACAACTATATGGACAAAGACGACTTCCTGCGGGAAATGTATTTAGATACCGTAGGACATGATGAAGCCGGCATGAAACGCTATGAACGGATGGTAAACATTGTAAGCAGCCGTTTCCGGTATGGACCAAAGACAGAGGAACGGGCGATCGATGAAGCAATGCAGAAAGTAATTTCGGAAAAGTATCTGATGCTCCCCCTCTATCTCTACGACCACTCAGGTCTTGCCATGAGTACAGAAAGTTTCTCAGGCAGGGCCCCTCATGCAGAATGGGACAGCGGACAGGTCGGCTGGATCTATGTTTCCAAAGAAGATGCCCTAAAGGAATTTGACGCTGACAAGATGACCGGCGCCATCCGGCAGAAAGCGGACGCACTGATGCGCAGTGAAGTCGCCGCTTACGATTCCTATCTGCATGGCGAATGTTATGGGTTTGAGCTTTATAAAAACGGGGAGCTGTCGGATAGCTGCTGGGGCTTTATGGGTAACTTTTCCGATGTGTTGAAAGATATGGCGGAATACCTCCCGGATGAGTGCAAAGGGATGGTCGATCATCTGGAGGAACAGGAACGCCCGGCTACGATCATCAAGACGCTTTTGAAACATGCTAAAATTCAGGTCGATCAGGCAGCAAAAGCCTTTGAACACGCTTCCCGACAGCAGGTTCTTGGGGAAAGCCGGTAAAAAGTTATTTCCATATTATAAATACCGATTTTATCAGAAAGGAGGATGCTCTTGCAGGAAGATCTCGAACAACGAACGGTTTCTGTTTCTATACAGGCAGCAAAACTGTCAGGGCGGGTACTGCGTGCGGCTATTGCTGCGGTACTCCAAAAGATGGAACAGGAACGCACAATGCCAAAAGTCGGGCGCAACAGCATGAAGCGGCTGACTTATAAAGACCCCGGAGCCAATACCATTGAAGTTTCAGGGCGAATCCGCTCTTTTGAACGGTATGCCAGAAAACATCAGGTACGCTACCATATAGAAAAGGAACTTGGGACCGATCCCCCAAAATGGACGGTATATTTCAAGGCAAACCAGGCGGATGCACTGACGGCAGCTTTTAAGGAATATACAAAGAAAGACCTTACACGCAGCAGCAGACCGTCGCTGCTTACACAGCTTCATAAGTTCAAAGAACTGGCACAGTCGCTTGGTCGTGACCGTGTAAAGAACAAAGAACACGGAGGACCGGAACGATGAAGATCGATGCAGAAACACTGAAAAAACAGGTCATTCTCCATCTGCCTTATATTCTGTTCCTTCTGGTATTTGCCAAGCTGGGCGAGGCGGTGCGTCTGGCTCCCGGAGCAGACGCTTCCCAAAAGCTGTTAGGACTGTCCGAAGGCTTTGCCCTTGCGTTTCAGAGTATGTGGCCGGGAGCGGCAATGGACTGGCTGATTGGTTTATGCGGTGCAGCCATTATGCGGCTGGCAGTCTATCTTAGAGGGAAAGACGCTAAGAAATACCGCAAAAATGTGGAATATGGTTCTGCAAGATGGGGAAATAAAGCCGATATTGCCCCATTTATGGACCCAAAGCCGGAAAACAATATCATTCTTACCCAAAGTGAAGGACTGATGTTAAACGGACGGCCCAAAAATCCGGCCAATGCAAGAAATAAAAATGTACTGGTAGTCGGAGGATCAGGTTCGGGAAAAACGCGCTTTTTCATCAAGCCCAATCTGATGCAAATGCACAGTTCCTACGTCGTCACCGATCCGAAAGGTAGTGCGAGACGTTCCAGTCTGAAAAGGACTGGCACATCTCAACTGAATCATTGTTTATTGTAATGAAATTAGTTCGAGTTGGAGAACTGAATGCGTGAATAGTCGAATGAAGGGGTAACGCCCTGAAAGGCTACTCTAATACTCCGGCTGGCATGGAAATGAGTAAACATTGAAATGTCAGAAGCCCGGTGAAGTCGGCAGAGAGATACCGTAACAATAGTAGTTGACGAAAGCTGTCCAGAGGTGGATGGTGTATCCTATATGCCGGGAGTCTATAAAATACCTATGGTTAGAATGGTGGATGTTACATAATCCACTGACGAACCCTCGAATGTACGGGTCTATATCGGGACTAAGTAGAAATGCTTAGTAACACAACTAGTGTTGCTACTGCGGGTGAGTAAGACTTCTGCCTTTATGAAAATCCGTGCAATGTTACAGGCATTGATGTGGTAGCAGGCTCAGAGATGGGAACCTACGGGTATATATGAACAGATAACGCATTCGGAACGTCGTAAGCTGACAGCGTGGAGATTTTACTGTCTATGAAACGTATCGAACGGGAAAGTCATCGTGAGATTAGCGATGATATAAGGGAGATAATGTCAGTGAAAGCGGTGGCATAGTACCGATGAAACCGTGATAACAAGCGGTGGAGGGATAGCCACTAGTCATACATTAGAGTAAATAAGTTACAAATGGTATGGGTTCGAGTAAGACTAAGAGATGTAATAACTCCCAGATAGGAGGTTACAGACCATACAAAAGAAAGCTAAGCTCCGGTACAACGAATATTACGATATGCAGAAAGCATTCGATGAGTTGTATCAGCAGAGCAAAAATGGTAACAACTTTTATAAGTTATTAGAAATTATCGGTTCAGAGCAGAATATTTGCCTGGCATACCGAAACCTAAAAACCAATAGCGGAAGTAAAACCGCTGGTACAGATGGTAAAACAATCGAGGATATCAAAGGTCTATCGGACAGGGAAGTAATTGAAACTGTCAGAAAACAATTAGCAGATTATCATCCGCAATCAGTCAGGAGGGTCTTTATTCCTAAGCCCGGAAGCGATAAAAAGCGTCCGTTAGGGATTCCATGTATCTGGGATAGACTGATACAACAGTGTATCTTACAGGTGTTAGAGCCGATTTGTGAACCTAAGTTTCATAATCACTCCTATGGATTCCGGCAAAATAGAGATGCCCACCATGCGGTCAGCAGAGTTGTCAGTATGGTAAATATGTATAAACATTATTATTGTGTGGATGTGGACATCAAGGGCTTCTTTGATAATGTAAACCACGGAAAGCTGCTAAAACAGATATGGACATTAGGTATACGAGATAAACGATTGCTATGTATCATTAGCAAAATATTAAAATCAGAAATTGAAGGAGAAGGAATACCGGACAAGGGTACACCGCAAGGTGGGCTGATTAGTCCGCTACTTTCGCTCATTGTGCTGAATGAACTTGATTGGTGGGTAAGTAGCCAGTGGGAGACTTTTACACCAAATGGAGTGAAGAAAGGCAACATGAAAGGAAGTAAGGGCTGGTTGAGTTATGCACGAAAATATACAAATCTAAAAGATGGGTATGTGGTGCGTTACGCTGATGATTTTAAAATTATGTGCAGAAGTTATACTGATGCACAAAGATATTATCATGCGACAATAGACTTTTTAAAGTCAAGATTAAAACTCGACATTAGTCCGGAGAAGTCCAAAGTTGTTAATCTCCGAAAGAACTCTTCTGATTTTCTGGGATTCAAAATTAAAGTCCTGCCAAAAGGCAAGACCAGATATGGATACATTGCTAAAACTGATATGAGCGATAAAGCCATCAAAAAGGTTACTGCTGAATTAAAGGCAAAAGTGATTAATATAAGGAAACACACAACTGTTGGTAGAATCAATGCCTATAACATGGCAGTGATAGGGATACAGAATTATTACTGTATTGCTACCAACATATATAACAATCTAACGGATGTTAATTACGCTCTCTTACCAACCTTTAGAACCAGATTATCATGTATTGGAAGTACAATTCCGTTTGCGGAAACGCCCTATGAATTTCAACAGAAAACTGTAGGAATCAAGAAAGAAACCAAAATTATAACAGTAGGCAAAATGCCACTACTGCCACTTACAGGAGTTCATCACAAACATCCTATAAATTTTTCACAAGATATTACCAGCTATACAGCTAAAGGAAGAGAAAAGATTCATAAATCTGTCCAATGTGTAGAAACACAGGAATTACGAAATGTGATGAAGTATAGGAATCCTAATGAAAGCATTGAATTTAATGATAATAGTATTTCTGCATACCTCGTGCAACAGGGGAACTGCTATGTCATGGGAAATAGGCTGAATGTAAATCAAATGAAATGTATAAGGAAAATTCCAGTGGGTGAAGGTGGTACAGATAGGCATACTAATATCGCATTTATTTCAGAGGAAATATGGCGAGCTGTTATGACAGAGGATATTTCAGAAACTATCAGAATAATGAAGAAATTCAATATGGACGACAAGCAAAGACGGAGATTCAACCGATTGCGTGAAAATTATGGATTACTACCAATTAAGAAAAGATAACTTATAAATTTACTTGAGTATGATGGCACGCCGTATGATGCGAAAACATCATGTACGGTGTAGAGCGGGGGAAAAGGTGGAGATTACTTCAAAGCCTTACCTATCGCTATCAGTCCTTGTGGAATGCGGAAAGATGTTGCAGCGAGGCACACCAAAGCTGGATAAGGACGGAAAGCCTATGCGTAATGAAAAAGGAAAGATTATCTATGAGCCCTATAAAATACGGGTATTCAATACGATCAATTTTCAGAAAAGTATGCACTTTAACCCATTCGCCTACATTCATTCCGAGAAAGATATTCTGAAGATCGTCACTACCCTGATCGCCAATACCAAAGGCGAAGGAAAAGCCGGAGACGATTTCTGGGTCAAAGCAGAAACCTTGCTTTATACGGCACTGATCGGATATATCTACTATGAAGCTCCGGTAAACGAACAGAATTTTGCCACACTGGTAGAAATGCTGAACGCAATGGAGGTCCGTGAGGATGATGAATCGTTCAAAAATGCCGTTGACCTTCTCTTTGACGCGCTGGAACAAAAAGACCCGGATCATTTTGCCCTGCGTCAATATAAGAAATATAAGCTCGCTGCCGGAAAAACAGCAAAGTCGATCCTTATTTCCTGTGCTTCCAGACTGGCTCCTTTTGACATTAAAGAAGTCAGGGAAATTACCATGTATGACGAACTGGATCTGGATATGCTGGGGGATGAACGGACTGCTCTTTTCCTTATTATGAGTGATACGGACGGGACCTTTGCATTTTTGATCAGTCTGATCTATTCCATTTTGTTTAACCGCTTGTGCGAACGGGCAGATGATATATATGGCGGAAGGCTTCCCATCCATGTACGCTGCCTGATCGACGAGGCGGCAAATATCGGGCAGATCCCGAACCTGGAGCGTCTTATGGCGACCATCCGAAGCCGTGAGATCTCTGCCTGCCTGGTGCTGCAGGCGCAAAGCCAGCTCAAAGCCCTGTATAAAGACAACATGGACACCGTCATCGGTAACTGTGACGCCTCTCTTTTCTTAGGAGGCAAAGAAGAAACCACCTTAAAAAGCTGGAACTCCCTATTGGGGAAAGAGACCATCGACCTGTATAACACCAGTGTCACAAAGGGCAATCAGGAATCCCACGGACAAAATTTTCAAAAGCTGGGAAAGGATCTGATGTCGGTGGATGAACTGGCAGTTATGGACGGGGGCAAATGTCTGCTGCAGATCAGGGGTGTGCGGCCGTTCCTCTCCCGGAAATACGATATAACCAAACACCCAAATTACAAACTGCTTTCCGATTTTAATGAGAAGAACGCTTTTAATATCGAAAAGTTTCTTTCTACCCGGATGCCGATGCGTCCCGGTGAACGATACCGCAATTATGAAGTCACAGCCGAAGATCTGGCTTCCCAGACTTTATAGAGTTGTTCCTGCCTGTCAAAGCATGATGCCCCGGCAGGCTTTGTTTTTGTCACGATGAAAGGAGGATTTTTTGAGGATTCGTGATTCTCCCTGAAAAGTAAATAACCGCAGGATTCTTCCTGCCCCATGCCGCCGTGCTGTTTGAAACAGATTTTTTTCTAAAAACAGTGCGGCGACTTTTTTTGTTTCCGGCCTGATACGGCCATATCACAAATTAAAATTTCTGAAATTAAAGGAGGAACATTATGGCATTTTTTGCAAGCGCGATTGATACTTTGAAGATCCTTGTGATCGCCCTGGGCGCAGGTCTGGGCGCATGGGGTGTTGTAAACCTTCTCGAAGGTTACGGAAATGATAACCCAGGTGCAAAATCCCAGGGGATCAAGCAGCTTATGGCAGGCGGAGGTATCGCTCTGGTTGGTGCAACGCTGATTCCGCTGCTTTCCGGCCTGTTCGGTTAAGGGCTGATTTATGGGCAGTCTGTTTGAACGGATAACAGACTGGATTAAAGAGGGCTTGATCGATGCGATCACCGGACAGTACACCAGCATTTTCAACTCCGTCAACAATCAGGTTGCGGATGTGGCAAATCAAGTAGGACAGACCCCGCAGGGCTGGAATGGCGGCGTATTTTCCATGATCCAAAATCTTTCGGAAACTGTCGTCATTCCCATTGCGGGCATGATCCTGACCTTTGTTCTGGTGTATGAACTGATCCAGATGATTCTCGAAAAGAACAACATGCACGAATTCGATACATTCAACATCTTCAAGTGGATTTTCAAGACTTTTGTTGCCACTTACCTGCTCACCAACTGTTTTACGATTGTGATGGCGGTCTTTGATGTGGCCCAAAATGTGGTGTCGCAAAGTGCCGGTGTCATAAACGGGAACCTGGATGTGCAGGCGGCGTTGTCTGATCTGGAAACCCAGCTTGAAGCAATGGGAATGTGGGAACTGATTGGACTGTGGCTGGAAACCAACATCATCAATCTGTGTATGTGGGTACTGTCCATCGTGATCTTTGTCATTGTATATGGCCGTATGATCGAGATTTATTTAACCGTGAGCCTTGCACCGATCCCGTTTTCCACAATGGCAAACCGGGAATGGGGACAAATGGGAACCGGGTATCTGCGTTCCCTTTTTGCCCTGGGTTTTCAGGGTTTTTTGATTCTGATCTGTGTTGCCATTTATGCAGTGCTGGTCCAGTCTATCCCATCGTCCGGCGACGTGCACGGCGCGATCTGGGGAACGGCGGGTTATACGGTACTGCTGGCCTTTGCCCTGTTTAAGACAGGTTCGTTATCCAAATCCATATTTAATGCAAGATAGCATGAACAAAACCAATTCTAAAAAGGAGGATTTTATATATGAGTAAAACCAATACAGAAAAAATGGCGCCGGAGACACAGACGCCGGAAATGACAAACGGCATGAAGCTGGATGTCCGCGTGCGTCCGATCGCCCCAATGGGAAACCTGCTGGCGTTTGCCAATGTTACGATTGGCGGATGCTTTAAGATTGACGGTTTCCGTATCTGTTCCAGTGAAAAGGGGCTGTATGTCAATATGCCCGCAACCCAGGATAAGGGCGGCAACTGGAAAGATGTCTGCTGGCCGGTTACGGCAGAGTTCCGCAAGCAGCTCAACGATGCTCTCATTGATGGGTACGGCCAGGCTATTGAAAATTTGCAGGCGACTCTTGAAGCGACAAAGGGAGCTGCGGAAAAACCTTCCCTGACCGGTACATTGAAGGAAAATGCCGGTAAGGTCAAAGAACAGCCGACTAAACCTGCCCCATCTAAGAATGAGCAGGCTCGCTAATGCCGGAAACGAAACAGTACGGCATTATCTATGCCGATCCGCCCTGGCATTATGACAGGAAACATGGAAGCGGCGTTGCGGAAAACCATTACCCCACAATGAGCATTGAAGAAATCTGTGCCCTGCCGGTATCGGAACTTGCCGCAAAAGACAGCGCCCTCTTTCTGTGGGCAACCTTTCCGCAGCTTAATGAAGCCTTCCGGGTGATCGACGCCTGGGGGTTCAAATATAAAACGCTAGCTTTTCTATGGCTCAAACAGAACCGGAAAGCGGATAGCTGGTTTTATGGCATGGGCTTTTGGACCCGCTCAAACGCGGAGGTCTGCCTGCTGGCAACCAGAGGCCGTCCGAAACGCCAGTGTGCGGGAATCCATCAGTTTGTGATCTCCCATATTGAGCAGCACAGCAAGAAACCGGACGAGGTGCGGGATAAGATCGTAAAACTCATGGGCGATCAGCCCAGAGTGGAACTGTTTGCAAGACAAAAGACTCCCGGCTGGGATGTATGGGGCAATGAAGTGAACTGTACGCTGACTATGCCGGAGCGAAAGGGGTGATTTTGATAGAACAAGATGCAAAGCGGCTGCTTATGGAACGGCTGGACGAGTGTTTGAAGGTTCATGCGGATATGCTGGATGCACAGAACATCGGCAGCATTTACGAGTTGCAGGGATTTTCGGAACTCCACTATTATCTGAAGGTTGAGCATGTATTTACTCCGGCGGAAGTAGAGGCACTTCTTTCTTTTCAGGACCCGTTGGATGTAGCCCGATGGTGCTGGGAAGAAAATAACCATGAACACAGTTTCCCGATCTGCGATCTTCTCAAAGAAATTGATGCAGAGCAAAAATTTGAACATTTCACAAGCGAACCTTCCGCACAGGACAAATATACGCTCCTGATGAAACGGCTGGGACAGAATTACTTTGCTTACAGGGAAAGCCTTATGTCAAGAGATAAGGAATCCTTAATTGAAAAAGCTGCTGAAATTACAGCCATGCAGGAGGCGTATTCCTATCTGACAACAAAGTTTGAGTTCAGGGATGAAATGCTGGATGATGTGCTGGCGCTTGAGAATCCTTTGAAATACTTTGCAGACCGTTGGCTTATGCCGGTTTCAGATGTGTTCGACGTGGATATGGATATTCGGGAAAATATTGCCGGAATCCGAGACAGCCAGGAATACCTGTGTCAGAGAGAGCCGGCTGTTTCTGTCCTGGCACGGCTGCAAAATGCGGCTCAGGAAGTGCGGGAATGTCCGGCTGCGGAGAAACCGGTACGCGATTTCGGTGCACGGTAATGGGCCGGAAATTATATTACGATGGGAGGTGTATAGATGCCTTATGTACCTGTACCAAAGGATTTAACCAAAGTTAAGACTAAGCTGGCCTTCAATCTGACGAAGCGCCAGCTTATTTGTTTCAGCCTTGCCGGACTTGTCGGCCTTCCGGTGTATTTCTTTACCCGCGGGGCGATCGGCAATTCGGCGGCTGTACTTTTGATGATCGGGCTGATGATGCCCTTTTTCTTCTTCGCCATGTATGAGCGTGACGGGCAGCCGGCAGAAAAGATCTTGAAGAACCGGCTCCGTTATAAGCTCTGGCCGAAGGACCGTCCATACAGGACGGATAACCTGTATAAATCTATGTCAAAGAAGGAGGTTACAAAGATTGCCAAAAAACAAGCAGCAGGAAGCTCAGGAAAAGCGTCTGCAAAAAAATATCAGGCAGGCCAAAAAGACCAGAGCCGATGCAAAGCAGGGCAAAACTAAGTCTGCCCGTTCCAAGCCGTCTAAAAAAGGCGGCTTTTTTGCCGGGCTGAAAGCAGATGCCCCGCAGACGGTCCAGCAGAGCATCCCCTACCGTGAAATGTACCGGGATGGGATCTGCCGGCTGACTGATACCCTTTACACCAAAACGGTGCAGTTTTTTGATATTAACTATCAGCTTGCACAGGCAGATGATAAAGCACAGATCTTCGAGGGTTACTGCGATTTCTTAAATTACTTCGATGCCTCGATCCATGTGCAGCTTACCTTTATCAACCAGCGGGCCAATATGCAGGATTTTACCAGAAGCATTGACATCCCTCCCCGCGGCGACGAGTATGACGGAATCCGCAGGGAATACGGGGATATGTTAAAGAACCAGTTGCAGAAAGGAAATAACGGTCTCACCAAACGCAAATACATTACCTTTGGAATCGAGGCAGATGACCTGCGTACTGCGAAAATGCGTCTGGAACGCATTGAAACGGATGTGCTGGCAAATTTCAAGACCCTGGGAGTTCAGGCGAGATCCTTAAACGGACTGGAACGTCTGGAACTTCTTCACAGCCAGCTTCACCCGGACGGTCAGGAAAAGTTTCATTTCCAGTGGTCGGATCTGCCTAAGACTGGTCTTTCTACCAAAGACTTCATTTCCCCATCCGGGCTGTCTTTTTCAAAGGATGGAAAGACATTCCGGGTAGGCGACCATTCCGGTGCTGTCTCCTTTTTGCAGATTTTGGCGCCGGAGCTTACCGACCGGCTTTTAGCGGATCTTCTTGACTTAAACGACGCCGTGACCGTCAACCTGCATATCCAGTCTATCGACCAGGCGCAGGCGATCCGAAACATCAAGCGTAAAATGTCGGACCTGCAGAAAATGACCATTGAGGAACAAAAGAAAGCGGTCCGATCCGGGTATGACATGGACATCATTCCCACCGACCTTGCCACCTATGGAGAGGAAGCCAAAAATCTTTTGCAGGATTTACAGAGCCGCAATGAGCGCATGTTCCTTGTGACGGTACTGGTGGAAAATATCGCTGCCAAACGTCAGAAGCTGTTTAATGATATTTTTGCCGCTTCGGGTGTGGCACAGAAATACAACTGTGCCTTAAAACGGCTGGATTACCAACAGGAACAGGGGCTTATGTCCTCGCTTGCTCTTGGCACGAACCAGATTGAAATTGAGCGCGGGCTTACGACCAGCAGCACAGCGATCTTTGTACCGTTTACCACCTGTGAATTGTTCCAGGAGGGCGAGGCGTTGTATTACGGTCTGAACGCCCTTTCCAATAACCTGATCATGGCGAACAGAAAAACGCTGAAAAATCCCAATGGGCTGTTTCTCGGTACCCCAGGAAGCGGTAAATCTTTCTCTGCCAAGCGTGAGATCGTCAATGTGTTTCTTCTGACGGAGGACGACATCATTATCGCTGACCCGGAAAATGAGTATGGGCCGCTGGTACAGCAGTTCGGTTCCCAGGGGCAGGTCATTGATATTTCTCCTACTTCCACGAACTACATCAACCCGATGGACATCAATCTGGACTATTCCGATGATGAAAACCCAATTACTTTGAAAAGTGATTTTATCCTGTCGCTGTGCGACCTTATCATCGGCGGCAAAGAAGGGCTTTCCCCTATTGAAAGGACGATCATCGACCGTTGTACCAGACTGGTGTACCGGGAATACCTGCAGAACCCATGCCCGGAAAATATGCCGATCTTAGGCGATCTTTACGAGCTGCTTTTGAAACAGTCTGAACCGGAAGCACAGAATATCGCAACGGCACTGGAAATCTATGTCAATGGTTCCCTTAACGTGTTCAACCACCGTTCCAATATCCAGATGGATCAACACCGGGTACTGTGTTTCCAGCTTAAGTCACTGGGAAAAGCCTTAAAGGAAATCGGGCTTTTGATCATGCAGGATGCGGTGTGGAACCGTGTCACGGCCAATCGCTCCAAACATAAAACAACCTGGTTCTATATCGACGAATTCCATCTTCTTTTGAAAGGGCAGACAGGAAGTTTCAGCGTGGAGATCTGGAAACGCTTCCGTAAATGGGGCGGAATCCCATCAGGTTTAACGCAGAATGTCAAGGACCTTCTGGCTTCCCGTGAGATCGAAAATATTTTTGAGAACTCGGACTTTATCTATATGCTCAACCAGGCCCAGGGAGACCGTCAGATTTTGGCAAAGCAGTTGGGGATCTCCCCGCACCAACTTTCGTATGTGACCCATTCCGGTCCCGGCGAGGGGCTTTTGTTCTTTGGAAATGTGATCATCCCCTTTGTGGACCACTTCCCGAAGGACACACTCTTGTACAGCGTGCTTACCACAAGACCGGATGAAGTGGCGGGGACCAAAGCATGAGGCAAAAATTAAAATGGATCGGAGGTGAGAACAATGGCACACGACAGGGAATTTCAAAGGAAGCGTAAAGATACCCGGATGCCGGTGCGTGATTCCCACGGGGAGGATCAGCCGGCAGCCAGGCAGACCGAACAGGATTTTGACCTGCGCAGGGCACGGGACACCCCTTCTTCTGTCAACGGCAAGACACACAGGCAGGACATCCCTGTACAGACGGAATTTTCCCATCTGTCACCGGAAACACCGGAGTCCTTGTTGGAACAGGGCGAAGCGTATGCAACCGCTTTGGATGGTTTTTCGGAACACTTTGAGACACCGGATGCTGCCAGGACAGCGCCCCCGATACAGGACAACGTGCGAAGCAATTTCCGGCAGGAGGCTTCCAGACGTTTTCTTGTAACAGAGAATGCGACAGACCATGATACCGGAAAATATGCTCCTTCTTCCGAAGGCTCAGCCACACCGGACAGCACAGACAGATCCAGTCAGGAACACCGTTACCGGACACATCAGCATGGGAACAAATATCAACAGCGTTTTCAGGAAGCGGCACAGGCGGAGGAACAGGCAGCGCAGAAGGAAAAGGGTGTGGATAGCGAACCGCCAAAAACATCCAAGCTGGAATTTACTGCGGATGAACTGCCGCCGCAGACAGAGGATAAAAAGCTCACCCATGCAAGGCGGAAGGCCGAACGTACTGCACAAAAAGCAGAGCAGGCACAAAATCGTCTGCCGGCCCGGAAGAAACTGCGCATGGAGACGGTTTCCGACCCGGAGACCGGAAAAGCCAAAAAACACTTAAAATTTGAAAAGGAGGTCAAATCACAAAAGGCCCATGTAAAAGGGCCTGTACCACTGCGTCCGGTCAAGGCGGGCGCCAATACTGCCATTGGTTACGCCCATAAAAAGATTTATGAGGCAGAGGATGAAAATGTGGGGATCAAGGCATCCCACCGCTCTGAACTTGTGGGCGAGGCAGGGCTTCGCACGGCATATCACCGGCATAAAACTGCCCCCTACCGAAAGGCAGCGAAATTACAGCAAAAATCAGCAAAGGCCAACGCAAGACTTGCTTACCGGCAGGCTCTTAGCGACCACCCGGAGCTGAAGAAACATGCGATTGCCCGGATATGGCAGAAACAAAAACTGAAAAGGCAGTATGCCAAGGCTGCCCGTGAAGCCGGGAAACAGGCAAAAAATGCCGCAGTCGCAACAGAGAGGGTCAGCGTCGGTATTGTCCATGCGGTCAAACGGCACCCTGTAATCTGCCTTGTCCTCCTGCTTCTCCTTTTGGTAATTTTCCTGATCACATCCCTGTTTTCCACGTTCTCCAATATCGGGACCGGCGGTTTGGGAAGTCTGGCTGCTTCTACCTATCTTGCAGATGATCAGGACATCAACCAGGCGGAGCTTACCTATACCGAATGGGAAACGGATCTGCAAATGGAAATAGACCGGGTGGAATCAGACCGCCCCGGCTATGACGAATACCAGTATAACCTGGGCGCAATCGAGCATGACCCGTATGTGCTGATGGGGTATCTGACTTCTGCTTATCAGGGATTTACTTACGATGAAGTGGAAAGCGTGCTGCGGCAGCTTTTCCAGGAACAATATACCCTGTCCTTTTCAGAAGAAACCGAGATCCGTTACCGCACCGAAACTTCCGTTGATCCGGAAACCGGGGAAGAAACCCAGGAGGAAGTGCCTTATGAATGGCGCATCTTAAATGTCAAGCTCACAGTCACACCTCTAGAAAACCTGGTCGTTTCCCGGATGAACGCAGACCAGAAAGAGATCTGCGAGATCCTGCTGCAGACAAAAGGAAACCGCCAGTATGTCAAAAATGTCTTTGGCACCAACTGGCTCCCTTATGTGACCAGTTATTACGGCTACCGGGTACATCCCATCAGTGGGGAAAAGAACTATCACACCGGTGTGGACATCGGGATGCCGGAGGGCACAGAGATCCTTGCCGGGCATGACGGAACGGTCACCCTTGCGGGAAATGTCGGCGGTTATGGCTTGTGTGTCGCTATTGAAGGCGAGGCATACGAAGGACATACCCTGACGACCAAATACGGGCACTGTTCCCAGATCCTTGTTTCTGCCGGGCAGGAGGTCAAAGCCGGGGATGTGATTGCAAAGGTCGGGAATACCGGAAATTCTACCGGGGCCCACCTGCACTTAGAAGTCCTGGTTGACGGCCAGTATTTGAATCCCCTGTATTTTGCCGATACCGGCGATACCAGCGAACGGCACCTGCCGGAAGTTGGTTCAGGCGGCACAGGAAACTACTTCGATTATGACATTCCACCGGAAGCCCTTGCGGATGAACAGTTTGCCGCAATGATGGCCGAGGCGGAAAAATATCTTGGCTATCCGTATGTATGGGGAGGCGCAAGCCCTTCCACTTCCTTTGACTGTTCCGGCTATGTGTCCTGGGTGATCAACAACTGCGGCGTTGGCTGGAATTTCGGAAGGCTGACCGCGGATGGTCTTTTAGGTGTATGTACGCCGGTATCAAGTGCGGATGCAAAACCGGGCGACCTGATCTTCTTCCAGGGGACCTACAACACCAGCGGCGCAAGCCATGTAGGGATCTATGTGGGAAATGGAATGATGATCCACTGTGGAGACCCGATTTCTTATGCAAACATCAATACAAGCTACTGGCAGCAGCATTTTTATACATTTGGGCGTCTGCCTTAACAGATTGGAGGTAATAAATTGAATCCTAAAATTGAAAAACTGGAAAAGGAAATTGAAAAGACCAAAACAAAGATTGCGGAAATGCAGGCAAAGCTCCATAAGCTGGAGGAACAGAAAACAGAACTGGAAAATACCGATTATGTGGCGGTGGCGCGCAGTTTCAAACTGACGCCCCAGCAGCTTGCGGATTTTTTGAAATCACAGCAGGCAGCCCCTTCGGAAACTGTTTTACCGCAGGAGAAGGAGGATGTGCATGAGGCTTAAAAAACTTTCCCTGCTGCTGGCGCTTACGCTTCTTGTAAGTGTCAGCGCATTACCTGTAACGGCTCATGCCGGCGGTTCCAAAGACACCACACCGCCAACGCTGACTGCTTCCCTGGAGGGCGATGCCCTGAAAATAGAAAGCAGTGACGATCTATCCGGCGTGGAGGCGGTCTTTGTTGATGAAAACCGTATCAACTCCCTCACCGATGGGAAAGCGTCGGTTGCACTAAAAGATTATGCAGGAACAGAAAAACAGGTAAGCATATACGCAAAAGATTATGCCGGCAACCGTTCTGATGTGGTAAAGCTGGATAATCCGTATTACAAAGAACCGGCTCCTGAAAAGAAACCTGCTGCGGCAGCACCCCAGAGTCCGTCCGGTACACAGACAAAACCGCCTAAGGAAGAAAAACCTTCCGGCTCAAACGCTGCAACCCCTTCCGGCGGCGGAAATTCTTCCGGTTCAGATAACAGTACCGGACAGCAGGAAAATACTTCTGCGATCCCGGAAGGTGCATTTACCCCGGAAGGCACCGGAACGGTACAGGACAACATCAGCGGTACGGATGGGGAAAAACAGTTTTACACCATCACTACGGACGCGGGCAATGTCTTTTATCTGGTGATCGACGGGAAACGGGAAGATAACAATGTCTACTTCTTAAACGGCGTCACAGAGTCCGACCTGATGGCGCTTGCAGAAAAGAACAATGGCAGCATGAGCATGATTCCCCAGGAAGAAAGCTGCAACTGCACCGAAAAATGTGAGGCAGGAAAAGTCAATACCGGCTGTCCGGTCTGCAAAAATGACTTGAGTGGCTGCAAAGGAAAAGAAAAGCCGACGGAAACCGAAAAACCGGCTGAACCGGAAAAGCCGAAGAAAGAGACCGGCAGTGTCGGCACGATCCTGTTTATCCTTGCTGCCTTACTTGCGGTCGGCGGGATCGGTTACTATGTAAAAATCGTGCGTCCGAAACAGCAGGCCGAGGACGATGCGGAATTTGAGGATGACGGTTATGGAGAAGGCTTTGACCCGGATGAGGCATACGGGGAACCGGAATATCTTTCCGAGGATGATTTTGACGACAAGGACAGCAAATAAGGCTGTCCTTTTAGATTTTATGAAAGTGAGGATTTTTTCATGGAACATATCATAACCAGGCGCCGCGGCTTTCGCAAGCTGTTGGCGTTTTTGCTTTGTATGGCAAGCATTTTGGGGCTTCTTCCGGCTCAGGCTTTTGCCATGTCTGTCGGACAAACGGCAAGCTCCTGGCTGGGCGACCAGTATGTGGGCTCTGATGGAAACCACTACCGCGCCCCGGCACCTTACACCTATCTTGCCTACCATGCAGACGGAACCATCGACGTACACACCAGTTCCGGGGGCAATGCTTACCGGCACTATATGCTGACGGATTCTGACGGGATCAGCCATCAGGTTTACTGTGTGGAGAGCGGGATTCCTTACCATACTTCGGAAAACACCTATGTTTCAGAAAGCGGGACCAACAGCCAATACCTGAACCTGCTTCCTGCCGAGGCAAGGAGGGGGATCACCCTGACTGCGATCTATGGCTGGAAACCCGGTGCGACGCTCCCTGTTTCCGGGATCAACGAGGATGACTATAAGATGGCAACCCAGATCATCCTTTGGGAATACCAGCAGCAGCTTAGAAGCGATCCGTACAACCGCCACGGAAACGGCCACGCAGATGGTGACCAGTATTTCAGCGTGATCGCCGGACGACCGGCTGAAAAAGCCTATGACTGGATTCTGGCACAGGTCGCTTCCCATTCCACAGTCCCTTCCTTTACTTCTTCTAAGAAAAGCGAAGCACCGGAACTGGAACTGAAATGGGATGTAGAAAAAAAGGTCTATACCCTGACGGTCACAGATACCAACAACTTGAAGATCGACCTGGAGGCTTTGAAAGGCAGCGGCGTTTCTGTGACAAGAAACGGAAATGAATACACCTTTACCAGCAGGCAGATGATGATGGACCCGGTGCTGTTTGAATTCCGAAAGAATATCCCGGTGGCAAATGACATGCTGATCTGGGGCAGACCAGGCTACCAGACCATGATGACCGGCGCCAGCGATCCGGTTTCCTTCTTTGTAAAGATCAAAACGGAAACTTACGGTACTGCAAAACTTGTCAAGACCAGTGAGGACGGCATTGTTTCCGGTATCACCTTCCATATTTCCGGTACGGACATTTTGGGAAATGAAGTCAATGAGGAAGTCACGACCGGAGAAAACGGCCAGATTGAAAAGAAGCTCCTGCCGGGAACCTATCTGGTAAAAGAGCTGCCGGTGGACCGCTATGTGACCCCTTCCGCACAGTACGTGACCATTGAAAGCGGGCAAACTTCTTCGGTACATTTCAGCAATATCCTGAAGAAGTTCCGCGTCCATGTGGTAAAGAGCGACGCTGATACCGGAAATGCCCAGGGGGACGCCACGCTTGCAGGGGCGACCTATGGGATCTTCCGTGATGGCGAACTGATCGACACTTATACTACCGGGCCGGATGGCAGCTTTATGACTCGCTATTATGTGTGCGGGGATAACTGGACGATCCGGGAGATCGAACCGAGCACCGGGTATCTTCTGAATGAAACCGTTTATGAAGTGGGTGCATCCCCTTCCCTGTATGAAGTGGAACTCAATACCACAGAAAATCAGGTGACGGAAACGGTTATTTACGGAAATATCCAGCTTGTCAAGCACACCGATGACCTGGACCCGGATGTGCCTGAGGGCGAAAATACCGACGATCCCAATGCCGGTATCATCGAACGCCCGGAAGCAGGCGCAGTCTTTGAAATTTACTTAAAGGCAGCCGGAAGCTATGACGCGGCAAAGGAAAGTGAACGCGACCTTCTTACCACGGATGCGGATGGTTTTGCTTCCAGTAAACCGCTTCCGTATGGGCATTATACGGTCCATCAAATCGCAGGCGAGGAAGGCAAAGCCTTTGTCCCGGACTTTACGGTATTCATTTCCTCTGACGGAAAGACTTACAGCTATATCCTGAACAACCGCACCATCACAGCCCGTCTGAAAGTTGAAAAATGTGACGCAGAGACCGGAAAGATTATCCCTGTGACCGGAACCGGTTTTCAGATCAAGGATCTTTCCACCGGGGAATTTATCACCCAGACCGTCTACTATCCGAACCCGGAAACACTGAATACCTTCTATGTTTCTGACGAGGGCTGGCTGATGCTGCCGGAGCCTTTGGCCGCCGGGGATTATGAACTTTATGAGGTAGCTGCTCCTTACGGCTATGTGCTTTCCGACCAGCCGGTACCGTTTACCATTGACGGCAGCGAGGCGGTTGTGACGGTCACGCAGTACAATATGCCGCAGAAAGGCCAGCTTACCATCACAAAGACCGGAGAAGTATTTGCTTCTGTCCAGGAAAACGACGGACTGTACCAACCGGTATATGAGGTTGCCGGACTTCCTGGAGCGGTCTATGATGTGATCGCAGATGAAGATATTTATACCGGTGACGGTACCTTGCGGGCAGAAAAAGATACGGTTGTGGAAACACTTACGACCGGCGAGGACGGCACAGCGAAAAGCGGGTCTCTCTATCTTGGCCGTTATCGTCTGGAGGAACGTCAGGCGCCTTCCGGCTGTGTGTTGAATCCTCAACCGGAATATGTGGAACTGACCTATGCGGGTGAGACCATAGAGGTTACACAGACAGCGGCCGGTCTTTATGACGAACGCCAGAAAGTGGATGTCACACTTTTCAAGGCAATGGAGACCGATGACCTGTTCGGTCTTGGCATGAACGAGGAATATAAGGATATTTCCTTTGGACTTTATGCTTCCGCAGACCTGACGGCGGCAGATGGCAGCGTAATCCCGGCAGGTGGACTTCTGGAAGTGGTCTCTGTTTCGTCTGAGGAATCCGGCGGTTACAGCGCTTCCTTCGCTTCCGACCTGCCTTTTGGCAGCTATTATGTCAAGGAACGCACAACCAACGGCGCCTATATCCTTTCGGATCAGGAATATCCGGTTGTCTTTGAGTATGCTGGTCAGGAAACCGCCCTGGTACAGATCCTTGTCAATGAAGGCGAGGCTGTTTCCAATGAACTTCTCCGTGGGCGTGTAGACGGTGTAAAAGTCGGGGAAAACCCGGAAGGCGGCGAGGATGTCACGCTTGCCGGTGCGCTCATGGGTCTGTTTAGACCTGATACCGAAGAATTTACTGAAGAAAATGCGCTGCTTACTGCTATTACCGGAAAAGACGGCAGTTTTTCCTTTGAGAACATTCCTTACGGACACTGGATCGTCAAGGAGATCTCTGCCCCTGACCTTTATACGGTAAGCCCGCAGCAGCACCATGTATATATCGGTGCAGACGGACAGCATATCGAGATCCGTGTGGAAAACACCCTGATCCGCGGCAGTGTGCAGGTAACTAAAACCGAAGCTGTGGAGGAACCGTCCCCTGTGGAAAAGGAGGATAAGAAAGACAAGAATTCTTTCCTGCGCTTCCTGCCCGGTGCAGTGTTCGACCTGTATGCGGATTCCAACGCCAACCAGGAATATGATCCTGACGATCAAAAGATCGGTACGCTGAAAGAAACCGATGCAGGCTATCATACGGCGGAAAACCTTCTGGCTGGCGGCTACTTTATCAAAGAAAGCAAAGCGCCGGAGGGCTATCAGCCTGACTCAAACGCTTACTATTTTTCCATCACAGAAGATGGACAGGTCGCAGTTGTGGAAAATGGAGAAGCCGGGCACGGGTTTACCAATGAGGCTTACCGCGGCAACTTAAAGATCACAAAGGATTCCAGCGACGGGCGCAAAGATGGTTTTGCCATCGAGGTTAAGAGTGCGGACGGCTCCTACTGCGAGACATTCACCACTCCAAAATCCGGCGTGATTGAAGTTAAGGGCCTTCGTGTCGGTATTTATACCGTAACAGAAGTTGCAAACCGGGCAAGCAAGGATTACATCATTCCTGATGCCGCTACGGTGGAGATCAAGGCAGATCAGACATCTACAGTCCAGTTCTTTAATGAAAAACCGGAAAAGCCGGATAACCCAAAGAACCCGGAAAAGCCTTCTGTTCCCTCCAATCCTTCCACCCCTCAAAAGCCGGTACCGCAGACCGGGGATGATCCGTATATTTTCCTGTATGGCGGACTGCTGGCAGCCGTACTGATCGGTGGCAGCGTATTTGCTGTGTATTATTTCAAAAAGGGAAAATACAGCAGGACTTCCCCGAAAAGAACGGCTGTCGGGGTTTCTGTCCTTTCACTCTGCGTTCTGGTGGCTCTTGGCAGCGGTTTTTTGGTGTTCCGTGACTTGAACCAGTATGCTGAGAGTAAAGATGCCTATCGAGATCTTGCCGGATATGTGGAAGTACCGGAGCAGACAGCTTCCCCGGAGTCGGCACCCGATCCGACAGAACCAAAACGGGACGATGCCGATATTGTCCTGCCTTCGGTAGACTTTGAAACGCTCCGTGAAAATGGACCGGACATCATCGGATGGCTTTCTCTTCCTGATACGGTGCTCAATTATCCGGTGACGCATACCGACAACAACGAGTATTACCTGAACCATCTTTATGACGGGACCTATAACAAGGTTGGCTGCCTGTTTGCCGACTATGAAAACCGGGCAGATTTTTCAGACCGCAATACGATCATTTACGGTCATAATATGCGGGATGGTTCCATGTTTGCCTTGCTGAACCGGTACGATGAACAAAGTTACTTTGATACTCACAGGCAGATGTATCTCGTTACTCCGAAGGGGGGTTATGTCATGGAGATCTTTACGGCATTTGCAGCAAAACCGGAAGAATCCGGCAGTAAAACTTCTCCCTGGCAGCTTTCCTGGAAGGATGACGGTGCTTATACTACCTGGCTTACAGCTATGAAGGAACGTTCTGCGGTGGAAAGTGATGTGACTGTGACCTGCAGCGATAAGGTACTGACCCTTTCTACCTGTACGCCGGGCGGCACAGGACGCTTTCTTGTCATGGGAAAACTCGTGAAAGTAGATAACGAAATATAGATTTTAGACGGTGCGGGGGCAAAAGCTCCCGCACCTGCTGTTTACAAGGAGGATTTTATTTTATGGTAAATACCATGATTTCCATTCCCGGCTATGTCCATCTTTACCGCTCGCTTTTGCGGTTTTACGACATGCCGGAAAATGAAGTCCGGGAAATGCTCTATCTTCTGAATACGGCAAACCTGGACTGCTATGAGTATTATCACCCGGACCGCAGTGTGATCCAGAGCGGACCGGTCGCTTTTTGCGGATGGCTGGAAACGAAAGACTGCCGCCCTTACCGCACAGAGGTACAGCTTTACAAATCGCTGCTGTTTTTGAAGCGCAGCATTGACCGTGACCTGATCGTATCAGCTCAAAGGGAGGCTCTGCAAACCCTGCGCTGTATTATCTCCAATCTGGAATACCGCTTTTATAAAGCCTATGGCATGGAGATCGAGGACAAACGCACGGTCTATGGGGAATGTACCTACCGTCTGGTTCCCAGGGAGGATGAACCCAGCGTGTGCCTGATGCACGACTGGATCTACCTGCCAACTGCCTGATGTCACGAATAATATATAAAATATGTGACATATATGAAAACTGTACTGCCTTGCAAAATTTTTGATTTTTGATGTATAAATCAGATTTTTAATGGGAACACTCAAAATAAGAGGAATAGGACCTATTGCAATCATGTCACGAATAATATATAATATTCGTGACATGAAGGGAGGCGGTATTGTGGACAACGGATATACAAAACGAATACGAGAGCGTGTTCTTTCTCTTGAAGATGGAACTGTTTTTGTGATGTCTGATTTTGCGGATATTGCAGATACATCCACTATTCGTCAAAGTTTAAGCCGTTTAGTGCAATCAGGAACATTGCGCCGTATTTTGAAAGGAGTTTATGAAAAACCAAAATATAGCAAACTTCTGGATGAATATGTGGCGGCAGACCCGGAAGCGGTGGCGAACGCATTGGCACGAAGTTATCACTGGACGATTGCCCCATGTGGGAATACAGCATTGAACCTGTTAGGTCTTTCAACACAGGTAACAGCAGTATGGTCCTATATCAGCGATGGTCCATATAAGACCTACGAGTGGAACTCTACAAAGCTGGAATTTAAGCACCGGACCAATAAGGAGATTACCGGATTGTCCTATATGACAAGTTTGGTTATACAGGCATTAAAAACGCTTGGCAGATCGAATGTTACGCCAGAAGTCATACAGATGCTTTCCGAAAAACTGACAGACAAGGATAAACAGGCTTGTTTGAAGGAAGCAACCGAGTCTACGGATTGGGTTTACGATACGATACGGCAGATTTGTGGAGGTGAAAAGGTACAATGAGAAATATAGCAAGACTTTCAGATAACGACCGCAGGGAGCTGTTCAGAAATACAGCAGATAAAATGGGGCTGAATGATGCCATCGTGGAAAAAGACTTTTGGGTATGTTTTACGCTGGATTATTTATTTCACCGCTCACCATGGAAAGAGTCCATCACCTTTAAGGGAGGTACCAGCCTTTCAAAAGCCTTTCACCTGATCAGCCGGTTTTCAGAAGATATTGATTTGATTCTGGACTGGCGTGTATTGGGATATGGCAAAGATGAACCATGGGAGAAACGTTCCAATACAAAACAGGATGCTTTTAACAAAGAAGCCAATGTGCGTGCAGAGGTATTTCTGTCCGAAACATTCTGCCCGGCAGTCAAAGCCGGCTTATCCCAGGAAATCGGTTGTGAAGCAAATGTCTACATAGATGAAAAGGATAAACAGACGGTCATTTTCGCCTATCCGCACCTTTTTACGAATACGGCGACTTTACAGGTGATCCGTTTAGAGATTGGTGCGCTGGCAGCGTGGACTCCTGCAAAAACAGCGCTGATCGAACCATACGCGGCAAAATATTATCCGAAGATTTTTGAGCAAAAAGAAACCGCAATCCTTACCGTTGCCCCGGAACGGACCTTCTGGGAAAAAGCCACAATCCTGCACCATGAAGCGAACAGACCGGAACATTTGGAAATGCCGCAGCGGTATTCCAGACATTATTATGATCTCTACCGCATGGCTGCAACACCGGTCAAAGAAGCTGCTTTTTCCAGGCTGGATCTCCTGAAGAAAGTTGTAGATTTCAAAATGAAATTCTATCCCAGAGCATGGGCGAAGTACCCGGAGGCTGTGCCGGGCACATTAAAATTACTCCCGCCGGAATATCGGTTCGCAGCATTGGAAACGGACTATAACTCTATGCAGGATATGTTGTATGGGGATATTCCGACATTTGAGACAGTCATAGCAGCGGTCCAGGAACTGGAAAAAGAGATCAATACACTATAAACAATTACATATCCATTTATTTGCCGGCTATTCTAAGATGCTTTAGAATAGCCGGTTTCTTGTTTTCAAAGGAGGGATGCTATATTACGCAAAATGAAGTCAATGCCGTTTTTGACGAACAGGTGCGGCTCTGTGCTGATACCTTGAAACGGAAAACCAAAGAATACACCGGGGATGACCCGGACCGGCTGGGTGCATTTAAGGCAGCGGCAGCTTTACAGCACACAACGCCCCAGCGTGCCCTTGCCGGTATGCTGGCAAAGCATATTGTTTCTCTGTACGATATGTGCTTTGCCGAGGAAACGGTTTACCCGATGGACACATGGGACGAAAAGATCACAGACAGTCTGAACTATCTGTTCTTACTGAAAGCGATTGTAAAGGAGGGACATACCAATTAAACGAATCGAAGTAAAAATTTTGAACTGCCAGGCGGTAGCGGAAGCAGAAAAAAACATGGTCTTTGCGGCAAGGCTTACCCAGCAGGGACATAAGATTGCCTCAATGGACGACCTGATGGAGCTCTACGAAAAATCATTCAGCGTTCAGACAGTAGCAGCTATGGGGGCGCTTCCCCATCCTACCATCCAGAAATTTGCGGTGATCACGGTAGCCATTGTCTGCGCCAGCAGGCGTTTTCTGGCGCAGATCACCCGCCACCAGAACGAAGTAAAATTTATGAGTGCATCGCTGCAGTACAGCAACTATACGGGACAGGCGGATTTCGCTGTCCCGTATTCTATTATGACGGCTCCGGCAGTGGTACGGGAATTGTACTTAAAAAGCTGTAATGAAAGCATGGAATGTTATGAAACCCTGTGCACTGCCGGAAGCGGGCACGATGCGGCCGGCTATGCCACGCCCCAGGGATTACGGAATGTACTGCTCATCAGCGCCACCCCTTATCAGTGGAAACATATCATCAGCCAGCGGGTATGCCGGAGAAATACAGATGAAACAAGGATCGTGCTGCTAAAGGTCTGGAAAGAACTTTATGAACTAAGCCCTGCTTTGTTTGCCCCATCACTGACCGGGCCTTTTTGTCAGATGGATCGATGTCTGGAAGGTAAAATGACCTGCGGACGAAAACTGCAGGCAGATATGACGCCAGAGGATATTTTAGAAAAAGATTATCCTGCTCTTTGGGAAGGAGGCTGCCGATGAAAATAAAACTGATCGACTTTGGCGTACCGGAGCACCAGCGTCCTTACCGTCCGCATGGCAATGATGCCGGAGCGGATGTTTATCTGCCCTATGACTGTACCTTACAGCCCGGAGAAATCGCCAAAATTCCTCTTGGCTTTGGACTGGAAATACCGGATGGATATGCGGGATATATCTTTCCCCGTACCAGCATGGCGGTAAAAGGTCTGGTCTGTGAACTGCCGCCTGTGGATTCCGGCTATCGTGGAGAGATCCATGCGATCATCAGCAATGTAAGCAATCAGGCGCAGTCTCTTTTTAAGGGAGCCCGTATCGGGCAGCTTGTGATCACGCCGATCGTCATTGCGGATTTTGTAACCGATCTGGGAACAGAACGAGGAACCGGCAGCTTTGGCAGTACCGGCGAATAGAAAAAGGCTGTTTGGGGAACAGTTTTTGAATACTTATCGGTATAGGGAGCGGACATTTCGAGAACATTATAAAATATAATAAAGAAAGTCACGAAAAAAGCGGCCTTTACCGTGACCGCTTACTTTCTGCTATTGAGTTCTTTCATAATACCGAGGATATATTGCATGGATTGAGGATCAAGCTGTCTTGCCTCTGCAATGAATTCCTTTAAGGTTTCCGGGTAGGTATTTCCTTCATCAAAGAATTCCTGCGGTGTCACACCCAGATATTCGCAGATGTAGAAAAAAGACTGCATAGCGGGAAGTGACTTTTTATTCTCAATATTATTGATGTAGTTGTTTGCCTGACCTAACGATAAAGACATATCGCGTGCGGAAACTCCTTTCTGTGTCCGCAGCTTCGCTAATCGTTCCGGGACAAAATCTTCATACATCGCCTTCACCTCCCATTCTGTAATAGATTGTACCTTACACCCCTTTATTATCCGCAAAGAGAAAAAGGGTATTATCGTTGACTTGCTAAATAAAATCTATTACTATGTGAAAAGTGAAGAATTTTACCTATCAGATGGAGGGATGACCGATGAAAGGAAAGACCTGCTGTGTTACCGGACACAGGGATTTACCGCAGAATGAGATCAACAAAATAAAAGCCGCTTTGGAACATGAGATCGATGCTGCCGTTACAGATGGATTTACCTGTTTTATGAGTAGCTTTGCAGATGGCGTGGATCAGTATTTTGCAGAGCTGGTGTTGGAAAGAAAGCAGACCAATCCGGCGCTGGAGCTGATCGCAGTGATCCCTTACCGCAAACGTCTGGACAGCCTGAATAAGAAAACAAGAACCCGTGAACTGCTGGAGGCTTGTGCGGATGTTGTTGTCATACAGGAAAAATATCTCCCAAGCGTCTACTCCCACAGAAACCGCTATATGGTGGAGCACTCCGACCGAGTGATCGCTGTATATGACGGACGGGAAACCGGCGGTACGGCAAAGACGATCCGCTTCACCCACCGGATGAAAAAGGAACTGCGGGAAATCCCGGTTGGAGAGATCGTCCTGCCGGATCACTTGAAACCAAAAACAAAATAGATACCTGTTGATGCGCTCACTTTGAAGTGGGCGTTTTTCTTTACCCATTTTTAGGAGGAATGCTTATGTGGAACCTGATTTCACATTTCCTTACCTTTGCCGGAGGAATGGCTTCCGGCGTTATGCTGATGTGTCTTATACAAACCGGAAAACTTGCGGATAAAGAATTTGAAACTATGAAGGAGGAATAAAAATTGAAACTTGTGATTGCAGAAAAGCCCTCTGTTGCTATGTCACTGGCAGCAGTATTAGGCGCAACGGAAAGAAAAGACGGTTATCTCGAAGGTTCCGGCTATCTGGTGAGCTGGTGCGTGGGACATCTTTTGGAACTGGCACAGCCGGAGGCTTACAAAGAACAGTACGCCAAATGGCGGTATGAGGATCTTCCGATCCTACCGGAAAACTGGAAATATGAAGTGCCAAAGGATAAGAAAACGCAGCTTGCCCTTTTGTGCCGATTGATGAAGGACAAACGGGTGGATTCCGTGGTATGCGCTACGGATGCCGGACGAGAAGGAGAACTGATCTTCCGTCTGGTCTATGAATATGCCGGATGTAAAAAGCCTATGGAGCGCCTTTGGATTTCCAGTATGGAGGATGCGGCGATCCGCGAGGGCTTTGACCATCTCCACCCCGGCAGTGATTACGATAAGCTCTATGATGCGGCGGTCTGCCGGGCAGGAGCCGACTGGCTGATCGGGATCAATGCCACCCGGCTTTTTTCTGTCCTGTATGGTGTCACCCTAAATGTCGGCCGTGTTATGTCACCGACACTGGCACTTTTGGTACAGCGTGAGTCGGATATTGAATCCTTCATCAGTAAGCCTTTTTATGTGCCGGAAATCACCTGCGGAGGTTTTACTGCTTCCGGCGAAAAAATGACGGAACGATCCGAGGCTGAAAAAATCCGTATGGACTGTGACCACAACTCCGCTTTTGTGCGTTCTGTGGAAAAGCAGGTAAAAACTATACAGCCTCCCCGCCTTTATGACCTTACAACTCTGCAAAGGGAATGTAACCGTATTTATGGCTATACGGCTCAACAGACCCTTGATTATGTGCAATCTCTCTATGAAAAGAAGCTGGCAACCTATCCGAGAACGGACAGCCAGTATTTGACGAAGGACATGCAGGCAACCGCCGCTTCCCTGATCCTGTGGCTGCGTGACAATATGACCTTTGGAAAAGGCTACGCCGGAGAGCCGGACATTGACCGGGTAACAGATGACAGCAAAGTGACTGACCACCATGCCATTATCCCAACTGTGGAAATCGCACGGACAGACCTGTCAGAGCTTCCTTCCGGGGAGCGGGATGTGCTTACCCTGCTTGTCGTCAGACTGCTTTGTGCCACAACGCAGGTACACCGATTTGAAGCGGTCACCGCTATATTGGACTGCCAGGGATATACTTTTACGGCAAAAGGAAAGACTATTTTACAGTCCGGCTGGAAAGAGGTGGAACGGATTCACCGTATGAGTATCAGGCAGAGTGAAACGGAACACAAAGAAAATGAAGCTGTCGCTCTCCCTGTGCTGCAGGAAGGACAGACTTTTGAAGCTGTATCAGCAAGTCTCCGTGAAGGGAAAACTTCACCGCCGAAACACTATACGGAGGACACACTGCTGTCCGCTATGGAGACTGCCGGTGCGGAAGATATGCCGGAAGATGCCGAGCGTAAAGGATTGGGTACTCCGGCTACCCGTGCGGCAACACTGGAAAAGCTGGTTTCTGCCGGATTTGTACAGCGAAAGAAAAAGCAGCTCATTCCTACGGAAAAAGGAAAGAACCTGATCGCAGTCCTGCCGGACAATATCAAATCTCCCATCTTAACTGCAGAATGGGAATCCATGCTGAAACAAGTGGAACATGGCGAACTGTCGGCAACATCTTTTATGGATCAGATTGCAGATATGAGCCGGACGCTGGTAAAAGAACATACTACCCCGGAAGAACGTTTTGCGGATCTGTTTCCTTCTTCCAGAGGAACTGCACATGAAGCCGTAGGGGTATGTCCTCGCTGCGGAGCCCCGGTATATGAAGGAAAGAAAGGTTTTTTCTGCGACAACAGGGAATGTTCTTTTGCTCTTTGGAAAGATAACCGTTTCTTTTCCAGCAAGAAAAAATCCATCACAAAGTCTGTGGCAGCGGCTCTTTTGAAAGAGGGCCGTATTTCTATGTCCGGGCTTTACAGTGAAAAAACAGGAAAGACCTATGATGCGGAAGTGATTCTGGATGATACCGGCGGTAAATATGTGAATTTCAAGCTGGAATTTCCAGTAAAGAAAGGCAGGCGTAAATGAGCGATCGAAAAACCTTTGAATATGGCGGTTATCACTTCACGCCCATACGAAAATTTCACAAAAAAGAAGGCGACTTTTTCGCCATATCGAAACGGCTGGCAAGTGACCCCAACTTAGGGCTGTGTACCTATCAGGATCGGCAAAAAGCACCTTATGATTACAAAGACTTTTATACCGTTTCAACAGACAAAGAATGTGATATTTTCCGCTGCGAAGAAAATGGATTGTTGTATGTACCAGGAAAAAATGAACTTTTTATTTACCATGAACCAAAACAGAAAAAGCGGAACTCTATCGCCGATGCCCTTTCACAGCCCAGGAATGTTACTGATACAACCGAAATTTCCAGCGGTCGGCAAAGCAGAGCCCCGGAAAGGTAGGCGTTATGGCGGAGAGAGAATTGAACCGCTCGGAGCGGGCTACGATCCGAAAGCTGGTTACGGAGCTTTGCGCCAACTATGACTCCCAGGATAAGATCTGCCTTCCTCTGGACAGCCCTTGTTACATGCTGAATAAATGGTGGACCGGTGCTTATTGCAGGTACTTTGAAAAAGCGGTGCTGCCGGTGGATGCAGCACTGGAATCAGCCATTACCGGCGAGGACACCTCCATGAGACAGAAAATATGCCCTGTGTGTGGAAAGGCATATCTTCCTACAACCAGCCAGGCATATTGCTCCGATGCCTGCCGGGTCTATGCAAGACGGAAATCCGAGCGGAAACGCAAACGCCGGCAGCGGCAAAACCAACCATGATATGTCCGCAACTTAGCCCCAAAAGTCCTTGATTTTCAATGGCTATTCGCATCTGTTTTTAAGGGAGCTGTATAAGAATACTCCGGTGCTTTGAAATGAGGTTAAGTTGCGGACAAAACTTATATTTTAACAAAAACGATAGGAGGCGATTTTTTGAATATCAACACGATTACTGCAGAGGATCTTCGCCGTATGCCGGATAAGGAAGGACTGATTTTACAGGGCTGCGGCGGAGATCTGACAGAATGGGTGGACGGGATCAACGAAATGCTGACAAATGCAGGCATATTGAAAGATGGCAGCCAGTTTGAAAATGTGTTTGCTTTTCAGCACGGAGAACTGACCTGTCTGCTTTACCCTTTTGATGATGTGAAACTGGATATAGGGAAACTTGCCCTGTGGCGTTTACAGACCCATGAAGTCTATGGCGGCACATGGCTGTCGGACTTTGTGCCGAATTATTTAGGCGGATTTATAGAAACACCGGAACCATTGGCAGATAAACCGGACTGCCCTCTGATCGGAGCAGATGGGAACATTTTTAATCTGCTTGGTATTGCTTCCCGTACTTTGCGGGAGCATGGTCTAAAAGAACAGGCAAAAGAAATGTCTGACCGGGTATTTGCTTCCGGCAGTTATGGAGAAGCGCTCTGTATCATTGGCGAATATGTCAACATCACAGATTCCGAACCGGAGCATAAGAATTCTCTCCGTCAGCAGCTAAAGGCAACAAAACCGGCAGACCCAGTAAAAAAGCAACAAACTTCCAAACAGCAGGAACGATAAGGAGGGATGCGAAATGGAAAGGAAACGGACCTATGGTGTATGGGCAGTACGAAGCAGCACTTCTATTTTCGGACCGGCACAAAGCTGGTGCAAGGAAAATGGAAAACCGTTGGAGTTTGATAGCAAAGCCGACGCTGAAAACTATGCAAAGGAAGCCAACGAGCATACGACAGCAAATGTCCGATACTATGTGAAAGAAAAAGAACCGGAACCCGGCGCTGTTCGGAAAGGAACATCTCAACCGGAACTGGATGCGCGCAGCCATGAAGAAGTAATACCAAGAAATGATGCAGCGGAAAAACAAAACGAGATTCCGGGCAGACAGATCCCTTCTCAAACAGATCCGCTGGTAGAAATCCGCTCTGCGGTCCATAGTAATTACGCGGGTATGGTCGCTATGCTGGGTGCGGACAACCGTGTGTATTTGGGCCGTGAGGAACGTTGCCATTACCAGGATATGCAGCCATCTTACTATGACAATCAGGACGGTTCCCTGTGTTTTGTCTGTGATCAGCCCGATATGTATTATTTTCTTTATGGAGAAGGCTGGGCGCATACCCAGACGGAAATGTTGGAACGAGGGCTTACCTTGCGCCAGTATGAAGAATTTGCGAGACTGCAAAATGGGGTCCTTGCACAGTTTACCACCCAAAGAGAAATCCTGTTTGCCGGACAGCCGTTTCAGGCGCCGGAAAGTTATCTTCGCAATGCGGAACTTTATGAGGAAGGACAAACCGGGAACTACAATATGCTGGATGGCAGGCTGAACAACGAACCTCCTGTGCGCCCGGATCTGACAGACGGACAGACGGATGAAGAAATCCGGGAGCTGGTGCCGGAAGCAAAGCCGTCTTTGATGGACCGTTTGAAAGCAGACAAACCGGAGCATGAAGCAAGGCAGATGATCCCTCCTGTGCCGGAAAGGGAACGCTGATGGCCGGGGTAAGATTTGAGGATGTAGATCTTTTGGGTGCTCTTTCCCGTATCGTAGATCTTCATACCCAACATTATAAAGAGGACTTTGACCTGGATAAGGAACTGATTTCAAAACTGGCTGTGTCAGACCGTTCAGAGGATAAACAGCTTCTTTGGATGTCACGCCCTTGCGGAACCTATACCCTGCGCGAACGGGAAGTTTATCTGGATGGAAGCCATGAAAATAAAGTGTGGCGGTTTTACCAGGAACAGACAAATGATCCCGTTTTGGCTTATGCCATCTCTTTGAAAGAAGTCAGGGACGGAAAAATATTTGGCAATCTCTATCCGCTAAATTATAGAGAACATGTGGAACGGATGAAAAAGCTGACCTGTCCAATCGGAAATGTAGCCGTTGCATTTGCGGATGGAAATGTTATCACGATTCCCTATCAGGAACGGAGACAGCTTATGAACCGGTTTATGCCAGAGCATGGAGCCCCTAAAACAATGACTTATCTGCCGGAAAATGAGCCGGAGCTGATGATGATTCTAAAACGGGAACGCTTCAAACGCAGCTATCATGCGACAGCCGGAAATCTGGAGGAATATCTTGATAAGCTGGAAAAGACCACCCTGCGGGAAAAACTCAAAAGAGCAAAGACGGTGGTTTCAACACAGGAGGTCTCATCTCATAAAAGAGGGTTGGAACGATGAAGGGCGGGCATAACAAAAAATCCGTCCGCGTCGAATTTGTCATGTCCGAACCGGAGGCCGAACTGGTAAAAGAACGCATGGCGGAACTTGGCATTACCAACCTGTCGGCATATCTGCGAAAGATGGCCGTAGACGGTTACATCATTCACCTTGATATGGGAGATATTCAGGAAATGATCCGGCTTCTCCGCATTTGTTCCAATAACTTAAACCAATATACCAGACGGGCCAATGAGACCGGCAATATTTATGCCGCAGATATAGATGACATCCGCACCCGTCTGGACAGCCTTTGGGATGGCATGGACAAACTGATCCGGGGATTTGCAAATCTTTCATAATATTAAACTAATTTTGAAATGGCATCTTGATATGGGTTCATTTATTCTTAACAGTTTTTTATCGACGATATTATTATGTGGATAACGATAAGTTCCTATGATAAAATAATTTGGCATGGAGGTAAATAAAAATGTGTAAAATTGTTATTATTGAAGATGATATAGATATTTGCAATATGATTAAAAAATTCTTGGAAAATAATAAATATAGTGTTCAATATGCTTTAAATGGTATAGAAGGAATAAATTTGTGCAAATCTTTTGTTCCGGACTTGATAATACTTGACATTATGTTGCCAGGGCTGAATGGGGATGATGTATTACAGAAATTGCGAAAATTTACAAACGCTCCTGTTATTGTTGTATCAGCAAAAACAATGGTTCAGACCAAAATAGAATTATTAAAAATAGGGGCAGATGACTACATGACAAAACCATTTGATTTGTATGAGCTTCTTGCACGTATTGAGGCAAATTTAAAACGGACTGTCGATAATCCTTATCAAAATAATAATACTTTGATATACAAAAATATAAAGATCAATAACTCTTTGGTTTATATAAACGGAGTATTAGTACCATTTACATCAACAGAATTGAGCATTTTAGAATTGCTATTGCAATACCCACAGAAAATATTTTCAAAACAAAATTTATATGAATCCATTTGGAATGAACCTTATGCGTATGATGACGATACAATCAATACTCATATTAGTCATATTCGTAAGAAAATTAAATCAATTACAAATGAAGATTATATACAAACTATTTGGGGGATTGGATATAAAATGAAATAATCTTTAGATTTTCTTTAGAGTTATCATATATAGTGGCATGGAAAGGAGTTGTTTAGGATGACAAAATTTATATGCGAAACAAAAAACCTGAGCAAAAAATATAAAGATTTCTATGCTTTAAAAAATGTAAACTTAACTATTCCAAAAGGCGAAATATATGGACTTGTGGGCGAAAATGGAGCAGGAAAAACAACGCTAATCAGATTATTGACAGGTCTTAATTTTAAAAGTGAAGGAGAAATTATTCTATTTGGGCATAATGATAATCTGCAATATGAACGATTAAAAATCGGGTGTACGATTGAAATGCCGGCACTATATAAAGATATGACTGCTTCACAAAATCTGGAAGTGCAAAGAATACAGAGAGGTATTCCGAATAAAAGCTGCATTGCTGATACTTTAGAATTGATTGGCTTATCGAACGCAGGTAAAAAAAGAGTAGCGAATTTTTCATTAGGGATGAAACAGCGGCTTGCACTGGGCGTTGCATTATTAGGTGAGCCAGAATTTTTAATATTGGATGAACCTGTCAATGGACTTGATCCTACGGGAATTATCGAATTACGGGAACTTCTTAAAAAATTAGTGAAAGAACGGGAAACCACCATTTTAATATCCAGCCATATATTAAGCGAATTGCACCAGCTCGCCACTTGTTATGGCTTTCTTCATAAGGGAGAACTTTTAAAACAAATTTCTGCTGAAAAATTGAATGAAGAATGTAAACGGTATATTTGTTTGAAAACAGATAATATACAGAAAACCACTCTCATATTAGAACAAAAAGCTAATATTAAAAACTATTCCGTTTATCCAGACAATTCTATTCGGATTTATGATTGTTTAGATAATGTAAGAATGATTTCCAAATTACTAACCGACAATGAAATCATCATTGATGAAATCTCTGTTCAGGGAGAAGATTTGGAAACATACTTTGAAAATCTAATAGGGGGTAGAAAAAATGTATAATCAAATACGGGCAGAATTTTATAAATTATTTCATACAAAGGCGTTATATCTAACATTTGCATTGATTTTAGCTGTTTTTGGTATCTTTTCCATAGGAGGTCAGCAACAATTTGTAGTATCTAGTTCCAGCGTAGATGAAACATGGAAGATAGGAGAAACCGTAGGATTTCTTGCTCGTGCATATAGTGATCAGGTACATCCAATGATTGAAGAAATTATAAGGACTGCCACGTCTTATACGGTATTTTTCTGGCTGATTGTTCTTATATTTTCTGTTGTTTTCTTTTCCAGAGAATATACAGATTCAACGATTAAAATTGCGATTGCAAGTGGACAAAGCCGACTAAAATTCTTTATTGCAAAGTATATCGTGATTACTGTTACCAGCATCATTTTATATTTTTCATTTATTATGGTTGCATTTATAATTGAATGTACAAAATACAATGTGCCGATACAATTACTTCCAATGTTGAAAATTGCAGGGCTAAATTGCATGGTTATGGGAGCCTTTATCGGTATTACACTCATGCTGTGTGTGATATTTAAGCATACAGCTATTGTGGTAGGAACTATGTCATTATTTACTTTTAGCGGACCTCTTATTTATATGATGACATGGGATAATATGTCTGCTCAATCGTGGCGAGTTCTAACGTACTTAAAAATCAATCCGATGTATTATTGGATGAATACGTGTTCTTATAATATGGTAAATCATTTGGAAATCAATATCTTACTTTATTTTGTAGGAACTGTAATTATTACATTCCTGGTGTCAGCATTGATATTGAGAAAACAAGAAATACACTAATTACAACAGAAAGGGGAAATGCGGATATGTTCTATTTTTTATTGATATGTTCTATATTCATATTAGCATGTTCCCTTTTTTCTATTACTAGAACAATTCGCAATATAAATAAGCAGATAAAGGAAAAACGAAAAATAAGAGTATCTTTATCAAATAGAGATATTGAAGAGTTAGCTTATGCGATCAATCAAAAAGATACCCTGCATAAGAAACTGCAAGTTCAAATTAAGCAAGAAGAAGATCAGTTAAAGCAATCTATATCTAATATAAGCCATGATCTAAGAACCCCATTAACATCTATACAGGGTTATCTAACACTTTTACAAGAATGTGAAGATAAACAGGAGCAAGACCAATATATTGAAATCATTAAAGCAAAAACAGATTATCTCACAGATCTGGTGCAAGAATTTTATGATTTATCTGTGGTGGAAAATGAGCAGTTTGATGTTGAATGTGAGAAGGTTGATATAAATAGAATTGTTACAGATTGCTTAATTGAAAAGTATTATGAATTTGGGGAAATCCAGCCGATTATTCAAACAGAAAAATCTCCGGTGTGGATATATGGCAATAACCTTATTTGTAAACGTATTATTGAAAATCTAATTACAAATGCAATCCGTTATTCTGATAACTATATTGAAGTGTCCATTAACCAGGAAGGCGTGTTCATGATTAAAAATTCAACGCAATCCCTTGATGAGATGGATATAAATTTATTATTCAGCAAGTTTTACACCGTTGATAAATCACGCACCAAAGGTGGTTCCGGTTTGGGATTGTATATTGTAAAAGAATTACTAAAGAAAATAGATGGAAAAATCGGAAATATAGAATATAATAAGCCAATTTTATCTATAACACTTTTTTTTCGATTGTTTAAATAGCCTTTAAGATGGCATGGATAAACTGATCAGGGGATTTGCAAACATTTCATAAACAGCCGGAAAGCCGTTGCTTTCTTTTTGCCGTCACGGTAAAATTTTTATAAGGGCAGATGCCCTTCTGAAAGGAGGCAAAGCGTATGCGTTTGATAGGTAAATTACTGGCACTTCCCTTTATGCTGGTTACGGGGATTCTTTATCTGGTATGTAAATTTTTAGTGGTTCTTTCCGGTGCGGTACTTGGGATTCTTTCCGGGATCATCTTTCTGGCGGCATTGGTGCTGTTCTTTGTCGCAGGATTTTTGCCGGGTCTTGCATGGCTTATGATCGCCTTTCTTATCAGTCCATACGGTCTGCCTCTGGCGGCTGCATGGCTGGTAGGAATCATTGGTGGGGCAAACAGTGCCTTAAAGGATTTTATATTTGGTTAAGCAGATTTGGCGGGGCGCATAGGAAGCCCCGCTCTTTTTCTGCAATTATAACTTCTTTGATTGGAATTAAGTTAAGGGGGGTGACGAAAATAGCGACCACAAGACTGATGCCTCTGCATGTAGGAAAAGGTCGGAATATCTCTACTGCGATTGCAGATATTATTGATTATGTAGAAAATCCGCAGAAAACCGATTTTGGAAAATTCATTTATGGCTATGAGTGTGATACCCGGCTTGCTGATGCAGAGTTTCTTCTTTCCAAACGACAGTATGCAAATCTGACCGGCAGAAACCAGGGTGCGGACGATGTGATCGCCTACCATCTCCGTCAGGCATTTAAGCCCGGCGAAGTTACGCCGGAAGAAGCCAATCAGATCGGCAGGGAGCTGGCGCTGAAGCTCACAAAAGGAAACCATGCCTTTGTCGTCTGCACCCATGTAGATAAGCACCATGTCCATAATCACATCATTATCAACTCTACTACACTGGACTGTCAGAAAAAATTTCGCAACTTCTGGGGCTCTACCTGGGCAATCCGGCGAATGAATGACAAGCTGTGTTTAGAGCATGGACTTTCGATTGTAGAAAATCCGAAACCCAGCCGGGAGCATTATGGCACATGGCTGGGAAATAAAAAGCAGCCATCCTTTCAGGAACAGATACGCATTGCTATTGATGCTGCATTAGAGGAAAAGCCAAAAGATTTTGAGGAACTTCTAAAGAAGCTGGAAGCTGCCGGGATTGAAGTTAACCGTGAAAGAAAACATTTTCGCTTCCGAATTCCGGGACAGGAAAATTATACCCGATGTGATACGCTCAAAGGCGATTATACAGAACAGGCCATCAAAGAACGGATTGCTGGTACACGGACAGTAAAATTCCGCCATGCTTCTTCAAAAAAACCGGTTTCCAAAGTTGGATTGCTGGTTGATATTGAAGCTGCGATCCGTTCCGGCAAAGGTCCCGGTTATGAGCGTTGGGCAAAAGTGTTCAACTTAAAACAGCTTTCTCAGGCAGTGCTCTACTTAAAAGAACATGGCGATATGGGTTATGAGGATCTTCTGGAAAAAGCCAACGCCGCTACCACTAATTTCAATACCTTATCCGTTCAGATTAAAGATTTGGAGTCAAGAATGAATGCCAATGCCGAGCTGCAAAAGCAGATCGTAAACTATGCGAAAACGAGGGCTGTCTATGTAGAATATCGCAAAGCCGGGTACAGCAAAAAATTCCGAACAGCACATGAGGCTGAAATTTTGTTGCACCAGGCGGCAAAGAATCATTTTGACGAGTTGGGAATCAAAAAGCTCCCCTCTGTCAAATCTCTCCGGGAGGAATACACCGACCTTCTGGAACAAAAACGGAAAGCCTATTCTGCCTATAAGCAGGCCAAAAATGATATGAAAGAACTTCATAATGTTCGGGCCAATGTGGAATATCTATTGGAGATTTCTTCCCCGCCACAACCGCAGCGCAGCACAGAAAAATCCCGTCAATAAGGTTTGTCTGCTTTTCGCTTTCAGCGTTCCAACGGAATGCGCAGCCATTGCCACCGGCAATGATTTCAGGGGTTTGGGGATATGTCACCAACAAGCATTTAGCAGGAATTCCGGGAACGGGATTTCTGCTAAATACGCAATCTTACGTAAGATTGCATTGCTTGCCAGTATGCTAACACCTTGCATTTTTAATGAGGATGTAGTAGTATATATCGTGGTTAGTTGTGGCTAATCAAGAAGAATGAAATGGGGTGATTTGATGGAAGCGGCGATGAAACAATCACAGCTTCACGATATATATTTTCCTGAAAAAAAAGAAAAAAGTGCAAATTTGATTCTTCAACAAAGCACAGATACCGGAACCGGAGAAATGACCTGTTATGATGTGGCCCCTGGAATACAGATAACATATAATCATCTCAATATGGATTCCTGCTATCAACCTTTAATTCCGAAAGAGGATTTTCTTCAAATCGATCACTGTCTGGAAGGATGCTATGAGTGTGAATTGGCCGGTGGCTCTGTTAGCTTTTTAGGTGAAGGAGATTTATCGGTTAGTAATCTTTGTAAAGGGCAACAGTTATTTGTTGGTTCAAGGATTCCGTTAAAAAAATATCGTGGTATTACTGTTCTCTTAGAAATGGAAGGAGCTCAAAAGACCCTCAATACAGATTTTCGGCAAGGAGATATTAACCTGCAGCAAATCCGTGATACTCTATGTGGTGATGGACGTTCTCTTTTGATTAAGTCTAAGCATGAAATAGATCATATTTTCAGCGAACTTTATCGGGTGGATGAGAGAATCCGGATTCCGTATTTCTGGATTAAAGTGATCGAACTTTTGCTGTTTTTAAGCCTATTGGATGCCAGCTATGTGAAAAAACCCCGACAGTTTTCTGAGGATGTTTCCAAAGGGACACAACAAGCATACCAATATATCATTGAGAACCCTTTTTCCAAAATAACGATCTCTCAACTGGCAGAGATGTTCCATGTGGCAGAATCCAGCATGAAGCGGTGTTTTACTTCTATCGCTGGCAACTCGATAGGTACCTTTATGAAAATAAAGCGTATGGAGGCTGCTGCGGAACTGCTTGTTTCCGAACCACAGCTTAGTATCTGCGAAGTAGCCGAGGCTGCCGGATATGAAAATCAAAGCAAGTTTTCCGCCGCTTTTAAGTCAATTATGGGCGTTACTCCGTTTGCATATCGCTGCAAATCGTGGTGAGCTAATTGGATTAAAAATTCACCCGCTTGGTTATAGAAGCCACCCTTTTCGGCCTGCTATAATTAACAATGGCCGGTGGCAATAAGAGTTAATGAAAGAGCCGCAGTGTTGCGGCTCTTTTTCAAAGTCATGGGTTAGGCATTGCTAACTATATAAAGAAAGCGAGTGACATGGATGTGTTAAACAAGGGAAGTATTGGGAGAAGAATTTTGAAACGCCTCGTTAGTTTTATCATCGTGATCTGGGGCGTTGTAACTTTAAGTTTCTGCTTGCAGGTGTTTACTGGCACGGATCCAGCGGAAATGATTGTAAGGAAAAACAGTATTTTTGCTACAGAGGAACAAATTCAAGCAGTGAGGGAACAGCTTGGTTTGGATGCGCCGTTCCACGAAAGATATTTTGACTACATAACCGGTGTGGCAACTGGTGATCTGGGCACTGCCATTACAAACAGGCAGCCGGTGATTGAAAACATAAAAGCTGCCCTGCCAGTCACTTGTACTGTCATAGTCATGGCAATGGCGTGGGTAATTTTGTTTACAGTCATCCTATCGGCGATTTCGGTGATACGGAAGAATGGTATCTTTGACAATGTAACGCGGATTATCTGTATCATTGGAATCTGCGTCCCAAGTTTTTGGCTGGCCCTTATTCTTTTGACGGCTTTCGCAGTGAACATTCCGATTTTTCATGTCATTGCAGATGGCAGCATAAAATCGCTGATACTACCCTCAATCGCTATGGCAGTGCCAATCATCTGTATATCGACAAGAGTGCTACGCGCCTCTGTTCTAAATGAACTTAAAAGCGATTATGTGCTTTATGCCAAAGCAAGGGGATTTTCTAATTCACAGATTGTTTTTGGAGAGGTTTTGCGTAACGCTCTGCCTGCGGCAATCACTTTATTCGCTCAATACTGTGCCGCATTGTTTGGAACATCTGCCTTGGTGGAAAGCGTGTTTTCCATTGATGGGCTTGGAATCTATCTGATGGAATCCTGCGAAAGCATGGATGTATATGGAATATCCGGGGCTATTTTGGTGTGTGCAGTTCTTTTCGTTCTATTTAATACAGTAGCAGACATCCTTTCCAGTATGATATGCCCGGCATATAGGAGGAAGCGTGTATGAAAAGAAAACCACAAATTATGATAGGAATCGCCTTAATTGCCCTCTTTGTAATATTGGCTGTTGCCGCTCCCATATTGGCACCCAATGATCCCAATGCAACAAATCTTGCCTTGAAAAATGCACCACCATCTGCCGAATACCCTTTGGGCTGCGACCAGATGGGACGGTGTGAATTGTCACGCCTGATTTATGGGGCAAGATACTCTCTCGGCCTGTCCATTCCTGTGTTGATTGTCATTGCGGCGATAACCCTTTTTGTTGGCTGTTATTCCAGCTATAAAGGCGGTATATTGGACGAAATCATGCGGCTGGTGTGCGATATTTTAATGGCTTTTCCTTTAATCGTCATTGCGATGTCGCTGGTTTCGGCTGTGGATGATTCGGTTGCCAGCATCATAATTGCGATTGGCATTTCCATGGCTTCATGGTTTTTGCGGATGGTACGTTCTTACGCAAAAACAGAGTGTGGAAAAGAATACATAGAAGCCTCCAAAATTTCCGGTGCCTCTAACTTTCGTATTGTGACCCGCCATTTGATTCCAAATGTGCTTCCACAGTTTATTGTTTATTTTACAACCGGAATTGCAACTGCGATTATGTCTGTTTCCAGTTTTGCATTTTTGGGGGTGGGTTTGATTGCAGGCACACCGGAATGGGGCGCCATGCTGGATGAAGCCAGAAGCAGCATTTACATCAATCCCAGCCTGATAATATACCCCGGTATCTGCTTGATTGTCTGCTGTGCCGGTTTCAATCTCTTGGGCGAAGGTCTGCGTGACAGGATTGGAAAGGAGGACGAAATCAGTGCCACTTGAAGTGAAAAAACTTACGATTTCTCTCCCCTCCGGTGAGCCTGTAGCAGAAAACATATCTTTTCAAATTGAAAAGGGAGAAATGCTTTCGATTGTCGGAAGTTCAGGTGCGGGAAAAACAACGATCTGCAAAGCGATTATGGGGTTGCTTGGTTCCGCTTACCAGGCTACGGGCCAGATTATTTTTCAAGGGATTGATCTTCTGGCCCTGCACAAAAAGGACCGAAAACAGATCTATGGGAAAGAAATATGTTTCATCATGCAAAATCCAATGACAGCTTTCAATCCTTCGATACGTGTAGGAAAGCAGTTGGAGAAAACCTATCGGCTGCACCATGATCGTTCTTCCAAAGCGGAAATGCACACTTTATTTGACAAAACTTTGCGTCGGCTGGGGTTAGAGGATACAGACAGGATATTGAAAAGTTATCCTTTTGCCCTTTCCGGCGGCATGCTGCAGCGGTTGATGATAACTGCTGCGCTTATCAATGAACCGCAGATTTTAATTGCGGATGAAGCAACCACGGCTATTGATGCCTGTAATCGTATGGAGCTGATGAAGGAACTGAAAAAACTTTGCACAGAGGGTATGTCTGTACTCTTTGTTACCCACGATCTGCGTGCCGCCTCCTTTTCCGATCATTTGCTGATAATGAACCACGGAAAAGTAATTGAAGCAGGAAATACTCAGGAAATTATCAAGGCTCCCAAAGAAGAATATACCGCCTATCTCTTAGGTGCGTGCCGTTTAGAAAGGAGGGGTGACGATTGATTGAAACAAGAGATTTAAGCTGTACTTTTTCAGAAGGCTCGTTTTCACAAAACAGATTTACAGCGGTATCGCCGATCAGTGCCGTTTTCAAAAATGGAGGACGTTATGCGATTGTCGGTGAATCTGGCTCTGGGAAAACAACACTTGCACGGATGATTGCTGGACTGCAAAAACCGGATGGCGGAAATGTATATTTTGATAATATGCCGCTATATGGCAGGCGCTATAAAGCCCGGAAGGAACATTTTAAGAGAGTGCAGATTATCCAACAAAATTCCGCTTCGGCATTGGATCCAAAGATGTCTGTAGGAAAATCCATTGAGGAACCGCTGATCTGCTTTTTCGGTATGGACAAAGCGCGGCGGAAAAAGCGGTGCGAAGAATTGCTGACACTTTGTAATCTTCCGGTGTCCTACTATGCACGGCTTCCTTCGGAATTGTCCGGTGGTGAGCAAAAGCGTATTGCGATAGCACGAGCGTTGGCTGCGGAACCGGAGTGCTTAATTTTCGATGAAGCTACAAACGGTTTTGACCTGCCGCTTCGGAAAAAAATTGTGGAGGAAATCATTGATCTCCAAAAAGAGGTCGGCTTCACTTTGATTTTCATTACCCACGACATGGAACTTGCTGTAGTAGTGGCAGATGAAATTCTTGTGATGCGGAGTTCGAGACTGGTTGAGCAGGTCACTTTTTCCGGGGATCCTTCGGTATTTCAGCAGCCGTATAGCAAAGTGCTGTTAGAAGCCAGTGGAATTATTTAATTTGGAATCCAATGAATTTGGGTAAATAAAAATCAAGAAAGGAAAATCACACGATGAAATTCAAACGATTAGCGGCAGCTCTGCTGTCCGCAGCGATGGTTGTTTCCCTTGCGGCCTGCTCCAACAATAAGGAATCAGCAGAATCCGGTTCAGGGACAACAGGAACAGAGGCCGTACATGTTAATTTGGCTGAAAGCTGGGGATTTGAATATTTCTATACGATCCTCACTCCCGAAGTATCTTCCAGCCAGTACGATATTACCTATTACCTCACCAGTTTCTATGATACGCTGGTGACATACAATGAAAATAATGAACTGGTCGGATCTCTGGCCGAAGATTGGTCTATGAGTGATGACGGACTGGTGTATACCTTCCAGATCAGAGAAGGCGTTAAGTTTTCGGATGGCTCAGATCTGACCGCCGAAGATGTGGCAAAATCATTGATGGCTGTGCCTGTAAATCTCGGCCAGTATAACGGAGGGTATGGACGCCTTTCTACAATCATTGAAAGTGCCGAAGCTACCGGGGATTATACAGTAGAACTTCGGCTGACGCAGCCTTACTATAATACTTTGCGGGAACTTTGCCTTGCCAATCCTTTTGGTATTGTCTCCAGCGAGCAGTTGAATGATGATTTAACCGCTAAAGATACTTTTCGGACAGCCACCTATGGAACCGGCCCATATATGTACGAAGGGGACAATGATGGCCAGACATGGAATTTTGTACGCAATCCCAACTATTGGGGTGAAACACCGGAAGTAGATAGCTTTTCTATTAAGAGCATCCCTGATAATGATGCCAAGATTCTTGCGCTGAAAAATGGAGAAGTTGATTTTATATCCGGTATCAAAAATGTTTCTGCTGAAAGTTATGACGAAATCAGCCAGACCGAAGGCTTTGGAGCACAAATCGATGATAAGGCTTTGCAGACTTACTATGTGGGATATAACCTGAACGATACTGTTTTTGGCGATTCGGTTATCCGAAAGGCGATTGCCTCTGCTATTGATAAAGATGCCGTAGCAGACAGCATTTATGGTGGCTTGCATGATCGGGCAGACAGCTTTTTCTCCACAGACCTGCCGTATTGTGATTTGGAGCTTTCAGAGGCAACCTTTGATATTGATGCGGCAAATCAAATGTTGGATGAAGCTGGATATGTTGATACAGACGGTGACGGAATCCGGGAAAAGGATGGGGCAAATATTTCGGCTGCTTTCCTGTATCAGACCGGCTCTGCTTCGGACGATAACTTGGTTGTCTACATCTGCAATCAAGCACAGAAAATTGGCATTGAATTAACACCCCAGTCTGCCGCAATGATGGATTGGTATGCTATGGTTCAAAGCGGGGATTATGGTTTGACGGTATTCAAAACTCAAGGCGGTTTCTATGATCCGGCTAATGTTGTTACGAATATTAACCCTCAGACTTCCATGGATCCTATTGTGATGCTTTTAGGCTCCACCCAGCCGGAACTTGCGGATCTGGTTGCTGAATTGGATTCTTCTACCGATGAAACGAGGATTCAGGAAATTTATCAAACGATTTTAACAACAATCGCCGATGAAGAACTGACAACCCCTCTTGTATATATGCACCAACTGGCAATTTACAGCGATAAAATCACCGACTATACATTCCCTATGGATTCTAATTTTACATCCGTTCAAAACATAAAAGTAAACTGATTGCCTGTGGGAAAAGGCGGCTTTCGCCAGCCGCCTTTTCTTTCACCTTTTATCGTGAGCTGATTGGAGTAACAATATACCTGATAGGTCGTTGAATGTATATTTTCCACCAATTATAATGAAAGAAAAGGTTAGTTATTGCTAACCAATTTGAAAGGAGGCTTTGTTTTGATGAAACAAAAGAACGGCGGGATAAAGCGGCTTCTCGAATTTACAGGAGAAAAACGCAGTTTATTGAATATATCCCGTATTTTATCCGGTGTTAGTGCCATCTTTATTTTAGGACCATTCCTCTGCGTCTATTTTGCAGCACGTGAATTGGTAAATGTCTTTACCGGCAGTGCTTTGGACACGCAAAGTTTAGTTCGCTGGGGAATGATTGCCTTAGTTTTGGAGCTGATCGGTCTGGCATTATATTTCTGTGCTTTGCTATGCTCTCATGTGACAGCGTTTCATACCGAAAAGAATCTAAAAATGGCTGCGCTGAAACATCTGGCGAAAATGCCTATGGGATATTTTGATACCAATCCCAGCGGCAAACTGCGGAAAATCATTGACGAAAATAGTTTTCAAACAGAAACTTTTATAGCCCATCAACTTCCAGACTTGGTTGGCGCACAAGTAACTATGGTAGTAAGCCTGATTTTAATGCTTCTGTTTGACTGGCGCATTGGTGTACCACTGCTTCTGCTTTTTGGAATCGGCTTTTTCCTGCAAAAATCTCTGATGGGCAAGGAAGGCATGAAACTGATGCAGACCTATCAGGACTCGTTGGAAACGATGAATCACGAGGCGGTAGAATACATCCGTGGAATTTCCGTCTTGAAGGTGTTTGGGCAAACGGTGCAGTCCATAACAAAATTTAATGAGGCAATCAAGTCCTATCGAAAATTTGCTTTAGCTTACACGATGTCTTGTAAAAAGGGTATGGTTGCCTTTAATTCCGTTATCAATTCCAGCTTCCTTGTATTGGTTCCTACTGCACTGATTATAGGGTTGGTATCTTCTGACCTTGTTGGGTTCACACAAAGTTTTCTGTTTTATGTGATTTTTTCACCGGCCTGTGCGGTAATGCTGAACAAGATTCTCTATATGACGAGTTACAAAATGCAGGCTGAAGAATCCATGCGGCGTATTGATATGATTTTGAACGCAGAACCGCAGGAAGAAACTGCACAACCGAAACGCCCTGCAAGCTATGATATTTCTTTTGAAGGAGTAACCTTTACCTATGAAGGCGCAGAGCAGCCGGCAGTTTCTCATCTTAGTTTTCGTGCAAAAGCCGGTACAACAACCGCCCTTGTGGGACATTCCGGCTCCGGTAAGAGTACCACTGCCAGCTTGATTCCCCGATTTTATGACGCACAGGCCGGCAGCATTAAAATTGGCGGTGTAGACATTCGCAGCATTGCCCATCCAGATTTAATGAAGATGGTCGCCTTTGTATTCCAGGACCCAAAACTGTTCAAGGATAGTCTATTTGAGAACATTCGGGCTGGACGCCCAAGTGCAACAAGAGAAGAAGTCATGCGGGCAGCACATTTGGCTCAATGTGATGATATATTGGCTAAATTCCCTAAAGGAATCGATACAGTAGTCGGCAGCAAAGGTGTGTACTTATCGGGGGGTGAAACCCAACGTATTGCGATTGCAAGAGCTATTTTGAAAGATGCACCTATTATCGTACTTGACGAGGCTACAGCCTATGCTGACCCCGAAAACGAGCAGCAGATACAGCAGGCATTTGAGGGGCTTACAAAGGGAAAAACAGTTATTATGATTGCTCACCGGCTTTCAACGGTGCAGAATGCCGATCAGATTTTGGTAATGCGGCAGGGAGAGCTTGTTGAAAGCGGCAGGCATAACGAATTGGTAAAGAAAAATGGTGAATATGCCCGTATGTGGGAGAACTATACCAAGACAACACAGTGGCATATTGGAAATGAGGTGAAAGTATGCTAAAGCGTCTGTTTGCTTTGAGCGACCAAGGCTCAAAAGACTTAAATAAAGGGATTGCCGCAACGACCCTCAGCAATATTTGCCTGATTATCCCGGCCAGCCTCTTAATCATGGTAATTTGGGAACTGCTGAATGTAATATCGGGTGAATCATCGGGAATTACGGAATATATTCCTGCTTTTTGCATTATGACGGTAGTTCTGTTTATTATTGTATTTTGTACCCAATGGCTTCAATATAACAAAACCTATACCGTGGCTTATGAGGAAAGTGCGAACCGCCGAATTGTTCTTGCTGAAAAACTTCGCAGACTTCCGTTGTCCTTCTTCGGGCAGAAAAATCTTTCCGATCTGACCACAACTATCATGGGTGATTGTACGGCGCTGGAGCGTGTGTTTTCTAATGCCCTTCCGCAACTTTTTGGAACCATTTTCATGTTTATCATTACGGCGATAGGTCTGCTTGTAATGGATTGGCGGTTAGGGCTTTGTATTGTGATTCCTGTTCCCGCAGCAGCACTGGTGGTCTTTGCAGCACGAAAGGCACAGGCTAAGGCAGAAAGTGCTAATATGGACGCTAAACGTGTAGCCTATGATGGAGTACAGGAATATCTTGATACTATTCAGGAATTGAAATCTTGCTCCAGAGAAGAAGAATATCTGGCCGGTCTGGAAAAAAAGCTGGACTATGTGGTGAAATGCTCTTTCCGAAATGAGATTGCGCCTGGCGCAGCGACTACAACAGCACAATTTATTTTGCGCTTTGGCCTTGTTGCGGTACTGCTGGTAGGTGGCTATCTTGTGGCGGCTGGCTCCCTCACGATTTCCATGTTTATCTTATACCTTATTTTTGCTGGCAGAATTTATGACCCCTTCACAAGCTGCTTTATGTTGATGGCCGAGGTCTTTTCTTCACTGGTAAGCGTAAAGAGAATGAAACAGATTGACGCAACACCGGAACAGACAGGAAGTAATGTTTGCAATAACAAAGGATTTGACATTGAATTTAAGGATGTCCATTTCTCTTATAATGAGGAACCGGTGTTGAAAGGCGTTTCCTTCACAGCAAAACAAGGTGAAGTCACCGCCTTAGTAGGTCCGTCGGGAAGCGGCAAATCTACTGCTTCAAAATTGGCAGCACGGTTCTGGGATGCAGATTCCGGCCAAATCACTTTAGGTGGTGTCGATGTAAAGAGCGTAGAACCGGAAACATTATTCAAAAACTTTGCTATTGTTTTCCAAGATGTACTTCTCTTTGATGAAACTGTCATGGAGAATATTCGCCTTGGACGAAGCGGTGCAACTGACGAAGAAGTAAAAGCGGCGGCAAGGGCTGCACAGTGCGAAGAATTTATTTCTCGGCTGCCACAGGGGTATCAGACGAATATTGGCGAAAATGGCAGCGCCCTTTCCGGTGGAGAACGGCAACGGATTTCCATTGCGAGAGCATTGCTAAAAAATGCGCCGGTAATCCTTTTGGACGAGGCTACAGCCTCTATGGATGCTGAGAGTGAAACATTGGTACAGGATGCTCTTTCTGTCTTGCTGAAAGATAAGACCGTTATGGTGATTGCTCACCGTATGAGGACAGTTGCTAATGCGGATAAAATCGTGGTTTTGGATGATGGAAAGGTAAGCGAAATGGGTACACCACAGGAGCTTATGAAAAAGAACGGGCTATATGCTCACTTGGTTGCGTTACAGCGCGGTAAATGATAATCACGAATCTACTGAAAAGGAGGTGACGCACTCTATTGATTTCAATGATCGCAAAGATGGCATGGGAAAAACACAAAACTCAGGAGGCGGTTTCACCTTCCGAATCTTATGCCGAAGAACTTCGGGCTACGGGTGAAGATTATTTAGAAGCAGTTCTGATTCTTGATCGTCAGAAAGGTGATGTTCGCTGCGTTGATCTTGCAACCTTTTTAGAGCGTTCAAAGCCGACTATTACAAATATGGTTACAAGACTATGCGAAAGCGGATTCTTAGTGCGTGAGGATAATAAGTCGATTTCTTTAACGACTAAGGGTAAGGAAGTGGCAGAAAAGATTTATGAACGCCATCGTTTTTTTACCAAACGATTGATCGCTGCTGGTGTAGATCCAAAAACAGCGGAAAGAGACGCTTGCCGATTGGAACATGCTATCAGCGAAGAATCTTTTCAAAAACTGAAAGATGCTTTAGAGGACTAAGGAGGTGGTGATAACATGGGAAATTAGCCGTACTGGATTTAAAAGATTCCGGCAGGCAGATTGGTGAAAAGCTATTTGCTCTGCTTTCTCCCTGCCAAAAGAAGGAGCTGGCTCAGTTTGTTCGTGATTATGAGGCTGGCAATATTCCGGCTGATGTCCCATACTTAACACTTCTTCGAGGCCAGTATTTTATCCCTCCGCAGGCAGATCAGCCATTGACGGAAATCCGGGAAGGTGATTTGTATTTCTGCTTGGAGCAGCACCTTGTCACTGTGCGGGGTCAGGTAATTCCACTGACGGTCAAGGAATTTGAAATCTTTGCTTTGCTCATACTGAACCCAAAGCGAGTGTTCACTTATGAAATGCTCCTGGATCTGGTATGGCATGAGGATTATTCCTACTATTCCCGGAAAGCAATCAACAACCACATAAGCAACCTGCGAAAGAAACTCCGGGTTGCCCCCGACTTGCCGGATTATGTAAAAAGCGTCTATGGTGTAGGCTACAAATTTGAAATATAGAAAGGGTGCGGTATTCCCTGCCGCACCCTTAAATTTTCGTTTTTTCTGCTGTGTGGATAATGCCTGATTTTGTCATGTATTGTTGATTAAATTCAGTAAAACCATGACGCTTCTGGAAGAATTATAGCATTTATCCCTATATAATGCCCCAAAATGAGGGAGGTGGACATAATAGGTAACTCTGCTCTCCTTCAATAAAGGAGGGCATGGAAAATGCTGCCGAGGTCAGAATACCGGCCTCGACATAGCCGGTCATATAAAAGAGATTCAAACCCCGTAATCCTGCGATGGATTGCGGGGTTTTTCCATTCGACAGGATTTTGCATTTTCCATTCTGCTCCGTCAGATGGTGACGGAATACGACAGGCGCAGCTTACCGCTGTACGGTGGGCGCTCTTTTTTACAAATAAGGCGCAGGACAAGCCTGCCGTCGGACCTGTACGGTGTAGATCACCGCCCCTCTGATTTCGATTTGCCCATTAACCCACTCAAAAATCGAAATTGGAGGATTACCATGAAAGAAATCAATCTGCGGGAATTTTACCCGGAAATATATAAAACGGATCTGTTTATCAGCCTGCCCGATGAGGTTGTAGATGTGCTGGTAGAATATCAGCGAAAAGAAGTGGCATATCGCCGCCGTACATACCGGCATAAGGCATTTCTTTCTCTTGATTATGGGGATGATATTGAACGCGAAGCTGTTCTTTTTACCCCAACGCTGCAGGAGATCGTAGAAAGGCACCTGGAGGAAGAACGGCTGTACCAGGCGATTTCTTCATTGCCGGAGAAACAACGCCAGCGTGTGTACGCTCATTATATTCTCGGCATTACCTTGATGGATATTGCCAAGATGGAAGGTGTTTCTCTCCATGCTGTCCATGAAAGTATTCGGCGCGGACTTCGGCGTCTGGAAAAAATTTTAGAAGAAAATTTCTAAACCCCCTATAAATGTACCCCCGAAAATGTCACGACTTATAGAAGGACAATTTTTTGGGACAATGCCATTTCGGTGAGTGAGAACCTTCAACGGTGCCACACCCACCTGTATATGCAGACAAGCTCCCAATCCTTCATTTGGACCTTGAAAACTGCATATACGGTGCCATAGGTACTTTCCCTGTATTCCGAGCGGCAAATGGAGCGGCGCGATGACAGGCGGCTTTAAGGAGGTGATGAAGCCCAGCCGTCCGAGCGATCTACGCTATCCATTGATCTGGCTGTGGCAGGCCAGACGCGATGACTGATACAGGGTATAATGATACTTTCTCACGACCCGTCAAAGACTTGGGGGGAGTCCCTTCTGTGTTCGTTAGCTCTGGCGAAGCGACGGCACAAGCAGGGCTATGATGCGGTAAAGCTGGCCGCAGCCTGTGGCATCCCCGGCCCGGAAAAGGGCCTGCCGGGGGGCGTGGCAAATACGGCAAGCTACTAAGAAAACATCCATGCCGTTGTTTTGATTTTCGAGCAGCGGCATGGATTCTTATAAAATCGAAATCAGATACCATGAGGCCGGGCCGCTCTTTTTGTGTGTCCGGCCTTATTCATGTGATTTTGATGATTCAGTATGAAAGGAAAGGAGCTGCTGTTATGAATCCCACACCGGCATATACGGTCATTCAAACACCGGAGGCAGATAAACTTGCCGACATCCGGGATGTATCTGTTAATAAGGATTTGCCGCGAGAAGAAAGGATTGCCGAGTTTATTCGGCAGATCCGGGACCCGTATCATTTCAAATGCGGCAGATTTGTTGTCCGGGCAAGTTTTTCCCAGGAAGGTGCCACCCTGGAGGAATGTCTGCGCGGAATCCTTCGCTGAAATTTGCTGATTTTTTTCATTTTGGGGGCTGATTTTTCCCGCATGGAGCGTTATAATAAACATGGAAAAGGAATTGAATACCGATAAGCAGACTGCACTCCTTGAATTGCGGGGATTTTTCCGTGATGAAAGGAGTGTTTTTCTATGCAGGTTTATAAGGCTGCCAAATATATCCGCTTATCTTATACGGATGACAAATCAAATGAAAGCAACAGTGTCGGCAATCAACGAAAGCTGATCGAAGATTTCGTGAGCCGTCACCCGGAAATCGAGCTGGTCTCTGAAAAGGTAGACGATGGGTACAGCGGGGTTATCTTTGACCGTCCGGCTTTTAAGGAAATGATGGATGACATCATGGAAGGAAAGATCAACTGCGTCATTGTCAAAGACCTTTCCCGTCTTGGCCGTGAGTATATTGAGACTGGCCGCTATATGCGCCGTGTCTTTCCGGCCTATGGCGTGAGGTTTATTGCCATCAATGACAATATTGATACTCTCAATGAGAGCACAGGCGATGACCTGACTGTATCAGTAAAGAACATTATGAATGAAGCCTATGCACGGGATATTTCCATCAAGACGAGAAGTTCTCTGGAGACAAAGCGCAAGAACGGTGATTTCGTTGGAGCTTTCCCGGTTTATGGCTATCGTAAATCCGAAGAAAATCATAATCTTCTTGTGGTAGACGAATATGCTGCCCAGGTGGTGCGGAGCATTTTCAGGATGCGCCTGGAAGGATTCAGTCCCTACGCCATCGCAAATGAGCTGAACCGGCTGGGTACGCTCTCTCCCCTGGCATATAAAAAGTATTATGGCCTTCCCCATGCCAAGAAAGGCTATACAGACCGGAAGGATTGCCGGTGGTCGGCCAATACCGTCACCCGGATCTTGCAGGATGAAACTTATACCGGTACGCTGGTTCAGGGCCGAAAGGGTTCTCAGCACTTCAAACTGAAAGAGATGGAGAGCCGCCCTTCCTCCGAGTGGATTCGCGTGGAAAATGCTCACGAAGCCATTATTGATCGGAATGATTTTGACCTGGTGCAAAGGATTCGCAACCTGGACACCCGTACATCTCCCCAAAAAGATAAAGTCTATCTGTTTTCCGGCATACTGGTCTGCGGTTGCTGCGGCAGCCGGATGGTACGCAAAACGAACCGCTACAAAGACAAAGAATATCACTATTACTATTGTCCCACCGGAAAGAAGAACGGCTGCGCCCATCCGGTCATGGTAAAGGAACATGAGCTGATGGAGTGCGTGCGGGACAGCCTGAAAGGGTTTATTGCCAATGTAGTCTCTTTGGATGAAATCTTATCCGGCATAGACCAGAGCCGTATCAACCGTGAACTTATCAAAGAGTATTCGCGGCAGATCGCCCAGAATGAGCAGCAGTTGGAGCAGATTCGTCAATATAAGATGAAACTGTATGAGAGCATGGTAAACGGCTTTCTGGACAAGTCGGAGTTCCTTTATAACAAAAGCAGTTACAGTGCCCGTATCACCCAACTGGAACAGGCGGTTGCCGCCCTTAAGGAGAAACGGACCGATGTAATGGAAAACCGGAGTGAGCGGAATCGCTGGATTGAGAATTTCAGGCGTTTTTCCGATCTGGAAGAACTGGACCGCAAGGCGGTGATCCAGCTTGTGCAGGTGATTACAGTGCTGGGGAAAGATGAATTGCAGATTCAATTTAATTATCAGGACGAATATGAAAAAGCCCTCGCCCTGATTACGCCGGTACAGGAAAGGATGGTGGTCTGAAATGGCGAGAAAGAGCAGGAAACATACTATGGCGCAGGCTGCCATGCCTGCTTCCCCGTTTATCAGCACGGCGCTGTATATCCGGCTGTCTGTGGAGGATAACAATAAACGTGGAAATTCTATCGAAACGCAAAAGCTGGTTCTCGAAAAATTCCTATTGGGAAAACCTGAACTGCGTCTTTATGACATTTATATCGACAATGGAGCAACAGGAACGAATTTCAACCGTGACGGCTTCCAACGGATGCTTTCGGATATTGAATCCGGCAAAGTGGGCTGTGTGATTGTCAAAGACCTTTCACGCCTGGGACGCAATGCCATTGACACGGGATATTACATTGAGCGGTATTTCCCTTCCCATAATGTCCGGTTCATCAGCGTTACGGATCAATTTGATTCTGAAAATCCTGATAATCTCCACGGCGGTATTATCCTTCCGCTGAAAAATATGATTAACGAAGCCTATGCTCTGGACATAGGACGCAAGATAAAGGCCCAGGCCCGTCAGGATATGAAAGAGGGCAAGTATGTGGGTGGCAGGGCGCCATTTGGATATATGAAAGACCCTGATGACTGCCACAAATTGATTATTGATCCTGTGGCGGCTCCTGTGGTACGCCAGATTTTCCAGTGGGCTTATGAAAAAGTCCCCCTCAACCGGATTGTGCTTCTGCTCAATGAAGGAAACTACCCTTCTCCCGGAAAGTATAAGATGCAAACCGGGGAGATCACCCATCAGGCATTAGCAGGGCGCGGCTACTGGCAGACCTGGACAGTTGCCAAGATTTTGAAGGAGGATAAATATACCGGCGACATGGTGCAAGGGCGAACAAAAACGGTCCTTCACCGGCAGGTGTCCGCAGGCGAGGAAAACCTGATTGTCGTTACTGGAACCCATGAGCCTATCGTTTCCAAAGAGATTTTCGATGCCGTTCAGAAGTACCGGGCAGAAGTGGCCGAGGAAAGCAAGAAGCACCCGGTTATCCCATACACGCCCAATATTTTCAAGGGGCGTATCTTCTGTGGAGACTGCGGGAGAAGTCTGCACCGGCAGCGTCAACAATGCAATGGTTCATATCGCTTCCACTGCCTAACCCCTACCAGGGTACATAAAGATAAATGCGCTGGTGTTTCCATTAGCGAAACCGAGCTGATCGCAACGGTTCTGGACATTCTTAAAAGGGAATTAGCCGCCGTTCTGGGGGATTATGCGCTGCTTCTGAACGACAACATTCAAAAACAGGAAAAAGAGGCTGCCACCCGTGAGAAAATCAACCGGGCAAAGTTACAGCTTAACCAAAGCCGTGAGTTTTTGCAAACTCTTTATGAAAATCTGATGAACGGAGCGATTGACAGCGAAGAATATTTCGTTTTGAAAGCGACTTACGAAGAACAGATGCAGGCGGCCCAAAAAGAGCTTTCCTTTTATGAAAACCAGTCTGCCGTCCGTCAGGAACAGGCCGAAAAGTGCAAGAACCTGGAAAAAGACGAGCAGGAACTTTTAGTCGGAGGCTCCCTGACTGCCGCCCTCATTGAGCGTTTGATTGAGCGGATCACGGTCTACCCGAATAAACAGGTAGATGTAAAATTTACATTCCGCACGGAATTTGAGGCGTTTAAGGAGGCGGCGGCAGAATGAAAAAGTATATGATTGCTCTTTATATCCGTCTTTCTTTGGAGGATGCCAAAACAGATAGTATGAGTATTTCCAGCCAGCGAAGCATCCTTCGGGAATATGCCTCTGAACTGCCTGAATATGCCAATGCGGAACTTATGGAGTTTGTAGATAACGGGTACAGCGGGGCAAACTTCGAGCGCCCTGCGGTGCAGGAATTACTTGACCTGGTACGGGCCAATCGGATTGACTGTATCATGGTAAAAGATTTTTCCCGGTTTGGTCGCAACAGTTTGGAAACCGGCTACTTTATCGAGCGGGTATTTCCGCTGTTTCATACCCGCTTTATCTCTGTCAATGATGATTTTGACACCCAAAAGTTAAAAGGTGATACTGGAGGTATGGAAGTCGCCTTCAAGTATTTAATCAGTGAGTATTACAGCCGTGATATGTCGGTAAAGACAAAAACGGCCAAATACCTGAAATTCCAGCGTGGCGAATACCAAAGTAAAATCTGCCCTTACGGTTATCGCAAAGGGGAAAACGGACGGATGGTGCCGGACCCGGAGACTTCCGAAGTAGTCCAGAAAATTTTTGAATATGCCGTAAATGGCATGAACGCAGCCGATATTGCACGGGAGCTTTCCCGTCAGCAGATTCCCACGCCCGGAGAACATAAGGCCCGAAAAGGAATTAAGACACACGATGTTTCAAGAACTCACGGAATGTGGTGCAATTCTACGGTGCTTCGGATTCTTGCTGACGAACGATATATGGGCACTTATGTGATTGGCAAAAAAGAGGTTACGGAAATTGGCGGCCACAAGATGCGGAGCAAAGAGGAAAGCGACTGGATCAAAATACCGAACCATCATATACCGCTGGTGAATGAGGAAATCTTTTCAAAGGCCAATGCCTCTATTCAGCGTTTTAAGATTCCAAACAGGAAAAAGCACAACTATCTCCTGCGTGGGAAGGTTATCTGTGGATGCTGTAAACATGCCCTGCACCTGGCAAACGGGACATCTTACCGGTGCCGCTTTTCCAGCACGATTCCTCCACTGGACTGTTATAATATTCATATCCGAGAAAAAGAACTGAACCAGCTTGTTTATGAATTACTGTGCAAACAGTTCCAGGTAGCATTTGGCGTTGACAGCTTAGCGGATCTCCGTAAGGTAGATACCGTTACTTTACATCAAGCTGACTTTGACCGGCAGATTTTTGAACTGCAGGAAGAAAAGCGGAAGCTGTATGAATCGCTTGTTTCCGGGGGGATTCCGCTCCCGAAATACAAGGAGCAAAAAGAGCAGATCAGTGAAAGGCTGTTGGAAGTGCAGAATACCAAAGCGGTTGTCATGGCCCGTCTTGAAGCCGAACAGGAAGAACGGCAGCACCAGCGCCAGCAGATGGATATTTCCCGGATGCTGACGGAAAGCGATGGGCTGACTTCGGAATTGGTTGATCTTCTGATTGATAAGATTTATGTTTACCCTGATAAACGGGTGGATGTTGAATTTAAGATAAGGGACAGTTTGGCAGCTCACAAATGAGGGAAAGGGATTGATTATGCGGATTGCGTTTTATTACAGAAAAGGCAGCACAACTTTTGGCTGTATGCTGCCGGAAGAAAAGGAACGACTTCATGCTTTTTTTGCCGCCGAACAGAAACGGGAGGCGGCAAAATCCCTATCAAGAAAGCTGTATCATGGGGACAAGAAAAAATAAATATTTTTTTGTCGTGGGCTTGACATAAGGGTGGCGAAGATTATGAAACCGGAATTCACCACCGAATAATTCCCTCAAATCACTATACATTGAATTCTGCGAAAAGATGCAGCCATTGTCTTTGCGCATAATAAGGTTTACATTCTTTAGCCCATCCTCAACAGATTCAGATTTAAACCTCTCATACAACCTACCTTCTGCATTTGCATATATCCTGGTATAGTATGTGCCGTAAAGCATTTCATTTTCGTGGCATTGTATCTTGAATCTGCGGAAAACTGCTTCTAAAGATTCACCATACTTTATTGTGCGTACGGAGCTGTCGTTCTTTGGGGAGGAAAGTATGTAAGAAGTCGAACCACGGGATTCCTTTTTCTTAGAGAGAATTGTCTTGGTGATGGATATGGTTCGGTTTTTAAGGTCAATGTCTTCCCATGTAAGGGCGAAAATCTCCCCAGCTCGCATTCCAGTATAATATCCAATCATAAAAGGATACCAGGCAGGTTTGTTTTGTAATTTCTTTTCAAATTCATCCATTTCTTTTCTCGTGTAGGCTTTCACGCTTGGCGTGGAAATCTTCCCTTCGTTCTTTTTAACTGATCGAGAAACGTAGATGTTCTGTGCAGGGTTTTGATATATGAGTCCTGCATTAAATTCGTAACGAAAGAATCCCTTCAATATAGCTTTAATCGTAGTTAGGGTACTTTCCTTAAAGCCTGAAGCGGACTTTTGATCAATCAGTCCTTGGAGTGCCGTGAAAGTTACGGAGTTCATACGATACTTGCCAATTGTTGGAATGATATGATTATCAATTAAACTGCGATAGGCTTTCTGTGAGGATAACCCGAGATTCATCTTCACGTAGGATTCATACCAGGCCTCCATGCAGTCTCTGACGGACATCTCAGCCTCTTTTGATTCATTCGTCACGCCAGCATTATTATACAAGTTCAGAGCCTGTGTGCCGGCTTTTAGAGCTTCTGCCTTTGTTCGATACCCTCCTTTGGATTTCTGCTTTCGTTTACCATCCATGCCGGCAATCTCAAATCGATATTCCCACTTGCCATTCCTCTTTCGTGTGTTTATCTGTGCCATTGTATCATTCTCCTTCCCTAAAAAAGGGTACAAAAATACCCCAAACTTGAAATTTGGGGCTGGATGTGATACAATTTGATTGCTTGGATCGTGTTGCATCACATGCAGCCGATTTATACATTCGCTCCTGCTTGCCGGCGGGGGCGTTTGTTTTATTATTCTATGTTAATATCAATAAGTGTTGGTGTTGTCTTTGTGTCACCGTCCCAAGCATAATTAGCTGAAAAATTGCTACGAATCTTAGCACCGAAACTGTTCTCGGAATCAACATAGCCTGAGATTTTGAAGCTTTCTTTCACTCGCTGTATTTTATACTCGAGAGTACCACAGAATTTTGCTGTTGAAGGAGCTTTGAGCTGACTCTTGACGTCGATTTCAACTTGAGCAACTAACGTAGTGTGCTGAAGTGTGGATACAATATAGTCCTTCACTTGTTTTATTGCCTTTCCATCCTTATAAAAAACGATGTTACCACTTTTAATTTTTTCTACGGCTTCATCTTTAAATGAAACTGTAAAATAGTAGCCTTCATAAGTGAATTTTATTGTTTCCTCAGTAACTTTAATGTCATTAATATTTTTCTTTTTAACACCAATATCATCAGTAGCACTTAGTAAATTCTTGGCAACAATCGGTTCTAAATCATTTTCTTCTGCAAATTCTTCAATGAAGATTTCATTTTCGCTTTTTTGGACTGCCTTAGGCTCCGTAGAACTTTCGTCATCATCCCACACTCCTAGCAGACCAAGAATAATAAATAGTGCAAAGAGTAGCGCAGCGACAATAGCGACTCGCTTTATTATCTTCTTCATTTTCTTTATTCCTTTCTTAATCACAACGAAATATCTAAAATGCCTTGCCAGGCAAGATAGTCTTTTAAAAATTCCTCGTCGACGTCCAAATATTCGGACATGTCCCACGTTGTAGTGTATCCCTTGGATGCGGCCTCGATTACCTTGTCCACGGAGAGTAGTTTGTTGTATGCCCATACGCGTGCTTTCTGCTCCTGCTTGGCATTATTAAGGTCAGACTGATCTAAGATATTTCCGACACTTGTTTTGTCATGACCAATTTCTTCAGCCAAAATACAAGCTTTTTTTGAAGTGGTTTGCTGAGAATTAATCCAGATGTATCCGTCGCAGTACAATCCCAAATTTATCATTTTTTCTTCGGCAATTGTCAGAGTACCATCGTATTCTGCGAGTAGCGTTTCATAGTTATTCATTCCTCTATCTCCGTACTAAGCTGTTACTTTCTTTTTGAACGTACAAATGCTTTAAAACGTTCAATTTCTTCCAATTCTTCTTCTGTCCATTCCTCTCCATCGTGATGAGCTGCGATAGTCTGCACGTCATCGTCCGTATCCCAACCCATTAAATCACTTGGCGAAACGTTTAATGCTTCAGCAAATGCGATGATTTTAGATTGGGGGAGGTCAACAGCGCCTTTTTCGATTTTTGCAATCATACTTTTATCTGAATAACCAAGCTTTTTCGCCAGTTCGGATTGAGTTAATCCTAATTTTAATCTTCTATTTTTAATATTATGATATAGCTGTAACATGTCTTTCACCTCTTTCAGTAAAGATATAATACCACATGGTGGAAAATAATTCAACAATTTTGCGAAAAAAGTTGACATGAATTCCACCCAGTGGTATAGTGTAAGTGAAGTTGAATTAAATGCAACAAATGAGGAGGTGATATTTTGGTAAAGATAGATTTGTTGAAAGATAAGATTGAGAAAAGTGGAATGACGATGACTGCAATATCTTCACAGGCAGGAATGTTGCGGGAAACGTTATATAATCGATTGAATGGTAAGGGCGATTTCACTGCGTCTGAAATTACAGCCCTCACAAAAACTTTACATCTCACAAAGAATGAGAGAGATGAAATTTTTTTGTCAGAAGAGTTGAATTAAATGCAACTATACAAAGGTACAGAAAGAAGGTGATGAACAATGGAAGACATCATATACACGATGGCAGAGGCGGCAGAGAAGTTAAAGACGAACATAAATTATGTGCATGATTTGCGAAAGGCAGGTCTCATAAAGTGCTTGAAACTTAGGTCGTACAAAGTGAGAGCCACAGAGCTTGAACGCTTTCTGCAGGAGAATGAGGGGAAGGATTTAAGCGACCCTTACAATGTAAAAGATTTGGAGGAATGCAGTGAAAAAGTACATAAGACGATATAGTCCCATATGGTGGACAGGCCGGACGTTTGGAAGGAGGAAACATGAAAAAACTTTGGAAAACAAATAAGCAGCCTATCATCCTGTCACTGCTGGCCGCCGCCGTAATCCTGGCGGTAGACATCAACAGTCGTGCATACTTTGTGGTCGGAGGCGGCGGGATGGTGATGGCAGGAGTGGTTACATACTGGATTTACAGACTGATAGAAGGAGAGGAATCATGAGCATGGATTTGTTAAAGCGTATGACCATAGGCGAACTGAAGCACGCGTTATGGACGGAATCACTGGGAATGGTGCCTGTGGGCGGTCTGCCCCGCGAATGGTACGAGGATGAACTGGAACTGAGAATGGGAAGCCGGGACGGCTGCCATGAGGAAGGAGAGGAATCATGAGAATCAAGGACGAAATCACCACTGAGATGAAGAAGGTCAATTCGGCCAAGCGGAATGCAGAAAGGAAGAGGGCACGGTGCATTGAGCGCCTTGCAGAACTGAAGAAGGAGCTGGAGGAGGCAGAACATGAAGAGTGAGTGGAGGGTGTCATCAAATCCTGTTGGAGGAGAAATGCTGTATGGCGTTTACAGACTGTACGATGTCCAGAAAATAGACCATTCCGGCAATTGGGAATGTAAAGGTTACTACGATGCAAAAGCAGATGCGCAGATGGAAGCGGAGCGGCTGAACAGGGAGGAGGCTGGCCATGAAGCTGAGTAACTACTACTTTACGTTCGGGACGGACGGGCGTTACCCGTACCGCGGCGGATGGGTGCAGATCGAGACGGAGAGCATGAACCAGGCCATGGAGGTCTTCCAGCAGAGATTCCCGGGACTGACACCCGAAATGCTGAACTGTGCAGACTACTATACCCAGGCGCAGTTTGAGCGGACAGACATGGCGCGGAATGGAAACTTCCATGCAGGGTGCCACATGAAGCTGAATCAATTTGGAGAGGAGATCAGAAAAGATGACTGAACAAAAAATAAAGACCGACTGCGAAGCAGCCGACCTAAAAACTCAAGTAAATGTTACCACAATAGAAGAAAATTTGCAAGCCCGGCATGAAATCCAGCCATACAAGCTGAAGATCATGCTAAAGCAGGCGGAGAAAATCTACAGCCAGCTGATGGACATCCCCCAGTTTGTGCCCACCTATGATGATGTGGAATTCATCCTGGAAGTAGTGTCCGACACTGTCAGGAAGGCAAGGGGGGAGAATGATGTTCTGGTGTAAGCATTGCGGGACGGAAGTTTCAGGACCCCGCTGGGTGACGGAATATGACATTCATAACGAGGTGGACGACCGGAGGACGGAGTCCTTCCGTATCCCGTTCTGCCCCTCATGCAGCCATGAGCTTGAGGACGCCGCCCGGTGCGCCTGCGGGAACTGGCAAGGCGCCGGGACAGACTGGTGCAGAAGATGCCTGCAGGTCCGAGACCGGGCGCTGATGCACTGCATCGCCCGTATCAGGATAGACACGAAGCTGGCGCTGTCCGCAGAGGACACCAAGGACCTGGTGCTCAGTTATTTAGAGTAGGAGGGATACATATGGCAACGTTATACGAAATTGATGCAGAGATCATGGCCTGTATTGACATGGAGACCGGCGAGATCATCGACGCCGGCAAACTGGAAGAACTGGAGATGGAGAGGGAAGCGAAGATTGAGGGCGTCGCGCTCTGGTACAAGAACCTGCTTTCCGATGCGGAAGCCTATAAGGCAGAGAAGAACAGTTTCGCGGAGAAGGAGAAGGCGGCGAAGAACAGGGCGGAAAGCCTGAAGCGTTATCTTGAGGACGCATTGGGAGGCGATAAGTTCAGGACGGCGAAGGTAAGCATCAACTACAAGCGGTCGGAGTCCGTGCAGTGCGAGAATCTGGGAGCTGTCCCGAAAGACTACCTCGTCATGGCGCCGAGTCTGGATAAGACGGCAGTAAAGCAGGCTCTGAAGGAAGGCATCGAGGTGCCGGGCTGCGAGCTTCTGGAGAAGCAGAACATGCAGATCAAGTAAAGGAGAAAGAAACATGGGAGTAGGAGTACTTATTTTGGGTGAAAGCGGCAGCGGGAAGTCCACCAGCATGCGCAACTTCAAGAAAGGGGACGTGCTGGTCCTGAACGTGGCCGGAAAGCGCCTGCCTTTCCGGGGGGATTTGGACATGGTAAACAACGCGACCTATGACACCATTGGAAAGGCACTGATGAAGCAGGAATACAAATCATACGTCGTCGACGACAGCCAGTACCTGCTGGCCTTCGACATGTTCAGCAGGGCGAAAGAGACCGGGTACGGTAAATTCACCGACATCGCGGTCCGCTTCAAGAACATGCTGACCTATGTGAGCCAGCGGACGCCGGACGACTGCATCGTATATTTCCTGCACCATACGGAGACGGACGAGAACGGGAAGGTGAAGGCGAAGACCGTAGGGAAGATGCTGGACAACCAGCTGACCGTGGAGGGGCTGTTCTCCGTGGTGCTGATTGCACAGTCCGACGGGACGTCATACAGGTTCATCACCCAGTCCGACGGTGCCACCACGGCAAAATCACCGATGGGCATGTTTGACAGGGAGATAGACAACGATCTGAAACTGGTGGACCAGACGATCAGGGATTACTGGCAGCTGGAAGTTTCAGAGAAAGAGAAAAACGGAGGGAAAGAAGATGAACAAGCCAAATAATTATGAGAACACGAAAGCCTATGCCGGCGGCGCACCGCTGCCGGCCGGGCCATATATCTGTAAAGTGATTGATATTGCAGAAATGCAGTCAAAGAAGGGGAAGCCCATGGTGAAGGTCGCCCTGGACATCGCCGAAGGGCCGGAGGCCGGAAGGTTCCTGGAGCAGTACCGCAATGACGACCGCATGGAGAAGAAATGGCCCTGCGTCATGTACCAGCTGACGGAGGACCAGGAGGGCAACTGCAGCCGCGGCTTCAAGACCCTGCTTGACTGCCTGGAGGATGACAACCCGGGCTATACGACCGTGTGGGGCGAGGGCTTCTGCGCGGCGATCAAGGGGAAGATGCTGGGCGTGGTCTTCCGCAGGGAGCAGTACGAGTACAACGGGGAGCTGAAATGGTCCTGCAAGCCCAATTCCGTGCGCCATATTGCGGATATCAAAGAAGGCAAAGTCAAGGTTCCCGAGGACAAGCTGTTGAAAGACCGTGGTGGCATCGCCCTGGCAGACCCGAGGGCAGACAGCTTCGAGGAAATCGATGCGGACGTGCCCTTTTGATGGTGAACAGCTATGTATTCGCCATTTGAAATCGAGGAGGCACTGGACAGCATGGTGATCCTGGTGGACACCAGGGAGCAGCCCAACAGGAAGTTCGAGGAACGGGTGCATGGGTTCGGATGCCCCTGGGAGCGGCGGAAGCTGGACTTCGGGGACTATTCGGCAAAATACACAGACCCGGCAGGCAGCGAGGTGTCCCTTGCGGGCAGCGTGGCGGTAGAGCGGAAGATGGACGCCAACGAACTGGCATTGTGCTTCGGGAAGGAACGCAGGCGCTTCGAGAATGAATTCATCCGGGCAAAAGAGGCAGGGGCCAGGATTTACCTGCTGGTCGAGGAGGAGAGCTGGGAGAAGCTCTATGCGGGGAAATACGGCAGGTCGTCAAAGTACCGCAGCCGTATGAGCCCCCAGTCCCTGACGGCATCCATCCATGCCTTCCAGTCCCGTTACGGGGTGAACCTGCAATTCTGCAAGCCGGAAACCACCGGCAGGCTGATTGCGGACATATTGAAATACGAATTGAGGGAGAGACTGGAACATGAACATGACGGCAGAGAAGATCACTGAACAGGTGACGGTGCCCATGGTGCTGTCAAGGTACGGGTATTCCATATCACCAAAGAAACGGATACCCTGCCCTCTGCACAGTGGCAAAGACCCCAACTTTTGTTATACCGACAAGGTATTCCACTGCTGGACCTGTGGGGCAAAAGGGAACGTGATCAGCCTGACGATGCAGCTGCACGGCATCACGTTTCCGCAGGCCCTGATAAGGCTGAACACGGATTTCGGTCTGGGGTTGCCGGCACAGAAACCTACCATCAGGGAACGCCAGCAGCTCATAGAGAATAAAAGGGTGCTTGCGGCATTCCGGAAATGGATGACGGAGAAAGAACGTCTCTATGGCGGACTGTGCGTCCTGCACCGGGAACTGTGGAGACGGATCACGGCGGAGGAAGCCGACGAAGAAACAGTCCTCTTCCAGCAGGAGCTGGAAGAGTGGCTCCAGGAAAACATAGGGGAGGTGGTGCAGCCATGGCAGATATAAATTACACGGTAGAGGACTACATCGAAGGAACCGCTCCTTTTGAGGAAGTGGAAAACTGCAGCACGCCCTTTGAAAAGGAACAGAAGATTGCTCAATTGACAAGGCATGCGAAGTCCCTCAAGGTCAACAACTTCATGACATTGTATAAGAGATATGTCCAGACGATGCGGCAGAACAGGGGCGGATACATAGAGAACGCGAGCAATTTTGAAGGACAGGAACTGGAACTGGACACCGGGGACTGGACGGCGGACGATTACGGCATCACCAGGCCGGGGCGTGGCGAGAACCCGCCGGAGACGGCCTGCCAGCATCCGCTGATGCCCGTGCTCCGTCTGACGAACATCGACACGGGAATCGAGAAGGTCAAGCTGGCGTTCAAGCGTGGAGGCGCATGGCGTTACGTTGTCTGTGACCGGAAGCAGGTGGCGGCACAGAATTCCATCGTTGGACTTGCAGACTACGGGATTTCCGTCACTTCAGAGAATGCAAGGTGCATGGTGAAATACCTGCAGGACGTGGAGAACCTGAATTATGACCGCATACCAGCGAAGAAGTCGGTCAGCCGACTGGGCTGGGTTGGAGAGGAAGGGTTTTCGCCTTACGTGAAAGGGCTAATCTTTGACGGGGAAGATTCGTTCAGGGCCTTCTTTGACTCAGTAAAACAGCAGGGCTCCATGGACAGATGGATGGAGGCCGTGAAGGAAGTCAGGCAGGACGGCAACATGATACCGAGGATTATCCTTGCAGCCAGTTTTGCCAGCGCACTTGTCGGCCCCTGCGGCGGACTTCCCTTCTTCGTCCATTTATGGGGCGGGACGGAAGTCGGAAAGACCGTAGGCCTGATGCTGGCCGCATCCGTCTGGGCGAACCCGGAGATGGGGAAATTCGTCCATACTTTCAATTCGACTGCCGTAGCACAGGAATTGTCTGCCGGCTTTGTCAACTCCCTGCCATTGATACTGGATGAATTGCAGATCATAAAAGACAGGAAGGATTTTGACCAGATGATTTACCAGCTGTCGGAAGGAGTGGGAAAATCCCGCGGACAGAAGACAGGGGGGCTTCAGAAGACCGGCGTATGGAACAACTGCATCATTACAAGCGGCGAACAGCCGATATCGTCAAGTTCGAGCGGAGGGGGCGCCGTCAACAGGGTTGTGGAAATTCGATGCAGCGAGAAGCTCTTTGAAGACCCCGCCGGGCTCCTGCGGATCATCAAAGGCAATTACGGGTATGCAGGCAGGATGTTTGTCGACATAATCAGCGATCCGGAAATGATGCAGAATATCAGGCATGTACAGGGGATGTTTTTTAAAGAAATCAATAAGAAATCCACTGAGAAACAGGCCCTGGCGGCGAGCATGATACTGACGGCGGATTTTCTGATCAATGAACACATCTTCCATGACGGATGCTGCATTTCCTTTGAGGACATGGAGCCGTTCCTGTCAGGGAAGGACGAAGTATGCCAGGAAAAACGGGCATATGAATGGCTGCAGGGATGGATCGCACAGAACCGGAGCAGGTTCTTTTCCGAAAGCAATACCCATGTCATTGAATGCTATGGCAGGGCTGACCGTGAATCGGTAAGCATCATCCGCAGCGTGTTCAATACAGCCTGTAGTGAACATGGGTATAACCCGACATCGTTTGCAATCTGGCTGAGGGATCATGGCATGACAGAGGTAGACGGCGACCGGAAGAGGACTGATAAATCAGTCCGGATTAATGGCACCAAGTGCAGGTGCCTTGTCCTGAAGAATGAAAAGGAGGTCCCAGATGGATTCGAACCGGTGGATGAGCAGATTGAGTTCTAGTGTCCCCAACCGCCACCACGAACGTCCCCAATCCTTTCGACAGTGTGGGGACGCTGAAAAACGGTGCTGCTAATGGTTACAATGATTTTTAGCCGTATGGAACCACTGGAACCGTGATTCTACACAGTATATATAGGGGAGAATCTGTATGACAGTATCCCCCGCGCGTATAGTGTGCAAAAGTGTGGGGGCAGTGGGAACAGTGGGGACAAACTGCTATAAACACTGGAATATCAACAATATTATGGAACCACATATAAAAAAGTGATTGGGGACATGTGGGAACTGGAAACAAATAGAGGAGACGAAAATGGAATTGATCAAGTGCAGGAACTGCGGCCGTGAATTCATGGCCAGGACGAACCAGGAATACTGCGGGCTGCCTGAATGCAGGAAGGCAAGCCATAAGGCTGCGGACCATAAGCACCGGAAGGTGAAGGAGAAACCCAGGGAATACACGGTAGACAACACCTGCCCGAAGGACTGTCGGTTTCGCGACCTACTTTCTGGTACTACCGCCTACTGCAACTATGGTGACATCGCTTTACGGGAGGGGCTGGCAGCCAGGCCTGCAAGGGGAGGCAGCGTGAAGGACTGTAGGGTATACGAACCCGGAAAGAAGAAACGCAGGTCCGTAAAGATCGCAGCCATCAGCCCGGAGCGAAGAAAAGAAAATGAAGTCTATGCTTACAAGCAGGACTGTATCGGACAGAGACAAGGAGGATGAAACAATGGACAAAGAAGAGAGACTGGCCAAGTCCATGCTGGACATGGCAAACGGGGCGATCAAGGAGCGCGTCGATGTCGAGATGCCGAAGATCATCAAGAACATCATGGACGTCAATACCAACGCCACGAAGCCCAGGAAGATGACGCTGACACTGACCTTCACGCCTGACGAACAGAGGCAGGTCATCGCGACAAAATGCGAGATCAAATCCTCGCTGCAGCCGACCAACCCGGTTACGACGTCGCTCTACATCGGAGAGTTTGCCGGGGAGGTGCAGGCCGTTGAGATGAAACCGCAGGTGCCCGGTCAGATGGACATGTACGGCAATGAAGAAGAGCAGCCTGCAAGACTGAGACTGGTAGAAGACATATAACGGATAATGGAAAAGGAGAAGAAAAATGTTTGAGAAGGAATTTGAGAGACTGATCGAGGTCGTGGAAAAGGGAGTCAAGGAGCCAAAGTTTGAAGTAATCGGCGGGGACACCTACATGGTCATGCCCGACGGGACCACCAGGAATATGTACCATAACCGGGTTTATCCCAAGTGCAGGGAGGTCAACGGGCTGGACATGTTCTGCCAGCTGATAAACAGGGAATGGCCCACAAGGGAGAGCTTCAACATGGAGGAGGACAAGGCGGACGTGCTGTATGTGGACGTGAGGGCACATAATGAGGTCGTGGCATATACCGGCTCTTTCAGGAATGATGACAGTGACTTCATGAATCTGACATTGTACCGCGCCACGGAGAGGCTGATGCCGGGCGTGCCGACGGGCTACATGGATTACGATACCGCCAGAATCAAGCTCAACGCATGCTTTGATAATACGCCGGATCGTGAGTACGTCCTGGGACTGCTGTCTAACATTGTCAAGGGCGACCAGGCGGAGGTCAAGGATAACGGCATCACCCAGCAGGTCAAGGTGCAGACGGGCATCCAGCTTGCAGGAATGGAGACGATCCGTCCGATCGTGCAGCTGAAGCCATACCGCACCTTCCCTGAGATTGACCAGCCGGAGAGCGATTTTCTCCTCCGGGTCAACAATGACCAGGTCGGGATCTTCGAGGCGGACGGGGGCATGTGGAAGCTCCACGCCAAGGCAAGGATCAGGGCATATCTTGAGGAGGAGCTTGCCGATCTGATTGACGAGAACAAAGTCATTGTAGGGATGTAACGGACTGCTGCCTGCATGGTCAGAAAGGCTGTGCAGGCTGGTTTGAAAGGAGAGGAAAAAATGAAGACTTTAAGGTTTGAAGGATATGGGGACGATACCTTTGGCGAGTACGGTGTGACGAATAAGGATTACGACAATTGCGCATCCGGTACGCCGATCCAGTGCATAGTGGATTGCGGCAGCCAGGGACGTGTCATGGTTGTCGGGCAGTACAGCAGGATTACCTGCGATAACGGGTGCTGGATGATCGGTATCAGCAAAGTGGAAGAAGACGATTTTCTGCCGGACTGGAATTACAGGTATTGCCGTGCAGATATGTCCTACTCACCAGCTTTGAGGATGGATGTACCGGACGATTTCAGGCTGATCTGGTTTGACGACGAGAGAAAGGTGGGTGAATAAGATGAACAGACTGACACATGCAAGGTCAAACGGAATCAAGACTGGCTACTGGAGCCCGTCAAAGAAAGAGGAGCTGGTACAGAGGCTGGCAGCGTATGAGGATACCGGGCTGGAGCCGGAGGAGATACTCGGCGGTAGGGCGGTAGAATGCGTTCTGATTGGATACTGACGGAGGAGGAACTTCCGGCAGATCCCGATGAAGTGGTGTTAGTACAGATAAGCGGGAGTCCGAAGAAAAACATATTCCTGATAAACGCACAGGAGATTGCAACCTACAGCGAAGAAGAGGGATGGATGATTGAAGGCTACCCGGAATGGAAAGGTGCGGCTCCGGTCGCATGGATGCTGTTGCCGGAAATATATAGGGCTGGTGATCATGATGACTGCTAAATTTGCAACCCCGCAGGAAGTCGCCGAATATGTCTGCCGGCAGCTTGAGGGTAAGGTGATCATACACCGGTATGACGCATACAGCACCAACAGCATCTACCTGAAGTTTGATTACGGGGTAGCAAAAAGTCTGAGGATATCTGACCACCCTGGGAAAAAACACATGGCTTACAGGTATAACATCGATTTTGCCCGGAAGCACTATGCAGTCAAATACTCCCCACAGGGGTACCCGCGGTATTACTATCCGGTATCAGATGTAGACAGGGTCATCAGTGACATCTTGGACGAGAAGAAGGCAAGGATCTACAGATACAGGGATTATGAGAAATTGGTACAAGAGGCCATGGCACGGTCTGAGCACGAAAAAGGCTTCTTGCAGCAGGCAAAATTAGTCGCAGGAAAGGAGAAACGAGATGAAATATAGAAAGAAACCGCTGGTGATCGAAGCCTGGCAGTGGAACGGGAATCTTTTAGAAAATTGCAAAGACGTCCCTCAATGGATATGGGACGCTGAAGAAGAGGATGACCTAAAACTATATGATGACTGGGAGCCAGAAGACAGATTTATAGAGATAGAAACCCTTGAAGGGACCATGAGGGGTGAGATAGGAGATTATATTATTAAAGGCATACAGGGAGAATTATATCCGTGTAAGCCGGACATTTTCCTGAAAACATACGAGGAGGTGCCGGAATGAATCATGTACTGACACTGCTGGTGAACCAGATCAGGACGGCATTGGAGAAACTGGGCAGGGAAGGTGTAGGATACGTCAATTCTGAGTATTCGAACTCCATCGAGTATTGTGTGGACGGCAGGGTATTCGAGATAACCATTAAGGAGCGAAGGGAAGGATAAATGAAGATGGCAAAAATATTAGATGCCTGCTGCGGCGGCAGAATGTTCTGGTTTGACAAAGCGCACCCTGACGCGGTCTACATGGACAACCGCAGGCTGGACACCATTACCTCCAACGGGCAGCACTTCGTGGTCAGTCCGGATATTCTGGGTGATTTCAGGGAGATGCCTTTTGAGGATAACACGTTCAGCCTGGTTGTTTTTGATCCGCCACATCTAAAATATGCAGGAAAGACCTCATGGCTGCGCGAAAAATATGGTTGCCTGGATAAGGAGACATGGCGTGAAGATTTATCCAAGGGGTTCAGGGAGTGCTTTAAAGTGTTGAAGCCAGACGGCGTTCTTATCTTCAAGTGGAATGAGAAGGATATCAAGACATCGGAAATCATAAAGCTATCACCGGTACCGCCTTTATTTGGTCATCCGAGCGGGAAGGCGTCAAGGACACAGTGGATGGTATTTATGAAACTTAGTATAATAACGACTACAAGTGAAAGCGACATGTTAGACGAATCAAATGGTTAAAGGTCCTGTTTAAACGTTTCAAGAACTTCGTATGCAATTTGTCTAATTGCTGGACGTGTTGGTATATTATCATATTCCTTTACATGTCCAGAATTTATACCAATTAAATGATGACCTCCAGACCAATTATGTCGAAACAAATCATATTTTTTTCCAACTTTATCATCAAAATGAGTACCACCATCTTTATTACAGATATTGAGGACTAAATCCTTTCGAGAAAGTGAATATTCTCCGTTGATAAAAACGGCTTCATTCCACCAAGCTTCAAATGATAAAAGATTTCTTTCATGAGGCATTGGGAAATAGCGTTCATCACACAGTGCCCAATACTTGGATTCACCGCCAAAGCCGTCATTTACTCCAACATGGATTTGACGTACGAGTCCAAGATGTTTTGTACATGATTGATGCTTAGACATCTGTACTATATTCGTACTAACAAACATACGGGTCTTTTCATTTAAATGAGTTAATAACGATGTGCTGCGTTTTGTATCATGCAGGAGAGTTCTCAAAGCCGAAGCAATTGAAAGTGATAAGGTATCATTTGGATCATCATCAAAGGCAGTACATAAAACATGTATAAGAGATAACTGCTCATGCAATGTAGAATTACTAAAGTTATTTTTTACATACTGTGTATTATTCTTCATAGTAGAGATCCTTTCTAAGTGGTTATATTATAACAAAATATGGGTGTATGTTCAAGAATATCAACAATAAAAGAGAATGAGCACTATAAACACAACACTAAACATAAGAAAGGGGTGATGCCCGTGGAGGCAAAGGAGTTTTTGAGGCAGTATCAGGAGGAGGGGCTATGAAAGACTATCAGAGACAGAAAGGCAACAGGTACATTCTGCCGAGGACTTTGTATCATCAGACAGTGTGGCAGATCAGGGATTATTACCGCCTGAAAGAACAGGCTGACGCAATCCTGGAGGAATCCCCTCCACCTCCCGACGGGCAGCCGCACGGAACCAGCATCGGTGATCAGGTGGCGGTGAAAGCCATCAGGCGCGAAACCATGCTGTCAACCGTCAGGGTGATTGAAAAAGAAAAGCAGATGATCCCGAAAGAGTACCGTGATGGTGTGTGGAACAATATCCTGTTCGGGACTGCGTATCCGGACGATGCAGACAGATCTACATATGGCAGGTATAAATCAAAGTTCGTTTACAGCGTGGCAAGGGGGTTGTACTTACTATGACAAAGTCAGAAGCATGTGCATTGCATGACGGAATTGGCATTCTGAAAGACGAGAGGGGATACCAGACATATCTCATACCGTGCTGCAAGTGCGGCAAGATAATCAAACGAAAGCAGTATACCAGCGAAAAGGACTATCTCTGCGACTACTGCACCTTGAATCTAAGGGAGCGAAAAAAAGCGAAAGCCCAAGCTGAGCTTGACAAGGTAAGGTCAAGGAAGGAGCAGGCTTTTGATAAGGCTGTAGAACGTATCCGGAAGCAGGTAAGAAACTTTGACTCTTACCGTAAGGCAGTTAGAATTGCAGAGACCCGTGCGGAACGGTACGGCAGCATTCCGGAAGCGATGGTCGCAATCGAATTACTGAAGCTGGGCTATAATATCATTCCGCAGCAGAAGATTGGCAGATACAAAGTGGACTTCGCCATACCGGATCAGAAGCTGGTTATTGAAGTGGACGGAGAACTCTATCACGGGTGTGAGGGCGAAGGAAAACGGGAGGCTACGATCCAAATCTCACTTGGTTTTGCCTGGAAGATAATACACGTACCGGCAGAGTGGATTGAGAAGGATATCCGGAAGTTAAAAAAAGTGATTGAGGCATCAACCTGCAACACCAGAGGAAAAAATCTGTGATAATATATAAATTGGAAAACATGGACAAAGGGATTAAATTAAAAAACAGATGGGAGGCAGCTCCTTCACACCAATATATTGTCGCCCGGTGTCCATGGACTCCTCTCCTTTATTTTATATAACGGCCAATACAAAGCATCATCTTAGCGGTGGTGCTTTTGCTGTGTCGACAAATAACTACATTTTGTTACAAATTTCGTACAGACAGGAGGCTCCTTTCAGAGTAAAATAAAAGAGAAAGGAGGTAGTTGAAAAATTAGATATAGTTATCATTGGTATTTAAAAGGAGAAAACAAATGAAAAAAAGAACGTTAATGAAAAGAATAGGCGTTTTTGCAATGCTTTGTGTATTGTCAATGACAATTGTTGCAGAACCGACTTTCGCAGCAACAATAACTGAACAACGAGCAACAGCATGTACACATATGGATAAAATGTCACAGTCTAAATGGACGATTAGCAAGCCATTAACATTTACGTACAATGCTTCCGGTAGTACAACAACATTAAATGCCGGGTCGTATGTTGGCGTACCATATACACAAGTTGCTAGAGAACATAGTTATCTGGCGAAAGATACAATCGTCTTGGCCTTCGATAATGGAGTTACCTTACACGGAACCGATTGTTCTTCCTCTGTTGATTTTGCCTGGAGAAAAGGAACGAATAAAGCTGGAGACTTTTTAAAAACAAATAAAGGTAAAATTGAATTGTATAGAACAAAACATATGTTTAATGATGGACTGGTTAATAAATCACCAAATGGTGAGCAAGACTTTCTTATGTTAGTAGGTAAATATGGTAATTACTATTCAAACAGGGTAAATGCAGAAACCACAACAGAGATGGTGGCAGAACTGAAAAAAAGCACCAACTATCCTGATGGAGGTGATATCTACAGCAAGATATATGCAGCCATGAAAAAGGGCGATGCATTGATAAAAAGAGAGTATAGCAATAGTGGTACACTGCTTGGTCATGTACGACTTGTCACAGACGTACAGGTTAAATATAATGCTGATGGAAGCGTCAACCCAAATACAAGCTATGTTAATTGTATTGAGCAGGCAGGCTTTAGATCAGGCAACCCAAATTGGAAAACTTCCTGGATGCCAAACAGTGAGGATGGAACTAAGTATAATGGAAAATATTCTTTTGCACAACTTGCGGGCGATGATACCAGTTATAATCTAAGTGGTAAATTAATATCTGCTCATTATCTACCAATTCAGTTAAAAGTTTGGAATGAGTAAGCGTAATAATTAAAATGAAGAGACAAGCCTAACCGCCTGTCTCTTTTTTATTACTGAATAACTCTCCTTTAATTACATGGCTATGACGGGCGCATCCAGATGGTGGCGCTTTTGTTGTTGGCAAAAGTCTGTAGATTGCATGTTGCTTGAATTACCAAAAAGTGATATGATTATAGCATTCCGTTATATTTTGAAAAGCTTTGGGTATAAATATGTTAAAAGAGAATAAATCACTAACGAGAATTGAGAAATGCATTGCGTTTTTTAAAAAGTACTGGGGGATTGTTACATCTTTTGTAATTTCTACAAGTATTGTAGCATTATTCACTTGTAGCCTAGTTTTTGACAGAAAAATTGAATTACAGATAATGAATAATTGGGTAGGTATCATTTTAGGAATGATTGCTACTATAATGAGTATCATCTCGTTGTTTCTAAGCTTTTACAATTTAGAAAGAGAACGAGAAGAGGGAAAGGAAAATCGAGAACTTTTCTTAGACTTTAGAAAAGTATTGGATGAATTACAAAAAGAACAAAGTGGAATGAAGGATACACTCACAGAACAACTTGAAGCTACTAAGGATTTAAAAAGAAATTTAGCCAATAGCAAGTCGCCTACAGTAATTGATGACAATAGATATAAAATCGATGCGAAAAATGAAAAGTTTATAGACATATTGGAGATTATGCGTAAAGCGGGGGTAGAGTAACATGGATAATCTAAATATTAATAGTTTGTTTTGTTTTAATTTTGATGAGCAAACAAATTCGTTTTTTAACTGCTTTGATAAAATCAGCCTCAAGAATATAGGTTTAAATAAATTTGATTTAGTTATCTTAACTAATAAACTAGAGGCCATACTTTTTCATGTAGAGGTTTTTTTATGTAAGGAAGGTGATGATGGAAAACTAGAAAGAATAGTTGATTCATTTCAGTTCAATATTCCGAAAGAAGGTATGACTGCCAATAGAGAAGATGGTACAATTACAGAATCGGATACATTTATTAGAGAAATCAGTATAGAAAAATTAAAAGAGAATGGTGAGGGGCGATATTTGCTAATGATTTTTGGTAAAAAAATTGATTCTGAAGAATATGTGACCCAGAAGTCCTATTCAATCAAAGAGATGGAATTTGTTTCACAAAGTGTGTTAAATGTCAGCATTGATTAAATCAGTTTTAATTGAACTTACTCCGGTATCCTTCGGGCCCGGGGTATTTTATATCCCCTCGAAATAATACCCACGTTACAGGGGGATTGATAATCATGAATAGTTATATAAGCTGGATAGGCGGTAAGAAGCTGCTGAAAAAGAAGATCATCGAACAGTTTCCAGAGAACTTCGACCGTTACATTGAGGTGTTCGGCGGGGCAGGATGGGTACTGTTTGATAAAGACCGGCACGCACCGATGGAGGTGTTCAACGACATCAATGGGGATCTAATTAATCTTTATCGTTGTGTCAAGAATCACCCGGAAGCGCTCCAGAAGGAACTTGACTGGATGTTCGTATCGAGGGAGCAGTTCTTTGACTGCATCGCCCAGTCTGATATCAGGGGCATGACGGATATCCAGAGGGCAGCAAGGTTCTATTGCAGGATCAAGTCGAGTTTTGGAACGGATCTTCGGTCATTCAGCGTTAGGCCGCGTGACCTGCAGGGGGCAGTCGCTTATCTGCAGGAGGTGTCAAAACGGCTGAATAAGGTAGTGATAGAAAACGTTGATTTTGAACGACTCGTTAAGACATATGACCGGGAATCAGCGTTATTTTATTTGGACCCACCTTACTATGAGGCGGAAAAATACTACCCGGACCGGTTCATGCCTGAAGATCACGAAAGGCTTAGGGATGCGCTTACACGCATCAGGGGGAAGTTTATCCTGTCATACAATGACTGTCCTGAAATACGTGAAATGTACAAAGGATACAGCATTAAAGGGGTAGAGAGGCAGGATAATCTTGCAACAAAGACAAACCCACGTCGTTACAGTGAACTTATCATTAAGAATTACTAGAGATTAGAGAGTGGGTATTATTTCAGGGGAGACAGAACAAACGAATGAGAGGTGGTCGAAAAGAGTGGATATCTATATTTTGTGAAATGTTCTTCTTTATTTTAAAGTTAATAATGGTGTTTTCTGTTGGAAAAATATTTCGAAAGGTGTAGAATTAAAGAAAAAAGGAGAATTTTATGTTTACTATAATCATTACGAGCCTATGTTCTGGAATTATTGGAGCCATCATTGGGGCAATTATTTCAGTTAAACTTACAACAAATAGTCAAATAAAACTTATGAAAAAAAAAGTTGCTGAAGATTTGTTTGGCTATAGATACCAACTGCTCAACGGGAAAAAAATCTCGGATGATATTCTTTATTGCCTGAATAAAATCCCTATTGTATTTCATGATAATAAAAACGCTGTACAAGCTTGGAAAGATCTATTTAATGATATAAATAAAAAAACTGAAGAACAAAATGCGGTCAAAACTGATAGTTTGACAATATTAATAATAGAGGTTTGTAGAGACATTGGAATCGAGATAAAAGAAGATGAGCAAGATATCATATATAACGTAATGATTTGAATATTATATAATAGAACCTTCATATAAGGGGTTGAACATAATTAAAGATGATCTCCTTTTTACTATATAACGGGCAACACGAAAGTACTGCATTAGGGTGGTGTTTTTGCTGTTTGCAAAGAATGAATTCTAAACTAAGTTTATATTGATAAATTTTTAAATTTGTTATATATTAGAGATAATCTTATAGATTATTCAAAAAATATATATAGCAGGTGCAGTATGAAGTTTAATACACATGGAGTCGTAGAACCAGGGTTACATAGGTATTCTTTGGAGAAGTTTAAAAAGGAGTTTATAGATAGCTTTCCTGCTTCACAAAGCCGAAAGTGTATTTTTGACGAATTCATTATTTTATTACAAAAACTTACGGTGAATTATCAACCTACGGAAATCTGGCTTGATGGTAGTTATGTGACAAATAAATTGAATCCAAATGATCTGGACTTATTAGTTTTTTTAAACGTAGAAGATTGGATAAAATTTAATGAAGATAATTGCATTGAAAAACTTAGAGATAATCATTTACTTGATGCTTATGTGGCGATATCTTCCACCAATGAAAACCTTGAAAAAGTTAGTCAAGATGATTCGAACGTTATAATAAATCAAAGAAACTATTGGCGCGGACAGTTTGGCTATGATAGAAATGATATCCCAAAGGGTATAATCGTCATAGAAAATGACATGATTGAGCAATACATGAAGGGAGGTGAAACTAATGCCAATATCATCTAATAATAGTTTATTAAAAAAAATAAAACAGACAGAGGATGAAATACAAAATGTAATGGCATTAGAAGACAGTTCGCTAATAAAAAGAACTGTTCTCCTTCAGCTAAATTCAAGACTTGCTCAATTACAACAGCAAATGGATTTGTGTAAACAACTGGAAGCGAAAGAAACCATTAAACTACGAATATACGGAGCAAATATTAAAACTGGAAAAATTTCAAGTAAAGTATTCTTATCTGTATTAAATGGTTTTCAATCAATGACGGACATAATGGCCGAATATATCGTTAGAACTTCTATGAGTAAAGATGGTAAAATAAATAACGAATTGAAATCGGTAACAGCAAACTTATCAGATTTCCAGATTGTGGACACGTTTGCGGGGTCATTTGGTGTTGTATTAGAAAAGGACTATGGACAAATTGCAATAAATGCAAATGTTTCTAAAGAGAACCAGGTTATAGATGCTGTATTTAATATTGTAGAGAATAGTGAAGATGTAGATAGTCTTATTGAAACAATTGTACCATATGGGAAAAGAACGGTACAACATTATAAAGCATGGATGGAAAGTATTATAGATAACGATGCAAACATTGAATTAAACTGGATTGATCCAAGTGCAAGTTCAAGGAAGGTTAACGTTAGAAGTGAGATGGCGAATTATATTGTTACAACTTTAAGTAGCATTGATGTATCAGAGGATGAGGATGTAGAACTAATAGGTATACTTACAGGTGTTAATATAAGGAAAAAAACTTTTGAATTAAGCATTGAAGATGTTGGTGTAATAAAAGGAAAAAGCAATTTGGAAACATTGATAACTGTATCAAATCATTTAAGTAAAAGGGTTATAGCACAATTAACAAAAAACACTGTTTGTTCAAGAGATGGTATTGAACAAACAAATTATTATCTTAAAAATACGCATCTGGTTGATGAAAAGGACTAAATGATAACTAATCAGTGAATAAGAACCTTCATTCGAGGGTTCTTTTCTTATACAAAACCAACGATTGAGAGGTGGTGAGGCTTGGCAAGAGCGCCAGATGAAAGGGTCGGCAGAGCGAAGGAGCTCTTCGACCAGGGGATGAAATTAATTGACATAGCAAAACAGTTAGACCTTCCGGCCGGGACAGTCCGGCGGTGGAAGAGTACATATAGATGGGGTTCCGAACGTTCGGAAAAGAAAAGTGAGCGTTCGAAAGAAAAGAATAAAGGAAATGGAGCCATTGTTGAAGACGTAAGGCAGGTCATGGAAAATCCTGACCTTACAGATAAACAACGGCTTTTTTGTTTGCACTATGTAAAGTGTTTCAACGCGACGAAGGCATATCAGAAAGCCTATGGCGTTGATTACTCCACTGCAGCATCTATAGGGTATCGCTTGTTGGAAAAAGATGGAGTCAGAACAGAGATAAATCGCTTAAAGCAGAACAAGTTGAATCGGGTGATGCTGTCTGAAGATGATATCTTTCAGAAGTATATGGACATCGCCTTTGCAGATATCACTGACTATGTATCATTTCAGCAGGAGAATGTGCAGGTCATGGCGATATATGGGCCGGTGTTTGAAACTGACGAAGAGACGGGAGAAAAGAAGCCTGTAATGAAGAAGGTTAACACCGTCAGATTTAAAGATTCCGACGGGGTTGACGGAACCCTTATACAGGAAGTGAGCCAGGGTAAAGATGGCGCAAAGATTAAACTCATGGACAGACAAAAAGCCTTGAACTGGCTGGCTGACCATATGGACTTGGCGACTGCAGAGCAGAAGGCAAAAATAGAAAATCTGAAGGCTAATACTGCCAGACTGCAGGAAAATGAGGACAGCGATGATGAACTGGAGATCAGAATTATTCGAAAGGAAACTGGAGGTGCGGAAGAATCATGAGGCTAATAGAAAAAGAAGTCAATCCAAGGTTTGAAAATTTCTTATTTGACTGGAACTACAAGACTTATCTCCTGTTTGGCGGTTACGGCTCGTCGAAATCATATCATATCGCTTTAAAAATCGTACTCAAATGCCTTGAAGAAAAGCGGAAGGTACTAGTAATCAGAGAAGTATATGAAACAATTAGGGAATCCTGCTTCGACCTCTTCAAAGAAATACTGGAAGATATGGAACTGCTTGAAGAGGATGGGAAGAGAACCTCAAAGAATAAGGTGATGGCCAAAGCCTCTCCTATGAGCCTAAAGTTTCCCAACGGCTCTAAGATTATTTTCAAAGGAATGGACAAGCCGGAGAAGTTAAAATCCATTAATGATGTATCCATAATCTGGGTTGAAGAGGCGAGTGAGGTGAAATACAGCGGATACAAAGAGCTGCTTGGAAGATTAAGACATCCGACGCTGGCATTACATATCTTCCTGTCATATAACCCGGTGGACGAACAGAATTGGACTTTCAGCCATTTTTTCATCGACCGTGAGAACGATAAGGAGACACTTAATCCTGAGGTATTGTACAAATATAAGACAGTCGTAAAGAACGGCACATATTATCATCACTCACTGCCAGACGACAATCTGTTCTTGCCACCAAGCTATGTCAGGCAGCTCGACGAATTAAAGGATTATGATCTAGATTTGTACAGAGTAGCAAGACTGGGGCGGTATGGAGCCAATGGCAAAAAGGTATTGCCGCAGCTCGTCCAGGTGGCGGCCGATATTGTGGATAAACAGGTGGCTATCATACCGGATGAACTGAAATTCAACGGAATGGACTTCGGGTTTGAGACATCATATAACGCTCTTATCAGGGTGGGGGTCGATGAAGAGAACATGATCCTGTACATATACCATGAATACTACAGAAATAAGATGACCGACGACCAGACAGCAAAGGAGATTTCATATATGAAGAATGAACTCATCACGGCAGACAACGAAGATCCGAAAGCAATCCGATATTACAACCTACAGGGGTTCCGCATGAGAGGCTGCAAGAAGTGGGCAGGCTCAAGGCTGTCCAATACCAGAAAAGTCAAGCGATTCAAGCAGATCGTCGTATCTACGGCGTGTCCAAACTGCTGGAATGAGCTGAAAGACCTGACCTATAAAAAAGATAAGAAGACGGATAGGCTCATTTACGATGAATTCAATATAGATCCACATACGTTTTCAGCGATTTGGTACGCTCTTGATTTATATGACATGGCGGATCTGAAGAGTCGGGAGCGAAACAGTAAGAGAGGAGTAAGTGCATGATTGAAAATATAAGTTTTGATAAGGCCAACAGCGAATTCCTTCATCAGCAGATGCAGGGGTTTAACCTTACGAAGGCACTGATCAACCAGGAGCTGACTGGATTGTTCAATAGTGAAACTCTGAAGGACATGAACCATGTCATGGAGATGTATAAGGTTTATCTGCAAGGTGCGGATTTCACTACGGATCAGTCTAGCAATGACTGGGCGCCTGCACAGTGGCATGCCAAGCAAATCAAATCTCTGATAGACAAGGAAGCTCGTTTTCTCTTTTCAGAACCACCTGACATCAAACTGAAAGATTTGGAGTCACTGTCCAGCGACAATAGCCGGATTGGACCCAATGAGCAGCTTCTTGGTAAGGTGCTGAAAGAGAACCACTTTAACAGCAAACTAGTGAGAGGAGCAAAGGACTGTCTGATTGGTAAGCGGATCGCCATTGCCGTTAATTTTAATGAGGCCACGGGTATTGATATCAGTTTCATTCCATCGTTGGAATTCATCTATGAAACAGATTCGGCTGATGTCGACATCATCACCAAGTTCATTCAGTTTTACAATATAGCTGTAAGTAACGAGAAATTACAGCAGCGGATCTATAAGAAAAAATGGTACATGAAGGACGGATGTTGCAGGGTGGCAGAAGAGATTTATGATGGCAATGCCAACCTGATTGAAGAGGTAGTGCCTGATACAGAAACAAAGTTCACTTACATACCTGTTGCAATCATTATTAATGACGGCCTTAGCGGTGACCCATTTGGAATTAGCGAGGTTGAATCACTGGAAGATACCGAAAGCTGGTACAGCAAGCTGAGTAATAAGGATATAGACTCTTTGAGGAAAGGAACCGATCAGATTACCTATGCAGTGGATGCCGCCCCGAACACCACCAAGGGATTGTCCAGGGCTCCAGGATCGTTCTGGGACATTGCATCAGATCCAGCCAGTGATGGTAAAAGTGCTCAGGTCGGTACGCTGGATAATCCCATGAGTTACTCACCAGCGTTGGGTACGACCCTGCAGAGGCTAAGGGCTGATATGCATGACCAGCTGGACGTACCAGACACTTCCAATGAGGCTTTGCAGGGAATCATCACGAGCGGCAAGACCATGCAGGCAATCTACTGGGGACTGATGGTACGATGCAATGAGAAGATGCTGGATTGGGGTCCAGCATTCGAAGAGATGGCAGAGATCATACTTGAGGGTGCACAGCTGTATCCGGAGATTGCACGTCGATATGTCAGTGAACCGATTGTCAGAGGGTATGCCGTCGAGGTTGAAAACAGCTACCCCATTTTGCAGGATGAGACAGAAGAAAAGGCCTCGGACATCTTGGAGGTAAATGCGAAGGTCAGAAGCCGCAAAAGTTATATGAAGAAGTGGCTGGGACTGACGGATACAGATGTCGACGCGGAGCTGCAGCAAATCGTGATGGAGATGAGCCTGTTAGAGCAGGAGAATTTTACACCGGAGCCATTTGATGATGAAGGAGAAGAGTGATGAAACCAGAGATTATATGTGATAAGTGCAGCTTTGAATTCCTACTTGATAAACTGGAGATTGAAGAAAGCACGGTGAAGAGGTCTGGAAAGATTGAGATGTGCATCGTCCAGTATTTCAAATGTCTACAGTGCGGACAGAAATACATCGTAGTCGTATATGACGATCACCTCAATGAATTGAACAGGAAGTATGCTGCGCTGATGAAAAACCACGGCTGTATGAGCCTGACAAAATTCAAAGTGAAAGGCGAGTCATTAAAAAAGCAGATTGTTGCGGAGGAATCCATGCTGCAGCACTTATATATGAAACAACACAAAAGCGCGTTGAAGACTCTATAGGGTGATCACCGGTGACTAAAAAGAAGAAAATGCCGGAAATTGCTCTGGCCAATGCAAAGAAGGTTGCGAACTGTAAAGCCCTCCAGAAGAAAATACAGGCGCTGTATAAGAAAGTTGCTGCAGACCTTGCCAAAGAAGCGGCAAAGATTCCGAAAGACGGCAAGGTCAGTGAGAAGATAAAGAGGAATTATCTCGACCAATATGTAAAACAGTTAGAAAAGGAAATCGATAAACTTGAAGAGACTATATACAAAGAGGTGCAGGTCAGGATGGGACTTACCGCACAGGCTGTAGTTGACGCTAATATCAAATGGATGGGGAAAGCTGGTTTAAACCTTGCCGGAGCCTTTGATACGATACCTGAAGAGGTAGTAAAGAACCTTATTTACGGTAAGGTGTATAAAAAGAACTGGACATTCAGCAAAGCCCTTTGGAAAGCCGATAGCAAGATAAAGAAAGATATCCATACTATTGTTGCAGAGGGTCTGGCCAAGCAGAAACCCACCTTTGATATCGCTAAGGACCTTGAAAAATATGTGAATCCCTCGGCAAAGAAGCCTTGGGACTGGAACAAGGTTTATCCAGGCACAAGCAAGAAGGTAGACTACAGCGCACAACGCCTTGCAAGAACACTGTTGCAGCACGCTTATCAACAGACCTATAGACAGGTCATAAAGAAGAACCCTTTCGTGACCGGGGTCATCTGGCATAGCGTTTTTGCTTACGGAAGGACCTGCCAGGCATGTATGGACAGGGACGGGCAACGCTTTGACAAAGGAAAGGAGCCTTTGGATCATCCGATGGGGCTGTGTTATCTGGAGCCAGAAATCCCGCTGAGCATGGATGAGATAGTTGATCAATTGGCGGACTGGGCTCATGGAGGACATCATCCTGATATTGATGAGTATGTAAGGGATGCCTTTGGCCATAGCGGCAGATAAAACTGATTGCTAATTGGGGCGGAATGCCTTGATATAAATTTGAACCGTGTTTATGCGGATATCACGTGAACCAAGCCGCGAGGAATGCTTGGAAAAGAAGGGAGTACATAATGTTTACTGATTTGTTTAAGACAAGATTTTTACCGATGATGGAAGGCGAAGGCGGGGGCGGCACAGGAGCCATGCCACCCACAGAACCCTCGGCACCTAATGAACCGCCTGCCGAACTAAATGCAGAGCAGCCAAAATCATTTACGCAGGAAGACCTGAACCGTATCGCCGCTAATGAGAAGAGGCAGGGAATGTCTTCTATTTTGAGAACTTTAGGGTTTGAAAAAGAAGAGGACGCAAAAGCGTTTGTTGAAAAATACAAAGAGCTTGAAGACTCTAAAAAAGACGATCTGGCTAAGGCGCAGGAAACTTTAGAAACGGAGAAGAAAGCAAAAGAAGAAGCTGAAAAGAAAGCTGAACTGCTTAACAGGAAGTTCAAGGTGGTAGCAGCCGGTGTGTCTGCTGATAAGGTGGATGATATTGTAATCCTGGCAACGGCCAAGATGATGGATGGGAAGACTTTTGAAGATGTATTGGAGGATCTAAAAAAGGCTTACCCTTCTTTTTTTGAAACTGATTCAAGCAACACCGGATTGGGAACAGGGACAGGCGGAAATCCGCCAAGAGGCAGAAACGGAGGAAGTAGCGCTGGAAGCATCGGAAAGCGTCTCGCTGAGCAGAAAAAAACAGGCACTTCACAGAAGAAAAGTTATTTTTCGAATTAAGTACAGGAGGAAAAGAAAATGGCAAATAAAATTAAGACCACTACCGGAACAGCAAAAAAGCAGATATTATTCGCTACGCAGCCATCTATGACTGTCGGTGCAGTCATGTCTGCAGCTGGTGCTATTGCGGTAGGAAACAGAAAAATTCAAAAGGCAGGCACCCCGGTAACGGGTGATCTGACGGCCAGGACTACGGCGTTCACAAAATCTACTGCCGGAACAGATGCAGTGGGCGTCCTGCTCCATGACGTTGACGTCACTTCAGGTGATGAGAATGCAACGATACTCATCTTTGGTTTTGTTGATCTGAACAAGGTTGAAGAGGATGCCGCTGCACTCATCACTGCAGAAACAAAGACAGCCCTTACCGGCAAAGTTACATTCTTAAAGTAAGAGACAGGAGGAAAACACAATGACTATATTTGATTTAGTTACAGCCCCGGAGCTTACGGCATACTGGGAGACGTTGAATCAGGATCGTGCACCTTATCTGGGAGAGACACTGTTCCCGAACCAGAAAAAGCTCGGTCTTGACTTAAAATGGCTGAAAGGCTCAAAAGGATTGCCAGTCGTACTGAAGCTTTCCGCTTTTGACGCACAGGCAGTTCCAAGAGAAAGAATCGGCTTCGAGAAAGTGTCCGCGGAAATGCCGTTCTTCAAGGAGTCCTTATACATCGACGAAGAATTGAGGCAGGAGTTGAACAAGGTGCTCGAGTCAGGGAACCAGGCGTACATCGACTCTGTAATCAACAGAATATTTGATGATGAAGGCACGTTGATTGATGCTGCAGCAGTAGCAAGAGAGCGCATGAGAATGATGCTGTTGACCACGGGAACCATCGTGATGGAATCTAACGGCCAGGCCTATACCTATGATTATGGCCTTGCCGAAGCCCAGAAGCCAACGGCGGCAAAATCCTGGTCTGATCCATCTACAGATATCATCAGTGATATCAGGGCTTGGCAGGATGAGAGAGAGGATGCAACAGGCGTAAGGCCGACCAGGGCTGTCATGAGCAGAAAGACTTTCGGATACATCTTGAAAAACGCACAGATTAGAAATGCGGTCTGGGGCAGGGAGAATAACGCACCGATTAATGATGCCAAAGCCAAGCAGTATCTTCTTGATGAACTTGGTCTCGACGCAGTGGTCTACTCCAAGAGATACAAGGATGAAACCGGAAAGTCACAGGCATTTGTACCAGACGATACCTTCGTGCTGTTCCCTGCGGGTGATTTAGGTAATACATGGTTTGGTACGACACCGGAAGAGTCTGATCTGATGGCTTCTTCTACCGTAAATAACATAGCCATTATTGATACAGGGGTAGCTGTAACGACGATGAAGAAAGCGGATCCAGTCAACGTGGAGACCAAGGTCACACAGATTGCCCTTCCATCTTTTGAAACTGCAGATCAGATTGTTATTGCTGACATTATTGCAGCTTAATAGGGGGAGTATCATGCTGATTAAAAAAGGCAAGGTTATCCTAAACGTAACCAAGGGGGCATTTGATGCCCTCTTTAAGGCTGATGGATGGGAAATGACTGATGGAGCAAGCGACGAGGCCGAGTTGCACAACGGTACAATCTTTATGTCTGCAGGTGTTCCGGCAGAGCAGACGGCCGAGGCTCATAAAGAGATACCGTCATCAGTGCCAGAAGAGCAGATAGAACTGCAGGATGGTGAAGATGCAGATTATGAAATTCCCCTTTCGGAAATGAAAGTGGACGAATTGGCTGCCTATGCAGCAGAGCGGAGCATTGAGCTTAAAGGCGCGACAAAGAAAGCCGATATCATCAAAGAAATCAAGGCGGCTATGGAGGAAGAATGATGAAAGCTACAAGTGATAGTTTGGAAAAACTGAAACGTGCTCTGCGCGAAGAAACCATGCCCTTATTATCCGATGAGGAACTTCAGGATCTTATAGAATCTTCAGAGTCCCTGGATGAGGCAATCTATAAAGGGGCTGTCATCAAGTCTGAAAATACGACACTCCAGGTAAGCGGTCTGAGTACAGCAGATACTTCCACGTATTTTCTGCGGATAGCGGCTTTGCACAGGCCAAGCAACACAGGGATATTGAGAGGTGATTAGAAATGTTTGCTAACACTGCAGCCCTGCACAGATTGCTACAGGCGATTAATTGGCAGGGGTCGGTTTACAGCTTCCAGAAACCGGGAGTTAATGTCTACGGTGAGAAGACTGACGATATTGACAGGAAAGTGATGATTCGTGGGTTGTTCCATAACGGTTCATCAGAACATGTAAAACTCACAGTATCCGATGGAGGAACGGTCATAGAGAAGAACACCCCATATATCATGACTGCCTGGGTCAATGCGGAAAGGTTGCAGCTTGATGACCAGGTCATCATCAATGGCAGAGCTTTCAAAGTCACGGGGCGGACAAACATCGGAGAGTACAACATCGTAGGGGAAATATCCTTGGAGGTGATCTTGTGAGTGGTTTCAGTCTGAACACGAGCAGTCTCACCCGGGGACTGGAACGTATGCAGAACAAATCTGATGCGGCCATCAGAGCGTTCGCCGAAACGGGAGGGCTGAAGATGCAATCCTACGCTCAGCAGAATGCAAAATGGACAGACCGTAGCGGCGCTGCGAGACAGCGGTTTAAAAGTGGCGTGGAAAGACGAGAAAGCGGTTACTGGATTCGTCTGTCTTATGGAGTCGACTATGGCATCTGGCTTGAACTTGCGCACGAGAAGAAATACGCCATTCTTCCGGATACCATAAGGGCCGTAGGACAGGAAGAAATTATGCCGGCCTTTGAGCGGTTTATTGAGAGGTTATAGATATGAAGCAGAATTCAAGATGGAACGATATCTTCATGCACTTAAAGGAGTGTGGCTATGATGTGTACTCACCAGGCAATAAAGAGGGCGAATGCAAGAAGCCATATATCGTCGTCAAAGATGCAGGCTCGTCAAAAACGCCTTCTATGTCTTCGAGTATTGCCCTTTTCGATATTCTGCTGTACATGCCTAGGAATCAGTATAGCAGGTTAGAACCTTTCGTAAAAGGGGTTGAAGAGGTTATGGATGGTCTTTGGCCTATGATAAGGCCTGCCCACTTTAGGACCACTGCTTTTTACGATGATAGCGTCAAGGCGTGGATGGTCAGCATCCAATACAAGAATTATCAAAAGAATAAGAGACCTTAGAGAAGGAGGTACAGACTATGGCAGTAAAAAGAGGTACAGAGATACCTACAATAGATGTGGCTTTGGTCACAATCCAGTCAGCTGATGGCACAGGGGACGAGATTGCTCTCGATACGGCTTCGACCATTGAAGTTGAACCACAGATTGAAGAGGCAGATGCGACGCAGTTGATTATAAAAGGCATTTTAAAGGCACAAAAGCCTGCAACTTCAACGCTGACAGGCAATCAGATTACGTTGACGGATAACGTATTCACACCAGAACTTGTGAAAAAGCTACAGGGAGGCACGATTTATTATTGGACCACGGCGGAGAAAACCACAAAGGAAACAGATCCTACGGAATTTGGCATCGCAGGGTATGATCCGCCAGCTGTAGGCTCCAACGACAAGGGAGAGGTCTGCACATTGAATGCATATTCAGCACAATACGATGCAAGTGGTCAGATAGTACAGTTTGAAAAAATTAAGTATCCGAACTGTACAGGGACGCCCATCGCCTTTGGATCTGAAGACGATACGTTCAGAGCACCGGAATACATAATCAATAGCGCAGCGAAGAAAGGGGAGCCGCCGTATTCTATTGAGTATGTGCAGACTCTGCCCGCAATACAGGAATAACAGGAGGAAACCATGTCAGAAGCCAGAGAAATAAATAAGCAGCTAGAAGTAACACCCATTACTACACTGAAAGAATACGCAAAAGGGGAGCTTGTGGAGTTTCCGCCTTTTGCAGAAGGGCAGTCCTTTGTTGCCAGGGTGAAGCGGCCGTCTATGATGGTGCTTATGAAGACAGGAAAGATCCCAAACTCCTTGATGATGACGGCAAATGCTTTGTTCACAGGTGATAATTCAAAGTCAGCAATGGATGAGGACTTTTACAGAGAAGTGCTGGGCGTCATCGAAGTGATTGCGGAGGCATCCCTTGTTGAACCATCCTGGAAGGAGCTTCAGGACGAAGGGATTGAACTCACAGATGATCAATACACGTTCCTGTTTAATTATACCCAAAAGGGGATCAAAGCCCTTGAACCCTTTCGTGGGGAGCAGCCGGGTACTGGAAATAATTAATATTGCACAGATGTATAAGTGCAGGCCAAGTGCTTTGGTAGGGCTGGAAGAACCCTATGAAGCCTTCTGCTTTGATGAGGCCTGTGCTTTTATTTTTGCTCAAATGGACAAAGGCGAACAGCCAAGATTTAAGAAAAAGTACAAGTCTTTCAAGGATATGTACAAGGGCCTGGAGTAAGGAAGGAGGTAATGCTGTATGAGCGTAGATGTTGGCAGAGCAGTCGGTTATTTGGAACTTGACACATCAAAATTTAAAAGCGGGTTCACATCCGCTATGTCTGATATGCAGGTATTTAATGATCGTACTGCCACGACAAACGATAAGCTTACAGGATTGTCTTCTGCTATGGGTTCTGTTGGAAGTTCCCTTACCAAAGGTTTAACGGTACCTATAGTTGGTGCGGGAGCTGCCATGATAAAAACCACGGCAGACTTTGAAGCTGGGATGAGCGAAGTCAGTGCTATATCTGGCGCCACAGGGAAAGATTTAGATGCATTGACTGCCAAGGCCAAGGAGATGGGCGCCAAGACCAAATTCAGTGCATCAGAATCTGCGGAAGCTTTGAAGTACATGGCTATGGCTGGCTGGGACACCCAAAAGATGCTTGATGGCCTGCCGGGAGTCATGAACCTTGCAGCAGCTTCAGGAGAAAATCTTGGCACGGTATCCGATATCGTAACTGATGCATTAACTGCCTTTGGAATGAAAGCTGAAGAGGCAGGACATTTTGCTGACGTGCTTGCTAAAGCATCGTCAAAATCTAACACCAATGTAGGCATGATGGGAGAGACCTTTAAGTATGTCGCTCCGGTTGCGGGTGCACTGGGGTATTCGGCGGAGGATACTGCCATAGCAATCGGCTTGATGGCGAACTCAGGGATTAAAGCGTCACAGGCGGGTACGTCTCTGAGACAAATCATTATGGGACTTCAAGGCACAGTAGAACTGACTGGAGATGCCTTCGGAAAGTACGTGGTAGAGACAGAGAATGCTGATGGATCCATGAGAAGTTTCAAGGAAATCCTGGATGACTTAAGAGACGGGTTTTCCGGGATGACAGAGGCAGAGAAAGCAGCAAATGCTGAAGCGATCGCTGGCAAAGTTGGCATGTCTGGCTTATTGGCAATTGTAAATGCAACAGGTAAAGACTATGCGACTCTGACAAAAGAAATATATAATGCTGACGGAGCTGCCCAACAGATGGCAGACACTATGAACGATAATCTGAATGGGCAGTTGACCATTTTGGGCTCGACTATAGAGGGTATCGCTATCCAGTTTGGTGAGATCATGCTCCCATACATAAAATCTATGGTGCAGGGATTGCAGAATTTTGCTACATGGTTGACAAATACCAGTGACAGCGCAAAGCAGATTGTTGTTGTCATAGCAACGGTTTTAGCAGCTCTCGGACCGTTATTACTCATAGGTTCAAAACTAATATCGGGCTTTTTAAGCATCAAAATGCTTTTAGCAACAACAGGTACAACCTTAGCCGCTTTAACTGGTCCATTAGCGATTGTCATTGCGGCGGTTGCGGCTTTTGCTTTAGCTTGGACTACGAACTTTGCTGGTATACGGGATACCGTAAGTAACGTAATGGGTACCATCTTTAATACGATGAAGACTATATTAGGTACAATTAAATCTGCTTGGGATAATAACTGGGGAGGAATACAAGACAAGGTTAAGCTTGTATTTGAAGTAATCGAAACCGTTATTAGAACCGTATTAGGGGTTATAGAGGGCTTAATACAAGTATTCTCAGGCGTTATTACGGGAGATTGGACGAAGGTTTGGGAAGGCGTTAAAAAAGTGTTTACGTCAATTTGGGAAGGTATAAAGAGTGCTCTTAAATCCTTTTTGAAATACATAGTAAACAGGATTATTGACTTAGCAGCCACTCTATATGTAAAAGCTAAGAATGCTATGAATCGTCTTTGGGACGGATTCAAAGAGATTTGGGCTAGTGTAAAAGAATGGACTATAGCATTCATCAATGACCCTATTGGAACCTTAACTAAACTAGGCTCTAAGCTATTCAATAAGGGCAAAGAGGTTATTAACAAGCTTTGGAATGGTCTAAAAAGTGCTTGGAAATCTGTTGCAGATTGGTTTACAGGTATAGTTGATTGGGTTTCAAATATTTGGGAAGGAATCAAGAAGAAATTTAACGATGCCGTAGAAACAAAGGAAAAAACCACCAAACTCAATGAAGGTGGGAGTAAGAGTGGAAAGTCCGTAGAAGGGTTTGCAAAAGGTCTGCCATATGTTCCGTATGACGGTTTCCCCGCCATCTTGCATAAAGGAGAAAGGGTACTGACTGCTAAGGAAGCAAATGCTTATAATAAAGGTGGTAATACAGGAGCAGGAACTTATGAATTCAACTTTTACAGTCCGCAGGAACTCAGCCCGGCAGAACAGGCCAGACAGTTCAAAAAGACAATGAATCAGATTCTATTCAATATGTAAGGGGTGATGTCGTGGAAGAATACAGAAGGATAAAACTTATCAGTGGAACCGGTCAGACAGTCGAGATTGCTGAAGATGCAGATGATTACTGCTTGGATCAGGACGGACTTGATCTGGGAGAGGCTGCGGGAACCCACAATATGACTCAGTTTATTGACCTGATTGGAAAGCATTGGGATTCAACAGTGCTTAATCCAAGGGATGTATCCATTATCGGGTGGATTATCGGACCGGATCTGGCTACGATTAGGAAGCGCAAGGTGGTTCTTGATAAGGCGATAAACCCTATGTATGACGTGAAATTGGAATATGGAGATTATGCCTTGGATTTCAGACCGGATTCTTCAGTGCAATTCAGCCCGAACTGGGAAGAGAATAATGGGTATATGGCAAAGTTCCAAATACAGGGCACTGCTCCGATGCCGCTATTCAGACTTAAGGATTACAATACCTTCAGGCAGAATGTAGAGAAAACCAGTATTTTTCATTTTCCTCTGGTTATCCCGAAAGATACAGGTGTGAAGTTTGGATATTATCCTCTTGAGAGTATCCGAAATATGCCTAATGAGGGGGATGTTGCATCAGGATTAGAGTTTACAATAAAAGCTAATGTAGACACTCCTAATCCAACAATAGTGAATGAAACAACAGGGGCATCAATAGCTTTTGACTACACTTTGGAAGCAGGAGATACACTGATAATCAACACGGAGTTGGGTAATCAATATGTCACACTATTACAAGGCAGTCAGAAAACTAACGCAATGAAGTATCTAACACTTGAAAGTGATATAGACATGACTTTAGCCTTAGGATTTAACAAGATTATAGTTTATTCAGATGGACATGAAGCTAATGTAGACATACAGGCAAAATTTTCGCCTAGATTTTTGGAGGTGGATGGACGATGAGACTGAATATAATTGACCCCAATACTTTAGACCTTATAGGAGTATTGACACAATATGAAAGTGTTCAATGGCTGTCAACATTCAATACAAATGAAGGTAGCTTTCAAATAAATTGCAGTACAGACTACATAGATTTATTACAAATAAATACCTATATTGAAAATACTGAAGAATTGTACCACATAGGAGTAATCAAAAAAGTTCAAGTCATTAGTTCAAATCAAAAAACCTCTCTGCAGATAAATGGGGTTATGTTAGAAAAAGACCTTTTTTCAAAAAGGGTTGTAAAAGCCTGGATTGTGTACCAGGATATAAATTTGACTATGGCTTTGGAGAGCATAATAGCTTTGTGCATAACAGAACCGCCTGAACCATCAAGAGTTGTACCCAATATTGGAGAGATAATAATTCCCAAAGACGAGGATATACCTGACATACAAAAAACTGATTATTCCACCAACTTTCCAAATCTGGAAGACGAAATATTCAACTTGTTACAGAGCCTCAATATAGGGGTAAAGGCAAGAATTAACAGGAAAACTAAGAAAATCGACATTGAATTTTATACAGGAAGAGATTATACCTTTGGAAGTGATGATGCGGTAGTATTCAGCCCTGAGCGTGGAACTGTTTTAGAGACAGACTATACAATAGACTCCTCTCAAAACATAACAGATATTGTACTTATAGGAGAAGATAATTTAATACTACAAGCTAATAGAGAACGCAAAGAAGATGAATTAATGATTGAAAAGTCTATAGATGTGTCTAGTGAGTGCCCTTGGCCAACTTACAGAGTAGAAAAGCCTGAAGAGGATGGAGGACAATACTTTAGATATAAAAAATACTCTCCCCCGCCTGGATTTATCACAAATAGGGATGTATGGGAGAAATATGCTGTAGATAGAATAGAAACCACAGAAACCTTATATAAAGAAGTAGTTAGCGAGACAGAAAAGCCAATAGATATAGAGGATTTATTTACGCATGCAGAAGTTATACCAACAACTAGAGTAAATCCTTTTAATGGAACAATACTCAGTACACCTGTTCCTGTGAGTTCAGCACTTGCTGCTGTTAATAGAAATGTTTCAATAGATAAGAAATTGCCTATTGGATTGCTTATAGGGGGTGGGGTGAAAAAAGCATCAGCTAAGACAATGAGTATAAGTAGGAATACTGAAGAGGCAATATTTATAGATGACCCTAATGCTGTAAAACCCCCAAACTACTCAAAACCTGCTTTTAGGTCTTTAAAAGCTACCTCCAAAAAAACAACAAATCACTTAGGAGTGGTAAAAGGCAAGGAAAATGTGTTAAGCGTAGTTGGTGACAGAGGGCTAGGGAATACAATAAGACCTCCAACTAGAGTCCCGATTGGAAATCGTTTAGAGGGTACACTAGACAACTTAGGAGATTTATTGTTGACTCAAAGAGAGGTTACTATGGAACCTTATGAAGTTACAACAGTAACCTATGAAACAAAAGACTTTTTAGACTATGTGTATGTAAATATTGGCGACCCTCCCAGCGATGCTACAAAGGTTATTCAAGGGTCAGTTGCATCAGAAGATGTGATGTACTATGAAAATTTTGAAGAAGTAAGAGTTACAGAGTCTCAATACAGAGAGACTTTGATGAAAAAGGCTCAAAATTATCTTAGGACTTTTGTATTAAGTCAAAATGTGTCTGTAACTCCCTACTATCTGAGTAATGTTGAGTATGATAAAGCTTATACTTTAGGAGACATAGTGACAGCAAGAAATTCAAAATTAGGTTATACAGTTGACCTTAGAGTTACTCAGGCTACTAAAACATGGGATAGCAAAGGATACACCTTAAATATAACATTAGGGGAGTCCATTCCTACCCTTACACACAGGATTCGGTTAATAGCTAAAGGAGGTGCTTAATATGGCTGAAAAAATCTATGGAATACCCTTTGATGCAAATGAAATGATTTTGCCTGATGGAACTCCAGGATATGATAATGTGCTTTATGCACAAGACCTTGCAGATTGGTTAAAAACCTACTTTAAAAATGGTGTTTTAGTACCAGGTGGAGCTTTAATATCAACAGAACTGCAAGTAACTAAGGTAGATGATACTACTGTAAGGATTAACTCAGGGAATATTGTAATTAACGGTAGAACAGGGTTTAATAAAAACCGAATCAATCTTACAGTAGATAAAGCAATCCCAAACAATGAGCGTTGGGATAGGGCCATTGTTGAACTTAACTTAGATAGTACAGTTAACAGTTTTAGATTCTTAATACTTCGAGGCACTTTATCTGAAACTCCAGTTGCTACAGACCTTGTAAGAGATGATAAGGTATATCAGATGAGCCTTGCAACAATAAAAGTCAGTGAGACCGGTGTGCATGAGATTGTGGATGATAGGACAAATGAGGGCTTATGTGGTATATCGCAAGTCTTAATAGGAGTCAGACCTCCTTTGCCAGTGACTGGGGATAGTGCAGACAACATAAGTTATGATAATTCTATATCAGGGTTATCAGCAACTACAGTTCAAACTGCTATAGATGATTTAGTTACTCCTGTTAATACTTACATACTGTCTGCTGGTGATAAATGGATAGAGGATACAGCCTCCAGTTCTTTTAAGCAAGACATATCTGTTGTATGGGCAACTTCAAAGTCACAAGCTATTGTTGACGTTGTTCCATCAAAAAGGAGCGATACTATTTTATGGGGGAGCATTTGGAAAGTTGAAACTAGTGCTGGAAAGGTTACATTTTACTCTAGTGAGAGATTGACTTCATCACTCACAATTAAAATCAAGGAGGTGATTTAGATGTCAGATGCTTTTGTGGTAAGAAAAGGTGGGGCTGGTAGTGCTATTAAAAATGCAAAACTTACAAGTGGATATGCTTTAGAAAAAGATTTAGACCCAAATTTATTTGTAGACTATGCATATGCAAAACCTGAAGAAAGGCTATTTACGGCAATACCTTACACTTCTAATACTAATCCAAATGAGTTTCAAATACAAAACTATGTTTTGGATGCTGAAAGAACCCTTTTTATATATTGCAACTTTACTGGAGATAAAAATACATCATATCCATATGCTGTAATAATTAAGAAAGGCTCAAATGGGTCTGTAACTGTAGGTACGCCAATTCAACTTGGAGATGTCTCTATAGATTATAGAGTAGGAGTTTATTTATACCCTTATGGAGATAATGAAGATTTTATTGTCACTTATGGCGGAAGTGCAGGCAATAAACCATATAAACAAAGGGTATTAAGGGTTGAAGGTATGCTTATATCATTAGGAGAAGTTTTAGAACATACCGATTATACAGCTGCTTACATGATTGGATATGAAAACTTTCACATGGATTTTATCAATTCAAATGTGTTTATCACAATTCGTTCAGGTATGGAAGGCAGCACAACAAATATTTATGCAGAACTTATGAGGGTAGATGATATGACTATATCCTTTATTACTGTTAAAAGTGATAACGGTACAGTTCAAAGAGTTATAACTAGACTAACATACAGTGCTAACAGCTACGGTCAACACGCTTATGCACAAATAAGTGCTAGATATTACATGATTATGTTTACCCATCAAGGAGGTTATCCTTGTATCGTACTTGGAGTAATGGTTAATGAAGATTTGAATGCTATTGAGGTAAGTGATGAATTAACTATATCCAACGGAGAATCAAGTACTGAATATTATCGCTCACTAATACCAATAGGAAATAGAAAAATTATTGCTACTTACGCAGGTGGAGCGTCTTCTTCAGCGTATTTTTTAAAGGCAACCCTACTAGAAATAAACCTTTTAACAATTAAAAAAGGACTAACTATACAATTAACGTCTGAAGCCTATGCCAATCCAATTGAAAACAACAGATACCCTATTGTTAAAAAGTTGTCAGAACATGATTTTGCTTTGATAGCTTCAACCAGTACTTATCCAGTAGCAACTTTTGCGTTTACTTATATAGAGCCTGAGTTTTTTGCTTCCTGGTCGGTTGGCCCATATATGTTTAATAACTCATTTTTTGAACGTCCCAGTATTGCAAGAGACTATAAGCTAGGTTTTACTTCTCCCTATACATCTTTGTTTACTCAATTAAGAGGGCGTATAGACTTAAATGACTATACTATAGTAATACCAAGTACAGCTTCTTTTTATCCTAATGGCTCAAACACAGGTAGCGTAGATTCCATGCTAATTTATGGACTTACAACAATATCGTATGACCCTGTAAAAAAGAGTGTTTCAGCCACTAACGTAGCTTTAAATCCAATTAAGGGTTATACGCAATCACTTTCAAATCAGATAACAATTACAGAAGGTACAGATAAAGATATCAAAGAGATGATTATAGTGTATGGTTTAAAAACTCTGCCAGGTACAACTGGTGCTGATAGAGCTTTAACTTATTACCATTCAAATTTAAATGAAGAGTCTTTAAAAACACCTTTTTTTAAAGACTCCTTAGATACCTCACTCATAGAAGGGGTTACAAAAACTTTATTGTCTAAAAATATAAAAGGTAAAGTTTACACTTTATAGAACACGAAAGGAGAAATTATGGTAGTTATTACAAGCAAACAAGAAAACAAGGTATTTGGATTTGGAAATCAACTGGAGTATTTACCAAACGGTTATCCAGTCATAGTAGATAAAGGGGTTGGTTTTGCTTTATCTGATATTAATATCTATGAAGATGTACAATCGGTACCTGAAGAGGTAGTCATAGGAAAATACCTATACACCCCAAAAGAAGGATTTTATATTGACCCTAATTATACTGAACCAGACCAAAATCCTTGGGGATTACCACCAGAACTTGTAGATGAGATTCAAACAGACTATCGAGAAAAGTTAGCAAAGGAGGTATCAGAAAATGGCTATAACGCATAAGGGTTTAGTTGCAATGTTAACCACGGCTAGACCATCTCTATCAGATGAGTATGCACTTCAAACAATAGATATGTTTCCGTATTGGGAGAACTATATTGGTGTACCGATTACACAGGCTATGGTGGATAAAGGTTATGACCGATATCAATATAATGGTGAATTATATAAGATAGTGCAACCACATACTCCGCAAACGGATTGGACACCTGATACTCAAAAAGCCCTTTGGACTAAGGTGAGTCTTGAAGAATGGCCTGAATGGGTGCCGCCGACAGGGGCGCAGGATGCGTATGATACTGGTGCTAAAGTAACCTACAAGGGGGAAAAATATATCTCACAGATAGATGGGAATACCACAGAGCCAGGAACAGATGTACGATGGTGGATAGAAGCGTAGAGCTTCTTTTTTTATTGGTAAAGACACCCGTACTGAGCGACATCCAAGGCTGACACCGGATGCCTCCTACCCATTCTGAGGTGTCTTTAACTAAATGATATCAAAGACAAGACGGTCTTGTCAAGAAAGCGAGGGAAAGATGAAAGATTTAATTTGCACGGCAACAGGAATCATAGGGAGCCTTGTTGTGGGATTCTTTGGAGGTTGGACAAGCGGAATGGTGACACTGGTGATATTTATGGCAATCGATTACTTTTCAGGGCTTGTAGTAGCAGGCGTATTCAATCGGTCAAAAAAATCTGCCTCTGGAGGATTGGAATCAAAAGCAGGCTGGAAGGGACTGTGTCGCAAGGTCATGACACTCTTGTTCGTGGGTATTGCATATCGCATCGACCTAGCACTCAACACTACATATATTCAAGATGCGGTAATCATCGGCTTTATGGCGAACGAGCTGATCAGTATCGTGGAGAACGCAGGTCTGATGGGTCTGCCGCTGCCATCAATGATTAACAAGGCAATAGACGTATTGACGCAGAAAAGCAAAGGAGGTACCGAATAATGGAATTGCTCAGCAAAAAGAAGAGACAGGGATATCTAACAGCGGCAGGGTATTATAAGGGCAACATAGACGGTATACTGGGACCGCAATCCCGGGCGGCGATTCTCGCTATGAAGAGGGACTTCTACCCAAAGAAATGGTGGAATACGAAATACACCATTGGCTTCAATCGCCTTCTAGTCAATGACAACAGGATTCGCAGAAACACGAAGAATTTCTCTTTGAAGGGGGACGGGCTCTTGCTATGTGAGTGTGGAGGGAGGTATTGTGGCGGTGCCCCTGTCCTATTTAACGAACAGCTACTGAAAAACCTGCAGAAGGTTCGTGACAGGTTCGGTCCAGTCACAATCACCAGCGGACTGCGGTGCAAGGGGTACAACAAATCCCTGGCAGGCTCAATCTCTACAAGCCTGCATACCAAGGGCAAGGCAATTGACTTGTATATACCAGGCGTGACGGATACGAAGGCGGGGCGTCAGAAGGTGGTTAAATTCTGGTATACGCTGCCAAAAGCGAACTACGCGTATTCAGATACGCCTAATATGGGCAATGCTGTCCATGTGGACGTGAAATGATTTAGGCTAGGACGATTATTCGTCCTGGCCAGTTTTATTATAGAGGAGATCCACGGATTCTACTATCCAATAGAAAAGCATTGCGGCAATAACTGGTTGAATAAATTAACAAAAAATGTTGACAAATTTGACTGATGGCGTTACAATATAAATATGATATTGAAATCATGCTTAAAGGAGGAAGGAAAACCATGACGGAACTTGGTAAAATCTTAAAAATAATTCGAATAAAACGAGGAGAAATTCTTAAAACCATGTCCGAAAATTTGGGTGTTACAGCTTCATATTTGTCAGCGGTAGAAAATGGAAAGCGGCCAATGCCTAGTGAATGGCTTGAAAAGCTTGAAAAAGAATACTCGTTAGACGCAGAAACTATGGTCAATCTTCAAAATGCAGCAGACAAGTTAGTAAAGAGCATTAAGCTAGATATTAATAAAGCATCCAATGAAAAGCGAGATGCGGCGCTTGTATTTGCACGTTCATTTGACAGTATGGATGAGAAAACCGCAAATGATATTAAAAAAATGTTGCTAAAAGGAGAGTGATGTAATTTAATGGACGGATACAGAGTGACACCCATGAGCAGAAAATTAATAAGAGATAAAGCTTTTCAATGGAGAAAGACTTATGGTATGGAGAGGACTCTTTATTTGCCCATACCGTCAATCTTTGAAATCCTCCCTATCATATATCCAGAGCTAAAAACTCTGATAGATCCAGATGACAGTTTTTCAAGAGGATATTACGCAGAAACGGATATAAGTCGAAAAATTATTAGGTTGAGTGAAAGTACTTACAATAGGGCATGTAACGGGGATGGATTTTCAAGAATGACGGTAATGCATGAGGTTGGACATTATGAGTTTTTAGTGAATCAATCCATAAAATGTGCTAGACGAGTCGAACAAGATGATTTGAAGCCTTATGAAGACCCAGAATGGCAGGCAAAATGTTTTGCTGGTGAAATAATGATTCCTAAACATTTGGTAGAGAATATGACACCAGAGGAAATCTCAATAAACTGTGGGGTTTCATTAACTGCAGCTTTTTACCAATATAATATTTACAAAAAAGAAAAAAGACAGGATAAAATCCCATCTTTTTAGATGTTTACATAGATTACTCGTTAGCTAGTTGCTGCAACAATTAGCAATGGACACATGACCCGCATGGTCCAGACTCTATTCATACAATACAGTATATCACTATTGATGTTCTATTTCAAGAGTTTTGTTTCGGGTCAGAGGGGAAAAGGGCTTTAAATATGACAGAATTCCATGAAGACGGAAGTGGAAGAAAACCTATAAGATATATCTATAGGGCATCCAAAACTGTCAATGGTGTAAAATATTACGCTAAAGATTATGGGCTTAGAGGATTTCCAATTCCAATCTACGAATAAACTGAAATATATTTAGGAAAGTTATTTTCAAAACTCGAGGAGATAAAAATGGCCAAGACAAAAAGTAGCACTAAAGGTCTGCAGCAAAAGAAAATTGTTGTTGTATCTGGATATAAAAAGTCAGACGGTACAAAAGTAAGACCACACCGCAGATCAACACCAAATTAAATGAAACAATTATAATGCCAGGACGATTATTCGTCCTGGCTTTTTTTGTTTTTTGAAATCCTTTCATACTCCCTAATCACCATCTCTTCCATCCACGGCGCTGGCTTACGCTCTCCATTTTCCCATCCTTGCTGTGTGCGTGTAGGGATGCCTAATAAATCCTTAACCTGCTGTTGTGTAAGGCCGAAATGCTTTCGAGCTTCTTTTATCCTATTTTCCATTCTTCCGACTCCTTAGGACTTCGATCCCAACCATGACGAGTTTCACAATTCCCATTGCTATCAAAGCCAGGGCAAGGTAATATAAAATATCTTTCATGACATTTGACATATGAATGATTTTATTGTATCTTATTTGTAGGAACCAGGGGGCTTGCGCCCCCCTCTGATTAGATTATGTATTTGGCTATAATCGCAACCAGTGTTCCGATTGTTAGGTCTACCAAAGCTTGTATCGTTAGCAGTTTGATGTCAACTTTGGTGGACTTTTTCTTTTTTCTTTTACTCATTCATATGTTTTCCTCCTTTCCTTATCTTTAATTATATTATACGCTCATTGAGCGTATTTGTCAAGGGGTTAGCTGAAAAAAGTAGACATTTTTGAAAAATATAACAACTTTAAAAGCCAGGGTGGAATGAACCTAACCTCTAAAATTTAGACTTAAATTCTAATGGCTAGGTGGCTGATTCATCGTTTCCTGGCTTATTTTTAATTCGTAGTATTAAGCAATATCATAGGGTGCTAATCTTTTTTGACATGGAATTTAACAATATCATTTGGAGCACAATCTAATAAATTGCAAAGTTTCTCTAAGGTTAGAAGCGTAATGTTGCCATTCTTTTTTAATTTATCTAATGTTTTATTATCGATACCGCCTTTAATCAGCTGATATTGTGTAATTTTTTTTCGTTGCATTGTTTCCCATAAAGGACTAAAGTCAATAATCTTTCTCACCACCTATATATAAATAACAATCTTATTATATTGTGACTCCTTAAGAAAAAATATTGTGATTATCGCCACAATGAACTATAATATAGTGAAAATAGACACTATATCGGTACAGAATAGGAGCCTTTGAAATTATGAAAGAAAATATGCGTGAATTGATTGAAGTCCCTGATTTTTATAATGAACCAACTGAGGGAGGTAAAGATGCATTACTCAATCTTATGAGGACACTGAATGCGTTAAGTTATGAAGAGTTAGATGCAATAGGTGGAGAAATCGAAATGACTGAAGATATGTTCGAACATTGTCTTCTTGCTTGCATCAATACTGATAATTTTCGTTTATTTGAAGATATTTGGAGTGACTTTCCTGATTTAAACGCTGTGATAGCATTGAAGGTTTATGAAACTTTAGACGGTAGTGAAATGCTAAAGTTTGGAGATATAAAAAATAAGTTTATTAATACTGTGCTGCAGCGGATCAAAGAATTGAGTGAAGAGGGCTTTTGTCTAAAACCTTGAATCGCTCGAAAAAATTACAATGTCATTAGGAGTGCAATTAAGAAGCGTACATAGTTTTTCCAATGTTAACATCGTAATGTTGCAGTTATTTCTTAAGCGATCTAAAGTTTTTGAATCAATGCCGTTCTTTAAAAGATAGTATTGCGATATGCCTTTTTCACGCATGGTCACCCATAGCGGACTATAATCTATCATTTTGCCACCTCTGCTGATTTGTCTCGTAATCATTATATTGCACAAAAGGGTAAGATGATATTGTGGCTATATTCACCATATCGCAATGAGGTTATAGGTTTATTACAGTAAGAATTAGATTGCTTATTAAATGTTGACACCCCTATTATGGCCATTCAACAGTAGCAGTTTTCTAGGGGATTCCATAAAATATGAGTTGATATTAAATGTAAAAGGTGGTATCTTGAAACTGTGTTGAAGAGTTTTTTTAATTGCACTAAATTAGAATTTGCATATTTCGATTATATTGACGATTCTTTGATTGAAAGTGCCGCTGTTGATTGCGGAAGGTAGTGTATTGTATGAGGTGAAATAAGAAAAAGGCAAGATAGGAGATGCATGAATATGATAAAAATGGGTGAATGTGCAGTTTGTAAATCAAATGCAGAAATAGAGAGAGACGGTCGAAGGTCAAGTAGTTTCTATACTTGTCCGGTGTGTGGAAGTTACGAACTGTATGATTTGAATGAGCTTGAGTATAAGGCTGGAAATCAATTAGCTCCCTATCTGCTATATCATAGTTTTGGTAAAAAGGGGATTATAGAATACAGATATAATACTCCTTTGGATAAAGAAACATGTGATAAATATAATAAAGAATTTAACTCAGGAAAAAAAACACATGGCCGTCCTGTACATATGGATGCCGATATAATTTCGGCGTGGTATCCTAAATCCTTTTCTGAAAGAATTGATTTAATTCTTATATATATAAATAGTAGGATTCCCCATATAGGACAGTTTGTAATATTAGGGATGCAGGAAGTGTTTTCTATGTTGTTTATTGACCGTAAGGAATATATTCCAAGTGCAATTTCGGAAAATAATGGTGACTGGAATTGGAGGGAGGATACGGATTGTGAAGATGAAGCATATTATATGTTGGATTATTTACAAAAGAATCTATATATCGAATATAGAGGGTGTGTAAATGAAGATGATTGGATTGAACTGCGATTAACCCCGGAGGGCTATGCAAGAATTGATATGTTGCAGAAAAATACAGCAAGAGGAAGAAATGTATTAGTTGCAATGAAATTTGGAGATGATACGAAACCATTGCGTGAAGCTATTCGTAAAGGTATAACAGAAGCAGGATATTTTGCAGTTTTTATAGATGAAGTGCAACATAATGATTTTATTACGCCAGAACTACTAAAGTATATTCGTGATAGTAAGTTTGTTGTTGTAGATTTGACACATCAAAATAATGGTGCGTATTTTGAAGAAGGATATGCAATAGGATTGGGTAAACCTGTAATTCAGCTTTGTCAAAAAGATGCAATATTACATTTTGATATTGCTCAGAAAAACACCATTATGTGGGACACAGTAGAGTCTATACCGTTAATGCTAAAAAATAGAATAGTTGCAACGATTGATTAAAGGTGAGAGATACAGGAGACTTAGTCAAATCCCAGTTTATACAAAACTTAAAAGAGGTGTATTTTCTAAACGTGTCCGTCACTGTTCCCCACACAATAAAGGTTAGCCAGTCTTAGCGACTGGCTTTTTTACCATCGTCTACAAAAAGCTCATCAATGCGGCAATTAAACAATCTTAACAGCTTTTCAATTGTGCTGAAACTGATTGCAGTTGTCTCACCATGAATCATTCTGTTGATGACCGTGTAGTTTGATTCCAGTTGTGTCACAAGCCAGTATCTACTTCTGCCATTTTTCAGTAATAGTTCTTCTAAGTTTAATTTTACCATTGTTTCAGCTCCTTCTCTGTTCAATATAATATTTTAGCAGACGGTCCGATATCAGATAGTCTGCCGACAGGTAGTTAGCATCATTTTCTACGGCCGCCTTTATACTAAGATCCTTTGTCTCTGCTCCCAACAGTTCTGCATATCTTCGTTTGTGTCCACTCACTTTTTCTGGTTGTACTTGTCCAATATTTATCATGATAATCTCCAACTCAAAGAAACAAAATCTGATTCCATTATACTATACTTTATGGGGAATTGCCCTAAAATAATAACGGTTTATTTTTTTCTTTTGAATATAGTGTTTATGTGCTATTATTATCTTGTAAGATGTATTATTGAGCTACTGAGAGGTGCGTTATGCCGATTCGGAAAGACGATTTCATAGAAATAAAAAAATCACTTGAGAGTGAATTAACGTCTAAAACCATCAATTCAGATCGGAAACTGGCAGTAGAGTTGGAACTGCAGTCTATAAACGTTTGCTTAAAAGGAAAATAATAAAGCAAAACCCACCTTTTTGATAGGGTGGGCGTTGCTTATTATGAAGTGGATTTTGTCCACGGTTTGTCCACGCCAAGATGGTGATGACTGTATAGAACAAACTATAAATGGATATAGATTTATAATAACTATGGATTAAAATGTTGAAATTTAAACGTTTATATAATATGTTAAGAAATGATTGGATATTTGTTAATATCATCAAATCTTAATCTAATTTTAATCTTTCTCCCATTTTTCATTAATTTGGAAGAGGTACTATATAGGTACAGAAAGGGAAACCGGAATAAAAGAGTTAAGATTAGAAAGGAAGAGAAAAATGAATCAGTTAGAAAGAGTTGAAAAGATAAGAGAAAAAACAGGCGTAACCTATGAAGAGGCAAAAGAAGCATTGGAGGCTGCAGGCGGAGATGTACTGGACGCTATCGTATATCTGGAAAATCAGGGGAAGATCAAGAGACCGGAAAAACAAGTTTATACGTCAAAGCCTGAGCAGGACACAAGTATGGAGCTGATAGAAGCGGCAAAGACTTATGAAACAGAGGATCATGAATCCTTTGGCGATATCGTAAAGAAATTCCTCAAGTGGTGCGGCCGCATGATTAAGAAGGGCTGTGAAAACTTCTTTATCGTGGCAAAGCATAATGAGGAGATCATGTCGGTGCCGGTCATCGTCTTAGCGCTGCTGCTGTTATTCGCATTTTGGATTGTTCTGCCGCTGCTCGTAGTCGGACTCTTCTGCGGATTCAGATATTCCTTCAGAGGGAACATTACCAAGTCTGTGGATGTGAACAAGGCCTGCGACAAAGCTGCCGAAGCCTGTGAGTCCATGAAAAAAGAGTTTAAGAGTTAATACCAGGAAGTTGGAGATGAAAGATGTCACGTAAAATTTTACTCATAGAAGATGAAGAAAAAATTGCCAGATTTGTAGAGCTGGAATTAACCCACGAGGGTTATGAAGTAACAAAGTCTTTTAATGGAAGAGAGGGACTTACCCTGGCGGAGAGCGGCGAATATGAATTGATCCTGCTTGACGTCATGCTGCCGGAGCTCAATGGTCTGGAGGTCCTGCGCAGACTGCGCAGGACTTCTGATATACCAGTCATCATGCTCACTGCCAGGGATGCGGTCATGGACAAAGTTTCCGGTCTTGACGCCGGAGCGGACGACTATATCACCAAGCCTTTTGCCATCGAAGAACTTTTAGCCAGGATCAGAGTCATCTTTAAGACGAGGGCCAGCACAGATCGCAAGACGCGTAAAATGAGTGTAAAAGGCGTGACCATGGATATCGACAGACATGAGGTTACTTACGGGGATGAAATAATAGAACTGAACAACAGAGAATATGAGCTGGTGCACACTTTGATGGAAAATAAAAACATCGTATTGAACAGGGACCAGCTGATGAATACGGTTTGCGGATATGATTATATGGGGGAGACGAACATTATCGACGTGTACGTCAGATATATCCGCTCTAAAATCGACGATCGATTTGGGATTAAGTTTATATCGACGGTGCGTGGCGTAGGCTACGTGATCAAAGAGGACTGATTGAATGAGTGAAAATAACAACAAGATGACATCCATAGCCAGAAGGATCAACTTTGACTTCTGGCTGAAACAGTTTGCCAACTTTCTTATGATAGACGTGGTACTGGTCGTTCTGATAGCAGTCACCTTTTTCGTATGGCGGGAGAACGCTCTGCCAGAAGGAGTCGTGGTGGACGACAGATACTTTACGGGTAATGAATTTCGGCAGATTCAATATATCATAGAGACGGAGGCTGGCAAGGTATACGGTTACTACATTTACAAGGTGTTCGACCTGGTCAGGGTGCCGGCCATCGTTTTTCTGCTGATACAAGGAGCGACTCTGATTGGAGAACTTTTCAATACGAAAAAAGTCAGAATGCGCATGCGGCCGCTTAACGATATCGCAATGAAAACGGAGCAGCTGAGCAATATGGCCTTTGATAGTGAAAAGTTTGAAAACTTTGAGCAGGCGATTTCTAACTTAAATCCGGAAATGCCAGATGCAAAGGTACACACTGGAGACCAAGACCTGCAAAGTCTTGAAATCGCTATCAATAACCTGCTCGCAAGAATGCGGGAAAGCCACAGGCAGCAGGACCGCTTTGTTTCTGATGCGTCCCATGAGCTGCGGACGCCGATTTCCGTCATCCAAGGCTACGTCAATATGCTGGACAGATGGGGAAAAGAGGACGAGCAGATCTTGGATGAGAGCATAGAAGCTATCAAAAATGAATCGGAGAATATGAAGAATCTCATTGAACAGCTGCTTTTTCTGGCCAGGGGAGACAGCGGGAGAAATACGCTGCATTTCGAAAATTTTGACCTTACAGAGACAGTAAAGGATGTATGGGAAGAATCCATCATGATTGATGAAACCCATGTTTACCGCTTTGAAGGAGAAGAAAAAGTTGTCATTAATGGAGACCTGTCTATGATTAAGCAGTCTCTGCGAATTCTGGTGCAGAATGCGGCGAAATATTCAAAAGAAGGGGACACGATTACTCTAAGAGCAAAAGCAGAGGGCGGCAGGCCTTGCTATATGGTACAGGATGAGGGAATCGGCATGGCAGAATCGGAAGTCGTTCATGTCTTTGAACGCTTTTATCGCTCTGATGCGGCTAGAAGCAGCGCCGAAGGCGGTTCTGGGCTGGGCCTTTCCATTGCCAAATGGATTGTGGATGCCCATGGCGGAACCATAGAAATTCTCTCTCGGCCGGAGTTTGGGACGAGATTTACGGTGAAACTGTAATAATCGCGGACAGCATGGCATATAGTTTACCATGTTGATTGAGTTAAATAAGAAAAAACTGAAAAAGGTGGGCGCAGGTGCTCTTGTAGCAGTACTGGCTATCAGCGCCGCTGCGGGATACAGAGTATTAAATCCCGGACCGGCTTCACAGGAGAAGCAAACGTCTGAATCGGCAGCGACAGCCTCTGCCAGTACAGAGACCACCAACTGGGGTCTTTCTTTTCAGAAAGATGGTGAAACGCCAATAGGCAATGCGAGCGCGGAGGAGCTGAAAAAGTATAATTCATATTATTGCGGAAACAAGGATAAAAAAGTAATCTATCTGACCTTTGACGCAGGATATGAAAATGGGTATATGCCTGAGATATTGGATGTTTTGAAAAAAGAGAAAGTACCGGCTGCCTTCTTCGTGGTCGGCACCTATATCAAAGAAAACCCTGATCTAATCAAGCGAATGGAAAAGGAAGGTCATATCGTAGGCAATCATACGATGACCCATCCCGATATGTCTGCTATCGCTGACGATGCGGCTTTTAAGAAAGAATTGAATCAGGTAGAAACCCTTTACAAGGAAACGACGGGAAAGAACATGAAGAAATTTTACCGTCCGCCGCAGGGGAAGTTCAGCTTTTATAATCTGGAGCAGGCCAATAAATTAGGATATACGACAGTGTTCTGGAGCTTGGCTTATGTGGACTGGTACGTCGATAAACAGCCGACGAGAGAAGAGGCGCTGCAGAAGCTGATGCCGAGAACCCATAATGGTGCGGTAATTCTCCTACACTCTACATCAAAAACAAATGCCCAGATTCTCCAGGAATTAATAACCAAATGGAAAGAAGAAGGGTATCAATTTAAATCACTGGAAAAACTGAGCAAATGAGCTAATTTATTTGCGCTGACAGAGCGCTGCTACATATTTCTCTAAAGAAGAAGCGATGAGCTTATGGCCTTCTTTGTTTGGATGCATGCCATCTACACAGAGAAGGCTTTTATAATCCTTTTGTTTGAGAAAATCTGTGCGGATATCTATGACTGGTATCTGGTACGCATCTGCCAGTCTGAAGATCATGTCGTTGTACTGCTGATGCCACCGGAAGATATAGTCCACATCGTTTTCGAGGAACTGAAGAATCTTTTCTCTGTCAAGACCCTTAGAAATCCAATTGAAAAATCTATCTGAATCCAAGGGCGGCAGAGACATCAAAATCGGATGGCTGCCGGCACCTCTTGTCTTTTCAATCATAGTCTCATAGATCTCTTTGAAGCGTTCTATGGGAACTTGTGCCATGTGGGATGCACCTGGCTGGCTGGCCACTTCTGCCCAGTTGAGGTCGCAGTCGTTGCCGCCAAACTCCAAAATTGTATATTGATAAGCTGACAATCTGTCAGCCTGCTTTTCCAAGATCTCTGAGCCTTTCGTGACAGTGCAGCCGAACTTGGCATAGTTTTTAAAAGGTACAGACGTCTTTGACTGCACCAAGTTTACAAAGTTTTCTTTCAGAAACGTGTACTTGTTTTTTATTTCGTCAAAAACCACCCCTTTTGCTACAGAATCTCCAAATACACAGATGTTCATAATCGATACCCCTTTTTGTGATGATAAATATTTTATAATGTGATATTTAATATTATATTTCACGATTGGTAAAATGTCAATAACTAATTGCAAAAAATATAAAAGTGTTTTATAATATTAGTAAGATTCTATGTTGTGAGGTAACTATGGATAAAATAAAAGAATTTAAAGAACAATTGACAGCGGCGAGACCAGAGGACTGGGAACAGATTCCTGATATCGATTTATATATGGATCAGGTTATCAGCTATATGACCCGCCAGCACATCGGTCTTGAACTAGAGAACGAGGAGACTCTGACCTCAGCTATGATTAACAACTATATCAAAAGCGGTCTCTTGCCGCGAGCCAAAGGCAAAAAGTACAACAGAGAGCACATCGGCTACCTGACGGCAATCTGCCTGCTGAAGCAGGTGCTCAGTGTAGGAGAGACAGGCGTGCTTTTAAACAATCAGATGGAACACAGAGACATCGAGAATTTTTATCATAACTATAAGGTTACGTTAGACAACGAGTTCAATCTTGTAGCAGAGGAACTGAAGGTAGATGCATCGGAGGAGGAATTGGCGCAGCTGGCGCTGAAAATGGCTGTATCCAGTTACGCACAGATGCTTGCATGCAAAAAGATTTTACAAGCGATCACCCCGGAAAAAGAGCAAGAAAAATAGAAAATATGTCACAAAGAGACGCCCCTTTTCATAGTATAAATTATCTTACTGTGAAAGGGGTTTTATTTTGAATAGAAAAGAGCCTTACATCGGTATGCCGATTATTCTTGGCGAATACGATGAAATAACAGCAGCACCAGACTGCAATGTAGAGATCAAACCACAGCCGCCGCAGCAGCCGAATCCGGATTGTATGCCGGATATGAGGCCGCAGCCGCCAGAAGACTGCACGCCGGACATCAAACCGCAGCCGCCACAGCAGCCGGATCAGAATCCTGATTGCATGCCGCAGCAGCGCATGGCTTTAGCGATGGCTTACGTGCCTTGGCAGAAATGGCAGCAGCCGTATGATTTCGAAAAAGGTCTAATGGTAGGAACCATTTTCCCTGATTTAGATCTACCATTTTTAGGCTATCAAGGAGGGATGAAACGATGACCAGAGCAGAAGCACTGAGACGAGTACAGATGTATAGTTTTGCCCTGGACGATACAGGGTTATTCCTTGATACTCATCCTGACAACAGGGCGGCATTGACATTTTACGACGATACAAGGAAAAAATATCTGGAGGCTGTTGAAGACTACGAAATGCAATTCGGACCTTTGACTGCCAAAGACTCTGATGTAGAAAACGGATGGACCTGGGTGGACGCACCTTGGCCATGGGAAGTGGAGGAATAGTATGTGGACATATGAGAGAAAATTACAGTACCCGATTAATATCAAAAATCCGAATCCGGCAATGGCAAAGTTCATTATCACCCAGTACGGTGGACCAGACGGAGAAATTGGAGCGTCTCTCAGATACCTATCTCAGAGATACTCCATGCCGTATAGAAAAGTAGCCGGCGTTCTCACGGATATCGGCAGTGAGGAACTAGGTCACTTCGAAATGGTATCTACCATCGTGCATCAGCTGACAAGAAATATGACAATCGAACAGATTAAAGAAGCCGGTTTCGAAGATTATTTCGTAGACCATACTTCTGGCGTTTATGCGCAGGCAGCAGCAGGCTTCCCATTCGATGCGCTCTGTTTTGCATCAAAAGGAGATGCAATTACAGACCTGACTGAGGATATGGCTGCAGAACAGAAAGCGCGTACTACTTACGATAACATTCTGAGAATGGTAGACGATCCGGATGTTATTGAACCGATTAAATTCTTAAGACAGCGTGAAGTTACACATTTCCAGCGTTTTGGAGAAGCCCTTCGAATCGTACAGGACAATTTAGACTCAAAGAATTTCTATGCAATTAATCCAGAATTTGATTTAAGATAATGTTATTTGAATTAAAAAAGGCGATGAGCCCGTCTCATCGCCTTTTTTGTATGCATTAACTTATTTGTTCTGCCTCTTTCTTTCTCTTTACTTTGATTGCCAAGGTAAAGGATAATACCACTGCTGCCAGACAACAGATACCCAGGAAGACGAACATTCTAAAGTAGCCGGCCTCATCTCCTAAGGTGTCCAGCCAATTGCCGAACATGGCTGGAACAAACAGATCTGGCAGATAAATGACCATGGACGCGATACCGATGGCTGTGGCTGCATAGGAGATGGGGATATCAATTTCGTTAAGCACAGACCACATGACACCGTACATCATCATAGCGAAAGCCGACGCCAGCATGGAAATGATGATAGCGATGGTAACGCTGCTGACACCTGCCGGAATTTGCGTTGTCATGAAGAATAAGACCGCTAAAATCGCATAGCCGAACCCATAGAATTTGAGAGTGGATTTCAACAGCTTATCTGCAACGTATCCCCCGACGGGTGCTAGGAAGTAAAGCACATAACCTCGAATGATTGCCAGAAGAGAAGAGTCGGAAACATCCATCCCTACCTGAGAAGTCAGGTAAGGCGTAAAGTAGGTCACATTGCTGTAAATCGTATACATGACGAACATGATGACTGCAGCCCACCAGAGATAGGGATTCCTGACGGCCTTGCCCACATCCCGTAAGTTAAACTTGTCATCTCCATTATCCTCAGAAAGTGCAATCGCGTTGTCTTTAAAGGTTAGAAGGACGAGAAGACCGGCGACGAGAACTGCAATGGACATGGCTACAATGGTTTTGAACATGGCAGAATGAGCATCTTCTGTAGAAGTATACAGGTCCCAGAAGAGAAAACTGCAGGCTAAGCTGATAATGGAGCCTAAAGCGTAGTACCAGCCGTAAGCAGAGCCAGAATCGTCTTTGCCGCCAATCAGCCGTAAGCCTTTGTTCAGCGCTGTCCAGAAAACAAAGCTGGTGGAGAAAGCGAATAGAAAGAATACGATCAGTGCTGTGATATAGTTCATGGAAAAAGCGAGGATAAACCCTAGAACGCCGGTGCTGAACAGAGACAGCACCAGCATCTTTTTCGTTGAGAATTTATCCGCTACGATACCGCCGGGAATATATAACACCATACAGCCGATGGCGTAGGCTGAAAGCAGAAAGCCTGCCTGGGCGTTGGTCATATGAAACGCTTCTAGCAATTTGTCATAATAGACGTATTTGATATAGGGCAGTTCGTAAATGACACTGCCGGCGATGGAAAACGAGATGATGGCAATAAAGCTCTGAAAACTTAAACCGATTTTTTTCATAGCCATATCTCCTGTCTGATTTTAAAAATACTCGTATATTCATCATATACTATAATGACTGCCGGCGAAAGTGGAAATTTATTTTAGGCTCCCTCTTTCCATGACACAATATTTGGTATATTATAATGCATAGTGGATGCCTCATGCTCTGTGGACGGCAGGTCCGTTATCTGGAAAGGAGAGGGCTGTGAAAAAGAAGATAGGCAGTGATTACTTTAAGGAATTCATAAACATTGGAGATTTAAAACCAAATGGAAAAGGCCTTTTTACCTTTGTACGGTATGACACAGACCTGCAGGGGGATCAGTATAAGGCAAACTTGTTTCTTTTCGACATGGAAAAGAATCGTGTGTCGGATCAGCTGACTTTCGAAAACAAAGTGGGCCTTCATCAGTGGCTGGATGATGAGCATTTAATGATAACTGCGCTGAGGGAGCAGGCGGATAAAGATCTGTCAGAGAAGGGAATTCCTCTGACTGTGTTTTACCGTTTTCATATACACACCAAGCAATATGAAGAACTTTTTCGAGTCCATAAAAACGTCTGTCAATTTGCCCGCATTGACGACAATAAATATCTTCTGCTGGCAGACGACAGTCTGTTAGAAGACGAATATCTGAGCGAAGCGGGCGGCAACTGGGACAAATATGCTGCAATTGTCAAACGAGAGTCTAAATACTTTGTCGCCGACGAAGTTCCTTTCTGGACCGACGGCTGCGGGTACGCAAACAAAAAAAGAGGGCGGCTTTTCCTCTTTGATGGCGGATCCCTCAAACAATTATCCGCAGACGATTTCAGTGTCTGCGATGTGAAAGCTTGTAAAGAGCATTACGGCTTATTTTATGGGGTGGACTCTGGCGGCGTGCAGAAAACAGAAGGAAAACTGTACAAAATCGACTACGACACCATGGACGTAGTTCCTCTGGATGAAACAAACCATTATATCTACACTTACATCCAGCCCCTGGATCGAGATCGTATTCTAGTCTGCAGGAATGACAGACGGTTTCACGGCGAATACCAGAACGAGTATATCGATGTCATTGACCTGAAGTCGGGCACATTTACGAGAAACAATGGAAGCGCCGATGTTCACCTTTACGATAATGTCGTCAATGATATCACCTATCTGACCGGATGGCTCAACAAAATCACGGTGACAGACGACGGACTTTTGTTCATCGCCACCAGGGGAGGCGCATCAAAGCTGTACTACTCGGCCTTTGGCAGCGACAAAATCAAAGCGGTCACAGGGCAAGGCAAAATTCTGGACTATTTTGTACAAGACAATACTATTTACATGACGGCTATGCGAGGGTTATCCGGTCCAGAAATCTATTGCAAGAAGCTGAATGAAGAAAAAGAAATACGATTGAGCAATTTTAATAACCACCTGGAGGAGTCGTATGCATATGCACAAGTGGAAAGCTGCAATTTTATTAATTCTGACGAAATTGAAATAGAAGGCTGGATCATGGCGCCAACAGATTTTGATGAGAATCAGAAATATCCAGTGATTCTGTTTATTCACGGCGGACCTGGCTCTGCTTATGGTCCTGTTCTAAACCATGACATGCAGGTTATGTGTGCAAAGGGGTACGGTGTGATCTACTGCAACCCGAGAGGCTCTGAAGGCAGAGGCGGCGCGTTTGCTGACATCAGAACAAAGTGGGGAACTGTGGACTATGACGACTTGATGGAGTTTGTCGATGGGGCCTTAAAGCGGTATTCATGGATTGATGAGGAAAGGCTGGGTATTACAGGCGGGTCTTATGGCGGCATTATGACCAACTGGATCATCGGCCATACACAGAAGTTTCAAGCGGCTGTTTCAGATCGCAGTGTATCCAACCTTTTAGGAGACTGCTGCATGTCCGACATCGGGTTCGCCTGTAACAAAGATACCTACGGCGTGACGCCATGGCAAAACTCGGAATATCTGTGGGAACAATCGGCCTTAAAATATGCGCCCTCCATCAAAACGCCGGTGCTGTTTCTTCACGGCATTGAGGACTACCGCTGTACCTGCGATCATTCGCTGCAGCTTCACAGTGCAATCACTTATTTTGGCGGTGTATCCAGAGTCTTTGCCTTCAAGGGGGAAAGTCATGAACTTTGCAGAAGCGGCAGTCCTCAGAATAGGCAGCGGCGAATCGATGAAATGGTGAAGTGGTTTGAGCAGTATTTGTAGCAGTGAACAGAAGAGAAATGGAGGCCTAATATGTTTATGAGCTTTTTAGAAAATCTATACTATCAAACAGAGATCGGTCAAGCCTTTGACATCGTATGTATAAAGAAGATGCTGACAGACGGTTATGTGGATATGAGTGCGTTTATCTATGCCAGAATTAAGAAAGAAGATATGCTGGAAAAACTTACAGCAGATCAATCTCGCTTTGCAGTTCTCTATAAAGATGCCTACCCTAAAAAAGATAACATTATAGAATCGTGGAATCAGAACATAGAAACACTAGACCGCTACCAATCTGAACACTCTGAAGATTTAACATATCTTGAAGCCAATGCGATTGTAAACTGGGTGTATCGATCCTACCGGAATGCAGAAGAAAGAATGGAGTTTACAGAGTGGTTATTCAGCTACATCAAAGACTTGCATGAAATTCGTAATCAAATTCGTATTTCGCGTGGCGTGGCGTTTAATAAATCGAAGGTGGAAATTAATTTTATATCCTCAATTTCAGATGTCAACCAATTAATTTCCTTCTGCAGTTCAGCTGGCCAACAATTGTTTTTTCGCGGACATGCCAATGCAAATTTTCAACTGCTGCCATCTGTAATGCGTTCTGAACGCACAAAAAAGCACGAAAGCATCATGTATCATGAATTACTGATTAACTGTCCAGATGATTTTGAGAAATGCCATACACATCTGGAGAAGTTGGTCCAGATGCAGCATTATGGTTTGCCGACTCGACTTTTGGATATCACAAGAAATCCGTTGGTGGCGCTTTTCTTTGCCTGTGAAAGTCAGTTTGAATCTTACGGCGAATTGGTATTGATCTCTGTTGAGAAACAACTAATCAAATATCCACAAAGCGATACCATATCTATTTTAGCAAGCTTGCCGTTATTCTCCTTTGAGAAACAAAGGTCCTTTAAAGAGTTAGCCAATGATTTTACAATCGACGATAAAGAATTCAATTATCGCATATCAAGACTGACTCATGAAGTTCGACTTGAAAAACCAGCTTTTCGAGCTGAGATAAAAAGGGAGGATTTGTTAAATCATTTTATCGTCTATGCGCTGAAGAATAATAATCGGATTGTAAAGCAGGACGGCGCTTTTATTTTGTGCGGCTTATCTGCAGACGGAAATTTAATGGGGAAGTTCAGATATAAAAATAAGAAAAAGACGGTAATCGTTATAATTGACAATAAAAAGAAAATTCTAAAGGAACTTTCCAACTTTTCGATTAACGCGGCAGCCCTGTTTCCAGAAATCGAGTGTGTGGCGGAATATATTAAAGGGGAATATAGTTAATAGTTTTTTAAACAGCAGTGCGAGAACTTATTTTCATATGTCTGCTGTGTTGAATCGTTAGTGATTTTCAGATATAATATTATGAAAATGCAAAGAGAGAAAATCATGAAAAGTTTTCATTTATATGCTTTAATTACGATTTTGTGTTGGTCGGTGGGCAACACATTTACAAAAATCGCAGTCGCCTATTTCAGTCCATGTCCGCTTGCAGCTTTGCGATATGCAGTTGCCTTTGCTGCTTTTATCGTTATCGCTTTCAGCGTAAAGATGAAGCTGCCACAGAAACGAGACATCCCTTGGTTTATCATCGCCGGAGCGACGGGTTTCTTTGGCTTTACGCTGGCTTTCAACAAAGGCTGTGAGACCGTGACGGCTTCTACTGCAAGCGTTATCCTGGCTGCTGTGCCGGTTATGACGGCGCTTTTGGCCAACTACATTTATACAGAGAAGCTGAAACCTGCGCAGTGGGCGGCTATTGCGGCAGAGTTCTGCGGCGTAGCGATCATGACTTTGATGAACGGACTGGAAGCGGTCAAACCCGGCATGCTCTGGGTATTGATTGCAGCCATATCCCTCAGTACCTATAATCTGATCGTCAGACATCTTACAAGACGGTATACTTCCCTGCAGACTTCGGCCTTCAGCATCTTTGCGGGCGCCATTCTGCTGATGGTATTTCTGCCCCAGGCCATTGGAGAACTATCGAATGCGCCGTTAAGGCCGCTGCTATACATCGCTTTCATGGGTATCTTTGCAAGCGCTCTCGCTTATGCGACATGGGCAAAGGCTTTTTCTAAAGCGCCAAAGACCTCTCAAGTCAGCAATTATATGTTTTTAACCCCCTTTATAACGGGGATACTAGAGTTTTTCCTGACAGGTGCGGTGCCTGATCTGGCTACGATCATCGGCGGCATCGTCATCTTTGCAGGACTGTTTTTATTTACTTTTGGAGGAAGAGAAAGGGAACAAGAAGATGAAATTAGTAATTCAGCGAGTGAGTGAGGCGTCGGTTGCAATAGACGGTGAAACGAAAGGACAGATCGGCAGGGGATTTATGGTCTTAATTGGCGTGGGCCAGGAAGATACAAAGGAAACTGCGGATAAATATATCAAAAAAATGATTGCCTTGCGTATCTTTGAGGATGAAAACGGCAAGACCAATTTATCATTAAAGGACGTGGACGGACAGCTGCTGTTGATTTCCCAGTTTACCCTCTATGCTAACTGCAAGAAAGGCAACAGGCCCAGCTTTATCGAGGCAGGGGCGCCGGATCAGGCAGAGGCGCTTTATGAGTATATTGTAGAAGAATGCAAGAAGGCGGTTCCGATAGTGGAGACTGGTGAGTTTGGCGCAGATATGAAGGTATCGCTGACCAACGATGGTCCCTTTACCGTCATATTAGATGAGTCTATACTATAACATGACGATACCTTTAAAACATCACTGACAGTCATGTTTCAACGAACGCATCCTTGCAGCGAAGCTGAAAGATTGATGCATTTATTATAGTATATGTTTATTATCAAAACGCAACTAGTCCGAGTTCGGACTAGTTGCGTTTTACGTTATGTAGTATACACTGCAAAAAACCTGTTTGGACTACAGCAAAAAAAGATTTTGGCACTTTAGACATGTTCGATCCGGTGTTATGATTTTAACAAACATTACTAATTGGTGGTGACTGACCCGCATGGTATACTGATGATATGAATATTACAATAAACAGAAACAGCGAAACCCCAATCTATTTGCAGATTGCGGGAACTATCAAGAATATGATAGAAAAAAACGAACTGGTCAAAGGCTATAAGCTGCCAGGAGAGAGGCAGCTCGCCAGTGAACTGGGCGTTCACAGGAATACCGTCGTAAAAGCCTATGGCGAACTAGTGTCAGAGGGACTTTTAACTGCATCCAGACAGGCGCCAAAAGGTTATTTTGTCCAGAGCGCAGTGAACTCCTGGAACTTTAACAACCGATTCTTCCCTCTGGAAAAGATGATCCGCTACCATTACAATGAGAGAGAAAAGCGCTTTCAGGAGATATTTAACGACTCCGTGGACAAGGGCTACATTTCCTTTGGCGGCATTGTCATGGACAAGAAGGTCAATCCGGCAGGTGACATGGGCTCCATCGTAAAGCATATGCTGCAGTTTGATGAGGATGGGGAAATCATGTCCTTTTATCACGACGACAGCGAGCGGCTGAAAAAGAATATCTGTCATATTCTCGCCGCGGAAAACATGTACGTCAATGCGAAGAACGTACAGATTGTAGCGGAAACCAATCAGGCCTTGTACTATCTGATGACGCTCTACCTTTCCGAAGGCGACAGTGTCATCGTAGAGGAACCCATCGTGCCTGACAACGCCTCCATCTTTCGAAACGGCGGATTGAATATGGTTACCGTGCCCATGGAGGCGGATGGTATGGACATGGACAAACTGGAAATGCAGATAAAAAAGCATAAGCCGAAGTTCATCTATACCATGCCCAACTTTCACAATCCCACGGGAGCGGTCATGTCCCTTTCGAAACGGGAGCGGCTGCTGGAGATTGCCCAGCGTTACGGAGTGCCCATCATTGAAGAAGATTCGCAGAGAGACTTCCGCTATACCCAGGAACGACTTCCCAGCTTGTATTCTCTCGACCAGTACAAGTCCGTAGTCTATGTGGATTCTTTCACTTTGACCTTCCCCTATGGCGTCAAAGTCGGTTACGTGGTCGGACCCTATGACCTTGTGGATATGCTGGGACGGCTGATCACGATGACGGAGACTTTTGTCAGCAATATGGGCGCCTACATGATCAGCGAATATATCGAGCGGGGATTCTTTGCAGAACATACGAAGCGGCTGGCGGCTTATTACAGCCAGAAACTGGATTTGCTCTGCAGCCAGTTGGATCAGATTGAGCAAAAAGGAATTACCTATCAAAAGCCCCAGGGAGGGATTCTTCTCTGGTGTACTTTAGATGAGAATATAAATGAAAGAAAGCTTTTTCTCGCGGCAAAGGAGAAAGGAGTTTTGATGATGCCTGGGTTTCTGTTCTATCCTTACGGGTATCAGGGACGGGGTCATATCAGACTTTGTTTTTCCAATGTCAGCGATCAAGAAATCGTCGACGGCGTCAGACTCCTCGGAGAAGCCATCGACCAAGTAAAAACAAAGGAGAATTGCGATGAGTAAATACGTAGAGTACCGCAGAGAATTTCACAAGTACCCGGAACAGGGTTTTAGAGAAATCAGAACCAGCGCCAGGATTGCGGAAATTCTGACAGGGATGGGCTACCAGTGCCTTATGGGACCCGATGTCGTCAAAATAGAGACCATCGGCACGGAAACCGCAACGGAAGAAGAAATGAAAGCGGCCATGGAGAGAGCCGTCAGCCAGGGCGCAAAACCGGAATTCGTGGAGCGAACAAAGGGCTATCCGGGTGTCATTGCCGAATTTGATACGGGTAAAGACGGCCCGGTGACGGCCTTCCGCTTTGATATCGACTGCCTGCCTTATGATGAGCCGAGGAAAGAGGGTTACAGACCTTTTGAAGAAGGTTATATCTCCTGTAACGCCGGATCTGTCCATGCCTGCGGCCACGATTCCCACACGGCCATGGGTCTTGGAATTGCAGACCAGCTGATGGCAAGAAAAGCACAGTTCGAGGGAAAGATCAGGCTGATTTTCCAGCCGGCAGAAGAGACGTTTAACGGCGCCCAGTCCATCATCGACAAAGGCCATCTGGACGACGTAGAGTATTTTATCGCCATGCACGTGGCTCTCAGTGCGGAGAACAGGCCTCTGCCGTCCAATACCATCGCCTGCGGCTGTAAGGACTTCCTCAGCGACAGGCAGCTGGACGTTACCTTCCACGGAAGAGCCGCCCACCCTTGCGGTGCAGCCCAGGAAGGAAAGAATGCTTTGCTTGCGGCCTGCACAGCGGCACTGAATCTCCACGCCATCGCACCCCATGAAGAAGGGCTCTGCAGAGTCAACGTCGGTGAACTCTATGCGGGCGTTGCGCCCAATACCATCGCTCCCAACGCATTGATGAAAGTGGAATACAGGGGGCAGACGCCGGCCGTAGCCGCTTATGCAGGGAAAAGAGTCTTCGACATTTTAGATGGAGCGGCAAAAGCCTACGATATGACCTATACTTACCTGGATTACGGAGAAGTGCCTGCCGGAAAAAGTGACGATGCCATGATGGCGGTCATCGAAAGAGCCGCTAAGAAAGTACCTTGGTTTGAAAAAATCTATTTTGAGGGCAACGTGGGCGGCACCGACGACGCCGCGGCCATGCTCACAAAAGTGCAGCAGAACGGCGGGATGGGCACCTACATCGGCATTGGAAGCGATACTACCCAGCCGGTACATAACGCCGAATTTGATATTGACGAGGATTGCATCGATGCTGCAATCGACTTATGCATGTTTGCTTTAGAAGAACTGCACGGCATAGGATAAACGTTATTGCTGAACAGGAAAAGGAGGTATGTATGGAAAAGAAAAAACGCAAATTATCTGTGCCCCATACTTATGTCATCATCGGAATTATATTAGTCATTGTCACTCTGATGACCTATGTCATCCCCGCCGGTCAGTATGACCGCGTGATGGATGAGGCATCAGGTCAGGAAATCATCGTTACAGGGTCTTATCATCACGTGGAGCAGACTCCTGTGGGTCCGTTCAAGATGGTTACGGCTTTGGCAGAAGGAATGGTCGATGCTTCTGATATCATTTTCTTCTGTTTCTTCGCTTACGGCCTTGTCTACATGATGATCAAAACAGGCGCTTTTTACGGAGGAGTCAGTGCCCTGAAAAGAGTCATGAGGGGAAAAGAGATTTTAATTCTCCCTGTATTTATGATCGTCTTTGGAATCTGCGGCTCCACCTTTGGCATGTATGAAGAGGTATACGGACTTCTGCCAGCCTTTATCGGCATCGCTATCGCCATGGGCTATGACGGCCTGGTGGGCGGAGCGACAGTCGTATTGGGCGTCGTCACTGGGTTTGCGGCAGCGACACTCAATCCGTTTACCATCGGTATTGCACAAGGCATCGCCGGACTACCCATCGGATCAGGGGTCTGGTACCGCATTATCTGCCTGGTGCTGTTCGAAGCGCTGGCAATCTGGTACGTCATGCGTTACGCCCACAGGGTCAAAAAAGATCCGAGCCGGTCTATCGTCAGAGATGTTCACTTCAACGTGGACGAGGGGATGACCAGTGAGAAGATGGAGAAGCTGCCGTTTACGGGCAGACATAAACTGATTATGCTGGTCTTTGCCTGCACCATCGGCCTTTTGGTCTATGGGACGACCCAGTTCGGATGGTATCTGTCGGAGCTTTCCGCCCTGTTCATCATCGCCATGTTCGTCGTCGGACTTTTAGGCGGATTTGGACCCAGTGAAATCTGCAGGAAATTTGTGGAGGCGGCCAGTGAAATCCTCTTTGGCGCGGTGGTCATCGGTGTGGCCCGCTCCCTGGTGGTCGTGATGAACGAAGGCAACATCATCGACTCTCTGGTATACTATATGTCCAGTGCGCTGACGGACGTACCTAACGGCATCGCGGCTGTAGGCATGGTCATCGTGCAGAACATTCTCAACTTCTTCATTCCATCAGGTTCAGGACAGGCGGCAGTATCCATGCCGATTATGGCAAACCTGGCGGACTCCATCGGCATGCACAGACAGATTGCCGTACTGGCATTCCAATTTGGAGACGGATTCTCCAATATGTTCTGGCCGACGGTCATCGCCACAGAATGCGGCATCATGGGCATTCCTCTCCAAAAGTGGTACAAATTTGCCTGGCCGTTATTCATCATGATGTTCGCATTGCAGGTCGTACTGATCGTCGTGGCTACCATGATCGGATACCAATAAAGCTTTGATTGAATTTTAAAAACACATGTGATATACTAAATGCCAGGGAATGAAGTTCTCCCCTGGTATTTGCCAAAACCACTGTCAAAGTTGATGACTTCTGCATAGTTGCAGAAGTCTTTTTTGGTTATATGGAGGTATCATATATGTTACTAAATTGTTTTGCCGTAGGTGCCGGCGGCTTTATCGGCTCTGTATTTCGGTATCTGTTCAGTCTGATTCCTTTTTTGCACAGGGAAACGCTGCCTCTGCAGACGTTGCTCGTCAATGTGGTCGGCGCGATCATCATCGGCATCGTCGTCAAATCGTCGGAATCTTATGGAGCCTTCAGTGAACAGACCATGTTGTTTCTGAAAGTAGGCGTCTGCGGCGGTTTTACGACCTTTTCCTCCTTTGCACTGGAGTCCTTGAACCTGATGCAGGAGGGAAAGAGCATGATGAGTTTCGTGTACATAGCGGCCAGTGTCGTGTTATGCCTCCTGGGCGTCTATATCGGAAAATGGATTGCCGGCTGTTTTGGCGCATGAAAAGGGGCGGATATCGTGAAAAATTGTTGCTGGCCATCGACGGCTCTGCGCGCAGCATGAAAGCAGCGGAACAGGTCAATGCGATTTTAAAGCACGGCTGGAACCGGGGAACCAGCAAAAAGCCCACTATGACATCAATGCATATGAAACCATTAAATTATAAATACACAGAGGAGTGATGATTAAGATGACAGAAGAAGAAAAAATCTTCGCGGGACAGATTTTTGATCCGCGAAAAAAAGAATTAAAAGACATCAAACACAGAGCGCACGAAGCTTGCCGAAGATATAACGCTTTGGACGAGTATGACCCTGGCCGCTCGCCCATCATCAAAGAACTGATCGGATCTATCGGAGAAACTTACTATTTTCAGGGACCGATCCAGTTCAACTACGGCAGCCACACCTTTATCGGTGAAAACTTCTTTGCCAACTTCAATCTGACGGTCATGGACGACGCCCGCATCTATATTGGTGACAACGTCTGCTTTGGACCGAACGTGTCACTGATGGCGACCAACCATCCGCTGATTGCGGCGGAGCGCATGGGTGTCAATGAAGATGGATCTACGACTATGGCGGAATTTGCAGAGGAAATCCACATCGGCAATAACGTCTGGATCGCCTGTAATGCCGTAGTCATCGGCGGCGTTCACATCGGTGACAATGTGGTCATTGGTGCCGGCAGCGTGGTGACAAAGGACATTCCGGCCGGCTATCTGGCCTACGGAAATCCATGCCGTGCCGTCAGACCCATTACAGAAGCGGATTCCGTATACAGAGAAGGACTGTCGCTTTAACGAAGAAACGGCGTAAAGTATTGCTCACTGAATGCTTTACGCCGTTTAAAAACAGATTTAGAGAGTAAATTTACCGCAGCTCCTGTTTTACACCCTGCGCACCGGCCTGATGTACTTCCAAAATTGCTCTGGGTTAAAATAAAAGTAGATCATTCTGCCGGGAGAAGTATCAAAACAGTAGCTGGTGCCTGTAAAATCAAAGGCAGCCATTGCCTTTTCCATCTTTTCTTCCACGCTGCGGTTTTCCTGTTCATAATCAAAAGGTCCGTGCTCAAAGACGATGTATTCGCCTGCGGGAACATCGGCCAAAAGCATCTGTGGCGGTACTGCGCCTTTGTAGTCAGAAGGAAGACGTACGCCCCAGCACTCTGTACGAGGAATGCCCCAATCGCACAGTCGTCCTTGCGGGTCGTTCATGTAGGCCATAACCTGGCCGCTGCTGCAGTTGACTTCACTGCCGCCGTCATCATCCAGCTTCCCTTTGATGCTGTCCAGCAGGCCGCAGATCGTTTCATAGTCCTGGCCTGGAATCAGATTCTGTTTCTGCCAGAAATCCCAGTATCCATTGCTTTCATAGTTTTTAATATGCAAAAACTTGTGCGCGGGGATCGTTACAAAATAAATTTTAATGTCTTCTGTTGATTTCAACATGCCAATTTCTCCTAATCCTAAAAAATAGCGGTCGAATGGGTTGATCTTTGTACGCAGGACGAGGGGCTTAGGCCTTTTTCGGTATTCGCTCGGCGTAATACCGTAGGTCCCTTTGAAAGCCCTGGTAAACGCTTCATGTGATGAAAATCCATAATCTAAAGCGATGTCCAAGATATTTCTTTCGTTATCCCGCATCTCTTTGAGGGCGAAGGCTAACTTCCGCTGCCGCAGGTAATCACGAAATTGCATACCCGATATCTCTTTAAATTTTCTGGTCATATAAAATTCCGAATACCCCAGCTTTTGAGAAAGTATGCGTAAAGTCAGCGCTTCGTCATCATGGTTTGTAATACACTTGTCGATTTCATCAACGACGATTTGAATTTGCTTCTGCCATTGGTACATCAATCTGTTCACCTCATTTCACCCGTCTTGAACATATTATAAAGAAAGAGAGCGGCGGCTGCTTGATTTTACTTGTCAAACTTGATACAAAAAAAACAGCCTGCTACGTCTGCAGGCTGCCTTCTTCTGATACTTGTGATTCTTTCTTGGTCAGCAGGAAAATAGTCACAAAGATACACATAAAACCTACTATATCCATAATTTGCAGAGGCACTCTCAGCCAGACGACCATGAAGACAGTGGCAGCCACCGGCTCGATGCTGGCCAGCATGCTTGCCTTTACTGCACCACAGCGGTTGACGCCTACCAAATACATTGTAAAAGGCAGAATGGTGCCGAAGAGCACGATAGCGATAAAGGCGATGATACATCTGATATCGTAGACCATGGGCGCATTCCAGATGCCGCAGCCGATGCAGAGGATGATGCCGCCCATCAGCATGCCGTAGCCCGTCACAGTGATACTTCCGTATTTGTCGATAATTTTTCCCGGCAGCATGGTGTAGAGCATCAAGGCTACCGCCGACCAAAGTCCCCAGGACAGACCCAGAGGCGTGATCACCATGGTGTCGATACGGCCGTGGGTCGCGATGAAAAAGACGCCGATCAAGGCCATGATGATGGCACAGACTTCTTTTCTCTTTGGCAGTTTTCGGGCGAGAAAACAACTGACGATCATAATCAGCACTGGTCCCAGATACTGCAGGATGGTGGCAGTGCCTGAGTTAGAATAAGAAATTGCCTTCATGTAAGTGAGCTGACAGAACAAAAAGCCCGTGACAGAGAAAATAATCAGCCGCAGAGCAGATGTTCTATCTGTCCAAATAGAAATCATATTTTTCCTGTCAGTAAATAGACCGATTATGACCAGAATCAATCCGGCAGCCAGAAGTCTTACCGCTGTCAGATAAGTTGGATCAGCATCAAAATTGTCAAAAATATATTGCGCGCAGGTTCCGGAAAAACCCCAGAAAACGGCGGCAACGAGCGTAATTATAACACCAATATTTCTTTTCATTTTCCACCTCGTAAAAATTCTACAGATCCCAGTATATCATAAATTGTTGTGAATGCATACGACAAAATCCGACCAGATCAGAGATTTGGAGATTTTCAGCATAAATTCTGTCTAGCAGCTCGATTACATCTCGCTGGACAGAATATCATAGAATTGAAATTTGCTTTATCGATAGGAATTTGATACAATTGCTGTATGAATTTTAACTGAAGGAATAATTATGGAGAAAAAACGAACGACCGAAAACCAGATTGATATTTTTTATTATCCAAACAGGCATACCCACAGTTTTTGTCTGTCTTTATATATCAAAGCGGGAGCTCTTTACGAAAGTGATGAAGACAATGGGATCACACATTTTTTGGAGCACATTCTCTTTCGTAACATAAACCACCTGATGGAAGGGAACCTCTACAAGGAAATCGACAGGCTGGGTCTGTACTTTAACGGCGCCACGTATAAAGAGTTCATGCAGCTCTTTATCATCGGCGCTCCGGAGCACTTTACCGAAGCGGTACAGTTTCTAGTCAAGGTCTTCGAGCCCATATCTCTGCCGGCAGTGGAGATCAAGACAGAACAGCAGCGGGTGAAGGCTGAAATCCGGGAGTCAGAAGATTTTAAGAGTCTGGACTACTTTGCCGGTACCCACGCCTGGAAGGGTACGTCCCTGCGCAATACCATTTTGGGCACCAAAGGCAATGTCAATACCTTTCATAAAAAGAAAATCTGTCACTACCAGAAAGAGCTGTTTACTGCCGGCAATTTCTTCTTTTACGTCACGGGCAGCGTCTTAGAGGAGGATCTGGATCAATTGGCAGCCTGCCTGCAGGAAATTCCTGTTGCGTCTCCTGTGTTGAAAAAGGAAAATTTAGCGCCGATACCAGAGGACTTCGGCCAACGTCATGTTTTGATCAACGTAAAGAACAGCCGCTATTCGATGGTGCAGTTTTCCTATGATTTTGTGACATCAAAATATACGGCCGCAGAACTGGCTCTGCTCTATGACGTACTGTCTTCCGGCGAGAATTCTCTCATGCACCAGGAGCTGTCAGAAAAAAGAGGGCTGATCTACAGTTTTTCTGCCACCCTAGAGAAATACAATAACATCGGACGGATTTACCTCACCTATGAGGTGAGCAGCCGCCATATCTATGACTCAATATCCATCGTGAAAGAAGGTCTGGCTTCACTGGCAGACACCATGGAAGCGCGTCTGGCTTACGTTTTGCCGGAGTACGTGGATAACGCCTATATGATTTACGACGACAACGAGAGCTTTAACTGGCAGAGAGCTTATGAAAACCATATCATGAATGGTGATTCCGTCGCGATTGAGGACACAAAAACGTCTTACCAGGCCGTCACCGGAGAGAGATTGTCAGAAATTGCAGCGGAGATTTTCATTCCGCAGAACCTGGTGCTCTCTATCAAAGGCGACAAAAAGCGGATTGATATTGAGAAAATACGCAAAATAATATTGTTATGAAAGAGTTACAGTTACCAGCAATAAAAAAGCCAAATAAGGTCATCAGCTATTGGAAGGCAGAATGGAGGATCGTTCTGCTCATTGTGATTACAGGCATTATCTACAACGGCTCGATGGAACTGGGACCGATTCTCCAAGGCAAGGTCATCGATCTGATTGTGGCGGAGCAAGAGCAGACAATCATCGTCAGGTGGATTTTGATTTTTATTCTCACCATCGCAACTATCCAGTTCTGCCGCTGTCTGAAGCGGTATTATGTCAGATTGTTCGCGAATCGAACCAGCGCCTCTATGCGAAATATCGTCTATAGAAACATTCTTAGCGAGGACATCACGCAGCTAAAGGACCAACGCACCGGCGACTTGATGACAAAAGCCATTTCTGATGTGGGGGAATGTGTGGAAGGCATGAGAAAGTTCACCACGGAAGTCTTCGACACGGGGATCTTGATGAGCGCGTATTTTATCACCTTGCTCTATTACGATGTCAAACTGACCCTGACCGCCTCTGTTTGCATCCCGGCGGCGATGCTCATTGCAGAGAGGATGAAGACGACGATCTATCGTTATACAAAGCGTTACCGGAAACAGCTCTCGGAGGTCAGTCAGCAGACTTTAGAAAATGTGGAAAACGAGCTGTTATATAGAATGCATGGCGTGCAGGAGATAAAAAACGAGGCTTACGACGAGATGCTTTCTGACTTGCAGAAGAAAGCGATTCGCGCTAACGTATTAGAAAATTCTATGCAGCCCCTTTATAAGACGATCGGATTGATTGGCATTGTACTGGTCGTCTATTTCGGCGGGCAGATGGTGATCCAAGGGGATTGGACCATAGGGCGATTTTCTGCCTATCTGACGATTTTTACTGCGTTTTCTGTCAAAGTCAGCAAAGCGGCTAAGCTTTTTAACTCTGTACAGAAAGCGCAAGTTTCCTGGCAGAGAATCCTGCCTTATCTCAACCCGGTGGAAAAAGGAAAGGCGGCGAGATCCACAGACAAACAGGAAAAGGTGACCCTGCAAGTAAGAAATCTTTCCTCTGGCATCATAAAAAGAGCGGACTTCGAGGTGCAGTCGGGAGATATCGTCGGTATTACAGGTCCGGTAGCCAGTGGAAAATCTACCATCGGCAGACTGCTGCAAGGATTATTCCCCTACGAGGGCAGTATTACGATAAATGGAACGGAACTTGCCAATATAGAGTCAGCGGCCGTCAGTCGTTATATTGTCTACATGGGCCATGACAGCAGGCTTCTTTCCGATACGATCTACAACAATATCACCCTGGGAGAAGATGGAGACGTCAGACAGGTTTTAGCTGACGTCTGCTTTGAGCAAGACCTGGCCTCTATGCCAGAAGGTTTCGAGACGTTGGTCGGCGCCTCCGGTGTCAGACTCAGCGGCGGACAGCAGGCTAGATTGGCTTTGGCGCGGATGCTGTACAATCGGAGCCGCATATTGGTCTTAGACGATCCTTTTGCGGCGGTAGATGTGGCCACGGAACGGCAGATTATTGAAAACCTGAAAAATCGTTACAGTGACTGCGCCATTATCTTGATTTCACACAGGATTGCTTCTTTTGACCAGCTGACCAAGGTTCTCTTTGTATATGAGGGGACGACCACCTTTGACAGCCACGATCGTTTGCTGGCAGATTCAGAAAAATACCGGGAGATTTTCACACTCCAGAAGGAGGGCGGGAATGCTGAAATTGGATAAAAAACGTGGAAATGACGGAATCAAAGATTCCTATTCCCACATGTCGCCCTCAAGGGGCGGCTCTTCGCAAGGTACGTTCTTTGAAACATACGGAAATCCGTCCTTCGGACGATATTTCCTATGTTATAAAAAATATATAGCGGCTCTAGCCCTTGTCATCGCCGCGGTAGTGGCTGCCAGCCTGCTGCCGCCGCAGGTTTTGCGATTGATCGTAGACGATTATTTGATGGCAGGCAAGGCGGAGGGACTGCTTGTCATGGGCGGTATCTACCTAGGGACTTTCGCCCTGGTGGGATTCTTTGACTTTCTGAAAGGCTGGCTTTTGACCACGGTAGGACAGATGATTGTCAAAAATGTGCGCAGCAGAATGCAGCAAAAGCTGACCAAGCTGCCGGCCAGTTACTTTACAAAGAACAGCAGCGGTCAAATAACGTCAAAATTTATCAATGACGTGGACAATATCAGCGCCTTGTTTACAAATGGCGTGATCAGTATGGCCATCGACTGCTTTAAAATCGTCGGTATTATTATATCTATTTGGTTTTTCAGCGTAACGATGGGAATCTTCGCCCTGGGCCTGGTTCCAATCATCGGCCTGCTGACCCGGTTCTTTAAAGTGAGGATGCTTCGCTCACAGAAAGCAAATCTGAGGGAACTGGGCAAAGTCAACAATCACATCAGTGAAAGCATCAGGAATATTTTAATGATCAAAGCATTTCACAAAGAGAAATACATGGAAAGGCGGTACAGAACGTATTTAGCTGAGAATTATCAGACCATGAACCAGGTGAACTTTTACGATTCCTGTTATTCTCCGATTATTCAGATTATGACCGCATGCTCCATCGGTTTTATTCTCTATCTTGCCATGGGCGGCAGCGGAAATGTTCTGGGTATTTCTATCGGTCAGGTCACAGCCTCCGTAAACTTGATAACCAATCTTTTCTCGCCGATTGACAGTTTGGGTACGGAATTAGCAGCCATACAAAAAGGTATGTCAGGGATAGACAGCGTCAAGGCATTTCTGCAGCAGCCTGAAGAAGCAGAAAAAGAAACGTTTCCAGAACTTTTAAACAGAGATATCGAACTGGAGTTTCAACACGTCACCTTTGCTTATGAGGAAGGGCAGGATGTAATCAAAGATTTCAATCTGCGGGTTGGCAGTGGAGAAAACGTGGTGGTGACAGGCCGTACTGGTGCGGGAAAGTCCACCTTGTTTAAGCTGGCGGCAGGTATTTTGCAGCCTGTTTCAGGCCGTGTGCTGGTGGGCGGCGTGGAGCCCTTTCGCATCACGGGGACGGAGAAGCGGAAAATTTTCGGTTATGTGCAGCAGGACTTTTCGTTTATAAGAGGCAATATCTGGGATCAGATCAGCTTGGGCGATCCGTCGATCAAAAAAAAGGACATTGCAGAGGTCATAGAATTTGTCGGCTTGACTCAGGCGGTAACCAATCTGGAGCGAGGCTTTGAGACTTTGGCAGATGCGGAGCTTTTCTCCCAGGGACAGCGGCAGCTTTTAGCCATCGCCAGAGCTATGGTCTGCAACCCGAAGATTTTGCTGCTGGACGAGGTCACAGCAAATCTGGACACCGTGACAGAAGAAAAAATTGTAAGCGTGCTGAAGAAGGCGGGCGGAGACAGGACGATGCTTTCCATCGCACACAGACCGAGAGTTCTCAGCGAAGCAGAAAGGAAGATTGAACTATGACTTTTAAACAGGCGTTTTTTAAAATTTACGACAGAAAGATAAACGCTGGCGAGATTACTTTCAGCCAGACAGGAATAAAAAAGGACGACTTTACAAGGCTGTGCACCGAGGAGGGCTTTGTCTTTGATGAAGAGACCTTAGAGAAGATCAGTGTGACCATGAAACTGACAGAGGCAGAAAAGACCATGCTTTCTGACACTTTAGAGAAAGACATCGTATCAAAATAGTATTTTAATATTAGGAGGTAATCCATCGTGAAGAAATATGCAGGACTGTTGATTATTATGGCGGGCACCTGCTGGGGCGCCATCGGCATTTTCATCAGAAAATTAAATGCCATCGGCATTGAATCCATGCAGATCGTAGAAATCAGAGCGATTGTGGCGATGCTTCTGATTGGAATCGGCGTATTGATTTACGATAAACGTCTATTTAAAATCAGGCAGAAGCATATATGGTGCTTCCTGGGCACCGGCATCGTGGGAATTATCTTTTTCAATTTGTGCTATTTTATTACTATAGAAGCCTCCTCTCTTTCTGTGGCGGCGGTACTGCTTTATACAGCGCCCATCTTCGTCATGATTTTCTCCGCCGTTCTTTTTCAAGAAAAGATCACGAGAATCAAAGTGATTTCTCTGACCATGGCCTTTACAGGCTGCGTTCTGGTCAGCGGCATCTTTGACGGCAGCGCCGTGCTTACGGCCAAGGGATTTCTGATCGGTATCTGCGCAGGCTTGGGATACGCCCTCTATACGATTTTCAGCAGATATGCTCTAAACTATGGTTACAACCCGTTGACGGTGCAGTTCTATACCTTTCTGTTCGCCGTCATAGCAGGTGCCTTTTTTACGGATTTCAGGCAGGTGGAAATCGCCGTTGTGACTGAGGGGACCGGAGCTATGGCTGTGATTGCCGGTATTGGCTTGATTTGTACGGCTGTACCGAACGTACTATACACATCGGGTCTCAGATACATAGATAATGGGAAAACTTCCGTCATGGCCTCTATTGAACCGGTCATGGCTATCGTCTTTGGAATCCTGCTGTTTCACGAGGTGCCGACGCCTCTTGCGGCAGCAGGAATGCTTCTGTCCCTGAGCGCGATTATTTTAGTAAATTATGAGAAAAAGGGTGCGTGACCGAATGAAAGATTCCTACCCACACATACCGCCGAAAGGGCGGCAATAATCAATGTACTTTCTATATATGAAAAAAGCGATGCATCTTATGATTCATCGCTTTCAATGTTTTTGTCCAAAAGAAAACGCAGAAATTCATCGGTATATTTGTTGAAGGTGCGGGATGGGTTGTAGACGACATAGATACTGGTTTTGAATGTACCGCCTTCAATCCACTTTTTCCTGATGAGTTCCTGAGGAAGATCTTCGGTCACGATGGAGTCTGGCAAAATGGAGACACCCATGCCGTTCATAGCCATCAACAGTGACGTGCGGTTATCGTCACAGATAAATTTATAGTGAATGGTTTCCCTGAAGGTGCTCATATTCATGTCGATATATTTCTTCCACCTGCGCACCGTTATGAGGGGAAGTTCTGCCAGTTCAGGCAAGGTAATCGTATGATCCTCACGCTGAAAAAAATCAGGTCTGCCTACGGCGACCAGATGATCGTTGGTCAATTTGATATAGTCTAATGGTTTGTTCATATCAAAGGGTGTGCGGATAAAAGCTAAATCGATGATGTTGTTTTCTAAGAGATTGAGCAGCTCAAAGCTGTTTTTTTCTGTAATTTCAAAGTAGACCGGTTTTTCTTCATAGAAATTTTTAATCAAGTTCAGTGAATATTGGACCTACGAGGTAATCATGCCCAAACGGATGGTCTCGCTGCCTGCGTCCATCAATTCCCGCATGATCAGATCATTATATGCTACCAATGATGTCGCATGGGTGTAGAGCAGGCGGCCTTCATTGGTCAGCTCGACACCCCTCGTCGAACGATCAAAGAGCTGCACATTGAGTTCATCCTCCAATAGTTTAATCTGCTTGCTCAGCGGGGGCTGAGACATATGCAGTTCTTTCGCAGCTTTACATATGGAACCATTTTCTGCGATGGTTATAAAATTTTTCAATGTTTTAATGTCCATACTATCTCACCACACGTCTTTTTCTGTATTCATCATATTATATCATCAACTACTTTTGTCCGGTCATACTGAATGGGTATGACTGACATACGTAAACAGTATTTTCTGAATTTTTAGATTTGTGCTATGCTTTTGGTAGAGAAAGGATGGAACGTATGACCAGCTTTTTACTATCAGTAGCACCGATTATCGTGCTGTTCGTTTGTTTATTAGTAGTAAAATTATCCGCAAAACTAGCGAGTATGATTACTTTTTTCGCTGCCTTTGCAGAATTTCTTTTCTGGGTGAAACCAGGGTCCATTGGCATGGCAATCACCATTGAGAAAGGTGTAATGATGACAGTCTTTGTCGGACTGATCGCTTTTGGAGCGATGCTTTTATATAACCTGGTGGACGTATCCGGCGGTTTCAGCATCATCAATCGTTGGCTGTCAAATGTGTTTCGCGATCGTTTCGTCCTGTTTTTGATGATCAGCTGGGTGTTTTCTGCATTTCTGCAGGGCATCGCAGGTTATGGCCTGCCGGCGGTCATCGCCACGACGATTTTGATGAAGTCCGGCTTCCCCGCGGCAAAAGCGGCAGCAGCTTCTTTACTGGGCCACTCCTGGGCAATCAGCTTTGGTTCCATGGGTTCTTCGATCTTTGCCATTGATCTGGTGACCAGCACGCCGCAGAAGGAAATCCTTACGGGCATGTCTCGTTACGGATCTCTGGGCATGCTCTGCTGTGGCCTGGGGGTCTGTTTTATCTACGGCGGGGCGGCCTTCGTGTGCAGAGGGCTGAAATATGTGGTGCCGGCCTGGGCGGCGATGACCGTGTCCCTGATGGTAATGGCTGAGTATGAGATGGTTTCTGTCATCGGCTTTGTGACAGGTATGGTTGGCGTTGCTGTCATGATGGTGGTCAACCGCCTGTCAGACCGGAAAGAGAGAAGCATGGCTGACGCCGGACAGAAGAGACGATTGTTTGCGAGCGTCCTCCCTTATCTGTTGATCATCCTGCTGTCACTGACCTTTTTTGTGCTGAATCCGGGCCTCGAGATTTCCGTTTCTTTTCCAGGATACGAGACCTTGCAGGGAGCGGTGGTAGAAGCAAAACCGGACTACGTGGTCTTCAATATATTGAAATATCCGTTTACCATCATTCTGCTGACTACCATTGCCAGCGTCATCTATTACTGTCGGATTGGCCGCATGGAGAGAAAGCAAACTGGATTGATTCTTCAAAATACCATTAGGAAAATCGTGCCGACAGAAATTACGCTGCTCTTTCTTCTCTGTACCGCATCCATCATGATGGACGGCGGTATGACGACGATTCTTTCGACTGGTATCGTGGAACTGACGGGGAGCGGATACCCCTTTATGGCTTCGCTCATCGGCATGCTCGGCGCCTTTATCACGGGCAGCAATACCAATTCCAATATCCTATTCGGTTCGCTGCAGGAAACAGCCGCTCTGTCTCTGGGCATGGAGCCGGCACTGATGTGCGCTGTGCAGTCCATCGCAGCATCAGTGGGCGGGACCATCGGTCCTACGACAACGGCGCTGGTCGCAGCGGCTGCAGGGAAAAGCGGGCAGGAAATTGAAATTTATAAATATACCTTACTGCCTACCATTGTAACAGCGATGATGCTGGGGCTGACCAATATCATTTTTATCTGATGTTATATCGCGGCAAAACAAAGGCTGCTAGATATAAAAATGAGCTCATGATCCGTTATTATTTGATTATTAATTAGGGAGAGAAAAATGGAAAAGAAAAAACGATCATTGAAAGTACCTCACACTTATGTATTGCTCTTTGCCATGGTCGTCATCTGTGCCTTGATGACATGGCTGATTCCGGCGGGTTCTTATGACAGGGTCATTGATGAAGCCACTGGAAAAGAAGTGGTGGATGCAGCGTCCTTCCACTTTACAGGTGACGGCGGTATCGGATTCTTCGATGTGATGAAACAGTTTATCGCCGGCATGGAAAGCTCTTCGGATATCATCTTTTTGATCTTCATATTAGGCGGCTCCTTTATGATTCTGCAGGATACCGGGGCGCTGACAGCGGGTGTCCACAGCATGGCGAGAAAATTCGGCAAACGACAGAATCTAATTCTGCTCTTATTTATGTTCTTGTTCTCTGTGCTGGGCGGAACCATCGGCATGGCGGAGGAGGTGATCGTCTTTATTCCGCTGCTGGTCACGCTATGCAACGAGCTGAAGCTGGACCGGATGGTGGCCCTGGCAGTGGTCATGGTAGGCGCCAGAATCGGCTTTACTTCTGGGCTGATCAATCCTTTCACCGTAGGCGTTGCTCAGGGGCTTGCTGACCTGCCGCTGTATTCCGGCTTAGGTTACAGACTCATCTGGTATGGCCTCATATTGGTCGTAACAGGCTGGTATATCATACGTTATGTCAACAAGATTAAAAAAGATCCGACCTTGAGCATCATGCACGGTGTGGAATTAGAAGGCGGCGAGGAAGTCTCTGACGAGAATGCGGATACGACACTCAATGCCAGAAGGATCATCGTCATCGTCGGCTTCTTCATAACGATTGCCCTCATGGTCTTTGGCGTCTTCCAGTGGGGATGGTATATGGAAGAAATCGCAACGGTATTTCTCATCCTGGGCATCGCCTCCGGCCTGATCAGCGGCATGGGGCCGAACAAAGTGGCGCAGTCTTTTGTCAGAGGTACCAAAGACATGGTCTTCGCGGCACTGGTCGTCGGTGTAGCTAAGGCAATTCTGCTGACGCTGCAGGATGGAGGCATCATCGACTCCGTAGTATATTACGCGTCTGGTGCCTTAGACGGTCTTCCAAAGGTCGTCGCTGCCAACGGCATGTATGTCTTCCAGCTACTGATGAACTTCCTGATTCCTTCTGGATCTGGACAAGCTGCTGCAACCATGCCGATTATGGCACCCCTGGCAGACACCTTGGACATTACCAGGCAGACGGCAGTCTTGGCCTTCCACTACGGCGACGGATTCACCAATCTGATCGCACCAACCCTGGGCAGCCTGATGGCGGCAGTGGCAGTTTCGAAGGTGCCCTTTGAGAAATATCTCAAGTGGGTTATGCCTCTGTGCCTGATCTGGATTGTCTTTGGGCTTGCGTCCGTGACCATCGCTACATTGATCGGATATGGACCGTTTTAAGAAGGAAGAGGAGGCAGAGAAAAGTGTTTACAGAAGAATTACGGAACAAAATTGACAGCTACATAGAAGAAAATCGTGAAGCAGTAATCTGTTTCTTAGAAGAGCTGGTCAATCTGGAAGGCCGTCACGGCGAAAAAGAACATCTGCTGAGAACGGCGGCGTTTCTGAAAAGAAATTTTGATGAAATCGGTATGGAGACCGTGCTGATTGAGGTAGGTGAAGCGAACGCACCCATCGTCACTGGCGTATTTAACAAAGATGCTGCCGAGAAGGAAATCGTCTTTACCGGTCACTACGACACCGTCTTTGCAGCGGGCAGCGCTGGAGAAAAGCCGTTTCATATCAAAGATGGGAAAGCATACGGGCCGGGGGTCTGTGACATGAAAGGCGGCATCGCCATCGCATTTTTCACCGTCAAAGCACTGCAGGAATTTGGTTTCCGGGATGCGCCGGTACGGCTGTTCTTTGTCGGTGATGAAGAGGTCAACCATCAGGGAGGTACAGCCATTGAGAAGATCAGGGAGTGTACGAAAGATATCTTGGCAGCGTTTAATATGGAAAACCGATATGAAAGCGGGCAGCTTTGTATCGGCAGAAAGGGATGTTATGAGTTCCTACTGAAGGTACACGGCATCGCCAGCCACCCAGGGCACGCTTACGATGAAGGACGCAATGCCATCGAGGAGATGAGCCATAAGGTTCTGGCACTGCAGGCGGTCACGCCGAAAGAGAAGAACAGGGACTATTCCGTCAGTGTCAATACCATCAAAGGAGGGACTGTGACCAATGGGATTCCTGCTTACTGTGAAGCTACGATCGACGTGCGTGTCAAATCCTTTGCCGCATTAGAAACTTGTGAATCTTTGATGCGCAAGGTCTGTGAGAAGCCTTATATTGAGGGTACAAAGACGGAGCTGATTCGCACCGACGACATGATTCCTTTCGAGACGACGGAGGGCGTCAAAGCAGCATATGAGGCGGTCAAAGTGGTCAATGACCAGATCGGCGGCACGGTGACGGGCAGTATCGCAGTGGGAGGCTCGTCCGATGCAGCTTACATGGCGGCTGCTGGAGCGAAAGTCGTCTGCCAGTGCGGCGTCAGCGGCGCCTATACCCATAACGAGAAGGAATATGCAGTGGTTGCTTCCCTATATGAAGCAATTCGGCTCTTCATCTGTACGGTGTACCAGTATCAGTTATTTAAGTAAAAGTATGGGGCGGCAGCACCTTGCCAAGCCGCCCTGATGGGAGAAAAAGATGAATTTCTTTATCAAAAGACTGGATTTCTAAATGAAAATAAATGTAGTAAAACTGACCATAAAGAAAGCGGCAAGCCTGATGGAGCAGCATGCGTTTTCCTCTTATGATTTAACCAAAGAATGTCTGAACCGGATTGAGGCCATGAACCAAAAGGGTTCTGAGCTTCAGGCGGTCCTGGAAGTCAATCCAGGCGCATTGGATGCTGCCAGAAGACTTGATCAGGAGCGTGCGGAAGGAACTGTCAGAAGCCTGCTTCACGGTATTCCATTATTGCTAAAAGATAACATAGCCACAGGCGAAGATATGCACACCTCCGCAGGCTCCTTTGCACTTAGAGACAGCTTCGCCAGCAGGGACGCTTCTCTCGTCAGACGGCTTAGAGAAGCAGGCGCCGTGTTCGTTGGAAAAGCGAATATGACGGAATGGGCTAACTTTATATCCTACACTATGCCGGACGGTTTCAGTGCTAGAGGTGGGAGGGTTAAAAACTATTTCCATCCGGATTTCCCGGTCGGCGGCTCCAGCAGCGGCTGTGCGGTCGGCGTAGCAGCGGGATTTGCTCTGGCGGCTGTCGGCACGGAGACATCGGGCTCCATCGTCAAGCCTTCCGTCCATTCGTCCCTGGTAGGATTGAAGCCCTCTATCGGCCTTGTGAGCCGCAGCGGCATCATTCCTATCTCAACGACACAGGATACGGCTGGCCCCATGGCGAAGACTGCAGAAGATGCGGCGATTCTGCTGGATATCATGGCAGGATGCGACAGCGAGGATCTGGCAACTGTTTCCGCTGATGTTTGGAAGAGGCAGCGTGCAGCGCATTCCTATGACTGCCGGAGGGAGCACTACAGAATCGGCGTCCTGCGGCAATTCTTCGCCCATCTCACGCCGTCTCATAAAAGCCTGATTGAGAAGGCTTTACAGCGCATGGAAGATAACGGACATCAAATCATAGAGGTTGGAAATTTTGCTCCATATGAAAATATATTTGACGAGAACGCTCCCGACTACTTGGGAGAGGAAGTACTGATCTACGAGTTTAAAGCATCTTTGGAATCGTATCTGAGGAACTGGACCAAGGAGAGGGCGTTTCTCACTTTGAAAGAACTGATTCAGTATAACGAGCTTTACAGAGAGCAGGCTATACCCTACGGGCAGGAAGTTTTCTATCGGGCAGAGGCCGCCGCAGAAAGTGGCTATGACTCTATTTACCAAAAGGCCAGGGAGCGGGATTACAGAGTCTGTGTTACCTGCGGACTGGAAAAAGCTTTGCAGGAGAATAAACTGGATTTGCTGGTATTTCCTCATTTTTACGGCTGCACCGTTCCGGCAAGGGCAGGATGGCCGGCTTTGACTCTGCCCGTGGGGATGGATCTTCTGCAAGGACCGACGGCATTGACCCTTGTCGGGAATCAATATGATGACTGGCGGCTGCTGCAGATGGCCTCTGTTCTTGAGAGATTATTAAATTGAAAGGATGGGAACGCACTTGGAAAGAGAAATCGTATATCCAGCTTGGGAAAGACCTGGATTTTTAGTCATCATCACGTTGATCGGCGGATATATGAATGCCTATACATACATTACAAGAGACGGCGTATTGGCGAATATGCACACAGCCAACATGTCTCACCTGGGAATCAATCTGGCTTTGGGCAACTGGCAGATTGCCTTGACCTATTTTCTGCCTATCGCATCCTGCATCTTCGGTGCGGCTTTCAGCGAAGCAGTGAAAAGTCAGCTTTCCAAAAGTCCCCTTCATGGAGATTGGCGTAAATTTGCCTTGCTTTTGGAAGCCGCGGCCCTCTTTGCTGTGGGCTGTATGCCACTGTCTCTTCCCAATACACTCGTGACACTGTTCGTTTCCTTTTTTATGGGTTTCCAGCTCTGCCTGTTCCGCACCTGCCTGGGGGTAGCCCACAATACCACGATCTGTACGGGGAACATACGAAACGTGGGACAAAAGCTGTATCAAGTTTTGACAGAGAGAAGCGGGCAGTCGCTGAAAACCTTCCTTACCTTTGCAAATCTGACCTTTTCCTTTGCTGTCGGTGCGGTTCCAGGTATCCTGTTTTCTGCGCGATATGGAGGAAAAGCAGTCTGGCTGTGCAGCGGTGTCCTGGCGGCTTTGGCCTGGTGGATTTGGAGATGCGAGCAAAAGCGCTGAGAGGTATTACACTTCACAGCGCTTTTTTGCTGCACAGAATCGAAATTTGGTAAATTTATTTTGAAGTTTTGTACTATTTTCTGTATCTGCGGCAGGCTTATTGCGCTCCCAATCTTCTTATAGTACCATATCTTTTAGTAGACGTAGTCTAATAAAAGAGAACAAATACTGATGCATATTGGAGGAAGAACGATGAAGAAGAAATTATTGGCAATCACTCTCTGCCTGGCAATGATCCTGGCAGCGGCAGCTTTGACGTCCTGCGGCAGTGAAGAAGAGAAAGAACCTGAAGAGGTCGTCACCCTGAAGGTGGGCATGATCGGCAAGGACATCAAGACAGCCTGTGTCATCATGGCAAAAGAACTGGGATATTTTGAGGACGCCGGTGTCAACGTCGAGTTTGAAAAGGTCAACTCTCTGCCGGACGGGCTGACAGCCGTCAGCATGGACAAGCTGGATATTCTTCCTTATGGAGTCATTCCAAGCTGCAGCTTCATCTCTCAGGGGACGGACGTGGTGGTCTTTGGCGGCACCATCTCTGAGGGCAGCGAAGGCGTGACGAAGGCAGACGTCAAATACACTGATCTGGCGGACTTTGCAGGAAAGAAGATCGCCTGCTTCAGAATGGAGACAGGACACATGGTGCTGAAAGGGCTCCTGCGGGAAGCCGGCATCAAAGCGGAATTCATCTACATGGATTCCCAGCAGTCCATCGTGGAAGCGGTCAACAAAGGAGAAACGGACATCGGCATGGTCAACAGCGGCTTTGGTTATGTAGCGGAACAGAGCGGGCTGCACGTCGCTTTCCAGGTCGGTGATTTTGAAAGTGACTTCCCTTGCTGCAGACAGACCGCGTCGAGAACAGCGGTGACTGACAAGCGTGATGCGTTGGTCAAGTTTGAAATGGCGGCTCTGAGGGCATACGTGACTTATCTGAACGACAAAGAGACGACTATCAAGACCCTGGCTAAATATTCCGGACAAGAAGAGTCTTATGTAGAGGCGATCATGTACGGCAGCGACGATTACGACAACGCCATGATCGTGTCTCTCGATCCGAACAAAAAGAAGGTGTCTGACTTCTACGATGTGATGAAAGAGAACGGTGATATCGATAAAGACACCGAATACGACATTAACGATTACATCGATACGTCCATCTATGAAGATGCTTTAAAGAATCTGATCAAAGAGGGCAAAGACAAGGACATTTATGAGAAGCTGCTTACAGAGTTTGAGGCAAACAACCAATGATCAAAATAGAGAACGTGACATTTTCCTATCCCGGCAGTAATGAAACCGTGTTGTCAAACCTGGATCTCACCATAAAAGATGGGGAATTCCTGTGCGTGATCGGACATTCCGGCTGTGGAAAATCGACCCTGCTGCGTCTCGTAGCAGGGCTCGATGCCCCCGCGGCGGGTGCCATCGTCATCGACGGTGAGCCGGTGAATGGACCGCGTGCAGATCGGACCATCGTCTTTCAGCAATACTCCTTATTCCCCTGGCTGACCGTGAAGAAGAATGTGCTCTTCGCCCTGAAAAAAGCGGGGAAGTTTTCGAAGCAGGAGATGGAGCAGCGGGCGGCGTATTTTCTCGAAAAAACGGGGATGAAGGATTCTTTGGACAAATATCCTTATCAGCTTTCTGGCGGGATGCGGCAGAGAACCGCCATTGCCAGGGCGCTTGCCATGGACTCTCCGTTTTTGCTTTTGGATGAACCTTTCGGCGCTTTGGATACGAAAATCAGGCATGAGCTGCAGGATCTGCTCAGAGAACTTTGGGAGAAGAGTGAGGAGAAGAAGACGGTCATCTTTGTAACCCACGATCTTGACGAGGCCATGATTATGGGCAGTCGTATCGTATTTATCAAAGAGGGGCGGATCTCTCATGACAAGCGGATTCAGTCTGAGATTAACTGCTGCTGCAGTCAGGATCTGGGACAGACGGAATGCCTGCGCCTGAAGGAAGAGTTGGCGGGGTGGTATGAATGAAAAAGTGGAATCTTTCTGTCGTCATCAGCCATGTTCTGTTGGCTGCTTTATTTGTGGCTGTCCTGCTGCCGGGCGAGAAAAAAACGGCTCCCTATGGTGCGATGCTCTGTGCTTTGGCACTGATGGAGGGCGCATATCTCTACAGGGTTATGAGGCGTCCTAAAAAGCTGTCCTCTGCATCGGATATCATGTCTATTCTGTGGGCGCTGATGCTGGTGTGGGAAGTCCTCGTCAGCAAGCTGGATCTCTGTCATCCAGTTTTGGCACCGGCACTAGAGAACATCTTTGCTGTGTTCAGCGAAGACCATCTGGAAATGGGCAGAGGCATCCTGTCTTCCCTGGAGATTTTGCTCATCGGCGTAGTCGTCGGCCTGGCTCTGGGAACGCTTTTGGGGCTGATCTGCGGCTGGCATCAGAGACTGAAAGAGGTCTTCTTCCCTATTGCAGGCGTGTTGGCGCCGATTCCGTCCATCGTCTTTGCGCCCTATGTCATCGCCATTATGCCCACCTTTCGCAGCGCGTCTGTGGTGGTCATTCTGCTGGGAATCTTCTGGCCCACATTTTTGAAGACGATTATCTCGGTGGAATCCATCGACAAAAACATGGTCGACTCGGCGAGGACTCTGGAACTGGGCGGATTTGCGATGATCTTCGAAGTGCTGCTGCCATACTCCATGCCGGGTATCGTAAAAGGACTGAAGGTCACCATGACGACGGCTGTGATGATGCTGACCTTTGCGGAGATGATGGGGTCAACCGTCGGAATGGGATACTATATTGTGAACTACAATACCTATGGAAATTACACCAAGGTGATCGCCGGCATTATGGTTGTGGGCCTGGTAGTCACCCTGCTCAGCAGTCTGGTATCTGTCATTCAGAAAAAAGCCATCAAATGGCAGAATTATTGATACCCTTCATTGTAGCCAGATGCAGCAGTCCTAATGCTCGTCGTAGACAAAGTTCATCTCACGATACTTTTGGTCTTTTTGCGCATTTATTACTCATTTGACCTAATACTCCCTTCGCAGCATTGCTCATAAGGAGCGATTTTTCCACTAATCAGACAGTTACGGTTATTTTTTGACAGGAACTTTGCTTACAGTACACGGTTCTGATCAGCAAAAATAACCCGTGCTGCTGTTGCTGCCACAAAGGCTCATATATCTGACCTTTTTCACAGCCAGGCAGCTTGCGATTCAGACACAATTTAGGTCAGAACGTCAAAAATATTGTGAGCGGCACAAAAGTATCGTGACAGTCAGCGTCATAGGCATCGCATATCGGCTCGAAGTATAAAAGGAGCTGCCTTTGGCAGCTCCTAATTGTCTTTTTCAAAGGTGATGGCTTCTGTCGGGCAGGTCATCTCGCAGGTGCCGCAGAACCGGCAGTTACTGCCGATGACCACCTGGTCGTCTTCTATGACTGGCACGCCAAAGGGGCAGGCGTCTACACACTCGCCGCAGCGCACACACTTCTCGTGATCTATTTTCATGATCGACATGATACATTCCTCCTTACATTAAAACACATTCATTATAGACCAGCATCCTGTATGCGTCAATGCTGTAGTTTTGTTGTCGAATTCTTCTGCTCGCTACAATAACCTTACGCTTTTTGAGCCTATCCGGGAGTTTTCGCGTAACTGGATTGTCGTCTGAAGGCTTTACCAGGGGGGTATATCTGATTTTGGTTATTTTTTGTGCAAATTTTTGTGCTTCTATGACGCTACACAGTCTCTCAAAAATAACCACAACAGCAAATTTACGGATTCTATAAAAATTTGAGGCTGCCTTTCGAAGAAATGGTGTCTGATGCCGTGATGAAGTTACGCGAAACCTCTAGGAAAACATCAAAAAACCTAACTTTATCGTAAAGAATGCTCGTCACATACCCCCACCCCCTACAGACAAGGAGGATACTACTGACTGCGACGGCGTTTTGTGCCGTCATGTCCTGCTTTTTTAAGAATAAAGGCAAGCTAAAGTATTATTTTGTTGTCGAATTCTGTAATATTCTGTAAAAACGTTTACATGGTGCGGCTCGCATCCGCACCGTCAGTTTTCTAAACGCCTTGTTAAACCCCTGACTGTTATGATGAGGTTAAATATTTAATGGAGGACAGTTACATGGAAGATGAAAAACGTTTAAAAGAACTGACCACGGAACAGACCGAGTTCAAGCGTGAAATCGGCGTATTCGGAGGCGTCAGCATCATCGGCGGAATCATGATCGGTTCCGGTATTTTCTACCTGGGTTCTTATGTATTGCAGAGGACAGGTATGAACAGCGGACTGGCTTTGATCTGCTGGATCATCGCAGGCATCATCTCCCTGTTTGGCGGCTTATGTTACGCGGAACTGGGAACGGCCATGCCGAAAGCGGGCGGCAGGGTCGTCTACTTAAATGAAGCTTTTCACCCGGTAGTGGGCTTTACAGCCGGATTTACGGACTGGCTGGTAGGCGGACCGGGTTCTATCGCGGCCGTCGCTATCGCGCTGATGGAGGTGCTTAGATCTTTCTTTGACATCAGCGGATTCGGCATCAAAATGGGGGCAATCGTATTGATCGTCGCTTTGACCGCATACAATCTGGTGGGCGTCAAAATCGCCTCCGTCGTGCAGAGTTTGTCCATGATTGCCAAGCTGGTTCCTGTGGGCATCGTCATGCTGGTCGCTCTCTTCGTGGGAAGAATCAGCCCGGACCTTTCTCTCGGACAGGCAAGCGATTATGCGGCAGCCAATGATACCAGCGTTCTCGGCATGATTGCCATCGCAGTGGTGGCATCTCTTTGGGCTTACGAGGGCTGGACCAATCTGAATACAGTGGCAGAAGAAATCAAAAATCCAAAGCGGAACCTGCCCCTGGCTTTGATCATCGGCATCGGCGGCGTTACCGTACTTTATACGTTATTTAACTTTGCCATCATGAAGGTATTGCCACATGAGCAGATTGTTGCTATGATTAATGCAGAAGATCTGTATCTGGGCACGGCAGTGGCAGAAAAGGTGCTGGGCAGCGCAGGTGCCGTGGTGGTCTCCATCGGCATGATCCTGGCGATGTTCGGTACGGCCAACGGCATGGTTCTGGCACAGCCGAGAATGTATTACGCCATGGCAGAAGAAGGACATTTCTTCAAGAGCTTTGCCAAACTGCATCCGAAATACAAAGTGCCATATGCGCCGATTATCGTGCAGGGCGTTTTGTCCATCGCTTTAGTTTTGATGAGAAACCTGGATCAGCTGACCAACCTGGTCGTAGTCGTAGCTATGATTTACAATGCTCTGGTTATTTTGGCCGTGCCAATTCTGAGGAAGAAATACCCGAATATCGAGAGACCGTATAAAGTCTGGTTCTATCCGGTATCCGTCATCATCACGGCGCTGATCTTCATCGGACTGATCGTCATTTCTGCTATCGACGATCCTGTAAACGGCGCCATGGGACTTTCTGTTCCTTTCATCGGTGCAATCGTTTACTATATCTTTGATATGAAATTAAAGAGAGAGAAAAAGTAATATGAAGAAGATTTTGCATCACGGAAAAGTATATGTAGAAAAGGGCATCTTTGCAGAAGCGGTCTTAATTGAGGGCGGGCTGATTGCCGCCGTCGGCAGCAACGAGGATATTCTGTCCCTGGCAGACGGAGATACAGAGCTGATGGACTGCGGCGGAAAGACCCTGATTCCGGGGCTCAACGACTCCCATCTGCACTTCATGCAGTTTGGAGAGACTTTGAACCAGGTGGACATCGACGGCGTTCCATCCATCGACGAGATGATCAGAAGATGCCGGGACTTCATAGATAAGTATCCGGAAAAGGTGAAGGACGGTCTTCACGCCATCGGCTGGAATCAGGACCTCTTTGTGGATTCGGACCGCCTGCCGGACCGCCACGACCTGGACCAGATCAGCCGGGAGATTCCCATCGTCTTGGAGCGAGTCTGCGGACACATCGTCTCTTCCAATACAAAGGTCATTGAGATGCTGGGCATCGACGGCGATTCGCCCCAGTTTCCTGACGGAGACTTTTTGATCGGGGAAGACGGCTATCCTAACGGCATCTTTACGGCCAACGCCTGCAACATCGCCAAAGCCTTGATTCCGGACTTCAGCATGGAGGAGAGGCGGAAGATTCTGCTGGAAACCATGAAGTACGGTGTCGCCCACGGACTGACCAGCGTGCAGAGCAACGACGTAGGCACCACCTTCATGGATGGGCCGGCGGCGTTCAAACTGTTCCACGATGTCTACGACAGCGGGGAAGCCCTGCTCCGGTACAGGCATCAGGTCTGCTTTAACGACTTTGCCGCCTTCGAAACCTATCTGACGGAAGGCGAGTTCGCCTGCGGCAAATATGGAGAGGATTCCTGGCTGACCCTGGGTCCGCTGAAGCTTTTCAAGGACGGCAGCCTGGGGGCGAGAACGGCTCTGATGCGGGACGGCTATGCTGTTGACAGAGAAAATTACGGCCTGGAATGGATCAAAGACGACGAGATGGAGAAATACTGCCAGCTTGCCAAGAAGTACGGTCTGCAGGTGGTCACCCACGTCATCGGCGACGCAGCCATCGAGAAGACCATAGACTGCTACGAAAACGCCTTTGTGGACGGGGAGAACAAGCTGCGCCACGCCCTGATCCACTGCCAGATTACGGACGAAGGACTGCTCACACGTATCGCCGAAAAGGGCATCCTGGTCTTCGCACAGCCCATCTTCCTGGATTACGATATGAATATCGTAGAGGAACTCTGCGGCAAAGAGCTGGCATCGACATCCTACGCTTTTGGCACATTGCGGCGAAAGGGCGCCCATATCTCTTACGGCACCGATTGTCCGGTAGAGGATTGTAACCCATTCCCTAATATCTACATGGCGGTGACGCGCAAAGACAAAAGCGGACAGCCTGCGGGCGGCTTTTATCCTGGCGAGTGTGTGGACGTGGCAGACGCCATCGACGCTTACACCATCGAAAGCGCTTACGGCGAGTTCATGGAAGACCGCAAAGGGAGGATCAAAAAGGGTTATTATGCGGACCTGGTTCTGCTGGACCGCGACATCTTTACGGTGGACCCGATGGAAATCAAAGACATCCTGCCGGAAATGACCATGGTCGGCGGCAAGGTTGTTTATCAGAAATAAATATGTAATCAGTGCAAAACGCCAATCAACCTGAAATGATTGGCGTTTTTTGCATTCTCATTTGAACTGGGCAAGCATTTCCTCATATAAAATCGGATTGGAAAAGATTTTGGCAATCGTGTAGGAGATCAGGAGGGCGCCGGTTCGTATGGCACCGTGCAGTGCATCGGACTTCATGATCGCTGCAAACTCTGCGGTATGGATCGGTGCGTCACAAACCTTCAGGACCGGATGGAACGCCGGACAGCGAAAGCTGACGTTGCCGATATCGGAGGAACCGAACAGCGCGTCGGTGCATGTAGTTGGAACCTCCAATTCAGCAAATGTGTCCGAAATTACGGCTTCCACAGCAGGGTTTGACTTGAGGTTATCAAATGGTTTATCGGGTACAGTCTTTTGGTAGGTGCAGCCTGTCATCATTGCGGCACATTCCGCCATAGTGTCCACCCTTTTCGTGATCTCGTTCAGATAATGCCTGTCAGAAGCGCGAGTATACATGGAAACCTGAGCGTAATCGGGGACGATGTTGGCTGCAACACCGCCGTGATTGATAATGCCATGAATCCGTACATCGGGTCTGACATGCTGCCTGAACATGTCAACACTGTCGAACAACAGTCTCGCCGCATTCAGGGCGTTGATTCCTTCCCATGGCGCCGCTGCCCCGTGAGAAGCCTTCCCGTAAAAGTCGTAGATGGCAGAGTCAAGCGCAAGCAGATTGGCGCCGGAGGCACTGAAGTGATTGGGGTGGACCAAGATGGCGAAATCGTATTGATCGAAGACGCCATCTTCTACCATGATGCACTTTCCACCATAGGTTTCCTCTGCAGGTGTTCCGATAATATGGATATCGGCGTCAAGCTGATCCTGTAACTTTTTTAAAGCCAGCGCCGCTAAGATGCTGATAGAGCAGATTGCAGAATGGCCGCAGGCGTGACCGATTTCCGGCAATGCGTCATATTCTGCAAGGAGCGCAATTTTCCTGTGGTGATTGTTTTTTCCATAGGTGGCTCTGAAGGCAGTGCCCATGTTGTTAAAGGGATATTCTACGTCGAATTCCCTGCTTCTCAGATATTCTACGATTTTCTCAGACGTTCGGAATTCCTCGCCGCTGAGTTCCGGATGATCCGCAATATCGTCATTTAGCCTGCAGATTTCTTCCAGGCAGAGGGCCGCCTCTGATTGAATCTGTGTTTTCATTTCTTCGTAATTCATTGTTGTTACCTCCTTGTGTGCTTAGCGTTTAAAATCTTTGTTACATTTATTGCAAATTCGATGCCAGTCAAAAAAGTGGAGCTGCGCAAGGGAAAAAGGCGGTAGCAGGAACGGAAGTGAGAGAAATAGAGGGGATATGAGAAGAAAACATCACAGTATTTCGTTCAGTAAACCTTGAGGATTGCGGAAAATACAGAGATTGCAGGGAGAAACACTCGTGGCATGCGATTTGCAATGACATACATCAAATAACTTTTGCTTTGTGAAAGGAGAAAGAGAAATGACGTATGAAGAGTTAATCGTGAAAAAGGGCGGCGTGACGCCGCAGATCATTCCCTCCGCGGAGGATACTGCGCTCGTTTTGATCGACATGCAGAATCTTGCAACGGCAGAAAACATTGTCAGGGAAGCGGTCGCTGTAGGTATTGACGAGGAGGAGGCGCGGCAGCTTTGCCAGACATATCACAAGATGGAGAGAGCGGCAACGGAGAAAGCCGCGAAGCTGCTTGCGGTCTGCAGAGAAAAAGGAATCAGACCGATACACGTAAAAATTCAATCCTATGCGGGAGATGCATCTGACACGGGCGGGCTGCACAAGAGATTGAACTTCCAGTGTCCTCCAACCTCCTGGGAAGCAAAATGGATACCGGAGGTCGCGCCGAAGGAAGGAGAAGTCGTTCTCGTCAAGACCTGCTCTGGCGCAGTTGTCGGCACGCCGATTGAAAGAGTTCTGCTGGGTATGGATATCAAGAAGTGCTATTGTGTCGGTTTTTACACGGACCAGTGCGTCGAGACGACGGTAAGAGACTTGGCTGACTGCGGCTTTGCGTGTGAATTGGTTCTAGATGCCACGGCTACAGAGACGGAGAAAAGGTACAATAACACGATCGAAAACATCTGTAATGTGTACTGCGCGTCAGGCTACACTGACGAGATTATCGAAAAACTCAGGAGCTTGTAATAGGAGGGGCACATCGTAATTGGGGTGGTAAAGCATTGCCATCCCAATTATTATTGTGCATACATAATTACCAATTATAGCCATTTGAAAACGGATATAACGTAGGCTATAATGAATTTTGAAAGGTGAGAATATTATGAGAACTTCTATCAGCAATAAGATCATGGCCATTTTTTTAATTATTGTAATCATAATGTCCTTTTCACTGGTTTTCTATTTCCAACATTCTTTTACGTTATATAGTAATGAGCAAAATATAGGATTAGTCAGAAAGACAGTAGATTTATCGTGGGAGCTGTATAAAGAAACGATCACCTTGCAATGTAAGGAAGTTGATCTTTTACTAGAAAATTCCCAAAGCAATCAAGGAGAAAGTCTCCTCAAAAGTCTGAGAGAAGAAAAGGGGGAGCGGGGAATCAGCCGAATCGGCATATATGATTTTTTGAACAGCAGCTTTTACGGAACACTAAAAAAATTTAGGGATTACGAAGACGGATTACTTGTAGTTGACGGCAGGCTTGCATACAAGGCGAGCAACGAAAAATACAGTGTCTGTATATCATTTGGCAAAGATTTTCTGAAGAAGTATTATCCCGGGTTTACGGTAGATCGAATCAAGTATACGAAGTATTCCCTCAATCAAGTGGAGAAGTGCAACATTGCCGCAGGTTCAACATACGCTGCGGTAAGCTATTTTTATCAGGGAATCTGTGCAAATTTCAGAGTTCTGATTCCAAAACCCAATAACAGTGCATTCATCAATTCTATTATCATCATCTGCTTGCTCTTATTGATTTGTTCGAGCTTTCTCGGCAGATTTCTGGTGTCAAAGGTGTCAAATCCGCTTGAATACATTATAGATAATTTGTATGCACCACAAATTGATAAAGACGCAATTCATCTGCGCAATGATGATGAACTTGAGATGCTGGTAGATGAAATAAACTACATGAAAAAAGATATTGTGGAAAAAAATCAGAATCTTGTTGAACAGCGAAACCGTTTAAAGATCGTCCTGGAGAAAATAGGATATTCTATCGTGATCATTGATAAGAATTTTAATTTGATCGACATGAATTCCCGCGGAGGATGTTTTGGCAATTACTTTGAAAAACCTAATGCGCAAGGTTCAAAATGTTATAACCTATTTCTCGGAAAAGAGCAGCCGTGTGAAGGCTGCAGGCCGGGTGGGAAAATTGCGGAGAAAGTGTTCGATCATCGAATTTTCACTGTCACCAATGACACGATCAAATATTTTGAAGATGATGAAGAGGTGAGCCTGGTGGTTTCGAGGGATATTTCCGTCGATGTACTGAACTCAAGGAAAATCTTTGAACTGGACAGATTGGCGCAGATCGGCAAAGTTACATCCGCCGTGACCCATGAGTTAAAGAATCCTTTAGCTGTAATCAAATCCAGCATGTACTACCTGGACAAGCTTTATCTGGACAAGGTGCCGGAATATCTTTTTCTAAAAGAATATGGTGAAACATCTGGTCTGATCAACACGGCAGCAAAGAGGGCTGAATACGTGGTGACCAATCTATTGGAACTGTCGAAAGAGCGCCCGGGCACCAGGGGGAAAGCGGTGAGCCTCAACAATATTCTAAAACAGGTGTTATTGCTGTATAGGGACGATTTATATAAGAAACGCGTCAGGTTTTCACAAGAAAACAAAATCAACACGATGGAAATCGGCATGGATACAGAAATATTCAAGTCCATTTTGATGAATGTCATCAGCAATGCCGTCGAAGCTGTGCGCGAAAATGGAATCATCATTGTCAGGGCGGACGAGGATGAAAGAAAAAACAGCTATATTATCACAATCAGTGACAATGGATATGGAATCGTGGACAAGGATAAGGAAAAGATTTTCGAATCATTTTATTCCACCAAAACGGAGAAAGAAAATGCAGGTCTTGGACTTTGGATTGTAAAAAAGGAGATAACAAAGTGTAATGGCAAGGTATATGCACGCAGCAATGACTTGAATGGCGTAGATCTTGTCATTGAATTACCGAGGGAGGGGAAAGATGAAGAAAGGGAAAATACTGCTGATTGATGACGATATTGCGTTTCTCACGATCACGGAAAAAATATTGGGTTATGCCGGTTATCGCGTAGACACGGACAGCGACCCTGCAGATGCGATTGAACGGACTGATTTGGGCGACTTTGACTTAATTATCACAGACCTGGTCATGCCGCAGATTGATGGGATAGAAGTCATAAAGAGCATTCTTGCACGCCATCCTCATAAAAAAATACTCGTATTGACCGGTAACGCCACCATAGAAACAGCAGTAGAGGCGATGAAACAAGGCGCTTATACCTATATCGAAAAACCTGTGGAGTCCGACAGACTGCTGAGGAAAATCGAAGAAGTCTTCTATTTTGAGAATCATTCTGATGAGGAAGCTTTGCTGATAGATGATTCTGAAATATACGTCGGAGAATCGCCTGAAATAGCGAAAGTGTTGAAGATGGTTGAGAAAATAGCGAAAGTGGAATCAGGCACGCTCATCTTGGGTGAAAGCGGCACGGGTAAGGAAGTCATCGCATCATTGATACATAAGAATTCAAACCGCAGGAATGGCCCCTTTATCAAAATAAATTGCGCCGCGATACCCGAACCCCTCTTTGAGAGCGAGCTTTTCGGATTTGTGAGAGGTGCGTTTACAGGGGCGATTAAAGACACAAAGGGAAAGATGGAACTGGCGAGAGGCGGCACCCTGTTTTTAGATGAGATCGGTGATCTCAGCTTACTTGCGCAGACCAAAATATTACGGGCGATTCAGGAAAAGGAAATATACCGCATCGGCGGAGAAGCTTCTGTTGAGATCGATTTTCGCCTGATCTGTGCTACGAACAAAGACCTCAGAAAGATGGTAGAGGAAGAGAAATTCCGGGAAGACCTGTATTATCGAATCAATGTAGCAACCATCAATCTTCCGCCGCTGAGAGAAAGAAGTGAAGATATTGACGGTTTCATCGAATATTATCGCACGGAATTTGAAAAGAAGTTCGAAAAACAGATTCCCGTGTTTTCTAAAGAGGTTATGGCCTCTCTGCAGAACTATTGCTGGCCGGGAAACATCAGGGAACTCAAAAACGTCATTGAACGCATCTATATTTTCGGAGAGGTAAATAGAGAGGTGACGCTGTTGGATCTGCCAGCAGAAATATTGAATCATGATCCGGGCAGTTTATCGAGAAACGAAAACAACATGCAATATAAAGATGCGAAGTATGAGTTCGAAAAAAATTATATTGAAAAAATGCTGGTAAAAAACAATTGGAATGTATCAAAGACAGCGGAGGAGATCGGCCTTTCCAGGCGGAACCTTCATGAAAAAATCAATCAGTTTCAGTTGAACAGAGGGGGATTCCATGATAGTGGGCGGTAGCGACCAGGTTTTGATTGTCGTATTATTTTACTTTTTAATTACAATGATTGTCGGCTTGCTGCCATTTGGCAAAAAACGAGTGGACAGCCTCGATAATTTTCATTCAGCAACAAAGGGGATTTCCGATTGGTGTTTCGTTTTCTGTGTATTATCTACGATCTATACCAGTTCAACCTGGACAGGCTGGGTACCCCTGACGACACAGATCGGCATCTATGGGATATATACCACCGTATATATCGCCATTGCGGCGTTTTTGTACGGAATCATCTCCCCCAAGGTGTACGATAATGCCAAAGAATCCAGTATCTTCTCACTGGGAGGATATTTGGAGCATCGGCTGCACAGCCATGGAATCAACATATTCGTCTCCATCGTCTCCATCGTCGTCGGCGGAATTTGGATCGTAATGGAACTCAAATCGTTGGGCATCATCATCTGTGCGGCATTTAATTATAGTATTAATTTTGTCAGTGCTGTCATCATGGGATTGTTGGTCATCGTGGTCTATATCATCTGGGGCGGAATGGAAAGCGCCGTCTGGAGCGCATGCTTACATGGAATCATCATGATCTTCGGAGGCATCATAATTTCAATTATGCTGGTAGTCTATCAGTACGGTTCGCTGTCGGATTTTTTGCTGATTCTAAAAAACAATGCAGATATCGTGGAATTAAACTATCATAATTTCAGCAAAATGGGTGATTTCCCGCAGTGGATTTCCAACGCCATCGTATCTGCATTAGGCATGGTATGCCTGCCGCAGATTTTTTCGCGTATGGTGATGGGAAAGAATGAGCACTCACAGAAAAAAATAGCGAAGTGGATTGGGATTTCTGCCCTGTGGTGCCTGTCTTTTGTGCTGATCGGCTATGTGGCGATGATCGAAGACCTGCAAGTGACCCAGAGCTCCAATCTGATATTTGAAATCATGGCGTTGTCAGACCACACATGGATCTTGTATCTGACCTATATCGTCATGATGGCGGCGGCGATGGGGACGCTGGATATCACGCTGTTTTCTTTATCGACCATCATCATTACCACCTTTGTATCAGACAGCAAGATTTTAGAGAGCAGATACAATAAAAAGAAAAAATACACCTATGTCACATTATCGAGGATTGTCATCGTCATTGTCGCTATGTTGTGTATGATCATCGCCATTGTATTAGATGATAATCTGACCGATATGGCCATCAACAGTTATCAATATATCTGTCAGATTTTCCCGGCACTTATGTATGCGGCTTTCTCAAAAAATAAAAATACCAGGGTGGCTTTCTTTGCTATGGCGAGCGGTTTTCTCGTGACTGTGGTTTTGGAAATCAGTGCTATCTGTCTGATCATGACATCCGGTGTCTGGGGTCTGATTGTTAATTCAATCATTATCATTGCGAATTGTATCGACGCTAAGAGAAAAAGGTCACACCTGTGATAAAATCACCTCACAGTTTAAAGTGAAAATCCCGAAGAATCGTTGCAAATACTATGCTGATCCCTTGGCATGGTATTTGCTTTTTATTGCAATAAACGATATCTGATGAGATAAGAAAGGAGAGAACTATGAGGCATCATAAACTTTTTACTGTGATTTACGTGGTTGTAGTTGCAGTAATGCTCGTTCCGGCGTTTTTGCAGTTCGCAAATAAACCAGCATTGGTTTTGGGCTGGCCGGCTTTTTTCATGTGGCTGATCGCTTGGACGATCATAGGCGTCATTGCAATGATTATCAACTACAGGATGGATTGCAAAGCTGATGCAGAAAGGCAAAGGAGACGTAAAAGTTAATTTGAACTACTCGATTATCAGAAAGGAGATTTATTATGGGAGTGATTCCTCTGATTATGTTGGCAATCTATTTTGTCATTATTATTGTTCTAACGTTACGAACGCCGAAATCAGGCTCTGGGAACTTTGAAGACTTTATGACGGGTTCAAAGAGTATGGGGGCGATCGTCGTCGGCCTGGTCATGATGGTAACGTATTATTCAGGCTCCACCTGGACGGGCTGGATTGGATTTGCAGGGATAAACGGCGCTTTTGCCGGTTATGTCATCCCCTATGGCTTCTGCACGGGACTGGGCATGTATGCGCTGGCGAAAAGACTTTGGCCGCTGGGGAAACAATATCAATTGTCTGACTGCGGTGATATTTATGAACTGAGATATCAAAGTAAACTGCTGAAGACCATTGCAGGTCTCACCGGCGCCGTTTTGAACACGACCTGGATTACTATGGAGCTGGTCACAATCGGATATATCATTAAGGCATGCTCCGGGGGAGCTATTTCGACAGCAGTCGGCTCGCTGATCGGATTGGTCTTCATGGTTGCCTATACATTGTGGGGCGGCGTGAAGAGCGTTGCATCTGTCAATACGTTTCAATCCATTGTGATGGTCTTCGGTGCCGTAGGAATTATCTTATATGTCGTTTACCACTACTATGGGAGCGTAGGCAACATGTTCTCCATAGCGCTGGATATCAGTCCGCAGGTATTCGTATTGGATTCGAGCATGAACGCATCCTGGTTCTCCTTCGTGTTCCTCTGCTCTATCGGCGCACTCTGTTACCCGTCTATCTTCTTGAAGATGTTCATGGCAAAATCACCAAATGAAGTAAAGAAGTCGGCAATTATGAATTCCTTTGGATCGTTATGGTGTCTGCTGATTTTGCTTGGCGGCTTTGCCTGCATCGGTTATCAGGTAGCGACAGGCCATATCATCGACAATTGGGAAGAGGCGCTGCCGCAGATGATGGCGGAGAGTGGAAACGCGGTTTTGTTCGGCGTCATGTGCATCTTTATTCTCGCTGGCTGCATGGGTACCGTAGATGGAACCCTGCTCTCCATATCGGGCATCGTGACCAACGATGCAATTTTGGTATGGAAAAGACATAAGAATCATGACGGATGTATCGGCACAAAAGAGTATAACGGCGCTGACGATGGCGGAAAGTCTGTCAAGTGGACCAGAATCATCGTCGTCATCATCGGCGTATGCGCATACATCATCACAACCTTTGATCTGCCGCTCCTTGTCAATATCGCCATGATAAATTATCAGGGAATCGGCCTGCTGATGATTCCGCTGGTCGGTGCGGTAACCTGGAAAAAGGCAACAAAAGAAGGCGCCTTTTCGGGTCTGATCGGCGGTCTTCTCGTGACCATCGCCCTCATGACAGCAGGACTCAATCCACTGGGATTCCTGCCGGGAATCTATGGCGTGATCGTGGAAGCGATTCTTTACATCGGCGTTTCTCTGGCAACTTATAAACAGGATAAGCCGGAAGCAAAGATGTTTGAGGAATTCAAACAGTACACTGGAGATGCAGTAGACGGAGAAACTGGAGAATTCCTGGCATGACAATAAAATGAGAATTTGTTTTAACAGGGTAATTTGCATTGACGCAGCCATTGACGTTTAAGTCTTTGGCTGCGTTTTTCTTTGTTATCCATGGGATTGTCCGCTAAAGAGAATCGTCAGTAACGGTGAATATCTCCTCAATTGTGACGCGAAATACTTTAGCTATATTCCAGGCAAGTACCAGGGAAGGATTATAACGCCCTTTTTCCAGATTACCGATGGTTTCTCTCCGGACGCCCACTAATTTTGCCAGATCCTCCTGTTTCATATTCTCCCTTGCGCGAAATTCTTTTATCTTGTTTTTGATCATTTTTCAAGACCCCATTTTTCTTTCAATCCGAAAAAAGCGGTCGATAAGGCGTAGACTACAATCGCGACGCTCCATCCCCATGCAAAACCAGCCAATAAGGACTCGCTTGCAGTTTGGTTCTGCAAGAAAAAGCTGATTAGGACAACGATTGCAGTGGCAATCATTCCGCAGTAAAAAGCCCGTGACGCAGATCGGTTCATATATTCTTCCAGCATCTCATCCGATTTTATAAAAAAGTATTCAAAATCTACGACAAAGGCGAAAAAAGCAAGAAAGCCTCTTTCCTCTGTAAATATGCCGATAAAACCTAAGAGAGAGAGTAATCCCAGTGAACCATATAAATATTTGCGATGTTTCATAATTTCATCCTCCGATGTGGTATATTTATAACTTTATGATATAAATATATCACATTGCGGAATAAATGTCAATTTGAGAAGTCGAATTAGCAGCTGCCAAAATGGTTCACTTTTCATGGGGCTGAAAAAATGGTAAAATAGATACAACGAGCTTGGAAAAGGAGTCTTTATGGAAGAACGGATTATCATCAAAAACGGACGCTGTATGACCATGGATGAAAGACAGACAGCGGACTGGATTGTTATAGAAGGAGAGCGGATTCTGGCCGTGGGTGACGGCGATGGCTGGCAGGAGTTTGCGCAAGGGAGCCATCGTCTCATCGACGGGCAGCAGCGCACAGTATTGCCCGGTTTTATCGACAGCCATTTTCACATGGTCATTACCGGTTTAGCGGAGAACTTCGTCAATCTGGAAGGAGCGAGAAACTTCCGCAGCGTCGGCCGTAGCATCAAAGCTGCCCGCGCGAAGAAAAAAGGGGAGCTGATTGTGGCAAAGTTTCTCGACGCTACTCGTCTGGAAGAAAAACGTCTTCCTGACCGCACGGTGTTGGACAGATATTGCAACGATGCGCCGGTAGCAGTCTATTCTGCCGACTACCATGTACTGATTCTCAACACCTATGGGATATTGTACTTCAAAGTTCCATTTACGCTTGACGGAGTGGATTTGGACGAGAAGGGGATGCCGACTGGTATCTTCACCAACCAGGCGGGCTCCAGGCTGGACACTTTGATCTTCAATTCCTTTTCAGATGAAGATATTGACGAGGCCGTGTCGAGTACCATGGACAAGATGCTGGGCTGTGGGATTACCACCATTGCAGCCATGGAGGGCGGCAATATGAACTTTGCCTTTGGAGAAGACAAGCAGTGCGAATTCATCTATCAGCACGGCAAAAAATATCCCATCGACATGGAACTTTTCTATCAGACGACCAACGTGGACTATGTGGTAGAAAAGGGGTTGAAAAGATTGGGCGGTAATTTGTACCTGGATGGAACCATGGGCGCACGGACGGCGGCTTTGTCTTTTGATTATGCCGATGCGCCTGGCTGCAGAGGACTCTTCTGTATCGACGAGAATTATCTCAAAGATGTGGTTTGTCGCTGCTATGAGAAAAACCTGCAGGTCGCCCTCGATGCCATCGGTGATAGGGCCATCGAACTGGCTCTCGATGCTTTTGAGCTGGCGATATCAAAGTTCGGCCCTAAGGATCACCGCAGCCGTATCGAACACGCGGAACTGATCACGACGGAACAGATGAAGCGAGCTGCAGAGCTTGGAGTCATCCTCTCCATGACACCGGCTTACGAGGGTATCTGGGGAGATAAGGGCGGTATGTACGAGCAGCGGCTAGGCGGCCATTATGGCAGATCCAACCAGTTCCGGCAGATCTTTGACAGCGGCATCATCGTCTGCGGCGGCTCTGACAGTGACATCACCGATCCCAATCCTATGGTCGGTATTCACGATGCAGTCAATCATCCTGTCACATGCCACCGGGTCAGCTTGGAAGAGGCCCTTAGGATGTACACCATTCACGGCGCTTACGCACTGTTCAAGGAAGACGAAATCGGCAGTCTGACCCCTGGTAAAGTAGCAGATGTGATTATTTTGGGGCAGAATTTATCAAAGCTTTCGCCAGATAGGCTGAAGACAGTGAAGACGGCTGTAACGATAAAGCGTGGAAAAGTCATGGTTGAAGGGTGAAGACATGTTGGAATTGAATTTTTTGGGCAAAGTCAGAATCAAGCTGGACGACCAGGACATCAGCAGCAAAGTGAGCAGCAAAAGTGCAGCATTGCTGGCTGTTTTGCTGCTGCAGAAGCACAAGAAGATCGACCGCGACAAGCTGGCGGGCTATCTCTGGCCGGAAAGTGCGGAAGATGCGGCGAAATATAATCTGAGATATAACCTTTGGCAGCTCAAGAAGCTGCTCTATTCTGCGGTGCAGGAAGAGAGTTTTCTGATCGTCACCAAAACCACCTGCCAGGTCAACGAGCGGTTCCTTTACCGCTGCGACCTCTGCGAGGCACTGCATATCGATATTGCTGCTGAAGACGACGTGACGAAGCTTGAATACGTCAGGCAGATTACCCGGGAGGACTTTTTCAGAGGGCAGTATTTTGCCGGCTGTGACGAGTTAGAAGAGCTGATTATCATGCAGCGTTACTGCCTGGAAAACAAGCGGCTGGCACTGCTGAAAAAACTGGTAGAGATCTATGGGGAAAAGGGGCAGGATGCCCTTTGCTTATCCGCGCTGCAGGATCTGGAGGAAATCGACCCCTATGACGAGGCGGCTGCGGAGAGGCGCATCGGCATTCTGATTGAACAGGGAAATTATAACGAGGCGGTCAGATATTATCAAAATTTCTATAATAAGCTGGCAGTGGATATCGGCGTGCAGCCTTCAGATGCTTTGAAGAGACTGATCGGGGGAATCGGGAAGCGGGAAGCATCCCGCTCTGTTGTCAGAATTGAAACGCATTGTCTGCAATCTGTCGACTGCTTCTGGATGTCTGATGTGCTGAAGCAGTTGATGGAAGAGGGGAGCCTTTGTTTCAGCGACTACCTGTCTGCAGAAATGCTCTCGGATCTTTCTCATATCCAGCGCCGTCTGGGAAAGCCATCTGTACCTCCGTCTCTGGCGGTCGTTGCAGATGCATTTATGGAACTGATCAAAGGGATTACAGATGGCGGCAACCAGCTGGAGATTGCCGTGCACGATCTCGATTCTATGGATGTGATTTCGCGGGATGTTCTGCAGCTTCTCAAGAGGACCTGCGGAGAAATGCTGGAAATCATAGAGGTGAAGGAGTAAAAGCACAGGGTAAGAAATGATGCTCATCGTTGCAATGACAAGGGGAGAGGATTATAATGATGTTGTAGAGTTTTGTCGTGTGGGAGGTGCTTTGTATGCTTGGTGCGATCATTGGTGATATTGTCGGTTCCGTATATGAGTTCGACAACATCAAAACAAAAGATTTTCCGCTTTTTCGGGAGGACTGCCGGTTTACGGACGATACCTTCATGACCATAGCAGTCAGAAATGCGCTGCGGATATATGACCAAGAAAAGGATATCCAGAGTTTTCAGGCGGCTTTGATTGCTGAAATGCAGCGGCTGGGACGGAAGTATGCAGATCGCGGTTACGGGGGGCGGTTTGCAAAGTGGCTGTGGATGGAGGATCCCAAGCCCTACGGCAGCTATGGCAATGGCGCTGCCATGCGGGTTTCTCCAGTGGGCGAGTATGCTTCGTCATTAGAGGAGGCGCTGAAGCTGGCCAAGGCCTCGGCTCTGGTGAGCCATGACCACCCGGAGGGGATCAAAGGCGCCCAGGCGGCAGCGGCGGCTGTCTTTCTCGCCCACCAGGAAGGCTGGGGCAAAGCGAGGATCAAGAACTTTATTGAAGGAGAGTTCTACAGACTGGACTTCACCTTAGCAGAAATCAGGGAGACCTATACCTTTGACGTGAGCTGTCAGGGCAGCGTGCCTCAGGCCCTTGCGTGCTTTTTCGAAGGAGAGTCCTTTGAGGACGTTATCCGCAACTGTATCTCTATCGGAGGTGACTGCGACACCACAGCAGCCATAGCCGGCGGCATTGCAGAGGGGTATTACGGGCTGCCGGAGGAGATCGTGGAAAGGGCTAGGAGGTATTTGGGGGAGATCGAGGGGGAGATGTGATAAGGCAGGATATATTGTCATGAACAGAGCTGTCGCGAAAGCGGCAACTCTGTTTGATGTTTTTGTAGTTTTTATCTCTATTTTATGTTCGTCCATTGACAAAAAGTGTTCCAGGCTAGTTCTACTTTTTGCGGGTACTGGCCCTTTTCATAGTTATCTTTTTTTATCATGACACCGTTGAGAAGGAAAAAGAAAACTTCGCAGCAGTCATCATCGGCTTTGGTTACGCATAGCCGCTTAAATAATCCTATCAGTAGGGTTTTGAAATTTTCCTCAAATTTGAGAAGTATCTCTGTAGTCTGCTCCTGGCATTCAGGATTGGGATGCAGACCGATGCGCAGAATATCTGCCGTTTCGCTGAGACAGAAGAGGAGGAACATCTGATGCAGTTTTTCTTCATCTGATAGGCGGTTATCAAAGAAGATATTGGAAAGTTGTGTTGCCGCACTGTCAAGGACACCCTGATAGACTTTCAGAAATAGCTGCTCTTTGCTATCAAAATGGGAGTAAAGGGAAGATTTCTGTACACCCGTAGCCTTTGAAATGTCAGACATAGACGTGCCATAATAACCATACTTAGAAAAAAAATCCTCTGATACGGTGATAATCCGCTCTTTTGTCAAACCATGTTTACTCATATAATACTCCATTGCATTTGTTTTTGGCGACTGACAGAACGAACGGTCGCTTTATTTTTTTATAACATAGGAAATATCGTACAAAGGACGTATTTCCGTATGTTTCGAAGAACGCTTCCTTGCAGCGAAGCTGTAAAATCTTTGCGTTCATTATAGCATAGACGAAAAATAATATCAATCTAACCACCAATGTATATCCCTCGATGTGAATGATTCTGAAAAATTAGAAAATACAATTGACAATAGGACTAATGAGTGGTACACTGAATAAAACCGAACGTTTGGTAGTTTTTGATTTGAGATGTATTGGGAGTGTGCAAAGGCACGCCAAAATGCCTAAGAAATGAAGGGAGGGCAAAATGTGTACTAAGAAAGAGAGTCATGATCTTCTGAATGAAGCCACGAGACCAGTAGCATACAGTAAACGAACAGTCGGTCAGTTCAATTTATCTATGATATGGTTCGGCTTCGCTGTACAGCTGATTATCTTCATGCTGGCAGGACAACTATATCCGTCCTGTAGCGTGATGGAAATTCTGATAGCTTTGATTCTGGGAAACACCGTACCTGCGATTGTCATTTACTTTACGCAGGAACTGGGCGTGAAGTATGGGCTGAGTTATGGAACCCTGGTACGAGTCATGTTTGGCATCAAAGGCGGTATTCTGCCAGGGTGGCTGAGAGCGGTTCCGGCAATTTTCTGGTTTGGTTTTCAAACCTGGCTGTGCGCAGGTGCAGTAGACGCGGTCTGTATCATGATCTGGGATTATTCAAACATTAATTTGTGGATTATCGTTTTTGGGATACTACAGATTTTTACTACATTTTATGGAATTCGTTTCATCCGTATCCTCAACCTGTTCTCTTCTCCTGCACTGCTATTGATGGGATGCATTCTGACATACCTGCTGCTACACGGTTCCGGGACGACTTTGGGTGAAGTGCTGGCACTGAAAGGTGATGGAAGCGGATCGCTTGCTGGAGCAACCATGGCATTTATCGGCGGCTGGGCTACCTTAGCCTGCAGCATTCAGGACATCGTAAAGGATTGTAAAGTACCCGATGGAGAAAAAACCAATTGGCCGAGATTAAATCTGCGTTACTGCGTGTCTCAGTGGCTGGGTATGGTTCCCGCATCTGTACTCTTCGGATTTATCGGCGTTCTCTCTATGGCACTGACAGGAGAGTGGAACCCTACACTGGCTATCTCGGCAGTGGTGGGTGATGTCTCCATCCCGCTAGCGATCCTTTGTGAGTTTTTCATTGTATTTGCAACATGGACGACAAATCCGGGAGCGAACCTGCTCAATCCGGCGTATGTCATCTGCGCAACGTTTCCTAAGAAAGTCAATTTCAAGGCAGCTGTTTTGCTTGCAGGCATCGTCGGTCTGGTGATCATGCCATGGAAAGCGTCTGGAGACATCCAAACCATCATGAATTATGTCGGAAGTGCGCTTGGACCTGTAGCTGGTATCATGATTGGTGATTACATATTTGTTCGCAAGCGCAAAATTGCTTTGTCAGATTTGTACATATCAAAAGGAGGCGGTTATCACTATTGGAATGGTGTCAACTGGGCGGCAGTTTTAGCGTATGTTATCAGCGTGGTCGTTTCGTTGTTTTTCCCTAACTGGATGTATACTGTCGGATTATTGGCGGCAATCGTGCTTTACGTTCCCCTGATGAAGGTCTGGGTGCTGAAAAAATATCCGGACAGCCTGCTAGACTATTCTCTTAATGAAGAGTGGCTGAAGTAAAGGAGGTTTATCATGAGAATATTAGTCATAAATCCCAACACCTCTGCGGATATGACTGAAGATATCTATCAATCGGCAGTGGCTGCCAAACAGAGCGCTACGGAAGTGAGTGTCACAAATCCTTCGCATGGACCAGAGTGTGTGGAAGGCACGTCGGACGAGCTGATGGCTGCATACCATTTGCTGGATATCGTACGCGAAGCAGAGAGTACGGACCATTTTGACGCATATATTGTGGCCTGCTTTGGTGATCCCGGGATAGATGCTCTGCGTGAGCTGACAGATAAGCCAGTCATCGGAGTGGCGGAGGCAGCAATAAATCTTTCTTCCTTTATCAGTGGCAAGTTCTCTATCGTCAGCATCTTACCAAGGTGTTTAATACACTTGGAGGACTTGGTACGCAGATATGGCGGAGAAAAGAGATTAGCGTCAATCAAAACACCGAATATCGGCGTTTTGGATTTTCATAAGGATGCAGAATCGGCAAAGCAGAAACTTCTTTCGGCGGCAGATGAAGCGGTTCGTGAGGATTTTGCTGAAGCGGTCATTCTCGGCTGCGCAGGCATGTCAGGCTTCGCAGATCTGGTCGCTGGGGAAATCGGCGTACCAGTGATTGATTCCGTAACTGCGGCGGTAAAAGTGGCGGAGTCCTTGGTCGACATGAGACTGAAGACTTCAAAGAGAAACACCTATGCACCGCCGACAGAAAAAAAGTACAAATAACAGGAGGAAAATCATGTTTGATCTATTAATAAAAAATGCAAAGATTGTATCCGGACAAGGAATTACGGATGGGAATCTCTATATCAAAGACGGGAAAATTGCAGCAGTTAGTACCGAATTGCTGACAGAAGAAACTGCCAAAGAAATTGATGCAGCAGGAAAATTTGTCATGCCAGGCGTGGTGGACGAGCATGTCCATATCATTGATATGGGCCAGAGAGAGCTGGGGCGGTACGAACTAGATTCTGGTTCTGCTGCGGTTGGAGGCATCACAACGGTGCTGGAAATGCCTCTTTCTAACCCGCCGTCTACATCCTTGGCTTCTTTTAAGCAGAAGGAAGAAAGAGCAGCGAAGAATTTTGTCGTAGATTATGGCCTCTATGGAGGCGCTGTGCCTGGAAATCTGGACGAGATGTATAAAATGGATGAAGCTGGCTGTATCGGTTTTAAAGCCATGATGGCGGGCTCTGTACCGGGGATGTTCGAAGTTGTGGATGATGGACAGCTTCTTGATATATTCCGGGTCATCAAAGAACTGGATTCAACCATTGGCGTCCATGCGGAGAACGACGCTTTGATCGGACGTATTGAAGGCAAATTGAAAGATGCTGGTAGATGTGATATGGAAGCCTTCTTTGCTTCGCGACCGATTTTTCAGGAGAATGAAGCAATTCAGCGAGCAATCTACTTGAACAGCGACCCGCAGTGCCGGTTGCTTATCGTACACGTTAGCAACCCATACGGAGTAAAGATGATTCATGATGCGCGCTGTCAGGGCAACAACGTCCACTGTGAGACGGGGCCTCATTACCTTAATTTATGTGAAGAGTATGGTGCGAAGATTGGACCATATATGAAGTTTGCACCTCCTGCCAGGAGTAAGTCTTTGACAGAGATGATGTGGCAGCAGCTGGCGCTAGGTGGGATTGAAACAATCGGTTCAGATCATGGCGGTCATCTGAAAGAGAACAAAGAAAAAGGCTGGCAGAATATCTGGCAGGCAGGAAATGGCGCTTTGGGACTTGAAACATCTTTGCCGATGATGTTGACAGAGGGCGTTGGAAAAGGCAGAATAACCATAGATAAGCTGGCAGAAGTCATGTGTGAAAATCCGGCGAAGCTGTTTCGTATTTATCCGCAGAAAGGAAGTCTGCAGGTGGGAGCTGATGCCGACATCGTGATTGTCGACATGGATTACGAATACACTATCGACGCATCAAAGTTCAAATCTTATCAAAAACACGGACCTTTTGACGGTTTTCAGGTGAAAGGCGCTCCAGTGATGACTTTGGTTCGCGGCATTGTAGTCGCTGATCATGGAGAGGTAGTCGGTAAACCAGGATATGGCCGGATGGTAAGGCCTCTAAAGTAAGGACGTACATAAACTTGACTGGAAACGGATTAGATTAATAGGAAGGTGAAGAAATATGGCAAGAGCAGATCAGAGACGAATTGAGAAAGATTTGAATGTGTTAGCGACGTTTAACAGTACTCCAGGGCAGGGGCTGACCAGGCTATCTTATACCAAAGAGTATCGGGACGCTCAGGCTTATCTTCGCACGGAGATGGAGAAACTCGGGATGTCTGTGCGACTTGACGCTATTGGGAACTTGATTGGACGCCTTGCTGCAGGTTTCCCAGAGGAAGGACAGCCAGGCTGTGAAAAGAATTTGAATGAACAGAAAGAGAAACCACAGGAAACGTCGATGCAGCCGGCGTTGGCCGTGGGATCGCATTTAGACTCTGTGAGAGGTGGAGGCATCTTTGATGGAAATATGGGCATCGTCTGTGGGCTGGAAGTAGCGCGAATGCTTCAGGAAAACAACGTAAGATTACGTCACCCCTTTGAAGTCATCGCTATTGTGGAAGAAGAGGGGAATACCTTCGGCTCCGGCATCATGGGAGGCAAAGCGATTGCTGGTACTCTGGACGAGTCGCTGCTGGACGCTTTGACAGATGAAAGAGGGCATACTGTGAGGCAGGTGATGCAGGATTTCGAACTGAATCCAGCATCAATTGTTACCGTGAAACGTTCCTCTGGCAATCTTGCCGCGTTTATTGAACCGCATATTGAACAAGGACCAGTATTAGAATCCGAGAATCTGTCAGTAGGTGTGGTAGACACGATTGTAGGAATCCGTACTAGAGAAATCGAAATCGTTGGACGGCCTGATCATGGGGGGACGACGCCTATGCATCTGCGTAAAGATGCGGTGACAGCGATGACAGAGGTTATCTGTAGACCAAGGCAGACGGTTGAAGGTCTGGACGATGGAACGGTACTTACCTGTGGCTCCATTCGTGTGGAACCGGGAACGGTTAACGTAGTACCTGGTAAAGCTGTGTTCAGTGTAGAGTGCCGATCTCGAAACCAAGAATCTCTGAATTTAGTATTTGAACAAGTGGGGATAGTTTTAGATAAGCTTCGCGAGCAGGGTTTTGTGGTTTTAGAGAAACCCCTGATGGAATTAGCGCCGACACACTTATCTGACAGAGTGACGGCGGCGCTGAGAAGGGGATTGTCTACTTGTGGTTTTACAGAAAAAGTGCTGCCGAGTGGAGCCGGCCACGATTCCATGTGTATTGCAGGGATTACCGACGTAGGTATGGTGTTTGTAGCGAGCCGGGACGGGCGGAGCCATTGCCCGGAAGAATACAGTGACCCAAAGGATATTGCAGACGCCTGCAATGTGGTATTTGAAGCGTTGATGGAACTGGATCAGATTTTTAATTAAATAGCAAAAGGAAAACTGCTGCTGAGTGGAGAACACAGGCGGCAGTTTTTGTATGGCTTTAACTCTGCGGATGAAATTTCAGTAATTACGCAGGATGTTTTTTATAATTGTTAGATATTCTTCCTTCACTTCTGTAGGATCCAAAAGCTTAACCTTATCTCCAAGACGCAGAAGATTATTGTAAAGCCCCCTATTTTTCTGTGCTTTTATTGAATAGATTGAAGCATCTTTGTTGACTGTGAAAACATTGTTGATACCGAAGACATCATAGAGAATACTCGGCTCGCTGTTCCATTGGAGAAGAACGGAGATTGTCTCACCAGTAAAACTGTCAGTGTTGTTTTTTAAATAGCCCTTGATCTCATCAGTCATATCTCCAATTGGCAGCTTTTCTGGCGGAATTCTCTTTTCTTCCAATACCTCAACTTTTCTAATGCGGTCAATTCTAAAAGGCCGTAGTTGTTTATCCCCGTCTTTGAAAGTGAGCAGATAGTAGAAGGCTCCTCTTTTCGCAATGACATATGGATTGACTTCATGTACCCCCTCATTCGTAGGCGATGGTTTTTTGTTGGCATCTAATTTAGAGTAGCTGAGTCGTACTTTTTTCTTCGCTTTTATTGCGTTTAGCAGATCATCGAGATTGCGGCAAAGGTAGAAATCACTGTTGGGTGCATCATCGTTGAGAGCAGGGCGGTTGTCTGTTAGCAATTCACGTCCTGCAGGACCGGTCAGTTGTATGATGCGATCAATCATATGGTTAAGTGTTTCGGCTTTAAAATGCTCAGTCTGTGCAACACCATCGATAAGAACTTTTAATTCCCAGTCTTCAAAAGGATGCGCGACGTAATATGCGCCTCGTTCATCTCTTTTGGCGTATTTTGATGTATCTTCAGCATATCCAAATTCAGATAAGACCTTGATATCTTCTCTGATGGAACGACGGTCGGAGTCTATTTCGTATTGTTTTTGCAAGTGTTCCTTGATTTGCTCACCAGTTAAATGCGTTTGATCATCAGTGTGTTCTCTCAATATTTCCAACGTTGCAAGAAGCCGCTGCCGGCTGCCGGTTTTGTTTGCCATTGGAAGCCTCCTTTATATCGTTTCTTATCTTGATTGTATATCATGTACAAATATTTGTCAAAAAGGCTAAACGCACTATGCTATGATAAAGCCATATTTTGGGAGAGGAATGGTGAACAATGATGAAAGAAATGTACATTACAATTACAGGAATGAGCCATTATTACGGAATGCGGCCATTTTCTATCGGAAAAAGATTGCGTTGCGTTAAGGAGTTTTCTAATCCTTATGATTCGGAAGCAATCAAGGTGGTGATGAAAGAGATCGGTACGATCGGTTATGTAGCCAATTCGCCTTGTACAACAGCTACGGGTACCATGAGCGCCGGACGGATTTATGACAGAGTCGGGAAAAAATTCATGGCGGAGGTTATGTTTATTACATCATCAAAAGTGATCTGTAAGGTGTTGCTGGAAAAGCAGAGAGATGGCAGAGGGTGGGAAGATTGCGAAGAAGTGAGGTTTTAAAGAATGAATGAGATTATAAACTCAATATTGAAATATACAAATATATATTCATGCATATTTGTAAACCTTGTAATTCTTTTTATGTGCTATATGCTCACTAAGGAAGATAAGAATAAAGATCAACATAAAAAAGGATGGAAGCTTTATGTGAGGGCAAAAATTATCCTATTTGGACAGAATAGTAAAAATGATATCAATCATATATTATTCTTTTTATTGGTTTCAATACCAATAGCATTGAATGCTCATCATGCTGTGTATTTATCATCGACTGTAGTTGTAAATGATATCTTTAGTCAATTCAATAAGGATGAAATACTAAAATTTGCATTTACAGTTTTATTAGCATCTGGTGCTTTGATTATACTGATAAATGCAAATAATCCCAAGGTTTACCTCCCGTTATATCAGCAAAAAGAAAAAGACAAGTTTAGAAAATTATTTCTATTCATGTTTTACACTACTTCGTTTATTTCTATTTTATATCTTTGCATGGAGCTTAGTGGACATACAAAATGGAAAGGGATGTTTTTGCTGATAATGGGTGTATATTACTATTTTACGATTGTATCAGTTCTGATTATTTTCTATTATTTTATAAATGACTTTTTCGGTTCAAAAGAAAATAAAATTTTAGAACATTTATTTTTTTGGATGAAAGAAAGTGTACTTACGAATAGTGAGAAAGATATAACAATAAATAGAGAGAAAGAAACAATTTTGTTTTTTGTTAATCAATTAAACAATATAACTAAAGACTTTGATGTTGACTTTAGTTCTGCTGAAGTAAAATTCGTAGATGACTTTAAAAGCTCGGATTTACAAGAAAAGATAATAAGCGTTGCAAAAAAGAAGTGGATAATACTGAGTATTTATAGTGGTGTGATAATTACAATGGTATTAGTCTTGCTTAATATAATATTTTTTGATTTTCACATAACCTATACAATAGCGGTACTTCTATCTCTTGACGTTGTTATTCCTTTTGGATTTTTGATATGTAGAGAAAAAATGAAAAATTTTGCTTTGGTTCATTTTGGAAAAAAGATAATATACTTTTCTTCAGGAGAGAAAACATATGCTACAGGAGGATGGACCGCTATATTGTTCAATTCTCAATTTGAATGTTATTGCTGGACTATTTTTAATATGGTATCATTATATTTGATAAAGTATCATTTAAGTGAAGGTAAAAAAGAGTTCGATTTCGAGCTTTGGAATCAATGTGTTCAGAAGGTTAAAAATGATGATACTAGAGCGATTATCTTGTGGCTACTAAAAAGTCTGGAAAATAAATCAACAGATGACATAACTGGAAATCCAAGTATTGGTTCGTTAGCAGAAGCAATCAAAAAATTGTTTTTTTATAAATTGGAAGAATGCAATATATCAAAAGAGGAGATATTTCGATGAAACATTTAGAAGTGTGTGGTGCAATATTACTAAAAGATCATAAGATTCTATGTGCACAGAGAAATGCAGGTAAATACGACTATGTATCTTATAAATGGGAGTTTCCTGGCGGAAAACTAGAACCTGGCGAAGATGCCAAACAGGCACTGCACCGGGAATTGATTGAGGAAATGGATGTGAATATTTCTGAGAATGATATGGAATTATTCTATGTAGTCGAGCATCAGTATCCTGACTTTGAAATGCGAATGCATTGTTTTATTTGTAAGATGTCAGATGACGTTATCAATTTAAAAGAACATGCGGATATGAAATGGTCGACGATCGAGAATATACAGGACCTGGACTGGGCTCCTGCAGATTTACCAGTTGTTAATGCACTAGTTAAAAAGGGATTTTAGTATGAATGAACTGCAGCAATTGATAGACGGCTTACATAATGGATTTGTTGACGAAACAACAAAGACGATGGATAAATTCACGCCGCGTTTAGTTGTAAATGATTATGAACAGGGTGTAAAAGTATTATCCACGATAGAATCAGAACTCTCAGAATGTACGGAGTTTTATTTTTCGGTTGCATTTATTACCAATAGTGGCATTCAATCTATTATAAATTTATTAGACCTGTTAGAAAAAAGAGGAATTAAGGGCAAAATTATCACTTCTCAATATCAGAATTTTACTCAACCTATTGCCCTTCGTAGACTCTTGAAATACAAAAACATAGAATTACGAATCGTGACAGAAGGTAATTTCCATGCAAAAGGGTACATTTTTAAGAAAAAGGATAATACTTATTCATTTTTAATTGGAAGTAGTAATCTTACGCAAAATGCTCTGAGCGAAAATAAGGAATGGAATGTTAGGCTGTCGTCTTATGCGGATGGATCTATCATGAAAAGTGTACTTTTAGAGTTTAAAAACACTTTTGAGCAGGCAGTGACTGTTACAGAACCTTGGATCAAGCAATATGAAAGAGAATATTTTTACTATAGCGAGATTCGCGAGGACGTTAACCAAAGAGTCAAAGCGGGTAGTATTGTTCGTGTAAATCAAATCATTCCAAATAAAATGCAGGTAGAAGCTCTAGCGCATATAGCAAAACTTAGAGAAGCCGGAAAGAATAAAGCACTGTTAATTTCTGCTACTGGAACGGGGAAAACTTACTTAAGCGCCTTTGATGTAAAGGCCTTTGCTCCGAAAAAGTTTTTATTTGTTGTGCACAGAGAGAACATCGCAAAAGCAGCCATGAGAAGTTTCGAAAACGTGCTCGGATATAATCTTAATGCAGGTTTACTTACAGGTAATCGTAAAGACTTTAAGTGCGATTATCTCTTTGCCACCATCCAAACGATTTCAAAGGATCAAATACTATATAACTTTCAACCTGATCATTTCGATTATATTTTAATTGATGAAGTTCACAAAGCAGGTGCTGCAACATATAGGAAGGTAATCGATTATTTTAGACCAAAATTTCTATTAGGGATGACGGCTACACCAGAAAGAAGCGATGATTTTGACATATTTAAAACCTTTGATTATAATATCGCTTATGAAATACGATTAGAGAAGGCTCTTGAAGAGAAGATGTTGGCGCCGTTTCACTATTTTGGCATACAAGATTTGACTGTTGATGGTGAAATTGTAAGTGATGTAACTGACTTCAATAAATTGGTTTGTAAAGAAAGAGTGGATAAGATAGTAAAGACTGCTGAACATTATGGCCATGATGGGGATAGAGTAAAAGGCCTAATTTTTTGTAGTCGCAAGGAAGAAGCGAAACAACTTTCTAATGAATTAAACAGAAGGAATTATCGCACAGTTGCATTATGTGGTGAGGACAAGGAAGATGTTAGAGAGGCTGCAATAGAAAGATTAGAGTCTGATAATGCAGCAGAAAGTTTAGATTATATCCTATCTGTCGATATTTTTAATGAAGGAATTGATATTCCAACTGTAAATCAAATTATCATGCTAAGATCTACTCAATCCGCAATTATCTTTGTTCAGCAGTTGGGGCGAGGACTTAGAAAGGCAGAAGGCAAAGAGTATCTTACCGTGATTGATTTTATCGGAAATTATAATAATAACTATCTGGTTCCAATCGCACTTTATGGAGATCGTACCTACAACAAAGATAATATTAGAAAGCTTCTAAATAACGGGAGCAGCATGATACCAGGATGCTCCACCGTTAATTTTGATGAAATTACAAAAAAACGAATCTATGCTTCCATCGATAGTGCTAATTTCAATTCTGTGCGATTGATAAAGGAATGTTATTATAATTTAAAAAATAAATTAGGACGAATCCCTAGCTTAATAGATTTTGATGAGTATGGAACTTTAGATGTGTTGCGCATCTTTGATAAGATGGGGTCATACCATAACTTTCTAAGTAAATATGAGAAAGATTATTGTATTACTTTAGATGCAGGTCAGGCGCAAATGATAGAATTTGTGTCGAGAAAGTTTGCTTCAGGAAAGCGAGTACATGAGTTAGAGCTACTAAAGGCGATTATTGATGAAAAAGAAAAGATAAATGAAGCCTTTAAAAATAGGATGTTAGAAGCGCATGGCATCAAATTAGATGAAAACATGATTACTAATTTGGTTAATCTGATGACGAATCAATTTCCTACTGGATCATCAAAAAATACGTACAGTAAATGTATTTTTATTGAGGAGGATGGTGACGATTATCGAATTTCAAAGTCTTTTATGAAAGCGTTACAGAAAGAAGTCTTCTCTACGATGATGTTGGAGATCATTGCTTTTGGGCTTTACCGTAATAAATTGGAATATAGTAATCGATATCAAAATACGAGCTTTTGCCTATATAAAAAATATACTTATGAGGATGTTTGTAGACTGTTGAATTGGGAAAAAGGTGAGGTAGCTCAAAATATAGGTGGTTATAAATTCGATGAAAAAACGAAAACTTTCCCTGTGTTTATTAACTACCATAAGGATGAAAATATCAGCGATTCCATTGCATACGAAGACGAATTTATTAGTCCTTCGAAATTATTGGCGTATTCTAAAGCGAATAGAAAAGTGTCATCTAAGGATATTGCGACAATCTATAACGCGAAGCAATCGGGTGTTACTATTGAACTTTTTGTTAGGCGCAATAAAGATGATGCAATTTCAAAGGAGTTTTACTATCTTGGCAGAATGAATGCTATTGGAGAGCCTGAAGAGATGGTGATGAAAAAGGCAGACAAGCCAGTAGTAAAAATAATTTATGCACTCGAAACGCCTGTGAGGGAAGACATCTTTAATTATATCATTATGTGACTTTAGTGAGGAAAATTCATGACAAATTACACCCTAATGCACAAAAACATATCGGTTTTATCTTTTTCAATGGATGAAACAACTGGTACAATTACCCATATTGAAAGCATATATGATGAGAAGCACGTACCAGTAGGGATTCCGATCAAGAATGGCAATGTGGACAGAGCCGCCCTCAATCAATGGTGGACGGGAAGAGCGATACCCGCAAGCCGTATGGACATAGACAGGGTGCTGTGGGATTTGCAGATGCCTGGGACTAGCCTTTTACTGGAGAAATGTATGGGTCTCAGCCTTTCTGACCAGTATTGGATTCGTCTGGCAAATTCTGAAGTGAAATGGGAGCAGGTGAATTTCTTCCAAAATTCCTTCTCTGAAGATATGGGTGATTTGCTGTTTGGCAGCAAATCGCCAGATCAGGATTTTGATCTGATGTCTCCCGATAACACTTCTGACGGCTGGCTAAAGAAAAAGTGGAAAATCGTTGGCGGAAAACGCTGCCTGATCAAAGGTGGAAGCGGCGCAACGCAACAGGAGCCATATAACGAAATCTTTGCCAGCAGACTGATGGAACGTCTCGGCATAGAGCATGTGCCCTATTCTCTACTTGTAGAAGAGGGATATCCATACAGCATCTGCGAGGATTTTGTGACACTAGAAATAGAGCTTATCAGCGCGTGGCACATTATGCAATCGTACAAAAAACCAAATCATCTATCGTGGTACCAACACTTTTTAAACTGCTGTACAGCGCTGGAAATCCCAAACATACAAGCTGCGATGGATCGTATGATTGTGCTTGATTATTTGATTGCAAATGAAGATCGACATCAAAATAATTTTGGTGTCATTCGCAATGCTGAAACTCTTCAATATTTGGGAGCTGCGCCGATTTATGACAGCGGCACATCACTTTGGTTTAACAAGCCAAAAACAATGATTAACAATCAAACCAAGATTTCTTGCAAACCGTTTAAGAGCAACCACGAAGAGCAGCTTAAACTGGTTAAAAGCTTTGATTGGTTAGATTTTACTGCGCTTCAGGATATCGAAGAAGAATTTAGAGAGATCGTCAATGGATCTTTGTTCATAGATGAGGAACGGTGTGGTGCGATTTGTGCAGCAATAAAAGAAAGAGTAAAAAAGCTCAAGGACTTTGTGGATACTCGATCAAAGTCTGGCCTTCAGGATGACGTATGTTTTGATGTGACAGAAGACGTTGCATATAATGGATCCAATTAAAAATTCGCTTATTTCCCCTCTTCCTGGGTATATTATCCTCATACGGATAACTTATCCGGTGAAAGGGGATTTTTTATATGATCAAAACGATATACCTAGCAGGCGGCTGTTTCTGGGGCCTGCAAAAACTGATGAGTGAACTAAAAGGTGTCGTTTATACAACTGCCGGTTATGCTAATGGCAGCGGAGAGGGGGATGCCAAGTACCAAAAGGTCTGTAGCGGTCGGACGGGTTTTCGCGAGACGGTCAGGGTGGATTACGATCCTGCAGCAGTAGATCTAGCGACACTGCTTCATGTTTTTTTCTATGTAATTGACCCAGAGGCTGTGAACAGGCAAGGGAACGATGTGGGCAGTCAATATCAGTCGGGCATCTATTACGATGCGCAAGATAAGGACAGCCAGGAGACAATTCATAGGCTGACCGCCATTGAACAGGAACGTTATCCGCACTTTGCCGTTGAAATCAAACCCATTGAAAACTTCTTTGATGCAGAAGACTATCATCAAGACTACTTGGACAAAAATCCAGGCGGCTATTGTCACATCTCACCAAAGAAGATGAAAGAGGCCAGAGCGATGTTGGTGAACCCTGGCGATTACAGACGGCCTGGCAACCCAGAGGAGATCAAAGAAAAGCTTTCAAAGGAACAGTACCACGTTACCCAGGAAAACGGAACGGAACCGCCCTTTAAAAACGCATATTGGGACCACTTCGAGAAGGGTATCTATGTGGATGTGGTCACAGGCGAACCACTGTTTTCATCATACGACAAATTCAACAGCAGTTGTGGCTGGCCGGCATTTTCCCAGCCCATAGAAGAACTGTCGATGGTCCAAAAAAGGGACAGAAGTTTTGGTATGGTCAGAACGGAAGTTAGAAGCAGAGCGGGAAATTCTCACTTGGGACACGTATTCAGGGGCGAAATGGAATCACCCAACGGCGTCCGCTATTGTATCAACAGCGCAGCCTTACGCTTTGTACCTTTTGATAAAATGGAGGAAGAGGGCTACGGATATTTAAAAGGAATTTTTAAATAGGGCAAGATAGAAACCGGCAATTTGCGCCGGTTTTACTTTGCACAAGAAATCATTTGCTTGCCTTTTTCCTCATATGCAGTTAATATGTTAACATAGCGAAAAAGGGGGTTATCGATGAGAAAATTTAGACGTAAATGCAGGGTTATGCGCAGGGCTATGCACAGGGAACTGAGAGAACACAAGAGCTCCTTTATCGTGTTCTCCATTCTGAGGGCATTAGTCGTCGTGGTGATGGTCCTTCAAATATTTAACAAGAACTACGAGAATGTATTCCTCTGCGGGCTGACGTTGGTGCTGCTGCTGGTTCCCAGCTTTGTGCAGTTGGAGCTTCGAGTGGAACTGCCCAAGACTTTAGAAATCATCATTCTTCTCTTCATCTTTGCCGCTGAGATTTTAGGCGAGATCAGGGAATTTTACATAAGGATTCCTCTATGGGACACCATGCTTCACACCATGAACGGATTTCTTGCTGCGGCCATCGGTTTCTCACTGGTAGATCTGCTCAATCGCAGCAAACGATATACCTTTCAGCTTTCCCCTCTATTTATGGCCATGGTAGCATTTTGCTTTTCAATGACGATTGGCGTCATATGGGAATTTTTTGAATTCGGCATGGACTATTTCTTCAACATGGATATGCAGAAGGATACGGTCATACATAGAATTAATTCGGTGATGCTCAATCCTGACGGAGTCAACGTGCCGTATACCATCGACAATATTCAGGGCACTATGATTGATGGCAAGGATTTAGGTATCGACGGCTATCTGGATATCGGACTGATCGACACCATGAAAGATATGTTCGTCAACTTTATCGGCGCGGTTGTGTTCTCCTGCTTTGGATTCCTGTACGTCAAAAGCCGGGGGAAAAACAAAATTGCAGAGGGGCTGATTCCCAGTGTCAAGACAAAAGATGCGGATTTCCTTACACAGGAAGAAGCGGAGAACGAAATTGCAGAATAAAAATATAGATGCTATAGATTCCTTGAAGGCACTCTTTTTTGAGAGTGTCTTTTTAAATTATCACTTTGGTGTCAAAAGGTACTATTGACAAAAGATATACTGTGTAGTACGATATACCTACGGAGGCGCAATATGAATATAGAAGAATGGAAATCGCAAATCAGACGAGGTACCTTAGAATACTGCATATTGCTTATGATTCACCAAAAACCGCACTATGGGTATGAGATACTGCAGAAATTGGACGAATATCCTATCATAACTGCAAAAGAAAGTACCATTTATCCTTTGCTCAGACGACTTCTGAAAGAAGAATATCTGACGTCTTCCTGGCAGGAATCTGCAGAAGGACTGCCGCCCCGCAAATACTATGCAATCACCCCAAAAGGTGAAATGTATTTAGATGCAATGTCTTGCGAATGGAATCATTTGCTGCATGCTATTTCTGACTTGAAGGGAGAATAACGATGGATAGAAACCTGGAACTTTATTTAGATACTTTTGATAAACATTTAAAATCTGTGCCGACATCAGAACGAATTGATATCATCAAAGAGATCAAGAGCGCAATGATTGAGATGGAACAAAAGGAAGGGCTGACTCCGCAGCAGATTACAGAAAAATTGGGAAACCCCAAAGATCTGGCACAAGCATATTTGGGAGAAAGCATTTCCAAAACTCCCGGCTTCAACTGGCAGAAATGGAAGACCGTCATTGCCTTTTATGGAGCAGCAGGGTTCTCCGGCATGTTTGTCATTCCAGTGCTGGGCATATTATCACCGGTGTTAAAGTTATGCGGTTATTTTGTGCCTTTAGCCGGTCTCGTCAAATTGATCGGGTATCTTGTGGGATACGATCTCCCCATTGCAATCGTGCAGATCGGAACCTTCGAACTGCATCCGATCTTCAGCCTTGTAGTGTCAGTCATTTTCGGTGTGCTTTTCTATTCTTTGGGTCGCTATCTGTGGCGGCTGCTTTTGGAATATATACGGAAGGTCAGCGAGAAGAAAAGAAACCTGTTCGTGAATTAAATAGATTGTCTAAATAAAATAAGAAACGAGTGCATGGAACCGTCTCTCAGCCGTAAACGCAACCAGCTAAAGCTGGAGCGTTCTGGTATGAGGTATTATCTTATTTTATCAAAAAAGAGCAGCACAGCCAGGAATGGCCGTGCTGCTCTTTTGCTATATTATCTAAAATTTCAATTACTGTAATCCCGTATTTGATTTGATGCCTGAAAGTAAGAAAACTATAATGAAATCAGAAGAAGGATCCCTCTTTTATCAAATCGGTGTTTTCGTTTCGAATATGGCTGATCAATGGAAGGATGGCTGGATTACTATTTGCCTCACGCCATAGGGCACAACTGTAGATTTTTGCTTCGTCTCCATGGAAGTCGAGTGCTTTCAGCGATTTCCGGCTCTGCCTCTCTGCTGCGAATTCTGAATGGGGAATCACAGTGATGCCTTCACCTGTGGTCACGCGGGTCAACATAGAGCCAAAGCTGTTTTCCCATTTCACTTGTGGTGAAACACCCATCCCTTTGAAGAGCGATAAAATAGTATTTCCCCAGCGAATATCATCTTCCAGGAGAAAAAGTGGGCTATTGTCAAAAGCACTGGCTAAATTGCCTGAAGAAATTTCAAAGATGGAGACCATGGATAGAATATCGATGTGAATCGGCAGAACGTTAAACTGCGGCGGCAGCTTTTCACCGTGACGCAGGGTGACGAATCCAACGTCAAAGTTGCCGCAGGTGAGACCGTCCAGTATTTGCTCCATAGAGGACTGGGAGCAGCGAATGGCCGCGTCAGGATACAGAGCCCGCATCTTCACAATTGCAGCGTCGATACCGAAGAGATCGAATCTCTGCGACGAGGTGTCGAAGCAGATGTGGATTTTCATAGAATCCTTATCCTTTTTGTTCTGTTCATCGGCGGTCAAAATCAGTTCATCTACTTTTGCTAAAATTTCTCTTGCCACAGGCAGCAGCTCCGCACCGGCTTTTGTCAGCGAAACCTTGCGTTTGTTTCTGACAAAGAGCTGGACGCCCAGCTCCAACTCCAGTTCTGCGATGTGGTAGCTGAGAGAGGACTGGGAAATATAAAGATGATCTGCAGCCTGTGAAAAGTGGAGATACTGGGCCAAGGTTACAAAATATTGAATTCTGCGCAGTTCCATGGATTCACCTCGCAAATAAGTTATTTGCATTTAGTTTATCATAAAAAAGGGTCATATGTACACATGGAAGGAGTAAAAAATGTTTATAAAAAGTAAAGTTGAAGTAAATGAAAAGGACATGGAATGTTGTCGCCAGTTTGCAGAGACGATTTACTGGCAGCAGGAATGCGAGGAAATCTTCGATGGAGCATTTTCCCTGGATCTCCCGTATGCGCCGCCGGGAATGTATCAGCACTTAGGAAAAAATGAATTAAAGTGGCATTACGACTGGCTTTCTCATACAGTAGGAAACGACTGGAAATGGGAAAATACAAAAGCTCTCGGCACGGATCATGAAGGCATCTTTTGGGTCTTTCGTACAGGTTCCGGCAGCGTCTGCTGGGGCGGAAAGGAGGGGTGGTATGAAAGCAAATTTGCTACTCTGCTGCACATTCAGGATGGCAGAATTACTTATGCCAAGGATCACTTTGACCCGGCAGGCTTTTATAAAGCGATTGGCATCGAACTGCCAAAGTTCTGCTACGATGCAAAGAGTCCTGAGCAATTCCAGGAAAGAGCGAAACCGTCCCAGGCACCATGCACTGAAGAAGACCTGAAAAGGCAGATTGAAAGAACACTGGACTTTTTTGTTCATCCGGACTACTGGAATCCGGAGGTGAAGGAAGTCTTAACAGAAGATTTTGTCCATGAACTGACCTTTGCTCCGGCAGATATGCCGCGGATTTATCGGGGAAGGGAGTACGACGCTCTGAACGAATGGCTGGACAGGCATCTGAAAGGCGGAACTATCTACGACGAGGTATTTTATCAGAGCACCGATCCTCATATCTACATTACAGAGTATAACTGTCTCTTTGAAACCGACTGGGGATACACGGCTGAGCAGATTCAAGCCGGTGCCCATGGCAGATACCCGAATCGAGAGATTTCCTACATAGAACTGGACGACCAGGGCCGCTGCCGCAGATTAGATGAGTATTTGAATACCATGAGTAAATTCTTATCTATAAATTCCAGCGTTCCCACTTTTCCATATATGTTTTATTAAATTGCAGAAAGGAAGGCAAGTATGAAACTGACGATTCGAGAAAGACTGTGCTACGGCTGTGGAGATTTGGGCAGCCAGTTCGCATATAATCTGGTAACGACCTATTTGATGATCTTTTTTACTGACATATTAGGCCTGTCTTCTGTGGCAGCAGGTACGATTTTCCTCATTGCCACGGCCTTTGATGCGATCAACGACCCACTTATGGGCAGTATGGCAGATCATACAAAGACAAAACACGGCAGCTATCGTCCGTATATGATGGCTGCAGCAATTCCCTACGGCATCTTTTTGGCTCTTTGTTTTGTAGCGCCTGAATGGTCTTACAGCGGCAAACTGGCCTGGGCATACGTGATGTATCTGCTGTATGTCATATTTTCAACCATGTTCCAGATGCCTTATGGATCGCTGTCAAATGTGATGACAGATGATCTCAAAGAACGCACAATGCTGGGCGCTTTCAGAGATTGGGGCGCAAATTTAGCGGGGTTCCTGCTCAATATGTTTGCTGTGACAATCATCACCCATTTCAGTGCGTCCGATCAAAACATGGACAAGCGGGGTTATCTGGCTCTGGGCATCATCGTGGCTGTCTGCTGCGTATTATTCACGTCAGTTGCTGCCTTGGGGACGAAGGAAAGGATCAGACCGCCGAAGAACACGGCAAAGCTCACAGAGAGTTTGAAATCCATAGGACAAAACAAACCGGCCCTCTGTATTCTGTTCATGGTGTTTTTCATCAATTCTTTCGTTGCATTCCGAAGTACGTTCACTACTTATTATGCGCTCTATTATTTGGGCGACGAGAATATGATTCCAATGATCCTGACTACCATGTATACTTTACCATTACTGGGGCTGCTCTTTGTCCCCAAACTGATTGAAATGATGGGCAATAAACGAATGTTCATCATCAGCGGTCTCTGTGCAATCCTCAGCGGCGGTCTATCTCTGCTTGCCGGAACGAACACGACCCTCGTCGTTCTTTCCGCAATCTTTGGAGGACTGACGTTGAGCGGTGTCTTTGCTAACATCTGGGGCTGTATGCCAAACGTCGCAGATTATGGTGAATGGAAGACTGGCATCAGAGCGCCGGGACTGATTTACGGACTGGCTACCTTTGCCATCAAATTAGCCGTGGCACTTTCCACATATCTGGTTGGATGGCTTCTGGACTGGGGCGGTTATGTGGGATCGCTGGAGGTACAGGCGGATCATACCGTGCAATTTATCTACATGGCAAATGGTGTGCTGCCTATCCTGTTTGGCATCATCGGCATTGTTATGATTCTCCCATATAACTTGACGCAAGAGAAGATGGGGAAAATCAAAACGGAGTTAGCCGATATGAGAAAAGAGAGAGAAGAATAACAGGCATGCTCCACGAAAAAACGGACATCGATTGATCGGTGTCCGTCGTTAATTTTGGCAAGGTCTCCTTACTCAGCCAGCCACTTTCCTAATTCTTCAATTTGTTTCTGATAATCCTCATTACCTGCAAAGGCGTCTTTTGGATTTTCGCCAGGGAATACCAGGGTTTTGTGATCGCCAAAGCCTGCCAGGGCGAAGCAAGTGTTGATAAACTCACCGGCAGGACGCACCGCTTCTTCTGGACTTCCGCCGCAGGTGAGCACGATGCCCAGTTTCTTTGCAGGGTCTGGCGCGGCCATGCTTTTGGCAGGGTTGAACATAGAATAGAAACGGTCAGTCAGGACCTTGCAGGTGCCAGGAACACTGCCGAAATAGATCGGCGCTACAAAGACTGCACCGGCACAGTTCTTCAGTTCTTCAATCACCGCAGAGGCGTCATCCTTCTGCACACAGCCGTCATGAGTTTTACAGTATTCGCACGCCTGACAGGAACCGACTTTCTTATCCTCTATGCGGAAAACCTCTGTCTCAAAACCAGCCTCTTTTAGTTGGGCTTCACACTGCGCTGCAATTTTGTCGCTGTTACCTTCTTTTCTTGGACTTCCAGTTATGATGATATACTTTTTCATTTGAATCAGCCTCCTTATGTAATTTTGTTGATTACCATAATTATACTACTTTTAGATGAATTTACAAGTTTGCGTATGATTCTCTTTGCGAAAGAAAATACTAGAAAAGCAGCAGTTTAGCTTGAAAGGAGAACATAGATGAGTTCAGTTTGGGAAAGAGGCGTAGAGCTTCCAAAGTTTGAAACAGTAAAAAGCGATAAAAAGGTAGACGTATTGATTATCGGAGGCGGTATGGCAGGGCTTCTGTGCGGTTATTTTCTGCAGGGCAGGAGTGCGAAATATGCAATCATAGAAAAGAACAGAATTGCAGGCGGCGTGACAAAAAACACCACGGCAAAAATCACTTCGCAGCACGGATTGATTTACAGCGGGCTTTGCCAGGACTTCGGACAGGAAAAAGCGGCAGCTTATCTGAAGGCAAATGAACTTGCGCTGGCGCAGTATCGGAAGATGGCAGCAGAAATAGACTGTGATTTTGAAGAAAAGACAAATTTTATCTATACTACAGAAGACAAAGGGAAAATCCTCGATGAGGTGGAAGCGGTCGAGAAGATTGGCGGCAAAGCCATTTACACAGAACAGGCGGAAGTTCCTTACAAGATTGAAGCTGCGGTGGGGTTTGCGAAACAGGCCCAGTTTAACCCGCTGAAGTTCATTTCTGCCATAGCGCCGGATTTGGCCATCTATGAGGAAAGCTTTGCAACCAAAATTGACAAGGAACACTTCGGTTATTCCGTAACGGTTGTCAACGGTCAGGGTCGTACAGTAAAATTTAACGCTGACAGAGTGATCGTCGCAACGCATTTTCCGTTTATGGACAAATACGGCATGTACTTTATGAAGATGTATCAGCAGCGTTCCTATGTATTGGCGCTGAAAGATGCGGCAAAGGTCGATCAAATGTATATCGGCAATAGACAAAAAGGCGACAAACTGCACAACCTGTCTTTCCGCACCTATAAGGACTACCTTCTCATCGGAGGCTGCGGCGCCAGGACAGGCACCAAATGCGGCGCCTTTGATGAACTGCGGGAAGCAGCAAAGACCTATTACCCGGAGAGTAAAGAAGCTGCAGCCTGGGCGACCCAGGATTGTATGACCCTGGACGGGATTCCTTACATCGGCCGCTACACAAAGAAAAAAGAAGGGCTCTACGTCGCAACGGGTTTCAACAAATGGGGAATGACAAACTCTATGGCTGCGGCCATGCTTTTGACGGGAAATATGGACAAGGAGCTGGCAGAAGTCTTCCGGCCAGATCGTTCCATGATGAAGCCCCAGCTCTTCATCAACGGGCTGGAGTCCGCAAAAAATCTGATGAAGCCAGTAGGACATCGCTGTACCCATCTGGGCTGTGCATTGAAGTGGAATAAAGCCGAAAAGACCTGGGACTGCCCGTGCCACGGTTCACGATTTGAAGAAGACGGCAAAATCATCGACAACCCGGCGCAGAAAAACCTAAAAGGTTAACATTGAGTTTCCCATCGCGGGCAGGTATAATAAATGATAGAATATCACTTTATGATGCCGAGAATGGGGGCGAAGTCATGGCACTGAGCAATGATAAAATAGAAAAACTCGTCAAAATTGCCACAATGTATTATGAAGAAAATAAAAACCAAAGCGAAATCGCCAGTGCCTTAGGCATTTCCAGACCCTTGGTCAGCCGCTATCTGACGGAGGCCAGGGACTTCGGCATTGTAAAAATCCAGATACAAAGTCCAATTGAAGAACGCAGAATGATCTTGGACCGGCTGCAGGAGAAATACGGGATTCGAGGCGGCGCGGTAATCGAGACCAGCGAAAATGTGGTGGATACCGACCGGGATATTGCAGACTGCATCGTGGATGGGCTCTCTAATACAGAGAGTATGCAGATCGGCGTGGGCTGGGGATCCATCATTGGAACCGTGGCGGACCGTCTGAGCACGGCACCGGAGCGGGTGCTCCATACCACAATCTACCCTCTGGTGGGCAACAGCGGCGTCTTTAACAGAGACTATCACTCTAACGAAATCGTGAGAATCTTTGCGGAGCGTACCGGCAGCAGACCAGTTTACTGGTATACGCCGGCATTTGTGGACAGCTCAGAGGAAATCAGGCGGCTGAAGGACTTGGACAGCTACAAACAGATGGAAAGCGGATGGAAGTCCATCAAGATTGCTTTTGTCAACATCGGAAACTATCCTTCGGTACCCGATTTTGCCACAGCGGCCAGTTACGGCAGCCGTCTGATTGAGCAGAAAGCCGTAGGCAAGCTCCTCTGTTATTACTACGACAGCAGTGGAAGATTTATCAAGCCGGATATGGAGTGCACCATGCAGATTCCCTTGGAAATTCTCGCAAAGCGGAAGTTCGTCGTGGGGGTGTGCGGAGCAAATGTCAGCCCCAAGGCCCTGGCAGGAGCCCTCAAGACAGGCATTTTCACCCATATCGTCGCAGCAAAGAACATATTAGAACAGGTGTAATTATGGGAAACGTGTTATTAGTAGAAGACAATCCAAATGCAGTAAAGAAGATCATCCAATACATCAGCAAAATATCAAGCGAATCGGCAGTAGTCTCTTTCGCTGAAGCTGGCGTGGCTTTGCAGTACGCAAAAGACAATGAGGTTTCCCTCTTTATCCTTGACATTCAGTTGGAGGACTACAAGGGGACCAGTTTGGCAAAACAGCTCCGCCAACTGCCGGAATATAAATATACGCCCATAATCTTTGAAACGGCTCTGGCGGGGGAAGAACTTTCCGCCTATCGCGATGTAAAGTGCTACAGCTTTCTGGTCAAACCCTTCGACGAGGAAGAATTTGTGGCAGCCTTTTGCGATGCCATGGGCTTGTCCAGTCAGATAAACCAGCAGGCCAGAACCATCCAGGTTGAACAGAAGCAATTTATTTTGGAATACATTGTGCCGGATATCGCCTACGTGGAGTCTTTCGGAAAAAGGTTGGCCGTTCACACAAGGAATCGTATATCTGACATCAAAGAAGACATGATTTCCGGTTACACACTGGCGGGAATGCTGGCGCTATTGGACGACCCTGAGTTCGTCCAGTGTCATAAGAGTTACATCGTGAACAAAAGACATATTGAGAAAATTGATAAACCTGGGCGGCAGATCTTCCTCAAAGGGTTCGCAGAGCCAATCCCTGTGGGTAATAAATATCAGTCTGCATTGTGGGGGTCGTTATGAATCTCGTTACCAATCTGATAGCCTTAGGCTTAGATGCCGGGATACTGGCTCTTTGCTGCGAAGGCGTCTTTGGACAGAAATCCAGTGGAAAGACAAGAGAACTTCTGCTCCTTCCCATACTTTTTCTGCTCTTTATCATACCGAGGGTGAATGTGATTGCCGTCAGGGAAAAAATGACTGTCTCCATTCCCGTGCAGGGGTTTGAAATCGTGCCTGTTGACGGCATCGTCGGCCTGCTGTTCCTTATTTTTTCAGTATTGCTGTTGAACAGTATCTTCTTCAGTCAGAGGAGCAGCAGCCATATTTTTTGCGGGACGATGGCGGTTTTCTCCATCTACCTCTTTGTCAAGTGCCTGAGCATTGTTTTTCTTGCTGTGTGCGGAGCGGGGGATTTTTTGCTCCTTTTAGGCAGCAGAGGCCTCTCTTTGGGCCTTGTCCTTCTGCTCATTTGCACGCCGTTTTTGGAGCAGATCCGTGAATTTGTCCAGAGGGGTGATTTTACTGTCTGGATTGTTTCTGCCAATGTGGCAATTTTACTGGCAGCCGTGCTTACTGTCCTTTCCTTTGATGTGGATCAGATTCTTTCCCATTTGTGGCTCATCGTCACCTTGCTGCTGGGAATTCTGCTGCTGGACAGCGTGCTGCTGTTTTTTCATCAGCGCAGAGGGCAGGAGCGCAAGAGAATGCATATGATTGAACAGTATGTGCCCATTGTGGAGGAATTGATTTCCCAGGTCAGAGCCAGGCAGCACGAGTTTAACAACCGTATGCTTGCCATTGAAACCGCAGTATCCCTGGCGGATACCCTGGAAGAAGCACAGCAAGAAGTGGCAGCGCTTGCCAAAGGCGTTTCCCTTACCCCCAATGACCGCGAACTGCTTTCCTGCGACAGCAAAATCATCGCCGGCATGTTATTTGACAAGATGAAACAGGCAGAGGCGGCAAACCTTCGCATTGAGCTGCAGCTGCACGGCCTTTTTAAGAAGACGGCGGTTCCCGAAACGGAATGGATCGAGGCCATGGGGATTCTGCTGGACAACGCCATCGAGGCGTCGCCAAAGGACAGCGCCATTTACATTTCCAGCAGGAAAGCAGGCGATTATCTGGAATTGCTGGTTTCCAATCCGGCACCGGTCATGTCCAATACAGAATTTATGGCCCTGTTTCGCAAGGGCGCTACGACAAAATCCAGCCAAGGGGATCGGGGCTTCGGCCTATATAACATCCTGCGCATGACAGAACGTTATCATGGTAAAATCCTGACGCGAAATGAAGTGATTCAAGGTGAAAATTATGTGGTCTTTGGTCTGCTCCTTCCGTGAGGGGGATGAACGAGGGTTTTAAGGGAACGAAATGAACTTGTTCCCTTAAAACCCTCGTTTGTTTCCAGCCGGTTGTATTGGAGTAATCAGTCAGCTATACTGAAGAAAACATGAGAAGGGAATGAATGAGATGTCTAACTTGATAAAGCTGGAAAGCAGAAAAATCTTACGGCCGGTAATATTTACAACGGTAATTCTGACAGCAGCCATGTGTGTGCTGTCCTGTACCCTCTACAAAGACTATGCCTTGCAGTACGACTTGCAAGCGTGGGAGGTAGGAACAGAATTGTTTTCTCTTCTGTACCCTCTGATTGCAGTGGTGCCCCTTTGCTGGAACTTGTACTATGAGCGGAAGAACAACTTTCTCTTGTACGTTCTGCCTCGGGTGCCCATCAAAAAGTATCTGGCGGTCAAGTGGTGCGTCTATGCCCTGGGAACCTTCTGCATGATTGGGATTCCCTACATGCTGTCAGCCGTATTTGCCATTTATGTAAAAGCGCCAGTGGTTCCTTTTTCAAATCCTTTTGATCACGTCTTTCAAAAGGCATTTACCCAGATGCCGCTGCTCTATGGGGTTATCCTCTCCTGCTGGAAGGGGATTCTGGGTATCTTGATGATGACCCTAGGTTTCGTGCTGGCCATGTACGGCAGGAATATCTTTGTGATCCTCACAGGACCCTTTGTCTACTCCATACTGGAAAACTACATTCTCTCTATCCTGAGACTTGAGCAGTACAGGCTGGTAGTTGCCTTTGACCCCACCAGCATCAGCGATGATGCCATATCTGCAATGTCTTTCCTTGCAGGGCCGTCTGTTTTAATCATCGTCATCTTACTAAGCGTTTTTTTCTTTTCAAAGGTCAGAAAAAACGCTGTCGTGAACATTTAGGAGCCGATTATGATTGCTCTGATGAAGAAAAATCTCCGCTTATGGGGATATGGAAAAGCCGCCGCCTTATTTGTCGGCTGCCTGCTCTTTTCCCTGGGAGAGCGGGTCAACGGCGTAAATTATTATCAACAACATATTTTGTCAGCGGTTTCAGACCACTATTATCTGACCTACTTTATGCTGCCTATGGTGCTGCTCAGCGCATTTTCCTTTTTAGAGGACGACGGAGGGCCGGTGATCCTGCGATTTCAAAGCTACCACAGATATTTTCTGCGAAAATGGTTTGGCACCGGGCTGGTTGCGCTACTGCTGACTGTCTTGCAGACGGCAGCCATCCTTTTGTCCGGCATTGGCCTGCCGTCAGGCAATCACTGGGAACTTGCCGCGGGAAGCATAGAAGGGGAACTGTTTTCCGTACTGCAGCAAAGTTTCAATACTCCGGCACAGACCTTTATCGCCTGCACTTTTTATCAGCTGATAGGATGCTGGATGATATTCGGCATCTGCACGTGGATCAATCACTTTGCCGGCCGGAGATGGTCTGTAGGAATCATCGTGGGACTTTATCTGATGTCCGCCGTATGGATTAAAATTTCGGTAGTGCAGAGCCTGCCTGTCACTGGCTTCAATCACTTGCTGATCTTGCATCATAATTTGCCTCATCGCTTTGCTGTGACAGGAATTACCGCGGCACTTATCGCCGCCCTTATGGCTTTGACTGTCCGATTTGCCTGGCGAAGGCAATTGCCCCATTGCCAGATCAGAGGAAGGGGCATCGCTGCTTACTATCTCAGGCAGCTGATGACCAGGCGAAATCTCCTGATTCTCTTTGCTGTGGTGATGGGGATGACCCTTTCCAAAGGGCTGGCAGGCGGCTTTCTGCAATCCGGCGCAGAATGGGTGTACACCTTGTTTGCCGGACACGGTACAGGGTATTTTCAAGTTCTGCCCTTCCTCGAGCTGCTGATCACTACCGGTGCGCCCCTCTATCTTCTGGCGGTCTTTACGGAGCACAGCGTCAGCGATCAGTCCATCTTTCTCACCGTGCGTACGGGAAGCCGCAAAAACGTGATGAGGGGGATTTTATCAGCCGGTACCGTGTTTCTCGCCCTATACGCCCTTTTGTGGCTGGCTGCGGGGTTTCTGGGAGCAGGACCGTCAGGGTACAAAAGGCTGCTTTATGCTGTTCTTATGAAAGTCCTGGATATGCTTTTGCAATTTCTGGTTATGCTAATTGTTTACTTATTTACAAGACAGATTACCATGGGCTTTCTCCTACTGCTTGCCGGAAATCTGCTCTGCATGCTGCAAGGAGCAGTTGCATCCTATCTGCCTTTTGGCCTTTCCAGTCTGGCGCGCATTTCCCTGGTGGAACCAGCAGGCGGTATATCGGCGGTGACAGCCCTCTGCATAGAAGGAGCTTTAGCCGCACTATTTTTTATCGGAATGTTTGCCCTGGGCGGTAAAAAAATATTGAATTAGGAGGTTAGAAATATGTGTTCATATATCGAAGTAAAAAACGTATCCAAAAGTTTTGACCACAGGACCATTCTTGAAGATGTGTCTCTGTCTGCAGACCGCGGAAAGGCGGTGGGCCTCGTCGGTGCAAACGGCAGCGGAAAATCGGTGCTGTTTAAGATTCTGTGTGGCTTTGAAAAACCAGACAAGGGCAGCGTTTTTGTACGGGGAAAACAGGTTGGTGCAAATGGACGGGATTTTCCAGCAGATATGGGAGTGTTCATCAATTCGCCAGGCTTTATCGGCATTTACAGCGGCTTTCAGAATCTGAAATTTCTGGCGGACATCTGCGGCAAAATCGGAGAAAAGGAAATTCGAGAAGCCATGAGTAAGGTTGGCCTTGATCCTGATAACAAAACCAAGGTGGATAACTATTCCCTGGGTATGAAGCAGAAATTGGGGCTTGCCCAGGCCATTATGGAGGGGCAGGACATTCTGGTTCTGGATGAACCCTTTAACGCACTGGACTACAAGACTTATGAGGATGTCAAAACCATCATTCGCATGTTAAAAGCGGAAGGCAAAACAATCTTTATGACTTCACACCGTTATAAAGATATCGAGCAGCTCTGCGATGAGGTATATTCCCTTGAGAATTGCCGCCTTGTTCCCATTACGGACCAAATTGCAGCGCGGTATCGCGAGATGGAGTAACCGAATAGAAACACCGGGAGACGGCCAGGAAACTGACGCAGACCTCGGTGTTTTTTTTCGCATTTAAATACATTTTCAGTAAAATCAGTTACATATGTAACAATATTCAGACAATGTTTTGCCGAGACTGTTTTCAGCCTCTCAAACCGTTGACATCGGTCGTAAAGAGGTGCTATTGTAAGCGTAAAGAGAAACATTATACGACTAGATTCAGCCAATCGGGCGTCGCAGGAATGCTTGCCCTCTTGGGAATCTACAGCATAAGGAGTTCCCAACAATTTGCTTCACAAATTGGGGCAACTCCATTAAAGAGAGGTAGTCATGAATATTGACAAACAGGTTTTATCGGAAATGCTGAGCAGTGCAGCGGAAAGCTTCATCGCGCACAGTGATGCGCTCAGCGAAATTGATTCCAAGTTCGGTGATGGAGATCACGGAATCACGGTGAAGAAGATCGGCAATCTGATCGAAGAGAAGGTAGAAAGCTGGGAAACGGAGACTTTTGGTGAATTCTTCGAAGATCTGGGCATGGCCATCATGGGCGTCAATGGCGGCAGCGCAGGGCCCCTTTATGGGACTTTGATCGGCGGCCTGGGCGTAGATCTGACCGACGAGGTCGAAATCGACGCAGAGCTGCTCAAGGAGATGTTCGCATCCTGCCTGTCCGAGATGGAGGACATAACGACGGCCAAGGTAGGAGACAAGACTATGATGGATGCGCTAATTCCTGCTGTAGAGGCAGCACAAGAAGCGGAGGATTCCATACCCGCGATTTTGAGAGCGGCCGCAGAGGCAGCAAGGCGCGGGGCGAAAGAAAGCGAAAAATTTGTATCAAAATTCGGAAGAGCAAAGAGCTATAAAGAACAGACCATCGGCACACCGGATGCCGGCGCCATGAGTACAGCCCTGTTCTTTGAAGGTTTTGCAAAACCAGTCATGTAATTGAAAAAAGGAGAGAAAACATGAAGATGAAAAAATTTATCAATGATCCTGCAAATCTGACCACAGAGTTACTAGAAGGTTTCGCATTGGCGAATCAGGACTTGGTACGCTTGGAAGAAGATAATACAGTAGTTAACAAAGCATTGGATCAGGCAGATCGTGTTACGATCGTAACGCAGGGCGGCTCCGGCCACGAACCTGCGATCAGCGGTTTTGTCGGTGAGGGTATGATCGATATTTCAGTAGTTGGGGATATCTTTGCTGCGCCTGGTCCACAGGCTTGTGTAAACGCCATCAAAAAAGCCGAAAAAGGCAAGGGCGTGTTATATATCGTTCTCAATCACGCAGGCGACATGCTGACTGGGAATCTGACCATGAAACAGTTGAAGAAAGAAAAAGACATCAAATGCGTCAAAGTGGTGACCCAGGAAGACATCGCCAACGCACCGAGAGAGAACGCAGACGACAGAAGAGGTCTGGTAGGCTGCATTCCTACTTACAAGATTGCCGGGGCGGCGGCAGCAGAAGGCAAGAGCCTGGAAGAAGTCGCTGCGGTAGCACAGCGCTTTGCTGACAACATGGCGACCCTGGCAGTGGCTGTAAGAGGAGCGACACACCCTGCAACCGGAAGCCCTCTGGCTGAACTGGGCGACGACGAGATGGAAATCGGCATGGGCCAGCACGGTGAAGGCGGCGGCGGACGCCAGACCATGAAATCCGCAGACGAGACTGCCGAGATCATGGTCAACGGACTGATCAACGATCTTTCCATCAAAGAGGGGGAAAAGGTGATGCTCATCCTCAACGGAACAGGCGCGACAACTCTGATGGAACTGTTCATCGTCTACAGAAAGTGCGAAGCGCTTTTGAAAGAAAAAGGCATTGAAATCGTTGCAAACCATGTGGGAGAGCTTTTGACAGTACAGGAACAGGCTGGTTTCCAGATGTTCATGGCGAGAATGGACGACGAGCTTCTCCACTACTGGAGCGCACCTTGCAACACACCATACATGAAAAAATAGGAGGAATCTATGGCAGATAAAGACGGAAATCAATTGGCAAAAGACTATCATGTGGGCGTCAAAGCTGAGCAGAAACCCTTCCATGTAAAAGGCATGGAGCATGCGGACTGGGGCATGAAGGACAGACTTTCCAGGATTTTCAGGCCGGATACGGGAAACACCGTCATGCTGGCCTTTGACCACGGATACATCATGGGCTCCACAGCGGGTCTTGAGAGGCTGGACCTGGTCGTGCCTGAGTTGGCGGCAGATGTAGACGTGTTCATGGCCACCAGAGGAGCGCTCAGAACCTGCGTACCGCCGACCTTCAACAAAGGGATCGCCCTCAGATGTACAGCCGGCGGCAGTGTGCTGGACGACGATATGAGTCACGAGGTCATCGGCGTTGACATCGAGGACGCTGTCAGGATGAACGCGTCCTGCATGGCGGTGCAGACTTTTATCGGGACGCCGGGCCAGAAGGTCAGCCTTGACAATCTCTGCAAGACGGTGGACGCAGGAACCCGGTATGGTATTCCGACTCTGGGTGTTGTCGCTGTAGGTAAGAACATGGAAAAGACGACCAGATTCTATCTGCTGGCGACCAGAATGATTGCAGAACTGGGCGCGCACATCGTCAAGACCTATTACTGCGAGGACTTTGACAAGGTCGTCGCTGCCTGCCCGGTACCGATCGTCGTGGCGGGAGGTAAGAAGGTGCCGGAGGCCGAGGCTTTGACTCTGGCGTATAACGCCATCAGCCAAGGCGCTGCAGGCGTGGATATGGGAAGAAATATCTTCCAGGCAGAGGACCCTAAGGCGATGTGCAAAGCCATCGCCAAGGTGGTACACGAAAAATATACGGACAAAGAAGCCTTTGAATTTTATGAGGATATCAGGAGGAGATAAAATGTCAGCAACATACATGCATATTGGAATTCCGGTGACAAACAAGAAACCAGGAATGGTATACAACGAGGACATGAAACTGTGGATGAGCAATCCAGAGGATTACGACTATGTCATCGAGTACCTGAAGTTTGAAGAGGGGACACCGTTCCCAGAGATTCTCCACCACAATCCCCACGTGGCTTATAAGGTGGATGACCTGGAGCACTACATCGAGGACGCCGACCAGTTGATCTTCGGACCAGCTCAGGCCAGCGAAACAGCCAGACTGGCTTTCGTCATCAAAGACGATGCCATCCTGGAACTATACGAAGAGAAATAACCAAAACCAATACATCATCCTAAAAAAAGACAGGGGTTGTTGCACTAAGAGCGAGTAATCCATGGATCAGATCAAACGGCGCAAATGTCTATTTTAGACGCATTATGCGCCGTTTTTCCGTTGACAGAAATGATTTGTACCAAAAATTATTACAAGATAATACAGAATTAGAAATTAATTAATGGTAAATTTAAGAAATTAACATTATAAAAGGAAAAAGAGTGCCTGAAAGATCTTGTTTACTATGAAACGCAGCGAATCTGCCTGCTAAATCTGCTCCCAAACGGCGTAACGTATCCAGAAAACAATGCTTTACGCCGTTTCTTCGTTAATGCGACAGCCCCTGTCTTTTTTTATCCGATCAGTATGACGACCTTGAACTCGTCGTCAGTAAAAGATACATCCAGGGTTCCCTGGTAGCGCTGGACGACGTCCTTTACAGAGGCCAGGCCGATGCCGTGGAAATCACCATCCTCCTTATCCGAAAGAAAACGATCTTTCCTTAATTTCACCTCGTTGCACTTTGCATTGACAATCTCATAGCTGAAATAACCGTTCTCCGCATAGCGGGCTTTGACGGAAATGCTGCGTTTGTCTCGCGGTAGCTTGCAGCATGCCTCGATGGCGTTATCCAGGGTATTGGCAAAAATCGTACACAGACTGATGTCGTCGATGGACATCAGATTGTCGATGCTGATATGGAAGAACTCGCTGATTCCCTCTTCCTGTATGAGGTTGTACTTTGCATTGAGAACTGCGTTGACCACCCCGTTTTTGCAGAAACTGCGGCTGCCTGACTGAATATAACTGGACAGCTGCTGGAAGTACCGTCTCGCTTCGGCATCATTTCCCTCATCAAGCAGATTGCCTATGACGAGCAGCTGATTGTTCAAGTCGTGGCGCAGCCTTCTGATCTGAGCCTGATTTTTTTCCAGTTCTTCATAATAGTTTTGCTGCAGGCGCAGGTTGGACCGTTCGATATCAGCGTAAATGCCGTCAGCCATGTAAGATGCGGACAGGCGTATGCAGCCGATGTTGGTGATGAGGCATGCCATGAGACAGGGCCAGATATAGTAGGACTCTCGCGGCGTAAAATAGACGCAGCTAAAAAGAGCGGTAAAGGAGGCCAGACTGATAATGGTCACCATGATCCAGGCCCGATGATCCAGAACCTGCCTCATCTTTGCAAGGGAAGGCGAGAGGAGGCGGTAAAACAGGTACCAGAACAGGATCACCAGGGAGTAGGTGGCGGTGGCCATGATGTCACTGCCGATTCCCCCGTCTTCAGGAAAAAAGAAAAAGTAAACCAGCGTGCCTACGTTCATATACAGAAAACTGACGGTAGCTGCGATCGGATAGAACAGGACAGCAATCGCCAGCTTGATGATCAATTCCCCTTCGAATAAGAGAAGATTTATAGCTATAAAAAGCAGCAGAGGTATGGTGATATTTGCCACATCGTTGGGATAAATCGGCATACCTGACACCGCGGACAGCCCGATCCACTGCATCAGAAACAGCAGGATATTCTTTCGCGGACGAAGAAAACAGCAGACGCAGCGATAGAAGAAAAAACCTGCTGTAAAGTTCATGATATCGCCGATACAGGTTAAAAGTATTGACATCGGTTACCTCCTCAGTGCAGCAGCATTTGGGCAAAAGCCACGGCAAGGTCCTGCTTGTAAGCGCGGCTCACGGGAAGCTCCTCCTCGTGGCAGAGGCAGCTTGTGGGTCTGACCTGTGTTACAAAGTGCATGTTTACCAGATAGCGATTGTGCACCCGCTGAAAGCAGGCAGGCAGCTTTGCCTCTACATCGTCCAGCTTTCCGTAGAAAGTAAAACTGTCGTTTGTTGTGACGATATGGATGGTCCTGCGGTCACTTTTAAAATAGCAGATGGCGTCCATCGGCAGGCGCAGGGTGCCGGACTTTTGCTCCACCATATAAAATTGTGTTTCCTGGCCGCTGATTTCCTGAATTGCTTTTGACAAAACCTCTCGTATCTTGGCTTCTTCATAAGGCTTGAGAATGTAGTGGAAGGCGTGGACTTCGTAACCCTGGAACACGAAGTCAGGGTATGCGGTGACAAAGATGATGATCATCTTGCAGCCCGACTGCCGAAGCAGCTTTGCGGTAGTCATCCCATCAGATCCGGGCATTTCGATGTCCAGAAAAAGAATGTCAATCTGCTCAGCGGCATCGCAGGCAGCGAGGAGGCTTTCACCGCAGTCGAATTCCTGAATTGCATAGTCCATGCCGGTTAGTTCCATCTGTACAGCAAGCAGATTTCGCAAGTCCCTGCGCAGTTTTTTTTCATCATCACAGATCGCAATTTTTAACAAAACAAAACCTCCTCATTTTTTCTCCTTGTAGGGTAACATAGGATGGCGGCAGTTGTCAAACTTTACAGAAAAGAGGTTAAATTTAGCACTTCGGCCTCTAAAAAACTGTGAGGGTTTCCCTTAAAATAGAGACAACACGAAAAATGGAGGTTGAATATGTTACAGGTACAGAATTTGAACAAAAGCTATCAAAATGGCGTAAACACATATCCGGTTTTGAAGGATGTTTCCTTTGCGGTGAAGAAGGGAGAATTTGTCGCAGTCATGGGACCTTCCGGCAGCGGAAAGACCACTCTGCTCAACTGCATCTCCTGCTTTATCCCCTCAGACAGCGGAACCATTCTGCTGGGAGGGAAGGACATCTCAGGTTTGGACGAGAGAAAAATTGCCAAGGTGAGAAATGAGAATCTGGGTTTTGTCTTTCAGGATTTCATGCTCCTGGACGGTCTGACTGTGAGAGAGAATATCTGTATGCCGCAGATCATTGCAGGCGCCCCGGTTACCCAGATGGAAGTGAAGGCGGAGAAGCTGTGCCAGCTCTTCGGCATAACCAAAGTGATCGATAAATATCCGGCAGAGATATCTGGAGGAGAGAAGCAGCGTACTGCAGTAGCCCGTGCTTTGATGAACAATCCCTATGTGATTCTGGCCGACGAGCCTACTGGAAATCTGGACAGCAAATCCTGCAAGGCAGTCATAGAGGCCTTTCTGCAGGCAAAAGAACAGGCGGGGGCTACCATCTTCATGGTCACTCATGACAGCTTTGCCGCATCTTTTTGCGACCGGGTCATCGTCCTTGCAGACGGGACGATTCATCAGGAAATCATAAAAACCGGCACCAGGCGCCAGTTTATGGATCAATTGTTAGATGTTTTGAGAAATCTGGGAGGCGGGGACGATGACAACGAGTAAAATCTATCAGAAAATGAGAAAAAACGCCAGGGGACAGTATCTGCTCCTCAGCTTCTGCGCCTTTCTGTCGGTGCTTTTGATCACCGCCTTCGCCCTGATGTATTTTGGCCCCACGGTGCAGAACTTCCTGCCGGAAGGGGGAGATACCAGGAAGATGGCCAGCCTGCTCCTTGCTGCCACGGCACTGGGCTGCTTTATCTTCACCTTGTACGCTTCCAGCATGTTCTTTCGGTACAAGAGCCGCGAGTACGGGATCCTCATGGCTTTGGGTTTAGAAAAGAAAAACTTGCGCCGACTTTTGTTCAAGGAGCTTTCGGTCATTACCGCTGCAGCGTCTCTGGCCGGACTGCTGTGCGCAATGCCCGTGTCTTATCTGATCTGGAAACTCTTTGAGTTATTTATCATTTCCAACGAGCAAATGACTTATCGCTTTGGCGCGGCAGGTTTTCTGCCAGGCATCCTCTTTGCAGCCTGCCTGGCTTTGATGCTGGGTCTTGCTGCCAGGCGTTTTATCAATAAGTCGGATATCATGGATATTCTGCGCACGCAGCACAAGACACAGATGGTAAAGACTGTGAAGGGGTGGATTCTGCCGGTGGGCATCGTGCTGATGTTTCTTGGCGTCGCTCTGGGAAGCGGCCTTCCGCAGGTTGCCGCCAGGGTCTTCAAGGTCAATCTGCCTTCTGCGGTGAACCTGTTCTATCTCCTCACGGTGATGGGCATCTACCTGGTGCTGCTCAGCATCGTAGCCCAGAGTCGTGCGGGGAAAAACAAGGAGAAATATTACAAGAATCTGGTGTCCATCAGTCTGATGCGTTTTACAGCAAAGGCATCTACGCGGAATATGTGCGTCATCGTGCTGCTGATCTTTGTCTGCTGCTTTGCTTCCTTCTACGGAATGCAGTACAGTCTGACGCCGGATCTCGCAAAAAGTGATGATTTTGCTTTTTCCCTCCATTATCCTGCTTTGGAAAAACAGATAGATCAGGCGGATGTCTACAGGACAGCTGAAAAATATGACCTGAAGGTTGAGGACTTTATCCAGGGGCAGGCATCTAATCTGGTCATCTCTTATACGGCCACGGATATCAGCGAAGATGAAAGCCGATATGTGGAAAAGTATTATGACCAGCAGAAAGGGGCGCTTTTCCTTTCCGCCAGCAGTTATGCGGCCATCTCTGGAAAGAAGATCACCGTGCAGGAAGGAACCTATAAGACAGTAACATCGAAAGATTATAAGGGATTTTTTGACCAGGTGGACGGATTAGACAGGGTGACAAATCCTGACAGCGGCAAATCCATGAAGCTGGCATATGGCGGCAGCCTGGAGCAGAATTCGCTATACGCCATGAGCGACCCCTTTGCCTATGTCATCAGTGACGACGATTACAGTAGGATGACCAGAGGGCTGGATCAAGACTACCAGGAGAATCTGATTTTCTTCGATGTAGATGACGTTGAGCGTTCCTACGGTTTTGCCAAAGCTTTGCTGTCTCAATACGTGGATCGGGCTACGGCGCGTTCTAACCACATGGGTTACTGGGACGCCTGGGAAGAGCAGCAGACACAGAAAGCAGGCAAAGAGTACGGATACAGCGATCGAATCGATATGTCCATGGACAACAATCTGCTTTTGAATGACTGGAAATATGCACCGGGTTTTCAGATTATCCAACTGCAGGATCAGATGCAGCTGATCAGTGTATACGTGATGCTCTGCCTTTATATCTGTATCATTGCGCTGGCAGCGGTCTCCGTCATGACCTATGTGCGAAGCATTTCAGTGGCATCTGATAACAAGGAGCTGTTCGACAGCCTGGAAAAGCTGGGCGCCGACAGAGCCTATCGGCAGAAGGTGCTGAAGAGACAGTTGGCAAAGATTTTCCAATATCCGACTGCCATCGGATGCAGTCTGGGATTCCTCTTCTCACTGGCTATGGATATTTCTAATGATGGAAGGCTGGCGGGCACAGAATTTACGGCCCTGGGCATCTTATTAGGCATTATTGCAGCCATCTCTGCCATCCTGTTTGCAGTCTATCGTTATGCATTAAAACGGGCACAGATTCTCATAGGAATATAGTTGCAAAAGGACACAGCCGCGGGACGCTGTGTCCTTTTGTTGTACGGAAGATACTGTTCTGGGGAGCAGAGTTGTGGTACAATGTCCTTACCCGGCGAGTGGTGAGCAAGAGCGAAGACAGAGCCGAGGTAAGACAGGTGCCCAGTGCCTCTTAGCGAGTGGCGAGGCGAAGCCGAAGACAGAGCTTAGAGCATATGATACAATGTTTGATGGACAAACAAACTAGAACGGAGCAAAAAATGAAGTACGTAAGACAGTTTACAATCATCTTAGTGGTCTCTTTCATTGGGGAACTATTGAATTACCTGATCCCTTTGCCAGTGCCTGCCAGCATTTACGGACTGGTCATCATGCTGATCTGTCTGCTGACTGGCGTGATTCCGCTGCATGCGGTAAGAGATACAGGGCGTTTTCTCGTGGAAGTCATGCCGCTGATGTTCATTCCGGGAGCTGTGGGACTTCTGGAATCCTGGGGCGTGCTGAGACCGATATGGGCGCCAGTTCTGGCCATTACAGTCGTTACGACAGTGGCCGTCATGGCAGCGACAGGAAGAATTACCCAGGGGATCGTCCGAATGGGACAAAAGAAAGAAGGCGGGGAGGCAGCAAATGAATAGTTTTTTGCAGGATTCTGTCTTTTTTGGTGTAGCTGTCAGTATTATCGCCTATGAAGCAGGCTCTCAATTGAAAAAGAAATTTAAAACAGCAATTTTTAACCCGCTTTTGATCGCTGTGGCGGCGACCATCGTCCTATTGATTTTATGCGGTATCGATTATGACAGCTATTATGAAGGCGCCAAATATCTCAGCTATCTGTTGACGCCGGCTACGGTCTGCCTTGCAATTCCCATGTATGAGCAGATGGAACTGCTGAAAAAGAATTGGAAAGCGGTCATGGCAGGAATTTTGTCGGGCGTCCTGACCAGTCTGATCTGTATTCTGGCCATGGCAGCCGTTTTCAGTCTCAGCCACGAAACCTATGTCACTTTACTGCCGAAATCCATTACGGTAGCCATCGGAATGGGCGTTTCGGAAGAATTGGGCGGTTATGTGACGATCACCGTCGCAGTGATTTTGATAACGGGAATATTGGGCAATATGATCGGTGAGGGCGTATGCAGATTATTCCGCATCAAGGAGCCAATTGCAAGAGGCGTTGCGATCGGCACGGCATCTCACGCCATCGGAACTGCCAGAGCGATGGAGATGGGCGAAGTCGAGGGCGCCATGAGCAGCCTCTCTATCGCAGTAGCCGGACTGCTTACGGTAGCCTTCGCCTCCGTGTTTTCGTTTTTTTGGTAAGGAGACTGCATATTTGCGAGCGAAAGATAGGATACTAACTAGGAAGTATTTAGGAGGAGTTGATCATATGAAGGAAATCAAACTTAAGGCTGACAAGCCTTTTCACAACAACGTAGATGTGGCAGTCATCGATTTTCCAGACGGTCCGGAAGGTGAAGAACGCCAGCGCTGCAAAGTGACGGTAGAATTTGCAGAAAGCGATGTAAAACAGCTGCAGGACAGAGGCTTGGACTTTGATGGAGCCATGGAGTATTACAGAGATTGGCTGGACAAGGTCGTAAAGGTGCACTTGGCGACGGAATGGAAGTGCATAAACGGCTACGACCAGGTGATGGATATCATCAAAGAAAAGGTGAGCCAGTATTATTAACTAAAGAGAGAAGGCGGCTTTGCGGCGGATCGATTTTCGCCCTTCCGCCTTTTTGTTTTAAATCCGGCAAAAGTGCCATAATCGGGTGATTTTGCTGCATTTATGGCAGATTTGATCTTTTACCAGCCTCTTCAGAGAAATAAAAAGCCCAAATTCGACGGAATAAGGCATAAAAATACGGTTTAATACAAAGGAATATCACTACATAATTTTGAAGTCTATTGGCATTTTTTACATTTTATGGATAATTAATCGAAAATAAGCTTTTATTTCTCAAAAAAGTGCCTAAAGTGGGCAGTTTTAAGTATATTTATGGCGGATTATTCGGTTTTTGCACGGGGGTGATTCCGGCATCTGCCTCCATGTTAAAAAAATTTAAATCCCCTTGTGAGAAACCGTTCGAAATGTGGTATACTATAATTTAGAAATTTTTTAGAGAAAGAGATGAGGAAAATATGACAAAAGTAGATATTTTCTCCGGTTTTTTAGGTGCCGGAAAGACAACGTTAATTAAAAAACTGATTGAAGAGGCTTATAAAGGCGAACAGATCGTTTTGATAGAGAACGAGTTTGGAGAAATCGGCATTGACGGCGGGTTCCTCAAAGATGCGGGAGTACAGATTAACGAGATGAATTCCGGATGTATCTGCTGCAGCCTGGTGGGCGACTTTGGCAAAGCATTGGATCAGGTAATTAACGAATATGCGCCGGACAGAATTTTGATCGAACCGTCAGGCGTTGGCAAACTCAGCGATGTCATTCTCGCTGTAGAGCGCCTGCACAACGACAAAATTCAACTGAACGGATTTACCACAGTCGTAGACGCGAAAAAGGCGAAGATGTACATGAAGAATTTTGGTGAGTTTTTTAACAATCAGATTGAACATGCCAGTTCGATTATTCTGAGTCATACAGCAGGACTGTCTCAGGACAAGCTGGATGCCTGCGTTGCCTTGATGCGTGAGCACAATCAGGAGGCAACGATTGTAACGACACCGTGGGAGGAGATTACCGGTCAGCAGATTCTTGCTACCATGGAGCAGAAGAATACCATCGCTGCAGAACTCGCTCATCTGGAAGAGGAAGCTCACGACCACGAGCATCATCACCACGATCATGACGAGCACAGTGACTGCGGGCACGACCATCATCATGACCACGACCATCATCACCACGATCATGACGAACACTGTGACTGCGGGCACGACCATCATCATGACCACGACCATCATCACCACGATCATGACGAACACTGTGACTGCGGGCACGATCATCATGACCATGAGCATCATCACCACGATCACGACGAGCACTGTGACTGCGGCCATAACCACCACGACCACGAGCATCATCACGACCATCATCACCATCACGATCACGAAGGACATCACCACGCCGACGAAGTTTTCACCAGCTTTGGCGTCGAGACTGCACACAAGTTCACAGAAAAGCAGATTGAAGAAGCGCTTTCCGCTCTGTCGAATTTTGCTGAATACGGGCAGGTTCTCAGAGCCAAGGGCATCGTAGAAGGAGAAGACGGCCAGTGGATTCACTTTGATTACGTGCCGGGTGAGCCGGACGTAAGACACGGAAGTGCGGCAGTTACAGGCATGCTCTGTGTCATCGGAGCGGGAATCGAAGAAGACAGCATCAAAGAGCTGTTCGGGCTGTAAGAGGTGGCGTTTATGGAAATACCAGTATATTTATTTACCGGTTTTTTAGAAAGCGGTAAGACGACATTTATTCAGGAAGCCTTGGAAGGCGATGATTTTAACGCAGGTGAGAGAACGCTGTTTCTCCTGTGTGAAGAGGGTGAAGCCGAATACCATCCCAGCAGATTTTTCGGAACCAAGGTTTTCTTCGAGACGATAGAAGATGAGGAGGAGCTGACGACGGAGCATCTGCGTGATCTGCAGCTGAAACATAAGGTTGAGCGGGTTGTCGTGGAGTATAACGGCATGTGGAATCTGGATACCTTCTATCAGAACATGCCCGAAGAATGGGTGACGTACCAGGAGATGATGTTTGCCGATGCGCGGACTTTTCTCCAGTACAATCAAAACATGAGGCAGCTGGTCTTTGACAAACTGAAGAGTGCGGAGCTGGTCGTTTTCAATCGCTGTGAGCGAGGATTTGACAAGATGGAATTTCACAAGATTGTCAGAGCCGCCAATAGAAGAAGCCAGATTCTATATGAATACGGCAAGGACGATGTGGAGATGGATCAGATTGAAGACCCCCTGCCATTTGATTTCGACGCAGCGATCATAGAAGTTGAAGATAACGCCTTTGCCGAATGGTATCGGGATATCAACGAAGAGCAGGACAAATACGATGGCAAAGTCCTCAAGGTCAAAGGCCGCAGTGTCCTGGGCGGCGGTATGGCGGACGATCACTTCGTCTTTGGCCGCCACGTCATGACTTGCTGTGTAGAGGACATTCAATTTGCCGGTCTGGTGTGCAGATGGGATAACGCTGCCAATCTCCTGAAACACGGCGGCTGGGTTACGATTACTGCAAAAGTAAAGGTGGAATTCGACGACGTCTACGGCGAAGCTGGCCCTGTATTATACTGCAGTGAAGTAAAAGAAGCGGAGGAAGCCGACCCGGAAGTTGCACAATTTTAAATAGAAAGGGCGAATTCTGGCTTGGGCAGAGAGGGAAATGAAGCAAAAACAGTCAGATTTTTGATAGGATTTGCACAGAAAAGCGAACTGAACAATATAATTTTAACAAAAATGTTAACCAAAATGCACGAAAATCAAGGATGAAAGGGTATCTTTTATCCTTTTTTCTTACAAATACGGAAGAAATAAAAAAATTCTTACATTATTATGGCAAAAAGTGTTATAATAATTATAATGAGTGAAACGTTGAAAGGAGATGTGAGCCAATTATGTATGATATTAATGATTTGATCATGTACGGCGGCACGGGGGTCTGCAAAATATCCGATATATCTAATAACGTGTTTTCTGGTTCTAGTGAGGACAGGCTGTATTATGTGTTAGAGCCCTTATACCAAAGCGGCGTGATATATGCACCAGTAGACAACGAGAAAGTTTTCATGCGACCGGTGATATCAGAGGACGAAGCCAAAGACTTGATCGATAACATTCCGCAGATTCATACTGAGATTTACAAAAGCAGCAGTATGCAGCAGTTAACAAAGTATTACCAGTCGGTTATCGATTCTCACAAATGTCTGGAACTTCTGCAATTGACAAAATCCATCCATGCCAAAAAGGTGGACGCCATGAAACAGAACCGGCATTTGGGACAAATCGACAAGAAGTTTATGAAGAAAGCGGAAGACCTTTTATTTGGAGAATTTGCCGCAGCACTTCGCATTTCGAGAGACGATGTGGAAGGCTTCATACAGGAACGATTAGACGAAGAGTAATAGAGATGGCAAAGCGATAGACAGCAAATCGGGTATGATTTGGTTGTCTATTTTTTTGTTTGATAGGAAATATGAATTTCCTATCAAACAAAAAAGGGGTGTGCAGAGGGGAATCCCCTCGCCGCCCTAAGGAGGGTGCTCAGCCTGCAAAGCAGGCGCCGAAGGGAACCTAGGGTTCCCTAGTGGAGTGGCGTCAGCCACCTTTTTTGTTTGACAAAAGCCTTTTTCCTATTGACATGTACAGGAAAAGCGGTATAATGATTCTTGCCCCATAGTTTACTAATACTAAACAAACAGTTTACAATCTTTGTGATTACCTTGAGGTAAAGGAGAGGAAATGGAAATGGATATAGGATCCAAAATTAAAGAACTGAGAGTCGTGAAAGGTTTGACCCAGGAAGAGCTGGCCGATCGGGCGGAGCTGTCGAAGGGGTTTATCTCGCAAGTAGAAAGAGACTTGACTTCGCCGTCTATCGCTACCTTGTCAGATATTTTACAATGCTTAGGCGTATCCGTTGCCGAATTCTTCGCTGAAGACAGCGACGACCAAGTGGTATTCAAAGACGAAGATTATTTTGAAAAGATCGACAGCGATTTAAAAAATACGGTTGAATGGATTATTCCCAATGCCCAGAAGAACATTATGGAGCCGATCCGTCTGACCCTTGCGGCAGGCGGACAGACCTATCCCGATACCCCTCATGAAGGCGAGGAATTTGGGTATGTCATCAAAGGCGAAATCACCATACATATCGGAAAGAAGACCCATGCGGCAAAGGCGGGAGAATCTTTCTATTATACGCCAGAGAAAAAACATCATATATCATCAAAAAAGGGAGCGAAACTCATCTGGGTCAGCTCACCTCCTAGTTTCTAAAGAAAGGAAGAACAATGGCATCATCACTTATCGAGCTAAGACATATTTCCAAGTCATTTGATGACACATTAGTATTGGACGATTTTAATCTGACTGTAAATCAGAATGAATTTATTACCCTGCTCGGACCTTCCGGCTGTGGAAAAACGACGACACTCCGAATTGTAGGAGGCTTTGAAACGCCGGATCAGGGACAGGTGTTTTTTGAGGGAAAGGACATTACAAATGTACCGCCCAATCAAAGACACCTGAATACGGTATTTCAGAAATACGCGCTGTTTCCCCATATGAATGTGGGCCAGAATATTGCCTTTGGCCTAAAAATCAGTGGAAAGAGTGATGAATATATCAGAGATAAAGTCAAGTACGCTTTGAAGCTGGTCAATCTGGACGGCTATGAAAAGCGAAAAATCGACGCTTTGTCCGGCGGACAGCAGCAGCGAATCGCTATGGCCAGAGCCATCGTCAACGAGCCGAAAGTCCTGCTCCTCGACGAACCGCTCGGCGCTTTGGACTTGAAGCTGAGACAGGACATGGAGTATGAGCTGATCAGATTAAAAAACGAGCTGGGAATCACCTTTATCTACGTCACCCACGACCAGGAAGAGGCTTTGACCATGAGCGACAAGGTGGTGGTCATGAACGGCGGCTATATTCAGCAGATGGGCACCCCGGAAGAAATCTACAACGAGCCGGAAAACGCCTTTGTGGCAGACTTTATCGGCGACAGCAATATCATTGACGGCATCATGATGGAAGACCGAGTGGTCAAAATCTGTGATACCATTTTCCCTTGCATTGACGAAGGATTTGGTAGAAATAAGCCGGTTGACGTGGTCATCAGACCAGAGGACTTAATCATCGGACAGCCGGGAGAAGGCAGGCTGGATGGAGAGATAACCCACAACGTCTTTATCGGGGTCCACTATGAGATGGAGATTGAAGCGGGAGGATTCCTCTGGCTGGCACAGAACACCAAGAGTTATCCGGTGGGAACCAAGGTCAGCTTAGACGTGATTCCGGAGAACATTCAGATCATGCATAAACCACAGTCCAAAGAGGAGGAGGCGATAGAAATCGATGTCTAAGAAACTGCTTTCGAGCCCTTTTCTGATTTGGATTGCCTGCGGCACTTTGATTCCGCTGGCAGTTATCGCCTATTATGGATTTACTGACCGCAGCGGAGCTTTTACTTGGAACAATGTCACTGCCATCTTTGGTGCAGAACACGCCAAAGCCCTGGGGCTGGCTCTCTTGTTGGCGCTGATCAGTACAGTAATCTGCTTCCTTTTGGCCTTTCCTCTGGCCATGATTTTAAAAAACAGCCGCATCGGGCAAAAGGGATTTATGATCTTTCTCTTTGTCCTGCCCATGTGGATGAACTTCCTGCTCAGGACCATGGCCTGGCAGGTCATATTAGAGAAAGAAGGCATACTCAACAGCCTGCTCACTTCTCTTCATCTGCCGCCGCTAGAGATTATCAACACGCCGGCAGCCATCGTCCTGGGCATGGTCTACGACTTTCTGCCCTTCATGGTACTGCCGATTTTCAATACACTGATGAAGATTGACGACAATATCATCGAAGCGGCTTACGACCTGGGAGCGACAAAGAAGCGGGTTCTCTTCGACATCCTGCTGCCTCTCAGCATACCGGGCATCGCCAGCGGCGTGACCATGGTATTCGTGCCGTCCCTGACCACCTTTGTCATCTCCAATATGCTTGGCGGAGGGAAAATCAACCTGATCGGAAATATCATCGAACAGGAGTTTACTACCAGTTCCAATTGGAACTTGGGGTCGGGACTATCCCTGATTATGATGATCTTTATCGTCATCAGCATGGCGGCTCTGGGCAAACTGGATAAAGAAGGGGAGGGGACGCTGATATGAAAAAACTTGGAAAACGGATCTACCTCATCCTCATCATATTGTTTCTGTACCTGCCCATCCTGACGTTGATGGTATTTTCTTTCAACAACAGTAAATCCATGTCCATCTGGACCGGATTTTCACTGAAATGGTACAAGGAAATGCTGGGCAACAGCATGATTATGGAAGCCATATGGAACACCTTTACCATCGCTTTGGCGGCCGCTGCCATTGCGACGATCATCGGAACTCTGGCCTGTATCGGCATCATGGCCATGAAGAAGCGTTCCGAAACTGTGATTATGGGATTGAATAATATACCACTGCTCAATGCGGATATCGTAACGGGTATCTCTCTGATGATGACATTCCTGGTCTTTGGCATTTCGCTGAACTGGGGAACGGTACTGCTTTCTCACATCACTTTCTGTATTCCCTATGTGATATTGTCTGTCATGCCTAAGTTCAAACAGCTGGCCGGCAACACTTACGAGGCAGCTTTGGATTTGGGAGCTACGCCGCTCTATGCTTTTTATAAGGTGGTACTGCCTGATATCAGACCAGGTATCGTTTCCGGCTTTCTGCTGGCCTTTACCATGTCCGTAGACGACTTTGTCATCACCCACTTTACAAGAGGTGCGGGCATCAACACCATCTCCACTTTGATTTACAGTCAGGTGAAGGTAGGCATCAGGCCCACTCTCTTCGCTCTGTCTACGCTGATCTTTGTGACCGTCTTGGTTATCTTGGTGACTTCCAACGTCGCTTCGACCAAAGAAGACGGCAAGAGCAAGAAGCGGATTATGGCGGTGCTCACTACCTTGGTGGTGTTCATTTTGGGAGGAACCCTGTTCCTCAGCGGTGTTTCAGGCGGCAGCGGCGGCAAAGAAGTGCACGTCTACTGCTTCGGTGACTACATCGATCCGACTCTGATTAAGGAATTTGAAAAAGAAACTGGCATCAAAGTGGTCATGGACACCTTTGACACCAATGAGGAAATGTATCCAGTCATCAAAAACGGTTCGGTCAACTACGACGTGATCTGTGCATCAGATTATATGATCGACAAAATGACTGGTGAGAATCTGCTGGCGGAAATCGATTATTCGTCCATACCGAATATCGCCAATCTGGACCAGAAGTACCTGAAGGTTGCTGAAAACTTTGATCCGGGCAATAAATACTCCGTTCCCCATACCTGGGGAACTCTGGGGATTCTGTACGATATCAATAAGATACCAGAGGGTTCTATTACTTCATGGAATGACCTCTGGAATCCGAAATACAAGGGGAAAATCGTCATGCCTGACAGCATGAGAGATACGTTAGCCATCGCCTTAAAAGCCAAGGGTTATTCCCTTAACACTACAGATGAGAAACAGATTGCAGAGGCGTCCAGATATCTCACAGAGCAAAAACCACTGGTGTACAAATATGCCAACGATTCAGCCAGAGATATTATCTTAGGCGGTTCTGCCGATATCGCTGTCATCTGGAACGGCGAAGTGCTCTACTGTCAAGAGGAGAATCCTGACTTGGCCTACGTGGTGCCGAAGGAAGGCAGTGAAGACTTTACGGATTCCTGGGCGATTCCGACATCTGCGAAAAACAAGGAAAATGCGGAGAAGTGGATCAACTTCATGTTGGATAAAGACGTAGCCATGACCAATTTTGACTATTTGACTTATTCCATTCCAAACATCAGCGTGATTGACAGCGTCAGAGATGATGCAGCTAAGATGGGAGTCCTTTTCCCTGAGGATTCCGTGTTAGAGAAATGTGAAGCATTGAAGAATTTGGGCCCGGCTGCAGACGACCTATATACGAAGTACTGGAAAAAATTTAAGAGTTAATTGAAAAAGGACTGCCTGCCGGCAGTCCTTTGTAATTGATCATGAAACCATGTAATCGTCTTGACACTTGTAATGCCTGCAGTTAGCAAAACCCCTGTGGTTCAGTCGGACTCTAATAGTAAATAGCCCTTGATAATGCTGTATGTTTCAGCTTTCAGCTTATCATAATTGACCGTATTGTGGTTATTGAATGCTTTTTCCTGGGCTAAGGCTTCAATCAAAATATAGACAAGATAATACTTTTCGGATAAGTTATCTGTTCTAATATTATGTGCCGTTAATGCTTCAACAACCGCAATCATAAAGGTATCTTCAAAGTGGCTAAACTTTTCCATGATTTCCTTATCCTCTAATTGCATGTTTGCCAATTCAATTAGAGCAGTATAGGAGCCTTGATAGATTTCAGCTAAGACATCAACACATCTATCCAAAAATAAATCAATATTGAATGGCTCGGTCAAGTTATTAAGCGATTGCAGAAGCATATTAAAATACTCGCCCTCAAGAAAGTCTTTAAAAGCAGCAATAAAAATATCCTTTTTGTTCTTGAAATAGCTATATAGGGCACCAGTTGAAATACCAGCTCTGTGGCAGATATGTGTTGTAGTGGTGGCATAATAACCCTGTTCGCAAAATAATTCAAAACCTGCTTTGATAATCTTGTTCTTTTTCTCTATTGATCGTGTTTGTTGAGGATTCCTTACATCTGGCATGAGGCAAATCACCACCTTTCAAAAATATTATACTACATAGGAAAGTCAGCAGCAATAAAAATAAGAATAATAATTCGTATTTGTTGACGAGCTGTCGTAGAACGTGTATAATGAGAATATGAATAATAATTCGCATTAGGAGGCGCTGAAACGATATGATAAACCTTAGACACATGAACCTTGACGACTTAACCGTATTTAAAAAATGGTTATACACTCCACACGTTGCAAAGTGGTATCATGATCCGCAGGATTGGATAAATGAAGTTGAAAAACAAGATAGCGATTTCAACTGGATTTATCATTTCATTGTAGAAAACGATGGAACCCCCATCGGTTTTTGCCAATACTACGCCTGCAAAGACAGCGATGAACTTTGGGAGGGCTATACGGCATTAGGTGGATCGTATAGTATTGACTATATGATTGGAGAAACAGATTATCTCCGTAAAGGCTTTGGCAAAAAAATTGTAGCGGACTTAACGAACAGGATCATGCTTCACAATGACGCCAAAAGAATCGTCGTACAGCCTGAGCCGGAAAACAAAGCCTCTTGTGGTCTATTGTTGTCTTGTGGTTTTGCACTTGATACAGAAAAGGAGGTTTATGTGAAACCTTTGATATAATACTCCCTGTGTTAAAGCCCGAAATTCAGTATAACTAAATACATAAACTCTACCCGCCGCGCTAGGGGAAAAAGAAAAAACTATTGTTAGACGGGGGTATAGACATACCATGAAGCGTGATATTGTGGAACGGCGGTTTTGAGAAAATCAAAGCCGCCGTTCTCTGTATCTCGGAGGGATTATTCCAATCTGATAAAAACTTCCTCTACATTGCGCTTAAACCCCAGATAAGTCGCAATAAAGTAAAGCAGATAGATCCCCATAAACACCAGAGCGGATATGGTGAAGTAAGAGAGGCTGCTTGCGGCAGCGCCAGTATAGAAGGTAAAACGTTCTCCTGCAAAAATGCCGATGAATGCGCTGAGAAACAGGGATACAGCCATAGGTACCAAGTAATACAGTGACAGCTGTCTGCGCACGATTTTTGTCAGGCCTTTATCACTTACGCCCATTTTCCGCAATACGTCATAACGGTAACGGTAGCGGCTGGAGTCCGATAGCTGCTGTACGGCCAGGATGGTCAAAGCCACACAGACGAAGATCAGCGCGATGTAAGCCAGGGGAAAGGTGATGGCAGAAACCATGGAGAGCATATTTGCAGTAATATTGTCCTTTACGGCTACATTGTACCTGCCCAAAGTCATGATCTGATCAGAACCGTTCGGCTGATCTTCCATATTCTTTGTCTGCTCCAAAGCTCGTTTCTCCTCGGGCGTGGCTTTGCGGTTCTCCAGTTCTGTTTCCAGCTTCTCTGCGTCCATCTCCGTCAGCAGACCTCTCTGGTGATAATAAAAGGCTTCCAGCTTATCCTGCAGATCTTCCTGTGGCGGATCGACAAGGTCTGCCGCTGCTACAGCATAATAGGGGGTCAGATTCCTGCAGATACGATCGGCAACAACGATGACATAGTCAGCGCCGTTTATGCCGTTGAGGCTGAAGGCTTCTGTGTAGGCGCCTGTAAAGGAAAGCTTCTCACCGCTGACAGAGAGCTTTCTGTGAAGAAAATCGTCGGCTATATTACCGAGTACTCTTTGCTTAATATGGAGCAGATATTCACTGTTTTTCATGGACACCGGTTCATAGCCAAGCATCTTTCGCAGGGCATTATAGTCGCTGAGAGACATGTAGGTGTCGTAGTCGTAATAGTTATAGGTGTCAGCTTCGATGGCCTTTCTGTCAGGCTTGCCGTTTTCATCTGTATAAGAACTGCCCAAATTGGCAACGTGGGTATACAGATAATCGTTCATCTGACGGCCGCTGTCGTGATAAATTTCATAGATGCGCAGGTTTTTCGTCTTGACCCCTTCCTTTTTCAAGAAATCCAGTTCCGCATTGAAGCGGTCTTCTGGGGCTTTGCTGGTCATCATCAGGTCAAAGGGGATGGCGCTGTTGATCGCTTCCTTTTGATATCCTGCAAACATCATGGCGACTGTGCCGCCCAGGAGTGCCACGGTGAATAGAATCGTCAAGGTACCCATGGTAAAACGCATCGTGCGGATCTTAGACGAGAGCTGGCGGAGCAGGAACAGCCCGTCACTGCGGTATACCAGCCTGCCGCCGCGGCGAATATAGCAAACCAGCCAGGCCGCAAGTCCATGGTAAAAGAGGTAGATTGCCGCGATGAATAAAACGCTGGTCAGGATGACCCCGGCGGTGTTGTAGTCTGCCCAGTACATCAGGTAAAAGAAAAAGATGAAATAGCAAAGAGAGGCGGGGAAGAGAATCTGTTTCCACTTTTCCCTGCCGGTTTCCACAGCTTCACTTTCCTTTTCCATATCTATAAAATCCGCAATGGTCATTTTCTTAAATATCTTACGATTATGCCTCAGTGCCAGGAGAAAGCAGAGAGCGAAGCAGCCTGCCGTCATCAGAAGGCACCAGTGGAAATCTCCCATCTGAATGTGGTAGTCCTGGCTGAACAGGTGATAAAAGATGGTCATAATGACCTGTTTGAGCGCCACTCCAGCCAGAACGCCGAAGAATAGAGCGATGGCGCCCAGAATCATGTTTTCACGCATGTAGAGCCTGGACACGGTTTTTTTCTTCATCCCCAGCAGAAGATAGGTCCCGAATTCCCGGCTCCGTTTTTCCAGCATAAAATGAACCATATAATTGATCAGCCAGGCGACGATGAGCACGATGAAGAAGGTTACGAAACCGATCATCACCGCCATGACCATGGCGGTTTCCCACATATTTTGGACGATATCTGTAAAAATCAGGGAATCAAAGGCAAACATGAAAGCGACAATGCCGGCCATGGTGAGCATGTAGATCAGATAATCTTTCATGGAACGTTTGGCATTGCGCAGGGACAGTTTAAAGAGCATGGCTGCTGTCACCTCCTGTCAGAGCGAGAACATCCAGAATCTGATTGAGAAACTCTCGCCTGTTCTTTTCCCCGCGAATCAATTCGTGAAAGATTTTCCCATCTTTCAGAAAGAGGATGCGGCTGCAGTAACTGGCGGAAAATGCGTCGTGTGTGACCATGAGAATGGTGGCGGAAAGTTCCTGATTCATTTTGCAGAAAGTTTCCAGCAGCATGCCGGCAGAGCGAGAATCGAGAGCGCCTGTCGGTTCGTCTGCTAAAATCAGTTTGGGTCTGTTGACCAGGGCTCTGGCGCAGGCGCAGCGCTGTTTTTGACCGCCGGAAATCTGATCGGGAAATTTATGACCGATTTCCGAGATGCCCAGCCGCTCCATGATTTCGGCTGTAGCAGACTGTATTACGCTCTTCTTCTTATTTTGCAGAGTCTGTGCCAGTTGGATATTTTCCTCGACGGTCAAGGTATCCAGCAGATTATAGCTTTGAAATACGAATCCCAGGTTTTCTTTGCGGAACTGAGCAACCGCTTCTTCAGAAAGCTGAGTAATGTCCAAATCATCGAAATAGATGTGGCCGCTGGTCACATGGTCGATGGTAGCCATTAAATTCAGCAGGGTGGACTTACCAGAGCCGGACGCCCCCATGATGCCGATAAATTCCCCCTGGGTTACCTGAAAGCTGACGCGGTCAATGGCCTTGACCACATTGCTTCCGGTACCGTAATATTTTTCTACGTCGCAAATACGTATCAGTTCATTCATATTGATTCTTCCTTTCTGTTCGATGTACTTTCAGTGTACAGAACAAAAGGTCTTCCTTGTATGGGTTTCCCTTACAGAAATCTTACAGTTTTGAAAGATTTCTATATCTTTTGAAAATCGGAGTCGGGGAAGGTGAACAGTATGCGGGTAAACTGGCCTTCCACAGATTCGCAGGAGAGGCCAATGCCCAGTTTGTCACAGAGCCGTTTACAGAGATAGAGACCGATGCCGGTGGATTTTGCTCCCGTCCTGCCGTTCTTTCCGGTAAAGCCTTTGTCAAAGATACGACCTAAATCCTCTGCTGGTATCCCCAGTCCATTATCCTCCACGATCAATGTCAGCTTCTGCTTGCCTCTCTGCACATAAATCCGCACCAGCGCCCCTTCTTTCCGACAATACTTGATAGAGTTGGCGAAGACTTGGCCGAGAAGAAATACGACCCACTTTTCATCTGTGGAGACGATGACAGGAGGTTCTTCCGGCAGAGCAAAGTCGATCTGCATGGCGCTTTGGATGAAGTAAGCTTTGTTTTCTGCGATAGCAGTGAGAACGGTTTTCCTCAGGTTCACAGGATGAATCAGATAGTCCTGATAGGCGTGTTCCATGCGGGCATAGAAAAGAACCTGATCTACTTTTTTTTCGATTTTCCCCAGCTCCATCAGCAGTTTTCTATCTTCCTGGCAGGGCTGGTTTTCGCAGAGAAGTCTGGCAGCAGTCAGGGGCAGTTTGACTTCGTGTATCCATTGTTCGATGTACTCTTTGTAATCTCGCTGGCAGTCCTCCAATGCATGAATCTTTTCGATGACGGATCGGTTGGAACTGCGGATGATCTCACGATAGAGCCGGTCCGTCAGGCGAGGCGAGGCTTCCATCACTTCTGAGATGAGGTAACTTTGGTCCAGCTCCGCCAGCAACGTAAAAAGATGACAAAAATGCTTACGGCTGCGATAGAAATCTGCCGCCAGCCAAATCGTTAAAATCAGGAACCAGAAGATGCATATGATCAAAATATCACCTGTACGGACGGCAGACAGTCTCAGAAACAGGGACAGAAAAAACAGTCCTGCCGCATTGACCAGCAGGACCGATCCCTTATCTTTTAAGTAATCGTGCAGTTTCATAATTTGCCTCCTAATGCAGGTAGTCGTAATCTCAGGGAATCAGATAACCCATACCTCGTTTTGTGACGATAAAATCTGTCACTCCCAGTTGGGCCAGACGGCTGCGTATACGAGTCATATTGACACTCAAGGTGTTGTCGTCAATAAAGACTTGATGATCCCACAGATAGTCGATCAACTGAACTCTGGAAACGATTTCACCTTGATGGCGAAAGAGAAAACCGAGAATCTTCCACTCGTTTTTCGTCAGTTCTGCTTGTTTACCCTGATAAGAAATCACGGCAGAAGCAAGGTTCAAGGTTACTCCGTGTATGGTCAAGCGCTGTACATTCTCTTCTGGCAGCATTGTCCGCTTCAGAACCGCGCCGATTCTCGCTAATAGAATAGGCGGCTGGTAAGGTTTTGCGATATAATCGTCGCCGCCTTGGAGGATGCAGTTCAGCTCGTCCATCGACGTATTGCCGGCAGTGACGAAAATCACGGGAACCTGAGAACTAAGGCGCAGTCTGGCACAGACAGAAAGACCGCTTTCAGCGGGAAGGCTGACATCCAGCAGAACCAGGTCGGGCGCCGAAGAGAGAATCTGCTTTGTCACATCAGAGAAATCGCAGACTTCCTGAACATCATAATTTGCATTGCGCAATAGGAGCGCCAACTCCCTGCGTATGGTCTCATCATCTTCTACAATCAAAATCCTTGCCATGTATCTCCTCCATCGGGTTTCATATATCTCTATTATAGTTCCTGAAACGGATTCAATCAAGTCAGGTCTGTAATGGAATATGACAGAATCAGACAAAAAATTCTTGAATCGTCGCTGCTTTAATGATAGAATAATTTATAACTTTATCTTATGAAAGGACGAATTAAGTATGAAAAAGAAAAAACAACTAAAAGAAGGGGAAGCAAGGCAGGCGGTCAACCCTCTGATCATCCTGTCTGTTATTCTTCTGGTAGCTGCGGTCTGTACATATCTCATCCCTGCAGGGGAATTTCAAAGAGAAGTGATAGAGGGCAGTGATTACGCCAAAATTGACGTCAACTCCTTCGAATTTAAAGAAGGCGCGCCAATCGGAATTTTTGATATTTTTCAATCATTTACACTGGGATTGCAGAGTGCAGGCTCTGTTATCTTCTTCCTGTTGATCATCGGCGGTACTTTCCAGATTGTAGAGAAGACAGGTGCGTTGCACGCAGGTCTTTCAAATCTGGTGAGAGTGCTCAAAGGCAAAGAGCTGGTCATGATTCCAGCCTGCGTCTTTATCTTTGGACTAGTATCCGCATTTGCAGCGTGCTCCGAGGAGTACCTAGCATTTATCCCGCTGATGTACATCGTTTGTATTGCAGCCGGTTTTGACTCGCTCACTGCAGTCGCCCTGCTGATGGTTTCCAGTGCGATCGGTTATGCCGGTGGTATGACCAACGCATTTACAGTAGGGATCGCCCAGGAGATATCAGAGCTGCCGCTCTTCTCCGGTATGGGATACAGATTTGTAGTCTTTGGGGTCATGGCGGTCATCACTTCTCTCTACCTTATGAGACATGCGCACAAGATCAAAAAGCATCCTGAGCTCAATACCATGAGAGAAACAGACCTGATGTATGCTGAAAAATTGGATGTAGAAGAAGTAGAACCGATGACCGCAAGACAGAAGCTGTCGCTGCTCATCTTCGGACTGGGTTTTGTCGTCGTCGCATTCTGCGTTATCAAGCTGGGTTTCTATATCGACGAAATGTCAGCCATTTTCCTGATCGTGGGCATTCTGGTCGTCATTGTCAGCGGAATGAGTGTCAACGAAGCCGCAGATAATTTCGTGGAAGGCTGCAGAAACATGCTCTGGGCAGGCTTGATTATCGGTATGTGCAAAGCGGTAACCAATATTCTCAGCGATGCTGGAATCATGGATACGCTGATTTACTATGCTGGAACATTATTAGAAGGACTGAGTGCAAAAGTCAGCGCCTGCGGCATGTTTGTACTGCAGGATCTGCTGAATATTTTGATTCCGTCAGGTTCTGGACAAGCAGCCATCACCATGCCGTTTATGGCGCCGCTTTCTGACATTCTGGGAGTCTCCAGACAGACAGCGGTACTGGCATTCCAGATGGGTGATGCCTTTACCAACGTTGTTACGCCGACAAGCGGAGAGCTGATGGCAGCCCTTGCAATCTGTCACGTACCGTATAAGAAGTGGTTCAAATTCTTAGCGCCGTTATGGGGTCTGTGGGCAGTCGCAGCGTGTGTATTGCTGGTTATCGCAGTATCCATCGGATACTAAGGAAACGAAGGTGAATGTCATGTTAAATTTAGAGCCAAAACGAGTGTTTCATTTTTTCCAGGAAATTGACAAGATTCCAAGAAACTCTGGCGATGAGAAAGCAGTCAGTGACTTTATTCTGTCCTGGGCCAGGGAGTTGGGCTTTGACGTCGTTCAGGATGAATACTATAATCTGGTCATCAAAAAGGGACCGTCTGCAGGTTATGAGACATCAAAACCTGTCATCATTCAGGCCCATTTGGATATGGTCTGCGAAAAGACGCCAGAGAGCAGTCACGATTTTACTAAAGACCCTATCACTCTGCGAGCGGATGGGGACTGGGTTTCCTCTGACTGCGGAACATCTCTGGGAGCGGATAATGGAATCGGTGTAGCCTATGCTATGGCAATCCTGGAAGACGATCAGCTTGCGCATCCGCCTCTGGAAGTGATTTTCACCGTCTGCGAAGAATCCACCTTTGATGGGGCGGCTAATATTTCCACTGATCTGTATGAGGGAAAACGCATCATCAATTTAGACCACTCGGTGGATAACCAGGTGCTGGCAGGCAGCTGCGGCGGCAGCGGCATCAACTTTGAACTGCCACTACAGTGGGAAAAGGCTCCGGCAGACGGACGATTTTATAAGCTGTATGTAGAAGGTATGGAAGGCGGCCACTCGGGGGAAGACATTCACAGAGGCCGCGGCAGCGCCATTGAGCTGTTGATCAGGCTGATTCGGGATGAAGAGATTCATCTCTGTTCCGTGAAGGCTGGCTCTTACAGACTGGCCATTCCGAGAGACGGTTGCTGTACCGTCATGGTAAAGGACGGTCAGGAAGCCTATCTGGAGCAGCATGTTGCAGAAATGAGAGAAGTCTTCCGAAAAGAATACTTCGCAGCGGCGCCAGAACTGAACGTCCGCCTGGAAAAAGCAGAGGCAGAAGATATTTTGGCTGCTGCGGACAAGAAAAAAGTCGTGCAGATCATCGACTTGTTTCCAAATGGCATCGCTAAGATGAACGGTGCGATTCCGGGCGTGGTGGAAAGCTCCAACAACGTGGGCACCATAGACCTTTGTGACGGAAGACTTTTCCTTACGGCAGAAACAAGAGCCGCCTATATGACGACGGTACAGGATATTTTGGACAAGGTGGACAGTCTGGCGGCCATCTTTGGCGCTGAAGTGACGTATTTCGGAGGCTATGTGCCTTGGGAGTACAGACCGGACTCGGCGCTGAGATTAAAAGCGCAGGAAGTTTACCAGCAGATGTTCGGCGAGGAGATGCATTCTCTTGTCGTTCATGCGGGTATTGAATGCGCCATGTTTATAGAAAAGGACCCGGAGATGGATGCCATTGCCGTCGGACCTAACTGCGAGTATTTCCATTCGCCAGGCGAGCGAATGAGTATCAAATCCACGCAGAAGATGTATCAGTTTGTCACAGAACTTCTCAAGAATTTGAAATAGTGTTTAAAGGCGCAGGATCTTTTGAGATTCGCGCCTTTTTCGCGCCGTTCAATTTGACATTTGCCGATAAAAAAAGTACAATATTTAGTTAGTAATACACATGGCACAATACAAGTCGAAAGGGCAAGGGATGAGACAGAACGTAAAGTGACGTTTTGTCGACAGCCTTCGCAATAAGAAGGAATTTGCCGTTGATGGGGGAGAAGTTCGGTCTTCCCTTAATAAGGTCAATTTAGCCTGTTTATAGGAAGTTTTCAGCGGCGGTGACGAAATGTCCATCGAACTGAAAAAAATCCTTTGACAGGTTTCTGAGGGCTCACGGAGCGTTTGTGGTATTGAAGCCCGGCGTAAAACCGACAGACGAAACGCTGGCGGCCATCTTAACATATTGTGTGAAGCATATTGCGAAGTACGCGATTCACAAGAAGCTGGAATTTAGAACGGTGCTGCCAAAGGCCCTCGTCGGCAAAGTCGCCTACAGGGAACTGGAAGAAGAGATGAAAAAGAAAGGCGCTTAGCTTTAAGGGTGAACCCATATGGGAAAGATAGAAAGAATTTTCGAGAGAATAGAAAACAATAACCTGATTAATGTCATCAGGAACGGTTTCGTGGCGGCGATTCCGTTTCTTTTGATGGGCGCCTTCAGTCTGCTGATTACTTCATTTCCTATTACGCCTTATCAGGATTTTATCACAGAAATTTGGGACGGAAAAGTCTATGCTTTTTTCGATTCCATCTACAATTACACAATTTGTGCCTTATCTTTGATTCTGCTGATTTCAATCAGCTATTCCTATGCTAAATATTACAATTCAAGAGAACCTTTTGTATGTCCGATTATCTCGGTAATTTCCTACGTGGTGTTTGTCGGTATGAATGTGGAGCCGGAAGACCTGGATATCAGCATATTCAGCCAGATGTGGACGCTTACTGCCGTCGTAATCGCGCTTCTCTCTTCGGCCTTGTTTAATCAGCTCCTGGACAAAGTGTATAAGCGCCATGGCAAAAACATTTATCGCAGCAGCAAGGGTTCCACCAAGTTCGTATATCTGATTACGCCTTCTGTCATAACCATAGGGCTTTTCGGCCTTGCCAGTTTAGTGCTGGAAGGTGTCTTTGGCACCGTCTATTCACAAAATGTATTTTCAGCCATCTCCATGGAGATCTTTGCTAATTTAGGGCGAAATTTGGGCAGCTCCATGCTTTTCGTCTTCTTGATTCATTTTATGTGGATCTTTGGCGTCCACGGAAGCAATGCGCTGGACGACGTGGCGACCACTCTTTTTGCCGATCAAACAGGAGCAGTGTTTTCCAAGACCTTTTTTGATACTTTTGTAATGATGGGAGGCTGCGGTGCGACGATTTGTCTTCTGATTGCAATTCTTCTTTATATGAAGAATAAAGGGAAACGCCGTCTGGCAAAGCTGAGCTTTTTGCCGGTCATTATCAATGTAAATGAAACCTTGATTTTCGGACTGCCTGTCATCTTCAATCCTATACTCCTGGTTCCCTTTGTGCTGACACCGGTAGTGATGCTGCTTACTTCTACGGCGGCAGTTGCTCTGGGTTTTGTGCCGATTGTAAGTGATTCCGTCAATTGGACGACACCTGTGATACTCAGCGGTTATCTGACTACAGGCTCCATCGCCGGCAGTTTGCTGCAGATTTTCAATATCTGTGTCGGCGTTGTGCTCTACATGCCTTTTGTGAAGGTACTAGAGAAGCCTTATACAGGTGTGGTGAAAGAAAATATAGATGTGCTTACCGATTATGTAAAAGAGATGGAGAGCATGGGTGTCATACCATCCCTGACAAAGGGGACGGAGCCGAAGAACAAAGCTGCCAGGCGGCTTTTGGAGGACATGCATACTGCCATTGAAGACGGGCAGCTGAAGCTGTTTTATCAGCCGCAGGTAGACGACAAAGGCCGTCTGATCGGGGTGGAGGGGCTGCTTCGCTGGAACCACCCGGCCTGCGGATATATCTATCCGCCGCTGCTGCTCTATCTGGCAGTAGAAGACGAATATCTCCATGAACTGGAGCTGATTGTGCTCAACTGCGCCTGCAAAGATATCGGCTATCTGAGAGAACAGGGTTTAGACGGTCTCAAGGTCTCCATCAATATTTCGGCTATGCAGCTAGACAGTATGAAATTCTACGATGATGTGGAGAAAAATATCAGCAGATATGATTTGGGAAACTGCAAGCTGGCCTTTGAGATTACAGAACGAGTGGCTCTCTCTGGTACGGAAAGAGTGAGAAAAGGCCTGCAGCGCCTTGAGGCCAACGGCATCGGCGTTATCATGGATGATTTCGGCATGGGCTACAGTTCCATGACGTATCTGCAGAACAGCAGTTTTGACTACGTCAAGCTGGACGGCAGCTTGGTCAGGGAGATTTCTACGAATCCTCGTTCAAAGGAAATTGTCAAGACCATCTGTCAGTTATCGGAGAAATTAAACTTTGAAGTCATCGCAGAGTACGTAGAAACACAGGAACAGCGTGATTTGCTACTCAGCCTGGGCTGCCGCATTTATCAGGGTTACTTTTATGGAAAGGCCATGCCGTTAGAAGAATTGATTACCTGGAGCAAGAGCTATATATAAGACAAGGAAAAACGACTTAGTCCCATTTCGGACTAAGTCGTTTTTGTATTTACATTTATATTTACTTTGCAGTTCTGATTGCTTTCAGAGACCATTTGGTGTAATAGGTTTCTCCGTTGATTTCTCTGACGCCTCTGACTTTGTAATAGTAGCGGGTTCCCTTTACTAATGCTTTATTGTTCTTATAGGACCTTGCCGCACCTGTCTTAGATCTGTAGAAAGCTTCAGTGCCGTAACCGCTGTTTTTCTTTACGGAACGGAATACTTCAAAGTAGTCGACCTTATATCCGTATGATTTAGTCCAGAACACTCTGATATATCCTTTTCCTGCCTCAGAGCGCGCTTTCAGCGTGGTGTTTTGAACTCCATTGATGATGCCGCTGCTCGGATGCATATCATCTGTTCTCACTGTTACTTCGACGGTCTTCGTAGCTGCAGTATATTTATCTGTAGCAGCAACCTTGATGGTAATCGTCGCTGTTCCTTCAATTCCCTTCAGGGTCACATTGCCTTTTGCATCCACTGTAGCCACATCTGTGTTGCTGGAGCTGTAAGTTAGAACTCCGTCGCTGTTGGTCGAAGCATCAAGGTTAAAGGCTGCATCGTGAGTCGTCTTGTTGTATGCGTCTGCACCGGTGGTAATTGTTGCAGTGCTTGCTCCGTCAGGATTTACGGTAATTCTGACCTCTCTTGTAGCTGCCTTATAGTTCTTGGTCTCAGGACTTGTCACTGTGATGTAGACAATTCCTGTTCCGCCCTTTAATGAAATGGTGCCGTTTGAACTTACCGTTGCGATAGAAGTATCACTGGACTTATAGGTCAAAGTGGCATCGCTGTTACACTTGGTGTTCAGCTTGAAATCTGGCCGGCTTGGCGTTCTTGTGTAACCAATATAGCCAGTGAATTTAGGCGTCGCTTTGTTAATCTTAAAGGTCTTAGTAATGGTGCCGCTGTAGTTTCTCTTGCCTGTAATCTTAATTGAGGCAGTTCCTGCATTCCTGTTGTTTGAGTAGCTTACTGTATAGTCAACGTTCTTTTTCAGGGTGGTTCCTGCATGAGTTACTTTGACGGATGGCACCTTCAGCTTACCACTATAGGTGACATCTGCAACATCAGAAACAGTTGCGACGTCAGCAAGATTGGCTCTGCTGATAGTAAATGGTACGAGCTGCGTATTGGAATACTTGCCCTTGCCGGTCACCATGGCATAGGCTGTACCGGCAAGCACATTCTTTATGTAATTCACTTTGTAGTCTGTGCCTTGCGTCAAAGTTGTTCCGTTGTACTTGACGGTAACCTTCGGATACTTCTTGTTTTTGTTGTATTTAAAAGAAGTAGCGCCTAAAGAAACATCAGCTTTCTTTATTGAGGTTGTCCCAGATTTCGTCTTTTCTGCGGCATTGTCGTAATACCAGAAGTTACAGTCGACGTTACCTGTAATGCCATTTACCCTTCCACTAGAGGTATACTGCCAGTACTCATATGGGCGAGAGTAACTGATATCAGTAGAATACTGTGCAATCCAAACTTTATACTTATTTTCTATTAAACTCATATTGATTTTATAACCGCTTGGATTGAAACTTGGATCCATAATGTTCCGATAAGAATAAAACATCGGTTCATATCCAGCGTCATTAATTATTTTCAGAAAAGCCAATGCATTAGAAGTAGATTGAGATCTGCTTTTGTATAAACTGGCAATACGGCCCGCATATTCGAAATCATATACAATAGGAAGATCAAGATCTCGTCCATCTAAAAGATTTAAGACATATCTTGCTTCTTTCTGTGCCTCTGCAATTGTAGTGGCACAGGAATAATAATATACGCCGACCATGATACCTGCATCTTTGGCACCCTGAAAACTGGATTCGAAGTAACTGTCACTATTCATTGAGAATGGAGAACTGAGACCTGTGTAACCGATTCTAATGAGAACATAGTCTATTCCTTGACGTTTTACGTCGTGCCAATCGATGGTACCAGCCGCTCCTTGATAGTATGAGACATCAAGTCCATCTATGACGATGGTGTTATCAAACTGACTAGGATGAGTGTAGGTTTCCGAGTCCACTACGGCGTTGCTGCCGAAAGCAATGCTGCAGGTGATGAAAAGGGCTGCTAGAGTTGTAACGATTGTTAATATGATTCTTGTCTTTTTCATGTTTTCTCTCCCAACTAGTAATTGCACTTTTTCCTCTTACATATCCTATGTTAAAAAAAGGTGAAGATTTTGTCAACCTTACGATGACAAATTTCACATAGACTTCTTGAAACCTTCATAAAAGTAGTTTATCATCTAAATATTATTATTCTTTAAAAGGCAGAAAAGCTGCCGTGTCATTTTGAGCAATACATGAGCTCAGAATATGGATTGAAATTATGTTAGGATATGTGACAATAGAAAAAAATGAGTTGAAAGTGCGCGAATTCGATATGTATCAGGCGTATTATTGCGGAATCTGTAAGTCCATCGGCAGACGGTTCGGACAGCTTCCCAGAATGGTCCTGAGTTACGATTCTGTATTCCTCGCACTGGTTTTAGCAGGACTTTCAGAAGAAACAGACATCGTCCTGCAGGAACATTGTATCACTCACCATATTAAGAAAAAACCGGTAGTTTTTGGAAATGAGGCCTTGGATTATGCGGCGGATGTGATGGTCATTTTGGCTTATCATAAGTTTCTCGACGACTGGAAAGACGAGAGAAGCAAGATCGGTCTGGTCGGCAAAAGCGCTCTTGCGCGAGCCTATCGAAAATTACAGGCGATCCATCCGGCGGTCTGCCAAAAAACGGAAGAGTCTTTAGCTGCACTTTCTGCCCTGGAGCGGCAGCATTCCGGCAAGATGGACCTGACAGCGGGTACTTTTGCCGACATCATGGAGACGCTTTTTACCGGATATGATCCAGCCGCAGACTCCTCGCGCGTTTTGGGGCAGTTGGGACGCCAGTTAGGGAAATGGATTTATGCCATCGACGCATTGGACGACTATCAAAAAGATATTGAAGAAGAAAATTATAATCCTTTGATTTTTAGAGAAAATAAACTTGAGGGGATTGAGGATTTGCTATATAATTATCTTGCTGAGGTTGCAAATGCTTACGACCTCTTAGAAATCAAGAAAAACAAAGGCATCATAGATAATATTATATTTATGGGATTACGCGTACGCACAGATGTAATCCTAAGGGAAAGGATAGAATTGAATGAACAATCCGTATGAAGTATTAGGCGTAAAGCAAGGAGCTTCAGAAGCAGAAATTAAAGCAGCATATAAAGAGCTAGTTAAGAAGTATCATCCAGATAAATATCAAAATAATCCCCTGGCTGATTTGGCAGAGGAAAAACTTCAGGAAGTAAATGAGGCTTACGATGCGTTGATGAAGAACCGATCTTCACAAAGTGTTTATGGCGGGAGCACGCAGAGTTACAGCGGTCAGCGTTATGGCGGAGGCAGTACGGGCGACTATAACGCCATCAGACAGGCCCTTGACCGCAACGATCTTACTGGCGCAGAACAGATGCTGGTCAGCGCGCCGAATCGCGATGCGGAGTGGTTCTTCCTCAGCGGCGTCCTTTCTTACAAAAAAGGATGGTTGGACGACGCTATGAGCAACATCAGACAGGCGATAGATATGAATCCCAACAATGTTGAATATCAGCGGGTATACCAGCAGATGATGGCGGCCGGATCGATTTACAGAGGCAGATCTAATGCTCAGGGTTACGATCAAAACCGCAATAATGACTGCTGTTCGGATTGCTGCACCCTATATCTATGTTCAAGCTGTATCTCTCCTTGCTGGTAAAAAACAAGCAAAGGAGCTGCCAGCATTGACGAAAGAACGGCGCAAAGCATTGTTTTCTACGTGCTTTACGCCGTTTGGACTGATCCAGCCGGCCTTTAAGGGCAGTTCGCCTGGCTTAGTGCAACAGTTCCTTTTGATTAAATAATATGTATGTAACTCTCCAGTTCTTTTTCCATCTCTATCCGGTGATGCTTGGTATAGATACCAGGAATTCCGCCGGTATGAATCATGATGACGTTTTCTCCCGGTTTGATTTTTCCGGTTTTGGCCATATCCACGATGCCTGTGAAAGTTTTTCCCGTATAGCAGGGGTCCAGAATAATCGCTTCTTTTCTGCCCATGTAATACATCGCTTCGCGGACTTCTTTGACTGGATTATTGTAGGCGCCGAAGTGGTAGTCCTCAATCAAATCGAAATCTCTGGCCGAAATATCTAAGCTTAGACCGTAAAATTCTTTTACCTTCTCAAAGTATTTCTCTGCTTTGTTGACGATGCCCCCCTCGAAAGGTTCGATGCCGATTCCGGTGATATGCAGCGGCAGTTTTTCGTTTTTCGTTCCTACTTGCAGACCCATGTAGGTTCCCATGCTGCCCACTGTGGTGACGACTCTGACGTCGGTAAGACCCATCTGGGCTGTCTGCTCAGCCAGTTCAACCGCACAGTCATAGTAGCCTAAGATACCCAGTTCGTTGGAACCTCCCATCGGAATATAGTAGATTTTTTCTCCTTTTGCTTCCCATTCTTCTGTCACTTGCCTCACAGCTTTATGTAAAAGTTCATCTTCTGTATGCACGCCGTCTTCTGCTGCAAGATAAACGGGACAGCCCATAATACCGTCTAACAAAAGGTTGGCGGACAGTTCTCCTGGATATGCGCCTACTGCGACGATGGCGGCTTTCAGTCCGTATTTGGCTGCGACGGCGCCGGTCAGCCTGCCGTGGTTCGTCTGGGGACCACCTACTGTCAGCAGCATGGTAGCGCCTTTGTCCATAGCATCCTTTGCCAGATATTCCAGCTTACGAAGTTTATTGCCGCCTGTGCCGAAGTTGGTCAGATCGTCTCTTTTTAGAAAAAGATTGATGCCGAGGTCGTCGGAAATCCGGTTCATGCGGTCCAGACGGGTAGGCGTGTTTAAAAACGATAATTTATCATGTCCTAAAGTCATGTGTTTCACCTCCTGATTTATTTACATTTAGTATACCATAAATTTTCTCCGGCAAAAATGACAATAATAGAATTAACAACATGCAGGAGGCAGTTATGAAGAAAACAAATTTTTTTGAGGGGTGGTATTTTAAAGAGCAATGTAAGGAGCTCACCATCGCTTTTATTCCGGAAGTGTCTTACGATGAAAAGGGAAATCTATCGGGAAGCTTGCAGATTGTTCTGCCGGACCGTTCTTATTATTACACGTACAAAAACCCAATTAATATGAATCTGAATCGTACTATGTTTATCGTCATGGATAAAAACGTATTTACGGACGCTTGTATCCATATTGACATCGCAGAAAAGGACCTTCAAATCAAAGGCGATATCTATTTTGACAGAGAGGCAGGCAGAAAATTCAATGTCATGGGACCGCTGTCCATATTTCCGCTGCCGTGTAAACACGGAATTCTAGCCATGAAGCAGCAGTTGTCGGGCTCACTTGAAATAGATGGGGAGGTCTATGACTTTGATGGCGGCACAGGCTATTTGGAAACGGATTATGGAAAGTCATTTCCCAGAAGATATATGTGGAGTCAGTGCAACTGGTTTGGCAGAACAGACTGTCAAATTGCTGTTGCCGCAGCGACTATTCCTATGGGTCCTCTTAATATCATGGGTACTTTTGCCTGTATCAATTACAAGGGACAGAGATATAAGTTTGCCACATATAAGGGCGCTGAGGTAGAAAAAATAGGAGAAGAGGGTTTCAAGATTACCCAGGGACCCTATATCTTTGAAGGAAGAAGAAAAGGAGGGACGGCAGTCGAGCTGAAAAGTCCGGAAATGGGAAAAATGGCCTCCGCCACGCGGGAATACCTGGTCTGCAATGTGGAATACAGACTGAGAAAACGTGGGGAAGAACTGTTTCATGTAAAGAGCAGAAACGGATCATACGAATTTCTGTGATTGATAGTTGATAAAAGCAGGATAATGATGTAGGATAGTCCTATCGAAATACTAGAAGGAGACGAAACATGATAGGAGTCATCAGCGATACAGCAGCGATTTTGCTTGGAGGAACTATCGGCTTTCTGGCCAAAAAAATTATCCCGGCAAGTTGGAACGATATCATACTAAAGGGTCTGGGACTGTGCTCGATTTATATCGGCATTTCAGGTACTTTGGACGGAGATAACACCTTGATTCTAATTATGGCGATCGTCTTTGGCGCTATGATTGGAGAAGGCTTTCGAATTGAGCAGCGGTTTAACGGGTTTGCTGAAAGGGTGGAGCGGAAATTTGACAGCCGGGGAGGCAAGTCCAATTTTGCGCAAGGGTTCATTACCTCCAGCCTGATGATGTGTGTAGGCGCCCTCTCCATTGTAGGTTCCCTCAACGCCGGACTGAAAGGGGACAACACCCTGCTGTTTACGAAGACGGCAATGGACGGCGTAGGCGCTATGATGTTTGCAGCGTCTCTGGGTGTCGGCGTCATCTTTTCTTCTATCACGGTATTCATCTTTGAAGGAGCGATCGTAATGCTGGCTGGTGTCGTGGCGCCGGCTCTGACAGGCGATGTGATCAACATGATGACTTGCGTGGGCTCCTTGATTATTATCGCCATGGGGCTGAATCTGGTGGCAGATACGAAGCTGAAAATTATGAACTACATGCCGGCAGTATTTCTGCCTATCCCATTCTGCCCTCTGTACGACTGGATCTTAGGGTTAATGTAGAATGAAAAAGGCTGAAATCCATCATAGGGTTTCAGCCTTTCGTTATGTTCTTTCCAACGCTATAACTTCATACAGATGTCCCAGGCGCGCCAAATTACAGTACGCAGGTTGCCTACGCCATTGGCGTCTCCCACGAGATGGACGTGCTTAGCGGTTCCAGTCAGCGGCGCCGGTTTATAACCGACGGAGACGATGACTGTGTCACCCTTTAGATCAAAGACTTTTCCTTCTTTGTCTTTAACGGTTACGCCGTCTTCTTTGATTTCCACAAGGGTCGTGTTGAGATAGACCGGTGTCTTCTTGAAAGCTAGCATTTCCCGCAGGAAAGAGGAATTTGCAAGACATACGCCTTTGACGGCGATCAGATCGTTTTTCATCTCTACAATCTGCGGTTTCTTGCCTTTGAGGATTAGATCATAGGCGATTTCACAGCCGGTCAGTCCGCCGCCAACGATGATGACGTTATCGCCGACTTCTTTGCCAGAAAGATATTCCGTCGCCTCAATAGAGTATTCAATGCCCTTGATCGGCGGACGATTTGGGGCAGAACCTGTGGCGATGATGATTTCCTCGGCCTTGATTTCTTGGATATCTTTAATCTCTGTATTAAATCGAACCTCGATGGCATGCTTTGCGATTTCTCTTCTGTACCATTCGATCAGCGCCCGATCCCGTTCCTTGTATACCGGCGCTGCCGCTTGGATGAAAACGCCGCCCAGGCAGTCAGACTTTTCGTAAATGGTCACCTTGTGACCTCTTTCGGTCAGCACCAGAGCTGATTCCATGCCGCCGATGCCGCCGCCTATAATGGCGATGTGTTTTGGTGAAGACGTCTTTTCAAGCTTGTATTTCTTTGACTGCATCGTTCTAGGATTGAGGGCGCAGCGGGCCATATGAATGGCATCGGTAAGGTCCTGAATGTTTGGAGTGCCTTCATATCTAGCCATTGTAAAGCAGGCGTTGTGACAGTGAATACACGGTTTGATATCTTCTTCGCGGTCTTCTATCAGCTTGGTCACCCAGGCAGGATCGGTTAAGAATTGTCTGGCTACGCCTAATCCATCCAGTTTTCCCTCTTTGATTGCCTCCGCGCCGACGGCTGGTGACATTTTGCCTGCACAGACCACCGGAATATCTACGAATTCCTTGATATGGCTGACGTCAGCCAGGTTGCAGTTTTCCGGCATATATGCAGGCGGATGCGCCCAGTACCAGGCGTCATAGGTGCCGTTATCACAGTTGAGCATGTCATATCCGGCATCCTGCAGGAATTTTGCGGCCTTTTCCGACTCTTCAAGGTCACGGCCGACTTCTATGTAATCCGTTTCTCCTGGAACTGCGCCTTTGCGGAAGTCCTTAGTCTTTGAAATGACTGAATAACGCAGGGAGACAGGATAGTCCTCTCCGCATGTCTTTTTGATGGCCTGCACGATTTCTACAGGGAAACGATATCTGTTTTCAAAAGAACCGCCGTATTCGTCTGTTCTCTGGTTGGTGTACTTCATGGTGAATTGGTCCAAAGTATAACCTTCATGGACGGCATGGACTTCAATTCCGTCGACGCCGGCATCCATACAGAGTTTTGCTGTTTTGGCAAAGGCATCGACAATCTGGTGAATTTCCTCTTTGGTGAAAGGTCTGGAGTAAACACCGTCAGCCCAACGATTTGGCGTGGCTGACGCGCTGGCGCAGAGGTAATCCATATTAAAAATCGGTTTGCCCAGGGTTCCAAAGACTTTGTTTTTCATCATCTTGACCATCAAGTCGTTGACGGCCATGGAACGGCCCATACCGGCAGTCAGCTGTATGAAAAGTTTGGCGCCAGTCTTATGAAATTCATCCATGTATTCCTTTAGCTGTTTGAACTTCCCTTTGTTTTGATAGAGCCACTTGCCGCCCATGGTATCCCTGATGGGAGCGATACCGGGCAGAATGAGCCCTACATTGTTCTTTGCACGTTCCAGCAGAAAATTGGCTGCCTCTTTGTCAAAGTGATTGGGCTCCATCCATCCGAAAATAGAAGTGCCGCCCATGGAACACATGACGATCCTGTTCTTGATTTCCACATTGCCGATTTTCCACGGCGTAAATAATGGTTCATATTCTTGTTTCATACCTTCGCTCCTCCTTGTTTTCACTTAGCTATTCAACAGTTACGGTGCCATCAGGGATGACGGTGATTTTCATGCCATCCTTGACATAATTAAGAAATTCTTCTCCCAGATTATCGATGACAGGCATCTTGGCATCGGTCCAGTTGGCGGCTAGAATTGCACCGGATGCTGCCAGAGAATCTATGGGTTTGGAAAAAAGCATACAGGCCGGCTGTTTCCCCATGGCGCAGGCCGTATAGAGGACCATGCCGCCGGTGGTTGAACCGATGGTCTCGGGGAGACAGAGGGCTTTCCCGATCATAGGCTTTTTGTAGAGGTCGCCGTTATTTTGATCGCCGCACTTGACCTGTTTGTCGCCGAACATCAAAGCCATCTGGTAGCTGGCCAGCGTATTAAATCCGCCATGAGATACCAGGGCCTCTGCTGCTGCGCTGCCGGGAGCGACGACGCGGCCTTTGAATTCTTTTGTCATTATTGCACCCCCTTGGTAATCATCGTCAGTATTTCTTCGTCTGCGTAGAATCTGGCGCTGGTATAAGTGCGCAGTTTATTGGACGAGGTGATGACGGGCATTTTCTTTGAGAGTGGGTTGTTCATATACATGAGGGGACAGATATAACTGAGGACAATTCCGGTTTGTTCCAGTCTTTTAAAGTATTCGGTTCCCTTGAACGCTTCAATAACGCCAGGCGCGGAAGTGAAGACGGTTGGAATCTGTACTTTTTTGTTGCCGGCGGCTCTCAATGCTTCTTCGACTCGCAGGGTCCAGTCTGTCAGCTGCTTTAGCGTCATATGCGGACAGCCCATGAAGCAAAGTTTTGGTTTTGCACTGAGATCTTTCCAAATACAAGGGTAGCTATTTTTTACTCGTTCCAGTTCTGCATCGTCGATGATGTAAGTCGGTGCATTTTCACGAATCAACGCTTCGCCATGGTCTACGGCTTCCGGCGTCAGGTTTTCTATGTGGTAGAGACCGACAGAACCATTGGAAGCAGTGGCGGCGCCAAAGTCCTTCAAGTAGGCGCAGGCGCTGTCGTCCAGGCTGCTGCCGATCCATTTGTTCAAACCTTTGATGTACGGCACCTGGTCCAAAACTTTCATGCCGATGGCAGAGCCGAGAATCTGAGCCTCTGGCATCTTTTCCGTACGGATTTCTACAATCCAGTCAGCCTTCCGTCCTTCGTCGGTCAAGAGACCGAATGCAGGAACGAATCCGGCGATGGAGCCCATCAGTTCGATGATGCCGGAGTTCCGGTTGCATCTTGCGCCGAGGACACTGTTCGCATAGACTACAGCGGAAGACTCCGCCCAAGAGAGGATTTCTCCGCGTGCGGGAACATTGCCGACTTCAGGCAGATAACAGGCGCAGGTATAGGCGTTTTCGCTGAGTAAACCCAGCTTGCGCAACTGTTCTTCGTAATGCTCCTGCTGGCTGTACATAAATTTGAAGACGATATTCTGCAGAAACGACGACGGCACGTTTTTGTCCAGCGGCCTGGGGTCTGCAGAAAATTTCTGTTTACTGACCGCCTGGTCAGACAAAAGCCTGTCGTATAGTTCATAAACCGGCGTCATGACGCCGATGCCGAAACTGATGACGGTATGGCCGTATTCATTGGTGATTGGAACCATTTTCTCGGCGCCGAAGGCTTCCCCATACATGACAAGGGTCTTGACGATCTTTGCCATGGTTTCGCCTTTTTCGCCATCCAGTAGAGCCTGCTGTTCTTTTGTGAGAATCATGCTATATCACTCCTTAATGGTGTTCTGCTCCAAATCTTTGATTTGGCAAGGCAGACTTTACGCTGTAACGCCCCGCAAACGAAGCAAGCGGAAAGGCGTTAGTCGTATTAGCGGTAGCTGTAAAATGATACTGAATATTCTATGATTTGATTATACTGTTTTATCGGGGTTATTTCAAGATATCTGGGTAAAGTTGGACTGACTTTGCCGTTTTTTATTCAATATATTGATAATCTGCGCCTAAGGATAAAACGGGCAAAAGTGCCATAAAAGCACCTAAATCTGCACATTTATGGCACTTTTTTGAGAAATGAAGCTGATTTTTTGATGAAAATTCCAAAAAAGGTAAAATGCTAAGGGGAAAAAACTATATAATCATAAAACTTTGCAAAAAACGCAATTTTAAGGCGCAAACGTTATGAACAATTGCATTTTTGCTTTCCGGAAGGGCGGATGAAAACGAAAATATGCCATAAAAGCAGCTAAATAACCTTATTTATGGCACTTTTACCGGATTTGAAAATTTGTCGAATCCACATTTTTAACGATGCTTGTTTCGGTAGAGGAACCAGATGACGATATCTATGCCTAGACAGATGGCGGCGATAATGAACCATGTCGCTGCATAAGTATGTGACTGCAGCAGCCAACCGGTGAAGACTGGTCCTGTCAGCCTGCCCAGACCTCTGGCAAACTCGTACAGAGACATGCTTCTGCCTTTGTGGGTCTCGGGTGACTGGTCAGCGATGTAGATGCCTGCACAGGTGGAAATCAGTATTTCCCCGCTGGTCCAGATGACCACTGCCATCATATAGATCGCGATGCTGCTGGCGAATCCATAGAGAGAAAAGCCCACTGCGTAGAGGAGGCAGGCAAAGCCGATGTTGAAGAGAGGATGGTTTTTCTTTGTAAAGGAAACGATGACTGGCGTACAGAAAACGACTACGCATCCGTTGATAGTCCAAACCAGTGAACTATATTTTGATCCTGCATCGAGACCGAACAAATCCCGAAGCTGCAGCGGCAGCATGAAGTCCAAATTGATATAGCAGAGGGTCAGTGCGGCGAGGCAGATGGTGAACAGCAGTAGAACCGGATTTTGCAGAACGATTCTGATTTGGCTGACCTGCTTGACGGTTTCCAGATGGCGGGTGTCTTTTCGTGGGACATAGATGTCCTGTACTTTACATAGAACGAGGACAAAGGTGACAAAGAAAATCATAGCCATACTGAAAAAGATCCAAGGCATGTGGCTGTAAAAGAGCATACCGGCGATGACCGGTCCCAGGGCACTGCCGATGTTGCCCGAAAGATACATCAATGAAAAACATTCTGTTTTGTTGCCTTCATCGGCCCAGTCCAGAATCATGGCGGACACTGTAGGCAAAATGGAACTGGCCACCAAATAGGTGACGATGATAAAAAGAATTACCAAGTGGGTGGATGCAAAAAAACCTGCCACCGTCATTGAGATGATAACGACAAAGGTAGCGGCGACGTAGACCTTTTTTCGGCCGATCTCATCTGACAGTTTTCCGCCGACTATAGTCCCTAGAGTACTGGCGATGGAAGCGATGACGACGATGTAGCTGGCTTCCATTTCAGAGTAACCCAGTCTGCTGGTCAGCAGCAGAGACAAAAAAGGGTACACGAACATCATTCCCATGGAAATGACCGCCCTGGAAATGGAAAGTATGTAGACCTGCTTTGGTAAACCTTTATACTGTGTTAAAAAATTCAATATCTCATCTCCTTTGTAAGATGCAATATACTCTTGCGGCAGATGATTGTCAAGGGCGTTTGTAAATAGGTTTTCTCCCGCTGCGCCGGGCGCTGTCAAAACGCATAAAGAAACTGCTGACAGAGAAAATGTCAGCAGCTTGGTTAAGCAGGATAGAATTAAGCTTCTAATGCGGCGTCCTGTGCGGCAATCTCTTCGTCGGTAACTTTTGTCATGGTGAAACCGGTGAGGATGTAGATGAATCCGATCACAGTACTGAGCCAGGTCAAAGGTGCATAGATAAAAAAGTCTGAGTTGGCAACCCCGAGAGTCGCAGCGTAGAAAGCACCCATACCGCCCCAAGGAATCATCGGCGACAGGCTGATGGTGCAGTCCTGCAGGATACGGGACAGATTCTTTCTATGCAGATGATATTTGTCGAACAAGTCTGGCAGCATCGGCCCCAGAGCCGCGTAAGTCAAATCATATCCACCCGTGATGACAAAGAAGGTCAGACACATGGCGTATACCTTGGCTGCCATGGATTTCGGACTCTTTGATGTTGTGGTGATCAAATCCAGCAGAGCGTCGATAACGCCTGAGGCCCGCAGAGGCGCGCCAAATACGCAGGCTGCAATGAGGATTGCGGCGATTTCAAGGAAGCTGGCCAGGCCGCCTCTGAGAATGATGGAGTCGATAATCTCTACCCCGGATTCCTGTCCATAACCGTTCATCATGACGCTGGCAACATCACTGATGGAAGCGCTCTGGAAGACCATGGACAGCACTGCCCCTAACACGATACCGACTGCAAATGTGGGAAGAATCGGCTTTTTCATGATGATCAGCACGATAACGACCACTGGCGGCAGAAGCAGCAGCGGATTGAGATGGAAGATAGAGGAGAGACCCTCTACGATGGTGTCATAAGCTGCCGTATCGGCGCTGGTACCGCTGGCACCGTTGCTGAAGCCCAGAATCAGGAAGTAGACCAGGCAGATGACCAAGGCCGGCAGGGAAGTCTTTGCTGCATGAATACAACCTTCAAAGAGGTTCACTTTTGATACGGCCGCGGATACGTTGGGGGAATCTGACATGGGAGAGAGCTTGTCACCGCAGAGTGCGCCGCTGGCAATCGCACCGGCTGTAATAACCGGAGACATGCCCAGACCAGAAGCCATTCCTAAAAAAGCGATGCCTACCGTACTGATCGTGCCCCAGGACGACCCCATAATCAGAGCCATTACAGTACAGATCAGACAGGTCAGGAAGTAGAATATGGAAGGGCTGATAATTTGGATGCCATAGTATACCATGATTGGTACGGTTCCTGATAAAACCCAGGTTCCAATCATCATACCGACAGAAAAAATAATCAGAATCGGCATAATCATGTTTTTGACTAATGTGATAATGGTGGATTGAATGTCACTGTACTTGGTGCCAAAGACGACTGCGATGACGGACAGCAGGGCGCCGACGGACAACAGGATTACAGCGTCGGCATCCTCTGTAACGAGGAAACCGACAACGACCAGTACGATGCCTAGAATCAGCATGAAAAAAGCTTGCGGCTTTGTGACTTTTTTGCTCGATGTACTCATTTTGCATATTCCTTTCTTTCTTGTAATGTTATAAAATGTAACTAGTTTAAAATTCCAGTGATGCACGTGTCACTTTTCACGAGAATTAGAAGAGCAATTTCTATGCCAACAATATTTGGCGAGTCAAAAATCTCTGAAAATTGATGGTTGTGAGATATTTCTAATCCAATGCATGACCGTGCTCCCATGAGAAATAGAGGGGATTAGGAAAAGACTTAACCTGAAAAACCTAATCTGCTGTGTTACAGGGAATGATTTCTATGGAAACAGGCAGAATATTATGGTGGCATGAAGTTTGCTTTATATTAATAGAAGTATACCTTGTTCGGCAGGGTAATTCATAATGTTAAATGGAGGAGAAGAATATGAATGCAATCGAGAATTTAATGCTGAGTCATAAATCTGTCAGGCGGTTTACGGACCAGCCGGTCAGTGATGAACTGCTGGAAAGAGTCGTCAGATGCGGTCAGCACGCCGCTACGTCGGAATTCATCCAAGCGTATACGATCATCAAAGTCACCGACCCAAAAGTGAAGGATGCCATTTATAATGAAGTGACCAGTCAAAAACCGATTTTAAGTGCGCCTGTCTTTCTGGTATTCTGCGCCGATGTCAGTCGTCTGCTGAGAGCCAGTGAAATGAACCAGCGTAAGGCGCCTGAAAGCTATTTGGAATATACGGAGACATTTCTCATGGCGTCGGTGGATACTGCTATCGCAGCGCAAAATACCGTGATAGCCGCCGAATCAGAAGGCGTGGGCTGTACCTATATCGGCGGAATCAGAAACAATCTGCCGAAGGTCATGGAGCTTCTTTCCATTCCCAACGGCGTATACCCGCTGTTCGGTTTGGTCATGGGGTATCCCCTGGAGAACAGTGATGAGGCTGCAAAGCCGAGGCTGCCCCTTGACGTCGTATTAAAAGAAGAAAAGTATCATACGGACGGAGAAGAAGAACAGATCAGAGCCTATGACGAGGTGATCAGGCAGTACTACATCGACCGGACCGATGGTAAAAGAGATGAAACCTGGTCGATGCAGATGGCCGACTTTGTGGAAAAACCGCAGAGACCATTCTTAAAAGAGGTTCTCGGGAAACAGGGATTTCTGCTGAAGTAAAGGAAGGATAGCGATGAAACGAATTGCGGTCGTAGCGACGGAAAAAGAATATGCGGACTTTTTAATGAACAACGTAGCCAAGTATATGAACAGGTATGCCGCGTTCGTTTCCTATTCGATTGAGGAAATTGAAAGAGCAGATCTGCTGAAAGAGGACTTCGTCTTGCTGTCAGCCTTTAATATTTTTCAGCAGGTGAGACAAAAGATCAGCGAGCACTCTGAAATCGTCGTCCTGTCTCTGTCTCTCAGTAAAAGACAGATGGAAACTTTGAAGGAAATTCCGGACGGGTCCCGGGCGCTTTTGGTCAACTTTGACAACAGAAGCTGTATGCATACCATCACTTGCATGTATGACGCGGGAATCAGGAATTTGGAATTGCTGCCCTATTACGGCGAGGGTGATTACGATCACAGCATCAAAACCGCCATTACCCCCAACGAAGCGCACCTGGTTCCGCCGGGCATTACCAAAGTCTATAACGTAGGGGAAAGTTCTGTCGACATGAACAGCCTCTATAATATAGCGGACAAGCTGGGTGTTTACGAAGAGTTTGCTGCGAAAGAAGCCAATGAGGCGAGAGGCGAGTATTACTTCATCAACTCCAGCATGGATAAGCTGCTGAATGACAAAGAGAGTATGACAGATAAGCTGAACACTTTGATTAAGCTGATGAACGAAGGGATCATCATTACCGATTCCATGGGCAGGATTTATCTGACAAACGAGAAAGCGCAGAAGCTTTTGGCAGAACGATCAAAGGTGCTGCAGGGGTTTCACATTCAGGAAGTATTGCCGGAACTGGATCTGGATTCAACAAAAGAGAAGCTGATCAAAACGCCTGCGGCGAATCTGATCACTTCGGCTGTGGAAATCCGTTCCGGTGAGGAGGTGGCAGGACATATCGTCACAATTACCGACTTCGAAGAGGCTGAGGAGAAGCAGCACGGCATGCGGTCAAAGCTCAGCGAGGCCAGTCATTTGGCCAAATATCACTTTGAAGATATCCTGGGTGAGAGTGAGGCGATTCAAAAAACGGTCAGTGATGCCAGACAGATTGCAGCTTCTGATGGGGCTGTGATGATTATCGGAGAAAGCGGAACAGGCAAGGAACTCTTTGCACAGAGCATCCATAACGCTTCAGGGCGGCGAAAATATAACTTCGTGGCGGTGAACTGTGCGGCCATACCGGAAAATCTGTTGGAAAGCGAGATGTTCGGATACGAGGAGGGGTCTTTTACTGGTGCAAAGAAGGGCGGCAAGGTAGGATTCTTTGAGTTAGCCCACAAAGGCACGATTTTCCTGGACGAAATCGGCGAGATGCCGCTGCCGCTCCAATCAAAACTGCTGAGAGTGTTGGAGGAACGAAAAGTAATGCGCGTAGGCGGAAATCGAAATATCGATATTGACGTGAGAATTATCTCTGCCACCAACAAGAATTTATCTGAGATGGTCCAGGAGGGACAATTTCGGGAAGATCTCTACTACAGGCTCAATGTCCTGCCGTTGTCGATTCCGCCGCTCCGGGAGCGGAAGCAAGATGTATTGCCGATCTTTGATTCCCTGATTCGTCGAATGAATGCAAATCTGCAGCTGAGCCCTGAAAGCGTAAATGCGCTGACGCATTATTCCTGGCGAGGCAATGTCAGAGAGCTGCGCAACGTGGCAGAATTTCTCGTCAGCAAGGGAAAGAAATACATCGGAACAGAAGACTTGCCGCCGCTGAAGTACAGACAGAGACCTGCCCGCGATGTGCTGGCAATGAAAGAGAATTCCACCATTATCGACAAATTTATTCTCAACGAAGGGCGGGAAATTGATCTCTACTGCGCGGTACTGCGCCAGCTTCAGCAGTCTTTTGAGCGCAGTGAACGTTACGGCAGACAGAAGCTTCTGGATAAAATTAACGAAAACGGCGGATTCTACACAGAAGGTGAGATCCGTAAGGCCTTGTCAAAGCTGTCCTCCTATGGCTTCATCAGGTCGCCGAAGGGCAGGGGCGGCAGCGTCATCAACCATGAGGGAATTCACCTGCTGGAGGTCATAGAACGGTTCTACGAGAGAGGCATATTGGGCTGAAAAGTCCCGCACAATCAAGCTGATGCAGCATGTTTGTGCGGGACTTTTTATGTAGATGCTGTCTATAAGTTAGATTTTTTTGCGTTGTGCCAATATCCCGCCTGGTAAATTTAAAGAAAGAGTCTGACTTATAAATGGGAAAATAGTTAACCTATTCACTTAACTGACTGAGACGGCGCAGCGGAACGGTCTGCTGAAAGTCTGCGTTTTCAGTAAATAAAAAGAATTGCTCCGTTGGCACAATTGTTGCGTTTATATAGCTGCAGGCAATGGACCTAGATACAATATACAAAAAGGAGTAAAGAATGGATACGATGAAATGGCCGGAGGGCAAAAGGAGTGCGGTCATGTTCACTTTTGACGTGGATGGTGACACTACCTGGGAGAATGGAAACCGAGGCCTTCCAAATGGAGAAAAATATATTAAGTCTTTATCTGTAGGACAGTATGGTCCGAAACGCTGTGTGGAGAGAATCCTCGATAAACTGGAGCAATACGCCGTGCGGGCGACGTTTTTTGTGCCGGGTCTGACTGCTGAAAGGTATCCGGAAGTCGTCATGAAAATTGCGGAAGCGGGACATGAGATTGGGCACCACGGTTATGCTCATGAACGGTTTGCCGGCCAGACGATAGAACAACAAATTGAAATCATTGAGAAATCACAGCGGATCTTTAAAGAACTGATCGGACATGAAGTGGAGGGCTTCCGCACCCCTTCTGGAGACTGGGCGGAGGAGACGCCAAAACTCTTATATGAAAGAGGCTTTCGTTATTCCAGTTCCATGCGGGGTGACGACAGACCCTATCGAACCGTTATAGATGGGGAGGAAACGGACTTTATAGAGATTCCCACAAAGTGGGAAGTGGATGACTACGTTGCCATGGCTTATCATATGTATCCGGCGGAACCGGCTGGCCAGGACAGAATTTCTTGTTATAGAACGGTAGAAGATAACTTTATGCGGGAGTTTCTCGGACATCACAAGTACGGGCTCTGCATTTCTTATATGAGCCATCCTCAGGTCATCGGCTCTCCGGGGAGAATTTTGATTCTGGATCATCTTCTCGCTGAGATCACCGCGAGGCAGGATGTATGGATTGCCACGGGCAGTGAAATCGCTGACTGGTACAGAGGCAATCACCAGAAAGAGGAGGAGAAATGAAATGACGTTAGGTAGACCAAAATGGCCGGCCGGCCACAGGTGTGCGGCCATGATAACCGTAAATTTAAATGCAGAACTGTTTTGGCTGCAGCTGGACCCATCCTGCGGTAAGATGCCGAAAACTTTATCCCTGGGGCAATACGGCATGACCAGAGGGGTGGAGAGGATTATGGACGTGTTGGACCAACGGAAAATCAAGGCGACCTTTTTTACGCCGGGTTGGGTAGCGGAAAATTACAGTGAAAAGCTGCTGGAAGTCAAAAGAAGAGGTCATGAAATCGCTGCCCTGGGTTATCGCCATGAGAACATGGCTCTGCTCACCGACGAAGAGCAAGAAGCCGTCATGAGAAAAAGTATCGAGGCAATCAAAAGAATATGCGGCGACCCTCCAAGGGGGTTCAGAAGTCCGGAAGGGGAACTGACTTTGGAAACGCTCAGAATCGCGAAAAAATGCGGCATCGAGTACTCCAGCAATCTCTGTGACGACGACAGGCCGTACTTTAAAGATTTGGGACAAGGAGAAACGCTTCTGGAGATTCCGATCCACTGGGCTAATTACGATCTGCCGTACTTCGCCTTCAACTATCATCCGGCATTTCCGGCAGGACAAGGAAGAATTGCAGGATATGAAGGCGTTCTAAGCAATTGGAAAGATGAGTTTTACGGCTGCCGTGAATATGGACTCTGCTATGTGCTGCAGTTAGATCCGGCAGTCATCGGTGCACCAGGACGAATCAGCCTGCTGGAAGACCTGCTCGACTACATGAAAGAACAGGGAGATGTGTGGTTTGCCAGGGGAAGTGAAATGACGAACTTTTTTGGCAATTAGAAAGTTATGAAAAGGCGTTGCCTTTCTAAAAGGTTCTTTGGTACAATTGATACAAAGACTGAAGGAGAGGTAAGGATGATGAAGACCATTGCCGTAGTAGCTGTACATAAAGATTTTGCTGAATTTATCAAAGCAGACCTGGAGAAGTATTTTTCGTCATACGCGAAAATTCGCGCCTATGCAGAGGAAGAAATAGATAGTATGGAGGAAATTCCTGAGGAATTTGTAGTTATGTCCGCACTGACAGTCTTCCGAAAGGTACAGCCGAAGATGAAAGAGCATGCCTTGACCCAGGTCATCAGCTTTGCTGTCAGTCGTGATAATTTGGCCAAGCTTTCGCAGGTACCAACAGATCAGAAGGTTTTAATGGTCAATGTAGATTATAAGATGTGTATGCAGGTCATCGCCCAGATTTACGAGCTGGGTTACCGGGATTTTGACTTTGTTCCTTATTACGGTGAAGAGGAATCCAGGGACAAGAGCATTAAAACTGCAGTGACGCCTGACGAAATGGCGATGATGCCGAAAGATATGGAACGAATCATCGATATTGGCGGAAGACCGATTGATATCAACTGCATCGTAGAGTTGGCCAATAAAATGGGAATCGAAGATATTTTTGACTCTCCCCAGGCTAAAGCGGCCAGAAAGCGCTTTGCTACGGCCTCCTTCGGCATCGACCGCGTGCTCAGTGATACGAAGGACAAGAACGAGCAGATTAAGACTTTAGTGGAGTTGATTCAAGACGGCATCATTCTGACCGATTCAGCAGGTACCGTCCTGCTCAGCAATAAGAAAGCCCGCAGCATTCTCAAGACAGAGATTGACGGTTTTAATGCTGATGAGCTGCTGCCGGATCTGCCGATTACAGTGGAGGCGGAGACGACTTCAAATAAAGTGGTTGTCGTCGATGGCAAAGACATCGTGGTCGATGTCAGTCCAATTATTTCCGATGATAGATACACGGGAAACATCATTACTTTGAAAAGCTTTGAAGAGACGGAGGAAAAGCAGCACGGCATCCGCGCGCAAATTGCCAGGGCGGGACATGGCGCCAGATATACTTTTGGGGATATTGTCGGTCTTAGCAGTCAGATTCAAGAATGCGTAAAAGTGGCTGTGCGTATGGCCAAGTCGGATTCCTCGGTTCTGATTATGGGGGAATCCGGCACAGGCAAAGAAGTTTTTGCCCAGAGCATACACAATGGATCGGACAGAAGCAAGCGGAATTTTGTCGCTCTCAATTGTGCCGCTATTCCTGAACACCTATTGGAAAGTGAACTCTTTGGTTATGAAGAAGGCGCTTTCACGGGAGCGAGAAAAGGAGGCAAAATCGGTTATTTTGAGCTGGCTCATCAGGGGACCATTTTTCTCGATGAAATCGGAGAGATGCCTCTGACTTTGCAGAGCAAACTGCTTCGCGTCCTCGAGGAAAAGACGGTCACGCGAATCGGCGCTTCAAAGCTGATTGATGTCGATGTGCGAATTATCGCTGCGACGAACAAAAACTTGCTGGAGCTGGTAGAAGCGAAGGAATTTCGAGAGGACTTGTACTACCGAATCAACGTTTTGCCGCTGTACATACCGCCTCTTCGAGAGCGAATAGACGACCTGCGGCCTCTGATGAACACTTTTATGGACTCCATGGGGAAAAAGATGACCTTCTCTGATGAGGCGGCAAAACGCCTGCTTGCGCACCGTTGGAAGGGCAATGTCAGAGAGTTAAAGAACGTGATAGAATACTTAGACAGCCTTGGAAAACGATTGATTGAAAAGGAGGATTTACCAGCTTCCATCTTTGCGGCGCCTGTACAGAGAATATCTGCTGTCAGTACAAAACGAGCCGCAAAGGAGGACCGCGGAAGCGACTTTCGAGACGTGGTCTTTGGCTGGTGGAACGATAGGGAATTGATTGCCAATATCCTGCTGGCGCTGCTGGAGGCAGCAGAAAGCGGGAGGAAGATCGGCAGAAGACAGCTGGAAACGGTTTTGCAGCAAAAAGGTTTCCTCTACACAGAAGCGGAGATCAGAACCTGTCTCAGTAAACTGTCGGGACTGGGTTTTGTCAGATCGCAGCACGGAAGGGGCGGCAGCACCATTCTGCCGAAAGGAAAGGAACTTCTAACAGAATTAATGGAACTAATGGGTGAATGAACGACCCGATAAACCATTTTTCGTAAGCGGAAAACGTTGAAAAATTGGGAATTATCTTTGGCACGTTAATTGCTATATATTATGACAAAGATCTTTTACCCTTTCATTTTACATTTATTCGACTAGCGCCAAGCCACTTGAAGCCCTAGCCCTGTTTGTGAAACATACAGCGGCAGGTCACATGCGGGGGATGCTCCAATCTTAGATTAGGTGACATCTACCGCCGTTGTCGCTTGTGGGGCGCAGACGACAAGTGTCATGTGCTCAGGCACTGCACTTTTGGCAGGGGACCTGTCTTGCGATTCTGTTTCAAAGAATCAGGCTGGGTCTCTCAAATCATAAGGTCTGCCTTGACTAACGAGTATTGGGGCAGAACCGTTAGGAGGTTCGTAATGGAAACAAGTATTTTATCATTAATCCCTATCATCCTGACCATCGGTCTTGCGATTAAGACGAGGAACGTTTTAGTATCGCTGTTCGCGGGTGTATTTTCCGGCGTGTTGATTTTGTCTGCTGGTCATCCGATTACCGCGGTAAAGTCCATGATAGGCGACTACGTTATGGCGCAGCTTTTGGACAGCTACAACGCCGGCATCATCGTACTGCTGGTCTTCATCGGCGGATTTGTAGCCCTGATCGAAAAATCTGGCGGAGCGGAAGCCTTTGCCAGATGTGTCGCTCATTTTGTCAACACCAGATGCAAGACACAGATTGCGGCATGGATTGCCGGCATCGCTGTCTTCTTCTCTGAGCTGGGCACACCCCTCATCGTCGGCCCGATCTTTACGCCGATTTTCGAGAAAATGCGTATTTCGAAGGAAAAGCTGGCCTGGATCATCGACACCACCGCGTCGCCGGTCTGCGTGCTGATTCCCTTTATCGGCTGGGGCGTCTATTCTATGGGTCTGATCAAGACGGAACTGGAAGCCTTACATATTACAGATATCACTGACTGGACCGCGTTCATCCATGCGATTCCGTTTCAGATCTACCCGATTCTCTGTCTGATCATGGTACCGATGGTAGCCTTTTCGAGAAAAGAGTTCGGCGCTATGGCAAAGGCAGAACTGAATGCGCAGAAGGGCATCTTCTCTACGATTGGTAATGCTGAAGAACTGGAAAAGAAGTCCATGGTTCTGGACAACCATACACCGCTGGTCGTCGTATTGGCACCGCTGCTTGTGCTCTTTGTGACGCTCTTCGGAATCTTGGCTCCACAGCACTTCCCAATCAAGCAGGTTCCTGGCGGAGATTTCAGAATCGCATTGATTACAGGTTATCTCTTTGCTGCCATCACTATGATCGTACTCATGGCTTTTTACAAGGTAAAGCCGCTGAAGGAAGGCATCTCCATCTACATCAAAGGACTGGGAAAGCTTTTCGAATGTATTCTGATGCTGGTTCTGGCCTGGGGACTCAGCTCTGTAGGTAAAGCCCTGGGAACTTCTGAATACATCGTACAGATGGCAGAGGGCAATATTCCGGCATGGAGTATCCCGGCAATCATCTTCATCATCGGCGCTTTGATGTCATTCTCCACAGGCACGTCCTGGGGAACCTTTGCCATCGTCATGCCTATTGCGATTCCGATGGCAGTGGCTCTCGGCGCGCCGCTGTATGTCACCATTGCAGCGGTACTTTCCGGCGGACTCTTTGGCGACCACTGTTCACCGGTATCTGATACGACTATTTTGGCAGCCACAGGTTCTTCCTGCGGACTGATGGAACACATGTGGACCCAGCTTCCGTATGCCATGATCTGTGCCAGCGTATCCATTGTGGGATTCATCGCGGCAGGCATCACGGACAGCGTCATCGTCACAGTCGTATGCGCGGTGTTATTAGTTATCGTATATAATCTGGCAGGTAAGCTCAAGGGCGTTTCTGTCAAGAATCTAAATATAAAGGATATAGAAAAACTGGAAGCCGAAGAAGCTTCTCAGTCAGTATAATTGGAGGTGTTTTATATGGCCAGCTTATGGGGCGGTAGATTTGAAAAGGATATGGACGACATCGTAAAAGAGTTCAATGCGTCCATCGGTTTTGACAAGAGAATGTATAACGAAGATATCGACGGCAGCATCGCACATGTGACCATGCTCGCAGAACAGGGCATCGTGACTTTGGCTGAAGCGGAGCAGATTGTGGCCGGTCTTGAAAAGATCAGGGAGAAAATCAAAAGCGGTGAAATCGTCTTCACGGTAGATGACGAAGATATCCATATGGGCATCGAGAGCAGGCTCATCGCCGAAATCGGCGACGTGGGCAAAAAGCTTCACACGGCGAGAAGCAGAAACGACCAGTGCCAGGTGGACGGACGAATGTATCTGAAAAAGGAAATCAGAGAAATCGTCCACAGACTTTGCTATCTGGAATCTGTGATTCTGGAGAAGGCTGAGAAGTATGCCGACTCTATCACTGTGGGATTTACCCATATGCAGCATGCACAGCCGATCACCATCGGCTTTGTCTTCATGGCATATTTCCAGATGTTCAGAAGAGATATCGAAAGACTCATGGATGCTTATGAGAGAATGAACCTCTGTCCGTTAGGCGCTTGCGCTTTGGCGGGAACCACTTTGCCGACCAACAGAGCGAGAACGGCAGAGCTGCTGGGTTTTGACGCGCCGACGGAAAACGCCATGGACAGCGTCAGCGACCGGGACTACAGCCTGGAATTCCTCTCGGACGCTTCGATCTCCATGATGCACCTGTCCCGGTGGGCGGAAGAATTCGTCTGGTGGAACTCCCAGGAATTCTCTTATATCGCCATCGACGACAGCTACTGTACCGGCAGCAGCATCATGCCGCAGAAGAAGAACCCGGATATGGCGGAACTGCTCCGCGGAAAGGTGGGCAGAGTCTACGGCGACCTGATGCAGCTTCTGACCGTAATGAAGGGGACGCCTCTTGCCTACAACAAGGACTTCCAGGAGGATAAAGAAAGCCTCTTCGATGCGGTGGATACGTGGAAAGCCAGCATTCAGATTTTTGCCAACATGCTGGATAAAACTGAGTTCAGAATGGATCAGATTGAGAAGCAGTTTGCTAAAGGCTTCCTCAATGCCACGGATATTGCGGAGCACTTTGCCAAACAGGGTATTCCATTCAGAGAAGCTCATTCCATCGTAGGTCAGATGGTAAAGACCTGTGAGCAGAAGGACTGCGACTTTGAGGATCTGACGGAGGAAGAACTGCAGGCCATTGACAGTCGCGTGACCCGCGAATCTTTGGGTGATATCAGCATCAAAGCCTGCGTGGATGCCAGAGTTTCCTTCGGCGGCACTGCACCGAGCGAAGTGAGAAGGCAGATCAAAGTCGGCGAAGCATGGCTAGCAGATATTAAATAAATGCCGAAACTGATAAATCTGCCAGAAAGAGTGGAAAAAAACTGTTTTATGGCAGATTTTCATAAACGGGAAGGTCTACCATTACCTTTGCCGCCTTGCGGTCCTACTGACAGAATGGTATATTATAAATAACAAACACGAAAGGATGGAATGATATGGACAAAAAAGAATTAGCGCTGGCAAAGCACGCGGAATGGAAGGGCAAGCTTTCCATCGAAACCAAGGCGCCGATCACAAATAAAGAGGAACTGGCAATCGCCTACACGCCAGGCGTAGCGGAGCCTTGCCTTGCAATTGAAAAGGACGAGAGCCTGGCCTACACCTATACGGGAAAAGGCAATACGGTTGCTGTCATCACCGACGGTACTGCGGTGCTGGGGCTGGGTGATATCGGACCGGCGGCCGGCATGCCTGTCATGGAAGGGAAATGCGCGCTTTTCAAAGCCTTTGCTGACATTGACGCAATTCCAATCTGTATCGATTCCAAGGATCCTCAGGTAATTATTGACACGGTATATAACATCTCTAAGAGCTTCGGCGGCATCAATCTGGAGGACATCAGTGCTCCCAGGTGCTTTGAAATCGAGAGAACCTTGATCGAAAAGTGTGACATCCCGGTGTTCCACGACGACCAGCACGGCACGGCCATCATCACCAGCGCAGGCCTGCTCAACGCCTGCAAGGTGACAGAAAAGAAGATGGGAAATCTCAAGATCGTCATCAGCGGTGCAGGCTCTGCAGGTATCTCCATCGCCAAGATGGTCATGCGCCTGGGTTTTGGAGAAGTGATTCTCTGCGGCAGCAAAGGCACCATCTACGACGGCGCACCATATAACAATCCGGAGCAGCAGAAGATGGCGCAGATTACCAACAGGGAAAAGCTGGTGGGAAGTCTGGCAGATGCCATGAAGGGGGCCGATATTTTAATCGGCGTATCAAAGCCGGGCATTGTGACCCAGGACATGATCCGCTCCATGGCCGAAGATCCGATCGTCTTCGTCATGAGCAATCCAGTGCCTGAAATCATGCCGGATCTTGCAAAGGCGGCTGGAGCAGCCGTGGTAGGAACTGGCCGGTCGGACTTCCCGAACCAAGTCAACAACGTCATCGCTTTTCCGGGCATCTTCCGCGGTGCACTGGACGGCAGAGCCAGGAAGATCACCGAGGAGATGAAGGAGGCTGCCGCCAGAGCCATTGCCAGCGTTATTCCGGAAGAAGAGCTGACGGCAGATTATGTACTGCCTGACCCGTTTAACCCTTTGATTGTGGAGAAAATTGCTGCGGCGGTCATGGCAGAAGCCGCAAAGGAGAAGGAGGCAGAATAGTGGATTATCGTATAGAACACGACACCATGGGCGAAGTGAAGGTGCCGGCCGACAAATACTGGGGCGCCCAGACGGAAAGAAGCTTTGAAAATTTTAAGATCGGCTCAACGAAGATGCCTCTCGAAATCATTCACGCTTTTGGTGTACTAAAAAAGGCAGCGGCTCTGGCCAACTGGAGTCTGGGTATGATTGACGCACAGCGGGCTGAACTGATTGCAGGTGTGTGTGACGAGCTCATCAGCGGAAAGCTGGACGAACACTTTCCGCTGGTCGTATATCAGACGGGAAGCGGCACCCAGTCCAACATGAATGTCAACGAGGTGGTCGCAAACCGAGGCAATGAAATCACAGGGGAAAAACTGCTGCATCCCAACGATCATGTGAATAAATCTCAAAGCTCCAACGATACGTTTCCGACTGCCATGCATATCGCGGCAGTGGTCAGCGTGGAGGATAAACTGCTGCCGGCGCTGACAGAGCTGCGCGATACTTTGCAGAACTTAGAAGTCACTTATACGGACCTTGTAAAAACGGGCAGAACCCATCTGCAGGATGCGACGCCGCTGACACTGGGGCAGGAAATCAGCGGCTGGCGATCTATGCTGAACCACTGCCTGGTGATGATAGGCGGCGCTCTTTCCGGCCTTCGCGAGCTGGCCCTCGGCGGCACAGCTGTAGGAACCGGCCTCAACGCTCACCATGATTTTGGCAGGGCATCGGCGGCTGAGATCAGCAAAATTACTGGGAAGGAATTCGTTACAGCTGAGAATAAGTTTCACAGTCTGACATCCAAGGACGCTCTAGTCTTTGCCCACGGCGCTCTGAAAGCTTTGGCAGCAGATCTGATGAAAATCGCCAACGATGTCAGATGGCTGGCGTCTGGACCGAGATGCGGTATCGGCGAGATCAATATTCCGGAGAACGAACCGGGCAGCAGCATCATGCCGGGCAAAGTTAATCCGACCCAGTGCGAGGCGCTGACCATGGTATGTGTGGAGGTCATGGGAAACGACGCGGCAATCGGCATTGCCGCATCACAAGGTAATTTTCAGCTTAACGTGTTCATGCCTGTTATCATCAACAACTTTCTGGAGTCGGTCAATCTGCTGGCAGACGCCATGAGGTCCTTCAACAAAAACTGTGTCTGCGGCATCACACCCAACAAAGAAAAGATACAGGAGAACATGGAAAAATCTTTGATGCTGGTAACAGCGCTGAATCCGCACATCGGTTATGAGAATGCGGCAAAAATCGCAAAACTGGCTCATAAAGAAAATAGCACGTTAAAACAGGCTGCGTCAAAGCTGGGACTGGTCAGCGAAGAGGACTTTGACAGCTTTGTAAATCCAGAAAAGATGGTGTAGATCAAAAATGCTGGGATATGGAATCGGATATATCGGACAAGGGAGCACATACAACTTTATGGCGGCCTATTTTGTCGTCTTTCTGACAAACTGTGTTGGTTTAGACTCTGCCATGGCCGGCTCCATTACATCGGTCGCTCTTTTAGTAGAGGTTGTTGCGGGCATGATTGTGGGCAATCTTTCTGATAACTGCACCTCTTCTATGGGAAAAAGGCGGCCCTTCGTTCTTGCTGCCGCATTGACGATGCCTCTTATTATGGTGCTGATTATGCGAACTGTCGACGGTTCAGAGACGATGCGTTTTACCTATTATCTGGTTCTGTCCATAGGGTTCCGTCTCTCCTTTTCGACCTTCGAGATACCCAACAACGCTTTTGGAGCTGAGATTGCTGCAGGGTATGACGAGCGGACCTGGCTTCGGACTATGTCCAGGGTTTTTTCCATTATTGGCAACACCTTGGGTTACGTGATGCCTCTGTGGATTCTGGAACTTTTTCCCGGTCGTCAAAGGGCGGGCTGGCAGACCATTGGCGTAATCATCGCTGGCGTAGCCTTTTGCAGCTGGTTCAGCTCATTTAAGCTGACGAAAAAGCGGGCCGTGGTGGGCGCGAAGAGAGAGCGACGCAGCAACGTGATTCGAGATATCTTCGTCAATTATTTTGAGCTGTGCAAATTACGCTCTATGCGGCTTTTGATCGTATACAAAGCTGCTTTTGCCTGTGCCTTTGCACTGTTCAATATCGGGACGATTTATTATCTGAAGTACAGTCTGGCGCTGGGGAATCGATATTCCTCTTATATGTATGTGCTTTCTATTATCGTTTTCATTGTCATGACGCCCATCGCAGGCAAAATGGCTCTCAGCTTTGGGAAAGCGAATCAGCAGATGATTACTATGGCTGTTTCGGCTGTTATCGGTTTTGCAGTTTTTTTCTTCGCGCCGCAGTCAGTGATTGGGGCGGCTCTGTATGTCATCGGCTTTTCCATCATGCAGACCAGCTTTTGGCAGCTTTCCAGCTCCATCTTCTACGACGTGGTGGAGGTGGACGAGTATGCAAACTGCAAGCGCAGAGAAGGAGATATCATGTCCCTGATTTCTGTACTGGGTACCTTGATTACCGCTGTCATTGTGCAATTTTTCGGCGTTTTGCTGGACCGTTCCGGCTTTGACCCCAAACTGGCTGTACAGCCTGACGATGTGGTACATTTTCTCAACGCCGCTTACATATTGCTGCCTAGCATCTGCTTCGTCATCGGCCTCGTGGCTCTCAAGGTCTTCCCCATTAATAAAAGAACCTTCGGTTCGCTGCTGCGGGCATTGGAGCGGCGAAAGGCAGGGAAAGATTACGCAGAATATCTGCAGGATATAGAAAAAATGATTTAAGTAGATGTGTTTAAAGAATATAGAAAATAGAGAAGCAGGATACACTGATGTTCAGTAAATCCTGCTTTTTTAGTAGTTAAGTTACAAAATTGTATTGACTTTTAATATAACATATGTTATCGTTAACACATGTTATGAAAGGAAGTGAAATGAATGACAATTAACTATACCATTCTTGGTCTCCTAGAGAGTGGAGACAGAAGCGGCTATGATCTTAAAAAAGTCATGCAGGAATTAGACTTTCTGCCTTGGTCAGGAAATAACAACCAAATATATAAAGCCTTAGTATTTTTATTAGAAGAAGGCCTGGTTGAAAATAGGACAGCGCATAGAGATGACGGACCATCAAAGAAAATCTATAGCATAACCCAATTGGGAAAAGAAACGCTGCACTCCTGGGCCAAAGAGACACAGCCTCAATTACCCGAGTATAAGAAATTATTTCTTGCCCAGCTTGCTTTCGCAGAAAGTGAAGCTGTAGAACTTCTTGAGACGTATGAGATATTACTAAAGGAGCAATTGGCCTACCATGAGGAAAAACTGAAGCGACAGTTTGGATTTCCGAATCGAAATGAGAGAGAAAGCTACATTTGGCAGATGCTCTACCAAAATCTGCTGGATTCCTATCAGTGTGAACTGACATGGGCTGATAAAATGAAAAAAGGATTAGTGAAATTTCATGAAGATAAAAGTGATAAATAGTGATAAAATAGTAATCAAAGATTTGCAGACCGCATTGGATTTGATGATGAATGCAAAATATGGGGATGATTATGAAGCTGTCGTCATCAATAAAGAAGCTGTCAGCGAGGATTTTTTTCGCTTAAGCAGCGGGCTGGCAGGTGAAATCCTGCAGAAATTTGTAAACTACAATATGAAATTGGCTGTATACGGCGATTACTCCAAGTATACCAGCAAACCCCTGAGGGATTTTATCCTTGAGAGCAATAATGGAAAGCATTTTTTCTTTGTAGAGAGCCAAGAAGAGGCGATAAGGAGGTACAATGATGATATTACTGAAGAATTGCAGGCTGATTCCTGAACTGACGGAAGGCTTTGAAGGGCTAGTGGCTGACGTTCTGATTGATGCTAAGAAGATACGACAAATCGCAGAGCCGGGGACGATTGAAGCGGATGCAGACGTGCAGGTCATCGACATCGAGGGAAATACGCTGCTCCCGGGTTTTTTTGATCTCCATGCACACCTGTATTTATCGTCCTTTGATTTTCAGTCCCTCAACGAGCGCAGCGCAGCAGATACCGGCTTTGACGTATATGGTTATGCCAGAGATTATCTGAAAGCGGGGTACACGACCATCAGAGACTGCGGCTGCAGTCACAACGCTACGGTCGCCCTGGAAAGGGCTAGAAAAAAAGGGATCGTCAATGTACCGCGGGTTATTTCGACGGGACTGATTTTGACACCGACAGAGAACGGAAATAGCACTTTCAAAGCCTTATACAAGGTTGTCGACACACCGGAAGAAGTTCGCAAAGCGGCCAGAGAGCAATTTGAACTGGGTAATGACGCGATCAAATACATGGTGACCGGCGCGTATTTTAACGAGAGCGGAGATCCGGGCGCTGTCATCGCGATGGAAGATGAAGTTCGTGAGGCTGTAAAAGTCGCTGCTATGAAAAAATCCTATGTCATTGCACACACTCACAGTGCAGAAGGGATCAAGCTGGCGATCAGAGCGGGAGTTTACACTGTGGAGCACTGCAGTTTTATTGACGATGAGGCTATCGCTATGCTGAAGGACAACGACAACTGCTTTATGGTAGCTACTGGTGCTATCGGTCTGGACAGTTTAGACGAGGATAATGAACTGATCAGTGCGGACAGTTTAGACAAGAGCAAGAAGTATGAAGCTTTGGAGCGTCAATCTGTCAATAAAGCTTACCAGGCGGGCCTGAAAATCGGCTTCGGCTCCGATATCGACTGGGGCGCTTTTGTGAAGCATCCTGGTTATGAGTTTATTGCCAGGACCGAGTGGTATGATTTTGACTATAAGGATATTCTGCTGCAGGCCACCAAATACAGCGCCGAAATTGCCAAGCTTGACGACCAGCTGGGAACCATTAAGGAAGGCAAAAATGCTGAATTAGTCGTAGTAGAAGGAAATCCGGACGAGGATATTTACGTGATGAAAAAGCTGCCAAAGTACGTGTTCTATAATGGTGAAATCATCGAGAACTAGCAGGGCAGCTTATTGCCAATTTGCCGCATTCGTTGCGCTTATATAGGATACAAGACCAAAAACAAAGTAGTCCGAAGTCGGACTACTTTGTTTTTGCTAAAGACATATATGATGGTGTCAAAACCATTTCTTTTTCTTGAAAATAATGACCAGTGCGGCGATGACCGCCAGGCTCATTCCGATGACGAAGGGATATCCCCAAGCCCATTTGAATTCCGGCATTCGAAGATTCATACCGTACCATCCTGCGATCAGAGTCAGAGGCAGGAAAATCGAAGTGACGACTGTGAAGACTTTCATGATGTTGTTCTGTTCAATATCGATTTGAGACTGGTAGGCCTCGCGGACCTGCTCGATATACTCCTGCAGATGGAGCACAAACTCCAGAAGCCGGTCAAATTTCTTGTCAATAAAGCCAAAAGCCGGGTCGATTGCAGCGATTTCATCTGTCAGAAACTCCATCTGCTCATAATATCGCTTTACCTTCAGCAGATCCTTGCGGACTTTGATGATGTCGCGTATGCCGTCCCCGCTGGGACTTTTGTCCATCAGGAGATTGTCCTCAAGTGAGATGATCATATTTTCGAGAGATTCCAATTTGTAGACGTCGTTGGCCGTCAGTTCCAACATAAATTCATGGAGCTGCAGAATACCATCGTCGGGAATATCTATATTATTGACGCATTCCATGACCGCTTCGCTGTCCGTGGCGCAGATGAAATGATCGTGATTGGCAAAAAGAGTCACTTTTTTCTCGTCCAGCCAGTGAAATGTGATGAAATACACCTTTTCATTCAATGCCATAAAGAAGTTTCTATTCTCGTCTAATCGTTTTACGATATCACTGTCCACGTAATCTTTGAGGGTGTCAATCTTATCTGTCGTGAGTTTTATAATCATAGTCCATGCATCCTTTCGGTTCGTATACACTATATTATACTCACTTATACGATAAAATCCACTAATCTTTTAGCAGCCTGTTTTGGTGCAATAGATTCTTTCCACTCGCGGTCCGATGGTACCAAAGAGATATTCAAATGTATTTTCACAAAACTGTTCCATATCCCAGGTAGTAATCCTTTGATCTCCATCACGTCCGATCAAAATCACCTTTTGACCGATTTCACAAGGAATTCCGGTCACGTCGACAAAGGACTGGTCCATGCAGCAGCCGAGAAAACGGGTCTTCTGTCCGCTGACTAATACTGGACCTTGACCGCGCATCCATTTAGGATAAAATCCATCGGCAAAACCAATGGAGAGGGTGGCGACCTTCATCGGCTCTGTTACCTTGTAGTAACGGCTGTATCCTACGCTTTCACCGGGATATACGTCGTGCACATTGGTAATATAGGCGCCGATTTCAACAGGCTCTATGAGCCCGATAGGTTCTCTGCCGTCTTCCATCGCCATGTGACCGAGGATGGAAGAACAGGAGCGCACATGGGTACAGAGTTCGACGGCTTCTTTGTACCATGTAGTCGCAGCTGAGTTACAACAATGGATATACTTTAATGCAATGCCGCTTGTTTCTATCTGGGATACCGCTTCTTTAAATTTTTCAAACTGTTCTACAGCAAACGTGTCATAGTAGTCGGCTGTGGACGTGGCAAAGTGGGTATAGACACCTACGACTTCCAAATTATCTAAAGATTTTACCAAATTTAGCAGGTCGTGCAGCGCAGGGCCTGGTCTGACACCCAGCCGATTCATCCCCGTTTCAATTTTTAGGTGGACTTTAACCTTTTTGCCGGCGTTTTTGGCCAATTGATGGACTCTGCGCGCCGTCACTTCTTCGAAAAGAGCGATTTGCAGGTCGTATTCTACGGCCCCCTGTAATAAATGCTGCGGGATACCTCCCATGACTAAGATATCACAGGTCACGCCGCCCTGCCGCAGTTCTACTGCCTCGTATATAGCTGCATTTGCAAGCATTTTGACCTGGCAGCCCTCTTCAAACAGTTTGGCCATGGGCACCAGACCGTAGCCGTAACAATTCCCTTTAATGACTGGAATAATGTCTGTGTTTGAACCGATGTAATTCTGTACTTTATTAAAATTACGGATAACCTGGTCCATGTCCACTTTGAAATAGGAATTATAATATTGATTCATAGTTTTCTCCTATATACAACGGAGGGGAGCCGCAGATGCAGTTCCCCATTTCGTTACTCTGAAAGTTCCAGATAGTTTATAACACTGACTTTGATTTTATCATCTTTGCGGCAGCGCTGTCCGAGGAAGCGAACCTTACCGCAGGCGGCTTCACAGGCATCTTTGTATGCCATAGTATCTTCCAAAGCCAACTTCTTCCACTTTGCTTTCTCACAGCCTGCCAGCAGGAAGGAGGTCTTTGGACATAAATGGATGACGCAGTCCTGGTCCAGTCGCTCATCTAAAGCTTTCAGAAGCTGCACCGTAAAGTTTTCTGTGACCTGTTTAGCGTATTTCGGTCCCAAGATGTTCAGGCTCCCGGGAGAGTCTGTGTAGTATATCACCCTTGCGCCTGCTTCCCTCGCGGCAAGGGCGTAGTTTACGAGACCCCTTGCAATTAGAGCAAAGAACGCATCCATAGTTTCTGGCTGTTTTCTCCATCCCATCAGAATTTTCATCATGTCGGATAGGCCGTTGATAATGGTAATAGGGCCATGCATTTCAACGGTAGCATTGCCGCCCTCCGCATTGATGATTTTTACGGCCTTCAACGTTTCCGCCAGTCGGCCGCTGCTTACATCCAGTTCAGGCAGGTCTTTCAGCTGATCGATCTTTGTGACGATATCCGCTTCCTTTCGCGGGCCGAGGGAAGAGTCGTCAAATTTGATCTTCGCGCCCAAGTTTTCCGCTTCCAGAACAGGGTCAAAGGGAAGCACGGCCTGGCTGCCGGCCAGCTTTGCAATCTGTTCAGCGTGGAAATAGCTTTCCGGAAGAGAGAGGCCTTTTTCAGAGGCTTTCTCCTTTGATATTCCACTGTATTCGGCGTATTTGCATTTAAAATCAATTAGTTTTGCCATGTTTTCTCCTCATACGAATATCATCTGTACGTTTCTGCAGTTTGTCAGATATACGATGGAGGCATAGTTGATACCAAAGGAGACGATATCACCTGGTTCCAAATTTCTTTCGGCATCTTCGATGTCCAAAATGGTGTGATCGCTGGAAGCGCCGATCACTTCGATTCCTTTATCTTTCGGGAAAATTTCGTCAATACTGCCGTAATCAACCTTGCCGATACCCAGCAAGGCTCTTTTTCTAATGCCTCTGTCCACGTACTCAGGCGTGTGACCGAAGGCGTCGATGGAAATCTTGCCAACCGGGTGAGACGGTTTGTCTTTTACCTCGATGACCTCGGCTTTCAGCGTGTAAACGTCTTGGTGCATGAAACTCATATCGTAGCCGTAGAAAACGTCCAGATCTCTGGCTAGAAGGATGCCTTCACCAACTCTCAAAAGATTGATTCTCTTCGGCATATCGTTATTGATGATTCTAGGAAGGCTTGTCGTAGCGCCGCCAGATATGTATTCTAAGGTTCTGCCGATTTTTCCTTCGATTCTTTCGGCGATGGCAACTAATTCGTCAAGCTTGTCTGAGGTGGCCTCGATGGAGCCGTAACAGCCTAAGTTGGTGCCTACGCCAGCTAACTCCAGATTTGTCAATTCCTTCTCTACCATGAGGGCAGCGTCAACCATCTCATCTTTATCCCAGAAACCTTCTCTGAGATCACCAAGGTCGGCCATCAAAATGACCTTGTGCTTTTTGTCCTGCTTTCCGGCCTCTTCGTTGAGAGCCTTGAGCACTTTGACTTCGCTGTTAAGGCTGATGTCTGTAAGCCTGACGACTTCTGCTAGTTCTGTCATCATTGGAACTCTGAGCAGCAGGTAAGGCAAGTCGATGCCGTAGTTTTTGGCGTCTTCTATCTGCTCCAGCCGGGATGATGCGATGATTTTCGCGCCGCCTTCTTCGAACATCTTTGCGCACTCCGGGATACCGGTTGTTCCTTTGATTACGCCTGCAATATCGATGCCGAATTCGCCGCACCTTCTGACGATTTCCGCCACGTTTTCTTTTAAATACTGTAAGTTGATCTCTACTCTTGGATAAACCTGTTTCACCATAATCTTCTCCTCTTCAGCCAATAGAATTACCATATATTATAAATCCATTTTATCATCGGGCCATGATATCATTCTAATATAATGATTATAAAGTTTGGTATTTTTTTTATGGTGAAATTTGTGAGACGATAGTTGTCTGAAATTTATAATTATTTTACAAAAATAAGTAAATTTACAGCTAAATTACCAAAAGGTGATTAAGGTATAATGAATCCATAACCAAACGACGTTGTCGCAAGGTAGGATTCATTGAATCTCGTGCAGCGATGAATACAATCAGAGGAATGCACTCGGTATAATGAATCCATAACCAAACGACGTTGTCGCAAGGTAGAAATCTTTTTAAGAGATTCAAATTATCCATAGAGAGGCGAAGGTAAAGAAATGGACAAATTCAAATTTGACACACTGCCGCAGCTTAGAGTTCTGAACGACGATCAGATCAAAGAGATGCACGAAAAGGCAATGGATGTTTTAGAAAATTTAGGTATTATATTTGCATATGACAGAGCGCTGGACGTTTTGGAAGAAGCGGGCTGTACTGTCGACAGAGAAACACAGAAGGTGAAATTTCCTAGAGAGCTGGTTAAGAAATGTATTGAATCGGCTCCAGGTTCATTTGATTTATACGATAGAGAAGGTAACTTCTATTGCACATTTGGAGATGGAAAGACCAGATTTAATCCTGGCAGCAGCGCCAGCAACGTGCTGGAAAGCGATGGAGAGACTGTGAGATTATCCAATGTCAAGGACCTGAAGCTGCTGACAAAGGTGGCACAGAGTCTTCCGCACATTGATTTTGTCTCATCTTCTATCGTTTGTGAAGAAGCGCCAGGGGAACTGGGCTCTCAATATCTCTACTATACAGAGATGCAGAATTCAACAAAGCCGATTATCGGCGGTTCAACTGACGTTGAAGGTGTGCCTAGAACTTTCAAGCTGCTGAAAGCGGTTCTGGGATCGGAAGAGAATGTAAGAACAAAACCGTACACCATTTTTGATATCTGCGTTACTTCTCCACTAAAATGGTCCACCATCGGCGCAAGAAATATCATGGATTGCGTAGACATGGACATTCCAATCGAGTTAATCTCAGCACAGATTGCAGGTGCGACGGGACCGATTTCTTTAGCAGGGTGTATCTTAGAACACACGGTAGAGCTGTTATCCGGACTGGTATTGATTCAAGTAATGAAGCCAGGACATCCGACTGTATATGGAGGCGCGCCTTGCATCTTCAATATGAAGACCATGTACACGCCGATGGAGGCAATGGAATGCAGCATGGTGACTGCAGGTTACGCTTCTATGGGTAAGTATTACGGACTTCCTGTTCATACATATGCGGCAATGTCAGATTCCAAATATATCGACTATCAGGCAGGTAGTGAATCGGCAAGAAGCGGACTTATGGCCTACCTGGCTGATGTAGACAACGTTTCAGGCGCAGGAGGACTCAACGTCATCGCAGAAATGAGCATTGAAAAATTAGTTGTCGATAACGATTTCATCGGCACCGTAAAACATTTAGAAAAGGGCATTCGTTTTGACGAAGAATCTTTGGCTGCGGATCTGCTCCTAAAGGTGGGATCAGGCGGAAACTTTCTCAATCAGAAACACACTCTGAAGAACTACAAGAAAGAACAAAACTACAGCAACATCACTATGAACTATGAAGAAAGAGCCAACTGGAACAAGGCTGGCAATTGGTCAGTATCTGACAAAGCAAGGGATTATGTAAAGAAAATTGCCGAACAGGATATCTGCCCGCTTGGCGAAGAACGGACAAAAGCGCTCAACGAAGCGTTCATAGAGGTTTGTCAGGATTGCGGTCTGACAAAGGAAACTACGGAAGAATTGATCAAAAAGTATAATGAAGCTTAAAGGCGGTCTTAGGGAACTGCCTTCGGGCTTATTATAGAGGACGCGCCGGGGCGGTCCCCGGTGCATCCCAAATTTCAAACGAAATTATCTTTTATCTAACTATTTAGAAAGGAAAATGTGCGAGTAAAAGCCCCTATCTTTTATTAGTACAAGGAACAATTATGGGTAAACGAGTTCCAATGTGGCAAGTATTAATTTGTATCGTATTTGCACTAGGTGTAATCTGTTATTCGATATTCTTCACGACTTCGAAATATACTTCACCTGAATATGATGGATATTCCGAAGCGCATATGCCGATGATTCTGGCAGCGGTTGTGGTATCAATTTTTGGCGCCCTCAACGGCTGGAAGTGGAGTGTTATGGAGAAGGGCATGATTCAGGGAATCAGCCGCTCCATGCAGGCCAACCTGATCCTGCTGACTGTAGGAATCCTGGTATCCACCTGGAAAGCTGCAGGTATCATTCCATCCATCATCTACTATGGACTGAACATCATCAGCCCGGGATTTTTCCTGGTAACGGCTTGTCTGCTGTGCTCCATTATCTCTTTGGTAATCGGTTCATCTTACACGACTGCAGGTACCATCGGCGTAGCCATGGTAGGCATCGCCATCGGCCTGGGCATCAACCCTGCTCTGGCAGCAGGCGCAGTCGTAGCAGGCGCATATACTGGAGACAAGATGTCTCCGATGTCAGATACGACCAACATGGCGCCAGCCGTGTCCGGCTCCAACGTCTTTGAACATATCAGGCATATGGTCTATACGGTAACCCCTTCTTACATCATTGCCTTGGTACTATACTTTATCTTAGGAAGGTCTGCGGCACCTGATGGAGCAGTACAGATGGAAATGAAAGATACTCTGCAGAACGCCATTCAGGAGGAATTCACCGTAAGTCCATTCCTGATGCTGCCAATCGTATTCCTGCTCATCGCGGTAATCCTGAAGGTTCCTGCGCTTCCGGCCATGTTCGGCGGCGTGGTCATGGGACTTCTGTGCATGGGATTTGTACAGGGAATCAGATTTGCTGACTTCTTCGATATCATGCATTACGGATATATCTCAAGCAGCGCAGGTGTTGAGTTGACCAACGGATATACTGTAGCTGACGTAGTCGGCGGCGGCGGATTCAACGGCATGCTCTGGACTGTATCCATCGTGCTGTGCTCTATGTCCTTCGCAGGCGTACTGGAAGCTACTGGTATGTTAGGATCTGTTGTCGAAAAGATTCTCAAGGTCGCAAAGACTAACGGCCTGCTGGTTATGACCACTGTTCTGACCTGCTTCTTCATCAATCTGCTGACTGCTGACCAGTATCTGTCCATCATCCTGCCTGGCAGAATGTACAAGACAGCCTTTGAAGACAGACGCTTGAAGAACAAGAACCTGTCCAGATGTCTGGAGGACTCCGGTACGCTGACTTCACCGCTGATTCCATGGAACGTATGCGGTGCGACGATGACTGGCTTCTTAGGACAGCCGACTCTGGCCTATGCGCCATATGCATTCGTCAACTACATTTGTCCGATCGTGTCTATCATCTACGGCTTCACCGGATTCTCCATTGAGAAGATGAGTGACGAAGAGTACGAGAAGATGCTGGAAATGAGAAAATTAGAGGAAGAAGAAACTGCAAGAGCAATGGAAGCTTAAAATTATTTTATCTACTTGAACCTTCTTTATAAAACAAGTAAAAGAAACCGGCTGAGGGATTATCCACAGCCGGTTTTGCTATCTATCATACTTATTTTATGAATCCATCCTATCTCTCTTGGTCTCTTTTCTGTACAACTTCATATCCACATTCCGTCAGCAGATCCTTCGCCTTCTGACAATCAAAGCCGTTCCACAGTTCTTCTGCAACGCTGCCGTCTCTGGGCACTGCGCCTCGTTCTACAACGACGACGTTGGCTCCGGCCATGACGGCTTCCTTTGAAGGGGGATGAACACAGATGTCGGGCACACTTTTTCCGCCGCATAGTCTGGTCACGGCGACGATTTGAGCTAAACGCTGGTCGGAAACCTGCGGCTTTTCTCCCAGAGGTGTTCCTTTGACCGGAATCCGGGCCATAGCACCGGAGATGACGACGCCGTACTGTAAAGAATTGAGAAATACATCGGCAATTTCTTCACTGGTATGTTCCATTCCCACCGGTTCGAGCAGGTGAATCAGTTTCAGCGGTGAACGATGAACAGAATTCAGGGTGTCATTTCGCTGAGCGGGATCGAAGGCCGTATCTCGTCCTTCCCCCAGGCGCAGAGCATGGTAGATTCCTGAAACCCCGCTTTCGTAGATTTTGTTCGCCGTCGCCACATCAAATTCACCGATATTGAGCACCAGCTCATATTCCCCGGCTACTTGTGCTCTGATATCTTTAATGAACTGGCAGAGGGTGTCGACGCTGTAGAACTCCGTGGTTCGCAGCACTATAAATCTTACGCCGCAGCTGACATACTGCCTGATCTGTTGAATGATTTCCTCCTCTGAATAACTGACCTCATGATCGACGATGCCCCAGGCTTCCCCCAGGGAACAAAAAGTACAGTTCATAGAACAAGGTGCAAAATCCACGCCGATGGCGCCCCAAAGGTAAGCTTCCTTTCCCGTGATGACCATGGCTGCTTCGCGGGCTGCCCGGCACAGATAAGCGTATTCTGGGCTGCCTGGTTCAAGATCCAGGAGCGCGATAATCGTGTCTCGCTTCTGAGGTTTTCCAACAAGACAGTCGGCCTTTACTCTGTCGATCAGATCGGTGATTTCCCGCTTCATCTCTATTTCTCCTCCAGTATTTGTTCCAGAATTTCGCAGGTGTCACAGGCAACTTTTGGACATAGGGTGGATAACAGTCCTTCTTCCATGATTTTTTCCATATCCTCAGGAATAGAAAGATCATATCCGAGGATTTCCTTGCAGAGCAGAGAACCGTATTTTTCTTTAAAAGCTTTTTCAAACGCATACTTCTTCTCTAACATGTTTTCTTTTGTCTTTACATCACCGTCTTCGCTGTGCCCGAATTTATAGCCGATTGCCATCAGAGCGCCAGTTACGCATCCGCAGGTCTGCCCAGCCCACATACCGCCGCCAAAGGCAGAGGCGATTTTTTTTGCGTCGCCTGCGTTGAGGCCAATACTTTCAGCCACATGTCCAAAGACCACCTGAGAGCAGTCGATACCAGCAGCAAAACTTGCGCCTGCTTTTTCTTTTGTCATTTTATTCATTTTACTTTCCTCCAATCGATGATAACTACTACTAGATATAGTCTGATTATAGTCCCGAACCAATAATATCTATTGTAAAATTTTTGTATTTTATAGTACTGTTGTGAGTAAATGGGAAAGCAGGTGTCTGACGCTCTTTTGTTTTTCTGTCGACCGCAAAAGGAAATGCGCTTTGAGATTAGTCTATGCCGCGTGGTTACGTTCATTATTAGGCAGCATACATACAAAAAACGGCCAGAATGCTGACCGTTTTTATCCTATTCCTTCTCTACAACTGACTTTGCCGAGCGGTAAGCCTTTGGCGTCATGCCTTTCGCTTTTTTGAAGACTTTGGTGAAGTAACTCTGGTCGTCAAATCCAGTAGAAAGTGATACGTCGATAATGCTGAGGTTGGTATTTGCCAGAAGATGACAGGCGTGCTCTACCTTCAGCGAATTGAGATAATCTGTAAAGGTGACTCCCATTTCCTGCTTAAACAAGGTGGAAAAATAAGAAGAATTGACGTGAAGATTCAGTTCAATGTCTTTCAAAGAAATCTTTTCGGTATAATTCTTGTTGATGAACTGCAGCGCTTTTGCTACAATCTGTGAACGGCCGCTATAGATAGACGAAAGCATATTCTTGGTGATGACTTCGATGATCGTCTCTGAAACGCTGTGGAGTTCGTTAAAACTTTCGGTCTCACTGAGTTTATTGATGATATCCAGATCAGTATCTATAATCTGATTCAAATTGCTGTCACTTTCGTTGGCGATTCTGATAACGATGGCGAAGAACCAAAGGGTTTTCGCTTTGATCCCATCCAGATCGCCGCATTCAAGGATAGAAAAGGTGTTAAGCAGTTTCTTCAGATTGTCTTTGGCCGTGGCCACTTGACCGTTGCTGACATTGTCGATGAGCACTTTTTCCAGATCGTAGGGGTATTCTACAGAAACGTGTTCTTTTTTGTAATGCTGAATGTCAATATTGACTTGATTCTGTTCATTGTATTGATTTCGCAGGGCGCTGTAATCGTTGTTGCCTGTGACGGAGGTGATGATGCAGTTGTAGAACAAAAGTGCAATCTGAGAAATCTGGTTAGGCTGATAGACTTTCATCTTTCCTGCGAACATCTTAGCCATGGATTGGGAAGCTTCGTTCAGTTCGTTTAAATTGGCAAAGTTCTTTGTGGTGCTGCTGCGCAATTCTCCCATGACGATTGGTCCTGCGATAAAATAACCGGCGAAGGCTTCGTCAATAATGAGGGAAGTCGCAATATTTGCCAGGCCTGATTTACAGAGGAATATGTACGGCTCACCTAATCTGGATGCGAACTGGCCGGCAGATGATAGATTGCGTCTGCAGGGGCTGTCCTTATCCGTGTACACTTCAAAGATGTTGCAGATCTTGTCATCTCGTTTGAACTCTTTTATCATCTGATCGTCACCGCTGAAATAGGTGACCGGAATTCCCGTAATGTCGGAAAAAGCTTCAATAGAACTGTTTAAATAATCTGACAGCGTCTCGGCATTTGGGCTATCTAAGGTTGGAATTACAAAGTTTTTCATGTCTGACTCCGATACATATATCAAAAAGGGGGATATAAAAATAGTACTATTTTTTATGAAAATTTCCATTTGAATTATATCATGCAGGGTCAGAAAAAACAATATAGAGAATGAAGATAATAGGGACAATCGACGAAAAATCCTCTGATACTTTTCAGTTTGATAATAATAGAGAAGATTTTACATCAACCAGATGGCCATAGCGTCCTAAAGCAATTTGCTTACCAGAAAGGCAAAGATTATTCCTATTATATCTGATGCTTGCTGAGGTCGATGAAGCAGCCATTGAATTTACGGAATACTAGAGGCAGCAGGGGGAATATCTGAGGAAATAAATAAAGAGTTATCGACGGAACACTGCTGACTCAAGCCTTACAGCGATGACCCTCGATTACAAACAAAACTGATAAAAGCGTTGAAAAACAGAGATTTGTCTGTGATTTTTTCTTAAAATAGTCGGGTGAAATCAAACTCAAAAATTGTATTTATTTTAGGGTGACAAAAATTTTACTAAAAATTCTAAAAGTATCTATATAACTTACCAAAGGGAAACTTGTAAAATGAGAATATAAAGAACAAGTACATAAGGGAGCAGAACTTCTGCGTACGAAGGTACCCCACAAGGTCGACACTCGTAATGTATGTTCTTTGAAACATACGGAAATACGCCCGGCGGACGATATTTCCCATGTTATAGAGAAGGCGTAGTCTTTATTAACTTAGTTTATAATTTATTGGAGGTAACAAATAATGAGTAAAGAAGCAATCATGGAAGCTGCAAAACAGTCAATTGTTGAAGCTGACGAAGATATGGCGATGGAAGCATTAGCAAATGCTGAAGCAGAAGGTTTAGATATGGTCGATCTGTTAAGTAACGGATACAGCGCAGGCATGAAAGAATTAGGAGACCTGTTCGGAATGGGAGAAATCTTCTTACCTGAATTGATCTTCGCGACAGAAGTTATGAAAACAGTCAGCGCTGAAATCGAGAGCAAGATGGATATGTCCGAAGTGAAATCAGCAGGAACACTGGTAATCGGAACTGTAGAAGGCGACGTACACGATATCGGCAAAGGAATCGTTGCATCACTGGTTAAAACCAACGGGGTTGAAGTATTTGACCTTGGCAGAGAAGTTCCGGCAAAGGATTTCGTTGATGCCGCTATCGAGCACAATGCAGAATTCGTTGGAAGCTCAGCACTGCTGACGACTACAATGACAGTACAGAAAGACATCGAAGAAGCTCTGAAAGAAGCTGGTATCAGAGACAAAGTAAAGACCATGATCGGCGGAGCGCCTGTAACCAATCGTTGGGCAGAAAAGATCGGTGCTGACGCATATTGCGAAGACGCATCTGACACAGTAAACTTCATTCTGAAGTGGATCGAAGAACTGTAAACAACTCTCCATCAGTTTTCTGGTGAAGGAAATACATAGAAAGAAAATGAAAATGGAGGAAATGTAAGTTATGGGTAAATTTACACATGAAACTGACATCACGGGATATAACATTCTATCAAATGAAGACCTGGATGCACTTCATGAATCCACCCTTCAGCTGCTGGAAGACTACGGTCTCCAGATGCACGGCAAAGAAGCACTTGACATCTTAGCTGGAGCTGGCTGCGAAGTGGATTATGAAAACGACAGAGTGAAATTTCCAAGAAATTTAGTCAACGACGCAATCGAAAAATGCCCTGCTGAGTTTACGCTCTGCGGCAGAGATCCTGCCAAGGATACAGTTGTCGGCGGCAAGAAGGTTGCATATAAGAACTTCGGTACAGGCGTTTTTATCTTTGACCCTTATACTGGAGAGTTGAGAGAATCAACGAAAGAAGACTTAGGAAACGTAGCGAGATTTATCGATGCGATTCCAGAAATCGACGTGTTCTCTATCGCTGTTACGGCAGGAGATGTAAACCAGAAGGTTCGTTCACTGCACGAAGCGGAAGTTGTGTTCAACAACCTGACAAAGAACTTCGCTCACGACCTTGAAGGTGTAAAAAATACACAGAGATTCATCGACATGGCGGCAGCAATTCAGGGCGGATATGACAAGCTGAGAGAGAGACCAATCGTCGCAATGGGCGCCTGCCCGAACTCACCACTGGAAATCAATGAGAACGAGACCAGCATCATCATCCTGTCTGCAAGACATGGACTTCCTATCGATATTTTGTCAATGGGACTTTGCGGAGCGACAACGCCTGCAACAATTGCCGGCACTCTCGTCTGCACTAACGCAGAGATTTTAGGCGGCATCGTGTTGGCACAGATTGTAAACCCGGGAAATAAGATTCTCTATGGATCATCCACTACAATCATGGATATGAAGACCGCGCAGTCACCAGTCGGCGCACCAGAACATGCGATGTGCTCTGCGGCAGTCGGTCAGCTGGGCCACTATTACGGAATACCTACCAACGTAGGCGGCACTTAGGCAGACAGCAAGTGTTTCGACGTTCAGCTAGGTCATGAGAAAACCATGACTAATATGCTGCCAGCTCTGACTGGAAGCAACGTCATCTACGGAATGGGTATGATGGAAATGGGTATGACCATGAGCTATGAGCAGTTGTTGACAGATGCGGAAATCGTGAGGATGACGAGGAGGATTCTTCAGGGTATTCCGGTAAACCCAGATACAATGGCTCTTGACGTAATTAAAGCAGTAGGACCTGCAAACAATTACTTAGCGCAGAAGCATACGAGAAAGTATATGAGACAGGAATTATCCACCACACAGTACATAGACCGTACCCAGAGAGAAACTTGGGAAAAGAAAGGCGGAATGACAATGACTGAGGCGACAAAAGCCAAAGCCATTGATATCTTAGAGAATTATGAAGTTACTCCGCTTCCAGACGACGTTAAGAAGAGGATTCATGACATCGTTGTGGAAGGCGAGGAGGAAGCGGAAGAATTAGCAAGATTTCAAGCCAAGAAAAAATAAGCTAAAATAATCATGAAAGGATGACGAATATGGGCGATCAGAAAAAATTCTTCACTCGTATGGGTGACGGTTCACCGGTATATATGACTGAAGAAGAAATTAGAGCTGACATCAAAGCTGGTATCGACGATGCAGTTCTAAGAGGAAAGATTGATCCGCTGTCAGAGGAAGACACAGAGAGAATCTACGAAATCGTAACAATGCCGGGCAACATCGTCGGTGTACAGCCAGGTATGGAAATCGTAACTTCCAACGACTCAGGGTCAGACAAAATCAGCACAAAGTGCGGCATCTCCACTTCGAGAGACACCAATGCACTGATTCATGAAAGAGTATTAGGCGCTGATTCCGTAGATATCGGATACAGTGACTATAACTATAAGACTGTAAAGGGAGTAGCAAAGAGAGAAGCTACTGTACTGAAACAGGCTTTGACAAAGGCAACCATGCCGCTGTTCTACGGCGCAATGCCAAACCTGGGATTCTACACCAAACCCGACGGTCCTGTAGATAACTGGGCAATGCTCCTGCCAGAAGGCAAGATCAAAGAAGCGATGGCTGCACAGGAAGAAGCAGTAGATCACGCTGTCAGAGACATTGTCTATGTCGCAGAACAGATGAACGATGTAGGTGCAGATGCCTTCATGCTGGATACTTCCGGCGCTGCTGGAGATGCAGACCTTCTCGTATCACTGAAGGCGTGTGAAATCATCAGAGAAAAATTCCCTGATATGCCGGTTGAAATCGGTATGGCGGGAGAATTCGTTCTGGGAATGCACGGAAAACTCAAATACAACGGTACCAGACTGGCCGGATTATATCCGCATAAGCAGGTAAAAGTTGTAGAAGAAGCGGGTGCAAGCATCTTCGGTGCAGTAGTCAACACCAACTGTAACAAATCCTTCCCTTGGAACATCGCCAGAGTCTGCACGTTCATCAAAGCTTGTACAGACGTGGCTGAAATCCCGGTACATGCAAATGCAGGTATGGGTGTATGCGGTATCCCTATGGTAGAAAATCTTCCTTCCGACGTGGTATCAAGAGCTGACAAGTGCTTGATCGAGATCGGCAAGGTCGACGGATTGTAGATAGGCGTAGGTGACCCACTTGGTGCAGAAGCTACACACGCTCTTGCTGCAGGTATGGGCGGTATCCGCACTGCCGGAGATCTGGTAATGCGTTTACAGCTAGCTAAGAAGATGAAAATCAACGAAGCGAAAGCATACGTAGCAGAGAAGCTTTCTGTATCAGTGGAAGAATTATGCGATATCGTTACGATGAACGATAAGAGAGAAGAACTGGGACTTGGATTAGCGCACGTAGAACCAAACGCAGAGGCGAATGCGGGAATGGAAGCGAAATTCAGAATCCAGGAAGTGCTCGACATCAAGGTAAACTCTGTTGAGAGATTTAAAGAAAGAGCCGGACTGAAATAAATAAAAATATGTTGTAGAATAGGTTTGCAAGGAGTAAACCTATTCTACATATTAAGGAATAGAAGTCCGAAAATTTTTTTTATCAAAAATTTAACAGAATATTATGACTTAAAAGCGAAATTGAACAAAAGCTAAAGGAGACATTGGCAGAATAAGTTATATTTAGAATAAGAAATTTGATAGCTAATTCTTAAATAATATGATAAGATATTCTTGTTAAACAACGTGATATTTTACCATATGGACATTTAAGGAGGCACTAATTTGGATAAGCAGGAACTATTTAGCAGAGCAAAAGAAGCGATTGTCGATGCCGATGAATCAAAAGCACTCGGCCTCATAGCTGAGGCAAAAAATGAGAATTTTGACCTTCTTGAATTACTGCTATCTGGATTTGGAGCCGGTAATCAGGAAATCGGGGAGAGATTCGATAAGGGTATTTTATCTCTGCCTGAACTGATTTATGCTGCCGAAGTTATGAAAAGTGTGACAAACAGAATACTTGAATTACTGAAAGCAGAAGGAGAGAATCCACCGACCAAAAAAGGAACAATCCTTCTCGCTACAGTAGCGGGAGATGTTCACGACATTGGCAAGGGCATCGTAGCGTCAACACTGAGGACCGCAGGTTTTGATGTAATAGATCTGGGCTGTGAAGTACCCGTTGACGTGATATTAGAAGAGGCGAAGAAGCACAATGCTGATATCATCGGGACCAGTGCGCTTCTGACTTCAACAATGCTTGAACAGAAAAAGTTAGAAAAATTATTGACCGAAACTGGTGACAAAGACAGTTTTATCACCATGGTAGGAGGAGCTCCCTGCACGCCGAGATGGGCAAAGAAAATCGGCGCTGGCGGCTACAGTGAAGATGCCTTGGAGGCGGTCAAAGTAGCGTTGGAGCTTATGGAAGAGAAAAATAAAAAATGATTTTATATTAGATGATTTATATGGAGGAATAACATGGGTAAAGAACTTATATTTCAGACATTAAGACATGAAAAAGTAGACGAGATTCCTTGGGTGCCGTTTGCAGGCGTCCACGTTGGTAAATTAAAAGGTTATACAGCAGAGCAGGTACTGAGAGACGAGGATAAACTCGTTGAATGCTTAATCGAAGCAAACAAGCTCTATACTCCAGACGGACTTCCAGTAATCTTTGACCTGCAGGTCGAAGCAGAAATCCTCGGATGCGAACTGATGTGGGCAGAGAACAATCCGCCGTCAGTCAAGAGCCATCCGCTTTCAGGAGAAAAGTCAATTCCTTGCAACTGCAAGATTCCAACTCCTGAATCAGGCAGACTTCCTATGATTTTGTCCGCCATGAGAAGAGTAAAAGAAGCCATCGGTGAAGAGACAGCGTTATACGGACTGATCTGCGGACCGTTTACACTGGCTTCTCATCTGAGAGGAACGGACATTTTCATGGATATGGTATCCGATCCGGGATATGTTAAAGAATTAGTAAACTACTGTGCACAGGTTTCTATCGCAGTGTCACAGATGTACATAGATGCAGGCATGGACGTCATCGCAGTCGTCGATCCGCTCGTTTCACAGGTTTCACCAAAACACATCGAAAAAATGCTCTCCGAAGGATTCTCCGCAGTCTTTGACTATGTAAGATCCAAAGGCGTGTTCTCATCCTTCTTCGTTTGCGGCAACGCTACAAAACAGATCGAGGTAATGTGCAAGACAGGCCCAGACAGCGTATCAGTGGACGAGAACGTAAACTTGGCAGCGGCAAAGGAAGTGACTGACAAGTACAATATCACAATCGGAGGCAATATTCCTCTCACAACTACGATGCTCCACGGTACACAGGAAGATAACATGAAGGGCGTTATCGATCTGATCGATTCACTGGATCATTTTAACCTGATCGTAAGCCCGGGCTGTGATATGCCATACGACACGCCGATTGAAAACACCATCGCTTGTGCGCAGGCAGTAAAACATCCGGAGAGCACAAGAAAATTAATCGAGAATTACGAAGTCGTCATCGACGATTCTGACGTTGAGATTCCTGATTATGCGAATTTGGATAAGGTGCTCATCGAGTGCTTCCTCCTTGACCCTGAACAGTGTGCGGCTTGTACATACATGCTGGCATCCGTCGAGGACAACTGGGATGAACTGAAAGACATGGCAGATTACAGAGTATACAAATACTTCATCAAGGAAGACATCGCAAGAACAAGAAAAATGGGCATTGCCAACCTTCCTACCATGTGCATCAACGGTGAACAGAAGTATATTTCAATTATACCTTCCAAAGAGGAATTAATTGAAGCAGTAAAAGAAGCGCAGGCTAAAAAATAATAAATTGATCAAATAGGTAAGGTGGTAGACAGCGGAAGGTTTACCACCTTATTTATAACATAGGAACTATCGTCTTGGACGAATTTCCCTATGTTTCAAAGAACGTACATTGCGAAGGGTCGCCTTATAAGGGCGACATGTGGAAACAGGAATCTTTGATCCCGTCATTTCCACGTTTTGTATCGAAAGGGCAGACTATGATTAATAAAAAAATAAGCATTGAAGAAAACAAAGCATATCCTTTGGCAGAAAAAAGATTCATTCAAACCTGCGGCTTCAATATGGAAACAGAGAAGCATCAGAGAATGATGAAGATGGGGAAGAAAGTCAGAGACGACGGTATAGCAGGCATTGACATTCAGGCCTTGGTGTCCTATTATGGTCCAGAGGTCTGTTTCAATGGAAAGATTACCATCGAAGACGTGGAACTAACCTGCAACTACTTTGAACAGATTCCGGCTGAGTGTGTGGAAGGCGTTTATTTCTATATGCTGACAGCAGGAGAATGTTATTTTTCCAGTGAAGAAAACATCATGGACTTCCTATATGCGGACATCTGGGGTACCAACTACGTGGATGCAGGGATCGAAGTAATGACCGAAGAATATATTAAAGCCGACATGGCAGAACGATTTGGGGAAAAAGAAGTATACCTATCAGAAGAATTTGGCCCGGGGTACTTCGGTATGCCGGTTATAGAGACGAAGAAGTTTTTTAAAATTATGGACGGCGGTTTGATCAATGTCAAGGTGAAGGACAGCGGTCTGATGATTCCGCAGAAGACCTGCGCCGGATTATATATCGTATTAAACAGTCCTGATATCAAAGCAGAACCGGAATGTACACGCTGTCATGGAAACGCAGCTGGCTGTCAATTCTGTGCAATTAGAGCAAAATTAAACGAGGTGAAGCAATGAAGATAACTTTTTTACCACAAAACATAACTTGGGAAGCAAATACCGGTGAAACGATTCTGCAGGCAGCAGTCAAAGCCGGTGTCAATATAGATGGAAACTGTGCTGGAAGCGGTACATGCGGAAAGTGTAAAGTAAAGGTCCTCGAGGGAGATGTCAGTCAGTGTGACGACCATCACCACAAACTGACGGAGGACGAAATTGAGGCAGGATACAGACTGGCCTGCTGTCACCAGGTAACCGATGGTATGGTCATCGAAATGCCTGAATCAGAGACGACGGCGTCGAGAAAAAAGAAACTGATACGCCTGCCAGAGGGTTTTGTACCCAGGGCGGCCGTCACCAAGCAATGTATCGAAGTCCCGGCTGCCTCCCTTCGCAATCAAAATAGCGACGAAGCGAGAATCAAAGGGGCGCTTCCAGCGGAAGATCTTTATTTTCCGTTGGAAACACTTCTCAAGCTGCCGGATATCACTAAGAATTCAGAAGAAATCACCATCACTCTTAGAGACGGCGAGGTCATAGATGTCGAAAGTGGCAATACCGAGCGTGAAAATTACGGTGTGGCGGTGGATATCGGCACTACCACCGTGGTAATCATGCTGTGGAACGTCGTCAGTGGTGAAATGATAGACATCTTTGCAGCCACAAATCCACAAGGCGCTTACGGCGCTGATGTTATTTCCAGAATTACCTATGTGATGGAGCAGGAAGAAAATCTGGATACCATACAAAAGACAATCATCGACTGCATTAACAAAGCTGTCAGTGCGTTTGCGGAACGTGAAGGAATTAAAACCAGCAACATTTACCAGATGACAGTCGTCGGCAATACCACCATGAGCCATATCTTTCTGGGCGTAAACCCGGCGCAACTGGCGCTGGCGCCATTTACGCCTGTCTTCACAGCGGCAGTGGATACTGCTGCAAAAGACTTGAACCTGACGATCTGCCCCGAAGCCCAGGTGCATGTATCTGCCAATATTGCCGGTCACGTCGGTTCTGATATTACAGCAGGCATCATCACTACGGATTTAATGGAGTGTGACAAAGGGCATTTGTTTATCGATATCGGCACCAATGGAGAAATCGTGCTGACAGGCAACGGCAGAGCAGTAGCCTGTTCTACAGCGGCAGGTCCGGCCTTTGAAGGAAGCTCCATCAAACAAGGCATGAGAGCTGCTAGAGGCGCTATTGAACGCGTCGATATTTTGGATAGCGGTGTTGAAATTGCAACGATTGGAGACGCACAGCCCATCGGAATCTGCGGCAGCGGCATTATCGATGCAGTGGGCGAAATGATCCGTGTCGGTATCGTGGATAAATCAGGTCGTCTTTTGAGCAGAGAGAAGCTGGTCAAGAAAGGTCTCAGTGAAAATATCCTCCGACACGTAAAAGAGGGTGAAAAGGCTAACGATTTTGTGTTATACTTTAGTGAGGATGGAAAAAGTGATGTAGTGATTACGCAGAAGGACGTCAGGGAAGTGCAGCTAGCCAAGGCAGCTATCTCTGCCGGTATTACGATCATGATGAAAGAGATCGGTGTCAAAGAAGACCAGCTTGCAAAGATCAGCATCGCCGGCGCATTCGGAAATTATATCAGAAATACCAGCGCGATTCATATCGGATTGCTGCCAAAGATCGAGGAGGAAAAAATCCACTCATTAGGAAATTCAGCCGGCATCGGCGCCTCTATGATTTTGCTGTCCTGTGACAGCAAAGAGGAGGCTGAGAAGGTGGCGAGGGAGATTGAACATATTGAACTAGCCGCGAGAAGCGATTTCCAGGATCAATATATGATGGCAATGATGTTCTGATATACTGGAGCAAGGTGAAGATAACGATGAAGGTGGGGCAAACACACGCTTTGCAGCATGTGCCCCCCTTATCAACTGAAAGTAACTGATAAACTACGACAGGACAAATAACGGAGGGCGGTATGTTAGAATTAAACAGGGATGATTTCACAAAAGCGGAGCTAGTGAAGGTGATGCGTTCTGACGATCCAGAGCTGCTGCAGGAGCTATTCAGCACAGCCAGAAAGATTCGAAAGGAAATACAGGGAAACAAAATCTTTGCTTACGGTTTTGTTTACTTTACTACGTATTGCAGGAACAATTGCAATTTCTGTTACTACAGGAATTCCAACGATATAGAGCGATACAGAAAGAACGAAGAGGAGGTTTTGGCTACGTCTAAAGCCTTGATCGAATCCGGCGTCAATCTGATTGACTTGACTATGGGAGAAGATCCGCAGTATCACCAGGAAAAGTTTGAAACGGTAGCAAATATCATTAAAAAAATTAAGGGCGAATACGATACGCCGGTCATGATATCGCCTGGCGTTGTCAGCAATGAGATCATCGATAATCTGGCAGATGCCGGCGCGGATTTCTATGCGCTGTATCAGGAAACCCATAACAGGGAGCTCTTTGCAAAGCTGAGAGTTGGCCAGGATTACGACGAAAGAATGAATGCCAAGCTCTATGCCAAGGAAAAGGGTATGCTGATTGAAGAAGGTCTCCTGGCCGGCGTAGGCGAAAATGAAGAAGATATCGTAGATTCTCTGCTGACTATGGGTGAGATTGGAGCCAGTCAGGTCAGAGTCATGAGCTTTATTCCGCAGGAAGGCAGCCCGATGGAGAACTGTGCAACGCCAGATAGAATGGAAGAACTGAAGATTATTGCGCTGATGCGGCTTCTCTATCCGCAGGCTTTGATTCCGGCTTCTCTGGATGTAGACGGCATCAAAGGTCTTAAGGACCGGATCAATGCGGGCGCTAATCTGATTACATCCATCATTCCGCCGAAGTCTGGCTTTATGGGTGTTGCGCACAATACCATGGATGTAGATGAAGGCGGCAGAACTGTGGAGGAGGCGCGGGGCATCCTGGATCAGATGGGTCTGCGCATTGCGACGAGAGAAGAGTATAAAGAATTTATCAAAGAGGCAGGCAAATGAAGATTGCAATTGTTGGCGGTAAATTACAGGGGACAGAGGCGGTTTATCTAGCCTCTGCCTGTGGCTTTGAAAGTATTTTGATCGATGCAAATCCTAACGTACCGGCCGGCGCCATGGCAGACCGATTTGTCTGCGGCGATATCGTAAAGCGCGAGGAGCAGGTGATAAACGCCTTGAAAGAGGCGGATTTTGTTCTGCCTGCAAACGAAAACGACCAGGTGCTGGAGGCGGTCTGCGCCATCTGTGAGGAGGAAGGCCTGAAGCTGGCCTTTGATATGGACGCTTACCGTATTTCTCAATCGAAGATCAGATCGGACAAGCTGATTCATGAGGCCGGAATCCCTGCACCCCAATATCACCCCCACGGCAAAGCGCCTTACGTGATCAAACCGTCGGGAGAAAGCGGTTCGGCCGGTGTCAGGTATGCAGCGACAGCTGAGGAGGCGGAACGCTTTTTGACAGAAAACGAGGATTCCGATAACTGGATCATCCAAGAATATCTGGAAGGTCCGTCTTATTCCATCGAAGTAATTGGAACTCCGCAGGCGGGTTACAGGACGTATACGATCACCCAGATTCACATGGATGATGTTTACGACTGCTGTAAAGTGACGGCTCCCTGTGATATTACGGACAGCCAGAAAGCGGAATTTGCGCAGATTGGCAAGGAGCTGGCAGAACTAGTGAATCTCCACGGCATTATGGACGTGGAGGTCATCGACGATGGAGAGGCTTTGAAGGTGCTGGAAATTGATGCCAGGATTCCAAGCCAGACGCCTATCGCTGTGCTCTATTCGTCAGGGATGAACCTGTTATCGGAATTAGCCGATGTGACTGTCTATGGAGATTTTCAATCGGTCCAGCAGGACGAGGGGAGATTTTCAGTTTACGAGCACTACCGGCGAGAGGACGGCCAGGTTGTGCAGGAAGGAGAGCACATGATGAGCGCGGCAAGGCCGCTTTCTATCTGGGCAGACCTCTTTGGCAGTAAAGTCGCCATCTCGGATTACAGCGAAAATACAGCGGATTTCAGAGGGATCTTTGTCAACTGGGCCGACAGCCTGGAGGAACTGGAAGAAATCAGATGTCATGTAAGGACAGAACTGGGGTTGTAAACGGACGGATTTTATGTAAATCTGTCCGGAAATAAATCTTTCTCGGGTAAATCAGTCGGTATGCCTGTATTCTGCACTTTACAGTTAGGTAAAACTGTCTCGCAGCCAGACCCAAAATAGTTACCACAAAAGTTAGAAATATTATTAGACTGACAATAGTAGTCATGATACAATACTTACATAGATACGGTATTGGAGGTGAATTTAGTGATGGTGAAGTTTACTGTAACGCAGGCTGAACGAATCGGAGAGTTGAACGGCACTGCAGAAGACATCAACATGGAGTTTGAGACCACAGAAGAGCGGGATCAGGCTTTCAGAAAGATGGAAAAGGAAATGGTCCGTGAAAGCCGGAAAAAAATCAAAGAACTCTTGGATCACAAACACATCACGGGAAGCGTAGAAGTGGGCAGAACCCTGGAGCAGTGGCTCATGGGCGAAGGTTATACCAAAGTGGTAACACCGACCATCATCACTCGCGATATGCTTGCCAAGATGACCATCGACGAATTTCACCACCTGTCAGAGCAGGTTTTCTGGCTGGATAAGAAGAGATGTCTCAGACCTATGCTGGCACCCAATCTATACGTGGTGATGCGGGAACTCAAGAGAATTACCAATGAACCAGTAAAGATCTTTGAGATCGGCTCCTGCTTTAGAAAAGAATCTCAGGGAGCACAGCATATGAACGAATTTACCATGCTCAACTGCGTGGAACTGGCTGCAGTAAAGGACGGCGACCAGGTGGAGGAGATGAAACGTCTCGCTCATAAGTCCATGGAGGCGCTGGGAGTATCAGAAGAAGAATACGAGCTGGTCGTGGAAGAATCAACTGTCTACGGCAGCACAGTAGATATAGAAATCAATGGAATGGAAGTGGCATCCGGCTCTTACGGACCGCATTTCCTCGACGCCCAGTGGGGTGTCTTTGATACCTGGGTCGGTATCGGCTTCGGCATCGAACGTCTGACCATGGCGCTAAACAAGAGCAAGACCATCAAACGCTACGGCAAGAGCATCACTTTTATCGACGGGCAGCCACTGAATATTTAACCTTAGAAAGAAGGGGTTATCATGACACGACTGAAGACGGAATGGGTAGAATACATGATCGACGGCATGGACGCTTATAATCAGTCTCTGATGCAGAAAATCGGCGTCGATCTGGCAGGACTTGCCATGCGTACCTTCCATATGACCCAGGCAGATTTTGACAGGGCGAGAGCCTGCAACAAAGTCGCGGTAGTTCCCATCACCCAAGGGGAAGGCATTATCGGCAGCTTCAGTGAATCTGTCGCAGCCATCGTAAGATCCATGGGATTTTGCGCGGACGTCATGCCCCATACCGATGTAGACGGTATCTACGACGGATATCAGAGAGGGTGCAACATCTTTTTCTTTGCAGATGACATCAGATATCTGGCACTGAATACGAAAACAAACAAGGCTTCTGACAACAATTATGCCACGGCGCTTGGCTTTATCGAAGTGCTGACGGCTTTGATGGAGAAACACGGCAAGCGTATTGCCAAAGAGAAGATTCTCCAGATCGGCCATGGAATTGTCGGCAGAGAAGCCGTTAAGATCCTGAAACAGCGCAGCGTAGATTTTGATATCTACGACAAAGACCAGGAGACACTTGCAGAGCTATCTTGCAAGAAGCTGCAAGGTCCGGCGCAGATCAGGGACTATAGATATATTTTAGACTTTACCAATGAAGGCGGATGGCTGAAAGATGCGTATCTGGCGGATGCGATTCTCTATGCCAGCCCTGGCGTACCATATTCTATGGATCAGGCAGCAGAGGCACGCTTTGAGGACAAAGCGGTTCACGACAACCTGGAAATAGGCACTGCCATCATGCTGGGAGAAGCCCTTCAAATTTAAATATCATGGGGTGCGGATCGTATGGATCACATAGACTCTAAATCTATGCAGCCGGGTGAGACTCCCGGGCACCTCGCCATTCCACCCCAAACTTGTTTGGTTAGGTGGAATGGACAGCGTAGTGAAATCAGCCGCCTGTAGGCTGATGAACGGAGGAGTCCGGCTTGCCGGACGTTGCCATTTTTCCCCTTTTACGGAGGTAAACTTATGATTCAGATTGTATTGCTCAGTGGATTTTTGGGCGCCGGTAAGACGACTCTGATGCAGCGCCTGCTGGACACCTACAAAGATCACAAAATCGGAGTGATTATCAATGAATTTGGAGAAATCAATATAGATGCAAAATTAGTCAGCCGCGATGGCATCGACATCGCAGAGCTGTCCAACGGTTCGATCTTCTGCGCCTGCATCAAAGACAAATTTGTAGACGGGCTCATCGCCATGTCCAAAACAGATATTGAGTATCTCTTTATCGAAGCGTCTGGTCTGGCGGATCCTTCAAACATGGAGGACATTGTCAGCGGCATCAAAAAAGAGACTGGCGATAATCTACTGCTCAAGGGCTCCATCTGCGTTGCGGACGGCGTCAGCTTCTTAGAATTAGCAGATGTTCTACCTGCCTTGGAACGACAGGTGAAACACGCCAATGCGGTCATCGTCAACAAAATGGATTTGATCGACGATGCATCATTCAAAGAAATCTCTCAAAAAATAGGAGAAATCAATCCTGCGGTGAAGATTTACGCAGCAACTCATTGTAACGTAGACATCAAAGAGATCGTGGATCATTTTGCTCCAAATGTTGCCGGCAGTGAAGACACCACCAACACCTATGAGAGCAGGCCGACGACTTTCATCGTCAGAGCAGATGAACCGGTAGAGAAAGAAAAACTGATTGCATTCATAGAATCCATCGCAGGCAGCAGTTACAGAATCAAAGGCTTTGCGAAGACTATAGAGGAAGGCACCGTGGAAGTGAGCGGTGTTGTCAATAACCTGATTATAACGCCTTGGGAGACAGAAGAGAGTACGGAAATCGTAGTCATTTCTTCGGTCGGAATCAAAATGCTCAGTCTGATTACAGCAAGCTCAGAGAAAATTCTGGAAGGAAGGTTCTATATTTAAGATGGCTGATGATAAGAAGCGATATTATAGAAAAAACGTGGAACTATTTGTTCTGTTAGATAAAATGAAGTTATGGCCTGCCAGAAGCGGCCTTCTCCACGGCATCAAAACCGTCGAGAGCCATGGAAAGTATGCAGTTATCACGACCCATTGCGGAAAGACGCTGAGGGTCTATAATTCCAGGAATTCCAGAGCCGCCAGGTGGCTTCGCAACAAGTGGGCGGTAAAGCCTTGTAAACAGTGTCGTGTACCTGAATGGAAGCTGGAGAAATATTCAAAGACGTTTTTTGATTCTCATTATGGCAGCGACCTGATTCACAAGCGGTAATGCGAGGAGAGAAAGATGTATATTGACATGGACTGCCCTTGTCAGGGCAAAAACTTAGACAAACTGCTGCAGCCTCTGATACTCTGCATATTGGCCAGAGGCCAGGATATGCACGGTTTTGCGATCATCAAAGAAATCGCAAAGGTTCCGCGATTTGAAGACAAGGTGCCAGATGCCACCGGTGTCTACAGATATCTGAAAAAAATGGAAGGCTCAGGACTTCTGACCTCCAAATGGGAGCTGGACGAGGAAGACGATGCCGGAAAGCCGAAGCGGGTGTTCAGCATTACTGCGCAGGGCAGAGGCTGTCTTGCCAACTGGTCCCTGGCTTTGGTAGATTATGAAAAATATATTCACCAATTAGTGGAAATGATCAACGAATCAGTGTAAAATGAAAATATTGGACATAAAACCTGAGCGGATACAGATGTGTCCGCTTAATTTTTATAACATAGGAAATATCGTCCGAAGGGCGTATTTCCGTATGTTTCAAAGAACGTACCTTACGAAGCGTCGCCCCTTGCGGGCGACATCGTGCATAGGAGCGACGCTCCGTTATGCACTCGTATTTTAATTGAGAGGAAGTGAGGGTTTGGCTTACATCGCCTTGTATTGGAGCGCCATGGTAATCGGATATTACATCGGCAGCAAGAAACGTGACCATGGGGACAGATTTTTAAAACCCACGGATGTGATCATGATGGCATCCGTTTCTCTGCTGGTGTTTTTGATGGGGATTCGCATGGGTTCCAACGAAGAAGTCATCCGCAATCTGGGCACCATCGGCCTGCAGGCGCTTTTGGCGACCGTGCTTTTGATGGCAGGGGCAGTGCTGTCTGTGACTGTGACGCGCAAGCTGCTGCACATCGATAAGTGGGGCAGGCTGGAAGGCCATGCCATAGCAAAAGAATCAGCAGAACTGGAGCAATACGAGAAGCAGGAAGAAGAGGAAGAGAAATCATCCAATCTGATGACCTGGCTGATCCTGATCTTCGTCGTCCTGGGTATTTTTGCAGGCTACTTCCTTGTGCGGGTGTACATTCCAGACATAGACGGATTCAACGACAAAGCCGGCATTATTATGACTTGCGGATTGACCCTTCTGCTGGGCGTGATCGGCTTTCAGATGGGAATTGCGGGCACGGTCGTTGAGCAGCTGAAGTTAATCGGCTTTCGGGTATTGATCTTCCCTGTTGCCGTGCTGATCGGTACTGCTGTCGTGGGCGCGCTGATGAGTCTGATTCTGCCGCTGACACTGCGGGAGAGCCTGGCTGTCAGTTTCGGTTTCGGCTGGTATACCTTTGCGCCGGTGGCTATTTCCAATGCGGGCCATGTCATCGCCAGCGCAGTTTCCTTTATGCACAACGTATTTCGCGAGATGGGCGGCATCGTGCTGATTCCGCTTCTCGCCAAAAAAATCGGCTATATCGAGGTGACCAGCCTGCCGGGTGTGGCAGCCATGGACATCGGACTGACTTTGGTGGAAAAGGCGACCCGCCCGGACATCATCGTCTATTCCTTTGCCATCGGCATGTCGCAGAGCCTGCTGGTGCCTCTCTTAGTACCACTAGTAATAGGAGCGTAACAACATATGAAAAGATTTACAGGAAGCGGCGACTATGTCGCATCGAAGGAGTTAATGAACGCGGTCAATGTGGCCATCGCTTTAGAGAAACCTTTGTTGATCAAAGGGGAGCCGGGCACTGGCAAGACCATGCTGGCAGAAGCCATCGCGGACGCGCTGCAGATGAAGCTGATCATCTGGGGCATCAAATCCACGACCAAGGCGCAGGAGGGGCTGTACGTCTATGATACGGTGCAGCGGCTCTATGACAGCCAGTTCGGCGAGGGTGATGTCTCTGACATCAAACAATACATCAAATTGGGCAAGCTGGGCGAAGCTTTTAACTCGGAGGAACAGGTCGTCCTGCTCATAGACGAGATCGACAAGGCGGATCTGGAGTTCCCCAACGACTTGCTCTGGGAACTGGACAAGATGGAGTTCTACATCAACGAGACGAAGGAAACCATTAGGACCAAACACCGTCCCATCGTCATCATTACCTCCAATGCGGAAAAGGAACTGCCAGATGCGTTTTTGCGCCGCTGCATCTTCCACTATATCGAATTTCCTGACCGGGAGAAGATGGAGGACATCATCAGGGTTCACTACGGAGATATTGAGAAGAAACTGGTCGCCGCAGCCATGAATGCCTTCTATGCAATCAGAGATATGCGTCAGATTCAGAAGAAACCCAGCACGTCGGAGCTTCTTGACTGGATTCAGGCGCTGCGTATCAGCGGTGTCGATGTGAGGAAAATTGAAGAACACGTTCCCTATATCGGTGTATTGCTCAAAAAGAATCAGGACATCGATATCGCCAGAGAATACCGCAGGGGAATGTAGCGATGTTTATCGAATTCTTTTATCTGCTGCGCGCCAAGGGGCTTTCCATCTCGCTGGACGAATGGCTCTGCCTCATCAAAGCGCTGGACAAAGGCCTGGCCATGAATTCTCTGATGGAATTTTATTATCTGTGTAGAAATATATTGGTCAAGACAGAGAGCGACTATGACAAATTCGACATGGCTTTCGCTGAATACTTTCAGGGAATTCAGACTGTAGATGAGATTCCCGAGGAACTGTGGAACTGGCTCAGTGCCGATGAATTGGAACGGGAACTTGACGATATGCCCGCCTGGGCCAGGGAATATGACTTTGATGAGCTGATGGAGATGTTCCGCCAGCGTCTCGCCGAGCAGGACGAAAAGCACGACGGAGGCAATTACTGGATCGGCACAGGAGGTACCTCAGCGATGGGCCACGGCGGCTACAATCCTGCCGGCATCAGGGTCGGCGGTCACGGTCGGCACCAGTCGGCTGTCAAAGTGGCAGGCGAGCGCAACTTCAAAGATTTCCGCCAGGATACAGCTTTGGATATCCGCCAGTTTCAGATGGCATTCCGCAAGCTGCGTCAGTTTTCGACACGGGTGGAAACAGAAAAGACGGAGCTGGATATCGAGGCAACCATCGACGCCACCTGCAACAATGCGGGGCTGCTGAAGCTGGTCTACGAAAAGCCGCGGAAGAATACGGTCAAGCTGCTGCTTCTCATCGATTCCGACGGTTCCATGGCGCCCTATAGTAGTCTCTGCAACCAACTCTTTCAGGCTGTGCATCAGTCGACCCATCTGAAGGATCTGAAGACCTACTACTTCCACAACTGCATCTACGACCATCTGTTCACAGATCCAGCGTGCAGGCGGGGAGACTGGACTCCGACGGATTGGGTATTTGGCAATCTGGACAGCGAGTACAAAGTGATCTTCGTGGGGGACGGAGCGATGTCGCCTTACGAGCTGCTGGCTGTAGGCGGCAATCAGGACTGGTATGCCTATAACGAAGAACCGGGGATCGCCTGGCTTCACAAATTCAGACAGAGATACAAGAAATGCATCTGGCTCAATCCGATCAAAGAAGGCCGCTGGGACTGGACCTATGGATCGAGGACGATCAATATGATAAGAGAAGTCTTTCCCATGTTCGAGCTGACCTTAGACGGTCTGGACAAGGGCATACAGAAGCTTCTGGTAAGATAAAACAGGATGGCTTTGCCAGCCTGTTTTCGACTTTATGCGGAATGGGAGATAAGAATGAAAATATTATTAGTAGAAGATGAAACAATTCTTATGAAAGCCACAGCAAAGGGGCTGCGCAAATCTGGTTATGCCGTAGATTGTGCGGCAGATGGAGCAGAAGCACTCCGACAATACGCACTCAATGAATATGATCTGATGATTCTGGATCTCAATCTGCCAAAAGTAGACGGCATGGAAGTGCTCAGACGAATCAGACAGCAGAACCAGGAACTGCGCATTTTGATCTTATCCGCACGAGACAGTGTGGAGGACAAAATTGGAGGATTGGATGGCGGCAGTAACGACTACTTGACAAAGCCTTTTGATTTTCTGGAATTGGAGGCGCGGATCAGAAATCTTTTGCGCCGCCATTTTGAACAGAAGAGCGTCCAACTGCACTGCGGAGCACTGCGTGTAAACATGGCTGATAGAAGTGTTTTTTGCAAAGAGCAGAGCGCAGCTTTGACAAAAAAAGAATATGGCATTTTGGAATACCTTCTGACTCACAAAGGACGAATTTTAAGTGCAGAAGAAATCATTGAACACGTGTGGGATAGCGAGGCAGACCTTTTCTCAAACGCCTTTAAATTTCAGATTCATTCTCTTAAGAAAAAACTGGAGCAAGCCGGCCTGCCGGAAGGATATATTACGAATCTGCGGGGACAGGGATACAAATTAGCTGAGCCGGAGGAATTAAAAAAATGAAGAGAAAAAAATCACTGCAGTGGCAGATTACCACTCTTGTAGGTGTCATTTTGATAGTTACCTGCGTTATTCTGACTGTAAATTCCATCTATTCTGCCAGAAATTATTACGGCAATTGGGCGGAAATCTATGAGGACAGTGCGGACTTTTCTATGCTGACAGAAAATGACGATGTGGAAGCGGATTCTTTACAGGAAGACGAGATCACTTTTGTGGACGTCATGAGGGACTTTTCAGAGCAGGGTATTTTGGCCATGGCCTTCGCCATCATCATCTCCCTGGCACTGGTCTATTGGCTTACAGGAAAGAAGATGAACCCCCTTCGTCGTTTGACCGCTGATATTCACGCCATTGACGAAGAAACAATGAATCGAAGTCTGAAAGTATACGGCGGATCGGCGGAAGTTGAACTGCTGACAGACTCTTTTAATGGAATGATGGAGCGACTTGATTGCGCTTTTCAAGTACAGAAACGCTTTTCTGCTAATGCGGCTCACGAACTGAAAACGCCCCTGGCAGCCATGAAGACGACCCTGCAGGTGTTGGAAATGGAGGCAGAGCCGTCAAAAGAAGATTATGAGGAATTTGTGCAGGACGTAAAATGCAGCTTAGATCGTCTCATCGGCACAGTGGATCATCTGCTGATGCTGTCTGGAAAAGAGATCAAAAATGTCAAAGAGCCTGTTCGTCTGAGAGAACTGCTCGTACAGGCCGTCAATCAATTAAAAGCCAAGGCGGAAGAAATGAATGTCGCAGTAGATATTTCAGGGTCAGACGGTATCATAACAGGAAATAAAGAGCTGTTTTACAGGGGATTTTATAACCTGATTGACAACGCTATTAAATATAACAGGAGAAACGGACATGTCCGTATTACGATTGGAACCGAAGGAAAACAAAACTTTGTATCAATCGCAGACAGCGGCGTCGGCATGAACGAACAGACCTTGCAAAATGTCTTTGAACCGTTCTTTCGGGCAGATGAGTCCAGATCGCAGAAAATTCCTGGCTCCGGTCTGGGGATGTCAATCGTCAGGCAAATTTTCGACACTTATGAGGCGGAAATCCAAGTGGAGAGTCGTGAAGGGGAGGGCACAACGATAAAGATCTTTTTCTGCAGGTGAAAATCTAACTTTATTCTAACTTTTCTTTTGTTAAGATTGTTATATCAAAACAAAAGGAGTTGAACACAGAAATGAAACGTAAATCCGCGATCAAAGCTTTGACGTTATTGCTGAGTGCGATTTTGATTTTGTCCAGTACAGTCAATGTCATGGGCGCAGCCGCATCAAAGACGGCAAATAACAGCATCAAGGCCGGCAAGGCTGCGACATATTTGTTAAAAGCGGCAGATGATTATAATAAGAAAATCAGTCGTAAAGATCTGCTAAAGGGGATGAAGGCAGAAAATAAACTGACCCGTATGCAGGGCATCATCATGGTCAGCAGAGCCTTTGGCACTTTGCCGAAGCCGAAAGGGAATAACCTTCGGCTCAGTGATAAGAATGTAAAGTTTACAGACGTGCCAAAGTCGGGAAAGGCAGCGGTGCGTAATCTTATCAGAGGAGGCATTTTGGTCAATACAAAGAGCGGAAAATTAAGACCGAAAACACTCATGTCCGAACAAGAACTGAAGACTCTGGTGAGGCGTATCTATACCCTCTATGGAACGAATTTGAAGGATGATTTTTACGCCAGTGTCAATAAAAACGCTCTCGATCATAAGAAGATACCGCCGGGAGAAACAGAAGGCGGCGGTACGGCGGATCTGAACCAGAAGGTCAATCAACAGGTACAAGAGTTGATTATGGAAATTGTCAACGGCAGCGGCTATCAGAAGGGCAGCATGGAACAAAGAATCAAAGACTTCTATAATAGCGCTGTGAATGTAGAACGGCGGAATGCGCTAGGCGCAAAACCTTTAAAAAAATATTTAGAGGCCATTGATCGGGCAGAGAATTTGCAGGAACTGACGCAATCACAGATTTTGTCAGTGAAGGAAATCAACAGCGGCGGGCTCTTCAGCGTCATGTATATGACAGACTATCGAGATACACAGAACATGATTATGATGGTGGGAAGCCTTTTTGAACCGTCGATGTCAAAAGAGGCCTACGAAGATTTGCAGAACAAAGAACGAAAGGCATATGTGAAATTAAATACGACATTGTTGAAGCTTTCTGGCGAGACGGCAAAAACAGCGAAAAAGCAGATAGACGAACTGCTTGCCTTAGAGAAACAGGCTCTCAAGTACATACCAAAAGACAGCGATTATGCAGATACGAGTAAGATGAATGAAATCGTATCCATTGCAGAATTGCAGAAACTGATGCCGGAGATTGATGTCAAGGGACTGATTGAGGCTGGCGGAAACAAAATACCAGCGGAAATCAACATGCAGAGCCCGAGGTTATTCAAAGGTATTGCAAAATTGCTGCAGAAAAAGGAAAACTTAAACGCATTAAAAACTGTGCTGAAACTGAACATTCTCACAGAGAATTATCTCAATCTCAGTGATGCGTTCAGAGCTGCCTTTAATGAGTATAATCAACAGATCATGGGTGAAGAACCCGATGACAGCTCGGCGGAGGAAGTGGCTGGCGCTCTGGTAACCGATGCGCTGGGCGATGATATCGACCGACTCTACGTCGAAAAGTTCTTTTCAAAAGAAGCGAAAGAAGACCTGGAGAAGCTGGTAAAACAGTTCATTGAAGTCTATAAAGAACGAATTGAAAAGTTGGACTGGATGAGCGAGACTACAAAGAAAAAGGCTATCGAAAAGCTGGATGGAATGAAATTTATCATCGGATATCCCGACCAGTGGAGCAACCGTTTAGAGCAACTGACTATTACAGATGACTATTTTGAAAATCAGGTAGCAGTTTCAAAATTAGCCAGCAGGAGATTCCGGGAAATGGCAGAAGGCAAAATAGACACCGCTGGCGAAATTGGTATGCCGTTGACCATGGTCAACGCCTATTACGATCAATATACGAACACCATGGCCTTTCCGGCAGCAATCCTGCAGGCGCCAAACTATGATGTCAATGCATCATTAGAAGAGAATTTAGGCGGCATCGGTACGGTCTTTGCTCATGAGATCAGCCACGCTTTTGATAATACCGGAGCAAAATATGACAAGGACGGACTGGAAGTCAACTGGTGGACCAAAGAGGATTACGCAGCTTTCCAGAAACTGTGCGATCAGACAGTGGAATTCTATAATGGGTACGAATCTGCACCAGGTATCAAAATAAGCGGCAAGAGAACTCTGGGCGAAAATATAGCCGATATCGGGGCAGTAGCATGTGCCTTGGAAGTGCTGAAAAAGACGGACAATCCAGATTATGACAAGTTTTTCGTAAGTTACGCCCAGTCCTGGCTGAAAGTGACTACGAGGGCTTACCTCAAAGGCTTGCAGCAGGCTGATGAACACAGCCCTGGCAATCTGAGAGTAAACAGGGTGCTGAGTAACTTTGACGAGTTTTATCAGACTTATAAAATCAAAGCCGGGGACGGCATGTATGTACCTAAAGCACAGCGAATCAAAATATGGTAAACTAAAAACAGCTGCCTGACTGACGGAGAAATCCGCAGCCGGGCAGCTGTTGTTTTCTGTATGTTTAGCTGAAATAGCGGAATACGCCTTTGACTTTTCCGAGGACCTTGACATCCTTGACGATGATAGGGCTCATGGTGTCGTTCTCCGGCTGCAGTCTGATGTGGCCGCCCTCGTTATAGAAGGTCTTGACTGTGGCCTCGCTCTCAAAGCCATCGATCATGGCCACGACGATTTCTCCATTGCGGGCGGTGTTCTGCTGTTCAACCAGAATCAGGTCGCCATCCATAATACCGACATTGATCATGCTTTCCCCGCGAACGCGGAGCATGAAATTGTTCCCGGCCGCATAACGGGCAGGTACAGGAAACGTCTCTTCTATATTCTGTTCGGCAAGAATCGGCGTTCCGGCAGCGACGCGGCCGATAATAGGAATGTCGATGATGTCTTCTCTCTCGGCAAGGTCTGCAGGAGCAGTCTCAGCGGGCATAGATGCTTCTTCCAAATCGACAACCATCAAAGCTCTCGGTTTGGACGGATCTTTCTTAAGAAAACCTTGTTTGACCAGGCTCTCGATGTCCTTGTGCGCAGTGGATGTCGATTTGATGCCGATGGCTGTGCAGATTTCTCTGACGGTAGGAGGATAACCCTTGGTCTTGATCTCGTTCTTCATAAATGTCAATATCTTCTGTTCTCGTTCTTTTAAATTGGCCATATCCTGTCACTCCTCCTAATTTACCTCAATTTTGTAATCTATGTCTGTTCGTAGTATATCATAAGGCGAACAAAAAGTAAACGTTTGTTCACAAAATGCCGCTGCTTAAATGATGAATTCTAAAAATTGGCATAACTGGTTGATAAAAAATTGACAGAGCTTTCGTTGATAATGTATAATTATAGATAGAAATTATAATTGGGGGAGTTTTCGGATATGTTCAAGAATTGGATGAAGACGACAATTTTACTATATGTGCTCTGGTTCATTTTGTCAGGGAGAACGGAATCAAAGTTCCTCATGCTGGGATTGATTTCGTCTATGGTCATCGCATCGCTCTGTCAGCCCATGCTGTACATCGACAATAGACTGGAAAAGCGAAAACATTTTATTTTAGATCTGCATTATGTCAAGTTTATCGGTTACTGGGTCTGGCTTCTGGGTGAAATCGTAAAATCCAGCCTCTCTGTCTGCCGCCTGATTATCAAGAAAAAAATTGAAATCGATCCCCAGGTCATTCAATTTCAATGTCATTTCAAGAATCCCATTGCAACGACGCTCTTTGTCAATTCTATCATACTGACGCCCAGCACTGTAACCGTCAATGTAGATCACAATAACGTATTTACGGTTCATGCACTTACTGTAGAAGCGGCTGAAGATCTTCTTGCCGGAGAGATGCAGCGGAGGATTGCAAGGGTATTCGATGAGTTTAATTCATAAGGAGATATGGAGTTAGTTTATGGATTTGATATTTAAAATTTTGATGTACGGCACGATTTTTATCATAGGAGTCATGCTTCTGCGCGTGTTTCGCGGTCCGTCGGTATTTGACCGTCTCAACGGCATGTTCGTTATCGGTCTGGATGTGATCGTGGTCTTGCTGCTGGTGGGATATACCGACGGCAGGGAGGCGATGTATATCGACATCGCGGTCTCTTATGGCGTTCTGGGTTTTATCACTTCCGTTATTGTTGCTAAGTTCATGGGAGGGAAAGAAAAACATGATGATTAGAGAGGTTATCACTGCAATTCTGTTGATTCTCGGCTTTATTTTTTTAGTTTTTTCTGCCCTCGGCGTCATGCGTCTGCCTGACTTCTATACGAGACTGCACTCTTCGGGAATCGGAGAGACTCTGGGAATCGTGCTCATCGGCCTTGGGCTGATCATTTATGAGGGCTTCAATATATTGTCAGCGAAAATCCTGTTAATCATGGTATCCATTTTCTTAGTGAATCCGGTGGGAACCCATCTCATTGGAAAAGCCGCCATGGAATCGGGACACAGACCTTGGGAGGAGGAACATAAAGATGCAAGCATTTCTGATTGAGGCAATTCTGCTTTTATTTCTGATCGCGATTACGATCGTCATCATTTTAAACAAAGACCTATTGGCGTCTGTCATTATTTATTGTGTATTCAGTTTCTGCACCATGCTTCTGTATATTATGATGGGAGCGCCGGATGTAGCCTTTACAGAAGCGGTCATTGGAGTAATTTCAACGATCTATTTCGTTATTGCAATCAGGACGACGGACAGGTGGTGTAAATGATGAAGGGCAACAAGAAAAAAGTTGCAGGCATGATGATGCTGGTTTTTATTGTCATCATATGCTGGGGACTGATTGACCTTCTGCCAACCATCGGTGATCCAGATTCAGCGCCAAACACGCACATTTCCAAAGTCTTTATCGAAGAAGGCCCGGAGCAGACCGACGCGGCAAACTTGGTGACAGGCGTACTGGCAGATTACAGAGGGTTCGATACCTTCCTGGAGACGACAGTGATGTATCTTGCAGGTTTTGCTGTTGCTATGGTCCTTTCCAACTGGCTTCGAAAGCATTGGAATGCAGATATTTTTCGCGCTACAGAGTCCTTTGGCGGCATCGATGTCAAGGTGACCATGCCCTTCATCATTCTCTTTCTGCTTCTCTATGCTGCCTACGTGCTTTTCCACGGCGAAGTCAGCCTGGGGGGCGGATTTCAGGCGGGCGCGCTGATTGCCCTGGCATTTATTCTCTACACGCTGATTGGGAATCTGGAATTGAACACCGTGATGCTGACGCAGCACTTTGCCGTCTGTGTGGGCGGAATCGGTGTTATGATCTATGGCGTGACCGGGCTTTTGCCGCTGTTCTACGGTGGAAAATTCCTGGAGTATTCAAAATTACCGTTTTATGTAGAGGAGACTGCAAAACTGCACTCTATCGGAATTATCTTTATTGAGACGGGCGTCACCATCTGTGTCATGGCGACGATTATTACAATCTTGGAAGCCGTATTAGAAAGGAACAGCTTATATGATGACAGAAATAAATAGTTTTCTAGCAGAGAAAGGTATCTACATGCTGACCGTTATCCTGTTCTTTCTGGGCATGTTCGGCATGGCGACTTGTGGAAATTATATGAAGAAACTGATGTGCATGAACATCATGCAGATTGCAGTGATATTCTTCTTTCTCTGTCTCGGACAGAAGAGCGGCGGAACGATTCCAGTTACCATTTCTGGACTTTTAAGCTCCGACGACTATATCAATCCGCTGCCTCATGCGCTGATGCTGACAGCCATCGTAGTCAGCCTGGGAACCACAGGTCTCGGTCTGGCCCTATTGATGCGTGTGAAAGACAAATATGGCAGTATTGAGGAAGAGGTGGTTATCAAAAAGGGGGACGAGGAAAAATGATGGAAAATCTCCCCGCTCTGATTGTAATCGTGCCGTTGATGGGGGCGGTTCTTTGTCCTATTATCTGCTATTTTAATCGAAATATCGGAAAGTGGCTGACCACGTGTGCGATGACGGCATCTCTGATGATGTCCATCATTCAATTAAAACAAATTATAAAAAATGGAGAAATCCACTATTGGTTCGGAAACTGGAAACCGCCTTATGGTATCGAGTTTGCGCTGGATTCCCTTAACGGAGTCATCGTCGTGCTGATCTGCATCATGGGCCTGATCAGCACCATTTACAGTATGCCGTTTTTTGACGGCTTCAGCCGCTTTAAGACGGCCGGCTATTATTCTATCCTGTCTCTGTTGGTCACAGGCCTTCTTGGCATGTCGTCCACTGGTGACGTTTTTAATCTGTATGTTTTCTTGGAGATTACCTCTTTGTCGGGATATACGCTGATAGCCATGGGAGGAGATAAGGGCGCGTTATCCGCCTTTCGCTACTTGCTCATCGGAACCATCGGCGCTTCTTTTTATTTGTTAGGCGTTGCTTTTATTTACGGCGAAACAGGTACGCTGAACATGGCGGATATGGCTGGCCTGGTAGGGCCGGTTCTCGGGTCTGGAACGACCATGGTCGCCTTGGTATTTTTCGTAGTGGGCTTCGGCATCAAAATGGCTCTGTTTCCACTTCACGGCTGGCAGCCTGCAGCTTATACCAATGCCCATCCTGGAGCTGCGCCGGTCATAGCAGGCATTATGGGAAAAGTTCCGGCTTATGCTATGCTGCGATTTTTCTATTTTGTCTTCAACGCCAATAAGGAATTAGTCGGCGATTTTATGCTGGTAGTCGGTACCATGGCGGCGGCAGGAATGATTTACGGTTCGGTGAAAGCGCTGCAGCAAAAGGATATGCGCAGCATGCTGGCCTATTCCAGCATCGCCCAGATGGGTTACATCGGCATCGGTATCGCCATGGGGGATCTCTACGGTTTGATCGGTGCGGTATTACATATCATCGTCCATTCTTTCATGAAAGGCGGTCTGTTTTTCTGTGTAGGAGCTATCCAATACAAATACGGAGTGACTCGCCTGGGCCAATTGGGACAGCTGCAGAAAAAGATGCCGATCACAGCGGCCGTGATGGTGCTCTGTTCCCTGTCTATGGTGGGAATACCGCCGCTTGCGGGCTTTTTCAGCAAATGGGATCTGGCCATCGGGGCTGCCACGGCAGGGGAATATATCTATATTGCCGTGCTCATTGTCAGCAGTTTGCTCAACGCAATCTATTTCTTCAGACTGTTTGAACATATCTTTATGGACCCGGAACCGGTCCGTGAAGAGATTCATCCTGAATTGAAGAGGGAGCTGCCTTGGCGTATGATGATTCCGATTTCGCTGTGCGGTGTCGGTGTTATCGTGTTAGGCGTCTGTAACGTTTGGTTTGTAAATGTACTTTCGTCAGTAATTATGGGGGTGACGCAATGATACAAGAAATCTTAGATTATCGGCCGGTCATTGCAGTCTTTATCTCTATGATTGCAGCAGGGGTGATTCTGCTCAGAGGGAATCGTATCAGTGCAAACCGGCGGGAGGCTATTACTTTCGGCGCTGCCGTCATCAAGGCGGTCTGTATCTTTTCTATGGTGCCCCAGGTATTAGCCGGAAATGAATTTGACATCATTCTCTTTGAAATCGCCGGCGGTATCAGCCTGGAGTTGAAGGTGGACGGCGCAGGGATGGTCTTCGGCTGTGTCGCTTCGGGCCTTTGGATTCTCACCTCTGTCTATTCCATCGGCTATATGAGAGGACACAAAGAGAAAAACCAGACGGGATATTTTGCGGCCTTTGCCATGTGTCTCAGCGGCGCCATCGGCATCTGTTTTGCAGCCAATCTGCTGACCTTTTTTATTTTTTATGAAATTCTCACCGTCGCGACCTATCCTCTGGTCGTTCATTATAGAGACAAAAAAGGCAAATTATCGGGCAGGAAGTACTTGATCTATACTCTCAGCAGCGGACAGCTGTTCCTGGCCGGCATCGTGTTTTTGTACGTATCGTGTGGCACCTTGGATTTTCAGCCAGGAGGGTTTGTGGAGCATTCTCTCTCCAAAGGGATGACGGCACTAGCCTTTTTCCTGGTAATTGTGGGCGGAGTCGTCAAAGCCGGGGTTATGCCGCTGCACAGCTGGCTGCCTGCAGCCATGGTAGCGCCGACGCCGGTCAGTGCACTGCTTCACGCGGTGGCAGTGGTGAAGGCGGGCGCTTTCTGCGTGATTCGAATCGTCGGTTATACTTTTGGGCCTGAGATCTGCCGCTGGAGCGAGGCAACGGATGTCCTGGCTTGGATTGCGGTGTGCACGATATTGCTTTCTTCGCTGATTGCTATGCAGAAGGATAACCTGAAGGCCAGGCTTGCCTATTCTACGGTAGGGCAGCTTTCTTACATCGTTCTGGGTGTGTGTATTTTGACGCCGGCCAGCATGGCGGGCGCTATGTACCATATCGTGGCTCACGCATTTATGAAAATCACCTTGTTCATGTGTGCGGGCGCAATCTTTGTAACCACGCACAAAGCTGAAATCAGCGATATGCGGGGAATCGGCAGGCGCATGCCTTTGACCATGGCCGCGTTTACGGTGGCGTCCATTGGAATTGCCGGCATGCCGTTTATGGTCGGTTTTGTCAGCAAGATGAGCATCATAGAGGGAGCGGCCGAGATCGGCCAGCCGTTTTTCATTGTGACCCTCATGGCCAGCGCACTGCTCAGTCTGACGTATCTGGTTCCCGTGTGCTACATTGCATTTTCGAAGCGAAACATCAATGCCGATTTTCTAGATTACCCTGCAGGCACGGTGTTGGAGGGCGAAGCCAACAAAGCGATGCTGATACCGCTGCTCTTGACAGCGTGTATTTCAATCTTATTGGGAATTATGCCTAACGCCGGCCCCCATCTGCTGCAGTTGGCAGAAATGGCCGCCCAGTCGATCTTTCAAGGGGGTGGAATGTAAATGATGCTGATGTTTATCAAATATGCTGCCATCGGCTTTGGCTCTGGATTTATACTGATTGTCCTGTCAAAAGTGATTCTGGCTGCCATTTTGCAGAGAAAACCGGATTACTATGACGACCAATACGACCAATTTGATCAGGGAGGTGAAGAGAATGGCTGATTTTCATCCAGGACTGATTTTGATTGTGACAGGTCTTCTCGCTCTCATCCTGCCTGAGCAGATTAGAAAATGGGCAGCGGCGGCAGGACCTTTTGTCGCGCTTGCCGTTATGATTGGTCTGGACGGTGATGCGTCTTTGACTTATCGCTTTACCCAGTCCATCACCATGGATCTATTGCACGTAGATACCCTGGCCTGGGCGTTTGGGATGATATTCTGCGTCATCGCCTGTATTGCGGGCATCTACTCTTTTGACGCAAAAGACGGCCGGGAAAAGTGTGCCTCTCTCATCTATGCGGGAAGCAGTATTGCCGTAGTCCTTGCAGGGGATTGGATTTCTCTGATCTGCTTTTGGGAAGTCATGGCCGTTTCTTCCACCTATTTGGTGTGGGCTGGCAGAACCCACAGGGCGAGAAGAGCCTCTTACCGCTATCTGGCCATGCATTTCTTTGGCGGCAATATGCTCCTCGGCGGTGCCATCGCAATCTGTGTACAGAACGGTTGGCAGATAGAGATGCTGACCGGCGGCAGCGGCTGGGCTTATTGGTTTGTCTTTATCGGTCTGGCGGTCAATGGGGCGATACCGCCCCTCCATACATGGGCGCCGGATGCTTATCCGGAAGCGACTTCCGCAGGTACAGTATATATGGGCTCTTTTACTACAAAGGTCGCTATCTACGCGCTGATCAGGCTCTTTGCAGGAACCGAGTGGCTGGTCTTTGCAGGAGCAGTCATGGCAGTCTTCGCCGCCTGTATGGCTTTGATGGAGAACGATATCAAAAGGCTTCTGTCTTATCACATCGTCAGTCAGTTGGGCATGATGGTAGCGGCTCTGGGCACTGGCAGTGCTGCTGGTATTGACGGAGCCACACTGCACGCTATTTTTAATATCTTATATAAGGGCGTGCTGCTCATGGGGGCAGGCGCGATCGTTTATGCGACTGGAACGAGGAAGATCAGCGAACTGGGAGGCCTCTATAAAAGAATGCCTCTTGTGACTGCTTGCTTTTTCATCGCGTCTCTATCCATTGCAGGAGTCCCATTCTTCAGCGGCTTTGCCAGTAAAGCGCTGATTACAGAAGCGCTTCATGAGGGACACTTTACCATTGCTTACTGGCTGGTAACTCTGGCCGGTGTCGGAACGTGGCTTTCAATTACCCTGAAGATCAATTATTTTGTCTTTTTCAGAAAGACGAAAGCAGAGATGGCTGTGAAGCCTGTGCCAGTCTATATGAAGGCGGCGATGGTTATGGGAACCCTGCTCTGCATTGTGACTGGCTTGTTCCCGTCGTATTGTTATGAGCTGATGCCAAACGCGACCATGGCGCATCCTTTCAGTGCGGAACACATTGTGGAATATGTCGCGCTTTTCATCGGCGCAACGATTCCATTTGCCCGCTATATCAAGAAGATGGAGCCCCACGATGTGATTACCTTGGACTTCGATTGGATTTACCGGATTACACTGGTTGAATTTCTATCGGGTCTATCCAAATGGGTCTATCGCATCTTCTCCAGGTTTGAACACACTTACTACAACTTTGAAAGGATCATCAAAACGATTCTGCGCAATCCGAGCAAAGTGTTCAGCGGGCTGGAACTGGATGAGGCCAATGCAGAGGAGTATTTTGAAGAACAGCGCCCGGTGGGCGAGTTCATGCAGACCTTTATCGTTTTCTGTGTCATCGCCTTCTTGGTATTGCTGATTATAGAATGACAAATGTTATCGATATCCCTTTTTATCGCCCCAGGCGGCCATCTGTTTCATGCCGCCTGGGGCGTTTTATGTTCCAATCTGAGTTGCAGGTAATCGTCTTGACTGGCGGTTCGCCTGAAGTCAGGCCTGTGGGCAGCAAAAATGACCAGGTCATTTTAAAGAGCGAGACGGATTGCAGTCTATGAGACGCATAGGATGATCCGCAAGAGAACTTTCAAATTTCTAAGTAATTTCTCAATCCCGAAACCCCTTGGAAAAACAAAAGCAATTCAAATTGTTCCGCATTATGAAACCGAAGGTTCTCATTATAGAACGAGCGATATTGACGCGCAGAAAATTCTGAATTATGATACAGCCATAAGATAACTTGAATGGTTCGACCAGCGTCTGGCCGCTCGCTGACGCCTATGGGTCGATAAGGATGGAGGTAAGGTGAGATGTTAAAAGCACAGACAGGAACAAGTACAAATGGGAATGCGGCATTGGCTGCAAAAGAGGCTGTACAGAAAGTAAAAGAGGTAGGGAATGCGAAAATGGCATTCGTATACAGCGGGGTACAGTATGACCAGAAGGCTATGCTGGATGCCATTGCTGCAGAACTTCCAGGCGTACCTCTGGTAGGAAACACATCCTTTACCGGCGTGATCACCCAGGAGGGTTTTGTCTCCGGTGACGAAGGCTTTGTCGGCGTTATGGCTATGGGAGACGAGGATATGACCGTCGGCGTTTATGGCATGGCAAAAGAGGGCACGGCCAGAGAAACCGGAAAGAAGGTTGCAGAAGAAGCTTTGAAGAGAGCCGGAAAGACCACTGCACCGGACTACTTCTACATGACAGCGCCTCCGGGAGAAGAGGAATTCTACCTCAAAGGCATCACGGAGGTTATCGGCAGAGTGCCGTTCTTTGGCGGAAGCGCGGCAGATAACGCCATCGCAGGGGAATGGCTGCTCTATACGGACGAAATGGTTACGGCAGACGGCGTGGCAGTCGCCTTCTTCTACACGGGCAAAGGCTTTGCCAACGAATATACAGGGGCATACAAAGAGACTGACAAAGTCGGCATCATTACCAAAGTCGTCGACAACAGGACTTTGGCAGAGATCGACGGCGTGCCCGCACTGAAGAAGTATCAGGAGTGGACCGGTGCCTCTGACGAGGACGTGGCAGGCGGCAACCTGCTGGCATACGCCATCACAGCGCCTCTGGGCGTCAAAGACCCGCTGGGCGACGTAGTGGCGATCAGGCATCCGATGAACGGCAACGACGATGGCTCCATGGCCATCGGCAACAACCTGGCAGAACACACAGCTGTGATTTTGATGGAAGGCTCCGTAGATGAACTGATTCAATCCACAGGAGAGACTTTGGACGCTTTGAAAGCAAAACTGGGAGAAGGGCCGGCGGCATTCCACCTGGTACACTGCGGTGGCAGAAGGGCAGGCATCGGAGATCGCATTGACGAGGTGGCAAAGGCGCTGAAGGAAGCTTCTGGCGGCGTACCGTTCATGACAGAATTCACCTTTGGCGAATATGGATATGAAGACGACAGCAAGAACACCTGCGGCGGTCTGATGTTATCCTTCACAGCATTTGGAAAATAGAAAGGGGATCTTACATATGAAAATGATAATCAACGGAAAAAAAGTAGATAGTGAAAGCGGACTGACCTTTGATGTGCTCAATCCGGCTACAGGCGAAGTGATAGAATCCGTGCCAAAGGCGACGGAAAAGGACGTCAAAGCGGCCATCGACGCGGCAGTAGACGGACAGAAGGTCTGGGCAGAGGTTCCGGTATGGAAACGGGCAGAGGTATTATACAAGTTCCTGGACATCGTGGACGCCAACAAAGAAGAACTGGCGCAGACCCTGTGTGCAGAAAACGGCAAGCCGATTGTAGAAGCGAGAGCGGAAATCGGCAACATCAAAATCGGATTCTCCGGATTCATCGAACACGCGAAGCATTATTACGGAAGCATCATTCCACAAGGACAGGAGCAGGGGCAGGATGCAAACCTGCAGCTGGTGACGAGAGAACCCATCGGCGTAGTGGCCTGCATCATACCGTTTAACTTCCCATGCGATCTCTACGATCAAAAGGTTGCACCGGCTCTGATGATGGGCAACGCCGCCATCGTCCTTCCTTCTTCGGATAATCCGCTGACTTTGATGAAGCTGACGGAGATGTTGGTAGAAGCTGGTGTGCCAAACGGCGTCATCCAGTGCCTGACAGCGCCGGGCAGTGTCAAGTCCACGGCAGTAACTGATCCGAGGGTACACCTGGTCACTTTGACTGGCAGCACGGAAGTAGGTATCGACACGGCAAAGCTGGCGGCAGCGAACCTGACCCACACGGCTCTGGAGCTTGGCGGCAACGACGCCTTCATCGTACTGGAGGACGGCGATGTGGATCTGGCCGTAGAAGAGATGATCTGGGGCCGCATGTACAATACAGGACAGGTGTGCTGCGCAAGCAAGCGGTTCCTGGTACACAATTCGCTGAAAGAGGAATTTGCGCAGAAGGCTGTAGAGCGGATCAAGCAGTTGAAGGTGAGCATGCCGTCAGATGAAAGCAGCCAGGTAGGCTGCCTGATCAGTGAAAAGGCCGCCATCAAGGTGGAAAAAGAAGTGGAAAAGACCGTGGAACAGGGCGGCAAGATTGTCCTCGGCGGTAAGCGTAACGGCGCTTTCTATGAACCGACTGTCATCGTAGACGTGCCGAAGACTGCAGACGTTGCCGTCGATATGGAAATCTTCGGACCAGTGGTTCCGATCATCGGCTTTGACACCGATGAAGAGGCAATCGAGATCGCCAACAAGTCCATCTTCGGACTGTCCAGCTGTGTGTTCTCAAGAGACCAGAAGAGAGCCTTTAAGGTTGCTTCCAAGATGGAGGCAGGCGGAGCCGTCATCAACGGCGCCAGCTTCTTCAGAGCTTTCGAGATGCCGTTCGGCGGCTGGAAGCACAGCGGCATTGGAACGGAGGGCGTATTCTCCACCTTTGACGAGATGACCTTGTCCAAGACCATCGTGCTGAAGAATATATTATAGATAGAGAAATAGGGCAAAGAGGGGACCGCAGATTGGCGGTCCCTTTTGTGATTGGTCTCCGTTTTTTTACAGAACTGATGTATAGACAATTGTTTTAACCTCTATTGCCACGAAAAAATGCAAAAACGCCTAAAAAATCTGTGGACTGCAAAGGGAGTGTCCATGCAGCGACGGCTGTAACCGTTGAAACTTCGTCGTGCCCATTGACCAGACTGACGTTGGGCAGCCTAAGGGATCAAGATGTTTAGGCGTATTTGGTCTTTTTTGGCGAAATGACGGGTAAAACCTATCATGACATCGATGAAGATATGAATCGAAAAGCTGGGATTTTTGTCACGGCAAACGCATGTAAAAAACATACAAGATAAATACCGTTCAGCTTTCATGGGTCTGCCGTGATTGCGCTCTCTCCCCGCTGTCTGTTAAAAAGCTTCCCTGGACAAAACGCTGGATGCCGGTGCAGATAAATGCGCATAAATCAGGTAATCTGCCATAAATGCTTGTTTTTTGATCAGTTTAGGCACTTTTTTGAAAAATTAAATCCTGTTTTTGTTAAATTAACCATAAAATATAAAAATACAAATAGCTAGTACTATATATAATAGAAATATTTTGTATTAAAACATGTTTTCAAGCTTAATCCAGTCAAATTCGAGCTATTTTGTACCCGGAAGAGATTGCTGAAAGCTGAAATCTGCCATAAATGCACTTAAAATTGCTCGTTTCCGGCACTTTTGCCGGATTTAAGCGAAGGGGGTATATTTTAGGGCTTCATGCGTTTGCCGTGGGATTTTAGTTTAGTCCCCTTGATTTTTTTTCTGCGCAGTGGTAAAATATTTCATATTGTATACTATACAAAATAAGCAGCCGCCTGGCTGTTTATTTTTCGTGTTTTACGAGAGGTGCTTTAGAAATGGAAAACGAAAACAACGACTTTCTTGGAACAGAATCCATCGGAAAACTTTTATTCAAGCTGGCGCTGCCGTCGGTTACGGCCCAGCTGATCAACATGCTCTATAACATTGTAGACAGGGTGTATATCGGACATATTCCGGGAACTGGCGCACTGGCGCTGACAGGCGTAGGTGTCTGCCTGCCGATCATCATGGTGGTCACGGCTTTTGCTGCACTGATCAGCATGGGAGGCGCGCCAAAGGCGTCGATCTTCATGGGACAGGGGAGAAATGACAAAGCGGAAGAAATACTGGGCAACTGCTTTGTGGCACAGGTGATCATCTCTGTGGCGCTGACTTTGATCCTGCTGATCTGGAACGAAGATCTTTTGATGCAGTTTGGAGCCAGTGAGAATACCATAGAATATGCCACTGGGTATATGGGGATCTATGCTGTGGGTACGATTTTCGTCCAACTGACCCTTGGGATGAACGCCTTTATTACGGCGCAGGGATTCGCCAAAGTGGGCATGTACACGGTGATGATCGGGGCGGTGCTGAACATTGTCCTGGATCCGATCTTTATCTTTGTATTACATATGGGTGTAAAGGGGGCGGCTTTGGCCACCATTCTGTCCCAGGCGGTCTCGGCATTCTGGGTTTTGAAATTTCTCAGAGGCAAAAAGAGTCTGCTCAAATTGAGGAAGGCGAATCTGAAGCTAAGCCGCGGCATCATTTTGCCCTGCCTGGCTCTGGGTCTGGCGCCGTTCATCATGCAGGCCAGCGAAAGCGTCATTTCTGTATGCTTCAACTCTTCTCTTTTGAGATACGGAGGAGACATTGCCGTGGGTGCCATGACGATTCTGACCAGCGTCATGCAGTTTGCCATGCTGCCTCTCAATGGAATCGCACAAGGGGCACAGCCCATCACCAGTTATAATTTTGGCGCCAAAAACAAAGACAGAGTCAAGAAAACCTTCTGGACTCTACTGAAAGTATGCCTGACCTATTCTGTTCTGCTCTGGGCGCTGGTCATGCTGCTGCCAAAAGTGTTTGCCGGAATTTTTTCCGGCGATGCAGAGCTGATCGCCTTTACGGGGTGGGCGCTGAGAATTTACACGGCCTGCCTGTTCATGATGGGGATTCAGATCGCCTGCCAGATGACCTTCATTTCTATTGGCAATGCAAAGGATTCTATCATCGTAGCCATTATGAGGAAGTTTGTCCTGCTGTTGCCGCTGATTTATCTGCTGCCAAACTTTCTTGAAAATCAGACCATGGCAGTCTATCTGGCAGAACCAGTTGCAGACTTAATCGCCGTGACCTTTACGATGATTCTGTTCCGGTCACAATTCAAGAAAGCGCTTCATTCTATGTAACCCATGGATTTGGAAATCTCCAGGGCCTGTTTTCTGACATACTGCGCGACGGGTTCGATACGATCGACGGTCAAAATGGAAGTAGGGCCGCTGGCCGAAATGGCAGCGATGATGTCGCCGCGATAATCATAGATCGGCGCGCCGATGCATCTGTGACCAATTTCTGCTTCTTCATCGTCTATGGCCCAGCCGCGGCTTCTGACTTTGTCCAGGTCTGCGATGAGTTCGTCCACCGAACCCAAGGTTTTTTTGGTAAATTTGATAAAGCTGCAGTTTACCATGATCTTGCGAACTTGTGGAGCTGAATAATTTGATAGGAGACATTTTCCCAGGGAGCAGGAGTAAGCGTGGACACGGACGCCGATTTGCGAATACATCCTGACATTTGAGAAGACATCCATTTTCTCTATGTAAATGACCTGGTCCCCGTCGAGAACGCCCAGATGGGAAGTGAGACCTAACTCAGAGGTGGTCTGAGCAACATAAGGCCTGGCCTCTGTCTGCAGCTCAAGACTGTTGATATAGCAGCTGACAGCTTCAATCAATTTGAGGCCGATTTTGTAGGTGCCTCTGTCTGTCTTGTTGAGATATCCGCGGCCTGCCATGGTCGTTATAATTCTGTGTGCAGTGCTCTTGGGAAGTCCGATTCTGCCGGCGATTTCGGTTACGCCGAGCCCTTCATTCTCTTGCGAAAGGACCTCGATGATGTCCAGCGCCCTGTCGATGGACTGTACATTGTTATCGCTACTCATACTATCACCACCTTTTAAAATATTCTGTTATTTTATTATACTAAAAAATTTGCCGCTGTGCAAATGGAGGATTTACATGATTATATCGACTATTTGTAAACTGCTGCTGGCCATGGGCGTCGGCTATTATCTCAACAAAAAGAGAGTCTTTACGGAAGAAGTCAGCCAAAAGCTTTCTTATTTCGTCGTCAATATCGCCATGCCTTTGATGATCGTGACGTCTCTCAACAACACAGAGATTGCTGACAAAGGAGAACTTCTGCGCTATATTCTGACAGGGGCCTGCTTCTATCTGGTCATTCCTTTCTTAGCAAAGGTAATCAATCTTTTGACAAAAGTTCCGAAAGAGGAGCGGCCGGTTTACGAAGCGTTTTATCTCTTTTCAAATAACATGTTCATGGGATATCCGGTAGCCGCATCCCTCTATGGCAGCGGATGTATTTTTCAGCTGAGCATGTTCAATCTTGGCTTCAATTTGCTGTACTATACTTATGGCATAAAGCTGTTTCAAAGTGGAAAAGATAAGGAAAAAGAAAAATTCGATTATAAAAAAGTCATGGGACCGGGCACCATTGCAGCCATTATTGCAATCGTGCTCTTCTTCACTGGTTTGAAGCTGCCGGAAGCTGCTACTGAGGTCTGCAGTTTCCTGGGCAACGTATCTTCTCCATTGTCCATGGTCATTATCGGCTCTACCATAGGAACCTATTCCTTAAAAAGCATCTTTGGCGACGATAAAAGGCTGTATTTTGTCTCTGTCATCAGGCTCGTACTGATGCCTGTTGCGACTTATTTCATCCTGTCAGTACTGGGATTTACAGGAATCCTGCGTGGCACTGCAACGGTAGCCATGGGAATGCCGGTAGCATCGCTGGTTTCTATGGGGTGTATTGAACATCAAAGCAATGAAAAACTGGGCTCAGCTGGCGTGGTCTTAACTACAATCGTATCGCTTTTCACTATACCGGTGATGCTGATATTTTTGGGTTGACAGAAGTGCGCAAACATGATATAGTAGTTCAGTAATGAAGAAGAAGTCATCCGCTTCTCACCTGCAGGCAATCGCGTTTGTCAGGTCTATATGATTAGAAATCAGCACTATCATAGTGTGTTTTGAAGCGGATACTTGTGTGTCCGCTTATTTTAATGCGAAGGTATCACAGGAGGTGCGAACAATTAGCAAGGAAAACAAGATCAACGAAGAAATTCGTGATAGAGAACTGCGAGTTATTGATGATGAAGGTAAGATGCTTGGCGTTATGAGCAGAGATGCAGCGCTGGCTTTGGCTGAAGAGAAAAAGCTGGATCTGGTAAACATCTCACCCAATGCAAATCCGCCAGTTTGCAAAATTCTCGACTATGGAAAGTACAGATATGAAATCCAGAAGAGAGAAAAAGAAGCAAAGAAAAAGCAGAAGACCATTCAGGTAAAAGAAATCAGACTGAGCTCTTTTATTGAAGAGCATGACGTTCAGGTGAAAGCAAAGACTGCTTGCAAGTTCCTCAAGGATGGGGATAAAGTAAAGGTCAGCCTTAGATTCAGAGGCAGAGAAAATGCCAATACCGCAAGAGGCCGTGAGGTAATGAACAAGTTTGCTGAAATCTGCAGTGAAGTGAGCGTAGTTGAGAAAAGACCTACCTTTGAAGGTAGAAGCTTGATCATGTTCCTGGCACCGAAAGCTGAAAAGTAAATGTTTAGAATTAACATAGGAGGAGAATAGCATCATGGCAAAGAATAAGATGAAGTCCCACAGAGGCGCATGCAAAAGAATGAAATTAACTGGAAGTGGAAAAGTAAAGAGAAATAAGGCATTCAAGAGCCATATTCTTACAAAGAAAGCCCCAAAGAGAAAAAGAGGCTTACGTAAAGCTACTACATTGACGAGCGCTGACACTAAGAGAATGTTAAGATCAATGGCGAAATAATATAGGAGGTAAGGAATTATGGCAAGAGTTAAAAAAGGCGTAAATGCGCACAAGAGACATAAAAAAATCTTAAAGCAGGCAAAGGGTTATTACGGACAGAAGAGCAAGGTCTTCAGAGCTGCAAATCCGGCAGTGATGAGAGCGCTCAGATCTGCTTATGTTGGAAGAAAGCTGAAGAAGAGACAGTACAGACAGATGTGGATTGCAAGAATCAACGCGGCTGCAAGAATCAACGGCATGTCCTACAGCAGACTGATGGACGGACTGAAGAAGAGCGGTATCGAAATCAACAGAAAGATGCTTTCTGAGATGGCGATTCACGATGCTGCAAGCTTTGCACAGCTTTGCGAAACTGCAAAGGCTGCTTGCGGAAAAGAATATTAATCAGCGAGATAACGAGGGTTTCCTTTCAGAGCAAAAGCTTTGGGGAAGCTCTTTTTTCTTGCATATTTTGACGGAGCCATTATAATAGAAGCTAAATAGATTTATGCTTTATGAGAAATTGCTGGCGGGGCTTCGTCTGAAAGGAAGTGAGACATGCGGACAGGATATTTTGCCGTGAATAGGGCGGATAGGATTACGATTTTACATGACGGCGTTTTGGAGTATGCCAGATATGACCAGGAAACGATCAGATGGCATGGTGAGGGACGGCTGGCGCTGAATGATTTGGTCGTGTTCATCTGCTGCGAAGAGGCGTGCACGGTCACAGTGTATCGATATGGAAACTGCGAATGCAAGCCGGTCACAAAGAGAATTCCTATCGACGAACTGGAAGAAGGACAGACCGTCTTGGATTTCTATTATGATAACGAAAGAGTTGCAATCAGAGTGAAGGATCAGTTTCTCTTTGACGTATTCGTTGGCAGGCAAAAGGTGATGCTGCAGTTGTCCCAAGGCAAGAAAAAGTACCTGGTTATACAGAAGAACGACGAGATTCGTTACTTCTCTTGCGGCGGAGCGGACGTCGTTACAGATCAGATGGAAGATGAGATCATGAAAGGGCAGAGTTTCCCTGCTTACGTCGATAAGCATCAGTTGCCCATACCGCTGGCAGATTTTTTTCCTGAAAAGATAATAGAAGAACTTCGAAGCATGAAAAAAAGCGAGGAATTGCGTTACGCAAAAATTCACGGAGAGCAAATAGCGGTCAGACTGATTCAAGAAGACTTTGACGGTCAGGGAAGCAGTCTCTACATGATTGGTGATGAAGAAGCATTCCTCGATTCTTTGAGAAAAAATGTCTCAATCTATAACCGACTGTACTTCAATCGGGAATTCAAAGTCAGACAAAATGAATTGAGCTGCGAAGTCAGGCTGCGGGGAAGCGGCAGCAAGATTGAAGAAATCAATCGGAAGTTGGACAAAGTCTGCCACAAAAATGTCACCATTGTTCTGACAGGTGAAAGCGGTACAGGAAAAACCTTCCTGGCACGGCAGATTCACCGCAACGGCAGACGGGCAGAAGGACCTTTCGTCAATGTAAATTGCGCCGCCATCGCATATAATCTCATAGAGAGTGAACTGTTCGGGTATGAGGAAGGAGCTTTCACTGGCGCACGCAGAGGTGGAAAGGAAGGCTATTTTGAAGCAGCAAAAGGGGGCACTCTGTTTCTTGATGAAATCTCAGAGATGCCTATCACTTTGCAGGGGAAACTGCTGGAAGTATTGCAAGAGGGTACCTTTTACAGAGTCGGCGGAACGAAGAAGATTCGGGCGGATATCCGCCTGATCGTTGCAACCAATCGCAATTTGGAAGCGATGGTAAAGGAAGGAAAGTTTCGAGAGGATCTGTATTATAGAATCTGTGTGTTTCCTATTCATCTGCCGCCGCTGCGGGAACGCCTCGCAGATCTTTATAACATTATCGAGGATGCTTTGCCGCAGATCTGCACTAATTTAGAAATAGAACCTCTGATACTGACCCAGGCTGCTCTAGCAAAAATGCGAAAGTATCATTGGCCGGGCAACATCAGGGAGTTAGAAAACGTCTTGGAAAAAGCAGCCGTGATGGCTGACGGTCAATTGATCCGAGAGGAGGACGTCGTTCTCGGCAATCCACTCCTCGGTAATGCTGAGGAGCAGAATTTAAAAGAACGCCTGAACGAATATGAGAAAAAGATAATTAAAGAAGCGTATGAGTTATTTGATGGCGACCGGAAAGAGATGGCGGCCTTTTTGGGTATCAGTAAAACAAATCTGTTTGAGAAAATTCATAAGTACGGAATTGAAGAGGAGACGTTATGCATATCTCAGAAAAAGTAAAGGATAGGATCAGCAATATCTTTGGAGAGATGGGGATCTATTATTATGATCTCGTCGATGACAGCAGTTTTTTTGCTGGCAATTGTGATGTGTTCCCCTCCATGGGCATCGCAAAATTTGTGGTCATGATTGAGGTATTTCAGCAGATTGAAGAGGGCAGGCTGCATCTGACAGATTCTTATGTTTGGAAGAAGAAACCGCCCTTTGCCATTCCAACAGCGGAGTATGAGGAAAATGTAGGCATTTTGGACTTTCTTCACGAAGGGCTGCAGCTGACTCTCGAAGACCTGCTGTATCTGATGATTGTGATCAGCGATAATTCGGCGTTCAACATTCTGCTTACGAAAGTAGGCATGGAGAATGTGAACAGCACCATGAAAAAACTGGGACTGGTACATACCTCTGTAGGCTGTCTGCTCTTTGAATGGGACGAACGCAGACCAGAAAAGGACAACTATCACTCAGTCAGGGAAATCGGCAGCCTGCTGAAACGTTTGTACAGAAAACAGCTTGTTTCTACGTCTGCCAGTGAGAAGATGCTGCGTTTGATGACCTATCACCAGAGACGAGAAAATATTTCCTTTCTGGCCAACAACAAAATCTCCGTAGCCCATCAGACGGGTTTCGACCTTCACTGCCTTCACGAAGCGGTCATTGTACTCTGCGAGCATCCCTTTCTCCTATGCATGAGCGCGAATAAGGTAGATGTAAAAAACGCCGAATATATCATGAAGGATGTAATCAGACTGTGTTATGAAGCTTCGATGGCTGAAGGGGTCTGAAAAAAGAACGAGATTCTGAAATAAGAACGAATTAAAGACTGGGTGGAGCGTTACACCCAGTCTTTTCAATAGATTGCGGCATTTGTTTTGATGGCACGGTACTTGCGATTATTATAGACAAGAATGAAGAAAGGAGGTTCGTCGGATGCAAATTATCGATATGCATTGTGATACTTTATTAGAATGCTATCAAAAGAACTATGGTCTGCGAAGGAATACAGGTCATGTAGATCTATTGCGGATGAAAGATGCTGGAGCACTGGCGCAGTTCTTTGCAATTTATCTTCCCATGGATGATAATCTGACACCTTACAGACTGTTTCAGGAGATTTACAATGTCTATACGAGGGAACTAGCGGCAAACAGCGACTTGATCGCACCTGCCATCTCTTATGACGATATTTTAATCCACGACCGCGAAGGCAGAATGTCCGCAGTCTTGTCTGTAGAAGACGGTCATCTGCTTGCGGGAAAGCTGGAACGACTGGATGAACTCTATGACAAAGGGGTGAGGCTGATGACTCTGCTTTGGTGCAGAGAAAATTGTATCGGATTCCCCGACAGTCTTAAGCGTGAAGAACACCGGTTGGGGCTGAAACCCTTTGGTTTTGATGTCATAGAGAAGATGAACCAGTTGGGTATGATCATTGACGTTTCACATTTATCAGAGGGCGGGTTCTATGACGTGGCGGCGCACAGCAAAAAACCTTTTGTAGCTTCGCACTCCTGTGCACGGAGCTTGTGCGGCCATTCGCGAAATCTGTCTGATGAACAATTGAGATGTATTTCTGAAAAAGGCGGCGTTGTAGGTGTGAACTACAATTCATATTTTCTGAGAGAGGGTTCTGATTTCAGTTCTATGGAGGATATTCTCTTACACGTCGATTACCTGATTAATCTGATGGGCGTTGACAGTGTGGCTTTGGGATCAGATTTTGACGGCATTGAATGCAGGATGGAGATGAGAGGATACGGACAATACCAGAGACTGGTGGAACAACTGGAAAGAAGATATCCAGCAGAGACAGCAGAAAAGATTTGTTGCAAAAATGTACTTCGAATGATGAAAGAATGTTGTGATTAGGAGGAAAAAATGGATACAAAAAAACATGAGGGCAGCTTCAAGAAAGCCATTGGCCCATTCAGCGGCATCAGCATCGTTGCCGGCATGGTAATCGGATCAGGCGTCTATTATCTGGGCAGTTACGTGTTAGAGAGAACGGGACTGAGCATGGGATGGTCGCTAGTCGCCTGGATTGTGGGCGGATTCATTACCATTGTCGGAGGACTGTGTTTTGCGGAACTGGGGGCAAGTATGCCTGTTGCAGGCGGGCAGACTGTTTATCTCAGCAAAGCCTACAGCCCGGCTTTTGGATTTATCAATGGGTTTTCCTGCTTTCTGCTGACGGGCTCCGGCGGCGTGGCGGCCTTGGCAATGGCGGCAGTAACTGCCTATCGAACCGTATTTGAGATCAGCGATATCATGGTCAAGGTGCTTGCAATTGCGATCATACTGGTTCTGATGGTCATCAACCTGCTGGGAGTCAAGGAGATGACCTTCTATCAGAATTTTTCCATGGTCATCAGAATGGTGCCGATTTTGATGATTATTATAGCAGGTTTCATCATGGGGAACGAATCTCCAGATCTGAGTTTGTCTTTGGCGGGAACTTCTGCCGAAGGCGGCGGCGTGACAGCCGTAATTTCCATGATTGGATTTGCCACCTTTGCTTCTTTGTGGGCATATGACGGCTGGTATAACCTCAATACCGTAGCAGAAGAGATGAAAAACCCGAAAAAGGATCTGCCTTTTGCGATTATCACTTCGCTGATCGGCGTGACCTTGATTTACGTCCTATTCTATTTGGCGGTATATAAAGTGCTTCCGAGTGAGGACATTGCTGAAATGATCAATTCAGGGAATCTCTATCTGGGCAATGAAGTCGTCAGCAGGACGCTGGGCGGCACTGGAATCTGGATTCTGCTCATCTGTATGACCATAGGCATTGTCGGCTCTGCCAACGTCAATACCCTTTGTGACCCCCGTACTTATTATGCCATGGCAAAAGAAGGTTACTTCCCGAAATTATTCGGTCATCTGAGCGAGAAACACGGCGTGCCTTCTTACGGAATTATCGTTTCTGCCGGCATGGCCGTATTGCTGGTCATCTTCAACAGTCTGCAGGAATTGACCGATATGCTGATTTTCACGACTTCTATCTTGAATTTAATGACGATTTATGGTGTACTGATTATGAGGAAAAAATATCCCGATATCGAGAGACCGTATAAAGTCTGGGGCGGAAAATTTACGATTTATCTGACCAGCCTCATGTATGTTGTCTTGATGGTAAACGAATTTATCGATGCGCCGAAAGCCGCCATTACAGGTGTTGGCATTACGGTGGCAGGCTTGATTGTTTATCTGTATTTCAAAAAGAAAAACGGAGGAGAAGAATACAAAGGTGAAGGAATTGAATAAAGCGAAGTACGAGAATTTGAAATATCTTGCTGTGGAACTGCCGGAAGATATTCTGAAAGAAAAGTGGAGCGGAAATTTTGACAGGGCAAAAAAGCTGATCGCACAGCGATTATCTGAAGACATCCCCCTGGCGCTGCGGTGCAGGCTGGGTTTGGAGCTGAAAAACCTGAAGGACTTGGAAAACTGTTATACTGTGACGAGAGAAGAGGCGCTGCAGCAGGTACGGGAACGAATTCCGGAGATGAGTGAAGAGGAGTTTGACCGACTTCAGCTGGAAGGAAAGCTGGACTGGATTTATCTGAACGGCAAAATGATGTACCTGGACAGTTTCTGCGCGACACTGTTCAAAGTGAACCCTTCACTGTGGCAGCGTTCCTGCCAGGGCGATCAGAGCGACTATCAGATTTTGGATGACCTAATCGCAGGTTTAGAAGATGGGCAGGAGACTTGCTGCCACATTCATATCAAACAGGAAGTCTCCCTGAAAGAGCGGGCTGTGGAAGAGGGGAAGACTTTGCGGGTACACATGCCCGTGCCCCTTGAACGGGAGCAGGTTCAAAACCTGCAGCTGCTGGAAGTGACCCCCGCTCCTGTCTGTATGGCAGAAGAGGATGCGCCTCAGCCGACTCTTTATTTTGAGGCACCGGCTGCTATCGGACAGATATTCTCTGTGGAATACGCATTTGACCATCATACTGTTTATGTGGACTTGGGCAACCCAGAGCGACAGAAAGCCGCCATGGAGCCATTTCCAGAGGAGACGAAAGCCTATCTCTCGGAAGAACTGCCTCACATCCAGTTCACGCCCTATCTGCGGTCCCTGGCAGCAGAAATCACAGAAGGGGAGAGCAATCCCCTTTTGATCGCCCGCCGCATTTACGATTTTATTACGACCAAGGTAAGCTACGCTTTCATGCGGGATTATGCCTGCATCGACCATCTCGCTGAGTATTGTGCCTTGAATCTGAAAGGGGACTGCGGCGTGCAGGCGCTGCTGTTCATCACGCTCTGCAGGATAGCAGGCATTCCGGCAAAGTGGCAGTCAGGTATTGATGCGAAACCGGGTGATGTGGGGGAACATGACTGGGCCATGTTCTATGTGCCCGGAAGCGGCTGGGTGTATGCGGATCTCTCTTATGGAGGTTCCTCCTACATCAGAGGCGCTTACGACCGCTGGAACTACTTCTTCGGCAATGCAGACCCTTACCGCATACCGATTAACAATGCATTCCAAAAGGATTTTGAACCTCCGAAGAAGTTTTGGAGAAATGACCCGTATGACAATCAGTCGGGCGAAGCGGAATACGAAGACCACGGCGTACGGAGTGATGATCTGCTATATCGTTATCAGGAAATCGATATCCATCGTATCAAATAAACCCTATCGGTGATGTAAGGTCAGAATTGATAACGAAGCTGATGTGAAGAGAAATTTTTTACATCAGCTTTTTTGTTTTTTTGGAAATCCTTGTCCCTTTTTTGACAAATTTCGAGTTATATATTTATACGACAAAATTTAGCAATATCCCTCAAAAAATAGAGTGTATATAGTTAAAGGGATAATGTATCAATCAAAGGGGAGTCAGAAATGAAAGCAAAATTACCGATACTATTTGCTAGTATATCACTGGGATTCTATATTTTTTGTCTGCTGGAAATGAAAAACGGTGCCGAAGGCATTATCAGCAGACTGATCGAGCAGGGAAGTTACGACAACGCATACCATTATATTGACGGCTGGGCCTATGATTATACAGGCGTACAGCAGTTTCTGCGTGCGACAGGGGCTTTTCTTGCCGTATACTATGGTGCAAGAATTGCTTGTGCAGTCAGAGGTAACAAATGCGAGACTGCCTTTGCTGTTGTCATTGCCTGCTATATCGTGTGCGTGGCAGTGATCGCAATCAGCCAGTCCCATCTTTTGGGGCTCATTCTCGCCGCCGCCGCTGTCTTTGTCGTGTTGGCAGCGATTTCTTTGATGAAGGATCTTCCGCTCGAATAACGCCATTTTAAAAACTTTGAAGAACTTCTTGACTTGGAGTTCACTTCAAGTGTTACAATAAAGCAACAACAGATGCAGGGCTGCAACAAAACGGGGGAGGGCAAACGCTGAAACCCCTGGAAAATACTTGATTTTTCTGTTGGCATGGTTTATGCTATACATGTTAGTGTGCTTCAAGAAGAAGTAATTGTCGTTTTCAAGAAGAAAACAATGTTATGAATAGATAGACTTGATATTGAGATTTAATGCCACGAAGGCAGATCGGATTCCAGAAGGAAATCCCGCGCTTTTGTGGTATTTTTTTGTACAAAAAGGAGATACGCATGGAATTAAGAACATTTTTTAGAGAGCATCCGAAAGTCGCCTTGGGTTTTTCCGGCGGGGTGGATTCGTCCTATCTGCTCTATGCTGCCAGAGAGTATGGGACGGATGTATCAGCATATTTTATCAAAAGCCAGTTTCAGCCGGATTTTGAACTGGCGGACGCAAAGCGTCTGGCGGAGCAGCTGGATGCCAGGCTGCGGGTGATAGACTGCGACATCCTGGCGGAACAGTCGGTGCGGGAAAATCCCCAGGACCGATGCTATTACTGCAAAAACCGCATCTTTGGTCTTCTGGCGGAGGCGGCAAAGGCGGACGGATACGAGGTGATCATCGATGGCACCAATCTTTCCGATGAAGCAGCAGACCGGCCCGGCATGAAGGCGCTTGCCGAGATGGAGGTTCTGTCCCCTTTGCGCATGTGCGGCATTACCAAGGCGCGTGTCAGAGAATTATCCAAAGAGGCGGGTCTCTTCACCTGGGACAAACCGGCTTACGCCTGTCTTGCGACGAGAATTCCAAGCGGAACGCTGATCACAGAGGCGGACCTCAAAAGAGTTGAATGCGCTGAGGCAGAGCTTGAAGCCCTGGGTTTCAGAGACTTTCGCGTCCGCGTTTTCGGCGGCGCAGCGAGGCTGCAGCTTTGCGGCGGACAGATGGAAAGAGCCTTAGAGAAGAGAAATGAGATCAAAGCAAAGCTGAAACCGTATTTTGACATCGTTTTGCTGGATTTGGAGGAGAGATAGATGGAACAGAGAGAAATGAAAGAACTGCTGCAGCAGGTGGCGGAGGGAAATGCGACCGTGGACGAAGCCCTGCTCAAGATGAAGATGGCGCCTTTTGAAGAAATCGACATCGCTTCTTTGGATCACCACAGAGGCATCAGACAGGGGGCGTCAGAGGTCATCTACGGCGCAGGCAAGACGCCGGCGCAGATCGACAAGATCGCCCATACCCTCTGGAACAGCGGACAGAAGACGATTTTGATCACCAGGATGAGCCAGGAGGCGGCGGAAACCTTTGAAAAGGATATTCCCTTTACATACTATGAGGAAGCAAAAGTTGGCCTTGTGGGCGAGATGACAGCGCCGAAGCAGAAGGGCTACATTCTGGTAGCCACAGGCGGAACCAGCGACATTCCTGTCGCGGAAGAGGCGGCGCTGACCGCAGAGATTCTGGGAAACCGCGTGGAGCGGATTTACGATGTAGGTGTTGCCGGCATTCACAGGCTGCTGGCTCATGCCGAAAAGATCATGAATGCCAGAGTCATTATCGCCATCGCGGGGATGGAAGGGGCGCTGGCATCCGTCATCGGCGGTCTGGCGGACTGTCCTGTCATCGCGGTGCCTACCAGCGTCGGTTATGGCACTGCCTTCGGAGGCGTGACGGCCCTTCTTTCCATGCTCAACTCCTGCGCCAGCGGCGTCAGCGTGGTCAACATCGACAACGGCTTCGGAGCAGGTTATCTGGCAAATCTGATCAACAATATGGAGGCGGATAAGTAAATGAAGAACTTATATATTGACTGCAGCATGGGAGCGGCAGGAGACATGCTCATGGCTGCACTTTTAGAGCTGATTCCGGATCGGGAGGTTTTTCTGTCAAAGATGAATGCCCTTGGCATTCCGGGGGTGCGTATCAGCGCAGAGGAGAAGAAGACCTGCGGCATCCGTGCAAGCCATGTCCGCGTCGTTATCGACGGGGAAGAGGAGGGTTTGCACCATCATCACGGACACGATCATGAACACCAGCATCACCATCACCACAGCGGACTCGCCGAGATCAGAAGCCTGATCAAAGGTCTGGAGCTTTCAGAACAGGTGAAAAAAGATGCTCAGGCAGTCTTTGAACTGATCGCCGAAGCCGAGAGCAAGGTGCACGGGCAGACCATGGAGCAGATTCATTTCCACGAGGTCGGGACGCTGGACGCTGTAGCGGATGTGGTGGGAAACTGCCTGCTGTTATCTATGATCGGCGCGGACCGTATCTCGGCATCTCCTGTCCACGTGGGATCTGGCACCGTCAAATGCGCCCACGGCGTGCTTCCTGTGCCTGCACCTGCCACGGCTTTGATCCTGCAGGGCATTCCCATTTACAGTGCAGAGATCAAAGGGGAACTCTGCACGCCGACGGGAGCCGCCTTATTGAAGCATTTTGTAGACAAGTTTGGACCGATGCCTTTGATGCGTGTCGAAAAGACGGGCTACGGTGCAGGGACAAAGGAATTTGAACGGGCGAACTGCGTGAGAGTGATGCTGGGAGAGACGGAAGAGGAAGGCAGGGACCAGGTTCTGGAACTGGCGGCAAATATCGACGACATGACGGCGGAAGAAATCGGCTATGCCATCGAAATCCTCATGGAGCAGGGGGCGCTGGACGCCTATGCCGAGAACATCGTCATGAAAAAATCCCGCCCCGCTGTAAAGCTTTGCTGCATGTGCAGGCCGGAGGACAAAGAAGAGATGGTGCGTCTGCTGTTCAAACACACGACGACCATCGGCATCAGAGAGTACAGGTGCGGGCGATTTACCCTGGCGCGCCGCTTTGAACAGCGGAATACGCCCTGGGGTGAGGTCAGCGTCAAGGTCTGCGAAGGCTATGGCGTAGAGAAGGTCAAGGCGGAATTTGAGGATCTGGCGAAGATTGCTAAGGAAGAGAATCTGTCGATCAAAGATGTAAAGAAGGAAATTCATGAATAAGACGTGGCGTGAAAAAACGATCTATATATTGAAAAAGCTTTTGCAGATGGTCATCGTGCTGGTTCTGCTGTCTACAATCGTCTTTGTCATCGCGCGGCTCTGCCCCGGCGATCCCCTAAAGGCCTATTACGGTGACGGCGCGGAGCACATGAGCCAGGTGCAGAGAGAAGCGGCGAGAGAGAAGCTGGGGCTAGACGATTCGATGCCGGTGCAGTACGCAAGATGGGCAGCGCATCTCTTTGACGGAGATCTGGGGCTGTCTTATAAGTACAAGCAGCCGGTGACAGAGGTCATCGGAAAAGTGTGGGTCAATACCCTGATTCTGGGCGGCGTCTCCTACGTGCTGACCTTTGGCCTTGCCATTTTGCTGGGGCTCTTCTGCGCGCTGCGGGAGGACAGCCTCCTGGACAGGATCATCTGCAAAGTGGGCGTAATCTCTGGCAGCGTGCCGTCTTTTTTCCTGGCGCTCCTGCTGATCCTGGTCTTTGCCGTGAATCTGAAGCTGCTGCCTGTCAGCGGCGCGTACTCTTACGGGAGCGGCGGCAGCTTTTTTGACCGGGCATATCATCTGGTTCTGCCGACAGCCGTCATGGTTTTGGAGCACCTCTGGTATTACGCCTACATGGTCAGAAACAAGCTGTCGCAGGAGACGCGGGAAGACTATGTCCTGCTCTGCAAGGCGGAAGGCATTTCCCGCAGGAAGATTCTCTGCCGCCACTGCCTTAGGAACATCATGCCGTCCATGCTGGTCATCATGGCGATTTCAGTGCCCCACATCCTGGGCGGCACCTATGTGGTGGAAACCGTGTTTTCCTATCCGGGACTGGGAACCCTCAGCTTTGAAGCAGCCATGTATCAGGACTACAACATGCTGATGGCGCTGTGCCTTTTGACCGGGGCGGTGGTACTGGTGTTCAACCTGCTGGCGCAGATCGTCAGTGAGTTTATCGATCCGAGGATGCGCCTGGTGAAGAACGTGAAGGAGGCGGCATAGATGAAGAAAGAGAAAAAACTGCCGAGAATTTCGCTTTGCGTCCTGGGGCTGATCATCCTGTCATCGGTCTTTGCCGGCGTCCTGGCGCCCTATTCTATGGAAGAGATGAACTCTGCGGCCATCAATCTGGCACCCAGCGCGGCGCACATCTTCGGCACGGACAGCATGGGGAGGGATCTTTTCACCATGGTTCTCTATGGCGGCCGCGCTTCGATTTACATCGGTCTTCTCAGCGCTTGTATCTCCACGGCAGTGGCCGTGGTCTACGGCACTGTGAGCGGTCTTGCCGGTGAGCGGCTGGACGACCTGCTGATGCGCTTTTCGGAGCTGATCATGAGCGTTCCGTCGATCCTGCTGGTCATTTTTCTGCAGGCCTTGTGGGGCAAAGCGTCTTACACGTCTCTGTCCGTCATCATCGGACTGACCGGGTGGATGAACATCTCCAAGATCGTCAGAAGCGAGGTCAGGCAGATAAGGAACAGCGACTACGTGCTGGCGGCAAGGACCATGGAGGGCGGATTCTGGTACATTCTGCGCCGCCATCTGCTGCCCAATTTCGTGTCATCCATCATGTTCATGGTGGTGACCAATATCGGCCAGGCCATGATCACCGAATCCACCCTGAGCTTTCTGGGCCTGGGGCTGCCCCTTACCACAGTATCCTGGGGAAGTCTTTTGTCCATGTCCCAGGAGGTGCTGCTGACCAACTGCTGGTGGATCATCATCATTCCCGGGCTGGTGCTGATTACTACATTGGTCTGCATCACGGAAATCGGAGAATATATCAGAAAGAAGAATAACCGTTTATATAGTAATTTGTAACATTTGATTAACTGGAGGAACTTATGAAAAAGAAATTTTTAGTCAGTCTACTGTGTATTTGTGCCTTGGTTACAGGCCTTCTGCTGACGGGCTGCGGCAGCAGCGAAGACGGAGAGTCAAAGGGAGGGGACACCCTGGTCTATGGCAGCCAGGATTATACTGCCATCAACCCGGCTCTCTATGAGCACGGCGAGATCAACGCTTTGCTCTTTGCAGGCCTGACCGCTCACGACGAGGATAACAAGGTGGTGCCTGCCCTGGCGGAGTCCTGGAAATTTGACGAGGAGTCTCTGACCTATACCTTTCAGCTTCGGGAAGGGCTGACTTTCCACGATGGAGAGGCGCTGACTTCTGCTGACGTGAAATTTACGCTGGAGGCCATTTTGGATGAAGACAACCAGTCTGAAATCATCTCCAATTATACGGATATCGACAAGATCACCTGTCCCGACGACCTGACGGTCAAGATCAAACTGAAACAGGTCAACGTGGCATTTCCTGACTACATGTCCATCGGCATTCTGCCAAAGCATCTGCTGGAGGGCGAAGATCTTGCAACCTGTGATTTCAACCAGAATCCGGTCGGCGCAGGACCGTACAAGATGAAGGAATGGGATACGGCGCAGAGTATCACCATGGAGAAATTTGACGGTTATTACAACGGTGAGCCCAATATCGGGACTGTCGTCTTCAAGATCGTGCCGGATACGGACGCGAAGGCCATGCAGCTGAAATCCGGAGATATCGACATGGCGCAGATTACGGCGAAGACGGCGAAGGATATCGAAGAGACCGGCGATTACAACATCTTTAGGATGGATACGGCTGACTACCGCGCCATCGCCTATAATTTTGGCAGTGCGCTGTTCAAGAAGTATCCGGAACTGGCAAATATCCTGAGCTATGCCATCGACAGAGAGACCATCATCAAAAGCGTCCTGCTGGGAGAGGGCCAGGCGGCTTACTCGCCGATTCAGAAGGGCGAATACAACAACGAAAAGATCGAGAAGTTCAGCTATGACCCTGAGGAATGCCAGAGGCTCCTCGAGGAGGACGGCTGGAAAAAGAACAGCGACGGCTTCTACGAAAAAGACGGCACAGAACTGAAATTCGTCATTTCCGCCATGTCTGACGATCAGGTCAGGGTGGATATGGCAAAGCTGTGCGCAAACCAGCTGCAGAAAATCGGCGTCAACGCCAGCGCAGAGTCGAAACCGTCTCTGGACTGGGCAGGGCAGGACTGCTGCATCATCGGCTGGGGAAGCCCATTCGATGCGGACGACCACACCTACAAGGTATTCTCCACTGACGCAGGCGACAACTATACGGGGTATTCCAACCAGAAGATTGACCAGCTGCTGAAAGACGCCAGACATACCGAGAACCAGGAAAAGCGGAAGGCGCTGTATCAGGAATTTCAGGAAGAGATGACAAAGGCGATGCCGTATACCTTCATCGCTTACGTGGATGCAGATTACGCCATCAAAAAGAACATCACCGGCATCACAGAGAAGACGGTGCTGGGCCACCATGGCGTAGGCGTATTCTGGAACATCGCAGATTGGAAAATAGAAGGGTAATATGGAAAATCTTTTAAAGATTGAAAACTTAAAATTAGCGTTTCACGGTCCCTTCGGCAGAGTGCCTGCAGTCCGGGGCGTGGACTTTTCGGTGGATGCGGGAGAGACGGTGGCCCTGGTGGGAGAATCCGGCTGCGGCAAGACCGCCCTCTGCCGCTCGATTTTGATGCTTCACAGCCAGCACGCCGATATCGAAGAGGGGAGAATCTTACTGGCAGGAAAGGACGTGACTGGACTCACGGAGAAAGAGCTGGAGTCTGTGCGTGGAAAAGATGCCGCCATGGTCTTTCAGGACCCCATGTCCTCTCTCAATCCCACATTCTCTATCGGCAGCCAGATCACATCACCCATGCGGATTCACGAAAAAATCGGGCGCAGGGAAGCGAGAGAAAAGGCTTTGCGGCTTTTGGAACTGGTGGGTATCGACAACCCTGAGGCGCGTTTTTCTCAGTACCCGCACCACTTTTCCGGCGGCATGCGGCAGAGGGTCGCCATCGCCATCGCCCTTGCCTGTAACCCCGCCTTGATCATCGCCGACGAGCCGACGACGTCTCTCGATACGGCGACACAGGACCGCATCATGGAGCTCCTGGCAAAGCTCTGCAGGGGAGAGGACAAGGGACTGCTCTTCGTGACCCACGATCTGGGACTGGCAGAGACAATCGCTGACCGCATCGCCGTGATGAAGGACGGACTGATCGTGGAAAGCGGGAAGACGGAAGAGATCTTTCAGAACCCGCAGCATCCGTACACGCAGAAGCTGCTGGGCTTCGCCAAATATGGCAAGAGAAGCAGCCACTACCACGGGAAGGTCAGGGAAGCGTCAGAACCGCCGCAGGGAGCAGAGCCTCTGGTGCGGATCGAGGGGCTGACAAAGCACTTTCAACTGGGGCGGAAGACGGTCCGCACGGTGCTGAAGGACTTTGATCTGACGGTATACCGAGGGGAAATCGTAGGCATTGTCGGGAATTCCGGCTGCGGCAAGTCCACCTTGGCGCGGTGCATCATGGGGATTCACGAGCCGTCCGGCGGAACCATCACCCTGGCGGACGGATGCCGCAAACAGATGATTTTTCAGGATTCGGCGTCTGCTTTCAACCCCAGGATGACAATGGAGCAGATTATCTCGGAGCCGCTGGTCATCAAGAACCGTCATATGGACCGGAAGGCGCTGCAGGAAAAAGTGTTGGAACTGATGGATCAGGTTGGACTTGAGCGGGAGCTTGCAGGCCGCCATCCTTACGACGTGTCCGGCGGCCAGAGGCAGAGGGCGGCCATCGCCAGGGCGCTGATTACGGATCCCGACTTCATCATCGCTGACGAGCCGATCTCTTCTCTCGATGTTTCCATCCAGTCGCAGATCATCCATCTGCTGAAGAGGCTGTGCGACGAGCGTCATCTGACCATGCTGCTCATCGCCCACGACCGGCCCATGGTGGAACACGTCAGCGACCGGGTGATCACCATGACGACCCTGTAAGCTGACGCACGAAAGATAGAGACCTTTATTATCCTCTATTGAATCAAAAACGGGGTTGTTGCACTAAGACCGAGTAATCCATGGATCAGATCAAACGGCGCAAATGTCTATTTTAGATGCATTATGCGCCGTTTTTCTGTTGACAGAAATGACTTGCAGTAAAAATTATTACAATATAATACAGAATTGGAAATTAATTAATGGTAAATTTAAGAAATTAAAATTATAAAAGGAAAAAGAGTGCCTGAAAGATCTTGTTTCCTATGAAACGCAGCGAATCTGCCTGCTAAATCTGCTCCCAAACGGCGTAACGTATTCAGAAAACAATGCTTTACGCCGTTTCTTCGTTAATGCGACAGCCCTGTTTTTATGGAATGACGGGTAAAACTCTTTACTAGACCGTTTCGTACATCGGCTTGATTTCTTTCTTGTAAATATAGCGTAGAAATAACGCGCATAAGAAAGCGGCGAATAACTCCGCCAGAGGGAAGGCCCACCAGATCAGGTTCAGTTTTCCGCTGAGGGACAGCAGGTAGGCTGCCGGCAGCAGGATGAGCAGCTGTCTCAGCAAGGAGACGAAGAGGCTCAGAAGACCGTGGGACAGCGCCTGGAACAGAGAGGAGCTGATGATGCTGAATCCCGCCAGGAGGAAACAGATGCTGATGATGCGCAAAGCCGGTACGCCGATTTCGAGCATGTTGTCAGAAGCGTTGAAGATCATCAGAAGCTGCTCCGTGATAGTCTGAAATAGGACGAATCCGATCACCATGATGAGGACGGCTGCAGCGATGGAAAGCTTGATGGTCTTTGTCAGCCTCTCTGGTTTTCTGGCGCCGTAATTATAGGCGATGATGGGCACCATGCCGTTATTAAGTCCGAAGATGGGCATGAAGACGAAGCTCTGCAGCTTGAAATATACCCCGAAGACGGCTGTCGCCGTGGTTGTAAAGGAAATCAAAATCTTGTTGATGCCGAAGGTCATGACGGAGCCGATGGCAGCCATCATGATGGAAGGAACGCCTACAGAATAGATGCGGGCGATGATCAGCTTGCTTGGACGGAATCCCTTGAATTTCAGTTCGATCTCGTGATTTTTCTTCATGTTCAGCACGACAGCCAGGATGGATGCGATAATCTGTCCGGCAATGGTAGCAACGGCGGCGCCGGCTACGCCCATCTTTGGCATTCCCAAAAGCCCGAAGATCAGGATGGGGTCCAGGACGATGTTGATGATGGCGCCCAGCCCCTGGGTCAGCATGGTGTAGAAGGTTCTGCCCGTAGCCTGCAGCAGCTTTTCAAAGGTCACCTGCAAAAACAGCCCGATGGAGCCGATGGTACAGATCTGAAGATAGGCAGTGCCGTAATCGATGATTTCCGTAACGTCTGTCTGCAGGCGGAAAAAGACGCGGGAGAAAATGCCGCCGATGAGGGCAAAGGCGATGAAGCTGCATAGGGCGAGGAAAACCGCATTGTCGGCGGTGTTGTTTGCCCGGCGGAAGTTCTTTTCGCCCAGGCTTCTGGAAAGCAGGGCGTTGATGCCGACGCCGGTTCCTGTCGCCACTGCGATCATCAGATGTAGGACGGATTTTGCGGACATTCAAAATAAAAAAGAATGTGGAGGTAACAGACAATGGCAAAATCATTATTTGAGGAACTGGGCGGCAAATACGAAAGGCAAGGGGATTATTTGATACCGTGCTTAACTGTACCCGCCGAAGAAGAACAGGCAATAGGCATCTGGGGGCAACGGCATTTAGATTATCTAAAACAGTACCGTAAAGTTACATACACCAATCTTCTTACAAGCGGCAGGCTAAACGCCTACCTTGCCGACATCAACAGACAGGCACAGGAACGCTTTGAAAGGCTCATAGAGGGTATGAAACAGGCACAGGGCATAACGGAACAGCTAAAGGCAGAAAACGCCTTAGAATGGACAGGATGCCTCAATAACATAAGGGCTTGTGCGAGGGAGATTGTGGAAAAGGAAATTATTTTTGCATAAACAGATGATTAGTGGCAGGGGGAAATCCTGCCGCTTTTTCTGCTTTAGTTTGTCAGCTTGACAAATAAAGGGTTAAGGAATATAATTAGATTCAGTATTATACAAGGAGTTAATAAATATGCGGCAAGGTATTCTTAAATAAACTGTCAATTTGATAGTGGGAACAAAAAGTAGCAGTCCCGTTTCACTTTTAATATGGGGCTTAGTTTTTTGTACCCAGTTTAAGAATACTTTTATCATGTAATTTTATATGCCCGAAAACATATAAGTGTTTTGGGGCTATTGGAGTTATTTACCCAGTGATAGGAGTATTTATCACTGGGTATTTTTATGCCCTTTTTTGGGTGTTGATAGGAGGAAAATCACATGAAAATAATTAACTTAGGCATTCTGGCTCACGTTGACGCAGGAAAGACAACATTAACGGAAAGTTTATTGTATACCAGTGGTGCAATTGCAGAACTAGGGAGCGTAGATGAAGGCACAACAAGGACAGATACAATGAATTTGGAGCGTCAAAGGGGAATCACTATCCAGACAGCAGTGACATCTTTTCAGTGGGAGGATGTAAAAGTCAACATTATAGATACGCCAGGCCATATGGATTTTTTGGCGGAAGTATACCGTTCTTTATCCGTATTAGACGGAGCAGTATTATTAGTTTCTGCAAAGGATGGCATACAGGCACAGACCCGTATACTGTTTCATGCACTACAGATAATGAAGATTCCGACAATTTTTTTCATCAATAAAATTGACCAAGAGGGGATTGATTTGCCAATGGTATATCGGGAAATGAAAGCAAAGCTTTCTTCGGAAATTATAGTGAAGCAAAAGGTTGGGCAGCATCCCCATATAAATGTAACGGACAATGACGATATGGAACAGTGGGATGCGGTAATTATGGGAAACGATGAACTATTAGAGAAATATATGTCAGGGAAACCGTTTAAAATGTCAGAACTGGAACAGGAAGAAAACAGGAGATTCCAAAACGGAACGTTATTTCCCGTTTATCACGGAAGCGCTAAAAACAATCTGGGGATTCGGCAGCTTATAGAAGTAATTGCCAGTAAATTTTATTCATCAACGCCTGAAGGTCAATCTGAACTATGCGGGCAGGTTTTTAAGATTGAATATTCAGAGAAAAGGCGGCGTTTTGTTTATGTGCGTATATATAGCGGAACATTGCATTTGAGGGATGTTATTAGAATATCTGAAAAAGAGAAAATAAAAATCACAGAGATGTGTGTTCCGACAAACGGTGAATTATATTCATCCGATACAGCCTGCTCTGGTGATATTGTAATTTTACCAAATGATGTTTTGCAGCTAAACAGTATTTTGGGGAACGAAATACTGTTGCCGCAGAGAAAATTTATTGAAAATCCTCTCCCTATGCTCCAAACAACGATTGCAGTAAAGAAATCTGAACAGCGGGAAATATTGCTTGGGGCACTTACAGAAATTTCAGATGGCGACCCTCTTTTAAAATATTATGTGGATACTACAACGCATGAGATTATACTTTCTTTTTTGGGGAATGTGCAGATGGAAGTCATTTGTGCCATCCTTGAGGAAAAATATCATGTGGAGGCAGAAATAAAAGAGCCTACTGTTATATATATGGAAAGACCGCTTAGAAAAGCAGAATATACCATCCACATAGAAGTCCCGCCAAATCCTTTCTGGGCTTCTGTCGGGTTGTCCATAGAGCCGCTCCCTATTGGAAGCGGAGTGCAGTATGAAAGCAGAGTTTCACTTGGATATTTAAATCAATCGTTCCAAAATGCGGTTATGGAGGGGGTTCTTTATGGCTGCGAGCAGGGGCTGTATGGATGGAAAGTGACAGACTGTAAAATCTGTTTTGAATATGGATTGTATTATAGTCCTGTAAGTACCCCCGCAGACTTTCGGCTGCTTTCCCCTATCGTATTGGAGCAGGCTTTAAAAAAAGCAGGGACAGAACTATTAGAGCCATATCTCCACTTTGAAATTTATGCACCGCAGGAATATCTCTCACGGGCGTATCATGATGCTCCAAGGTATTGTGCAGATATTGTAAGTACTCAGATAAAGAATGACGAGGTCATTCTGAAAGGAGAAATCCCTGCTAGATGTATTCAAGAATACAGGAACGATTTAACTTATTTCACAAATGGGCAGGGAGTCTGCTTGACAGAGTTAAAAGGATACCAGCCAGCTATTGGTAAATTTATTTGCCAACCCCGCCGCCCGAATAGCCGTATAGATAAGGTTCGGCATATGTTCCACAAGTTAGCTTAACAGCTTGCAAAAGTCATATAAAATGAGATTTGAAAGGATTAGAGACTAATTATGATGAAATGCGAATGGATATTGTGTCCTGTTTGTGGGAGCAAAACCCGTAATAAAATTAGGAAGGACACTGTTTTGGAGAATTATCCCCTTTATTGTCCAAAATGCAGACAAGAAAGATTGATTAAAGTTGACAACTTGAAGATAACTGTCATCAAAGAGCCAGACGCTTAAGACGCAGAGCCGATGAAATTGTGGAACAATTCACGAATCATCGGCTCTTTTTGTTTCGTATTTGAAAGAACAAACTCACCAAATAAAAAAAACGATATTCGGGTGGGTTATTTTGTTATACCCTAAATTACCCTCTGAATTTGTTTTTAAATTTGGAGGGATTTTTTTATGTCCTTTTTTCGGGCAGTTATCTATCTGCTCATACGAAGCAAAATTTATCAATACATAGCATATCAGAGAACGGCAGGAAACCAGTTAAAAAAATTTCTGCCAGTGCAACGGTACTTCTCACCTTGAAAGTAGAAGTACAATCTCCATACAATAGAATTACTATTTCCTATAACCGTAAAGGTCACAGAGCCTTTGCGGTTTTTCTTTTGTCGATTTTTGTTGGAAAGTGCCGTAGGGCTGTTTCTGATATGCGGTGTCGTTCTCCGCCTCTCCATCTGGATTTTTTACATTTCAAAAATTCAGATGGGAGGTATTTATGGTGAAATATGCACCAAGAAAGGTATATATCAGAGAAAGTGGCGGCTATGTGGAATTATCCTACACGGAGTTCTGCCGTTGCAGGGAATCCGACCAGACCTATATGGACAAGCTGTTTATCCCCATTCAAGGCTGTCTGCTTGAAGTCGTGAGGGAGCAATACACAGACTTCTACCGTGACAAGGAACGGTGGCGTTATCTGCAAAAATTAGATACAAAGAATAGACTGCTATCTCTCGACGGATTTACGGACAGCGAGGGGAATCCTCTGGACTTTATCACTGATGAAGCGGTGGACATTGCAGAAACCGTTGTCAATGCGGTCATGGTGGACAGGCTGAAAGCCGCCCTGCCTTTGCTGTCGGATAGTGAACAGGAGCTGATACAGGCAATCTTTTTTGACGGACTTTCCGAGCGTGAAGTCGGGGCGAGGTTGGGCATAACCCAGAGCGTTGTAAACAAACGCAAAGCCAGAATCCTAATAAAACTAAGAAAGATAATAGAAAATTAAAATTTAAGGCGTTCAGCCCCCTTGTTTTTTCCTTTGGGAAGATGAGGGGGCTTTTCTCTGCCCTCTCAATCAATTCTGATTGGAGGAAGTAAGAATGGCATACAACCACGGACGGGAGGACAGGAAATGGCGTATCTGGAAAGAAGCGGAGGAAAAGCTGCTGCGTGAGTGCGGCGTTGATGAAGCGACCATTGAGCAGATACGCATGGCGGACAGGGCAGACTTCAATTCCAACAGGCGGTTTTACCGATGGACGAATGACGTTGCGGAATATCTTGAGGACATGGCAGGCAGGGAGCGGCAGGCGGAAGTGGGTACGGTTGCGGAGTTACTGGAAGAGATTGAGAGCGAAAATCTCTATCAAGTATTAGTCACGGTGGACGGGCGTACCTTGAAAATCGTCCTGCTGAAAATGCAGGGGTATTCCACAAAGGAGATTGCCCCGCTTGTGCATTTGACGACTGGTGCCATCTATGCGAGGTTAGACCATCTGCGGAAGAAGCTGCGGAAAATTTTATAGCTTCTAAAACAGCCTGCCATCCTGCGGGCTACTGGGTGAGGGATGGAAATCCCCTCACTCATTTTTTGCAGGAGGACAACAGGATGGCATACAGGGTTAAGGCATACACGCTTCGGGAGGAATCCACGGAAAGCGGCACAAGGTATTTTATCAGCTTTAAGGACGGGCAGGGCAAATCCCACGAGTTGGAAGTGTCGGAACAGTTCTTTATGGAGTTTCGGCAGATGGAGCGCAGGAACAGGAATCTTTTCTAATGGGACGAGCGGCACAGGGAGTTTAACGAGGTATGGGACGAAACCCTTTACAGACGGGCGTTGCGTGTGCCTAAGAGCCTTGATGAACGCATGGTTGAGGAAGAACGGAATGAAACGCTCTATAAGGCGGTTGGGAGCCTTCCAGAGATACAAAGGCGGCGTTTCCTGCTCTACTACGAGTATGAGTTCAATTTTTACCAAATCGCCGCTATGGAGCATTGCACCGCTTCGGCAATACAGAAATCTGTTGCGATTGCAAAGGAGAAAGTAAAGGCGGAAATTGAAGAAATATCTCCAACCGTGACCGACACCGCCCGAAAAAGAAATCTGTTTTTTATTTGTGTGGGATTGGCGGCATTACATACTCTCACTTTTTTCCGTGGGAGTAAATCTATTTTTAAGGAGGTCAACGCCTATGTGCAACGAAAACAAAGACACCGCCCGAAAGGAGGAAAGCCATGCAGAAGTTACAGACAGTCAACGCCGAAACGCTCCTTTATGAACCGCTTGAGAAACCATCCTTTGTGGTGGACAGCCTTATCCCGACAGGCTTATCGCTGTTCTGCGGCTCACAGAAGATAGGCAAAAGCTGGCTCATGCTGAAGCTATGCTTATGCGTGTCGCAGGGAATCCCTTTATGGGATATGCCGACAATGGAGGGCGATGTGCTTTACCTCTGCCTTGAGGACACGTTCTGCCGCATACAGGACAGGTTATTTCGTTTGACGGACGAAGCAAGCGGGCGGCTCCACTTTGCCGTGGCAAGCTGCAAGCTGTCAGACGGTCTTATCGTGCAGCTTGAAGATTATCTGAAAGATTACCCAGACAGCAGGCTCATTGTCATTGATACCTTGCAGAAAGTCCGTACAGCTTCAAAAGACAATGCCTATGCAAGCGACTATGGGGACATCTCCCTCATCAAAGACTTTGCCGACAGGCACTCTCTGGCGGTCATTGTCGTACACCACATCCGAAAGCAGAATGACAGCGACGTGTTCAACAAGGTGTCTGGGACGACAGGATTAACGGGGAGTGCGGACGCTACCTTTGTTCTGGAAAAGGAGAAACGTGCGTCTGACACCGCCAAGCTGTATGTGACGGGCAGGGACACGCCTTATCAGGAATACACGCTGCGTTTCCGTGATTGCCGTTGGGAGCTTGTGGAGCGGAAAACGCAGGAGCAGCTTGCGAAAGAAACGATACCAGATGTCCTTTTTCGGTTGGTGGATTTTATGAGGGATAAGGAAGAATGGATAGGCACGGCAACGGAACTGTTAGCCGCTATGGGGGAAACGGAAACCATACCCACGGTGATTACGAAATGGCTGAATGAATACCGCACCACATTTTTAAGCGAGAACCGTATCTGCTACCAGTACAGCCGCAGGAAAGACGGCAGGCGGATTGCCCTTGCAAGGAGGGCGGGTGACAGCGGTGATGGTGGTGACAGCGATATTAGGATACCCCCCTGTTACTGTCATTGACGCTTAAAGCCATGTAAAGCTGGCGGCTCTGCCCTGCGGGTGACAGCAGTGACGGTGGTGACAGTGATTTTAGGATACCCTGCCGCTGTCATCCCTACGGGAGAACACCCCGTAAACGCAAAATGCAGGCGTGAGATTTACTCGCCCTTTTCGGTCGTGTAAAACCACCCCTGCGGTCAGAAAAATCATTCCGATTTTTCCGACTGCGTTTACAGGGTGTAACACACTACACTTTGCCCTGCAAAGTCGTGTGCCAGACGTTCCCTCTGGACTCCCTTAAGGCAGGGCTTACGCCCTGCTTATCCTACGCTCCACGCTTCGGATAAAAGAATGGCAGCATGACGGTGACGGCTCTTGCGAGGGGGGTATCCCAAAAACACCGTCATCATCGACATGACCGTCATGCAGGGGGTGAGGGTGACAGTTGCGGCAGTCGGCAGGGGGTATCCCAAAACTGCTGTCACCACCGTCACCGCTGTCACCCCAAAGGACGGTCACCCGCCGAAAGAAAGGAGGAATCCGCCTATGCCTTATGCAATCCTGCGTTTCCAGAAACGAAAAGCGGGCGGCGTTGCGGCTTGTGAACGCCACAACGAGCGGAAGAAAGAAGCCTACAAAAGCAACCCAGATATAGATATGGAACGCTCTAAAAACAATTACCATCTCATAGCACCACCAAAGTACACCTACAAGAAAGAGATTAACCGCATGGTAGCCGAAGCGGGGTGCAGGACAAGGAAAGACAGCGTGATGATGGTGGAAACGCTCATCACAGCTTCACCAGAATTTATGAACCAGTTACCGCCCGAAGAACAAAAAGCGTATTTCCAGACGGCTCTTGACTTCATTTCGGAGCGTGTTGGAAAGCAGAATATCCTCTCCGCTGTCGTCCATATGGACGAGAGAACGCCCCATATGCACCTCTGCTTTGTGCCGATTACGCCAGACAATAAGCTGTCAGCGAAAGCTATCTTAGGCAACCAGAAATCATTATCCGAGTGGCAGACCGCCTACCATGAGCGGATGTCCTCACGGTGGAATCAGCTTGAACGGGGGCAGTCCTCAATGGAAACCAAGCGGAAACACGTCCCCACATGGCTCTATAAATTAGGCGGCAGGCTTGATAAACAGTATGAAGAAATCGTGTCTGCCCTATCCGACATCAACGCCTTTAACGCAGGGAAGAAAAGGGATAAAGCGTTAGATTTACTCTCTGCATGGCTGCCAGACGTGGAGAAATTCTCTAAGGAAATCGGGAAACAGCAGGCGTATATCGACAGTTTGAAAGAGAGAATTGGGCAGGAATCAGACTATGCGGGGCGTATGCGTGATGAAAAGTACGAGCAGGAACTAAAGGTGCAGAAAGCGAATCAGAAGATATTTGAATTGCAGAGAACCAACGAGCAGATGGGGCGGCTGCTGTCAAAAATACCGCCCGAAGTGTTGGAAGAATTGCAGAAAAATCATAGAAGCAGAGCGAAAGAAAGGTAGATATGTGAATGAAGAAACAGGATTTTAAGGTGTTAAAGACCAAAGACTTGTACCCGTTCCCCGACAATCCGTTTCATGTGGCAGAAGATGAAACACTGTCAGAGTTAGCGGAAAGCATCAAGGAATTTGGCATTGTCACGCCGATAATCACACGCCCGAAAGAGGACGGGGACGGTTATGAAGTGATTGCAGGACAGCGGCGTGTCCGTGCTTCTGAACTTGCAGGGATAAATACCGTGCCTGCGTTTGTCCTGCCCTTAGACCGTGACCGAGCCATCATCACCCTTGTAGACAGCAATTTGCAGCGTGAGAATATCCTGCCATCGGAGCGGGCGTTTGCTTACAAGATGAAATCCGAAGCCATGAAGCGGCAGGGTTTCCGCACAGACTTAACCTCGTCACAAGTTGTGACGAAGTTGCGGACGGACGACAAGGTGGCACAGGGCTTCGGCGTGGGCAGGATGACCGTGCAGCGTTTTATCCGCCTGACGGAACTGATACCGCCGATTTTGCAGATGGTGGACGAGGGGAAAATCGCCCTCACGCCTGCGGTGGAACTGTCCTTCTTGAAGAAAGACGAGCAGGAAAACCTCTTTGCCACGATGGAGAGCGAAGAAGCAACGCCCTCACTCTCACAGGCACAGCGGATGAAACAGTTAAGCCAGAGCGGGCGGCTTGACATGGATACGATATTTGCGATTATGACGGAGGAAAAGGGCAACCAGAAAGAAACCTTGAAAATCAACACAAGCAAGCTGAAAAAATACTTTCCGAAGAACACAACGCCGAAGCAGATGGAGGAAACCATCATCAAACTTTTGGAGCGTGAGTTGCAGAGGAAACGCAACCGTGACAGCCGCTAATCTTCTTTTTTCGGGAAGTAAATACAGAGAGTTGAGGTATGGAGAATGAGAGAAATCCAGTATGAAATCGTAAAGGAAATCGCAGTATTGTCTACGGGCGACAGTGGCTACACAAAGGAAATCAATCTCATTTCATGGAATGGGAAAGAGCCGAAGTATGACATCCGCAGCTTTTCCCCGAACCGTGAAAAGTGCGGCAAGGGAATCACGCTGAACGCTGATGAAGCGGCGGCACTCCTTAAAGCATTACAGAAAGAATTAAACAGCGAGGATTAATGGTATCTGATTGGCAGGGCGGGGACATTTCCAAACTCTTCCCTGCCCTGTCTGGAAAGGAAGATTTAAGTATGGGCGAGGATAAGAAAGCAGATAAAAAGAGAAAGCGTATCGTGCCAAAAGCACCAGTGCAGATGATAATCAGCCGTGAATATGTCGGCACACAGACCGTTACAGAAGCGTTTGTCCCGATTATCTCCGAGGATATTCGGAAGAAGATTGCCGAGGGCGACACCTTCGACAATGAGGGGCTGTCCGCTTAGAATGTACGCAATGGGACATGAAAACAGATAGGACAGATACGGAGGTTTTACAGTATGGCAGGAATCAAAGAAGAAAAGAAAATCTATTTAGTCGGCATTTATTGCCGCTTATCTAAAGACGATGGTACGGATAACGAGAGTGCGAGCATTGCGACACAGAAATCCATCCTCACGGATTATGTGAAAAAGCAGGGATGGCACATAGCAAAAACGTATGTGGACGATGGTTATTCTGGTACAAATTTCCAAAGACCAAGTTTCCAGAATATGATAAAAGACATTGAAAGCGGTCTGATAAACTGCGTGATTACGAAAGATTTATCCCGTCTGGGGAGAAACTATCTTGATTGTGGGTTATATCTGGAAGTTTTCTTCCCAGAGCATAACGTGAGGTATATAGCGGTCAATGACGGCGTAGATACCTTGAATAAATCTGCTATGGACATCACGCCTTTCCGCAACATTTTAAACGAAATGTATGCCGCTGACATATCTGTTAAGATAAAATCGGCATATCGGGCGAGGTTTCAACAGGGGAAATTCATGGGAACTACCGCCCCTTATGGCTATATCAAAGACCCTGCCGACCACAACCATCTGCTGATAGATGATAAAGTGGCACATGTTGTAAAAGAGATATTCGACCTTGCATTAAAAGGGAATGGAGTTGCCAAAATTTGCAGACATCTTAATAAACAGCATATCCTACGCCCTGCCGCTTATGCGGCGGAGCGTGGCGAAACAGGCTTTGAACGTCATTTTGAGGGGAACGAGGACAAACGCTATATTTGGAGTGGGAACAGCGTGAGGAGCATTTTAAGAAGCCCGATATATGCGGGAAATCTTGTAGGCTACAAACGGATTGCCGCCAATATGAAAAGCAAGAAACGCCCCTCTAAGCTGCCCGAAGAATGGGAAGTGATACCCAATACCCATGAGGGAATAGTCACGCAGGAGGAATTTGATATTGTCCAACAGCTTATTACAAGTCGTAGGCTTCCACAGAACAAGGGAGGATTTGTAAATATTTTTGCAGGCGTTATCAAGTGTGTGGACTGCGGATGTGCTCTGCGGGCAATGAACGTACACAGGAGGAAACGCCCAGAGATTATCGACTGTGTACAGTATTCATGTAATAATTATGCAAGAAACGGAAGAAGCGAGTGTAGTGCCCACAATATAGAAGCAAGGGATTTATTCAATGCCGTTCTTGCCGACATCAACTGTTTTGCGGATATGGCAGTGAATGATGAAAAGGCGGTCAGGGCCATAGAAAAGCGGCTCACGGAAACAGACCAGAGCAGGGCGAAAGCATTAGAGAAAGAACGTAAGAAGCTGAACAAACGCCTTGCGGAACTGGACAGGCTGTTTTCCTCTCTCTACGAGGATAAGGTCATGGAGCGTATTACCGAGCGGAATTTTGAGATGATGTCGGGGAAATACCAGAAAGAGCAGCTTGAAATTGAAGCAAGGCTGAAAGAGGTGACGGAAACTCTTAATGAAAGCTACGAGAAATCACGGGGAATCCGTGACTTCCTCGCCCTTATCCGAAATTATCAAGGCTTAAAAGAACTGGATGCAACAGTTATAAACGCACTCATAGACAAGATACTTGTTTCGGAGCGTGAGAAGATGGCAGACGGAACAGTGAAGCAGGAAATCAAGATTTACTATAAATTCATCGGCTTTGTCGATGAATTACATATCATACCTACAAAACGGTGGGCAGCAATGCCCGCTAAAAATTGTACGGTGTGCGGCGTTGAATATGTCCCGGGCTCTGGTGCATCAAGGTATTGTCCTGCTTGTGCCAAGAAGATACGGAGGGAGAAATCAAACGAGAGCAAACGCAGGAGCAGAGAACAGAAAAGGATAGCATGTATGAACTGTCCGCAAAAAATGACCGACTGATTCTGCGCAGGGAAGGCAAGAGAAACGGCGGTCAGCGCATTTTCACTGATCTGTGCGACGAACATGCTGTCCACCACGTTGTATAGCGCCTGGACCAACATGGAAATGACCATGGGTATGGACATGGTCAAAAGGAGCCGCCCTACGGGCATGACCCCCATCTTGTTCTCTTTTTTAGTTTCGATTTGTTCATTCATAGATGTATGTACCTCCTATATGTCTATCTAATTAGTTTCTTATGAAACTATATTTGCAAAAAAATAAATCCTTTTTATCGGATTGCACTTCTTATTATAGTTGAAAACCCAGAAAAAGTCAACAAAAAAGGAAAGAACTATTGACAAAAAATGGTTTTCTGATTATTATAAAAGTTGCAACAGAAACTAAATGGGGCGAGGTAAAGTATTATGGACTCACTACAGGGGGAGATGCTCAAGATGATCTCCCAGATTTATCGCAGGACGCAAATCTATATGAACGAGAGGATGAAGGACATGGACCTCAGCGGAGCCCTGACACCTTTTGTCATGATTACCTGTGAGAATGGAATGATGACGCAGAACAAGTTCTGCGAACTGATGGACATGAGCAAAGGCACCGTGGCGAAGACCATGAATAAGCTGGAGGAGCACGGTTATGTGAAGCGGTGCGCCAATGCAGCGGACGGGCGTTCTATCGACGTATATCCGACAGAACGCGCCCGGGAGGTCTACCCCAATCTGGTACAGGCGGGAGAGGACTGGGTCGGCGTGATGACGGAGGGGATGACGGAGATCGAACGGAATATCTTTTTGGAACTGCTGAAGAAGGTGTCCGGCAATATCGGCAGGCACTTTGACGCATTATAACAGACAGGGGAAAATTTTACAGAAATATGTATTGAAAACAGCAGCGAAATGTAGTATAACAGATGGAGTAAATCTTGCGAACGGAAGGAAACTGTCATGAGCAGAGCGATTGTTAAGAAAGAGGCCAAGAGATATGCTATTGTCATCTTCGGCGCGTTTTTGTTTTCAGTGGGAATGAATTGTTTTATTGTCCCCCTCAATTTGTACAGCAGCGGCGTCCTGGGCATTGCGCAGATCATCAGAACTCTGCTGCAGCAGAGCGCCGGACTACATTTTCAGATGGATATCGCAGGGGTTTTGAATTTTGTCTTCAACCTGCCCCTGTTTTTCATCGCCTATAAGACCATGTCGAAGAACTTCTTCGTCAAAACGCTGTTGTCGGTCATCGTGCAGACCGTCTTCATGACCTTTTTACCGATTCCAGCGGAGCCGATTTTGGAAGATATGCTGGCAAACTGCATCATCGGCGGCGTCATGGGCGGCATCGGCATGGGTCTGACGCTGCAGTGCTCCGGCTGCGGCGGGGGCATGGACATTCTGGGCGTTTACTTCACAAAGAAGTTCGAAAACTTCTCTGTGGGGAAACTTTCGCTGCTGATCAACGCAGTGCTCTATCTGCTCTGCGCTGTCCTCTTTGATTTGGAAATTGCGATCTATTCGATCCTCTTCCTGGCATGCCTGACGCTGGTCACGGACAGGGCGCACTATCAGAACATCAATGTAACCTGCATGGTGTTTTCCAAGGCAAAGGACATCGAAGGCGCCATTATGGAGGAGATGGGCCGCGGCGTGACCGTGTGGGACGGCATGGGCGCTTACACCTCAGAGCATACCCGGATCATGACCGTGGTCATCAACAAATACGAGGTGAACCACCTGAAGGCTATCGTCAAAAGCAGAGACGCCCGTGCGTTCCTCATCTTTTTCGAGGGTACCCATGTCAGCGGAAATTTTGAGAAACGATTGTAGATAGAGGAGTGATAGAATGAGAATTTTAGTCATAGACGGACAGGGCGGCAGGCTGGGAAAGCAGCTGATCGAGTCCATTCGAAAGGCATTTCCCGCTGCTGAAATTACGGCGGTGGGAACCAACAGCACAGCGACGGCGACCATGCTGAAGGCAGGCGCCGACGAGGGCGCGACGGGGGAGAATCCGGTCATCGTGGCTTGCCGCAGGGCAGATGTCATCGTAGGTCCTATCGGCATCGTCATCGCAGACGCCCTTCTCGGGGAAGTGACAGCCGATATGGCGCTGGCAGTTGCAAGAAGCAGGGCGGCGAGAGTGCTGATCCCGATGAACCGCTGTGATCACCTGGTGGCGGGGGTCAAAAGCCAGTCCATCGGGGAGCTGATAGAAGATGCCATAGAGAAAATAAGACAAGCCGCCCAGGGGATTTGTTAAAGAGTAGAGCAAAATAGCTCCGTAATGTTACCGCATTACGGAGCTATTTTTAGTAATATATCGTATACTTTCCTTCTGTAATTTCGTAGGTGAACTGGTCGATCCAGTGGAGAGCGAGCTCTAAATTTCTGTTTTTCAGGGTAGTCCAGATTTGACGGCTGTTTTCGTAAATGAGCTCGGCGCCGTTGACTTCATAAAATCTGATCCACACATCCATGACTGCCAGGTAATAGGAGCGAAAAATGAAGGGGAGCAAAGTGTTTCCGGACAGCACCGCAAGTTCGTGGTGGAATTCGAAGCCTGCGACCAGAGTATCATGGGCGTTTTCCTGCTCCTTTATTTTCTCCAGTTTTAGATGTAGGGCTTCTAAATCTTCCTCTGTAATTCTTGCAATCAGCCGGGTCACTGTCAATCGGTCCAGAGCGCTGTGCACCTCGAATATGGATCGGATCTCTTCCGGACTTAACCGTCCGTTTTTGTGTCTTAGTATCGCGCGCATGATTTCTAAATTGCCTTTTCGGCGGTAATCCGCAACAAAGGCGCCAACTCTGGGCTTGATGGTCAGAAATCCCATCCGTTCCAATTCTATAATTCCGCTGTTTACCACGGAACGGCTGATGCCCATAGATTCCGAAAGAGTTCTTTCCGGCGGGAGTTTTTCGCCGACAGCCAGTTCTCCTGAGAGAATCATGGATTCCATCTGTTCGACGAACATTTCTTTCAGTGAGGGCGCGACTAACTTCTTAAACTTCATTTTTTCTCCTTTTCCGCACATTGGCTGGGCGATATGCCAAAAGTCCATATTATTGTGTGGAATTGGTTTAACCACATACCACAATGAAAATTATACTTAAATTATCATAAAAAGTCAATGAAAATGCTGAAAAATTAAGAGATTACCGCAAAATACCGTTGACTGTATTTTAACTGACGTGATAGAATACAGTCAAAGCTGAAACTGGTTCAACCAGAAAGGAAAGAGATATGGAGCAATACAAGATTTTAGAAGTAAAAGAAAGTGTGTTCAAAAACAATGATGAGCGTGCAGAAAAATTGAGAGCGGAGATGAAGGAAAAGAAGGTGTTCCTGCTGAACCTGATGTCTTCTCCCGGTGCAGGCAAGACCACCACGTTGTGTCAGACCATTGGGCTGCTGAAGGACGATGTAAGAGTTGGCGTGATGGAAGCGGATATTGATTCCGACGTGGACGCCGCTTCAATTTCAAAGACCTGCGCCAGGGTTATACAGCTTCATACGGGCGGCATGTGCCACCTGGATGCGGAGATGACCAGACAGGGAATTGAAGGTCTGGGTACCGAGAATATCGATCTGGCTGTTTTAGAGAACGTAGGCAATCTGGTCTGTCCGGCGGAATTTGACACCGGCGCGTCGAAAAATGTCATGATCCTCAGCGTACCGGAGGGGGACGACAAGCCGTTAAAATATCCCCTGATGTTTTCCATCTGCGACGTACTTTTGATCAATAAGATGGATGTGCTGCCATATTTCGATTTTGATGTAGAGGCTTGCAAAGAGCGGGCGCAGAACCTGAACCCAGATATCAAGGTCATTCCCATCTGTGCGAAGAGCGGCGAGGGAATGGATCAGTGGATACAGTGGCTGAAAGATCAAGTGCAGCTATGGCAGCAGGCGTAAAAGAAGGAGGAAAAATCATGAGTGAGCTTACAAAAATGCAGTTCCCTGAGGGGTATCAATGCCAGTACAAAGAAAAGGTTATGAAGCTGGCAAATATGATCGGACGCAAGAAGGCGGACGCAGTGCCGGGCGGCGAGGGATCTTATCAGTGGGACGACCCGGAATATGTCTGCCTGGAAGCGGGAATCAGCGATGAAATGGCGGAAGTTGCACTCTGTCTCGGTTCTTTCGAGAAAAAGACAGTGCCGCAGGTGGCGGAAATGATGGGAAAATCAGCGGAATACTGCCGGGAGGTTTTGATGGATCTGGCCGTGTATGGTGCCTGCAAGGTAGGGACCCTGAACGGAGAGGACGTGTTCTGGACGGAAACCTGGATACCGGGACACATGGAGATGATTGTAAATAACGCTGATAATATCAAGAAATATCCGGTGGTAGCCTATGCCATGGAAGCCTACGGCAGAGTCAGAGGCGGAGGCAGCGTCGGTTCTTTCCCGGTGGGCGTGGGTCTGATGCGCGTCATCCCCATCCAGTCCGCCATTGACGGAAGCAGCAGGAAGGCTGATTATGAAGAGATATCCAAATATGTAGAGGAAAATACCATCTTCTGTGTTTCGGACTGCTCCTGCCGTACCGACAGGGAGGTCATGGGCGAAGGCTGCGGTCATCTGAAGGAAGACATGTGTATCCAAATGGGTACGGCGGCAGAGTATTACATAAGGACGGGACGTGCAAGACAGATCACCAAGGACGAAGTATACGAGATTCTGCAAAGAGCAGAAGAAAACGGACTGATGCACGAGATCCCCAACGCTGACGGGCCGGGGAAAACCCACGCTATCTGCAACTGCTGCGGATGCGGCTGTCTTTCCATTCGGACGGCAACCATGTTCAAGAACGTCGATATGATCCGTTCTAACTACGTGGCAAAGATCGATCCTGAAAAGTGCACAGCCTGCGGCCAGTGCGTAGAGAATTGCCCGGTCAATGCACTGAAGCTGGGACAGAAGCTTTGTTCCAGCACGCTGATTGTAGAGGATATCACATCCACCAGCACGCCGAGAGACGAAGAGTGGCCTGAAGAGAAGTGGAATGTAGAGTACAGAGTCAATCGGGAAAATGTAGTGGATTCCGGCACGTCTCCATGCAAGACTAAGTGTCCTGCCCATATCGGCGTGCAGGGCTATGTCAAGCTGGCATCCCAGGGCAAGTACCAGGAGGCTTTGGAACTGATCAAAAAAGAGAATCCGTTCCCTGCTGTCTGCGGCAGAATCTGCAACCGCAGCTGTGAACAGGCGTGCACCAGAGGAGAACTCGATAATCCTGTAGCCATTGACGACATCAAAAAGTTTATCGCCGAGCAGGAGCTGGACCCTGCAAAACGGGTCATACCAAAGAAACGCCACGATTATCATGACAAAAAGATTGCCATTATCGGGGCCGGTCCTGCAGGGCTGAGCTGCGCTTACTATTTGGCTTTGGACGGATATACGATCACCGTCTTTGAAAAAGAAAAGCGTCTTGGCGGTATGCTGACCCTCGGTATTCCCGCATTCCGCCTGGAAAAAGATGTGGTGGAGGCAGAAATAGAGATTATCAAAGAAATGGGCGTAGAATTTCGTACTGGAATCGAAGTGGGCAAAGATGTCACCCTTGACCAGCTTCGCCAGGACGGATATGACGCTTTCTATGCAGCGATCGGCGCCCAGGGCGGACGAAAACTGGGAATCGACGGAGAAGATGCCGAAGGGGCGCTGACTGGAATCGAGTTCCTGAAGGGCATCAACTCTGGAAATTGTCTGGATCTGACCGGCAGGACCGTGGTCATCGGCGGCGGAAATGTGGCCGTAGATGTAGCCCGCGCGGCTGTCCGCTGCAACAGCGACAGCGTGTCCATGCACTGTCTGGAAGGACGGGACATCATGCCGGCTTCAGAAGAAGAAATTCTGGAGGCGGAAGAGGAAGGCATCCAGCTTTGTAACGGTTGGGGACCGAAGCGGATTCTTACTGAAAACGGCCATGTGACGGCAGTGGAATTCAAGAAGTGTCTATCAGTATTCGATGAGAATCATCGTTTTGCGCCGCAGTATGATGAGGAGGACTGTGTCGTGGCCCCGGCGGACCAGGTCATCATCACCGTGGGACAGTCTATCCAGTGGGGCAATCTCCTGGATGGCAGTGATGCTGAGCGAAATCCGAATCAGACGATCAAAGCCGACGGGTTTACTTACCAAAGCGGGCAGCCGGATCTCTTTACTGGCGGTGACTGTTATACAGGACCAAAGTTTGCTATCGACGCGATCACTGCGGGCAAACAGGCAGCCATATCGATTCACCGCTACGTACATCCGGGTCAGTCCCTGGTTTATGGCCGTGACCGCAGGCAGTACAAGGAGCTGGATAAAAAGGCGGCGATTTTGGATGATTACGACCATACGCCGAGACAAAAGCCGGATCACGCCAAAGGCGACCGTCTGCACAGCTTCCGCGATTATCGCGGCACTTTGACGGAAGAACAGGTTCAAAGAGAGACGTCACGCTGCCTCGGCTGCGGCGTTACGAAGGTGGATGAATATATGTGTCTCGGCTGCGGCCAGTGTACGACAAAGTGCAAGTTTGACGCCATTCACCTGGAGCGGGTATACGACGCGGAGGGCGTTGAATTTACACAGATACCGCCAGTAGTGCTGAAACACGTAAAGAAACGTATGGAGAGAATCGCGCAGAAGAAGCGTGAGGAGCCGCAAAAAGAAGGGACAAGGGAATCCTAAATGCATGAGCTTGGAATTGTATTTGAAGTTTTGGACCGTGTGAAAAACATAGCAGCGGAAAATAAACTCTCCCCTGAGAAGATTGCGGCAGTGGTCCTGGACGTGGGAGAAGCATCCCTGGTGGTGCCAAAATATCTGAGAAACTGCTGGCCGGCTGCCATCGACAGGACGGAATATGAGCATGTGGAGCTAAAAATCAATGAGGTTGTCGCCGTCGTAGAATGTAAACAATGCGGAAACTTCTATGAGTTTCTAAAGAATGAGAGGAAGTGCCCTGTCTGCGAATGTGAAGAGGCAGTCATTGTAACAGGAAAGGAATTTCTGCTAAAGGAAATCCTCTTATACGGGGAAGAATAAGTAACCAAACAGCGTCTCCGGCCATCATCAGGCAGGAGACGCTGTTTTGCTATGTTTGTATTAGAAATGAAACTCTTCTTCCCATGGAAAATCCTCAGAGGTTTCTATGTTCTTCGGCCAGTGGCTGCACCAATCAGGTACCCGTGGATTTTCAACTCTGTCTAAACTTGGTGTGTATGGCTTGAGATCCAGTACCGGCGTCTGATCGTTGGCGTCGATATAGGTCAGCTCGATGCGCCCTTTGCCGTAGTCAATCCGGATGACTTCTGCGGTGCTTAGCGCCAGAGGATTTGGACGGACAGGCGACCTTGTGGCAAAGATGCCCACGACTTCGGGCGCATTTTTGTAGGGCTTGGGGACTTCTGTCACTGTCCTGGCCTCCGGGCTGTCAAAATCGCTGAACCACCAGATCACTTGGAGATGACTGAATCCGTCCAGCGCCTTTAGGGCGGGGATATACTGAGGAAGCACCTCAATATAGGTACCATCTTCTCCATTCACAACTTTACCGATAGGATTTACTTCTAAATTTTTCATATCTAAACCTCCGCTTGATTTGTCTGTAAATCCAATATAGACCCTGACACCGTGTCAGAGTCAACTGTTAATTTTTGAAATGGAGAGGCCGCTGCGATTATAAAACTTTATGGGCTACGGTATTTTTATGTTTTTGAAGGTTTTTTGTTTATTTGACATAAAGACTTGCATAGGAAATCTCAAAACAGACGATATTATGCCTCTGCAATAGCAGAATCCTCTGCGCTCTCGTGCAGAAACCGCAACTTGGGTTATTTTTTTGGCACTCTCCAACCTATTTTTGACGGGAAATGTGATGAAAAAGTAACCAGGATGGAATGATTGACTTTTACAGATGTAATTTGCAGAAGTTATTTATGTCAGATTGGACAAATAGTACGCAAAAACATAAAAATATCGTGGAGGGACAGTATTTGTGTCTATACAAGTTCTGAAACGGGAATCTGAATTTCCACCAGGTATTGCTCCGGGTTATCTTCGTTCCACGGTCCGCGATGCACGATCTGCCTGCTGCTGCCGTACATCTGATATTGGTCATTTTTCTGCAGCCAGTCTGCGAAGGAGGCAAAAGCGCCGGCGATGTTGCTGAATTCCCCATAGACCATGGTATAGGCCATGAGAGGGACGGCTTCCGTTATCCGGTAGGTGAATGGGCCCGTGTTTTTTCCTGACGTTTTCACCAGTGCGCATAACTCCACATCGACATCGCTTTCTTTGTATTCAAGATCGTGGTAAATGGAAAACGTTTCAGAGGAGACTTCCACGTTGTTTTTGCGGGCAAAAGCGGCAAGCTCCATCCACAAATCTCCTTCGGCGTAATAATCGGGGATGATTCTGCGCAGGGAAAGAACCGAATAGCTGGGGATGGATTTGATGCCGATCTGGTAGTGCAGCGGTTCCTTTTGCCCAAGCAAACCATCCTCCGCCATTTGGAGCTTAGCCAGTTTCTTTTTTTCAGCTTCTATATTCGCTCTGATTTCCTGCTTCTTCTCTTCCAGTTTTGTAAGGAGGATGTCCTCCCGCCAATTGTCCAGCGCTGATGCGATTTCTGCCACGGTAAATCCGCTGTCCCGCAGATAGACGATCTTGTTTAAGAAGGGAATCTGCGAGGCGGTATAGTAGCGGTACCCCGTAAAATGGTCGATTTCCGCTGGCTTCAGCAGGCCTGCCTTTTCGTAGTAGCGCAGCATTCTGACCGACACCTGAGTTAGTTTTGAAAATTCTCCTATTTTGAACATGTTTCCCCTCCTTATTTTTTAGTATAACACATCGGCGGACGCAGATGCAATTTACTATATGACGTTGACAATCTCCTGACGCATGATACCCACAGTTACGCAGATATATAGTATATCTATGATTTATTATTGCTGAAAATTTTACACACAAATTTGGACTTGACTGATGACTGATGGTTTTTATACTCGTTTTTTACAAACAGGTTCCAAATAGCAAAATTGCAGCTGTAGACTGACTTTATCAGCTTTCGCGCCTTTGCTGTGAAGGATTACCGCACTGGTTCTGCTTCAAAAACGATAAGGTTATGCTTTTTGGGAACTTCTGCACATTCTCGCGTAACCGGCGTACTGCCATAAGTCTTCAACAGGGGGGTATATCCGATTTCGGTTACTTTTTCCATCAAATTTTCCGCCGCAAAGGTCGTTCACAATCTACAAAAGTAACCGAGCACAGCATATTTGTGAATTCATCAGGGACTCATGTCTTATCTCAAGGTGTATGGAGGGATATAGCGTCTACCACCACCGCAATGTTACGCGAAATCCTCTGAACAGCATCAAAAAGCCTAACTTTATTGTAAAGAACGCTCGGCACATACCCCCCTCCCCTATAAGTTACGCCAAGCAATCGCCTCACACCTCTATCGAAAGGTTACCGCGCCGATTTCTGAAGTAAGCGCTGTGAAAAACTGCGTTTCAGTGGAACAGATATCGGCACATGGCACAAATTTTGCTTTTATTACCACCAGGAGGTAATAAAAATGTATAATTTCAATATGAACATTTCCACGGAACTTTTTTTCGGAGAGGATGCAGAATTAAAAGCCGGCGCCCTGATGAGGCAGTACGGCAGGAAAATCCTCTTGATATATGGAAGCCGCCGCATCTTTGAAGAGGGGCTGGGCCAGCGCCTGGTTGAAAGCCTTGAGGAGGCGGGCTGCACAGTGGTCTGCCGCGGCGGGGTGAAACCCAATGCGGAGATTGCGTTTATTGAGCAGACCATCGAAATCGCGCGGCAAGAAAATATCGAAGGCATTCTTGCTGTCGGGGGCGGCAGCGTCATCGATACGGCAAAGGCGGTTTCCGCCGGAAGCGGGTACAGGGGCTCGGTACGGGAGCTTTACGAGAGCCCCGAGGCGGAGCCTTGCAAATATCTGCCCATCGGCGCTGTTGTGACCATGCCGGCTTCTGCCAGTGAATGCAACGACATGTCAGTGATCAGCGACCACGTGACAGGCAGAAAAATTGCCCGGCCTTTCAAGGGGACGAGACCCAAATTTGCACTGCTGAATCCACAGCTGACTCTGGCGATCAGCCGGTTTCAGACAGCCTGCGGCGGCTTTGATATTTTCTCTCACGCCTTTGAGCGCTACTTTGATCTGACGAGAAAGAGCCGGCTTTTAGACGGAATGACGGAGAGCCTGATGCGGACTGTAATCGAAGTTCTGCCCAAGGTTTTGATGGATCCGGAAAACCTCGAGCTGCGCGGCGAGCTGATGTTTGCGGCGTCGGCAGCCCATAACGATATGCTGGGTCCGGGCGGAGACTTTGCCTGTCACGAGATTTCCCACGTTCTGACTGAAAAATACGGTATCACCCACGGCAGCGCGCTGGCAATGATTCTGCCGGCCTGGTGTGAGCGGATGAGCTGCGCAGCCCCGGAGAGGTTCTGCCGCTTCTTTGAAAGGGTATGGGGAATCACAGGCAGCAGCTGGGAAGAGATGATTAGCAGAGGAATCGACGAAATGAGGCGGTTTATTACAGAGATCGGCCTGCCCCTGACGATTCCAAGAGGTGATTACACCATAGAAGAATTGGCAGATGCCGTCGGAACGCCGGGCGGCACTTTTGCCAGGCTGACAGCAAAGGACGTGGAGGCAATTTTGAGAGAGTTTGTTGCATGAGTGCAACAACAGACCTGCCCATTGCAACAAAATTGTTATTTTTCTGTCAAAATTCTCGCATCTGCAAAGGTTTCTGTTTTGGCATGATCTTTGCTTTAGATAGATGTGTCATTATAAATTAAGTGATCACTAATCATTTCACGACTAACGCCAAGCCAGCTAAACGTGCAGTAAACTGCACTCCTAGGCGACATATGTCGCTTCGCTGTCCCATTTTCCATTGCAGCTGAAGCTGCGGAAAATCGGCAAGCTGGGGCGTTATAGCATAAGGCCTGTCCAACAATTCGTTGCACGAATTGGGGCGAGAACCATTATACGACTAGTGCCTTGCCGCTCGCTGTCGCTTGCGGGGCACTAAAGCATAAGGTCTGTCCAGCAATTCGTTGTACGAATTGGGGCGAGAACCATTATACGACTAGTGCCTTGCCGCTCGCTGTCGCTTGCGGGGCACTAAAGCATAAGGTCTGTCCAGCAATTCGTTGTACGAATTGGGACCAGAACCATTATACGACTAGTGCCTTGCCGCTCGCTGTCGCTTGCGGGGCACTAAAGCATAAGGTCTGTCCAGCAATTCGTTGTACGAATTGGGACCAGAACCATTATACGACTAGTGCCTTGCCGCTCGCTGTCGCTTGCGGGGCACTAAAGCATAAGGTCTGTCCAGCAATTCGTTGTACGAATTGGGACCAGAACCATTATACGACTAGTGCCTTGCCGCTCGCTGTCGCTTGCGGGGCACTAAAGCATAAGGTCTGTCCAGCAATTCGTTGTACGAATTGGGACCAGAACCATTATACGACTAGTGCCTTGCCGCTCGCTGTCGCTTGCGGGGCACTAAAGCATAAGGTCTCCCCAGCAATTTACTCCGTAAATTGGGGCGAGAACCATTATACGACTAGTGCCTTGCCGCTCGCTGTCGCTTGCGGGGCACTAAAGCATAAGGTCTCCCCAGCAATTTACTCCGTAAATTGGGGCGAGAACCATTATACGACTAGTGCCTTGCCGCTCGCTGTCGCTTGCGGGGCACTAAAGCATAAGGTCTCCCCAGCAATTTACTCCGTAAATTGGGGCGAGAACCATTATACGACTAGTGCCTTGCCGCTCGCTGTCGCTTGCGGGGCACTATAGCATAAGGCCTGTCCAACAATTCGATGCACGAATTGGGACCAGAACCATTATACGACTAGTGCCTTGCCGCTCGCTGTCGCTTGCGGGGCACTAAAGCATAAGGTCTGTCCAACAATTCGTTGCACGAATTGGGACCAGAACCATTAGGAGGAGAAATATGAGTAAAGCAAAATCTTTGGTCGCTCTGGCAAAGAGTGACGACATCCAGGCAAATGTCACAAGAGTATTTGATTTGATGGGCGGCGTTACGAACGTCATCCGCAAGGGCACAACAGTCGTGCTGAAGCCGAATGCCGGTCACGCAGAACCGCCGGAAACTTCAGTATGCACCAATCCGGAAGTAGTGAGAGCCGTCATCCGCGAGGTGAAAAAGGCAGAGCCTGCTAAGATCATCGTAGCAGAAGCCGCTGCTATTGGATGCAACACCATGGAGTGCTTCAAGGTCAGCGGCATTCAGGCCGTGGCAGAAGAAGAAGGCGTCGAACTGATCGACATCAAAAAGGATAAGGATCTGGTAAAGGTTGCAGTCAGAGGATTCCGTTCCAATATCGATTCCATCAAGCTTCCGAGATTCCTGCTGGAGGCCGACCATCTGATCAATCTGCCGATTTTGAAAGCCCATGCTTCTATGGTTTTCTCCGGCGCACTGAAGAACATTAAAGGTGTGGTACAGGATAAGGTACATATGGATATGCACAAACAGAACCTGACTATGGCGATGATGGACGTCTGGTCTGTATGTAAGGCAGATATCAATATCATGGACGCTCACCGCGCAGCATCGGGATACAGCCCGCACATGCCGGTTCCTATCGACACGCACATGATCCTGGGATCAAAAGACCCGGTAGCCATCGACAGAGTTGCCTGCGAAGTAACAGGCATCGATACGCAAGGCGTAGATTATTTCAAGGTTGCCGAAGAGACGGGACTTGGAAATTATGATATGGAGCAGATCGACGTGGTAGGAGATTCTGTTAAGGACTGCTACAAGAAGATGTGGATTCCGTACATCGGCGATATGAGTACCAGATGGCCGGAATACGATGTAAGATGTAAGGGCGGATGCTCCAGCTGTCAGGCACTTCTGGCTATCAACATGGAAGAACTGAAGGCTGTCAATGCTTATGACGAGAATGCGGGCATGACCGTTGTCATCGGCGGACTCAACGAGATACCGGCTAAGATTCCAGATGAAAAAATCGTACTCCACGGAAACTGCACGAAGAAATACCTGAAAGATCATCCGAACGCATATCACATCCTGGGGTGCCCTCCAAATGAACCGGCTCTCTACTTGACGATTCAGAGACATGAAACCATCGATGGAACCGGCGACCAGGAAGATGAAATCATTCGTCCGTGTATGGCGCGTGACGCACAGGTGTGGCGTGATTATGTATTTGAAAAATTCGAGGAATACAAAAAGGAAAATCCGGAGGCAAAATAATGGACGGGTATATCAGTCTCAAAGCGGGGAAAGAATTCTGGAATCTGTTGGATATGGTCTTCACCGACGAGTTCATGCAGAAACATACCAACTTTGAAAATTTCGAGTATTTCCGCTACTCCAGCGCCGTCATGGTCAACTGGGGCGGCGACTACATGGTCTATCCTGAAACCGTATTCAACAACTTCGTCATCGAAAGCACCGAGTTTCAGACCTGGGACGAGATGGTCATGAAAGCGGCAGATGAGAGATTTAGTTAATCATAACTTATCGTTAAATGGAAATTGGAGAAAGAAAAATGGCAGATAAAACAACAAAACTTCAATCTGAAAACACCAAGTCCAACTTTGGAAAAGGTTGGATGATCATATTCTACAGCATGATCATGTTCTGGTTCCTCATCGGTTTTTCCATCGATGGACAGAACATCGTCATCGACGTCTTCGCAGGCGCGAACTGGGAAAAATTAGGATTTGCTGATCAGAATGCGCTTCACGCGAAGCTTCTGGAACTGGCTATGTGGGCCGGCTTTATCGGCGTTATCGCTTACTTTGTCATCGGCAGAATCTGTACTAAGATCGGCGGAAGAATGCTTTCCTCCATCTGCCTGGTACTTGCCGGCGCCTCTTATATTTTCTATGGAAATGCAGACACCATCGCAACCTATTTTATCGGTCTGACCTTGGTAACCGTATTCATCAACGGCGCAGCCTATATCGGCGGCGGCAACTTGGTTACCCAGTGGTTCCCGAAGAAAAAGGGATTGGCAAACGGCTATACGACCATGGGCCACAACCTGGGCAGCGCGCTTTATGTGCCGCTGATTGCAGCTTTGATCGGCGCCATGGGCATGGCTAAGGGTATGACAGTGACAGGCATTGCGGCCATCGTCATCGGCATCGGCGCTTATTTCATCATCAGAAATACACCGCAGGAGCTTTCCATCTATCCTGACAACGTATCCAAGGAAGTCTACGAAAAGGAATACGTGGATCTGTCAGAGGCGAAGAGCCGCTGGACGGTATCTTCCCTCCTGAAGACGAAGGAGATGTGGCTGGTAGCCCTCATCGTGGGCATCAATCAGCTGGTAACGACCGGCGTCATGAGCCAGATGGTTCCAAGAAACATGGAATTCGGATTTTCTCAGACACAGGCAGTGTCCCTGATGACCGTATGCGCCATCGTAGGTCTGGCAGGATCCTTCGGTTTCGGTTTCATTGATCAGAAGCTGGGTGTCAAGACGGCGATCAAAGGCTATCTGGTTTGGTATGCTGCGGCACTGGCAATCAATGTCGTCATGAATAACGCCATCGGCGGATACATCTGCGTAGCCATGGTAGGAATCGCTATCGGCGCTGCCGCAAACTTTATGACTTCCCTGCCTGCATCGGTCTTTGGCAGACACAACTTTGACTTGGTATACTCCATCTACTTCCCGATCATGGAAATCGTACTGATGCTCAACTACATCGTTAACTCAAAGGCCCTTGAGTGGACGGGAAGTCTGAGAGGAGCTTATGTGGTATTTATCGTATTACTCATAGTGAACTTCGTACTGATTTCCGTATTGAATACGAGAAAATACAATCTGGATTATAAGAAGGAAGAAGAAGTGCTGGAGCAGGGCGCTTAATGAAGGAGGTAAATATGCGAAATGTAGTAATCGTCGCTGGCTGCCGTACACCGATCGGCGCCATCGGCGGACAATTTAAGACCATAACCTCTCTGGATTTATCCATTCCTGTGATGCAGAATCTGGTAGAGCGGGCGAGCATTGACCCGGCGCTGATTGAAGACGTCATCTGGGGATGCAATTATCAGAGAACTTACAAAGAAAATAACATTGCCAGGGTGGCGGCGGTAAAAGCTGGCTTACCGGAAAGTGTTCCGGGCATCACCATTCACCGCAACTGTACTTCTTCCATGTCGTCCATCCAGTTCGCCTATTATCAGATCAAAGCGGGCGAAGCGGACTGCCTGATGGCAGGAGGCGCGGACAGCATGAGTACAGCGCCGCACATGGTATTCAATGCCCGCTATGGACAGAAATTCGGCCACATGGAGCTCAGAGACTCCATGTGGGACTCCCTGACCAACTTGGGAGTGGGTCCAGCCATGGGGATCACAGCCGAGAATGTCGCCGAAAAATACGGTGTCACCCGTGAAGAGATGGACCGCTATTCCCTGCGTTCCCAGCAGAGAGCAGTGGCGGCAATCGACAGCGGCAAATTCAAAGAAGAAATTATTCCAATTACAGTAAAGAGCCGCAAGAGCGAGACCGTCTTTGACACCGACGAGTACCCTCGCCGCGATGCCAGCTATGAAGCATTGGCAAAACTGAAACCTACCTTTAAGGAAGGTGGCAGTGTTACTGCCGGCAATGCCTCCGGCATGAACGACGCTGCTTCCGGTGTGATTTTGATGGACGAGGAAAAGGCAAAGGAACTGGGTGTTCCTATTCTGGCCCGCATCAAAGGCGTGGCAACCACCGGCGTTTCTCCGGATTACATGGGAATCGGACCAATCAGCGCATCACAGAGAGCCCTTGCCAAGGCGGAGCTTTCCATAGAAGACATCGATCTCTTCGAAATCAACGAGGCTTTTGCGGCCCAGTGCATCGCCTGCCAGAAGGAGCTGGGGATTCCTGATGACAAGCTCAATGTCAACGGCAGCGGCATCTCCCTGGGGCACCCAGTGGGCGCGACTGGAGCCAGACTTGTCATCACCATGATGTACGAACTTGCCAGACGCGGTCAGAAATATGGCCTTGCGACTCTCTGCGCAGGCGGCGGCATGGGTACGGCAGTGGTCATCGAGATGGCATAGGAGAAAAGAACATGAATGCAATGGAAACAATTGCAAAGAGGTGTTCCTGCAGGGCGTACCGGCCGGAGCAGATAACACCTGAAGAACTGAAACAGCTTCTGCAGGCGGCCAATGCGGCGCCTGTGGGCATGGCGAAGTACGAGACACTGAAGATCTCGGTCGTGCAGAGCCGGGAGCTTTTGGCGGAGATCGATCAGGAAGGCGCGAAATTCTTCGGCGATCCTTCCATGCATCCTCTGTACGGAGCGCCGACGCTGATCGTCATTTCCGGCTTTGCAGCGGACAGTGACGAACGCGAAGTTTCGATGTGCAACGCATCCTGCCTGATCGAGAATATGCACCTTTTGGCGACAGAACTGGGTCTAGGCAGCGTATATATCAGAGGTTGCATCAACGCCATCAGAGAAAACCGCGCGCTCTGCGAGAAGCTGGGCGTACCGGAGGATTTTGTGCTGACGGGCGCCATCGCAGTGGGTTATCCTTGCGAGGAACCTGAGACGAGGGAACTTGTCACAGAGAAAATCGAGACCGTGATATTATAACAACATCAAAGCGTGAAAAAAGCAGGGTCAAAATCCCATCTTGTGGGTTTTGGCCCTGCTTTTTTCGTGCAGCTATCTGAGTGACCGAGTCCAAGAATGAATACGTTCATTAATACAAATCACTATGTGTTCCGGTTCGATATAACCTTAATACTTGCAGGTGGTCACTGATCTTGTAGATTAGAAGCCAGTCAGGTTCTATGTGACATTCTCTATAGCCTTTGTAATTACCGACGAGCTGATGATCATTATACGCAGTAGGCAATGGCTCTCCATTTGCTAGTTGAGAAATGACGTGCTTCAGCAATTCTATATTACAGCCTCGTTTTTTTGCTGATTTATAATCTCTTTTAAATTGAGATGTTCTTTCGATATCATACTTCTTCATCATCCAAATCCGCGAACAATTCTTCTACGCTCTTAAAACGACGAGTGTCAGGATCTCTTTCCATTCGATCTCCCTGATTGATGGCTTCAATGGTAATAGGGTTTGGTGTATTGAGCCTGACATCAAAAGGAAATCCATGATATTGAATGACTTGTCTTAAAAAAATATTGACGGCTGTTGTCATATCAAGACCCAGTTCGCTGAATATCTCCTGTGCCTGCTTCTTAACCTCCAGATCAATGCGAATATTTGTACTTGTTTTTGCCATAGTAATCACTCCTTTTTTATCATAAGTATATCAAAAAAGTGCCTATTGTCAATACAACAGGCACATGTATTTTATTTCACAGCAGCCGGATAATCGATTCCGTACTGCTTGATTTTTCTCGATATGGTCGAGGCGTTGACACCCAGCTTTGCGCCGGCATCCCGCAGACTGGTAGAATCCCGCAGCACTGATTCGATCAAAGCCTTTTCGTAATTCTCCAGGGACTGGGAGAGGGTGCCGCTTGCCACTGCGCCTTCATCTCCCTGGGAGATATCGAGAAGCCCCTTTAACATTTCGTCAGCTACTTCTTTTGTTCCCGAAGCGCAGATAGTCAGATACTCGATGACGTTTTCCAGTTCCCTGATGTTTCCAGGCCAGGTATACTGCTTCATGATGGCCAGCTGATCCTGGGTGAGGACGAAATCCCGATTGTGTTTTTTGGTGTATTCATCGACAAAGTGAGCGCACAGCTCGTCCAGATCGTTAAGTCGTTCCCGCAGCGGCGGAATGCAGATAGGGATTACATTGAGCCGGTAATACAGATCCTGGCGGAAGGTGCCGTCCGCAATCTTCTTCTTCAGATCGCTGTTGGTCGCGGCGATAAAACGGATGTCGAGGTGTATCGGCTTGGTGCCGCCGACCCTGGTGATTTCTTTGGTCTGGATGGCGCGCAGCAGCTTCACCTGCAGATCCATGGACATGTCGCCGATTTCATCGAGGAGCAGGGTACCGCCGTCGGCCATTTCGAAGAGTCCCTGTTTACCGCTGGTATTGGCGCCGGAGAAGGCGCCTCTTTCATAGCCGAACAGCTCTGATTCCAGCAGGTTTGCCGGAATAGAAGCGCAGTTGACCTTGATAAAGGTCTTGTGGCTTCTGGCGCTGAGCCGGTAGATTTCGTCAGCGACCACTTCTTTCCCTACACCGGATTCTCCGGTAATCAGGACGGTGGCATCTGTGGGAGCCGCCATTTTGATGGTGTTCCAGACTTTTTGCAGACTATAGGAAGAACCGACCAGCTTATTGGATTTGAAGTCTGGCGTCGTGGCGTTTTCCAGGATACGGACGTTCTCCTTGCTCTTGTTCAAAGCGTTAGCTTCCTGCAGGAACTTGCCAAAATCCTCCTGCAGAGCTTGCAGGGTCAGAATCGGCCTGCTGCTGACCACCACCTGGTGAAGTGCGCCGTACTGGTCAAAGATGGGCACGCCCACAGCATATCCTACGCTGGGCGGATTGGTCTTATTCACGGTAGAAAGACGGAAAATCTTCTTTTTGCTTTCGATGACGTCCATGGTGGCGCCGCCGGTGAAGAGCTTGCCCTCCGCTGTGATGTCAGAAACCTTTCGTCCGAGGACTTCTTCCGGCAAAATCTCCGTATTGCGCTGATGAGCAGGGTTGACATAGAGACAGGTGCCTTCCTTGTCTGTAATGAAAATACTGTCGTCCAACGCATCTACTACGATTTTGAAGTCGATGCCCTGCGCCAGAAATACCTCTAAATCGTGGTCGATTTCCTGTAGAAAATCGGCCATTTTCTTCCCGTCCTGGTATTCGCCGCTGTCCAGCGTTTTGCGTATCTTTTCCTTTACTTTCTGTATTGCTAAAACCTGATCCATATGTGTTCCTCCTCCTCGCTATTACTATCAGTATATCAAAAGCGGTTAGTATTTGAAAGAATTTGTTGTAATTTTGCAACACCATTTTTTCCCTGCAACGGTGAAGACAGATGAATCGCCCAGTTTTCAGTGATTTTGATGTGGCATAATTTTTGCGTTAGATAATAGGTGAAAGCTGATCGTGGAAAGGGGAGGCATTATGAAAAAGTTATACATCAACTGCGGATCGGGCCTCAGCGGAGATATGATGCTGGGCGCATTTATCAACATGGGCGTGCCGGCTGACCATCTCAAAGAGAAACTGGCCAGGCTGCGTCTTGACGAATTTGAACTTTCTATCGAAGAGAAAATGATTGGAAAGAAATCGGTTACTGATGTAGATGTGATACTGAAGGATAGGACGAATTTGCATAAAGCGCCCTATAGCGGGGTTTATCGCAATTACAGGCAGATTGTAGATATGATAAACAACAGCGCATTGAGCAATAATGTCAAAGTTCTGAGCAGGAGAATTTTTGACATCAAAGCCAAAGCGGAAGCGAAGGTACACGAAGTGCCAATTGACAAGGTTCAGTTTCACGAAGCCGGGGCGGTGGACTCCATCGTGGATATTGTCGGGACGGCGATTTGCTGCGATTATATGGATGCTGATGAAGTGGCGTCAAAGCATGTCCCAACCGGCTACGGAGAAGTGAAATGCGCCTGCGGAACCCTGCCGGTCCCAGCGCCAGCGGTAAAGCAGATTTTGGAAGATGCCGAAATCCCACATTACAGATCGGAGATTCCCCAGGAGGTCTTAACACCGACAGGCGCTTCTATTCTGGCTGGGATTGCGGACAGCTTTGGATGGGATGATATACAAGGTAATGTTTTGAAACGGGGATATGGCTGCGGAAAGAGAGACACCGGCCTGCCGCCCCTGGAATTGATTTTATGTGAGGAGAGAGAAGATGTTTGAGACAAGAAGGTTAAATGATAAGAAAAAAGTAATTGTCACTGCTGCATTGACAGGAGCGGTGACGACAAAGGCGGACAATGCGAATCTTCCGACCCAGCCTGCGGAGATTGCAAAATCTGCAATAGCTTGTTATGAAGCAGGTGCTTCGGCTGTACATATCCATGTGAGAGATGACGACGACAGCGCCAGCATGCGTTTTGACAAATTTGAAGAAGCCGTGGCTTTGATAAGAAAAACGGAGTGCCCGGTGATTCTCAACCTGACTTCGTCAGGCGGACAGGGCTTTACCTGGGAGGAACGAATCAGACCTTTTAAAGAGCTGAAACCGGAACTGGCCTCCTTCGATGCCGGTACCATGAACTGGCTCAACAGCGTGGTGTTCATGAATGAACCGAAGTTCCTTGAACTCTGCGGCAGAGAGATGATTGCGGCAGGGGTGAAACCGGAAATCGAAGTCTTCGACATCGGCATGCTGAACACGGCCAAGTATTACATCAAGCAGGGCATCATCGAAGAACCTGCCCACTTCCAGCTCTGCCTGGGCGCACCTGGAGGCATGGAGGCGACGACGGAAAATTTGGTCTATCTGGTCAACCATCTGCCGGAAAAATGCACCTGGAGCGCATTTGGCATCGGCAGGGGCGCAAACGAGGTCATGATGGCGGCTTTGGCTCTGGGCGGCAACGTGAGAGTCGGCCTTGAGGACAACGTCTACTACAATGCCGGACAGCCGGCCGAGTCCAACGAACAGTTTGTAGAGCGAGTAAAGCGCTTGGCTGCAGAAGTGGGAAAGACCATCGCTGCCCCGGATGAAGCACGAGAAATACTCGGATTAAAATAACTTTAATTACAGCAAAGAGAAAGACTGCTTTTCTAAAGCAGTCTTTTTTATATGACAAGGAAAGTGAACAGATTCTGCTATATACGCTTTTTCTAATTTGGATGAGTCAGCCTTGGGTTTTGGACTATCGAACCCGCTTTTTTTATTTGTTTTTGGTACTTTACTTCAAGCCTCTTTCTCGTATAATTAAGAAAATTGTGCAATTATTATTTGTTAAGAACTGAATCAAAAAGGAGAAAAAACAATGAGTGCAGAAAACACATCAAAACTGAAAAAGCACATGTTTCACCTGGTTGTCATAACCATTGCAGGTGCCATGATTTACGGTCTGCCATATTTTAGATCGTACTTTTATGACGCATACCTGGAAACATATAATTTAACCAACACCCAGATGGGTACCTTTGGATCTATGTTCGGTATCTTCGGTATGATTTCTTATTTGTTTGGCGGTGTTGTAGCCGATATGGTATCGACTAGAAAACTAATGTCTGTTTCCCTGGTACTGACAGGTTTAGGCGGATTGCTGCATCTGCTGAATCCGAGCTATATCATGCTTCTGGGCATTTATGCATTGTGGGGATTTACGTCTTTATTCGCATTTTGGCCGTCACTGCTGAAGAGCCTGCGCGAAATTGCCAACGACAATGAACAGAGCAAAGCCTACGGTTTCATGGACGGCGGCAGAGGCATCGTGTATGCTATAGACGGCGTGGCCATCGTCTCCATCTTTGGTTATTTCAGCAAAGTTTCCAGCGATTTAGCAGGACTAAATGGTGTCATTACTTATTATTCCATCGTTGCCATTGTTTTAGGTGTTCTCTTGTTCATTTTGATGAAAGACAGCAAACCTTCTGCAGAAACTCTTGAATCCGCTCCGAAACAGGAAAAAATCAGCGTGGCACAGGTCCTTGAAGTCATCAAGATGCCGGCAGTATGGATTCTGTCGTCCATCCTCTGCTGCACCTATGTTATGAATATCGCATTCTATTACTTTACACCGTATGCTACATCCAACTTTGGTATGGCCGCCACTGCCGGCGCCATCGTTACCATCGCTGCTCAGTATGTAAGACCGGTAGCCTCTTTTGGCGGCGGTATCATTGCGGACAAGCTGGGCAGGTCAAAAGTCATGTATGTAACCTTTGCAATGATGGCAATCGGCACCTTTCTGATGGTCATCATGAACAATATGAGTTCCACCTTGTTTATCGCGCTCTGCATCATGATTTACGCCGGTATGTATGGCGGTTACAGCCTGGTCTTCTCCATGATGGAAGAAGGCGGCGTTCCAATCAGAGTAGCTGGTACTGCAATTGGTCTTGTCTGTACCGTCGGATATCTGCCAGAAGTCATCGTTCCATTCTGTTCAGGCAAGATTCTGGATACCTTCGGAGACGGCGGATATCGTTACATGTTCATTGCAATCGCAATCATTATGGTTGTCGGTATCGTCATGCTGACTGTTTGGGACAGATATGTGAAAAAAGTAAAAGCGAGACAGGCCGCAGAAGAAAATGCAGCCGCTTAAATAAATGAGCAGAGGCTTTTTACGCACATTTGGGCGTAAAAAGCCTTTTGTATACAGGGCGTTTATAAGGATGTGATAGAATGGACCTGAAAATAGATCGCAGCAGTTGCGTGCCTGTTTATCAGCAAATCACCAGAAAAATCGAAGAACAGATTTTGTCGGGGGAATTGTCAAACGGGTTTAAACTGCCGGCGGAACGAAGATTGGCAGATGAAATTGGCGTTCACAGAAATACGGTCATCAAAGCCTATGATATGTTGATTACAGACGGTCTGGTGGTGGTTTCTCGAGAAAAGCCGAAAGGCTATTTTGTAAAAGCCGCGCAGGAGGCACAGAAATTCGGTAAGAGATTTTTTCCGCTAGAAAAGGCTTTTCGTTATGAATTCCGGAAAGCAGAGAAAACCTTCAACGACGTTTATTGGAAATCTGAAAAAAGGGAAACCATCTCTTTCGGCGGAATGATTATGAACCGCCAGCTAAATCCAGTAGAGGATATGAAATCCGTTGTTGAGAAAATTTTTGACTGCAGTGAAAAGGGCAGTATGGCGGGATTCTATAATGAGACAGAATTGCTTCGGAGAAATATTTGCCGTCTTTTGACAGAACAGAATATCTATGTGACGCCAAAAAACGTGCAGATATTGGCAGAGAGCAACCAAATTATCAGCTATTTGATGATGCTCTACTTACGAGAAGGGGACTGCATTGTCGCTGAAACTCCCATGGTTCCGGATAATTTCAGTATTTTTTACAATCGCGGCATTCACGTCATCGGCATACCCATGGAAGAGGACGGTATGAGAATGGATATGCTGGAAGAAGCCATCAGAAAGTACAAGCCAAAGTTTATCTACTCATTACCCAACTATCACAATCCTACTGGCGTCACCATGTCTTTAAAAAAGCGCCAGACTTTGCTGAAACTTGCTAACGATTACAACGTACCCGTAATTGAAGAGGATTATCAATGGGATTTTGCTTATGAAAAGAGGCTGCCTAGCCTCTACACTCTCGATACGAATAAATTGGTGATTTACATCTATTCTTTCACCCTGATATTTCCGTATATGATGAAAATCGGTTATGCCGTAGGGCCCGCAGACTTGATTGATATGCTGGGATATGCCTTGAGTGTAGATGAAACAGCAGTTAGTGGAATCGGGCAGTATTTTCTCAACGAATACATCAATTCGGGTCACTATGAGAACCACGTTAAGATTGTCCAAAAAGAATATAAAGGCAAATTAGAGCTGCTTTGCAGCGAACTAGATAAAATAACTGGCAAAGGCATTTCCTATCAAAAACCAAAAGGAGGCCTTCTCCTCTGGTGTACGCTGACTGATGATATCAATGAACGGGCGCTGTGCAAAAAAGCGGCGGAGAAGGGAGTGCTCGTGGTACCCGGCTGGGTATTTTATGAGAACAATAGGAAAAAGAGCGGTCATATCAGACTGTGCTTTTCAAATGTTACTGACGACCAGATTCGCCGCGGCGTATTGCTGCTGGGGGAAGCCCTGGACGAGTGCAGGCGTCAAGAAGGAAAAGAAAGTGGGGAGGAAAATAGAGAATGAATCAGTTTGTAGAATACCGAAGAGAATTTCATCATTACCCGGAAATCGGCTGGAGAGAAATTCGGACCAGTGCGCGGGTTGCAGAAATCCTGGAGACGATGGGTTACTCCTGTCTGATGGGAAAAGATGTGCTAAACGAAGAGACCATTTCTTTTGAAATGCTCGGTGAAGAGGAAAAAGCGGCGGAAAAGGAAAGGGCGATTGCCCAGGGCGCTGCGCCGGCTTATGTGGAGCGGACCGGGGGTTATCCTGGCGTCATCGCTATTCTGGATACCGGGAAAGAAGGTCCCGTGACAGCATTTCGATTTGACATCGATTGCCTTCCGTACCAAGAACCGCCAAATCCAGGCTTTCGTCCTTTTGACGAGGGTTATATCTCCTGCAATGCAGAATGTGTCCACGCCTGCGGACACGATGCGCATACAGCTGTTGGCCTTGGCCTTGCCGATGCGCTGCTGAAGAGGAAGGATGAGCTGAAAGGAAAGGTCAAAATCATTTTCCAGCCTGCAGAAGAGCGCTATAACGGCGCCCAGGCCATAGTGGACAAAGGCCACTTGGATGATGCCGAAAACTTTATCTCGATACATATGGCCTTAACGGGTGAGGGGCGTCCGCTGCCATCGAATACCCTCTGCTGCGGCTGTAAAGACTTCCTCAGCGATTGCCAGCTGGATGTGACTTTTCACGGCAGAGCCGCTCACCCTTGCGGCGCGGCACAGGAAGGAAAGAACGCCTTGCTTGCGGCTTGCTCCGCAGCTATGAATCTCCACGCCATAGCGCCTCATGAAGCCGGTCTATGCAGAGTGAACGTCGGAAAGCTGGATGCAGGCGTGGTGGTCAACACCATAGCGCCCACCGCCTTCATGAGTATCGAATACCGCGGACAGACCCAGGAAATTTCCCAATATGTCAGGGGCCGTGTATTTGACATCCTGGACGGTTCGGCCAAAGCTTATGATATGGAGTACACTTATATTGATTTTGGTGAAATCCCAGCTGCTCAAAGTGACGATGCTATGATGGAGATCATTAAAAGAGCTGCTGGCCAAGTAAACTGGTTCAAGAAGATTTATTTTGAAGGCAGCGTCGGCGGCACGGATGACGCCTCTGTCATGATGAACAAAGTGCAGGCAAACGGCGGTATCGCCACCTATGTGGGCATCGGAACCGATACCACACAGCCTCTGCATAATGCGGAATTTGACCTGGACGAAGAAGCGATTCCGGCAGCCATCGAGATGCTGGTGCATGCAGTAGAAGAATTGAATAGGTAAGATTTAAATAAAAGGCGCCGCCTTTGCAGTTGATTTTTCCGTCAGCAGCAGAGCGCGGTGTTTTTTGTTTAATGACTACATATACCCGCAGTGCACCCGTCGTTTAACTGGGATGCTTCTTTAGGGGAAGCGACGGCAAATCTCGATTCTATCGGACATGGAATAGCTGATGTAGGAACAGTCAGCGATGATGAGTTAGAGACGTTGCTTCATTGCAACGATTTGCCACATTTGCAACAGTCTGGGCGGCATAGGGCTTCGGAAGTAAATCTAAGCTTGAGCGAAACCCTTGTCGTTCCAACTGTATGCGGATTCCACCCCGCGTGCCGGGGATTTGGCACGACATTTGCTTTATATATTACCAAAAGAGCGAAACTTTCCTTCGCCCGGGGCAATTATAACTACCAAAATTCAAGGAGGAACTATTATGTCAGAAATTGCTGTAAGACACACACGTGAAGAGTGCTTTGCGCACACCGATGATTGGAAAAAACCTTATGATGGAAGCATCTTTGATATGTTCAAGGATGGATCCTTTGAACTGATCGATCTGTCCAACCCGTTTGGCAGAGGCAATCCGCTTTGGCCTTCCAACGGAGACTTCCATATAGACAGAGTACAGCATATGCCGATGCACTACAGATTACTGCAGACATTCAATGATTTCCATATGCACAACTCTACCCATGCTGATTCTCCGGCCCATGTTATTCCGGAAAGCCCGTTCACCCATGAGCTGCCGATCCAGAACTACTTTGGAGAAGCTGTATGCCTAGACATCCCGAAGGGAAAATGGGAACTGATTACCGTAGAAGAGATCGAAGAGGCTGCGAAAAAGGTTCCGGGCGGAATCAAAGAGGGAGACTGGGTTCTGCTGAATACCGGTACGCACAGACGCTGGGGTGAAAACGACGATTACTTCGCATACAGCCCAGGCCTCTCCATCGAAGGTGCGAAATGGTTCGTTGAACATCATGTAAGAGGCGTCGGCTTTGACATGCAGGCCATCGACCACATTCTGTACACCTATGCTGCAGACCACGGCCCTGGTCCATATGTTCCGCGTATTACAGAAGAATACGAGGAGCTGCACGGACATCCGGCAAAGGATGATTTCCCTGAGTGGGAGCCTTGCCACGACATTCTCATGGCCAACAATGTCATGGGCATTGAGAACCTGGGCGGCGACTTAGACAAGGTAACCAACCAGAGATTCCTATTCTGCGCATTCCCGCTTCGCTGGTACATGGGTGACGGTACCATCGTTCGTGCCGTTGCATTTGTTCCGTCTGACAGAGTCAACAAAGACGTACCTGACAAAGTATATCCATACGGCGTATATTAAAATTCAATGGGAAATTCCGCCTGGCGGGATTTCTCTTATCATATAAAAAGAAAGGTTAAAGCAAATGGACAATAAGAAGAAGGTGGCCATTCTCGGGGCAGGGGTCATGGGGACAGGCATCGCCCAGACCTTTGCCATGAAGGGACACCAAGTCAAAATCATCTATGTTTACGATGACAAAGAGAGGGCAAAGCCCCTAGAAACCATGAAAGAAGGGCTGCAGGTTCTGGCGGACAACGGGGTTATCGAAAGTGACACGATACCGGAAATTTTAGAAAGAGTATCCTGCACAGAGAGCCTGGAAGAAGCGGCAGAGTTTGCAGACGTGATCTTTGAATGTATCGTAGAAAACCTGGCAGTAAAACAGGACTATTTTGCCAAGCTGGACGGACTTTGCCCGGAAACCACGATTCTGGCAACCAACACATCGGCCATCAGCGTGACGGAAATTGCCGAAAAGGCAGTCTACAAGGAACGGATCATCGGTACCCACTTCTGGAAACCGGCCTATCTGATGCCTCTGGTGGAAGTCATCAAGACGGAATATGTTTCAGAGCAGGTGGTGGAAGCGACCTATGGACTTCTGGAAGAAGCGGGTAAATGCCCCGTTATCGTACAGAAGGACGTGCCGGGATTTTTGGCAAACAGGATGCAGCACGCCTTGTTTAGAGAAGCGATTTCTATCGTGGAAAACGGTATTGCAACGGCGGAGGATGTGGACAAAGCCGTAAAAAATGGATTTGGCATGAGGCTGGGAGTCATGGCGCCCATGGAAGTCATCGACTCCGGCGGCATCGACTTGACTTACAGCATCCACGATTACCTTTTTCCGCACATTGAGAGTTCGACAAAACCGTCGCCACTTCTCAAAGAAAAACTGGACGAAGGCAAGCTGGGTTTTAAAACCGGCGAAGGTTTCATGAAGTGGAGCCAGGAGGATATGGAGGCATCACAGAAAAATCTGATTGAAGGCTTAATCAAAGTGGCTCGGGTCCTTGACCGCATATAAAGGGAGGAAAATATGGCATTAATGACAGCAGCAGAATATATTGAGAGTCTGCGAAAACTGAATACGAGGGTTTATCTGTTTGGTGAGAAAATTGACAACTGGGTGGATCATCCCATTATCAGACCTTCCATCAACTGTGTAGCCATGACCTATGCCCTGGCACAGAACCCGGAATACGAAGAAATCATGACAGCGAAATCCAATATCACAGGAAAGACCATCAACCGGTTTACTCATCTCCATCAGAGCAGCGACGATCTGATAAAAAAGGTGAAGATGCAGAGGCTGTTGGGACAGAAGACGGCCAGCTGTTTTCAGCGGTGTGTCGGTATGGACGCTTTTAACGCTGTCTATTCTACCACTTTTGAAATAGATGAAAAATACGGAACAGCCTATCACGATAGATTTGTGAAATTCCTGGAAATGGTACAGGAAGAAGACCTGACGGTGGACGGTGCTATGACGGATCCCAAGGGCGATCGCGCGAAAGCGCCGCACCAGCAGGACGACCCGGATTTGTTCCTTCATATCGTAGAGAGGCGGGAAGACGGCATCGTGGTAAGAGGTGCAAAGGCGCATCAGACCGGCTCTATCAATTCCCATTGGCACATTATTATGCCGACCATCGCTATGAGAGAGGCAGACGGAGACTATGCAGTTTCCTTTGCCTGCCCTAGCGATGCAGAGGGACTATACATGATTTATGGCAGACAGTCCTGCGATACCAGGAAAATGGAGGAAGACGCCGACATCGATGTGGGAAACCGCAAGTTCGGCGGGCAGGAAGCTTTGGTCGTCTTTGACGATGTATTTATTCCAAATGAATATGTCTTTATGGCAGGAGAATACGATTTTGCCGGCATGATGGTGGAGCGTTTTGCCGGATATCATAGACAGAGTTACGGCGGCTGCAAAGTGGGCGTGGGCGACGTGGTCATCGGTGCGGCGGCCTTAGCAGCAGAATACAATGGTTCTGAAAAAGCCTCTGCTGTGAAAGAGAAGCTGATTGAAATGACCCACCTCAATGAGACACTTTATTCTTGTGGCATCGCCTGCTCCTGCGAAGGCTGCAAGACCAAGGCCGGAAACTATCAGATTGACCTGCTCCTGGCCAATGTATGCAAACAGAATATCACCAGGTTTCCATATGAAATCGTTCGTCTTGCGGAAGATATCGCAGGCGGACTGATGGTGACCATGCCGAGCCAGAAAGACTTTACATCTGATACTGTGGTCGGTAAGAATGGTGAAACGGTAGGCGACATCTGCAACAAATACTTTGCGGGACGAAGTGACGTGAGCACAGAAGACCGGATGCGTGTACTGCGGTTCTTGGAAAACGTCTGTCTGGGCAGCGCTGCCGTAGGCTATCGAACGGAGTCCATGCACGGCGCCGGATCTCCACAGGCGCAGAGAATCATGATCGGCAGACAAGGAAATATTGAACAAAAGAAAGAATTTGCAAAGATCATTGCTGGAATCAAAAGATCATAGAGAGGAAAGACCGGAGACAATCGCGTCTCCGGTTTTGTTTACCTGATAATTTGTACTATAGATAACAAGATGCCCTAAAGCAGCTGGAATACTTAGCTCGAACCTACAAAAAACGGATTTCTGTAACCGAACTTTATGGCAGCCAACAGAAAATGCAGTTGAATTTATAGTCAAAATTGTTTAAATGGAGTACAATAGAGAAGAAAGCGATCAAACGAGCGATATTTTGGAACGTAACAGTCCGGAGGTGAAGAGCATGCTGTTTAATCAGAGCACGAATGAATTTTCACTGTCGGAAGCATATTGGAAATAGAGTATGGAGAAGCCAAGGAGGACGCTATAATGGTTAGAATAAACGACAATTGCACGGGATGCGGCCGTTGCATAGTTGACTGCATTTCGGATGCGATTATGATAAAAGACGGCAGGGCAAAGGCAGTGCGGCCCTGCATAGCCTGTGGCCACTGCTATGCGATCTGCCCAGTAAAAGCACCTGTGCTTTCTGGAGTAGACATGGAGGACGTTGAGGAGATAAATCCGGCAGCATTTGTGGACAGTAAGGCCCTGTTACATACCATTAAAGGACGCAGGAGTATTCGTAAGTATCAAGAGCGGTCTATCGAAGAAGATAAGCTGGATTTGCTCTTTGAGGCGGGAAGATATACTGCCACCGCAGTCAACTATCAGGACCTGCGTTTTATCGTAGTACAGGAGAGACTGGCGGAATTCAAAGAGCTGATTTGGAATGGACTGGCCGAGATGGCAAAGAGTCCGGAGAAATATCCCGACATTGAGCGGTATGCCGGACATCTGAAGAAGAAAGCAGAAAATCCGGCTGACGACTACCTGTTTCGCAACGCGCCGGCAATCATTTTCGTAGTTACTGACAGGCCGGTAGATGCCGGCATGGCAGCGCAGAACATGGAGCTGGCGGCTGTCGCCCAGGGCCTAGGGGTTATGTATAATGGTTATATGGTCAGAGCTGCCAACATGGTTCCTGGAGCGGCAGAATGGCTGCAGACGATGGGAAGACCAGTATCGGCATGTATGCTGGCAGGTTATCCTGCTGTGACCTATTTAAGATCTGCACCGAGGAAAGAGGCTGATGTTATTAGAAAATGATGTATACGATGAACTCCAATCCGGCGAGCAGTAAAACGCACAAAATCAAAGTTTTGGGCATTTCTTGCATGAGACCTGCCAGCGATTTGCTATGCAAACCGGGCTAGGGCCTCAAAGACGGGGAGTTCAGCATGAATTCTGTCATGCAAATCACCTCTTGTTCTTTGGACAGAATATCATCAAAATAAATTCTTGCAGAGCGTCACGATTTGACAAATTTCTGACTCTCCTTTCGCTATACTTATTAAGTACCAGCTAGGGGGGAGTTTTTCTTTTGGTTATCTATGGGGAGTATCTTTTTTTAGAGAACTTCATAACAGGAATTATCATCACTTATTTTACTGGCAGAATTGCTGGGGAAGAGTTGAAACGGTGGAGGATCGTTTTATGCGGCATTTGCTGCGGCATCTATTCCTTTGTTATTTTTACCAGCATTGCAGGGGTTTTGTCACTGGCAGGAAAAATAATTTTTGCAGGGCTGATTACCTGGCTCGCATTTGGGAAAGGATTGTTAAAGAGAATGGTTTTCAATGCTATTCTCTTTCTAATTGTCACTTTCCTCTATGGAGGGATAACCATAGCGCTGTTAACCGCTTTTAGCTGGGAAGGGATCACAACTGCGGAGGGACTGTACATGCCGCATATTACATATCTGACTGTGACGTCAGCTGCAATTGCTGGGATGCTCATCGTTTTGCTCACCGTCAGCTTAATCAAAGCGAAGCGCCAAGAAGAAAGAAGTGCCGTAGAGACGATTGTTTGTATGGGGGATAAGCAATGGAACCTGGAAGGGTTTATAGATTCAGGCAACTTTTTGAAAGAACCGCTTACGGGCAGGCCCGTAGCTGTGGTGAGCAAAGCTTTGATGGAGCAGATGCTGGCAGGCATAGAAGATGCGCGCGTCAGATACACTGTGATTCCATACAACGCCGTAGGGGTGAAAACGGGAATCCTGGACGGTTATAAAGCCGATTATGTAAAAATTCCGGGAAAGATGATAAAGAAGCCTGTTCTGGCCGTGAGTGAAGACCTCTGGCCCACAGGGGGAAATGAGCGACAGATACTTCTGCCTGGAAGTATGCTAGAAAGGGGTATATATGCTAAGTTTGACTAAGGCCAGGAATTTTCTCCTGAAATTATTGGGGTTTTCAGGAAAGAGTATATTTTACATAGGCGGAAACGACGTACTGCCGCCGCCGCTTGAGAGGGATGAAGAGATGAGGATGCTCGAAGAATACGCCAAAGGGAGTATGGATGCAAGGGCAGTCTTGATCGAGCACAATCTGAGGCTGGTGGTGTATATCGCAAAGAAATTTGAGAATGCAGGCGTCAATGTGGAAGATTTAATTTCTATCGGGACTATAGGATTGATCAAAGCTGTCAATACTTTTAAGATAGACAAGAACATCAAGCTCGCCACCTATGCGTCCAGATGCATTGAAAATGAAATTTTGATGTATCTGCGCCGGGATGTGAAACGTAAAAGCGAAGTATCGCTGGACGAACCGCTGAACGTGGACTGGGACGGCAACGAACTGCTTTTGTCCGATATCCTGGGAACAGAGAACGACGTTGTCAGCACGCGGCTTGAAGAAGAGGTCAATCGAAAGCTCCTCTATCACGCTTTGACAAAGCTTTCTGACCGGGAAAAACAGATCATGGATATGCGTTTTGGCCTGAAAACCGGCAGAGAAATGACGCAAAAAGAAGTGGCTGATGCCATGGGTATTTCACAGAGTTACATATCGAGGCTGGAGAAAAAAATTATCGAACGGCTTCAACGGGAAGTGCAAAAACTGGGATAAATTTCAACGATTATTTACGGTCTGCGTGCACAACATATACATATCAAAATTTATGAAAGCAGGCTGGTGAAATATGGCAAATAAAGTTGAGATCTGCGGTGTCAATACCGCAAAGCTTCCCGTGTATAAAGACTGGGAAATGCAGGAAATGTTGCAGGCAATCAAGGCAGGCGACACGAGCATCAGAGAAAAATTCATAACAGGAAATCTGAGATTGGTACTTAGTGTAATCCAAAGATTTAACAACAGGGGAGAAAACCCCGACGACCTGTTTCAGGTAGGCTGTATCGGGCTGATTAAAGCCCTGGATAATTTTGATTTAAGTCATGGTGTAAAATTTTCGACCTATGCAGTGCCGATGATTATCGGCGAAGTGCGCAGATATCTTCGCGATAACAACAGCATCAGGGTATCCAGATCCCTGCGGGATATCGCATACAAGGCGCTGCAGGCAAAGGAGCAGCTCAGCAGTGAACTGTCCAGAGAACCGTCGATTTCAGAGATCGCCAAAGAAATTGACGTACCTCGCGAGGATGTGGTACTGGCCATGGATTCCATCCAGGAACCAGTTTCCCTCTTCGAACCGGTTTTCCACGATGATGGGGACGCAGTCTTCGTCATGGACCAAGTGCAGGATACGAAGAATACTGACGAAAAATGGATTGAAAATATTTCTCTCTCTGAGGCGATGAATAAGCTTTCTCCGAGAGAAAAGCATATTCTGACCATGCGCTTCTTTGAAGGGAAAACCCAGATGGAAGTAGCAGAGGAAATATCCATCAGTCAGGCTCAGGTATCCAGACTGGAAAAGAATGCATTGAAATATATGCGTAAATATGTGTAATAATTATAATATCCTTCTTTTATTGAGGACTGCCCATGCAAGCGTGGCAGTCCTTTTTTTAAAACATAGGAAATATCGTCTGAAGGACGTATTTCCGTATGTTTCAAAGAATGTACCTTACGAAGAGTCGCCCCTTGTGGGCGACATGAGTGCATAGGGGCAACGCTCCGTCATGCACTCGTTTTTTATAGAATTATATTAATGTTTTAATTAGTTTGTAGACATCTGTAAAAGGATTGGCGTCAATTCCAAAGGGCTGCAACTTACCATTGTCCCTATGGTAGTCTTCCAATTTTGCAGCGTTATGTATTGCATTGGTAAGATGTGGAGATAATATTTCGGCTATATCGAATTTTTTATCATAATCAGATATATAATTCTTCAGCAATGAAGCCACTGCGTTGTAATCTTTCAAGTAGCTTGTAGAATACTTAAAGTGCATTAGATACCACAGTTCAAAACATGGATTAGACAGAGCAATGTTGATGTCGTTTTTTGCAGCCAGGTTTCTAGCATTCATCAACTGGGTGTTTTTTAAACGAATAGGATCAGGGTTGTTGTAATTTACATCTCCATCAGCAACAATCCAAATCTGATCACCATAGGAAGTGGAAATTTGGTTCTTATTTTTGTACTCAATCGCTTTTTTCACCAAACTGAGATAATCAGTCCTAGAGCCTTTTTGCTTGTTGCCAATAATTTGAATTTCTATATTTTTCTGCCTTGTCCTAAAATAGTCAAAATACCTCGGTTCTGTTTGAGATCCCTCGGTTACAATTAGTGTAACGGGTTTGACTTTTCTACGCCTGGAACCACGTTTTTCAATTTTTCCATTTGTCATCAGAGTATTCCTCCCTTGATAAAAGGAATTGCACCATATCGACCGATTAAATAATTTTTTTCTATTTTTGCATCTTTACGTACAGAGAAGTCATAGAGCGAGAATAAGTCTGTTATTGCGGTCTTGTCGTCTTTTTCCGTAAACCAAATTTGATCGCGACGGAGAATGTCAAGATCGAGCAGGTTTGTGTTATGAGAAGTGAAAATAAGCTGAGCTCCATTGGGGTTTTGCTCTGCACTATTAAATAAAGAGACGATATGTTTTGTCAAGAGAGGATGGAGGTGTGCATCAATTTCGTCTGCAATTAGTAATCCCCCTGATTCTAAAGTGTCCTTTATAAGGCCGACGAGTTTAAAGTAACTGTTGGTTCCATCGGATTCTTCATCCATACGGAGCTTGTAAGTGGATAAATTACCGTGATCATCTGATACTTGATGAACAGCATCAACTCTATTACGGTAATTTCTATGATTCTCTGAAAATAAGGAATCTAAGCCGTAATCGACTACCTCATCGGGATTTTTAATCTGAAGGCTCTTTATCCCTAAATCTGCAATCTGAAGCATTTCGACAATTTGCGAACAGTAAACTTCATTCCTTAATTTTGTAAAATCCAAGATGAAATTATCGAGGCTGCTATATTTACAAAGGACGATACAAGATGCAAACCATTGAAATGCTGGCTTCACTTTGTCATAGTTCCAGTTGGCGGCTGTTGACAAGTAGAGTTTATTTGGCGAGTTTCGGTCTTTTAGGCTGTTCTGCAAATCAATATCGGAAGTAAAACGGTACTGATCTGTATGTTTTCTTTCAAAGATTAAAGCTGGTCGTCCCAGGGGGTAATGGTATAAATATTCCTCTGTTATTTCTTTTTCGGTGACGGAGAAACCATAGTCGTAACGGATTCCATTCACGGTGAAAATTACTTCAAATCTACTGGGATCTAAAAACGTTTGCTCACTAAACTTGAATGGAACCCTTCCAGTCAATTTGTTTAACTGCCTTTCGTGAGATGTTAAAACATAATCCACCATGAACCAAAAAGCATTTAAAATGTTAGATTTTCCAGATGCGTTAGCTCCATAGATTACTGCAGATTTTAGATAGTTGGCTCGTTTGTCTGATGAGATTAAGTGGCCTGGGTGTTCCTTGTCATTGCTTGCGAGCAAGGAAAAGGTCACCTTTTCCTTGATAGACAAATAATTTTCTACACTGAACTGAATTAGCATATCATTCCTCCTTAAATAGTGGATAAAAAATATTATACCCCTAATTATGAGAAAATACAACGAAAATGGGGAATTAAAATTATAAAATAAAGCATTTAAATTAAATCAGTTTGGTTTATGTGTCAGGTGTGAAGAGGTTAGAAAGACGGCAAGACCACATTCTCTTGAAAAATCAGAGACGCAGTGGTATACTGTCTCCATTGGAAACGAAGACAATGCATTTACATAAGGAGATTACAAACATGCTTAAGAATAAAACCGTCCTCCTGGGCATCAGCGGGGGCATCGCGGCATATAAGAGCGCATACCTTGCAAGCCGCCTCGTCAAAGAGGGCGCAGAGGTTCACGTCATTATGACTTCCCACGCCTGTAACTTCATCAACCCCATTACTTTTGAGACTTTGACAGGCAACAAATGTATCACGGATACCTTTGACCGCAACTTTCAGCATAACGTAGAGCATGTGGCTCTGGCAAAAAAAGCTGATGTGTTCATGGTCGCGCCAGCGACGGCCAACGTTATGGCAAAACTGGCTCACGGCCTGGCTGACGATATGCTGACCACCACTTTTCTGGCCTGCAAACGCCCTAAGATCGTGGCACCAGCGATGAACACTAACATGTACGAAAATCCCATCACACAGGACAATATGGACACATTGCAGCGCTACGGAATCCAGGTTATCAAACCTGCATCCGGCTACCTTGCCTGTGGCGATGTTGGAGCCGGGAAAATGCCGGAACCGGAGGTTCTGTTCCGCTATATAGAAAGAGAAATCGCCTGTGAGAAGGATATGACGGGAAAGAAGGTTTTGATCACGGCAGGCGCTACCCGGGAATCCATGGATCCGGTCCGCTTCATCACCAACCATTCCACGGGAAAAATGGGTTTTGCCCTTGCCAGGGAATGTATGCTGCGTGGCGCAGAAGTGACCCTGGTCAAAGCGCAGACCACAGCGGAACCCCCGATGTTTGTAAATGTAGTGGAGGTATCCAGCGCGGCAGATATGTTTGAAGCTGTGACTACAAGAGCCGATGAGCAGGACATCATCATCAAAGCCGCTGCAGTCAGCGATTACACGCCGGCAGAAGTCAGCGACCAGAAGGTCAAGAAGAAAGACGGAGATTTGTCCATTGCCATGAAACGGACGAAGGATATTTTGATGCACCTGGGAGAACACAAGCAAGAAGGACAGTTCCTCTGCGGGTTTTCCATGGAGACCGAGAATATGCTGGAAAATTCCAAGGCAAAGCTGCTGAAGAAAAACGCCGACATGATTGTAGCCAACAATCTGAAAGACGCAGGAGCAGGCTTTGGCACGGACACCAACCTGGTTACCATGATCACAAGGGACGACATCAAGGAACTCACGCTGATGGGCAAAGACCAGGTGGCGAAGGCCATCATCGACGAAATCATGAATAGATAAGGGCAGATAGAGCATGCATCATGTATGCTCTATTTTGATGGTAACGAGTTTCTTTACCGATGTGGCAGTCATGGCGCGATCTGATATAATGGTTAAAGAATGTTAACGAAAGAGAGGAAAAAGGATGGTAGAGCATGTGATAAAGATAGATCGAGAGAGATGTATCGGCTGCGGAATGTGTAAAAAGGACTGCGCTGCGCACAATATTGAGATGAGGAACGGGATGCCATATGTCATTACGGACGATTGTATCCAGTGCGGCCATTGCGTCGCCGTCTGTCCGAAGGAAGCAATTTCAATCGGAGGATATGAGGAGGCGCTGCCCGTGCAGACCAAAGAGACCCGCCTGGATCCGGCGCAGGTACTTGACGTGATCCGTTTTCGCAGGACCGTAAGACAGTTTCAGGATAAGGCGGTTCCGGCAGAGGTGCTGGAACAGATTCTCGAGGCCGGACGGCTGACCCACACGGCAAAGAACCTGCGGGACGTTTCCTTTGTCGTATTGGACAAAGAAAAAGATAAATTCGAAGGGATGGCTGTGAAACTTTTTCGCAGAATCAAACCCTTTGCCGGGTTGTTCAGCTCCATGGTAAGAAGAAACCAGGTGGACGACCACTTTTTCTTTTTTCATGCACCGCTGGTCATCGTCATCGTGGCAAAAGACCGTACCAACGGTGTCCTGGCGGCACAAAATATGGAATTTGTGGCAGAGGCAGGCGGGTTAGGCGTGTTGTTCAGCGGTTTCTTTGCATCGGCGGTCAATGTTTCAAATAAGATAAAAAAGGCGCTGGGCATACCGAAAGGTAAAAAAGCCGCCGCAGTGCTGGTGTTAGGTTATCCAAAGGTAAAATACCATAGGGCAGTGCCACGGGAAAAAATAGACGTGAAATATCTGTAGAGGTGAATTTTGATGGACAAAGAATGTGAAGTACGATTAGAAAAGATCACGAAGGGGTTTCAGGAATGCCGAAGCGCTTTTACCGCAATCGGTGATGAGACGAGACAACTGATTCTGCTGGTACTTTTAGAGAGCGACCTGTCGGGCATCCGCGTTGGAGAAATTGCAGAGAAAGCCCATCTGACCAGGCCTTCCGTATCGCACCATCTGCAGATATTGAAGTCCGCCGGCATTGTCAACATGAGAAAAGAGGGAACCAAAAACTTCTATTATATCAGCGCAGATGAGACAAGGTGGAAAGCAATTGCGGATTTGATCAATCTAGTCAATGAAGGAGTCAGGCATATTGGAGATGTTCGATAACTGGCCTCTTGACAATCTCGTCTAAAGTGCTATAATCAAAAAGCAAATGATTTGCAAATTCTATTGAGTTGCAATTTGAACGATGACGAGCAAAGGAGAGTCCATGCTGGAAGTGATTTTAGAGGCGCTGGTTGACAGCTTCAAGCTGCTTCCGTTTTTGTTCCTCACCTATTTAGTGATGGGTGTGCTGGAACATGCGGCCAGTGACCGTCCAAGAAAGTTAATACAGGAAGCCGGGAGAGTGGGTCCAATCTGGGGCGGACTGATCGGCGCTTTTCCGCAGTGTGGATTTTCTGCGGCAGCGTCCTACTTTTATATAGGCAGAGTCATTACCCTGGGCACCTTGATTTCTATCTACATGTCCACCTCTGATGAGATGCTGCCGATTTTGATTTCAGAAAAGGTGGCAGGGCTGACGATTTTAAAGATCATGGGCACAAAGGTCGTAATCGGTATGATCAGCGGTTTTCTGGTCGAACTTTTCTTCGGCTGGATGGCGCGGAGGAAGAAGCGGCCAAGGGATTTTGACGGGGAACCTCATAGCGGCCACTGTGACTGCGGCGCGGGAATTTTTGTCGAAGCGGCGCGGCATGCGCTGAAGGTATTTCTCTTTATCCTGATCGTATCACTGGCAATCGGCCTTTTGATCTACTTTGTCGGAGAGGAAAATATCTATTTGCTCTTTTCCAATGTGCCAGTTCTGGGAGAAGCAGTCGCCGGATTGGTCGGTCTGATTCCCAACTGTGCTGCATCGGTGGTCATCACACAGCTCTATCTTGACGGCATCATCAGTGCAGGTCCTATGATGAGCGGACTTCTTGTCAGCGCTGGCGTCGGGCTGCTGGTGCTGTTCAAAGAAAATACCCATCCGCGGGAAAGTCTGTCGATTGCGGCGATTTTGTACGTGGTCAGCGTTGCCTGGGGCGTGCTGATTGAAATTCTGGGGATCACATTTTGATGGATTTAAAAGGTAACAATTATGGCAGTCAATGAATATAAAACAAATAGCAGAATAAAGATTATGGAATACTTGATAGAAAGTAAAGAGCGGGCGGTCAGCGTCAGTGATATCGCAAGTCACATGAAAGAACAGCATTGTTCCGTCAATGTGACGACCATTTACAGATATTTAGATAAATTAGAGAAGGACGGCAACCTGATCAAATACGCTGCTGAGAAGGGCGACAAGACGACCTATCAGTATGTGGAGAGAGAACACAAGTGTGATGAACACCTCCACCTCAAGTGCGTCAAGTGCGGCGCGGTGATTCATCTGGACTGCTGCTTTATGGCTGAAATCTCTCGCCATATCGCGGAAGATCACGGTTTTGCCCTGCAGTGCAGGAATTCCGTCATCTACGGACTTTGCAGCCAATGCCAGAAAATGCAAAATAAACAAAAAGTATGATTGACAAAATGGGCCTTTTCCGTTATTCTATCTATCAATATATTGAAACAGAAAGGTGGGATTTGGTACATGGACGATGGCGACAGTGATACAAGTAAAATGATAACTACTCCATGTAGTGTTATGGTGATATAGAGGTACCGTCTGTACAAACTTTGTGACAGACGATACCTTTTTGTGTTTTTTTAGCTAAAATGCAGCATGATAATATATGGAGGATATAAAAATGATTGGACCGATTATTTTACAGATTGTATTGATTTTCTTAAATGCGACCTTTGCCAGCGCAGAGATTGCAGTGATTTCTATGAATGATAATAAGTTGAAGCGGATGGCTGCCGAAGGTGATAAGCGGGCGGTGCGCCTTTCTGCACTGACTGCACAGCCAGCCAGATTCCTTGCTACCATACAGGTTGCCATTACTCTGGCAGGTCTTCTGGGCAGTGCTTTTGCTGCAGACAGTTTTGCCGGCCCATTGGTAGATGCCATGATGAGTTGGGGCATCACTGTTCCAGCCAACGTCTTAAAATCCGTTTCCGTCATTCTGATTACCCTGATTCTGGCCTACTTCAATCTGGTTTTCGGCGAGCTGGTGCCGAAACGGATTGCCATGAAGAAAGCGGAATCTCTGGCACTGGGCATGTCGGGGCTGCTCCACGGCGTATCAAAGGTGTTCGCGCCGCTGGTGTTCCTATTGACGGTTTCTACCAATCTGATTCTCAGACTGCTGGGCATCGATCCCGATGAAAACGACGAGCAGGTGACGGAGGAAGAAATCAGAATGCTCTTGGTGGAGGGCAACCAGCAGGGAGTCATAGATCCTGATGAAAATGAGATCATCCAAAATGTCTTTGAATTTGACGACATTGCCGTTGAACAGATCTGTACCCATAGAGTTGATGTACTGGCGCTCAGTACGGAAGACACACTGCAGGAGTGGGAGAAGATCATCTATGACGGCAGACATACCTATTATCCGGTCTGCGGAGACAGTATCGACGACATCCTGGGCGTTTTGGATACAAAGGATTATTTCAGAAGTGGAAAGAAGAATTTGGAAGACATCATGGAAAAAGCCGTTAAAAAAGCATACTTCATACCGGAATCCATGAAAGCCAACGTTTTGTTTAGAAATATGCGCCAGAAAGGTGTCTACTTTGCCGTGGTCATCGACGAGTACGGCGGTTTGTCCGGCATTATTACCCTGCACGACCTGATGGAAGCGCTGGTTGGCGATCTCCACGACGAGGAAGAAGAAGAAAAACCGGAAGACATTCAAAAGATTGACGAAAACAAATGGCTGATCTACGGCTGTGCAGACATTGACGATGTCAGCGAGGAGCTGGCAGTCGACTTGCCTGTAGAGATTTATGATACCTTCGGCGGATTTATCTGCGGGCTGATCGCGGAGATTCCAGAGGATGGCAAAGGCTTTGCCATCGAGACAGAGAGCCTGGCCATCGAAGTGCACAGTGTGCAAAATCATAGAATTGGCTCAGCCACCGTTGTGAAGAAATAGCGGAATTTTTTTTCTGTCGAAGAGACGGCTTTCTGTTGCGAGAGGATTGATTACATGATAGAATATTTGTATCAGGCTAATGACGAGCGTAGGCGAAAACAGAACGTAGTGTTTGCGGTTGAATGATAACCAAAGACGACAGAAAGAGAGGTGCATCTTTTGTCGAAGGAAACAGAAATGATCTTAGAAGCGCTCAAGGATTTACAGGGTGGTATGACAGAGTTGAAACAAGAAATGTCAACTACGAAAACAGAGCTGCAGAAGGAAATAGCGAGTACGAGAACAGAGCTGCAGAAGGAGATGTCGACTACGAAAACAGAGCTTCAAGGGGAGATAGGCTCACTGAAAAAAGAGATGTCAGACACCAGAACAGAGCTGCAAGGTGAGATAGGTTTATTGAAAAAAGAGATGACATTGGTGAAGGATGACATCACATCGATGAAAGGTGACATCAGTTCACTGAAAAATGAGACGACGTTGATGAAGAGTGAGATGACCTCATTGAAGAACCAGACTAAATCGATCAAGGTGATTCTTGAAAATGTAACGAACCGTCATCTCAAAACGATTGCAGAAGGGCATTGCGATTTGTCCAGAAAGCTGGATGAAGCCATCAAGGGAAATGTTGATGAAGAACAGCTTCTGGTTCGTGTCGGTCTGCTGGAAGATGATGTAAGGTTACTAAAAGAAAAGGTAAATACAATTGCATAGAAATGCAGGAAAAGTAAGCAGGGCAGTTCGCATTAAGCGGACTGCCTTTTACAGTCCGCAAAAAGTGACGGATTTCTATACAAATCGGCAGTTTTGACGTTTGCACTAGCAAAATCTCGGGTCTATAATAACGTTAAGTTTTAAAGATATTGTTAGATTTTGTGATTGGAGATAGTAGAAAATGAACACTTTGAAACATAAGATAGAACGTACAGCCTTTGCGAAAGCCTTTGATGTGGCTTACGACAAAATGGGGAAAGACAGGCAGCACGAACTGAAAAAGATGTTCGACATGGCAAAGCCCTATATCGATCAAACTGACGTTGTCATCGACTATGAGAAGGCAGAAGAAATGATCATGAACGAGGACGGCGCTCTCGTCAAATACATAGACCGATTTGTGGGGGAACTGGACAAAAATGTATTGAAGACGGCGGTATTGAACTTCGGATTTGAAGCCATGTTCTGTGGCACCAAGGTCATGGAAGATGCGCGTGAGAAGTACCAATGCAACGTGCCGTGGCTGATTTTGATGGATCCGACCAGTGCCTGCAATCTGCACTGCACCGGCTGCTGGGCAGCAGAGTACGGCAACAAATTGAACTTGTCCTTTGAGGATATGGACGATTTGATTGCACAGGGCAAGGAGCTGGGCATCTTTTTCTACATGTATACTGGCGGAGAGCCTTTGGTCAGGAAGGATGACCTGATCAAAATCTGTGAAAAACACAGAGACTGCGCATTTATCGCCTTTACCAACGGAACGCTGGTAGACCAGGCGTTCTGCGACGATCTGAAGAGGGTGGGAAACCTCTACCTTGCCATCAGCCTGGAGGGATCAAAAGACGTCAACGACCAGAGAAGGGGCGAGGGTGTTTATCAGAAAGTTATGAGCGCCATGGATCTGCTGAAAGAAAACGGCTGCCTCTTCGGCACATCGATCTGCTATACCAGCAGCAATTACGAGAAGGTTACTTCTGACGAGTTCATCCAAATGGAGATCGACAAAGGTGTCAAGTTCTCCATGTACTTCCACTATATGCCTGTGGGTAACGACGCTTCGCCGGATCTTCTGCCGACAAAGGAGAAGAGGATCTACATGTATCATCGCATCAGGGAGATCAGAAATATGATCAGCGGCAAAGGCTTGTTCTGCTTTGACTTCCAGAACGACGGCGAATATGTGGGCGGCTGTATCGCTGGAGGCAGGAACTACTTCCATATCAACGCAAACGGAGATGCGGAGCCGTGCGTATTCATCCACTATTCCAATGCCAACATCAAAGAAAAGTCGCTGCTGGAGGTTCTGCATTCGCCGATCTTTATGGCTTATCACGACAGCCAGCCATTTAACGAGAATCCGCTCAGGCCTTGTCCGATGCTGGAGAATCCGGACATTCTGCCACAGTTGGTTCGAGAGACGGGGGCAAAGTCCACAGATCTGCAATCGCCGGAAAGTGCAGACGACCTCTGCGCCAAGTGCCATCAGTATGCCGAAAGCTGGGGGCCTGAGGCTGACCGGCTTTGGAAGGCTTGCAGTAAGACAATCTAAAAAGGGTATTGATCATCAAAGGGCGGGCCTGCACGGATGCTTTCACAGATCGGGCTGACCGCCCCATTTTTACGTCTTGAATAAATGTCTGGCCGATGATATACTTAAAACCAACGACACTGAATGGAGGTAGAAGATGATATACACAAAAGAAGTCGAGAACATGTGCATCGTCAATAGAGATGCAAATCATGGTCCTGCCCCGATTCCCGAAGAGGGAAAATGGGTACAGGCGAAAGAGGTCAGCGATATTTCCGGTCTGACTCACGGCGTTGGCTGGTGTGCGCCACAGCAGGGCGCCTGCAAGCTGACCCTGAACGTGAAGGAGGGAATCATCCAGGAAGCTTTGATCGAAACCCTGGGATGTTCCGGCATGACACATTCTGCAGCGATGGCTGGAGAAATTCTCGTAGGTAAGACCATTATGGAGGCACTGAACACAGATCTGGTCTGTGATGCGATAAATACAGCGATGAGAGAGTTATTCCTGCAGATTGTATATGGCAGAAGCCAGTCTGCATTCTCTGAAGGAGGCCTTGCAGTAGGCGCTGGTCTTGAAGACTTGGGTAAGGGAACGAGAAGTCAGGTAGGAACGATCTATTCCACCGAGGCGAAAGGCCCTAGATATCTGGAACTGGCAGAAGGTTACATATTGGAAGAAGGTCTTGACGAGAACGACAGTATCATCGGCTACAAATATGTAAATTTGGGTAAGATGATGGATTTCATCAAAGACGGTGTAGATCCTATGGAAGCGATAGAGAAGGCCAGCGGAAAGTATGGCAGATTTGATGAAGCTGTCAAGAAAATCGATCCGCGGAAAGAATAGGAGGCAGGCGAGATGGAATTATTTGAAAACTATGACAGACGAATTGCCGGCATCGAAGCGGCTATGAAAAAATACGGCATCAAGGACCTGGAAGAGGCGAGAAAGATGTGCATTGACAAAGGCTTTGACCCTTATACAATTGTAAAGGGCATCCAGCCCATCTGCTTTGAAGATGCTTGCTGGGCCTATGTTCTGGGAGCGGCCATCGCCATGAAGAAGGGCGCAGTCACTGCTGTAGAAGCGGCCAAGGCCATCGGCGAAGGCTTGCAGGCTTTCTGCATCGCAGGCTCTGTCGCTGATGACAGAAAGGTGGGTATCGGCCACGGGAACTTGGCCTCCATGCTGCTCAGCGAAGAGACGGAGTGCTTTGCATTTTTGGCTGGCCACGAGTCTTTTGCGGCAGCAGAAGGCGCTATCGGCATCGCAAATTCCGCTAACAAGGTGAGAACAAAACCGCTCCGCGTCATCCTCAACGGACTGGGAAAGGACGCTGCTTTGATCATCTCCAGAATCAACGGATTTACCTACGTAAAGACGGACTTTGATTTCTACAGCGGAGAGCTGAAAATCGTCAGTGAGACGCCTTATTCCAAAGGCGACCGGGCAAAGGTAAAGTGTTATGGGGCTAACGACGTGAGAGAAGGCGTGGCCATCATGCACCACGAGAACGTAGACGTTTCCATTACGGGAAACTCCACCAACCCGACCAGATTCCAGCATCCTGTGGCAGGCACCTACAAAAAAGAAAGAGTGCTTGCTGGAAAGAAGTATTTCTCCGTAGCGTCAGGCGGCGGTACTGGAAGAACGCTGCACCCTGACAACATGGCAGCAGGACCATCCTCCTACGGTATGACAGACACCATGGGCAGGATGCACTCTGACGCCCAGTTCGCAGGATCTTCCTCTGTTCCGGCACATGTGGAAATGATGGGTTTCCTCGGCATGGGCAACAACCCGATGGTAGGCGCCAGCGTCGCTGTTGCGGTAGCAGTGCAGGAAGCCTTTCAATAATTGAAAAATGCAGATTTTGTGAGTGGTAACCATCTATGACATTATTACAATTACGATATGTCATTGCATGTGTTGAAAATGGGACAATTGCAAAAGCGGCCCAGGCGATTTACACTTCTACCTCCAACTTGAGTCAATCGATCAGAGGTTTAGAAAGCGAAGTCGGATTTGAGATTTTCCATCGCTCAAACAACGGGATTACTTTAACAGAAAAGGGCACTGTTTTCTTGGAGCATGCAATGAAGATTCAGTTGGAGATTGATACTATTGCAAAGCTGAAAGAGGCAGAAACGGTCAATCGATTTTCCTGCACTTGTATGCATTTGCCATATTGCTATATGGCATTTGAATCTTTGTGCAGACATTATGAAGAAAAAGATAATTATCTCCTCTCAATTGATGTGGCCTTTCTTCCTAAATGTATAGAAGCTGTACAAATGCATCTATCGGAAATTGCTGTAATTTCGATGCCGGAAGTGATAGCCTCCATTGAATGCCAGAGGATTAAGGACCAAGGACTATCAATTCAAATGCTAGCTGAGCAGCATTTGAATATTAATCTGCGCGCAGATCATCCTGCACTTGCCGACAATACAGAGGGACAGTCCTTTGAATTATCAAAGCTTCATGATTATCCCTATGTCAGTTATCACAGTTCTGCTGATGACGTGATTCATCCATTGGATTTCAGCCATCCAAGCTATTGCCCAACAGAAGCCTTCAATTCGAAAAAACAAATTACAGTTAATAATGTTGACTGGAAGGCTCGCTTAATTGGAAGCACCAACGCTTACGGCATTGGTACGACAGGTCCTGAACAATGGGCTGAGCAATATAACTGGAAGAGTATTCCGGTGGAAGGTGCAAGATCATTTCTATATTATGTATATTCTGATCGATATGAGCTCAGTGAACCTGCACATTATTTCATCAATTATTTATTGAAAATTTTAGAGAAAAATCCGACATAAAAGATAGCGGCCTTACGGGCCGCTATTTTTCGTCCTAAAGTGTAAATCGCCTATGTTAAGTTTTTTCTAAAGGGGGGATAAAGAAAGCTATCACTTCTCAACTGCCAGCAACTGTGAGATAATTTAGAAAATAATTGACAAGGAGGACAAGTGAGATGCCAGGAAACACAGTTCCAAAGAAAAAACTGGATTTTTCTGAGTTAAAAACGGCTGCCAGAAGTTTAGGCAACAGAAATGTAATTTTGCTGATTATTTTCTATGCGTGTATGAATTACTCGTGCTATTACAAGAATGGTTTCAGAGGTTTACTCGTAATGGACGATCACGGAATTTCAGCCACTGTTTACGGAAGTATGATCTCCATTTTTTTGATTTGCGGCTTGCTGATGAGAACGCCAGGAGGTGCGATCATCGATAAGTTCCGCGCAAATATTAAACCGATTTTTATTGTGGCTTCTATTATAAAAGGGGCAAGTGCCTTACTGTATCTGTATGCGACATCAACAACAATGATGTATGCCGCATTCATCATAGACGGACTTCTCTGGTCTTTTGTAGGAATTTTTCCTTATGCACTTTTGGCAACCTTTGTTGATAGGAAAATAGTAGGAACGGCGTTTGCTTTGTGTGAGGGGATCTCCTTTATTGTAGGTTCCTCTGCCCGTGGCTTAGGCGCGAAGATGTTTACCGAAATGGGAGCGACGATTCCGACCTATATTTCTTTTGGAATTCAGCTTGTGGGCGTGATAGCGATATTTTTCTTTGATAATGAAAGGCTGAAAGAAAGCGCTGAAGAAAAAAGAACTGAAGAAAAGAATACACCTTCTGCAGACACACTGCCAGTGAAACAGGATAATCCGCTTAAGAAACTGTTTGCTATGTTTTCTGTTGCGGCTCTTCCATTTGCAATTCTCAATGGCGCGCAGTACATCGTGTATCAGATTGACAGCTCTTTTCTGCCTTACTATGCAGAGAAAATGTCTTTTGATTATCTAACCCCTGCTACTACAGGAGGTATTATAGTAGGCATCATCGGTATCGTAATCGGTATTTTATGTGATGTTGTAAAGCCGGGATATTTCGTCATTTTCGCATTTACAGGCCAGATGCTGTTCCCATTTATCTTAGCAAGTGCAGAAACTTCTGCAATGTTTGGCGCTGCCGTAATGATGTATTATGTAACGAACTGCTATTATATGCCGCTGCAGATCATGGCCGTAAGAAATAGTAAAAACACGGAGCAGGGAAGGGTGAACGGTACGATGCTGTTCTTTATGGATTTCTTCTCTATTATAGCGAATATACTGCTGGGATATTCTGTAGATAATAAAGGGTATACTTTTACGTTTACTTGGCTTGGCTATCTGGGCATCGTGTTGCTGCTTGCATTCATCCTGCTGTTTATCTATCTGCAGAAAAAAGAAAAGAAATTGTCGTGACCAAAGGTTTGAGAAAGGAAGAAAATATGTTTGACAAGAGTTGTTTAATGGAAAACATGTCATGGGTTGAGATTGACAAGGCCATGAAAGCAGGAAAGAAAACGGTCGTCATCGGTGTTGGAGCAATTGAACAGCATGGACCGGGGCTGCCTATTTGCGTAGATGATGCATTGGCCGTAGCTGTATCGTGTGAGGTTGCGGCAGCGCTGGGTGATGCTCTGGCTGCACCGAGTATACGACCCGGATATTCTCCGCATCATATGTGCTTTCCTGGGACAGTAACCTTGTCTCATGAGACTTTGTCCATGGTGATGAGAGACTATATCAACAGTTATGCTGCACAAGGATTTGAGACGATTGTTGTAATTTGTACCCATGGAGGTAACGCATCTACGGCAATGCTCACCTGTCAGGACTTCTACAAAGAAGATTTTACATTGATTCCGATTTGTCATATCGACTTATATGGAAGCTGCGATGGGTTCCCTTATTTCAGCAAAGAAGAGGGGGCTCACGCCAATGAACTGGAGACGTCCTGGATGATGCACTGGTACCCTGAACTGGTAAAAACGGAGGCGACAGAGAGGGGCTATACGACAGTGGATCTGCCTGTGATTGATGACAGCATCGCCATGATGCATGGCATTGATTTTGTTTCTCCCAATGGCTGCGTCGGTGATCCAACAAAAGCGACTGCAGACCTCGGCAAACGTTCGGCAGATGAAATGATAGAAGGAATCTGTAAAGAAATTCGTGCATATCAGAAGCTGATTAAAGAATATAAAGAAAAGAAAGAATGATTTTATGAATTATCTTGATATTGCAAATGCACCTGTATTATGGTATGCATGTATCCCGCTGGTAATTCTAGTATTGGCAGTCGTACTTCTTATTTGCAGAAAAACTCTGAATATAGCCAGGAAAGCAGGTATTTCTGTGAGGGAATGTCGTAAGGCTTTCAGGACAGGGGCCATTTCGGCTATAGGTCCATCCTTTGCTGTATTTATCGTTATGGTGGGGTTGATGTCAGCCATTGGCACACCGATGTCCTGGATGCGGCTTTCTGTCATCGGTTCTGCCGATGCTGAATTGCTGCATGCCGGGCTGGGTGCATCTGCAGTAGGTCAAAATTTAGGCAGCGATGAATATAACGCTGTAGGATATATTGCATCCATTTGGGCGATGTCTACTTTGGGCATTAGCTGGTTAATCAACATATTTTTAATCCCGTCAGCGAACAAGATCGAAGCGAAAATTAAACATCGCGATGATAAATTGCTGCAGGTGGTCAGTGTGTCCTGCATGATTGGAATCATGTCGTATATGACGGTTCAAAATGTAATAGTGGGCTGGGATATGGCGGCAGCGGCAGCCGGGGCAATCTCAAGCCAATTATGCCTGACAAAGTTGTCTGAAAAGAAGACATGGCTGAAAGAATATGTACTTGGCATTTCGATGATTATTGGGATGGCTGTAGGTATGGCTGCATCAGGAGTTTAGAATCCAGAAGAAATGAAGGGAGAAGTTATGGAGGCAGAAATTAAAGAATCAAAATCGAATTCAGGCATTGATATGGATAACCCTGTTTCAGAAGTGGTTTACAAAGCTGATTTTCATAAACCTTGCATCAGAGTAGGAACGGTTGCATTTTTATGTGCACTGATATTGAGCTACCTGCCAGCAATGGTGTTGTCTCTAAAATATGGCATCATGCCGACTGGCGGACAAATTATAACAATCATGACGGTTATTGTGTCAGCCTCTATTGCATGGTGGATTGTGGAACCGATTTCGTACTTCCCTGTACTGGGGACAGCGGGAGCATATATGGCGTTTCTGGTTGGCGGCATGAATGTCAGGATTCCGTGTGCAATTGCGGCTCAGACTGCTGCTAATGCAAAAGCAGGTACACAGAAAGGCGAAATTATAGCTACTTTGGGGATTGCGGGTTCTGTGGTAACAACACTGCTGTTTGTTACTATGGGTGCTATTTTCGGCACAGCACTTTTGCGTAACCTGCCTGAAAATGTAGGGAATATGTTCGGTTATGTACCTGTAGCGATTTACGCATCTCTTCTGGCAGGACTTGTCATAAAAAAGCCGGGACTTGCTGTCTGGGGGATCTTGGGCGCATTACTGCTGATTCACTTCGGCGTACTGGTAATACCTGAATACCTGTTACTTATCTCCAATGTTATGCTCTGCGCAGCCGCAGGTATCTATTTATATAGAAAAGATAAATACAAGAATCGTAATAACTGAGTAAAACTAAACGACTATCCGATCCTTGGCAAAAGTTTTCAATTCCAAAACTTACCGCTATGATTTCATCAGTTTTTATTGTAAAATAATATCTGGCGCCCAGTTGAGTTCATGGGAAAGGACGCAGAAATGGATGAAACATTAGATAAGATCACCGTAGAACAAGACGGTATCTCATACCTTGTTGAAATAAAAGGTATTGAGTACGCACATTTTGAGGTTGAGCATATCTATGCTGTAGTAAATTACTATACTGGCTATGTCATTTATAACCTTGATTTTGATCAAAAATACGAAAAAAAGTATATTCTGACCACCACATAAAGTAACACTCATTGGCCACTAACTGGGTGCCGTTTTTACGGCACCCAATTTTGCTGCTTTTTAATCGTTGTTTTTATCCCAATGTCTAAAACGTTCCATTGTTTTAGCATCGTGAAACAGTTTATTTAGCACCTCAGCTGTATTTTTTTCTGCAATTTTTCTTACGATTTCTTCATCGGGGCCAATATAAGGATGTGGTCCGTCAGGCGCAACGAACTGCTCTTTTTTTTGTGACCCTTTCAACTTCTTTGAGAACTTAACTATACCCATTTCATTACCTCTGCACTTTTTATCTATTATATTATAGCGAATATCTTTGCCCTGTCAATTGAACAGTCAATCTTGTTATAATTTGACACTCACATTTAGCCAAAACAGTGACATCTATCAGGTGTGTATGAAATAAAAGGAAACGGACATGATAAAACAGTAATACGAAAAAAGGAAGCGAAAGCCATGAGAGAACTGTTATATAAAGATTATGTTTTAAAGATCAGAGAAAGCAGCAGAGATACAGATATTGAAATTATGAAGGACGATGAGCTTGTACTGAGGATTACCTTTGCTCCGGGAGTCAGTGATGAGATTATATTAGAAGGTGTGGAAGAAAGCCTTGAAATTGTAGATGCGATGAAAAGCGATGCTGGAAAAGAGCAGTAAATTAAAGCAGCTGCCGCGCCGATATTCCAAATGTCGGCGCGGCAGCTTTATTTTGTGTGGGATGCTGTTTATAATAAGTGCTTTAAGCCATGGGTATGGGATTAAAACTTGGAATTTCTCCCGATATTTCATCTTCAAGAAGAACCCTGGCTCGCTCGATAAGACAACCTTGTCCATGAGGTGAAAGCTGATAAAAGATGTCTACTAATGTTAATAATTGTTCTTTACACCTGTCTGAAAAGATGACGTCGTTGACAAAACGGTCATTTTCAGCTTGTAATATCGTGTCGACTCTGACATGATAGAAATCAGCTAAATCTATGATGGTATCCGCACCAGGTACTTTTTTCCCTGTCTCATATAATGCATATGTGCTGCGACACAAGTGAATCCCGTCTGCTACCTGCGTTTGTGTGTATCCGAATACGTTTCTTAAATATTTAATGTTTTCTGCGACCTGCATTTGTACTTCTATTTTCACTGCGTCTTCCTCCTAATTAAATTACTAATTTTCCCCCACACTATATATAGAGTGAAAGTTGCGCCAAATAGTTTCATTTTTTTGATAAAAGTTTTTGACTTTCCATTATGAATGGTGTATGTTAAAATACAGATAGTTAAATATTAAAACTTCTCATCTGCCACCGGGTAGATGAGTGAAAGTGTCTCAAAGGTTCCGGTAGGTCGCAAGCAGGAACCCAAGGGGCACTTTTTTTAGGAGGAAGTAATGGAGAGAATTGATGATAAGAGCAGAAAGAAGTTTGCCAAATATGTATCACTGAACATTTTGGCCATGCTTGGAAGCTCCTGTTATATCGTGGCAGATACGTTTTTTATCGCTAACGGCATCGGAGCTGACGGCTTGACTGCGTTAAACCTTGCGATATCGCTGTTCAGCTTTATACAGGCTATCGGTCTCATGGTGGGTATCGGCAGCGGCACCAGATACGCTGTCAGTATGTCGCGCGGAGAACGGGAGACTGGCAGCCGAGTCTTTTCTAATGCGATCATGGCAGGCATTGCAGCAGGCTGCCTGATTGCTGTCGTTGGGCTTCTTTTTGCAGGCCGGATTGCAGAAGCCATCGGTGCGGATCAAGTGACGAAGGGAATGACAAGTACCTATTTAAAAGTCATCATGTTCTTCGCCCCTTTTTATATTGTAAACCATACGATTGTAGCTTTTGTAAGAAATGATGGCAATCCGAAGCTAGCTACCATTGCTATGTTGGCAGGAAATTTCTCCAACATCATTTTAGACTACGTGTTCATCTATCTATTTAAGTGGGGCATGTTTGGCGCCTCTTTTGCTACGGGAATCGGGCCGGTCATCAGCATCTGCTGTTTGTCTGCGCACTTTATCAAGAAACAAAATCAGTTTAAGCTGATAAAGACGAGGTTTTTGCTGCATACAGTTGCTGATTTCTGCAAATTGGGTATTTCTTCTTTTGTCAACGAATTATCCACCGGTGCAGTCATTATGATCTTTAACTTCTTATTTCTCGGTTTGGGCGGTAACACTGCCGTTGCAGCTTATGGAATTGTCGCCAATGTGGCGCTTTTCGCAGTGTCAATTTTTACTGGCATTGCCCAGGGCATACAACCCTTGGTCAGTGATTACTATGGCAAAAGTATGACGGGACAGCTTAAGGCTGTACTGAAGGATGCGGTGGTTGTAGCTTTGGTTTTGACAGCCGCCATCGTGGCTTTTTCTAATCTTTTTAATGACGGTATCGTCGCACTCTTTAACAAAAGCGGGGACCCATTGTTGCAATCCATCGCCAAAGAAGGAATTACAATCTATTTTTTGGGATTTTTTCCTGGCAGTCTGAACATCGTATTAGCCGGATACCTGAGTGCAATGGAAAAAGCAGAGAAAGGATTTATCATTTCTCTGCTGAGAGGCTTGGTGATTATCGCACCGTCGGCCTGGTTATTATCGAGATTCTTTGGTATGACTGGTGTGTGGACGGCAATTCCTGTGACGGAGACGATTACGCTGCTAGCAGCTTTGCTTATGCTTAAGAAAACTATTTATCCGCCGCTATCTTCCTCTGAAACACCACAATTGCCAGTATGATGATGACGATTGCATAGGCGATGACCCAAAGAAGATCAGCCATGATGGCGCCGTAATCACCTGAGAGGGCGGATCTGCCTGCATCGACGGCATGACAGAAGGGCAGGAGATGGGCAATGGTATCAAAGATGTCTCCTGCAATACTGGTATCGAACCAGGTCCCCGAAAGCCAGGCCGTCAGGTTAGTGAACAAAGCGCCGCAGACGCCGCCCACTTGTTTTTCAGTAAAGATGCAGCCGCAGAGCAGTCCCATTCCGATGAAGATAATTGAGCAAGGCAGCAGCACGGCGATGGCGGCAAAGACATTCACTGTCAAATCAAGGCCTAAAGCAATCGCTGCCAGGAAACAGACGATGGTTTGGCAGACGGCCATAGGCAGCAGCGGCAGCATGTATCCTGTGATAAAATTCCCAGAGGTCATCGGCGATGTAAAGAGCCTCAGCATGAAAGAACTGGTTCGATCCTTGGCAACAATCATACCCGCAAACAGGGAGATGAAGGAATATCCAAAGACGGTGATGCCCGGCGTCAGATATTCGACGGCAAAGAGGTTGACTGGAACGTTAGCCTGCATCATGGATAGCAGGAATAAGAGTATAAGCGGGAATCCAAGGCCAAAGAACAGATTAATTTTATCTCTGATCATTTCCTTTGTGTTGCGCGATGCAAATGCTAGTGTTTTCATTGCCCGATTCCTCCCTCGCAAAGTTTTACAAACGCTTCTTCAAAACGATCCTCTCCAGCATCGGCTTTCAGTTCTTCTGGAGTGCCGGAAGCGACCAGCCGTCCCTTTGTCATGATGCCGATATGATCCGACAGGCTTTCGGCTTCTTCTAAATAGTGAGTGGTCAAAATGATGGTCTTACGACCCTTTAAAGATTTGATTGTCTGCCAAAGCTCTCTTCTGGCAATGACGTCCAAGCCCAAAGTCGGTTCGTCGAGAAAGAGAATTTCCGGATCTGAGATCAGAGCCATGGCGATAGACAGCCTGCGCTGCCAGCCGCCGGACAACGTGCGGGCTTTGGAATGCTCTATCTCAGAAAGTCCCAAATTCTCGATGACTTCGGTCGTCTTTTTCTTAGATGAAGACTTATCGTGTCCGTAGATGCCGCAGATGAATTCCAGATTTTCCCTGACTGACAGCTGCATGGCGATGGCTGTTTCCTGAGGCGATACGTTAATTTTCTCTTTTACTTTCAGAGCTTCTTTTTGTACGCTAAAACCGCAGAGATTAGCATCTCCCGATGTAGGCTTAATCAGGCAGGAAAGCATTTTGATGGTGGTCGTCTTTCCTGCACCGTTGACGCCTAAGAGAGAATACAGCTCCCCCTGATTGACCATCAAATTTAAATTGTCTACGGCCGTTTTGCCGTCATACTTTTTGGTGAGATTCGTTGTAATTATGGCTGGTTTCATTTTATTTTTCCCCTTTTGACATCATATCCCGTATGACACTTAAAAAAATGTCTGTTTTGACTATTGCAATTCCCTGTTCCTCATCACCGAGGACCATGAGGCTGTCTCCCGTTTTAATATCGAAGATATCTCTGGCCTTCTTGGGAATCACGATTTGACCACGATCACCTACTGTGACCGTGCCAAAAGCGTGTTTGCCTTTAGGTGCGATTGGCAGATCCGCTCTTTCTGAATTGTAATGAACCAGATTATCCAAAGTAACGTTGTATAAACTGGCAAGAGCGATACAGTTTTCCAGATCAGGGACCGTTTCGCCGCTTTCCCATTTAGCTACTGCCTGTCTGGATACGCCGATTTTTTCAGCGAGATACTCTTGAGAATACTTATAATACTTACGCAGATACGTCAAATTCGCAGAAATCATATTTTTCACACTCCTTTCTTTTCTCTACAATAACACGCTTTAAAAACCTTTACTACCAACCAAAACTCACCAGCTATGTTATCTTTAGTTACGTATGATATTTTGCCGCATTTGTTAAATCATTCGATTCAGAATGACAGAGGTCTGTGATACGCCGTAATACTGAATCTTCGAAAGCAGCTCAGTCAATTCTTCCGAGCCAGTGACGGCAACATGGAGCATGGCATTATGAGGGCCAATGATATGAAAGTGGGATAATACCTGGGGACTGCTTTTGCAGAAAGCACAGAAGTTTTCATATTTCTTTGGTTCCACATCTACTGCAACAAAGGCCTGAATCGCTTTGCCCAGCTTTGTATAGTCTATTTCTGCCTGATACCCTTTGATGACACCGGTCTCTTCCAGCCGTTTCATCCGTTCAGTAACGGCAGGGGAAGAGAGGTTGACTACGGAGCTGATTTCTTTGATTGGTGCACGGCCATGACTTTTCAAGTGGTTTATTATTTTCAGATCAGTTGTATCCATAAGATCTTCTCCTTAATTTAATTAAGTAATTTTAAATTCTATTTTACTTTATTAAGAGAGGGCGGTCAACGTCCGGCTCTAAAAGATGTATAAAAAGGCTGCAGCTTCTATTTTTATATAGTAATGTTTGCATCTGCAGGAGTTTTGGTATATATTATCAAAATGGAGGTGATTGAGATGCATTATTTTTTGACTCATATTGGATATATCATAGTGGTGGCCGTGGTCATCGCACTGCTGGCTTTTGCAGCCGTTATTCTAGCGGAAAAAAATGAAGCAAAGCGGAATGTCGATGATGAACGATGTGACTTCACGTGTTCAGGTTGTCCCAATGTTTCTATATGCCACAAAGAAGGTAAAAAAGATGTATAACACAGCACAATGGTTTTTGTTTTTTTACATCTATTGTTTTTTGGGTTGGATTTGGGAGTCTGCTTATGTTTCTGTCAGAGCCAGAGAGTGGGTGAATCGCGGCTTTATTCACGGTCCCTTTCTTCCCATTTATGGCTCTGGCGCAATCGTGATATTACTCAGTACCCTCGGTATCCGTGACAATATCTGGCTGATTTATCTCTTTGGGATGATCAGCTCCACGATTTTGGAATATTTCACTGGCGACGCCATGGAAAAGCTGTTTCACGTCAGGTATTGGGACTATACACGGCACAAGTTCAATTTAAAGGGACATATCTGCATAATGGTTTCTTTAGCATGGGGTGCTTTTTCGATTTTGTTAGTCAAGGTGCTTCATCCTCCTATTGAGGATTTGGTCATGTCAATCCCGATGACCGCAGTGGACATCACTGCTTTTGCCCTGACAATTTATGTGGCAGTGGATATGACCGTTTCCTTCAATGAAGCTATGGACTTGAAAGCAACTCTGATTAAGCTTGCTGAAAGCAATGAAGAAATCAGAAAGCTGCAAAAGCGTATCGACGCTGTGGCCGCTATGGCGGAGGAAGATTTGCGCAAGTTCAAGGAAGAACAGTCGGCAAAGAAAAAAACGCGCAAAGAGCGTTTCGCAGAGAATGTGCAGGAGGCCAGAGCGCGTAGTCTTGCACGTTTGGAAAATTTGTCTCAGCAGATTTTCGACTATTTCACCAATACAGAGGCCAATTCTGTTGACCTTACAGATTATTTGAATAGAGTAGAGGTAGAGAAGCGGAAAATCCTCAGCAGGACGGACCGTGAGTACAATCATCTGGCGAAGATTCTGCGCAGAAATCCCGGCGCTGTTTCAAAGCATCACAGAGAGGAACTGGACAGTTTATTAAATATGTTGAAAAAATAGATTTTGCCGCCGGCCTGACGCCCCTTTGGGGGCGTTTTTTCGTGGGAGCAGTACAGTTCCTTTGCAGGGAGAGGCCGGTTACGCATATGATTACTTCCTATTAGGAACACTGTAAATACAAGGCTTTTCGGAGCCTGCAAACCAGAAAAAATAATATTTGATCTATCACATTACGCAAAAAGCCGTCCGGCATGAGAAACGGGCGGCTTTTTTGCGTGGATAGACGGAAAGGAGGCACAAAAATAACTACAAAATTTTAGCGTTCAAATTTGTGCAACTTTAACGAAAAGGAGGATCGTAAATGGCCGATGAAAAACTGAATACTGGCCCTGCGGAGAATATTTTCCCGGAGGCCGCCGAGCCTATCACCACACCCGAACAGGCCGCAGCGTCTGAGCCCCAGCAGGAACAGACCGGGCCTGCCATACCTGAGTCCGGCGATGTGGTTGTGTCCTTTGACAAAATCAATGAACTTATGGCGGAAAAGAGGCAGAACGCCCGCGCCGAAGTCGAAAAGGCGGAAACCCCCGAAACGCCAGAGGCGGCAGCTCCCGGAGAAACACCGCAGCCCGCCAATACGGAGGAACCGAAAAAGCCGCGCCGTGGCCGTCCGCCGAAAGCAGAAAAGGCCGCGACTGAAAATCAAAAATCGGAGAAATCGGCTGGGGCCCGCAAGGGCCGCCCACCCAAGGCGGATAAGACGGCCCCTGACAAGCCCAAGCCGTCCAAACGAGACAAAGTGTCCCGAAGTGACGGAAAGGCCCCGGATGCCAAGGAGCCCATTAAGACCGCACAGGATACGGCACTGAAGGAAACTGCTGCTGCGGAACAGACGGCTCCCGAGCCGACTACACCGCCCCGCCCGGTTGAGGAAGGTAAGCTGGTTTATCTGAAACTTTCCGAGGTTCATCCGTTTCACACATTCCGTCCGCACCCCTTTAAGGTACGGGACGATGCGAAGATGCAGGAAATCGTTGCTTCTATCCGCGTAAACGGTGTAATGGTTCCCGGTCTTGCCCGCCCGGAGAAAGATGGAAACGGCTACGAAATTGTAGCGGGCCATCGCCGTACCCACGGCAGTGAACTGGCGGGGCTGGAGGAAATGCCCTTTATCGTCCGTGAAATGACCGACCACGAAGCGGTACAGGCCATGAAGGACAGCAACAAGCAGCGTGACGGGATGCTCCCCAGCGAATTGGCCGCGCTGCTGGAACTCGAGGTTGAGGACATCAAGCATCAGGGCGGGCGGCTGAAAGGTGTTGCGGAAGGCGATGTCGGGAAACGCTCGGTTGAGATTGTAGGCGAGGCGCATGAAATGAACTATAAAAAGGTCATGCGCTACTTGCGGCTCAACTCCCTTGTGCCGGAGCTTCTGGATAAGGTAGACGATAAAAAGATGGGCTTCATGCCTGCCGTGGAGCTTTCCTACATCAAACCGAAAAATCAGAGGCTTATTGCTGTTTCCATTGACGGGGAGCAGGCTTCGCCCTCGCTGGCCCAGGCCAAACGGCTCCGGGAGCTGGATAAGGAAGGCAAGCTCAACGGCGATGTCATTGACGGTATCTTATCAGAACAGAAAAAGGAGGATCGAGGCGTGATTATTTCTACTGCGGAACTGGAAAAGTATTTTGGCAAGGAGGTCACTCCCGCCAAAATGAAAGAACAGATTATGTCCCTGCTGGATGACTGGAAAGAAAAACAGCCGCCGGAGCTGGCAAAAGCCCCGAAAAAGCAGGAACTTGACAAGTAACAACTTCGAGACACTTTGTCCCGAGGGC